>JAUJMO010000004.1:188582-192767 GCA_030446805.1 Caulobacteraceae bacterium | reverse complement strand
TGTTTGCAACTTCATGGAGGTGATGCCCGCAGAACCGTTCGAACCAACGTCCAGACCACGGTCGGTGGCGTTCCGTCCAGCGTCTCTTAGTCCTCCCAGCGCGAGCCAGGCCCCCGCGGGCTGATGGCCAGAAGCTAGCGCCCGCGTTTTGCAGCCCCATGCGCGCGCCGGCCCGGATCGTACGAGGGATCGAGTGGTTCAACCGGAACCCCAAGCTGGCGCCCTGCCTTGTCCTGCGGACCCAGTCATGGGGATCGGACCCAGGTGAGGTTGGGGGCGTTTGAGTGTCGGATCGGGCTCTGAAGGTCCGCTGTCTCACCAGGCGGCGACTCCACTCCTGGTGGCGCCGTGGAAAAAGCTTGTCGCCTCCGGTCCATCGGCAGGCCCGACCCGCTGTCTGCCGTTGACGGGTCCGAGGAACCGATTAGCGTCTCTCCCACAGGCGGAGGCGCGTGTGCATAAGCAGATCGGACGAGCCGGACTGGCGTTCTTTCTTCTAGCAGCGCCGGCCGCTCGAGCGGCGCCCGCCCAGGACGTCGAAGCCCGCATTCGAGCGCTGGAAGCCGCGCTGGAGACTCTCAAGGCCGAATTGGCGCGGAGCCGTCCGGAGGCGGTCACCACAGCCCCCGCCGGCTCAGGGTCGGCGCCCACGGCGGCCGCTCCCGCGGTCCCCCTCGCCTCGACCACGCCGGCTTCGGCGACGCCGCCTTCGGCCTCCGCCGTCCAGGCGAGCGCGCCGCCGGATGGCTTCCGCGCCGGTCCGCTCACCATCAAGTACGGCGGCTTCGTCAAGCTGGACGCCAGCGCTTCCGACTTCAGCGGCGGCGATCCGGTCACAGGCGATCTTGTGCGCGACTTTCTGCTGCCCGCATCCATCCCGATCGGCGGTGTGGGCGAGAACGCCGAAGTCGATCTCAACGCCCGCCAGACGCGCTTCTTCCTGACCACACAGGGCACGATCGCGGGCCGCGCGATCGGCACGCGGATCGAGATGGACTTCCAGTCGCTGCCGGGCGCAGGCGACAACCGCACCACCAGCCCGTCCAACCCGGCGCTCCGGCGGGCCTTTGTGACCGTTGACAAGTTCCTGTTCGGCCAGGAGTGGAGCACCTTCCAGAACACCGCGGTCCTGCCGGAAACGGCTGACCTCATCGGCCCAACCAGCGGTACGGTGTTCCAGCGCTCGGCGCAGATCCGCTACGCCAGCGGGCCCTTCTCCATCTCGGTGGAGAACCCCGAAACCACCGTCACGCCCTTCCGCGGCGGCGCCCGCATCGTGGCGGACGACTCGGCTCTGCCCGATCTTGCGCTCCGCTACGACTTCAAGCGTCCCCGGGTGGAATTGTCCCTGGCGGGCCTGGCGCGCCGCCTATCCTACACGAGCGGACCGATCGAGGGTGAAGCGTTGGGCTACGGCGTTTCGGCGTCCGGCAAGCTGCTGGTGGGCGAACGCGACGACCTGCGCTTCATGCTCACCGGCGGAGAGGGAATCGGCCGCTATATCGGGCTGAACTTCGCCAATGACGTGGTGATCGACAGGACGGGCGATCTGGAAGCCATCCCGCTCCTGGCCGGCTTCGCCGCCTACCGCCACTACTGGACTCCCACGGTGCGTTCCACCTTCATCCTGTCGGGGCAGGAGGTCGACAACGAGCGCGCCCTGACCGGTCTGACCGCCAACAAGAGCAGCCAAAGCGCCCACGTGAACCTGATCTGGTCGCCCGCGCCCGGGCTGGACGTCGGCGGCGAATTGATTGCGGCCGATCGCGAACTGGAGTCGGGCGCTTCGGGCGAGCTCACCCGCTTGATCCTGTTCGGGAAATATGGGTTCTGAGGGCTCTGTCAGACCAGATTGACGGGCGCGTAAGGGTGGGCCTCTAGGCCCGGCGCATGTCTGCTCGAAGAGCCCCTTACGGTATTTCGACACCACTCCAACCAGGAGCGCCACCTCACCAGCAGAGAGACCTACAAGCAGAACCGCTCCCTTGCCCCGGCCGGGTGGCGGACGCTCACCGGCTAGAACACCGCCGCCCCTGCCCTACCTGCGCCTGGTGGAGGCGAGTTGCCGTTGGACTGACAGCACCCTTGGTGGTTCATCAGCGCTCCGCTGCCTGCAAACCTCGTTCCAGTTCCAGGATGGCTGAACAGATGTGGTAGAAGGAGCTGGCCGGCGCCGGCTCTGAGACGAAGCTTCCGTCGGCTTCCATCTTGTCCCGCCAGATTTCGTCTCTGGGCGTGTGAAGATATCGGAGAAGCCCACCGGCGGCCGCCTCCACATCCAAGCTGCTCCCGGCGTCGTCCGCCAACAGGACTGCGGCCTTCAGCCATTCGGTCTGGGGCCAGAGGCGGGCGCGGTCCGACCGGACGGACAGGTCGTCCCAGAGTTCGTTCACGGCCACGCCGCGCCTGGGGTCCACACCGCGCCGCCCGATCTCGAACAGCCGTCGCGCGGCCCGCTTGGCGTCTTCGGAGCCGCTCAGCCGGCCCCAGCGCTCCAGCAGCCAGGCCCATTCGAACTGGTGGCCGGGCTCCACCAGCCGGCCGAAGTCGTCAGGACGGGGATTCCAGTCCGCTTGGAAGAACTCACGCAGGAAACCGCCCTCTCCGTCGATGAAACGGTTCAGGCAAAGGCTGGCGAGCTCCTCGCAGAGCCCCGACCAGACCGGTGAAGGGTCGATCTCCAGCCAGGCGAGCGCGGCTTCGAACAGGTGCATCTGCGGATTGGACTGGAACGCACGCGAGGCGTTTTCCGCAAAGCCGCCTTCCGGGTGACGATAGTTGGCCAAGACCGCTCGCAGCAGAGCTTGTGCGTCCTGCCGCACGACCGCCCCGCCCACGCCGGCCTTGTGCATGGCGGCCATGGCGAGCAGGGCGAAAGCCTGGTCGTAGAGCAACGCCGTGTCGTCGAGGACGGACCCGTCTTGCGCGACAAGGCTCCGGAACAATCCGTCCGAGCGGCGATATCGGCCTTCGAGGCTCTGGCGCCCGTGCTCCACGGCCTCTCGCCAGGGCCCGTTCCAGCCGACTGCGCCAGCGGTGGCGTAGCAGTAGACCTGTCGCGTCTGAACACGAGCTCGCCGCGGGGCGTCCGAAACCGGCGCTCCCGCCGCATCGATGGCCTCGTGGAAACCCCCGTGCTGGTGATCGGCGCCCCGCTCCCACCAGAAAGGCCAGGCCGCCTCTCGGAGCCACCGGCTGAAGCCTTGCGCGATCTCCGCTGTGGGGCCACCCGGCCCTTGGAACGGGGTCACGGCGGCTGGCCCGGCATGTGCGGCTGTCACCTTCAAACCTCCGTGCTGATCCGCACAACAGCTCCAGCCGCGTGGAAGCTCCATCATGGGGCTGCGCGGGTTGGCTTTCGAAACTCCGGATACCCCACCCGGCCGGCATGGGTGCGACGAAAATCTCAGGGCCGTTGTACAAGGCGCCGGCATCGAGTTCGAACCCGCCCGACCGGCTCACGACAATGGAGCCTTTGCGTCAACCGCTGGACGCGGATCGCTCGCTCAGCCAGTGCAACCAAATGGCCGCCGTCCAGGAGAAGTCCCCGCCCCCGGTTCCTTCGGCCGTGACCGGACTGAAAGCCTCGTAGAATCCCGCCGTCTCGATCAGACGACGCGTGTCGTCGCGAACGCGATCGGCCCAGGCGGTGAGCCCGGCCTGCGCCAAGCCGGTCCCGATCATATAGTTGACCACGGCCCAGACAGGACCACGCCAATAGCGGATCGGGTCGAAGCCTCCCTCGTCGGGATCGAGGCTGGGCAGGAGGTAGCGCGTGCTGCGGCCGAAGCGCTCCAGGTGCGCCAAGGTCCGGGCGTCCCGCGCTTGCATCCGCAGGCCGGCGTAGAACCCCAGAAAGGAGGCGCTGGTCACGTAGCCGGACGATCGGCCGGTGATGACGTCGCGCGAGCAATAGGCGCCCACCTCCTCGTTCCACAACCAGCCTACGCCGGCCTCGGCCAAAGCGATCCAGCCGCGGACCTCGGCCGCTTCCGCCTGAGACCCGAGCGCCTCGGCCAGCGCGAGCAGATCGCGGTTCGCGCGGAGCAGGATCATGGTCATGCCCACGTCGGCCACCCGGAACGGGTTCTCGGCCGAAATGCGGGCGTGGTCCCACCCCGCTTGGGAGCCGAACTGCACCAGGGCCACATAGCGGTCGTACTCGAGCTTGGTGGGCCTCATGCT
>JAUJMO010000004.1:176318-188482 GCA_030446805.1 Caulobacteraceae bacterium | reverse complement strand
GGGACAAAGCCGTCCTCCCACTGTCCCTCGAAGAGCGTCTCGATCTCCCGCCAGGCGCGATCCTTGTCGAGTGTGGCGAAGCCCAGCGCCACAAAGGCCGAATCCCAGTTCCACTGGAACGGATAGACCCGCCCATTGGGTACGGTGTAACCGCCCCGGTCGTTCGCCGAGAGGATCTCACGCGCACGCCGATCGAGCTCGGACGACAGATCGCTTGGCATGGTGAGCCTTTCGCCGATCGGGACCGATCAGAACCTCAAAGTCAGGCGTGCGGTCACCCGGCGCGGAAGCACCGGTCGCCCGATGAAGAAGCTGCCGCTCCCGACCTGATTGGAGGCCTGCCGCGGCGAGCCTTCCGTGATGCCCTGGCTTTCATTCAGGTTGAACACGTGGAACCCGAACCGGGCCGTCTGTCCGCCCAGATCCATCGTATAACCGAGATCGAGGTTGACGACGTTGAAGCCCTCCAGCTCGATGGCGTTGGAGAAGTCGGTGAAGGTCGACCCCGTGTAGTTGGTGAAGATCGCCGCATCGAAGCGTTCGTCGTCGTAGTACAATCCGGCGTTATAGAGCAGGTTCGGCTGACGCAGCAGCTCGTTGCCCACGAAGGCCGGGTTCCTGTCGAAGGCCGTGAGCTCGTGTTCCTGCAGCGTGACGTTGCCGTCGAACACCAGATTATCAAGCAAGCGAACCCGGACGGTGGACTCCAATCCGTAGGACTGGGTGGAGACCACGCTCACTCGCTCGACCACGCCGCCCTGAGGGTCGTTGACGAACACCACGTCGCGGCGGTTCTCCAGCTCAGTGTAGAGGCCGGCCACGGTGCCGGAGACGCGGCCGCCCGCATATTTCACGCCGGCCTCCGCTTGTCGGATGATCTCGGGCTGGTAGGTCTGAGCCCTCCCCAGCGCGTTGAAGGCCACGGAGCGGAGTTCCGGGAAGAAGTAACCTCGCGCGGCGTTGGCGTAGAGGCTGACGTCCCGGCTGAGCCGGTAAAGGACGCCAAAGGCGGCCGCATATTCGGTCGCCTCCACCTGATCCTGCAGGAAAGTCCCATTGCCATAGACGACGTCGCGCAACGGCTGGGCCAGGTTGGGCGTCGTGGCGTCGGTGACGACCGTGGAGGTGCGCTCGCGCCGGATGTCGCCTTCCAGGGTCTCGACACGCACTCCGATGTCGAAGACGAAGCGGTCGGCCTCGATCTGATCGGCCAGATAGACGGCGTAGCGGGTGGCTTCGTGGTGGTTGTTCACATAACCCACGCCGGCGTTGAGCAGGCCGTTGCGCGAGACCACCGTCCGTGTTCCGTCCGGATTGCGCACCACCAGGTCCACAAGCCGGGCCTGGTTGTTGAAGTCGGCGAGATAGGCCGTGGTGATGTTGAAGTCCTGAGCCTCCGCCCGCGCGAAGAAGCCGCCCAAGGTGAAGTTGTGGCTGAACGCTCCGGTGGTCAGCTCCTTGGTGAAGTTGAGCTCGCCGCTGAAGTCGTTCGCCGGCCGGTCCCGATCGATGAACCGGTTCGCAAACAGCAGGAAGTTCTGCGGGACCGGCTGCCCCGTGTTGGTGAAGGTGAAGGTCGCATTCTCCAGGCTTGGCAGCCTGCGGTTGACCAGGAACTCCGACAAGGACTCCGGACGATTGATAATCCCGTCGCCGTCCAGGAAGAAGTCGAAGGCGTGATCATAGCGGGCGTACTTGGCGCGCGCATTGACGCCGAAGCCGTTCCCCAGATCCTTGTCGAAGACGAGCGCCAGCGAGCCGCCACGGGTGTCGACGCCGTTTTCGATCGAGGTGCGGAAGATCCCGTCGGGCGTCGGGTAGGAGAGCCCGGCCACCTGGTTCGTCTGGACGGAGAAGACGCGTTCCCCGTCGTTGCCGGGGATCCGCTCCCTGTCGCTCCCGCTCAGCGGGAAGGGCAGATAGAATTGCACCCGGTCGTCGATGAACTGGCCATAGAGGGTGACCGACCCCGATCCATCCTCGAAGCGGCGGCGGATGTTGCCGCGAAGCTGAACGCCTTCGGTGTCGTTGCCCGTGCGGATCGGGCCTTCGTCGTACCGGTAATAGCCGGACACCGAGTAGAAGAGGTTGGAGCCCGGCGCCACGGGACCGCTCAGGACGAAGTCGCCGCGTAACCGCCCCTTGTCGGCCGCCTCCAGCTGAAAGACGCCACGCGGCTCGTCCGTTCCGGTGGTGGAGATGTAGTTGATCAGACCGGCCACCGAACCCGGACCGAACAGGTTGGAGACCCCGCCGCGGACGAACTCCAGCCGCTCCAGCCCGAGGTCGTTGCGGTAATAGACGTCGAAGGCCGAGGAGTTCAGACCAAAGACGCTGAAGACGGGCACGCCGTCATACAGGAGCGGGGTGAACTGATACTGTCCGCCGGACGGAAGGCCCTTGACGAAGACGTTAGCCGCGACCTCGCCGCCGCCGCCCTCCGCCTTGATGGACGGCACCGTGTTGAGGATGTCGGCCTGGCTGCTCGAGGTCAGCCGTTCGAGATCGTCCTGGTCCACGGTTGTCACGGAAAGCGGCGTCACCAGCGCGCGTCGGGCGCGGCTGGTCCCGGTGACGATCACCGCCTCCAGCTCGTTCTCCTCCTCCCCGGGGCCTTCCGCGGCAGGCTCGGCTCCAGCGGCCGGGGGCGTATCCGCAACCGGTGGCGCATCCACGGGCGGCGCATCGGATGCGGGCGGTGACGTGGTCGGCGGCGCAGTCTGGGCCTGCGCCACGGCCGGCAGGAAGCACAGGGCCGTCGCAGACAGCAGAAGCATCCGACCGCAGATGCGGTCTCGGCGCGCGGTGGTCAGCATGGTCCTTTTCCCCCTTGACGTTCCCGGCCGCGTTGACCGCGGCTCTGTGCTCGAAGGCGACGGCTCCTCCAGGGGTCGCCGCCTTCGCCGGCGGCGCGCCCTCGCGGCGGGTCGCGGCTTGGTGGGAGCGTGCGGCGCCGAGGCGAGCAGCCGCTAGACCATGGGGACGAAACAATCTGTTGTTCGATCGGCAACAACCGCCTAGCGCTTCAGAGCCGCCGCGCTTCGGACGCCCCCGGCGCCGAGAGGTGTAACGCCATGCTCGATCTCGGAGATCTGATGGTCTTCACCAAGGTGGTGGAGACCGAGAGCCTGACACGGGCCGGCAAGCTGCTCGGTCTGCCGAAGTCGACCGTCAGCCGCCGCCTTTCGCGCCTGGAAGAGCACCTCGGCTCCCAGCTTCTTCACCGAAGCACCCGGGCCGTGACGGTGACGCAGGATGGGGCCCTGTTCTTCGAGTACTGCCTCCGAAGCATCGGCGTGCTTCGGGACGGCGAGCGCGCGTTGCAGAACCAGCATGGCCGCCCGCTGGGCGTGGTCCGGGTGGCGATCCCCTATGTGCTGGGTCACAGCTCGGTGGGCCGCCTGCTCGCGGAGTTCCTTGAGCTCTATCCCGACCTGAGGCTGGTCAGCGTCCTCAGCGACGATCCCGTGGGGCTTCTTCGCAGCGGTTTCGACCTCGCGCTCACCGCCGGTCCGCTCGACGACTCCGGCCTGATCGGCGTCAAGCTCGGCGTCACGGAATGCGGGGCCTTCGGCTCGCCCGAATATTTCGAGCGAAAGGGCAGGCCCCAGAACCACATCGAACTGCCCCGCTTCGATCTCCTCGCCTCAGGAACCCTGGACCGTCGGCACAGATGGTCGCTGCACAACGGCGCTCAGGAGGTCACCGTCGAGTTCAGCCCCAAGCTGGTGTGCAACGATCTGATCCTGCTGCGGCACGCCACCCTGTCCGGTCTGGGGATCGCCAACCTGCCGGCCTTTCTCTGCAAGCACGACTTGGCGCAAGGCCGCATCGTCGAGGTGCTGCCGGGCTGGAAGACGGCGGACATGAGTTTCTTCGCCCTCTTCCCGGAACCCAAGGCGCTGCCCATGCGCGTTCGCACCTTGATCGACTTCCTGGTCGACAGGCTGCGCAGGACGCTGTCGTGGGAGATCCATTGATCATGCCGGATCATGGAACACTGTGTTCCAGAAACACGCCCTATTGCGAGTTCCTCCAGGCAGGCAGCTTCCAAGCGTGAGGAGCGCTCTTCCGGTCGTTGACCCACCGGGTGCGTTCCCCTGGCGGACGGTTGGGGATGGTGGGCGAGAGTTTCCCTGAACAGCGCGCAACCTTGCGGGCTCTGCTGAAAGGCGCGGTGGACACCGTGTCGGCGCAGGCGGCCATGCCCAGGTCCCTGCCCGCACCTCCTCATGGGCGCCAGGTCGTGATCGCGGTCGGCAAGGCCGCAGCCGCCATGGCCAAGACCGCCGCGGAGCGAAGTCCCGGTCCCTTGTCCGGCCTCATCGTGACCCGCTACGGGCACCTCATGGATGGCGCGACCCCTCCCGGCTTCGAGGTGATCGAGGCCGGTCATCCTTTCCCGGACGCCGCAAGCATCCATGCCGCCGACCGCGCCCTGGACCTCGCGCGCGGCCTGGGCGCCCAGGACCAGTTGCTGCTGCTCTTGTCCGGCGGCGGTTCGGCCTTGCTGGCCGCCCCCGCTCCCGGACTCACCCTGGCCGACAAGCAGGACGTGACCCGCTCCTTGCTGCGGTCCGGCGCCACCATCGCCGAGATCAATTGCGTGAGAAAACACCTGTCCAGGATCAAGGGCGGTCGTCTGGCGGTCGCCGCGGGTCGGGCCAAGGTGGTGACCCTGATCATCTCCGACGTGCCCGGCGACGACCCCTCCTTCGTGTCCTCGGGCCCGAGCGTTGCGGACCATACGACCCTTGAGACGGCACGGGACATCCTGTCGAAGTACGGCATCACGCCGTGCGCCGCCGTCGTCTCAGCTCTGAACGACCCGTCTAACGAGACGCCGCCGGCCGACAGCCTGGGCCTGGCGGGCGGTGAGATCACGGTGATCGCGCGTGCGCGCGACGCCCTGGCCGGAGCCGGTGAGATCGCCGCCAATGCGGGCTTTGCGGTCACCCAGCTGGGGGACCAGCTGCAGGCGGAAGCCCGCCATCTGGGCGCCAGCCACGCTGCACTGGCCCGTCGCCTCGCCGCCGATGGAAGCCGCCGCGCCATCATCTCCGGCGGCGAGACCACGGTGACCGTGGTCAATCCCAAGGGACGCGGCGGCCGCAACCTCGAGTACCTGCTGGGCTTGGCCATCGCCCTGGACGGGGCGCCGGGCATTTGCGTGCTGGCCTGCGACACCGACGGGATCGACGGAACCGAGAACGCCGCCGGCGCGATCGTCGTGCCCGACACCCTGGAGCGGGCTCGCGAACGGGGGCTGGATCCGCTCGAACACCTGCGGGGCAACAACGCCTTTCTCTTCTTCGAAGCGCTGGGCGACTTGGTGGTGACGGGACCCACCCTGACCAATGTCAATGACTTCCGCGCCATCCTGATCGATGGGGCGGCGACCGGATCAGGATGAGCTCGCGTGCGGGCTCGTCAACAGAAGGGGACGGAGATGCTGGGCAGGCGTGCGGGGCCCCATGGGGCGAGTGAACATGCCTCCTACCCGTGGATCCTGGTCGGTCTGCTGTGGATGGTGTCCTTCCTGAACTATGCCGACCGCTCGATCCTGGTCGCCGTCATGCCCCAGTTGCGCGAGGAGTTCGGGCTGACCACGACCCAGCTCGCGCTGATCAACTCCGTTTTCTTCTGGATCTACGGGCTGGCCGCCTTCTTCACGGGGCGCCTCGGCGACGCCACGCGACGGAGCCGCGTCATCATCTACGGCTTGGCTTTCTGGAGCATCGCCACCGGGATGGTCTCGCTTTCCACCGGCTTCGCCATGCTGCTGGCCTTTCGGGGTACGGTGGCCTTGGGCGAGGCCACCTACTACCCCACCGGGACGGCCCTGATCAGCGACTGGCATCGTCCGGCGGTGCGCAGCCGCGCCCTGTCCATCCACCAGACCGGAGTTTTCGCCGGCGGCGGTCTTGGCGCCCTTGCGGCGGGTTTGATGGCCGATCGACTCGGCTGGCGAGCCCCCTTCCTGATCTTCGGCCTGATCGGGCTGGTGGCCTGCGCTTTTCTGTTCAAGACGCTCAAGGACGCGCCGCCCCGGAAACCCGCCGGTCCGACGGGGGGCAAGGCTCAGCCGCTGCGCACCGTGCTTCGCATCCGGCCCGCGCTGTACCTATGCGCCGTCTTCTTCCTCAGCACCGGCGCCTCGACGGGGGTGACGGTCTGGGCGCCCACCTTCGTGCACGACGCTCTCGGGTTCGATCTCGCCGGCTCGGCCCTCTACGGTTCGGCGACCATCAACATCGCGGGATTTCTCTCCGTCCCGCTTGGGGGCTTGCTGGCGGACACGCTCGCCGCCCGCACGCCCATTGGGCGGTTCTACACCCTCATGATCGGGGCCACGCTCGCGGGGCTGCTGTTGCTGCCGCTGATGTTGGCTGAATCCGGCCTGACGGTGGCGCTGGTGCTGCTGGCCTCCAGCGCAGGCAAGGGACTGTTCGACGGCTGCATCTACTCCGCCATGCACGACGTGGTCCCGCCGGAAGCTCGCGGAACGGCCGTGGGACTGATGACCACCATCGGCTTTCTGGGCGCGGGCATCTCCCCGCTTTTCGTGGCTCGGGTCGCCGAGACCTTCAGCATGGCGGCCGGCATCTCCTCCCTCGCCTTCCTGTACTTCGCCGCCGTGCTGCTCCTGTTCGTCACCCGAGGCGATCAGCGCCGAGCCGTGCTTGCGGCCGCCGCGGAGAATGAACGCGGCGCAAGCGACCCGGCCGTCGAGGCCCAGACCTAGGCGAAAGCAGAGCCAGCAGGCGGCCTAAGACCAGCGCGGCGGGCCCGAGGCAGGGGCCAGCGGCGGCTTGCGGCTGCTCTCGGCTCGCCCGGGTTGTTGCAGCCAAGCAGCGAACCGGATGATCCAAGCGGGGTTCTAGAGCACACAGGCGGCTGTGTGTCAGAGCTAGGAGGTCGACGTGGCGTACCCGGGTGACGAGAAGGCGGTGCTCGTGGTGGACGACGATCCGCTCGTGCGAATGGTCGGGGCCGAGATGATGGCCGACCTCGGGTTCGAGGTTCTGGAATCCGACAGCGGAGCGGCTGCTCTGCGCGTGCTCGAGGAAAGGCGCGATGTGGTGCTGCTGCTCACCGACGTCCGCATGCCTGGCATGGACGGAGTCGAACTCGCCCGCCGCGCCAAGGAACTCAGGCCGGAGATGAAGGTCATATTCGTCTCAGGCTATACGGCGCCCCACGGCCGCCTGCCCGCTCCGCTGTTGGACAAGCCTTTCGGCCACGAGCAGCTCGAGCGGGTTGTCGAAGGTGAGCTCGGCCCCGCCGCCTGAGGCCCGCCCCAGTCGACTGCGCCTGCGACCAGACTCGCGGCTCAGTCCATGAGCTCCCCGCAACGCGGGCCAGTGTGGAGTGGGAACTTGATGGGCGCAGCCGCCACGCAGGCTCAACCCCCTCCCGGAAGTTGGCTGAACTCGAAGCACCCCGGGGCCGCCCTGCCGATGAACAGAGCCGCCTACCCGCGAGACGCATGAAACCAAGCTCCCTGTCCGGGGTTTGCTCCCCCGAACGGGAGATCGGCGATGAACCTTTTCAAGGGTCTGCTGGCGGGCGCGCTTGCGGGAGCGGCCGCGAGCTGGGTCATGGAGCGTTTCCAGGAGCAATGGCTCCTGCGGGAAGGCGACGCCGGAGAGACTCCGGGCAACATGGGCGCCTTGGGCACGGAGCCGGCCACCATGAAGGCGGCCGATACTGTGGCTCAGGCCGTCACGGGCGTCCCGGTCCCGGCCCAGCAGCGCGAACTCGCCGGTGAGGCGATGCATTATGCGACGGGGGCCGGGGTAGGCGGCGTGTACGGCGTGCTGGCCGAAATCGCGCCGGGGCCGACCTTCGGCCTGGGAGCCGTCTATGGCGCGGCGGTGGCTCTGGGCGTGGACGAGATGCTGGTCCCGGCGCTTGGGCTGTCCAAGCCGGCCCGGGACGTCCCTCCCTCTCAGCACGCCTATAATCTCGCCTCCCACCTGGTCTACGGCCTCACTCTGGAAGGGGCGCGGCGGGTCTTCCGCGTGCTGCTTTAGTCGTCCTGCCGCCGCCTCCACCGAGGAGGCCTTCTTCGCCCAGCAAGCTCGTGGGCGACCCCGCCCGTGAGCTGCCCCATCGCCTCCATCTTCTGGCTTTGGCGTAGGGCTTCCTGCGAGGCTGCAAGCTCGGCGTCGCCTCGCGACGATGCTGGCGAAGCTGACGCCCGCGCCCACTCCGGCCTGAGGTTGAGCACCGACCGGCGGGGGCTGAACTCAGAGGGGCGTCGACGTCTGCAACAAGGTCTAGGACAGGCCTTCCACCAATCGGACGAGCTTGCTCACTCGGGTTACCCCGGTCTTGCCGTAGATCGACCGGATCTGCGCACGTATGGTCTCGAGGGACACACCGCGCGACGCGGCGATGTCCTCCGGAGCCTGTCCAGCGGCGAGGGCCGCGGCCACGTCCGTCTCAGCAGCGGTGAGGCCGTAGGCCGTTCGCGCCGCCGCCGCACCGCTGGAGGTGCGGCCGCCGATGGCGCGCGCCGTCACCAGCACGGCAGGAGAGAACCCCAGGGCGTAGGCGTCCGTCGGCAGTCGGGTCACATCCAGGGTCATGGCGTCTGCGCCGTCGAGGTCGGCGATGATCAGCGTCCGGCAGACCCGGCTATGATCAACGACGGCGGCGCGGATGGCGTTCTGAAGCTGCGCTCCGTGGCCGGAAGCGGCGGCGGAGAGGCGACCCTCGCGCAGGCACAAACGATCGGCCCTTCGCAGGAGCGCCTCGCCCTCCAGCGTCGTCCGCAGCACGTATCCATCGCTCCTGCACAGGAAGGCGCCCACCTTGAGCGCGTCCAGGCCGGTCGCCAAGGCCTCCAGCCCGCGCTGCTCCAACGCGATCTGAATCCGCATGGCGTCGCGGATCAAGATTCCGCATCGCCTCAGCCGCTCGTGATCATGGGGACAACCATCGCGCCCGTGATGGGGGCTGCCGATCGCGATCCCGGCCAGGAAACCGGGCTGGCGGTAAAGCACGAGCGTGGACGCGAAGCCCGTGTCTCCTCGGTCGAACAACTGGTAGAGATCATGGCGCTCGCGCTGACCTGGCGAAAGGATCTCGTCGTCCGTGTAGGGGTCCAGCAAGGGGCGCGTCAGGGCCGCGTGCATCCGCGGGTTGTCGGCGGGATCGCCGGCCCGCGCCCCGAGCTCCACGAGGAAATCCTGACTCAGGTTGGAGACGGTGTTCAGGGTGACCCGGCCCCGCTCGTCGCCTGCGATGATGTTGCCTACCCGCGCACCGCAGAACGCCGTCATGCGCTCGGTCGTCTCCAACCAAGCCGCCGAATCGAACGCCGCCATCTGGACCGCCGCGACCACGCTTTCGTAGCTGGCTTGCATGACGCCCCCGGTCTTCGAGCCTGCAGTAGGCCAAGCTTAACTGTTGAGCAAGAATCGGTGCAGCCGGCGTTGTCGGCTGAACGCGCCGTACCCGCAGAGCCGGTTGGCCCGAACGGGTCGTCGGACTGCGTGCGATCGGAGGGCCGAACACGGTCGTCCAGTAGCGAACCGCCTCGCCGAAGGGGTGGCAGCCCTCAGGGCGTTCCGGAAGGCCTGGCGGCGAGTGACAAGCCGCGACCGGGCCTCGCGGCTATCGGCCCTCTTCGTGGCGGGCCACCAGTTCGTCGCCGCGGTAGATGCTGAGGACCACGCGGTAGCCGTCCCCGACGCCAAGAGGGGAGAGAGCCGTGCGCGACAGCTGGACGGCGTCTCCCGCCCTCGCCTGGATCGAACCCGCCTGCCGAGTCGTGCTCCGGCCGGCGGGGCCGTTCCGTTCGGCTGTAAGCTCATAACGGCCGTCGAACGGGGCCTCCGTGCGGACAAAGGCGGTGAACGCCTGACCCGCGCCGGCCGGCTCGGCCTGGACCCATGCCTGGACACCTGACCCCCCCGGATCATCGGGGGCGCCCAAGGCGGCGGCGCCCAGGAAAACGCCGGTGACTCCGAACAGGCCGGGCATGCGCCGCCCCCTCATCGGGGCGGCGGATTGACCACCACACCAGCGCCCAGGCTCCCACCACCGGTGATCAGCTCGAGCAAGGCGGCAGGTATGTCGGTTGGTGCGGCGCTGCCGGCGGGGTCTTCCTCTTTCTCATCCTTGCTGGCGGCCAAGACGGAAGCAGCGACCGCCTGGCTGGCCAGATCGTCATCCTCGATTGCGCCGGAAGCCGCGCGTCTGGCCACGGCGCGCCCGTCGGCCAGGGCGCTGGTCCTCGCTCGCCGCTCGGCGAGCAGACGCTGCTCCGGACTGAGGGGGGCCTCAGCGCGCTCGAACTCGGCCGAGCGTGCTTCCAGCACGCGCGCGCAGTCCGGGGCCGGTCGGCTTGGCGGCCGAACCCCCGGATCGCAGCGGTCCGCGCCGCCGATCGGGACGGCGGCGGTCGGCCTGCGACCCTGCGCGGGCGTGGACAAGGAGGCGGGGGCTTCCGCCGTGCGACCGCCCCGGTTGAGCTGCGGACCGGCGCGGAGCCCACGTTCGGCGCTCAACTGACCTGAAGCGGTGACCCGCCTTCCGCCCGGGCTGATCTGGTCCATCGCCGTGTCCTGTCCGCGTGGCGCGGCGATCTGGGCGACGCCGCGGGCGGCCCCTGCCGGATCAACAGCCGCGGGCTGTGTCTGGGCCGCAGCTGCGCCGCTGCAGGCCATCAGTGCAGCGGTGAGGACGAACGATCTCATCAGCGGCCGTTGTGCTGGGTTATGTTGATCATGCTGGCGCCGTACTGGGTGATCTGCAAGTCGCGAAGGTAAGATCCCTGCTGCACCCAGGAGGCTTTGTTGCCGTCGCCGAACTGAGTCAAACTCATGCGGTTGCCTGTGCCTGCCTGAGACAGGCGCGCGTCATTGTTTCCGCCATCCTGCAGCAACGACATTTCGTTGAAGCCACCGTTCTGGGTGAGCTGGGCCGCGTTGGTCTGGAGCGCGGCGTACTGCTGAACCGCCATCCGATTGGCGTCCCCCGTCTGGCTCATGATCAGGGTGTTGTGCGCCGGGCCGTCCTGCCCGGCCCGGAGCGCATTGCCGTTCCCGTCCTGACGCGCTTCGGCGTAGGCCGACCCCCCGCCGGACTGGTTGATCTCGGCCCGGTTGGCCTCGCCGATCTGTTCCACCGAGGCGAGCTGATCGCCGATGGCCGATTGATGAACGATCGCCCGGTTCGCGGTCCCGGTCTGGACGACCAGGCTACCCCGGCCATAGCGGTCCCCGACTTCGATGGGCGTGGCCGTCCGAACATTGCCCACGCCTTTGCTGTTGCCGTTGTTGCCGTTGCACGGATTACCCGTGCCGCCGCCCAAGCACACGTCCCCGCCCTTCGCAGCGCCTTGCGCCCAAGCCGGAGCCGCCGCGAGCGTCAGCAGCAGGGCGGCCAGGCCCATCATCCGTTCAGGCTGCATGGATCTTACTCCGACAAAGATCTGTTTCTAGGGAGGCGAGCCCCTGATACGCCGCCCTCGCCTGCTGGCGGGAAAAGCGGCCGGCGCCCGAGGGCGCCGGCCGAGTTGCTCCGATGCCGCCGGTCATGTCCCCAGCTTGTCCGCGGCGGTATGGGCGAAAGCGGACGTCGCGCATCGGAGCCTGTTGGGACGAGGCGGGCCGGCTCCGCCGCTCGCCACCGCGGCGGCGCACCTCAACCTCGTCCATGCTTGTCGATATCTTCCCCTTCACTTCCGTATGGCGGTCGCTGTGGCGCA
The DNA here is from genome assembly GCA_030446805.1 of Caulobacteraceae bacterium. GTDB lineage: Bacteria > Pseudomonadota > Alphaproteobacteria > Caulobacterales > Caulobacteraceae > JAHWJX01. The sequence continues at coordinate 176,760 of JAUJMO010000004.1, read as the reverse complement.
CCGCCGTGGCCGGCCGGTGTCGCCAGCCGACGCCCCCCGCCTCGAAGCGGTTGGCGCTGGCCCCCGAACGAAAGGCGAGACTGAGGACCATTGTCATCCCTGCTTGGTGAAGTTCACCGCGAAAGCGCACGCCCTGCATGCGATTTCGTGGAGAACCCGGAGGAGTGGCCCGGCGCCCCGAGGGACGCCGGGCCGAACGCTCTATTGAACCACGGTCAGGACGTGCCCCGATCCCGACTGAGCCAGGTCGGCGACGTTTCCGTCGCTGGCTTGGGTCAGGGAGATCAGGTTGTCGGAGCCCGACTGGACCAGCTCGACCGTGTTGTTGGCCCCGCTCTGGTCGATGACCGCGCTCAGCAGGGAGCCTCCCAACTCCTGCGTCACTCGGGCCGTGTTGCCCGCGCCGCCTTGCGACACGCCCACCACCCCGTCCTCACCCAGT
>JAUJMO010000004.1:170244-176218 GCA_030446805.1 Caulobacteraceae bacterium | reverse complement strand
GGCCGTGTTGCCCGCGCCGCCTTGCGACACGCCCACCACCCCGTCCTCACCCAGTTGAGCGACTGTGGCGGATGAGCCAGTGGAGTCCGCCAGCTGCATGACCCCGACCTGGTTGCCGGTTCCGACCTGGTCGATGAAGACCGAGGAGGCGGAAGCCTGGTCCAGGTCCGAGACGTTCGAGCCGCCGGACTGAAGGACGTCGGCCGTTGCCGCCGCCGTCTGGTTGATGACGGACTCGTTGAAGCTGGCGCCCGCTGCGACGGTCTGGTCGACGGTCGCCGAAGCGCCCGCCGCGGACTGGGTCACGGTGGAGTGGCTGCCGTCTCCTCCGGCGCCGCCGCCCGCCTGGGTCACGTTGGCCATAGCCCCGGCGGTCTGGTTGACCACGGAATACTGATAGCCGCTTCCCGACTGGGTGGTGGTCGCCGAGGCGTTGTCGGCGCTTTGGGTGATGTAGGAATCGGAGCCCTCGCCGTCGCCGGACTGGTTGACAACCGCGGAAGCGCCTGCCGTTTGCGCGATGTCGGCGTAGTGCCACCCGGCCGTGGCCCCGGACTGGTCAACGGTCGCGGTGGCGTCATCACCCGACTGGCTGATGTCGGTGACGTGGCCGCCATCGCCGGATTGTGTGACGCTGGCGACAGCCGCGGCGGTCTGGTTGATGAACGCCTCGTGGTAGGTGTCGTCACCCGACTGGTTCACGGTCGCCGAGCCGTTATCGGCTGTCTGGTCGATCGTGGCTTCGTGGCCGGCCGCGCCCGATTGCGTCACGGTGGCGTCAGCGTCGCCATCCTGTTCGATGTCGGCGACATTGTACCAGTCTTCGCCGGACTGATCGACGCCGGCCGAGGCCCCGTCCGCCCGTTGCACGATGCTGGTTTCATGACCGCCCCCACCGGATTGAACGACATTCGCCGTAGCCGCGGCGTGCTGGTCGATGGTGGCGTTGTGGAAGGCGCTGTCGCCGGCCTGGCTGAGGGTGGCCGAAGCGCCGTCCTTAGTCTGGTGCACGCCGGCCTTGTGACCGCCGGTTCCGGTCTGGGTGATGTCGGAACTGGCTGCGCCTTCCTGCCGGACTCGGGCCAGATGGTCCTCGCCCGTCTGGCTGATGCTGGAGGCGCCAGCGGTTTGCCGCACTCGGGCGGTGTTGTCCGCGCCGGTCTGGCTGATGGTGGACGTTCCCGTGTCGGCGAAAGCGGCGGTCGCTACGAAGAGCGCAACCGTCGATACGCCGTTGATGATAAGCCGTTTCATGGCTGTGGCTTCCTTGTGGAAAGGGATTGAGGGTCGAACCCCGGGAAGGACCGGCGCCCCAGGGACGCCGGTCCGACTCCTAGGGCTCAGAGGTCGCCCTGAGTGACGGTGGCGGTGTTGCCCGCGCCATCCTGGGTGATGGAGGAGATGTTGCCGACCGCCGACTGGGTGACGGTGGCCAGGTTATTGTCTCCAGTCAGCTGGCGGATGGTGGACAGGTTGCCCTCGCTCGACTGAGTGACGCTGGCCACGTTGAAGGCCCCCGTCGCTTCTTGCGTCACGGTGGAAGCGTTGTTTTCACCGCTCTGAACGACCGTGACCGTGCCGTTCGCACCATCTTGAACGATGGTGGAGCTGGCCAGGGTGCTGAGCAGGGTTTGGCTCACGCTCGCCGTGTTCGCGGCCCCGCCCTGGTTGACGCTGGAGGTGCCGGTGTCGCCCAGTTGAGCGATGGTGATCGAAGACCCGACCGAGTCCGCACCCTGGATCGCGCTGGAGTCGTTGCCCTCGCCGATCTGGTCGATCGCGACCGAGGAGGCGGAGGCTTGCTCGACGAACGAGAACTGGTCCCCGCCCGACTGAGCCACGTCCGCAGTGGCGGCCGCCGACTGGACGATCTCCGATTCGCTGAAGCCGCCGCCGTCCGCGGCCATGGTCTGGGCCACAAGGGCGGAAGCCCCGGCGGCGGTCTGAGTCACGTAGGAGTCGCTGCCCAGCGCGCCGCTGCCGCCGTCTTGGGTGACGGTGGCGGTGCTGTCGCCGGACTGGTTCACCTCCGAATACTGATCGCCGCTGCCCGACTGGTTGATGGTGGCCAGGGCTCCGGCCGCGCTTTGATCGATGTAGGAGGAGCTGCCGGCGCCGTCGCCGTCGCCGCTCTGAGTCACCATCGCGTCGGCGTCGGCGGATTGAACGATGTCCGAATAGTGCCAGCTCGCCGCGCCCGATTGGTTGACGGTCGAAACGGCGCCGGCCCCGGACTGACTGATGGAGGACTCGTGATCGCCCTCACCCGCTTGGTTGACGGTGGCGTCGGCGTCGGCGCTCTGGGTGATGTCCGAAATCTTGAAATAGTCGGACTGGTTGACGCTGGCCACCGCCCCGTCAGCATCCGCGTCCTGGACGATGTAGGACTCGTGCCATTCACCGGACTGGACGACCGTGGCGGCCGCGTTGTCGGCGGCTTGAGTCACATAGGACTCGTTCAGCAGCGAGCCGTCGGCGTTCGTTTGCGTGACGTCGGCCGTTGAATCGGCGCCGCTTTGATTGATGTCGGACAGGTTTTCGGCGCCGGTCTGGGTGACCATCGCCGAGGCGCCGTCGCCGGACTGGTTGATCGCGGAGCTGCTCACGCCGTTCTGCAGCACGGAAGCGTCGGCGGCGGCGGTTTGCGTGATGCTGGAGGTCGCGCCGCCCGCCTGGTCCACGGTCGCGGTCGGCAGATCGCCGCCCAACGCCGTTTGGGTGACGCTCGAGTCGTTGCTGTCGCCGCTCTGGTCGACGTTGGCCACGCCGCCGTCACCGTCCTGGATGATGGACGAGAGCGAGGCTCCGTCCTGGGTGCTGTTGGCGAGGTTGCCGACGCCATCCTGGTCGATCCTGGAGTCGGCGCCCGTTCCGGTCTGCAGGATGCCGACGTTGTTGCCCGATCCCGCTTGGCCCAGGAGCACGTTGGCTCCGGAAGCCGCCGTCTGGTCGACTGCGGCGGTTTGGGTGGCGCCGCTCTGGCTGACGGTGGCGACGTTGGTCTGGGCGAAAGCCATGGTGGCGGCGAGCAAGGCCGCGCTCGACACGCCCGTGAAGATGGTCTTTTTCATAGCAGGTCTCGTCTCTCGATGATGCGCCGCGGCGCTGGTTGAAGTCTTCGGCAAACCTCTCCCGTCTACGGACGAAGCAATTTCGTTCGCAGTCGGCGGAGCTCCGCCGCAAGCTGATCAAGTGGACTCTTTCCGCCGGACGCCCCGTCCGTCGGCTACTTCCCGGCCGAAGCCGGCACATCCGCCCTCCCCTCAGGCGAGGACGAAACCGTTAAGGCGGACCTGGTCGCAGCCCTGCGCCCTGCCGCCCTGAAACTTCGAGGCTTCAGGCCCTGAAGCCCGAAGTCTGTAGACTTCGCCGGGTCAGAGCCCCCCGCCCTGGGTCACCACCGCGGAATTGTTCACCCCCTCTTGCGTGACCGCCGCATTGTTGTTGCCCGAGCCCTGCGTGACCCTGGCGGTGTTGCCCGCTCCAAGTTGCGATACGATCGCCTCATTGCCGGATCCGGCTGTCTGGCTCACGCTCGCAGTGTTCAAATTCCCTTCCTGGTTGACCTCTACCCGGCTAGCCAGGCTGCTCTGCAGCATCTCTGTTAAGTTGGCATCACCCAACTGGGTTAGCTCAATCCCACTCTCGCTACCTGTTTGGATGCTTTTTGCGGTGTTCGCATCACCAATTTGGGCGATAAAAGTGCTTGGGGAGGAAGAATCTTGTGCTTGCTCGCTTGTAACGCGATTGCCGAACCCAATTTGTTCGACTTCCACGACGGACTCCGACATCTGAGTCGTCGACACAACGTTGCTTGATCCTTGCTGCGAGACGAGCGCGGAGCTCGTCCCCTCATCCTGACGCACCGAGGCCTGGTTCTCGTCCCCCTCTTGAATGACGGCCACCTCGGCGCCATCGGAGCTTTGAACAAGAGTGGCCAGATTGGCGTCCCCGAGTTGGGAGAGGGTGGACAGCACGCCCCTGAGGCGATCCAGCTGTTCCAACACCGCCCTGTTCCCGGCGCCTTCCTGCACGATAAGGGCGGCTGCACCGGACGCGGACGGTTCGCCGCCTTGGATCACGCTCGCGGCGTTGGCCTGCCCCGTCTGCAGCACGACGCTCGTCTGCAGGGTTCCCGTCTGGGCGACGCTTGCATTGTTTTCGCCACCGCTCTGGACGACGACGCTGACCCCGTCGGCGGTGGCGGGCCCGATCAGGGCGTAGCCGAGCTCGCTGCGCCGCACGGCCGATCCTTCGGTCTGGGCGTAGGCCGCTCCCGCGCTGAGAAGCGCCAGGGATGACGCGGCGCACAGTAAAAGACGCTTCATCGTTCCACACCCTGTCTGGGCCGGCGCTTCCGAGCGCCGGATGGCAGGCAAACGTTGGGCGGACGCGGACGAAGCTGTCGTCGTTCGCGCTGGCCGACGCTACCGCCGGTTGCTGGTACGCTATTCTCGGGCCGCCGAGCGCCGGCCCCCGCGGGGGTTCAGATCATGCCGGGCCCCTCGCCCGTTTCGAAGAAGACTCGGTTTCGGCCCGCGGGGTCGCCGCGGGCGGGCTCGCCTGGCTTCGTGACGGATCGCGCTCGCGAACGGCGCTCACGCGCTGTCTACGATCATGGTTGGTCAGCGCTTCAACCTGTTTGGCGCTGAGCACGCCATCCCGCTCCTGAGTATAGCGCCACAGATGCGGCCAGCCGGCGACCCGGTCCGCGAAGTTCCAGATCTTGAGCTCGACGCCTTCCATGACCAGGGCGTAGACAGCTTTCTCTATCGCCTGCTGCAGCGCCAGTTGGTCGGGCTCATTGGTGGTGAAACCAGCCTCGGCCTCCAGGATCTCTTTGAAGGAGACATAACGGAAGGCGTTGGCCCCGACTGCAATGGATACGATGCTCTTGGAGGTCTGAACCGAAGTCAGCACCTCGCCGGTCCGAACAGAGACGGCGCGAAGATAGACCGTCACGGTATCCTGACGATATTCGGTGCTGGCTCCGACACCCAGGAAGCGCGCGCCCATCCCGCCGGTCACGGTGTTGGTGTCGTAGCCCACGATGCCGCCTTCCAGCAGCACGCCGGCGAACAGGAGCGCCGGCAGGGCCTCGGCGTTGACTTCTCGTTCTCCAAGATAGCGCTCACGCATTTCCCGGATGATCTGGCGTTCCTGCAACAGGTTCTTCAGCTGCTCTCGCTCGACGATGGTGAACCAGCGGCGCTGGCCCGCGTCCGACAGCGACTTGACCAGCATGGAGGCGGCGCCCTGGGTCACGGCGCGTGACAGCGTCTGGCCCGATTCCGTGGGCTTGAACTGACCGGTCTGATCGGTGAAGCCGTAGACAGCGATGGCGACCGGTCGCGGCGGCGGCGGAAGCTCCTGGAGCGTCCGCCCCGCGGCGGTCTTCTCCGGGATCACCGGCAGCGTCTTGCGCTCGAGCGGTGCGTGCCCGCACGCCGTGGTCATCAGCAGGCAGGCCAGAAGGGCGTGACGAACGGCCATCAGTCGATGTCCACGAAAGTGGGGATTTCGATCACGGTGATCGTGCCGTCGGCGTCGGTGATGGTGAGGACGACGCTGTCCAGACCACGCACGAACTCTATCGTCTGCCCCCCAAAGACGAACCGCCCCCGCTCCTGCGGATTGTCACCGAAGATGGCGTCCGTCACCTGGGAAGCCAGGGCTGAGAGCAGCCGGGACTGCAGTTGGCGCGAGAACTGGTTGGCTTGGGACTGAGTATTGACCCGGTTAGGATCCTCATAGGTGTTCTGCGCGTTCGCCAGCCCCAGCAGATGGGCGGAATTGAACGGATTTCCCCCGAAGCTCGGGTTGATTGGAGTATGCACAAGGTCCTGTGCGGCGGCTCCGGGGGCTCCAGCGAGTAGTCCACCCCCACCCATGGCTAGGATGAGGGCAGACCATCCGGCTATTCTCTTGGCCGGCTCGCTTCGCGCAGGTTTTCTCTTACGCGCATACCGCGCGT
>JAUJMO010000004.1:154631-170144 GCA_030446805.1 Caulobacteraceae bacterium | reverse complement strand
CCACCCTCTTTAGAAGAGCCAACTATGCTGGCGAGGGCTCCGCTCTGCGTTGGGGGTGATCGTAGTCAATTTTGGGGATGCGACCTGCGCCGAGCAGTTCATACTGTTCGCGAGGGACACATGCTCTTAGCTGCGGACAGCCTTCCAAAGGGGCCCGTGCCGGACGTCGAGGTTTTCCAGGATTGGCTGGAAACGGAGGGCGGCGCTCGGTTGGTCGTTGAGCGCTCCGGACGCATCATCTGGAGCAACGCCCGCGCTCGCCGGTTGCTGAGCGAGGGGTCGTGCCTGACCATGACCGCGGGGCAGCTCGTCGCGGCCCACCGGGCGAGACATGCGGAGCTCCGGACTTTCCTGGACAATCTCAACGGCGGGCCCGAGGTCGCGGTCCTGACCAGCGGCGAGGAGACCAAGCCGCCGGTCGTGATCATCGGCTGCGCCCTACGGGTCGACTCCGGTGACTATCTCGGGTTGCGGATCCGGCAGGTTTCGGACGCGCCGCGGCTGCTGGTGGCCGACCTCACACCCGCTTACAGGCTGACGGGCTCGGAACGGCAGGTCGTGCGGCGGCTGGTCGAAGGCGAGACCGCCGAGGCGATCAGCAAGGCGAACGGGCAGTCCATCGACACCGTCCGGACCCACATCCGGAACATCTACAACAAGATCGGGGTGTCCTCGCGCGAGGCCCTGTTCGCACGGGTCTTCCAATATCTGTTCTGGCTGGACTGAGCCGCACGGCTCGTCCTCGAGAACGCCCGACATGCCGCTCGGTTGATCCCGCGTTCGGAAGGAGCCTCCCCCCTTCAACGGCCATGCTCAGCCCATTGCCTCCCCGGAACGGCCGGGGTCGAGGCGAAACTTCGCAACGGCTTGCATCGCTTGCACGCCCGAAGGACTTTGAAGCCGCCCAGGGTGGGAGGATTCAGATGGCGACGAAGCGGGGCTGGTCTCCCGACGATGGGGAGAACAAGGGGCGGGACGCGCGGGAAGCCGAGACGGATCGTCTGAACGCGACGAGCAATGCGCAGCAACAGCGGGGGTCGAACGCGCCTGACGGGCCTCCGGCCGGTGAGGCGCCTGCCCCAGGCTCGGTCGCGCCGACGAAGCCATGACCACGCGAGCGACGAGGTCAGGCGTCCTCGCGGAGGACGACGGGCGGGCGGCCGCGGTGGCCGCGGTGCTTGCGCCCGTGCTGGGCGAGCGCCTGACGGACAACGTCAGCGTCCGCTTCGCACACGGGCGGGGCGAGGGCTTCCATGCGCCGATGCCCCCCGACCTGGTCGCCTTTCCGCAGACCACCGCCGAGGTTTCGGCGGTGGTCGCGGCCTGTGCACGGCATGGGCTGCCGATCATCGCCTGGGGCGCCGGCACCTCGCTGGAAGGCGGCGTGACCGCGCCCCGGGGCGGTCTCTGCCTCGACCTTTCGAACATGAACCGCATCGTGGCGGTGAACCCGGAGGACCTGGACTGCACGGTGGAAGCGGGCGTCACGCGCGAGGATCTCAACACGCACCTGCGTGACACGGGCCTGTTCTTCCCGATCGACCCGGGCGCGAACGCCACCCTGGGAGGCATGGCCGCCACACGGGCCTCGGGCACCACGGCGGTGCGCTATGGCACGATGCGCGACAATGTGCTGTCGCTCCGGGTGGTCCTGGCCGACGGGCGCGTGGTCCGAACCACCGGCCGCGCCCGGAAGTCGTCCGCCGGCTACGACCTCACCCGCCTGTTCGTGGGCTCGGAAGGCACGCTGGGCGTCATCACCGAAGTGACGCTGCGCCTGAGCGGCCTGCCGGAAACCGTGGTGGCCGCCGTTTGCCCCTTCGACGACCTGGCCGGAGCGGTTGGCTGCGTCATCGAGACCATGCAGACGGGCGTGCCGCTGGCGCGCATCGAACTGCTCGACGCCGTGCAGATCGGCGCGTGCAACGCCTACAGCCGCACCGAGCTGCCGGAGACGCCGACGCTGTTCCTGGAGTTCCACGGCGCCCCGCGCGCGGTGGAGGAGCAGGTCGAGACCTTCGCGGAGATCGCCGCCCGTCACGGCGCAGGCGCCGTGTCCCGGGCCACCCGTCCCGAGGACCGCTCCAGGCTTTGGCGCGCGCGCCATAACGCTTACCATGCGGCGCAGGCGCTCCGGCCAGGGACCTCGCTGGTTGTGAGCGACGTGTGCGTCCCGATCTCCCGGCTGGCCGATTGCGTGCTGGCCACGCACGCGGACATCGCCGAGGCCGGCATGGTGGCCCCGATCGTGGGCCATGTGGGCGACGGCAACTTCCACGTGATGTTCACGGTGGACGGAAGCGATCCCGTGGAGGTGGCGCGCGTCCGGCTTCTCAACGATCGCCTGGTGGATCGCGCGCTCGCCATGGACGGCACCTGCACGGGCGAACATGGGATAGGCGCGGGCAAGCGCGAAAAGCTGATCGCCGAACTCGGGGGCGAGGCCGTCGGCCTGATGTGGGCGGTCAAGCGGGCCTTCGACCCCCAAGGCCTGCTCAACCCGGACAAGATTTTTCTACCGTCGGAGGACCCGCTCTGACGCTCGCGGGGCGCCGTTGAGGCCGGCCCAGGCGACTGGTATCGAGGTGGCATGGACAGCGGCGAACCGGACGGGCTCGGGGGCGGACCGGCCAGCGCGCGGGAAACCCTGCTTCATCGCGAGGGGCAGGAGGCGGCGGCGGTCGCCGAGCGCCACCGCGCGGAGCACCCTCCCCTCTTCGCCGAGCTGGGCCGCCGGCTCCGCGACCTGGATCCTCCGGTTGTGATCACCTGCGCCCGAGGGAGCTCCGATCACGCCGCCACCTTCGCGAAATACCTCATCGAGACGCGCGCGCTCACGCCCACGGCTTCGCACGCCCCGTCGGTGAGCTCGGTGTATTCGACGCCCTGGCGGAAGCTCCGCGGCGCCCTCTTCCTGGCGATCTCGCAATCGGGCCGCAGCCCCGATCTCGTGGTCTCCGCCGAGGCGGCCAGGGCGGCCGGCGCTTTCGTGGTGAGCCTGGTCAACGACATGGACTCGCCGCTGGCGGCTGTGGCGGACATGGCCGTGCCCCTGCTGGCCGGGCCCGAGCGCAGCGTGGCCGCCACCAAGTCCTACGTCGCCTCGCTTCTGGCCGTCATCCAGCTCGTAGCCGCCTGGACGGAGGACGACGAGCTCGCGGGCGCGGTCGCCGCCGCTCCAGCCGCCCTGACCGCCGCCTGGGACCAGGACTGGTCGGCGGCCGCCCCGCCGCTGGTCGGGGCCTCGGGGCTGTTCGTGATCGGACGCGGGCTGAGCCTGGCGGTGGCTCAGGAAGCGGCCCTCAAGCTCAAGGAGACCTGCGGCCTGCATGCCGAGGCCTACAGCGCCGCGGAGGTTCGCCACGGACCGATGGCGATCGTGGGTCCCGGGCTGCCGGTGCTGATGCTGGCCCCGAACGACGCGGCCAGCGAGGGCTTCCCGGCGCTGGCGGGTGAATTTCTCGACCGCGGCGCACCCGTGATCACCGCCGGCTTCGCCTGCCCCGGCGCGATCCAACTGCCGACGCTCCCCAATCTACATCCGGCGCTGGCCCCGCTCGCGAGCATCCAGAGCTTCTACCGCTTGGTAGCCGAGCTCAGCCTGGCGCGGGGGCTGGACCCGGATCGCCCCCCTTACCTGCGCAAGGTCACGGAAACCCGGTGAACCGGTCGGCCCTGCTTCCCACGCGGGTGCTCACGCCTCAGGGGTTCGAGGCGGACCGCTGCGTGTTGGTCGAGAACGGTGTGATCGCGGCGGTGATCGCCGCCACCGCCTGCCCGCCGGAGGTCCAACGCCGGGAGCTCGAGGGAGACCTGCTGCCCGGCTTCATCGACCTGCAGGTGAACGGCGGAGGCGGTGTCCTTTTCAACGACGAGCCCACCGTTGAGGGCGTCGCGGCCATCGGCCAGGCGCACCGAAGCTTTGGAACGACGGGCTACCTTCCCACTCTGATCAGCGACGACCTTTCCGTGCTGGAGCAGGCCATCGCCGCGGTGGCCGCCGCCATTGAAGGCGGCGTCCCGGGCGTGCTGGGCATCCATCTGGAGGGCCCTTTTCTCAATCCCGAGCGCAAGGGCATCCACGACCCGTCCAAGTTCCGGATCCTGGACGAGGCGGCCATTGAGCTGCTGAGCTCGCTGAAGCGGGGCAAGACCCTGGTGACGCTGGCCCCGGAGCTCGCGCCGCCGGGCGCGATCCGCGCGCTGGTCAGCGGCGGAGTCATCGTCTTCGCCGGCCATACCGCCGGCGCCTATGAAGACGCCTGCGCGGGCCTGGACGAAGGAATGAGCGGGTTCACCCACCTGTTCAACGCCATGACGCCGCTGGGCAGCCGCGCCCCGGGCGTGGTCGGCGCGGCGCTCGATGCGCCGGACGCCTGGTGCGGCCTGATTGTCGACGGACACCACGTCCACCCTGCGGCGCTCAGGACGGCCCTGGCCGCGAAGGGGGCCGAGCGGCTGGCCCTGGTCACCGACGCCATGCCCACCGTCGGCTCCGCGCGCAAGGAGTTCACCCTGGGCGGCCGGCGCATCGTGGCCCGCGAGGGCCGCTGCGCGGCGGCGGATGGGACGCTTGCCGGCTCCGACCTCGACATGGCTCAGGCGGTCCGCAATGCGGTGGCGATGATGGGCGTGAGCCTGGAGACCGCGGTGCGCATGGCGAGCGCCGTGCCTTCCGCCGTTCTGGGCCTGGGCGGCGTCACGGGCGCGATCGCCCCAGGCCTCCGGGCGGACCTGGCGCTGACCGACGAGAAGGGGTCGGTGCTCGAAACCTGGATCGCCGGCCGGCCGTCCAGGTGATGAGCGGCTAGGTCGGGGCCTTCCTCGCCCGCCGCTCCCGGGCGCCCTCCGCCTGGGCGCGAGTGCGGGCCAGCAGTAGAGCGCCGTCGACGGCGTCGCCCATGGGATCGCTCAACCGTTCGCGGATGCCGGCGGCCAGCCACTGCTGCATGCGGGGCGCCAGCCCCCCCATCAGGCAGCACGACGGCGCCCCACGCTCCAGCAGCACCCGGATGAGGCGGTCGATGCGCAGGGCGGCTTCCTGGACGATGGGCTCGGCCACGGTGTCACCCTGGGCGGCGTGGTCCATCACCAGGGGAGCAAAGGCGGCGTAGTCGGTCGCGGTGGCCTGATCCATCCAGTAGACGATCTCGCCGGCCGAGCCCCCGAAACGGTCCAGCACCTCCTGCGTCATCCTGCTGTGGGGTATCCGGCCGTCGCGGGCCCAGAGCGATCGCCGGATGGCGCGCAGCCCGAGATCGGCGCCGCTGCCCTCGTCCGAGATGGGGAAGCCGTAACCGCCCAGGCTGAACGCCTGCCCGCCCACGCGCGCAAAGCCGATGCTGCCCGTCCCGACGATGCAGATGGCGCCGTCTCCGCCGGCATGGGCCCCGAGGTTGGCGATGGAGGCGTCGCTGGCGAAGGCGATCGATCGAAAGGGAAAGTTGTGGGCCTGCAGCCCGGCCAGCACGCCGCGCCGGTTCAGACCGGCGATGCCCAGGCCGGCGTAGATGGACCGCATCTCGGTCTTGCCGAGTTCGGCGCTCTGAATGGCTTCCGCATAGGCGTCGCGCACCGCCCGCAGCGCATTGCCGAGACCGATGCGGGTATTGGCGGGGCCGGCCTCGCCCGTGGCCAGGATCTCTCCCTCGCCGGAGATCAGCCGCGCCCGGGTGTGGGTGCCGCCTGCGTCGATGCCCAGGTAGAATTCCATAGCGACGCCCGGTGTAGCGCCGCCCGCCGGACGGCGGCTAGGGTGGAGCCCCGGGCACTAACGGCCATCAGCTCTGGCCGCAAGCCTCTGGTATTAAGACCAGTCGGCCCGTCCGCCTTCCATCAAGTTGCACGCCGGACACAGGCGGCTCGCCGGCTCTGCGGCAACCTTGGCGGCGCCGCGGTGATGCTGTAGCTGCGAACAGGACGAGAATAAGACCACTCGGGGGACATCGAGGTGGTCGGGGGAGGATGGGAATGAAGGCCGGTTCAGTCACGACTTTGCTGTGCTCGGGCTCGATCTTGGCGCTGGTCGCGCTCGCGCCGGCGGCCGCCTCGGCGCAGGCCGGCTCCCCGGACCAACCCCAGACCACCGCGCCTCCGGCCGAGGCCTCGCCGGATCAGCCGCAGACCACACCGGCCGTAGCCGAGGCGGAAGTGGAGCAGGTCGTGGTGACCGGCTCGCGCATCGGGCGCACCAGCCTCACGGCCACCAGCCCCGTTGCGGTGCTGGGCCGCGAGGACATCGCGCTCGACCGGGCGCTGAACATCGAGGAGGTGCTCACCGAGCTGCCGCAGTTCTCCAACGGCATCGGCGCGGTCAGTACGGGCTCCGACGCGCGCGGCGCGACCACCCTCGACCTCCGGGGTCTCGGGCAGAACCGTACCCTGGTTCTGATCAACGGCACGCGGGCCGTCCCCTTCAGCTTCCGCAATTCGGTGGACGTCAACGCCATCCCGGCTCCCCTGATCGAGCGTGTGGAGGTGCTCACGGGCGGCGCTTCGGCGGTTTACGGCGCCGACGCCGTGGCCGGCGTGGTCAATTTCATCCTGCGCGACGACTTCGAGGGTTTCGAGACAAGCGCGATCTACAACGTCTCGGACGAGGGCGACGCCGCCAACTACGGAGTGAACCTCACCGTCGGCGCCAACCTCCAGGACGGCCGCGGCAACGTCACCGGCTACCTGGGCTGGTCCAAGCGCGAAGGCCTGCTCAAGAGCGAACGGGACTTCGCCGCCCCTGAAGTCAATGACGCCGGCGTGCCCAACAGCACCCGTCCGGCCGGCGGCCAGTTCACCCGCAGCGACAACGCCTCGGTGTTCAACGTGGGCGGCACGCGGCAGCCGCGCTTCGCCTTCACCGAGCAGGGCGCCTTGACCTCCGCCGTGCAGACCAGCGTGTTCAGTCCGTTCGAAGCCCTCGTGCAGCCGCTGGAGCGGCTGACCGGGGCGATGTTCTTCAATTACGACCTGTTCGGCACGGTCGAGGCCTACGGCCGGGCCACGGCCGTCTACACCGAGATCGAAGACCAGTTGCCGCCCGCCACCTCGGCGGTGAGCTTCCTGGTTCAGCGCGACAACCCCTTCCTCACGCCTGAGCTGAGGTCGGTGGTGGCCGGGGCCTTCAACCGCACACGCACGGGCGCGCTCGGCGGGACGGACGCCTTCCAGGCGAGCGCATCGCGCGCTTTCCCCGAGCTCGGCCTGATCCGATTCGAGACGGAGCGGACGACCTTCCAGGGCCAGTTCGGCCTGCGCGGTCGCTTCACGGACAACGTCGGCTGGGACGGCTACCTGCAGTACGGGCGCACCAGCGACATCGTCGACATCGGAGGCGAAGGCGTTGTGGCGCGAGCGGCCCAGGCCGCCAACGCCACGGTGGACGCCGCAGGTCGGCCGGTGTGCGTGGACCCGTCGGGCGGGTGCGTCCCGGTCAACCTGTTCGGGCCCGGATCGATCAGCCCCGCTGCGAGGGCCTTCATCCAGCAGCCGCTGCAGCAATCACGTGAACGCGACCAACTGGTCGCGGCGATCGCCCTGACCGGCGACACCGGCGACCTCTTCTCCCTACCCGCTGGGCCCGTGGGCTTCGCTCTCGGCTATGAGTACCGGGAGGAGACGGGCGAGGTCGAGTTCGACAGCGCAATTCAGCAGGGTCAGACCTTCAACCAGGGCCGCCGGCCGAACTTCGGGGGGGGCTACGAGGTTAGCGAGCTGTTCGGCGAGGTGAGCGTCCCGCTCCTGCGCGATCTGCCGCTGGTGCAACAGCTCAACTTCGAGGCCGCATACCGCCGCTCCGACTATTCCACCGCCGGCGAGGTGGACGCCTACAAGCTTGGCGGGAACTGGGCGATCAACGAGAACCTGCGCTTCCGCGGCGCCTTCCAGACGGTCGTACGCGCTCCCAATATCGGAGAGCTGTTCGGGGCGCTGGGCAGCGTGGGCCTGCCGGGCTCCGTCACCGATCCCTGCGCCAACCCCGCGGCCTCCGGCGCCTCCCCCGAGGTATGCCGGGCCACGGGCGCGCCGGCCGCGCCCTACACCCAGAACACGGTGGGCGCGCTCTTCCTGTTTGGGGGCAACGTCAACCTGCAACCCGAGGAGGGGGAGACCTATACGGTGGGCGCGGTGTTCACCCCGACCTTCCTGCCGGGCTTCAGCGCCACGGTCGACTACTACGACATCCAGATCGACAACGCGATCAACGCCGTCCTGCCGCAGCCCACGCTTGACACCTGCTACGTCATCGTGCGCGACGCCTCCAACCCCTTCTGCGGGCGGGTGAGCCGCGGCGCCAATGGCCAGATCACCGCCGTGAACAGCACCGACGTCAATGTCCAGCTGCTCACGGTTGAAGGCTTGGACGTGAGCGCCCGCTATGCGATCAACCTGCCTGCGAACCTGCCCGGGGATCGGGTGGTGCTCGACTACGCCGCCGATTTCCTCTTGAGCCAGACCTTCAAGAACGGCGCGGCGGCGGCGGAGGTGGACTGCACCGGACGCTTCGGCGCCGCCTGCGCGCTCGGCGGGGTCTCGCGGGTGCTCCCGGAGTACCGTCACCGCGTCAATACGGCCTGGACAAGCGGCCCCTTGACGCTGCGCGGCACCTGGCGACGGATCGGCGAGGCGGACGACGCCTCACGCGCGACCATCTTCGCGGTCGAGGAGATCGAGGCCCAGAACTACTTCGACCTGGCCGCCGCCTATGACGTCAACCCGTCCGTACGGGTGATCGCCGGGGTCGAGAACCTGTTCGACGAGGAGCCGCCGATCCTCGGCAGCAACCAGGCGGACGCCAACACCTTCCCGGCCACTTACGACGTCATCGGGCGTCGGCTGGGCGTATCCGTCACGCTGCGGCGGTGATGGGGACCGCGCAGGCGCAGACGCGCGAGCCGTCTGCGGGCGCCGGGCCTGAACCGGACAGGAGCCTAGCCTTGCCCACCGAGGGGATCAGCGCTCGATATGCGGACGTGGACCTGTGGCCCACCCGCGACGCGGTGGCTGCGATGCTGGAAGGCCAGCTCGCCGCCGCCGCCGCCGTGGCGGCCCAGGCGGGCCCGCTCGCCGCCGCAGCCGAGGCCGCCGCCGCGCGGCTGGCCGATCCCGCCGGACGCCTGGTGTACGTGGGCGCGGGCGCCTCGGGCCGCATCGCGATCCAGGACGGGGTGGAGCTTGGCCCCACCTACGATTGGCCGGCCGAGCGGCTGGTCTACGCTCTTGCGGGGGGCACGGGAGCGCTGGTCTCCAGCGCCGAAGGCGCCGAGGACGACCCGCAGCAGGGCATGGCGGCCATGCGCCAGGCCGCGCTCGGCTCCGCGGACGTGGTGATCGGCGTGGCCGCCAGCGGGGCCACGCCCTACACCGTGGCCGCCGTTCGGGAAGCCGCGAGCGCCGGCGCGCTCACCGTGGGCCTGTCCAGCAACGCAGCCGCTGTGCTGCTCCAAGCCGCCGCTCACCCCATCCTCCTCGAGACCGGCCCCGAGATCGTCGCCGGCTCCACCCGCATGAAGGCGGGAACGGCGCAGAAGATCGCGCTCAACGTCCTATCCACGGCGATCATGCTGCGTCTGGGCCGGGTCTACAAAGGGCTGATGGTCGACATGCGCGTGTCCAACCGCAAGCTGCGGGATCGGGCGGCGGGCATGGTGGGCGAGATCAGCCGGATCGACCGAGCGGCCGCCGAAAGCGCGCTGGAGCAGGCGGGCGGCGACATCAAGCTCGCCGCCCTGCTGGGTCTCGGCCTGGAGCCCCGGACGGCGGCGGATCTCCTGCGCGAGGCGGGCGACAATCTCCGGGTCGCCATGAGCCGGATGGCGGGCGGGGACTGAGCGGTTCCCCATGGTCGCCCGCAGGCTCGTCCCCGACCGCAACGACGCCACCCCGCTCTACATCCAGGTGGCGAACGGCATCCGCGAGATCATCCGCGACAAAAGCCTGGACGTCGGCGGCGCCCTGCCCTCCGAGCGCACGCTGAGCGAGCTCACCGGCGCGTCGCGGGTCACCATCCGCAAGGCCATCCACCAGCTGGCCGAAGAGGGGCTGCTGCTGCGCCGTCACGGCTCGGGCACCTATGTGGCCCCGCGCATCGAGCAACACAGCGGCGACCTCACGAGCTTCAGCGCCGATGCTGCGACCCGGGGCGAGGCGCCGGGGTCGATCTGGATCGTCAAGGCGCTCTCGGCGCCCACGGCGGAGGAGGCCGCCATCCTCGCGGCGGCGCCGACCACGGTGGTGGCCCGGCTCGGCCGCGTGCGCCTGGGGGACGGGCAGCCGCTGGCGATCGAACACGCCGTCGTTCCCGCGGAGCTCCTGCCCGGGCTCGACCAGATCCAGGACTCCCTCTACGCCGCCCTGGCGATGAAGGGGAACCGGCCCTTCCGCGGCGAACAGCGACTGCGGGCTTCGACCGCCACCTCCGTGGAGGCGGGTCTGCTTTCGATGGAGGAAGGCGGGGAGATCCTGCGGATCGAGCGCCGCACCTTTCTGGAGGACGGCAGGCCGGTGGAGCTCACCCGTTCCGCCTACCGCGGCGACCGCTACACCTTTGTGACGGAGTTCCGGGAGCTGCGCCCAGGCGGCGGGGCTCGCGAAGCGCCCACCCCAGACATGAAGAACGGATGCGGTGATGATCGATCGTCGTGAGGCGCTGCTGGGGGGAGCCATGGCCGTCACCCGCCCGTCCGCCGGCCCCGGCTCCGGCCGTGGGCTGCTGGCCTTGGTGGAACCTTCCACCGGCGCGGGGGTGCTCGGCGTCGCCGTGATCGCTCGAGGCGCAGACGGCCGGGTCCAGTTCGCCGAGGCTGCGGGGGCTGCGGTCACAGGAGCTGGAGCCGCGCAGCGGGAGCGGCCCTTCACGCTCGAGGACCCTGTGCGGGTGGCCTCCATCTCCAAGCTCGTTCTCATGGCCGGCTTCATGAGCCTGGTCGAGCGGGGCGCAATACGCATGGAGGACGACGTCTCGGGCCCGCTCAATTTCCGGCTGCGGCATCCGGCGTTCCCGGAGGTGGAGATCACCCCCGCCATGCTGGCCTCCCACACCAGCGGCCTGCGGGATTCGCCCAACTACCCCCTCCCCCTCGGGCGCCGGCTTGTGGAAGCCTTTACGCCGGGATCCTCCGCCTACGAGAACGGGGCTTGGTTCGCAGCCGCCAACCAGCCGCCCGCCCGCTTCTTCACCTACGGCAACGTGAACTTCGCCGTACTCGCTCAGCTGATCGAGCGGCTCTCCGGGGAACGGTTCGACCGATTCATGAGCCGGCGCGTCTTCCAGCCGCTTGGGCTGGACTGCGGCTACAACTGGAGCGGGGTGAGCCAGGCGAAACGCGACCGGGCTTCGGCTGTCTGCCGCTGGGAGAACGGCGCCTGGACGCCGGGCGTGGACGCGGAGGTTCCCCCCGCCCCGGGCGTGCGCGTTCTGGCGGCGCCCGAGCGGCCGGATCTCCAGGCCGCCGACTACCGATTGGGCGAGAACGGCTGGGTCTTTTCCCCGCAAGGCGGGCTCCGGGCCAGCGCGCGCGACCTGGACGCGCTGGCTCGCCTGTTCGCCGCCGGCGGCCGCCTCGGTCGCAAGCGCCTGCTCTCCCCCTCGACCGTCCGCCGCATGCAGACGCCGCTCTGGAGCTATGATCCCCAGAGGGCGAACGGCGATACCGACCGCGGGCTGATGCGCGCCTACGGCATGTCGGTGCAGGCTCTGACGGGACGCGTCGCGCCGGACGGCGACGGCTTGTTCGGCCCGGGCTCCGGGGACTGGCGCGGTCACCTGGGCCAGGCCTACGGTCTGCTGGCGGGCCTATGGTGGAACATCCGGGACGGCCGCACCCTGGTCTACGTCATCAACGGCACGCCCGGCGAGGCGGCCTCGCCCCCCGGTCGCCGCTCGGCTTTCACGGCCTGGGAAGAAGCCGCCGTAGCCGCCGCCGGGGCGGCTTAGCCACGCGCGCCGCCCCTAGAAGAGGAGCCGCAAGGAGGCCTGCGAGGCTGACCCGGTAGGCTAGCGCCCCCCGGCCACCGGGATGATCCAGTGCCGAACCCGAGGGCCGCTCAAGGCTCGGTCACGAGCTGACGAGGGCTCGACCATAATCCCTTTCACCGGGCCCGGTTCAAGCTTGGCCCGCGCGATTGAGCGGCCGGACGCGTTGGGGGCTGAACGGCGGGAGGTGCTGGCGACCTTTCGTCCCGGCGAAGTCGGTCCGAGCAGGCGGTAGGGCGCGCCCTCGGGCGCTGACGCCCGGTAGCCCATTTCGCGCTCCTCCGGATTGGGTATGGGGGCCATGGCGCCCCAGCCAGGGCGCCGAGCCTCCACCAGGACAGCCTGGGAGGGAGGAGACGCCACCGGTCTGTCTTCTTCCTCTGCAGGACCGCCGAGGAGTTCAGGCGCCGCCTCAGCCTGGATCGCCGCCCCGGCGGGCTCATGGACTTCAGGCATTCCGCAGCCGCTCAAGGCGACCAACAGGAGAGAGCTTCCTAGAACAAGAGCGGCCTTGGACGCGTCGGACTTCATCTCGCGTGTCCCCCGGCCTGCCCCGCCCGGGACGTTAACACTTTCGAGGGCTCGTAGGTAGAACATATCGGGCTGGTGCAGTCTCATGTGTTGACAGAGCTGGAAGTCCCGCCAGCCATCAACATCCAGCGCGCACGGCCGCCCGCTGATGCGCCGACTCAGCGGCCGGGAGTCTCGCCTCGGGCGGCAGCCGCCTCCTCAGGCGAGAGCTTGCGAACGCTACGCACCAAGCAACGCTGCAGCCCGCGCCCGCTCACAGGAGGGATCAGAAGCTCGGCGTCGAGGCCCGAGCATATCCGGCCGGAGCCGCCGCGCGAGACGATGCCGAGCCTTTGGGCGTAGTCGATGTCCGGGCACCCGGGTGATACGGCGAGCTCCCAGGTCTCATAAAGGCCAAGATTGACCAAGGCGAGATTGGGTCCGGCGTCGCTGAAGCCGGTTACCGACGAGCTCCAGAAGCACTGCCTGGGACTTTGGGCGGCCATCGGCGCGCCGGCGTCGCGGGCCGGCGCGGTGCATGCGGCCGTCCCCAACACCGAAGCCAGGGCGAGATCGAGGGCACGCACTGGATGACCTCCAATTCGCAGAGATCAACGCACACCAACCTGAGCGGTTCACCCCCTTGCATAAGGCTCAAGCTTGGGCGCCTAACGGCAGCAGGCCGGCCGTTAGACCTGGACCAAAGCCTCGACACGGAGCTGCCCAGCGTCGGACCAGGCCTCTCCCGCGAGAGCCCAGGCGCAGGTCTCAGCCGCAGCGACCACGCGCGACCCGATCACAGTCCCGCCGACTTCGGAGGTCGCGCCGCAGCGGCCAAGCCGGGATCGCCGTCCAGGTCGGTGCGTTGGCGGGCGACTTCGAAGCGGTGGCCAGCGTCGCGCATCTCGTAGAGCTTGCCGCGCGCGTTCTTGAAGGGGCGGTGGACCACCATCATCAGCTGGCCGTCGAAGGCGCGGAACAGCATGCCGTGACCGCTGTCCCGCCGCACAAGCGGGCCGAGCTGAATCCAGGGGCCGTCGAACTCGCCGGAGGCGGATCGGGCTTGGGCCTGGACGTAGCCATCGGCGGCCCAGGTGGACCAGAGCATGATCAGCTGACCGGTGCGGGTGCGGTGAAGTTGCGGCCCGTCGGTGACGAAGGCCGTCACGCCGGGTCGACGGCTTGGAGCGTTCTGCAGTTGGCCCGCGGCCCAGGGCGCCTCCGAAGCTCTGAACAGGACTCTAGGCGAACCTGCGGCGGCGAGGGTGTCGTCGAGCGGCATGACCTCCATCGTGCCGTCGATTCGCTGGAGCCATTCGTTGGCGAACACGGTGTACGGCCGACCGCGCCTGTCGACGTAGAGGGTCGCGTCCAGCGTCATTCGATCGGCGGGCACGATCGGTTCACCGTTCCGTATGAGCCGGAACGGGCCGCCCAGGCTGTCGGAGACGGCGAGAACGGTCCCGCGGCGGTGAAGACTCGGCGCGCCGGGCAGGGGCGCCTGCTCGTTGTGGAGCGTCACGAACAGGTACCAACGACCGCGCCATCGATGGACCTCCGGGGCCCACCCGCCGCCGTTGGCCCAGATCCCTCCTGGCATCAGGAAGACGGGTTTGGGCTGGGTCCAGGTCTTCAGATCGTGGCTGGTGTAGGCCATCACGCCCACCCCGGGCACGCCGGTCATCGACTCGAGATTGGACGTGAACAGGTGGTAGGTGCGCGTCTTCCGGTCGGCCACGATGAAGGGATCGTGGAGCGGCATGTCCGGCATGTGCAGCGTGGCTGGCGCCTGCGGTGAAGCGGAGACCGCGGCCGGCGCGGCCGGCGCGCAGGCGCCTGCGAGCAGGACCAGCGCGGTCAAGACGGCGCGCGCCCGAGTGAAAAGGGGGTTCATCGCTCTCACCTCCGACGCCCGCTTCTGGCTTGCTGATGACTATGGCGAACGCCGAGCCGCTACCGAGGGCTCGAGCGCGTCCCCGACTAGCGCCAGGTTCTGGATCGCGGCCAGTCCCCATTGCGACGCGCCGTTGGTCGTCACCCCCGCGGCCTCGTCCACCGGGTTCAGGACCGCGGGTCCGGTGATCCGCCGCGTCTCGGTGGACAGATCCAGGTCCTCGATGATCCCCTGCCCCAAGAACTCGGTCCAGGCGCGCCGGGCCAAGGCCGGGTCGCCCAGCTTGCGCGCCGCATAGGCCGTCAGCCGTGAGTGCCCCTGGCGGAGCCCGCGCCCTCCCCCACCGGCGTCCGTGGCGCTCGCCGCCGTGGAGCCCCGGCTGGGGGTCTGACCCAGGTGGGCCCGCAGCTCCGCCGGCGGCGCGTTGTAGTACTTGCAGTATTCGACCCAGGCGGCCTCGTACTTGGGCGCCTTCACCAGCGGCAGCAGCTCGGAATGGATCTCCACCGCGCCAAACACGGCGTTCAAATGGGAGATGCTCACCCGATCGCCGGGCCCGATGAACCGACCGGTGCGCAGGTCGTATAGAGCGCTGCCCGCAAACCAGCGGAGCGGCAGGTCGGCGATCGTGGTCATGCCGTTGACCATGCGGTCTCGCCAGCGGGTGTCGCCGGTCCGCTCCCATTCCGTCAGCCAAGCCGCCAGAAAGGAGCTCCAGGTGGTGCCGAAGCCGCAGTTGACGACGTTCGGGTCGCGGGAGGCGTCCGCCGTGCCCGGCCGCTTGCGCTGGATGTCCACGCGCTTGAGCGTCTCGTCCGAGCCGACCAGGTCACGCATGAGGTCGCCGACGCGCTCGTCCGCCGTCAGATAATAGTAGATGCGCCGGAAGGCGGCGTTGCTGACCCGTGGCTGTTTGGAGCTGTCGCTCCAGTGCTGCACGCCGTGGCGCGTGCCGAAGCCGCGATAAGGCCCGATGTGGTAGACGTCGACCTCGCCGGTGTGCCGCGTCATGGCCTCCGCCATGCGGAACACATCCGCCCGCCCGCTCCGCAGGAAGCTGTACCAGAGCCACAGATCCGGCGAGAGCTCGGAATTGGCCCAAGCGAAGCCGCCGACGTCGTATTTCCACTCGTGGCGGTCG
>JAUJMO010000004.1:104580-154531 GCA_030446805.1 Caulobacteraceae bacterium | reverse complement strand
GTGCGGGCGATGCCGTGCGGCGTGCCCCAGCCCTTCTGATAATCCTCGTAGGTGATCTCCAGGCCTTCGTTCTCCTGCTCGTGCGTCTCCATGCCCAAGCCGTCATGGTAGAAGCGCAGGTCCATGGCGGGCGCATCGGGCGACCATAGCCAGGCGGTGAGTTCCGCCGCCTCGCCCGTTGCGCCGCGGACATCGAGCCTGGAGGGCCCGGCTTTCCAAAAGTTCGCCAGCCCGACCGCGGCCCCGCCGCGGGGCCCGCCGACATAGGCCAGGCCGGAGGCGCGCTCCCCTGAAGCGGCGTCGATCCAGCCGTGGCCTGCTCCCGTCCGCTTGCGTATCTCGAAGCCGTCGGCAGTAGGTTGCGACAGGGTGAAATCGCCCCAGGCCGGGATGAGGTGGAGCCGGTTGCGCACCAAAGGCGACATCTGCTCGAGAGGCGGCACGGCGCGGCCGGCGATCTGCGCCTCCCGGAAAGGGGCGCCGGGATCGCGACGCAGCCCGGTCAGGGTGCGGACCGCCTCGCCCCAGACCCCCTCGCCTTTCCCACTGAAGCGGAGGTGGCGATCATGGAGAGCGTCGCGCAGGGGCACGGCCGCGCGAACGCCGAGTCCGCGGATGAAGTCCTTGGATTCGTCCCCGTCGAAGATGAAGCTGTGCACCAGACGCACGGCGTCGCTGCCCGTGTAGAAGTAGAGCCGCACGGTGAAGGGCAGCCACTCCCGCCCGCCGCCGCTGTGGCGCCCATCCAGCCGAACCACGGCGCGAACCGGGCCCTTCTGCTCGACGGTGACCGAGGTCACGAGGCTTTCGAAGCTCTGCTGCGTCAGGCCTGCGCCCTCGGCCAGCTCGGGCTGGTCCTGGCGCAGGGCGACCAGCCGAACGTCTCGGAGGAGCTCACGCCCGTTCCGGGTGGCCGACCCGATCAGCGCGGGGCCGCGGCGCGGAAGGCGCCAACGCAGTCCGTCGGTGACGACCTCCACAGCCTCGTCGGTCTCCCGCACGCTGACGGACCGGGCCGGCGCCGTGGGCCGGCCCGGGTTTATCGACAGCTGGGCGGGCGTGGCGCCCGGCCCCGGCCCGACGGCGTGGGCCGTCCACTTGAGCGAGCCGTCCGGCCAGTAGGCGAGCGGCCAGGTCTGCAGCGGAACGGCACGGCCGTCCGGAGCGGTCGCGGTGAAAGTCCGATTGCGGCGGTGATGACCCTGAGGCCACGGCACGCCCCAGGTCTGGCCCTCGTGCCGCACCGGCGGAGCGCCGTCGAGCCAGACGACCGCGGTGGGAAGAAGGCCTGGGTCTGGCGTGCGGACCTGCGCCGCTGCGCCCGCTCCCCAGGCGGAGGCGAACGCGATCGTGGCCCCGGAAGTGACGAGCTCGCGGCGGTTCACGGACTGCACCATAGTGGTTCCTGGCGATGAAAGGCCGACCGGTGATGCCTGAGAGCCGCCGGAGAGGCTGGTGCGAGAGCTCTTTCACGAAAACGGCGGCGGACCCCGGTCCGCGCCGGCTTCGCTAGTTGCGGTAAGTGAAGCCGATGAAATACCGCCGGCCGGACCACGCCGCCTCGGTCAGGCGGATGTCCCCCGATGTGGTCCGTTCGATCTCGTCGGTGAGGTTCTTGGCTTCGGCGAAGACGGTGAAGTGCTCGTTGAAGCGGTAGGCCACTCGGCCGTCGAGATATCCGGTGCCGTCGCGGAACACCGGGTTGCCTGAGCGCTCGGCGGCCGCTTGCAGGTACTCGGTCCGGGCTTGGTAAGCGACGCGGGCGTTTAGGGGCCCCTTGTCGTAGAAGGCCACGATGTTGAAGCTGTGCTCGGACAAGCCCGGGAAGGGCAGTTCCTCGAAGGTCAGCTGGTTGAAGATGCCGACGTTCTCGGCCTTGCTGTAGGTGTAGTTGATCTGCCCTCCGAAACCGTCGAAAGGCGCGGGCAGAAAGGTGAACACCGTCTGCGCCGACAGCTCTAGACCCTTGATCTTCGCGCCCGCCCCGTTGATGGGCTGTCTTACGTCGAAGAGGTTGCCGTCGCCGAACAGGTCGACGCCGCTCCGCAGGGTGGATTGGAGAATGAAGCTCTGAATGTCCTTGTAGAAATATGACGCGTTCAGAAGCGTGTCCCGGTTGGCGAAATAGCTCAGCGTCACATCGTACTGGTTCGCCCGGTAGGGCTCGAGCGCGGGGTTCCCCGCCGTGCAGTCGTCCAGGTCGTCGTCGCTGAGGCCGACCGCTGTGCGGTTGAAGACGCAGTTTGCGTTGGGCCGAAGATCGAACGGCCGTGGGCGAGCCAGCACCTTGGCCGCGCTCAACCGCGCAATCAGCTGTTCGGTGAACTCATATTGCAGGTTGAAGGAGGGCAGATAGTCCTCGTAGGCACGGTTCACCGAGACCACCGAGGTCGATATCTCCTCCGTGATCGGGTTGCCCCCAGCGGGATTGTCGATGGTCTGACGTTGGATGTAGGAGCCGGTCGACTCCGTCTCGGTCGCGACGTAGCGGACGCCCACGTTCCCCGACAGCTCGCGGTTGAACAGTTCGGTGCCGAAGTGGGTTTGCAGGTAACCCGCCTGGATTTTCTCCTCGATGATGAAGCCCGGGATCTGATCGAACTCGCCCACGACCGCTCCGGCGGCGTTGCGTCCGACGGACCGGAAGATGAGGTCCTGATCGAACAACGACAGATCCGTCAGGCCGGAGTTCAGCGCCTTGAGGGCGTCGGGCGTGAACCAACCGGCCGGGAGCGGCACGCCGGGATCGTACTGGGATCCCTGGAAGAAGTTGCTGCGTGTGCGCTGCCCAGCGCTGTTCACAAGCTCAAGCAGCCGTGCTGGCGAGAGATTGGTTGTCAGGGTGACCGGATTGGTCAGGAAGTTGGTCGTGGGACCCGAAGTGCTCGTGATCGTCGGGCCAATGTTGAAGTTGTGGTTTACGTTGCCGCCCTGAACAATGATCGGATTCACCGGCCTTCCCGTGACCGGGTCGATGCTGCGCATGGTGTATCCGCCACCCAGGTACTGCTCCAGACTGGTATCTCGGTATTGATAGCCAGCTTCAAACTTGCTGAAGAACGGCATGTCCGGGAGGTAGTCGACGTCGAGCTTGACGGTGTTCTCCGCCGTGTCGTTCAGGACGGGACGGTACTGAAACGTGGCCGCCGTCGTTGTATAGTTCACTCCCGCGCCATTGTTGGCGAAGATCCCGTAAGTGGCGGGGTTGTCCGGGTCGTGTCCGCTCGGGAACGTGAAGGATGGGACGCCTGTATCGGACAGCACGATGTGAATGTTCGGAATGGAGGCGTTGAATGAAACGCTGTTGGTGTCGTTCTCCTGATGCGCCTTCGTCAGGCCGAACAGGCCGTCAACGACCAGCTGGTCGCTCTTCCATTGAAAACCTCCGGACGCGTAGTCCGACGAGAACTCTTGCCGGAATTCACGCGTCTGCACATTGAAGATGTTCGCCGACCCCAAATTGGCCGACGCACCCGAAGTGTTCAAAGTCGCCGTAGAGCCCGTAGACGCACGAGACGCGGTGAAGAAGTTGATCACATTGTGGTTCGCGTCCACCACCGCCGTGCGCGTGACGGGCAGACCGACTCCAGCCGTCCTTATGGGGTTCCCATTCCGATCGTAGGTTATGGCGTCGATGCGGCTCTGCGCCGTGACGTCGACGACCCGGTTGAAGTCGGTCAGGAACTCGTCACGACTGTTTCGGGTATACTCGAGGAATGCGTTCAGGTTGTCGTTGAAACGGTATTGTGCCGTGCCTGTAAAGGAGCTCCGCCTGTCGCTTCGGTCCCATTGGCTGTAGCGAGGAATGCGCGGGATGTTGTCGTCCCACTGCTGCAAACAGGACAGGGCCGCCGCACCCGTACCGGTGGGGCAGTCTTGCTTCCGCATCGCGGAGGCGAAGGTGGGATTCGCGAAAGTCTTCTCAGGTGAGTTATCGTAGTCGCCGGAGGCGGTCGCCGTCGTGTTGAAGCGCACCCACTCCGTGTTGCGCAGGTAGTCGCTGCTCCGGTCATTGTCGTCGAATGTGGCGTTCAGGATGATCCCGAAGCGGTTGTCAAAGAACTTCCGGCCCGCGGTGATGTTGCCACGGAACTTCGTCGTCTCGGTGATGCCGTAGTACTGGCCCGAACCCGTCACCGAGAAAAGCGGCTCGCGCAGGTCCAGCGGCTTGCGCGTGCGGATGCTGACCGTACCGCCCACGCCGCCTTCGGTCATGTCCGCGGTGAAGCCCTTGAATACGTCGATGGAGGCGACGAGCTCGGAGGCGAGTTCTTGGAAGCTGGCCCCGCGGTTGCCGGTGCCGGAGTTCCCCAGCAAGCTCAGCCCATTGATCTCCACGCGGTTCAGGTCGGGTTCGACTCCGCGGATGCTGACCTGCGAGCCTTCGCCGAAATCCCGGGTGAGCTGGACGCCCGTCACACGCGACAGCGCCTCGCCGATGTTCTTGTCGGGGAACTGCGAGACATCCTCCGCCACGATCGAGTCGACGTTGGTGGCGGCGCGCCGCTTGCGGTCGATCGCCGACTGAAGGCTGGCCCGGGTGCCCACGACGATGACCTCGGAGACCTCGTTGGCGCTATCCTGGTCGAGGTCTTCGGCGGGCGGCGCGTCTGGGGCGGTTTCGCCCCCGGCCCGGATGGTGGCTTGCGCTTCGGCGATCTCGCCGGGCGACGGTTCGACTTGGGGCGTCGGCTCCGGAGCGTTGGGGTTGACGGCCGCGCCCTGGACCTGGGTCTCCTGGTGTCGGGAGGTTGTCTGCGGGTTGGCCTGGGGCTCTGCGGGCGGCGGCTGGACCGACTGCGCCAGAGCGCCGGTCGCGCTGGAGGCGATGAGCACGCTCAGCACGGCCCAGGACGAGGTCGCGCGCATGCCGCGGCGGCCATTCACCTTGATAAGCATCAGCATCTCCCCGGCGTATTTTGTTTTATCGCCTGCCCCCAACCGATGCAGGTCAGGCGTCTCCCTGTGCTCACAGCCTTCGTCGCCGGACCCGCGTCAAGCGCCGAAAGCGTATGGTCACGCCTGTGATAATGCCATAATGTGAAATGTCAAAACACTCTGTGGGACGGGACGAATCAGCGGCCCATGGCAGCAGGAGGAACACAGTTATGCCGATATCGGAGGTGGGGCGGGTGCGGACAGGACGGGCTATCGCCCTGGCGACAGGCCTTGCAGCCGCCGCCACCGCGTATGCAACGGCAGCTCAGACGGGCAAACCAGGGGCGGTCCAGCTTGAGCGCTTGGATCGCGGTTTGGTGGCCGTCCCCGCCCAGGGCGGCGGTGTGCTGGTCAGCTGGCGGCTGCTGGCCACCGATCCTGCGCGGACGGCCTTTGACGTCTTCCGCAACGGCCGTAAGGTGAACCCGCGGCCGGTGTCCACGAGCACCAACTTCGTGGACCGGAGCGGGGCGACTGGTGCGGTCTACAGCGTACGCGCCTCCGGTCGAGCCCGGGGACGCGCCGAGGCCGCCGTTCCCGTCTGGAGCCAGGGCTATCTGACCGTGCCGTTGCAGCAGCCAGCCGGCGGCACGACCCCGGACGGCGTCGCCTACACCTACACAGCCAATGACGCGAGCGTGGGCGATCTCGACGGCGACGGGCGCTATGAGATCGTGCTCAAGTGGGACCCGACCAACTCCAGGGACAACGCCTTCCCGGGCTATAGCGGGCCGGTCCTGATCGACGCCTACACCCTCTCCGGCCAGCGCCTGTGGCGCATCGACCTCGGCCGCAACATCCGCGCGGGCGCGCACTACACCCAGTTCCTGGTCCATGACTTCGACGGGGACGGCCGCGCCGAGATGGCCGTCAGGACGTCGGACGGGACCGTAGACGGCCAAGGCAAGGTCATCGGAGACCCGCGCGCAGACTGGCGCGGCAAGGAGGGCGAAATCCCGCAACGCGACCGCACGGGCGCGGTGACGCGCTCGGACGGGACCATGGTGGCCCCCCGCATCGGCCGCATCCTGAGCGGGCCTGAGTATCTGACCGTCTTCGACGGCCGCACCGGCCGTGCGCTGGCGAGCGCCCCTTACGCGCCACAGCGCCACCCCGCCACCAGCAGCCCCACCCCGGAGCAGCTGACCGAGCTCTGGGGCGACGGCTACGCCAACCGTTCCGACCGTTTCCTGGGCGGAGTCGCCTATCTGGACGGGCAGCGACCCAGCATCGTCATGGGGCGTGGTTACTACGGCCGTTCCACCATCGCGGCCTGGGACTATCGCAACGGCCGGCTGACCCCGCGCTGGTTCTTCGACAGCAACCAGGCCCCGGAGGGCTTCGGCGGCCAGGGCAACCATCAATTCAGCGTCGCCGACGTGGACGCCGACGGCCGCCACGAGATCGTCTACGGCTCCATGGTCGTGGACGACGACGGCCAACCGCTGTGGACCGCCAAGCTGCACCATGGCGACGCCATGCACGTCTCCGACCTCGACCCCACCCGTCCCGGCCTGGAGAGATGGGGCGTGCACGAAAGTCCGTCGCGCAACGGCGGCGTCGGCGCGGCCATGCTGGACGCCCGCACGGGCGCCGTCCTTTGGAGCACCCAGGCTCCGAACGACACCGGCCGGGGCGTGGCCATGGACATCGACCCCCGCCACCCCGGCGCCGAGGCCTGGGGCAGCAACTCCGACAACCTTTATGACGCGCGGGGCCGGGTGATCGGGTCGCAGCGCCCGCGGCAGATGAACTTCGCGGTCTGGTGGGACGGGGACCTGCTGCGCGAACTGCTCGATCGCAATCAGGTGTCGAAGTGGAACTGGACCACGGGCGAGGTCACGCCGCTGCTGACCGCCGTGGGGGCGACCACGAACAACGGCACCAAGTCCAATCCGGCCTTGGCGGCCGACATCCTCGGCGACTGGCGCGAGGAGGTGATCTTCCGCGCGGAGGACAACAAGGCGCTGCGGGTCTACGCCACGCCCTATCTGACCGAACACCGGATGGTCACCCTGATGCACGATCCGCAGTACCGGGCGCAGGTGGCCGGGCAGCAGATGGCCTACAACCAGCCGTCCTGGCCTGGCTTCTTCATCGGCGAGGGCATGAAGGACCAACCGCGCCTGAACCCCAGCGCGCGATGAGGGCGGCCGCGCATGGCCATGCAGCCAGGGGGCTTTTCGCGGGAATGCTGCTGTTGACGGCCGGCTCGGCGGAGGCCCGGACGGCCGCAAGGCGATTCGACCTGGGCGCCGGCCCGGCGGCCGCGGGTTGGGAGGCCGCGCCACCGGACCGGCTCTACACCGCCGGGACGGGCTACGGCTTCGAGCCCGGATCCGCCGTCGTGGCCGTGCAAAACGGGCGCGATCCGCTGACCGGCGACTTCGTCACCAGCACCGGGCCCTTCCTGTTCTCCGTGGCCGTGCCGGAGGGCGACTACCGGGTCACGGTGGTGCTGGGAGACGCGCGCGCGGCCTCGGCCACGACCGTCAAGGCCGAGGCGCGACGGCTCATGCTCGAGGACGTCAGGACCTCGCGGCGGACGGTGCGCCGCAGCTTCGTGGTCAATGTCCGCCGGCCTGAGCTGCCGGCTCCTCCGACCAATGCGCCGGGCGGACTCGCCGTCCGGCTCAAGCCTCGCGAACAGGGCTCGCCCACCTGGGACGACAAGCTGACCCTGGAGTTCGCCGGCGGGGCGCCCAAGGTGGCCGCCATCGAGATCGAGCCCGTGACCGTGCCCCGCGTCTTCCTGATGGGCGACTCGACTGTGACGGACCAGCGTTATGAGGACGGCGCGAGTTGGGGGCAGATGCTGCCGCGGTTCCTCGACGACCAGGTCTCGGTGGCGAACCACGCCGAGTCCGGCGAGACGCTGAAATCCTTCATCACCGAACTGCGCCTGGACAAGGTGCTGAGCCAGCTCCGGCCGGGCGACTGGGCCTTTATCCAATTCGGCCACAACGACATGAAGGCGCAGTGGCCCCAGACCTATGCGGAGGCGGGCACCACCTACCGCAGCTATCTGCGCACCTACATCGACGAGGTGCGCCGGCGCGGGGGGCTTCCCGTGCTGGTGACCTCGCCGCACCGGCGGACCTTCGGCCCTGACGCTCGCATCGGCGACAGCCATGGGGATTATCCGCACGCGGTGCGGGCTGTGGGACGCGAGATGGGCGTGCCCGTGGTCGATCTGCACCCCATGAGCGCGTCCTTCTACGAGGCCTTGGGTCCCGAGCGCAGCCGGCTCGCCTTCTCCGACGGCGGCAGGGACGGCACCCACCACAACAACTACGGGGCCTATGTGCTGGCCCAAAGCGTGGTGGAGGGCGTCCGGCGACTGAACCTGCCCCTGGCACGCCATGTCCTGCCCGAGGTGAAGGCTTTCGATCCGGCCCGCCCCCTCCCACCTGAAACCTTCACCCTGCCCAGGAGCCTAGCAGACTCCCCAGAGCGCCCGGCCGGATCCTGACTCCGGCGGCGCGGCCCAGACCGCCGGCCCGGGGCCGGCGGAGAGCGCACCTTGGGTGGACCGGGAGAAGCCGAACGTGATCGCCCGGACTTTCCCGGCGTCGCAGGATATTCGCAATATGTGAGACCGCGTCCCTGTTTATGGGTTTCGCTTGCCAGCCAGCCGGTCGCGGGTAAGCTCCTGCGGCGGAAGACGCCGGACCATTGCGCGATGCGGCTCGGGAGGACGGTTCATTGAAACGGGGTTGGGGAGCTCTCGCCACCTTGGCGGCGGCGCTGTGGGCGGCGGGCACGACGGTCGGGGCTCAGCAGGATGCGAAAGCGCCCTATGTGCTGACCTCGTTCAGCAACGCCAGCCAGTCCGCCATGGACGTCCACGCCTCCGAGGACGGAGCGAGGTTCGAGCCCCTGGCGCTCAAGGCCTATGTTCCGCCGCAGGGTCTGATCCGCGACCCCAGCGTGATCAAGCGCCCGGACGGTTTCTACTATGTCGTCTACACCACAGGCTGGAACAACGACGAGATCGGCTTCGCCCGCTCGCAGGACCTGAAGGCCTGGACCTTCCTGCGCAATCTCAAAGTCCCCCTGCCCCGGATCACCAACACCTGGGCGCCGGAGTGGTTCGTCGACGACGACGGCTCCGTCCACGTCATCTATTCGCTCTCGCAAAACGGCCCGAACGGCCAGTTCCAGCCCACTTCATCACGGCCCAGGACGCCGCCCTGTCGCGCTGGAGCGCGCCCAGGCCGCTGAGCGGCCTCGGCCCGAACTTTATCGACGCCTTCGTGGTGAAAACGGGCAAGATCTACAACGCCTTCGTCAAGCAGGAGACGTCCAAGTTCATCGAACGCGCCACGGCCACCTCGCTCGAAGGCCCCTGGACGGTGGTGAACACGGGGGACTGGGCGGGCTGGGGCGGGCCCAACGAGGGGCAGGCGCTCACCCGAACTCCGGACGGCGGCTGGCGCATCTACTTCGACGAGTACATGGCCAAGCGCTACTGGTACAGCGACAGCCGCGATCTGAAGACCTGGACGCCCAAGAAGGAGCTCGCCGGATTATCGGGCGCCGCGCGCCATTTCACCGTGCTGCGGCAGGCACCCTCGCCCGCCCTCCCCCAGGCGCGAGCGGCGGCCAGGCCGGGGCGCACCATCACCTGGGACGCCTACACCCTGATGGTGGTCGGCCAGCGGACCTTCGTCTGGTCGGGCGAGATGCACCCCTTCCGGCTGCCCAGCCCGGAGCTGTGGCCGGACATCCTGCAGAAGATGAAGGCCAACGGGTTCAACACCGTCGCCTTCTATTTCGACTGGGGCTACCACTCGCCCAAGCGCGGCGTCTACGACTTCAGCGGAATCCGGGACATGGACCGGCTGCTGACGGAGGCGGAGAAGGCCGGACTGTATGTGATCGTGCGGCCCGGGCCGTACATGAATGCGGAGGTCTCGCGGGGGGGCTTCCCGGGCTGGCTGGTCACCCAGAGCGCCCGGGCCCGGACCGACGCGCCGGAATACATGGCCGCCGCGGAGGAATGGCTGACGGCCATCAACGCCATCCTGCGCAAGCACCAGCTGACCGACGGCGGCGGCTCCATCATCGCCTATCAGATCGAGAACGAGCTGGACGTCGTTTCTCCCAGCCACGCCCGCTACATGCAGCGGCTTTATGACAAGGTACGCGAGGACGGGATCACCGTTCCGATCTTCCATAACGACAAAGGCCGCAACGGCTATTGGACGCCCAGGAACTCAGGCGTGCCCGGCACGGTCGAAGGCCCCACCGACCTCTACGCCTTCGACGGTTATCCCGGAGGCGGCTGCAGCATCGACGGCACGCCGGGAGGTCCGAGCGCGGCCCCTGACTGGGGCATCTACGGCCCGGGCGGGGCGCGCGGGGGGGCCAGCGCGTCTCCAAACACGCCGGGATTTGCGGCGGAGTTCGGCGGCGGCTGGTTCGATCACTGGGGCAGCAACGGCCTCTACCCCTGTACGGCGCAACGTATCGGTTCCGGCTACCAGCGCGTGTTCTACGGAACCAACATCGCCAACCGGCTGACCCTGCAGAGCTTCTACATGGTGTTCGGAGGCACGTCCTGGGGCTGGCTGCCGGCCCCGGTGGTTTACACCTCCTACGACTACGGAGCCGCCATCGACGAGGCGCGCGGCCCGCGGCCCAAGCTGCACACCCTGAAGCAGATGGGTCAGTTCCTGGAGCGCACCGGCCCGATCGTGGGCGCCATGGACAAGGGCCCGGCGCTGCGCCTGCGCACGGAGGCGGTGAAGGTCTATCACAACGTCCACCCCGGCACGGGCACGCACCTCTATGTAGCCATGCACAACCCGTCCACGGCCCGCGGCGACGACGTTTTCGGCTTCGAGGTGGACACGAAGGACGGCAAGTACGCCATCCCGCAAACGGGAACGCTGCGCATCCGGGGCCAGGACGCCAAGATGCTGCTGGCGGCCTATGACATGGAAAGACAGCGGCTGGTCTATTCCACCTCGGAGATGCAGACCCACCTGCGCCAGGGCGCGCAGGATGTGGCGCTGTTCTACGGGCGCCGCGGCGAGGACGGCGAGACGGTGCTGCGCTATGCGGCGCCGCCCCGGGTGGAGGTGCTGCAAGGCGAGGTGCAGAGCACCTTTGAAGCGGCCAAAGGCGACCTGCGCCTGAACTACACGCACGCGGGGCTGAAGCGGGTTCGCATCAGCGGCGGGGGGCGGCCCACCCTGGTGCTGCTCATCGGCGACGAGGCCTCCGCCCAGACCTTCTGGCGGCAGGAGACGGCCGCCGGTCCGGTTCTGCAGCGCGGGCCCACCCTTGTGCGCACCGCCGCCGTCCAGGGTTCCACCCTGGCGCTGACGGGCGACACCGCCGCGGAGGAGCCCTTGGAGGTCTGGGCCCCGCCCAGTGTCCGCCGCATCACCTGGAATGGAACGGCGGTCCCCACCTCTGCATCGGACGGAGGCGGAGTCGTCGCGCGGCGTCCCCTGCCCGGGCCGGCGGTTATCCAGCTTCCCGATCTTACGCGAGCCGTGTGGCGGCACAGGGCCGGCTCGCCCGAGGCGCAGCCGGGCTTCGACGACTCGGGCTGGCAGGCGGGAACCAAGCGCGGCACGGCCAGCCCAACCCGGCCCGCTTCCGGCCAGCCGATCCTGCACATGGACGAGTACGGCTTCCATCATGGCGACGTCTGGTATCGAGGCCGCTACAGGGGCGATCCCTCGGCGGACTCGCTCAGCCTGCACTACGGCGCCGGCGGCGCAGGCATGATCCAGGTCTGGTTGGACGGACGGTTCCTGGGTCAGCACGAGTTGGCCACGCAGCTCACCTTCCCGCTGACCACGGGCACGGCCAACTTCGCCGTGCCGCCTGAGCTTCGGACGCCCGGAGAGCACGTCCTGGCGGTGATGGTCCGCAACAACGGCCACAACTGGGACCTGAACGCCGACGACGCCCACAAGGAGGGGCGCGGGCTGATCCAGGCCTCGCTCTCGAAGCAGGCGGGCAAGAGCTTCTCCGTACCCATCGCCTGGAGGATCCAGGGCGTGCAGGGCGGCGAAGACCTGGTCGACACCGTTCGCGGCCCGGTCAACAACGGCGGCCTCTTCGGCGAGCGGAACGGCTGGCACCTGCCCGAGCACCGTGACGGCGGCTGGTCTGTGGAGCCCCCTCCTCCGGCCCCGGGGACGCACTGGCGCCGGACCACCTTCGACCTCGATGTGCCGCAGGGCCATGACGCCTCGCTGGGGATCACTGTCGGCGATCCCGACACGCCGCGCTCGCCGGGAGCCTATCGGGTGCTGATCTTTGTGAACGGCTGGAACATGGGCCAGTTCATCTCCAACATCGGCCCGCAGCGCACCTTCGTGATCCCCACGGGCGTGCTGAACCCGCGGGGACGCAACACCCTGGCGCTGGCGGTGACGAGCAACGGCGATCCGGCGAACGCGCTGGAGGCGGTGCGGCTGGTGAACCTGCGAACGGTGCGTGGCGGGCCCAGCTCCGTTCGCGCAGCTCCCTAGCGGTCAGTTGGCCGCAGCCGGCGGGGCGCCGGCTCAGCCCTTCGGGATCCGGCTCGCGTCCGGTCGCGTGTGGGACATCTCGTGGGCCGAAGCCTCCTCGAACAACCAGTCGTGAAAGCGCCGGATCGGGCGACTGCCCAGGGCCGTCTGACGACAGAAGAACCAGTAGTTGAGCGGACTGTCGATCGTCTCCTCGAACGGGCGCACCAGACGTCCCCCGTTCAGGAAAGACGGCACCATGGTGTCGAAGGCGATCGCCACGCCCAGCCCAAGGCTGGCCGCCTCCAGCAGCAGCGGACCGCTGTCGTAGTGCTCCACGCGGACGGGGCGCGCCCGGACCCCGAGCGCCTCCAGCCAAACATCGAGCAGCTCGGGCATTCTGCGGTGAACCATGACCGTGTGCTGCGCGAGATCGGCCGGCGCGCGCAGGGGCGGACCGCTGGCCAGCAGCCCCGGCGAGCACACCGCCACCACCCGCTGCTGGCAGAGCCGGCGGCTGTAAAGCCCCGCCTCGGGCTGTCCCGAGATCATGATGGCTGCGTCCACGCTGGTAGGCAGACGGCTCAGCGGCGACGGTGCGGTGTCGAGCGCCACCTCCATGTTGGGATGCCGCGCCCGGAACCGGCTCAGGCGAGGCAGCAGCCAGGCGTTCGCAAACGCCGGCATGACTCCGACGCTCAAGCTTTCCGCTCCTTCCGCGCGAACCGTGTCCAGGGCGCGTCCGAGCGTCTCTAGCACCGGCGAGACCTCGTCCAGCAGTCGCCGGCCAGGATCGGTCAGGCGGAACTCACCGCCGGCCCGGTCGAACACCTTGCGCCCCACGTGCGACTCCAGCGCCTGCACGCGCCGACTTAGCGCCGAGGGCGAGAGGCTGAGGTCGGCCGAGGCCTGCTTGAGGCTCTGGCGCTCGGCTACCGCCACAAAGGCTTCCAAGGCTCCGAGAGGGGGCAGGCGACGCATGGTTCGGACCTATTCGAATCCATGCTCATACCGCAGTGCAGCAATGTCCAGCCCCAGGAGGTCCGGATGAAAGAATGGCCGCACCCGAAGGTGCGGCCGAAGGTATTGGGAGGAAACGCTCCCCGAAGGGCGTGAGCACAATCGCCGACGATCCGCCCCCTAGCGAGCGCAAGGAGCGCATGGGGGTTTGCAGCATTTGCAACGGCCTCCAGCGCCGCTCTCCGGTTGCATGCGGCGCAATCGCACGTGCGAGGCTTGCGATTGAGCGCAGCCGCCCAGGGGCTGATGCTGCATCGCACAGAGAGCGCCCGTCCACCCGGACAGGGCGGCCCGGGAGTGGGCTGCAGCCGGCCGTCAGCGGCCTCGGAGAGACCGCGATGATGTTGCTTACCGCCGCTGCGGCCGCAGTCCTGGTGTCACCCTCGGGGGACTCGGCCGAGATGAGAGTGACGCTCGATCCGCAGGACCGCCCCGCTGCACGCAGGGCCATCCGCGCAGCCGCGTGGGAGGTCTGCGACGCGCTCTCCTCCGGCTACGACGACCACTGGGCCTGCGTCTTGGACGTTCGGCGACGAGCGCTACGCGAGTTGGACCGGAGACCCGGGCTGGCGCCCGGGCGGGTCGCAGCCAAGCGCTGAACCCAAGCCTGCGGCGCGGGTTGCAGATGAGCGGTTGCGGAGCGATGGTCGGGGCATGCCGGTGCTCGATCTTCTCCGCGGCCTGCTCCTGTCGGCCCTTGCCGCAGGCGCGGTGCACGCCTCAGGGCCGAAGGAGCCGCTCGCGGCCTTCGACGTCTCGAGCGCGCAGGGGTGGGCGGACACCCTGGCGGTCTGCGACCTCACCTACTTCCTGGCCTCGCGGCCGGACCTGGACGCTGACGTCATCTATGCGCGGGACCAGTCGACCGACTGGTTCCGACCCATGCTCGCCCCCTATTTCCGGCCGCCCAACCTGTTCTACGACGAGGATGTGAAACGGGCCTTCTACAGGCTGCAGCGGGCTGGGCTGGTGGACCGGGCGGCCGCTTTCAAGGCGCGGGCGCGCCATGAGCGGTCGATGCTGCAGCGGTTCCGCCGCCGGGGCTCCGCGGAGCAGGCCTTTATCCGCGACCAGGCCGGCCGCTGCGACGCCGTGCTCGCCGAGGCCCGCCTCGCCGCGCGCTGAGATGGAGCGCCGGCGGCTTCTGGTCCTGGCCGCCACCCTCCTGCTGCACGGATGCGCAAGTCGTCCCGCGGGAGAAGCTCCGGCAGGCGAAACCCGCTACCGCCTGGGCGGATTGATCCACCCCGACGACTTTCGCGGCGGGCTTGCTCAATGGGCGGTGGAGCTCGAGGCGGGCGGCCGTGTGGAGGCGCGAGACGGGCTGCTCGAGATCGATGTTCCACGCGGCGCCACCGTCTGGTTCCGGCCTGAGCTGCGCGGACCGGTGCTGATCGAGTACGAGGTCCGGGCGGTCTCGGAGGGCGGGCCCAACGACCGCGTCAGCGACCTGAACAGCTTCTGGATGGCGACCGATCCCAGCAGCTCCGGCCGCAGGAGTCCCGGCGACGTCCTGAGCCGCCGCCGCAGCGGTCGGTTCTCGGACTACGAACCTTTGCGCATGTACTATGTGGGCCTGGGCGGCAACACCAACACCACCAGCCGCTTTCGGCGCTACGAAGGCGCCGCGGGGCGCCCTCTCCTGCCCCAGCACGACCTGCGCTCGCCCGGAGCGCTGCTGCAGCCGAACCAAACCTACCGTGTCCGGCTGGTCGCTAGCGGAGGGCTCATCCAGTACTGGCGCGACGGTGAGAAGCTGTTCGAGATGAACGATCCGGAGCCTTATACGCGCGGCTGGTTCGCCATCCGCACGACTCAGAACCGGATGCGCGTTCGGCGGTTGCGGATATACCGGCTCCTCCCCGCCTCCTGACCGCTTGCGAGCGCCTCATGACCGATCGCCCGCTCCAGACCAGGGCCACGAGCCTGGCCGCGCCTGGCGGCGGCGTGGTGACGCCCGTCTCCGCCCAGCCGGTCGCGGGCGTGTACGACGTCCGCAGCTTCGGAGCCGTTGCAGGGGACAGCCGGCTCGACACCGAAGCCATCAACCGCGCCATCCAGGCCGCCTCGGAGGCGGGGGGGGGCGTGGTTCGCCTGCCGCCCGGGCGCTACCTCAGTTTCTCCATCCGGCTGCGCAGCCGCGTGACCCTGGAGCTGGCGCCCGGGGCCGTGCTCGAGGCGGCCGACCCGGCGCGCCACGGCGGCCGCTACGATGCGCCCGAACCCAATCCTCATGACCTGTACCAGGACTTCGGCCACAGCCATTGGCGCAACAGCCTGATCTGGGGCGAGGACGTGCACGATGTGGCCATCGTGGGCGGCGGTCTGATCGACGGCGCCGGCCTGACCCGCGAAGGTCCCGGCGCGCGCTGGTCGCGCAACAGGCTGGGCGATCGGCCGCTCAGCATGGGGGCGGCGGAGCCGACCTCCGCGGACCGCTATGAGGCCGAGGTCCGCGAGATGGATGGGCTGGGCAACAAGGCGGTCGCGCTGAAGAATGCGCGCAACGTCACTTTTCGCGACTTTTCCGTCCTGAACGGCGGGCACTTCGCCTTTCTGCTGACGGGCGTCGACAATCTGGTGATGGATGGGCTGCGCATCGACACCAACCGCGACGGCATCGACCTGGACGTGGTGCGCAACGCGCGGCTGTCGAACCTCGCGGTGAACACCCCGAACGACGACGCCATCGTGCTCAAGAGTTCGCTCGCCCTGGGTGTCGCCCGTCCCACCGAAAATGTCACGATCACCAACTGCCAGGTCTCAGGCTACGACCTCGGCGCCATGCTGGACGGCTCCTTCGGCAAGACGCAGGAACTGTCGCCCGACCTGGACCGGGTGACCGGCCGCATCAAGCTCGGCACCGAGTCCAACGGCGGCTTCCGCAACATCGCCATCAGCAACTGCGTCTTCGACCGCTCGCGCGGGCTGGCGCTGGAAAGCGTGGATGGCGGCGTGCTCGAGGACGTGACGGTGAGCAACATCGTCATGCGGGACGTGACCACGGCGCCGATCTTCATCTACCTCGGCGACCGCCGCCGGGCGCCCGGAGGGGCGGGCCTGGCGTCGCTGCGGCGGGTCAGCATCAGCAACCTCACCGCCCATGGGATCGACCCCCGCTACGCCGCCATCGTCGCGGGCCTGCCGGACCGGCCCGTGGAGGACGTCACCCTGAGCAACATCCGCCTGGTTTTCCGAGGCGGCGGCACGGCGGAGGACGCCGCTCGCGCCCTTCCGGAGCTGGCCGAGGCCTATCCCGAGCCCAGCATGTTCGGAGTGACGCCGGCTTACGGCCTTTACGTACGCCACGCCCGCAACCTGGTCCTGCGCGACATCCAGCTCAGCACGGAGCAGCCGGACGCACGACCGCCGGTGGTGGTGGACGACGCGGCCGGCTTGCGCGCCGATGGGGTGACGGCGGCCACGGCGCAATCGCCCCCCGCGGCCCTGGATTTCCCTAGCAGCCGCCCCAAGCGTTGAGGTGGAAGACCGGTGCAAGGTCCACCTGCACCGGCACGTCGTCGGGACCAGCCTCCATGATGTCGGCCATCATGGCCCACCAGCGCCTCATGATCTCCGTGTTCGGTAGGCCGGCCAGGGTATGATCGCGACGACGCGTGAGCACGGCGAACAGATGGTCCGTCCCGGGATCGAGGAAGATGCGGTAGTCCAGCACCCCCGCTGCAATCAGCGCCTCGGTCAGCTCGGGCCAGATATCATCATGGCGGCGCTTGTATTCGGCCGCCTGCCCCGGATGCATGTTCATCCGGAACGCCACGGTCTCGTGATCGGCGCTCATCGCCCCCTGTCTCCCGTGGCGAGGATGGTTCGGTCGATCTGCGCGATGGTGGTCGTCCCGGTCAGCGCCATGGCCACGCGCATCTCGGCGGCGAACAGCTCCAGGATGTGCGCCACCCCGGCCCGTCCCCGTGCGGCAAGGGCGTAGGCCCAAGCCCGGCCCACGAGCACGCCGTCGGCCCCAAGCGCGAGCATCCGCACCACGTCCAGCCCGCTGCGGACACCGCCGTCGGCGAGCACCGTCAAACGCCCCTCCACCGCGTCGGCGACGGCCGGCAGGGCGCGCGCGGCGGAAAGCACGCCATCGAGTTGCCGTCCGCCATGGTTGGACACCACGATCCCGTCGGCGCCGAGGTCAACCGCCGCCCGGGCGTCCTGCGCATCCAGGATCCCCTTGATGACCAGAGAGCCCTTCCAGTGCTCGCGCACCCAGGCGAGGTCCTCCCAGGTGACGCTAGGGTCGAAGTTGTTGCGCATCCAGGCGAAGAAGTCCTCCAGCCCTGTGTTCTTTCCGAGGACCGGGGCGACGTTGCCCAGGGTGTGCGGGCGCCCGCGCACCCCCACGTCCCAGCTCCAGCCGGGGCGCAGCACCGCCTGCCCAAAGCGTCGTAGGTCGCCCGCCAACCCAGGCGCGCCCGCCAAGCCCGACCGGTAGTCACGATAGCGCGTACCCGGAACCGGCATGTCCACGGTAAAGACCAGCGTGGCGCATCCCGCCGCCGCGGCGCCCGCCAGCAAGTCCTGAAGAAAGCCGCGATCCCGGATCATGTAGAGCTGGAACCAGAAGGGGGTCGCGTCCCCCTTGGCCACTTCGTCGATCGCGCAGGCGGACACTGTGGACAGGCAGAAGGGCACTCCGGCCGCAGCGGCCGCCTTGGCCGCCTGGACCTCGCCCCGCCGGGCGTTCATGCCGGCCAGTCCCACGGGCGCCAGGGCCAGCGGCATCGCCGAGCGGAGGCCGAACAGCTCCGTAGAAAGATCGATTTCGGAGACGTCGCGCAGCACGCGCTGGCGCAGCGCGACGTCCTCGAGATCCTGCACGTTTCGTCGAAGCGTGGTCTCCGCATAGGAGCCGCCGTCAATGTATTCGAACAGGAACCGCGGAAGCCGGCGGCGCGCCAGCTCGCGATAGTCGGAGATCGACGCCGCCTGCACCGCTATTGCAGGTTCACAAAGGCGCCGCCGTCGACCAGCAGCGCGGCGCCGGTGACGTATCTGGCCAGGTCGGAGGCCAGGAAGACGATCGGTCCGGCCAGATCGTCCGGCTCGCCCAGCCGGCCCAGAGGGATGCGCCCCGCCATGTATTCGCGCTTCTTGGGATCGGCCAGGTCATCCCTGTTGATCGAGGTCTGGATGGTGCCTGGCAGAACCGAGTTGCAGCGGATTCCGTGCGGTCCCAGCGCGATCGCCACCGACTGCATCAAGGAATGCACCCCCGCCTTTGTCGGCGTGTAGTGGGTCTGCATGCCCCCGCCCACCAGGGCGCTGATCGAGCTCACCGCCACGATGGCTCCGCCGTTCCCCTGCTTGACCATCTGATTGGCCGCCGCCTGCACCATGTAGAAGGCCCCGTGCAGGTTCACCCGCATGGTCCGCTCCATGGTCTCCGCCGGCATGTCCAAAAAGGCGTGAAAGGGGCAGATGCCTGCATTGTTGACGAACACGTCCACCTTGCCGAACACCTCGACGGCGGCCTCGATGAAGGCCGGCGCCGAAGCCGGATCGGAGACGTCTCCGCGCACCGCAATGGCCCGCCGGCCCATCGCTTCGATGGCGGCGACCGCCGCATCCGCGCCGGCCTGATCGTTCAGATAGTTGATGGCCACGTTCGCGCCGTGTCGCGCACAGCCTTCGGCGGCCGCCCGGCCTATGCCCTGCGACGCCCCCGTGATCAGAACGACCTTGCCTTCCAGAAGCATGCAGACTCTTCCCTACCCTTCGGCCGAGCCCGTGGACCGAGAGTCCACCCACCCCAGTTCGCGGCTGATCGCATCGGCGGTCGCGCGCACGTCGACCGCGATCTCCTTCATCCGGCCATCGTCGAGGTACTGGGCCGCGCTGGACAGGCTGATGGCGCCCACGATGCGACCGCTCACGTCGCGGAGCGGAGCCGCGATGCAGCGGATCCGGTCCTCGTTCTCTTCCAGATCGAAGGCGTGACCCTTCCTGGCGTAGTCGCGCATGCGGCCCAACCAGTCGTCCCGGCTGACGGAGCAGGTCCCCTCCTCCCCGTCGTAAAGTTCCACCCAGCCCCGCTCGTCCTGATCGAGGATCAGCGCCTTACCAAGGCCCGTCGAACGCAGCGGCTGACGCTCGCCGACGCGCGAGCTGATCTCGATGCGGCGGCGCCCCGGGATCTTATCCAGATACAGGGCCCGGCCCTTGTCCAGCACCCCCAAGTGCACCGTGTCCTCCGTCGAGGCGGCGAGCGCTTCCAGATACGGGCGGGCCACCCGCGGCAGGTCCTTCTGCTGTTGCGCGTGGAAGCCCAGCTCGAGCAGCTTGGGACCCAGCGTATAGCCCTCGCGGGGCACGAAATTCAGGTAGCGTCGGTCAACCAGCGCAGCGGCGAGCCGGTGGGTGGTGCTCCGCGTGAGTTCCAGCCTCGCGGCGAGCTCGGGCAGCCCGACGGGGCCTTCCGCAACCGCTTCAAGGACGTCCAGTCCGCGAAGGAGAGTCTGGCTGCCGCTAGGGGCGCGGCCGTCCGGCTGGCCGTCGCCGTCCACCTTGGGCTGTGTTGACGCAGAAGTTCTCATCTCGTAACGTCTCATTCCACATGTTGATACGCTTTACAAGCACACGGCGGGGTCTGCTGCGGAGGGATGGACCATGGACGGACTGTGTTTCGTCTCGCCCGCTTCTCCCCCCGCGACGGTTGAAGGGTCCCGTGCGGCTCTCCTGGCCCAAGGTTTAGACGCTTTCGGTCGAGCCCCATGAGGTTTCGTCCCATATATTGGTATCGGAGAGCGCGCTGCAATGGCCTTCCCCCTAATCCGACAGGTCCGGGCCTACGTCGTGCGCGGCGGTGGGGCCGACTATCACGACCAGGGCGCGGGCCATTGGATCGACGACCACATCGCCACGCCCATGAGCCGCTACCCGGAATATCGGCAAAGCCGGCAGAGTTTCGGCATCAATGTGCTGGGCACCCTGGTGGTCGAGATCGAGGCCGACGACGGAACCATCGGCTTCGCCGTAACCACGGGCGGAGAGCCCGCCGCCTTCATGGTGGAGAAGCACTTCGCCCGCTTCCTGGAGGGCCGCAGCCCGACCGACTACGAGAAGATCTGGGACCAGATGTACTTCGGGTCGCAGTATTACGGCCGCAAAGGCCTGGTGGTGAACGCGCTCAGCGGCGTCGACCTCGCCTTGTGGGACCTGCTGGGCAAGCTGCGCAAGGAGCCCGTCTACCACCTGCTGGGCGGCGCAGTACGCGACGAGCTCACCTTCTACGCTACCGGAGCGCGGCCGGACCTAGCCAAGCAGATGGGGTTCATCGGCGGCAAAATGCCCCTGCACCATGGCCCTGCCGAGGGCGAAGAAGGATTAAAGAAGAACCTCGCCGAACTCGCCGAAATGCGCTCGCGCGTCGGCGAGGACTTCTGGCTCATGCTGGACTGCTGGATGAGTCTCGACCTGAACTACGCCACCCGCCTCGCGCACAAGGCGCACGATCACGGGCTGAAGTGGATCGAGGAGGCGCTCTCCCCGGACGACTATTGGGGCTACGCCGCGCTTAAGAAGGCCGCTCCTGCCGGCATGCTGGTCACCACGGGCGAACACGAGGCCACGCGTTGGGGCTTCCGCATGCTGCTGGAGATGGACTGCTGCGACATCATCCAGCCCGATGTGGGCTGGTGCGGCGGCGTCACGGAGCTGATCAAGATCGCCAACCTCGCCGACAGCCGCGGCGTGATGATGATCCCCCACGGCTCAAGCGTGTACAGCTACCACTTCGTCATCACGCGCCATAACAGCCCCTTCGCCGAATTCCTCATGATGGCCCCCAAGGCCGATGAGGTGGTGCCGATGTTCCACCCCCAGTTGATCGGGGAACCCGTGCCCGTGAACGGCCGCTTGAAGTTGTCGGACGCTCCAGGCTTCGGCGTCGAGCTGAACCGCGAGGTCGGACTGCACCGGCCCTACACCCACTAGGCGGACACTGCATGAAACTGCTGCGCTACGGCCCTGCGGGCCAGGAGAAGCCCGGCCTGCTGGACGAGAGCGGCGTCCTTCGCGACCTGTCCGGCCATGCGCCCGACATCACGCCCGATCTTCTGTGGGGCGCAGGCTTGTCACGGCTCAAAGCCCTCGATCCGGCCTCCCTGCCCCCGGTCGACGGCTCGCCCCGGCTGGGCACGCCCCTGAAGGGAAGCCGCAAGTTCATCGCCATCGGGCTGAACTTCGCCGACCACGCGGCCGAGTCGAACCTCCCTGAACCCAGCGAGCCGGTGGTGTTCATGAAGGCGATCAGCTGCCTCCAGGGCCCGAACGACGAGGTGATGATCCCACGGGGCTCGGAAAAGACCGATTGGGAGGTCGAGCTGGGCGTGGTGATCGGCAAGACGGCCAGCTACGTCGAGCAAGCCCAGGCCCTGGACCACGTGGCCGGATACGTCCTGATCAACGACGTGTCCGAGCGGGCCTTTCAAACCGAA
The DNA here is from genome assembly GCA_030446805.1 of Caulobacteraceae bacterium. Lineage (GTDB taxonomy): Bacteria > Pseudomonadota > Alphaproteobacteria > Caulobacterales > Caulobacteraceae > JAHWJX01. Next base: position 132,642 of record JAUJMO010000004.1, on the reverse strand, counting down.
CGCGGCGGAACCTGGGACAAGGGCAAGGGCTGCGACACCTTCGGGCCGGTGGGCCCCTGGCTGGTCACCTCCGATGAGGTGGGGGATCCCCAAAACCTCGACATGTGGCTCGACCTGAACGGCAAGCGGATGCAGACGGGCAATACGCGGACCATGATCTTCGGGGTCGCCGAGATCGTGGCCTATGTCAGTGAATTCATGACGCTGGAGCCCGGCGATCTGATCACCACCGGCACGCCTCCGGGGGTGGGCCTGGGGCAAAAGCCCGAGCCCTTCTACCTCAGGCCCGGGGACGTGATGCGGCTGGGCATCGAGAAGCTCGGCGAACAACAGCAAACGGTCGTGCCCTGGCGCCGCCGGGGAGCGGCGGCGTGAACGGACGGTTCGAAGGTCAAACGGCGGTCGTCACGGGAGGAGCCGCGGGCATCGGCTATGAGGTCGCCGCCCGGCTGGCGCGCGAAGGCGCCCGCGTCAGCATCTGGGATCGTTCAGACGGAGCCGAGCTCCCCGGAGAGGGTCACCACAGCGCGGTCCTGGACGTCTCCGACGAGCCCCAGGTCTCCGCCGCGGCCGAGGCCACAGCTCAGGCGCTAGGCAAGATCGACATCCTGGTGGTCAGCGCCGGGATCACGGGGCCCAACCGCCCGCTGGCCGACTATCCGCCGGAGGATTGGCGCCGCGTGATCGACATCAACCTGAACGGCGCCTTCTACTGCAACCGAGCGGTGGTCGGCCACATGCTGCGCAACAACTACGGCCGCATCGTCAACATCGCTTCGGTGGCCGGCAAGGAGGGCAACCCGAACGCCTCGGCCTACAGCAGCTCCAAGGCCGGCGTGATCGGCATGACCAAGTCGCTGGGCAAGGAGCTGGCCCGCACCCCGATCACCGTGAACTGCGTGACGCCCGCCGCGGTGCGCACCGCCATCTTCGACCAGATGACGCCCGAGCACATCGACTTCATGCTGTCCAAGATTCCGATGGGTCGCTTCGGCAGCGTGGAGGAGATCGCCGCCCTGGTGTGCTGGCTGGCCAGTCGCGAGGCCTCCTTCAGCACCGGCGCGGTGTTCGACGCGACCGGCGGCCGGTCCACCTACTAAGGCTCGCGCCGATGCACGACCTGCCGATCGTGGACCCGCACCAGCATCTCTGGGACTTCGAGCGGCAGCACTACGCCTGGCTGATGGAGCGCCCCCTGCCGCCCAATGCGGCGGGCGACTGCACCGCCATCGCCAAGCCTTATGGCTTGGACGATTACCTGGCGGACACGGCGGGGTGGAACGTGGTCCGGACGGTGCACATTGACGCCGGGGCTGACGCAGCGCACGCCTTGTCCGAGACCCGCTGGCTGCAGGAGATCGCGGATGGACGCGGCATGCCGCAAGGGATCGTCGCCTATGCGGCGCTGAACGACCCGGACCTCGACCGCCTGCTCGCGGCTCATATCCAGTCGCCCAATGTCCGCGGTATCCGCCAGATCATCAACTGGCACGCCGACCCGGCCAAGACCTACACACCGCGCGACCTGCTGGCGGACGACGCTTGGCGCCGCGGCTTCGCGCGATTGCGCGCCCACGACCTGTCCTTCGACCTCCAGATCTATCCCTCCCAGATGCCTGCCGCAGCCCGGCTAGCGGCCGAACATCCCGACAGCCAGCTGATCCTCAATCATGCGGGAATGCCGACCGACCGGGACGAAGCGGGCCTACAGGCCTGGCGCGACGGCATGGCCCTGCTGGCCGCCCAGCCCAACATCTCCGTCAAGATCTCCGGCTTGGCGATGATCGATCGCGGCTGGACCGTCGACAGCATCCGCCCCTTCGTTCTGACCACGATCGACCTGTTCGGCCCGGAGCGCAGCATGTTCGCCAGCAACTTCCCGGTGGACAAGCTCTACGGCGGCTTCAGCGAACATTTCGCCGCCTACCACGCGATCACTGCCGACTTCACCGAAACCGAGCGCCGACAGCTGTTCGGCGAAACCGCCGCAGCGGTTTATCGGTTGGACCGCTCTAGAGTCGGCTTGCAAGCTGCAGAACCCGCCATGTGAGCGTCGGCCCGCAGCGCATCGGCGGTCTCGTCCAGGGAACGCTCCGCAAGTTGCGCCTGGGGCCTGCTCACGAACTGCAAGGCGAAGGCCGCGCGCCTCAAGGTTGCGAAGGCGGCCTGCGCGCGCGCGTCGAGGTCGCTGTTCACGGCGTCAGGAGGCGAGGCTTGCATGGTCGACGGCGCGGTTGCGGGGCCCGAGGGTCAGAGGGGTTGAATTCGCACCTGCGTGCACTACGCTGAGCGGCTCGAGGCGTGGGTGAGGGCCGTTTGCAAGCGTACAGAACGGCCTTGTTCCGCTGGGCGGCCGCTCTGTTGCTGCTGGTCGGCATGCTCTTCGGCGCGACCCCAAGCACGGCGCAGATTCCGTCCGTGCTTGAGGAGCTGACGCTGATCACGCAGGGCGCCGATCAAGCGTCCTTCCTGCTGCGCTTCTCGCCCGCCGAGCCGCAATATGCGGAGGTGAACCTAAACCCCCGAAGGCCCGAATTGCTGATGCGCGCGACGCTCCGGGCGCCGCGCGTCCCGCCCCAGAGAGCTTCCAACAGCCTCGTCCGTCAGGTCAGCTTCGACAATTCGAATGGCGATCTGCTGTTGCGGTTCGACACGTCGCAGCCCTCTCGCCTCAAGGCTGAGCCGGCCGGCAACCGGAGCGTTCAGCTCACCCTCACGCGGATCAGCGAGGAGGAGGCGACGGGAAGCCGGCCGCTCGGGTCGAGCGGCGAGGCGGTCGTGCCCGCGACCGACCTTCCCGCCTACGCTCAGGGTCCCCCGGGCGCCGGTCCCATCTCTGGCGAAGCTTACGAGCTCGTGCCGCTGAAATACGCCGACGTCAGCGAGGTGATCGGGCTGCTTGTCGAAGGCCAGACCATTCAGCCCAACAACGTCTTCATCCGGCGCGAGCCCGGCTTCGGATCGGTGGCCTCGAGCACGCAGCAAAACTTCAACAACGTCCAGAACCAGGCCCAGCGTGAAGGCGTGCCGCTCGGCCAGTCCTTTGTCGGTCGGGGCCTGGCGATCGACCGTCGCTTGAACGCTATCTGGATCACTGGAACGCCGGAGCGGATCGCCCGGGTGAAGGCGCAGATCGCGCTGATCGACATCCCCGTCGACTCGGTGATCCTGGAGACCCAGTTCGTCGAACTCACCGAACAGGGGGTGCGCAACCTGGGCATCGACCTCAACAACCCGGCCGGTCAGATCGCCGTCAGCACCCTGCAGACGGGAGCGAACCTCCCCTTCGGGAACGATCCCACCACGGTTCTTCCCTCCGGCGCCTTGCAGGCCGCGATCTACGCCCAGGTGCTGAAAGGTGAGGGGCGCATCGTGTCCCGCCCCCGGATCGCCGCGCAAAGCGGCTCAACCGCCAAGATCATCACGGGCGATGCGCTGCCGATCCTGACTTCGATCGCCCTTTCCGGCGTCAACGCCGTTTCGCAGCAGGTCCAGTATGTGAATGTCGGGGTCACTCTGCAGATCGCGCCCCGTGTGAGCTCGGACGGTTTCGTCACTTCGCAGATCTACGGGGTGGTTTCCTCCGTGACAGGCTTTTCCCAGGGCTATCCGACGATCAGTCAGCGCGAAGCGGAGACCTCGGCCTCGGTGCGAGACGGCGAGACCTTCGTCATAGGGGGGCTGACGCAGGAGAATGCGCTGACGACCAAGTCAAGAGTCCCCCTGCTCGGTGACGTCCCGATCGTTGGCAACCTGTTCCGGGTCAATCGTTCGACCCGCTCGAAGACTGAGCTTTACATCATCATCACGCCGCGTATCGTCCGCCACCGTCGGTTCGAGCTTCAGTCCGGCACGGGCTCCCTCCAGGTCAGCGAGGTCCCGCAGGCGCGATGACCTGAGGCTTAGCCTTTGTCAGACGCCCCCCAAGAGATCAGCGAGGCTTCCGCTTCGGTCAGCGATATCGTGCGCCTAAGCCCATCCAGGGCTCCAAAATAAATTTCCACAAGGGCGGAACTTTATCATAGACAAGTTCAAAAGCGCTCATAGTATCGCCTGAGTTGTGGCGGGCATCCGGTCCCAACCACGATGGTCCAGGGAGATCTACGGGTGAGGAAACTTTCTGTATTGGCGATGGCGGGCGTTCCGCTGCTCGCTTTCGCCGTGCCGGCTCAGGCGCAGGTCGCGGGAGACAAGATTTCGGGCAGCTACATCTGCGTGTTCAAGAAGGGTTCGGTGTCTCGGAGCAACGCCCAAGCCGAAGCCAATCGCGCCGTTCAGGCTGGTGGTGGTCGGGTGACGCGCGTCTACAGCGTCGCCATCCAGGGCTTCGCGGCCGACCTGGCGCCGCAAGCGCTCGAGCGGGTCACGGCGGCCAATCCGAACATCGCCTATTGCGAGCAGGACCAGGTGGTCACCACGCCCCCAATCAGGGCGGAAGCCAGGCCCGGCGGCGGCGGAAGCGTTCAGCCCGCGCAGGAGACCCCGTGGGGCATCGCACGGGTCAACGGGGGCGCCGCCGGCTCCTTCGCGACCGCCTGGGTGATCGATTCGGGCATCGACCTGGACCACCCCGACCTCTCGGTCGACGTCACGCGCAGCCGCAGCTTCCTTTCCAACGACACGTCGCCGGATGACCTGAACGGCCATGGCACTCACGTCGCCGGGACCATCGCCGCCATAGACAACACGATTGGCGTGATCGGCGTCGCGCCCGGCGCTCCGGTCGTCTCGGTCCGCGTGCTGGATCGTCGCGGTAGCGGCACCATCTCGGGCGTCATCGCCGGGGTCGACTATGTCGCGCAGTTCGGCCGTTCGGGCGACGTCGCCAACATGAGCCTCGGCGGCGGCGTCAGCCAGTCGCTGGACGATGCGGTGGTCAGCGCTGCCTCCGGTGGTGTCCGCTTCGCCCTCGCCGCGGGCAACGACAGCGACTCCGCCAACAACCATTCGCCGGCTCGGGCGAACGGCCCGAATGTCTTCACCGTCTCAGCCTTCGCGATCGGCGACAAGTGGGCGAGCTATTCGAACTTCGGCAACCCGCCGATCGAGTATGCCGAGCCGGGCTCGTCCATCAAATCGACCTGGAAGGACGCTAGCTACAACACCATCAGCGGCACCTCGATGGCGACGCCGCATCTCGCGGGCTTGCTGCTGGCCGGCGTGGTCGCCAACGGAGGTCCGGTTGCGGGGGACCCCGACGGCAATCCCGACCCGATCGGGGTCAGATAAGCCTGCTTCGCTGAGCCTTGAAACCACAGGAGGGGCGGTGATGAGGCCGCCTCTCCCCGATGAACGCCCGCGTTTGTGGCCCCCCGAGGCGTGCAGCCGAGAAGACCTCCCGGGCCGAGTCGCGGCGAAGGTCCAGCTACGGCCAGAGTGCAACGAGCGCAGTTTGCGGACTGGATAGGGACCTCGGCCGTTCCCGTCGACTCCGCCGCTCACGGCCCACTCAAGTCGAAACGCTACCGGTGCTCCGGGTTGGGGTCGTCCGAGCGCTCGCCCTGATCCCAGGCGGTCCGCTGGTTGCCGTGCGCCGGCACGCCTCCTGCGTCCTTCAGCATGCGAGCCATGTGCATCAGGTTCCACGCCATGAAGGTGGTGTTTCGCTGTGTGAACTCATTGTGCAGGCCCGCCCCGTCGTCGCCGTAGGACGGCCCCGGCCCCGCTTCCCCGATCCAGCCGGCGTCGGCCTGTGGCGGGATGACGTAGCCGAGATGCTGAAGAGAGTAGAGGATGTTCATGGCGCAATGTTTGATGCCGTCCTCGTTGCCGGTGATGACGCAGCCGCCGACCCGGCCGTAGTAGGCGTACTGCCCTTTGTCATTGAGGATGCTGGAAAAGCCGTACAGGCGCTCGATCACGCGCGTGCAGACGGAGGATTTGTCGCCAAGCCAAATCGGCGTGCCAACGATAAGGATGTCTGCCGCCATGACCTGCTTCTGCACCTCCGGCCAGCCGTCGGTCGGCCAACCGTGCTCGGTCATGTCGGGGTAGACGCCGGGAGGAATGTCGAGATCTGCTGCGCGAAGGGTGGTGGTGGCGACCCCCTGATCGGTCATGATGGAAGCGGCGACGTCCATCAGCGCCTGGGTGTGCGAAGGCTCGCTAGAGCGCTTCAGGCTGCAGTTGATGAACAGCGCCCGAAGGTCGTTGTAGTGAGTCATATCCGCTCTTTCTGCGTGCCGCTCCAGCGAGAACTCGTAGAACCGGGCGCCCTGATCAACCCCCCGCTCCCCCCTGCTCGCTGACTCTCCCGTCGCCAACAGGAACGAACCAAGCCCTAGTCACGGGCCTCAACCGCCCTTTCTCAACGGAATCCGCCAACAGCGACCTTGTTTCCGGAGCTGAGGTGCAGACCTGTTCGGAGTCGCCCAGGCGTCGCTGCGAGCCCGTGCGGATGTCATGAGGTTCGCCCGTCGCCGCGTCACGCGACAGCCCGGCGTTGTCGGGCAGCGCTCTACGTTGATAGGCATGGCCGATGCCGCCGCAACAACTCGACGTCATCGTCCGCGTCGCAGGGGCGACGCTTCTGCTCCTGGCGATGGTGGCGTCGCGAGGCAGGATGATGGGCGGGCGCGCCTACTTCATCCGCTTGCGATCTGCCTGTGCGGCTTCTTGTCGGGCAATTCGCCCGATCCCCGCCTTCAGCTGGCTGGGCCGCTGGGCTCGCTGGCGGTTCTTCTCGCCGGATATGCCGCCGTCTTCCTGTGGTGGTTTTGCCTGGCGGTGTTCGACGCAGGGTTCCGGCCGCGGGGGCTGGTGCTGGCGATCGGCGGGGCCTGGATCGTCATCGCCAGCGCGGACCGAGGGCTGTTCGGGGAGCGCCTGGCGCAGGCGGAACTATCGTGGGCGCTCGTCGCCCTCGGCCTCGTCATGGTCGGACATCTCGCGTGGCGGTTGCTGCGGGACCGCGAGGGCGACCTCCTCGACAGCCGTAGGCGGATGCGGCGCGCCGTCGTGGTCGCGCTGGCGGGTCAGCTGCTCGCCGATCTGGCCGTCGATCTCTTCCTGGGGCTGATTGGCGCCCCCAGGCGTTCTCCATCCTGCAGAACACCGCCCTGCTGGCGTTCACCGGCTGGCTCCTCCGCCTGACGCTTCGGAGGGCCCGCCGCATTCGGTCGAGCTGAGGGTGTCCGCCTTGGATCAGCAGCACAGGTGCAACTGCTCACCCCGGCTCTCGAGCAGCTCCTGCTTCGAAAGCCAGCTGCCAAGGCTCTGTGGGGGTCATCGTAGATCTCAAGCTTTTCGAGTAGCGCATGACGAGCGACGCGCGCCGGGAGGGGAGTCAGTCTGCGATGAATGAATGCCAAGGCGCACGCTTTCGCTAGGCCGAATTCCCGTCGGGAGAGCGAGCCGTTACAACCCAGGTCGCTGCGTTCAGCCTGACCCCGTTAGGTCCCTCGTGTGCCGCGAGCGCCGACCGCACTGCCGGTAGCGTTGCGCCACGAAGCTCGGGACTTTCCCTAAGGATCTTGCCCAGTGCTCCGACGCGCGAACATACCGCCAGCATCGTATCGATGTCCCCGCTTCCAACCTGCTCGTCGCAGGCCGTAATCTCGATGTCCTCAAAGCCCGCCTTCCCGAGGACCCCATGGATGCGGTCGGCGTCCGCTAATGCGAACGCGCCAGGAGCCTCTGGATCGTGGTCAGGCTGTGGGGGTAGATGAGCCGACGCGGCTCGCAGCGCCACAAAGTCGAGCGGGTTCTCGTCCAGCGCTCGCCAGCAGACGAAAGCGAGCCGCCCGTTCGGCCTGAGGCTCCGACCAATATTGATGAACGCTGCAACCGGTTCGGCGAAGAACATCACTCCGAAACGTGAGAAGGCGGCGTCGAACGAGGCCGGTTCGAAAGGAAACACCTCGGCGTCCGCTTGTATTAACCGCACTCTCTCGCATCCATCGGCTGCCCGTCGAGCGAACGCCAGCACCGCCGCCGAGGTATCAACCCCCACCACGACACCGTCCGGCGCCACTGCGCGCGCAAGGTCGAGCACGGTCTCACCGCCGCCACAGCCGATATCCAGAACGCGCTCCCCAGGGCGTGGCGCGAGCGCCGCCAGGGCCCGCCGCCCCAAAGGAGCGAGTTGTAGTTCCAGGAGCCCCCGGACCTCCGCCCACGCGCGCACGCGTACTTCATCAGGAGTCGGTTCGGGCAAGGTGCTGGGCTGGTCCACTCTGCGATCATTGCTGGACGCCCTATGCAGCGGCAACAGCCATAATGCAGCGGGACATTCGGGCTGAGCCGTTAGACTGTCCGCCCACCATCTCCGAGGAGGCCACGATGAGAGTGATCGCAGGGAGCTTGCTAGCGGTCTTGCTGGCCCATGCCGCAACAGCGTCGGCGCAGTCGGCGCCCGGGGCGCCTCCGCCTCCGTTCGCGGCGGGAGAGCCGCTGGGCGTGGTCGTCGACGGCGTGCGAACGCCCATCTCGCCGAACGTCAAGGTGTACGGCGCCGTCGTGAACGCCGAGAGCTGCGTCTATGACGCCGGGCGCAAGCTCATCCTGGCGGTCAATCGTGGAGCCAACCAGAACGAGGTCCCAAACGACGGCTTCGTGTCGCTGATCAACCCGGATGGATCGGTGCATACCCCTCGCTGGATCGGTCAGACTCGCGCTGGGCTGGTTCTGAACCACCCGTTCGGGAGCGACATCCACAAGGGTCAGCTCTACCTCGCCGATCGCGACGGCGGCGCCGCGGATGGGACGCCGAGCGTTTCGGTGCTGCGTCGCTTCGACCTGAGAACCGGCGCCCCGACCGGTCAGATCGTCGTGCCCGAGTCGACCGGCTTCAACGACATCGCCGTGGCGGCGGACGGAACGGTTTACGCGTCCCAGACCGGCGGCGGCGAGGCCAAGCTTCCGATGCGGATCTACAAGGTCCTGCAGGACGGGCGAGCTTCGGTCCTGATCGAGGGCGCGCCACTGTCCTCGCCCAACGGGGTCGGCCTGGACCCCGCCGGGAACCTCGTGGTGCTCAACATGGGCGATGACCGCGTTCTGACGTTCTCGCCGCAGGGCCGGCTGCTCAGGACGGAGCGCGCCGCGCAGCCAGGCAGCGACGGGCTGGTGATCCTGCCGGACGGCACGAAGTACGTCAGCAGCGTCCGGCAGGGCGGCGTCTCGAGGATCCGGCCGGGCGAACGGGCCGAACTGATCGCCAAGGGCGTCCCAAGCGCCGCCTCCATGTGCTTCGATTCCGACTCGCGACGGCTGGTCATCCCCATGAACCCGAACAACGCCCTGGCCTTCATCAGTATCGAATAGTCCAGTTCAAAAGATGCGGCGCGGCTGGGCTGCAAAGGCGACCCCGGGGGCTGATCGCTCGCGCTGTCAGCTTCGATGCGGTCCGGGGCCAGCCCTGGACAGGCCCCTTAATCCTCATCGTGTGCCGCAGTTTCGGTCGCCCCCCTGCCCCATGCCTGGCCCCCCTCCTGTTCGAACCAGAATGGGGCGCGGGCGCGGGGCGTGCGGCCGATCTCGTTCATGGTCAGGCTCTCGAAAACGCGCCCGTTCACCACCACCCACCGCACCGAGGTGGAATTCCTGAGGTTCTCCAGCGGGTTCGCGTCCAGCACCACCAGGTCGGCCAGCTTGCCCGGCTGGAGAGAGCCGATGTCCCGGTCCAGGCCCAGGTACTGGGCGCCGTTTAGCGTGGCGGCCCGGAGCGCCTGCAAGGGCGTCATCCCGCCCTGGCCGAACATCCACAGCTCCCAGTGCGCGGCCAGGCCCTCGCGCTGGCCGTGCGCGCCCAGTTGCACGCTCACGCCCAAGTCATTCAGCTCCTTGGCGATCCGGGCGTTGTTGACGTGGTTGTTTTCGTCCTCCGGCACCAGCGTCCGCCGACGGGCGCGCGCGTCCAGGATGCGGCGGGGCACGAAGGTGTTCAGCCTCGGGTCCTTCCAGACGTCCGTCGTCTGGTACCAGTAGTTCTCGCCCCAGTTTCCGCCGTAGGCCACCACCAAGGTCGGCGTGTAGCCCACCTCCGTAGCCGACCAGAGCTGCTTCAGGTCGTCGTAGATGCGGGCGGTCGGAATCGAGTGCTCGATGCCCGTGTGGCCATCCACGATCATGTTCATGTTGTGCTGGATCAGGGACCCGCCTTCCGGCACCACCATCATCCCCAGCTGGCGCGCGCCTTCGACGAACTGCTGGCGCTGATCGCGCCGGGGCTGGTTGTAGCTCTTCACGCTGAAGGCCCCGACCGCCTTCATCCGGCGGAGGTTGGACAGGGCGTCGTCCAGCCCCTCCACCTGGGCGGTGAAGGGCGTGGCGGCCCCGTACAGGATGGTGCCGGTCGAGAAGATGCGCGGCGCCACCACTGCGCCGGCCTTGGCCAGTTCGCTGTGCGCGAAGATCTCGCTGGTGTCGTTGGACGGGTCGTGGATGGTGGTCACCCCGAAGGCCAGGGAAGCGTAGTTCACCCAGCTCTGCTGCGGGATGATCTCGTCTGAGCCCATCGCGCCATGCCAGTGCACGTCCACCAGGCCGGGGATGATGGTCTTGCCGGCGACGTCGATCACCTGGGCGTCGCGGGGGACCTGTATGTTCGCGCGCGGCCCGACCGCCTCGAGGCGGTTGCCGTTCACCACCACCACGCCGTCCTCGATGACCTCGTCGCCGCGCATGGTGATCACCCGGGCGCCGGTGAAGGCGGTTCGGCCGGTCGGCTTGGCGTAGGGCTGGCTGAAGCCCAGGTTCACGCCCCGTTCCGGCGGCTTGGGCAGTTCGGCCGGGGCGCCCTCGAAGAAGCTGAAGGCTTCGCGCAGTTCGCGGGCGTAGATCTCGGGTCCGAGCGACCACCACAGCCGCCGCCCGTCGCCCGACCAGTGGAGGAACTCGCCCGCGTCCCGTGTCACCCGCGCGACGGGCAGGCTCTTCTGCTCCGGGCCGATCTCCACCGCCTGGCCCGTGCGGACGAAGGGCATGACATAGGCGTTGAACCGCTCCTGCCAGGCCAGGTGCTTCTCGTCCGGCGACAGGACGAACTCGGCCGCATAGGGCGAGATCACGTGCGTGACCTCGTCGCCCCCGTCGACATCGACGGACCGCAGCCCGCGCTTGCTCTCGCCCTCCTTTTCGCCCTTCTCGGTCGAGCTGAAGAAGATGCGGTCGTTGGAGGCGCCCCACTGCGGCGCCGTCCCCGCCTTGGTGACCAGCACGGGCGCGCCGCCCTCGACGGGCGCGACATAGATTCCCGTTTCGCGCGCCCACAGCGCCGGGCGCAGGAAGCCGTCGCTGACCGTGCGATAGGCGATCCGCTTTCCGTCGGGCGAGAAGCTGGGCTCGATGTAGTGCCCAGGCGTGCGACTGATCACCCGCCCCGCGCCGCCGGCCGCCGGGATGACCCGGATGGAGCCGAAATCCTTGTCGCTCCAGGTCGTATAGACGATCGAGCGACCGTCCCGTGACCAGGCGGGATACAGCTCGAAGTGGTCGGCCTGGCGCGTCAGCCGGCGGGGACGCGACCCCGCCTTCATGTCCCGGATCCACAGGTGGCCCAGGGCTTCGAACACCACGCGCTCGCCGGAAGGAGAGACCTCCGCCCAGCGCAGCATCTTCACGTCGAACTGGTCAGGCGCCACCGCCACCGGGAAGCGCAGGGCGTCCTGCACCGTCCGCGTGCCCCGCACTCGGAACGGGATGTCGCTGACGCGCTTGGAGGCGACGTCCACCCGCGCGATCTTGCCGCCGGCCCACAGCACCACCGAGCGGTTGTCCGGCGTCCAGGCCATGGCCGGGTACACGCCGTGCACCGCCCAGGTCTCCTGCATGTCGCGGTCCAGCCCGTCCCAGATCGGCGTCTCCCGCCCGGAGGCGAGATCCAGGACGAACAGGGTCGATTTGTTGCGGACCCGCCGGATGAAAGCCAGGGACTTGCCGTCCGGCGAAGGCGTCGGCCGGATGGAGCCGCCGGGCCCGGTGACGAACGGCTCGAGTTCGCCTTTCTGGCGGTCCAGCCGCTGGATCACGTAGATCTGGCCGTTGGGGTCCTTGCTGTATTCGAAGACGGCGCCCGGCGTGGCGTCGTCGCTGAAATAGAGATACCGGCCGTCCGGCGAGAAAGCGGGCTCGCCGCTGTCCTTTTGATCGGTGCGCTTCTTGGTAAGCTGCACGCCGTCACCGCCCGCCCGGTGGTACATCCACATCTCCCCCGCCCCCAACGATCGCCTGGAGGTGAAGTGCTTGCGGGCGACGATGTATTCGCTGTCGGGCGACCAGCTCGGCTGGTTCGGCAGGCGGAAGGTCTCCTTGCTGACCTGCTTCGGATTGGTCCCGTCGCGGTCCATGATCCAAATGTTGTCACCCCCGCCTCGATCGCTCGTGAAGGCGATCCAGCGGCCGTTCGGCGAATAGCGGGGCTGCATGTCCCATGCGATCCCGGTGGCGATGGCGCGCGCCTCGCCGCCGCCGATCGGCATCACGTAGATGTCGCCCAGCAGGTCGAAGATCACTTCGCGCCCGTCCGGGCTGACGTCCACCGACATCCAGGTGCCGGTGGCTGTATCGATGGACACCTGCCGCTTGGGTCCTGCGGGATTGTTGACGTCCCACTTGGGTTTCGCAGGCGAGGCTTCCGGTGTGGCGGCCGGCTCCGGCCGAGGCGTGGTCTGGGGTTCGGCGCCCGGATTGTCCTGGACGCGCTCGGAGGCTGCGGGCTGCGGCTGGGCGCGTTGCGGATCAGGGCTCGGGGTCGGAGCCGGCGGGGTCTGGGCGAAGGCGGAGGTGGACACCAGCAGGGCGGCCACGCCGGCCAGGCTTGTTTGCAACTTCATGGAGGTGATGCCCGCAGAACCGTTCGAACCAACGTCCAGACCACGGTCGGTGGCGTTCCGTCCAGCGTCTCTTAGTCCTCCCAGCGCGAGCCAGGCCCCCGCGGGCTGATGGCCAGAAGCTAGCGCCCGCGTTTTGCAGCCCCATGCGCGCGCCGGCCCGGATCGTACGAGGGATCGAGTGGTTCAACCGGAACCCCAAGCTGGCGCCCTGCCTTGTCCTGCGGACCCAGTCATGGGGATCGGACCCAGGTGAGGTTGGGGGCGTTTGAGTGTCGGATCGGGCTCTGAAGGTCCGCTGTCTCACCAGGCGGCGACTCCACTCCTGGTGGCGCCGTGGAAAAAGCTTGTCGCCTCCGGTCCATCGGCAGGCCCGACCCGCTGTCTGCCGTTGACGGGTCCGAGGAACCGATTAGCGTCTCTCCCACAGGCGGAGGCGCGTGTGCATAAGCAGATCGGACGAGCCGGACTGGCGTTCTTTCTTCTAGCAGCGCCGGCCGCTCGAGCGGCGCCCGCCCAGGACGTCGAAGCCCGCATTCGAGCGCTGGAAGCCGCGCTGGAGACTCTCAAGGCCGAATTGGCGCGGAGCCGTCCGGAGGCGGTCACCACAGCCCCCGCCGGCTCAGGGTCGGCGCCCACGGCGGCCGCTCCCGCGGTCCCCCTCGCCTCGACCACGCCGGCTTCGGCGACGCCGCCTTCGGCCTCCGCCGTCCAGGCGAGCGCGCCGCCGGATGGCTTCCGCGCCGGTCCGCTCACCATCAAGTACGGCGGCTTCGTCAAGCTGGACGCCAGCGCTTCCGACTTCAGCGGCGGCGATCCGGTCACAGGCGATCTTGTGCGCGACTTTCTGCTGCCCGCATCCATCCCGATCGGCGGTGTGGGCGAGAACGCCGAAGTCGATCTCAACGCCCGCCAGACGCGCTTCTTCCTGACCACACAGGGCACGATCGCGGGCCGCGCGATCGGCACGCGGATCGAGATGGACTTCCAGTCGCTGCCGGGCGCAGGCGACAACCGCACCACCAGCCCGTCCAACCCGGCGCTCCGGCGGGCCTTTGTGACCGTTGACAAGTTCCTGTTCGGCCAGGAGTGGAGCACCTTCCAGAACACCGCGGTCCTGCCGGAAACGGCTGACCTCATCGGCCCAACCAGCGGTACGGTGTTCCAGCGCTCGGCGCAGATCCGCTACGCCAGCGGGCCCTTCTCCATCTCGGTGGAGAACCCCGAAACCACCGTCACGCCCTTCCGCGGCGGCGCCCGCATCGTGGCGGACGACTCGGCTCTGCCCGATCTTGCGCTCCGCTACGACTTCAAGCGTCCCCGGGTGGAATTGTCCCTGGCGGGCCTGGCGCGCCGCCTATCCTACACGAGCGGACCGATCGAGGGTGAAGCGTTGGGCTACGGCGTTTCGGCGTCCGGCAAGCTGCTGGTGGGCGAACGCGACGACCTGCGCTTCATGCTCACCGGCGGAGAGGGAATCGGCCGCTATATCGGGCTGAACTTCGCCAATGACGTGGTGATCGACAGGACGGGCGATCTGGAAGCCATCCCGCTCCTGGCCGGCTTCGCCGCCTACCGCCACTACTGGACTCCCACGGTGCGTTCCACCTTCATCCTGTCGGGGCAGGAGGTCGACAACGAGCGCGCCCTGACCGGTCTGACCGCCAACAAGAGCAGCCAAAGCGCCCACGTGAACCTGATCTGGTCGCCCGCGCCCGGGCTGGACGTCGGCGGCGAATTGATTGCGGCCGATCGCGAACTGGAGTCGGGCGCTTCGGGCGAGCTCACCCGCTTGATCCTGTTCGGGAAATATGGGTTCTGTATGGGTTCTGAACCCATGAACGAATTGGACGTCGAGACGCCTCACGCGCACCCTGGAGAGCTGATCTACCCCGTGCCGGAGAGCTGGGCGCGCCGGGCCCAACTCGGCCGCGCGGGCTATCAGGCCATGTACGAGGCCGCGCGGCGCGATCCCGAACTGTTCTGGGGCGAGCAGGGAACGCGGCTGCACTGGTCGCGCCCTTACACCCGTGTGAAGGACGTGTCCTTCCGCGAGGCGGACTTCCGCATCCGCTGGTTCGACGACGGCCAGCTCAACGTGGCCTACAACTGCATCGACCGGCACCTGCCGCACCGGCGCAACCAGGTGGCCATCATCTGGGAAGGCGACGAACCCCACCAGGACCGCAAGATCACCTATCAGGAACTTCACGACGCGGTGTGCCGCATGGCCAATGTGCTCAAGAAGCACGGCGTCCGCAGGGGCGACCGGGTCACCATCTACCTGCCCATGATCCCCGAAGCGGCCTTCGCGATGCTGGCCTGCGCCCGGATCGGGGCGGTGCATTCGGTGGTCTTCGCAGGCTTCTCGCCCGAAAGCCTGGCGGGCCGCATCCTCGACGCAGACAGCCGGTTCGTGATCACGGCCGATGAGGCCGTCCGGGGCGGCAAGACCGTCCCGCTCAAGAGCAATGTGGACGAGGCGCTGCGGCGCGCGCCCAATGTGGAACGCGTCCTGGTGGTTGCGCGCACGGGCGCTCCGGTGGGGATGGAGCCCGGTCGCGACCTCGCCTACGCCGCCGAGATCGCCGAGGTCGAGGACGACTGCCCGCCGGAGCCGATGAATGCGGAGGACCCGCTGTTCATTCTCTACACCTCGGGCTCTACGGGAAAGCCCAAGGGCGTCGTCCACACCACCGGCGGCTATCTGGTCTGGGCTTCGTTCACCCACCAGTACGTGTTCGACTACAAGGACGGCGACATCTATTGGTGCACCGCCGACGTGGGCTGGGTGACCGGTCATAGCTACATCATCTACGGCCCCCTCGCGAACGCGGCCACCACGGTGATGTTCGAGGGCGTTCCGACCTATCCGGACAACTCCCGCTTCTGGCGGGTGATCGACAAGCACAAGGTGGACACCTTCTATACGGCGCCCACCGCCATACGCGCCCTGATGCGCGACGGCGAGGCGCCGGTGGAGCGCGCCTCGCTGAAGTCTCTCAAGCTGCTGGGCTCAGTGGGCGAGCCCATCAATCCAGAGGCCTGGCTCTGGTTTCACCGTGTGGTGGGCAAGCGCCGCTGCCCGATCGTGGACACATGGTGGCAGACCGAGACGGGCGGGATCCTGATCTCGCCGCTGCCGGGCGCCACGCCGCTCAAGCCCGGCTCCGCGACGCGGCCGCTTCCCGGCGTGTTTCCCGCGATCGTCGACGCCGAAGGCGCGGTCCTGGACGGCGACTGCGAGGGCAATCTGGTGCTGACCGACTCCTGGCCCGGTCAAGCGCGGACCCTGTACGGCGACCCGCGCCGGTTCTTCGAAACCTATTTCTCGACCTATCCGGGAACCTACTTCACCGGCGACGGCTGCAGGCGCGACGAGGACGGCTTCTACTGGATCACCGGCCGGGTGGATGACGTCATCAACGTCTCCGGCCACCGCATGGGCACCGCCGAGGTGGAGTCCGCCCTGGTCAGCCATCCCAAGGTGGCCGAGGCCGCCGTGGTGGGCTTCCCCCACGACATCAAGGGGCAGGGCATCTACGCCTATGTCACCCTGAACTCGGGCGAGGAGCCCGGCGAGGACCTGCGCCGGGAGCTGGTCGGCTGGGTGCGCACCGAGATCGGCCCGATCGCGACGCCGGACATCATCCAGTGGGCGCCCGGCCTGCCCAAGACCCGCTCCGGCAAGATCATGCGGCGCATCCTTCGCAAGATCGCGGAGAACGAACTGGGGAGTCTGGGCGACACCTCGACCCTGGCCGATCCCGGGGTGGTGGACGACCTGATCGCAAACCGACCGCGTCGATGAGCCGTCTGGGGGCGGACGCGTCGAAATGAAGGGGGAGAAAAAGCGTGGATCCTGAGTTGGTCAGCCGGATACAGGGGAGCCCGAAGTATCAAGAACTCGTCAGGAAACGAACCCGCTTCGGCTGGCTGCTCACGGCGATCATTCTGGTCGCCTACTTCGGCTACATCGGCCTGATCGCCTTCAATAAGAGCTTGCTGGCCCAGCCCATCGGATCCGGCGTCACCTCCCTGGGCATCCCGGTCGGCGTGGGCCTGATCGTCTTCACGGTGGCCCTGACCGCCGTCTATGTGGCACGCGCGAACACCGAGTTCGACCGCCTCACCCGCGAAATCGTCGAGGAGGCCGGCCAGTGAAGAAGGTGTTCCAGCGTACTGTTGGTGGGGTCGCCATGGCGAGCCTTCCGGCCATCGTGATGGCGGCCGACATCAACATCGACGGCGAACAACAAGCGACCAACTGGACGGCGATCGCCATGTTCGGCGCCTTTGTCGGCTTGACCCTGTGGATCACGGCCTGGGCGGCGCGGCGCACCAAGACGGTGTCGGACTTCTATACGGCCGGCGGCAACGTCACCGGCTTCCAGAACGGCCTGGCCATCGCCGGCGACTTCATGTCGGCCGCCTCCTTTCTGGGGATCTCCGCCCAGATCTTCACCGACGGCTACGACGGGCTGATCTATTCGATCGGCTTTCTGGTCGGCTGGCCGATCATCATGTTCCTGATGGCCGAGCGGCTGCGCAACCTCGGCAAGTTCACCTTCGGCGACGTGGCCTCCTACCGGTTCTCACCCACTCCGATCCGGAGCTTCGCCGCCTTCAGCACGCTGGCCGTGGTCCTGTTCTACCTGATCGCTCAGATGGTGGGCGCCGGGCAGCTGATCCGGCTCCTCTTTGGCCTGCCTTACGAGTACGCCGTCATGATCGTGGGCGTGCTGATGATCATGTACGTCCTGTTCGGCGGCATGACGGCCACGACCTGGGTCCAGATCACCAAGGCGGTGATGCTGCTGAGCGGCGCCAGCTTCATGGCGATCATGGTGCTGGCGCAATTCAACTTCTCGCCCGAGGCGCTGTTCGCCCGCGCGGTGGAGGTCAAGACGGGGCTGGCCGGCGCCGGCGGCGCGGCCCCTGCGGAAGCGGCGGCTCAAGGCCGCTCCATCATGGGCCCGGGTAACTTCCTCAAGGACCCGATCTCGGCGATCTCCTTCGGCATGGCTCTGATGTTCGGCACGGCCGGCCTGCCGCATATCCTGATGCGCTTCTTCACGGTTCCCGACGCTCGCGAAGCTCGCAAGTCGGTGCTCTGGGCCAGCACCTGGATCGGCTACTTCTATGTGCTGACCTTCATCATCGGCTTCGGGGCCATCGTGCTGGTGGCCACCAACCCGGCATTCCTGGCGCCGGACGGCGGCCTGCGTGGCGGCGGCAACATGGCCGCTATCCACCTGGCGCAAGCGGTCGGCGGCGACGTCTTCCTGGGCTTCATCTCGGCGGTGGCCTTCGCCACCATCCTGGCGGTGGTGGCCGGGCTGACGCTCTCGGGCGCCTCCGCCATCTCCCACGAGCTCTACGCCACCGTGATCAAGAAGGGTCACGCCGACTCTAAAGGCGAGCTCAGGGTGTCGCGGATCACCACGCTCGCGCTGGGCGTGATCGCCATCGGCCTGGGCATCGGCTTCGAAGGCCAGAACGTGGCCTTCATGGTCTCGCTGGCCTTCGCCCTGGCGGCCTCCGGCAACTTCCCCGTGCTCCTGATGGTGCTTCTCTGGAAAGGCTGCACGACCCGCGGGGCCGTTGCGGGCGGTTTTCTGGGCGTGCTCACGGCGCTGGTGCTGATGATCCTGTCGCCCTCCATCTGGGTCACGGTGCTGGGCAATGAGACGGCGATCTTCCCCTATACATCACCGGCCCTGTTCTCGATGGCCGTGGCGTTTGGGACGATATGGCTGGTCTCCGTCCTGGACCGCAGCCCGCGCGCGGCGATCGACCGCTCCGCCTTTGACGAACAGCAGGTCCGCTCCGAGACCGGCATCGGCGCAAGCGCGGCCTCGGTCCACTGAGAACCGCTCCTTACTGGATCGCATCCGTTGACTAGGTCCAGCCCGTCGATGCCTCGACCACGCCGTCGTGTGGGCGTCGCCGGCGAGGTGGTCATCCTCGATCACGAGGGCGTTCGCGGCCTCACCCCGCCGGAGCCTGCAAGCGCTCCGTGAGCGACCGCGCCGGTCTGTTGTCCGGATCGAGCTCCAGCGTCCGCATGGCGGCCTTCCGCACCGTCTCGCGGTCGCCGGCCGCCTCGGCGAACTGCGCCTGCACGAGCGGGTAGTCGGCGCGGTCGGAAAGCTTGCGCTGGCCGCGCCCAGCAGAGTGACCGAGTCACCGCTTCAGCCGGCCTTTTTCAACCGAGTCCGCCAGAAGCGGAAATTGGCGAGCGGCCGAGAAACCGACTTTCGGCTCGCCGCCCCGGAGCTGCTCGGCTCTGAACAAGGGTGTCTTCGGGGTGAAGTCCATCACGGCTACTCCGAAGCGTGCGCTCGACGGTAGCGGGTGGGATCAAGGCCATAGGCCGCACTGAACGCCCGAGAGAAATGGCTGCGGCTGGCGAACCCGACGCTCTCGGCGATGGTCTTCACCGGGAAGGGCGTCACCTGAAGAAGCCGCGCCGCATGCCTCAGCCGCACCTTTTGTACGAATTCGAAGGGCGTCTGGCGAAAGGCCCGGGTGAAACGCTCGGAGAAGACCGGCCGGCTCATGCCCGCCTCCCTGGCCAGTGTCTCCACCGTGTGGTTGGCCCCCGGGCGTGTGATGATCGCGCTGACCGCCCGGACCAGCCTGGGATCGCGCAAGCCTGAGAAGAGCGGCCCGCCGACTCCAGCATCCGCCAGCTGTCGGCGCAGCACCATCAGCAGGATGAGCCGCATCGCGGCCTCGATCATGGCGCGGGCGCCGAGCGCCGGGGCGGCGACCTCCCGCAACATCAACGCGAAGGCGGGTGAGACCTCCGGTTCGGCCGCGTGGACGAGAGGCTCGCTCAGATGCTGGAAGAGATCGACGCCCGCGGCATAGCTGGGGGTGATCATGGCGCAGGCCGTGCGGACGGCAGGCCGCCCCTCCCCCGCTCTGAACAGGAGCAGCCCGTCGACGTTCAGTTCGCTGCTGTCGACAACCGAATTGCTTCCGTCCGACGGCTCGCCTTGCGGCATCAGAACGGCCTGGGCCCCGCCGGGGACGATCACCACGTCGCCCATCCTGAAAGCCGCCGGCGCGCGGCCCTCAAGCTCGAAGGCGCCCTCCCCCTCGAGGCCGAAGTGGATGACCACGCTCGTGCGGGGCGGAAAGATCAGGGAGGCCCCGTGCCCCACCTCGCAGAGGGCGACCGCATGAAGTCGCACCTCCACGGTGCGCAGCAATTCCTCCAACGGATCGGGACTCACTTCTCCGCCCTCCTGCTCCGCCGCCACCACGCTCGGAGAGGCGTCCGTAGCGATTTGTCGGTCGTGCAACGGACCTGAGCTTGAACGCGGACGCGCCCTCCCACGTTGCAGACGCCAGAGCACGCGGTTCCACTACGCGCTGCGCGCACCGGCGGCGAGGAACGGCTGAGTTCCCTCTCGGGCGGGCTCCCACACTCGGCAGACCCAAGACGGAAAGGCACCAGATAGCCTCGCAAAAGGCACCTACGCATCAAACCAACCGCCCGCTCGGCCGTTACCTTTTCGGGTAGGCGGCACACCCGACCACGTTTGTCAGCCCTCCCAGTGTGGCAGCCGACCGCCCGATCGAGCCGAGGCGCTGGCGCCTAGGAATATGCGGCGCGAACCTGCGCCGGAACCCGCTTCGGCGGCTGGACGGGAGCAGACGACGATGACCGATACCGCTTTAGGAGCACGCTCCGGACCAAATTGGAAAGCGGCCGTGCTGGCGGGCCTGATCGCCGCGGTCGTGTTCATGATGATGGAGATGGCGTTGGTGGCCGCTACGGGCGGCAGCCCCTGGGGCCCGCCGCGGATGATCGCCGCCATGGTCCTGGGCAAGGAAGCCCTGCCTCCGCCCGCCACCTTCGACCCGATGATCATGATGGTGGCCATGGGCATCCACGGGGTGCTGTCGGTGCTGCTCGCCCTGCTCTTCGTATTGGCCGCGAGCCGACTCAACCTGGTCCTGTCATTGGTGCTCGGCGCCGTCTTCGGCCTGGTGATCTATCTGGTTAACTTCCACGGGTTCACGGCCCTCTTCCCCTGGTTCGCCATGGCTCGGGGCGCGGTGTCGATCATGTCCCACATCATGTTCGGGGTCGTGCTGGCGCTGGCTTACAAGCTCATGGCTCGCTGACATGGCGCACCCTCATCGCGAACATGGGCCGCCCGCCCGCATCGTGGTCGTCACCGGCGCCTCAGCCGGCGTAGGACGGGCTGTGGCGCGCCGGTTCGGGCGCGAGGGCTGGCGCGTCGGCCTGCTGGCGCGGGACCCCGACCGCCTCGCGGCGGCGCAGCAGGAGGTCCAGGACGCGGGCGCGGAGGCGCTGGTGCTGCGCGCGGACGTGGCGGACCCTGCAGCGGTGAATGCGGCTCGCGATCAGGTGCTCGAGCGCTGGGGCGCCCTCGACGTGTGGGTGAACGCGGCCATGGCGACGGTCGTTTCCCCGGTCGTGCGCATCAGCCCGGAGGAGTACCGCCGGGTGACGGAGGTGACCTACTTGGGGACGGTGCACGGCACCTTGGCGGCCTTGGAGCCCATGCGCGCGCGCAAGCAGGGCGTCATCGTGCAGGTTGGCTCCGCCCTCGCTTACCGCTCGATCCCGTTGCAATCGGCCTACTGCGCGTCCAAGGCGGCGGTCCGCGCCTTCACCGACTCCCTGCGCACCGAGCTTCGCCATGAGGATTCGCCGGTGCGGCTCAGCATGGTGCAGCTTCCCGGCGTCAACACGCCCCAGTTCGACTGGGCCCGCAACAAGCTCGGACACAAGCACAAGCCGGTGAGCGACGTGTTCCAGCCGGAGGTCGCCGCAGACGCAGTCTATCGCGCCGCGCTGGAGTTCCCCCGCGAACTCTGGGTGGGGTTCAGCGCCATGAAGGCGATAGTCGGCCAACTGGCTGCGCCGGCGCTCCTCGACCGAATGCTCGCGCAGCAGGCCTGGGAGGGTCAGCTGGACCCGCAGCTTCCCGCCCCTCCAGGCGCTCCGGACAACCTGTTCGATCCCGTAGCCGGACCTCAGGCCGCTCACGGCCGCTTCGATGCGAAGGCGAAAGATCGGGCCTGGGTTCTGGACCCCGACGTCGGACGGATCGGATTGGGGGCGGTCCTCGCCGCGGCGGGCGGAATGGCGTTGTCAGCTGCGTTCGCCGCGGGTCGGCACACGCGATCGAACTAGGGAGGAACAATGCCCTCAGTCACGCAATGGCTCGGCGAAGAGCCCCAGTCGCTTCGTCGCTACATCCAGGAATCGGACGATCCAGAAATGCGTCTGCGTCGCGGCGTCGTCGCGGTGTCGCTGATCGGGGTGGGCGCGATGGCGCTGACCACCCTGCTGCAGATGGGCCTCGTGAGGGACCTTCCGGATCCGCCTGCGGGCAACTTCCACACCAAGAAGGTGAACTCGTC
This sequence comes from Caulobacteraceae bacterium, assembly GCA_030446805.1. Lineage (GTDB taxonomy): Bacteria > Pseudomonadota > Alphaproteobacteria > Caulobacterales > Caulobacteraceae > JAHWJX01. Next base: position 110,461 of record JAUJMO010000004.1, on the reverse strand, counting down.
GGACGAGGCCTACAGCTTTGGCGGTCCCGACAGCCCGCTCACCATCGTGGCGCACGGGGTGAACATGGTCCTGGCGGCGCTGGGCGGGCGCGACCGGGCCGGGCGCCAGCCCTGGCTGCCGATCTTGGGGACCCTCGCGGCGGCCGGGCCCGCCGTGGTGGCCGCCAAGTACCTGTTCTATCAGATGCCGAAAGTGGACAAGGCTTGGTGCCCCTACTGCATCCTGGACGCCTTGGCTCACTTCGCGACGCTGGGATTGACGCTGCCGGAGACCGCCAAAGCCGTTCGATCTCTGCGCTAGGCCGAAAGCGGTGATCCGGGTCATCTCCGTACGCAAGGCGCTCCTGGCGGGCGCCGCCGGCGCTGCCGCATGGGAAGCCGTCCTTCGGCTGTTTTCCGTCGCGGGCCTCCCGCTGGTCGATCTGGTGCAGGTGCTGGGCGCGCTCGCCGTTCCCGGCGGCGCGGCCTGGGCCTGGTGGATCAGCGGGTTCCTGATGCTGCTGGCTGCGGGCGCGCTCTGGGCCACGTTCTACGCCTACTTCGTCTGGTCGCTGTTCGCCTGGCGGCCCTTGCTGCAGGGCGTCGCCTTCTCGATGGGGGTCGCGGTCCTGGCGCAACTGGTGACCTATCCCCTGCTTCAGCTCATGCACGCCTCAAGCGAGGTGGCCCGGACCGGATTGCTGGGACTGCTGGACGAGGTGAGCTGGCGCGAGCGGGTGGGACTGGTGATCGGCCACCTCGTCTACGGAGCGGTGCTGGGCGCCCTCTACACCCGGCCGGTCGGCGGCGCGACGAAGCAGGAGCCTCATCCCGTGCCCGCTCCGTCCCGGCCGCGCTCCGGGCCCCTCAAGACAGCCCGGCCGCGCGGGCCCTCGAGCTTCATCTTCGCGACGGGGGTGGAGTGCAGCTATCCGACGCTCGACGGCGGCCGGTGGCGTCTCGACCAGATGGCGGCCACGGGCCACTACCGCCACTGGCGCCGCGACCTGGAGCTCACCGTCGAGGTCGGCGCCACTCACCTCCGCTACGGCCCTCCCCTGCACCTCATCCACCTGGGACCCGACCGCTACGACTGGTCCTTCCCCGACTTAGTGATGCCGGCCATGCGCGAGATGGGGATTACGCCGATCATCGACCTCTGCCACTTCGGCCTGCCGTCCTGGCTGGAGAACTTCCAGAACCCGGAGGCGCCGGAGGCGCTGCGCGCCTACGCCGCCGCCTTCGCGGACCGCTACCCTTGGGTCCGCTTCTACACGCCGTTCAACGAGATGTTCGTCTGCACCAAGCTGAGCGCGCTTGAAGGCCTCTGGAACGAGCAGCTCAAGAGCGAGCGCGCCTTCGTCACGGCGGTGCGCCATGTGGTCAAGGCGAACAGCCTCATGTGCCGAGAGATCCTGCAGCGGCGGCCGGACGCCGTGCTGGTGAACAGTGAAAGCGGCGAGTTCTACCAGCCCTGCTGCCCCGACCCACACATCGTCAGCAAGGCCGAGTTCGAGAACGAGCGCCGTTTCCTGCCGCTGGACCTCCTGTTCTCGCGCCCGGTCAGCGAACGCATGCGCCATCACCTCTTCGAGCACGGAATGCCCGAGGACGAGTACGCCTGGTTCATGCGGGGCGACGTGCCCAGGCGGGCGATCATCGGCGTGGATTACTACGACTGGAACGAGAAGCTGATCGACCACGACGGGGAGGCCAAGGCGCTGGGCGAGCTGTTCGGTTGGTACGTCATCGCCAACCAGTACTGGGAACGCTACCGCCGCCCCATGATGCACACCGAGACCAACGCCATGGACGCGCGCGAGGCGCCGCACTGGCTTTGGCGGCAATGGCACAACGTTCAGCTGATCCAGAAAGCGGGCGTGCCGGTGGTCGGCTTCACCTGGTACAGTGTCACAGACCAGGTGGACTGGGACATCGCCCAGAGCGAAGCGCTCGGCAACGTCAACCCTGTGGGTCTGTTCGACCTGAACCGTCAGCCTCGCGCGGTCGCCCAGGCCTACAAGCACCTGATCGAGATGTTCAGTGACGAGCCCGGCCTGCGGGACTGCCAGGCCTTGAAGCGACTCCTGACCTGAGGGCGATCTGATGTTCCGCTTCCTGCGCGCCCATGGCATCGATCCGGGTCCGACCCAGCGGCCGATGCTGGCCGGCGCCTTGGCCGGGCTGCTGGCCCTGCCTCCTGCGGCCGCGGTCTTCGTCGGGCTCGGCTCCTTCTCGGTCACGGCCGAAAGGATCATGCGCTTGCCGGCGGCCGCCACGGCGGCCATCCTCGTCCTGGCCTTTGTCGTGGCGGGCGTGCTCTACGCCTGCCTGTTCCGCCGGGCCGCCAACGACCGCGGCGGCGGCTGGCTCTTCGGAATATCCTTCGGGTTCTTCCTGTGGATCGCCGCACCGGTGATCATCCTGCCCCTCATCCCGGGATCGGCGATGGCGGCGGGGCGACCGGCGATCGGCTTCATGGGATCCTTCCTGGTCTGGGGCTTGGCGCTCGGCGCGCTGTTCCCCTACGTCCATCGTCCTCTGCAAACCGACCTGAACACTCGGCGCAAGGGCCTTCTCGACCGCTTCGGCCCCAGCTCCGCCGTCCCGCATCACCGCCTGCTCCGCAGGCAGCCGTCGAAGTAGGCGTCCATCACAGAGGAGCGCGATCGTGAGCTTCTTTCTACGCCTTCCGAAAGACGCCGGCGTGCTCCAGCTGCTCCGGAGAGGTCGAGAGCCTATGGGCTACGCTGCAGAGATGAGAAGCTTCTTCCGGAGGGAACGACGCGGCGCTGCCGAGGGCGCGCCCTGAGTACGAGCGGTCGCGGTCATTCCCACCTGATCCCGGGGCGGTAGCGCGTAGCCCCGCTCCTGCACGATGGGAACTTGAACGATGGGGAGAGCTCGAGTTCCAGCGACGGAAGGAGCGGGCGTGGTCTTGTCGCTCGCGATGCTGCAGGCGGCAGAAACAAGTGAAGCCAGCGCTAAACCGTGCAGGGCTAAGTGCTGCATGATCTCTCCCACGCGCCACTGGCGATAGCCGGTGGTAGGTTAGCGCGCGCCCTTCAAGTGGTCCATCGCTGCCGGAGACAGTTGCCGGCCATCTCTGATCCAAGGCCGCCGTCGTCACGGAAGACTGTCATGCGACCCCCAGGACCGGGCAGGAGAGCTAGGGTCACGCCGGACCCCGGCGCTGTTGTCGGGAATTCTTCTCCGGCGCTGTGCCGGCAAAGACGCTAAGTCCCGTTCCGTCCGACTCCGATCAGCACGACCTCGTACCGGTGCGGGTCGAGGTCAAGTTAGACGTGGGCTGCGGAGAGCAGAGATACATCGTGCTCCGCCGATTGCCCCCCAAACAGGACCACCCTCGAGCGGTTCGCCATAGCGACCTCTTCCATTCCCGGTTGAAGACGCGATTCCGACATCTACGCTCTCTGTCACGTCCTGCACGTTCAGAGGTCGGGGCGGACCTCCATTTGTCGGACCTCGCCCGAGACGCGGATACCGGCGTTAGGCGCAGGTGTGATCCCGGCGCGGATTCGCGACCGGGAACCCATGTCCTCGCCTTGAATGATTTCGATCTGGCCGCCGTGAGGCCAGCCGCGGTCGCGAAGGTATCCGGCCAGGGCGGCTGCGGCGGCGCCGGTAGCCGGGTCTTCGCAGACGCCGCCGGCTGCGAAGGCGTTCCGTGCATGGAAGAGCGTCGGGGTCTCCGCATGCAGGAGGCTGACAGTCACGACCCCAGCGGCGTTCATCAGCCTCCGCCCCGCCTCCAGATCATAGCGCATCGCCGACAAGCGTTCCCGGCTGCTTAGAGCCAGTACGAGGTGCCGGGCGCCGCCCTCGGCGATCGCGGGCGGCAGGCGCGCATCAAAGTCCTGCTCCGAGTAGGAAAAAGAGCGCCAAGGCCTCGGCGACCAGAGCTTCGGGGGCGGCGTGCTCCGCGTGGACGGCGACTGCAGAGCGGCCATCAGCCTAGGGCCTTGCCGCCTCCCTTCCACGGTGATCGTTCCGTCATTCAGCTGGAGTGAGAACACGCCCTCCTCGCCCACCAGGGCGAAGGCGGCGCCCAGCGCAATGGTGGCGTGGCCGCAAAAGGGGATCTCGACCTCAGGCGCGAAGTAGCGGACGCGCCAGCCGCTTCCATGGCGCGCGGCGAAGACGGTTTCCGAATAGCCGACGTCCGCGGCGATCGCCTGCATGCGCTCCGCCGCCGGGAGCTCCTGGCAAAGCACCACGCCGGCGGGGTTGCCGCCTTGGCCTCGATCGGCAAAGGCGGCGAAGCGCTGGACTCTCATGATGGCTCCCGGCCCGATAACGCGAAATCGATGGCCGCACCGACCGGCTCTGAGCTCGCGGGCGTCAGCACCTCGCCGAGCAGCTGCGGAAGGGCCGCAATGCGGTCTTCGCAGCGCCTGTAAAACGTCCACTGCTTGATCTTCTTCGGCCGGATCAGCCCGGCGTCGACCAGCACGCGAAGGTGCTCCGAGGCGGTAGGCTGCGCCACGCCGAGCTTCTTCACGAGGAAGACTCCACAGACACCGTCCTCCCGGAGGTCCCCATCTCTTTGGGGTGGGAAGTGGGCGACGGGGTTGGCCAGCCAACGGAGGATCTGCAGCCGCTTTTTGTTAGCCAAGGCTTTCAGCAGAGTTTCGACATCAGCCACGGTTCTGCGCCGCGTCCGACGCGGGCTCGCTGATGCCGCCCATCGCCCCCTCCCCGTCCCGCCCAACCCTCGCCGGAGAGGCGAGTGGAGGCTCCGCCTCAGCCCGCCTTGGCCACTTCCGCCGCGTAGACGTGCTTGGCCCCGTGCATGTTGGAGGTGAACACCACCCATTTGTTGTCGGGCGTGAAGGTCACATTGGGCTCCAGCCGGTAGTCGTGGGCCTTCATGTTCACCAAACGCTCCGAACGCAGGATGCCCGGGCTGATCAGGTCCGCGGCGTTGGGCGCGCTGATTCCGGCCACGTCCGGGATCGCCTCCGGCCGGAACAGGTAGATCCATTTCCCGTCCTTGGCGCGGGCGACCATCTCCGCGTCGCCGCCGTCCCCGGCGAACAGCTTGCCGTCATGCGAGCTGTTGTAGTGCACGGACCACTCGTCCCGCTCGTGGTGGTAGTGGGTCCGCTTGCCGGTCTGCAGATCGTAGCCGGCCAGGGTGAACTTCTGCCCGCGTGGCGTCTGCAGGTCGTACCAGATCGTCCTGCCGTCGTCGGACATCCATTCGTGGCCGGCGATCTCCATGTTCATGGTCCGGGCGTGGACCTTCTTCAGGCCGGACCCGTCGGTGCGGATGGTCCAGATCCGGTCGACCTTATGCCAAGGGCCCTCGTGGCAGAACATGATCTGGTTGGGGTCGGTCGCCGAGAACTGGATGTGGTTCAGCCAGTCCGTCGCTCGGTGGATCAGCTTGCGCTCGCCGGTCCGGGTGTCGATCGTGAAGATCTCCATCGGGATCTTCGCCTCGAGCCGGTCGTTGAGCCGGACCTCCTTGGCGTCGGCGAAGGTCATGGGCCGGCCGTTCTTGTCAACGGCCGCATAGGCCGCCTGGCCGAAACGGGCGTCGCGCCCAGCCTGCCCGGGCTGCAGCGGCATCTCGCGCGTCTGCCACTGGCCCAGCAGCAGGGTCTCGTCGGCGTTGATCGATCCGATGCTCCCGGCCGGAACCCGCGCGATCTGGCGGACGCGACGGGTGTCGGCGTCGACCGCATAGACGACCGACGCGCCCGAAGACGTGGCCCCTCCCGCCGACTCCGCCGCCTTGGTGAAGTAGACGTTGCGCGACTTGCGGCCGGTGAAGAGCAGCCGCGCGTCCTTGTCCCGCAGCAGCGGCGTGATCCCCCGCGTTTTCAGGTCCACGGCCGAGATGCCGCCCGGCACGCTGATGATCAGCTTGTCGCCC
>JAUJMO010000004.1:56811-104480 GCA_030446805.1 Caulobacteraceae bacterium | reverse complement strand
TTTCAGGTCCACGGCCGAGATGCCGCCCGGCACGCTGATGATCAGCTTGTCGCCCCCGGGCAGATAGCCGTTCTGGTGAAAGTACAGGCTGCCGCTTCCCGCCTCATCGGACAGGCGCACGACGCGGTGGCCGGTGTCGGCGTCTATCCACTCGCGCGGCGGCTGCTTGGCTGGAGCGCCCGAAGCCGCGGGCGCGCCTTGGGCCTGAGCCTGGACGGTCGTCGCAGCCGCTCCGCTCAGCAGCAATCCGGCCGCAGCCGCCCTTCGTGTCAGCTTCAGCATGGCTCTACTCCTCGACGTCAGACGGGCTCCACACCGGGATCGGCGCCCGGAAGCGCCGGTGCGATGCGGGCCTTGGTTGCAAGGGTGTTGCGGCCCCACAGCTGGTCGTAGCGCCAGCCCGTGAGATCCTCGACGACGGCCCGGGCCTCGTCGCTCGAAGGCGTCCTCTCGCCGGCCCTCAGACGCTCGATCTCCTGCATGAGAGTCCGGTGCGTCCGCGCGTTCAGGCGGAACCTCCAGGAGATCAGCAGCCCCGCCAGCATGACCAGGATCGGCCCCGCCACGAGCAGCCAGACGATGGTGGTCACGGCTTCCGGGGTCTGCACCACGCCGGGATTGTCCTTGGGCGAGACATAGCCGCCCATGTCGATGATCCAGCCGGTCAGGATGATGGCGCCCGATTGCGCGAGCTTGCGCACCAGCGTCATGACCCCGGCGAAGATGCCTTCGCGGCGCTGGCCGGTGACCGCCTCGTCGACGTCGGGGAGGTAGTTGTAGACCGACCAGGGCACGAAGTTGAGCGTCCCCCGGCCCAACCCGGCCAGGATGATGGGCACGAACAGCCAGAAGATCAGCACGGGGCTGAAGCCCGCACCCGCGGGGTTGAGCGCGGAGAAGATGTTGCCGCCCAGACCCGTCAGCCCCGCTCCGAAGCCGGGCGGTCGGATGTAGTAGAAAGCCAGAAAAAGCAGCAGGGCCGTGCTGAAGAAGGTGATGGCGATCCGATAGGCCACCACCGGCCCGATCTTGATGACGATGTTGATGGCGATCAGCACCGAAATCAGCTGGGCGATGTACATGGTCGTCATCAGCTGCGAGATGATCAGAGTCGCCCCCAGCATCACCGTCGCCACGAAGATCGGGAAGGCGGTGTTGAAGATGTCCTGCGAGATGTAGCCGCCCAGATAGATCGACAGGTGCTGGCGGAAGGCGCGGATCCGCAGGGTCGAGAACAGGTCTCGGAACATGTTCACGGGGATCAGGGCCGCCGTCCTCAGGTTCAACGGCTCAGGCTGGATCCGCTTCTCGTCCTCCGTGTAGGGCCGCTCCCAGGTGAACAGCACGACCAACAGGACCACCAGGCTGAAGATTCCGCCGAAGATCGCCGCCATGATCAGGAAGGTCCGGGGCGAGTCACTCCCACCCAGATTGTTGATGATCAAGGTGGGAAGGTAGGAGGCCAGGATGGCCGAACTCTGCGCCACCAGCATGCGGGCGCCGGCGAACCTGGCCTTCTCCCCATAGTCCTTGGTCATCTCCGCGGCGAGCGTCTCCCACGGGATCAGGAACATGGTGTAGAGGAATTCGAAGAAGATGAAGGTCAGCAGGTAGTAGGTGAAGGTCTGACCTGTGACGAAGATGAGCGCAAAGCTGGGCAGAAGCGGGATGGTGAGCAGCAGGAAGATCTTGCGACGCCCGATCCGGCGCCCGACCCAGGTATGGCGCAGGTTGTCCGAGATATAGCCGATCAGCGGGCAGGTGATCGCCTCCAGCAGACGCGGGAGGCCGAGAATGAGCCCGGCTTCGACCGCCGTGAGCCCGGCGAAGGTCGTGAAGAAGTAGAATAGCCAGCCCGTGACCACCGCCTGGGCGCCCGCCCCCAGCATGTCTCCGGAGCCCCAACCCCAGTAGTTGACCCAGGTGGGCTGGCGCATCGGTGGCTCTGTCACCCTTGTCATCGCCAAGCCTCCTGCAAGCCGCCCCTAGATGTACTGCCGCATGAACTCACCCAGCGCGAGAATGGCCATCGACTGGCCATACGGCATGGAGGTCAGCGGGATGTCGCGATAGCCTTGCAGGTCGTCGAACACCGGGGTGCCGAACGAGACCTGCTGCAGCTCCCCGTCTTCGGAGATGTTGCCCAGCACGGCCCGGATCGCCTTGATCGCCATGGCTTCGTGCTCGCGGCCGATGTAGCGCTTCCGCACGGCCTTCAAGACGCCGTAGGCGAAGCCTGCGGTCGCCGAGGCCTCCAGGTAGCTGGTCTCGTCGGGGATCAGGGTGCGCCACAGCCCGCTCTCGTGCTGGTGCTGGGCCAGCGCCTTCAGCTGGGCCTCCAGCGTCTCGATCAGGAACCGCCGCAGGTGGTCCTCCGGCGGGAGGTCGAGCAGCTCGATGAACTCGGGGATGGCGATGGTGACCCAGCAGTTCCCGCGCGCCCACAGGGCGTCGGCGAAGTTGTGCCGGCCGAGAAAGGTCCAGCCGTGGAACCACAGGCCGCTCTTGCGGTCGAACAGGTATTTGATGTGGATCAGGAACTGCTTCTTGGCTTCCTCGACATAGTGATCGCGGCCCAGCAGCAGGCCGATCTTGGCCAAAGGAAGCACGCTCATCATCAGCGTGTCGTCCCACAATTCCTGCGGGTTCTCGTCGTTGAAGACGATGTGCTGGAAGCCGCCCTCCTCCGTCCGCGGCAGGCCGTCCATCAGCCATTCGGCCCAGCTGTCCAGATAGGGGATGAAGGTCTGGTCGCCCGTCTGCTCGTAGAGATAGGCCAGCGTCAGGAAGGGCGAGACGGTGTTGATGTTCTTGGTGGGCGTGCCGGCGGCGAACCGGTCGCGGAACCAGTCCAGCATGATGTCGAGGACATCCTCGTCCCCGGTTTGCTCGTAAAGCTTGTAAAGGCCGTAGAGGCCGATCCCGTGGGTCCACTCCCAGTCGTTCCAGCCTTTGGTGTCGATCACCCGGCCGTCGTCCAGCCGCAGCAGGAACTCGCCCGTGGTGTCCTTGATGTTCACCAGATTGTCGGTCAGCCGCGCGATGGCGCTGCGGACGTCGGCGACGTCGATGTCGTGAGCGGTGTTGGGCATGGGTCTCCTTAGGCCGCGCGCGGGGCCGAAAAGCCGTTGCGCCCAGCCCAGCCCAGCATGAGCTCGGGCCAGGCGGATACGGGAAGCTCCGGCTTGATCCGGACGCCCAGGCCGTGGCCCCCCTCCTGGAACACATGGAGCTCAGGCCTGGCCTTGGCGTCGCGCATGGCCTGGAACATGCCGATGCTGTTCTCCACCGGCACGGTAGGGTCGTCGGCGGCGTGAACCAGGAAGGTGGGCGGGGTCTCTGCCGTGACGTGGCGCTCGTTCGAGGTGCGGTCGAGCACAGCCGCCGTGGGCGTCTCGCCCACCAGCGCGCGACGCGAGCCCCCGTGCGCCCTGCCCGTCTGCATCGTAATCACGGGGCAGACCAGAACCGCGAAGTCCGGGCGCGCCGACAGCGCCTCCGCCCCGTCGAGCACGTCGGAGGCACCGTAGGTTCGGGTTGCAAAGCGCGTCGCCGCCCCGGACGCTACGTGCCCGCCTGCGGAGAAGCCAAGCACACCCACGCGCGCGGGGTCCACGCCCCAGCGCGCCGCATGGGCGCGAACCACACGTACCGCGCGCTGCACGTCCTGCAGCGGGGCCTCGGGTCCCGCCGCCCACCCGTCGGTCGGCAGGCGGTAGAGCAGTTCGAAAACAGTGTAACCGTTGCGGGTGAAATAGTCCGGCACCGAGCCCGTCTGCGCGATGCGGACGTAGCCGCCGCCTTGAGCCACCACCAGGGCCGCGCCGTTCGGCTGCGCGGGCCTGTAAACGCTGAGCGTAGGATCGGCGACGCCCGTCACCACTCGGTCGCGAGGGTCCGTTCCGCGCGGCGTGTACCGCTCCGTGGGCAGGAGCGACGGGGCCCCCGGGACGCCCTTGGGCCATAGGCGGATCACCTGGGCGGCAGGCGAGAGCCCGCACTGGGCCGCCGCAACGCTCGCGGGCAGCGTCAGGCCCATTCCCGCCAGAACGGAGCGTCGGGGTACCGCGATCATCAGCGTTTCGCGCCTGCAGCCCTCTGCCGAAGACCGTGCGGCGCCGAACCTCCCTGCAACACCCCTTTGCAACGACTGCACGGGCTGAGTTTCATTTCTTATTACCTCGTTTCATAATGTGAGCGGCCGCCGTGGGTCAAGCGCGGCTGATAGCTGAGACCGCCGAAGCCGGGCGGTCCGTTAGGAGATGTCCATGCCGCAAGCCGCCCCCCGCCAAGCCCGTCGCGCCCTCCTCCTGACCCTGGCCGTGTCGGGGCTGGCCGCCTGTCAGACATCGGCCCCGGCGCAGCCCAGCAAGATCCTGATCGCCAGCGACTCCACCGCCGCCAACTACGGCGCGAGCCGCTATCCGGAGATGGGCTGGGGCATGGTTCTGGCCTGTTCGCTCCATCCCTCCGTGAACGTGGTCAACCTCGCTCGCGGCGGGCGCAGCACCAAGAGCTTCGTGGCCGAAGGGCTGTGGGACGCCTTGCTGGCCCAGGCGGCCCCGGGCGACACCGTCCTGATCCAGTTCGGGCACAACGACGCCAGCCGCAACCGGCCCGAGCGCTTCACCGACGCCGCTACGGACTACCCCGCCAATCTTCGCCGGTTCGTCGCCGATGTCCGGGCCAAAGGCGCTCAGCCGGTTCTGATCACCCCGGTGGCGCAGCGGAAGTTCGAAGGCGGAAAGGTAAACGACACCCACGGCGCCTACGGAGCCGCCGTGCGCGCGGTGGCGCGCGAGACCCGCACCCCGCTGATCGACCTGGACGCCGACAGCCGCGCCTATTTCACCAAGCTCGGCGAGGAGCCCTCGAAGCGCTATTTCATCCACTACGCCCCTGGCGAGGTGGCCCACTTCCCCCAGGGCAAGGCGGACGACACTCACCTGAACGAGCGCGGCGCCCGGGTGGCGGCGGGGCTGGTGGCGCGCCGGCTGAAGGCCTTGCGCTTGCCCGTGTCTGCGCGCGTGCGCCCAGCTGCCGGCGAGCCGCGGCTGGTGGGAGGTCCCGCCTGCACCTAGGCGTCGATGTGTCGACGTCCTTGCACTTGCGGATGAACAGCACGCCGGCCACGAATCGACCTCGGTCGGATCCGCCTCTGGCCGGGTACCCCGCGGGCCTCCCCATGCCGCCCCGGCGATGGGCTGCACCTGAGGCTCAGCGCGCCAGGCTGTTCAGCCAGTCCTCGAGGTTGGGTTAGGATACCCGAACGGTAAGCCGCCGAAGGCGGTGCGACTCCGGCGCCGCCGCCTCACAAGCCCGCGCACGTCCGCTCGCGCCCTAGCCCGAGGGGCCCGTCAACGCAGCTGGACCGCGTTGTTCGCCAGCGTGATCTCCTGTCCGCCGTTCGCACGAAGGCGCACGACGTGCCCCGCTGGGCGGAATCCGACGGGCAGCCTGAGCTTCACCGAAACGGTCTTGGGCGTGAGGTCGAGCGGCGCCCGCAGGGCCGGAACGGCGGCGCTCGCCACCTGCCGACCTGACGCATCCTCGACGCTGACCGTTGCCGGGGGTGCGTCCACCGAACCCAGGCTGTGCACGGTCACCGTGGCTTCGCGGCCGCGGACCCGGACATCGTCCTCACCCACGGCCAAGTCGGGTCGGGTCCAGAGTGGAGCGCCGGGCGACTCCAGTTCGAACTCCATCACCGTGGTCGCTTTCGGCGCGAAGCTCACCTCCACCGTGCCGGTCCTCTGGAACTCGAGGCTGCGGGTCCGCCCCGCCCCGTCGATCCGGTCGTCTCCATCGGCGTCGAGACCTGTCGTCACACGCCAGCGTCCCGGGGCGACGTTCCATCCCGTCATGACGGCAGCGACCGGACGATCCTCCAGATTGAAGCCCACCACCTTGAACCGGGTCGGCTGAGCGCCTGAAACCAGCAGGGCCACGCTTTCGGCGGAAGCGGGCGCGGCGAAGCGCCAGCTGACGGTTTGACCCGGCACGAGACCGTTGCGCCGCAACGCCAGCCCGCCCAACCTTGAGCGCTGGAGCAGATCGCTGAAGATCTCCACCCGATCGCTCCACCAGTGCCCCTCCGTCACCATGTACATGCGCCGCTCGGCGGTCTTGATCTCCTCCCCGTAGAGCGCCTCAAGGTGGGACTTGTCGCCCGTGGTTCGCCAAGCTTGATAACGGGCGAAGTTGGTCGCACCCGGCTTGGCCGCCGCTTCGGTCAAGGCGCGTCCCCAGGTCTCGCGACGGCCCAGCACATCCACAGCGTCGGCCGTGATGGTGCTGAGCCCGGGGAGGTCGCGCGCCGCCCAGTCATTGATCGGCTGGAGGTATTTGGCATCTCCCGACAAGCGGTATGCGGCCCAGAACAGCTGCAGCACTGTCACCCCGCCAGGCGTGCTCGCCAGTTCGTCGCGTTCGGCGTCCGTACGCCAGTTGATCTCGGCCGGCAGCAAAAGCGAGCCGTCCGGCTGCTTGTCTCCGTGCGCCATCCAGCCGTCCGCCAGTTCGGTGATCAGCTTGCGCATGGTCGGGTGGCCGTTGAAGTCGGCCAGCAGGATCGCGGGGTGCAGCACGAGGTAGGAGTAGGGCTTGGACCACTCCCACACGCTTTCCCTGGAGACGTCGGTCCCGCTGAAATAGTTGCTGACGAAGTGGGTGTGCCCGGCCGAATTGGGCTGGATGATCCGGGGATAGGCGCGCGCGGTGGCCATCAGCCGCTCGACCGCCTTCGGGTCGCCGTAGGCCAGGTACATGGCCTCGCTGATCGCGTTGATCCCTTCCTCATAGGCGTGCAGCTCGTCGGTCTTGATCGTGCTCAGGCCGTTCGTGAACATGCCGTTGGCGTAGACGGCCTCCACCATGGCGTTGAGCGAGCCCTTCACCTTGTCGGGGTCCACACCCATCAGGGCCAGCGGCGGCCATTGCTGGAGCAGGTCCGTGTCGTCGGACAGCCCGCCGCCGAACTCGCCGTTTTCGGCCTGACGCTCGTCGATCCACCAGTTCACGAAGCGGCGGACGCGCTTGAGATCCTCCACCTGACGGAAGGCCCACAGCGGTACGCCAGCCGGCGGCCTGGGCTGGATGAAGGCCGGCGCCGGCTGATGCGTGTTGATCTCGGCCCAGTAGGCGCGCCCCTGCGCGTGCTCCGGATTTGCGCGCAGCAGATCGGAGAGGTCGCCCTGCAGCCGGTCGAACAAGGCCAGCCGTTTGTCCCGGGGGTGCTCCTCGACCACAAAGGCCATATTGTCCCGGACCTGCTGGAAGCGGTCGGTCTCGTGTTCGGCCAGCGCGGCCGCGCGGTCCTTGAACACCAGCCGCAGGTTCATGCCGTCCAGATCGTCGGCGCCGAACTCGGGCGCCGCCGAGGCTACCGTGAGATAAAGGCTGCGACCGGGAGGAAGCAGCCGGTCGCGGGTGTCCAGCCACAGGGTTCGCGCTTCGCCCGGCTTGACCGAGACGCTGATGTCCAGCAGGTCGCGACCGGGCCAGAGCGGGTCCTTGATCCGGACGTTCAGGGGAACAAGCCCGCCGTGGGTAGGCCTGATCTTCAGGGCGGGGATGTCTATCGCGATCCCGTCCAGGCCGGCGTCCAGCCCCTCCCAGCCGTACTCGAAGCGCCGGATGGGACCGCCCGGAACCGTATCGCGGAAGCTGACCGGGATCATGAGGTTCACAAGCGGCAGGCTCCCCGCCTCCACCCTGCCCGGCCCCGGGCTGGACGGCGCCCCGGAAGGCAGCGCCACCACGGTGGCCCGCTCCCCGGCTGGGCGGCGGCCGCGCACAAAGGCGTTCAGCTCGGCCAGGACCGGCATATCGGACGCAGCCTGCGCCCGTACCGTGTAGGTCAGCTCAGCAACGCCCTTCGGCGCTGCGCCTGCGCTGACCTGATAGGCCGCGATCTCCTGGATCGGGGTCTCCTGCACGGCGTTGTTGAAGCGAACCGCCCCGCCCCGGTGCTCAGGGATGCTGTGCCAGGTTCGTTCCCGACCCTGAGGCCGCGCGCCCAGCCTCGCGGGGGCGCCCGCAGCGGGCACGTACTCCAGGGCGCCATGCGCCGCGCCCGCGATCTCCAACCGATTCCAGGGCTCGTCGGGCAGGCTGTAGGTGACCGTCTTCCCGCCGAGGGAGTTCACGTTCCAGTCGGGCAGTTGGAAGTAGTCGTTGCGGCCAGGGATCCGCGAGCGGTTGTAGACGCCGGGCCAGGTGGTCTCCCGTATCCCGTCGTTGCCCTTCCAGTTCCACTGTTTGACGTCCCGCGCGTCCGTGAACTCGACCTTGCGCACGCGGGTGGCCGGAGCTTCGAGATAGGGGGGCGGCGATCCTGCCGCCCAACCCTCGCGGCGCCGAAAGGCCTGCAACAGTTCTGACCGGGCGGGCTCCGCGGCCGGCCGCGCGGCGCCCGGGTTGCGCGCCAGGGCGGCCACCGCTTCGGGCGTCAGCATGCGGTCGTAGATGCGGATCTCGTCCACGTCGCCGCCCCGCATGAAGCTGTAGCGGCTTTGCACCTGATAGGGGCTGATGATCCGGCTGTGCGGCCCAAAGGCGTAGAGGCCGGCGTCATAGACCGCGGCCCGGTCCTGCCGCCCGGCTTCACGGCCGTTGACGAAGAGGCGCGCGCCCCTGGCCTCGTCCCAGGCGAAGGCGATGTGGATCCATTCATCGGGCCGGGGCGGCGCCGCCATGCGATGCGACACGCGGGTGCGCGCCAGATTGGTGTCGGTCACGAAGCCGTCGAAGCCCTGGCCGTTCCAGTCGAGCCGCAGCCACGTCATGTCCCAGCTCGAGTGATCGGCGTAACCCACCCGGAAGATCGGGAACGGCGTGGACCCGACCGGCTCGCGAGCCCGCCAATAAAATGCGAGCGTTCCTCGCTGGGCGTAGATGTTGCCGGGCGCGGACCAGGCCAGGATCTGGTCGTGGGCCGCCTCGATCGCGCCCCCGGAGACCCCGGTCGGGATGATCTTCACCCGATCGGAGAAGATGGGCGCCGCCGCCCCTTGCGCCACCTCGGCGGCGAGATCCCGATCGGCCGAAGCGTGAAACAGCAGAGAAGCTCGATCTGCATCTTGAGCCAAGGCGGCGGCCGGAAAGGCCGCTAGGCAAACGGAAGCGGCCAAGGCGGCCCGGATTACAGAATCCCGCATCGCAGATTCCCCCCGGCGTATGTTCGCCGTTCGCAGGAGCTCACTAGAACGTCGCGAAAGCCACACCGCAAGAATTATTTGACACCGGTGTCTCCGAACCCTTGCCGACCGGCTGCGCAAAGACTTAGCAATTGGCGACACCGGCGTCCGAGGACCCGGAACGTCGATCAGCGGGTGGGTACCGGGGCGCAAGATCCAGGGCCTGTGACAGGGGGAACGCGGATGGCTCATCGAACATATTGCAAGACCGCGCGCCTGTTGGCGGGCGCTTCTCTGGGCGTCATCTTGCTGGCGGCGGCTTCGGGCGCCGCAGCTCAAAGCCCGCCCACACCGCCGGGCGGAACGGGTCAAGCCGTGCCGCTGCCCGGCGGCAGCGAGCCCGGCGCCACCACCGGAACCAGCTCCGTGGGGACCTCCGGACCGCCCGAGACGACTCCGGAAGGCGTGCCCGACTCCCCCTCCCCGGCTGAGAACGAGGTCACCTCGGAAACCGCCGGCGATCCAAACGAAGTTGAAGCCGTCGTGGTGACCGGCTTCCGAGCCAGCCTGAATAACGCGATCAACCTCAAGCGCCGGGAAACGGCGGTGGTCGATGTCATCAAGGCGGAGGACATCGCGGACTTCCCCGACGCCAACCTCGCCGAGTCGATCCAGCGGGTGCCGGGGGTGTCCATCTCGCGCGACGCCGGCGAAGGCCGCCAGATCACCGTGCGCGGTCTCAGCCCCCAGTTCACCCGCGTGCGCATCAACGGCATGGAAGGGCAGAGCACGGCCAGCGGCACGGACAGCTCGGGCGGCAACAACCGCAGCCGCGCTTTCGACTTCAGCGTCTTCGCCTCTGAGCTGTTCAACAGCATCACCGTCCGCAAGACGCCCTCGGCCGAGGTCGAAGAGGGCTCGCTGGGCGCCACGGTGGACCTGCAGACCTCCCGCCCGTTCGACTACCGCGGGTTCAACCTCGCGGTTTCAGCGCAGCAGGGCTACAACGACCTGGCCGAAAGCTGGAATCCGCGCCTCGCGGGCCTGATCAGCAACACCTGGGCGGACGGTCGCTTCGGCGCCCTGCTCTCGGTGGCCTACAGCAAGCGCAAGGGTGTCGAAGAGGGCTTCGGCTCGGTGGGCTGGGACCAGGCGACCGCCAACGGCGGCTTCTGCGCCCCGCCGTCCGCCACCCTGACCACCCCCTGCGCTCCCGGTTCACCGCGCACTTCCGTCGCCGCGGAGTTCACCGAGCTGAACCGAGCGGATCGCTGGACACCCCGGATCCCGCGCTACGGCCGCTTTGACCTGGACCAGAAGCGGCTTGGCGTCACGGGCTCGCTGCAGTGGAAGCCGACCGACCGCTTTCAGGCCAACCTGGACGTGCTGCACTCGACCTTCGAGTCCAACCGCGAGGAGAACTGGCTGGAAGCCTTCTCTTTCAGCCGCCCCGCTTCCGGCAACGGCAAGCCGCAGACTTCCGTGCTCGATGTGGAGATCGCCCAGGGCGGGGACCTGCTCTACGGCCTGTTCAACGGCGTCGACATCCGCTCGGAGTCGCGCTTCGACGAGGTCACTTCGACCTACGACCAGGTGACCCTCTCCGGCGAATGGGAGCCGACGGACCAACTCACCCTGCGCGGCCACGTCGGCGTGTCCAGGTCCGAGTTGGACAACCCGATCACAACCACGATCACGATCGATCGCGCGAACACCAACGGTTACGCGATCGATTTCCGGAGAAATGATCGCCTGCCGGACATCACCTACGGCTTCGACGTCAACAACCCCGCCAACTACGTCTTCGGTCCTGCGGGAGGCCTGTTCGTGGGCTCGGAGATCCGCCTGCGACCGCAGCAGGTCGTCAATGAGTTCACCTCGGCGAGCTTCGACGCCGACTACGAGTTCAGCGAGGCCCTGACGCTGAAGGTGGGCGCGGCCGTCAAGGACTTCACCTTCACCTCCGACGCGCGGACGCGAGCTTCGGAGACCACCGTTCCCGCCTTACCGGCCGGCGTCACCCTGGCCGACCTCACCAAGCCCATCACCGGGTTCGGCCGAAACCTGGACGTGCCGGGCAAGGTGCCGCTGAACTGGGTCACGCCGGACATCGACGCCTTCGCGAAGGTGTTCAACATCTACGGCGGCCAGGGAATCTTCGCCCTGGCCGGCGTCCAGAACGCCTCCGCCCGCGGCTCCATCTTCGAGATCGGCGAGAAGACCCAGGCGGTCTATGTCCAGGCCGATTTCGAACTGGGTGTCTTCCCGGTCCCGGTTCGCGGCGATGTGGGCGTGCGCTACGTCAAGACGGAGCAGAGCTCCTTCGGCTACCAGCTGATCAACAGGGTTCCCACCGGGGTCAGCGTCGAACGCGAGTACGACGACCTCCTCCCGGCGCTGAACCTGGTCGCGGAGGTGACGCCGGACTTCCTGGTCCGTTTCGCCACCTCCAAGGTGCTGTCGCGCCCCAATCTGCCCAACCTCACGCCCGGAGGCAGCGTAGGCCTGGTCGGCCAACTAACGGTGAGTTCCGGCAACCCAGCGCTCGACCCTATCCGGGCCACTACCTACGACCTGTCGGCGGAATGGTACTTCGCCCGCGGCTCGCTGCTCTCGGTCGGACTTTTCTACAAAGACATCGAGACCTTCATCCAGAGCTTCTCGGAAGCCCGGCCCTTCAACACGGGCACGCTCCCCAACTCCGTGCTGACCGGCACGAACATCCAGCCCACCGACCTGTTCGTCTTCAATCAGCCTTTGAACACGGAGGGTGGACCGTTGCAGGGCATCGAGCTCAGCTACCAGCAGCCGCTCACCTTCCTGCCGAACCGATTCAACCTGCCGGCCTGGACGGGCAACTTCGGCCTGATCGCCAACGCCACCTTTGTTTCCTCCGAGATCGAGTACGTGCTGCCGAACAGCAATCCCGCCCAGCCGCCGCCGACCACCACGGCGGACCTGATCGGCCTGTCCAAGACGGCGTACAACGGCACCCTCTACTATGAGGACGAACGCTTCAGCGCCCGGGTCTCGGCGGCCTACCGCGACCGCTACTTCTCCCAGGTTCCGGGCGGGAACACCGGCAACGACGTCAATGGCTACAACGAGACCCTGACGGTGGACGCGGCGGCTTCGTACAACCTGACGCCCCAGGTGAAGCTCACCTTCGAGGGGCTGAACCTGACGGACGCCGTCAACGACCAGTTCCAGGACACCCGTCGGAACAGCGTGCTGGTCTACAGCCACACAGGGCGGCAATATAACTTCGGCGTGCAGTACAGGTTCTGAGATCAGGTCGATCGCCGGCGGTGCAACTGAGTCTTCCCAGCGCTCTCCTCCTCCGCCGGCGTGACTTCGTGCTCGGCGCCCCCCTGGCCACGCTGGCTGGTGGAGGGGCGCGCGCCCAAACATCGCAGGGCGCCGGGGCGCCTGCGGATGTGCTGCTGCTTCGGCGCTTTGACGAGGTCCTGAAGGTCCTGCGGGAGCCGAGGTCCAGCAGGGCCGAGACCGCGGCGAGCACGGGCCTTGGCGCCCTTCGCGCCCTGGACCCGATCAGCCTGTCTCCCGAGGGCCAGCTCCGCTTGGCCGCGGTGCTGCAGGGCCTCCAGACCGAGGCCGCGCTGGAGCAGTTGTTCCCCTTCGGGTCGACGGGCGGGGCGCCCTACGCCGTCCACCCACGCGGTGGGGCGCACCTGCGCGTCCGGGCGGCCTTGGTAGCGCCGGAGACCGCCGGGTCCGAACGAACCCTGAGCGAACTCGCCCGCGAGGTGAACCAGGAAACGGATCAAATCAAATCCGACGCGGAGCGCGGCGTGATCCTGCCCGGCTTCCTCCTGGAGCAAACCTTGTCAGCTCTGGCGGGAGCCGCCCGCGCGGGGCGGCGATCCTCCACGGCTGGCGGCGTCGCCTCCGCGCTGAGCCGGCAGGGGGAAGTCCTCGAAGTCCTGCGCCCCCGGGCGCCATCGGAACCTGGCGTTTGGCGTTTCGCGAACGGCCAGAGCTATTATGCGCTTGCGCTGGGCCTCAACGCGGGCGGACGGACGGACCCAGACGAGGCGCATCAACGCGGACTGACCGCCGTCCGCAGGCTCCAGGCCGAAGCCGACACCCTGCTGCGATCGGCCGGCTACAGGCGCGGCGCCGTGGCGGAACGGCTTCGGGCGCTCACCGGCGACCCGCGACACCTTTATCCTGCAACGGAGGCGGGCAAGGCGCAGGCGGTGGCCGATATGACCGCCGCCCTCCGTCGCGTTCAGGCGCGCCTTCCCGCGGCCTTTGCACGGCTGCCGGCCGCACCTGTGGAGGTGCGGCGCATGTCCGCGGCGGAGGAGGCCGCGGGCCGACCGGGGCGTCGCGAGCCCGGGGGCTACGTCGTCGATCTTATCCGGATCCGCAACAGGCCCTCATGGACGCTGCCCAGCGTCGTGCATCACGAGCTTCACCCTGGACACCTGTTCCAGGAAGCGCTCGTCGAGCGCCCTCCCCACCCGCTCCAGCTTCGCTACGCGCCGGGATATGGCGAGGGTTGGGCGGTCTATGCAGAGCAGTTGGCCGACGAACTGGGAGCGTACGGGGACGACCCGCTGGGTCGCATCGGCTATCTCCAGTGGATGCTGTTCCGCATGGGGCGACTGGTGGTCGACACCGGGATCCATGCGCGACGATGGAGCCGGGAACGCGCCATCGCCGAACTGCGGGGAATCCAAGGCGGCCCCATCGCCTTTATCACCATCGAGGAGGACGTGGACCGCATGGTCATGGCGCCCGGTGCGGCCGCCGGGCAGGCCTTGGCCGCGCTGGAGATCCTTCGACTTAGGAGAGAGTCGAGAGCACGGCTCGGGGGCCGCTTCGACCTTCGCGGATTTCATGGCGCCGTGCTTGGGCGCGGAGCCTTGAGCACGCCTGGCCTGGAAGGCGCCGTCGCACTCTGGGAGGCGAGCCTTGCCCGGTAGTGGGGGAGCGCCCGCCACCCATCGCCGCAGATCAAGCCAAGTCGAACGGCTTGCGGCGTGACACCGGTATTCCTTAACCTCGGATCTGTGGCGCCGGAGCCCTCCTCCCGCCAGCGAACACCGGAGGACGAGGCGGTCGCATGAGCACCATGGATCTGCACCGACGCGGCTTGCTGCTCACCTCGCTGGCCGGGCTGGCGAGCGTGGCCCATGCCCAGGACCCGGCATCCCCGACCGTCCGTACGCGGCACGGCCCCGTGCGCGGATATGTCGATCGAGGCGTCAGCGTTTTCAAAGGCGTGCGTTACGGCGGCGACACCGCGCCCCGCCGATTCCAAGCTCCGCTTCCTCCGCAGCCCTGGACGGAAACGCGCGAAGCTGTCGCCTACGGCTCATCCGCGCCGCAGTCCTCCAATGAGGAGCGCGAGAGCGAGGACTGCCTGTTTCTGAACGTCTGGACCCCGGGCCTGCGCGACGGCCGCAAGCGCCCCGTGATGGTCTACCTCCATGGCGGCGCCTATTCGAACGGTTCAGGCTCCAGCCCCCTGTACGACGGCGTCAACCTGTGCCGCCGGGGCGACGTCGTGGTGGTCACGGTCAATCACCGTCTCAACATCCCAGGCTACCTCTACCTCGCCCGCCTGGGCTCGCCTTCCAACCGCGCCCTGTTCGCCGACAGCGGCAACGCCGGCCAGCTCGACCTGCACCTCGCCCTGAGGTGGGTGCGGGACAACATCGCCGAGTTCGGCGGGGACCCGGACAGGGTCATGGCGTTCGGCCAGTCCGGCGGCGGCGCCAAGATCGCCACCATGATGGTCACGCCCTCGGCCAAGGGGCTGTTCCATCGCGCGGCGACCATGAGCGGTCAGCAGGTCACGGCCTCGGGGCCCCACAACGCCACCCAGCGCGCGCTTGCCGTGCTGGACCACCTCAAGCTCAAACCCGAGCAGGCCCGGGACCTGCTGCGGCTCCCCGTCGACCGCCTGCTCGAGGCCAACGCCGCCCGCGACCCGATCCTGCCCTACGGCGGCGTTTACTTCGGCCCGGTGATGGATGACCGCAGCCTGCACCGGCACCCCTTCTACCCGGACGCCGCGCCCCAGGGCCTGAGCATCCCCATGATCATCGGCAACACCCATGACGAGACCCGCGCCTTCATGGGCGGCGACCCGACCAACTTCACGCTCACCTGGGACCAGCTTCCGTCCAAGCTGACCTTCAACAACCTGCGCGTGGACATGGCGCCGGAGGTGATCATCGCCGAGTACCGTCGATTGTACCCGACCTACTCGCCCAGCGACGTGCTGTTCGCGGCCACCACCGCCGGCCGCTCGTGGCGCGGCGCGGTGATCGAGGCGGAGGAGCGCGCAAAGGCGGGCGCCCCGGCCTGGGCCTATCAGCTCGACTGGGCCACGCCGCGGGACGGCGGCAAGTTCGGCGCCCCCCACGGAGCCGACATCCAGCTCGTGTTCGACAACACCGACAAGCCCGGAGCGACCGCCGAAGGACCGCAGGCCAGGCTCATGGCCACGCTGCTGAGCGAGACCTTCATCGCCTTCGCCCGGACGGGCGACCCGAACAACCGCGCCATCCCGCGGTGGGATCGCTACACCCTGCCGCAGCGGCGGACGCTGGTGTTCGACATCCCGCCGCGCGCCGAGAACGACCCACGCGGGGCCGAGCGCCGGCTCTTCGCCCGGGTTCCCTACGTCCAGCCCGGCACATGAGGCTCAGCATGATCTCCCGCCGCGCCCTTCTCGCCGCCTCCGCCGCGCTCGCCGGCCTGGCGGTCGCTCCCGCCTTGGCCCAGGCGCCCGCGGCGCCGGCCGACCGCATCACCACGCTTGCGGCCATGAAGCGCGCCACCCGCTTCATGCTGGACGAAGCGGCCTACAAGGGCGGCTACGTCTGGTCCTACCTGCCCGATTTTTCACGCCGCTGGGGCGAGCTGGAAGCCAGCCCGACCATGATCTGGATCCAGCCCCCCGGAACCGGCACGGTGGGCCACCTCTACCTGGACGCCTATCACGCCACCGGGGACGAGTTTTACTACCGCGCGGCCCAGTCGGTCGCCGCAGCCCTCACCGCCGCCCAGCAGCCTTCGGGGGGCTGGAACTACATCCATGACTTCGCCGGACCGCAGTCGCTCCAGCGCTGGTACGACACCTACGGCGCCAACGCCTGGCGCATGGAGGAATTCCAGCACAATTGGCGCAACTCCACCTTCGACGACGCCGGGACGTCGGAGGCCATGCAGTTCCTCCTGCGGATCTACCTGGAGAAGCGCGACCGCCGCTACCGCGGACCGCTGGACCGGGCCGTCAAGCTCGTTCTGGACAGCCAATACCCCAACGGCGGCTGGCCCCAGAGATATCCGTCGCGCGCGGAATTCAGCAAAGGCGGCCGACCCGACTACACCAGCTACGTCACCTTCAACGACGATGTGGCCGGCGAGAACATCAAGTTCCTGGTCATGGTGCGCCAGACGCTCGGGCCGAACCGGCGGATCGACGACGCCATCACCCGCGGGATGAACACCTTCGTGGCGCTGCAGCAGCCCATGCCTCAGCCCGCCTGGGGCCTGCAGCACGACCTTCAGGGCCGCCCCGTGGGCGCACGCAGCTATGAGCCCCGCGCGTTCGCCACCCACACCACCGCCGCCAACCTCACCCAACTCATGAACTTCTACCAGCTGACCGGCGACCCGAAGTTCCTGACCCGGATCCCCGAGGCGCTGGACTGGCTGGAGAAGGTCAAGCTACCGGCCCCGCGAAACGGCCGCAGCCACCCGACCTTTATCGAGATCGGCACGGACCGGCCGATCTACGTCCATCGCCGCGGTTCCAACGTCGTCAACGGCGAGTACTTCTGGGATTACAGCCCGGAGAAGACGCTGGGCCACTACTCCGCCTTCCGGCAGGTGAACCTGGCGGGCTTACGGCAGCGCTATGAGCGCCTGAGAGCTGCGCCGCAGGGGCAGGTCGCCCGCAATTCGCAGCTGCGGAGCACCGGGCTCACCCCCCTGCCCCGCTACTTCGCGCTTGAGGATATCGAGACTTCCGACCTGAACGCCGGCCGCAGTCCCGAGGGGCCGGGTCGCGAGCCCGGCGGCCAGTCGGCGGCCCAGCTCATCGCCGGGCTCAACGCCCAGGGATATTGGCCCACCCCCCTGGTTCAGACCAGCAATCCTTATCGCGGTCCCGGGCCGAAAACGCCGACGCCCGGCGACTACGCGAGCACCTATGTGGGCGACGCGTGGGACACCTCACCCTATCCCGCAACCACGCCGGCCGTCGGCGTCAGCACCGCCGCCTTCGTCCAGAACATGAAGACCTTGATCCGACATCTTGATCAACTAGGACCTGCCCGTGGCTGACCTTACACGCCGAGCAGCCCTGTCGGCCTGCGCCGCTGCGGCCCTTCCCCCCAACTCGCGGGCACAGACCGCGAGCTACGCGGACGACCCGGCCGAGGTCATCCGCCTCTGGCCGGGCCGGGCGCCCGGCGCACCGGCCCGGCTTCCGACCGAGGTCGTGACCGAACGCAGCGCAACGCCCGCCACGCTGCGTGACCGCTACGTCGAGCACGTGGCGGTCCCGACGCTGACGGTTCTTCGCCCGGCCCGGCCGAACGGCGCGGCCATGCTGATCATCCCGGGCGGGGGCTATCAGCGCGTGGTCATCGACAAGGAGGGCTTTGAGACGGCGCGCTGGCTCAACGCGCGCGGCGTCACCGCCTTTGTGCTGCGCTACCGCTTACCCGGCGACGGCTGGACGCCCCGCGGCGAGGCCCCGCTCCAGGACGCCCAGCGGGCCGTGCGCCTGCTACGCCAAAGGGCCGCCTCGCTTCGCATCGACCCGGGCCGCATCGCGGTGCTCGGATTCTCGGCGGGCGGCCACCTCGCCGCCTCCCTGGCGACCCGCCACGCCGCCCGGACCTACGCGTCCGTGGACGCGGCGGACACCCTGCCCGCCCGTCCGGACTTCGCCGTTCTGGGCTACCCCGTCATCCTGATGGACGGCCCCGCCGTCCACGCCGGCTCCCGCACCCAGTTGCTGGGCTCCTCTCCCTCGCCCGAACGCACCCGGGCGGTCACGCCCAGCCTGACGGTGGGACCTCAGACCCCGCCCACCCTGATCCTTCATGCGGCCGACGACGCGTCAGTGCCTGTAGAGAACGCCCTGGCCATGTTCACCGCCCTTCGCGCGGCCGGTCGCCAAGCGGAACTCCACGTGTTCGAGGAGGGCGGCCACGGCTTCGGCCTCCGCGCCATCGCCGGCAAGCCGGTCGCAGCCTGGCCCGACCTGATGCTGACCTGGCTCAACCGCCACGGCTACAGCGACCCTGCGGTCCGGAGCGCCTCATGACCGGCCGTCTCCTGCTCGCTCTGGCTCTGCTCGCCGCGGGGCCCGCCGCCGCCCAGCAGACCCCCGGCCCTTACGGCCCTCCCGTGACCCTGGTCCAGGCGGAACGAGCGATCGGCGCGGCCCGCGCCGAAGCCGCCCGGCGTGGCTTCAGCATGAGCTTCGCCGTGGTCGACCCTGCCGGGGAACTGATCTCGTTCGAGAAGATGGACGCAACCCAGAACGGCTCAACGGAGGTGGCGCTGGCCAAGGCGCGCAGCTCAGCCCGCTTCCGCCGCCCGACCAAGGCCTGGTCCGATCAGGTCGCCGGGGGGCGCACGGCCGTCCTGTCCCTGCCCGGCGTGATCGCCGTCGAAGGCGGCGTCCCCATCCTGGCGAGCGGTCGTGTGATCGGCGCCCTGGGCGTCAGCGGCGGCACGTCCGAGGAGGACGGCCAGGTCGCGGCCGTCGGACTGGCCGCCCTGCGGTGACCGGCCGGGTTGTCTGCTTCGGCGAGCTCCTGCTCCGGCTCGCGGCCCCTGGTCGCGAGTTCCTGCTGCAGACGCCTCGGCTCGACGTCTACTACGGCGGCGCGGAGGCCAGTGTCGCCGTGTCCCTGAGCCGGTTCGGCCATCCGGCCGCGATCGTCAGCGTCGTCCCCGACAACCACCTGGCCCACGCCGCTCTGGGCGAGCTGCGGCGTTGGGGCGTCGACACCTCGCGCGTGGTCGAAGGCCCTGGCCGCATGGGGCTCTACTTCCTCGAGACCGGCGCCATCCACCGCCCGTCCGACATCCTCTACGATCGCGCCGACACCGCCTTCGCCCGCGCGCCCGCGGACGCGGTCAACTGGACCCAGGCCCTGGCCGGGGCCAACCGTCTCCATGTTTCAGGCGCCAGCGCCGCCGTCAGCGCCGAGGGCGCCCAGGCCGTCGTCCGCGCCGCCGAGGCCGCCCGGGCCGCGGGAGTCCCTGTCTCAGTGGACTGCAACTACCGCCAGAAGCTGTGGGAGGCGTGGAGCGGCGACGCCCCCGCGGTGCTGCGCCGCCTGCTCGGGGTGGCCGACGTGGTGTTCGGCGACCATCGCGACTTCGGCCTGATGCTCGGCCGCGACATCCCCAGCAGGGAAGCCGGCGCCGAGGCCGCCTTCCAGGCCTTTCCCGGCCTCCGCTGGATCGCATCCACCTCGCGCGAACAGCTCAGCGTAGATCACCACGCCCTGTCCGGCATTCTGTTCAGCCGTCAGGGCGCCTGGACCACGCCCACCTATACGGTGACGCCTATCGTGGACCGCATCGGCGGGGGCGACGCCTACGCCGCCGGCGTCCTCCATGGCCTGCTGACCGGCCTGGACGAGCAGGCCACGGCCCGGTTCGCCATTGCCGCCGCCTGCATCAAGCACTCCACCCCGGGCGACTTCAATCTCGCCACCGCCGCCGATGTAGAGGGCTTCCACGGCGCTCGGTTCGACGTGAAGCGCTGAAGACCTGAGCGACCGCGGCCACGCCGCCCATGACGTGGACGGCGGCGTTCCGGCGGGCGACGCCCCGCAATGGACCTATGACGGGCCGAGACTCTTCTTGCACCGCGCCCTCTTCGCCGAACCGAGCTTCCTGGGCGCCGCGACGTCCTGATCCAGCCTACCAGAGCTCATCCGCCGCCGGAGACGCCCATCTCTGCATGTCGCGTCGGTTCGCGCGGATGCCGCCGTACTCCAAGACCCGGCTGGGCGCATGGTAGCCGTGCTGAAGCCTGTTACCCTCCGCGATGGCGCCGTCCACGTCGTAGTTCGCGCCTTGCGGACGGGTGTGCAGCACCGCAACCTTGTCGATGATCGCCATCCGGTTCAATGGCTCGCCCAGGAGCTTGGGCCAGACGTTGTCGGCCCCGAAGCCGCTCTGCGTCTCGCCGAAGGTCCCCACGCAGGCCAGCAGCGCGTCGCGCGAGAACACGGGCATCATCACCTCCACGAAGGACACGTAGCGGAGCAGGAAGCGCTCGTTACGTCGCGTGATCGGGTGGGCGACGTGCACCCCCGCCGGGTCCAGCGACGGCTGCGCCAAGTCGAGCCCGAACCGTCGGCAGATGGCGAACAACTGGTTCAGGTCCCGCCAGCTCATCATCAGGTCGTCGTCAGGCAGGGTGATGTAGTCGTAATCCCAGAGCGGGCTGCCCTTGTGCAGCAACTGGTGAAGCGCTTCGAGCTTCATCCCTTTGTGATGGACCTGGTACTCCGCGAACTCGTCGTGCCCGAAATTCTCCTTGGCCGCATAGGAGCTGAGGCAGAGGTCCCAGCTGCGGTCCTCGTCGGTGATGTCGCGCGGCCATTGCGTGTGCAGCGAACGCTCATTGGCCCGCAGCACCACAAGATTGCGCCGTTTGGTGGCTGGTGGGCGGTGGATCAGCTCCAACCCCGCGCCACTGGGCGCCAGCCCGCCGCCGGTCGCCACTTCCCGCAGCACATGGTGGGCCAAGCCTGAGGGCTGCAGGAACTCCCCTGCCAGGGCGAACCGCCCCTCCCCGTCCAGAAAGGCTTGGTCGAACTTCGTCGAAATCCGGTCGAACCGGTCCAGAAACTGGAGCTGCCCGTCAACCACCCGCCAGCGAGCCTCGTTGTCGCCCAGCTCGCCCGCGACATCCCCGTTGGGCAGCAGCTTCACGTAGTTGGCGTAGGGAGGCCGGTCCACCGGCCCAAAGCGCCACGCGCGGTGGGCCAAGTCCGCCTCGGTCCAGTGATGCTCGGCCACCCGCGTCAGCCCCTGCAGCTGATCCGTCATTCGGTTATCCTGTCGAGAGCCGTCCTCTTGACGCTCCATGCCGCCCCCCCGTCAAGCGGCCCGCGGCTGCGGGTTTCCAGGTCCTGGGGAGATCCGGCGAAGGTGAGGCCCGGCGCCAACCGCCCCCGCCGGCCTCGTCAGCGGATCACCCGGGCGCCCTTGCCCTTCATCACCGCCTCGACCTCCTTGCGGTTGACCATGGAGGTGTCGCCGGGCGTGGTCATGGCCAGCGCCCCGTGGGCCGCGCCGTACTCCACGGCGGCCTGGGGTCCCAGGCCTTCCATGAAGCCGAAAGCCAGGCCGGAGGCGAAGCCGTCGCCGCCGCCCACCCGGTCATAGATCTCCAGGTTCTCGCGCATGACGGACTGATAGAACTCCCCACCCGCCCAGATGATCGCCGACCAGTCGTTGAAGGTCGCCGTCCGGGCGTTGCGCAGGGTGGTCGCCGCCACCTTGAAGTTCGGAAACTCGCTAACGGCCGTCTGAATCATCTTCTTGAAGTTGGCCGGGTCGATGGACGAGATGTGCTCGTCCAGCCCCTCCACCTCGAAGCCGAGACAGGCGGTGAAGTCCTCCTCGTTACCGATCATGACATCGACGTACTGGGCGATGTTGCGATTGATCTTCTGGGCGCCTTCCTTGCCGCCCTGGCTCTTCCAGAGGCTGGGGCGATAGTTCAGGTCGTAGCTAATGATCGTGCCGTATTTCCGCGCGACTTCAACGGCTTCGATCACGGCCTCGGAAGTGTTGGGCGCCAGGGCCGCGAAGATGCCCCCGGTGTGGAACCAGCGCACGCCCTCCTCGCCGAACAGCTTCTCCCAGTTGATCTCGCCGGGCCGGATCTGACTGGCCGCCGAGTGTCCCCGGTCGGCGGCGCCCAGCGCGGCGCGGATCCCGAAACCCTTCTCCGTGAAGTTCAAACCGACCCGAGTGTTGCGACCCAGGCCGTCGAACTCGCGCCAGACCACGTGGCTCATGTCCACGCCGCCCTGCATGATGAAATCCTCCACCAGCCAGCCCAGGTCGTTGATCGGCAGGGCCGTGGCGACCGTGGCGCGCTTGCCCCAGCACTTGCGCATGGCGCGGGCCACATTGTACTCGCCGCCGCCCTCCCAAACGGTGAATTGGCGCGCATTGCGAACCCGCCCGACGCCGGGATCGAAGCGCAGCATCACCTCGCCGAAGCTGGCGCAGTCCCACCGGCATTCGCTTTCAGGCCGGAGGCTCAGAACATTGTTGTTCTCGGCCATTACGCCTTCCCCTTGATGGTCTTGATGAGCTGGACGGTGTCGCGCACACGGCGCTCGATGGCGTCATAGTCCTGCGCGTCCAGCAGCTCCTTGGTGACCAGGTTGGAGCCGATCCCACACGCCACTATGCCCGCGCCGAACCACTTGCGCAGGCTCTCCTCGGAGGCGTCCACGCCGCCCGTGGGCATGATCTTGGTCCAGGGCATGGGCCCCAGGACGTTCTTGACGAAGTCCGGGCCGCCCACGGAGGATCCAGGGAAGACCTTCACGATCTCGCAGCCCAGTTCCTGGGCGTAGGAGATCTCGGAGGCGCTACCGCAGCCCGGGCTGTAGGGGATCATGCGCCGGTTGCAGACCTTGGCCACATCGGCGTTCAGGATCGGCCCAACCACGAACTTCGCGCCGTTGGCGATGTAGATGCCGGCCGTGGGGCCATCGACGATCGATCCCACCCCCATGATGATGCTGGGGTCCGCCTGGGCGAAGTGGCGGGTCACCTCCAGGAAAACGTGGCTGGCGAAGTCGCCCCGGTTGGTGAACTCGATGCACTTGGCCCCGCCATTCGCGCAGGCTTGGATGACCTGCGCGCAGACCTCCACATCCGGATGGTAGAATACGGGGATCACCCCCTGCCCCTCCATCGCCTGCAAGACCGTCATCCGGTCCTTGACCATGCCGCCCTCCCTATCCCTGCGGCTCAGCCGCGTGCGGTGAATCGTAAATCGAGGGCCGCTCTCACGGCCCGCTTCAGGCGGCGCAGGCGGGGGTCACCGCGCCAGCCAGCCCCCGTCCACGGGCAGAACCACGCCATTGACATAGTCCGACGCCCGCGAGGCGAGGAACACCGCCGCCCCGCCGATGTCGCTGGGCTTGCCCCAGCGCCCGGCCGGGATGCGCTCCAGAATGGCCCGGTTGCGGACCTCGTCGGCGCGCAGGGCTTCGGTGTTGTTGGTGTCGAAATAGCCAGGCGCGATGGCGTTGACGCTGAGGTTCTTGGACGCCCATTCATTGGCCAGGATCTTGGTCAGCCCCGCCACCCCGCTCTTGCTGGCCGTATAGGACGGCACGCGGATCCCGCCCTGGAAGCTCAGCAGGCTGGCGATGTTGATGATCTTGCCGCCGCCGGCCGGGATCATGCGTCGCGCCGCCGCCTGGCTCAGGAAGAACACCGTCTTGAGATTGGTGTCCATCACCGCATCCCAGTCGGCCTCGGTGAAGTCGATGCAATCCGCCCGGCGGATGATCCCGGCGTTGTTCACCAGGATGTCCAGCCGACCCATCTGCTCGATGCACTCGGCCACCACGCGATCCACAGGTTCGATCGAGCCCAGGTCCGCGCGGATGGACCGGAACCGCCGACCGGTCGCCTCCACCGCCTGGCCGGTGTCGGTGGGCTCCGACCGGCCCACGGCGACCACGTCCGCTCCGGCTTGGGCGAGCGCGATGGCGATCCCCTGCCCGATCCCCGTATTCGCCCCGGTGACCATGGCCACACGGCCCTGCAGGCTGAAGAGGTCCTGCATGCCCGCCTACTTCAACTGGCAGATGTCGAGGACGTTCATGTCCGTGTAGTCGAGGTTCTCTCCACCCATGGCCCAGATGAAACCGTAGGCCGCGGTGCCCGAACCCATGTGGATGGACCATGGCGGCGAGATCACCGCCTCCCCGTCCTCGATCACGATGTGTCGGGCCTTGTCTGGCTCGCCCATGAAGTGGAACACCCGGTCGTTCTCGCCCAGGCCGAAGTAGAAATACACCTCCGACCGACGGTCGTGCAGGTGCGGCGGCATGGTGTTCCACACGCTCCCGGGTTTGAGCAAGGTCAGGCCCAGCAGCAGTTGCGCCGACTTCACCGTGGCCGGCACGACATACTGATAGATGGTCCGTTCGTTGGATTGCTCCAGCGAACCCCGCTCGAGCGGCACGGCCTGGTCGATGGAGATCTTGGTGGTCTGATAGCTCGAGTGCGCCAGGGTCGAGATCAGGTAGAACCGGGCCGGGCTTGCCGCGTCGGTGCTTTCGAAGCGAACCTCGGCGGCGCCCGCGGCGATGTACAGGCCGTCCAGCCGCCTCAGTTCGTAGGCCGTGCCGTCCACCGTCACGCGACCGTCGCCGGGGCCCACGTTGATGACGCCCATTTCGCGCCGTTGCAGGAAGGGCTGACCGTTCAGCGAGGCCGGCTCCTGCTGCACCGGCAGGCTCACGGGGCCGCTCACCGGAGCCGCGCCGCCGATCACCATCCGCTCATTGTGGGTGTAGTTGAGGCTCACCCGATCGGGCTGGAACAGGCCGCTCACAAGATAGCGGTCGCGCAACTCGTCGTTGCTGACCGAGCGCATCATGTCGGGATGGGTGGCCTGATAGGTCCTGTCGTACACCACGGGCTCCTGGATCGATGTTAGGCCGACAGGGCCAGCCGGGGCGGCTCGGCCCGGTCGAGCTTGTAGGCTTGTTTCGGGAGGTTGTAGGCGAGGTCCACGGCGACCTCGTGGGCCTCGTCCTCGTCCAGACGGTGCTCGGTGACCAGGCGGGCGAGGAAGGCGCAGTCCACCCGCCGGGCCACGTCGTGGCGCGCTGGTATGGACAAAAAGGCGCGCGTGTCGTCGTTGAATCCCACGGTGTTGTAGAAGCCCGCCGTCTCGGTGGTCTGCTCGCGAAAGCGGCGCATGCCTTCGGGGCTGTCATGGAACCACCAGGCGGGGCCCAGCTTCAGCACGGGATAGTGCCCGGCGAGCGGGGCCAGCTCTCGGCTGTAGCTTGTCTCGTCCAGGGTGAAGACGATCACCGAAAGCCGCGGGTCGTTGCCGAAGCGATCGAGCAAGGGTTTGAGCGCCCGCACATATTCGGTCGACTGCGGGATGTCGGCGCCCTTGTCGCGGCCGTACTGCTGATGGATCAGGCGGTTGTGGTTGCGGAACGACCCGGGATGGATCTGCATCACCAGGCCGTCGTCCAGGCTCATGCGAGCCATCTCGGTCAGCATCTGCGCCCGAAACAGCTCGGCCTCGGCCGGCGTGAAGCTTCCGCCCACGATCCGTCGGAACAGGCCTTCGGCTTCGAGGTCGGAGAGATCGGCCGTAGCCGCCGTGGGGTGCCCGTGATCGCTTGAGGTCGCGCCCGCTTCGATGAAATCGGACCGGCGGATCCGGTGCGCCTTCAGATATCCCCGCCAGGAATAGACGTCCTCGCCGGTGAAGCCGGCGAAGCGCCCCATGGCGCTGGCGAAGTCCTCGTGCTCGGCGTCGACCACGGGATCGGGCCGGTAGGCGGTGATCACCCGCCCGCTCCATCCGCTCTCGCGGATCGCTTGGTGATGCTCCAGGCTGTCGCTGGGCGACTCGGTCGTGGCCAGCGCCTCGATCCTGAAGCGGTCGAACAGGGCGCGCGGACGGAAGGCGTCGGTTCGCAGCTTGTCGCCGATCACGTCGAAATAGTGGTCCGCCGTTTGTTCGCTGAGCGCGACCTCGATGCCGAACACCTCCGCGAAGACATGGTTGAGCCAGAGCGTCGACGGCGTGCCCCGGAACAGGCGGTAGTTGCTGGCGAACAGTCGCCAGGCTTGGCGTGGATCCGCCCGCTCCGCCGGGCCCTTGCCGGGGACGCGCAGGCGGTCCAGCGGCACCCCCTGGCTGTAGAGCATGCGGTAAAGGTAATGGTCGGGCGCGAGCAGCAGGTCGGCGGCGTCCGGAAACGGCGCGTTCGCGGCGAACCAGCGCGGGTCGGTGTGCCCGTGAGGACTGATGATCGGCAGGTCCCGCACCGAGGCGTAGAGCCGGCGCGCAACGTTGCGAACCGACGCTTCGGCCGGGAAGAGCCGGTCTTCGTCGAGAACAAGCGGCTTGACCATGGAAGAGCTCCCTCCGCGCGCTTCGGTAACCGGTGTCATAGAGCTAGGCAAGCCTAGCTTCGGCGGTCAAGGCGAGTACGGCGACGCCGTTGACCGCCGCTCCACCAGCTTGGGGAACACCTCGCCGTCGTCTTGGGTCCGCTCCTTCTTGTCGAGAGCGCGCTCAAGCAGCTTCTCCGCCGCGATCCGACCCATGTCCCGGATCGGTAGGCGAACGCTGGTGAGCGGGGGCCAGACCCGCTCCGCCAACGGGCTGTCGTCGAAACCCACCACCGACAGGTCGCGCGGTATCTCCAGGCCCGCATCCCGGGCCGCCCTGTACACGCCTGCGGCCATCTCGTCATTGCCGGTGAAGACCGCAGTCGGCGGCAAGCGCATGGCCAGCAGGTCCTTGCCGCAGGCCACGCCCGACTCGAAGGTATAGGCCCCTTCCCTCCGGTACTCGGGCCTGAGTTCGAGGCCGCGCTCGGCCAGGCCGTCGGCGAAGCCGCGTCCGCGCTCGTGCGAGGACTTGAAGGTCGAAGGGCCGGAGATGAAGGCGATCCGCTGGTGCCCCGCGTCGGCCAGGTGCCTCGCGGCCTCGGCCGCCCCCTCGCTGTCGTGGGTCACGAGCATGCATTCCGGAGCGTCAAAGGCCACCGAGGCGATCCGGACGTAAGGACATTCGACTTCGGTCAGCAGTTGCGCCACGCGCTCGTCCTCGGAAACCGAGGGCGGCAGCACCACCCCGAAAAGCTTCTGCCGTTGGACGAAGTTGCGCACGTCGGTCAGGAAGTTGGGCGCTCGGCGATCACACGGATGCACCACCAGCTCATAACCGGAACCCCGAACGGCGTTCAGGATGCCCTGCTGCATGTCGATCACGTACTGCGGATTGGGGTTGTCGTAGATCAGCCCGATCAGGAACGACTTGCGGAAGGCCAGGCCGCGCGCCTGGGGGTCCGGAGCGTAGCCGTACCGCTTGATGACGGCCTCGACCTTGGTGCGCGTGTCGTCCTTCACCGAGGGAGACTTGTTGATGACCCGCGACACGGTCTTCTTCGAGACTCGAGCCAGCCGGGCCACATCGTTGATGGTCGGACGCCGCCCCGCCGCCGTGAACTCGTCCTCTCCCTTGTCGTCCGATCCGGCGATGGTCGCAGGGTCAACAGCCGTTCGGGTCACGGACTCTCCTCGAGACTTGCGCCGGCCATCTAGACAGCTCCAGCCTGAAGCGCCACTTGCCTGACTGTTGACACCGGTGGTCAAGGTGCTTTCTCTCCAGCGCGACGACGGCATGAAGGACGCTCAGATCTCCACCGAAGCCCTGCATCGGGTCGCTCCAGAGGACGACGTGGCCACGGCTCTGCGCCCTCTGCGATCCGGCGAGACGGTGAGCCTGGGCGGCGAGGTGGTCACCTTGCGCAACGCGGTCCCCTTTGGACACAAGGCGGCCGTGCGCGCGGTCTCCGCCGGGCGGCCTGTCCGGAAATACGGCTGGCCCATCGGACGGGCCACGCGGGACATCGCGCCGGGCGACCATGTGCACACGCACAACCTCCAGACGGACCTGTCCGGTCTGGACCAGTATTCGTTCGAGACGCCGTCCTCGGCCCCGGCGACCAGCGCCGACCCCCAGCCCGCCTTCATGGGCTACAGGCGGTCCAACGGGCGGGTCGGCACCCGCAACGAGATCTGGATCCTGTGCACGGTGGGCTGCGTGGCGCGCACCGCCCAGCGGATCGCACACGCCGCTTCGGAGCGCTTCAAGGGTCGCACGGGCGGGGTCCACGCCTTGACCCATCCGTTCGGCTGCTCCCAGCTTGGGGACGACCTGGCCAACACGCGACGGGTGATCGCAGCGCTGGCCTCGCACCCGAACGCGGGGGGCGTGCTGATCCTGGGACTGGGATGCGAGAACAATCAGCTGGACCAGTTGCTGGCGAGCGCGCCCGGCATCGATCGCGGGCGGTTGCGGGCCTTCAGCGCTCAGCTGTCCGAGGACGAGATCGAGGACGGACTGGCCGCGGTGGAGGCGCTCGTGGAGCGGGCGGAGCTCGACCAGCGCGAACCCTGCCCGCTTTCGGACCTGGTCGTGGGCCTGAAGTGCGGCGGCTCCGACGGGTTCAGCGGCATGACGGCCAATCCCCTGGTGGGCCGGATCGCGGACGCTGTGGCCGACGCAGGCGGCACGCCCGTGCTCACCGAGATCCCTGAAATCTTCGGGGCCGAGCGGCTGCTCATGGCCCGCGCCAAGCACGAGGGCGTGTTTGACGGCATCGTCTCTGTGGTGAACGACTTCAAGAGCTACTTCCTCGATCACGGCCAGGCGGTGCATGAGAACCCCTCCCCGGGCAATGTCGCCGGCGGCATCACCACGCTCGAGGAAAAGTCGCTGGGCGCCGTGCAAAAGGCCGGTCGGGCGCCGGTGGCCCAGGTTCTTCGATACGGCGAGGTCGTGCAGGACCATGGCCTGACCCTGCTGGAGGCGCCTGGCAACGACGCGGTCTCATGCACGGCGCTGACGGCGGCTGGCGCGACGGTGATCCTTTTCACCACCGGCCGCGGGACGCCGCTCGGCTTTCCAGCGCCCACCCTGAAGATCGCCTCCAACACGGCTTTGGCCGAGCGCAAGGCGCACTGGATCGACTTCGACGCGGGCGCCGTCCTGTCTGAAGGGGGGCTGGACGGCACGGCAGGCCATCTGCTCGCCCTGCTGCTGGAGACCGCCTCCGGCAAGCCCACCCGCGCGGAGCTGAACGGCGAACGGGAAATCGCGATCTGGAAGAGCGGCGTGACCCTTTGACGACATCGCGTCTGTCCAACGCCACGCTCGAGCACGCCAAGGCGACGGCGCTCCGGCCGGGCTATGAGCGCTCGAACCTGCAGATCGGGGTGGTGCATTTCGGCCCCGGCGCCTTTCACCGGGCGCACCAGGCCTATTATTTCGACGCTCTGCTGGGCCACGACCCATCCTGGGCCATCAGCGCCGTCTCCCTGCGGAGCCCAGGCGTGCGGGACGCGCTGAAGCCCCAGGACGGGCTCTACACCCTCGCCGCGCTGGATCGGCGGACCGAGTTCCGCATCATCGGCGCGATCAAGGAACTCCTGGTGGCGCCCGAGGAGCCCGAAGCGGTTCTGACCCGCCTCGCCTCCCCCGAGGTGCGCGCCGTCACCATCACCGTCACGGAAAAAGGGTATTGCCTGGACGCCGGGGGCGAGCTCGATCTGGCCCACCCGGACGTCGTGCGCGATCTCGCCCGCCCCGACCTCCCGTCCAGCCTCATCGGCTGGCTGGTCGAGGGGCTGCGCCGCCGCCGCCAGTCCGGGCACGCCGGCCTGACGGTGATCAGCTGCGACAACCTGGTGGACAACGGAGCCCGGCTAGGCCGGGCCGTGGTGCGGCTGGCCGCCGAGCGTGACCCGGCCCTGGCGAGCTGGATCGAGGCGGAGGTGCGTTTCCCGCGCACCATGGTGGACAGCATCACCCCCGCAACCGAAGACGCGCTCAGGGCGCGCGTGCAGGCCGAACTCGGGCTGGAGGACGCTTGGCCGATCCAGCGTGAGGCCTTCACCCAATGGATCGTCCAGGACGCCATGCGCGCCGACGCGCCGGACCTGTCCTCGGTCGGGGTCACCATCACCGACGACGTGACCGCTTATGAGCGCGCCAAGCTGCGGCTGCTCAACGGGGCGCACTCCACCCTCGCCTACTGCGGGCTGCTCGCCGGCCACCAGACCGTGGCCGAGGCCATGGAGGACCCAGCGCTCGCAGCCCTGGTGGAAACCTTGATGCGCGACGACATCGCGCCGACCCTGACCCCGCCCCGCGAGCTGGACCTGGACGGCTACATCCAGGCCATCCTGAACCGGTTCCGCAACCCGGAGATCCGGCACAACCTGTCCCAGATCGCCTGGGACGGGTCGCAGAAGCTGCCCTTTCGCATCCTCGGCACGGTTCGCGACGCCCTGGCCGCCGGCCGCCGCCTTGATCGTCTGGTGCTCCCGCTCGCGGCTTGGATGCAGTTCGTGCGACATGCGGCGCACGGAGGCGTACCGCTGGTCGATCCTCTCGCCGACCGGCTGGCCGCGCTTGGCCGGGCCTGCACCGGGCGCGCGGCGGAAGATGTTCACCGCTTCCTGGCGGTGGAGGCTGTCTTTCCACCCGAATTGGCCGCGGCCCAGCGGTTCCGAACCGCGATGGAGAAGGCTTATGCGGAGCTCCAGACGAGCTGACCGCATTCGACGTGCATCCGCCGTTGAAATTGACACCGGTTTCCGACTGTCACAGTCTGGCTTGGCGGCGTAAGGCCGCCGCGTCGGCTGACGCGAGGGCTTCTTTGTGGCTGGCTGGAGAGAGATCGTGACCCCCGCTTCAGCGAGATTGTCCATTTTTGATCCGCAGGAGACTGCGGGACGGTTCGTGGATGCGCGTCGCCGCGCGACCGCACTGCCCGGCTATCCTGGCCGAATCCCAGCGAATCTGGAGGAGGCCTATGCCTGCCAGGACGCCGCCATCGCGCTGTGGCCCGACGCGATCGTGGGCTGGAAGGTCGGACGCATCCCGCCCCACCGAGTGGACGAGTTCGGGGCGGAGCGATTGGCGGGCCCCATCTTCGCCGGAAATGTCTGGCCGCTGTCTCCATTGGTCAGCGTTCCCCTGATCGAGAACGGGTTCGGCGCGGTAGAGGCCGAATATGTGTTCCGCCTGGGCGCCGACACCCCTGCGACCAAGCTGGATTGGTCCTTCGCCGAGGTTCAGGCGCTCGAAGGCGAGTTGCACATCGGCGTGGAGATCGCCGGAAGCCCGCTCGGCGCCATCAACGACCTTGGGCCGGCCGTGGTCGTCTCCGACTTCGGCAACAACGCAGGGCTGATCCTGGGTCCTGTGATCCAGGATTGGCGAAGCCGGATGGACGAGCTCAGCTGTGAAACCTTCATCGAAGGCCGCTCGGTCGGGAGGGGCGGCGCCACGTCCATCCCCGGCTCTCCGCTGGCGGCGGTCCGCTTTCTTCTCGAGAACACGGCCCGGCGAGGCCGCACCCTGAAGAAGGGCGACCTCGTGTCCACCGGCGCCGCCACCGGCATCCACGACTTCAAGCCGGGCCAAGCCGCAAGGGTCGATTTCGGCGTCGACGGCGCCATTCAATGCAAAGGCGTCCAAGCGGCCGGATGAGCCGCAGGACGCGAGGGGAAACGCCGGGCGCGCCCGGTTGAGGGAGGGCCAGGTCATGACTGAGACTGCAGGCGCCGCGCCGATCGGGGCGACGGCGGCGGCCGGGGGGCGGATAGGCCGGTATCGCTGGCTGATCGTCAGCCTGCTGTTCGCGGCCATGGTGATCAACTACGTCGATCGCCAAACCATCAGCGTCCTCAAGCCCACCCTCCAGGAGGAGTTCGGCTGGAGCGAGACGGACTACGCCAACATCGTGTTCTGGTTCCAGGCCGCTTATGCCGGCTCCTATCTCCTGTTCGGCCGGTTCGTGGACCGGGTCGGGGCCCGCGTCGGATTCGGGATCGCCTTCGCCATCTGGCAGGTGGCCCACATCTTCCATGCTGCGGCGCGCAGCCAGGCAAACTTCATCATGGCCCGGATGGCTCTGGGCATCGGCGAAGGCGGCGGCTTCCCGGGCGGCATCAAGGCCGTCTCCGAGTGGTTCCCCAAAAAGGAGCGCGCCTTCGCGACCGGCTTGTTCAACGCGGGCACCAATATCGGCGCCATCGTCACACCCCTGGTCGTGCCGGCCATCACCCTGGCGCCCCTGTTCGGCGGCAGCGTCGAGGATCCCGCCTGGGAGATGGCCTTCATCATCACGGGCCTGGCGGGGATGATCTGGCTGCCGATCTGGCTGCTCGTCTACCGTCGCCCGCGCGAGCAGAAGCGGGTCACCACCGGCGAACTGGCCTGGATCGAACAGGATCCGGCGGATCCGCCCGGCCGGATCGGCTGGGCCAAGCTGCTGACGGTCAAGGAGACCTGGGCCTACGCTCTGGGCAAGTTCCTGATCGATCCGATCTGGTGGTTCTTCCTGTTCTGGCTGCCCGGCTTCCTCCAGGACCGCTACGGCCTGGACCTGCGCACCTTCGGTCCCCCCCTGGTGGCTATCTACCTGCTGTCCGACGTCGGCAGCATCGGCGGCGGCTGGCTGTCCTCGCGTTTCCTCAAGGCCGGCATGTCGCTCAACAAGGCGCGCAAGCTGACCATGTTGATATGCGCGCTGGCGGTGCTCCCGGTGGCCTTCGCCTCCTACGCCGACAACGTCTGGCTGGCGGTGCTGATCATCGGCGTGGCGACCGCCGCCCACCAGGGCTTCTCGGCCAACCTTTACACCCTGCCATCCGACGTCTTCCCCCGAGCGGCGGTGGGATCGGTGGTCGGGATCGGCGGCGCCTTGGGCGGCGTCGGCGGCATGATCTTCGCCAAGTACACCGGGCAGGTGCTGGATCGGATCGGCTCCTACACGCCGATCTTCGTCGTGGCCGCCTCCGCTTACCTGCTCGCACTGCTGGTCGTGCACCTGCTGTCGCCGCGGTACGACCCCGCCAAGGTGGACGCGTCCTGAGGTTTCGCACACGAAACCGCCGCTGGGCTCGGCCCGGCGGCGGCGTTCGCCTCCTCCGAAGCGGGCCGATCGGAGCTCACGACCGAAGACGCGCGCCCACGAAGCTAGGCGCGGCTCCGCATCAGAGGACGAAGCCGCTTGGGGAGGCCGCCCCGACGATCTCCAGGCGGAAGTCTGCGATCAGGTCGCCGTTCACGTCCAGGGACAGAGTGGTGAGGTTCGACCCGGCGTCGAAGCTCAGCACCGCCTCGCCCGCCCGGCCGGTGAAAGCGCCCGTGAATGTGAAGGCCTGATCGCCGGCGGTGAGGATGTCCGCGTCGATCCGGGTGAGGTCGATCCGGTCGCCCGCCGCCGCGTCAAAGTCGCCGATCCTGTCTCGGCCGCTATCTGGCGAGTCCGACAGGGCGCCGAAGATAAACAGATCCGCCCCGCCCTGGCCGAACATCAGGTCGGCCCCCTCCCCGCCGACCAGGATGTCGTCGCCCGCGTCCCCGAACAGCGTGTCGCGCCCCGCGCCGCCTTCGAGAAAGTCGTCGCCGTCCTGGCCGCCCATCCGGTCGTCGCCGTCCTGGCCGTGAAGCCGGTCGTTGTCCGTGCCGCCCACCACCAGGTCGTTTCCGGCGTCGCCGAACAGCTCGTCGCGCCCGTTTCCGCCGTCCAGGAAGTCGTCGCCGTCCTGGCCGCCCATCCGGTCGTCGCCGTCCTGACCGTGAAGCCGGTCGTTGTCCGTGCCGCCCACCACCAAGTCATTCCCGGCGTCGCCGAACAGCTCGTCGCGCCCGTTCTCGCCGTCCAGGAAGTCGTCGCCGTCCTGGCCGCCCATCCGGTCGTCGCCTTCGCCGCCCCGAAGCGCGTCTCGCCCGTCGCCGCCTTCCAGGAGGTCGTTTCCACCCTGGCCCAGGAGTTCGTCGTCGCCGCCGCCGCCTTGCAGGCGATTGTTGGCCCCATTGCCGCTCAGCCGGTCGTTGGCGGAGCCGCCCACCGCGTCTTCGATGGTCACGCCAAAGGCGATGGAGATGTTGTTGGTCATCTCATGCGAGTCGCTGAAGGCGCCGGGGTTGAGGTCGAGGTTCACCCGGAAGGCCGATTGGGAGAAATCCAACCGGTCGATCCCACCTCCATCCCAGATGGTGAAGATCGGCGTCGCGGTCGCCAAAAAGTCGTAGGGCGCCCGGCCCGCCGTGCTGTTGTAGCCGTAAACGGTGTCCCCGGCCCGTGTGGCCATGTTGGCGCCATAGAGCGCCTGCAGCGCGGCCACGTCATGCAGCAGCGGCGTGGAGCCCGAGAACAGCCCGCCCCGGGAGTCGGCCATATGGTCCGATCCCGTATTGCTGGCCGAGAAATAGGACATGACGGTGAACTGGCGGCTGTCCTGCGCGTATTCGGCGTTCGTCGCGTAGGTGATCGGTTCGCCGTTGGCGTTGTAGTTGCCCGGGTGCGGCAGCCCCAGGGTGTGCAGCTGCTCGTGCATCAGCGCCTGGAAATTATATCCGCCGGCGAACCACTGACGGGTGGCCTGGGCGGCGTCGCTGATCCACACGTCACCTGCGACATTGATCCGCCGGCCGTTCTCCTGCGTGCCCCGGGTGTACCGGATGGCGTGACCCCACTCGAACGCGGCAGCATTCGAATCTTTGCCGAAGTAGATCTTGTCGCTGAGGTTCGTCGCCCGGCCGTCGTCCGGCACCTCGACGAACGACAGGTTCACCAGATCGGCGATGAGGTCGAAGCCCAGCCGGGTGTGGCTGCGCTCGATTTCGGAGAGCGCCACAAAGGCGATCTTTTCGTTCGCGCCCGGCGGCTTGGCCTCGCGGAAGGCGAACTGGATGCTGGAGCCGGGCAGCCAGGCCGTGTTCGAGCGCAGGAAATTGTTCACCACCTGATCGGTGGAGAAGATCGGCTTGCTGCCGTTCAGCCCCGAGAGTCCGTCCCCCGCCGCTTCGGCCCCTTCGGCCGCTTGCGCGCAGGCCGCGCACCCGCAGCCCGGCTCCCGGACGGCGCCGTCGTGAACGGCGGCCGCGTTGGAGGCGCCCGGGAGATCGCCAGCGCCGGTTCCGATATCGAAGAGCGTCGTCACCTGTGATCAACTCCGGTAAACAGCACCTTCGGGATATAGGCGCAGCATCGCACAACGGCCGGTGAATAGAACGCGACCGATCGCCCCGGCCTATCGCGCCCCGGCCGGGCGACTGGGGAGCACGGTGGCGGGCGCCGGCGCAACTGCGGCCGGCGAAACGACGGAGCTGGGCTGGCGGGCCAGGAGATCGTCGGCCGCGATCCCCACCTCCACGAGCCCCTTCCATTCGCCGTCCGGGTCACGGCGCCACACCGTGACGTAGCGATGAGCGCGGGTGGGCGTCGCGGCCCCGTTGGGCACGAAGCTGGACCGGCCCCAGCTGGCCCCGAAGTCCCCTGCCTCCGAGGCCCAGGCCTGCACCGGCTCCCAGAGCAGTTTGCCCGTGTCGGGCGCTTCGGCGCCGAAGTAGCGGTGGATCGCCT
Organism: Caulobacteraceae bacterium; assembly: GCA_030446805.1. Lineage (GTDB taxonomy): Bacteria > Pseudomonadota > Alphaproteobacteria > Caulobacterales > Caulobacteraceae > JAHWJX01. Next base: position 69,133 of record JAUJMO010000004.1, on the reverse strand, counting down.
CCGCCCCCTCCAGCGGCTCGCCGCCTATGCGGAACACAAGGCCGTCCTCGGCGTCCATGAACTCGCGGAAAGCCTCGGCCGCCGTTCCCGCCGAAGCCCGGGCGGCGAAGGCCCGGTCCGCCGCCAGGATGGCCTGCTCCGCTTCCTGCCGCTCGTCCGCGAATTCCGGCGGCGGCGGGAGCGGCGTAGTGGGCGTATCCTCCGAGGTCGCGCGGATGCGGCCGCCCACCTCCAGCAACTGGGCATAGCTTTGCGCATAGCGCGCCAGCGGCTGCTCCGCGAAGACGGCGTCGAAGCGGGCGTCGCGTCCCCGCGCCGCGCCCACGATCGCCTGGATCACCGAAGCCGCCGAGCCGATCTCCGAGGGGTCGCAGCTGCGGCGCAGATGCACCGCCCGCCGATCGTCCAGCAGGGTGAGATCGTAGGAGGCCCCGTCCACGCAGACGCTCGACACCACGCCCTCGCCTTCGCTGACCACCACATTGCGCGGTTGGCTCCAGGTGGGATCCTCGCGAAGGCGCAGCAGGCTCCGGCGCTGCTCCGCCGTCAGCTGGGCGTTGATGTCCACTCGGCGCGCGATCTCGGGCGAGCAGCACCCCCGTCCTGCGCGCGCCTGCACAAAGGCCTCGCCGTCCGCCCGCAGAATAACGCGGATCACCGCCTGACGCGTGCTGTCCGTCGGACGGAACCAGAGCTCATACACCGCCTCGGACCGCCGCAGGGCAAGGCTTTGCAGCGGCTGCAGACCCCAGAGCCGGTAAAGCGAGGCGTCCACGCCATTGGTGAAGCCCCGGCGCACCTGGGCGTCGCGCTTGCTCCAGCGGCGGGGCCCGAGGGGATCAACCGCCTCCTCCGGCCGCGGCTCGTCGTTGGTCCACCATGCGTTCGGATCGGGGAGCGCCTGCACCGCGCTCGCGGGCGCGGGAGCAGACTGCGCAACCGCCGCCAACGGGCTCAGGATGCAGCCGAGCGCCGCCGCAGCCAGGAGCGCCGCCTTGCCCCCGTAGGCGGAACGCCCCGTTCGGCTTCGACCCCTGACTTCGACCGTGGGCGAGAAAAGACGAGGAAACATGCTCAGGACCTCTAACCGCGACGGCGCGGGCGTCGCACCTTGCTCATGACGCCGGGCTCATGACGCCGGGCTGAACGGGTCCAGCCTGGGCCAGAGCGGCGTCTGGTTTCGGAACCACGTCAGCTGACGCTTGGCGTAGCGCCGTGTGTCCAGGCGGACTTGCGCCGCGGCCGAGTCCAAATCGAGGCTTCCGGCCAGGTGCGCGGCGAACGGGCGCACGCCCAGCGCGCGCACGACGGGCAGCTCGGGAGCGAGCCCGCGCGCCATCAAGCGGGCGACCTCCTGGAGGGCGCCGCCCCGCAGCATGGCCCCGACCCGCGCGTCGCAGCGGGCGTAGAGCGCGGCCCGGGGCGGCTCAACAACCACGCCCGTCCAGCTTCCGGGCTCCAGGGAGGGCCGCGTGTCCGCCCGCCACTCGGACAAGGCCCGCCCGGTGGCCTCGGCCACGGTCCAGGCGCGAAGCAGGCGGCGCCGGTCGCCCGGCCCGATTCGACGGGCGGCTTCGGCGTCGCGTCCGGCCAGCCGTGCGCGAAATCCGTCTTCGCCCAGAGCGTCGAACTCACGAGCCGCGGCGTCCACCACGGGCGCCGGAATGGACGGGACGTCGGCCAATCCTTCCGTCAGGGCCTTGAAGTAGAGCCCCGTGCCCCCGACCACGATCGCCGTGCGACCACGCGCCCGAACACCGGCCAGCACCGGGAGAACCATCCGCAACCAGCGCCCGACCGACCAGGCCTCAGCTCCATCGGCCACGCCGTAGAGATGGTGCGCCACCCGCCGCTCGTCGGCTTCGGGCGGGCGAGCGGACAACACCCGGAGGTCGGCGTAGAGCTGCTGGCTGTCGGCGTTGACGATCTCCGCCCCACCCGCCTCGGCCCACTGCAGCGCCAGCGCCGACTTGCCGCTCGCAGTGGGGCCCGCAAGCAGAACAACCGGCGCGCTGGGCGCAGGGGTCAACCGCCGCCTGCGCCCCGCTCGTAGTAGCGGAAGAAGGCGCTGTCCGGAGAGATCACCATGGTGGTGTTGTTCTCGCCGCCCAGGGCCGTCTCATAGGCCTGCATGGAGCGGTGAAAGGCGGCGAAGCTGGGATCGCGGCCATAGGCCGAGCCCAGGATCTCCGCCCGGCGCGCATCCCCCTCGCCCTTGACCTGGCCTTCATAGGCCTGGGCCTCGGCGATGGTCACCGCCACGTCGCGATTGGCCCGCGCCACGATCTCGCGCTTCTGCTGCTCGCCGCGGGCGCGGATGGTGGCCGCCTCCTGCTGACGCGCCGTCTGCATGCGGCGGTACACCGCCTCCTGGTTCTGCGGCGGCAGGTCCGCCCGCTGGATGCGCACGTCGAGGATCTGCACGCCAAGCCTTGAACTTTCAGCGCCTTGCCGCACGCGCTGCAGAGTCTGCTGCATGAGCTGAGCGCGCCGGCGTGAGATGATGTCGTCCGAGGGCGCCGAGCCCAGCACCTCGCGAAGGCTGGAGTTGAGCAGGCGCTCGATGCGGTCGCCGGCGGTGTTTTCGTCGCGCACCGTGCGGTAGAACTGCAGCGGATCGGAAATGCGGTAGCGAACAAAGGCGTCCACCACCAGCCGCTCCTGATCCCCGGCGATGATCTCCTCTTCTTCGGACTCCAGCGCCTGGTTCCGGCGATCGAACTTCACCACGTTCTGCAGGAAGGGGATCTTGGCCTTCAGCCCCGGATTGGCCCTGCCGTTGGCCGCGTTCACCACCGCCACGGGCGAGCCGAAGCTCAGCACCACCGCCTGCTGGCGCGTGTCGACGACGTACAGCGTATTGGCCAGCACCACCACGGCGGCCAGCGCGGCCGCGCCATAGGCGATCAGTCGTTTGCGTGAGAGGTTCATCGGGCGGCTCCGGCCGCGGCTCCGGTCTGGGGTTGGGCTTGAGGTTGGGGCTGCGCCGGCAAGGCGCGGGCGTTGTTTCCGCGGAACACCTCCGGAGGCAGGATGATGGGCGCGCTGGCCCCGCCCTGGCCGGTGTCGACCACCACCTTGTTGGAGTCGCGCAGCACACGTTCCATGGTCTCGAGGTACAGACGCTCGCGGGTCACGCCCGGGTTGGCGCGGTACTGTGCATGCAGTTGATTGAAGCGCGCCGCCTCACCCGTGGCTTGGCTGACCACCTGCTCGCGGTACCCCTCCGCTTGCTGGCGAAGCGCGGCCGCGGTGCCGACGGCCTCGTTGACCACCCGGTTGCGATAGGTGTTGGCCTCGTTGATGGCCGACTGCGCCTCCTGCCCGGCCCCGGCCACTTCACGGAAGGCGGTGATCACCTCCCGCGGCGGCTCGGCGGCGCGGATCTGCACGTCCACCACCCGGACGCCGGTTCGATAGCTGTCCAGGACCCGCTGCATCAGCTGCTCGGCCTGCACCTGCACCCGGCCACGACCGCTGGACAGCACGTCGTTGAGCTGGCTGCGGCCCACCACTTCGCGCATGGCGCTCTCCGCCACGGCCTTGACGGTGGCGTCCGGATTGCTGACCCGGAACAGGTAGTCGTCCGCGTCGCCGACCCGCCAGGTGACGGTGAAGTCCATGTCGATGATGTTTTCGTCGCCCGTCAGCATCAGGCTTTCTTCCGGCCGGTCCGTGGCGCCCGCGCCTCCGATGGCGAGCTGGTTCAGCGTGGTCACCGGCACCGTCTGGGCATGCTCGACCGGCCAGGGCAGCCTCACCTTGAGGCCGGGCGATTCCGTTCGCGCATAGACGCCGAAGCGCGTCACCACCGCCTGCTCATTCGGCTGGACGATGTACACGCCCGTGAGCGCCCAAAGCCCCACAGCCGCCCCCACGATCACAGCCACGGCCCCCGGGCGCACGCCGCGCCCGTTCGGATGGCGGAAGAAGCGCCGCGCCCGCTCGCTCCATTCGCGCTGAAGCGCCTCGAACTCCTTGCTGCGCTCCGATCCCCCCCCGGCGCCCAATGGCGTCAGCTTGGGCCGCTCAGGCCGGCGCCGCGGCCCCGCGCCGGGCGTCCCGGGGCGTCCGACCCGAGGTCCTGAAGGCTCGGCGCCGCCCGCCGGAGGCGGCGACGCGCCCCAGGGGCTGCGGGGGCCCGGTCCGCCCTCAGCGCCCGGTCGGGCTCCGCCCTCCTCCGCCCGGCCGTCGTCGTCACTCCCGGAGCCCTCCGGCGGCGCGCCCCAAGGGCCGGGTTTGACGTTGTCGTTCCAGGGCATCAGCGTTCCCGAAGCCCGGCGCGGCCTGGGGCTGCGGTGGGCGGCTTGTTATTGTTGACCTGACTAAGGATATGAGCGGCGCACCGGAACAGTTCAAGAAAACTCACCGCGCATGGCCTCCCTGCTGACGCCCGACCGCGGCGCGCTGCTTCAAGCTCTCGACGCCGTCACCGACCCGCTCACGGGCCTGGGTCTGCAAGCCGCGGGCCGAGTGACCAAGCTCGAGCTGGGTTTCGGCCGCGCCGCCGTCCGCCTCGAGGCCCCGCCCGAAGCCGACCCTCGCTATGCGACCCTGCCCGAGGCGGTGGAGCGGGCGCTGCGCGCCGTGCCGGGCGTGCACCGCGCCCATGTGGTCATGGCGCCCCAGGCCCGACCGCCCGCGGCCGAGGAGCCCACCGTTCGGGTGCGCAAGGGCGCGCGCCTGTCGTCCGAAGCCCAGGACCAGACCCGCTTCGCCCGCGGGGCCGCCCAGCCGGTCGCCCATGTTGGACGCGTGGTGGCGGTGGCCAGCGGCAAGGGCGGCGTGGGCAAGTCCACCGTGGCCGTGAACCTCGCCTGCGCCCTGGCCGCGCTCGGTTTCCGGGTCGGGGTGGCGGACGCGGACGTTTACGGCCCTTCCCTGCCCCGGATGCTGGGCCTGGACGCCGATCCGGAGATCGGACCTGACAAGAAGTTGATCCCCGTCCCGGCCTGGGGCGTGTCGGTCATGAGCATCGGCTTCATGGTCGACGAAGGCGCGCCCATGATCTGGCGCGGGCCCATGGCCTCCTCCGCCGTCAATCAGATCCTGCACGAAACGGCCTGGGGCTCGGAGGACCAGCCACTGGACGTGCTCCTGGTCGATCTCCCGCCCGGCACCGGGGATGTGCAGCTCACCCTGGTGCAAAAGGTGGAGCTCGCCGGCGCCGTGATCGTCTCCACCCCGCAGGAGATCGCCTTGATCGACGCCCGCCGCGCCGCGGCGATGTTCGGCAAGACGGGCGTGCCCATCCTGGGCGTGGTGGAGAACATGGCCTTCCTTCCCGACCCGGCCGGCGGCGCTCCGATCGAGATCTTCGGCCGCGGCGGCGCCCGACGGGAGGCCGAGCGCCTCCGGGTCCCCTTCCTGGGCGAAATCCCCATCGACCCTGCGCTGCGCGCCGGCGCCGACCTGGGGTGCCCGCTGGTCGCCACGGACCCGAACAGCCCAACGGCGCAGGCCTTCATGGAGGTGGCGCGGCGGGTGACCGGAAGGACCTAGGCTCGCTCGAGCACGCGGAAGAGGAAGGGGTGGTCGTCCGCCTCTCCGGCCGGATGAGCCTCGCTTCGCAGCTCCCGCCAGGCGCCCACGTCGAAGTCCGGGAAACGGGCGTCGCCCTCCACCTCGGCCTCCACCTCGGTCAGGTACAGTCGCCGTGCCTTGGGCAGGGCCAGAGCGAAGATGGCCTCGCCGCCGATCACGCAGACCTCCTCTACGCCGTCGTCCCTGGCCTGCTCGCGCGCGATGGAGAGCGCCTCGTCCCACCGCTCGCAGGCGAGCGCACCCTCGGGCTCGAAGGAGGCGTCGCGCGACAGCACGATGTTGGTGCGCCCCGGCAGCGGCCGCTTCGGCAGCGACTCCCAGGTCCTGCGCCCCATGATCACGGGCTTTCCAATCGTCACGGCCTTGAACAGCGCCATGTCGCTCTTCAGCCGCCAGGGCAGCCCGCCGGCGCGCCCGATCACGCCGTTGCGCGCGCGCGCGACGACGATCGCCAGAACCGGACCGGCCATCAGCGCTCGATCCCGACGGGATAGAGCAGGTGTCGCTCGTCGTAGTAGGGCGAGCGCTGGTAAAACCAGGCCAGCCGCGCATCGCCGTCCGCCGCGAACTTGGGATCAGCCTTGAGCGCGGCCTCGAACTCCGCCTTCAGCTGTGGATCGGCCGCCAGCATTCGCTCGGCGAGCGGCGCCACCGCATAGCCCTCGATGTATTCCGTCCGCTGCAGGATCTCCGAAAAAAAGCCCCAGGCCCAGAGGCTTTCGTCGCTTTCCGGCTCCAGCAGAACAACCGCCAACTCGCCCAGCGGCTGGTCGGTCGGCACCCGCACCGAGCCCGCCGGATAGGCCACGGTCCGCCGCTCCCGGATGAGCCCGCCGGCGCGCACCGCCACCCGCCGTTCGTTGACGTTCGGCGCCAGGCTCGCCGCCGAGAACCGGACCAACTCCACGGGCGCCACCCGCGCCTGCGCCAGGGTCTCCACCTGCACCCCGTGCAGCTTGAGCCGCTCGATCACCTCCGGTTTGGTCGCGGGGACCCAGTAGGCGCGCGGCCGCTGAACGCTGGCCACCACCTGCTGTCCGAACACTGGCACCTGCATGGGCGCCCCCGGCCGGCCCGTGAACCGCGCCTCCCGCCGGCCGGAGGCGGGCGAGTTGTAAAGTTCCTGCTGGATCGGCAGGAATTCAAAGGTCCCGGTCGGCGTCTCGCCCGGCTTGCTCGCGACCGGCACGACCGTCGGCCGCAGCGCCGCGTCCGCCGCCGCCGCCGCCTGCAGCGCCCGCCCCTGCCGGCCCAAGAGCCGCAGGCTCTCCTCGACGAAGACATAGGTCCCCAGCACCCGCCGGCGGTAGGGTTTCAGCGAATGGGTTTCGAGCAGCACCGTCGGCAGCCGCCGCAGGTCGCCGTAGCCGGTCGAGAACCGCGCCCCGCTGGGAGCGATCACGATGCCCTTGGCCGGATCGCGGGCGTCCACCGTGTTGATGTACGGCCCCGGCAGGTGCCCCTGCCGCTTCAGCCCCGCCTCCAGCGCGGGCCGGTACACGCCGTCGAGCCAACGCCCGACCGCGACCGATCTGGCGCCGCGCCCGCCATAGCCGTTGAAGTCGAAGGTGATGTCCTGCTGGTAGTCCAGACCGTCGGTGACGTGCAGGTCCAGATACAGGTCCGGCTCCCAACGCTGTATCAACCCCAGCATGGCCCGCATCTCCGGGCTGTCGGCCTTGAGGTAATCCCGGTTCAGGTTCAGATTCTGCGCGGTCGTCCGCCACCCCTGGCTCACCGGCCCCCGCTGGTTCGGGCGATTGTAGGGGCTGGTCCGCTCATGCCCGTCGGCGTTGAACACGGGCACGAACAGCAGGTTCGCCCCGTCCAGTAGCGCGTCCTTGCCCCGGAAGGCCATGTCGCGGAGCAGCATCAGCCCGGCGTCCTTGCCGTCGATCTCGCCCGCGTGGATTCCCGCCTGCGCCAGCAGCGTGGGCTTGGCCGAATCGAAGCGCCGCCCTTTGGACGCGATCACGACCCACAGCTCCCGCCCCTGCGCCGTACGCCCGAACGCCTCCATCCGGATCAGAGGCGAGGCCGCATCCAGCCTCCGGAGCCAGGCGATCGTCTCATCATACGACGGGGTAGCCGTGAGCCCGGTCCGCTCCGAAGGCGTGATCCACGGATGCCCGGCTGGCGCCGCCAGTTGCTCGCTGGCCCCGCTCCAGGCGGGCGCGGGCGGCAGGATGTCCTCCGGCCGCACCCCCGTCTGCGCCAGAGCGGCGGAGCCGAGGGACAGAGTCGTGATCAAGGCGAGGAAGGCGCGCATCATGCGTCCTTCTTCGGGCGACCCGGGCGTGGCGTCTAGACCGCCACCGCCGCCTTGATGTGCGGATGGGCCTGGTATCCCTCCAGTGCGAAATCCTCGTACGCAAAGGCGAACAGGTCGTCCCTGGGCGCGATCCGCATCCGCGGCGCCGCGTAGGGCGTCCGCCTGAGCTGCTCGCGCGCCTGCTCCAGGTGATTCGAATACAGGTGGGCGTCGCCCAGGGTGTGCACGAACTCGCCCGCTTGCAGCCCCGTCACCTGGGCCACCATCAGGGTCAGCAGCGCATAGCTGGCGATGTTGAAGGGCACGCCCAGGAAGACGTCGCCCGAGCGCTGGTACAGCTGGCAGGACAGCCGCCCCTGCGAGACGTAGAACTGGAACAGGCAGTGGCAGGGCGGCAAGGCCATGTCCTCCACCTCCGCCGGATTCCAAGCGCTGACGATCAACCGACGGCTCATCGGGTTGGCGCCGATCGCGTCCACCACGCCGGCGATCTGGTCGACCACCCGCCCGTCGGGCGCCGCCCACGACGTCCACTGCTTTCCGTAGACCGGCCCGAGTTCCCCTTTGGAATCAGCCCACTCGTCCCAGATCCTGACCCCGCGATCCTGCAGCCAGCGGACATTGGTGTCGCCCCGCAGGAACCACAGCAGCTCATGGATGATCGACTTAAGGTGCAGCTTCTTGGTCGTCAGCAACGGAAAGCCTTGGGCCAGGTCGAAGCGCATCTGCCGCCCGAACACCGACAAGGTCCCCGTGCCGGTCCGGTCCTCCCGCGCCACCCCGTTGGCCAGGATATCGGCCAGCAGATCGAGATAGGGCTGCTCCAACGCTGGCTGGAGAGCCGACTCGGGACGAACAAGGGCGAGGCTCATGGCCGGACCTTGCGGGAGGCCGTACGACTCCGCAACCGCGGTCTCCTCTCAGGGACGAGGTGTTTCCGGCGCCTCTATGTACCGCCCCGGCGTCACGCGCCCGTCCGGCCCGGCCTCCGCCGGCACATAGACCTTGCCCCGCGTGTCCGGCGCCGTCAGCGCGGTCAGGAACAGCGATCCGGTCATCAGCCCCACCCCGGCCAGGAACAGCCAAGCGTAGGGCGTGCCCGGCAAGGGCCGTCCCTGCCGCTTCACCCACCAACGATAAGCGAACCAGATCGCGAACGGCACGGCCACCAGCAGCAGCCGCGCGAACAACAGCCGGATCATGCCGCCGCCTCCACCTCGTCCAGCAACCGGGCGCGCAAGGCGCGCAGCATGCCCGCCGTGGCCCCCCAGATCACGCGCTCGTCGTGCGCCACCGCATAGAAGTAGCGCCGTCCTGCGTCGAAGTCGTGGAACCGGCGCTCATAGCGCGCTTCGTCCAGGACCACCTCCAGCGGAACTTCGAAAGCCTCGGCGACCTCCGCGGGGTTCAGCGTCAGGGTGAAAGGCGGCGCGACCAGCCCCACCACCGGCGTCACCACGAAGCCCGTGACCGTTTCATAGGGGCTCGACCGCCCCAAGAGGGTCACCCGCTCCGGCGAGAGCCCCACCTCCTCGCCCGCCTCCCGCAGACACGCGGCCTCGGCCGTCTCGCCCGGATCGATTCGCCCGCCCGGAAAGGCGATCTGCCCCGCGTGTCTGGACATGGCCGCGGCCCGCCGCGTCAGCAGCACCGTCGGCCCCTCCGCCCGCTCCACGATAGGCACGAGCACCGCAGCCTGGGAGGTCTCCCCTGCCGGGCCCCGCCATCCCGGGTTCAGATCGAAATCGGACTGCCCCGCGCCGGGCGCCTCCGCCCCCAAGGGGTCCAGGCGCGCCGCCAGTTTCGCGCGCAGCTCCGGCCCGTCCAGCGCCACGCGCTTCGGTGGTGCGTTCACGCCGCCTCCGCCGGGGCCACCGGCCACCAGGCCCCGTTCGAGCTCACCCCGAACACACGCCCGTCCGGCGTCGCCCGCGGCTGCGCCAACTCGACCAGCTCGTAGAACACCGGCCGCGTCAGCCGCGCCTCAAGTCCCCGCCGCACGTGCAGATAGGGCGCGGGCTCGCCCGTGTCCGGGTCGCTCTCCACCCGCAGCCCGTGCTCCGGCCCCGCCTCGACCACCTCGCCCACATTGGTGGTGAACCGCAGCGCCTGCCGGTCCTCCGGGCCCTCCCGGTCCAGCCGCACCGCCAGAAAGGGCGCGTCCTCCACCGTGATCCTCAGCTTCTCCGCCGGCGTGACTAGGTGATAGCCATCCGGGTCCAGCCGCAGCACCGTCGAGAACAGCCGCACCAGCGCCTCGCGCCCGATGGGCGTCCCCTCATGCAACCACACCCCGTCGCGCCGGATCACGATGTCGATCTCGCCGCAGTGCGCCGGATGCCACAGGTGCACCGGCGGCAGCCCCTTTGTGCGCCCCGCAATCTCCGCCACCTGGTCCAGACCACCCATGCGTCACACTTAGAAACCGGCTGCTCGCCGCGGAAGCGGGGACCCCGGCGTTTTTCCCGCCCGACCGCGCCGCCTCACCGGGCGCTGGCTTCCGCTCCCGCTTTCGCGGGAGCGGGCGGACAGGCTAGGCAGGCCCGCCTTGCCTTCCTCCAGCCCCTTCCGCCACCGCGACTACAGCCTGTTCTGGGGCGCCCGCTTCGCCGCCAGCCTGGGCATCCAGGCCCAGGCCGTCACCCTGGGCTGGCAGGTCTACGACGTGGCCCGCGCTGAGCGCACCGTGCCCGAGGCCGCGCTCTGGGTCGGCCTGATCGGCCTGGCCCAGTTCGTCCCCTTGTTCCTGCTGTCGCTCCCCGCGGGCGAGATCGTGGACCGCCGCAATCGCCGCGGCGTCATGGCTTGCGCGCTGGGTGTAGAGGCCTCCTGCGCCGCCGCCCTGGCCGCCCTGGCCCTGCTGGACCGCCCGCCCCTGGCCGCCATCTTCGCGGTGGCCGCCCTGTTCGGCGCGGCGCGCGCCTTCATCGCTCCGTCCGGCGCCGCGCTTGGGCCCATGCTGGTCCCGCGCGAGATCCTGCCCCGCGCCATCGCCGCCAACTCCATAGCCTTTCAGTTCGGCTCCATCGCCGGTCCCGCCCTGGGCGGCCTCTTGATCGCGCGCTCCTCCAGCCTCTCCTACGGCGTGACCGCCGGGCTTTACCTGTTCGCCGCCGCCCTGCTGCTACTCATCCGCACCCACACCACCCCCGAGCGCCAGCCCGGCTCGCGCGGCAATCTGATCCGCGAAGGCCTGCAGTACGTCTGGCGCACCAAGATCGTCTTCGGCGCCATCTCGCTGGACCTGGCCGCCGTGCTGCTCGGCGGAGCCACCGCCCTGCTCCCCGTGTTCGCCCGCGACGTCCTGCACGCCGGTCCCGGCGTCTACGGCGCGCTCCGCGCCGCTCCAGCCGTGGGTGCGGCGATCGTGGCCCTCATCCTGGCGCGCCGCCCGGTGACCCGCTTCGCCGGCCCGTGGATGTTCGGGGCGGTGGCCACCTTCGGCCTCATGACCATCACCTTCGCCCTGTCGCGTCAGGTTTGGCTGTCCTTCGCCGCGCTGGCCGTTCTGGGCGCCGCCGACATGGTCAGCGTCTTCATCCGCCAGACCCTGATCCAGATCGTGACGCCGGACGCCATGCGCGGCCGCGTGGCCGCCGTCTCCACCCTGTTCATCGGCGCCTCCAATGAGTTGGGCGAGTTCGAGTCCGGCCTCGTCGCCCGTGTCCTCGGCCCCGTCGGCGCCGCGCTGTTCGGCGGCTTCGGCGCGCTGGCCGTGACCGCGCTCTGGGCTCGCTGGTTCCCCGACCTCCGCCGGGCCGACCGGCTGGAGTAGCCGATCCGGCGGCGGGAGAAGGACCGGCGGAGAAGTCCGCCGGTCCCGCTGGTCTTACTGCTTCTTCTTCGTCGCGGTCGTGGCCGCCTTGTTGGCCGTCATGGCCCCGTTAGACAGCATCTCCCCCTGTTCGGAGGACAGCGCCACCGTGCCGGAGCCCGGCTCCATGGTGATCACGAGCGGGTTCGGGCGCAGGTCCAGCGCCGCTCCCGACACCGCGTCGACGCCTACGCCTAGAGGCCCGCCCAGTAGCACATTGCCGGCCATCCCCGTTCCGCCGCCGCGCGACAGCCGGTTGATGATGTTGGCCTCCACCGTCTTGTAGCCGGGCTTGGCGATGGTGGCCGTGAACTGCGACTTGCGGGGCATGCGGATGCTGCAAGGCGTCGACGGACAGTTGTATCCATGGCTGGTGGCGACGCTGGCGCCGACCGGGTCGGTTTGAACCTGCCAGTTGGTGCTCGTGCCGCGCGTGATGGTGGCGCAGGCGCCCAGCGACGCGCAGGCGGCCAGGGCCGCAATCAGCTTGATCATAGTTCCCCCTTCGGCGCACGGGCGCGCCGAGAGCCAAGCTAGCACCCGAATCACCGCTGCGTCACTTGCGCACGCCTTTAGCTTGAATCTTCTCGATCAGGCACCACCTCTGTTGCAGTATTCCAGCGGCGGAGTTTCCTCCATGATCGAGCGCAGACCTTTCAACTCCCTCGGCGGCGCCGACCACGGCTGGCTGA
>JAUJMO010000004.1:55496-56711 GCA_030446805.1 Caulobacteraceae bacterium | reverse complement strand
TTCAACCTCGAGGACGAGACCACCACCATCTTCCAGATCTGGATCGAGCCGCAGAAGCAGGGGGTTGCGCCCGCCTGGGGCGCCCGCCCCTTTCCCAAGGACGCCCGCGCCGGTCGTTTCACCGCCCTGGCCAGCGGCTTCGACGAGGACGCGGAGACGGCCCTGGCCATCAACACGCCTGCGCGGGTCGCCGGCGCCACCCTGAAGAAGGGTGAGACCGCCAGCTACGACCTGGGCGCCGGCCGCCACGCCTATCTGGTGCCCGCCAAGGGCGCGGTCGAAGTCAACGGCGTACGCCTCGACGCCCGCGACGGCGCGGCGATCAAGGACGAGCTGGTGCTGACGGTGACCGCCTTGGAGGATGCGGAGGTGGTGCTGGTCGACGCGGCCTAGGGAAGGAAAGCGGCGCCTGCGTAGGCCAGGCCGCCGCCGATCAACGAGTACGGCACAAGCGCCAGCAGAGCCGCCACGGTGAGCAGGACACCCTTGCCCCAAGCGCCGGCCGGGGTCCGCCACCACCGGCCCTTACCCAGCCTGGCGTACAGCAGGCAGCAGCGGGAACAGGACAACCCCGAGCGCGAGATTGATGATCGGAGGAGCCAGCAGCGAACTCGCCACGCTGATGGGGATGGTCCAGAGCGTCAGATTGTTGAGCAGGGTGAAGGTCTGGCGGAAGAGGACGCAGGAAGGCCACAGTCGGCTTGCAACGCTTCATCAACCACGATGGTGGACCCTGCCCCGGTTCAAAGGACCGCGACCATGCTTCGCCCGCTGCTCACCGCCTCCGCCCTGCTGCTGGCCGCGCCCGTCCTGTCGGGCTGCCTGGCGTTCACGGTGGCCGACGCCGCCGCCTCTGCGGCGGTCGGCACAGTCAAGACCGGGGCCAAGGTCACCGGCGCGGTTGTGGGGGGCGCCGCCGACGCCGTCACCACCAGCGACGTCGAACGCTGCCTCAAGGACGCCCGCCGGGAGAAGTTCGACCGTAAGATCTGCTACGAAGGCCGCCGCTGAATGGAACCCCTCCCGCAAGCGGGAGGGGACCGGCCGCGCAAGCGGCAAGGGGCGGGCCTAAGCCGCCGCCGGCTCTGCTTCGGCTAGGCCGAAGCTGTCTCCTCCCACAAGCGGAAGGAGAGCGTTCGTCAGGTCAGCCGGAGCGCGCAGCGCTCCCCGATGGTTTCGTCAGGTCAGCCGGAGCGCGCAGCGCTCCCCGATGGT
>JAUJMO010000004.1:50050-55396 GCA_030446805.1 Caulobacteraceae bacterium | reverse complement strand
GCGCTCCCCGATGGTTTCGTCAGGTCAGCCGGAGCGCGCAGCGCTCCCCGATGGTTTCGTCAGGTCAGCCGGAGCGCGCAGCGCTCCCCGATGGTGGGGCGGCCCACCGCCACCCGTGACAATCCGGGGAACTCCGGCCGGAGCCGCTCGGCGAACCAGAGGCAAAGGTTCTCCAGCGTGGGGCTCTCCAGCCCCGGATGATCGTTCAGCAGCCCGTGGTCCAGCGCCCGCGCCGCCCGGTCCAAGGCGGCCTGCAAGGCGTTTAGATCCGCCACCCAGCCGACCGCGCCCTGCCGCACGCCCCTGACCGAGGCCTCCACCCGGAACGAGTGCCCGTGGAGCCGCACGTGCCCTCGCTCGGCGTTCCCATCCGGCAGACTGTGCGCGGCGTCGAAATGCGCCGTCTTGGTGATCTCGAACTCGGGCTCGGACATCAGGCGATGCCCAGATACTTGTGGGTCTGCACGCTCAGCCTCCACAGGGGCCGCTCCAGGCAATAGCGGATCGCCGCCCGGGTGTTCTCCGCCTGCGCCGGCCCGTCCATCGGCTGCAGGTAGAACCGCTGAAACTCGAGATCCTCGAATGCGCGCGGGTCCACCCCCTCCTGCGGGAACACCAGCTTGAGTTCCTGGCCGGCCGTCTGCGCCAGGGTGGTCCCGGCCTTTGGGCTTACGCAGATCCAGTCCAGTTCCTCCGGCGCGGGCAGGGTGCCGTTGGTTTCCACCGCGGTCTCCCACCCCGAAGACCGGAACGCGGCCACCAGCGCGCCATCCAGCTGCAGCGTGGGCTCCCCGCCCGTGAACACCACCAGTTTCGGCTGCCCCTCCGGCCCCGTCCAGCGCGCCTGCGCCGCCGCAACGAGCGCGCCCGCTTGGTAGCGTCCGCCGCCCGGTCCGTTTATGCCCACGAAATCCGTGTCGCAGAACCGGCACACGGCCTCCGCGCGGTCGACCTCTCGTCCGCTCCACAGGTTGCAGCCGGCGAAGCGGCAGAACACCGCCGCCCGCCCCGCCTGCCCGCCTTCGCCCTGCACGGTCAGGTACAGCTCCTTGACCGCATAGCTCATGCGGCCGCCCGCCATTCGCCCCAGCCCCGAGCCCGCAGCTCGCAAGCCGGGCAGGCTCCGCATCCGTGGCCCCAGGCGTGCCGCGCCCCCCGCTCGCCCAGGTAGCAGGTGTGGCTCTCCTCCAAGATCAGCCGCACCAGGGCCCGGCCCCCCAGCTGATCCGACAAACCCCAGGTCTGCGCCTTGGTGAGCTTCATCAACGGCGTCTCGACCCGGAAGTCCCGTTCCATCCCCAGGTTCAACGCTCGTTCCATGGCGTCCAGCGTCTCCCGCCGGCAGTCCGGGTAGCCGCTGAAGTCCGTCTCGCACATGCCGCCCACCAGCCGGTCCAGTCCCCGTCGATCGGCCAGCGCCGCCGCATAGGAGAGGAACACCAGGTTGCGTCCAGGCACGAAGCTCGTCGGCAGCCCCCGCGCGTCCATCTCGATGGCCCGCTCGCTGGTCAGGGCGCTCTCCCCCACCGCTCCGAACCCACGCAGGTCGAGCAGGTGGTCCGGCCCCAGCCGCTCCGCCCAGGCGGGAAACGCTCGCCGGAGCCCATCGAGCACCTTCAGCCGCGCGTCCAACTCCACCCGGTGGCGCTGGCCGTAGTCGAACCCCACCGTCTCGACGCGCCCATAGCGCTCCAGCGCCCAGGCGAGGCAGGTGGTCGAGTCCTGCCCGCCGGAGAACAGGACCAGTGCGGCCGCGGGATGGGTCATGACGGCGCCTACTTAGGCCATCGCACCCGGATTGCGATGCTCCGTCCCGCCTCCAGGTCTTAACGCCCCCTCAACTCCGGCTAGCGGAAGGTCAAACCGTATCGGAGCGCGTCCAGCCCTTATGCCCCCTTCGGGTCCGCCGCACAGCCCCGCGCCGGCCGTCGGTCCTCCCTCCCCGGGGGCCGAGGCGGCTGCGCGCCTGGCCGAACGCCTGGCGCAGGCCGATGACCGGGCCCAGGCCGCCGGGCCGAACACGACGAATCTGCTGAGCGCGCTCTGCGCCGAGGTGGGCGCCGGCCTCAAGGGCGTCCTGGCCGTGACCGAACTGCTGGAACGACAGCCGGACGGCCCCGACAACGCCGCCTACATTCGCACCGTCGCCGATTGCGGCCGCACCCTCCTGCGCCTCCTCAACGACGCCGCGGAGCTGTCCCGCACCCAAGAGGGCGCCGTGACCCTCGCGCCCGAGCCCGTCGACCTCCGCGACCTGCTGGACAGCGTTCAGACGGACTGGGCTCTTCGGGCGGCGGAGGACGGGGTCGGCCTGGGCGCCGTTTTCACCGGAGAGGCCGGGGTGGCCGCCGAGCTCGACCCTGTTCGCCTGCGTCAGATCTACGACCTGCTCATCGGCCATGCTCTGAAGCTCACCCGTCGGGGCGGGGTGGAGGTCAGCTTGCAAGCTGAGCGGCGGGAGAACCGGGTTTTCCTCAGCGGCCATGTGCGCGACACGGGCCCCGGCGTGGATCCCGCCAAGCTGCCCGCCTTCTTCGAACCGTTCGGCCCGGCCGGCCGCCCCGCCTATGGAACGGGCCTGGACCTGGCGCTCGCGCGCGGCGTGGTGGAGTCCATGGACGGCCGCATCTGGGCGGAGAACAACGCCGGCGCCGGCGCCACGGTCTTTTTCCAGATCGAGGGGCCGAGCTGCCGCGGCGGAAAGGACCACGCGTCCGGAACCGGCGAACCCGACGCGACGCCCACCCTCACCGGCCGGGTGCTCATAGTCGACGACAACGCCACCAACCGCACGGTGGCCCGCACCTTGGTCGAGCTGTTCGGCTGCACAGTGGAGACCGCCGACGACGGAGTCGAAGCGGTGCGATCGGTCAGCCATGGCCGTTTCGACGCCGTGTTGATGGACATCAACATGCCGCGCATGGACGGACTCGCCGCCACCCGCGCCATCCGCGACCTCCCCTCGCCCATGAGCCGCGTTCCCATCATCGCGCTCACCGCCAACGCCGATCCCGAGGACGCCCGCACCTATCGCGCGGCGGGCATGGCCGGTATGGTGGAGAAGCCGATCAAGACCGAGCGCCTGCTCGTGGCGCTCCGCGAAGCCCTCGCCCCCGTCACCAGCCGACCGGCCCAGGCTGCGGCCTAAGAGCACGGTTGTGGCAAGCGGAGCGGTTTCGTCTATCTTGTCGGCTTGGCGGGAAACTTGTTGCTTTCGGGCGACTCTGTCCACAGGGTCCGGACGGGCGACTTCGGCCATCGGGGGGCCGCACTCTTGAGCTTGGAAACGAACGAAGACGGGTCGAGCGGAACGGGCGCCAAGCCCGTGGTCCTGGTTGTGGAGGACGAGGTGCTCGTCCAGATGCTGGTGCTTGAGGTTCTGGACGACCTGGGCGTGGATGCGCTGGAGGCTAATGACGGGCCGTCGGCGCTCGAGATCATCCGGGCCGACCAACGCATCCAGCTGCTCGTCACCGACGTGGGCCTCCCCGGCATGAACGGGCGTCAACTGGCCGAAGCCGCCCGCGCGCTCCGTCCCGAGCTGAAGATCCTGTTCGTGACCGGCTATGCCGACAAGGCGGCGGCCGGCGAATTCGACGGGAACGGAATGGACATGATCACCAAGCCCTTCGCGCTGGAGGCGCTCTCCGGCAAGGTCACGGAGATGCTGGGCTGATCCCGACGGGGCTCCCGCCTCACGATAGCGGCGGCGGGCCCGGTCCCTCTCTATCGATCCGCGTACTCTCGAATGGGCGCACCTGGTCTTTGGGCTGTCGCTCACGGACACGGGCTGGGCGGTGAACGGGGACCGCTCAGGGCGTCGCAAGGAGCCGCTGATCGCGGCGGGGTTGATCTTGATGTAGGCCGCGCTGGAGCGGATGGACCCTCACTGTCGCCCGTGGCGGGTAATGTCTCAGTTGGAATTTTCGGGCGGCGGCGCTTTGCCCTCGCTCACATCAGCCCAGTGGTCGAGGGCCGAGGCAAGCCATCGAGCCTCGTCTGCAGCCAGCCTCACGCTAACAGCTGCACCTTGTGGGAAGACCTCGAATTGTAGGGTTCCGGGGCCGGTTGAGCCGATCCTCAACCCATCGAGACCGGCTGTCAGGGTCGCCTGTTGCTTCCGCCACATCATGCTTCTCCGCGCTGGGCACAGACCCACCTGGAAGCGCGGCGCCGTGGGGCCTCCAGGAAGAGAGCTGCTCCTGAGGAGAGTGGTAGCTGGAGGCGGACTTGAACCGCCGACCTGTGGGTTATGAATCCACCGCTCTAACCAGCTGAGCTATCCAGCCATGCTTGCCCGCTAGGGCCGCCACCTCAGGAGCAGGTCGGGGTGTATAGGGCCGGGTTCGTCGCGCTTCAAGCGGTGGACATCGACTGCGCTTCGGGGTCGAAGAAGCCGCGATGTCCGTGCTCCACCTGCTCGGCTCGGCCGAGGACGGCGGAGCCGAAACCTATTTCACCGAGCTCACCACGGCCCTGGCCCGCGCGGGCGTGGTCCAGGCGGCGGCTGTCCGCGCCCACGCCGGACGCCAGGCCGCGCTGGCCGAAGCGCGCGTGCCCACGGCCGTGCTGGGCTTCGGCGGCCCGTTGGACTGGCGGACCCCGCGCCGCGCCGCGGGGTTCGCCAAGGCGCAGGATGCGCGCGTGCTCCTGGCCTGGATGAACCGGGCCGCCCGCCACAGCCCTGAGGGACCCTGGACGCGCATCGGCCGGCTGGGCGGCTACTATGACTTGAAATATTACAAGGGCTTCGATGCCCTGGTCGCCAATACGGAGCACATCCGGGACTGGATCGTCGGCCAGGGTTGGCCGGCCGACCGCGCCCACCACATCCCCAATTTCGCCCGCTCGGGCGAGGGCGCCCCGCTGGACCGGGCCCTGTTCAACACACCGGACGGCGCGCCCCTGCTGCTGGGCATGGGCCGGCTGCATTCGTCCAAGGCGCACGATGTCAGTCTGCGCGCGCTGCAGCGCCTCCCCGACGCCTGGCTTTGGATCGCGGGATCCGGCCCCCTGGAGGCGGAGCTGAAGCGGCTGGCCATCGATCTGGGGGTGGCCGAGCGGGTACGGTGGCTTGGCTGGCGCACCGACGCTCCTGCCCTGTATCGCACCGCCGACGTGTGCGTCTTTCCCTCCCGGTTCGAGCCGCTCGGCAACGTGGTCATCCAGGCCTGGGCTCACGGCCTGCCCGTGGTGGCGGCCGCCAGCCTCGGCCCCGCCGCCCTGATCCGCGACGGGGCGGACGGCCGCCTGGCGCCGGTGGACGACCCCGTCGCCCTGGCCGAAGCGGTGGCGGAGCTCCTGAGCGACCGCGCGCTTCGCTACTGCCTGGCCGAACGCGGACGC
>JAUJMO010000004.1:32780-49950 GCA_030446805.1 Caulobacteraceae bacterium | reverse complement strand
TGTCCATCATCGATCTGGACTGCGGATGGCAGCCCCTGCACGCGGCGGGCTCCACCGTGATCGGCAACGGCGAGATCTACAACTACAAGGAGCTGATCGAGGAGTTCGGGCTGGAGCCCGAAACCGGATCGGATTTCGAGCCCCTCCTCCACCTGTACGCGCGCGAAGGCCGGGCGGCCTTCGACCGACTGCGCGGCATGTACGCCTTTTGCCTGGTCGGCGGAGACGGCCGCACCTGGCTCGTCCGAGACCCGTTCGGCATCAAGCCGCTCTACCTTCACGAGGGGGACGGAGAGCTCCGCTTCGCGTCCGAACCCCGTGCCCTACCCCGCGGCCCCCTGATCCCCGGCCGCGTGCATGAGCTTCTGGCCCTCAACTACGCCCAGACCGACACGCCCTATGCGGGTCTCCGCCGCCTTCTGCCCGGCGAGGTCCGGGAGGTGGCCCCAGCGCCGGACACCGCAACGCCGGCGGAGCTCCGCGCCCCGGAACGGGCGACCCCTTCGGCCTTTCCGCAGCCCGGGTCCGGCCCGGACTTCCTGCGCCCTGCCGTGGAGACGGCCGGTGACGAGGATCAGGTGCTGGCTCGGCTCGACGCCGTTCTCGAGGACTCCGTGCGGGTGCATCAGCGCTCCGACGTGCCCTACGGGCTGTTCCTCTCAGGCGGGGTCGACAGCGCGGTCATCGCCACCCTCATGACCCGGCTGAACGAACGCCCGGTGACGGCCTATACCTGCGGCTTCGAGGCCCAGGGCGCACGTGACGAGCGGGCCGCCGCCGAACGGGTCGCCCGCGCCTTGGACCTGGATTGGCGCGAGACGGCCTTCACCGAGGCCGACTTCTGGCGGATCGTCCCGGAGGTGGCCTGGGCGCTGGACGACCCGACCACCGACTACGCCACCCTGCCCACCTACAAGCTGGCCGAGGTCGCCAGGGGCGCCTTAACCGTCGTCCTGACCGGGGAAGGCGGGGACGAGCTGTTCGGCGGCTACGGCCGCTACCGCCGCGCCCTACGCCCCAAGCTGCTGGGCGGCCGCGCCGCCGGGCCCCAGGTGGACGCGCCCTTTCTCAAGGACGGGGGCGAGGTGGCGCTGCAGCACTGGCGTGAAGCGGCGCGCGCGCCGGACGGGCTGACCAAGCTGCAGCGCGCGCAATGGCGCGACATCGCCACCTGGCTGCCCAACGACCTTCTGCTCAAGCTCGATCGCTGCCTCATGGCCCACGGGCTGGAGGGCCGCACCCCTTTCCTGGACCGCGAGGTGGCCGCCTTCGCCTTTTCGCTGCCGGACGCCCTCAAGGTCCGTGGGCGCGCCGGCAAGTGGATCCTGCGCCGTTGGCTGGAGCGCCATTGCCCCGCGGCGGAGCCCTGGTCGAAGAAACAGGGCTTCACCGTCCCGGTCGCCGCCTGGATCGCCCCCCGCGCCGCGGATCTCGCCCGCACCCTGCCCGACCACCAAGGCATAGCCCAGGCCTGCGACACCGAGGCGGTACGCGCCGCTTTCACCGACGAAGCCCTGGCCCAGCATCGTTGGCCCTTGCTCTTCTACGCCGTGTGGTGGTCCATTCATGTGGGACAGGTGGACCGGCGGGAAGTGCTGTCGCCCCTCCTTGGAACCCTGTAACAGCCCCCTAGCTTAGACCGACGACCAACCGGGAGTTTCTCCATGCGCACCCTGCTGACGACAGCCGCCCTCGTCGCCATGTCGCTCGCCGCCTGTGAGCAGGCTGTGGGGCAGAGCAACCAGAATGGCGCCAACAGCGGCAATCGGGCGCCCGGCGCTGCGGCGGGGAGCCAGCCTTCGATTCCCCGGACCGGTGCGGCTCAACGGGGAGCTCCGGTGGAGACGGGCAAGCCGAACGTACCGGAGTTCCGGCCGGCGTTTCCGGGACAGACGCGCGCGCCGGCCGTTCAGACCCGCACGCCCATCCAGGTGACGGAGATCGCGGGCGGGCTCGACGCGCCTTGGGCGCTGGCCTTCATGCCGGACGGGCGCATGCTGGTGACCGAAAAACCCGGCGCCCTCCGCATCTTAACCGCCCAGGGCGCCAAGTCGGAGCCGGTCGCGGGCATGCCGCGGGTGGATGCGCGCGGCCAGAGCGGGCTCTTTGACGTGGAGCTTGGCCCGAACTTCAACCGGGACCGGATGATCTATTGGACCTATTCGGAGCCGCGCCAAGGCGGCAACGGCCTGGCCGTCGCTCGCGGGCGGCTCGTCGAAGGCGCCCAGCCCCGGGTGGAGAACGTCCAGGTCATCTTCCGCATGCAGCCCACCATCGAGAGCACCATGCACTCGGGCGGACGGCTGGTCTGGGCCCGCGACGGCAAGCTGTTCGTGACCCTGGGCGAGCGCTCGATCCTGCCCGGCCGGATGCAGGCGCAAAATCTGAACAGCCACTTCGGCAAGATCGTGCGCATCAACGCCGACGGCTCCGTACCCCGGGACAATCCCTTCGCACGGCGGCCAGGCGCCCGGCCGGAGATCTGGTCCAGCGGCCACCGCAATGTGCTGTCCGCGGCGCTGGACGGGAAGGGTCGGCTCTGGGAGGTCGAGATGGGCCCCCGCGGCGGCGACGAACTGAACCGGCCCGAGCCCGGCAAGGATTACGGCTGGCCCACCATCGGCTACGGTGAGGAGTACAGCGGCGCGCGCATCCACCAGACCACCCAGCAGGCCGGGCTGGAGCAGCCCGTCTACTACTGGGACCCTGCGATCTCGCCTTCGGGCATGGCCATCTACTCCGGCCGGCTGTTTCCCGAGTGGCGCGGCAACGTCTTCGTCGGCGGCCTGTCCTCCAAGGGCCTTGTCCGGCTGGTGATGAACGGTGACCGGGTGGTGGGCGAGGAGCGCCTGCTCACCGAGCGGGGCGAGCGGATCCGGGAAGTGGTGCAGGGCCCGGACGGCGCGCTTTACGTGCTGACGGACCGAGCCAATGGCAAGCTGCTGCGCATCGCACCCCAAGTTGGAGCGGGTTAAGGTCGTCTTAACTCCGAACGCGCCCTATCGCCCCGTGCTGGACGAAGACCTTCTTTCCTTCATCCAGGGTTCGATCCGCTCGGTGTGGGCCTTGGAGCTTCTGCTCCTGCTTCGCCGCGAGCCGGACCGGACCTGGACGGCGGAGGACGCCGCGGGCGAGCTGCGCGCCAATGCGCGGCTGGTCTCCGATCAGTTCGCCGGCCTCCAGACGGCCGGCCTGATCGCCTGCGAGGCGGGCTGCCGCTATGCGCCGGCGGGGCCGGTGCTGGACGCCCTGTGCGCCCGGCTCGAACAGGCCTACCGGGAGCGCTCGGGACAGGTGATCAAGGCCATCATGGCCGGACCAAACGACAAGCTGCAGATTTTCGCGGACGCCTTCCGCCTGCGGGGAGACGACCGATGATCGCGACCCTGCTCTACGTCCTGTGCCTGCTCACCAGCCTGCTGTGCGCGGGCCTGCTCTGGCGCGCCTACCGTCGCACGCGCGCGTCGCTGCTGGCCTGGAGCGCGGCCTGTTTCGCCTTTCTGGCGCTGAACAATCTGTTTGTTGCGGCCGACATGCTGGTCTTCGATAGCGTCGACCTGACGCTCTGGCGTCAGGCCGCCTCCTTGGCCGCCATCGGCGTGCTGCTCTACGGTTTCATCTGGGAGGTCGAGTGAGCACCACCGAGGCCTTCTTCACCGGCGCGCTCGCCATGGGCTTCCTGGTGGCCAGCGTCTTCTTCGCCCGGTTCTGGCGACGCACGGGGGACGGCCTGTTCGCCGCCTTCGCCGCCGCTTTCGTGCTGATGGCGCTCAATCAGGCCCTGGTGGGCCTGCTGGAGATACCCCGGGAGGAGCGGAGCCCCATCTTCGCCCTGCGCCTGCTGGGCTTCCTGGTGATCATCGGCGCCGTTCTCTGGAAGAACATGGGCGGTCGCCGCTCCTAGACCCTGCCCGTGACCGGCAGCAGGGCGCCCGTCACCGCCCGGGCCTCCCGCGAGGCCAGGAACAGCATCACCGCGGCGAGATCCGCCGGCGAGACCCACTTGGCGGGGTCGGCCTCGGGCATGTCCGCGCGGTTCTGGGGGGTGTCGATGACGGAGGGGAGGACGGCGTTGACGGTCACGCCCTTGTCCTTGAGCTCCTCGGCGAGCGCTTCGGTGAAGCGCATCACCCCCGCCTTAGAGGCCGCGTAGGGCCCCATTCCGGCCCCCGCCCTGACGGCGCCCGCCGCGCCGACATTGACGATCCGCCCCGCCCCGCTCTCCAGCAGATGCGGCAGCGCGGCTCCAGTGGCGTTGACGGCCGTCTTGACGTTGAGCGCGTACATGCGGTCCCAACTCGCCGGATCGCCGCCCTCAAGCGTCTCCCAGGTGAAGCCGCCGGCGATGTTGAGCAGGACGTGGACCGCCCCCAGCCGTTCCCGGATGGTGTTCATGGCCTGCTCCGCCCGGGCCGGATCGGTCAGGTCGACGCCGCAGACGTGCAGCTCGGCCTGCGGGGCGTCGGCGGGCTTGGGCGCATGGTCGATCAGGGCGGTGCGGGCGCCCTGCGCCTTGGCCGCCTGGGCCACGGCGCGGCCCAGCTGGCCCAGCCCGCCCGTGATGACGACGACGTCGTCCTGCAGGTCGGTCATGCCGACCGGCCGACAGTCGGACGCGATCTCTCCCAGGCCATTCGGCATGAGCGATCGCGCTTCTTCTCAGATGTGAATCGCATGGCCCAGCCCTCGCAGCGCCGCCTCGTGGAACGCCTCGGTGAGAGTCGGGTGGACGTGGATGGTTCCCGCAACGTCCTCGAGCACCGCGCCCATCTCCATGAAGGCTGCGAATTCGCCGGACAGCTCGGAGACGTGCGACCCCACCGCCTGAATGCCTAGGATACGGTGGTCGTCCTTGCCGTGGAGGATACGCACGAAGCCGCCGTCGTCGCCGGCCTCCATGCTCAGCGCCCGGCCGATGGCGCTGAAGGGGAATTGCGCCACGGCCACATCGGTGCGGCCCTCGACATCGGCGGGCAGCAGGCCCGCGGCCACGATCTCCGGCTCGGTGAAGCAGACCGCCGCGATGGTCACGGGATCGAAGGTGCGACGTCGGCCGGCGATGATCTCGGCCACCATCTCGCCTTCCGCCGAGCTCTTGTGCGCCAGCATGGGCTCGCCCACGACGTCGCCCACCGCCCAGACGTTCTTCATGGAGGTGCGTCGCTGGTCGTCGACCTTGATGAAGGGCCCCGCCATATCCACGCCCATGGCCTCCAGGCCGAAGCCCTTGGTCACCGGCCGCCGGCCGACCGTGACCATGACCTTGTCCGCCGCGAGCTTGAGCGTCTGGCCGTCGGCGGTTTCGACCGCCAGGGCGTCGCCGTCCATGCCCCTGGCCTTGGCGCCCAGGTGCAGCGTCACCCCGTGCTTCTCCAGCCATTTGCGGACGGGATCGGTCAGGGCCTTGTCGTAGAGCGGCAGGATGCGCTCCTGCGCCTCGACGATGGTGACCTTGGAGCCGAACTTCGCAAAGGCGGTGCCCAGCTCCACGCCGATGTAGCCGCCGCCCACCACGACCAGCCGCTCGGGCACGCGGTCCAGCTGCAGCGCGCCTTCCGACGAGATGACGTCGCCGCCGAACGGCAGGAAAGGCAGCTCCACGGGCTGTGAGCCTGTGGCCAGGATGACGTGCTCGGGCGTGACCGTGATCGGCTCGCCTCCGTCCGAGGGCTGGACGGTGCAGGTCTTGGCGTCGGTGAAGGTGGCCCAGCCCTGGATGTGCCGCGCCTTGGCGCGCTTGAGCAGCCCGCCCACCCCGCCGTTCAGCTTGGCCACGATCCCATCCTTCCAGGCGACGGTCTGGGCCAGGTCGATGGAGGCCGAACCGGCCGTGATGCCGAGCGTGCCGCCGTTCGCCGCCTTCTTCACCGCCTCGAACTTGCCCGCCGCGTGGATGAAGGCCTTGGAGGGGATGCAGCCCACGTTCAGGCAGGTGCCGCCGAGCTTGCCGGCGTCCACGATGACGGTGTCCAGCCCGAGCTGGCCGCAACGGATCGCGGTCGGGTAGCCGCCTGTGCCGGCGCCGATGATCAGGACCTTAGGGGTGAGTTTTTCCGGCACGCCTACCTCTTTTTTCCGCTCATCCCCGGGAAAGCGGGGACCCAGGATTTGCACGGGCCCGAGCGCAAGGCGTTCCTTGAGCTTCTGAAATCAGGACACCCCCCGAAAGCGGGGGCCCAGGCCTTTTGTCCGTCCCGAACAGTACGGCAGGGCCTCGAGCGAAAAACCTGGCTCCCCGCTTTCGCGGGGATGAGCGGGAGGGAGGAGGTCAAAGGTCGCTCACTCCATGAACAAGGTCGCGGGGTGCTCCAGCAGCCCTTTGATCTTCTGGATGAACTCGGCCGCGTCGTAGCCGTCCACGATCCGGTGGTCGAAGCTGGAGCTGAGGTTCATCATCTTGCGCACGGTCACGGCGCCGCCCCGCACCACCGGGCGGTCGATGATCTTGTTGGGGCCGACGATGGCCACCTCCGGGTGGTTGATCACCGGCGTGTGCACCACGCCGCCCAGGGGGCCCAGCGAGGTCACAGTGATCGTGGAGCCGGAGAGCTCCTCGCGCGCGGCCTTGCCGGATTTCGCCGCGCCCGACACGCGGGCGATCTCGAGAGCGGTCTGCCAGACGTCCAGCGCCTCAGCGTGGCGGACCACGGGCACCATCAAACCGTTCGGAGTCTGGGTGGCGATGCCGCAGTGAACCGCGGCGTGGCGGTGCAGGACTCCGTTGTCGTCGTCGTAGATCGCATTGATCTGGGGGTGCTCGGGGAGGACCCTGACCAGGGCGCGGACGAAAAACGGCAGCAGGGTCAGCTTGGGCTGGTCCGGCTTCTTGGTCGCGTTCAGGTGCAGGCGCAGCGCCTCCAGCTCGGTGGCGTCGATCTCCTCGGCGTACATGAAGTGCGGGATGCGGCGCTTGGCCTCCTGCATCTTCTCCGCAATCTTGCGGCGGAGCCCGATGACGCGGACATCCTCCACCCCCTCGCGCTGAGCGTAAACGCTGGAGCGCGCGGCGGGCGCGCCCCCCTGCCCCGCCCCGCCCGGGTTGGCCAGATAGGCGTCCAGGTCTTCGTGGGTGATGCGGCCGGCGGGGCCGGAGCCCGGCACGAACTGCAGTTGCACGCCCAGATCCATCGCCCGCTTGCGCACGGCGGGCGAGGCCAGCGGCTTCTCACCCGCGGGCCGGGTCTGGAAGCCGTGCTTGCCGGCGGAGGCCGGCGGGCGCTTCAGCGTGTCCAGCGGCGAGTGCGTCTGGGCCACGGCGCCGCCGCCCGGGCCGCGCAGCTCGCCCGTCGCGGGCGCGCCGGAAACGGTGGGCGGCTTGGGCGCGACCGGGTCAGGCTGTTTGGCGGGCGCCGGAGCGGGGGCGGACTTCCCGCCCATGTTCCCCGCCCCTTCGACCTGAAGGTAGACCAGCGGCGAGCCCACGGCCGCCATGGCGCCGATCTCGCCCACCACGGCCACGACCGTCCCCGAAACCGGCGAGGTCATCTCCACCGTGGCCTTGTCGGTCATGACCTCGGCGATGGGCTGGTCTTCTGCGACCGCGTCGCCCGCCTTGACATGCCAGGCCACGATCTCGGCCTCGGCCGTGCCTTCCCCCACGTCGGGGAGCTTGAAAACGTAGTTGCCGCCCGAAGAGCCCCCTCCGACGCCCTCGGCGCCACCTCCCCCGCTCTGCGGGAGAGGAACGCTCGCCGCCGCTGGCGCAGTTGCCTCCGAGCTGCGTCTCTCTCCCGCTTGCGGGGGAGATGTCGGCGGAGCCGACAGAGGGGGCCGTGACGCGGACGCATTGCCCGCGCCGTCCACCTCAAACACCACGATCACGGAACCCACGGGCGCCATGGCGCCGGGCTCGCCGTTCACGGCCTGCACGGTCCCCGCGACCGGCGAGGTGATCTCCACCGTCGCCTTGTCGGTCATCACATCCACCAGCGGCTGGTCCTCGGCGACGCTGTCGCCGACCTTGACGTGCCAGGCGGTGATCTCGGCCTCCGCCGTGCCTTCGCCCACGTCCGGAAGCTTGAAGTTGAAGACCCCCACCTAGCCCTCCATCGCGCGGCGCATGGCCTCGGCCACGCGTTTGGGGCCCGGGAAGTACTCCCACTCGAAGGCGTGCGGATAGGGCGTGTCCCAGCCCGTGACGCGCTGGATCGGCGCCTCGAGATGATGGAAGCACCGCTCCTGCACCAGGGCGGAGAGTTCGGCGCCGTAGCCGGAGGTGCGCGGCGCCTCGTGCACGACCACGCAGCGGCCCGTCTTCTTCACGCTGGCCACGATCGCATCGATGTCCAGGGGCACCAGGGAGCGAAGGTCGATCACTTCCGCGTCCACGCCCGCCTCCTCGGCGGCCGCAAGGCTCACCCAGACCATGGTGCCATAGGCCAGAACCGTCAGATCCGAGCCCTCGCGCATGGTCCGCGCCTGGCCCAACGGCACGGTGTAGGAGCCCTCAGGCACCTCGGCGAGCTCATGGCCCGCCCAGGGCTTGACCGGGCGGTCGTGCCAGCCGTCGAAGGGGCCGTTGTAGATGCGCTTGGGTTCGAAAAAGAGCACGGGGTCATCGTCGGCGATGGCCGCCAGCAGCATGCCCTTGGCGTCGTAGGGGTTGCTTGGCACCACCGTCTTCAGCCCGGCGATATGGGTGAACAGGCTCTCAGGGCTCTGGCTGTGCGTCTGGCCGCCGAAGATGCCGCCGCCGTAGGGGGTGCGCACCGTGATCGGCGTGGTGAACTCGCCGCCGGAGCGGTAGCGGATCTTGGCCGCCTCAGAGACCAACTGGTCGTAGCCTGGGTAGATGTAGTCGGCGAACTGGATCTCGACGCAGGGGCGCAGGCCGTAAACGGCCATGCCGATGGCCGTGGCCACGATCCCGCCCTCGGCGATGGGCGCGTCGAACGAGCGGGTCAGGCCGTGCTTGCGCTGCAGGCCGTCGGTGACGCGAAAAACGCCGCCGAAATAGCCCGTATCCTGCCCGAAGGAGAGCACGTTCGGGTCCGCGCTCATGGCCGTGTCGATGCCGCTGTTCAGCGCCTGGATCATGTTGAGGGAGGGCATCGCGTTAAGTCCCGCTCGCCCCGGCGAAAGCCGGGGCCCATGTCCGGGCGGTCGTCATCTTTCCGGAAAGTCGCGAGCGGCGGCGCTTTGGGCCCCGGCTTTCGTCGGGGAGAGCGGACGGCAGGCTCATACCCCCACCTCCTGGCGCTGTTCGCGGATGCGCCAATCGTCGCCCGCATAGACGTCCTCGAACATGGTCTTCACGCTGGGGCGGCTTTGGCCGAGCGTGCCGACCGCTTCGGCCTCGCGGCCGGCGGCGCGAACCTGCTCGACGGCCTCCGCCTCGGCCGCAGCCTGGCGCTCGTCGTCCCACTCGCCCAGCCCGGTCAGGTGCTGGCGGAGACGCGCAATGGGGTCGCCCAGCGGGAAGTTGTCGAACTCGTCCGCCGGACGATACCGGCTCGGGTCGTCGGAGGTGGAGTGCTGCGCCGCGCGGTAGCTCACGAACTCGATCACGGTTGCGCCCAGGTTCGACCGCGCCCGCTGTTCGGCCCATTGGGTGGCCGCCGTGACCGCCAGGAAGTCGTTGCCGTCGACGCGCAGCGTCGGCAGGCCGTAGGCGATCCCCTTGGCGGCGAAGGTGGTGAGCCCGCCGCCGGCCATTCCGGAGAAGGTGCTGATGGCCCACTGGTTGTTGACGATGTTCAGGATCACCGGCGCGCGATAGACGGCCGCAAAGGTGAGCGCGTTGTGGAAGTCCCCCTCCGCCGTGGCCCCGTCGCCGATGTAGGCGGCGGCGATCCGGTCGTCGCCCTTGTAGGCGGACGCCATGGCCCAGCCCACGGCCTGCGGGTACTGGGTCCCGAGATTGCCGCTGATGGTGAAGAAGCCGAACTCCTTGGAGGAGTACATGATCGGCAGCTGACGCCCGAGGATCGGGTCGGAGGCGTTGCTGTAGATCTGGTTCATCATGGTCGCGAGCGGATAGCCCCTCGCGATCAGGATCCCCTGCTGCCGATAGGTGGGGAAGGTCATGTCCTCGCGGGTGAGGACCATGGCCTGGGCGATGGCGATGGCCTCCTCGCCCGTGCACTTCATGTAGAAGCTGGTCTTCCCCTGGCGGTGGGCGCGGTGCATCCGATCGTCAAAGGCGCGGGTCAGGATCATGGCCTGCAGCCCCCGCCGGAGGTGGTCGGGATCAAGCCGTGGATTCCAGGGTCCGACCGCCTGGCCGGTCTCGTCCAGCACGCGGATCAGGTCATAGGCCAGGCCATGGGTGTCGCGCGCCGCCGCCTCCACGGCCGGCCGGGGCGCGGCGCCCGCGGGGCTGAGCGGCAGGGCGGAGAAGTCGGGCGCATCCCCCGGACGCCCCGCAGGCTCCGGGATGTGCAGACTGAGTTTGGGCGCGTTGGGCCGGTCTTGGGGCGGGATGGACCCGTCAGGCATGGGGACGCTTCCTCTTGGGCACAGGCGGAGGGCTTGCCGCCCCTTCTCGCTTCCCGACCTGTAGACGCCCCGCGCGGGGGCGGGCAAGGGTGGGTCGTCCGCCAGGGGAGTTCGCTCGATGATCGAAATGGTGTTCGAGGGCCGCAAGAAAGACCTTGGCGGGGGGCTGGAGGTGGGCCGCATCCTGCCGTTCGCCCGGCGGCGGATGGTCGGCCCCTTCATCTTTCTGGATCACATGGGGCCGGCCGACTTCCTGCCCGGCCAGGGCGTGAACGTCCGGCCGCACCCGCACATCGGTCTGTCCACCGTGACCTATCTGTTTCAGGGCGAGATCCGGCACCAGGACAACCTAGGCTACGACCTTTCGATCCGCCCGGGGGAGGTGAACTGGATGACCGCGGGCCGGGGCATCGTCCACTCGGAACGGACCGACCCCGAGCTCAAGGCGACAGGCGCGCGCATGCACGGGATGCAGGCCTGGGTCGCCCTGCCCAACGAACTGGAGGAGACCGAGCCCGGCTTCTGGCACCATGAAGGCGATGATCTGCCCAGCTTCAGCGACGGCGGACTGTGGGCGCGCATGGTGGCGGGCTCGGCATTTGGCGCCGAGGCCAAGGTCAAGACCTCCTCGCCCATGTTCTACATCCATTGGGAGCTGCAGCCCGGGGCCAAGACCGCTCCGCCTGCCGAGCACCGCGAGCGCGCCCTCTACATCGCCCAGGGCAAGGTCGAGATCGCCGGGCGTGACTTCGGCGAAGGCCAGATGGTGGTGTTCGAGCCCGGTGGCCGTCCCACCATCACCGCGCTGACCCAATGCACCCTCATGTGCCTGGGGGGAGAGCCGGTAGGCGAGCGGATCATCTGGTGGAACCTGGTCGCCTCGTCGCAGGACAAGATCGACCGCGCCAAGGCGGACTGGGCCGCCTGGAAGGACAGTCCGCGCTTCTCCCTGCCGCCGGGCGACCACGAGGAGTATATCCCCTTGCCGGTCGAGGAGCGTCCGGCCGAACGCATGAGCTGACCGGCTACGGCCGACCCTTGCGGCGGGCTGTCGCGCGTCCCACTTGGCTAACTGCAACACACACTCTTGCGGATAGCTCAATGCCGGACCTGACCCTGATCAGCCACGCTCTCTGCCCCTACGTCCAGCGAGCGGTGATCTCGCTCAAGGAGAAGGGTCAGCCGTTTGAGCGGGTGGACATCGACCTGTCGAACAAGCCCGACTGGTTCCAGGCGGTGTCGCCGACCGGTAAGGTCCCGGTGCTCCGCGTTGGGGAAGCGGCCATCTTCGAGAGCAACGTCATCCTGGAGTTCCTGGAGGACACCGTAGCCCCCGCCCTGCATCCCGCCGATCCGGTGCGCCGGGCCGAACACCGGTCATGGATGGAGTTCGGCTCGGCGACGCTGGCCGACATCGCAGGCCTCTATTCCGCGCCCGACGAAACGGCTTTCGCCGCAAAGGCCCAGGCCTTGGCCGAGAGATTCGCCCGGCTCGAGGCGCGGGTCGTTGGACCGTTTTTCGACGGGGCGGACTTCGGCCTGGTGGACGCCGTGTTCGGCCCCGTGTTCCGCTACTTCGACGTGCTTGACCGGATCGGCGACTTCGGCGTGCTCTCAGGCAAGCCGGAAGTGGCGGCTTGGCGGGCGGCGTTGACCTCCCGTCCTTTCGTCCAGACCGCTGTGACGCCGGATTATCCGCAAAGGCTGGAAGCCTTTTTCAAGGCTCGCGGCGCGCACCTCTCCCGTCTGATGCTCGACCAAGCGGCCTGACCAGGGGCCTCAGCGCCGCGCGCCGCTGGTCTCCTGGTGCGCCTTGAAGGTGTCGGCGCTGCAGTTGGGACAGGCGGGTTTGAGGCGCCTTTGATCACTCGCGTTTGGAGGCAGCGCGCGCCGCGGAGGTCTCCGCCTTCCCGCCCTTTTGCGTAGCGACGGCCTGGGCCTAGCCGGCGTGCTCCTGCCGCCAGGCCTCGCGGACGGTTCCGTCCTCGTCCTTGACCATCACCACGGCGTCGTGCCCCACGGCGAAGGCTTCCCTCGCGAGGCCGATGGCCGTGCCCAGCGCCTGATCCTCGCCGTCGAACCGACCCGCGGGACGGCCCTGGTGCAGCAGCTTCCAGGAGCGGCCTTCCGAGGCCACGACATAGGCGATGTTGGACATGGGAACTCCGTACTCACTCGGAGCAGGACCGCTGCTCCGCCTAGAGAACATGAGCCGCCGGGCGGAGTTCCGATCTCGGGCCGGGATGTTGGGCGTTGGGAGCTCGACCTAGACCAGCTCCACCGCCATGGCGGTCGCCTCCCCTCCCCCGATGCACAGGCTGGCGACGCCCCGTCTGCCGCCCGTCTGCTCCAGCGCGCTGAGCAGGGTGGCCAGCACCCGCGCGCCGCTGGCGCCGATGGGATGGCCCAGAGCCGTGGCGCCGCCGTGGACGTTCATCTTCTCATGGGGGATGCCCAGGTCCCGCATGGCGATCATGGCCACGACCGCAAAGGCCTCATTGACCTCCCAGAGGTCCACGTCGTCCACACTCCAGCCGGCCTTGGCCAGCACCTTCTGCATGGCCGGCACGGGGGCGGTGGTGAACTTGGAGGGCTCGTGGGCGTGGGCGGCGTGGCTGACCACGCGGGCCACGATCGGCAGGCCCAGGCGTTCAGCCACGCTCCGCCGGGTCATCACCAGAGCGGCCGCGCCGTCGCTGATGGAAGAGGCGTTGGCGGCGGTGACCGTGCCGTCCTTGCTGAAGGCGGGGCGCAGGGTCGGGATCTTGGAGGGGTCGGCCTTGATGGGCTGTTCGTCGGCGTCCACCACCTCCACGCCCTTGCGGTGCTGAACGGTGACGGGCGTGATCTCGCGGCTGAAGGCGCCCGTCTCGGTGGCCCGGCGGGCGCGCGTGAGGCTCTCGGTGGCGTAGGCGTCCTGAGCCTCCCGCGTGAACTGGTACTGCTGCGCGGTCTCCTCGGCGTGGGCGCCCATGAGCTTGCCGTCGTAGGCGTCCTCCAGCCCGTCGGTGTACATGTGGTCCAGCATCAGGTCGTGGCCGATGCGCGCGCCGCCGCGGTGCTTGGTCATGACGTAGGGCGCATTGGTCATGCTCTCCATTCCGCCGGCCACGATGACGTCGGCCGATCCGGCCAGCAGCGCGTCGTGCGCCATGATGGCCGCCTGCATGCCGCTGCCGCACATCTTGTTCACGGTTGTGGCCTCGACGTGGGTGGGCAGCCCCGCCCCGATCCCCGCCTGCCGCGCAGGCGCCTGGCCCAGGCCCGCCGGAAGGACGCAGCCCATGAAGATCTGCTGCACCTCGTCGGGCGAGACCTTGGCTCGCTCGAGCGCGGCCCGGACGGCGGTTGCGCCCAGCTCCGTCGCCTTTACGGGGGTGAGCGCGCCCTGGAAGCCGCCCATGGGGGTGCGCGCATAGGAGGCGATCACGACGGGATCTTCGGCGGCGGAAGCGGGCATGGCGTCTCTCTCCGGTCGGAAGCTCGGCTGCGGCATATAGGCCCGAGAGGCCGTCGGCGCGAGCCGGCCGGCCCCGTCAGCTTGCACCCAGCGGGGTCGCTCACCTACAAGGCCCGACTTCTCCACAGCCGGGCTTCAAGTCGTGCTCCTTCTGCAACGCCGCATGGCGGGTGCGCCCTTGATCGTGCTGCTTTTGGGTCTGGCCTGCACCGCTCTGGCCGCCAACTGGGCTTACCGCAGCGCCGCCGGGCTGCGGGCGGAGCGGCTGGAGCGCTTGGCCACGCGAGCGGAGCTGACCCTGGCCGGGCGGCTCGACACCTATGTGGCCCTGCTTCGAGGGGGGGCCGGCCTGTTCGCCGCCAGCCAGGACGTCTCGACGGAGGAGTTCAACCGCTACGCCAAGAGCTTCATCTCGCGGAGCGCTATCCCGGCGTGCAGGGGATCGGTTTTTCCCAGGCGCTCCGGTCGGACACCCCGCCCCACAGCCGCATCCGCTTCCTCGAGCCGATGAACCGGCGCAACCAAGCCGCCGTGGGTTTCGACATGTACGGCGAGCCCACTCGCCGCGCCGCCATGGCCCGGGCGCGTGACGAAGGCGTGGCGGCGGCCACGGACCGGGTGACGCTTCGCCAGGAGATCGAGGACCGCAAGCAGCCAGGTTTTCTGATCTATGTCCCCATCTACCAGGGCGGCGGCGACCCGGGCACGGTGGAGGAGCGCCGCCGGCGGTTGGTGGGCTGGTCTTACGCCGCCTTTCGCGCCGAGGACTTCCTGCAAGCCACCTTCGCTCCGACGGGCTTGCTGGACCAGCTCGCGCTGGAGGTGACGGACGGCTCGGGCGCCCCGCTGCTGGCGGCGCGCGGCGGCGCCGGGCAAATCGAGGAGCGCCGGCTGGGAGCTCTGGGCCGCGTTTGGGGGCTTTGCGCGAGCCCGGGCCGCAGCTTCGAGGCGCCTTCCCCTCTCCGCGCGGCGACTCTCGTGGCTTTGGGCGGGCTGCTCACCACCGGTCTGCTCACGCTGGGATCCTGGTTTCAGCACCGGGCGCTCCGGCGAACCCAGAAGGCGGAAGCCCGGGCGCGCACCGCCCAACAGCAGACCGAGCTGCTGATGAGCGAAGTCAACCATCGCGTCGCGAACAGCCTGCAGCTGGTGAACTCGCTGGTCGGCATGCAGGCGACCGAAGTGCGGGAACCTTCCGCCCGCGCGGCCCTGGCCGCCACCCAGGCCCGCATCCTGGCGATCGCGCGGGTGCACCAGCGGTTGTACACGGGCGGCGACGCCAGCTGCGTAGGTCTGAAGGACTACCTCCAGAACTTGGTCGGCGAACTCGCGGCCTCGATGGGCGCGGACGAGCGGCGCCCGTTGACCCTGGAGGCGGTGGATGCGGAGCTCAGCACGGACAGGGCCGTGGCCGTGGGCGTCGTTGTGGCGGAGTTGGTCACCAGTGCGTTCAAATACGCCTACCCGGACGACGCGGCCGGAGAGGTCCGGGTCCGGCTGGAGAAGGGCGAGAACGGCGTCATCCTGACGGTCGAGGATGACGGGGTAGGCATGCCGTCCCAGCCCCAGGTCCGCGGGACGGGCATGGGCATGAAGGTGGTCCGGGCCATGGCCGCCACGCTGAGGGCGAAGCTGGAGCTGACCTCGCCGGGGCCGGGCTCGCGCGTGGCCCTGGTCTTCCAGGACGGCTGCTGAAACCAAGGACGCTCGCGGCCGTCGCGCCCGCGGTGAAGCCCCGCCCAGCATGCGGCTCGGGAAGGGCCAGGTCCTTTCCGTTGTTGGTCTCCTCAGGGCTGGGTTTGGACGCCGCCCACGGTGCTGCATTCGGCGATCAGCGTGCCGGCGAGCGCGCTGTCGGCTTGGGTTTCCCGGAGCGTGCCGTCGCTGGAGCCGTCCGCGCCGGACAGCCGCCATTCCCGGCCCTCGCCGACGTAGCGGGCCCCGCTCTGCTCCGGAACGCGCTTCAGGGTGAAGGTTCGACCGGCGTAGGCGACAACGGCCGTGGCGGCGTCAGGATAGACCGCCTGAAGCGTCTGGCCTCTTGCGCAGGAGTAGGTCACCGGAACGGCGGTGACCGCCACGACCTCCGGCGGCTCGGGCGGGAGCACGGCGTCCTCGCGCGCCTCGGGTACATCGCGCCCGCACGCGGCTGCGAGCAGGGCTGCGGCCAGAACGGCAAGGCGGACGTCACGCATGGGCAGGCTCCGTGGTGTTGATGAAGCCGCCGCCCAACACGCGACTGGGGACCGCCGGGTCGTAGAGGACGCAGGCCTGGCCGGGCGAGACGCCCTCCTCCGGAGCCTCGAAGCGGAGCCCGTCAAGGGTGAGGCGCGCGGGCACGGGCTCTCGGGTGGAGCGCACGCGGGCCAGCACCGGGCGGCCCACGGCCACAGCGACGCTTGGCTCGTCGCCCAGCCAATTGACCTCGTTCAGCGTCAGCGCGGCCGTGAGCAGGGCCTCTCTCGGACCCACCACCACCTCGCGCCGGTCGGCGTCGATCTTGGTCACGAACAGCGGCTCGCCTAGAGCGATGTTCAGCCCCCGCCTCTGCCCGACGGTGTATCGCGTCACGCCTTCGTGGCGGCCCAGCACGCGGCCGTCCTGGTGGACGATGTCGCCGGGCAGCGCGCCCTGGGGGCGCAGCTTGTCGATCAGGGTCGTATAGCGGCCCTGGGGTACGAAGCAGATGTCCTGGCTGTCCGGCTTGTCGGCGGCGGCCAGCCCGAGCTCGGCTGCGATCGCCCGGGTCTCCGTCTTGGGCAGACCGCCCAGGGGGAAACGGAGGAAGTCCAGCTGCTCGCGCGTGGTGGCGAACAGGAACCAGCTCTGGTCGCGCGTGGGATCGGCGCCGCGGTGCAGCTCGAGGCCGTTCTCCCCTCCCAGGCGCCGCACGTAGTGACCGGTGGCCATCGCTTCGGCGCCCAGGTCACGGGCGACATCCAGAAGATCGCGGAACTTCACGGTTTGATTGCAACGGATGCACGGAATGGGCGTC
This sequence comes from Caulobacteraceae bacterium, assembly GCA_030446805.1. Classification (GTDB taxonomy): domain Bacteria; phylum Pseudomonadota; class Alphaproteobacteria; order Caulobacterales; family Caulobacteraceae; genus JAHWJX01. The sequence goes on along the minus strand of JAUJMO010000004.1, from coordinate 33,058 downwards.
TCGCCGCGCAGATAAGCGTCCGCGAACTCCTCGATCACGTCCTGGCGGAAGCGGCTCTCGTAATCGAGCACATAATGGGCGATGCCGATCCGCTCGGCGGCCGTGCGGGCGTCGTGGATGTCCTGGCCGGCGCAGCAGGCTCCCTTTTTGGCCAGCGCCGCCCCGTGATCGTAGAGCTGGAGCGTGACGCCCACGACCTCATATCCCGCGCGGGCCATCAGCGCGGCCGTGACCGTGCTGTCCACCCCGCCGGACATGGCCACCACCACGCGCGCGCC
>JAUJMO010000004.1:31289-32680 GCA_030446805.1 Caulobacteraceae bacterium | reverse complement strand
CGCACCACTACCGAGCCGTCCGGCTCCGTCTCAGCGCTCTGCCCGGCGTGGAAGCGCCAGCGCAAGGCACCTTCCGCCGCCTCTGGGCGGAAGTGGAGAACCACGTCCTCCACCGCGTCGCGATAGATGCCGAAGCTCTGGTCCGCATAGGCCTGAAGGGAGAAGCCCGCCGGCGGATAGGCGGGGCGCTGCAGCACCATGGGCTCGCGCACCAGGTCGAGGCGCCAGTTCATGGGCTCCTTCTCGCCTTCCGCCGCCACCAGATAGTTGCTGCGGGCGAACAGCAGGCCGCAGGGCGTCACCTCCCGTTCGCCGCCGGGCGTGCGGCCGCCCTGGTAGCGGAAGCGCAGCATGCGTCCGGCCAGCAGCGCCTCGCGGATCACGCCCAGCACCGCCTCGTCCTCGAACGGCCGCGGGCCGGCGTGTACGGCGATGGCCTCCGCCTGCACCAGCGCCTCCAGATCGGGGGCAAGCCGCCGGCGCGCCCCCGCCTTGGTGGCCGACATCACCTTGCGCTCCAGCCCTCGCAGCGCAGCCGCCGAGCTGCGCTGTCCCCCCGCGGCGAAGCCTTCCGCAGCCCGCCGCAGCGCCGCCAGCTCTTCCGCGGTGGGAGCCTGGTAGAGGCCGTCCAGCCCCGAGGGGATGCGAAATCGTCGGGTGGGCGGATCTTCGACGATCTCCAGCTGAGGAAAGACGACGGCCACTGCGTCGCGCATCCGCTCGGCCGTGCGCCGGCCGACGTCCAGCTCGCGCGCCATTTCGTCCAGCGTCAGCCCCTCGGCGGAAGACCCCAGCATCCGAGCGAGTTCGAGCACTTGGGAGGCCTTGTCATGCCGCATCTGGAAAACCTCATCTCAAGCCTACGTCCGTTTCTGGCGCACCGCTAGAACAAAACCGGTTTCACCAGCCGACGCAAGGGGCTGGAGGGAGATCACCTCATGCCGCTCCACACCGCTCACCACGCTCCGTCGGGCCGGATGATCGACGCCGTGCTCCGCTTCGCTGACGTGCAGGAGGAGATCGACGAGCGCCGCACCCGTCTGCGCCTGTCCCGCCAGCGCCTGCGTCAGCCCGAGGTCCGCGCCGCCCTCGGTCAGGACGCCCGCCGCGCCGGCCAGCTGTCCATCATCTTCGACGAACAGGAGGCGGAGATCGTCGAGGTCGCCAACGACCCGGAACCGGAGGACGGCGACCGTTGGCTCCACCAATTGGAGCGGGCGTATGAGCGCCGCACCTGGGCCGAGCGGGCCCAACTGCGCCGCGGACGCGCCTGATGGACGTGCTCGCAAGCCTGGCGCTCTTGGCGGTGCTGCTGGCCGCAGCGTGCTTTGTGCAACTGGTGTTGTGGACAGCTTACAAGGTCCTGGTCGTGACCGGAGTCACCAGGATGG
>JAUJMO010000004.1:0-31189 GCA_030446805.1 Caulobacteraceae bacterium | reverse complement strand
CTGGTGTTGTGGACAGCTTACAAGGTCCTGGTCGTGACCGGAGTCACCAGGATGGACCGCTTAGGCCTGGAAGCGCCGGTTCCCCGGCTCGGCCACGATCTGGTGCTCGTCCTCATAGAGGATATGGCCCGGGTCGCGCGTTTTGAGGACATCCACGTGCAGGCCGCATGCCTCAGCGGCGCGTTTGAAGCGGTGCATCTGTCGGATGTGCTCCTCCGCCGACCAAGCCTTGAACCAGGCCAGGCCGGGCTGACCAGGACGCCGGCGTGAACCGCGAGAGAATCTGTCGGGCACACGCAGGTTCTGGCCGAACCAGATGGAGGACGCCGCGAGCTCGCGCAGCGCCCAGTCCGGAGCGGCGTCGCTCTCCCGGGCCTCGTCCGTCGCCTGGAACAGCCCCAGCCTCTGGCGTGGGTGTCCGTCCACCGATCTGAAGCAGACGAACCGCACGAAGACGCGTTGGAGCCTCACAGCCCTTTGACGATCCCCTCCACCATCTTCTTGGCGTCGGCGAACAGCATCATGGTGTTGTCGCGGAAGAAGAGCTCGTTCTCCACGCCGGCGTAGCCTGAGCCCATGCCGCGCTTGATGAAGAGCACGGTGCCGGCGCGGTCGACCTCCAGGATGGGCATGCCGTAGATGGCGCTGCCCGGGTCGGTCTTGGCCGCCGGGTTGGTGACGTCGTTGGCGCCGATCACGAAGGCCACGTCGGCGGTGGCGAACTCGCTGTTGATGTCTTCCAGCTCGAACACCTCGTCGTACGGCACGTTGGCCTCGGCCAGGAGCACGTTCATGTGGCCGGGCATGCGGCCGGCCACGGGGTGGATGGCGTACTTCACCTCCACGCCCTCCTCCTTGAGCAGATCGGCCATCTCGCGCAGCGTGTGCTGGGCCTGAGCCACGGCCATGCCGTAACCGGGGACGATGATCACCTTGGACGCGTTCTTCAGGATAAAGGCCGCATCCTCGGCGCTGCCCTGTTTGACGGGCCGAGTCTCCTTGACGCCGGCGACGACGGCGGTCGAGTCCGCACCGAATCCGCCAAGAATAACAGAGACAAAGCTCCGATTCATGCCCTTGCACATGATGTAGCTGAGGATCGCGCCCGAGCTGCCCACCAGGGCGCCGGTGATGATCAGGGCGATGTTCTCCAGGGTGAAGCCCAGGGCCGCCGCCGCCCAACCGGAGTAGCTGTTCAGCATGGACACCACCACCGGCATGTCCGCCCCGCCGATGGGGATGATCAGCGTGACACCCAGCAGCAGCGCGAGCGCGAACACGCCCCAAAAGGCCCACAGGGCATCGCCCCGGCTGGCGACCAGCACCACCAGCAAGGCCACGATCCCGACCACGGTCGCGATGTTCAGCAGGTGGCGTGCGGGCAGCAGGATGGGCGCGCCCCCCATGTTGCCGTTGAGCTTGGCGAAGGCGATCACCGATCCGGTGAAGGTCATGGCCCCGATGGCCACGCCCAGGCTCAGCTCCACCAGCGACAGGCGGCGGATCCCACCGGCGTCTGCGATGCCGAAGCTTTCCGGGGCGTAGATGGCGCCCACCGCGACCAGGCAGGCGGCCAGGCCGACGAGCGAGTGGAAGGCGGCCACAAGCTGCGGCATGGCGGTCATGGACACCCGGCGCGCGATCACCGCGCCCGCGATCCCGCCCAGCGCCGTCCCGCCCGCGATCAGGCCCAAGGTCGCGGGGTCGAGCCGGTCTTCGCTCAGCAGCTGCAACAAAGTCACACCCACGGCCAGAGCCATGCCGGCCATGCCGAACTGATTGCCGCGCTGGCTTGTGGCGGGGGAGGACAGCCCACGAAGGGCCAGAATGAACAGGACGCCCGAAACGAGATAGGCCAGGGCGGCGAGGTCGGCGGTCATGCCCGCTTGTCCGCCATCACGGCGTCCGTGGCTGATTCCTTGGCCGGCTTGTTGGCGGAGGGCCGGTCCTTCTTGCGGTACATGGCCAGCATGCGTTGGGTGACCAGAAAGCCGCCGAAGATGTTCACCGCCGCCAGGACCGCCGCGAGCGCGCCGGAGCCCTTGCCGATCCAGGCGCCGACCCCCTCCCCGTCGCCGGCTGTGGCCGCGGCCGCCAGGAGCGCGCCCACGATGATGACCGAACTGATGGCGTTGGTCACCGCCATGAGCGGGGTGTGCAGGGCGGGCGTTACGCTCCAGACGACGTAGTAGCCCACGAACACGGCCAGCACGAAGATGGCCAGGCGGAAGATGGTCGGGTCGACGGCGGCGTGTTCCAAGTTCAGCCCTTCTGTTCCAGCTGTTGCAGCCGTTCGTCGATGCTGAGCAGCGGCCACAGCGCGCCACAGCTCAGAAGGCTCGGGAGCGGCAGCTTCAAGCGGCGTACGCTCACGCTAGCCTCTCGTGGACGACCTGGCCGCCCCGAGTCACCAGCGCCGCTTTCAGGATCTCGTCGTCGAAGTCGGTCGTGAGCGCGCCGTCCTTGAGCAGCAGGCCGGTGAAGCTCAGCAGGTTGCGGGCGTAGAGCGCGGTGGCGTCCGCGGCGATGCGGGCCGGCAGGTTGGTGAACCCGACCAGCTTCACCCCACCCTCCGTGGTGACCGTCTCGTCCGGGCGGGAGCCGGCGACGTTGCCGCCCTGCTCCACGGCCATATCCACCACCACGGAACCCGGACGCATCGAGGCGATGTGTTCGGTGGAGAGCAGCCGGGGCGCCGGACGCCCGGGGATCAGGGCGGTGGTGATGACGATGTCCTGCTTGGTCACGTGCTCGGCCACGAGGGCGGCCTGTTTGGCCTGGTACTCGGGAGACATCTCGCGGGCGTAGCCGCCGGACGTCTCCGCCGAGCGGAACTCCTCGTCCTGCACGGCCACGAACTTGGCGCCCAGGCTCTCCACCTGCTCCTTCGCCGCCGGGCGTACGTCGGTGGCGGTGACCACGCCGCCCAGGCGGCGTGCGGTGGCGATGGCCTGCAGCCCCGCCACGCCTGCGCCCATAACGAAGACCTTGGCCGCGGCCACCGTGCCCGCCGCGGTCATCATCATCGGCATGCCCTTGCCGTAGGCCGCCGCCGCCTCGATCACCGCGCGATAGCCGGCGAGGTTGGCCTGGCTGCTCAACACGTCCATGGCCTGGGCGCGCGTGATCCGGGGCACGAACTCCATCGCAAAGGCGGTTGCGCCCCGCTCGGCCAGCCCCTGCATCGCCGCGCGCTCGCTAAAGGGGTTGAGCATGGCCACGATCACCGCGCCGGGCTTCAGGCCCGCGAGCATGTCGGGATCGGGCCCCCGCACCCCCAGGAGGATGTCGGCCCCGTCCAGGGCGGCCGCCGGATCGGGCGCGATGCTCGCGCCCGCGCCCAGATAGTCCGCATCAGGGAGGGAGGAGCCCAGTCCCGCGCCGCTCTCCACGACCACGGAACAGCCCTGGGCGATCAGCTTTCTCGCGGTTTCAGGCGTCAGCGCCGCGCGGGTCTCCCCCCCGCGGCGTTCGCGCAGCACGGCCAGCCTTGCGCCCATCGGCGTCCCCCGCCGACGGATCCCCTCCAATCAGATGGGCGACTCCGGTCCGGCGATGGCCACGTTAGGAAAGGAACAACCGCGCTGTCCAGCCGCCCTCGGCTTCAATGCGGGCGATCGCTTTCGTTCTTGGCGCGCAGCAGGAAATACCCGATCACCATGAGGGCCGCCGCCGAGGCGAAACTGGTGAAGAAGCCGACCTCGGTGGAGAACCACATCGTCAGGAACAGCAGCAGGGCGGCCACGCCCAAACAGATCCACTTCACCAGGCGCATGATGACGTTGAAGGTGGCGGCCTGTTCGGTGATGTCCATGGAGCCGAGCGTGTAGTCGATGGGCTCGTGGTCGATCGGGCTGTTGGCGGCCATGGGGTCCTCACGCAGGCGCGGCGCTTCTAGTGCGGAACGCGCGACGTCGTCCAGAGTGCCGCCGGGCTGCTTAGGTGCTTGTTCAAGCTGGCCTCCATATGTGGGCCATGTGAGCATGCGCGCATTCTCGTGGGCGGAACTCTCAACTCAGGCCAAGCCCACCCGAGCCAGCGCCTCGGTCTGCCGAGCGGCCACCGCCCCTTCCTCGAACCCCTGCAGACTTTCCTCGAACAGCCGGCGCCAGTTGTGCTCGGCGCCCAGGTGCAGGAAGGCGGCGCCCAGGCCGATGGCGGCCCGGTCCATGAAGACGAACTCGCGGGGGATGCGCACAGGGCCGGCCTGTTTGAGCGCCTGGCGAACGCGGAAGGCTTCCCTGCGCCCGTATTCGCCGGGCGCCACGCCGTCGGCCACGGTGCGCACGCGGTCGTCCAACAAGGGGCCGTAGATGAAGCGGGCCCAGACGCCCAGCACGTCGACCAGTTCGTCGTTCAGGCCGGTGAAGCCCCAGCCGCGGTAAGCCTCCGCCTGCGCCGCGCGATCGTCGTCCAGGAGCGCCCGGTAGAGCCGCACAACCCCGCCCACGAAGGAGGGCGGGAAGATGCGCACGCAACCGAAGTCGAGCAGGTTCAGACGGTCCGCGCCCGGCGTGAGCGTGTAGTTGCCCAGGTGCGGATCGCCGTGAATGACGCCGATGTGGGTCATGGGCGACCACCAGGCCTCGAACAGCAGCTTGGCGATCCGGTTGCGGGTCTCCAGCGGGGCCGTCTTGAACCCCAGCAGGCCGGAGCCCTCCAGCCAACCCATGGTCAACAGCCGGCGGGTGGACAACTCCGGCCGGGGTTCGGGCACGGCGATGTCGGGGCGCCCGGCGAAAAAGGCGCGGTAGAGCGCCATGTGCCTGGCCTCGCGCTCGTAATCGAGCTCCTCACGGAGGCGCTCGGACACCTCTTCGGCGATCTCGGTGGGGTCGATGGACTGGTCGATCCGCTTGTACAGGGCGAACATGGCGCGGAGCTGGCCCAGGTCGCTTTCCACCGCGGACTGCATCTCCGGGTATTGCAGCTTGACCGCGAGCGGGGCGCCGTCGAGCGCCGTGGCCCGGTGCACCTGCCCCAGGGAGGCCGCGGCCGTGGCCTCCATGTCGAACTCGGCGAAGCGCGAGCGCCAGTCGGGGCCGAGCTCGGCGGCCATGCGGCGACGGACGAAGGGGCCGCCCATGGCCGGCGCATTGGTCTGGAGTTCGGCCAGTTCGGCGGCGAACTCGGGTGGAAGCAGGTCCGGCACGGTGGCGAACATCTGGGCCGCCTTCATGAGCGGGCCCTTGAGGCCGCCCAGCGCCGCCTTGAGGGCTCGGGCGTTGCGGGCGTCCGCCTCGTCCCCGCCGAACAGGCGGTTCACGCCGTAGGAGACTCCGGCGCCCGCCAGGCCCGCACCGACCCGGGCGGAGCGGGTGAGGCGCCCGGAGAGGCGGTCGCGTTCGGGATCCAGCGTCATGAGCGGCAGGTGCGCCCTGCGGCAGACGGCTGCAAGGTGTGGGCGGGGACGGTCACCCCAGCGCTTCGAACTCGTCCACCAACCGCTCCAGCCGGGCGCAGCCCTGGGCCCAGAAGCTCTTCTCACGCGGATCCAGCGCGAAGGGCTTGAGCGCCTCCGTATAGGTCAGCGAACCGCCGGCTGAGAGCAGCTGTTCATACAAGGGCGCGAACCCGGCCGGGTCCTCCCGGCGCTTCTCCATCAAGGCGCTGACCAGCAGGTCTCCAAAGGCGTAGGCGTAGACATAGAAGGGCGCGTGGACGAAGTGGGACACGTACCCCCAATAGTGTTCGTAGCCGGGGTTGAGGGTGATCGCCGGGCCCAGGCTTTCGCCCATCACCTCCAGCCAGAGCCGGCCGATCTCGTCGGGCGATAGCTCGCCCTGGAGTCGGCGATCGTGGAAGCGGGTCTCGAACCGGTGGAAACTGATCTGGCGGACCACGGTGTTGAGGCCGTCCTCGATCTTGCCGGCCAACAGCGCCCGGCGCTCCTGGGCGGAGGCCTCGCCCAGCAGGCGCTCGAACACCAGGCCCTCGCCAAAGATGGACGCCGTCTCGGCCAAGGTCAGGGGCGTGTCGGCCAGGAGGGAGCCCAGGGGGGCGGCCAGGGTCTGGTGAACCGCGTGGCCCAGTTCGTGGGCCAGGGTCAGCACGTCTCGCCGCTCGCCCATGTAGTTCAGGAGGACATAGGGGTGCCGTTCGGCCGTGACCGGGTGCGAAAAGGCGCCGGAGCTCTTGCCCGGCCGGGGGCGCGCGTCGGTCCAGGGCTGCTGGAGGAAGTGGCGGGCGGTGTCGGCGAAGCGGGGCGACAGGCCGGAGTAGGATTCGAGCACGATCCCCTTCGCTTCCGCCCAGTCGTATCGGCGGGCGGGGGCCTCCGAAAGCGGGGCGTTGCGGTCCCAGTAGTCCAGCGCTTCGCGACCCAGCGCCTTGGCCTTGAGCGCGTAGTAGCGGTGCGACAGGCGCGGATAGGCGTCCGCCACCGCCGCCTCCAGCGCCTCCACAGCCTGCGCATCGACCTCATTGGCCAGGTGACGAGAGGCGGCCGGAGTCGGGAATCTGCGCCAGCGGTCCTCCACCTGTTTTTCAAAGGCGAGCGTGTTCAGCGCGAGCGCCAGCACGGGTTCGTCGCGCTTCAGCGCCTCGGCCAGGCCAGCAGCCGCGGTACGCCGGAGCTCGGGTTGCGGGTCGGATAGGCGGTTCAAGGCCTCCGGAAGCGTAAGCGTCTCCTCCCCGACCTCCACCTGCATCCGCGCCAGGGTTTCGTCGAACAAGCGCGACCAGCTGGCCACCGCCGGGGCGCGGTCCACAGACATGCGTTCCAGCTCCGGCGACAGTTCGTGCGGCCGCATGGCGCGCACGCGGCGCAGCCAAGGCCGCCACCGCTCGGCGCGGGGCTCCGCTGCGTAGGCGGCCTCCAGCTCGGCCTCGTCCAGCTGGTTGAGCTCCAGAGTGAACCAGAGCGTGTCGGCGCCGATCGCGGCCTGCCGGGTGCGCACATCGGCCTCGAACCGCGCGGCTTCCGGGTCGTCGCGCGCCACCGCAGCCTGCAGCCCCGCATAGGCGCCCACGCCGCCCATCAGATCGGCGGCGCGCTCGTACAGCTCGACCGTGTCGATCAACAGGCGGCCCAAGCGATCCGGGGCGCCCCGGGCTTGCAGAAAGGCTCCCTCCCGCTGGCCGAGTTCGGCCACCGCTTCGGCCGCAGCCTGCAGATCGCGGGTGATCGCGGGGTCGTCGCGCCCGGCGTAGAGATCGGTCAGGCTCCACTCGGGAAGCGGGGTTTCGGCCACGGCGGGATGGATCGTCATGCGGCCGATATGGCGCGCACCGGGCGACGGGCCAAGGTGACCAGGCGATCAGGCGATCAGGCGATCAGGCGTGCCGGGATTCACCTCCCGTCCACCTCTCCTCAACCTGGTCTTCACCCCCATAGGCGAAAAGCGTCCCATAACGAGCCAAGGCCAAAGAGCCGAGGCCGGTGATGGACGGTGAACCCTTATGGCCAAGACGATACTGGTCGTCGACGACGACCCGACGCAGCGGCGCCTTATCGGGGCGGTGCTCGAGCGCGAAGGCTTCGCGGTGGCGCAGGCCGAGAGCGGCCGCGCCGCCCTGGACCGCCTGGCGGCCGGAGGCGCGGCCGATGTGATCATCCTGGACTGGGTCATGCCCGGGATGAGCGGACTGGAGACGCTGACCGAGATGCGGGCGCGGGGCGTGGCCGTCCCGGTGCTGATCCTGACCGCCAACGGCGGGGTGGATACGGTGGTGCAGTCGATGCAGGCCGGGGCGCAGGACTTCTTCGTCAAGCCCGCCAGCCCCGAGCGGATCATCGTGTCCATCCGCAACGCCTTGAAGATGGGCGACCTCACGGCCGAGGTGGGGCGGCTGAAAAAGGTGCAGACCAATGCGGTCGCCTTTGACGACCTGGTGGGCGACAGCGCGCCGATGCGTCTGGTCAAGCGCATGGGCGAGCGCGGCGCCAAGTCCGGCGCCCCCATCCTGATCCTGGGCGAAAGCGGCGTGGGCAAGGAGTTGATCGCGCGCGCCGTACACGGCGCCAGTGACCGGGCCGGCAAGCCCTTTGTGGCGGTGAACTGCGGCGCCCTGCCCGAAAACCTGGTCGAGAGCATCCTGTTCGGTCACGAGAAGGGCAGCTTCACCGGCGCGACCGACAAACACCTGGGCAAGTTCCAGGAGGCCAGCGGCGGGACCTTGTTCCTGGACGAGATCGGCGAACTGCCGCTGGACATGCAGGTGAAGCTGCTGCGCGCCCTGCAGGAAGGCGAGGTCGACCCGGTCGGCTCCAAGCGCTCGGTCAAGGTCAACGTCCGCATCGTCTCGGCCACGAACCGCGACCTGAAGAAACAGGTGGACGAAGGGCGCTTCCGCGAGGACCTCTACTATCGCCTGAACGTGTTTCCGATCGACGCGCCTTCCCTGCGCGAACGCCTTGACGACGTTCCGTCTTTGGTCGAGCACTTCATCCGGCGCTTCAACGTGGAGGAAGGCAAGCGCGTGATCGCCGCCACGCCCGAGACCCTGGCCGTGCTGGGCGGGTTCGACTGGCCCGGCAACGTTCGCCAGTTGGAGAACGCGGTCTATCGCGCCATGATCCTGGCCGACGGGCCCTACCTCCAGCCTCATGACTTTCCGGCGATCTCGGGCTTGGCGGTTCCGCCCGTTCCGGTGACGGGGGCCCCGTTTGCAACCGCGCCCGGCGTGGTCCGGGCGGTGGCGGGCGGTCCGACGGCCTCGGCCAACGACGCCCATCCCCACTCCCCCGTGCGCATCCTGGACGACAAAGGCCACCTGCGCACGCTGGAGGAGATCGAGCGCGACCTCATCCAACACGCGATCGAGATCTACGCCGGCCATATGAGCGAGGTCGCGCGCCGCCTCGGCATCGGACGCTCGACGCTGTACCGCAAGGTCCGGGAACAGGGCCTTGACGGCCTGCTCAACGAGGCGGTCTGAGGTAACGTTGGCCGCAGCTTGACCCTGGGCTAGGGTGTCCCCCAACGGGGGATACATCATGCTGAAGATGCTTGCGGGATCGGTCGGGGCCGCCGCGCTCCTGACGGGCTGGGCGGCGGCGCAGCCGGCCGCGGGACCCCAGCAGGTCACGGTGATCCACGCCGGCGCTCTACTGGACCGCCCGGGCCGCCCGCCGCGAGGACCGTCCACCCTGATCGTGCGCGACGGCAAGGTGGCGGAGATCCGCGACGGCCATCTGACGCCGGAGACCGGCGCCCGCGTGATCGACCTCCGGAGCAAGTTCGTCCTGCCGGGGCTGATCGACAGCCACGTCCACATCTTCAACGACGACGACAAGCTCCAGGCGCGGCTCCAGGCCAACAACCGCGACGTCGAGGACAACTTCGTGGTCGGCGTCGACAACGCCCGCCGCACCCTGGAGGCCGGCTTCACCACGGTGCGTGACCTGGGCTCCGACCCGCGCTCGGTGACCGCGCTGCGCGACGGGATCAACCGCGGGCTGCTGGCCGGGCCCACCATCGTGCCGGCGGGGCGGGGGGTGTCGATCACCTCCGGCCACGGCGATGCAGCCAACAACCTGAACCGCGACGCTGCCGACGCTGCCCGTGCAAGGGCGGACAACCTGTGCAACGGCGCGGAGGATTGCCGCCGCGCAGTGCGCGAGCAGATCTCCAAGGGGGCCGAGGTGATCAAGTTCATGGCGACCGGCGGGGTGAACAGCGACATCGCCGGCGGACTGAACCAGCAGATGTTCCCCGACGAGATGAAAGCCATCGTCGACACCGCCCACATCTTTGGGCGCAAAGTGGCGGTCCATGCGCACGGCGCAGATGGGATCAAGGCGGCGTTGGAGGCCGGCGCGGACTCCATCGAGCACGGCAGCTACACCGACGAGGAGACCAACGCGCTGTTCAAGCGACGCGGCGCCTATCTGGTGCCCACCATGCTGGCGCCCCGCGCGGCGCTCGCCCAGGCACGCGCGGGCGCCCGCAATCCCAACAGCCTGGCGAAGGCGGAAGAGGTGAACAAGGTGGCCTCCCAGAATTGGGCCCGGGCTATCCGTTCGGGCGTGAAGATCGCTTTCGGCACGGACAACGGCGTGGGCGCCCACGGGACCAACGGCCAGGAGTTCAAGCTCATGGTCGAAGCCGGCATGACCCCGGCCGCGGCGGTTCAGGCCGCGACCGTGAACGCCGCCGACCTGCTCGGCCGCTCGGACCGGATCGGCACGCTCGAGCCCGGCCGGGACGCCGACATCATCGCGGTCGACCGCAGCCCCCTCACCGACGTGACCGAACTGGAGCGGGTCGGGTTCGTGATGCGGCGGGGCGTGGTCCACAAGCTGGACGGTCGGCGCCAGGGCTTCCCTCCGGAGTAGAAGCGAAGCCCGCGAGCCACGGACAGGCAGGTCTCGAGGGGTAGCTGTTGATCAGCGGGCGGTCTGCAAGGCGCGATTCTCCGCCCGGATCCGGACGAACAGCACCGCCGCATTGAGCCCTGTGAACAGGAGGGCGTACCCGGCCAGTCCCAGGCAGAGCGGCAGAACGGCGATCTCGCCCGCCACGACGAGGTAGTTGGGGTGCGGCAGCCAGCGATACGGGCCGCGGCGCACCAGGGTCTCGCCCGGAACCACGATGATGCGCGTCGTCCAGCGCCGGCCCAGGCTGCCGAGCACCCAGCCCCGCAGCCCCTGGAGCAGGGCGTAGGCCGCCAGCCAGAGCGGGTTCACCGGCTCGTCCCAGCCCAGCGCCCACAGACCAAGGAGCCAGGCGGCGTGCAGGGCCACGATCAGCGGATAGTGCCCGCTCCCGACCTCCACCCCGCCCTGCGCCAGCAGCCGTTGCGTGTTGCGCCGTGCGATGACCAGCTCGCTCAGCCGCTGCAGGGTCACGAACCCCAGCAGCAGGACGGCGAAGCTCACGCGGCCCGCTCCAGGATCACCGAGCTGGCCGTGAAACCCGGGCCCAAGGCGGCCAGCGCCATCCGCTCAGGGGCGCCCCCGGCCAGCACCCGCTCAAGCACGAACAGGGCGGTGGGCGCGCTCATGTTGCCGAATTCATCCAGCACCGCCCGCTCATGGTCGAGCGCACCGGATGGGAGCCCCAGGCTCTTCTCCAGCGCCGCCACCACCTTGGTCCCGCCCGGATGGCAGACGAACCGGCCCACATCGCCCGCCTCCAGCCCGTTCTGCGCCAGAATCTCGCGGATCGCCGGCCCGAGATGCTTCTCGGCGAAAGGCGGAATGGCCCGGGCGAAGATCACGTCAAAGCCTTCCGGGTCGACGTTCCACCCCATGATGTCCAGGGTCTCGGGCCAGGTGTGCTCGCCCGCTCCCGTCACAGTGGCCAGGCCCCGCCGGTCGCTCTCCCCCGGCTGCGGAGCCCGCAGCAGACAGGCCGCGGCGCCGTCGCCGAACAGCGCGGTGGCCACGATGTTGGCCTTGGTCAGCTTGTCGAGCCGGAAGGCCAGAGTGCAGAGCTCCACGGTGACGAACAGCACCACCGAGCCCGGCCGCGCCTCCGCCAGCCGTGCGGCCAGCGCCAGCCCGCTCACCCCGCCCGCGCAGCCCAGCCCGAACACGGGCGTCCGGCTCACGTCGTCGCGAAAGCCCATGCGCCTGTGCGCGCGCGCCTCCAGGCTGGGTGTAGCGATGCCCGTCGAGCTCACGGTGACCACCGCATCGACGGCCCGAGCCGCCAGGCCGGCGCGGGCGAGGGCCAGGCTCGCCGCCTCGACGAAGAGCGCCTGCGCGCCCTCCAGATAGGCTTCGGTCCGCTCCGGCCAGCCGCGCGGCTCCACATACCAGCTCATCGGCCGCACGGCCCGGCGGGTTCGGATCCCGGCGGTCGCGAACACCGCCGCCATGCGCTCGAACTCTGCATAGCGCCCGCCGAACAGCGCCCGCGCCGCCTCGACCACCTCGGTTTGGGGCAGCAGATGGGGCGGAACCGCCGTCGCAAGGGAGAGCAGAGCGGCGCGTGTCACTCCGGGCTAGATGGGCGGTCCGCGCCTTGGCTCCAATGGCTTGCGGACCGTCAGGTTCAACAGGGTCGGAAGGCGGAAGGGCCGGGGCGCCGCGATCCCGCCCGCCAACTCATCTTCGGCTGCGGGCCGGTTTACAGAACGAAGTCGCTGGGACATCTGAGAGGAGACTAGGCGCAACGCGCCTGTCGCCTTCGCCCGCGGAGCCCTCTAGCGACTGCAACATCCGGACGAGGCGCCCCGCTTAAAGGACGAACCCCTGCGAACCGTCGCCCGCGTTCCCGCTGATCAGCAGCTCGAAATCGGCGACCGCGTCCCCGTCCACGTCCAGCCTCAGCACGGAGGTGTTAGCGGCCGCGTCGAAGCTCAGCACCGCCTGCCCCGCGCGGCCCGTGAAGGCGCCCACGAAGCCGAACGCTTGGTCGCCCGCGGCCAGGGGGTCCGCATCGATCCGGGAGATGTCGATCAAATCCCCGCCTGCCCGCTCGAAATCGAACACGCGATCGCTGGCGCCTACGGCCGAGTCCGACAGGGCGGCGAAGAGGAACCGGTCCGCCCCCGCATTGCCCACGAGTTGGTCAGCGCCCGCGCCGCCGATGATGACGTCGTCGCCGGCGTCGCCGAACAGCTGGTCGTCCCCTGAGCCGCCGTCCAGAACGTCGTTCCCGTCCTGGCCGCCCATGCGGTCGTCGCCGTCCTGACCGAACAGCTCGTCGTTGTCTCCCCCGCCCACGATCAGATCGCGGCCGCCGTCGCCGAACAGCTGATCCCGCCCTGCGCCGCCGTCGAGGAAATCGTCCCCGTCCTGGCCGCCCATGCGGTCGTCGCCGTCCAAGCCGAACAGTTGATCGGCGTCCGCGCCGCCCACGATCAGGTCGGCGCCGCCGTCCCCGAACAGCCGGTCGCGCCCCGCCCCGCCGTCCAGGAAATCGTCCCCGTCCTGACCTCCCATTTCGTCGTCGCCTGCATCGCCGAACAACCGGTCCCGCCCGACCCCGCCGAGGACGAAGTCGTTCCCGTCCTGCCCGCCGATCTCGTCGTCCCCGACGTCCCCAAACAAGCGGTCGCGACCGGACCCGCCCAGGAGGTAATCATTTCCATCCTGGCCGCCCATCTCGTCGTCGCCGCTCAGGCCGAACAGCTGGTCGTCGTCGGCGCCGCCCAAGACCAGATCATTCCCTCCATCGCCGAACAGCCGATCACGCCCGGCCCCGCCGACCAGGAAGTCTTCGTCGTCCTGGCCGCCGATCTCGTCGTCTCCGTCGTCGCCGAACAGCCGGTCCCGACCGGCGCCGCCGAGGATGAAGTCGTTCCCCTCCTGGCCGCCGATCTCGTCGCCGCCCGCGTCGCCGAACAAGGCGTCAGCTCCCAGGCCCCCCAGGATGAAATCATCGCCATCCTGGCCGCCGATCCGGTCGTCGCCCGCGTCGCCGAACAGGCGGTCGCCCCCGCCGCCGCCCACGTTGAGGTCGGCGCCGCCACGACCGCTCACGACATCCGGCCCGTCGCCCGTGAATATCTGGTCGTTCCCCTCCGTCCCGAGCACGAACCGACCCGGATCGAAGCCCCCGAAGTTGGCGGCGGTCAGGGCGAAGCGGTCCACGTTCTCCAGGGTGAGGAGCGTCAGGGCGTTGGAGCCCCGAAGCAGCTGCACCAAGGTGTTCGGGCCGTCCTGCACCACCCGCAGCAGGCCCGTGCCGAACGGGTTCTGGCCGGCCTGGTAGCCCACGCCCGCCAAGGACAGGAAGGGAACGAAGTCGATGGAATCGCCGCCCTCGCCCGCGGCGAAATCCGTCACACGCACCCGCCCCGTGACCCCGAAGGACAGCACGCTGAAGTCCGCGTCCAGCCGGATCACGTCGGAGTCGGCGCCCAGGGTGATCGCATCCGCATCCGTCAAGTTCGAGAGCACGATCCGGTCCCGCCCGGCCCCGCCGTTGAGCTGGTCATTGCCCGACCCGCCGACGAGAACGTCGTCTCCGTCGCCGCCCGCGATACGGTCGTTGCCGGAGCCGCCGTCGAGGATGTCGTTCCCTCCACCACCGTCCAGCCCGTCCGCCCAGCGCGGCCTTCGAACCGGTTGGCGTCCTCGTTCCCGGTGAGCGTGTCGTCGAAATCGGTCCCGCGGGCCCCCTCGATGCTGACCAAGGCGTCCACCCCTTCGAAGCTCCGCGCCGTTCCGGCCCGCAGATCGACGGCCACCGCGATGAAGGGCGAGCTTTCGTAGGAAACGAGGTCGGAGCCCGCCCCGCCGTCCAGCCGGTCGTCTCCCGCCCCGCCGAACAGAAGATCGTCTCCTGCGTCCCCGAACAACTGGTCCGCGCCGTCGCGG
Source organism: Caulobacteraceae bacterium (assembly GCA_030446805.1). GTDB lineage: Bacteria > Pseudomonadota > Alphaproteobacteria > Caulobacterales > Caulobacteraceae > JAHWJX01. The sequence continues at coordinate 16,974 of JAUJMO010000004.1, read as the reverse complement.
CCTTCGATCCGGTCGTCCCCGTCGCCGCCCCGGAGCACGTCGCCGGCCCGGCTCCCGGTGAGGGTGTCTTGGCCGCCGCGCCCGTCGAACGTCACGCCCGCCCGTCCGTCATCGGAGGACGGAATTACGCTCAGGACATTGTTTCCGGCGTCGCCGAGCGCCGTCGAAGCACTGCCGGAACTCGTGACCTGGACGTTCTCGAAACCGACGATGCTGTAAGCGACCTGGCCGCTCCGCGCGGTTCCTGCTGCGAGGTCCACCTCGAACTGGATGTCGGTTGCGAGCGTGTCGATCCCGACGCCGCCGTCAGCCGAGCCCGTCGTCGCCGCTCCGCCGAACTGGCCGGAGACGAAGACGAAGTCGTTCCCATCTTCGCCGAACAGCTGATCCCCGGGACCGCCCGCAAGATTGTCCGTTCCCTGGCCTCCGAACAGGCGATCCGCGCCGGAGCCGCCCTGGATGTTGTCGTTTCCCTGCCCGCCGAAGACCTCCACGCCGGAGCCGAAACCGAAGAACGACAGCGTGTCCGGGCCCGAGGTGCCGATCACGCGCTCCACGTTCGTAACGTTGAACCGCTGGATCCCCAGCAGCAGTTGGAAGCTGTTGGCGTCGCCCCCCGTCGTCTGGGGCCCGAAGACGCGGCTGAGGTCCAGCGTGTCCACCCCCGTGCCGCCGTCGATCGATCCGAACGGCGGAGGGTTGTTGGAAAATCCGCCGACGGTGAAGACGAAGGTGTCGTCGCCCGGGCCGCCGTTCAGCGTGTCGGTCCCGAACTTCCCGTCGATGACGTCGTTCCCGTCCAGGCCGTTGATGACATCCGCTTGATCGGTCCCGACGAGGTTGTCGGCGCCGTCCGTGCCGTTGATCGTCGCCACCAGTCCTACCCCGCAACTCCCGATCGCGGCGGTAAGCTAGGTTCGACTTCGCCTTTGACGCAAGCAGGGAACAGCTCAGCTGCGCCGCCCTCATGCGGCGACAACGCCCCGCCCGCACCCTTGCCCTTACGGAGGCCCTCTCCAGCGCCCGCGGGCGTGAGGCCGGGTGGACGCGCCCCGCCGCCGCTAGCGCGCGAACTTCTGAAACTTCAGCCGCTTGGGGATAAGGCTGTCGGCGCCCAGCCGGCGCTTCTTGTCTTCCTCATAGGCTTCGAAGTTGCCCTCGAACCATTCCACATGGCCGTCGCCTTCAAAGGCCAGGATGTGGGTCGCCAGCCGGTCCAGGAACCAACGGTCGTGGGAGATCACCACCGCGCAGCCGGCGAAGCCTTCCAGCGCCTCCTCCAGCGACTGCAGCGTCTCGATGTCTAGATCATTGGTGGGCTCGTCGAGCAGGATGAGGTTGCCGCCTTCCGTCAGCGTCTTGGCCAGGTGCACGCGGTTGCGCTCCCCGCCGGACAACAGACCCACCTTCTTCTGCTGGTCGCCGCCTTTGAAGTTGAAGGAGCCGACGTAGGAGCGCGTGTTGATCTCCCGGTTGCCCACCTTGAGGACGTCCAGCCCCTGGCTCACCTCCTGCCAGATGGTCTTGGAGGGATCGAGCGCGTCGCGGCTCTGGTCGACATAGGAGAGCTTCACCGTTTCGCCCACGCGGATGGCGCCGTCGTCCGGCTTCTCCGCGCCCGTGATCAGCTTGAAGAGGGTGGTCTTGCCCGCCCCGTTGGGACCGATCACGCCCACGATGCCGTTGGGCGGCAGCTTGAATGTGACGTTCTCGAACAGCACCCGGTCCCCGAACCGCTTGGACAGGCGATCGGCCTCCAGGACGAGGTTGCCCAGACGCGGGCCCGGGGGGATCTGGATGTGCGCCTGGGTCTGGGCGCCGCGGGCGTTCTCGGCCTCGCGCACCATCTCGTCGTAGGACGCCAGCCGGGCCTTGGACTTGGCCTGACGCGCCTTGGCGTTGGAGCGGACCCACTCCAGCTCCTTCTTGAGCGCACGCTGGCGAGCTTCGCTTTCGCTCTGCTCCTGCACCACGCGCTTGGTCTTCTGCTCCAGCCAGCCGGAGTAGTTGCCCTCGTAGGGCACGCCCTTGCCGCGATCGAGCTCCAGCGTCCACTTGGTCACCTGGTCGAGGAAGTAGCGGTCGTGGGTGACCAGGATCACGCAGCCCGGGAAGGCCTCCAGGTGGTGCTGCAGCCAGGCCACGGACTCGGCGTCCAGGTGGTTGGTGGGCTCGTCCAGCAGCAGCATGTCCGGCTTGGACAGCAGAAGGCGGGCCAGCGCCACCCGGCGCTTCTCCCCCCCGGAGAGCTTGCTCACGTCGGCGTCGTCCGGCGGGCAGCGGAGCGCGTCCATGGCTTGCTCGACGCGGCTGTCGATGTCCCACAGGTCCTGAGCGTCGATCTTCTCCTGGAGGGCGGTCATCTCCTCCATGAGTTCGTCGGTGTAGTTCTCCGCCATCTCAACCGCGATCGCGTTGTAGCGATCGAAGATCTGCTTCTCCTCGCACATGGAGACCACGTTCTCGCGGACGCTCAAGGAGGGATCGACGTGCGGCTCCTGCTCCAGATAGCCCATCTTGACGCCGTCCGCGGCCTTGGCCTCGCCTGCGAACTCGGGGTCCAGCCCGGCCATGATCTTGAGCAGGGTCGACTTGCCCGAGCCGTTCACGCCCACCACGCCGATCTTGGCGTCAGGGTAGAAGCTCAGCCACACGTTCTCGAAGACCTTCTTCCCGCCGGGGAAGGCCTTGGTGAGACCCTGCATGGAGAAGATGTACTGGGCGGCCATGGGACGTCAGCGCCTTGTGAACTGAATTGTCGGGAACAGAGCGCTAGATAGCGACGGCGAAGCGGGCGGGCAATCTCTTGACGCCTCCGCCGCCGCCGCTCAAGCCTGCGGGCATGATCCGCCCCGCCCTGCTCTCCCTGCTGCTCCTCACCGGCTGCGCCGCCACGGGCGCCCCGGAAAGGTCCGCCGCCGTGGCAGGCGGGTCTGCGCCGCCGCTCACGCCCGAGCGCGTATTCGGCGATCCGGACATCGCGGGCCCGGTCGCGCGGGGCGTGGCGCTTTCGCCGGACGGCGCGCGGGTCACCTTTCTGCGGCCCAAGCCCGAAAACCGGGAGGTGCTGGACCTCTGGGCGGCCGACACCGCGGGCGGCGAGCCTTACCGCCTGATCGACGCCGCAGCGCTGTCGTCAGGGGCAGCGCTGACGGAGGCCGAGATCGCCCGGCGGGAGCGCCAGCGGATCGCCCAGCGCGGCGTGGTGGAATACCATTGGGACGATCAGGGCCGCTTCATCCTGGTCCCGCTGGACGGCGACCTGTGGCTGCATGAACAGGCCGGACGGCGCACGCGCCGACTGACCGAAACGCCCGGCGACGAGATCGACAGCAAGGTCAGCCCGCGCGGCCGGTTCGTCTCCTATGTTCGCGACCAGAACCTCTACATCCGCCCCGTGGACGGCGGCCGCGAGCGCGCGCTCACAACCGGCGGCAAGGGCACGCTGTCCTGGGCGGTGGCCGAGTTCATCAACCAGGAGGAGTTCGGTCGGTTCACCGGCTATTGGTGGAGCCCGGACGAAAGCCGCATAGCCCTGACCCGCGTGGATGAAAGCGGGGTGGACGTGATCCCACGTTCCGAAATCTCCGCCGAAGGCGTCACCACCACGGTGGAGCAGCGCTACCCGCGCGCGGGCCGCCCCAACGCGGTGGTCGAGCTCTATGTCCAGCAGGTCGCCAACGGGCGTCGGGTGAAGGTGGACCTCGGCCCGAACCCGGACATCTACCTCGTGCGCGTGGACTGGTCGAAGGACGGCCGCACGCTCTACGCCCAGCGCTTGAACCGCGCCCAGACCCGACTTGACCTCCTGGCCGTCGACCCCGCCACCGGGCGGTCTCGGGTGGTCCTGACCGAAACCCTGCCGCAGTGGGTCGATGTCACCGACGACTTCAAGCCGCTGGCGGACGGCTCCTTCCTGTGGACCTCCGAGGTGTCGGGCTACAAGCACATCCAGCACCGGGCGGCGGACGGGCGCCTGCTGCGGACGGTGACGTCGGGGGAGTGGCCCGTGGACGCCATTCTGGCGGTCGACGAGCCGCGCCGCCGCGTCTTCTTCGCCGCGTCCAAGGACACGCCGATCGAACGGCGCGTTTACGCGGTCAGCTACGCCCAGCCCGGCGAGCCCGAGGCCTTGACTCCGGGCCGTCGCTGGAGCGGGGCGGAGTTCGCCCGCTCGGGCAAGGCCTTCACCGCCACCTGGTCGGATCCGACCACCCCGCCGCGCACGGGGCTCTACGCCGCCGACGGCTCGCTCCTCCGCTGGATCGAGGAGAACCCGGTGAACGCCGCCCATCCCTGGGCGCCCTGGGCCGGCGCCTTCCCGGATCCGCAGTACGGGCAGCTGGTGGCTGCGGACGGCCAGCGGCTCCAATACATGCTGTTGAAGCCCCGCGGCTTCGACCCGAACCTGCGCTATCCGGCCATCGTCAACGTCTATGGCGGTCCCGCCAGCCAGCTGGTGCGTCAGGCCTGGATCCGGCCGGAATACCGGCTGTGGCAGGAGGCGGGCTATGTGGTCTACGTTCTGGACAACCGGGGCACGCCCAACCGGTCGGTCGCTTTCGAGCGGGCCATACACCGCGGCTTCGGCACGGTGGAGGTTGATGATCAATTGCTGGGGGCGCGCTTCCTCCAGACGCTCAGCTACGTCGACCCGACCCGCGTCGGGGTCTACGGCTGGTCCCAGGGTGGGTTCATGACGCTGATGATGATGACCGCCCCGAACAGCCCGTTCGCGGCGGGCATGGCGGGCGCCTCGCCCACGGAATGGGGCCTGTACGACACCGCCTACACCGAGCGCTACATGCTGACGCCGCAGGCTAACCGCGCCGGCTATGCGTCGTCCGACGTCATTCCCCGCCTGGACCGCATCCGGCCGGACTCGCTCCTGCTCATGCACGGCATGGCGGACGACAATGTGCTGCTTTCCAACACCACCCGGGTGATGGGAGCGCTGCAGGCCCGCAGCACGCCCTTCGAACTGATGCTCTACCCCGGTCAGCGCCACGGCATACGCGGCAAGGCGCTCCAGCTGCATCAGTGGCGGACCTGGAGCGACTTCTTCGATCGGCGGCTGCAGCCAGGCGCGGCAGCCCCCGCGAGTCGCTAGGTCAGCGGCTACAAGGGGCCCGTTCAGGCTAGGAGACGGCGGCCGCTGAGTGCTGAGCCGCCGTGCTCCCTAAAGGTTCTCGCGGAGCCAGCTCGCCGCCCTGACGATGGCGCTGGCGTTGGGGTCCAGGTCGCGGGGCTTCTTGAGCCCGTTCAGGCGCTTGGCGCTGACCGCCTCGCGAGGACCGAAAGCGGCTCGCTGGAGCACGCCCGCCGCGGCGCAAAAAGCCGGCCCGGCTGCGGCCTGGGCCAGCGAAGGCGCACGTTTGGGACCGCCCAGCCGCACGGGCCGCTCGAACACCCGTCCGGCCACTTCGCGCACGCCGGCCAACTGAGAGGCGCCGCCCGTAAGCACGACGCCGGCGCCGGGATCGATGGACACGCCCGACGCCCGCAGGCGTTCGCGCACCAGTTCGAAGGTCTCCTCGATGCGCGGCGCGATGATGCCTTTGAGCAGGGAGCGCGGCGCCGTCACTGGGCCGGCGCCGTGGTCCTCGCCGCGCGGCGGGGCTTCGATCATCTCGCGATCCTCGTTGAACGAGGCCAAGGCGGAGCCGTGCAGGGTCTTGAGCCGCTCGGCGCCGGCGATCGAGGTCGACCAGCCCCGGGCGATGTCCGCGGTCACGTGGCCGCCGCCCACCGGCAGGCTGTCCACGTGCACCAGCGAGCCCTGGCTCCAGATCGCGGTGGTGGTGGAGCCGCCGCCCATGTCGATGCAGGCGCAGCCCAGGTCCATCTCGTCGTCTTCCAGCGCAGCCAGGGACGAGGCGAAGGGCGCCGCCACCACGCCGCCGAACTCCAGGTGCGCCAGGCCCAGGCAGTGGCCCAGGGTGTTGAAGGCGCTCTCGTTCATGGTGACCACCAGGAGCTCCAACTCCAGGGTCCGGCCGTACATGGCGCGGGGATCGCGCACGCCCTTGGCGCCATCCACCGACCAGGCCACCGGCAGCACATGGATCGGACGACGACCCGGCGTGCGCACCTGGGCGGCGGCCGCACTGATCGCGCGGGTCAGATCGTCGTCGGTGATCGGGCGCTGGCCCAGGGTCACGCTGGACTTGACCCGGCAGCTGGACAGCTGGCCGCCGGCGGTGGCCACCGTTACGCCGCTGACGTTGACGCCCGCGGCGGCTTCCGCACGCTCCACGGCCTGGGCGATGGCCTGGGCGGCTTCCTCCATGTTGACGATGGAGCCGCCGCGCACGCCGCGCGATGCGACATAGCCGGCGCCGGCGACGTGCACCGTTCGGTCCGCGGTTCGGGCCCCGTCGGATTTCAGGATGAAGCAGGACACCTTGGCGGCGCCCAGGTCCACGGCGGCCACCAGGGGCGCGCGCGCGGGCGCCAGCCGCTTGAGGCCGTCCCGCGCCATTCGGCGATCTTCGAGCCGTGACATCGGAGCCTCCTTTCTAGAGACCGGACGCGGCCGGAGCCGCGGGAGGGGGAGCGGCCGCCGGAGCGGTCGCAGCGGTGGTGACGACGGCCGCGATGGGCTCAGACTGGACCGGACGGGGCTGATCGGCGCGGGGTCGAACGGCGACAAGCTCCGGGTCGCGCAGGTCGATCTTTTCAAACCCGAGCTCCAGCACGCGCGCGCTAGCCTCCAACTTGTCCAGCCGCATCAGGGCGTCGGCTTCGTCCAGCGCCGGGAGCTGGATCAGGGCGCCGTCGCGCAAGCGCACGTCCCAACGGCGTCGATCGACCCGGACCAGCGCCTCCACCCTCTCCATCAGCCTGGGTCGTGCATGCAGCAGGGGCAGGATCTCGCCCGCGGCCTGTCCGGCCCCGGCCCCCACCACCAGCGGCAGTTGGGGAAACTGCGTGGCGTCCGCGCCGGCGATCACCTTGCCGCCCGCGTCCACCAAGCCGACCCGGCCCTTGTACTGCCAGACCGCCATGGGCCGCCGTTCCTTGACCGAGATCGCCAGGGTGTCGGGCAGCAGGCGGCGAACGGTGACGTCCTCCACCCAGCCCACCTGGTCCACGCGGCCTCGCACCGCCTGGAGATCGACGCCCAGAATGTTGTCGCCCGGCTCCACGCCGGCCGCGGCCAGCACGGCGGCCTCCGTGTGCTTTGAGGCGCCTTTCACCGCGACGGCGTCCACGCCGAAGCCGGTGGCGGCCACGATGGAGCCGGTGGTCCGGTCCAGTCCGCGCTTCAGCGTCTCCAGCCGGTCCCCGGTGAACAGCGCCACACCCACCACGGCCAGCACGGCGGCGCTCGCCACGCCCAGCGCCAGCTTGGGCGCCAGACCCACGCCGCGCGCGGCCTCCAGCTTTGCGGGCGCATAGGGCGCGACCGGCGCGCGCGGCGGCGTCCGACCTCGCTTGGACGCCTGCACCTTGGGAGCGGACTTGGGGTGAGTTTTGGCCTGAGGGTGAGCTTGAGCTTGGGCTTGCGGGTTACGCGAACGCGGGGCGGGCTTGGGGCGCGCTACCGCGGGCATGAGGCGTCCTCCACAATCCACCGAACCAGGTCATCGAACCCCGTGCCGAGGTGGGCCGCCTGCTCTGGGGCGAGCGAGGTGGGCGTCATCCCGGGCTGGGTGTTGACCTCCAGTAAGACAAGAACGTCCTTAAGATCGTCATAACGGAAGTCGCTGCGCGTAAGCCCGCGGCAACCAAGCGCGGCGTGCGCCAGCTCGGCCTGGCGCAAGGCCTTTTCGTAAGCGTGAGGCGGCATGTCGGCCGGCACGATGTGGGAGGAGCCCCCCTCCCCGTACTTGGCCTGGAAGTCGTAGAATTCCGTGTTGGATACGATCTCGGTCACGGCCAGGGCGCGGTCGCCCAGAACGGCCACGGCCAGCTCCTTGCCGGCTATGTAGGGCTCGACCATGACCTCCTCGCCGTAGGTCCAGTCCTCCGCCACGACCATCTGAGTGGGGCCGTTCGCACTTTCCATGACGCGGAACACGCCTACCGAGGAGCCTTCGGCGTTCGGTTTGACGATGTAGGGGGGCTCCATCACATGGCGCCGGGCCACCTCGTGACGGTTGAACAGGCCGCCGCCGGGCACCTCGACGCCCGCCGCGCGCATCACGGCCTTGGCCTTGGCCTTGTCCATGGCCAGGGCGGAGGCCAGCACGCCCGAGTGGGTGTAGGCCACGCCCAGGGTCTCCAGTATGCCCTGGACGCATCCGTCCTCGCCCCATTGTCCGTGCAGGATGTTGAAGACGGCGTCGGGCTTGAGCCGCGCCAGCACCTCGCCAAGGTCACGCCCAGCGTCGATGCGGCTGACCTTGGCGCCCAGCCGTTCCAAGGCGTCGGCGCAGGCCCCTCCGGACGTCAGCGACACCTCGCGCTCGGAGGAGATGCCGCCAAGGAGCACGGCGACGTGACGGTCAGCGAGGGGGGCGGGCATGGACAGGCTCCGAGTCGGCGGTCTGCGACTCACTAACGCGTTCAGAGGCTTGGGGCGCGCCCGATCCGCTTGATCTCCCAGTCAAGCTGCACGCCCGCCCTGGCCAGCACCTCGGCCCGCACCGTCTCACCCAGGGCCTCGAGGTCAGCCGCGGACGCCTCGCCCGTGTTGATCATGAAATTGCTGTGCAGCTCGCTGAACTTGGCGCCGCCGAGCAGCCGCCCGCGCCAACCCGCGTCCTCCACCAGCTTCCAGGCGCTGTGGCCGGGCGGGTTCTTGAATGTGGAGCCGCCGGTCTTCTCGCGGATGGGTTGAGAGGCCTCACGACGGGCGGTGATGGCCTCCATGCGCTCGGTCACGGCGGCCGGGTCGTCCGGCCTTCCCCGGAACAGCGCGCCGGTGAAGATCAGCTCGCCGCGGGCGGCGGTCTCCGAACGACGGTAGCTGAAGCCCATCTCGGCGGCGGGGATCCTCAGCCGGGTTCCGTCGCGGCCTATGGCGTAGGCCTCCACCAGAATGTCCTTGGTCTCCGAACCGTAGCACCCCGCGTTCATGGTCAGGGCGCCCCCGATCGTGCCCGGCACCCCGCGATAGAACTCCAGCCCGGCCAGCCCGGCCTCCGCGGCGCGCTTGGCCACGGCCGCGTCCAGGGCCGCGGCGCCGGCGCGGAGGGTGTCCGCTCCCCCGGGCTCCACCGTCCCGAACCCCCGGCCCAGCCGGATCACCACGCCCTCCACGCCGCCGTCGCGCACGAGCAGGTTGGAGCCCACACCGATGGGCGTCACCGGCACGCCGGGGTCCAGCCCCCGGAGAAAGGTTGCGAGGTCGTCGTCGTCCTGCGGCAGGAACAGCAGCTCCGCCGGCCCGCCCACGCGGAACCAGGTGAAGGGCGCCAGTTCCGCGTCGAACTGCACACGCCCGCGCACTGCGGGCAGTTGGTCGCGCCAGCTCACGTGTCCCCGCCCGCGGGCGCCTGGAAGGACTGATAGCCGGGCTGGTGCACCGGCGACTCGCGGTAGTCATCCAGCCGTTGCTGCGGAGCCCCGTCGCAGATGGGGGCCCAGGAGACGCGGGACTCAACGGCGAAATGCATCTGATTGGGCCCAGCCACCTCCGGATCGTCCAAGCTGCCGATGGTGACGTCCAGGCTTGCGCTGTCGTTGTAGGCGAAGGTGAGCGGCGTCCCGCACCGGGCGCAAAAGCCCCGCTTGGCGGCCGTGGAGCTTTCAAAGAAGCTCGGCTCACCACGGGTCCAGCTGAAGTCCGCCTTGGGCGCGGTCGCAAGCGCGCCGAAGACGCCGCCCGTGGCGCGCTGGCACATACGGCAGTGACAGAACCCCGCCTTGGGCGGTCGAGTGAGGGCGTAGCGCACGGCGCCGCACTGGCAGCCGCCGGTGATCAACTCGCCCATGGCTCCAACGCCTCCAGCTGCTCCGGCAGGGCGTAGGCCCAGTTGGTGATGTCGCCTGCGCCCAGCAGCACCACCAGATCCCCCGGGGCCGCCGTTGCGCGCACCAGGCGGGGCAGGTTTTCGGGGGCGTCCAGCGGGAGCACGTGCCGGTGTCCCCAGCGTTTCAGGCCTTCAACGAGAGAGTCCCGATCCATGCCCTCGATGGGGTCTTCCCCCGCGGCGTAGACCTCGGCCACGATCACCTCGTCGGCGTCGTTGAAACAACTGCAGAAATCGTCGAACAGATCCCGCAACCGGGTGTAGCGGTGCGGTTGAACCACGGCGATCACCCGCCGGTCCGTCACCTGGCGGGCGGCTTTCAGCACAGCCGCGATCTCCACGGGATGGTGGCCGTAATCGTCGATCACCCGGATTCCGTTCGCCACGCCCGTGGTGGTGAAACGGCGCTTCACGCCCACGAAGCCGCGCAGCCCTTCCTTGATGTCCGCGTCGCTCACCCCGAGCTCACGCGCCACGGCGATGGCGGCCAGCGCATTGGAGATGTTGTGCCAGCCCGGCATGGGCAGGCGCAGGCGCTCGATCACGCGCGGCTCGGCGTCGCGCGGCTGGATGCAGACGTCGAACTCGGCGCCCAACTGGTCCATGTCCACCCGCAGGGCGCGGACCTCGGCCTGGGGATTGAGCCCGTAGGTGACCAAACGCCGGTTCTCCACCGAGGCGGCCATGGCCTGCACCTCCGGGTGGTCGAGGCAGACCGCTGCAAAGCCGTAGAAGGGGATGTTCTCGACGAAGTCCCGGAAGCCGCGCTTGATGGCGTCGAAGTCGCCCCAGTGCTCCAGGTGCTCGGCGTCGATGTTGGTGACAACGGCCACGGTGGACTTCAGGCGAAGGAAGCTGCCGTCGCTCTCGTCCGCCTCCACCACGATCCAGTCGCCCCCGCCGACCTTGGCGTTGGTGCCGTAGGCGTTGATGATGCCGCCGTTCACCACCGTCGGGTCCAGCCCCCCCGCGTCCAGCAGGGCGGCGATCATGGAGGTGGTCGTGGTCTTGCCGTGAGTGCCGCCGACGGCCACCGAGAACTGCAGCCGCATCAGCTCGGCCAGCATCTCCGCCCGGCGGACCAGGGGCACGCCCCGCTCGCGCGCCGCAACCATCTCCGGATTGTCATGCGGCACCGCCGTGGAGAAGACCACCGCCGAGACGCCGTCCGCCACATGCGCAGCGTCATGCCCCACGTGGATCTGCGCGCCCAGCCGCTGGAGCCGTTCGGTGTTGGCGGAGGCCCGGGCATCGGACCCCTGCACACGATAGCCGATGGTGAGCATGATCTCGGCGATGGCGCTCATGCCGATGCCGCCGATGCCGATGAAGTGCACAGGCCCCAGTTGGAACGGGACGGGACGGCGGTTCATATCCCGACGACTACGCGCGCGCCGTGCGTTCGACGAGGTCGGCCAGCCGCTCGGCGGCTTCGGGGGCGGCCACGGAGCGAGCAGCTTCCGCGCGGCGACCCAAACCTTCGGGATCGTTCAACATGGTCCGGATCGCCTCCCCCAGGGCTTCCGGCGTGAACTTGTCTTCCCGGATCACCACGGCGGCTCCGACGTCGGTCAGGAGCTTGGCGTTGGAAGTCTGGTGGTCGTCCGCTGCGATCTTGAGCGGCACCAGGATGGAGGGCTTGCCCGCGACCGCGAGCTCGCACACCGTCGAGGCGCCCGCGCGGCCGATGACCAGGTGCGCCTTCTCCAGTCTGGCCGCCATGTTGCGAAAGAAGGGCGCCACCTCCGCCTCCACACCCGCCTCGCGGTAGGCGGTGCGAGCGAGGTCCAGGTTCTCCATCCGGGTCTGCTGCTCCACGCGCACCCGCAGGCGCAGGTCCTCAGGCAGGTTGATGATGGCCGCCGGGGTGAATTCGGAGAGCAGGCGCGCGCCCTGGCTCCCGCCGGTCACCAGGATGCGGATGGTCCCGCCCATCGGCGGGAAGGGCCGTTCGTGGAGCGCACGAATGTCGGGCCGGATGGGGTTGCCCACCACCTCGGCCTTCACTCGCTTGGGCGCCTTCAGCAGGGTGGGAAAGGCGCAGGCCACCGCGTCCACCTTGGGGGCCATGTAGCGGTTCACTCGGCCCAGCACTGAATTCTGTTCATGGATCAGGGTTGGGCGCCGCTGGCTTCGGGCGGCCATGAGCGCCGGCAGCGACGGGTAGCCGCCGAAGCCTATCACCACCGCGGGATCGAGCCGCGCGAACGCCTTGCGGGCTTGGACGGCCCCGGCCTGAATGCGCATGTTGGCGCGAACCATGCCCACCAGATCGCCGGGCTTGAAGGTGGCGGCCTCGAGGGCGATCCGCTCCTCCGCCGGGAAGTGGTCGGCGAAGCGCGCCCCTCGGGAGTCGGTCGCCAGCGCGATGCGCCAACCGCGCCCGGCCAGCACACGGGCCAACGCTTCAGCCGGAAACAGGTGACCTCCGGTACCCCCGGCCGCCACCACGGCGAACCTGTTCATGCAAAAGCGTCCGCGTCGCGCCGGGGCGCGCTGTAGCCGCCGGGGCGCTTGCGCGTGAGCGCCAGCGCCATGCCGAGCGTGAGCCCCATGGCCAGCATGGACGAGCCTCCGTAGGAGATGAAGGGGAGCGTCATGCCCTTGGTCGGGATCAGGTTCAAGTTCACGGCTACATTGATGCAGGCCTGCTGGCCCACCAGCACGAAGAGCCCCGCCGCGGCCACCTGTTCGAAGGGTTCGGTCAGCTTCATGGCCTTCAGCAGCCCGCGCAGGGTCAGCACGGCGAAGAGGCTGATCAGCAGCAGGGAGAAGATCAGGCCGTACTCCTCCGCCGCGACGGAATAGATGAAGTCGGTATGAAGGTCGGGCACATGGCGCTTCATGACGCCCTCGCCCGGTCCACGCCCCAACAGGCCGCCGGCGCCGATGGCCTCCGCGGCCCGGTCCACCTGGTGGGTGTCCGAACCCTCCGGCGAGAGAAAGCGGGTGAAGCGGCTGCGCACGTGATCGAAGGTCAGGTAGGCGCCGAACATCCCGGCCACCGCCAGCCCCGCCATGCCGGCGATCCAGCCGAACGGCACCCCGGCCATGAAGAAGGCGGCCCCGAAGGCCACGGTGATCAGAAGGCTCTGACCGATGTCGGGCTGGATCAGCAGCAGGCCGATGGTCAGAGCATAGAGTCCGACAGCGATGGAAACGCCGGGAACGCCCTCCCCTTTCTGGGTTTCGGCGAACATCCAGGACACCAGGACGATCAGGGAGGGCTTCACGAACTCGGAGGGCTGCAGCGACAGGGGCCCAAGCTGGATCCATCGGGTGGCGCCCTTGGCCGCGTGGCCGATGAAGGGCAGCGCCATCATGCTCAGCACCGCCGCGATCCAGATGAAAAAGGCGACCCGCCGCACCCCCTTGGGGGACAGCATGGACACGCTGAGCAGGATGACGGCGGCGGCGGCGGCGTAAAATCCCTGCCGCATGGCGAAGTGGAAGGGTTGGTCGATGCCGATCCGGGCGGTGGCGGCCGGACTGGAGGCGAAGCTCAGCATCACGCCCAGGAACATCAGGGCCGCTGTCGCCCCGAGCAGCCATCGGTCCGTCGTCCACCACCAGACGCCCAACTTGGAGCGGTCCGTCCGGGCGAAGGCGTGGGGCTGGGCGGTCATTCCTTCGCTCCTGGCCCGGTATGGTTAGCGCCGCGTTAACCTGCGGCGCGGAGCCGTTCTGCGGGGGTAGACTCCAGCGCGGCCACCGCCGCCCGAAACGCGTCGCCGCGGGCCTCGAAGTCCTTGAACTGGTCGAAACTGGCGCAGGCGGGCGACAGCAGCACCACGGCGTCCTGGCCGGACCGCGCCGCGTCGGCATAGGCGGCCCCGACCGCCGTCTCGATGTCGCCTGAGATCTGGTAATCGGCCCTGCCGTCCAGCGCACGGCCGAATTCAGGCGCGGCGTCCCCGATCAGGTAGGCGCGCGCGACCCGGGGCAGCAGGTCATGGAGCTGAGCGATGCCGCCCGTCTTGGGCTGCCCGCCGGCGATCCAGTAGAATCTGGGGTAGCTGCTCATGGCCTGGCGCGCCGCTTCGGCGTTGGTGGCCTTGCTGTCATTGACGAAGCGGACCGCCCCGATCTGACCCACCGTCTCCATGCGATGCGCCAGTCCCGGGAAGCTGTTCAGGCCCTCGACCACCACCTCCCACGGCACGCCCAGGCTCCGCGCGATGGCGTAGGCGGCAGCCGCATTCTGCCAGTTGTGGCGCCCCGGAAGGGATCGAGCCCGGGTCAGATCGGCCACCTCGACCACCCGGTCGGCGGTCCCGTCATAGAGCACGCCGGAGAGCGCGTACACGCCGCGGCCCATGGCTCGCCCCGAGGAGATGGGCCAGATCGGCCGATGATTAGCCGCCACCAGCTCCGTGCAGATGCGTTGGCAGAAGGGGTCGTCCACGCCCACGATCGCCGCGTCGCCGGGCTTCTGGTTCATGAACACGCGTCGCTTGGAGCCGACGTAATTCTCCATCCCGCCGTGGCGCTCCAGATGGTCGGGCGAGACGTTCAGCAGCACGGCGGCGTCCGCCTTGAGGCTCTTGGTCAGGTCGAGCTGGTAAGAGCTCAGCTCCAGGACATAAACGGCTCCACCGTGCATGTCGGCGAGGCCCAGCACGCCCTGGCCGATGTTGCCGCCCGCCTTGGCGTCCCGACCGGCGTGGGCCAGCACATGGGTGGTCAGGGCGGTGGTGGTGCTCTTGCCGTTTGTGCCCGTGATCGCGACCACCTTGGGCCGCTTGTGAGCGGGGGCGGCGTTCACCGCCCGGGCGAACAGCTCCACATCGCCCAGCACCTCGACCCCCGCGGCCTGGGCCTTGTTCACCGTCCAGTGCGGCTCCGGGTGCGTCAGCGGAACGCCCGGGGAGAGCAGCAGGGCGGAGAAGCCGCTCCAGTCGGCGGCCGACAGATCCTCGACGGCGAAGCCTTCCGCAGCCGCCTTGTCCCGTGAAGCGGCCTGCTCGTCCCACAGCACCGGCTTGGCGCCGCCTGCCGCGAGAGCGCGTGCGGCGGTGAGCCCCGTTCGGCCGAGACCGAAGACGGCGACGCGACGACCCTGAAAACCACGAACCGGGATCATGCCATCTTCCTCAACGGAGCTTGAGCGTGCCCAGGCCGATGAGCGCGAGCATGGCGGCGATGATCCAGAAGCGGATCACCACCGTGCTCTCGGCCCAGCCGAGCTTCTCGTAATGGTGGTGGATCGGGGCCATGCGGAAGACCCGCTTGCCCGTCAGCTTGAAGCTGGCGATCTGGACCATGACCGACAGCGCCTCGGCCACGAACAGCCCGCCCACGATGCCCAGCACGATCTCGTGCTTGGTGGCCACCGCGATCGTCCCGAGCGCTCCGCCCAGCGCCAGCGAACCGGTATCGCCCATGAAGATCTTGGCCGGAGGGGCGTTGTACCAGAGGAAGCCCATGCCGCCGCCGATCAAAGCCGCGCAGATCACGGCCAGCTCGCCCACGCCCGGGACGAAATGGACCTGCAGGTATTGGGTGTAGTCGAACCGGCCGACCAGATAGGCGATCACGCCAAAGGCGCCCGCCGCCATCATCACCGGCACCACGGCCAGGCCGTCCAGGCCGTCCGTCAGGTTCACCGCGTTGGAGAAGCCCGCGATGGTGACGGCCCCGAACACCAGATAGAACAAACCCAGCTCGACCAGCCACTGGCGGCTGAAGGGAAAGGCCACGGAGGTGTTCAGATTGGGCGCATCGGGCGGCACCCCGCCCCAGCGCACCAGCACAAAGGTCGCCAGCCCGGCGATCAGGAACTGCACCAACAGCTTCTGGCTGCCCTTCAAGCCGCCATGGTGCTGCTTGGTCACCTTGGAATAGTCGTCCACGAAGCCCAGCAGGCCGTAGGCGGCCGTCACGCCCATCACCACCCAGACATAGACGTTGCCCAGGTCGCCCCACAGCAGGGTCGCCACCAGCACGCCCGCCAGGATCATGAGCCCGCCCATGGTGGGCGTGCCCCGCTTGCTGAGGTGGCTTTCCGGCCCGTCCGTGCGGATGGGCTGGCCCTTGCCCTGCTTGACCCGCATCCAACGGATGAAGCGGCTGCCCATGGCGACGGCCACGATCATGGCGGTGATCAGCGACAGACCGGTGCGCACCGTCTGGAACTGCAGCAGCTGCCAGCCTGGGATGTACGACTGGGCCTCGGAGGTTTGTTGAAACAACCAGTAGAACATCAGCGGCGGTCCCCGAGGACGGCCCGGGGCGCTGCATCGAGCGCCTGGGCGAGGGTGGAGGCCCGGGACCCATTGGATCCCTTGACCATGACCACGTCGCCTGGACGGACCGCCTCGACCAACATGGGCGCAAGATCGGCCGCCGAAGCAGCGTAGGCCCCCTGCTTACCCCTTGGCACCGAGTCCCACAGCGCCTTCATCAAAGGTCCGGCGCAGAAAAGCAGATCCACGCCCGCGTCTTCGATCGGCTGGGCCAGATCAGCGTGGAAACGGATCGCGTCCGGGCCCAACTCGAGCATGTCGGTGAGCGCCACGATGCGCCGTCCCGGAGAAGGCACGGTCCGGCCGCCCAGGCTGATCAAGGCCGCGCGCATGGAGAGCGGATTGGCGTTGTAGCTTTCGTCCACCAAGCGGACGCCGAGGTTCGTCACCCGCTCCGCACCGCGTCCAGCGAGGGGCTCAAAGGCGGCGAGAGCGCTCAGGGCCGTCTCCAGCGGCACCTCCAGGGCCTCCAGCACGAGCAGAACCGCCAGGCTGTTCGGGCCCCAGTGACGACCGGTCTGAAGCAAGGTGTAGTCGAGGGGCCGGCCGTTCAGGACCGCCTCCACCCGCACCGGGGCGCCCGGCATCCAGTTCACCAAGCGCGCGTCCGCGGCGTGGGCCCCCCCCCCGCGGCCGGCGCGCCCCCCGGGCCGCACCCCCCCCGCCGTGAGGGACACGCAACACCGGCGGGGGGGGGTCCCCACCCCCCTCCCACCCAGCATCAGCCCCCGCGCGCGATCCCCCCGTGGGCGGGGGGCGCCCCCCCCGCCCGCCGCCAACGGGTACCTGTGGGGGGGCCCCCCAATGTG
>JAUJMO010000003.1 GCA_030446805.1 Caulobacteraceae bacterium | reverse complement strand
TGTTCGCGATTGGCTAGGTTCTGTTGACGAAGTGTCTGACCCAGAGGCGTGCGGAAGCGAAGCTCGGGGTCGGGGCGGGCCGGGGCGCGTCGTGGACGCCAGCGTCGGTCGCAGGCCGGGGCTGGACCTGTGGACGGAGTGCGTTCGCGTCTTGTTCTCCCTAAGACCATCGAAGCTTCACTTTGCGAGGTCTTATGCGCCTCGCGCGAGCGACAGGAGGCCTGCAGCACTGCGTCCGCCGCCGCTCTTCGGCAATCTTGTAGGGCTGCTTCGCTCCCACCGGTGGAAGGGAGCCAGGGCTTCTTGTCTGATGGCGTGCAGCACTGCCCTGCCCTCACCGGCCGCGAAGGCGAGCCGGTCAATGTACCGGTCCACGAAGACCGGGCACATGCGGACGGCATCGGGCGGCCGTAGATCGCGCTTCCGAACCCGGAAACGGCCGGTCGGTACCGCGATGATCTCTCCGGTTTCGGGATCAGGGTCGCCGTCCCGCTTGCGGCTGTAGACCAGGTACTCCGCCACCTGACCCTTGCTCATGTAGAGTGCGTGACCGAACACCTCGGAGCGCTGAAGGAGGCGGCAATCGGCAGCAGGAACGCCAGGAACACGGGTTGAGAACCTCTTATTAATGGCGGCCACTAGTCTCTTCAAAGCCGCTTCGCTGATGCCGCAGACGATGCAGTGGGCGTGCCAGGAGACCGAGCCTCGCTTGCTCACGCCGGACTGCCCCAAGTTCCCGAAGTAGGCGGCTTCGACCATCCCGACGTAGTGGGTGCCGCGCAGGACCTGATGCACCCAGCCCGTCAGCTTGGAGGTCTTGAACGCGGGCGCATCTTCTAGCGAGGTCGTGTGCTCCCCGTTGATCAGGGTCACGAAGAACACCGGCATCCCGGTCGGTAGCGCATCCACGACCCCCTGGACGTGGGTGGCCGTAATCAATGCATACCGAACGCGGGCGTGCATGTTGTTGGCGGGAAGAGAGATGGCATTTCGCTCCGCCAAGTTGGCGCGGGTCGCTCTGTCGAGCGATGGCCTGTTTCGCCGTCCGTGGTGGAGGTAGGCCTCGCGCTCTTCATCGCGTTTCCGATGCAGTTCGACAAAGCGCTCGGCCGTCTTGATCGGCACCCAACCAGTACGGGCTGTGTAACTCTGGGGGGTGGGTAGGCTTAGCTTGCCTGCCTGGGGTTTTATCGTGGGTACATGCGTAATGGCGGAGGCTGGGGGTGTGGTTCCATGGCTGAACGTCGGGTCGGTTTGTATATCAAGGGCCTGTAAGCTACGCGTGTTGGCACTTCCGGTAACCGGTGAATCGATCACCGGCAGTGGCGTAACCTGCCGTACGCCGTAGACACGCGCGATCACCTTTGGGTCAATCGTGAGCTTAACCATTAGCTTTCCTCGCATACGTGCGTTCTGCTCGTGCAACCGATCCCGGATCAATCGAAAGCTTAACTCCTTGCCCTTTTTTACCTATCGGTTTTACCGAGATCGCTTTGATGCACTTCCAGTCCGAGCTAGATCGGACATGCTCGACGGTCAGTTGAAAGCGAGTGCCGAGGGGCGAGTTCAGCACCTCCTGCAATTCCGGTGCAGTAACGACGATCCCGAGGAGCTCTACCTTGGGATCACCGCCGGGTAGGAAGGGTACAACGTCAGCGAAGTCGGCAGAGCCGCGGCCAGGCCGATCCTCCCGGTCTTGAGCTTTGCCGATAGGACGTTGAGGCAGCTTGACGCGTCGCTTTGATGGGCTCTTCGGCTTAGTTCCTGACGGCGTATCGTCGAAAGGCAGCGCTAAACGGTGCAGGCCACCCGCGGCCGTGATGGCAGCCAGAACAGCCTCTGGCTCGACGTCCCGATCGAAGAACGGCTGGAAACGAGCTGCAATGGCCCACGCCCTTTTTGCGGTCGGGCCGCTCGTGTCGGCACCGGTCCCTATCAAGAATGCAAGCCGCAATAAGCCGCCGGTCTTAGGCGTGTACTTTCGACGTTTGCAGAACTCGTGTTCCAACAGTTCCTCGAACCGTTCTGGTTGCTTCTTGATAGCAAAGGCACTGCAGTAGCACCCATGGCAAAGCTCCATTTGCAAGTGGCGGTGTCCCTTTTTGATGGCGCGAGAATGCGTGCGGCACTGGTCGAGAAAGGCCACAGGATCTTCACCAGCTGAGCGTTGAAGCGCTGCGGGGTCGAAGGGTTCGGGCGAGATGGTTCCGAAACGGAAGGTATGTGACGTCGGCCCCTTGTGAGGTTGAAAAATCTGAATTTCGGACTTTTGGCTCAGACCAGCCTTCGGCAGGCGCAGCCTCGTCTTTCGGGGTTTCTCGTTTGGACGGGAAGCGGCCACTACCCCACCTCCTCGGTGCTGCGTTTTGCACTTTCTAGAAATGCTCGCACATCTTCGGCGCGGAAACGGACAGCGCGGGGGCCGATCTTCACGGGCGCGGGAAGGCGCTTGTCAGCAACCCACTGATGCAGAGTCGAGTTGCTGATGCAGAGATGGCGCTTCAGCCATTCTCTGGTGACAAAGCCAGTCTGAGGAAGGCCAGGGTGGTAGTTCATGATGCTGCTCCGTCCGAAAGGGGACGACAGCTCAGTATCGAGGGGCTTCGGCTTCCAATATTCCCCCTGCTCCCGTCACCCTGGGGGTGTTACGCGCCCCCCAGGGTCAGTGCTAAGCGCCTTCGGCGTTCCGCCTCGCGACGGCCTTTGTTGATCGTCTCCCTGTTGAACGCAGCCTCAATGCGCTCTTTTTCGACTGTGCTGAGTGGCGGCTCTGGTGTTGGCTCAGGGGTTATGTCCGGCAGCAGCGCGGCGTTTGTCTGCCCGATCTCCGGCGTCGTCAGTTCGCCAAGAATGGTCTCGGCGGCGTAGCGTGCACGCCCGATCCAGCTAGCCAAATGGTCGCCATGTTCCTCAAAAGTCGCCTCTCCAGCACAGATTGCCTCAAAAAGGCTTTGCCCCTCATCAGCAACTATTGTTGACGCAGCGTAGATGAGAGCGGCACTGGATTTCAGACTCTTCCAGCGTCTTTCCGAAGCCTTTTCGTTGATGCCGAGTTTATCTTGTTGCGCACTCTCCAATACCCTTACCAGTTCGTAACCCTTTCCTCCCGAGGCTGGCCAGTACAATTCCTTGTTGCCCAAGTTCTTGGCATGATAATCATATATCTGCATGATCCAAACGATAGCGAGCGCATCCTTGGAGTGATGCGCAAGACTACGCTCAAAGTTCCTCGGCGTCGTTGAACGGACTACTTGGGCCAACCCACCGATCGGATAGTAGAAGTCGCTGTAGAAGTCCTGACCTAGGGCGCGGAGACGGCCCATGATGTCTCCCAGGAGGTCGTGGTTCGGAATGTCACGCCCGGCAAAGGCCGCCCGACCTAATACTTCCGCCCACCTCATATGCTCGATGCCGACGAGCAACATTCCGTGTTGCCGGAGTTGGATCCGCTTTGGGCAAACGACCCAGGTACAAAAGCCGGAGAATAGAATGGGCTTCAAGGCTTTGTAGGCCGGTTTCTCCGACATAAGGACGGTCAGAACCGTTTTCGGATCAAAACGCTTCCAGGCGTAATCGACAAAGCGCGGGGCATCTTGCGCGAGGCGATCGGTACTATGTTGGGCATCGTAGGCTTGCACGCTCCGCCAAGCGTCTTCGATGACCACCCGGGGGTCAGCCTTCTTCGATTGGGACATCGCTTGCGGCTCCCTCTGCAGATTGTCGCTCGGTAGGCACGGTGCCGCAGAACGTAGCCCAAGCCTCCATCAATTCGCGGCGCTTCTCTAGAAGGTCGCCGCGCCGGTATGCGGCCTCGACCCGGTTTTCGACCACATGCGCCAGCGCCGCCTCGGCCACCTCGCGCGGGTACCTGGTCTCTTCGGCCGCCCAGTCCCGGAAGGAGGAGCGGAAACCGTGCGCCGTCACAGGCACGTTCATCCGTCGCAGCGCCATGCTGAACACCATGTTCGACATCGGCTTCGCGGGTGAGCGGCCGGGAAATATAAACGGGCTGTCACCGGCCAGCAGCTTGGCCCGGTCCAATATCTCGGACGCGCGGGGGCTCAGGGGCACCCGATGTACCCGACGCTTCTTCATGCGGTCGGCTGGAACGGTCCATACCTTCTCCGCCTCGTCGATCTCCTGCCACCGCGCCCCGAGCACCTCGCTCGTGCGTAGTGCCGTCAAGATGAGGAACTCGAAGGCGAGACGAGCCACCTCGCCTGAGTCTGACGAACGCAGGCGCGCCACGAAGGACGGGACCTCGGCGTAGGGCAATGCGGCATGGTGCTCGACCTCGCCTCCCTGCTTCGGCAACCCCTTCGCCACGCCATCGACGGGGTTCTCGCCAGAGCGGTGACCGGCGGCTTTCGCCCAGTTCAGCACGGTGCCGATCCGCTGGCGCACCCGACGAGCGGTCTCCGGCTTCGTCAACCAGATCGGCGCAAGAGCCCGCAACACGTCGGGGGTAGCGATCTGATCGACGCGGCGGGTGCCGAAATGCGGGTTGGCGTAGGTCTCGAGTGTCCTAATCCACTGCTGCACGTGCTTCGGGTTCTCCCACGAGGCCTTGTGCTCGGCATGGACCTGCTCTGCCGCCTCAGCAAAGGTCGGCACTGTCGCGCGGGCCTTCCGCCGCTCAGCAAGCGGATCGCCGCCGTCACGCGCGAGCTTGCGGTAGGCGTGCGCCTTCTCGCGTGCTTCAGCGAGTGTGACGAGACTCGCGCCACCGAGGCCGATGTCGCGACGCCGACTCTCGACCACTGTGCGAAGTAGCCATCGCTTCGAGCCGGACGGCTCAACGACGAGATACAGGCCGTTGCCATCCGCATAACGGCCAGGCACTTTCAGCGCGCGTACCTGCACGCTGGTGAGCGCCTTATCCGGATGCTTGCCCCTACCGCCCAAAGCACACTCCGTCGAACTCCGGCCGCCCACATATTCGCCCACATCGAATGTGGGCTGGAGGCGCACCACAATGGACTATGTCGGATAAGTGGTTCGTGGCAAAGTGCGTTGTGCTACGGTAGTTTAGCGCACGTTATCGCACTCTCGCGATCTCTATCTGGGCGGACACCCTCTCCGCCACCGCTTCCTCGAAAGGCTAGCACAAGGGCCAAGGCTTAGCCGCTTTGGTTACCTCACATTCCGCCCCCCGTCACACGACGCCTTGAACGTTCGCTATGCGCCATGTGCAGCCTGACGGCTCTGGCCTCTTACCAGCCGATTCTCCTCGCCTCGGCCTGCTCTGTGTCGGAGCCGGGCTCCTGGCCGTCTATCGTCGCCCGACAAGCTGCGGTCCCGGAGACGCCTGCGCCAGCCCAACGCCTCGGAGATGGACCAAGGCCGCTCTCTGGGCGGCTGCGGCCCTCATGCTCTCCGTCCTGATTTTCCCGTTGTTCGCCCCCCCTGTTCGTCCAGGCCTGAAAGGAAGCTCCACGAGGCTGCTGCTCCGAACCGCGATCGTCGCCATAGCCATGAGCGCCGCACCTCTCGCCCAGGCGGCCGAACGCACGGTCACGCTGGCCGTCAAAAACATGAGCTGTGTGACTTGGGGCCCCATCGTCCAGAAGAGCCTGTCGCGAGTGCCCGGCGTTCTTCGGGTGCAGGTCTCGCAAAAGGCCGGTGCAGCGACCGTCGTCTATGACGACACCATGGCGAACATCGCCGCGCTGACCGCCGCGACGACCAAGGCGGGCTTCCCCTCGCAGGTCGCACGGAAGCCGAGCCGATGAGCGCTGTCGTCCTGATCTCTACGCCCACATGTCCTGAGTGCGCTCACGTCGAGACCGAGACCATGCCAACGGACGCCTGCCAGTACTTCTACGACTGCAAGGGCTGTGGCGCTGTTCTCAGGCCGACGGCCGGGGACTGCTGCGTGTTCTGCTCCTACGCCGACGTCCCCTGTCCGCCCATCCAAGAGACCGGGGTCAGCTGTTGCTCGAAGCCCAGCGTCGCTGCCGTCGCATGATCGTTCCGTCGTGAGTGCGCCCTACGATCTCGCCGTCATCGGCTCCGGAACGGCCGCCCTGGTCGCCGCGCAACGCGTCCGGAAGGCGGGTTGGCGGGTCGCCATCATCGACTTCCGCCCCTACGGCGGGACGTGCGCCCTTCGGGGTTGCGACCCCAAGAAGATGCTCAGGGCCGGAGCCGATCTCCTGGACCACGTCCGCCGGATGCAGGGGAAGGGCGTGGAGGGCGAGGTCCGGATCGACTGGCGCGACCTCGTCGCCTTCAAGAACACGTTCACCGGGCCGATCCCGGGCAAACACGAGAAGCGCCACGCGGAGAACGGGATCGAGACCTTCCACGGTCCAGCCCGTTTCACGGGACCGAATACGTTGGACGTCGGCGGGGAAGCGGTCGAAGCGAGAAACATCCTGATCGCCGCCGGAGCCGAACCGACCAGCTTGGGCATCCCGGGCCAGGAGCACGTGCTAACGAATGAGCACTTCTACGACCTGGGGGAGCTTCCGCGCCGCATCGTTCTGATCGGCGGCGGGTACATCGCGGCGGAGTACGCTCACCTTGCGGCGAGAGCCGGCGCGCAGGTCACTATTCTTCAGCGTGGCCCCCGTCTCCTGCCGCAGTTCGACCCGGACCTAGTTGGGTGGCTCATGGAGCGGTTCGCCGACATCGGCGTGGATGTTCGGCTCAGAACCGAGGCCCTTGCTGTCGAGAAGGCCGCCGAGGGGTTCACCGTGCATGCCAGGAGCGGCGATCAGCCGGTCGCCTTGAAAGCGGACATGGTCGCCCATGCCGCGGGACGACGGCCAGCGCTTCAGGAGCTCGATTTGGACGCCGCCGGAATAGCCCACCAGGAGGGTCGGCTGCTCCTGCACGCCCACCTTCAGAGCGTGTCCAATCCGGCCGTTCACGCCGCCGGCGACGCGGCCCTCATGGGCCCGCCGCTCACCCCGGTGTCCAGTCACGATGCGAAGGTCGTGGCGCGCAACCTCCTCGAAGGCGCCCAGCACACGCCAAACTACCTGGGCGTACCCTGCCTCGGCAGCGATGTCCGCCAGCACTGCCGCGGAGGTCACATCCCGATTCGCCGCATAGAAGGCGCTCTGAACTCGCGTGAAGAAGTTCAAGGCGGCTTCCGGATCCCTTCGCCGCATGGCGACGACGGCTCTGGCGGCAGGGTCCGTGTTGTACACAAAGCCTTGGCGATCGAAGAAGCTGAAGTCGAACGGCTGACCGGACGCATCGCGGACGTGCTCCCAGTGCGTCCGCACCTCGTGCTTGACCGCATCGGTCATGGCTGGGGCGAGGCCTGGACGCAGCCCCCCCATGATCAGCCGGACCGGGAGTTCACCCCCGAACGTTTCGCGTAGCTTTGCGAGCGTGGGCGCGAACCCCCAGCACCAGGAGCACATCGGATCGGCGAAGTAGACGAGGTGCGGGGTCACGGGTCGAAGAACCTTCGAGGTCTCCCGCCGTTCCCGGCCCGGTTCCGCGACCTGGAGCCTCCCGCCGCGCCGGAGCCCAGGGTGTCAAAGCATGGCGCCGATGTCCGACCCCGCCGTCCTCGTTGGCCAGGATGCTGCCCGCAGGGTTTCCCCTACGGCGAGACGCCCCCCGGATGCAGCTTCACCCGGGCGGCGATCGGCTGTTACGTTGAGGCTCCCCAATAGTAACGTTCGACTGGCCAAGACCGCCCGCTCGGCGACAGGGCCGCGTCCCGCGCCGGGCGTGTCACCCAGCCCCCCCGAAATAGTCCAGCTTGAACCCGGTCAACGCGTGCTCGGGCGAATGGACGCGCCCAGCCTTGGTGCGGTCCTTCCGAAGCGCCCAATACGTCAGCCCACGCTGAGCCCCCTTCCGTCAGTGCATGATTTGAAAAAGGGAGCGCGAGGTGACGAGTTCTCTCACAACGGCAAATGCGTCGTGCTCTTCACCTCTTCCAGAACGGTATAAGTCCGCGTCTCACGGACTCCTGGGAGCTCGCACAGGACGTCCCCCAGGAAGGTTCGGTAAGCCGCCACGTCCTTGACGCGCGCTTTGATGAGGTAATCGAAGCCGCCGGCCACCATGTGGCACTCCAGCACCTCCGGGATGCGCCTGATGCGGCGGACGAACTCATCAACGAGCTCGCTTGTGGTGCGTTCGAGCATCACTTCGATGAAGATCAGAAGCGCCCGGTCCAGCTTCTCCGGGTCAAGCAGGACCGTGTGGCCGGTAATGACCCCGCTCTCCCGCAGCCGCTTGACCCGGTCGAAGCAGGCCGAGGGCGACAGGTTACACCGCCTCGCCAACTCCTGGTTCGTGATCCGGCCGTCGGCTTGGAGGGCTCTCAGGATCCGCTTGTCGGTGCCATCGATCATCGTCTTGCTCTGAGCTTGCGCGCGAATGCGCTCTCGATCCGCTCTCCGAAGGGTTGCCGCCATATTTCTTCGGTGAGCGGTCGGCTTTCGAGTATAGGCCTTCGGAGAAGGCTTTTGGAAACCGGATATATCCGGACCCCATTGACGCTACGGTCCCAGGTCTATGGTGTCGTGAGTGATGCTCCTCGGGAAGAGGGCGTCCGAGACTGGCATAGAACGGCAGGGGCATTGGCGACGTCGTCTTCTTATCAGGGTTGAGGTCCGTCGCACGTAGGGCGCAGAGATCTATCCGATCCTCGGCCGCTTCTTCTACGTCGGGGTGAGCCTCAGACTCTGAAACGCGAGCTTGGCGAAGCGCTGCAAACCGACCAGCTTCGTCAAGCTCGCTGCCGGGAAGCCGGACGGCCGCACTGGAGAGCACAACACATGGATGCATCACTTCGTCGTTGCCTCCGGACAGCCGTCACCGTGGCCGCCGTGCTTTGGGCGCATGCAGCGGCCGGGCAAGCGGCGGCGCCCGGTAGGGAGGCGGGGCTGCACGGCCCCGCCTGGCTCGACGAAGCCCACGGGCGGCCCGCCTTGCGCTGGGTCGCCGGGCGAAACCGGAAGACTCTGAACGAGCTTCGGGCTGACCCGCAGTTCGAACGGCTGAGGGCGGGGGCTGCGGCCGTGCTCACCGACCCCGGCCGTATCCCCGAGGCCAGGATCATGGCCGGCGCTGCTTATGAGTATCGGCAGGATCGTGATCGGCCCGTTGGGGTGTGGCGGCGGACCGACACTCGGGCCTACTTCGCCGGCGCGCCGGTCTGGGAGACCGTGCTTGACCTGGACCAGCTCTCCAAGGCGGAGGGACGGCAGTGGCTTTTCGCCGGTGCGGCGTGTCAGGAGCGGCGCTGCCTGGTCCGGCTTTCGGACAAAGGCAAGGACGCGGGCGTCACCCGCGAGTTCGACCTCGACGCCAAGGCCTTCGTGCAGGGCGGTTTCTTCATCCCCGAGAGCAAGGCGCGAGCCTGGTGGTACGATCGCGACACCTTGCTGGTTGCGCCGGTCCTCGAAGCGGACTCGGTGAACGAGTCCGATCTGCCGCGCACCGTGCGGCTATGGCGGCGAGGGACGCCGCTCCGTTCCGCGAAGACCCTGTTCACCGGCGAGCGGAGCGATGCGGGGCTGAGCGTCTCATTGATCCGGGCCGCGGGGGTGGAGGGTTTCGTAGTCGCCCGCCATCCGGACTTCTTCAGGCGCGAATACAGCCTGGTGCGCCTCGACGGGACCCGTCGCCCGCTGGCGCTGCCGCCACTCGCGGAGATGTTGGGCGTTCACGAAGGACGGCTGCTGATGCGGCTGAATGCCCCTTGGGGCGTGGCGAACCAGCCGCCGCTCCCGGCAGGCGTAGTGGCCGCGGCGCCGCTTGAGCCGTTGCTGCGCGAGCAGCGGATCGGGACGCTTGAGGCGATCTACCAGCCGGCCGAGGGGGAGGCCGTCCGCGGGGCGGCGTCCGCGCCGGGCAAGCTCTATCTGGAGCTGCTGCGGAACTACCGCAGCGCCATTGTCGAGGCGGCGCCATCCCCGGCGGGCGGATGGCGCGCGCGCACCGTGCCGCTGGCGACGGACGGCTTCGTCTCGCTGCTCGGGCTGGAGCAGGGCCGGCTATTCCTCAAGGCGGAGTCGCCGATCTCCCCGGAAGAGCTCCTGCTCGCCGATCCCGTCACAGGTAAGGCCCGCGTCCTCTACGCGCGTCCGCCGGCCTTCGATCCCACGGGCCTGAAGATGCAGCTGTTCGAAGCGCGAAGCCGCGATGGGACGCGGGTGGCCTATACGGTCGTCCACCGCGGCGTTCTCAAGCTCGACGGTCGCAATCCGACGCTGGTCTACGGCTACGGCGGCTTCGACGTGGCGGTCACCCCCCGGTACGAGCCGATCTTCGGCAAGCTATGGGTGGAGCCGGGCGGCGTGTACGTGCACGCCTACATCCGTGGCGGGGGTGAGCGAGGCCCGGACTGGCACCGCGGGGCGCAGGGCGTGAACCGCCAACAACCCTACGACGACATGATCGCGGTTCTGCAGGATCTGCATGCCCGCAAGGTCGCCTCTCCCACCACAACCGGCATCATGGGACGCTCAAACGGGGGGCTGATGACCGCCGTGGTCATGGAGCAACGGCCCGACCTGATGAACGCTGTCGTGACAGGCGGTCCCTTGATCGACATGCTGAACTATCACGCGCTGCCCCCGGGCGCGAGCTGGACGGCGGAGTACGGCGATCCGCGGGACCCGAAGATGCGTGCCGTGCTGGCGACCTACTCGCCGATGCAGAAGCTCGCCAAAGCCGGGCCTTATCCGCCACCCCTGATCATCACATCGACCGACGACGATCGTGTCGCGCCGGGTCACGCGCGACGCTTCTCCGCCCGGATGTCCGCGCTTGGCCACAAGAACTACTACTTCGAGGATACACAGGGAGGGCACTACTGGGAGCTGGCGGGCGGTCCCGGACCGGGGGACTGGCGGCTGCGCTCGGTGGCTCGGGCTGTCGAGTTCACCTACCTCTGGCGACGGCTGGGGAAATAGCCGTGGCCGGCTCTGTCAGACCAATATTAGCGGGCGCGTAAGGGTGGCCCTTCGGGCTCATGCCCGCTGCCAAGAGCCCCTTCCGCGGCTTCAACGGCTCCCCGAGGTCGCGCCGTTCTTGGCGTTGATCAGGCCCTTGATCGGCGAGATCGCCGAGATGCGCCACGACTCGGCGACCTCAGCCGTGTGGACCAGCCGGGGTGGACGGGAAGGGGCTCCGGGACGGAACACCTCGCAAGCCCGGCGGACTTGGGCGGCCTGCGCCTGCGCGGCTCCCGCCAACGCCATGCGCCGGAATGGATGCCGCGGGCCTGCTCCGCAGGCTCAATCCACCGGCGCCCCAGCGGGCGCGAGTTCTCCGGCGTGGCTGGGGGGGCGTGTGTCGCTCAGCGCATATCCGAGCTTCAAACGGTCCAGACCGCCCTCCCAGCGCGACACGGCGATCGTGGCCACGGCGTTGCCGATGAAGTTGGTCAAGGCCCGGCACTCGGACATGAAGCGGTCCACGCCCAGGATCAGCGCCAGCCCCGCAACAGGCACGGTGGGCACCACCGACAGTGTGGCGGCCAGGGTGATGAAGCCCGCCCCCGTCACGCCCGCGGCGCCCTTGGAGCTGAGCATGGCCACCCCCAACAGCAGGAGCTGCTGCCCGATGGTGAGGTCAATCCCGACGGCCTGGGCGATGAACAGCGCCGCCAGCGTCATGTAGATGTTGGTGCCGTCCAGGTTGAAGCTGTAGCCTGTGGGCACGACCAGCCCGACGATGGATTTGGGGCAGCCCGCCCGCTCCATCTTCTCGAGCAGACTGGGCAGCGCCGCTTCCGAGGAGCTGGTGCCCAGCACCAGGAGCAGCTCCTCCTTGAGGTAGCGGATCAGGCGCAGGATGGAGAAGCCGTTCAGCCGGGCGACCGCGCCCAGCACGACAAGCACAAAGGCCGCCGAGGTCAGGTAGAAGGTGGCGACCAACAGCGCCAGATCGGCGATCGAGTCGATCCCGTACCTGCCGATGGTGAAGGCGAAGGCGCCGAACGCCCCGATGGGGGCGGCCCGCATGAAGATGCCGACCAGCTTGAAAAAGGCCTCGGCGGTGGCGTTCAGCACCTGCAGCGCGGGCAGGCCGCGGTCGCCGATCATGGCCAGCGCCAGCCCGAACGGAATGGCGAAGAACAGCACCTGCAGGATGTTCCCATCGGCGAAGGCGCCCACCACCGTGGTCGGGATGATGTCCAGCAGGAAGCCGGTGATGGTGGTGGCGTGCGCCTTGGCCGCGTAGTCTTCGACCGCCGCGGCGTCGAGCGTCGCGGGATCGACGTTCATGCCCGCACCCGGCTGGACGAGGTTGGCCACGACCAGCCCGATCACCAGCGCCAGGCTGGAGACCGCGAAGAAGTAGGTGAAAGCCTTGAGCGCCACCCCGCCCACCTTGTCGAGCTCGCGCATCCCGGCGATGCCGGTCACCACCGTCAGGAAGATCACCGGCGCGATGATCATCTTGACCAGCTTGATGAAGGCGTCGCCCAGCGGCTTGAGCGCCTCGCCGGTCTCGGGGAAGAAGTGGCCGATCAGCGCGCCGGCGACGATGGCCGCCAGCACCTGCAGATAGAGCTGACGGTGCAGCCCACGCCGGGGCGGCGCCGCGGCCGGGCTCTCGGCGGGGCCGGCGTTGGTGTCAGGCCTCAGCGCCATGAATACCACTCCCCTGTCTCCGACCGGACCCTAGTTGGTTTTCCAGCGGCGACGCCATGGGAGGGCGAGCGTGGCCCATCGACCGAGCGCCGCAGTTCCCCCGGCAGAGCCGCCCCGGACCGGGCCCAGGCGATCGCCGGCCAGGATCTGGGCCCGTGCTTCGCCGGCCCAGTGTGGTCGCCGCGCTACGGTCGACGCCGGAACACGCGAACCTCCACCACCGGGCTTGCGTCGGTCCGAGCGGCGGATAAGCTCTGGCTGACACCGGTGTCCCTATAGGACGAGAGCCGGGTGGTGACACCGGTGTCTAACTTGGCCCTGCGGCCTGCGATCGAGTCAACTCGACGGAACTGGGAGAGACGCTTTGAACAGGAATGCGCCGAACTTCGCGCGCCGGCTCTGGTGGGGCGCGTCCACCTCGGCGCTAGTCATGGCGCTCGCGACCGCCGCCGCCGCCCAGCAACCCCCTCCGCCCGCGCCGGCGCAAACCCCTCCGGCGTCCTCACAAGCGGAGGTGCTCAGCCCAGGCGTGCCGACCGAGGCGGAGCTCCCGGATGGAGCGCAGCAAACCAACATCCCCGTCACCGATGGCCCGCAGCCCGCCGGCGCCGACGACGAGGCCAATGAAGTGGAGGCGGTGGTCGTCACCGGCTTCCGCGAGAGCCTGCGCAGTGCGCTGAACATCAAGCGCAACGAGTCGGGCGTTGTTGACGTCATCAAGGCCGAGGACATAGCCGACTTCCCCGACAACAACCTGGCCGAGTCCATCCAGCGCATTCCGGGGGTCTCGATCACCCGTAGCGGCGGCGAGGGCCGCAACATCACCGTGCGCGGGCTCGGCCCGGGCTCGACCCGCGTGCGCGTCAACGGGATGGAGACTCTGACCACCACGGGCGGCTCGGACGCCGAAGGCGGCGCGAACCGCAACCGGCAGTTCGACTTCAACGTCTTCGCCTCGGAGCTGTTCAACAGCATCGCGGTCCGCAAGACCGCCCAGGCCAGCGTCGAGGAAGGCTCCCTCGGCGCCACCGTGGACCTGCAAACCTCGCGGCCGTTCGACTTCCGCGATCCGCAGAGTCTGGTCGTCTCCGCCCAGCTGGGATACAACGATCTTTCGGAAACTTCGGATCCCCGCTTCGCGGTGCTCGCCAGCAAGAAGTTCCTCGACGGCAGACTGGGGGCGCTTGTCTCCGTGGCCTACAGCCAGCGCAACGTGCGCGAGGAAGGCTTCAACACGGTTCGTTGGGCGCCGGGAAACAGCAACGGCGGTTTCTGCAGCCCCGCCGGCTTCGACACCAACCCGAACAGCGCTGGCGTCCAGACCAATCCGGGCACGAACGCCACGGTCGGCACCAACGCCGCGAACTGCTTCGCGGGCGATCCGCGCGTCCCCAATACGCCGGCCTTTGCTGCGGCGTACCAGAGGGCGTCGGACCCGGCCAACTGGCACCCGCGTCTGCCCCGCTTCGCCCGCTTGGACTACGATCAGGAGCGTCTCGGCCTGACCAGTTCGCTTCAGTACCGGCCCAGCGAACGCACCCTCGTCAATTTCGACGTGCTCTACTCCGAGTTCAAGTCGAACCGCCAGGAGAACTACCTCGAGGGCATATCCTTCAGCCGTGGCGGGGGGGGGCCGGAGTTCGGCAAGCCCTTCGTCATCCCCCGCGTCTTTGAGGTCGATGAGAACGGCACCCTGGTCTATGGCGAATTCGACAACGTCGATATCCGCATCGAGAGCCGCTTCGACGAGATCACCACCACCTTCACCCAGTACACGCTCAGCGGCTCGCACGAGTTCTCGGACAACTTCAAGCTCAGCGGCCTGATCGGCACCTCGAAGTCCGACTTCAGCAACCCGGTCCAAACCACGATCACCTTCGACCGCGCCAACCAGGACGGCTGGATCTACGACGCCCGGGAGAACCGAAACGTCCCGAACATCACCTGGGGCTTCGATATCAACGACCCCAACGCCTACACCTTCGGCATGGCCAACACGAACGGAACCTTGCGCCCGTCCGAAATCCGACTCCGGCCGCAGTTCGTCGAGAACACCTTCGACGTGGCGCTGGTCGATGCGGAGTACCAGTTCAACGACGCCTTGAAGCTCCGCGCCGGCGTGAGCCTCAAGGCGTTCACGAACGACGGCAAGGAGTTCCGCCGACGGAGCGAATTCGGAGTGCCGCCGGGCCTGTCGGCCGGAAATTTCGCGACCACCCTCCAGGGGTTTGGCAAGGGTCTGGAAGGGAGCAACCTCCCGAGCAGCTGGGTGGTGCCCAACTTCGGCGCCATCGTCTCGGCGCTGAACATCTACTGCAACTGCAACGGCCCGTTGGCGCCGGTCGGAGGGGTCGACCCGGACGACTTCACCCTGCTCGGGATCGAGAGCAGCAACGCTCGCGGCAGCTTCCGAACCATCGAGGAGGATTCGAAGGCGACCTACGCCCAGATCGACTTCGACACGAACATCCTGCCGTGGCGGATCAGGGGCGACGTGGGGGTCCGCTACGTGGAGACCACCACCACCTCCACCGGCTTCCAGTTCGTCGGCGGCGCGCCGCAGGCGATCACCGTCGAGAACACCTATGAGAACGTGCTCCCGGCCGCAAACGTGGTCGCCGAAGTCACGCCCGACATACTGGTCCGCGCCGCGGCCGCGTCCGTCATCGTCCGGCCGGGGCTGGGCTCGCTGAACCCGGGCGGCACCCTGAACACCACCGGGAACCTGACGATCTCCGCCGGGAACCCGTTCCTGAGTCCGCAAGAAGCCAACATCTACGATCTGGCGTTCGAGTGGTACCCGATGGAAGGGGCTTTGTACGGACTGGGCTTCTTCTACCGGGACATCAAGACCGGCTTTCAAACCGTCCGGCTCACCGGCCCGTTCAGCTCCTTCGGCCTGCCGACCTCGCTCCTGGCGGGCACCGGCCGTACGCCCGATGAAGAGGCCTTCTTCTCCACCACGATCAACACCGAAGGCGGCGAGGCGCTCAAAGGGTTCGAGATCAACATCCAGCAGGCCTTCTCCTTTCTGCCGGAACGGTTCGGCCTGCCGCAGTGGACGGGGAACTTCGGCGGTCTGTTCAACTACACCTATGTGACGGGCTCTTCGCAGTTCTGCACCCAGCGGGTCGGCGGCAACTGCGTGTCCTTCGTGGAGAACCGGCCCACGGGCGTGTCGGAGAACGCCTACAACGCCACGCTCTACTACGAAGACGCGCGACTGAACGCGCGCATCTCCGTGGCGCACCGCAGCGAGTATCTGTTCAACGTTCCCTCGGCCAACGCCGGAGACCTCACCAGCGGGATCCGGCAACGGTTCCAGGACGCCGACTTCGTGCCCGCCGTCACGACGGTCGACACCTCCGTGTCCTACAGCTTGACGGAGGATTTGAAGGTCAGCTTCGAGGGGCTCAACCTCACGGACGAAGAGACCATCCAGTACAACGACACCATCGCTCAGCGGGTCTGGACGCACCACCACTTCGGTCGCCAGTACTATGTGGGGCTCCGGTACAGCTTCTAGGTTCCTCCAGGGCGCGGGCGCTTCGGCGCCCGCGCCCTTTTTTGCGGCCTCCCCAGCCAGCGCCGGGACAGGCCGAAAAGGGCTGCTTCGATGTCCACACGTCGTGACTTCCTCCTGAGCGCCGCGGGCGCCGCCTTCGCCCCGCTGGTCGCTTCCGCCCAGACGCTCTCCGACTTCCGCCCGCGTCCGCCCGGGCTCCAGTCCGCGCGACCGCCCAAGCCCGCGCCGGCCGATCCGTGGGCCGAGGCCGAGGCCATCGTCCGGCGCATCCGCCCGACGCGCTTCCCGGACCGGGACTTCCCGGTCACCAACTACGGTGCGGACGGGGAAGGCGTGGGCGACAGCAGCGAAGCCTTCCGGCAGGCCATCGCGGCCTGTCATGCCGCCGGAGGCGGGCGGGTGCTGGTCCCCGCGGGCGACTGGCTGACCGGCCCGATCCACCTGAGGAGCAACGTCAACCTTCACCTGGCCGAAGGCGCGGTTGTCCGCTTCAAGACCGATCCCAAAGCCTACCTCCCGCTGGTGTTCACGCGATGGGAGGGAATCGAACTGATGAACTACTCACCATTCGTCTACGCCGTGGACCAGCAGAACATCGCGATCACCGGCAAGGGGACCTTTGACGGCCAGTCCTCCCGCGAGCACTGGTGGACCTGGAAAGGGCAGTGGAAGCAGAACCAGCATGGCTGGCGCACGGGCATGCCGGACCAGCGGCCCGCGCGGGCGCGGCTGTTCCAGATGGCCGAAGACGAAACGCCCGTCGAGCAACGCCGTTTCGGCGAGGGTCACTATCTCCGCCCGCCGTTGATCCAGACCTATCGCTGCGACCGGGTGCTGATCGAAGGCGTTTCGCTGCGGCGCTCGCCTTTCTGGCAGCTGCATCCGGTGCTGTGCACCAACGTGGTGATCCGTGGGGTCAACATCGACTCGCACGGTCCGAACAACGACGGCCTGGACCCGGAATCCTGCCGCGACATGCTGGTGGAGGACTGCTTCTTCTCCACGGGCGACGACTGCATCGCCGTGAACTCCGGGCGCAACCACGATGGCCGCCGCCTCAATCGGCCCGCCGAGAACATCGTGGTCCGCAACTGCCGCATGGCCGACGGCCACGGCGGGCTGACCATCGGCAGCCAGATCTCCGGGCACGCCCACAACATCTTCTTCGAGCGGTGTCGCCTGGACAGCCCCGGCCTGAACACAGCCATCCGGTTCAAGAACAACGCCCTGCGCGGGGGCGTGGTGGAGAACATCTACTTCCGCGACATCACCGTGGGCCAGGTCGCCCGCTCCGTCATCGAAGTGGACTTCAACTACGAGGAAGGCCGGCGAGGCGGCTTCACGCCGGTGCTCCGCAATGTGGTGATCGAGCGCCTGGTCGCCGGCAAGGCGCCCCGCGTCGCCGACCTGAAGGGCTTCGAGAACGCCCCGATCTACGACATCACCCTGCGCGACTGCCGCTTCCGCGAGGTGGCGGAGCCCTCCGTCGTGCAGAACGTCCGAAATCTCCGGATCCAGAATGTCCGGGTGAACGGGCGCCCTGTCACCCAGCTGGCGTGAGGCGGACCATGCGCAGACTGTTCAGGAAAACGGCGGCCGCTCTCCTGGCGGCGACCCTGGCGGCGACTGCGGCGGGCCCCGGCCTCGCCCAGCCGGCCGCCCGGCCTCAGGTGGACTGGTCGATGATCGACACCATCGTGCGCGACATCCAGGCGCCGCGGATCCCCGCGCGCACGGTGCGCGTGCCCGGCCCGGCGGACGGGCGCACCGACGCCCGCCCGGCCATCCTGCGCGCCATCCGCGAGGCGTCCCGCACCGGCGGCGGCCGCGTGGTGCTGGGGCCGGGCGTCTGGTTCAGCAAGGGGCCGGTCGTGCTCCAGAGCCGCATCGAACTGCACCTGCAAAAGGGCGCCACCCTGCTCTTCTCGCCCGAGCCGTCCGACTACCTCCCGGCGGTCAAGACGCGATGGGAAGGCACGGAGGTGATGAGCTACTCGCCCCTCATCTACGCTGCCGACGTCGAGGACGTGGCCATCACCGGCAAGGGCGTGATCGACGGCAACAAGGACAGCGGGTTTCACCCCTGGGCCAAGCGGGCCGAGCCCGACTATCAGCGCCTGCGCCGGATGGGCTTCTCCGGCGTGCCGCTGCCGCAACGTGTGTTCGGGGCGGGAACGCACCTGCGCCCAAGCGCGATCCAGTTCCTGGGGGCCAAGCGCGTCCTGCTGCAGGACTATACTGTCCGCAATTCACCCTTCTGGGTGAACCACCTCGTCTACACCGACCACGCCACCGTGCGCGGGATCCAGGTGGACAGCATGTTCCCCAACAATGACGGCGTGGATGTGGACTCCTCCCGCTGGGTGCTGATCGAGAACTCCATCTTCCGCACCGGCGACGATTCAGTGGTGGTGAAGTCCGGGCGCGACCTGGACGGGCGCACGATCGGCCGCCCCAGCGAATACGTGGTGGTCCGCAACAACGACATGGGCGGCGAGGACGGGATCGCGCTCGGCAGCGAGATGTCGGGCGGCGTGCGCCACGTCTTCTTCACCGACAACGTTCTGCGCAAGGGCGCCTCGGCTATCCGTTTCAAGGCCAACCTCGACCGGGGCGGCACGGTTGAGAACATCGGGGTCCGCAACATGACGGTCGAGGACTTCGGCACGCTGTTCTGGTTCCAGCTCAACTATCCGGGCGAGCTCGGCGGGAATTTCCCCTCCACCTACCGCAACCTCGTGTTCGAGAACCTCAAGGTCCAGAACGTCGGCACGGTGTTCGAGGCCCATGCGCCGGACAGCGCCCCCCTGCGGAACGTCCTGGTCAAGGACGTGACGATCGCCTCGGCCAAGACGCCGCTCGTGCTGGAGAACGTCGACGATCTCCGGCTCGAGAACCTGGTGATCGGAGGCGAACGCATCGACGCCCAGCTCGACTGGAAGTGAAGAAAGGCGCATCGGCCATGACCAATCTCCCCTGCTCCGGACTCGACCGCAGGACCTTTGTGGCCGCCGCGGCCGCCGGCGCCGCCTTAGCGGGCGGCGCCCAGGGGCAAACGGGCGCCGGCCGCAAGCGCTACGCCGTCGTGGGCGTCGGCCACCGCGCCCGCATGTTCCAGGACGCCATCTGGGGCCCGCATAAGGCTCACGCCGAGCTGGTGGGCATCTGCGACAAGAACCCTGGACGGCTCGCCTTCGCCCGCGGTCGGGCGCAGCAGGCCGGCGTCGCGCCTCCGCCCGCCTTCGCACACGGCGATTTTGAACGCATGATCCGGGAGACCCGCCCGCACACCGTGATCGTGACCACCGTGGATTCCACGCACGACGACTACATCGTGCGCGCCATGGAGGCGGGCTGCGACGTGGTCACCGAAAAGCCGATGACCACCACGCCAGCCAAGGCCCAGCGGATCCTGGACGCCAAGCGCCGTACCGGCCGCGACGTCCGGGTGACGTTCAACTACCGCTACACGCCGCCTCGGACGCAGGTCAAAGAGCTGCTGATGAACAATGAGATAGGCGACATCCTGTCCATCGATTTCAACTGGCTGCTCAACACCAACCACGGGGCCGACTACTTCCGCCGCTGGCACAGCCGCAAGGCCAGCTCCGGCGGGCTGATGATCCACAAGGCCACCCATCACTTCGACCTGGTGAACTGGTGGCTGGGCGCCTTGCCCGAGACCGTCTGGGCCTATGGCAAGCGCGACTTCTACACGCCCGTGATGGCGCGGCGACTAGGGCTGCAAAGCCACCACGAACGCTGCCTCACCTGTCCCGAAAAGCACAAGTGCAGCTTCTATCTGGATCTGGCGGCCGATCCGTCCCTCAAGGCGCTCTATCTCGATAACGAGAAGTACGACGGCTACTTCCGCGACCAGTGCGTCTGGCGCCCCGAGATCGACATCGAGGACACCATGAACGTGATCGTCAAATACGATTCGGGCGCAACGCTCAGCTACTCGCTGAACGCTTGCAATGCATGGGAGGGCTATACGATCGCCTTCAACGGCACCAAGGGCCGGCTCGAGCACGGGATCGTCGAGAAGGTTTACGTGGCCGGCGCCGACGAGGAGCAAGGCGCCATCGCCGAGGGCGGGATCACCACGCGCATCTTTCCCCTGCGCGGCCCGGCGCGCGAGATCACGCCCTGGACCGGCACGGGCGGCCACGGCGGAGGTGACGTGGTGATGCTGGACGACATCTTCCTGCCGAATGCACCGAAGGACAAATACCTGCGCGCGTCCGACGAGCAGGCCGGGGCCTGGTCCATGCTGGTGGGCGCGGCGGCGAACCGCTGCTTCGAAACCGGTCAGCCGGTGAGGGTCGCTGAATTGGTGAAGGGTTTGCGCCGTCCGCCGGCCGCGCCGATGCCGGATCGCCGGCAAAGCGTCCCCATGCCCCCCCGCGCCGCGCGGCGGACCTAGCTCGAGCCAACTGGGTCGCGAAACGGGCGCGTCCTGCCGTTCGCACGCTCGTGGGCGCGGAAGGATGCTCGATGGTTCCACCGCGAGGACCGCCGGCCCTCCCCGCGAGTTGGAGGATCGAGATTGGAAAACCCTGGGCGGACGCTAGGTTCGTCCGCGAACCGCGCCTGGCTTGCACCGGACGCTAGGTTTCCCGCGCATGAACCGGTTCAAAGGACAGAGCATGCAGCCCCCTCCGAAGACTCTGAACGAGGCCGCGGCCGAGATCCTGCGCAAGTGTGTCGCCGGCTACTCCAGCCCGCCCACCGAGACTGAGCTTCTCATGACCCTGAGGTGGGCGGCCAAATGGCGCTCGCAGACGATCGGAAGCGCCTTGATCCGAGAAGGCGGGACCGTTGTCCGAAGCGGCCCCTTTGCGGGATTGCAGTACGTCCGAAGGACCGGAGACGGCGCCTTGTGCGCCCGCCTGATCGGCTCCTATGAATCCGAGCTGCACCCCCACATCGAGGCGTTTGCGGCCGAAGGGCTGGAGGCGGTCATCAACATCGGTTGCGCGGAGGGCTTCTACGCGGTCGGAATGGCGAGGCTGCTCCCCGGCGTGGAGGTCCACGCCTTTGACGTCTCCGCCGCCGCTCGCGAGGCCTGCGCGGCCGTGGCCGAGGCCAACGGCGTGACCGATCAGGTGCGCATCGGCGGTGAGTTCAGGGGCGAGGACTTCGCCGCCTTCAGCGGTCGCCGCGCCTTGGTGCTGATCGACGCCGAAGGGGCGGAGGACGACCTTCTCGACCCCGGCGCCTTTCCGTCATTGGCGACCATGAGCGTGATCGTCGAAACCCATCCGGGCGCCCGTCCCGGCGTCACCGACCGGCTCGCGCAACGGTTCGCGCCCAGTCACGACGTGCTTCGGATCGAGCAGCAGGGGAAGAATCCGCCCCTCCCAGACTGGCTGGGGGAGAACGGTCATCTGGATCAGCTTCTGGCCGTTTGGGAGTGGCGCGGCAGCCCCACGCCCTGGCTCGTCATGCGGCCAAAGGTCGGGTGACGGCAGGCGGCTGCGTTGGAGGCTGACGGAATAGCTGGGACACGACGGTCTCCCATGCTCTAGGGAGGCATGATCGAGCGCGCTCTGCTGCTGTGCCCGGCCACGGTGACCGGTGGCCCCCATGCGATCCACCAGCTTTCCCTCGCGCTGAACCAGCGCGGCTTGCCGACGCAGATCGCCTACTACGCTCACGATCCCGTGCAGCCCCCGATAGGCCGGGACGGCGACAGCTTTTTCGCGCGTCCGGTGGGGGACAATCCCTGCCTGGAGGTCTTCGCCCGCTACCGGCCGATTCCGATCAGCCGCGCGACCCTCCTGCCTGAGCTTCTCGTGGTGCTGCCCGAAGCCCTGGGACACATCTCGGCCAGGTTCGCTCCGGCGCAGGTCGCCATCTGGTGGCTGGCTGTCGACAGCGTGCTGAACCGTGAGGCGAACGCCCTGGCGCCAGCCTATCAGGGCTCCTTATCGGCCGACGTGCTCCACCTTTGTCAGTCGGCTTACGCCCGAGACTTCCTCACCCAAGCTGGAGCTCGGCGGGTTCGGCTTTTGACGGACTACACGGACGAGACCTTCACGGAGCTCGAGCCCAGCGCGCCGCCCCCTGCAACGGCCTTCACCTATAGTCCGAGGCGAGGCTTTGAGCTGGCGATGCGGTTCCTGCAGCGACCAGAGACGGGCAGGAGCGTGCCGCTGCGCGGGTTCACCCGACGCGAGATGATACAAGCCTTCCAGGCTGCGCCTGTTCACCTCGACTTCGGCCATTTCCCCGGAAAGGACCGAACGCCGCGCGAGGCCGCCGTCGCCGGGAGCGTGGTTCTGGTGCATCGCAAGGGAGCCGGGACCAACCCCGAAGACTTCCCCCTGGATGATCCGTTCAAGTTCGACGGGGGCGAGGTCGACACCGGCGCCCTGAACCGAAAGCTGGCGGCGATCCTGTCCGATCCGGCGGCCGCCTGGCGTGCCCAAGAGCCGTTCCGAGCGCTGATCCGGCGGGAGAAGCAACAGTTCGAACGCGAAGTGGGGGAAGTCTTCCTTGGGGAGCTAGCCTTGCGCGTAAACGGCCGTTGTTCCGAGCCCTCCGGCGACTTCGGAGCCTGACGCTCGCCGCTTCGATCAGACCTTCGTTTCCGCAACGTGGGCGATGCGCAGCAGATTGGTGCTGCCCGCAAAGCCGAACGGCACACCCGCGACCACCACCACGGGCGCGCCCGGACCCGCGAAGCCCAGGGCGGCGGCCGCCTCCACCGCCTGGGCGGCCATGTCGTCTTCACCCACCGGGTCGTTGGCCACGCGGGGCTCCAACCCCCAGCCCAGCGCCATGCGACGCGCCGACTCCAGCGACGGCGTGAGCGCCAGCACGGGCTGCAGGGGGCGTTCGCGGGAGATGCGCCTGGCCGTGGCGCCCCTGGCCGTGAAGGCCACCAGGCAAGCCGCGCGCGCCGTCTCGGCCGCCCGGCATGCGGCCGAGGCGATGGCGTCCAGGTCCGCGCGCCCACCCTGCTCGGCGTGCTCGGCGGCCATCAAGCCGGGCCACCGAGGATCGTGCTCCACCCGCGCGATGATGCGGTCCATCATGCGCACGGCCTCAAGCGGGTACTGCCCCGAGGCGGACTCGGCCGACAACATCAGGGCGTCCGCGCCCTCATAGACCGCATTGGCCACGTCGGAGGCCTC
Organism: Caulobacteraceae bacterium; assembly: GCA_030446805.1. Classification (GTDB taxonomy): domain Bacteria; phylum Pseudomonadota; class Alphaproteobacteria; order Caulobacterales; family Caulobacteraceae; genus JAHWJX01. Next base: position 391,735 of record JAUJMO010000003.1, on the reverse strand, counting down.
CGCCCGCGTAGGAAAGGCGGAGCTGATCATGCTTTCCAGCATTTGAGTGGCCACGATCACCGGGGCGCCGCGCCGACGCGCCGCACGGATGATGGTCTTCTGGGCGATGGGCACGTCCTCCAGCGCCAATTCCACGCCAAGGTCGCCGCGGGCCACCATGAGCCCGTCGGAGTGGTCGAGGATGGCCTCCAGCCGCTCCAGCGCCTGGGGCTTCTCGATCTTGGCCAGACAGGCGGCGCGGCCCTGCACCAGGCCGCGAAGCTCGATCATGTCCTCCGGGCGCTGTACAAAGGACAGCGCCACCCAGTCCACGGGGATCTCCAGGGCGAAGCGGAGGTCGGCCCGGTCCTTTTCCGTCATGGCGGAGAGCGGCAGCACCACGCCCGGCAGGTTCACGCCCTTGCGGTCCGACACCGTTCCGCCCTGGATCACCCGCGTGTCGGCGTGCTCCGGCCCGTTGCTCTCCACCCGCAGCCGCAGCCGGCCGTCGTCGATCAGGATCTCCGCCCCCGGATGCAGGGCCGCGAAGATCTCCGGATGAGGTAGGCTGGCCCGCCGCTCGGTTCCCGCAACCTGCTCCAGCACCAGCCGGAGGCTGGCGCCCTTCTCAAGCTGCGCCCGGCCGTTCTCGAAGCGGCCCAGCCTCAGCTTGGGCCCCTGCAGGTCCGCCAGCACGGCCAGGGGACGTTCCACGGCCGCCTCCGCCGCCCGCACGTTCTCGGCCGAGACCTGATGATCCGCATGGGCGCCGTGGCTGAAGTTCAGGCGGAAGACGTCGGCGCCGGCACGGGCCAGCGTTTCCACCATCTCGGGCGTGTTGCTGGCCGGGCCCAGCGTGGCCACGATGCGGGCGCGGCGGTCACGGATCATGCGGGCTCCTTGGCGCGAACGACGTCGAAGCGGGCGGACATGGCCGTGCTGTCTCCCGGGCTCAGCAGCGTCAGCCCCAGTTCGGGCCAGCGGTCCTCCGGCTGGTTCAGGGCGGCGTTGGCGTTGACCACGGGCTCGGCCACCACGATCCCGCCCTCCGGCGGCGCATAGACCTGGAACCGGCCCGCGTCCGGCGAGGTGATGCGGACGCTGAACTCCGGTTGGCGCAGTTCCGCCCAACCGCTCCAGCCCTCATAGCCGTTGTCGAGATCGGCCCCGTCGATCCGGCGTTGGTGGAGGTCGTAGCGGCCCACTGCGGGCTCCAGCGCGACGGGCATGACCTCCCCGTCGATGGTCCACACGCCGGCGACCTCGGTCGACAGCACGGTGTCGGGGCCTGCGGGGAAATAGGGGTGCAGGCCCAGGCCGCAGGGCATCGGCTCCGGCGACAGGTTGCGGCAGCTCAGGCCGATGGAGAGGCCCCCGGGGTCCAGCTGGAGGGCCTGGCGCGCCTGATAGGCCCAGGGCCATTCGCCGGGCGCGTGATCGAACACCAGCACCGCGCGATCCTGGTCCGCCGTCTCAACGCTCCAGGCTCCGCGCCAGCCCTGGCCGTGCAAGGGGTGCTTCTGAGGCGGCAGGTTGGGCGACAGCCGCACCTCGCGCCCACGAAAGGTGAAACGCCCGTCACGTAAGCGGTTGGAGAAGGGAACCAGTGGATAGCAGCCGCCGTCGTTGGCGTCAGCGATCTCCGCCGGCCCCTCCCGGAACACCGGTGTTCCGCCCGCGCGGAAGCTGCGCACCACGCCCCCCACCGCCGGGACGAGGTCGAGAACCAGGTCTCCCGCAACCAGGCGAACGGTGTTGGACATTCAGCCCCCCTGCGACATGATGGCCGGGTGAGGCGCCGGATCCGGGTGCCCGCGCGCCGCCACGCGTTCCCGCATGGCCTTGACGGCCTCATACTCCGATGGCGGCACCACCGGCACCGTTAAACACAGGCTCTGGGTGGGCAGCACGGAGCGCCAGTCGTGGATCAGCTGTTTATAGCTGCGCCCTACCGGCCGGATGTTGCGATCCAGGTCGTAAAGGCCCAGCGGATTGACCCGGCCGTTCTTCTCACGCAAGGCGGTGTCCCAGTCGACCTGGTCCGTCAGCGAATACCAGGTGAACCCCACCATGGGCACGCCGTCGTTACGCACCCGCAACACGCTGGCCCATTCCTTCCAAAGCCAATTCACCGCCTCGTCGCCCTGGGCGCCTTCCGCCAGGTTGGTTTCGGTGTGCATCACCGGCAGCCGGTACCGGTCGTAGTACTGCCGCGTGATCACCGCGTAGCCGAATATCTCCCCGGAGGCGTTGGTGTGGCCGTCCGCCCGCACGCGGTGCTCATTGGTCCAATAATAGTCGTTGCCCATGATACAGTGGTGGCGCAACCGGCTTTCCATGAAGAAGCGGTACTCCTCCCGCGTCATCCCGTTGTCCATCAGGTACTCGAACATCTCCGAGTCCACCCGGTGCCCATAGTTCAGGTCGAGCGATAGGAACCTTGCTGAATTCTGCAACTCCGCCGGCTTGATCGCTGCCGGGCTCTCGGCATGGTAGTACTCTGAGGACTCGCTCTGGATGAAGATCGCATTCTTACGCACCTCGAGGATGGTCCGCATGGCCAGGACATTCGCCTTGACGATGTACTTCAGCGCCGTGACATAGGCGTAGTCCGACGACAACTGTTCGTTCCACCAGCCGTACTTGGCCGAGAAGGTGGCGGTGATGTACATTTCGTTCATGGGCGTATACAGCTGCACCCAGGGAAACCGCTCCGCGAAAGCGCGTGCATAGCGCTCGAACAGGCGCGGCAGGTCGCTGTTCTGGAAATTGCCCATCCAGTCCGGCAGGCCGAAGTGGCACAGGTCCACGATCGGCACGATGTCGCGCCGCTGCAATTCGCCGAACGTCTCGTCCGCGAAGCTCCAGTCGTACTTGTCCGGCCCACGCCAGGTGGTGTGGATCGGCGGCCCGTAGCGCAGGAACCGGATCCCCAGCTCCTCGACCATGTCGAAGTCGGTGCGCCATTCACGATAGTGGCCGCTCGCCTCCATCTGGTCGACGCGAGTGCGCCCGTTGTCGAGCGTGGGGTTCGAGTTCTCGATCCCCGTGGCGAACATGAAGGCGGTGATGGCGGGCCTCCCGGCGTGCGGGCGGGACTTAATCCCGCTTCGCCCCGAATGGGGAAGTCCTATCGACGTTTAAACGGCGGAAGCGTTCCGCCGCCCACGTCAGGCCGGTTCCATCTTCCGGCAGCGGTTGACGTTGGTCACGCCGTCCAGTCCGTTCTGGACATTGCGCACCCAGGCCTTGTCGCCGTGAACGGCGATGACCTCATAGTGTGGAAAGAGGTTGGGGCCCGTGCGAACGAAATCGCCGGCCTTGATCTCTTCGTCGTAGTCGCGCTCGTGCTTGATCGCGAAAAGGTCGGAGTAGCTGACTTGCACCTGGGACTCTCCCGCTATGCGGTACAGATCGAGGATGACGCGCCGGAAAGGTTAAGAAAGGACCTTCAGATGGCCTTTCAGTGTCGGGTCTCTGACATGGCGTTCATGTCGTCCGGACTGGGAAGATGAGCAAACCGGACCTTGCCGCCCGGCGCGAGAACATCCTTGGAGAGGGTGTCTGCTGGGAGCCGCGCCGCGCCCGGCTCTTCTGGGTCGACATCGTGGGCCGTCGGGTGGAATGGCTCCAGCCGGACAGCGGCCAAGCCGGGGGCTGGACCTTGGACCTCAAACCCAGCGCCCTCGCCCCCATGGCCGACGGCCGGCTGCTCTTGGGCACGAACCTGGGCTTGGTCGCCTTCGACCCCGACACGGGCGCGGCCGAGCACATCCTGGAGCTGGAGCCGGACCGTCCAGCCAACCGCTCCAACGACGGCGGCACCGACCGGCAGGGGCGCTTCTGGCTGGGCACCATGGCCGATGGTGGCGCAGGCGCGTCCGGCGCCCTGTACCGCATCGACCGGGACTGGACGGTGACCCGGATGGTCGACGGCCTGGGCATCCCCAACACCATCCAGGTCAGCCCCGACGGCCGCACCCTTTATGTGGCCGACAGCTTCGAGCATGTGATCTGGGGCTATGACCTGAACCCGTCCACGGGCGCGCTCGGCTACCGTCACCTCTTCGCGGAAACCAAAGGGCAGGCCGCTACGCCCGACGGCTCGGCCGTGGACACGGAGGGCTGCCTTTGGAACGCTCAATGGGGCGGCTCGCGACTGGTCCGCTACACGCCGGAGGGCCTGATCGACCGGGTGGTGGACCTGCCGGTTTCGCAGCCCACCAAATGCGCGTTCGGCGGTCCGGATCTGGCCCGGCTGTACATCACCAGCGCGCGCGATGGGCTCTCGGAAGAGCAGCTGGCCCAGGAGCCGCTGGCAGGCAGCCTGTTCGTCCTGGACCCGGGCGTCCGCGGCCTGCCCCAGGTCCCGTTCGGGGCTTGATCGAATGAATCTGGGTCCACCGTCTCGTCGGACCGGGCCTGCTGCGCGAGCTCGAAGCCGGGTCGGGCGGCTCGACCCCGGCCTAGCCCTTGGGCACGTCTCCGGTCCCCAGCCTGGCTGAGACCTTCCAAAGATCGACCTCGCCCTCCGACGCATAACGGTCGATCTCGGCCAGCTCTTCGGGCGAGAAGTCCAGGGTCTCCAGCGCGTCCAGGGAGTCGTCCAGTTGTTCAACCGTGCGGGCGCCGATCAGGGCGCTGGTCACGCGCGGATCGCGGAGCACCCAGGCTATAGCCATCTGGGCCAGGCTTTGACCCCGGCGCTCGGCGATGCCGTTCAAGACGCGTATGCGTTCGATATTCTCCGGCGCCAAATGCTCCGCCTTGAGCGAGCCGCCGCGGCTGGCCCGCGAGTCTTCGGGCACCCCGTTCAGGTATTTGCGCGTGAGCAGGCCCTGGGCCAGGGGCGAGAAGACGATGCAGCCGACGCCCAGGGCCTCCAGGGCGTCCAGCAGCCCCCCTTCGACCCAGCGGTTGAGCAGGGAATAGTTGGGCTGGTGGATCAGCAAGGGCACGCCCTCGCTCTTGAGAATGGCGTGCGCCTGGCCGGTCAGCTCCGGCGAATAGGACGAGATCCCGACGTATAGCGCCTTGCCCTGGCGGTGGGCGTGGGCCAGCGCGCCCATCGTCTCCTCCAAGGGAGTCGTGGGGTCGACCCGGTGCGAGTAGAAGATGTCCACATAGTCCAGCCCCATGCGCCGGAGGCTCTGATCGAGGCTGGCCAGCAGGTACTTCCGCGAGCCGCCGACCCCGCCATAGGGACCCGGCCACATGTCCCAACCCGCCTTGGTCGAGATCACCAGCTCGTCGCGGTGCGGACGGAAGTCGCTCGCGAGAACCCGTCCGAAGTTCTCCTCCGCGGCGCCGAAGGGCGGGCCGTAGTTGTTGGCCAGATCGAAGTGGGTGACGCCTCGGTCAAAGGCGCGGCGCAGCACCGCCCGCCCCCTCTCAAAGACGTCCACGCCTCCGAAGTTCTGCCACAGCCCAAGCGAGATCGCCGGCAGGTCCAGCCCGCTGCGGCCGCAGCGCCGATAAGGCATCCTGTCGTAGCGCTCGCCAGCGGGCAGATAGGTCATGGCGCGTCCTCGGGTCGCGCCAGCACCAACGTGCGAGCGGGCGGGGGTTTCCCTGGACCACGCCCGTCAGCCGCTCGGGGCGCCCGCGATCAGTCCGCGGCGGGCCGCCGATCAGCGGTTTGGGCTCGACCAAGACCCCGTCGGAGAAACTCAGCGCCAGCGCCTCCTTGGACTTCCAGACAAGAGACGGCGCGACCCGGTTTGGCTCAGGCTGGACGCCGGACGCGAGGCGCGCTCTCCTGAGGAGGGGCGGGGGCGCGACGGTTGACACAGGGGCGGGGCAGGGGCGGGGGGGCGAGGGGAATGCTTCCCGAGCCGATCATGATCTTCGTATGGCTGATCGGGATCACGGTCGCCGTCAGCGTGATCGCGGAGGGCGCGGGGCTCGGAGTCCGCGACCACGCCGGAACGAGAATCGCCGCTGTGAGCTTGCTGTCCCCCGACAACGTTCGCCGCCTCCTTGTCGGCATGCCGTCAACGGTGGCGAGTTTCCCACCCCTCGGTTTCATCATCGTCGTCATGCTTGGGGCCGGCGTGGCCGAACGCGCGGGGCTGTTCGCCGCGATCGCCCGCACCGGCGTCGCCGGCGCGCCCAGGCCCCTCCTCACCCCCGCCGTTGTTCTCGTGGGGGTGGCCGCGCATCACATGGCCGATGCCGCCTACCTGGTCATTCCACCGCTTGCCGCGGCAGCCTTCGCCGCGGCAGGCCGCCACCCGGTCGCCGGCGCGGCCGCCGCCTTCGCCAGCGTGGGTGGCGCCCAGGTGGCCAACCTGTTTCCCGGCGGCCTGGACGCCATCCTGCTCGGGCTCACCCAAGGCGCCGCCCAGATGGTCGATCCGCAGGCGCGTGTGACGGTGGCGGCCAACTGGTGGTTCACGCTCGCCGCCGCGGCGGTCTTCGCCCCGACGGCGTGGTGGGTGACCGACCGTCTTGTCGAGCCGCGTCTTCAGGCGAAGTCGCCGTGGCGGCAGGACGACGTGGAGCCAGCGGCCGCGACCCCGCGCGAGGGCGCCGGCCTGCTCGCCGCCGCAGCGGGCGCCGCGGCGGTGACCGCCTTGTGGGGGCTGATGAGCCTGCCGCCCGGGCCGCTCTCCGCTGCGGCAGGCGACGCCATGCCCCCGCTCTTCCCCTCGCTGGTCGCGTACGTGTTCGCCGTTTTCCTGGTCACGGGCGCGGCGTTCGGGGTGGTGACCGGCTCGGTTCGCCGCACCGGTGACGTGCTGCGGATGATGACGGCGGCCATGGCCGATCTCGCGCCCTATCTGGTCCTGGTCTTTGTGGCTGCCCACTTCGTGGCTCTGCTGTCGTGGTCGAACCTCGGGCAGATCACAGCCGTTGCGGCCGCCGGTGCTCTGCAGCAGGCGCCGCTGCCGCCGGCGGTGCTGCTCGGCGCCGTGGTGCTCATCGCCGCCGCGCTCGACTTCGTCGTTCCCTCGGCATCCGCGAAGTGGGCGGTCATGGCGCCGGTGCTCGTCCCGGCCTTGCTGCTGGCCGGGATCAGCCCGGAGATGACCACGGCGGCCTACCGGGTCGGCGACTCCGTTTTCAACTCGCTGTCGCCGGCCACCATCTACTTCGGCGTGGTGCTCGGGGTCTGCCGGAAGTGGTCGCCCGGCTTCCCGCCCGGCCGCCTGCTGCGGACCATGCTGCCTTACAGCCTCGCCTTTCTGTGCGTGGGCCTGGCCCTGACAAGCGTCTGGGCCGCGGTGGGGGCCCCGCCCGGCCCCGGCGCCTCAGCCGTCGTGCGCTGACCACCCCGCGGGCCCGTCGGTCCAGCGGGACGAGCCGCTGCTCATTAGGCCTTTCGTCGTGGCGCCCGAAACTGGCGCGGGCGCGGGCCACACGTGCGAGGCCCACTCCGCTTGTGCATCGGCCAGCACGTCGGCGAACACGACCCGCAGGTAGGGCCGCAGGGCGGCCGCCAAATCGCGGCCAGCGATGCTGTCGCTGCGGAAGTGCACCCCGGCGATCTCCCGGTTGACGGCGATGCGCCAGGCGAAGTCGAAAAGCGCCTGCCGCACCGGTGCGGGAGGACGGGCCGCCTCCACGATGGCGGCCGCGACCATGTGCGCCTGCTGCGCATGTCCGCTCGGGTAGGAAGGATGGCCGGGGACCTCGGAGAGAACATGCTCAAGGCCGGCGACGACCTGGGTGGGCCGGGCGCGGTTGAAGTGCGCCTTGTGGACCATGGAGGTGGCGAGCCCGACCGGGATCATCGCCTGCATGAGGGCGAAGGTGCGCGGATGGCTCTGCGCCGTCGCGTTCACGAGGGCGCCGAACTTGTCGAACGGCTTGTTGGTGTCCTGGTGCAGGATCTCGTCAAGCTGATCTTGGGTGCGGCTCGCCTGCATCGCCAGCAACTGGTCGTTCTCCCATACGGAGGCGGCGGATTGAGGCCGCGGCGGCGGCGGCACGACGATGGCGCGCCACTCGGCCCTCTCGAGAAGCTGCACGAGACCAAGCTGTGGATAGGTCCACGACCACCAATTCTCCTTCGGGAACTCTGGATCAGACATTGCGCGCTTCCCTTGCTGCGGCTCCGGGCTCCAGGTGCTCGGGCACACCCGCCTGTCGCAGTCCCTCGATGTACCGATCGCGATCCTCCGCGCGCCTGAACGGGTAGCGCTGCCGGAAGGTGTCGATGCAGAACTCCGGGTCCAGGTCCAGCAGTTGGCGGATGTAGGCCCCTGCCTCGTCTCGCCGCCCGAGGTGGCCGAGGCTGGCGATCAGCGGCTTGCAGGCAGCGGTGAAATTCTGGCGGCCGCGCACCGCCTGCCGTCCCCAGCGGACAGCGTCCTCGTAGCGGCCCGCCACCGCGTGGGCGATGGCGAAGATGGGCGTGTAAAAGGCGGCGTACGGGTCGCGCGGACAGAGCTGCTGATAGCGATCGAGTTCCGCCAAGGCTCGATCCGGCTCGCCGCTGTAGCAGCGATTGGCCGCGCTCACGGCCCACGCAAAGGGAGCGTTCGGGTTGATCTGCAGCGCGCGGTCGATCTGAACGCGCCCCCGCTCATAATCGTGGTGTAGGTAAGAGGCGATGTGGCCGGCGATCGCCAGCGCCAGTGCGTCGTTCGGATCGCGTTCGAGCGCGGCGGCGGCCAGTTGCTCAGCTTCGGACATGCAGCGATCGCGGTCTTCGGTCCAGCCGTGGCCGCAGGCGGCCAGGTTCCAGAAGCCCAGCCAGGCATAAGGGAGAGCATAGTCCGGGTCGGCTGCGATGGCGCGCTCCAGCAACTCGCGCGCCTCGTCGAACGCTGGCCGGGTCACGCGGAAGATCAGCGGGAGGGCCCGCATCAGGCACTCATGGGCTCCGAGGCTCTCCTGGCGGCGCGCCAGCCGCTCGAATTCGGCCGCCAGCAACATGGGGTCGAGTTGGCCTACGATCTTGGCGGTGATCTCGTCCTGCAGGGCGAAAAGCTCGCTGCGCGACGCCTGGAAGTGCTCCGCCCAAAGGGTGCGACCGCGGCCTGTCTCCAGCAACTCCGCCGATACCCGCAGCTGGGTCGGCGTGCATCGCACCGTGCCGTCGAGGATGTAGTGGACGCCCAGCTCACGACCGGCTTCGACAACAGTCAGGCCGCCACCGCGGTAGGGCGCGGCCGCGCTGTGGGCCAGGACCAAAAGCCAGTGGCAGCGCGAGAGCGCTGCGGTGATGTCCATGGCGAAGCTTTCGCCGAAATAGTCTTCGTCACGATCCGCGCGGATCACGCGGAAAGGCATAACGGCGATGGACGTGCGCTCGGGCGAGGTCGCCGCCGCGGCGGCCGGGGCGGCGACTGGTAGCGCGCCTTCCCCTTCGCGCCGCTCGCGCCGGATGGCGTTGGTGAGCTGCTCCGTTTCCACGCTGGGCGAGGCCGAAAAAGCCTCGGCTAGGGCTTCCCTGCAGAGTTCATACTGCCGCAACGCAAGCGTCCGCCGCCCGAGCTCGAACTGGAGCCGCATCACCGTCCGGTGGGTGTCCTCCCGGGCGGGATCGACGATCAAGAGGCGCTGCGCAGCCCTGAGCGCCGCCTCCCGGTCGGCGCCGGCCAAAGCGTCCGCGAGTGCGGCCTCCAAGGTTCGCTGCACCTGCTCGCGACGCGCGGCGCGTTCCAGCATCAGCCATCGTTCGAAGGCGGGGCTGACGGGCCCGAGACCGTCGAGAATATCCCCAGCCCAGGCGAAGGCGGCGCGGTGTCGATCCTCCGCATCGGCGGCGGACTCGAGCGTGCGCGCGTCGACTTCCACACGGGAGACGTCGAGGCGAATATCCTGCCGATCACCCTGCACCAGATCCGGGCCGACAACCTTGTGCAGGTTGTGCAGGCAGGTGCGAAGGTTGGTGCGGGCCTGGACGTCCGGAAAGTCGCTCCAGAGCAACCCCGCGAGCTTGTCACGGCTCGCCCTGCCCGAGCGCTGAAGGGCAAGATAGCCGATCAGGGCCTTGGCGGAGCGCGCCTTGACTTCGACCGGCGCGCCGCCCTGCTCCAGCAGGAAGGGACCGAACAGCTGCAGACGGAAAGGCGCGTCGGCCAGCGCCCCTGACGGTGTGGCGACCCACGGGCGGCCAGCCTCCAGATCCAACGGACGCCCCCCTGCGCGCCGCCGTCCTCACGGCGGCGATGGCCGATGAAGGTGCGCTGGGGAGCGCCGAGAGTCAATTACAGCAAAGCTTGCCCAGGTCGGCGGGTGGATCCGGGCAAGTAGGGGAGGCGCCCGGTGCACCTCGATCGCATTCCGGTCTTTGCGCTCGAGCGCTCCTGACGAACTTCCGCGCCACCGAATGATCCTGAACGCGGAGTGGTCGGTCTCGACAGGTCCGCACCCTCTCGGACGAGGAAGGCCGCTGGCGATGCCCGCGAAGGCCCGCAGCACACCCCGCGCTCCGGGCTGCGGACAGCGACAGGCTCGCGCAAAGAGAGGGGCGGGCCGAGGCGACCGTTGCGGCACACGGGTCGGCGCCGGATGGAACGTCCAGGCCGCGCCTTCCCCGGGAGGCGCGGGTCAGGCCGGAATCAGGCTCAGCAGCTCCACGACGGATCCCACCTCGGCTTTGTCGTAGATGCGCCGGATGTGGCAGCGCACGGTTTCGATTGAGAGTCCTGCGTGCTCTGCGATCCGCCGAGGCGTTCGTCCGCGGACCAGGTCCGCCGCCACCGCAGCTTCCGCAGGCGTGAGACCGAACAGGGCGCGAGCGACGGCCGCGAGCCGGATAGGGTCGCGCCGGGGTAGGTGGACGATGACGAGGGCCTTCGGCTCGTCGGCCTCGATCGAAGGCGCGCGAAGGACTTCGAGCAGAAAGCGGCCGGCATCGCCGGTTCGGACGAGCAACAGGCGCCGGGCGGCGGTTGGTCCCGCAGCGGCCGACAGCGCCGCCAGCAGGGCGTGCTGCTCCAGGGGATCCATGAGCCAGAGCCGGCCACCTCGCAGACGCAGACGACTGTCGGTCACCAGTTGCACCGCCTGGGCGGAGGACGCGAGCAACTCGCCCGTGGGTGTGCACACAAAGGCCGGGACACACAGCGCCTCCAGTGTCGCGGCGAGCAGCGGGGCCTCAGTGTCGAGCGCGTCCTCGCTCGCCGCCTCAAAGCCTAGGTCGGCCAGCCCCCGCGGCGGCGGCCCGTGGACCCGATCGCATGCGGCTCCCCACTCCCCTCCCAACCTCACGCCTGGCGTTCCTGCCTCACTCATGGCGCCCTTGGCTCCTGGACCGTGGAGAGCCTTTCGCTACGCGGTGCGGCGCATCCCACCGTGGGCCCAGCGTGAATTCAGCGTGAAAACGCGCGTCGCAGCGGCACGGGCCAGGCCTCCGAGTGAAGCGCTGGCGTGACGGGGACCTTGGCGGCGCCGCCCTCTTTCGAACGACGAAGCGCCGCCGCGACGCCTTCCAGGACGACGGCTCCAGTTGGGACACGCTGCGCTTGGGCCTCACCCTCGACCGGTGGATGGACCCGGCGGCCGCAGCCGGACCCGGCCTGCGCTTTAGGGCTGTGACAGGTCAGAACCTTTGGGCATCCAGCGGTTTGGGCTGTTCTGGACCGCTTCCGGCCCAGCGTGACCAAAGTTCTTGCTTGCGCTACCTCTGACCCCAGCCGTCCTGGCCCGCTCCGGCGCCGGGTCTGAACAGGCGACATCTCACACCCAGGCCTTCCCACCGCATGCCAGCCCATCCCACTTTCAAGACGGTCCCCTGGCTTTCGCTGAGCTTGGCTGCAGCCTTTCTGCTCATCGACGGCGCGCTCACGGCGGCGTTCGCCCACGGCGTGGCCGAGGGCGACAAGGGCTACATTCAGGAAAGCTCAGGCCTCCTGGTCGGGCCGTTCGTCTATCTCGGCGCCAAGCACATGGTCACCGGCTACGACCACCTGCTGTTCCTCTTCGGCGTGATCTTCTTCCTGTACCGGCTCAAGGACGTCAGCATCTATGTGACGATGTTCGCTATCGGGCACTCGACCACGCTGCTGCTGGGCGTGCTCGCGAACATCAGCGTCAGCTCGTACCTGGTGGACGCGATCATCGGGCTGTCGGTAGCCTACAAGGCGCTCGACAACATGGGCGCGTACCAGCGCTGGTTCGGCGTTCAGCCCAACACCAAGGCCGCGACCCTGATCTTTGGCCTGTTTCACGGTTTCGGCCTAGCCACCAAGCTGCAGGATTTCGAGCTCTCGCCCGAAGGCCTGTTCGGCAACCTCGTGGCCTTCAACGTGGGCGTGGAGATCGGCCAGATCCTAGCTCTGGGAGCGATCCTCATCCTGATGAGCTTCTGGCGAAAGACATCGAGTTTCTGGCGTCACGCCTACAGCGCCAACGTGGTCCTCATGACCTTGGGCTTCGTGCTGACCGGCTACCAACTCGTCGGCTACGTCGTAGCCTGACCGGAGATCTTCGCATGTACAACGCCGGCAAGCCCGACGTCTCCGAGCTGCCCTCGAGCGGCAAGCTGCTGCGCTCCACCGGCCTCGCGGCGCTGGTGGCCGGCGTGTTGCTCACGACCGTGGTGCTCCCCGCCGAATACGCCGTTGACCCGACCGGCGTGGGACAGGTGCTCGGGCTGACCGAGATGGGCCGGGTGAAGCGCTCGCTCGCCGCCGAGGCCGAACAAGCTGAAGGCGGAGGGGCGGCGGACTCGGAGAACCTGCTGGCGCCGGAGGCCCTGGCCACTGCGCCCGCCACGGCGTCCACGGCCGCCCCCGTGACCTCCGCCACGGGAGCGCCTGTTCCTCAATCGCACGTCACCACCCTGACGCTGGCTCCGAACCAGGGCGCCGAGATCAAGCTTGTGATGCGCGAAGGCGGACGCGCTCAGTACCTCTGGGAGACGGACGGCGGCCGCGTGAACTTCGACGTGCACGGCGACTGGCCGGGCGCCTCCTATCACGGCTACGGCAAGGGGTCGGACACCCGCGCCGAAGGGGTCCTTGTCGCCGCAGCCACCGGCAACCACGGCTGGTTCTGGCGCAACCGGACGGATGGGCCGGTCACCATCACCCTGCGAACGAGCGGCGACTACGCCGAGATCAAGCGCGTCGTCTGAGCGCTCATCCTCGGTTCAGCCCCATCCCGGTACTCGGGACCCCACGCAAGGAGTCACCATGAAGACCCTGATCTGCAGCCTGATGCTCGCCGCCGCGGTCGCCACGCCGGTTCTGGCTCACCCCCCGGGCGAGGACGGCCGTCACGACGCCAGCGTACGCTTCCAGGCGCCCGTGGCCGAACGGCCCCGTCCCGTGTTCACGGCGGCTTCCGCCCAGGCCAAGGCCAAAACCGTGGTGGGGACAATGATCGACCGCAAGATCGTGGGAGCCAGCTGGCGCACGCTCACCCCGCTCAAGGCGGAGAGGCGCGAGAAGAACGGCGCCCGCGAGTGGGTGGTGACCTTCCGCAATGATCGCGAGCGCGCTCGGGCCAAAAAGAACCTCTACGTGGTCTTCACGGAGACCGGCGAGTACAAGGCGGCCAACCACACCGGGGTCTGACCCGACCGACCGGGGCGGGTCCAGCGGGGCCCGCCCCGTGCCTCCTGAGCAAGCCCGCGCAGCCGGCGCCTAAAGCTGATGCTCCAACGCGCACGCCCGCCGAAGCAGCTCCGAAATCTCCCGCGTGACCTGATCGGCCTCCCGAAGCCAACGGGGCCAGTCGGTCTGCTCTACTCCTCTGAGCGATCGGCGGAGCGCCTCGGCCTTCTCGCGCAAAGCGGCGGCGTCCTCCGTCTCGAGCAAGCTCATCCTCAGACCACCTCGGTTCCCAACTTAGACTCCCTTGCTTGGAAGCCAAGCGGCGCCCGAGAGTCGGTATGCCCGTCGGCCTTTGAGTCGGCCGGCGCTTTCCGGGATGACAACCATCGAGAACAGGTCTTAGGACTGGGGCATGGCCGACGCCCCCCGCAAGCCCCTCCGGTCGACGCGCAGCTACGGCAAGCTGGACCGCGACGGTTTCATCCACCGCAGCTGGATGAAGGGCACCGGCGTGCCCGAGGACGTGTTCGACGGCCGTCCCGTGATCGGCATCGCCAACACCTGGTCGGAGCTGGTCACCTGTCAGGTCGGGCTGAAGCAGCTGGCCGAGCACGTGAAGCGCGGCGTCTGGGAGGCGGGCGGCTTTCCCATCGAGTTCCCGGCCATGAGCCTGCCGGAAACCCAGATGCGCCCCACGGCCATGCTTTACCGCAACCTCCTGGCCATGGAGGTGGAGGAAAGCCTCCGCGCCAACCCGCTGGACGGCGTGGTGCTCTTGGGCGGCTGCGACAAGACCACGCCCGGGCTCCTGATGGGCGCCGCCAGCGTGGACCTGCCGGTGATGTTCGTCTCGTCCGGCCCCATGCTGAACGGCAAGTTCCGGGGCAAGGACATCGGCTCCGGCACGGACGTCTGGCGCTTTTCCGAAGCGGTGCGCGCGGGCGAGATGACGCTGGCCGACTTCATGGCCGCCGAGCGCGGCATGAGCCGCAGCGCGGGCGTGTGCAACACCATGGGCACGGCCTCCACCATGGCCAGCATCGTCGAGGGCCTGGGCCTCTGCCTGCCTGAAAACGCCACCCTGCCCGCGGTGGACAGCCGCCGCCAGGCGCTGGCGCACATCACCGGCCGGCGGATCGTCCAGTTGGTCAAGGACGACCTGCGCATCTCCCGCGTGCTCACGCGGGAGGCTTTCGAGAACGCCATTCTGGTGCACGCGGCCGTGGGGGGCTCGACCAACGCGGTGATCCACCTGATCGCCCTGGCCGGCCGCGTGGGCGTGGAGCTCACACAGGACGACTTCGACCGGCTGGGCCGCGAAGTCCCCTTGCTGGTGAACCTCAAGCCCTCGGGCCAGTACCTGATGGAGAACTTCTCCGACGCCGGCGGGGTGCCCGCCGTGCTCAAAGAGATCGGGCCGGTGTTGCGCTCCGGCGCGCTCACCGTCTCGGGGCTGACCCAGGGCGACATCGCCGCGGCGGCCGAGACCTTCATCCCCGAGGTGATCGGCACGCGCGAGGCGCCGATCGGTCCCTCCTCGGGCGTCTGGGTGCTGCGCGGCAACTTGGCCCCCGATGGGGCCATCGTGAAGCCCAGCGCCGCCACCCCTGCGCTCCTGACCCACAAGGGCCGCGCGGTCGTGTTCGAGAACATCGAACACTACAAAGCGCGCGTCGACGACCCCGACCTCGAGGTGGATGCGCAGTCCATCCTGGTGCTCAAGGGCTGCGGCCCCAAGGGCTATCCGGGCATGCCGGAGGTCGGCAACATGGCCCTGCCCCGCAAGCTGCTGGAGCAGGGCGTGCGCGACATGATCCGCATTTCCGACGCCCGCATGAGCGGCACGGCCTACGGCACCGTCATCCTGCACGTCTCGCCGGAGGCCGAGGCCGGCGGCGTTCTGGCCCTGGTGCAGGACGGCGACCTCATCGAGATCGACGGGCCCGAGCGTCGACTGGAGCTTCTGGTGGACGACGCCGAACTCGCCCGCCGGCGGCAGGCCTGGGAGGCCGGCCGCACCCCGTCGCAGTTCACCCGGGGCTGGTACAAGCTCTACATCGACACCGTGATGCAGGCCGACAAGGGCGCAGACCTCGACTTCCTGGTGGGCAAGTCCTCCAGCGAAGTCCTGCGGGAGAGCCACTGAATGCCCGGCGGCGCGAGCCTGCTGGCCTGCGACTGGGGCACGACAAACCTGCGCGCCTGGACCCTGGCCGAGGATGGCGCGGTCCTCCGGCACCAGGAGTTCCCCCTGGGGGTGGGACGGCTGCAGCCCGGCGAGGCCGCCGCGCGCTTCGGGGGCGAGGTCCGTCCGGCCATGGGGGCCGAAGGCTTGCCCGCCATCCTGTGCGGCATGATCGGCTCCAACCTGGGCTGGACGGTGGTCCCCTACGATCGCTGCCCCACGAGCCTGGAGGATCTCGCCCGCGCCCTGCACGCGGTGGCGCCCGACATTCGCATCGTTCCGGGCGTCTCCTGCCCCGGGGTGACCGGCGCTTCCGACGTGATGCGCGGCGAGGAGACCCAGATCCTGGGCTGGGTCTCCATGGACCCGGCCCGCGCCGCCGGCCGCCACCTGATCTGCCACCCGGGCACCCATGCCAAATGGGCGCTGGTGGAGGACGGCCGCCTGGTCCGCTTCGCTACCGCCATGACGGGCGAACTGTTCGCGGTGCTGCGCAAGCATTCCGTCTTGCGGACGGACGACGAGCCCGGCGACGAGGCGGCCTTTGCGGAGGGCGTGGAGGCGGCCGGAGAGGGCGACGCCCTGTCCACCCGGCTGTTCTCCGCCCGTGGCCGCATCGTGGCCGACGGCAAGCCGGCCGGAACCGCGGCCGACTATCTTTCCGGCCTGCTGATCGGCGCCGAGGTCGCGGGCACGCCCGCCCTGCTGGGCGTGGACCCCGGCGCGCCGGTGCAGCTGATCGGCGACCTCGGCCTTTGCCGCTGGTACCGCAAGGCCCTGTCCCTGCGCGGCGTGTCCTCCGAGGTGTGCGACGGGGAGGAGGCCGCCCTCGCCGGACTGGCGGCCCTGCACGGGAGAACCGCATGACGCTCGAGGACGCCCTGGCCGAAACCCCCATTGTGGCCATCTTGCGCGGGGTGAAGCCCGAGGAGGTGGAAGGGGTGGCCGAAGCCCTGCACTCCGCCGGGGTCCGCGTGGTGGAGGTGCCGCTGAACTCTCCCGACCCGCTGGACAGCATCGGCCGTCTGGCCCGGTTCGAAGGCCGGCTCGTCTGGGGCGCCGGGACCGTGCTCTCGCCTGAGCGCGTGGACGCCGTGGCCCAGGTCGGCGGGCGCATCGTCGTCTCGCCCAACACCGATCCGGCCGTGATCCGCCGCACCCTGGAGCGCGGCATGGTTCCCCTGCCCGGCTTCGCCACCGCCAGCGAGGGCTTCGCCGCCTATGCCGCCGGCGCGCGGCACCTGAAGCTGTTTCCCGCCTCGACCTACGGCGCGGCGCACGTCAAGGCGCTAAAGGCCGTCCTGCCCCCGGACGCCCGGGTGCATGCGGTGGGCGGGGTGGGACCCGCGACCATGCCCGAGTGGCGCGAAGCCGGTGCGGACGGTTTCGGCCTGGGATCGGAGCTCTACAAGCCCGGCTGGACGCCGGAACAGGTGGGTGAACGGGCCGTCGCGGCCGTGCGGGCGGCCAAGGCGCTGGCCGGCGAGACGCCTGCCGCTGAGCCCGGAGCCGCCACGGCGCCCTGAGGGGAGCGCCCTCCCCCGGCGGCTGAAGCGCTCCGGAGGCTGGCGCCGGCCCGCCGCAAAGCCAGGGCGGGACCGCCTCCGGCGACCGCGCCCTGCTGCGCGGGCCCGACCGCCTATTTCAGGTGCTGGGCCAGATGCTTGTTCATCTGGAACATGCTGATCTGCTTTTCGCCGCCCATGACCGCGGACAATTTGTCGTCCGTATTGATCTGACGCCCGTCCTTGGCGTCCTGCAGCTTGTTGGACTTGATGTAGTCCCAGACTCGCTTGACCGCCTCGCCCCGCGGAAGCTGGTCGGAGGAGCCGATCACCGCCGCTAGCTCCGGAGACGGCGTCAACGGCTGCTGCAGCGCGTTGGGCTTGCCGCCCGTGGGGGCGTCGGCTTTGGCTTTGGGGTTGCTGGCCATGGGCGCTTCCTCGTGGTCTTGCGTAGGGAGCGCGACGCTAGACCGGTTTCGGGACGGGGCTCAAGAGGCCGAGGCGCTTAAGCGCGAAGGACGGGCGCGCGGCTCAGGGCCTGAACAGCCCGGAAGGCGCCGGCTCCGGAGCCGCCTTCAATGGGCCGGGCCGGACGGTCCCAGGCTTACGCGGTCCCCTTCGAAGCGAATCTCGGTGGTCAGGAGCGCTCGGAAAGCCTTGTAGCCCACCTGCCCGGGCGGATAGGCGTGCAGGAACAGGCGCGGCCGCCCGTCAGCTCCGGGCGCCACGGACGGATGGCCCGGGCCGACCCACTCGGCGGTGGAGCCCAGCAAGGGGTCGGGCTGTTTCACATAGATCCCGAGCGGGTGGTCGGCCACGGCCACGCCTATCCCATAGTGCGGTGTGGAGAAGTCGTTTCCCGCGTAGAAGATGTACCAGCGCCCGTCGTGCTCGGTCGCCCAGACGCCCTCGATCAGATGGGCCTCCCAGGGCTGGTCGTTCACCAGCACGAGCTGGCGTCCGCCCACTAGGCCGCCCCCGTCGGGCGCAAGCCGCTGAGCCCAGACGCGGGTCTTGAGCGCGTGCAGGATGGCCGGGGCGCCCGGCGCGTCCCCCATCGCTTCCAGACGCTCGCGAAAGCCGGAGAAGTCCGCGGTGACGGCTTCGATCATCGGCTGCTCCACGCAGAAGCGCTCCATCGGCTCCAGGGTTTGGGTCCAGGGATCCAGGGTCTGCAGCAAGGCGGCCGTGCGCCGATCCACCTCTTCGGGGAACAGGCGGTCGATGCGGCCAAGCTCGCGCAGGAAGTCGGCCAGGAGCGGGGGCCAGGGGCCGTTGTCGTCGTCCTTCCACAGCAGCCAGGGCGCGCCGTCGCGATCCAGGCGGATGTGCGGATCAATCACGCCGCCGCCCACCAGAGGCGCCGGGCCCGCCTCGAAGGGCCCCTCGGGGCTGGACGACCGGGCCAGACCGATGGCCAGGGTTCGGTCGTGCTCGCGAGCGGCGAAACAGACCCAGTATTCGGCGCCGACCCGATGCATCTCCGGCGCCCAGAAATCGGCCGCGTTCTCGCCGGTGAGCGTCCACTCGGGCGTGTGCCCTTGAGGAAAGACGAAGCCGGCCAGGCGCCAGTCGCGGAGGGTATCGGAACGCAGGATGGGAAAGACGTTCGGGGCGTCGTTGGAGGTGACCAGCAGGTACCAGGCAGGCGGCTCCCCCGCGCGGTCCACCCGCACGACGCTGGGGTCGCCGTAACCGTAGAGAATGTCCGGCGAGATCGGCTCGGTCAGGAGCGGCTGGAGCGGCGAAGCGCCCCTGGGAAGCTCCACCGCCGCGCGGCTGAGGGGCGGCCGCGTGCCGAATGCCCCCGACAAGGCCTGGAACAGGTCCAGCCAGGCGTTCTGGCCCGTGTCGGGCAGATGGTGCTCGAGCGTCCGGTCGACGCCGTCCCGGCCGGGCCCGGTGACGCGCAGGGTCCGGGAAGCCGCGTGCGGATCCGCACCTTCGATCTCGACCTTGAAGCCGTGCCCCGCGGACGCCGGCGGCTCCAGCACGAGCCCCAAGGCTCAGAGCCCCAGGTTCAGCAGTGCGGGGTCGCCGCCCTGGGCGGTGATGTTGACGCTGACCGCGCGTTCCACCGCATAACGGGACAGCGCATGCGGCCCGCCCGCCTTGGGGCCGGTGCCGCTGAGGCCTTCCCCGCCGAAGGGCTGCACGCCCACCACCGCCCCGATGATGGAGCGGTTGACGTAGACGTTGCCGGCCGGAACCAGGGCCTGCACGCGGCGCGCGAAGCTCTCGATCCGGCTGTGGACGCCCAGGGTGAGGCCGAAGCCCCGGGCGGCGAGCTTGCCCGCCACCTCCTCCAGCTTGTCGGGGTCATAGCGCACGATGTGAAGGACCGGCCCGAACACCTCGCGCTCCAGGAAGTCGGCCACCGGGATCTCGACCATGAGCGGGGTGAAATAGGTGCCGCGCGCCAGCTCTGGCCCGGGCGTGAGCTGTTTGAGCACGTTGGCCTCCTGCTTCACCCGCTCGGTGTGGCGGTCGAGAATGGCTTTGCTGTCCGCGTCGATGACCGGGCCGATGTCGGTGGCAGGGTCCGCAGGGTCCCCCATGTTGAGCGCGTCCATGGCGCCGGACAGCCCTTCGATGACCAGATCCGCGCTGGGCTCCGGCAGGAAGAGCAGCCGCAGCGCCGAGCAACGCTGGCCGGCGGAGCCGAAGGCCGACAGGATCACGTCATCGATCACCTGCTCACGAAGCGCGGTGGTGTCGACGAACATGCCGTTCAGCCCGCCCGTCTCGGCGATCAGGGGAACGATGGGGCCGTCCTTCCCGGCCAGGGTCCGGTTGATCAGCCGCGCCGTATCGGTCCCCCCGGTGAAGGCCACCCCCGCAATGTCGGGGTGGGCGGTCAGCGCCGCCCCGACCGTTTCGCCCCGTCCGGGCAGCAGATGCAGCAGGCGCGGGTCCAGCCCCGCGGCGTGGAACAGACGCACGGCCTCCGCCGCGATCAGAGGGGTCTGCTCGGCGGGCTTGGCCAGGACGGCGTTGCCGGCGGCCAGCGCCGCGGCGATCTGGCCGGTGAAGATGGCCAGCGGGAAGTTCCACGGGCTGATGCAGACGAACACGCCGCGGCCGTGCAGGCTCAGGTGGTTGGTCTCGCCCACGGGGCCGTTCAACAGCTCCGGTTCGCCGAACTGCTGCTCCGCCAGTAGGGCGTAGTAACGGCAGAAATCGACCGCCTCGCGCACCTCGGCCACGCCGTCGACCAGGGTCTTGCCCGCCTCGCGAACACAGATGGCGACCAGCCGGTCCATGTTGCGCTCGAGCGCGTCACCCATGGCGCGGAGAATGCCCGCACGGGCCCGCCCCCCCGCTTCGTCCCATTCGCGCTGAACCGACTGGGCGGAGCGGAAGGCCGCGTCGATGTCTTCGGGCGTGGCTTCGCGCGCCTCGCCCAGCAGGCGTCCGTGGTCGGCGGGGCTGACCACCGGCAGGACGGGGCCGGCGGAGCCGGGCTTGCCGGCCACGATCGGCGCCGCACCCAGCCGCTCCCCGTCGAGCTTGCGGACGGCGGCCACCAGGCGTTGGCGCTCCGGCGTGGAGGACAGGTCCACGCCCAGGCTGTTCGGGCGGTCGCCATAGACGTTGCGCGGCGTGGGAATCCGCGGGTGCGGGCCGGGACGGGCCTCCACGCGACGGATCGGATCGGAGACCACCTCGCTCGCCGGCACGTTCTCGTCCAGCAGGGCATGGACGAAGCTGGTGTTGGCCCCGTTCTCCAGCAGCCGCCGGACGAGGTAGGGCAGCAGGTCCTCGTGCCCGCCCACGGGCGCATAGGCCCGAAGCACCACGCTGTTGGAGCTGCGCATGGCGGCCTCGTAGAGCGCCTCGCCCATGCCGTGCAGGCGCTGGAATTCGATGGGCACGCCGGGGGCCTCGGCCATGGCGTTCACCGCCGCCAAGGTGTGGGCGTTGTGGGTTGCGAACTGGCCGTAGAGGTGCGGTGCGGCGTCGATGATGGCCTGGGCGCAGACCAGATAGCTCAGGTCGGTCGCCGCCTTGGTCGTATAGACCGGGTAGTCCGGGCGGCCGTTCACCTGCCCCCGCTTGATCTCGCCGTCCCAATAGGCCCCCTTGACCAAGCGCACCATCAGGCGTCGCCCGGTCTCGCGGGCCAGCCTGGCAACCGCTTCGACCACATGGGGCCCGCGCTTCTGATAGGCCTGGATCGCCAGACCCAGCCCCGTCCAGGCGCCCAGTTCCGGCTCGCGCGCCAGCCGATCGAGCAGCTTGAGCGAGAGGACCAGCCGGTCCGCCTCCTCCGCGTCGATGCAGAAGTTCAGATCGTGGCGCGCGGCGATCAGGGCCAGCCGCTTCAGCCGCGGATACAGCTCCTCCCAGACCCGCGCCTCCTGCAGGGCCTCGTAGCGGGGCGACAGCGCGGAAAGCTTGACCGAGACCCCGTGCCCCTGCTCGGGCCCCACGTTCTGGTTCTCCCGCGCGCGTCCCACCGCCTCGATCGCGTCCGCATAGGCCTGCTCGTAGCGCGCGGCGTCCGCCGGCGTGCGCGCGCCTTCGCCCAGCATGTCGAACGAACACATCCAGCCGTCGCGGCGGGCGCGCTTCAGCGCGGCCTCTATGTTGCGCCCCAGCACGAACTGCTCGCCCATGATGCGGATGGCCTGCGCCACCGCCTGGCGAATGACCGGCTCGCCCATGCGCCCGGCCATGCGCCGGAGGAACCCGCCCAGGTCGCGCTTGGCCTGCTCGTCCGGCTCCACGATCTTGCCTGTCAGCATCAAGCCCCAGGCCGAGGCGTTGACCAGCACGTTCTCGCTCTTGCCCACATGGCTGGCCCAGTCGGCCGAACTGATCTTCTCGGCGATCAGCGCGTCCTTGGTGTCCTCGTCCGGCGTGCGCAGCAGCGCCTCCGCCAGCCCCATGAGGACCAGCCCCTCTTTGGTGGACAGGGAGAACTGCTGAAGGAAGCTCTCCACCACCCCCGACCGCTTGGCCGAGCGCCGCGCTTCGACCACCAGCGCTTCGGCCCGCGCCAGCACGGCCGCCCGCCCCGCCGCGTCCAACGGCGCACGTTGCAGCAAGGCCGCCACCGCTTCCGTCTCGTCCTGGTGCTTGAAGCGGTCGAGCGCGTCCCAGTCCTGGGTGAAGGTCGGTTGGGCCCGAGTGGAAAGCGCGTGCATGCGGGAAGATGTAGCTCTTCCCTCCGCGGAAAGGGAGCCTCCAAAGCGCCACGGGGTGACGCCTCAGTCGCCCCGCTTTCCGCAAGCCGTAGGCTCGTGCCGTGCAGCGCCTCCGACGCGGCGCAAGCCTCCTGGACCTCGCCGTCCCGGCGGCGCGAACCTTGGGCGCAGCCCGATCCCGCCGGGCGGCTCCCGGGCGGGCAGGGCCGCGACAGCTTCCGTGTCCAGACGCTGGAGATCAGGTCTTGAGCGCCGCCAAGGCCTCCGCCAACTCGCTCAGGCTGCCACCCTCCAGGTCGGGCTTGCGCATCACCTTCGAGAAGGGCCGCTCGACGTTGAGATAGGCCGTGGTCATGCCGGCGGCGTTTGCGCCCTGGATGTCCCAGCTGTGGGCCGCGACCAGGGCCATGGCGTCCAGCCCGACGCCCGCAACCTGGGCGGCGTGGGCGTAGGCTTCCCGCCGGGGTTTGGACAGCTCCACCGCCTCCACCGACACCACATGGTCCACCAAGCCTTCCAACCCGGCTCCGCCCAGCAGCTTGCGGGTGGACGGGTCCGATCCGTTGGTCAGGGCCATCACGCCGATGCCGGCGCCGGCCAGGGCGCCGAAGGCCGCGGCGGTGTCCGGGCGCGGCGGCAGGTGCTCCAGCCCCTTCAGCAGGGCCGCTTTGTCCTGGGCCGAGGCGTCCTCCACCCCGTGTTCGGCCAGCACGGCCTCCAGCGCCTGCTGCAGCACGGCCACCAGGGGTTTGAACCCGCCGGTGGCCGCCAGGGCGAAGCTGTCCCGCAGACCGGCGGCGAACCAGCCCCGCACCGCAGCGGCGGGCAGGCCGAGCCTTTCCACGGCCGGCTGCAGGGGAGCGATCGGAAACAGGGTGCCGATGACGTCAAAAGCCACGACGCGAGGTCGGGGCGGCTTTCCTAGACCGAGCACGCGGCCCTCCTTGTTGTTCGGGTCCGAACCCCCGCCGCCGGGCGGGGTTCCACCTCCCCTCGGCGGGCCCTATAGCCGTTCCATGCGCATCCTGCTTGCGACGGACGCCTGGGAGCCGCAGGTCAACGGGGTCGTGCGGACCCTGTCCCGCACCGTGGCCGAGTGCCGGGCCATGGGCCACGAGGTCGAGGTGGTCCACCCAGGCCTGTTCAAGACCGCCCCGCTCCCGACCTATCCGGAGATCAAGCTGGCCATCGGCGCCTACGGGCCCACCCAGGAACTGTTCAAGGCCTTCGAGCCGGAAGCCATCCACATCTCCACCGAGGGGCCGCTGGGGCTGGCGGCGCGGCGCATCTGCATGGAATGGGGGCTGCCCTTCACCACCAGCTACCACACGCGCTTTCCCGAGTACGTGTCGGCGCGCGTGCCCGTGCTGCCGGTGAGCACGGGATACAGCTACATGCGCTGGTTCCACGGCCCATCCGGGCGGGTCATGGTGGCGACCCCCACCATGCGGGCCGAGCTGGAGCGGCGCGGCTTCCGCAACCTGTCCCCCTGGGCGCGCGGGGTGGACACCGAGCTGTTCCACCCCCGCGGTCCCGCAGACCCGCCCGGCCCGTTCGCCGAGCTGAAGCGCCCGGTGTTCCTGAATGTGGGCCGGGTGGCGGTGGAGAAGAACATCGAAGCCTTCCTGGCGCTCGACCTGCCCGGGACCAAGGTGGTGGTGGGCGACGGTCCCCAGCGCAAGGAGCTGGAAAGCAAGCACCCGGAGGCGGTGTTCACCGGCGCCAAATTCGGCGCCGAGCTGACGGCGGCCTTCGCCGACGCCGACGTCTTCGTCTTCCCCTCGCTGACCGACACCTTCGGCCTGGTGATCCTGGAGGCCATGGCCTGCGGTACGCCCGTGGCGGCCTTTCCGGCGCCCGGGCCGATCGACATCATCCCGGGGTCAGGCGCGGGCGCAGTGTTCGACGACCTGCGGCAGGCGTGCCTGGACTGCCTCCCGCTCGACCGCGCCCACGTCCGCGGCTACGCCGAGCGCTATAGCTGGCGCGCCTCGGCGGAGGAGTTCGTGCGCAACCTCCAGCCCTATCCCGAGCCGCAGAAAAGCCGCTTCTGGCGAAGGCTGCGACGGGTCACACGCTTGCGCCGCCGGGGCGGGCCCTTGTCGCCCTCACGGGTGCGGGGGTAGGGGCCTGTGGAGCGGCCGGCCTGCGCACGGGCGGGGCGGGGCGGGTTAGACGCCCTCTGACGCGTTCGGGACATCGGCCCACAGGGACTCGACCCTTCTCCCGTCACCGCTCACTCCAGCCCTCGTGGTCGTCATCGTCTCCGGACCCGCAGCGCAGCCGCCCAGCAACAGGGCCGCGACGACGGCGCCCGACTAGGGGTTTGATGATGAACGTCTTCTCCGCCTGTCAACCGACTAGGGCCGCCGCGGCGCGACTGACCTTCCTGGGGAAGTCATAGCGGAGGCCTGCGCCCTGGCTTGGGCGAGCAGAGCCCGCGCCCGCTCCACCTCCGCCCCGCCGTGTGGGCCGTTCACCAAGGGCGTGAGCAGGCGTACCGCCAGCGCCCGATCGTTGCGGCGGAGGGCGACCTGGGCTGTCTGCAAACGGATGGCGGCCACCTGCGGCGCCAGTTCATGCGCCACCGCCAGCGTCTCAAGGTCGGCGTCCGTAGGATAGTCCGGCGCGTTCGACCGGGCTCGCGCGAGCGCGTAGATGGTCTGGTACCGCCGGGGCTCGGACTTGTAGGCCCGGTTCAGCAGCCTGCGCGCCTCGTTGTGCAGGGCGTTGCGCCGCGCGCCGTCCTTCTCCGCCGCGTCCAGCTTGCTTTCGGCCAGCACCGTCAAGGCCTCGGCATCGTCGAGGTTGGTCTTCAAATAAGCTTCCAGCGCAGCGTCCCCCGCAGCCCGGTCGCCGTAGGCCAGCTCGGCCCGGGCCAGCGCGAGCCGCGCCAGCCGGTCCGCCCCATGGCGTGCCGCCGCCGCCCGCACCTTGGCCAGCATGGCGGCGCCCTCCGCTGCGCTCAAGGTGCCCTTAAGCGCCTGGCTTTCCAGCAGCAGCTCATCGGCCGAAGGCGGCATGACGCTCACCGTCATGGACGCCGTCTTGCGCTGCCCCGTCACCGCATAGCGCTCGCTGACGATCCGCCCGGTGAAGTACCGCCGGAGCTGATCCTCCAGCGCCCGCACCGACATGCCCGTCGCGGCCTCCATGGCCTTGACCGGATCGGCCCCTTTCTCCCCCACGGCCGTCATATAGGCCAGGAGCTGCGGCCGCCGTTTCGGATCCCGCGCGAGATAGTGAGTCAGGAGCCAAGCCTGGGCGTAGTACATCCCCTGCGCTTGAGTATCCCGCAGCTCCTCCGGTCGGCGGCCCAGCACAACATCCAACGGCAACCAGGGAAGATTGGCCAGCCCCAGCGCGCGATTGCGTTCGAACTTGCCCACCGTCACCGCGTCCCTCGCGATTTCCGTGGTGGCCCAATACTCGGCGACCCCCTCCACCAGCCAGGCCGGATAAGGGTACGGCCGGTGCTGGAGCATGAAGTGGTGCATGTATTCGTGCTGGATCGTATGAACCGCCTCTCGCCCGGTGGACGCCATGGCGTAGATGTCGTCGGTTCCGGCCGAGTAGAAGCCCGTCACGCTTCGTGCCACATTCGGCCAGACGCGCCGAAGATCGCCCAAGCTGTCGACCAAATAGATGGTCAGCTTACCGGAGCCGGCCTCGTCGGACCTCACGCCGAACTCGCGTCTCAGCAGGCCGTCGAAAACCTCCAGCTCGTCGACGTAAGCGCGTAGGGCGCCCTCGCCGCCTTCACTGTAGACGACGAAGTGCGCCGACTCCGCACGTCGCCACGCCGCTTGGGCCTCCCCTGCTGGAACAGCCACGAGCGCTCCCGCGGCGACCATGGCCTTGAACCTTGCTTTCACTGCGACCTCACCTGCACCGGCGTGAAATCTAGCAACCTCTGGTCATCCTGAGAACTGCGACGCCAACGCCTCTCGCGTGCTTTTCTCACCACAGGTCGGCGCGCCCCCGTACCGGGACCCGCCGAGGATCAATCGTGAGCGTGAGCTTGGCTGGGGACGCGTTAGCGGCCTATGCACCCCGCCCGGAGCACCGAGGTGATCTCGGCCTTGACCTGCGGCCAGGCAGCGGCGGCGGGGTCGATCAGTTCGAAGTGGCCCGCGCCAGGCAGGTCGAGCACGCAGGCAGGGTCGCCGGCGCGCACCGCCGCCGCCGCATACTCACGGCCGAAGCGGCTTGGGACGATGCGGTCCAGCGCGCCCGAAATCACCGTCAAGGGCGTTCCGATCGGCAGCAGCGCGGCTGGCGAGGTGTCGGCGAACGGTGCGGGCCGCGGGGAGCCGACGAGCCGGTCGATCAATTCCGGCCCGCCGCAAGCCTCCGGGCCGTCGGCGCGATAGGCCTCCAGGTCGTTAATGCCCGCCAGGGTGACGACCTTCCGCGGCGTCAGCGGCTGGGGGGTGAACAGGGGACTGGTGCGCGGCAGCTTGGGCCGGCTGGCGGCCCACAAGGCGAGATGGCCGCCCGCCGAATGGCCGGCGAACACGAGCCGGCGGAGGTCCAGCCGATGGGGGCCGGCCAAGGTCCGTAGATGGTCAACGCCGCGCGCAACGTCCTGGAAGGCGTGCGGGTAGCCGCTCCCTGCGGGGCCGAGCCGCCGGTATTCCAAGTTCCAGATCGCCACGCCGCTCCGGCGCAGGTCTTCGGCCATGTAGTCCATGAGCTCCAGACCAGGCAGGTCGGCGCGCCAGCATCCGCCGTGGATGAGCACGACCACGGGATGCGGGCCCTGCCCTTGCGGCGTCCAGAGTTCCCCGAACTGCAGCGGGTCGGGCCCATAGGCGATTCGCGCGGTCGCCGGAACGCGGGGACGCTCCAGCAGCTGCCGGAAGGTGATCGGCGCGCGCGCAGGAGCCGCCTCCGCCCGAGGAGCAGGGGTGGACGCCGGCGCGGAGGGCGGGACCGAACATCCGGGCTGGGCAGCTAGGAGGGCCGCCGACACCGCGCCCTTGGCGAGCTGCACCTTCAACACTATTCGCCCTCCAGCTTCGCTGACCCATCTAGGGCGGCGCTGAGCCCCAGACCAAGCCGCCGAGGTAATATGCCGATCACCCGCCAAACCTGCGCTGATCTGGACAGCCAGGACGCCTTGGCGCCCGCGCGTGCGCTGTTCGATCTGCCGGAAGGCCTGATCTACCTTGACGGCAACTCGCTCGGCGCCTTGCCTAATGCGGTGAGCCGGCGCGTCGCCGCCGTGGTGCGGGAGCAGTGGGGTCGGGACCTCATCCGCAGCTGGAACGCACACGGCTGGATCAGCCTGCCCGAGCGCGTGGGAGCTCGGATCGCGGGCATCGTGGGCGCGGAGCCTGGTGCGGTGGTGGCGGCCGACTCCACCTCCGTGAACCTGTTCAAACTCGCCGCGGCCGCGCTTCGTCTGCAAGCCCCCCGGCGGGTGGTCCTGACAGAGCAGGGGGACTTTCCCACGGACGTCTACATCCTGCAGGGCTTGACCGAGTTCATGGGCGGAGCGGTGGAGCTCCGGGTCGTCGAACGCGATCGGCTCGCTGAGGCTCTGGACGATGATGTCGCCCTGCTTTTGCTGAGCCAGGTGCACTACAAAACGGCTGCCGCACACCCGATGGCGTTGCTCTGCGCGCGCGCGCGCTCGGTCGGGGCGCTGACGCTTTGGGACCTTAGTCACAGCGCGGGCGTGCTTGATGTGCAGCTCGAGCGTGATGGGGCCGATTTCGCCGTCGGTTGCGGCTACAAATACATCAACGGCGGGCCGGGTGCGCCGGCCTTCCTCTATGTCGCGCCCCGGCTGCAGGAGGTCTTCCGCTCGCCCCTCTCCGGCTGGATGGGACATGCGCGGCCCTTCGGGTTCGAGGGCGATTACCAGCCTGCGCCAGGCGTGCTGCGCGGCCTATGCGGAACCCCCCCGGTGCTCAGCCTGGCCGCTCTGGATGAGGCGCTGGGCGTCTTCGAGGGGCTCTCGATGAGCGACCTGGAGCGCAAAGCGCATGCACTTGGTGATCTGTTCATCGCGCTGGTTGAGCAATGCTGCCCCGACATGACCCTGGCCAGCCCCAGGCAGGCTGACGCACGCGGCGGGCACGTCAGTCTCGCCTATCCCGAGGGCTATCCCGTGATGCAGGCCCTGATCGCCGCGGGGGTGATCGGCGACTTTCGTGCGCCCGACACCCTGCGCTTCGGATTCAGCCCCCTCTATGTGCGCTACGTCGACGTCTGGGACGCGGTCGCCCGGCTCGCGGCCATTCTGCGGGACGAAGGCTGGCGTGAACCCCGCTTCCATATACCGGCGCTGGTGACCTGAAGCACCGATCGCCGAATGCTCCATGGTCTGGGAGGCCGGCGAAGCTAGGGGGCGCCCGCGGGTGGGATGCTCCGGTTGGTCCTGGACGCAGCTGAAGCGTCCCGTCCTGCCGGCTTGGCGACCGGTGAAGCCGAGTGCGAACCGCTCGTGCATTTACGCCCGCTCTCATCCCTCTCTTGAGCGCGACTGACCGTTCCTGACCTCTTAGCGGACCTTCGGACCTCTGCTGGGGCTTGAACCGCGAACGGGGCCGGGTTGCGAAGAGGTCGGCCAGGAGGCTTACAGACTTTTACGAAGCTCTGGACAACAGAGGCGCCGATAAGGCTGTGATCTGACCCATGCCAGGCGTCCGTTTTCTCCACATCGACCCGAAAGCTTCAGTGTAGGCGAGTCGCCGTCCCGGCCGAGAAGCGAACCTGAAGCTTGAACGCCCTGCTCGTGCGAACCGTGGAGTCGCCGGACCAGCATCGATCCGAACACGATCCTCGTGGTCACCTAGCGACCTCACGTCCTGCAGCGATGATGCGTGCTGCCGCCGCCGCGGTTTTTGGAGAGAAGGTGGTGCTCGGCGGAGCGGCCGCCCCGTCGCGGCATAGGACAGCCATGTACGGCAGGTGGTCGGACCCGATATCCGGTCCCACCTCGATCTCCAGCGGGGTGAAGCCGCGCGTGTGGAACACGTGATCCAATGGCCAGCGAAACAATGGCCAGTTCGCACTGAAGGTCGTGAACAGCCCCCGCCCAATCCGCGGGTCCGAGAGGCCGCCCACCTCCGCGAAGAGCCGGGTCGTGCGCGACCACGGCACGTCGTTGAAGTCCCCCGCCACCAAGGCCGGCCTGCCCTCCGCTCGAACGGCCTGAGCAACAATCAGAATCTCCGCATCGCGCCGTGCGGTGTCCTTCAAGGGCGGAGGCGCCGGATGAAGCCCGTAGAAACCGACGGTCTCGCCCGACGGCAACCGGACGCCGCTCCAGATGGAGGGACGGTAATCCCCGAAAAGATAGCGGACCCGAGGGGAGACAAGCCGGTTCCGCGACAACAGATGGATGCCGTGCCCGTCGGGCCGGGGATGCTCCACCCGGTGGGGGTAGGCGGAGTCGAGATCATCGAGCTCGCGATTCCAGAAGGCGTTGGTCTCCAGCAGAAGCACGAGATCGGGATCGGCGCTGCGCACGAGTTGAAGCAGAGCGGCGGCGTTGCGGTTGGTGTAAAGGACGTTGGCGACCAGCACGGAGAAGCGGTCACTGGGCGCGCAGGCGGCCGCGGTAGGCGCTTCGACCGCGTGGAGGCGGGTGTAAGGCCACACTTTTGAAGCTTGAAGCAGGAGCGCGACGAGAACCGCCGACCCCATCGCCGCCAGCGCACCCGGCCTGGGCCGCGCCGCCACCGCCCACCCCGCGAACACCAGAACCAGAAGGACGGCCGTCTGCACGCGAGGAAAGTCGAAGATGCGGACCCACCGGGAATTGCTGGGGATCGCCGCAACCAGGGTCGCCGCAAGCAAGAGGCCGAGCACGACGAGGAGGACGCCGCGGACGATCTTCATGACTGAATCTGCTCTGGCTGACATTGAGAGACCTTCGGGCGCCGTCCGGCCGCTCGGGCCAACCTGAAGAGCAGCTTGTCGATCCGGCGATCGTCCATGTCGATCACCTCCACCTCGTAACGACCCAGCCTGACGGTCTCCCCTTCGGCGGGCAGGCGCGAGAGCGTGTGCAGGAGCAGGCCGGCGACGGTGTGGTAGGAGCCACCGGACTCGGTGAAGTCCTCGCCCAGCACCTGCGCGAGTTCGAGCAGGTCCGTTCGTCCGTCAACCAGGATGGAGCCATCCTCGCGACGAACAATGGCGGCCGAGCTCCCGTCATGCGTCTCCTTGAAGTCGCCCGCGATCATCTCGAGAATGTCCGTCGGCGTGAGCACGCCTTCCAACGCTCCGTACTCGTTGATCACGAAGGCCATGTGGACCGGGGGCCGAAAGCGCCGGCGGCCAAGTTTCTCAACACAATCCGCGCGAAGCGAACCTCGCGCGGGCGCTGGGTCTTCGCATCGCACCAGGGCGGGAGAAAATCTGATTGGTCGGGAGAGAGGATCTTTGGTCAGGGACCTGCCCGGACGCCCAGATGGCCAAGAACTCAGACCTGTAAACCCACTCCCGGAGCGGGGGGCACGGGGACCGGCGTAGGCCTGCCCGGGACAGGCTCCGCGGGGAGGGGCGGCCCAGACGCGGCCCCCCCCTCCGGGCCTTGTGGAGCGAACCGTTCGCAGCCGCCCCGTCCACCAGCGATCGCGGAAGCTACTCCGCCGGCCGGGGCATGTCCGGCAGGTCCGCCAGCCCCCCGCGCGCGGCCAGCAACTCATCGGCGGGCAGCGGGATCATGCCCTGGTCGGCCAGATAGCCGCCCTTGCCGGAGGCGGCGTCCGACAGGAATTCGGCCAGATAGGCCCGGATCGCCGGCGTTCGCTGGAGGTGCTGCTTCTTCACGTAAAGATACAAGGTGCGCGCCAGCGGATAGGAGCCGTCGGCGATGGTCTCGGTCGAAGGCGCCACGCCGTTCACCGTGGCCGCCTTCACCCGGTCGCGGTTCTGGCCCAGGAAGCTGAAGCCGAACACGCCCAGGGAGCCGGGCGTGCGGGTCAGGGTCTGCAGCAGCGCATTGTCGTTCTCGCCCGCATCCACCCAGCCGCCGTCCTCACGCAGGGTGTGGGCGCGGGCCTTGAAGGCGTCCTCGTCCTGCTCCTTGAGCGCGGCCAGGGCGGGGATTTTCTTCGCGCCCGCCTCCATGCCCAGCTCCACAAAGGCGTCGCGGGTGCCCGAGGTCGGCGGCGGGCCATAGACCTGGATGCGCACGGGCGGCAGCGCCGGGTCCACCTCGCGCCAGGTCGCGTTGGGGTTGGGGATGAAGCGGCCGTCCGGACCCGGCGTCTCCGCGGCCAACGCGCGGTAGAGCTGCTCCAGGCTGAGCCGGTAGTCGGCGCCCTGGCGGTCGGTGGCCACCACCACCCCGTCCGAGCCGATGCGGACCTCGGCCACGGTCACCCCCGCCTCGCGGCAGTCGTCCCACTCGCCGGGCTTCATCGGGCGGGAAGCCAGGGCGATGTCCGGCGTGCCCTCGCCCACCCCGTCGCAAAAGGCCTTGATCCCGCCGCCCGTGCCCAGGCTTTCGACCCGCGGGGCCGGACGCCCGGTCTTGCGCGCGAAGTTCTCCGCCGCTCGACTGGCGAAGGGAAAGACGGTGGAGGATCCCGCAGCCCACACGGTCGGCTCCGGGACTTCGCGGGGACCGCAGGCGGCGAGCAACAGGGGCAGGAGTATGAGGAACCGCATCGGGGGGCTTTTGCCGCGGGATCGTGACAGAAGTTCGAGTGTCTAGGCTCTAGGTTCTAGGTTCTAGGGGTTGGGGTCTGGGGGACAGACGGCCATGGAGAGCGGTCAGCATGCGCCCAACTTCCTCGGCTTGGGCCAAGGCGGAGGTGCATGGCTCGGGTGGCGCCAAGCCGAGCTCAGACACGAGCAGCAGAAATGTCTCCACCTCGGCCAGTGAACCCTTGGCGATGCTGACGAAGTGCGCGTAGTCCTTGCGTGTCCCCCGTCCGTGACCTTCCGCCAAGTTGGCGGGGGACGGAAGCAGCCGCGCGGATGAGCTGAGCCGACAGCCGATACTCCTCATGCTTGGGCATGGTGCACGTGAGAGGGTAGACGTCCGCGGCTAGCGCCATCGCCTTACGCCAGACCCGCAGGTCGCGGTACGATCGAACGTCCATCCGAGAACCCAGAACCTAGAACCTAGAATCTACAGCAGCCGCCGCCGGATCAGCTGGGACAGGAAGTCGATCGCGCTCACCGCCGCAATGATCACCAGCACGATGGCGGAGGTCTGGTCAAAGGCGAAGGCGTTCATGGTGTCCACCAGCAAGGCCCCGATCCCGCCGGCGCCGATCAAGCCCAGCACCGTGGCCGAGCGCGCATTGGCCTCGAACCGATACAGGGCGAAGGACGTCCACAAAGGCGCCACCTGGGGGAGCACGCCCCAGACGATCTCTTCGACGCGCGAGGCGCCCGTGGCGCGCACGCCTTCCAGCGGGCCGGGGTCCACCGCCTCCACCGCTTCGGAGAAGAGCTTGGCCAGCACGCCCGTGGTGTGCAGCGCGAGCGCCATCACGCCGGCGAACGGCCCCAATCCGACCGCCGCGACGAACAGCAGGCCCACCACCAGCTCGTTCACCGAACGCAGCACGTCCATCAGCAGGCGCACGGGCCGCACCACCCACCAGGGCGCCAGGTTGCGCGAGGCCAGCAGGCTCAGCGGCAGGGCGGCCAGCACGGCCAGCACCGTGCCCCACAGCGCCATCTGCACCGTTTCCCAGGTCTCGGCCACATACAGCCGCCATTCGGCGAAGTTCGGGCGCGTGAAGCCGGACAGCAGCTCGGCCGACCGGGCGGAGTTGGAGAACAGCAAGGGAAGCTTGTTCATCTCCACCGAGCCGAAGCTCAGCGCCAGCAACAACGCCAGTCCCCCCCACAGGAGCCAATTCACGGACCGGTCGCGCAGCGACAGGGTGGGCGCGCGAACGGCGGACGGCGAAAGCCTGGCCTCCCCGGCGGCTTCGGAGCTCATGGCGTGGACGGATCGGGAACCGATCCCGGCGGGGCGGGGGGCGGGTTGATCAAGGGCGCCGGCGGAACGACGCCCGCCCGCGCGTCGGCCTCAATCCGCTGGCTGCGGACTTGCTCCAACTCCGTGAGCGCCGCCTCCTCCGCCGCGCGGTTGCGGGCGTTGCGGGCCGCCAGCAGGCGCTCGGTCGCCTCCATTTCGCGCACGGGCAGCAGATGAGTGTCGTCGGCGGGGCGGAAGGTCCCGAAGTCCAGCGAACGCAGCACCTCCCGCTGGCGCTCGGGTTCCGGACCGGTCCCCGTGCCATAGGTGAGGAAGAACTGGCGCAGCTTCTCCTTGACCGCCGGATCCAGGTCGCGGCGCCGCACGATGGGGTCTTCCGGGATGGTGGGCGAGGTCCAGATGATCTTGACCCGCGCCCCCGTTTCCGGCCGGGCGGCCGCCAGGCGCTTCATGTTGGTGGTGTTGTTGGTCGCAACATCCAGAACGCCATTGGCCACCGACAGCAGATTGGCCTCATGGTTGGCCGAGCGCACGGTCGCGAAACAGCGTTCGGGCGCGATGCGGCGCGGCGCGAACAGATAGGTCATGGGCGCCAGGGTGCCGGAGGTGGAGCGCGCGTCGCCCAGGCCGAAGTCCAGGCTGCGGTCGCAGCGCAGCACGTCGTCCACCGTGAGCGAGCTGCGGGTGTTGACGATCAGAACCGACTGGTAGCCGTCCACCCCCGAGGGGTCCGAGGAACGCGCGAACACCTCGCCCCCGCCCCGCCGCACGGCCTCCAGCCCGGATGCATTGGAGAACCAGCCCGCGTCGATCTGGTCGGCGGCCATGGCCGTCACCAGCGCCGTGTAGTTGGAGGCGTACACCGGCTCCACCTGCAGGCCCGTGAGCCGCTCCATGTCGGCGAAGAAGGGCGTCCACAGCGCGCGCAGATTGGCGGAGTTCTCCGTCGGCAGCACGGAAAAGCGCACCACCGCGGGTCGGCCGCCCCCGCCCGTGGAGGCCGCGTCCTCCGGGCCGCCGCCCCGGTCGCAGCCGCCCAGCATCAGAAGGGCGGCGGCCGCAGCAAGCGGCCAAACGCGTGCGATCATGCCGCCTGCTCCTTGCCGAGCGGATCGGGAGCGACGCTCCCGTCCCAGAACACGTCCTCGATCTCCGGGCCGTAGATGTCGATCAGCAGCCCGCGATCCAGCGCTTCGCGGGGGCCGTCATAGACCACCTTGCCCGCCTTGAGCGCCACCAACCGGGGACAGTAGCGGAGCGCATAGTCCACCTGGTGCAGGCTCACGACCACCGTCATGCCCTCCCGGTTAAGCCCTTTGAGCAGCTCCATCACCCGTCGCGCCGACACGGGGTCGAGCGAAGCCACCGGCTCGTCCGCCAGGATCAGCTCCGCCCCCTGGACCAGCGCCCGCGCGATGGCGCCGCGCTGCTGCTGCCCTCCCGACAGGGTGCCCGCGCGCTGGCCGGCCTGCTCCGCCACGCCCACCCGCTCCAGCGCCGCCATGGCCCGCCCCTTGTCGGCGGCCGGCCATCGCCCGAGCAGGCCGCGCCAGGGGCCGAGCCGCCCCATGGCCCCGATCATGACGTTGCTGAACAGGCTCAAGCGCCCAACCAGGTTGAACTGCTGGAAGATGAAGCCGACCCGGGCGCGCACGTCGCGCACGCCGGGGCTGAGCCGCCCCTGGACCTGCACCGGCTCGCCGAAGGCCTCGACCCGGCCGTCGCCGCCATCGATGCAGACCAGGCCCGTCACCGCACGCAGCAGGGTCGACTTTCCCGAGCCCGAGGGCCCGATCAGGGCCACCATCTCGCCGGGCTCCACGCGCAAGGCGACGCCGTCCAGCGCGCGCCGGCGGCCGTAGGTCTTGGCGACATGGCTGAGCTGCAGAACGGGCTGGGCGGGCATTCGGAGCTGGACGGCGGACCGGTATGCGCCACCAATGGCCGCGCTAAGCGGCTGTTTGAGGGCATCCGCACGGGAGAGTCCAGAGGCCGGCCGTCGAGGCGCGGGCGAGCGCGGAACGCCGGCGGAGCCTTGACTTGGCGCAGCGCTCCGCCTAATTCCCGCTCCATTAGCACTCACGGGGCACGGCTGCTAACGGCCAGGTCCCGCCTGGGCTTTCACCCTTTATCACGGAGACAGAGCGGCATGAACTTCCGTCCTCTCGGCGACCGCGTGCTGATCAAGCGCGTTGAAGAAGAATCCAAGACCAAGGGCGGGATCATCATCCCCGACACCGCCAAGGAAAAGCCCCAGGAAGGCGAAGTGGTCGCCGTGGGCCCCGGCGCGCGTGACGACCAAGGCAAGGTCAATGCGCTGGAAGTGAAGCCCGGCGATCGCATCCTGTTCGGCAAGTGGTCGGGCACCGAGGTCCGCCTGGAAGGCGAAGACCTGATCATCATGAAGGAAAGCGACATCCTGGGCATCGTCGGCTCCGGCCAGTCGATGCAGAAAGCCGCCTGAGTGAGCGGTGACGCGTGACGGGTGATCGGGGCCGAACCGGACCCCGACGCCGATCACGCACAGCCCTTCGCCCCTCACGTCTCACCCAATATCAAGGAACAACGAAATGGCCGCCAAACACGTCCACTTCTCCACCGACGCCCGCACGCGAATGCTGCGCGGCGTCAACACGCTCGCCGACGCCGTAAAGGTCACCCTGGGTCCCAAGGGCCGCAACGTGGTGATCGAAAAGAGCTTCGGCGCTCCGCGCTCCACCAAGGACGGCGTCACCGTCGCCAAGGAGATCGAACTCGAAGACAAGTTCGAGAACATGGGCGCCCAGATGATCCGCGAGGTCGCCTCCAAGACCAACGACACCGCGGGCGACGGCACCACCACCGCCACCGTGCTGGCCCAGGCCATCGTGGTCGAGGGCATGAAGTCGGTCGCCGCCGGCATGAACCCGATGGATCTGAAGCGCGGCATCGACAAGGCGGTCACCGCCGTCCTGGCCGAGATCAAGAACAGCTCCAAGAAGGTCACCACCAACGACGAGATCGCCCAGGTCGGCACAATCTCGGCCAACGGCGAAGCCGAAATCGGCGCCATGATCGCCCGCGCCATGGAAAAGGTCGGCAACGAAGGCGTCATCACGGTTGAGGAAGCCAAGTCCCTCGAGACCGAGCTGGACGTCGTTGAAGGCATGCAGTTCGACCGGGGCTATCTGTCGCCCTACTTCATCACCAACGCGGACAAGATGGAGGCGGTCCTCGAAGAGCCCCTCATCATGCTCCACGAGAAGAAGCTGGCCTCCTTGCAGTCCATGCTGCCGATCCTGGAAGCCGTGGTTCAGTCGGGCCGTCCCCTGCTGATCATCGCCGAGGACATCGAAGGCGAAGCCCTGGCCACCCTGGTGGTCAACAAGCTGCGCGGCGGCCTGCGGGTCGCGGCGGTCAAGGCGCCGGGCTTCGGCGATCGCCGCAAGGCCATGCTGGAGGACATCGCCGTCCTGACCGGCGGCCAAGTGATCAGCGAAGACCTGGGCATCAAGCTGGAGAACGTCACCCTGGACATGCTGGGCCGCGCCAAGCGCGTGTCCATCACCAAGGACGACACCACCATCGTGGACGGCTCCGGCGAGCGTGAAGGCATTGAAGGCCGGATCGCCCAGATCAAGCGTATGATCGAGGACACCACCAGCGACTACGACAAGGAGAAGCTGCAGGAGCGTCTGGCCAAGCTGGCCGGCGGCGTGGCCGTTGTCCGCGTGGGCGGCTCCACCGAGATCGAGGTCAAGGAGCGCAAGGACCGCGTCGACGACGCGCTGAACGCCACGCGCGCCGCGGTTGAGGAAGGCATCGTCCCCGGCGGCGGCACCGCCCTGCTGCGCGCCTCCAAGGCGCTGGACGGCCTGGAAGGCGACAACGCCGACCAGAAGCAAGGCATCGCCATCATCCGGCGCGCCCTGCAGGCTCCGATCCGTCAGATCGCCGAGAACTCCGGCGTGGAAGGCTCCATCGTGGTCGGCCGCATCCTGGGCGACACGAGCGGCCCTTCCTTCGGCTTCAACGCCCAAACGGAAGAGTACGGCGACCTGGTGCAGCAAGGCGTGATCGACCCCGCCAAGGTGGTCCGCACCGCCCTGCAGGACGCGGCCTCCGTGGCCGGCATCATGATCACCACCGAAGCCGTCGTGGCCGACGCCCCCAAGAAGGGCTCCGGCGGCGCGGGAGCCGGCGGCGGCATGGGCGGCGGCGGCATGGGCGGCATGGGCGACATGGACTTCTAAGGTCCACCTCAACACCGCTGTAAGCTACGAGGCCCGGGAGAAGACTCCCGGGCCTCTTTCTTGGTTGAGACCCCGCCCTTGGTTGAGACCCCGCCCTTCGCGCTTGTCTTGACGCGCTCCGGCCCGTCCGGCTCAGTGGCGGCATGAGCATGGTCGCGGTCGCCCTCACCCTCGCCCTGGCGGTCCAAGTCGCGCCCGCCGCCCCTGCGCCCGCCGCGCCGGCGCTCAGCCCCGCGGCGCAGGCCGCCGTGGACGGGGTTCGGGGCGCGGTGGCCGAGGTGCGGCGGCGGCACGCGGCGGTTGGGCCCCCGGAGTCGTTCGCGGGCGAGCTGGCGCGCCGTGTCGAGCTGGAGCAGGCGGGGCGGGCCAAGATGGCCGCGGTTCAGGCCCTGCCGCCCGAGCAGCGGAAGCTGGCCTGGGTTCCCGTGTGGCGGGAGGTCGCCCCCATCGATGCGGACAACACGGCCTGGCTCAAGCGCCACATACCTCGCGACGGCTGGTTCCGGCGCAGCCGCGACGGCGAGCCCACGGTCAACGGCGCCTTTCTCATCGTCCAGCATTCGGGCGACCAGGCCTGGATGAAGCAGGTGCTGGCCCGCATGGAGCCGCTGGCCCGGCAGGGAGAGGTGAGCGGGTACAACTACGCCCTGCTCTATGACCGAACGGCGCTGGCCGACGGGCGGCTGCAGCGCTACGGCAGCCAGCTGGGTTGCGAGGCGGGCAAGTTCGATTTCTCCCCCATGGAGGACCGGGCCGGGGTTGACGCGCGCCGGCGCGCGGTCGGCTGGGATTTCACCCTAGCCCAGACCGCCGCACGGTTTCCCAACTTGGGCCAGCCCTGCTGACGGGGGCCACACGCCGCCGCACGCGCCCGGACTCTTCGGCCTACGGCAGTTTCGCTCCGCCCTCCCCTTCCACAGGCTCTACGCTGAGGGTCCCCGCCGGCAGCGCCCGCAGCAGCGGTCCCGCCTCAACCGCAGGGTCCAGCCAGTCGGCCCAGTCGGCACGGTTCAGGACGGCGATCTGGCGGTCGTGGTAGGGGGCCACGTCCGGGCCCGGGTTCACCGTCAGCATGGTGAAGGCGCCGCCGTCGGGGCTGCCGTCCGCACTCGGGCGCCACAGGCCGGCGATGCAGAACAGGGGCTCGTCCGCCTTGCGGAACATCCATTTGGTCTTGGGATAGCGCTCGCCGGTGAACTCGAAAAAGTAGGAAGCCGGGATCAGGCAACGGCCGCTGGTGAAGCGGCGCCCTTCCGAGCGGAAGTTGATCACCGGTCCCGCCCTGGGCCGGGCTGGAGGGAAGCCCCAGCGCACCATGTCGAGCCGCGCCCCGCCTTGGTGGGCGCGTATCAGGGGCGCGGGATCGGTGGGCCGGATCTCCGGCAAGGGCGGCAGGTTGGGCGCGGCCGCGGGCTCCGGCCAGCGGATCGGAATGCGCGTTTCGCTGAACTCCTCGGCCAGCACGTGCCAGGGATGCAGATAGCCGTACCGATTGCACATCCCGCCCTGCTCCACTTCGATCGAAGGGCAGACTAGCGCCGGTTCAGTGTTGAACCCCCATCCCCCAGATAGAACGTCACCCTCGGACTTGTTCCGAGGGCCCATGGCGCCGCAAGCTCGACCGCATGTCGGGACGGGATCTGATCGCCGCGTACCTGATAGCGAACAAGCCGTACGGCACGCTGTACGCCGGGGTGACAAGCAACCTGATCCGCCGAATCCATGAGCATCGTGAGGGGCTGATCCCGGGCTTCACCACCCGGTGGGGCCTGAAGCGCCTGGTCTGGTTCCAGCTGTTCGGGTCCGTCACCGAGGCGATCCAGCGGGAGAAGACGAAAGCACTATGTCCGAGCCTGGAAGATCAACCTCATCAAAGAGGCCAACCCACACTGGGAGGACCTTTATCCAGGGCTGGTCCGCTTGCACGAGCACAAGCTCTGACGAGCGTGGTGCGGACGGATGGGCCCTCGGAACAAGTCCGAGGGTGACGCTCCGTTATGGGTTGGGACATTCAGCGCCGCGCCACGGGGCGAGCGGGATTGCCGACCACGGTGGCTCCATCGGGAACATCGGTGATGACCACCGCCCCGGCCCCCACGACCGCGCGCCGCCCGACCACCCTGCCCTGGATCACCACCGCGCCCATGCCGATGAAGGCGGCCTCGCGGCACTGAACCGCGCCGGCTAGGCGAGCGCCGGGGCACAGATTGACGCCCGGGCCCAGGATCGCGTCGTGGTCCACGCCCGCGGCGTGGTTGATGATGCAGAGTTCGCCCACCGTGGCGTGGGTGGCCACGATCGCGCCCGCCAGGACCACAGAGCCGGCGCCGATCGACGCGTTGGGAGAGATGATCGCGGCCGGATGAACGACCCTGCCGAGGACGCCGCCGGCCCGGGTCGCCGCCTCCAAGACCTGAAGTCTGAACTCGTGGTCACCCGCAGCGGGCACAAGGGCGTGCGCCCGGATGAAGGCCCCGTCCCGGAGCCGATCCGCGCCGCCGAGCATCGGGACGTCGCCGAAGGATCGCGCGCGGCCTGTCAGGTCCATCACGCCCGCGACCGGTGCGCCCGAGAGAAGCGCGGCTTCGAGCACCACATCCGCATGCTGACCCGCGCCGCCAGCGACGATCACCAAGGGGAAGACGACGGACGACGGCGGCATCAAGCCCCGTGGCCGCAACACGAGGTCGGGCCCGGCACGGGCTCAGCGCTTCCGGGCCCGGGTCAGGCGCCCGGAGCCGGCGGGGTCGCCGGCGTAGGCTGAGCCGCAGCCGCCGGGCTCGCCGCTGCGGCGGGGGTCGCGGCCGGGGCAGGCTGAGACTCAGCCGGGGTCGCCGGCGCGGGGGTCGGCTGCCCAGTCGCTTCGGGAGTCGGTTCAGCGGCGGGTTGAACCTCGACGGCGGGCTGGACCCCGGGTGCAAGACCGTCGGCGGCGGGGTCGGCCAGGGCCTGGGTCGGGGCGCGCTGGGCCGCGGGCGGACAGGGCGGGGGCGTCCGCTTGGCCAGCACCTTGCGCCCGAGCACGCCGGCCATGGCGCCCACCACGGCCGCGCCGAGGGGTCCGGCGACGGCCGCGCCCGCGGCCTGGCCCGCCGTGGCCGCCACCGCGCCGCCCACCGCCTGTTTCACGTTGGGAGGCGCCATCTGGGCCGCCTCCACCACCGCGGGATCGACGCACTCCGGCTTGGAGACCTTGACTTTGCCGTCCGCGTTGGCGCTGGCCCTGGCGGTGGTTGCCAGCGCGGGCCGTTCCGCCGCGGTCTGCTGACAGGCGGCCAAGGTCGAAGCCGCCAGGAGCAGGGCGGCCGTAGCCGTTCGAGCCGATCGGCGATGATGCATGATGTCCTCCCGCCCGCAGGCAGAGCAGTCCCCCGTCCTAAAAGCTTGGCCGGTTCCAGGGTTCCAGCGCGGGCGCGACCTTCGCCGGCGCGCGCGTCACGCCGGCCCGATCGTCCCCATATGTGAGGCAGGAGGACCTCATGCCCGACACCACAACCCTGCCCGCGCCCGCCAAGGCCGCCCAGACCGGAGGGCGCCGCGGCCGGGGCGCGCCCGCCATGAAGTTCCTGGGCTCGCTCCGCGGCCAGGGTCTGCTCCTGTCCACCGCCGGCGAGGCGCCCGTGGCCTATCAGCTCGACGTCTTCGAGGGCGGCGCGGGGCGCAGCGGCAGCGGCTCGGTGGACGGGGCCATGCCGCCCGCTTCCGACGAGGGCACCGCCGAGGCCCGGCTGCGCCTGTCCGACGGGCGCGAGCTGGCGATCTCGCTGCAGAGCATGGATGAGGGCGGCGCCCTGTTCGAGAGCCGTGGCGCGGTTCCCCTGCCGAACTGACCGGTTCCAAGCTCGCCCGTTCCGCATTAGATGACGGCCGAGTTCGAAGGAGGGACGCCTTGAACACTGCTCTGCGGCGCGTGGCCCGCTTGCCTGTGGCCGTTGTGCTGGCCGCGATGCTGGCCGGCCCCCTGACCGGCTGCGGGGTCAACACCATCCCGACGCTGGACGAGCAGGCGGAAGCGGAGCTGAACAACCTCAACGCCGCTTACCAGCGTCGCGCCGACCTGATCGGAAATCTGGTGCGGACGGTGGAGGCTGCGGCCGTCTCCGAGCGCACCACCCTGCGCGAGGTCACCGAAGCCCGCTCGCGCGCGACCTCGATCCAGCTCACGCCGGAGGTTCTGGCGGACCCGCAGGCGCGGGCCAACTTCGACGCGGCGCAGCGCCAGCTCACGGGCGCCCTGTCGCGCCTCTTGGTGGTGTCGGAGAACTATCCGCAGCTGCAGACCAACCAGAATTTCCGAGACCTGCAGCAGCAGATCGAGAGCACCGAGAACCGCATCAACATCCAGCGCCGGGACTACAACGAAGCGGTTCGCCGGCTGAACACGGAGATGCGGACCTTCCCGGGCTCGATCTGGGCCAGCACCGTGCATGGCGGGGTGGAGCGCCGCGAGGGCTTCCAGGCCCAGGCGGGCGCCGAACGCGCGCCGGAGGTGGAGTTCAACAACATCACAGGCACGGGCGCCGCGCCGGCGCGATGAGGAGCCCTCGCGACGCCTCAAGGGCGCTGCTCGTCTGGGCGGCGCTGCTGGCCGTCCCGGCGTTGGCCCAGACCTTTCCCGCGCTGACCGGGCGGGTGGTGGACCAGGCGGGCGTGCTGTCGCCCGCGACGGAAGCGCAGCTCACCCAAAGGTTGGCGGCGCTGGAAGCGCGGAACGGCGCTCAGTTGGTGGTGGCCACGGTGCGCTCGCTCCAGGATCACGAGATCCGCGACTACGGCTACCGGCTGGGCCGCGCCTGGGGGATCGGACAGCAGGGCCGCAACAATGGAGCGATCCTGTTGGTCGCGCCCAACGACCGGCAGGTGGCGGTGGAGGTGGGTTATGGGCTGGAGCCCGTGCTGACCGACGCCTACGCCAACCGGCTGCTCGACCAGCAGGTCATTCCCCGCTTCAAGGCCGGCGACCTGGAAGGCGGCGTGATCGCGGGGACGGACGCGCTGATCACCCAGATCGGCCTGGAGCCTGGGGAGGCGCAGGCCCGCATAGCGGCGGCGGACGCCCGTCCCAACCCTGCGGCCTCGGGCGGAGACGGCGGGGGCATCGTCGGCCTAGTCATCACCCTGGTGGTCCTGTGGCTCATCTTCTCCGCGGTCTTCGGCGGTCGCGGGCGGCGGCGCCGCCGACGGCGCGGCGGCGGGGTGGCGGGGGACGTGGCCCAGGTGGTGCTGTGGAGCATGCTCAGCTCCGGCGGCCGCAGCCGGGGCGGCGGATGGGGCGGGGGCGGCTTCGGGGGCGGTTTTGGCGGCGGCGGCGGGTTCCGCGGCGGCGGGGGCTCTTTCGGGGGCGGCGGCGCCTCAGGGAGTTGGTGATGTTGAACGAAGACGAACAGGCCCGCATCAATGCGGCGATCGCCCAGGCC
Organism: Caulobacteraceae bacterium; assembly: GCA_030446805.1. Lineage (GTDB taxonomy): Bacteria > Pseudomonadota > Alphaproteobacteria > Caulobacterales > Caulobacteraceae > JAHWJX01. Next base: position 348,889 of record JAUJMO010000003.1, on the reverse strand, counting down.
GAACGCGCCACCTCCGGCGAGGTCTTCTGCATCCTGGCGCAACGGTCCTCCAGCTATGCGGAGACGCCGCTGGGCTACGCCGGCTTCGCCTCCCTGCTCGTCCCGCTGGCGATGGTGGCGGCGGGTCTGGAGCCCTGGCATTGGGCGCAGGGCTGGAGCGTCCGCGCGCCCGGGCCGGAGGCGGCCGTCTTCACCTACGCCCTGCTCCAGGCCGGCGTTTTCCTGATCACGCTGGGGGCGACCGCCTGGCGCCCGCTTCGGATGCTGCTGGCTCCCCATCCGCTGAAGCGCGCCCGCGTGCACAAGCTCGCCTTGCAGCAGTTCCTGGCCAAGGGCCTGCACGTCACCACCGCCCGGACGGGCGTGCTGATCCTGGCCTCGGCGGACGAGCGCCACGCCGAGATCGTGGCCGATGAAGGCGTCTACGCCAGGGTCTCGCCCGAGGTCTGGGCCGAGGCTCTGGAGGCGCTGATCGCGCGCATGAAGCAGGGCGACACCGCGGGCGGCTTCATCGAAGCGGTGCGCCTGTGCGGCGAAGTCCTGGCCCAGCACTTTCCGCCCAGCGCTGAAAACCCGAACGAGCTTCCCGACACGGTGCTGCTGATCTAGGCGCGCTCGAAGACGCGGCGCAGCGTGGGGCGGTCCTCCGCCCCCCAGTGGTATTTGTACCGCTCCTGCCCGCGCAGGAAGCGCAGTTCGCCCAGCCCCTCGGCGGCCGCCTCGCCCACCATGTCGCCCAGGAGCAGGGTGCCGGGCCCGAGGTCGGTCAGCGCCGGGTCGAAGCCGCTGATGAAGAAGTGCAGCGCGCCCTTGCCCTCCAGCGCCAGCACCACCGCCCCGATCCGCCCGGCGTGGCGCAGGGCGTGCAGCCGCAGCAGCCCCGCCCTCTCCAGCTCCGGCAGAGCCTCGCGCACCAGCCGCACCAGCAGGTCGTCCTCAAACACGCCGCCCTCGCCGCGCAGCCGCCACCGTTGGGCGTGCAGGTCCAGCAAGGCCCGGGCGATCTCTTCCAGCGTCTCGGCCCGCGCCCGCTCGCTGGTCCAGCCGCCCCCGTCGAGCGCGCGGCGCCGCGTGTAACCCAGCTTGCGCCGCCACTTTCCCGGCATGGCGCCCACCCCGTCCGGACCCACCACGGGCGCCACGGGGCAGACCTCCCCCGGCTCCGCCGTCTCCCGCCAGCCCGCGGGCGGGGCAGCCCTCGCCAGCGGGTTTTCCGGCCTGAGCTGCTGGAGATCGAGGCGGCAGCCGGAGGCGGCCGCGTGCTCGGCCAGCGCTTCCAGCAGCACGTCGGCGCAACGCGCCGCCTCCGGCGCGAACAAGGCCTCGCCGTAGTCGCTGGGTCCGGTGCCCGCGAGCAGCAGCGCGCCGTTCCAGGTGAACACGGGCGCCAGCGCCATCAGCGTCCCGTCCCGTCTCAGCGCCACCGCCCCTGTGCGGTCCGGGGCATGGGTCCGCGCCCAGGGCAGCAACCAGGCCGGATGGCCGAACGGCGTGGCCACCGCGTCTTTGGCCCAAAGCGCCGCCCAGTCCTCGCGCAGGGCTTCCAGCGCGGCCAGGTCCGCGACCGTGTCGATGCTGAGGCTCACGCCTGGGCCGAGGGGGCCGCAACGCCTCGGATGAGCTGCTCGTAGAGCCCCAGGTGCTGCTGCGTCATCCGCTGGAGCGAGAAGCGTTCGCGGGCGGCGGCGCGGCAGTTCTCCGGGTCGATCTCGTCGACCCGGCGCATCGCTTCCGCCATGCCCGCCGCGTCATCGACGATGAAGCCGGTCCGGCCGTGCTCGACGGCCTCCGGCAGGGCGCCGGAGCGAAAGGCGATGGCCGGCGCCCCGGCCGCGGCGGCCTCCCGTGCGATCAGGGACGCGGTCTCCGGCGCCGTGCTGGGGATCAGCACGCATCGCGCGCCGGCCAGCAGCCGCCGCTTTCGCGCGCCGCCGACCGGCCCGATCCAGCGGCGCCGCGACGTCAACCGCGGCCGGATTTCGGTTTCCACATAGGCTTGGTGCGCGGGGTAGGGGAAAACCGCGCCCGCGATCACCAGCGGCATGTCGGCCGCCTCCGCCGCATCCAGCGCATGGTGGTACCCCTTCTCGGGGCACAGCCGCCCCATGGCCAGGGCGTAGCCGCGACGGGTCAGCCGGGGATAGTCCTGCGGCACGCCCTGCGCGATCGGCGGCAGCAGTTGCAGCTCCGCCGGCGCCGTACGCGCCTGGTGCGGGGAAACGGGCAAGAGGTGGGTGTTCGGACGCTGCGGGTGGAGCACGCCGGGCGCATACCAGCTGATCGGCAGGTGCAGGCTCACCACCATCGGCGGGCCGGGCGGGGGCAGGTAGGCGTCGAAGTCGATCCCGTGCAGGTGAACCAGGTCCACCCACTCGCGCGCCATCACGGCCGAGACCGCCGCCCGCACCGCCGCGTGCGTCCGGCTCCGCGCCGCGTCGTCGATCTCTCCCGCGACTGCGGGCACGGCGACGAGTTCCCCCGCGGGCGTGGAGCCCTCGACCCCGATGACGACCGAGCGCCAGCCCGCCCTCACCAGCGCGCGGTCGAGATGGGCCAGCACCTGCTCTGCTCCGCCCACCGGATCGGCGGTCACCGCCGCAAACGGATAGGCCACGCTGAGAACGGTCGGACGCACCGGAGGGCCTCTAGGCCGCCAAGCCAAGCTCGACGAGGGCCGCTGCCGCCTTGCCGCGCCACGCGGCGCTGGTCAGCGCCCAGCCCCAGGCGTCGTACAAGGCCGTTTCGCCCGGGGGCCGGGTGAAGTCGTAATCGGGCGCGGGCCGGAGCCGCTCCACGGCCGGGTCGAACCAGCTCAGCACCGCCGCCTGGGTGCGATAGGCGGCCAAGGCCGCGCGCTTGGCGGCCAGCCGTTCAGGCGAAAGCGTGAAGGTCGTCTCGGGACAGGCCGGATGGGCCTGGAACTCGCCCACCACCCGCTCCCCGCCCTGCCCACGGTAGAAGGGGGCCTCCAGCCGCACGGGCGCTCGCTGCATCAACCGGCACGCGTTCTGGACCGCAAAGGCGCAGGCGTCGTGGTCCGGATGCCCGCCCTCGTAGGGATGGGTGATCACCACAGCGCACCCTTCCAGCATCTCCACCGCCGTGCGCGTCAGCCCCGCCAGATGCTCCGCCGCCGTCTGGTCGACCAGCTCCAGCGACCGCCGGTCCGGCTGCACGCCCAGGGCCGCCAGAGCCGCCTCCAGCTCCGCCGCACGGGCCTCCGCATAGGCCTCCCGGGTCGCGAAACCTCCCCGCAACGCGTCGCCCATGTCGCAGGGCGCCCCGTCCGTGACCACCGTCAGGTCCAAGGCCTCAAAGCGGTCCATGATCCCGCCCACCGCCGCCGTTTCATCGTCCGGGTGCGCGAACACCAGGGCGGTCCGCCCGGGCAGCCGGCCGGCCTCGACCGCGGCCACAGCCGCCAGCGGCGTCACGCCGGAACCGCTTCAGTTCGCCTGGCGCGCTCCAAAAGCCCCAGCAGCTCCCCCGCGCGATGGTCGGAGGTGTGCTCGGCCAGCAGTCGCTCACGCGCGGCCTCGCCGATGCGGGCCAGCTCCGCATCGGAACGGTCCAGCGCCGCCAGGGCGTCCTCGGTCCGCTCCGCGATCAGGATCTCCCGCCCGGGCTCGAAGAAGGTGTCCAGCCCGGCCCAGCCGTCGCTCAACACGGCGGTCCCGCACGACGCCGCCTCGAACAATCGGCCCGAGGGGGCCCAGCCCATCAACGCCATGTCCCGCCGCGTCACGTTCAGCGTCATTCGCGAGGCGGCGAAGAAAGCGGGGTGCTCCGCGGGCGGCAGGTGCCGCTTGAACCAGATGTTGTTCGTCCAGGGGAAGTCGGCCGGATAGCTCGCCCCCGCCAGCACGAACCTCTTGTCCGGCCGTTCGCGGGCGGGCGTGATGAACAAGGCCTCCAGCGCCGCTTGCCGATCCTGCGCATAGGTGCCGATATAGCTCAGGTCCGCCCGGGGGGCGCTGGCCGGGGCCGGCCGGTGCACCTCCGGATCGGCGTGGCCGTACAAGGCCGCCGTCCGCCGCGCGCCCAGCTCGTCGCGCAAGGCCTCCAGCGCCGCCCCGCCTGTGTAGCTCAGAACCAGGTCGAACCCGCCCAGCCCGTCCAGCGGGAGATAGGGCACGCCCTCGCCGAGCCGCGCCAGGGTGACGGGGGTGTCGAGATCGTAGAAGACCGAGGCGCCGCGCCCGCCCTGGACCAGCGCCGCGGCCGCGCGTGCGTCCGGACAATAGGAGGTCACCACGGCCGCGTCGGCCTCGCGCACCTCGCGCGCCGCCCGGCTCCGGACCGCGTCCCAATCAGCGTAGAGCACCAGCTCCGCCCCGGGCAGCTCCCGCAGGTCCCGATTCTGGGCATAGTAGGAGACGTCGCGCTCGAAGAAGACGACCCGATGCCCGCGCCGGGCCAGCGCACGGATCAGCCCCCGCCACAAGGTGGCGTGGCCGTTCCCCCACGACGAGCTGACCGTAAGACCGAAGACGACCAGCTTCATTCCCGCGGGCCACCTCCAAACTGCTCCGCTCCGTGAACGGCGACCGGGCGGCTGAGTTCCGGCTTCAGCCTCGATCGTGCTTGTCGCGCCGGCGGCGCCCGAACAGGAGCTGGCCTTCCAGCCGGCGGCGGAGCGCGGCGTAATAGGCTTCCAGAAAGTCGCGGTCGCGTTCGCCCGCCCCCGCGGTCCAGCCGATCTTGGTCCGGATGCGGGCGGCCACCTCCGTCAGGGTCGGCGCGTGCCGGGTGCGCAGCACCTCCTCCAGCACGTGCAGCTCCTTGACCCCATAGGCGTCCACCTGGTCGGGGGTGAAAGTGAAGTGCGGCCGGGTCGTTCCCCCGAAGAGCGCGCTGTGGGGGCGCTCGGCGGCTAGGTCGGGCAGCAGCCGGCGCCGCGGCGCCTTGACCACCCAGGTGCCGGCGATCAGGTCCCCCGCGCGCAGCCGGTCCTTGTTGAACAGGGGAAACAGCAGGAACACCGCGCTCCAGGTGAGCCCCAGCAGCGCGGTCCAGGTGTCCACCGCCTCGGCCTGAGCGCCCAGGAAGCTCAACGGCAGCCAGACCTCCAGCTCCCGCGTGGCGTTGCGGGCGAACACCGCTTCCGCCGTGAGCCGGCCGCCGTCGCGCGCCGCCACCCGAAGACCGAGGACCCGTTTGCCGGGTGTGGCCGCCCGCGGGGTCAGCTCCCAGCCGGCGAAGTACAGGTTGCGCAAGGCGAAGGCGGCCAGCAGGAAGAGGGTGAGCCCCGCCTCGTCGGCCGAGGTTCCCGCGCCCAGGGTGGTGCGCAGGATCGGCCGGATCAGGACCAGAACCAGCGCCATCAAGATCGCCAGCATGATCGCGGCGTCGATCAGGAAGGCGCCCGCCCGTTCGGACGCCTCGCCCAACTCCCACCGCAGCGGCACGCCTTCCGGCGTGACCAGGGTGCGCACCCGCTTGGGGACTGGCGCGGCCACGGCGGCGGCCCTAGCCACGCGACGGCCCCGGACGGAAGAAGTAGGCCCCCCAGAACACCGCCGTGGCGGCCGCGACCGCATAGCGGAGCGAGGTGCTGGTCACGACCTGGCGGCCCACGCCTTCCAGCAGGCCCGCGACGGCCAGCATCACGACCACCCCCGCGATCGCCACGCCGGCCCGCCGCCCGGCGTCCGCCGCCGCCTCCAGCCGCGTCCGCCGCCCGGGGTAGGCCAGGGCGCGGCCGATGCTCATGCCCGCCGCGCCGGCCAGCGTCACCGCCCACAGTTCCGTGACGCCGTGGATCAGCAGCCAACCGCCGACATCCCCGCCCAGCCCTCGCGAAACGAACAGCTGCACAAAGGCGCCCAGCACCGCCCCGTTGAACACCAGGAGCAGGACGGAGGGCGCTCCAAAGGCGAACCCCAGCGCAAACGCCCCGATGGCGATCTGGGCGTTGTGGGTGAAGAGAAAGGCCGCAAAGACGCCCAGCCCCGTCCGTCCTTCCTCGTCCTCCTGGCCGTAGAGCGTCGCCCTCAGCTCCTCGGTGGAGGCGGCGGGGGTCCGGCCCTGCGCCATCTCGGCGGGGATGACGGAATAGAACCACTCGGGATCGGCGCTGACCAAGGAATAGCTCAAGGCCGCGCCCAGCAGCATCGCCAGGGCGGCGACCAGGGTTTCCGGCCACAAGGCCCGGACCGCCGCCGGCCAGTCGTGAGCGAAGAAGCGGCCGATCCGCTCACCCAGGCTGGCCCGCGCACCGTAGTTGAAGACATAGGCGCGGGCGCAAAGCGCCTCCAGATAGTCGATCAGGGCCTGATCCAGGGAGATCGCCCGCGCGGTGTTCAAGGACGACAAGGCCGAGCGGTACAGCGCCGGGATTGAGACCAGCTCGTCGTCCGTCAGCTCGCGCGCCCCGCCACGCTCCGCCCGGCCCAGCAGGCACTCCAGCTTGAGCCAGGCCTCCTCCCGTTCGGCGCGGAAGCGGGTGCTGCGCAGCTCCAGCGTCACAGCAGTTCCCTCCTGCGCACCTCGAGGTAGCCGTTCAGCAGGGCCGGCCCCAGACGCTCCACAGGAGCGTCGACCACCAGCACGCCCAACCGCTTCAGCCGCTCCAACACGGTTGCGCGCTCCTGGAGCAGCCGCCCGGCCACCACGGCCCGCGAAACGTCCTCCGGCGTCCGGGGCTCCGCGTCCGTGATGCGCTCCAGCTCCGCATCCCGCAGGCTCACGAACAGCACCAGGTGCTTGCGCGCCAGCCGCCCGACGTTCTCCACCATCAGCTCGGCCCCAACCGTGTCGGCGAAGTCGGTGAAGACCACCACCAGCGTCCGCCGGTTGAGCTCGCCCCCCAGCTGGGTCAGCGCCAGGGTGAAGTTGGCCTCCTCCCCCGAGTAGTCCAGGGCCGCCGCCCGCCGTTGCAACAGGGCGAAGGCGTTGGGTCCCGAGACCACGCCCGTGGATAGCCGCGGCCGCGCGTCGAACGCGAACAGGCCCACCCGGTCCCCCAGCTTGAGCCCCACATAGGCCAGCAGCAGTGCCGCGTTCAGCGCGCGGTCGATCCGCGGCAGACCGTCCAAGGGCGCGCTCATCAGCCGGCCGGTGTCCAGGGCCAGCACGATCGGGTGGTTGCGCTCCGTCCGGAACTGCTTGGCCAGGAGCTTGCCGTGGGAGGCCGACCGCTTCCAATCCACCGCACGCCGGTCCATGCCGGGCATGAACTCGACGAGGTTGTCGAACTCCGTCCCCTCCCCCCGCTCGCGCTCCACCTTCGTCCCGTGCACGGCGTCCCGGGCGAACAAGCGCAGCGCCTCTTCCCGCACGCCCTGCAGGTCCGGCGTCACGGGCGTGACATAGTCCAGCCGTTCCGTTCGCTGCTTCCAGGCCAAGCCCAGCGGCCCGCGCCAGCGCGCCCAAAGCCGCTCGATCCGCCCTTCGCCGCGCCGCTCCGGCCAGAGCTCGAAGCTCGCTCCCGCCCCGCCGCCCGCGACCGGCGCGCTGACCGGCTCCAGGCTGGCCCGGAAGCGGTCGTTGGTCTCCAGCGCCAGCTCCACCCGCGCGGGCCCGCGGCCCTTGGCCCAGCGCGCTTGCGCCACCGCCGTCTCAGGGCGTCCCGTCCCCGCCGAGGCGGGCGCCTGCAGGCTCAGCCCCACTCCCCGCCGGTCCGCGCCCAGCACCGCGTCCGCGCCGACCAGGGCCAGGGCGAAGACCGTCCAGGCCGCCCCCAGCGACCACAGCTCCGGCGACACCGCGGCGACGGCCAGAGAAACCGGAACGCCCGTGGCCGCCAGCGCCACACCCCGGGCCGTGGGGTAGATCACCGGCCCCACCCTCCGACACCCCGGTCCCACCCGCCATGCTTTCGCGAGACCGGAGTTCCAGCCCGCCAGCCATGGGCCCCGGCCTTCGCCGGGGAGAGCGGGACAGCGGGTGTCACCGCGGCGCCTCCACCCCGTCGATCACGGTCCGAAGCGCCGCGTCGGCCGTGCGCCCCTCGATCTCCGCCGAGGGTGACAGCACCACCCGGTGGCGCAGGGCCGGCAGGGCCAGCGCCTTGACGTCGTCCGGGATCACATAATCCCGCCCGTCCAGCGCCGCGCGCGCCCGCGCCGCGGCGGCCAGCATGGCCCCTGCGCGCGGCGAGGCGCCGTAGCTGAAGTCCGGCGAACTGCGCGTCCCGCGGACCAGGGCCACGACATAGCCGACCACCTCGTCCGTCAGACGGATGGCGTCCATCACCGCCGCGGCCCGGCCGATGGCGCCCGCGTCCGCCACCGGGCCCACGCCCATGGCCGCCGGATCGGGCGAGCCGGTGCGCACGCCATGGGCGCCCACCACGGCGGCCTCTTCGGCTGCGCTGGGATAGTCGACCAGGTGTTTGAACAGGAAGCGGTCCAGCTGGGCTTCGGGCAGGGGATAGGTTCCCTGCTGCTCGATCGGGTTCTGGGTCGCCACCACCGTGAACCGCTCGCCCAGGTCGTGGCCAACCCCGTCCAGCGTCACCGATCGCTCCTGCATGGCCTCCAGCAGCGCCGCCTGGGTCTTGGGCGGGGTGCGGTTGATCTCGTCGGCCAGCAGCAGGTCGGTGAAGATCGGCCCCCGCGTCAGGGTGAAGCTGCTGGTCTGGAAGTTGAACACATTGGCCCCCACGATGTCGCCCGGCATCAGGTCCGGCGTGAACTGGATACGCCGGTAGCTCAGCCCGATTGTTCGCGCGAAGCACTGGGCCAGCAAGGTCTTGGCCGTGCCGGGAGGCCCTTCCAGAAGCACATGCCCCCGCGCCAAGAGCGCCGTGAGCAGCAGGTCAACCGTGTCCGCCTGGCCCACAACCGCCTTGGCGATCTCCGCCCGCACCGCCGCGGCCAGGCCCAGCACCGGTTCCAGCGCGCCCCCATCAACTCCCACCCGCGACCTCCCGCTTCCAACCATGCATTCGCCGCGCGGCCGCCACCAGCGCCGCGCGGGTGCGCACCGCCCCAGCCTGCGAACGCAGCGCCGACCAGGCCGGCCGGCCCGGCGCCTTGCGCGTCAGACCGTCCAGATACCCCGCCCCCCGCGCGCCTGCCGGGGCTCCGACCGCCCGCGCGACCGCCGTTTCGGTCAGCTCCGCATAACGATCGGCCATCCGGTGCTCCCGCCCGCTCAGTCGGATCAGCATGGCCGCATTGTCCGTCAAGGCCTGCGCCCCCAGCGCCACCGACCGACGCGCCCGCGCGCGGGGCCCGAACCGCACCGCCGCCTGCCACCCCGCCAAGCCCGCCGCCACCGCCGCGCACAGCGTCGCCGCCAGGAACGGCGGCGAGAACGCCAGCTTCAAGAGGCTTCGGCCGCCGGCCAGGCCATGCAGGCTGACGTCGAACATGATCGGCCCCTCGCCCCTTCGCGCACGATCCACGATGGCCAGCGCCGTCCGCGCGGTCGCCAGCTCCGCCAATCCCTGGGTGTTCAGCAGGTCGGGATCGGACAGCACATAGGTTTTGCGGCTGGGCACATAGGCCAGGACCACCCCGCCGTTCCCATCCGTCAGCACCGGCTCGTGGTCCGGAACCACCAAGGGCGCGGCGTCCACCTGACCGGGAGGGCCGCCGGAAGGCGGAGGCGTGAAGCGCAGAACCTGAAAAGCCTCGATCCGTCCAGCGCCTTGCGAGCCTCCCCGACCCTGCAGCCGCACATCGGCCGGCCCCGCGCGCCGAACCATTGCGACGCTCAGGTCGTCGAAGATGAGCATGGGGCTCACCGCCACCTGCGGGTTGATCAGCCCGTCCTTGCTCACCCACCCCTGCCGGTTCCGATGCGGCTCCGTCTCCCACTTCGGCAGCACGACCAGGATCGGCTCCTCATGCCGGTTCACATAGTCGTCCAAGGCGTCCCGGAGCTTGCCCGTCGGGACAGGCCCCGGAGTGGCGACCAGCAGCGCCGCCCCTGCCCCTTCCGACGGGTTGCGAGCCACGGCCGCCGTGTCGCCCCGAGCCTCCAGCAGGCGCATCAGCCCGGCGTAACCCACCGCCGACTTGGACAGGGCGTGCGCTCCGCCGTTGTTTCCCCGCCGCAGGTCGGGCGCAAAGGCGGACAAGACGAAATAAGCCGCAAAGGCGAACAGGCCCACGGCGATCACGACGGCCACCGTCCTGGCCGAGAACGCGCCCCCGCCGCTGTCCGCCTCCGCGCTCACGCCCAGCTCTCGCGCGCCGCAAAGGCTTCGTACTCCGCACGGCTCCGCGCCCAGGCTTCGGCGTCCACCGCACGACCGCCGAAGAAGCTCCGCTCCACCACCGCGGCGATGGCTCCGAAGTGCGCCCGCACCCGGTGCGGCAGGGCCGACAGCCCCGCGATCTCCCGGCTGGTCAGGGCCCGGCGGAACAGCTCCGGCCGCTGGTCGCGGATGTCGTCCACGCCCCGGAACAGCAGCACATGCACCGCCTCGGCGTAGCGGCCCTGGGCCGCCAGCCGGTCCGCCTCCGCCAGCAGCGCCCGGACCCGCTCCTCGCTGGGCGGCAGCACCAGCGCCGCCCCCCCCGGCCCTCGGACGCGGCCCTCGCGCCAGCGGCGCTCGCCTTCGCGCACGAGGAACCAGATCGCCAGCGCGGCGATCACCGCCACCCCGCCCCAGAACACCACCAGCAGCAGCGGCTCCAGCGCGTCCAACAGCGCGGCAAGCCAGGACGGCCCCGGCCTCGGCGGTCGCTCGGGCGGTGCGGCGGTGAAGTCGAACTGCAGGCTCCGGTCCCGCTTGAGCTCGGCATGAGCGGCCGCGACCCTATCCTGCGCAGGGGCCTGCGCACGGGCGGGGACCGCAGCCGCCAGCCCCGCCGCCCAGACCTCCCTCAACGGCAAACCGACCCCCGTCCTGCGTGCAGCTGCGCTTTCGTACTCGCTTCAGCAGCACTGAGCAGACCCACGTTCCTTGTCATAGCGGCTGAAGCTGCTCGTCGCCATCGACGTGACCGTCCCGTTGTTGGGAAGCTCCCCGGCCTGACTTGGGTCGCGCGCGGTCCCATATACGAGCTCATGACAGCCTTGACGGTCTGGTTCGACGGCGGCTGCCCGCTATGTCGCCGGGAGATCGCGCTGATGCGGCGGCTGGACCGACGGCGCGCGATCCGTTTCGTCGACCTAGCCACGGGGGAGGGATCCTGCCCGATGGACCGCGCGGATCTCCTGGCCCGTTTCCATGCCAGCGAGGACGGAGTCCTGCTGTCGGGAGCGGCGGCGTTCGCCGCGATGTGGCGGGCCATCCCGGTTCTGCGGCCGTTCGGCTTGGCCGCCCGAAACCGGCGCGTGCTCGCCGCGCTTGAGTGGCTCTACGTCCGCTTTCTCCGGCTTCGGCCGTCCTTACAAGCTCTGGTTCGGCGCCACGACCGCGCTCGGAGCCGCGCTTGACGCCCGCCCCGGTCGGGCCTCGACGGGCGCCGCCGTTGGCCGAAGGGCCGGTGACCGTCTTCGAGACCGAAAGCGGACCTCCACGAGACCTTTCTGGTTATCGACGGCGGCCGGGCCTGACCCGCTCGGAGGCCGGATTGGCCGTATTGTCCCGACTTCGCGCGCCCTGGCGCTGGCTGACCTTGCTCCGGGTCGCGCCCCGCCCCTTGCGGGACGCCGTCTACAGCTTCGTGGCTCGGCGACGCTATCGCTGGTTCGGGCGTCGCCAGAACTGCACGGTGGTCCCGGCGAGCGAGCGGCACAGGTTCCTGGGGGTCGCGAAGGCCTAGCCAGCCCATTCTGAAGCGCCGTCCGGATGCGGTCCTGCGGCAGGATCGGCTCAGGCGAAGTCCGCCGTCCCGACCCCACCCTCCTCGTCGCCCCAGGCGAGGCGCCCCGCCCGGGTGATCGCCAAGGCGCTCACGACGGAGCCCGAAGGCTCGCGCCAGTGCCGCACTCCGCGAGAGGCCAGATCCGCCGTCCACACCCGCCCGTCGTCGCACCCCGCGGCGATCACGCCCGAGCCCTCGGCCGCCGCCGCCCGCGTCACCAGACGGCCCTCGGTGTAGCCGATCTCCGCGGCTTCCTTGCCCATGGGCCCGTTCGGTCCGGCGATGGGCCAGACCACCGCGCCGGGCGCCCCGGAAGTCACCAGCAACTGCCCCTTGCCCGGGAACGCCAGGCTGCGAACCTTGGACGGATAGCCGCCCATGCGCATGTCCTTGCCGTCGCTCAAACGCCAGCCGTGCAGCGCGTTCTCGCCCATGCTGCTGAACAGGAACCGCCCGTCCGGACTAAAGGCGCAGTCCAGGTGGCTGCCGGCCCACTTCAGCTCCACCGGCTTCTGCTCGGCGATGCGCGCCCACCACAGCCGCGCCCCGCCGTAGGTGGCCGTGGCCAGCCGCCGACCCTTGGCGTCGAACGCCAGCCCCGCGACCGTCCGCTGGTGCCCGAAGCTGCGCGAAACCCCGGGGTCCGCCGCATCCAGCACCCGCGCCTCCCGCCCCGCCGCATAGGCGATCAGCCCGGAAGCCGCGCTGCTGGCCACCGCATCGATCCACCGCCCGCCCGCATCGGCCAACTGGACCGCGCCGCTCGCGCGGGACCACACCAACCGCCCGTCGTCCCCGCCCGTGATCAGGCCCTCGCCGCTCGGGTGCGGCGCCGCGCAAAGCACCGCGCCGTCGTGCGCCTCAACGCCGGCCCCGCCCTCGAAGCGGACCGTCCCGTCGCCCAAGGCCCAGACCGCCCCGGCCCGGTCGAACAGCGCCGCAGTGACATAGGCCTCGAAGCTCACCAAGGCAGCTCGCGGCCGTCGTATTGGATGAACCGGTGGTCGCCCCGCGCGCTCGCGGCCTCGCATACCTCGGCCAGCCCGCGCACGCTGGTGTCCACATCCAGCGGCGCGCGCTCTCCACCCATGTCGGTCCTCACCCAGCCCGGGTGCAGCGACACGGTGGTGATCCCTTCCGCCTCCGCGGCGCGGTGGTGGAAGCTGCGGGCGTAGCTGTTCATCGCCGCCTTGCTGGCGCGATAGGTGTCCGACCCGCCGCTGCCGTTGTCGCCGATGGAGCCCATGAGCGAGCTCATGAACGCCACCACGCCCGTGCGCGGCTTCACGGCGCCCGCCAGCGCATGGGCCGCGCGCGCAGGTCCGGCCGCGTTGGTGATGAAGGTCGCCGCGATCGCCTCCGGCTCGGCCGCCATCAGGTCACGCGGGCCGGACACGCCGGCGTTCAGAAACAGCAGGTCGAGCGAGCCGCGCCCGAGCCGCGCGCTCAGGGCCTCGACAGCGCGGAGGTCCGTCACGTCCAGCTGCTCCACCCCGACGCCCAGGTCGGTCAGCTCTTTCGCGCTCGAGGGATCCCGGACCGTGGCCGTGACAACCCAGCCCCGCCCGGAGAGTTCTCGCACCAGCCCGAGCCCCAGCCCGCGCGAGGCCCCCACGATCAACGCCGTCTTGCCGTCCGCCATGCCCGTCTCCTCAAATGTTGGATTCCTGCCCCCGCAAGCTGCACTCGCGAGGCGGCACAGCCGCGCCGCCTACGCCGCGCAGGCCTCGAACCCCCGCTGGAGCTCCGCCGCGTCCAGATTCCGCCCGATGAACACCATCCGGCTCCAGCGCCGCTCGTCCGGGCGCCACGGCCGCTGCAGGTCGCCTTCCAGGATCATGTGCACCGCCTGGAACACGAGCCGGCGCTCCTCGCCCTTCACCTCGATGATCCCCTTGGCCCGGAGGATATCCGGCCCGCGCTCGGCCAGCAGGGTGTTCAGCCACCCGGTCACCTTGGTCCCGTCCACCGGCCGTTCCAGCGACAGCGAGACGCCCGCGATCCCCGCCTCCGCCACGTGGTCGTGAGCATGGTCCCCATGCGCATGGCCCTGCCCGCAATGCTCGTCGTGCACGTGGCCCGGCTCGCCGTGGGCAGGCCGGGGCGAAGCGCTGAGGAACTCCGGATCCAGTTCGCTGATCCGGTCCAGATCGAATCCACCTCGGTCCAGGATGGCGTCGAGGGCCACCTCGGACCGCATCACCGGATGAATGGGCGCCAGGGGATTGATCCGCCGGAGCGCCGCCTCAACCCCCGCCAGCGCCTCCGGCGAGACCAGGTCGATCTTGTTGAGCACGATCTGGTCGGCAAAGGCGATCTGCTCCACGGCTTCGCGGCTGTCCGCAAGCCGGTCCAGCACGTGGCGCGCGTCCACCACGGTGGTCACGCTGTCCAGCCGCGTCTTGGCCTTGACGTCGTCGTCGACGAAGAAGGTCTGCGCCACCGGCCCCGGGTCGGCCAGGCCCGTGGTCTCCACCACGATGGCGTCGAACCGGCCTTTGCGTTTCATCAATCCGGAGACCACCCGGATGAGGTCGCCGCGCACCGTGCAGCAGACGCAGCCGTTGTTCATCTCGAACACCTCCTCGTCGGCGCCCACCACGAGGTCGTTGTCGATGCCGATTTCGCCGAACTCGTTGACGATCACCGCGTACCGCTTGCCGTGGTCCTCCGTGAGGATGCGGTTCAGCAGGGTGGTCTTGCCCGCGCCGAGGTAGCCGGTCAGCACGGTGACGGGGATGGGCTCGGAGATCGCGTCTTTCATGCAGCCTAGATAAGGCCGATCAGCAGTCCGGACAGGCCTCGCCCGGCCCTGTCTCGACCTGCAGGGTGGCGTGGGCAATGCCGAAGCAGTCGTGCAGGCCCTTGGTCGCCTGGTCGAAAAAGGCGCGGTCTCCCGGCTCGGCCCGAACCAAATGGGCGGTCAGCGCCGTCTCCGTGGCCGACAGGTTCCACACATGGACGTCGTGCTGTCCCGTAACGCCCGGAAGCCCCGCCAGGAACCGGCCTAACTCGCCCATGTCCAGCCGCGCGGGCGCCGCGTCCAGCGCCAGGTCCAGAGACTCGCGCAGCAGCCCCCATGTCCCCCACAGGATCGCGGCCACGATCACCAGGCTGGTCAGCGGGTCGATCCAGCTCGCGCCCGTCCACCAGATCAGCGCGCCGGCCACCACCACGCCCCCGGACACCGCCGCATCGGCGGCCATGTGCAGATAAGCGCCGCGCAGGTTGACGTCGTGCTCGCGCCCCCGCCGGAAAAGCAGGGCCGTGCCCAGATTTACGGCGATCCCGGCCGCCGCCACCGCCATCACCAAGCCCGAGTCCACCGGCTCCGGCGTTCCGAAGCGGCGCACCGCCTCCCAGCCGATCAGCAGGCACGCCGTGACCAGCAGAACCGCATTGGCCAAGGCGGCCAGGATGGTGGCCTTGCCGAACCCATAGGTCCGCCGCGCGTCCGCCGCCCGCGCCGACAGCCAGGCCGCTCCGCCCGCCAGCGCCAGCCCGAGCACATCGGACAGGTTATGCCCCGCATCGGCGAGCAAGGCGGTGGAGTCCGCGGCCAGCCCCGCGCCGAACTCCAGCCCCACAAAGGCCAGGTTCAGGACGATGCCGATCAGGTAGCGGCGGTCGATCTCCTGGGGGTGCGCATGCAGGCTCCCATGCGCGTGGACGTGGCCGTGGTGGGGGGAACCCTGCCCATGCCCGTGCGCATGCCCCATCAGTGCCCCACCGCCAGCACCAGCACGCCCAGTCCGCACAGGGCGCCGCCCAGCACCCGGCGCTCCAGCCTCTCGGCCAGCTCCAGCTTCAGCCGGGCGGCGCCGGCCCAGCTCGCGCCCGTGAACACCATCATGCCCAGCAAGGTGGCCGAAGCCAGCACCGCGCTCAAGACTGCGAACCCGGTCCAGCCCCATCGCTGCCCGGCCAGCAGCACGGAGCCGAAGGTCTCGCCCGGCGACAAGGCCAGCAGCCCGACGAGCCCCCCGATCGCCGCCAGGTCGGAGTTCCGCGGTCGGGGCCGGGCCGCCGCCGCCGCATCCGGCGGCCTGCGGAGGAGGTAAAGCAGGCCCAAGCCGATCAGCACCGCTCCCGCCGCCCGCCGCATCACCGGCCCGTAATGATCGTCCAGGGCGAGTCCCGCCCCGGTGAGCAGCACGGCCAGAGCCACGGTGGTGACGATGTGTCCCCCGCCCGCCAGGGCCGTCACGGCCAGGGTCTTGCGCCCGCTCCAGCCCTGCGCCCGTCCGACCAGCACGAACGGCAGCCAATGCGTGGGCAGGGCCGCGTGCAGCAAAGCCGCCGCGCCGCCCCCGGCCGCCACCGTCCAGAACACCGCGTCGTTCATCATCGCGGCCGTAACACGTTACACCGTAACACGCGAGCGCCCTCGGCCGCATTGACTCCCGGGCCACCCCCGGCCACACGGCGCTGCATGAGGCTGAGCATACTGGCGGCGCTCCTGACGGCTTTGGCGGCGGCCTGCTCTCCCGGTGTGGCCCAGCAGGCGCCCTCCACCGCTTCCGCCTTTCCGGCCCCCGACCGCCCCGTGGCCGAGATCGTGAGTCCCGTCTGGCTCAACGAAGCCGATCGCGACAAGGCGCGGGAGTCCGAACAGGTGGTCCGATTGATGGGCATAGCGCCCGGCATGGCGGTGGCCGACATCGGCGCGGGCACCGGGTACCATACGGTGCGCCTGTCCCCCGTGGTGGGCCCGCGCGGCCGAGTCTACGCCCAGGACGTCACCCCCGAATACCTGGCCGACCTCGAGCGCCGCCTCGAAGGCGCGGAGCTGGACAACATCACCACGCTTCGCGGCGCACCCGACGATCCCCGCCTGCCGCCCCGGTCGCTGGACGCCGCCATCCTGATCCACATGTACCATGAGATCGCCCAGCCCTACGCCTTCATGCACCGACTGGCGGGCTCCATGAAGCCGGGAGCCCGGGTGGGCGTGGTGGACCTCGACCGCGCCACCTGGCTGCACGGCACGCCGCGCGACCTGCTCCGCTGCGAGCTCGAAGCGGTCGGCTATCGCCAGATCTCCAGCCATCAGCTCACGGGCGGAGTGGGGTACCTGGCGATCTTCGAAACGCCCGCCGCCCCGACGGAGCCGTCCGCCATTCGGGCGTGCAAGGGGCAAAAGCCGCCGGGGGTCTAGCCCCGGCTCTCGGCATGGGGGTCACCCGGATCCTACGCCTTGCGTTGACTTCCCGACCCGCCCGCGTGTAGAAGCGCGCCCTTCCCGCCCCCCGAGCGCCATCGCGGCTGGCTCGCGGGCGATTTCCGTTCGACCCCTTCCAAGGCTCCTCAAATGTTCGCGGTGATTAAGACCGGCGGCAAGCAGTACCGGGTCAGCCCCGGCGACATGCTGATCGTCGAAAAGCTGGACGGCGCCCCCGGCGACGAGATCCGCTTCGACCAAGTGATGATGCTGGGCGAGGGCGAGCAAATCACCGTGGGCGCGCCCCTGATCGACGGCGGCCTGGTCCGCGCGATCCTGGTTGAAACCCGCAAGGGTGAGAAGATCAAGGTCTTCAAGAAGAAGCGTCGTCAGGGCTACCGTCGCACCAAGGGCCATCGCCAGATCGAGTCCGTGCTGCGCGTGACCGGCCTGGAAGGCGCCGGCCAGAGCGTGAACTGGGACGGCCAGGTCGACCTCACCACCCGCGCCGAGTTCCTGGCCCGTTCGCGGGGCCTCCCGCTCCCGACGACCGGGGCCCCTGCCGCTCCTTTGTCTGGCGAGCAGGGCTTCAGCGAGGGCGTGGTCGACGGCGTTCACGCGGAAAGCGCCGCGATCATCACGGACACCGACCCCCGCTCCCCCGTCCACCATGTCGCCGTGGTCGAGCACGCAGGGCCGGCGAGCGAAGGGAACGAAGCCCCGGCCAAGAAGGCCCGCGCGCCTCGCAAGGCCAAGGCCGAGACCCTACCTTCCGATCAGGCCGACGCCTCGGCTTCGCAGGACGGCGCCTTGATCGAGCCGCCCACCAGCGAGGTTGCGCCCGAAGCCCCGCAAACCATCGAAACCCCCGTCCCCGGCCCCGGCGCTCAAGCCGGGACCGACACGGACGAACAAGCCTAAGGTTCTCCCCAATGGCCCATAAGAAATCCGGCGGCTCGTCCCGCAACGGTCGCGACTCCGAGTCCAAGCGCCTCGGCGTCAAGAAGTACGGCGGCGAACAGGTTCTGGCCGGCAACATCCTGGTCCGCCAGCGCGGGACCAAATTCTATCCGGGTGAGAACGTCGGCCTCGGTCGCGACCACACCCTGTTCGCGACGGCGGAAGGCGCCGTGAAGTTCACCAAGAAGCGCGACGCCCGCACCTACGTCTCCATCGTGCCGGCCGCCCCCTTGGCCGAAGCGGCGGAATAGGCTCGATCGGCCTACCTGCCGAGTAGGGCAGGCGGCCCGATGTCGGGTCATCGGGGCCCTGGGCGCGAGTGCGTCGCCCTTCTTCCGCCCGACTGGTCCTTCGCACCGCGCAACCCTCAGGCCGTGCTATGTCGGCCCTCATGGCCGCCCTCGCTCGCCTGCACACCCGGCGCTTGGTTCTGCGCGCCCCGGCTGCACGGGACGCGGTCCCGCTGACCCGGCTGGCCGACGATCTCGACGTCGCCCGCATGACCACGCGCATGCCCCATCCCTACACCCTGGCCGACGCCGAAGCCTTTCTGGAGCGCGTAGGCCAGGCCGACCCCGGCCAGGAGGCGACCTGGGTCATCGCCGACGCCTCCGACGCTCCCCTGGGCGTCCTGGGCTTCTTCAGCGACGACGGGTTTGCGCCCGAGCTCGGTTATTGGCTGGGCCGCCCCTCCTGGAATCGCGGCTACGCCAGCGAGGCGGTCGCCGCGGCCTTGGACTGGTTCGGCACGGTCTGGCGGAAGCCCTGCGTTGTCGCCGGCTGTTTCACGGACAACCCCGCCTCGGTTCGGGTCTTGGAGAAGGCGGGCTTCCTGCCCACCGGCGTAACCCAACCCCGCGGCTCGCTGGCCCGCGGCGGCCCCTACGCTTGCCGCGAGTTCGTTCGCATCACCTGATCGCGCACCGATCCGCCGCGCCGGTCCGGCTCCGGCTGTCGAGGACGTCAAGCGTGGACTCCACTCCCCAAGCGCGCGCGCCCCGGTTATAGGCCGCGCGTGTCCCGCCCTTTTCTCAAGATGAACGGCCTCGGCAACGACTTCGCCGTGGTGCAAGCGGGCGAAACTCCGTTTCGCCCATCGCCCGAACAGGTCCGACGGTGGGCGGACCGGGCGTCCGGCGTAGGCTTCGACCAGATGATCGCCATCGAGCCCTCGCCCCGGGCCGACGCTTTTATGCGCATCTGGAACGCCGACGGAGGCGAGGTGGAGCAGTGCGGCAACGCGGCCCGATGCGTGGCTTGGCTGCTGATGCAGGCCGCCGGGCGCGACGCCGTCACCCTGGACACCCCCGGCGGCCCGCTGTCCGCAGCCCGCGCGGGCTCGCAGGCGGTGGCCGTGGACATGGGCGAGCCTCGCCTGGACTGGCGCGACATCCCCCTCGCGGAGCCCATGGACACACGGGGGATCGAGCTGCAGGTCGGGCCGATCGACAACCCCGTCCTGCACACGCCCGGCTGCGTCAGCATGGGCAATCCGCACGTGGTCTTTTTCGTTGCGGCGGTGGACGCCGCGCCCGTGCGGGAGGTCGGCCCCTTGGTGGAGCACCACCTGCTCTTCCCGGAAGGCGTCAATGTGGGCTTTGCGGAGGTCCTCGCCCGCGACCGGCTGCGGCTCCGCGTGTGGGAGCGAGGGGCGGGCGAGACCCGCGCCTGCGGCACCGGAGCCTGCGCTGCGGTGGTGGCCGCCCATCGCCGTGGTCTGACGGACCGGGCCGTCACCGTCGAACTGTCGGGCGGGCCGTTGGAGATCGAGTGGCGCCAAGGCGACGGCCATGTGCTCATGACCGGCCCCGTCGAGCTGGAGTTCGCGGGGACTCTGCCGTGATCCTCGCCGTCCCGGGCTGGTGGGAACGGGCCGCCCCCGCTATGTCGCGCCCATGACGGACTTCGCCGGGCAGGAGAAGACGGGCTGGCTGCAGCGGCTGGCCGACGGCATGTCGCGTTCGTCGCGGCAGTTGTCCGAGCAGGTCGTGGGCGCTTTCGTGAAGCGACCTTTGGACCAGGCCGCGCTGGACGAACTGGAGGAGATGCTGATCGAGGCGGACCTGGGGCCTGCGGCGGCCGCGCGCATCGTCAGCGCCTTTGGCCAGGGCCGCTTCGGCCGCCAGATCGGCGAGGAGGAGATCAAAAAGGCGTTGGCCGAGGCGGTGCGCGCCGAGCTGCAGAACCACCAGGGCCGGTTCGACCCCTTCGAAGGGCCCGCGCCCTATGTGGTGCTGTTTGTGGGCGTGAACGGCTCGGGCAAGACCACCACCCTGGGCAAGATCGCCTCGGACCTGACCGCGCGCGGCGCCAAGGTCATGGTGGTGGCCGGCGACACCTTCCGCGCGGCGGCGGTGGAGCAGCTCAAGGTCTGGTCGGAGCGGGCCGAAGCGGACTTCGTGTCGGGCAAACCTCAGGCGGACGCGGCGGGTCTCGTGTTCGACGCCGTGACCCGGGCCAAGGCGGACGGCACGGACGTGGTCCTGATCGACACGGCCGGCCGCTTGCAGAACAAACAAGCGCTCATGGACGAGCTGCTGAAGGTGATTCGCGTGCTCAAGAAGGTGGATCCCACCGCGCCGCATGAGACCCTGCTCGTGCTGGACGCCACGGTGGGGCGCAACGCCCTGGCGCAGGAGCAGGTGTTCGGCCGCACGGCCGGCGTCTCCGGCATCGTCATGACCAAGCTCGACGGCACCGCGCGCGGCGGAGTGCTGGTGCCGGTGGCCAACGCTTCGGACGCGCCCATCAAGCTGATCGGGGTGGGCGAGGGCGTGTACGACCTCCAGCCTTTCGACGCCGCCGCCTTCGCCCGCACCCTTGTCGGCCTGGACGCCGCCGCATGAAGAGAAAGGGAACGCTGGTCCGGCTGGGCGTGGACTTCGGCGCGCCCGCCGCCTTTCTGGTCAGCTACTTCCTCAGCCGGCAGCTGTTTCCCGAGGCGGAAGAGGGCACCCATGTGATCACGGCCACCTGGTGGCTGGTGGGTGGGTCCGCCGCGGCGCTCCTGCTCGGTCTGGTGGCGGAGAAGCGGGTGGCCCCTATGCCGCTGATCGCCGGCGTGGCGGCCATCATCTTCGGCGGGCTCACCCTGATCCTGCACGACGAGACCTGGGTCAAGATCAAGCCCACGGTGCTGAACCTGTTCTTTGCGGGCTTCCTCCTGGGCGGCTGGCTCGTGCGGAAGCTGCCGCTCAAGATGGTGCTGGGCGAAGTGATCCAGCTGCCGGAACCGCTGTGGCGCACGCTGTCCGTCCGGTACGGCTTTTTCTTCCTGCTGATGGCGGTGCTGAACGAGGCCGTGTGGCGCACCCAGAGCACCGACACCTGGGCCCTGTTCCGCTTTCCGGGGCTGCAACTGCTGTCGCTGGCGTTCTCGGCGACCCAGTTTCCGCTCATCCTGCGCGGCGCCAAGGCCATGGAGGCTGCAGCCGGCTCGGCGACGGACGTCAGCCCTCCGGCATGAGGGCCCGTTCGCCTGCGAAGTGTGTGGCGTCGATCCAACGCCCGGGGCTGTTAGGCTCAGCGCGCACGGAGGAGGGCGGGTATGGCCAAGGCTGATGTCGCAAGCGAGGCTGCGAAGGCTTCCGCTGTGGAGCTGGCGCGCTCGCCCAGCCACCTCCTGCACCGAGCCCTGCAGCACGCCCTGGACATTTACGTGGATTCCGCCGGAGCGGGGGCGCCGACGCAACGGCAGTTCGCGGTGCTGGCGGCGGTGGCTGAGAACGAGGGCCTGACGCAAACGGCCTTGGTGCGGGCCACGGGCATCGACCGCTCGACCTTGGCCGAACTGGTGGCGCGGATGATCGTCAAGGGGCTGCTGGCCCGGGAACGGTCGGCCGCCGACGCCCGGGCCAACACGGTCCGGCTGACGGAGGCGGGGCGGACCGCCCTGGCCGAGGCCGCGCCCAAGGTGGCCGAGGCCGACGACCGCATCCTGGCGCTGCTGCCGGAGCGGGACCGGGGCCGGTTCCTGTCGGTGCTGTCGGCCCTGTCGGCAGCCGCGGAGCATCTGCCCGAGCCGATCGGGCTGAACGGGGAGGCTGCGGCTGCACCGGGCAAGCCGGCGAAAAAGGGGAAGTCGGCCAAAGCCGACGGCAAGGCCGAAAAAAAGGCCAAGAAGAAGAAGCGTTAGGCTCCGAGAACGCTTAGGGCGTGAAGGATGGCTGGCGACGCTACCTCTCCAGCGCTTCGATCATGTCCACCCGCGTCGCATGCCGGCCTCCCTCGAACTGGGTGGTCAGGAACGCATCCACGATATCGAGCGCCAGCCCTTCGCCCACCACGCGCGCGCCGATCGACAGCATGTTGGCATCGTTGTGCTGGCGGATCATGCGGGCCGAGAATGTGTCGGCGCAGACGCCGCAACGAATGCCCTTCACCTTGTTCGCCGACATCATGATGCCCTGGCCGGTGCCGCATAGAATGATCCCGAACCGGCAATCGCCGGAGGCGACCAGCCGCGCCGCCGCTTCGCCGTGCTTAGGATAGTGTGTGCTCTCCGGCGTCGCGGGTCCGATGTCGACCGCAACCGAGCCATGCCCCGCGATATGGGCGGCAATGGCCCGTCGGAGCTGAATGGCGGCGTGATCGCTGGAGAGAACGATGCGGTGGCCGGCTGTCATGGAGAAGCCGTCCCGTTTCCGACGGCGATGCGGACGCCTAGCCGACTTGGATCAGGTGCGTTTCGTTCCGTCAATTTTCCTGGCTCTTAAACGACCACTCCCGCAGCGCGCCGGCCCCCGCCTAAGATGTCGCCCACCGAAATCGTCCGGCGGACTGTCACTCCTCCTCCTTCGTCATGGCTTGGCGGAAGCGAGCAACCTGCTGGGTCTTGCGCAACTACGCGATCAGCGCTGCTTTGTGTGTGGGCCGGCCGGGCAGCAAGCGCCCGCTCTGAGACAGTTCGCCGAACAGGCGCCTGACGCTCTGCGCGCCGCCAACGATCATCCCGGCGCGCGCTGAGCTCAGACCTTGATGTCCAGCAGGGAGCCGGGGCGCAGGAGGCGCTCCGGCCGGGGGTCGCCGTCGCGTGGAACCCGCTGGGCGGCGGCCACGGAGCGGACCGGCTCGGCCGAGGCGCTTGGCGCCGCTCGATCCACCGCCGCCTGAAAAAAGGCGCGCTGGGCCGAGCGCGCTTCCGGACGGGCCGGGGCGGTGGCGGGCAGCTGGGGCGTGGTGCGAATGGGGAGCAAGGACCCGAGTCTGGCGGCGCGTCTGTCAACGCAAGGTTAAGGGAGAGAACGGGCCTGTGCCAACAGGGTTCCGGCGTGCTCCGGGGTGAGGGGGCCCGCGTGCTTGGCGCGGACCACGCCGGCGCCATCGACCAGATAGGTTTCGGGAACCCCGGTGATGCCGAGCTCAATGCCGGCGCGTCCCTCCCGGTCCACCAGGACGGTGGCGAAGGGGTCGCTGAGGCGGTTCAAAAAGGCCGTGGTCTTCGCGGGGTCGTCCTTGTAGGCCAGCCCCACCACACGCACGCCCGACTGGCTGAGTTTGACCAGTTCGGGATGCTCCACCTCGCAAGGCGTGCACCAGGAGGCGAAGACGTTCACCAGGGTGGGACCTTCCACCGCGGAGCGGAGCGGAACCGCTTCACCGCCCACCAAGGTGGGGAGGGTGATCCCCGGCAGAGGCCGGCCGACCAGGGCGTCGGGACTGATGTCGGGCTGACGCCGCAGGGAAGAGATGGCGAACAGCCCCACCAGGGCCGCCAGGACGGCCAGGGGAATCAGGGTCCAGAGGCGGCTGACGGCCCGGGTCATGTTCCGGGCTCCGCCTCGCGGCGCTCGGCCCGCCGACGCCAGCGCCGGGCGCGCAGCAGGGTGTCGGCGGCAAGCCCCGTCAGGACAAGCGCGCTGACCCCCCAGGCCGCGGCGACAAAGGCGGTATAGTCGCCCATCAGGCGGCCTCAGGCGCCAGGGTGGCGCGCATGGCCGGCGCGCGGCGGACGGACCGGGCCCGGCGGCGCCAGACCTCCGCGCGGGTGCGCAGCAGCCACAGGGCGCCGAACAGGCAGGTGTAGGCGAGGCTCATGACCAGCAGGGGCGTCAGGATCTGGGGCGCCACGGAGGGCCCGTCGGCGCGGAGCAGGGAGGCGGGCTGGTGCAGGGTGTTCCACCAGTCGACCGAGAACTTCACGACCGGCAGATTGATCAGGCCGGCCAGCGCCAGAACGGCGGAGGCGCGGGCGGCGCGGGTTTCGTCCTCCACGGCGGCGTGCAAGGCGAGATAGCCCAGATAGAGCAGGAAGAGCACCAGAACGGAGGTGAGGCGGGCGTCCCACACCCACCAGGCTCCCCACATGGGCTTGCCCCATAAGCATCCGGTCACCAGGGCCAGGAAGGTGAAGCCGGCACCCAGCGGGGCGGCGGCCTTGGCTGCGGCGTCGGCCAGCGCATGGCGCCAGACCAGGCCGGCGAAGCTGGCCCCCCCCATGCAGGCATAGGCGAACAGGCCCATGTAGGCGGCCGGCACATGCACGAACATCATGCGCACGCTGTTTCCCTGCTGGTAGTCGGGGGGCGCGGTGAAGGAGAGCCAGGTCCCGACGGCCAGAAGCAGCACGGCCGCCGCGGCCAGCACGGGGACGAGGGGACGGGAGACGGCCATGAACCGTGCGGGATTGGCGAGACCGGTCAGCACGGGCGCCAGTTACGCACGACGCGCCGCCCCGGCAAGACGGCCGCAGGCCAGGGTTCCGGCGCCTGCGCCCAGGCGGTCACAGCCCGCCGCGTCCGAGCTCGGACCTGCACGGGTTCAGCCGAGCGCGTTGCGGAGTCCCGCGCCCGCTGCGAACGGGGCTGCGGCGACGGCCAGCAAGGCGTAGGCCGCCAGCAGGGCCAGGCTGGGGAGCCAGGGGCCGCCGTGGGCGGCCGCCTCCACCGCCGCCGCGCCGAATATGACCGGAGGGACGAGCAGGGGTAGAACCAGCACCGCAATGAGCAGGCCTCCCCGTCGGGCGCCCAGGGAAAGCGCGGCGCCGATCGCGCCCAGGTAAGCGAAGGCCAGACCACCCAGGAGGGCGGCCGCCAGCATGGGGCCGGCGATGCGGACCGGGGCTCCCAGGGCGACCGCGGCGGCGGGCGCGAGCAGGGCCAGCGGGGCGCCGGTCGCGCACCAGTGTGCGGCGGCTTTGACGGCCGCAACGGCCGCAAGCGGAGCGCGGCCTTGCGCAAGCAGATCCAAGGCGCCGTCCTCCCAGTCGGGCTCGAACAAGCGCTCCAGGGACAGGAGCGAAGCCAGGGCCAGGACGAGCCAGGCCAAGCCGGGGGCAACCGCGGCGAGGCGCTCAGGCGAGGCGCCGGCGGACAACGGGACCAGGGCCGCCACCCCTAGGTAGAAGGCTCCGGCGAGCAGCGGGCCGCCGCCGCCGGCCCAGGCCAGCTGCATGTCGCGGAGGAACAGGGCGAGAAGCGGGGTCGGGCGCCGCGCGCTCACGCGGGCTCCAGACGCAGTTCGCGGGCCCCGATGGGGAGCGTGTCGTGGACGGCGGCGATGATCAGGCCGCCTTCGTCCAGATGGGCGTGCATCATCTCGCCCACGCGGGTGCGCCACCGGGCGTCCAGAGGGGCGAGGGGTTCGTCCAACAGCCACAGGGGGCGGAAGCTGGCGAGAAGGCGGGCCAAGGCGAGACGGCGGCGCTGGCCGGTGGACAGGCGGCGGACTTCGGTGTGGGCGTGCGAGGTAAGACCAAGCGCGTCGAGTACGGAGTCGAGGGTCGTCCTCTCCCTCTCCGGCCCTGAACGCTCGGGCCCGCCCCT
The DNA here is from genome assembly GCA_030446805.1 of Caulobacteraceae bacterium. Classification (GTDB taxonomy): domain Bacteria; phylum Pseudomonadota; class Alphaproteobacteria; order Caulobacterales; family Caulobacteraceae; genus JAHWJX01. The sequence goes on along the minus strand of JAUJMO010000003.1, from coordinate 323,297 downwards.
CCCGCTGAGGCGGACAGGGGACTCTCCCGTCCACTCGGACCAGAAGCGGAGTTCGGCCGCGGCGGTGCGCGAGCCTTTCAGGCCGTCTGCGGAACCCAGCCAGTGGAGCGCGGACGCGCGGGCCTCGTCAGCCTCGATAGGCCCTTGGGCGGAGGCGAACCGAATTTGGCCGGCGGCGGGGCGGAGCAAGCCGGCGATGGCGCGCAGCAGGCTGGTCTTGCCGGCGCCGTTGGGGCCGGTGAGGGCGATGGCTTCGCCGGGCCTGAGGTGGAACGAGAGGTCCTCGAACAGGCGGCGGCCGCCCCGGTCCAGGGCCAGGGCCTCGGCGGACACGGCCGTGATCATGCCCGCAGCCTGAGCGCGCTCACCTGGGGCCCCGCGCTCCTCCGGCGGCGCTTCCGCGGGCCCCGATGGGGGTAAGCGCCTGAAGGAAGAAGCGCCGGTTGGACGTCCGCCATCCCTGCGGCTATGACGCCCTCGGCCGTGCGTCCGCGACGCGCGCGTGCGGACGCTGTGAGTCCGGGCGCCGAGCGCGATTGGAGGCGGGGGCGGCCGGGGAGAAGGCGCATGCCGTCAGTCGATACCTTCAACACCCGCCGGGAGCTCGCCGTCGGGGACAAGACCTATGTCTATTACAGCCTGCCCGCGGCGGAGGAAGCCGGTCTGGGCCAGATGGCGCGGTTGCCGCGCTCGATGAAGGTCCTGCTGGAGAACCTGCTGCGCAACGAGGACGGTTCCTCGGTGGACGAGGAGGACATCCGCAAGGTGTCGACCTTCGCCGACCACAAGGGGGGGATCGAGCACGAGATCGCCTTTCGCCCCGCGCGGGTGCTGATGCAGGACTTCACCGGCGTGCCCGCCGTGGTCGACCTGGCCGCCATGCGCGACGCCATGACCAAGCTGCAGGCCGATCCGGCCAAGATCAATCCGCTGAACCCGGTGGACCTTGTGATCGACCACTCGGTCATGGTGGACGAGTTCGGCACGCCGCTGGCGCTGCAACAGAACATGGACCGGGAGTATGAGCGCAACCTGGAGCGCTACCGTTTCCTGCGCTGGGGCTCTTCGGCCTTCAACAACTTCCGCGTGGTGCCGCCGGGCACCGGCATCTGCCACCAGGTGAACCTGGAGTATCTGGCGCAAACAGTCTGGACGGCTCCGGAAGCCGCGGCTGCGCCGATCACCGAGGCGGACTCTCCGCAAAACGACGTCACGCCCGGGGAGGCCGCAAGCCTGCTGGCCTACCCCGACACGGTTGTGGGCACGGACAGCCACACCACCATGGTCAACGGACTTTCCGTGCTGGGCTGGGGCGTGGGCGGGATCGAGGCCGAAGCGGCCATGCTGGGCCAGCCCATCCCGATGCTGATCCCCGAAGTGGTGGGCTTCCGCTTCACCGGCCAGCTGCCGGAAGGCGCCACGGCGACGGATCTGGTGCTCACGGTGACGCAGCTGCTGCGCCGCGCGGGCGTGGTCGGCAAGTTCGTCGAGTTCTACGGCCCGGGCGTAAGCAGCCTGACCATCGAGGACCAGGCCACCATCAGCAACATGGCGCCGGAGTACGGGGCCACTTGCGGCTTCTTCCCCGTCACCCAGTCGACCCTCGACTATCTGACCGCCACGGGCCGGGCGCCGGAGCGGGTGGCCCTGGTGGAGGCCTACGCGAGAGCCCAGGGGCTGTGGAGCGACCCCGATCAGCCCGCGCCCGAGTTCAGCCAGACCCTGGAGCTCGACCTGGGCTCGATCGAGCCCTCGATGGCCGGGCCCAAGCGCCCGCAGGACCGGGTGCGCCTGTCGACCGCCGCGGCGGAGTTCCGCGCCGCGCTGGCCGGCGAGTTCGGCAAGGCCGGCGACGAAGCGAGGAGGATCGCGGTAGAGGGTGAAACCTTCGACGTTGGCCATGGCGATGTGGTGATCGCCGCCATCACCAGTTGCACCAACACCTCCAACCCTTCCGTGCTGATCGCCGCGGGCCTGCTGGCGCGCAAGGCCCGGGAACGGGGGCTGAGCGTGAAGCCCTGGGTCAAGACGTCCCTCGCGCCGGGCTCGCAGGTGGTGAGCGACTACCTGGCGGCTTCGGGCCTGCAGCCCGACCTGGACGCGCTGGGCTTCAATCTGGTGGGCTATGGCTGCACGACCTGCATCGGCAATTCCGGCCCGCTGCCGGAGCCGGTGGCCAAGGCCATCCATGACGGCGACCTGGTCGCGGCCAGCGTCCTTTCGGGCAACCGCAACTTCGAGGGCCGGGTGAACCCGGACGTGCGGGCCAACTACCTGGCGTCCCCGCCCTTGGTGGTCGCCTACGCCTTGGCGGGCTCGATGTTCGTGGATGTGGCGGCCGAGCCGCTGGGCACGGGCTCCGACGGGCAGCCGGTGTTCCTGCGCGACATCTGGCCCACCAACGAGGAGATTGCGACGCTGCAGCGGGAGCATGTGCGCAACGAGCTGTTCGCGCGCCGCTACGCCGACGTGTTCAAGGGCGACGAGCGCTGGCAGGGGATCGAGGTGTCCGGCGGGCAGACCTATGCCTGGGAGGAGAGCTCCACCTACGTCCAGAACCCGCCCTACTTCGAAGGGATGAGCCTGGATGTGCCCCGCGCCAGGGGCGACATCGTCGAGGCCCGCGTTCTGGCCATCTTCGGCGACAGCATCACCACCGACCACATCAGCCCGGCGGGCTCGATCAAGGCCTCCAGCCCGGCCGGCCGTTACCTGATCGAGCACGGCGTGCCGCCGCGCGAGTTCAACAGCTATGGCGCGCGTCGCGGCAACCACCAGGTGATGATGCGAGGCACCTTCGCCAACATCCGCATCCGCAACCGCATGACGCCCGAGGTGGAGGGCGGGGTGACCCGGCATTTCCCTTCGGGCGAGGTGCTGCCGATCTATGACGCGGCCATGCGCTATCAGGCCGAGGGACGGCCGCTGGTGGTCTTCGCCGGCAAGGAATACGGCACCGGCTCCTCGCGCGATTGGGCGGCCAAGGGCACGGCGCTTCTGGGCGTGCGCGCGGTGATCGCGGAAAGCTATGAACGGATTCACCGCTCGAACCTGGTCGGGATGGGCGTGATCCCCTTCAAGTTCAAGCACGAAGGTTGGCAGCGGCTGAACCTGACGGGCGAGGAGATCATCACCATCCGGGGGCTGGATCGCATCCAGCCGCGGCAGGAGCTCTACGTCGAGGTTTACCGGCCGTCGGACGGGCGGGTGGCGCGCTTCCCGGTGATCTGCCGCATCGATACCGAAACGGAGCTGGCCTACTTCAAGAACGGCGGGGTCATGCCCTATGTGCTGCGCAATCTGGCCGCCGGCCGCGAGGCCACGGTGCAGACGGCGATGGCTCCGGGCAGCGCGGCGGCCTGAGACGATCCTCACCCGGCGGCGGGTGAGGATCTCGTCCCTCACGTCGAAGTGAGACCGGCGCCGCCTCTGCGGCGTTAAGCCGTTCGCGTGCGCGTCCTGTCCTTGATCATCAGCCTGCTGTTGGCCACGCCCGCCTTGGCGAGCGGGCCGGTGGTGGTCGAGCTGTACACGAGCCAGGCCTGCGAAAGCTGCCGGCAGGCGAACGCGGTGGTGGCTGGCCTGGCGGCCCGGCCCGACGTGCTGCCGCTGACCTTTCCCGTGGATTATTGGGATTATCTTGGCTGGACCGACACCTTCGCCCGCCCGGAATTCAGCCAGCGGCAACAGGAGCGGACGCGGGCGTTGGGGCTGCGGGGTCTCCAGACACCCTGGGTGGTGGTCGCCGGGACGGAGCACGCTTCGGGTCTGCAGCGGGGACGCGTGGCGGCGCTGATCCGGACGCAACAAGCCGCCGCCCCCGCCCGCCCCACAGCGCGGATAACCCGCCGCCGCGTGCAGGTCTCAGCCGGGCCGCCCACCCCGGCCGAGGTGTGGCTGGTGCGCTATGAACCACGGCTCGTTCACGCGCCGGTGAAGGGCGGGCCTAACAAGGGACGACGCGTGCCGCATCGCAACCTGGTGCGCCGGTTGGTTCGCTTGGGCGACTGGACCGGGCGGGCCGCCAGCTATCCTCTGCCCCGCTCCGATGGCGGCGGGCTCCGCTCGGCGGTGCTGGTGCAGGCGGCGGACGGGCGGATCCTGGCGGCCGTCACCGACTGACGGGAAAGCCCGCGCGGCAGGGGTGAACCGCGCGGGCCGCTCGGAGGAAACTGTCGACCGATCCCGCGCCTGTGGCGAGCCCGGGGGGGCTGGGGGGCTGGGGTCCGGACCCGCCGCGCCGGATCGATCGACGCAACGACCTTCGGAGATGGGCAAGGCGGCCTCACGACCGAATTGCGGCGACCGCGTGTTTTCTCGCTTGAAGCGAAGGGCTGGACGTAAGGGCTGCGGCGCCTACCTCTTGCCGCTGGCTTTCCGAGCGCGCCCATGAGTTTCGATCCCGTCATCGTCCCCCTGCAACCTCCCGCCGTCCGCCAGATCTTCTTTGATCGGCGGGAGCTGGACCTGATCCTGCGCATCTACGGGCGGATGGTGGCCGCCGGCGAATGGCGCGACTACGGCATGGATCCCGGACGGGAGGCGGCCAGCTTCTCCGTGTTTCGCCGTACGGCGGAGGCGCCCCTCTATCGCATCGAGAAACGGCCGGCGCTGGCGCGCAAACAGGGGCAGTGGGCGGTGATCGGCCAGGGCGGGGTGGTGCTCAAGCGCGGCCATGAACTGGAGCAGGTCCTGCGGGTCTTCGAAAGCCGCAAGTTCCGGGTGGTGGAATAGAAAACGCCCCGGCGGGGTCCGCCGGGGCGTCAGAGCGTCGGGTGTTCCGTCCTGCGGCTATTCGCGGTTGCCCATGAAAGCCAGCAGGAATTGGAACAGGTTGACGAAGTTCAGATACATGCTGAGCGCGCCGAAGTTGGTGGCCACGCCCTGCAGGTTCCGGTCGCCGCCCAGCTGGTAGTAGGTCATCTTCAGCCGCTGGGTGTCGTAGGCGGTCAGGCCCGCGAAGATCAGCACGCCCAGGGCGTTGATCGCAAAGATCAGGGCGGGGCTGCGGAAGAAGACGCTCACCACGGAGGCGATGATCAGGCCGAACAGGCCCATGATCAGGAAGGAGCCGAAGCCGGTCAGGTCCTTCTTGGTGGTGTAGCCGAACAGGCTCAGCGCGCCGAAGGAGGCCGCCGTCACGAAGAAGGTCTGCGCGATCGAGCCGCCGGTGTAGCGCAGGAAGATGGAGCTCAGCGAGGCGCCGATCAGGGCCACCACGGCCCAGTACAGCATGCCCGTGCCGCGCGCCGTCGGGTTCTTCATGACGAAACCCGAGCCCAACAGGAGAACCAGGGGGGCGAAGGCCACGATGAAGTAGAGCGGGGTCACGCCCGCGAGGCGCCCGTCCGGCGTAACGCTGAACAGCAGCTGCTGCAGAGCAGGCACGTTGCCGAAGGCCCAGGCGATCGCGCCCGAGACGGCCAGACCGAGGCCCATCTTGTTGTACACGCCCAGCATGAAGCTGCGCAGGCCGGCGTCGACGGCCATGTCGGCGCGGCCGACCGGGGCCGTGCGGGTGTATGTACGGTCGAAGTCGCTCATGAAGAGTGGCTCCAGTGAATGCGCCCGACCATCGGGCGCTTGTTGTGCAATATCGGGCGGCCAAGCCGCGTCCGCAAGCCGCGCCCATTCTCGCCCAGGACGGAATTGCAGAGCGGGATCGGCGTCCTAGATGGGTCGGGATGACCGACCAACCGACCCGACGCAGCGCGCTCGGCGCCATGCTGGCCGCGCCGCTGGCCTTGTCCGCGGCCGAGAGCCAGGCCGCGCCCCGTACGCCCGTGGTGACCCTGCTGGGCGACAGCATCACGGCGGGCTACGGCCTGCCCGCCCCCGAGGCCCTGCCCGTCCAGCTGCAGAGGGAGCTCAGGGGGCTGGGGATCAACGCCGCCGTGCGCGGCGCCGGCGTGAGCGGCTCCACCACCGCGGGCGGACTGCGCCGGGTGGAGCAGGTGCGTTCGGACACCGATGTCTGTGTCGTGGCGCTGGGCGGCAACGACCTGCTAAGCTTCCTGCCCCCGGCCGAGACGCGGTCCAATCTGGAGCAGATCGTGCGCCGACTAAAGGCGCGCGGGGTCCGTGTGGTGCTGGCGGGGCTGCAGGCGCCGACGGAGCTGGGCGCGTATGCGCGATCGTTCAACGCCGTTTTCCCGAGCGTGGCCAAGGCGCAGGGCGTTCCGCTCTACCCTTCCCTGCTGGCCGGCGTGCTTCTGGACAGCCGCTACAACCAGCCGGACCTGGTGCACCCCAATGCGGCCGGCGTGCGCATCATCGCCCAAAGGCTGGCGCCCGTGGTCGCCCAGGCGCTAAGAGCGCAGCAGCGCCTCTAGGGCGCCCTCGCCCTCTGAGGAGCCGTTCTGATCCGCTTGTTCGCCGCCGTGGAGATCCCGCCCGAGATCGGGGCGGACCTGTTCCGGCGACAGCAGGGGATCGAGCGCGCGCGCTGGCGGCCCGTGGACGCGCTGCACATCACCCTGCGGTTCGTCGGCGAAATCCCGGAGCACGCGGCCGCGGACCTCGATGCAGAGCTGTCGCAGATCACGGCCCCACCCTTGGAGCTGGTGCTGGAGGGGGCCGGCAGCTTCGGCGAGCGGCGGGACGCTCGCGCCGTCTGGGCCGGAGTGGCCGACAACCCCGCGCTGCGTTCGCTCGCGGCCAAGTGCGAGACGGCCGCACGCCGGGCGGGGCTCAAGCCGGAGAAGCGGCCCTACAGGCCGCACGTGACGCTCGCCTATGTCAAACGCACCGGTCCCGCCGAGGTCGGCCGTTGGGTCGCGGACAACAACCTGCTGCAATCGCCGCCCTTCCGGGTGACCTGGTTCGGCCTTTGGTCGTCCACCCCCCACCCGCAGGGCTCACGTTACGACCTGCAGCGCGAGTACCCGCTGCAATGAGGCCCGTCCGTAGCGCGCTCTACCTGCCGGCCTCGAACACCCGCGCGCTGGCCAAGGCGCGCGCGCTCCCCTGCGACGCCGTGATCCTGGACCTGGAGGATGCGGTGGCGCCTGAGGCCAAGGCCGCCGCTCGCGAACAGGCGCTGGCGGCCCTAGGTGAGGGCTTCGGGGAGCGAGCGACCGTGCTGCGCGTGAACGGGATCGATACGCCCTGGGGCCGCGAGGACCTGGCCGCCGCGGTCGAGGCGAAACCTCACGCCGTGCTGGCGCCCAAGGTCGACGACCCGGCCGCGCTGCGCACCTACCACGAGGCGCTCGGCGGCGCGCCCGAAGCCGTCCAGCTGTGGGCCATGGTGGAAACGCCGCGCGCCGTGCTGAACCTACCCGAGATCGCGGCGGCCGCGCAGGGCGCTAGGTTGGCGGGACTGGTGGTGGGGCTGAACGACCTGGCGCAGGCGCTGCGCGCCCGGTGGACGCCGGGACGCGCCGCCTTCAGCGGCGTTCTGCAGGCTACGGTGTTGGCGGCTCGCGCGCACGGGCTGCTGGCCTTGGACGCGGTGTTCAACGACCTTGAGGACGCCGCAGGGCTGGAAACGGAATGCCGGCAAGGGCGCGAGCTGGGCTTCGACGGCAAGACGGTGATCCATCCCCGCCAGATCGAAGCGGCGAACCGCGCCTTTTCTCCGACCGACACGGAACTGGCCTGGGCGCACGCGGTGGTGAGCGCCTTCGCAGACCCGGCCAACGCCGGTCGGGGCGCGCTCAAGGTCGCGAACGGCATGGTGGAGCGACTGCATCTGGCTGAGGCGCAGCGCTTGGTGGCGGCGGCCGACGCGGAGATGGGAACATGAACTTTCCGGTTGTCATTTGGCACAATCCCGCATGCGGGACCTCACGCCGGACCCTGGGGCTGATCCGTGAGGCCGGTTACGAGCCGGAGGTCGTGGAGTACGTCCAGGCCGGCTGGACCCGGGACGCCTTGGCGACCTTGCTGGCCGAGGCGGGACTGACGCCGGGCCAAGCCTTGCGCGAGAGCGAAGCGCGCGCCCTGGGTGTCCAGCCTGAGGCTGAACCGGACTCGATCCTGGACGCCATGGTCGCGCACCCCGCCCTCGTGCAGCGTCCCCTGGTCCGCACGCCCAGAGGCGCGGTCCTGGCCCGCCCGCCCGAACGGGCGCTGGAGCTGCTGGAGCCCATTGCGCCTTCCGTTTGAAGCCACGCTGGCGGCCCTGATGGCGGCCAGGCCGCCCGGATCGGTGGCGCCACGCTTCGATGAAGGCGCGGCCGGGGGCTCACCGCCCGAGCCAAGCCCCTGAACGCATCTCCTCCAGGCGGGAGACGGTGCGCTCGAACTCAAAGGCGCCTTCACCCTCGGGATAGAGGCGGGCGGGTTCGGCGGCGGCCAGGACGACCAGGCGGGTGCGAGCCTCGTACAGGGCGTCGACCAGGGTGTTGAGGCGGCGGGCTTGATTGCGCTTGGCCGGGGTGAGTTCGGGGACCCGCTCGAGAAAGAGGGTGTCGAAGCGTCCAACCAGGGCGAGGTAGTCCTGGGCGCCCAGGGGCTGCTCGCAGACTTCGGCGAAGGTGGCGCGGACGGCGCGCCCGACCGTGCGGGGCAGGCGCACGGCGCGGCCCAGGACGGTGAGCTCGGTGCAGGCTTCGGGGGCCGCGTCGGTCTGGTCCCGCCACAGGGCGTCGAAGGCGGCGCCCGTCTCGCCGTCCACCGGGCTGAACCAGGTGCGGGCGGCCCGCAGGCGGTCCAGCCGATAGTCGTGCTCGCCGGCCACGGCGACCACTTCGGTGTGGGTCTTGATCTGTTCGATGAAGGGCAGAAACAGCTGGCGGTTCAACCCATCCTTGTAGAGGTCGTCCGGCGGGCGGTTCGAGGTGGCGACCAGGACCACGCCACGCCCCCACAACGCCTCGAACAGCCGGCCCAGGATCATGGCGTCGGCGATGTCCGTGATCTGGAGTTCGTCGAAGCAGAGCAGCTTGGCGCGACCGGCGATCAGTTCCGCAGTGGGGGCGATGGGGTCGTCGCCCTTGGTCCTGCCGAACCTGGCCTTCCGGTGACAACTGTCACCCTCGCGCCAGGCGGCGATCAGGCCGTGCACCTCGGCCATGAAGGCGTGGAAGTGAATGCGCAGCTTGAGGGAAACGGGAGCGGCCTCGAAGAAGAGGTCCATGAGCATGGACTTTCCGCGGCCGACCGGGCCCCAGAGATAGACACCGCGGGGCGGAGGCCGCTTCTTGACGAAGGGAATGGGGAAGGAGGGCTCTCCCAGGCTCTCCAGCTCGGACTCCAGCCGCGACAGGCGCTCCAGGGCGGCGACCTGGGCGGGGTCGGGTCTTAGCGCGCCTTCACGGAGCCGGGCCTCAAAGGCGGATCGGAGCGTCACAGGCGGTCACAGCAGACGGCGGCGAAGCGGTCGAGGTCTTCGGCGTCGTGATACAGTCCCAGGCCTAGTCGCAGCACGTCCGCGCGGACGTCGGTGATCACCCCGGCCTCGGCCAAGGCGGCCTGCCATGCGGGCACCTTCGGGTGGCGCAGGGCGAGGAAGCGCGCATTGGGCCGGTCGGGGCGGGGCGGGTTCAGCAGTTGGGCCTCACGCAGGGGACCCGCGCGCCCGGTCGCGATGTGCTGGAGCAGGCGCGCCTGCAGGCCGTCCACCTGGGCCGAGACGGCGGCGGTGCTCAAGCCTTCGCGCTGGAGCAGGTCGAAAACGGCGTTCAGGCGGTACAGGCCGCTGGGGTCGAAGGTGGCGCCCATGAAGCGGAAGGCGTCGGCCGTGTACTGGACCCCGCCGAGCGGGCCGGACAGCTCGCCGAACTCAGCGTACCAGCCGGTGACCTCCGGGCGCGGCCCGAAGCCGGGCGGGGCGTGAAGGAAGGCGGCCCCCTCGCCCGCCATGGCGTATTTATACCCACCCGCGAGGTAGAAGGCCCGGTCGGCGATGGCGGACAGGTCCGTCGGGAGGGCCATGAAGCCGTGGTATCCGTCGATGGCGAGCCACGGGCCTTCGGGGCGGGCCAGGTCGGCCAGGCCCCCGACCTCGTCGAAGACGCGACCGGCGCCGAAGAAGACCTGGCTCACGAAGATCAGGTCGTGACCGCCCCGCTGGGCCGCGGCGCGGAATCGCTGAGGGAAGCTGTCCCAAGGCTCGGTGGGAACGGTTTCCAGGACGATGCGGCCGGCTTCGGCCCAGCGAGCCGCCTGGCGTCGGAAACTGTGGAACTCGCCGTCGCTGGACAAGACCCGCACGGGGCGTCGATCCAGGCCCGAGACCACCGACAGCAGATGCTGGTGGGTGTTGGCGGCGAAAACGATGGTGGAGGGGTCCGGCAGCTTCAGCTCGCGCGCCACGCCCGCCTGGGCGCGGGGCCAGGCCTCGCCCATGACACGGTCCCACTTGCCGTCGAGCCGGGCGGCGGCGTCATCCCAGGCGGCGAGCTGGGCGTCGCGGCTCACGTCCGGCCAGGGATGGTGGCTGTGGGCGGCCATATGCAGCCGCTCGGGGTGCTCGCCGATCGCGCGGGTGAACAGGCGTTTCCAGCCGGTCACAAGCGGCTCCGCACCGACCAGAGCTCGGGAAAGCACCGGCGGGCGAGCGTGCTCTGGAGGTAGCCCACCCCGTCCGTGCCGCCGGTGCCGCGGCGACGGCCGATGATGCGCTCGACGGTGAGCACATGCTTGTTTCGCCAGGTGGTCAGGGCGTCGTCCAAGTCGACGAGCTTCTCGGCGAGTTCATAAAGCTCCCAACGGCCGGTCGTGTCCGTATAGACCTGCAGCCAGGCCTCCTCGACCGCCTGGGAGGGTTGGTAGGGCTGGGTGAAGTCGCGGTTCAGCACCGTGTCGGGCAGCGCAAGCCCGTGGGCGGCGAGCTGAGCCAGGGCGGCGTCATAAAGGCTAGGCGCCGCCAGCGCCGCCTCCAGCGCCCGGCGGGGCGCCCCGCCGGGCGGATGGTAGCGAAGGAAGTGCGGGTCCTTGAGCCCCAGCCTATACTCCAGCTCGCGAAATTGGGCGGACTGGAAGCCGGAGCTGGACCCCAGTAGGCCACGGAAGCTGAGGTAGTCGGCGGGGGTCAGCGTGCCCAGCACCTCCCAGGAGTGGGTCATCACCGCCTGGATGCGCGACACGCGCGACAGCGCCTTCTGCGCCGGCGGCAGGCGGCCCGCGGCGACCTCCGCCTGGGCGTAGGCCACCTCGTGGATCATCTCCTTGAGCCAGAGCTCCTTGGCCTGGTGGATGACGATGAAGAGCATCTCGTCATGGTGGGTGCTGAGCGGGCGTTGCGCGGCCAGGACCTCGTCGAGCGCGAGGTAGTCCGCGTAGGTCAAGTCGGAGGCCATGCTGGAGGCTAGCGGTCCACCGCGGCGGCGTCACCTCGGGCGCGGCTGTAAAAAAAGCGGCGGGTCCGGGGACCCGCCGCAGCGCATCATCGAGAATAGGGTGCGGAGGCGGCAGGCCTGCGTAGCAGGCCTAGTCGGGGGGGCGTCACCGCCTCCGCATCGTGAAAACTCGCTTCCCGCGATGGGGTTCCGCCCCGAGGCGAAAAAGATCGGCTGCGCGGCTCAGGGGCGAACCTGGGGAAGCAGATTGAATTCCGCCCTGCGAAGCGGAAGCACCCAGCCGGACCCATCGGGGCGCAGGCTGGCGATCGGCACGGCGCGGGATTGGGCGCGCACGCCGGTGAGTCCGCGCGTCCGGACCACCACCTGGACGGGGCGGCCCGTGCTGTCGCGGGTGACCGATTCGATGCGGCCCAGCACCTCGCCGTTCGCGCCCCGCACCGGAGCGCCGATGCCGGGCGCTCCTCCTTGCGCGAGCCCGGAAGCAGGCGCACGGGCCGGCGCCGCCAACGCTGCCGCCAACGCCGATGTGGGCAAGCTCAGGGCGAGGATGAGGAGGGCTGATCGGAACATGGGCGACGTCCTGAGTGAGCCGGTCATGTCGGGACGCCTCGGGCCGATGCAAGCGGAACGGCGCGCGACGGCCGGGCGTTCCGCTCCCCGAGATCAGGCCAGGACCCTTCGATGAGCAACATTCCCAGCGATCAACCGCCCGGACCGCGCGTTTCGGAAACCCGCGCCCGCGCGGGTTTCCGCGACAAGCCCGTGCTCTGGGTTCTGATCGCCTCGCTCGCGCTGGCGGTGATCTTTGTCATGGGCGCAATGCTCTGGCGGCCGGACAAGCAGGAAAGCCTGGACGTGGACGCGGGCCGTGACCGGCGGGATGCGGAGCTGTTCAACGAAACGCCCCAACCCCCCAAGGGAGACTGAGGCCGACCGCCCCTCAGCCACCGAAAGCGGCTGAGGGCACGGGCCGGCCAGGGGGTCAGGCCGCCTTGGCGCTCCGGGCGGGATGGAAGAACAGCGCCTGGCCGATGGCCGCCTTCACCGTTTCCGGCTGGAAGGGCTTGGTGATCAGAAAGGTGGGCTCCGGCCGCTCGCCGGTGAGCAGGCGCTCGGGGAAGGCGGTGATGAAGATCACGGGCACGTCCAGTTGGGCCAGGATGTCCTTGACGGCGTCCACCCCGGAGGATCCGTCGGCGAGCTGGATGTCGGCCAGGACCAGTCCCGGCTGGCGCCGCGCCACGGCCTCGGCCGCTTCGGTGCGCGTGGCCGCGATGTCCAGCACCCGATGACCTAATTCGCGCACCAGGGCCTCGATGTCTGCGGCGATCACCGGCTCGTCCTCGATGATCAGGACGTCGGTGGCCAGTTCGGACTCGATCTCGGCCTGGGCTTCGGCGATGAGTTGCTCGACCTCATCAATGCGGGCCGACAATATCTGCGCGGCTTCGTTGGGGGTGAAGCCTTCAAGCGCGGTCAGCAGAAACGCCTGGCGCGAACGGGGCGCGATGCGCATCAGCCGCCCGCCGGCGTCGGACGCATCCAGCGACTCCTGGCGACCGCTCTCCAACTGAGCTCCGGTGGAGCACCAGATGGTGTGAAACACATGGTACAGGGCGACGCGGGGCGTGAGGTGGGCCTCGAGAACCCGGTCCCCGGCCGCCAAAGCTTCAAGGGCCACGCGGACATAGCGGTCGCCGGTGGATTGATCTCCGGTCAAGGCCCGGGCGTAGCGCCGCACATAGGGGAGGTGCGGCGCCAATCGTTCAAGCAGACCCAAGGGCCCCCTCCGAATATTTTTCTTGTTGGAACACGACGATGCGGCCTGAGACGCCGGGCGTCCAGACCCAAAGAAAACGTGCGATCCTGGGAACGGTTCCCGAGTTGTGATGTTTATGCGTGTCGGGCTCGTAACATTTGCACCAGCCCAGGTGAGGCCTTTGAGCGACGATCATGACGAATCCGGGCGCGCGACCCCACCCATCGACGGCGATCCCGGCGTGAACCTCTCCGTCGGCGAGCCCGCACCCGCCACGCCGCCACGTGACGTTCCGCTGGACGAAGCACGGTTGCGCCAGCAGGCCATCGGCGTGAAGCTTCGCCAAATGTTCGACGAGGTGGTCAGCGAGCCTGTTCCTGACGACTTCCTCGCTATATTACGGCGAGCGGATGAGCGCCGCGCTGGGAAGTGAATGCGATCTTATGACCTGGACGCGGCTGACGAGGCCGCCTTCAAGCGCGATCTCGTCGGTCTGATACCGCATCTGCGCGCTTTCGCGCGCACTCTGGCGGGTGACGCCGCCGCGGCGGATGATCTCGCGCAGGACGCGATGATGAAGGCGTGGGACGCGCGGAGCTCGTTCCAGCCGGGCACCAATATGAAGGCATGGACCTTCATGATCCTGCGCAATCAATTCTACTCCGAGAAGCGTCGCTCATGGCGGTCGACCCAGCTCGACCAGGAGGCCGCGGAGCGGACCCTGGTGGCTACGGACGACCCCTCTTCGCCCATCGCTCTGGACGAACTTCGTCAGGCGCTCGGCGCCTTGCCCGACGAGCAGCGCGAAGCCTTGATCCTGGTGGGCGCGGGCGGGTTCGCCTACGAAGAGGCCGCCGAAATCTGCCGCTGCGCCGTGGGCACGGTGAAGAGCCGGGTCAGCCGGGCGCGCCGGGCGCTGCACGGCATTCTGGAGTCGGGCGGCTACATCCGCGACGGCTCGCCCGCCGATGAGGCCATGAGCAGCATCCTTGCCGATGCGGAGCGCCTTAGCGGGGCGCGGTGACGGTCCGGTGACGGGGCTCACCATCCGGCGCCGGCTCACCCTGGCTTTGGCGACGGCCCTGCTTCCCGTGCTGCTGCTGGGCGCCGTCCAGTCCTGGTTCAGCTTCCGCGAGGACACCGAACAACGCCGGTCGGCCCTGATCGCCGAGGCCGAAACGGCCTCGCTGCTGGCGCGCGCCAAGCTGGAAAGCGCCGCGGCCCTGCTCGAGGCCCTCGCCCCCGACACCCTGGGCGTGAACTGCCTGCCGCGCCTGCGGGCGGTCCGGGACAAGCTGGAAGGCTATGAGAACCTGGTTCGCTTCACCCCGGCCGGACGAATCAGCTGCGCCGCTGACGCCGTGCCCGCCGACCCGAACCGGGCCGCCCAACCCTGGTTTCAGGCGCTCGCCCGGGGCGAGCGGCTGGAGATCACCAGCGGACCCGCCGGCCACATCGACGAACAGGCTGCCGTGGTCGCGGCCGTCCGTACGGAAAAGCAGGACGGGAGCTTCGACGGCGTCCTCGTGGCCGTGATCCGGCTGTCCAGCCTGCGGCCCAACCCCAGGGAAGCCGGCTTGCCGCATCGCACGGAGGTGGCGCTGGCCGATCGTAACGGCTCCCTGCTGACCGTGACGAACCGGGCCGCATTCACCACGGCCCCGCAGGACTGGACCGCACAGACCCTGAAACGCGGCGCCTACCTGTTCGAGGCCGACAGCCGCACCGGAGAACGGCGCGTTTTCGCCGGCGCCCGGCTGGTCGACGACGACGTCTTCGTGCTGCTGTCCGCCCCGGAGCCGAATGTCTGGTCCTGGGCGCGACTGGACCCGATCAGCAACATCGGCCTGCCGCTGCTGGCCTGGCTGCTGGCCCTGATCGCGGTTGGCTTCGCCACCGAGCGGGTGGTGGTCCGTTGGCTGAGCTATCTCGATCGAATCGCCCAGGACTACGCGGAAGGCAGGTTCACCAGCCGCCCAGTTCAGGTGTCCAAAGCCCCCGACGAGATCCGTGCGCTGGCTCACACCCTGGACGAAATGGGGCTGGCCATCACGGCCCGGGACGCCTCGCTGCGCGACAGCCTGGCGCAGAAGGACGCCCTGATGCGCGAGATCCACCACCGCGTGAAGAACAACCTCCAGGTCATCACCTCCATGCTCAACATGCAGCAGAGACAGTTGACCGACCCGGCGGCGAAGGCGGCCATGGGGGACATGCGCCAGCGGATCACCGCCTTGGCGCTGATCTATCGCGCGCTCTACCAGAGCTCGGATCTGCGGCGCGTCGAGGTTCACTCCTTCCTGGAGGAGCTGGTGGCTCAGCTGCTGAACGGCGAAGGCCCAAAGGCGTATCCGGTCCGAACGGCGATCACGAGCGACGAGCTGCTTCTCGACCCGGACAAGCTCGCGCCTTTCGCGCTTTTCGCCGTTGAGGCCCTGACCAACGCCTTCAAACACGCCTTTCCCGGTCGGGCCGGCCAGGTCACCGTCAGCCTGGTGGTGGAGGGCGCGGAGGCCCGGTTGGAGATCGTCGACGACGGCGTCGGCGGGGCCGCCGAGGCGGCTTCGGGCGGAGTGGGCCGCACCCTGATGACCGCCTTTGCACGTCAGCTGCGCGGCCGCGCCGAGCTGGCTGCCCTGGAGGGAGGCGGCATGGCGGCGCGCCTCTTCTTCCCCGTGCCGGATCCGGAGCCGCACCCGCCCCTTGACGAGGAGACGGCCGCCCTTCCCGCTCCACGCCCATTCCGAGTCAGCGAGACCCGCAGCGAGGCGGCCTGACTACGGTTCCACCTCACGGGTTTTCGCATCTGGCGGGAACTCCGGGAGGAGCTTGGGCGTTCGTCGTGGCGAGGGTTCACAAGGAAGGCGAACACGATGCGTAAGCTGGTTATGATTTTCGCGGCGGCCGGTCTGATGGCGACGGCCGCGTGCAACACGGTCCGCGGCGCGGGTCAGGACGTGGAAGCGGCGGGTGAAGCCGTTCAGGACGTGGCCAAGTAAGCTCCTACAACCCAGCAAATGGGGCCCTCGCCGCGCATGCGGCGGGGGCCTTTTTGCATGCGGGGACGCACGCCACGGGGTTGCGCCACAGTTTCGTCCCCGGCCTGACTAGGCTTGCCGTTCCGTGCTGACCCCCGTCCTCGCCCTTCTCCTGCTGCAAGCCGCGCCCTATCGGACGGGCCCGAGTCCTCAGGCTACGCCTTATGGCGTAGGGCCGGCACCGCAGACGGGACCCTATCGGACGGGCCCGGGCTTGCAAACGGCGCCCTACCGCACGGGGCCGACTCCGCAGCACGCGCCCTATCGGACCGGTCCGACGCTTCCCTCCCCGCCGGCCTATTCGTCCGGGCCTGGCCCTACAGCGTCCTATGGCGTCGCCTCTCCTTCGGCCCCGGCGCTTGCCCGGACGGGCGTGCTCGTCGACGCCTACGACCGACGGGTGGAGGCGCGGTGGGGCGCGGACGACCCCTTCTACGCCGCCACCGTGCGCGGCGGGGCGGCTGCGGCTCAAAGCCGGCAAGGCGCTCTCGATGGTGGATGGACGCTGGCCGGCGCGGACGGGGCGCCGCTTTACGCACTACAGCTGGCCGACAACGGCGAGGGCGTGGTGGACGGCGCCTGGCGGGCGATCCGCCGCTCGTCGAATAGGGCTCCCTCCCCGTCCGGCTTCATCGCCCTGATCGCACGGGAGTCCGGCCGTGTGGTCTTGAGGTTCTTGGAACCGGGATCAGCCACGCCCACTGTGGTGACGGTGTCGATGGCTACCGACGGCTCATGGCGCGGCGACCTCCGGCGAGACGAGGCTTCGCCATCGCCGGTGATCATGCGCCGCCGCTGACCCCGGCGTTCTGCCGGGGCTGTCCGCTCAGCCCTTGGCGGCCGTGTTGCGGTTCAGGATGGCGTTGAGCGTCTGGAGGCGGGAGACGGTGTCGTCCGTCAGCTGACGCGACAGCTCGCGGACCCCGACCGGATAGGCGTCGCCGCCCTCCGAAATCTCGTTCGACAGGGTCGCAACGGCTTCCAGGGCGTGCTCAAGGGCGGCCGTGTGCTCGAGGGCCGCGGCCTTGGCCTCGGCCAGGAGGCGCTTGGCCCGAGTGGAGTGGCTCTCTTGGTAGTCGGAGGTGACGACGCTGAGGTGCGACGGGGTCATGGAGCGAATCCTTAGAACTTTGCCAGCCTAGCTGCTGTTCTCGGAAGAGAGAACGGCTTCCAGCCCGTCCTGTTGCACAACCCGGGCCGCAAGACTTCGTCCGCGCTGTTCTGTTGCGAAGCTGCATCACCGACCCCGCCGTTCAGCAGGGGTTCAGACCTCTGAAACAGCCCCACTGTCCTTAATCGACAGTTAACCTCTTTCGTCAACGTTCTCTTAACATAACTGCGCTCTCCACCTCGAGGACTTCCGGGGCCAGGCGTTTCGAAGGGCGAACAAGGCGAGACGCTGTAAGCTCGTGGGGCGAGTTCGTCGCTCATCGAGCCCCGATCCGTGGCGTTGCCGGACCCGATGTAGATGGTTTCGCTCCGCCCGAGAACCACTCGCAACTTCCTGGCGCGATCCACCGCCGATTAACCTGCGCGGTTCAGTATGGTCGGAGCCTTCGGACCAGAGCGCATGAACGAGACGACCTCCGAAGAGCGGCCCGTGCGCATCCTCATCGTGGACGATGTCGCCGACAACCGCGACCTGCTGGCTCGGCGTTTCAACCGGCGCGGTTACGGCACCCTGCAGGCCGAAGGCGGGCTTCGAGCGCTGGAGATGATCGCGGACGGCGGAATCGACATCGTCCTGCTGGATGTGATGATGCCGGACATCAACGGCCTGGAGGTTCTTCGCCAACTTCGCGAAACCCACAGCGCCCTGGAACTGCCCGTGATCATGGTCACGGCCCAGGCCGAGAGCAGCCAGATCGTGCGCGCGCTCGAGATGGGCGCCAACGACTACATCACCAAACCCGTGGATTTTCCCGTGGCCCTTGCCCGCGTGGCGGCGCAGGCCGGGCGTCGCCGGGCGGAGATGGACCTGGCGGCGGCCAACCAACAGCTCCGGGAGAAGGTCGCCGAACTGCACCAAGCGGTGCTGAAGGCGGAATCCGCCAATCGGGCCAAGAGCGAGTTCCTGGCCAATATGAGCCACGAAATCCGCACGCCGCTCAATGGCGTCATGGGCGTGACGGACGTGCTGTCCGCCACCGGGCTGGACGCCCAGCAGCGGGAGCTGGTCGGCATCATCATGTCCTCGGCCGTCATGCTTGAACGGCTTTTGTCCGATGTCCTGGACGTCTCCAGGATGGAGGCCGGACGGATCGAGCTCCACCCCCAGTTGGTGCTCTTGGAGGATGTCCTGGCCGGGGTCGTCGCCCTGATCCGCGGCAAGGCGGAGGGCAAGGGCCTGGAACTCGCCGTTTCGGTCGCTCCCGGAGCCGGTGGAAGCATCACCGTCGATCCGGTGCGCCTGGCCCAGATCCTGACCAACCTGCTGCACAACGCGGTGAAGTTCACCGAAGCCGGCAAGGTCAGCCTCGAGGTGACCGGCCGGCCTACGGGGCGCCGCTTTGTCATCCGCGACACGGGCGTGGGTTTCGACCCGGCGATCAAGGAGCGGCTGTTCGCCCGTTTCGAACAGGCCGACTCGTCCGTCACGCGGCGTTACGGCGGCTCGGGGCTGGGCCTGTCCATCTCCCGCCAGCTTTCGGAATTGATGGGCGGCACGCTCGACGGCACGGGCGAGCCCGGCCGCGGCGCGGTCTTCACCCTGGATCTGCCCACCCCGGCGCTCTCCGCGGCGGCCTAAGGTGTGTGGTCCCGGAGTGTGGGGCCATCAGCTTAGCTGATCGCGTTTCCTGCGCCCGTAATGGGACAGGTGCTGCGCCCTTGCGCCACGACCGGTTCGCCGAGCGGCTCAGTCCTTCTCACTCCTGGGCGGACCAGCCGGACCGACCCGGAGACGATGCAGACACCCGATGTCGGAACTGAACATGAGCCAAAAGCCGAGTCGCTCGCGGCAGCCTTGGGTGGCCTTTTACGATGCAGCGCCGGCAAACTCGGCCTGCACCCTAGGAGAGCTCGTTCGAGTCCCGCCGGTGCGGGAGCGCGCCGGCGAGGCGTCCACCGGCTCAAGCATGAGGATGGCGGTGAACCGCGCGCCTTCGCCTGGACGGCTTTCCACGTCGATATGGCCACCCATCATCTCGACCAGCTCGCGGCAGATCGCCAGCCCCAGCCCGGTGCCCCCGAACCGCCTGGTGGTTGTCAGGTCGGCCTGGACGAACTTGTCGAACAGGGTCGTGATCTGGTCGGGCGCTATGCCCAGGCCGGTGTCGGCCACCACCAGCTTCACCATGCCGGCCTGGGCGAGCTCTGGCTCGAGCGTGACGCGCACCTCGCCCGCGCCCGTGAACTTCACCGCGTTGGAAACGAGGTTGGTGACGATCTGCTTCACCCGTAGCGGATCGCCCCGGTAGGATCCGGCAAGTTCCGGGGCGATGTCGACCTTCAACTGGACGCCCTTGCTCTGCGCAAGCTTGCGGAAAACAGCGCAGGTCTCCGCCACCATCTCCCGGGGCTGGAATACGATGTGCTCGAGCTCCAGTCGGCCGCTCTCGAGCTTGGCCATGTCCAGCACGTGGTTGAGCATCTGCAACAGGGTGTCGGCCGAGCTTTCGATCACCTCCAGATATTCCTGCTGCGTCGGGGTCAGAGGCTCCGCCGCCAGCAGAGGGGTGAGCCCGACCACCGCGTTGAGAGGCGTGCGAAGCTCGTGGCTCATATTGGCCAGGAACTCCGTCTTGGCCCGACTGCCGGCTTCGGCCGAATCACGCGCGTCCACCAGCGCTGCATTGCGGCGCGCCAGTTCGGTCAGAAGCAGGTTGAACTCATCGGCCAGGCTGGCCAGTTCCGCATCTCGCCCGGGCTCCACCACCTGATCGAAATCGCCGCTCTCCCGCACTGTACGCATGGCGGCCGATAGGTCGTTGACCGGCCGGATCACCCGGCGCGCGAGCACCAGGGCCGCACGGGCCGCGGCTCCGCCCACCACCAGGAACATGAGCCCCGCAAACAGAGCATAACCTGCAAAGGTCTTGTGCAGCCCACCAAGACTGGAGACCATGACCAGCTCGCCCACAGGATCCCCGTCCATCCGGACGGGCACGCGCACCTCCAGCGATCCGTGACTGAACTTCCAGCCCGGAGCCACCGTTCGAGCCGCCGGCGCGGCCTCCCCTGTTCCATATCGGGCGAAGGGGCGGCCGGCGCTGTCGAACAGGATCACAGCCTCCACGTCGGGCACCCCGCGCGCTGAGCGCAACACCTGTTGCGCCGTGGCCTTGTCGCCAAAGGTCAAGGGCGCCGCGCTATTGGCCGCCATGACCGAGGTGATGGTCGTCCGGCGCTCAACAAGCTCTTGACGCTCCACGCGCCACTCCCGAGCCAGGAAGGACCCGAACCCGCCCAGCAGCGCCACTCCCACGATGATCACGGCCAGGCTGGCGACCTTGCCGGTGAACGAGCGCCTCAGCATTGCGAAGTCAGCCGGCAAGATAGATCTCTTAACTACGCAGGGCGCTGTCCGCGAACGTCCAGACTAGGGCATCAGCTCATAACAAACCCTGACCGGTTCTGTGGTAGGTCTAGACTCTTCCTTAACCAAGCTGGTTCAAGACACTTGAGCGTTGCTGGTAGCTTGGTCTTTTCTTCACGGTTGCGCCCGTATGGCTCGTAGCAGGCGGACCAGGGGCCAATGCTGCGCCATCTCAGATTATTGCGCCGAAGCACCTCGGCCTTTCTGCTGTGCCGCCGTGGCGGGATCGCCATCATCACGGGGATCGCCTTCCCTTGCCTCGCGCTGCTGGCCATCGGCGCCGTCGAGCTCGCCTCCGTCAACACCGAACAGGTCATGCTGCAGGACGCCGCCGACGCCGCCGCCTTGAACGCCGTCAGCGAGCTCAAGGTCGCGGGCGCGGAAGGCGTCGAGGAGCGTGCGGAAGAAGCTGTGCTCGAGCATCTGACCGAGCTCGCCGGGCGGTCCACGCTTACGGCGGAAGCAACTGCAGAGACGGCCTCTGTCGAGGTGCTCGTGACCAGCAACCGCCTGAGCTTCTTCGGCAACATGCTCCCGCCCGGCGGATTCAACATGCGTGCGAGCGCCACGGCTGTCCTGACCGGCGGCCAGACGCCCCTTTGCGTCCTGAATCTCTGGTCGGGTTCGGGCGCCAACCTCTACATAAAGGACAGCTCAAGCCTCACGGCTCCGGGCTGCGCGGCGCACAGCAACAGCTCCATCTACGTGGACAGGAAGGCCAGCCTGGCTTCGGACCGGAACCAGGCGGTCAAGGGCGCCACGGGCAACATCACCCCTACCGCCATTGTGCCTGTTCCGCTCATGAGCGATCCGCTGGCCGACCGCGACATCCCCACCGCGACCTGCCGCGGGACCGAGCCCGAGAGGAGCTTCGAGACGGACACCTATGTGAACGCGGGCTTCCATTGCGGCGGGATCATCGTCGACAAGACGGCGACCGTGACCCTCGGGCCGGGCGTGCACTATTTCGGCGAAGGCGCCGACGGGGCTGGCGATCTCAAACTCCGAGGCGGCTCCACCCTTCGAGGGCAGAACGTCGTCCTGGTCTTCGGTCGTGACACGACGCTCAAGACGCAAGATATGGCGGCCATAGACTTGACGGGCCGCCAGTCCGGAGCCATGGCCGGCATGGTCCTGGTGTCCGCACGCGACAACACCAAGTGGATGGAGATCAACAGCACCAACGCCCGCCGTATCGAGGGCATCATATATCTTCCGTCCGCCGCTCTAACCGCCACGGGCGAGTTCCAAGTCGCGCAGGACTCCGACTGGACGGTGACGGTGGCCTTGGGCGTCCTGCTGCGGCGCGGCGCCAAGCTGAAGATCAACAAGCGATATGGGGAGTCCAGCGTCCCCGTGCCCGCCTACGTGCAGGGCGGGTTCGGCCAGACGCGCCTGCTTGACTGATACGTGACCGGAGGCGGCGAGCAAGCTGGGAGCCGCGCCGCCGGGCGATCGGTGATCCAGCTGGAGTTAACGTGATCGTCAGCGCTCCGGGTTAGGCCTCGGTATTCGGCGGCGATCGGGATGCAAAGGCGATGACCAAGGGAGTGCCGGGCGTCGCGAAGTTCGGACGACGGCTGTGGAAGTCGGAAAATGGCGGGATCGTTGTATGGGCGGCGTTCGCCGTCCCCGCAGTCAGCCTGCTCGCGATCGGCGCGACTGAACTGGCGGTTCTGCAGACGGACAAGTCGCAGATGCAGGATGTGGCGGACGCCGCGGCGCTGTTGGGCGCGAACCAGCTGACGGCCATCGCGCCGGATGACGCGATCCAGCAGGTGAAGGCCTACGCGACGGCCGAGCTGGCCGAGCTGGCGAAGCGTTCGACCGTGACCGTGGACGCGACCGCCTTGCAAGAGGGCGGGGCCGTAAAGGTAAGGCTGACCAGCCACCGGAGCTCGTTCTTCGGCAACATGCTTCCACCGGGCGGTTTCCTGGTGGGCGCGGAGGCCACGGCGATGAAGATGGCTGCGGGGTCCTCGCTGTGCGTGCTGGCGCTCGACACCAACACAGGCGCTCACATCTCCCTCAAGAACAAGTCCAAGATCAACGCGCCGGGATGCCGAGTGCACTCCAACAGCAACATCACCGTGACAAACACGGCCAGGATCGATGCCGAATCGATTCAGGCGGTGGGGACCGCGACGGGGACCATCAATCCGGCGGCCCAGACCGGCGCCTTGAAGGTGGCCGATCCTTTCGGCGTCAGATCCATCAGCATCCCGGCCTGCGACAGCTGGAAGGGGCTGGTCGAGTACACCAGCGGGGTGACCGAAGTGGAGCCCGGCGTGCATTGCGGCGACTTCGTCGTGGGCGCCGACGCGGTGCTGAAGCTCAAGCCCGGCAAGCACTATTTCACCGGCCTGCCGAGCGAGGCCGGCAAGCTGTCCATCAAGAACCAGGGAAAACTGGTCGGTGAGGACGTGGTTCTCTACTTCAGCGCCTACTCCAAATTCGAAGTCCGCGACCAGGCCGACATCGACCTTTTGGGCCGCAAGGCCGGGGACGATGCGGGCATGCTGATGATCGCCGCTCGCGACAACGCCAAGCAATGGAAGCTGTCGAGCAAGGCCATCCGTCGGCTGGAGGGCGTGATCTACTTGCCGGCCGCTGAGCTAAACGTGGGCGGCGGCAATGTCTTCCAGGTGGCGGGTGAGTCGAAATGGACCATCGCCGTGGTCAAGCGCCTCACCATCACCGACGCGCTCTCCTTCGTGTTGAACTCCAACTACGCGGCGTCCAGCGTGCCCCTTCCGGGCGGGACCGCGGGCGAGGGCGGCACGCGCCTGGTGAACTAGGCCCGAATACGCTCGCCGGTGCGGGCGATCCAGGCCGAACACACGGCCGGACCGACCAGAGCATCTGCAACATCCTTGCCGCCGGAGAGCCGCATGCCGGGACCCAGGACCCGGAAACACCCCCGGAAGAGCAGACCTTCTCGAGAAACTCCAGCGTTCTGCAAGAACAGAGGACGGCGCAGCGCCAAAGCTGCCGCGCCGTCTCAGGATCAGCCTATTGACCAGGCCGTCCGTTGCGGGCGCGGTTCGCCGTTCCCGGATTGCCCGCACGATTGCTCGTGTTCGCGGCGCTTGCCGAGTTGCTCGTGCCGGGGTTGCCCCGCGACTGCCGCGCGCCGGGGTTGCCGCCGCGGGCGGCGTTGTTGGTTCCGGGGTTGCCCGCACTGGCTGAGTTGTTCGTACCCGGATTTCCGGCCGAGTTGTTCGTGCCGGGGTTGCCCCGGGATTGGGCCAAAGCCGGGCCCGCAAGCAGGGCGATGGTCGCCGCCGTTATGGCGCTCGTGGCGAGAAGCTTCTTCATCGTTCAGGTCTCCGTGATGCGCTAGCCGCGCGCTCCGGAACGAGGGACTGGAGGTCTGGTTCAAATCCCGCGCGAGGGGCGCATCCTCCCACCTCAAGGCCACACGCTCCGAAGAGCTCGGCGGAGCGAGCTTGGAGGCGAAACTCGGAGGCAGGCGCCCGCTAGCCTGGACGCGCGAGGCCCGCTTCCGACCACGTGCCCGTGTCTGCCGCTGACGCGCAACGGACCTCCTTGGTGCGGAACGAAGTGGCCGCTCATTCGAGCCCCTGGGGATTGGCGGGTGGAGAGACCGCACCGGGCGTGTCGCGCTGTATAGCGGCTCGTTTTGGAGCTGACGCGCACCTTCACCGCCGGCGGGCATGCCCCGACTAGCTGGGCAGCGCCGTTGTCGTGGTGAATGAAACTCCGATGAATGGGCCGACGCGCCATGCGAGGCGCAGCCGGTGAACGGTGCTCATCTCTGGATCCAGAAGCGTGAGCTCCTCTTTGGGCAAGTCTGGCGCATAGAGCTGCAAGCGGGCGCCCCCGATGGAGAGGTCTAGGATCGTGCACCGGTAGGCCCGCCCGCTGGACTCATGGACCACGGTTCCGCGCCGCATGACTTCCAGTCGCGGGTGTGCCCGTTTGTCCGGACCCTCGGCTAGGCCACCGCTCTGACGCGCACACCCGCCGACAGCCGCCCATCCCTCCTGCGTAAGCCGAAAAGCCTCGGCCCCTTCCGGCAGGAGCCAGCCCCAGTCTAAACATTCCTCGGCCGCCTTAGCGTCAGCCACAGCGTCGCTTGTGCCGCCAGCGTCCTTCACCTGGCGGAGCACAATGAGCTGACGTGTGTTTGGAACACGGTTCACCAGGAGAAGACGTAGTTACAAATCCTTGCAGAACGGTTCGCCCCTGGTGGGGTATTGGGCAGCACCTCCTTGAGCATGTTGCAAACCCATCACCTTGGCGTGAGGCGCCGAACGGACGCTGGGATGCCCACTCTCGGGACCTCTCGGATGATCCTTACGCAGGATCCGAGGCCGGAAGTGCGCTTTCGGTCCGCGGGAGGAGGTCCGCCCTGGCGCAGAGCGGTCGCTGCTCGCTTGAGCGGACGCTAGAGCGGTTTTCGCGCGGGTGGAGTCGTTTTGGATTCCCAAGCCGGGTCTGATCTGATTCAGGGTTGAGGCTGGCGAGGGAGGCTGGCCCGCATGCCCAAGCCGCTGTCGTTCGACCTTCGCTCGCGTGTTCTGGCCGCCGTGGATGGAGGGCTGTCGTGCCGTCAGGCGGCGGAGCGCTTCGGGGTTAGCCCGTCGAGTGCGATCCGCTGGGTGGCCCTGCGTCGGTCGGGCGGCGACGCCCGGCCCCGGCCGCAGGGCGGGGACCGGCTCTCACACAAGACCGAGGCCCACGCGGCGTTGATCCATGCGGCGCTGGCGGAGGTTCCCGACGCCACCCTCTCGGAGTTGAAGGAGAAGCTCGCCGGCCAGGGCGCTCCCGTCAGCATCGCCGCGCTCTGGCGCTTCTTCCGCCGCCACAAGATCACGCGCAAAAAAAGATCGCGCACGCTCAAGAGCAGGACCGTCCCGACATCCTGAAGCGGCGCCAGGACTGGTTCGAGGGCCAGCTCGACCTCGACCCTGAGCGCCTGGTGTTCATCGACGAGACCTGGGCGTCAACCAACATGACCCGCACCCACGGGCGGGCGCCGCAAGGCAAGCGGCTGCGGGCCGGGGCGCCGCACGGCCATTGGAAGACCACCACCTTCGTGGCGGGCATCCGCACCTGCGGCCTGGTCGCCCCCTTCGTGCTCGACGGCCCGATCAACCGCGACGCCTTCGAGGTCTACCTCAAGAAGGTGCTCGTGCCCGAACCTGTCCAGCCACAAAGGGCCGAGAGTGCGCGAGATGATCCACGCTTCCGGCGCTCAACTGCTCTACCTCCCGCCCTACAGCCCCGACTTCAACCCCATCGAGAAGGCCTTCTCCAAGCTCAAGGCGCTGCTGCGCAAGGCCGCCGAGCGAACCGTCGAGGGCCTCTGGACCGCCATCGGCCGCTTCCTCGACGCCTTCACCCCCACCGAATGCGCCAACTACTTCACCGCTTGCGGATACGGCCCTACGTGATCGAAAACCGCTCTAGCCGCAGGTTCGGGACCGGGGGGCTGGATGTCTGGTTCAAATCCCGCGCGAGAGGCGAATCCTCCCACCTGAAGCCACAACGAAGAGCTCGGCGGAGCGAGCTTGGAGGCGGAACTTGTAGGCAGGCGGCCACCAGCCTGTGCGCGCAAGGCCGCTTCCCGACCACGTGCCCATGTCTGCTGCTGACTCGGAATCGGACGTTCGGAAGGTCCGCTTTTCGGCTCTGCCACAGGGTCCGCTTTCGACCGTTGACGGATACCGAAGCCGTCTTGATCAATACGGGGTGGCCGTACCAGGGGGCGAAGTTCAAGTCGTGCGATCCCGCGCAGGCGAGCCGCACGAGCCGGGGTTCGCGTCCTTATAAGTTTCGAGGAACCGAGTCGGGCCACAAGCGCCCGAACACCAGCTCGGCAAGCCGCGAGATCTCGCGGGCGGCAGTCCCGGAAGGTTCGGTTTCAAGCGCCGTCAGGCCGTTCCCGACCGAGTGGCTGAAAGCAACACGGCTGCGGAGACCAATGCTGGCCACAGGAAACCCATAGGTGTTCAACCGCTCCGCGGCCTTCAGAAGGGCGGGAGCCTCCTTGTCGCCGCGACGGGGCGGGGCCTGGGTCAGCACGAACATGGCTCGACCCCGCGCAGAGCGGACCTGCTCAGCGGAGTACTCCACCGACCACAGGTCCAGCATGGATGGCCGCGCCACAATGATGGTGAAGTCGGCCGCCCGAACCGTGTCCAGCACTCCCGGACCTGCGAAAGGGGCCGTATCGACGATCATGAGCTGAAAACGGGCGCGTTCGAGACCGTCCTTCAGCCGATTGAGCATGGCCGGCTGGACCACCGCCACCTCAGGGGCGGGGCCGGAGCGGACCTGTCTCCACTCCCAAGCTGATTTCTGAGGATCCGTGTCGGCGATAAAGGTGCGTCGCCCAGCGGCCTCGGCGGCCACCGCGAGGTGCAGGGAGAGAGTGGTCTTGCCGCTGCCCCCTTTGCTGGAGATCACCGCCAAGGTCTTCAGAGACGACCCTGAGGGGCGAAACGTCTGCATTCCTCTGCCTTCCTAGCCGCCGGCGCGCTATTCCGACCCACGGAACGAAGGCGCCCTGCATAGGCTGCGCCAAGTTTGTCTCCCACGCCGCCGCACCCTAGAGCTAGTCGGACTTGGGCCAGGCGGCCAGAGGGCGAACTTGCGGGGAGCGCCCCAAGCGCCCACCCTTCGGGCCCCGACATGCTGAAACGCTTCGCCAGGCTCGGAACGCGCCTCCTCTTCGCCCTCGCGGTCGCCGTGCTTCTGCACGAGGCGATCGAGCCGTCCCACGAGCCCGGCCTGGTCATCGCCAAAGACGACCTTGAGCATGGGCTTTGGGCCTATGGGCTCACCGTCCTGGGCGTGGCCGCGTTTCCGCGGACGCGGGCGCTGCTGATCGCCGGCGTGCTGCTGGTGCTCAGCGCGGCGGCGGAAGGGGTGCAGCCGCTGGTGGGCCGCTCGGCCGAGTGGAGTGACTGGCTGGGCTCCGCCGCCGGGGTCGGCGCGGCGCTGGCGCCCATGCTGCTGCTGTGGATCCGTGAGCGGGTGCTCCGGGGACGGGCTTCCCCCACCGAGCGACGTTAAACCGTCGACTGTGCGCCAACCAAGTTCAAGCCGGGATTGCCGAGCCGCTGGATATCTCGGTGCGAAAGCGGCGCTCCGACGGGGCGATCCCGAAAGGAAAACGCCTCTACGCTGCGGTGACATCGATGGACAAGGGCGCGCGTGCTCGCGTAGCCTTCGACGAGTATCATAGACGACGCAACGCGAGGCGCCCTTCCGCTCGGGCCCCGTCTTGACCTTTGGGGTTAGCTCTGGCCGGGACTCCAGCAGCGGCTCGGGTGAGGTGTGAGCGGTCCGGGGTTGGCATGCTTCCGGCACCTGATCGAGGAATCTGAAAGAGGCCGGTCAGGATGGGACTCCCCGATTGTGAGAGGCGTAGGTCACCCGTCCTGCATCTCCTCGTACCGGGCAGGGCGTCGAAGGTGCTAGCGCGATGATCCACCCGACCTCCGACGTTCAATCCACCGCGATCGGCGTGGGTACACGCGTCTGGCAGTACGTGGTGGTTCTCAGCGGAGCCCGGATCGGCTCGAACTGCAACATCTGCTCGCACTGCTTCATCGAGAACGATGTCGTCATCGGCGACCGCGTCACGGTGAAGTGCGGCAATTACATATGGGACGGCGTGCGTTTGGAGGACGATGTCTTTGTGGGGCCGAACGTCACCTTCACCAACGACAACAGGCCGAGGTCGCGCGTTCGACCGGCTGCGTTCGAAACCACGGTGATCAAGCGAGGGGCGTCGCTCGGCGGCGGGTCCGTGATCCTGCCAGGCCTCATCGTGGGCGAAGGGGCGCTGGTCGGGGCCGGCGCCGTGGTCACGCGCAACGTGCCGGCGGGCGTCACCGTTGTAGGAAACCCTGCGCGGGAAGTGCTTTAGTGCAACCCCCTGCAGTCTTACCGACGGGGCTCACCAACACGCTTGAGGACTGCCGCCTCGTTCAACTGCCGCAGATCGCAGATCCTCGAGGCAACCTGACATTTGTCGAGGGCGGCAACCACGTGCCCTTCGATATCGCCAGGGTGTATTATCTGTATGACGTCCCGGGCGGCGCCGAACGGGGCGGGCACGCGCACAAGGAGCTGCGACAACTCCTGATCGCGATGAGCGGCAGCTTCGACGTGGTGCTCGACGACGGCCGCGAGAAGAAGCGCGTTCACCTCAACCGCTCGTACTTCGGCCTGGAGATCGTCCCGATGATCTGGCGCGAGCTGGACAACTTCTCGTCCGGTTCGGTCTGCCTGGTGGTGGCGTCGCATCGTTACGACGAGAGCGATTACTACCGGGATTACCACGAGTTCCTGGCTGCCAAAGGGCTATGACAAGAGTTCCCTTCCTTGACCTTCGCGCAGCCTACCTGGAGCTGAAGTCCGAACTCGACGCCGCTGTTGCGCGGGTGCTGGACAGCGGCTGGTACATCGGGGGTGAGGAGGTCGCCGCCTTCGAAGCCGAGTTCGCGCGCTACTGCGAGGCGGAGCACGCGATCGGTGTCGGCAATGGGCTCGACGCCCTGGTGCTGGCGCTGCGGGCCTTGGACATAGGCGCGGGAGACGAGGTTCTCGTCCCCTCGAACACCTACATCGCCACTTGGTTAGCGGTGAGCCAGGTGGGCGCGCGTCCCGTGCCGGTGGAGCCGGACCCGATCACCCACACCATGGACCCGGCTCTCGTGGAGGCGGCGATCACGCCCCGTACGCGGGCGGTGCTGCCAGTGCACCTCTACGGGCACCCTGCCGACCTCGACCCGATCCTCGACGTGGCGCGGCGTCATGGGCTCAGGGTGGTGGAAGACGCCGCCCAGTGTCACGGCGCACGCTACAAAGGCCGACGCATAGGCGGGCACGGGGATCTGGTCTGCTGGAGCTTCTACCCGGGGAAGAACCTTGGCGCCTTTGGCGACGCGGGCGCGGTCACCACGAACGACCCGAGCCTCGCCGAGCGGGTTCGCCTGCTGGGAAACTACGGCTCTCGGCGGAAGTACGTGCACCTGGAGAGGGGTGTGAACAGTCGGCTGGATCCGATTCTTGCCGCAGTTCTGCGGGTCAAGCTGACCCATCTGGACACCTGGAACGACCGGCGTCGCGCCATGGCTGCTCGTTATGGGGAAGCTCTGGCCGGAACCGGACTTGTCCTGCCGCAGGCTGCTCCCTGGGCGGAGCCGGTTTGGCACCTCTACGTGATCCGGAACTCTTGCCGCGACGAGTTGCAGCGTCAGCTTGGGGAGTTGGGGATCGGAACCCTGATCCACTATCCAATCCCGCCGCACCGGCAGGAGGCCTACGCCGACTTGGCCCCGAGCCTCCCCCCGGCGCCTATAGCCGAACAGCTGGCGGCGGAGGTGCTCAGCCTTCCGATAGGACCGCACTTGTCGGCTGAGCAGCAGGATGCGGTTCTTGAGGCGATGCACGGGGCCCTGGCCCGACTCCCTGACGCGGGCTAGCCTTCGACCGTGACCAATGCGACCTCAACCCTCGACGAAGACAAGAAATCTTACGCGCGCATCCTGACGAGCACCTCGGTGATCGGCGGGGCGTCGGTGCTCAACATCCTGATCGGCCTTGTGAGGACCAAGGTCGTTGCGCTCCTGCTCGGGCCAGCCGGCGTCGGTCTCGTCGGCCTGCTGACCGCGCTGCTTTCGGCGGCCGCCACCGTGGTGCAGATGGGCGTCACCACGGTGGGCACGCGCCAGATCGCGGA
Source organism: Caulobacteraceae bacterium (assembly GCA_030446805.1). Taxonomy (GTDB): domain Bacteria; phylum Pseudomonadota; class Alphaproteobacteria; order Caulobacterales; family Caulobacteraceae; genus JAHWJX01. The sequence goes on along the minus strand of JAUJMO010000003.1, from coordinate 292,993 downwards.
AGCTCATGCTGCGGAAGATGGGCAAAAGCTTGCGGTCGCCCGGCGGGCGCTGGTCCTGGCGACGGTGATGCTGGCCGCCGTCGGCGCCCTCGGCGTGTGGCTGTTGCGAGACGTTCTCGCCCGCTATGCCTTGCGCAACCCCGCCCTGGCGGACGAGGTGGCCTGGATCGCCGTGGGCGTCGCACTCTCGGTACTCGCCATGGGCCAAACGGCCCTGCTTCAGGGTCTGCGCCGCATCCGCGCCATGGCGGCCTTGCAGGTTGTCGGAGGTTTGGCGACGACCGCCGTCGGCCTGCCGCTTGTACTCGCCTTCGGCGAGCGCGCGATCCCCGCGTTTGTCGTCCTGGTCCCACTGACGAGCTTTCTCCTGGGCCGCTGGTTCGTTTCGCGCATCCCGTCGCCCGGCGAAGTCCAGGTCAGGCTTCCTCAGCTGCGCGCACAGTGGCGTGTGTTCCTGACCCTCGGCCTGCCCATGATGGGCGCCGGCGTGGCGTTCACCTTCGCGAACCTCTGGATCCAGAGCGAGGTGAAGGCGCAGTTGGGGATGGCGGCCCTCGGGTGGTTCGTGGCCGCGAACACCATCGCGATGCAGTACGTGGGCCTGGTGCTGGGAGCGATGGCGGCGGATTACTATCCGCGCCTGACGGGGGTGATCGGCGACCGGCAGGCGACCCGCCGGCTGGTCAACCAGCAGACCGAAATCGCGCTGCTTCTGGCGGGCGCGCTGGTCATCGCCATGTTCGCCCTGGCGCCTTGGGTGATCCGCCTCCTGTACGCGCCGGAGTTCGCACCCGCCGCGGCCGTGCTCCGTTGGCAGGCCGCCGGAACCCTGCTGAAAGTGATGTCCTGGCCTCTCGGCTTCATCCTTCTGGCCGCCGGCAAGGGGCGAACTTTCTTCCTCTCCGAGGTCGCCACGCTTGTACTGATGGCGGGCGCCACAACGCTGCTCTTGCCGCGGTTCGGCCTCGAAGGGGCTGGCCAAGCCTATTTTCTGGCCTACCTGTTCTACCTTCCGATGGTGCTGGCGCTGGCGGTTCGACGCATCGCCTTCGCATGGTCGCGACTGGTCCTACTCAGCGCGGCGGCTGTCGCCTCGGCCTGTGGGGTTGTCGCCCTCGTGTTGTGGCTGGCGCCGGCAATGGCGCCGGCCGTGGGGATCGTACTCAGTGTCGCCTATGGTTCGTTTGGACTGATCCGCTTGCAGCGCCTGGGCGTCAGCGCGCCCCTTCCGGGGAGGCTGAGCATGTTCGCGCTCTCGCGGCACGCCCGTCCCAGAAGCCGGAATTAAGGCCAACCGGCCGAAGGACGAGATGCGTTCACGACCCTTATTGATGCTGGTTTACGGCCGACTGAGGCTAGGCGGGGCCGAGACCTTGCTATTGAGGATTGCGAACCACGCTGTCTCCGAAGGGCTGGACGTCGTGGTATGCGCCCACCCCGGCGAACTGAGGTCGATGTTCTCCGAGAGCGTGCGGTTCATCGAGCACGATGACGTCTACGATCTTGTCCAGTCCGTCCCCGCATATCTGTCCGGCCTGGAGGTGGCTCCGACCACGGTCCTGTTCTGGGTCTTTGATCCCCACCAGATGTTGCCGGTCAGCTTGGTGAGACGGGCTGTCCGCTCGCGAACGAAGGCGGATTCGAAGGTCATCTGCGGCATATACCACCCGCGAGAATGCTTTCGGGAGCGGGATCATCCCCTTATACACTGGCTGTGCAAACTCGTCCTCCAGGTTACGCCTGCTGAGCAGTGGTTGTTCATGAATCAGGCCTGCCGAACTTCTCATGAGGCGGAGTGGAAACGTTCTCTGAGCGAATACAAGGTGGTCCCGATAACGGTCCCCCACACGGCTCCGATAACTTGGGCCCCGGCCGAACATGCTTCACCTCTGAGGGTCGTCTCTGTTGGAAGGCTGGTCCCATTCAAGGCCTACAACGAAGGCGCGATACACATTACGCGTAAACTGCTCGCTCAGGGCCTGGATGTGCAGTGGTTCCTGTTTGGCGACGGGCCGGAGATGGAGAGGCTGCGGGCGACTGCGGAGGAGCTCGGCGTAACCGGCTCCGTTCAATTTGCCGGCGCGCTCGGCTACGAGCTGCTCTTTGACACCTTGGTGCGCTTCGACATCTTCGTCGGTATGGGGACGGCTCTGTTGGAAGCCGCCAGCGCCAAGATGCCCAGCATCATGGCCGTCGACCAGCAGCCCAGGCTGACTTACGGCTACCTGCACGAGGCGCCGGAGGACTCGGTGGGAGAGGTCGTCGGGCCGCCGCCGGAACGCGACATAGGCGAGCTGCTGCGCACTTATGCGGCAATGACCCCGGAGGAGCGGAAGCGCATTGGAGAGGCATGTCATGGAGCGGTCGTGACGCGGTCGGAAGCTGTCCTAGACACACGGGAGCTGTTCAGAGATGTCCCCACCTGGTCTTGGAGGCTCGAGTGGCGGCTGCTGGTACTCGCCAAGCTGTGGCGCATGTATCAGAGCACAGGGGTGCTCAAGCGCGTCGGCCGCGCAATCGCTGATCGTAGCGCCCAACGGACTCATTAGGCAGAGATGAGCAGGCGAATCTCCATGCTCCTGCCCGACCTGCGGGGCGGCGGCGCTGAGCGCGTCAGCATCAGCTTGGCCGAGGAGTTCGTGTGCCGGGGCTATGCCGTCGAACTTGTCCTCATGCGCCGGGTAGGAGAACTCCTGGAGCAGGCGCCGGCAGGTTGCAGCATCGTGGACCTGGGCGCGCCCCGGCTACGGAATGTTTGGCCGGCTCTGCACCGGTACTTCCGCAACGATCGACCCGAGGCTGTCCTTGCGGCCATGTGGCCGGTGACGGGAGTGGCCTGCATCGCCAAGCGGACCGCACGAAGCCCCGCCACTCTGGTCGTGAGCGAGCACACCGACTTCCGCTTGGGAGGGGGGGGCGGCAGCGATCGTGATGCGCTGGTCTTGAAACGTTTTGGAGGCCAGCTTTACGGTGCGGCGGATCACCTGGTGGCCGTATCTGAAGGCGCCGCCGATGCGCTGGCGGAGACGACGGGGCTGCCACGCGATCGCGTTCGGGTGATCTATAACCCCATCCGGGTTTTCGGCTCGGAAGACCCCGAGCCCGCCGACGCAGGTCTGTTGGAATGGTGGGCTGGCTCGCCAAATCGTCTGCTGGCGGTCGGAGCCCTCAAGGAGCCCAAGGCGTTTGACGTGCTCGTACGGGCGCTCGCGCAGGCTCAGTCCAAAGTCGATGCGCGGCTTCTCATTCTTGGTGAAGGCGCCCTGAGATCCCAGCTCGAGCTTGAGGCTCAGCGCCTCGGCGTTACCGAGCGGGTCCGCTTTCCCGGCTTCCGGAAGAATCCCTTCCCCTTTTTCCAACGGGCAGATCTCTTCGTGCTGTCCTCGCGCTGGGAGGGCTTCGGCAACGTGATCGTCGAAGCGCTCGCTTGCGGGACGCCGGTGGTCAGCACCGACTGTATGAGCGGACCTGCTGAGATCCTGCAGCACGGACGCTACGGGGCCCTCGTGCCGGTCGGCGACTCCCCGGCACTGGCCCGAGCCATGGTGGAGGCGCTCGGAACCGAGCCGGACCGCGACGCGCTGAAGCGCCGCGCTGCCGACTTCTCACCGGCCATCGCCGCCGAGAAATACCTTGAGCTGCTATTCCCCACACCTTTCGCCAGCGCCGCGCGGGTCGGCTAGTCAGCCAGGGTGCGCGGTAGCGTCGCCTGGGCGCCGGGGTCTCAGGTGGGGCGAACCGAGCTGTCGGCTCCGCCATGGTTGCGGGTCGCCTGCACGGCTTTTGCGGCCGTGATCTCGTCGGAAGCTTGAGCCTCCGCCCAGGCCTGGAACATCAGCAGGGTCCAGAGCCGCGTGTCCCAGTTGCGGGCGCCGCTCTGATGCTCGTCCCAGGTCTTCCTCACCGCCGCCGGATCGAACACGCCGGTCCTGGCCAGACCTTCTTCGCTCAGGAGCTCCGCAGCCCACTCCCGCAGGTCGGTGCGCAGCCAATCGCCGATCGGGATGGCGAACCCCTGTTTCGGCCGCTCGAACAGCGCTCTGGGCACGTACTTCGCAACGACGTCCCGCAGGACCCGTTTACCCTGGCCCGCTTCGATCTTCATCGCCTGGGGAAGCGACCAGGCGAATCGGAAGAGGTCCGAGTTGAGAAAGGGCGCACGCACCTCCAGGCTGCTGGCCATGCTCGCCCGATCCACCTTCACCAGAATGTCGTCGGGGAGGTAGTAGAGCGCGTCCAGCTGCATCGCACGCTCGACGAACTCCGCGTCAGCACAGAAGAGCTCCTCGTCCACCCTCAACAGCGGGTCCGGCGCGCCCTCCCCGAGCAGGTCGGAAGGATGCTCCCAGACCGAGATCAGCTGGTCCAGAAGCTGGTCGCCCGAATGCGCAGCCACCTTGGCCGCGATCTTGTGGACCCTGTCGCCGCCACGACCGCTGCGGAGGGCTGCCGGCGCGTAACGGCCGATGCTTTTCAGCCCGGTCGACCAGGCTTGCGGAGATATCCGGATCAACGCCGAAGCGCCCGCGGCCCTGAGCGGGCGGGGTATCCGCTTCAGCATCCCCCAGCGGCCGCCGTAGGTGTAGCGATTATAGCCGCCGAACAACTCGTCCCCGCCGTCTCCTGACAGGGCGACCGTGACCTGTGACCGGGCGAGGGCCGATACCAGGAAGGTCGGGATCTGAGATGAGTCGGCGAAGGGCTCATCGTAGATGTGCGGAAGCCTGGGCACCACCGCCAGCGCGTCGCCAGGCTCCACATAAAGTTCTGTATGTTCCGTGCCTAGGATACGGGACACCGCCTTGGCGTGCTCGGCTTCGTTGAGCCCTGCGTCGCGCGTGCCGATGGTGAAGGTCCTGACAGGGCCGGAGGCCTGGGCCTGCATCAGGGCTACGATCGTCGAGGAGTCGATGCCGCCGGAGAGGAAGGCGCCCAGCGGCACGTCGGCGACCATGCTGGCCGCCACCGACGATCGGAGCCGCCGGTCCAATTCCTCCACGGCGTCCTCACGTGCGCCTAGGAACGGGTTCCGGCGCGCGGCCGCGATCTCTGCGCTGGCAGACCAGAAGGCGCCCCGCTCGACGCCCTCTTCTTCCAGCCGCTCAGCCCCGATCGAGAGCCAGCCGCCAGGCGCCAGCTTGCGAAAGCTGCGGTAGATGCTGAGGGGCTGGGGCACGTAGCCGTACTTGAGGTAGGCCGCGACGGCGTCGCGGTCCCATGCCCCGTCGAAGTCCGGGTGCCGTCGGAGCGCCTTGAGTTCGGATCCGAAGACGAACTCATCGCCGGCCCAACCGTAGTAGAGCGGCTTCTCGCCGAAGCGGTCGCGGGCCAGCCGCAGGCGCCGCTCCGCCCGGTCCCACAGGGCGAAGGCGAACTGGCCCTGGAGACGGGCCAGGGCGCCCTCGAAACCCCAGCGGCCGACCGCCTCGAGCAGGACCTCGGTATCGGAGCTTCCGCGCCAAGCGATGTTCTCCGTCGCTTGGAGGTCCCGGCGCAGGTCCCGATAGTTGTAGATCTCGCCGTTGAAGACGATCACGAAGCGCTCGCACCGAGAGGCCATCGGCTGGGCGCCGCCCGGCGAGATGTCGATGATGGCCAGCCTGCGGTGGCCGAGCGTCACGCCGGCGGCCGGGTCGCTCCACACCCCCTCGGCGTCAGGTCCCCGGTGGACCAGCGCATCGCGCATGGTCGCGACGATCTCCGTCCCCTGATCGCCTCGCCTAGAGGACAGCAGCCCGACTATGCCGCACAAACCGGAGTCCTTTCAGGCGCAGAGGCCTTGGCCTCGCTGCACTCTGTAGCGCTGTTACGCGGCGCGCCGTCCAAGGTTTGCGCCTTGTCTCTCCTTCGCACCGGAGCGGGTGCGGGGCAACTGAGGATAGTCGGCGCCGCCAAGCGCGGCGGGGCATCGGGCGACACTCGGTCAGCGCACCTGGGTCGCGGAGCGCAGAGCGGCGTGGAGGAGGGGGGCCGCCGCGGCCACCGAGTAGAACTGCTCCGCGCGCTGGCGGCCGGCCGCCCCCATGCGGCGACGGAGGTCGGGATCGGCGGCTAGGCGGCGCAGGGCGTCGAGCCACTCCGTCTCTCCCCGGACCAGGAAGCCGGTCTCTCCGTGGACCACGATGTCGTTGTTCGCGCTCACCGCGTCGGCGACCACGGGCACACCGGCGGCCATGTACTGGACCAGCTTGTATCCGCACTTGCCCCGGGTCCAGGGGTCGTCCCTGAGAGGCATGATCCCGATGTCGAATGAGGCGGCTTGCGAGGCCTCCATTGCATACGACCAGGGCGTGGTGGTGTGCGTCACAGGGCCGAGGTCGGTCTCGCCCGCGCCCACAAGGCGCACTTCGGCGCGTCGCTCCTGCTGCAGTGTGGCCAAGGCCGGAACCGCGCCACGAAGGTAGGTGGCCGTGCTCGGCGAACCGATCCAGCCGACCACCAACGGCTCCACCGGGCCTGCCCACGTCTGGCGCGGCTTGTAGCGTTCCACATCGACCACGGAGGGGATCAGCCGGACGTCGGTGGCTCCTGCGCTGGTCGCCTGCTGTGAGAGGTAGCGGTTTCCCGCGATCACCACGGCCGAAGCGGCCATGACCCGTTCGATCTTTCGGCCAAGCCCCTTTCGGACCAGGACGTTGCGGTGGCCTCGGTACCACCGAAAAGTTGCGTCGTCGTAGTCGACCACCACCGGCCCGACCCTGTGGAGCAAGGCGCGCTCGAAAAGGGCGGGCGCCAGCGGCAAGAGCTCCTTCTCCAGCCAGACGACGTCGTACCTTCCGCTCAGGAGCAGGCCCGACAATCGCCGTGCATAGCTCTGGGCCACCTGTCTCAGGGAACGGCCCGACGTCCTGTTGTAGGTCTCGATATAGCCGTCGCCGAACAGCGGCGCGGCGGTGAGTCTGACGCCCTGCTGCTCCAGAAAGGGGGTGAACTGGAACAGGCGCACGCGGCTGCTTGCGCCGCTTTGGCTATAGCGGGTAAGGGCCAAAACCTTCATCGAGCGCCGCGGACCTTCGGGTTCTGTGCAGCGAGGACGGCGCCCTCTATGCAGAGCGGCGCGCGCGTGAGCTGCGTTCGGGGTCGCTTTACATGAAGGTCCTGTACCTTTCCTACACCGGCCTGCTGGAGCCGCTCGGGCAGTCGCAGGTGCTCGCCTACCTGCGCGGGCTCTCCGAGCACCATTCGTTCACCCTCATCAGCTTCGAAAAGAGCGCCGACCTCGACGACCCCGAACGGGTCACCGCCATGCGCCGCGACTGCCAGGCGCTCGGTGTCCGCTGGCTGCCGCAGCGCTACCATCAGTCACCGAGGATGCTGGCGACCGCCTGGGATCTCACCGTCTTCTTAGCGCTCGCGGCCTGGCAACGGCTGCGCGGACGGGCGCAACTGGTGCACGCCCGGAGCTACATCCCGGCCTTTGTCGCGCTGGTCCTTAGGCGTGTTCTGGGAGCGCCCTTCATCTTCGACATGCGGGCGTTCTGGCCGGAGGAGATGGTTGCGGCCGGCCGTCTGCAGTCCGGGTCCAGGCTCTACAAACTTCTGAAAAGCGGTGAGGCAGCATGCCTGCAGCATGCCGCAGGAGTGGTTTCGCTGACGCAGGCTGCGGCTGATTACATGGCGGAGCAACGGCAAGCGGGGCGGCGTCACCCCACGACCGTGGTGATACCTACCTGCGTCGATCTTGACCACTTCAAGCCGGCCGCCGAGCAGCACCTGGGGCGGGCGGTGATCGGCTCCGTGGGAACCGTGTTGAGCGGCTGGTTCCTTTTCGACTGGCTGGCGGCGTTCTTTAGCGCCTTCGACGCACTGCAGCCCAACGCGGAGTTTCGGATCGTCACCACGGAGGACCCCGATGCCGTGACCGATACCGCCGGGGCCGCCTTGCTCCCGCCGAGCAAGCTGAAGGTGTTCGGCGTTCACCGGCCGGAGATTCCAGAGGTCATTCGCGACCTTGTCGCCTGCGCCATGTTCTACCAGACGGGGCTCGCGAGTCTCGCCCGTGCGCCCACGCGCATGGGCGAAGTCCTGGCCTGCGGGCGCCCCGTGGTGATCAATGCCGGGGTGGGGGACGCGGCCGAGATCGTGCGCCGCTATAACGTCGGGGTGGTGGTGGAAGACGCCTCAGAGACGGACATGGTGCAGGGCGCGCGTCGGCTTGATGATCTGTTGCGGGATCCGCAACTTTCGGACCGCTGCAGGCGGGCTGCCGAGGAGTGCTTCTCGCTAGATCGAGGTGTGAGAGCCTACAACGAGCTCTACGGCCAAGTCGCTGCGCGAGCGTCGCTGTGATCCTCAGAGGCGCGCGCAGGCCCGAGTCTCACTCTCACAAAGAGAGCAGCGCCCGCTGATGCTCATCTACTGGACCATGTTCGTCACGCCGCTCTTGGCCAGCACCTCGCCCTTCCGGCTGAACCGGGTCGGGCGAAGGGTGCTGACCCTTCTGGCCGGTCTCCTCCTGGCCCTCGTGATCGGGGCCCGAGAGGAGGTCGGGTGCGACTGGGGCAGCTATCTCGAGCACTTCTACGCCACGCAGGGCGAAGACCTCGCCTATGCGCTCACCACCACCGACCCGGCCTACGCCTTCGTGAACTGGCTTTCCGCCCTCGCGGGTTTGCAGATCCACACGGTCAACACCGTCTGTGCGGTGATTTTCGTCACCGGGCTCTTTCTTTTCTGCCGCCGGCAGCCGGCGCCCCTGCTCGCCGCCGTAGTGGCGATCCCCTACCTCGTGGTGGTGGTGTCCATGGGCTACACGCGCCAGGCGACCGCGGTGGGTCTTCTGATGATCGCGTTCAACGCTTTCACGGACGGCCGGCGTTGGCTGTTTCTGCTGTTCGTGGTCGCGGCCGCGAGCTTTCACCGCTCAGCGATCATGTTCGCGCCGCTGGTGGCCTTCGTCACCCCGCCGGGAGAGCTCCGCCGCTGGCGTCCGCAGCGGGCCTTCGCGATGGGAGCGGGCGCCGTGGCCAGCAGCGCCTTGTTGGCCGTGTTCATCGGCGGCCACATCGAACAGTACTCCTACGCCTACGTAGAGTCCGAGTACCGAGCTGCGGGCGATGTCTACCGTATTGCGTTGAACTCGGCTGCCGGTCTCATCTTCCTCATATTTCGCAGGCGCTGGCGAGACCAGTTCGGAGATGCGAAGCTCTACGCCGTTCTCGCCCTAGCCTCCGTGGCGACCATCCCGCTGATGGCGATCTCCTCTGTCGGGGCCGATCGGCTGAGCCTGTATCTGATACCGTTGCAGATCGCCGCCTTCTCGCGCCTGCCTCTGCTGCTGCCCGGCCGGCTGAGGCTGGCGGCCAAGGCGGGGGTTGGCGGCGCCTACGCCGCGGTGCTGTTCGTCTGGCTGCAGTTCGCCGACCACGCCTACTGCTGGGTGCCCTACGACTCGGCGCTGTTCTAACGCGCCAACTCCCGGGTCCTGGAGGCTTCGGGCGCGCGGACCAGGAGGGCGCAGGCGAACCCGAAGAGGGCCATGAGCGCCGGGGTGCGGAGCGGGTACTCAGCGAGGGAATGGGCCAGCAGCAGCAGGATCACGCAGCCTCCCGCAGCGGGAATGGCCTGCCGCCGTAGGTAGTCACGGCTTCGCCCTTCCGTCCTTCGCAAATGCAGGCAGGTCCGTGTAAGCCACGCCAGAAAGGCCGCTAACAGCAGGAGCATGGGCAGGCCTCCTTCCAGCCAGAGCTCCAGCCAGTCGTTGTGGGCGTGATTGGCGAAGGCCGGCCGCAGGCGCTCGGGCTGCTCAAAGACCTGGTACACCGGCACGAAGGTGCCGAAGCCCGAGCCGAGAGGTGCGAAACGCCTCGCGGCCTGGCCGGTGATCGCCACAAATTCGGAGCGGACGGGGTCGAGTCCGCCGGTCAGGCCCGAAACGAGGCCCGGAGCGAGCACTTGCGTCAGCGCGAGCAACGCCAGCCCGACGGTTCCAGCGGCCAAGGCCATGGCGAAGGCCGGTTCGTGGCGGCGAACGCCGTAGGCGGCCAGGGCGGCGCTTGCAACCGCAGCCGGGATCGCTAGCAGAAGTCCCGCCCGAGACCCGCTGAGAAGTAGAACGACCGCAACCGGCGCGCAGAGGGTTCCGCAAAGGAGCCAGCGCCGAGCCCGCCCTGAGCCGGCATCCTTGCCGGCGAAGGCGGCCCAGGCGCCGAACAGGGGCAGGGCGGCAGTCAGGAGGGCCACCAAGTGATTGCGATTGGCGAACAGACCAACCGCTTCGGTGTCGTTGGTGATGGTGTACGGCCGAAGCGCCCCTTCACCGGCGGTCAGCTGAACGAGCCCCAAGGTGGCGTGCAGCGCCGCCAAAGCCGCGAGGAGCAGGACGAGTCGGCGGCGGAAGCGCGCCTCCAACTGGGCGACGGCGAGAAAGATCGCCAGGCCCGGGATCAGGGCGACGGCGCTGCGCAGCGTGGCGTACGGGTCGAGACTCACTGGAGCCCAGGGAAGCGCGAGGCCGGCCACCCCATAGAGATCGGCGAATTCGGTCCGTCCCGGGAGAGCGCTCCACAGCGTCGGCGGCATGGGGATCAGTTGCGCTGCCGGGAGGAGGACGCCGCCCGTGGCGATCAGCAGCGGCGCTCGCATCTCGCGCCAAACGCCGCCTTTCAGCAGGGTCCGGGCGGAAAGACCAAGCGCCGGCAGGCAGGCGAGCTGGGCCACCCCGGTCGACAGGTACCCGGCACGCGTTGCGCCGCCGAACAGGAGCGCCGCGGTCAGGCCGAACGCGGCGGCGGAAAATAAGACCAGGCCCCTCATGGAAGTGGCGCGACCGACCCCAGCTGCGGACACAAAAAAAGGGCCGCAGCGCGGCCCTTCGTTTCGATCCCTCGCAGTCCTTACGGGCTTTCGCCCCGGTCTTGCGCGCAGGTGTTCCCCCTGCCGTTTCCAAGACCAGCCCCGTCGGCGCCGCCCCTGCCGCGACCGTTGCCGCAGTTCGGGTTGACCTTGCTCACGCCCCTGCCGCCCCGGGCGTTGTTCCGGGCGTTGGTGCTCTGCGGTGCAGCCGCGGGCTTGGCCGCCGCGCCCGTTTTCGCCTTGCCCGGGGCCGCAAAAGCCACGGTCGGGCCGGTTGAAGCGACGGCGGCGCTCAGTAGGAAGGCTAGGGAAAGGCTACGCATGTCGAGCCCTTTCGGGATTGCTACAGTCGTCCTCTACCGTAGAATGGCGCCAGGTGCAATGCTCCGCCCCGGATGCGCGCGAATCTTGCACGGGGCGTGTTGGCGCAGCCACATCGCTTAACGGATTCTGCATGCTGAAAGTTGAACAGGCCCGCGTCGGGGTCGTCGGGCTGGGATACGTCGGTTTGCCGCTGGCGGTCGAGTTCGGTCGCCGCTACGAGACGCGCGGCTTCGACCTGGACCAAGGCCGTGTGCGGGAACTCGGCGAAGGCTTCGATCGGACCGGCGAGGTCAGCCCGGATGAACTCGCCGCGGCGACGGGGCTGAGCTTCAGCCCCCGCCCGGAGGAGATGCGGGACTGCAACGTCTTCGTCATCACCGTTCCGACGCCGATCGATGCTGCGAAGCGCCCCGACATGCGCTCGCTGATTGCGGCGAGCAGCGCGGTGGGCGGCCTGCTGAAGCCAGGCGACTACGTCATCTATGAATCCACAGTCTATCCGGGCGCTACGGAGGAAGTCTGCGTTCCCGTGCTGGAGCAGGCGTCCGGGCTCACGTTCAACCGGGACTTCTTCGTGGGCTACAGCCCGGAACGGGTGAACCCGGGCGATCCAAAGCATCGGCTGACGACCATCACGAAGGTCACGTCCGGTTCCACGCCAGAGGCGGCCGCCTTTGTGGACGCGCTTTACGCCTCCATCGTCGAGGCGGGCACGTATCGGGCCAGTTCCATCAAAGTGGCCGAGGCCGCCAAGGTCATCGAGAACACGCAGCGCGACCTGAACATCGCGCTGGTCAACGAACTGGCCATGATCTTCAACCGCCTAGGGCTGGATAGCACCGAGGTGCTGGAGGCCGCCGGGACAAAGTGGAACTTCCTTCCGTTCCGCCCCGGGCTGGTCGGCGGGCACTGTATCGGTGTCGACCCCTATTACCTCACCCACAAGGCGCAGGAGCTCGACTATCACCCGGAGGTGATCCTGGCCGGGCGACGGATCAATGACGGTATGGGCGGCTACGTCGCCGACCAGGTTCTGCGCCTGATGGCGCGGCGCGGCATCAACCCTATCGGAGCGCGGATTCTGGTCCTTGGCCTCGCGTTCAAGGAGAACTGCCCCGACGTGCGGAACACCCGCGTGGTGGATCTCCTCCGCCAGCTGAGGCTCTACCGCGCCGAGGTCGAGGTGCATGATCCGTGGGTTGGCGCGGAAGAGGCGCTGCGCGAGCACGGGGAGACCCTGGTGGCCGTTCCCGTGAATGGAGCCTACGACGCGGTTGTCTTGGCCGTGCCGCACCGCCAGTACGCGGAGATGGGCCCGATCGGGGTGCGGGCTTTCTGTCGCGCCGGGGGCGTGCTTTACGACGTCAAATCCCTGCTGCCCGCCGATACGGTCGACGCGCGCCTCTGACAGGCCGCAGGGGAGCCAACCACCCGAGGCGTACGTACCAGATGAAAGTGCTTGTCACCGGAACCGCGGGCTTTATCGGATCCACTCTGGCGCTGCGGCTTTTGGAGCGCGGCGACGAGGTGGTCGGCCTCGACAACCTGAATGACTACTACGACGTCCAGCTGAAGCGGGATCGACTAGCCCGTCACCTTCATCACCCCGGCTATACCCACGTGCAGGTCGACCTTGCCGACCGTGAGGGCGTGGCCGAGGTGTTCGCAACGCACCGCCCCCAACGCGTCGTCAATCTGGCGGCCCAGGCCGGGGTGAGGTACGCGATGGAGAACCCGCACATCTACGTCGCCAGCAACGTCACCGGCTTTCTCCATGTGCTGGAGGGCTGCCGGTCGATCGGGGTGGAGCACCTTGTGTTCGCCTCCACGAGTTCGGTCTACGGCGCCAACACCCGCCTTCCGTTCTCGGTTCACCAAGGCGCCGAGCACCCCCTGACGCTGTACGCGGCGACCAAGAAGGCCAATGAGATGATGGCCCACAGTTACGCGCACCTGTTCGCGATCCCGTCCACCGGGCTGAGGTTCTTCACCGTCTACGGGCCGTGGGGCAGGCCCGACATGGCGCTGTTCCTGTTCACCAAGGCGATCCTGGCGGGCGAGCCGATCAACGTTTTCAACGAAGGGCGCCACAGGCGGGACTTCACCTACGTCGACGACATCGTGGAAGGCGTGATCCGCGCCCTCGATCGACCGGCCTCCCCCTCGCCGGAGTGGAACGGCCATGACCCCGACCCGGGCAGCAGCACGGCGCCGTACCGCCTGTACAACATCGGCAACCAGCGCTCGGTCGAGCTGATGCGCTATATCGAGGTCCTCGAGGAGAAGCTCGGACGGAAGGCGACGCTGAACATGCTGCCGCTCCAGGCCGGCGATGTACCGGCCACGGAGGCGGACGTGAGCGACCTTGCGAGGGACGTGGGCTACCAGCCCACCACCACCGTCGAAGTGGGCGTGGGCCGCTTCGTCGACTGGTACCGGGCTTACTACAAGGTAGGCTGAGGCTAGGCGGTCTGCGGCGCGAACTCGGATGGCCTGAAGCTTCCAACCGGTCCGAACACTGCGGTCACTCGCCGGCGAGAGCCGGTGAACCAGGCGTACCCCGCGGCGACCACGGCGAAGACCAGCACCAGGGCAGACTCCGGAGCCCCCATCCGCAAGGCGGCCGACGCGGCCAGACCGAGCAGCAGGGACACGGAGGTCAGCAGGATCACGATGGTCGAGGGCGCGAGCCCCGCATCAAGCAGGAGGTGATGCACGTGCTCCCGGTCGGCGTGGAAAGGCGAGCGTCGCGCACCCAACCTGCGCGCGATCAGGGTGACACAGTCGAGAAGCGGGATAGCAACGAAGAACGGCGCAAGGATGGGCGACACCGGGTGTTCCGGCGACTGGGTAAGCCGGAACGTCGCCCACGCGATGATCAAACCGAGCAGCGCGCTCCCTGAATTGCCCATGAAGACTCGCGCACGCTTCTGCCACGGCCATCGCAGGTTCAACACCAGAAAGGCGCAGACGGCGCTGATGGCGACGGCCAGCCCGCTGGCGAGGAGGACGTTGCCTGAATAAAGCGCGGCCACCAGCAGCATGAGCAAGGCGGCCGCCGAAAGCGAGCCGGCCAGGCCATCCACTCCGTCGACCATGTTCAACGCGTTGATCAGGCCCACAGTCGCGAAAACGGTCAAGGGCACCGAGATCGGCCCGAGCGCCAGATCCTCGAGCCCGAAAAGGGCGCCCACGTGTTCAACGCGGACATCGCCCACGTAGACCATGCTCAGCGCCGCGACCACCTGGGCCAGCAGCCTGACATACCAGCGGAGGTCGTACATGTCGTCGAGCACCCCGGCGACCATCACCACCACGCCGGCCAAGCCCAGGCCGACCAGGTTCGCCGGAACCAGGCCCAGCATCAGGATGGCGGGAAGCAGTCCGACCGTTGCGCCGACGAACATGGCCAAGCCGCCCACCACGGGGGTGGGCGCGGCGTGAGCCTTGCGCCCCTTCGGCGTGTCGACGAGCCGGAGTCTGCTGGCGGCGGGCGCAAGCAGCCCCGCGAGCGCCAGCGTGACCGTAAAGGCGAGCGACACTCCGAAGATGGTGGTGTTGGCGATTTCCGACATGAACCCTCCCCCGACGCGGTGCTCGGGGTAAGAAAGTTTTTACCGCGCTCCCTTATCCTATTGATAAAAGTCCACATCAAGGCGGGTCAACCACGAGGCGACCTGCGAGACGGCCTGCGGCCGAACGGCGCACGCTGCGCCCCTCTCGACGGAACTGACACAATAAGGCCGCGCAGACACAGCAGTCCGGTGCGGGCAAGCCCGGCTCAGCGCTTGGCGCAGGTCCTGCAAGGGACGGGCGCGATGATTCACCTAAAGGTCGGTGCCGTGCATCCGCGATGCGTGTAATGTGGACGTCAGGAGGCTTGGTATGAAGGGGATGTGGCTCTGGGGAGCCCTGCTGCTGGCAGGCTGCGCGTCCTCGACGCCCGCACCCATGTCTCCGGACGTGGCGGTCGTCACCTCCCAGCTGCCCGCTCCCGCGTCCGCGTCCGCGGCCTCCGCTGCCGCCGACACCCCCGCCGACCAGGTAGCGCCTCAGGACGTGCTCGACGTCGCTGTGTTTCAGGTGCCCGACCTCACCCGTACCGTGCGGGTGAACCTCGCGGGCGAGATATCCCTGCCTCTGGTCGGTTCGATCGCCGCGGGCGGCAAGACCGTGCGCGAGGTGGAACTCGAGATAGCCGAGCGGCTGCGCCAGAAGTACATGCGCAATCCCAACGTCACGGTCTTCATCAAGGAAAAGCACAAGGCGGACGTCGTGGCCCAACGGCTGACCGTTGAAGGCGCGGTGAAGCAGCCCGGTGTCTTCGAGATCAAGGAGCCCGTGACGCTGCTTCAGGCGATCGCCCTCGCCCGCGGCCTGGAGGAGTCGGCGAACCTGAAAGGCGTGATCGTCTTCCGGAACGTGGACAACCAGCGCATGGCGGCCCGCTTCGACTTGGGCGCCATCCGCAAGGGCCAGGCCGCCGATCCGGATATCTATCCCAACGACATCGTCGTGGTGGATGATGCCGGCACGCGCGGGCGAGACGTTCTTCGCGCGATCGTCAGCTCCTTACCGATCCTGTCGGTGTTCCGACCCTTCTAGCGCCAGGCAGAGCTAAGCAGGATGAAGCACACCGGCGAAGACCCGTCCAGGCGCCAGGGTTACGGAGTCCCCGCGCACCGCGCCGGCGGCCTGGCCGCGCGCGGAAGCGATGCGCTCATGCTCCCGCAGCAGATGGGCTGGTCGGAAGGCGGCGGCGGGGGGGAGCTGGACCTGCTTGGCTACTGGCGCATGCTGCTCAAGCGCCGGTGGAGCATTCTCGCCGTCCTGGCGGGCGCCCTGGCCTTAGGCGTCCTGGTGATCCTGCTGACCACCCCCGAGTACCGGGCCACCACCACCCTGCAGATCGAGCGGGAAGCCGCCAAGATCATCGACGTCCAGGGGGTGGAGGCTTCGGAGTCAGCCTCAGGAGACCGGGAGTTCTACGAAACCCAATATCAGCTCCTGAAGAGCCGCTCCCTCGCGGAGCGTGTGGTGCGTTCCCTGAACCTGGGGCAGGACGCCGCCTTCCAGAGCATGGACCAGCCCTCGGGCCCCCTCGCGAGACTGAGGCGGAATTCGCGACCAGAAGTTCCGCAGGACCCCGTGGCGCAAGAGCGGGCGGCGGTCGGCCAGCTTCTAAGCAGGCTCGAGGTGGAGCCGGTACGAAATTCGCGCCTGGTGCGCGTGAGCTTCACCAGTCCGGACAAGGCGCTTTCGGCGCGGGTGGCGAACGCGGTGGCCGACTCCTTTATCGAGTCGACCCTGGCGCGGCGGTTCGACGCCTCGGCCTATGCGCGGAACTTCCTCGAAAACCGCTTGGCCCAGGTGAGGCAGCGACTGGAGGCGTCCGAGCGGCAACTCGTGGCCTACGCCCAGGCGCAAGGCATCGTGAACATCCCCAGCGGCGAGGGCGCGGGCGAAGGTCGCTCCGTCGATGCTTCAAGCCTGACCTCGCTCAACGATTCGCTGTCCGCCGCCAAGGCGGAGCGGATCAGGGCCGAGGCCCAGTGGCGGCAAGCCCAAGTCGCGGGCGGGATGACCCTGCCCGCGGTGCTGCAGAGTTCGTCCATCAATGTGACACGGGAAGCCCGTGCGCGGCTAGCGGCCGAGTACCAGCAGAAGCTGAGCACCTTCAAGCCCGAGTATCCGGACATGGTCCAGCTCCAGGCTCAGATCGCCGAGCTTGATCGCCAGATCGGCACAGAAGTTTCGAACATCCGCAGCTCGATCCGAAACAACTACGAAGCGGCCCGGAGGCAGGAGGCCGCCCTGGCGGCCCAGGTCGCGGGGCTGAAGTCTGGCGTGCTCAACCTTCAGGGCCGCAGCATTCAATACACCATCCTCCAGCGCGAGGTGGACACCAACCGCTCGCTCTATGATGGGCTTCTGCAACGCTACAAGGAGATCGGCGTCGCCGGCGGCGTCGGGGCGAACAACATCTCCATCGTGGACCGGGCGGAAGCGCCTCGCGGTCCGACCAAGCCCAACAAGCTGCTGATCCTGGCGATCGCCGGGGTGCTTGGGCTTTTCGCGGGCGTGCTCCTGGCCTTCATCCTCGAGAACATCGACGAGACCGTCAGGTCGCCGGAGGATGTGGAGCAGAAGGTCGGTCTGTCCCTGATCGGCTCTATTCCGACGCTGGCCCGCGGGCAGAGCGCGGCGGAAGCGATGAACGATCGGCGATCCCCCTTCGCCGAAGCCTACTATTCCGCCGGGACGGCCTTGAGCTTCGCCACCGACGAAGGGCTGCCCAGGTCGCTCCTCGTCACCAGCTCGCGGCCAGGCGAGGGGAAATCGACCACGGCGCAAACCTTGGCTGTGAACTTCTCCCAACTTGGCCGCCGCGTGCTCCTGATCGACGCCGACCTGCGCAATCCTTCGCTGCACAAGGCCTTCAACCTGGACAATACGGCGGGAACCAGCAACGTCCTGGCCGGCGCCATGCGGATGTCGGAGGCCGCCGCAGCCGTGGGCGGATCGCTGTGGGTGGTCCCCTGCGGCCCTCTGCCTCCCAACCCGGCCCAGCTCCTGGCCCGCGCCCGGCTGCGGGAGGTTCTGGAACACGCCCAGGAGGAGTACGACCTCGTCATCGTCGACGGCCCTCCTGTAATGGGGCTTGCGGACGCCGCGCTCCTGGGCGGAGTGACAGACGGCGTGCTGCTGGTGATCGAAGCCGGGGGGACCCGCGTGGGCGCCGCACGCGCCGCGGTTCGGCGCCTTCAGATCGGGCGCGGGCGCCTTCTGGGCGCCCTGCTCACCAAGTTCGACGCCCGGCGAGCCGGTTACGGCTACGAATACGGCAGCGAGTACGGCTACGACTACGGCGCAGAGGCTCCCAAGAAGCTGTTCGCACGCAAACGCCTCGGGGCCTCCGCTTCCTGAGCCCGGAGCGAACGTGACGCGCGCAGGACGACTGATCGGCGAAGCCCTGGCCGGAGGCGTCCTGCTTCTGGCCCTCGCCGGTCTCGCGTGGCTGATCGTTTCGGGGACCCTGGCCGACCGCGCCGTTCGCGAGAGCCCCGACCGCGCCCTTGCGTGGCGCTCAGCACATCCAGATGCGCTGCAGCGGCTGGCCCTCGAGCGGACGCAAACTGAAAGCGAAGCGGACCTGCGCAAAGCCGAGGCTTTGGCGCGCCGGGCGCTCCTGGCCAGCCCGCTTCAGGTCCGCGCGATCAGCGCGCTGGGCCTGGTCGCGGATGCTCGCGGGCGAGAGGGGCGGGCACGAACTCTCATGGAGCGGGCGGCGCGCCGTTCGCTCCGAGACCGGGCGGCGCACGCCTGGCTGTTCGAACACCACCTGGCCGGCCTGCGGCCGGACCGCGCCTGGTTCCACGCGGACATGCTGCTGCGGAGCGATCCGTACATCGCCGAAGAGCTTGCGCCCCTCATGTCCGAATTGAGCGGCCTACCGGGCTCCGGCCAAGGCCTGGCCGCACGCCTTGCCCTGCGGCCCTACTGGCGTGAAGGGATTCTGCGGGAGCTCTGCCGGGGGGGCAACCCGGAAGTGCTGCGCAGCAGCTTCACGTCCCTCCAGACCACAAGGGCGCCTCCGACTTCCGCGGAGCTCGAGTGCTGGCTCCGCCGGCTTGTGGACGAAGGCCGCTACGCCGAGGCGGCGGAGCTCTGGCGCGGGGGTCTCCCGAGAGAGCGACGCGTCTTGCTGGGCTGGCCCAACAACGGCGGGTTCGATCCCGGTGAAGGTCCCTCGCCTTTCGCCTGGACAATCCCCGCAGCGGCTGCGGGAGAGGCGTTGATCGCACCTTCCGGCGAAAGCCGCCAAGGATACGCCTTGCGCGTGGCCCCCTCCGGCCGCCTTGTCGGGCACTGGCTGGAGCAGCTGCTGCTCCTGCCGCCCGGCGACTACCTTTTGGCCTTCAAGACCCGCGCGGAGCAGGCGGGTGGGACCGCGGCGATGAGCTGGGTGGTGAGATGCGCGGACAGCCAGACCGAACTCGGGGCCAGCGGGCCCCTCGAGGGAGCCGCCGGTTGGGCTTCGGTCGTCGTGCCGTTTCGGGTCCCCAGCGGAGGCTGCCCGGCGCAGCGGCTCGCGTTGGAGGCCGCAGCTGCACCGCCCAGCGCCGTCGAAAGCCTGGCGCCGGTTTGGTTCGATGACCTGCGGGTGAGCCGCCGGGCCGGCGGCTAGGTGCGGTTCAGCAGCTCTTCGTACACCGCCACTGTCTTGGCGAGTACGATCTCCTGGTCGAATTGCGACAAAGCCTTGGCGCGAGCGCCCTTCCCGAGGCGCCTGCGCAGCTCCGGGTCGTCGTGTAGGCGGGCGATGGCTTCGGCCAACGGCTGCACCGTGCGAGGCGGGACCAGCAGTCCGTCGACGCCATCCTCAACCACCTCGCGGCAGCCGGGGACGTCGGTCGTCACCAGCGGCCGGGCGCAGGCGGCGGCCTCGATCAGGGACTTGGGCAGCCCCTCGCGATAACTCGGCAGAACCACCACGTCGACGCTACGGACCAGAGTCGGCATGTCCTCGACGTGGCCCAGCCATTGGATCAGGCCTTCGTTGACCCATCCGCGGATCACGGAGCTCGCGATCGCGGCGGGGTTGCCCTCGTCCGGCTCGCCGGCGAGCAGAAAGTCGATCCGGCGCTCCGGCGCCCTCAGCGCCCGGGCCGCTTCGACGAACTCGAGTACGCCCTTGTCGATGAGGAGCCGCGCCGCCAGGAGGACCCGCAGCGGACCCGCGTCACCGCACTCGGGCGGCGGCGTGAAACGGGAGCAGTCGACTCCGGATCCGCGGATCAGCCGAAGGTCCGCCCGACGCGCCAGGCCTGTGCGTTCGAAAACCGCGAAGTCGTCGCTGTTCTGAAGGACGACGCGGCTCCACCGGCCCAGAAGCGCCAGCTGGATCAAGGCCCGCACGAGGGGTCGGAGAACCCGCGCGCGTCCGTCCGAGCTGCTGAACACATATCCCAAGCCCGCCACGGCGTTGATGCGCCGTTGCACCCCGGCGAGCCGACCGGCCAGGGAGCCGTAGATCGCGCACTTCAGCGTGAAGTTGTGGATCAGGCTCGGTCGCTCCGTCCTGAGCAGGCGGGCGAGGCGGAGCAGGAAGGCCAACTCCCCGAGCGGATTGAGGCTGCGCCGGCGGAGCGGGACCGGCCGCCAGTCGAATCCAAGCTCCCGAAGCCGTTGGCCGTAAGGTCCGGGCGGCGAAAGCAGCAGCACCTCATAGCCCAAGTCCTTCAGCCGTCGGGCGAGAGGAAGGCGGAAGTTGAAGAGGTACCACTCGGTGTTGGCGAAAAGGGCGACCTTGGCGCCCGGGGCGGCGCTATGCATTCCTGGGCCGGGCTGGCGCCTGCGCACGTCCCAGTTTCTCCCTGGCGCCGCCTTCCAGCCTCACCTGCAGCTTGCGCAGCAGAAGGACCTGCTGGTCGCTCAGGCGCACGAGCCGCCGAAGCCCCGCGGCGGCATCCTCGCCGTCGGCCAGACGCTTCACGATCAGAACGCAAAGCGGGCGCGTTTGGGCCAGGCTCGCCTGTAGCGAGGCAAGCGCGCGTCGTGCGCGGGCGTCACGAAGTCTTCGGATTGGAATCGCGCCCAGAG
The DNA here is from genome assembly GCA_030446805.1 of Caulobacteraceae bacterium. Taxonomy (GTDB): domain Bacteria; phylum Pseudomonadota; class Alphaproteobacteria; order Caulobacterales; family Caulobacteraceae; genus JAHWJX01. The sequence goes on along the minus strand of JAUJMO010000003.1, from coordinate 272,272 downwards.
CCATGTCGGCGGCCTCGAGCTGGGGCCAGGGAAAGTGCGGCGGAATGGCCAGTGACTTACGCTCCGCCGCGGTCAGCACGGTGGCGACCTTCCAGATCTGCTCGACGGCCCAGGCCGACTGTTCAAGCGCCGCGACGCAGAGCTGTCGCTGTCGGTCCGGCCCGTCGGATCGTGCTCGACCGCTCACGACCTTCCCCCGGGATGTCCTTTGAACCCTTAGCGCGGAATGGCCGTTCGGCTCCAGTCGCCTGCAGCAAAGAGCGGGCCAGGAGGGCGCGTCCAATGGACTTCACCGCAGGGCCTTCCATCTAGACGCGGGCGGTGAGGTCCGATCCAGCCTGAAGTCTCGGGAGCGTTGGTTGTTGAAGTCATTTTTCAGGCGGGCCAAACCCGAGCCCCGAGCGTCGGTGGAGCTGCAGGGCCTGATCTACGCCATTGGGGACGTGCACGGTCGTCTCGATCTCCTGACGGACGCCTTCAGCCGGATCGAAGCCCATGCCGCCGGAGAGACGGCGCATCTGCTGCTGCTGGGCGATTACGTGGATCGCGGGCCCGACAGCCGGGGTGTTGTCGATTTCCTGATGCAGGCGCAGCAGCGCGGGAACGTGACCTGCCTGAAGGGCAACCACGAGCAGATGATGGTGCAGGCGGTTCGAAGCGGGGGCTCCGCCCTCAGCCTCTGGCTGGGCAACGGCGGAGTAGAGGCTCTGCGCTCATACGGCATCCTGCAATCCACCGACCTCTGGGCTGCGCCGCCTGAGCACATCGGCTGGATGGAGGGGCTCCCGCTGCTCGCGCGCGACCCGCACCGGGTCTATGTCCATGCGGGCCTCGCCCCGGGCGTCCCGCTTGAGCAGCAACCGGAAGAGACCTGCCTCTGGATCCGGGAGAAATTCCTGCGTGCGGAGGCCGAGGCGTTTCCCGCACACGTGGTCCACGGGCACACGCCGCACTGGGCGGGCAAGAAGGACCCGCGTCGCCCGGAGCTGCTCCCGCACCGGACGAACCTCGACACCGGCGCCTACTACACGGACGTGCTCACCGTTGGAGTTTTCCGATCCGACAGGCCCGGCGGTCCCAGCGAAGTTCTCACTGTTCAAGCTCCCGGCTAGGATCGCGAGCACAAGCTGACTTGTCTCCGCTCGGCGGCTCGACCGGGGGCGAGGACGCGCCCAGCCGATCTCCTACCAGCGTCACCGGTTCCCGCCGGAGGTGATCCGCCATGCCTCCGCTTGACCTTGAGCTTCCTTGATGTGGAGGAGCTGCTCCCCCAGCGTGGGGTCGAGGTGAGCAGCGACGCCGTCCTGGCTAGCCTGAAGCGGCTGACCGCGCTCAGACAGATGTGAGACGGCCCTCTTGATTGAGGGTGGGGGTCCCTGAAGCTTGGGTTTGCCGACTCAAGGGACAGGAGACCCCGTGCAGGTTTTTAGCCTACAAGGGTCGATCCATCGCGGCGCGAGCTGGGCGTCACGCCTGGCCCGCAGACCTCAGACATCGGAGCGGCCAGGCGTGACGCTCTTGGCCGGTTTGAGCGGGCCCGCCGGGATGGACTGAGTGCGGAGCAGGCGGCCCGCGCCGTGGGGCGAGCCGGGCCAGCCTGCACCGTTGGTCCGAGCGGCTGGAGCCCAGGAGCCGCCGGCCGCTCCGGGTGCGGCCCAAGACCTGGAGCCGCGCCCTGATCCGGGCGGTGGAACGGCTGCGGGACGACTTTCCCATGTGGGGCAAGGCCAAGTTGGGGACGCTGCTCCGGGAAGAGGGGTTCGAGGTCTACAACTCCACCGTGGGCCGCATCCTCCAGAGCCTGATGCAGCGGGGCCGCGTCCAGACGGTCGCCCGCCTGCGCAAGAGCCCCGCCGTTCGCCGCAGCTGTTAACCACACTTCGTCGAGGGCGCTCACGGAGTTCGACTGCGTGGAGATACGGTTCCGGCCATTGAGTGCGACCGGTTTCAGCCGTCCCAATCTAGAGGGTGACGTAACATTCTCATTCGACCAGACTGGGCCTTGGATTTTCGCTCCTCCGGGAACCCTGCTCGAAGGCGCCGTCACTTTGGCCTGCCAGAAGTAAGCTGACGTTCAATCATCCTTCGCGGCGAGGGGATGAGGGGAAGCCAAGCGGAAGCCGGGGCATCCGTAGAAAAAGTGTGCGTCTTGCGCTTTGCCTAGGGGCACGTGTGCGGTTCGCGCGTCACCCGCACGTCGGCAGCGTGGGAGGACCCGCAGCTCAGAGACGCTGTAGATCGTCCGGAGGGTAGCTTTGGAGGACATCCTTCATGTGCTCCTCGCGGCCTTTTCCCTCCATATAGAAAGCTCTGCCGAGGTCTAAGTGGAGCATTGTCCCTCGCAGCTCACCGGCGACATCTTCCAGAAATTTCGGAGGTGGATCACACTTAAGGGCCATCAACTCACCCGAAAGCATCAAGTTCAGAAGGCGCTGGATACGCGCGACATGTGTGTTCAAGGCGAGATAGTGCACCAAAGCCGGTCCTGGTGCTGCAATCAAAGGAATGGCGTGCAAGAGTCGGTCTGCATCCTTGAGCATGGTGAGGGCTGACTCGATTCGCTCGTCCGCAATCGGCGGCGACTTCGAAGCGTCGGTGATCTCCTTCAGCGCCACGCTGATGGATGAGGCCACAGCCCCGAGGGCTTGTGACCTTTGCCTTCGGAGGGCAAATCCGGTTCCGCCACAGCCGTTCGCGCCTGTTCTCGCCCGCTCACAACCCCTTCCCTTTCCTCATCTTTAACCGCTACACTCCGCCGCAGTTGTTCGCGCGGGTGCGATCAAGCGTGATGACCCGGTGATGACCAACAGGCTTGGCGACCAACATGGACAAGGAACCTCCGCGCACAGCGAGGCTCACTAAGAGGACAGTGGATGCGGCGCATCCAGAGCCCGCGCGCTATACGCTTTGGGATACGGACCTGCGCGGGTTCGGCCTGCGCGTGGCTCCGACTGGGACTAAGACTTATCTGGTCCGCTACCGCGCAGGCGGTGGCCGCTCCGGCACGTTGCGCCAGCTCATGGTCGGGCGGCACGGCCCGCTCACAGCCGATCAGGCGAGAGATGAGGCGGTCGGCCTGCTGGCGAAGGCCACCCTTGGCGAGGACCCCCAGGCGGACAAGGCGACCCAGCGAAAGGAGCTGACGGTCGCTGATCTGTGCAACCTGTACGTAGCGGAGGGCTGCACCACCAAGAAGGCGTCCACGCTCTACACGGACAAGGGCCGTATAGAGCGCCACATCAAGCCGCTGCTGGGGAAGCTGAAGGTGTCGGCCGTGACGCAGGCCCACATCGAAGGTTTCCTGTCCGACGTTGCCGAGGGCAAGACCGCGACGACGGAGAAGACCAAGAAGCGGGGCAAGGCCGTCGTGCGTGGTGGGCGGGGCGCAGCCTCGCGCACGGTGGGCTTGCTGGGTGGCGTGTTTCAGTTCGCCGTCAGTCGCAAGATGCGCCCGGACAATCCGGTGCGCGGGGTTAAGAGGTTCCGCGACGGGGCCAAAGAGCGGTTCCTGTCGCCAAAGGAGCTAGGCGCGCTGGGCGCGGCCCTGGCCGATGCCCAGGCGCGCGGCGAAAACCCTAAGGCGCTCGCGATCATCCGCTTGCTGGCCCTGACCGGCGCGCGCAAGGGTGAAGTCGTCGGGCTGCGCTGGTCTGAGATAGACCACAACGCCGGGTGCCTCCGCCTGGGCGACAGCAAGACGGGCGCGAAGATCATCCCGCTAGGCGCGCCGGCCATGCTGGTGTTGGACGGCCAAAAGCGCACGGCCAAGAGCCCCTTCGTCTTCCCGGCCGAGGGTGCGCCCGAGCGGGCGTTTCAGGGCGTCGAGAAGGTCTGGCTGCGGGTCCGGAAAGTGGCGGATCTGGATGATGTGCGCCTGCACGATCTGCGTCACTCCTTCGCCAGCGCCGCCGTGGCGGGGGGGTCCAGCCTACCCCTGATCGGCAAGCTGCTCGGCCATGCCGACGTGAAGACGACGAGCAAGTACGCACACCTCGGGGACGACCCGGTGAAGGCGGCGGCGGAGCAGGTCTCGGGAGTAATCGCAGGGGCGTTGTCGGGGGCGTCGGCGGATGTGCTGCCAATTCGGAAGGGAGGGCGCAGCTGATGCCAACCTACGAAGTTGAGAGAATTGTACGGGGAAGTCGACCCCGCGTGAACCCGACATGGGCGGAGAGATATGAGGGCGACAGGGCCATTGCTGCGGACATCGCCGGTGCGGGGCGAGTTGGGGATTTACAAGGTGTCCATGTAGATTTCAGGCACCCGGAGCTGCCCGCCGAAGATTGGGCCGCGCCGTTCTTCTGGTATGTCTGGGGGCACACGTCGCTGTTGTTTCCCGGCGAAGCTGTCCTTGGGGTTGAAGCGCTGCGGGAGCGGAAGGCCGGGACCGTGGCCGACCTGTCGGAGCTCGTAATGGTTCGGCCCGGGGACCGGGTTACGGTTCGAAGTGTCATCGCTGAGATGATCCCCGGAGCGGGGCCGCACAGGCACCCTCACGACCGGGAACAGCGCCTGGCCTACCTGCGAGTGACCCGAGCCTCTGGCGATGAGGTGGACGTGCAGCGGCCCGTGAGGTTCAGCGGCACAGCACAGCTGCTAGGTGCCCCCACCCTGCAATTCTTCGACTCTCTGGTGGAGCGCATCTGTAGGCACCGCGGGGCCGAGCTGGACGAAAGGGACTGGGGGCCGGAGTCGTCAGCCCCTTACAACATCGCGTCCGTCGCGGCCTACTCCACGATGGTCCGGTTCCTGGGGGCTAGGGACGGGGCAGATGGCCCAACCGTCGACCTAATGCGGCACGTCATCAACCAGGCGGCGCTGGCTGGCTACATGCTGGGCGTCGGAGAGGGTCGCCCATTGGAGCGGGACGCCGACGCCGCAAAGCGGACGCGGAAGCCCCTAGACGACAAGCGCGAGCGCTCTAAGCGCGAGGCCAGAGAGAAGCACCGCCCAATTTTCGAATTGGCGCTCGCTGTAATTCAGGAGGCCGGGGAGCTTATCAGTTTGACCGCCTGCGCTGACCGGGTGGAGGAGCTGATAGCGTCCGACCCGGAGCTTGAGCGCTTCGCCAACTATGACAACAGCCGACTTCGCGGGATCATCAAAGAGCCGCTGTTCGTAAAGGCCCGGAGAGGCTCCGGCTACCTGCCGAAGAAGGGGGTAACGCTGTCCAGCCTACCGGCTGCTTGACGCGCCGACCGGGCACCGGACAACGCGCCCGTATCTTCGTCAGCCCTTCCGTTTCAACAGCTTAGCATCGGTTCATGCCTGCACTCAGCGGTTCTTACCGGGCTAGCCGGTGGAGCGCTGGGAACGGGCACATGCTCAACCAGGAAGCGCAGGGGCTATCCCCTGACCACTTCATCGACGACGAAAGAGCGGCAGAGCTTCTAAGCCTCAGCCGATCCTACCTGCGCCAGCTCCGGGTTCGGGGTGGCGGGCCGCGCTACAGCGCCTTGGCCCGCAAGGCTATCCGATACCGGGTGGCGGACCTGCTGGCCTGGGCGGACTCCAAGTCGGCCTGCTCGACCTCCGACCAGCGGGAGGCCGCATAGATGAACCCGCAAAGCAAAGGGGCCGCCTTCGCGGGGCGGCCCCTCCAATCTGTCCGACGTGTTGGCGGCCTCGAACCCATCCAAGATAGCGCAGCGGCGAAGCGTTCTCAACTCTCGCCGGAAGCTCTGCGCCACTATCGCGAAGCCCGCGAGCTGCACGGCGCGTCCGCTCACGCGGCGCTGGCCCTGGCCGCGCACTACAGCCTCAATGGCGGTGCCGCATGATCGGCTATCCCACGGGGCCGGGGGTCCGTCCCGGCGCAACTGGCGAGACTTCCCAAGCCGCCGCGGACTTCGTCGCTCCCCATGTCGCCGGTATGTGCGCCGATGTGCTGGCCTGCCTCCGGGAAGGTCCCGCCACGCCGGAGGAGCTGACCGACAAGCTCCAGCAGTTCGCCCCAAAGCGAGTGCTCCTGACTACCGTGCGGGCTCGGTGCTGTCAGCTCCGGGCGCTGGGCATGGTGGTGGACGACGGCACGCGCGGCCTAGGCGAAAGCGGCCGGGTCCATGTGATCCGCTGGCGATTGTCCACGCCCGACGAGTTCCGGGCGGTGCAGGCCGCGCGGGCTGCGCGGGACGCGGAAAGGACTGCGGCATGACCGAGCCCCTGACGCACGCGCAACTCGTCAAGAACAACCGCGAGCAGCTGCGCATCTCCAGCGAGGTCTATCAGGGGGTTCCCCTCGTTCAGCTCCGGGTCGTGGTGAAGCTGACCGAAAGCTCCGGAATCTGGAGCCCGACCAAAAAGGGGGTCGCCTTCCAGCCTCATATGCTGCCGGACGTGATCGCCGCGCTGCAAAGGGCAGAGGCCCACGCCCGCGAGCTAGGGCTCCTGCATGAGGAGGGGCGCAAGGCGGCCTAGGCCCGTGCGGTCGGCGACGGTCTCCGTCGTCGGCCGACACGCCCAACTCCGCGTCGCTGATCGCTCTATGTCCTCACGCAGGCACAAGCCCGGCCGAACCCAAAGCCTCCGCCCCCCGGAAGGGGAGCAGTGGACCTGGGTAACGAACACCATGTTGGCGAGCACTACCTATCGCGCTCTCAGCATCCACGCCCGCAGGACACTCGACTTCCTCCTGTACGAGCACGCGAGCCACGGCGGCCGGGAGAACGGCAACCTCGCCGCCACCTATCGCCAGCTTGAGGTCTGGGGCGTCACCGCCAACGACATCAGAAAGGGCCTGGAGGAGCTGTACGTCACCGGCTTTGTCCGGCTCACGCGTGAGGGGAAGCGCATTGAAGGCCAGCGGGAACCCGCTCGCTACGCCCTGACCTGGCTCCCGACCCGGGCCGGTTCTGCCGATGAGGCCCCGCCTACACATGACTGGACGAAGGTTCGGGACCGCATCGCCCGTGATGGCGTCGGAAGCTACGCGCAGGCACGGGCGTGGCTAGCTCGCGAGGTCAAGACGGTGCGCCGGAAAACGCCCGTGAGGCCGCCCGCTACTGCGGGAGCAGCCCCCCATTTGCAAGTCGTGGTGCCCCTCAAGTGCAAGGCGCGGGGCGCATGATTTCCGGCCTGACGACCCCCCATTTGCAAGGTGCACTTCGCCCCGCAAATGCAAGGCACCTTCTATATCTCGGGCTGGGTAGGGTCAGAGAGCGGGAGCAGCAGCCGCCCGGCTTGGCTGGCCCTCAAGGGCCGGAGCCAAGCCAAGAGGGCTCGAAATGGGCCTCTGAACTCCAGCAACCAATTTTTGGCCTCGCGCGCCGCGTTGTGATCTGCCCGGAAGGGGAGGCTCTATGGCTCCTCTGAGCGGTGACAATCGAGGCCTGAGCGCCAAGGTGGCGTTCCGCGTCACAGACCAAGACCGCGACCGCGCCGAGGTAGAGGCGGCTTATCGGGGGGTGAAAACGTCCGCGATGCTCCGCCATGCGCTCCAGCGCGGGTTGAGGGCTGCGGAAGCGGACCGGAGGCGAGAACAGTCGGGTGCGCCGAAATGAGCGAACCGGACTTCAAGCCGCCGTTCAACGAAGCCGACCGGCCGTTCGTGGAGAAGGCGCGAGCGCGCCACAGGCGGCGACCGCCCAACCCCGGCGTCCTCATGCGCGAGGAGGTGGACGGCCTGTGGCGGATCGAGCCGCCTCACCGCGACCGGGAGGCGTGGGAGGTTATGGTCTGCGAGGCGTTCGGGACCCGCTCCGAATCGGCGGCCTGGACCTTCCTCGATCAACTCCGGGGGTTGGTGAACAACTACCACGACGGCAGGGCGTGGCGCCCGAATGAGTTCGAGCTGAACGCGCTCCTGGCGATAGTCCACGGATCGAAACCTCGGGATGAGCTGCAGGCGTGCTTGGTGGCGCAGATGGCTGCGACGCACGTCCTGACCATGAGGGCCAGCTCCTATGCGCTGAATGAAGGCGACGGTGGGCCGCCCCGTGTGGAGTTGGCCGCCCTCACCGCGCGGCTGTCGCGAGCCTTCTGCGATCAGACCAACACCCTGCGGAAGCTCAAGAGCAAGGGCGGTCGCCAGCACATCACGGTCAAATATGAGCGACACGAGCACAAGCATGTCCATGTCCACCACGAGGGGGGAGGGGCGGAAATCGACACCCAAGCCCAAGGACGCACAGCACGCGGAAGGGGCTCCGGTGCCGAAACTATCGAAGCTCGATGCACTCCGCCTGGCGAACCTTGCGCCGCGCTGCCTGGCCCGGACCCGACGCGGGACAGAGTGTCAACGACCGGCAAAGAAGGGGAGGCCCCGCTGCGTCCTGCACGGCTGTGCGAAGGGGTCGGGGGCTCCGACCGGGGCGGCGAACGGTAGCTGGAAGGGCGGAGCATGGACGAACGAAGCGAAGGCGCTCCGGCGCGACGTGTCGCGGACGCTGGCGGCGTGGCGAAAGACCAGGGACGCGTGAGCCGGAGCACCGCCGCCCTAGACGGGAAGCTGGCCGCTCGTGGGCTTACTTACGTGCGTCTTTAGCTTCCGTCGCGTATCGGGGACTAGCTGCGCCCCGCATCGTTGGCGGTGCAGTCGAGCAAGCTCACGAGCACCTGGGCGGGCGCATAGCACGCTATTCTACGGCCAACACTTAGGTGGCGCTTGTCGCCCTTTGAGCCTGCGTCGCTCGTTTCGCGGCCCAGAGCCCGCGATACAGGAGGGTGTCTACAACGACCTCGCGGCCAAGCACCTCGGCGATCTCGGGGTTAGCGATGTCGATTCTGCGGGTCGCCATCGCGGCGTTGTCCCGCTGGATTGTCGCCGGAGGCTGTAGGCCCAACACGCTCATCAACGCCGGCAAGTCCTCTTCCAGCGTCTCAACGAAGCCGAAGAAATCTAGAGTCAGCAGGGCGTAATCCGTAGCGACGGAAGCCGCCGTTGGATCGAGCCGTCCAGGAATTTGCTTGGGTAGGAGCCCCCGTGTTTGGTTGTCGCATAACAGCGTGATCCCGATGCCTGACAAGCTCCGGAACATCTGGTCGAGCGACGCTGGGTTGCTGAAGTCCGCCGCCCCAATAATCGCCATCTGATCGCGCACGTCCTGTGGGAAGCCGGCCTTTTCGTGAGCGAACTCGGCCTCGTTGTAGTGATCAATCCAGCGGATGTGAGACACGAGTTGAGCTACCGGCTCGCGGAAGAACGTGAATTTGAAAGCGTCAGGCCAAACCCTAGCGAACCAGGCGGCTGGGGCATGGGCTGACACGAAGGCGGCCTCGGGGTGGTTTGCAGGTTCTGTGACGAACAGGGCGCAGCGGTCAGCGCCCAGTTGCTCCAAGAACGCGGCGTGGACGGAGTTCCCCGCCGTCTTGGGCAAGTGAACGTGAGCGATCCGCCGCAAGAAGCCTCCGATCCGAGTTTGGGGCGGGCTTAGCATATAAAGGGCACCCTGCATGGGCTGCGTTCCACCGCCAGCTGCACTGGTGGAGGCGGCCGCCATTGAGACCCATCCGCTTGCCGGAGCTGCCGGCGCACGACTGTTCAGCTAGAACCCCAGAGCGCTTACGAGTTGCGCCTCAATCGATCCAGAAAACCTCATCGACATATCCGCGGCGGGTCCAGTTCGGCGTCCGCCAGAGCGGGTCTTTGCCGACAATCTCTCGAACGACGAGCTGCCGCGTTTCTCCCGTGATCCAAGCTTGAGCCTCCTGGTTCACGCTGTACAGCCAGCCCTTCGTCTTCCGCAGATAAGTTTCGACGACGGCCCGGTTGATCTCGGGAAAGCTGTCAACGTTGAGCGTAAGATCAGTAGGCACCTCTTCACCATAGCGGTGCCAAGGAAGAATCCGCGTCGTCGGAGAGTCATCACCTTCTCCGTATAGACGAACATCGCCTAGCGCGTGCAGCAGAAAGTAGCCCTGCACAGCGCACATCAAGGGCAGGTCGTAAAGGGTGTGTTGGATCCCCCTCTGTCGTGTGTAGAGCGCGGTGAAGCCGAGGCCAGCGCCGATCTCCGCGATGCTCGCCGGCTTGAGCCGAGCCGCCCCAAAAACCGCCGAGGCGGCGTTGCAGACCCTGGAATGAACGCGATCCCCGACGAACAAGCAGCCGTTGAACACATCGGGAATGGATAGCGAGTGGCCAATCTTCGCCTCGGCCGCTCGTTGCATCTCCGTCGTGTCGGGGAAGGGCAGGGCAGTCCACTCTCCTTGTTGAGGGTTGCGGACGTTCAGCGCCCCGACAAGCTCTGCTAGCCCAGCAAGGGCGTCCGCAGACAGCCTTGCGTGATCGCTCAGGGCTTCCGGGTCGGAGACGCACTGGTCGTAGAAAGCCCGTCCTTGGAAAAAGCCCTGAGCAGCCGACTGCTTCGGCAGGTCACGCAGGTAGCCGTCCAACGCCTCTAGGTCGTCGCTCAGCAGCAAGGCCGCGAGGTCGCCATGGTAGCTTGCGGCGATGCCTCTCCAGAGGTCGTTCGGCAGCTCGGGAGGATTGTCCGCCAGCGCCCGATGGTAGGCGGCCCTAACCCGCCCGACGATCTCGAGGCTGAACTCTGTTTTGGATTGGGTGAAGCCCGTACAAAGGGCCATGCTGGCCAGCCAGGGCCGGTTGCAGAGCGCCACCTCGACTTGTCGGTTCATGCCTGCTCTTAGCGCTGGCCTGCGTCACCGACCAGCGCCGCTCCGGAGGCCGTCTTGCCGCTCGGCCCTCGTTCGTGATGGTGCGCCACGCGGCCCGAAGCGGGGCAGAACGGCGGCGACGGTTGCCAGTGCGAAGACGGGCCATCCTCAGCCCTCCCCCTGCTGGAGGGCGGCGACTTGGTTGCGAAGCGCCGCAACTTCCTCCTTGAGGTCGCGCACCGCCACATAGGCCAGCCCTGCCGCCAGCTCGGGTGTCATGCGCGGCTGGCGGGCCAGCCGCTCGTCATAAAGACGGATCGCGTTCGCTGGCAGATCGGCCACCTTCACGACGGGGTTCGGGTAGGCGGGCTTGCGGGTGGTCGGGAAGGGGAGAACGTTGCTTCGGGTGTCGCCCTCGGTGGTGGCGGTCGGTGCGTCGGTGGTAGTGGTGGCGGTGGTCATGGTCTGATCTCCCTCCGGTTAGGGCTGTGACCGGGGCGGGCGCTCGGTTTCGAGGGCGGAGCGTCCGTCCCAGCGGGTTTGCGGGCTCAAGCGCCCAGGCGGCTGGTGGTGATGCCCGTGCGGCGGTGGCCGCTGGAGCCGGACGCCAACCCGTGCAGCGGGGCGGTGACGAGCGAGCCGTAGGACACGCGCTGTTATCGCGAGTGGATGAAGGCGAAGCGAGAGGCTAGACAACCTTGACGGTTCTCCCTCATGTGAGCGGGCCTCGCGGCTCGTGAGGCCTTGGGAGGGGGAACCGATGTCGAAAGCCACACTCGCTGTTTGCGCCGTTGCTCTTGTTGCCGTCGTGGGGTGCGCGACGAAGCGCTACCCGATAGCCACGCCGCTTTCGGCTGCGGAAGCCGCTGCCATGGACTGCGGCGACATCAGGCTGGAGATGATCCGGGCCGAGCAGGTGCAGGCTCAGATCGCGGATACGGCGAACCCTGACTGGCGTTCGGCAGCGGGCTTCCTCGGTGACTTCGGCATCGGCAACGCTATGGCGCGATCCGACGCCGACAAAGCGATCACCGGCCGGATCTCGGGGCTACGACAAGCTCAGGCCGCGAAGAATTGCTCCGGCGCGAAGGCCGGAGGCTTGCAGGGGTGGATCGCGGGTCTGCTCGGCTAGAGCGGAAGCCCTTAAACCGGATTTCAGGCTCCTCGGATTCCTGGGGAAGCGAGCGTTCTGTTCATTGACGAGAACGGGGAAGGGCCGGGCGTGCGGCTGCGGAAGCAGCGGCCCAACGCTGGCGAACTCACGTCTGCGTGATGACCATGTGATGACCCGCGCGGAAAGCGGCTAGGCGGCGTCCATCTAAGTCATTGAAACGCTTGGCGCACCCGACACGATTCGAACGTGTGACCTTTGCCTTCGGAGGGCAACGCTCTATCCAGCTGAGCTACGGGTGCGTGGGGCGGGGTTCTAGACGACAACGCCCCCCGCCTCAACCGGGCGCCTCGACAGGGCGCGAAAAGCAAAGCTAAGCTTTCCGTCCGGGCGGGGACGGACCATGTGGAAGCGAGCCTTGATCTACGGCGCGGCGATCGCGATCGCCGGCGCGGTTCTGACCGCCGTCATGGCTGCGGCGGGGCTGCACACGAACCCGGACTCGGGCCAGTGGGTCGGGCTTTTGGGCGTAGTTTTCCCCATCGTGGGGATCGTTCTGGCGATCCGCGCCGCCAAGCGTGCGGAAAGCGGGGAATTCACCTTCGGCGACGGCTTCAAGGAAGGCGCCGCAGTGTCGCTGGTGGCGGCCGTCCTGGGCGGGCTGCTGAGCTACCTTTACCTGACCGCGATCAACCCGGGCTATCTTGAGGCTGTGCGCGAGGCCACGGCGGCTCAGTTGCAGGCCCGGGGCTTTTCCGCCCGGGAGGTCGCCCAGGCTCAGGCGATGAGCAGCTCCATGATGACCCCGGGCGGGACTTCCGGGCTGGGCGCCGCCGGTCAGTTCGCCATGGGCCTGATCATCAGCGCAGTGGCGGCCCTGTTCATGCGGCGCAAGGCGGACCCGGCCCAGTACAGTTGAGACCCGGCCGCTCAGTCCTGCAGCGGGCTGGGCTGGGTCTCGTCGGCGTAGGTGAGGGCCAGGAAGACGTCCTCGAGGTCCGGCTCCTCGGTGGACAGGTCCCTGATCCCCACGCCGGCGGTGCGCGCAGCCGCCAGAACCTGCTCCACGCTGGCCTGGCCGGTCTTGTAGGTCACCGCCAGACGCCCGTCGGAGCGCAGCCTAGCGTCGAACCCGTTTATGATCGGCGCGGCGGCCAGCGGCTCCTGGGGCGCGATCACCACCGCCCGCGTGTCCAGGCGGGACAGGAGCTGCGGCGTGGGCTCGCTGGCCACCACCTTGCCCCGGTTCACGATGGCGATGTGGTCGCACAAGGCCTGGGCCTCTTCGAGGTAGTGGGTGGTGAGGACAATGGTCACGCCTTGCGCGTGCAGCCCCTGGACATAGTCCCAGAGCTGGCGACGCAGCTCGACGTCCACCCCGGCTGTGGGCTCGTCGAGGATCAGCACGGGCGGGGCGTGGACCATGGCCTTGGCCACCATCAACCGCCGCTTCATGCCGCCCGACAGGGCGCGGACATAGCTGTCCGCCTTGTCGCTCAGACCCAGCGCGCCCAGGATGGCCTCCGTGCGCCGCTCGCTTTTGGGCACGCCGTAGAAGCCGGCCTGCACTTCAAGGCTTTCGCGGGGCGTGAAGAAGACGTCGGCGGCCAGCTCCTGGGGAACCACGCCGATGGCGGCCCGCGCCTGGCGGGGGTGCTCGTCCACGTCCACGCCCCAGATGCGCACCGTGCCGGAGGTCTTGCGCACCAGGCCCGCGAGGATGTTGATGAAGGTGGACTTGCCCGCGCCGTTCGGACCCAGGAGCCCAAAGATGGAGCCTCGCCGGATGCGCAGGTCCACCCCGCGGAGCGCCTGTTTGGCGGGCGAGGTCTTGCCCGCCGCATAGGTCTTGACCAAGCCTTCGGCTTCGATGGCCCATTCGGGGAGTGGGGAGTGCTGGGCCATGGCGCTTTCAAACGGAGCCGCCTGTCCGCGTCGTTGACGCGCCGGGGACGGGCCGCCTAGTTAGGCCCGACCGCAGCCCCTGCCAACAGAGCCATGCCCGTTCCCAACGAAGCGCCCTACGCCATGCTGGCCGACCCGCCCGAGGTGGTGCTGGTGGACTCCACCCGGGTCAGCTGCGACGGCGTGGGCGGGGCCTTGGGCCATCCCCGGGTGTTCATGGAGATGGGCGACAGCGGCTCTGTGGAATGCGGCTATTGCGACCGCCGCTTCGTGCTGCGCGGCGCGCCGGCCGAGCCGTCGGAGCTCGCTGCGCCGGCGACCCAAGGCTATCCGGAGTCGGCCTGAGCCCCCCGACCTCCGGCGCCGGTGACCTGCCGCGCGCGCTGGCCTAGATAGGCCGGCGATGACCACCCCCCGCCTCTACCTCATCGACGGCTCCGGCTACATCTTCCGCGCCTACCACGCCCTGCCGCCCTTGACGCGGAAGTCGGACGGGCTGCCGATCGGGGCGGTGTCGGGCTTCTGCAACATGCTGTGGAAGTTCCTGAACGAGGTGAAGGGAGACACGGCGCCCACCCATCTGGGGGTGGTGTTCGACGCCTCCGAGCGCACATTCCGGACGGAGATCGACCCCAACTACAAGGCGCACCGCCCGCCCGCGCCCGATGATCTGGTGCAGCAGTTCCCCATCATCCGCGAAGCCACGGCCGCCTTCGGCGTGAGCTGCCTGGAGCTGGCGGGCTATGAGGCGGACGACATCATCGCCGCCTACGCCTGCCGGGCCCGCGAAAGCGGGGCGCAGGTGGTCATCGTCTCGTCCGACAAGGACCTGATGCAGCTGGTGGGTGACCATGTGGCCATGCTGGACCCGATCAAGCAGACGCTGATCGGCCGCGAGCAGGTCCTGGAGAAGTTCGGCGTCCCACCCGAAAAGGTGATCGACGTCCAGGCGCTGGTGGGCGACAGCGTGGACAATGTTCCCGGGGCGCCCGGCATCGGGATCAAGACGGCGTCGGCCCTGATCAACGAGTTCGGCGATCTCGACGCGCTTCTGGAGCGCGCCGGCGAGATCAAGCAGCAGAAGCGCCGGGAGACGCTGATCGACTACGCCGACCAGATCCGCCTGTCGCGGCGACTGGTCACCCTGGACTGCGACACCCCTCTGCCCGCTCCGCTGGAGGAGCTGCGGGTTCGCGAGCCGGACGGTCCGGCGCTGCACGCGTTTCTCGAGACGATGGAGTTCAAGGGCCTGTCGCGGCGCATCGCCGAGGGTCGCCCGGCGCAGCCGGCCGTGAAGCCCTGGGTGGAGCCCGGCGCCCGTGCCCCGGCCGAGCCGCAAGCCATCGATCCGCGGTCCTACCCGGTCATACGCGACCTGCAGACCCTGGATGACTGGGTGGCCCGCGCCATGCGCGCCGGCGTGATCGGGTTGGACGCCGAGACCGACGCGCTGACCGCCGCCAACGCCCATCTCCAGGGCGTGTCGCTCGCGGTCGGGCCCGGTCAGGCCTGCTTCATCCCCATGGTCACGCCGGAAGGTCTGGAGCTGGAGTCCGAGGGTCCGCCCATGCTGGGCAAGGACGAAGCCCTGGCGCGCCTCAAGCCGCTGCTGGAGCATCCCGGCGTGCTGAAGGTGGCCTCCAACTGCAAGTACGATCTGGCGGTTCTGGCGCGCGAGGGCGTAGCGGTCGCTCCGATCGACGACCCCATGCTGATGTCCTACGCCCTGGAAGGCGGGCTGCACGGTCACGGCCTGGCGGAGCTCTCCAAGCTTCACCTCGGCCACGAACCCCTCGCCGGCGCCCGTCAGGCCGCCTCGGCCAGGGCGCAGAAGACCTTCGCCGAGCTGGACCTCGGGGAAGGGGCCGCCGCCGAGGACGCGGACATCGCTCTGCGCTTGCACGCGGTGCTCAGGCCCAAGCTGCGCGAAGCTCGAGTGCTGAGCGTCTATGAGACGCTGGAGCGGCCCTTGCCGCAGGTTCTGTCCGCCATGGAGGCGGAGGGGATCGCGGTGGACCCCGACCGGCTGCGGCGTCTGTCCCAGACGTTCGGGACGCGCATCGCCGAACTGGAGACGGAGGCGCACGCCCTGGCGGGCCGGCCGTTCGGCCTGGGTTCGCCCAAACAGTTGGGCGAGTTGCTGTTCGACGAGCAGGGGCTGCCCGGGGGCAAGCGGACGGCCACCGGGCAGTGGGTCACCGACGCCCAGACTCTGGAGGACCTGGCCGCCCAGGGCCACGCCCTGCCCAAGGCCGTGCTGGAGCACCGGCAGTTGTCCAAGCTCAAGGGCACCTACACGGACGCGCTCACGGCCGCGATCCATCCCCGCACGGGACGGGTGCACACGACCTTCCACCTCGCGGCATCGACCACGGGCCGGCTGTCGTCGTCGGACCCCAATCTCCAGAATATCCCCATACGGACGGAAATCGGTCGAGGCATCCGGCAGGCCTTTGTGGCCGCGCCTGGTCACAAGCTGATCAGCGCCGATTACAGCCAGATCGAGTTGCGGCTGCTGGCTCACATGGGCGACATCCCCGAGCTGAAGCGCGCCTTCGCCCAAGGGCTGGACATCCACGCCGCCACGGCCTCCGAGATGTTCGGGGTGCCGGTGGAGGGGATGCTGGCCGAGACCCGCCGCCGGGCCAAGGCGATCAATTTCGGCATCGTGTACGGAATCTCCGCGTTCGGACTGTCCAACCAGCTTGGCATCGACCAGTCGGAAGCCGGGGCCTACATCAAGGCCTATTTCGAGCGCTTCCCCGGCATCCGGGTCTACATGGACGGCGCCAAGGAGTATGTCCGGCGGCACGGCTATGTACAGACACTGTTCGGACGCAAGGTCCACGTGCCCGACATCCGCTCCAAGTCGGCGGCCCAGCGCCAGTTCGCCGAACGGGCGGCGATCAACGCTCCGATCCAGGGCACGGCGGCGGATATCATCCGACGGGCCATGATCCGCATGCCGTCCGCCTTGGCGGAGGCGGGGCTGCGGACCCGCATGCTGCTGCAGGTGCACGACGAGCTGGTGTTCGAGGCGCCCGACTCCGAATGCGAAGCGGCGATTGCGGCGATCCGACCGGTGATGGAGCGCGCCGCCGATCCCGCCGTAGCGCTCAGCGTGCCCCTGGTGGTCGACGCGCGCGCGGCCCTGAATTGGGACGAGGCGCACTGACGGTCCCCGGCCTTTGTTGAAGGCGCTTGCAACCCGCACCGATCACGTGCATCTGATCACACATCACGAGTTCGTGATCTCTGAGGAAAAGACCATGATCGACCGTAACAAGTTCCTGGCCCTCGCGGCCGTGCTGGCTATGTCGGCCAGCGGCCTGGCCGCCTGCAGCGGCGAACGCGAAGCCGAGGCGGAAACGGGCGTCTCCGAAGCCGAGGTGAAGACCGAGGCTCCGGCGTCCATGGTCAGCGACCAACAGCTGCAGAACAGCGCCGACGCCGCGGCGGCCGCCGCTGCGACGGGCGCCAGCGCCACGACCACGAGCGACATGCCGGCGACGGGCGCGGCTGCGGCGGGCGGGGCTGCCGCTCCGGCTGCAGGCGCAGCGACCACCGCCGAACCGGCTCACTAAACCGAATGGAGGCGGCGCTTCTGCGGAAGCGCCGCCGCTTTCGTTCAGGCGGCTACGGCCGCCCCTGGAGCGCCGACCGCACCGGCGGCCACGACCGGCGAACCCTCAAGCCAGGCGTCGCCCTTCTCCCAGTGATGGATGTCGTTGCAGGCGGGGCAGCGAAAAGCGTGGGAGCCGCTGAGCGCCTCGAAGGCCGCCTCTCTCATGCGCAGCACGGTGGGAACGGTGCGGGCCGTCTGGGGACACTTGGTCAGGATGCGTGGCATCCCTGCCTAGCGCGCGGGAAGCGGCCTTTGTTCCCCTCCCATTCAAGTTTCTGAACAGGCGTTCAGCTTGTCGGCCCGACCGGGGCCTGTCACCGTGGCTCCATGAGCGACGCCGACCCCGCCGGGACCGCCGGGCCGCATCTGCGGAAGTTCCTGGTCGTGGCCGACGACAGCCCCGAGTTCTCGGCCGCCCTGCGCTACGCTTGCGCCCGAGCCAAGGCCACTGGAGGCCGCATCACCCTGCTGCGGGTGCTGGAGCCCGCCGTGTTCGAGCACTGGTCCGGCGTCCGCGATGAGATGGAGCGCCAACAGCGCGCGGAAGCGGAAAGCCTGCTGCAGAAGTTCGCCGCCCAGGTGATGGAAGCGACCGGGCACCCTCCCGAATTCGTCGTGCGGGAGAACGGCGACATCCGCGGCGCCATCCGCGCCCTGGTTCTGGAGGATCCCGAGATCAAGATCCTGGTGCTGGCGGCCGCCACCCATGGCCGCGGCCCCGGCCCGCTCGTGAGCGCCGTGTGCAAGGAGGGCGTGAACCATCATGGTCGCAAACTGCCCGTCACCGTGGTGCCCGGCGACCTGACCGACGCGGAGATCGCCGAGCTGTCCTGAAAGCTTGCGAGGCGCCCCGCGGCGGGCCACATCGGCTTCATGTTCATCCAAACGGAAGACACGCCCAATCCGCTGACGCTCAAGCTCATCCCCGGGCGCGAGGTCATGGCGGAAGGCGCGCGCGAGTTCGGCTCCCCCTATGAGGCCCAGGCTTCGCCCCTGGCCGAGGCCTTGTTCGACATCGACGGCGTGCGCCGCGTCTTCTTCGGGCCGGACTTCCTGACGGTGACCAAGGAGTTCGGCGTGGACTGGAAGACCATCCGCGCGCCCATCCTGGCCGCCGTGATGGATCACTACCAGTCGGGCGCGCCGCTCATCTCCCAAGCGGCCGAAGCGCCAGCCGGTCATGCCGAAGGCGAGTACGATGAGGACGCGGCCGCCATCGTGGACGAGATCAAGGACCTGCTGGACACGCGCATCCGCCCGGCCGTGGCCCAGGACGGGGGCGACATCACCTTTAGCCGCTTCGAGCCGGACACGGGCGTGGTTTGGCTGCACATGCGCGGCGCCTGCGCTGGGTGCCCGTCGTCCGCCATGACGCTCAAGGCCGGGGTCGAGAACATGTTGCGCCACTATGTTCCAGAAGTGACCGCGGTCGAGCAAACGCTCTAGGCCCGGACCGGGCGCTTGATCCTGGCCATCGACACCTGCCTGGGCGCCTGCTCGGCCGCCTTGACGGAGGGCGGACGGCTGCTGGCCGCTCGCTCCGAGCCGATGGACCGCGGTCACCAAGAGCGGCTGGCGCCTCTGGTGGCCGAGGTGGTGGGCGCCGCCGGGGTCGCATTTGGTCGGATCGAGCGGATCGCCGTCACCACAGGGCCGGGATCGTTCACCGGCCTGCGGGTGGGGCTGGCGTTCGCGAAGGGCCTGGGACTGGCGCTCGAGCGGCCGGTCGTGGGCGTCGGCACGCTTCAAGCCTTGGCGGCGAGCGCCAGCGAGGCGGGACTGGTCGCCGCCATTGTGGACGCGCGGCGCGAGCAGGTCTACGTCCAGCCTTTCCTTGATGGTGCGCCCCTGGCTGAGGCCGAGGCGCTCACGACCTGCGATGCTGCGGGACGCCTCGCCGCTCTTGGTCGGGGCTGGAGATTGGTCGGGTCGGGCGGGCCGCTGCTCGCGCCCTTGCTGGACCGTTCGGAAGCGGATGGGCGCCTTGCTCCCGATCCGGTCGTGATCGCACGGATCGCAGCCTTCGCCCCGCTGGCGCCCGCCAGGCCCGTGTACCTCCGGGCGCCCGACGCCAAGCTTCCGGCGTGACCCCCACGCGGGCCGGCCCCGAGGACGCCCCCCGCCTAGCCGCCCTGCATGCGCGATCTTTCGAGCGGCCCTGGTCGGCGGAGGATGTGGCCGGGATGCTGGACGGTGAGGGCGCCTTGGCCTTGGCCGCCGAAGCCGGTTTCATCCTCCTCCGCTTCGTAGGGCCGGAGGCGGAGATCCTGACCCTGGCCGTGGCCCCCGAGCTTCGGCGCCAGGGGCTCGGGCGGGCCCTGCTCGCCGCGGGCCTCAGCACAGCTCGCCAGCGCGGCGTCGAGGCGGTCTTCCTGGAGGTCGCGGCCGACAATGCGCCGGCCGCGGCGCTCTACGCCGCGGCCGGCTTCACCCCCGTGGGCCTGCGCCGCGGCTATTACCTCCGTGCTGGAGGGTCGGCGGTGGACGCCGTGACGCTGCGCCTTCGGCTTCCAAGCCCCGCCGCCTGAGGCTATAGGCTGAGCGCGATGGACCGCATCGAACAGCTGGCTCTCGAGAAGGGCATGCGCATGACGGAGCAGCGCCGGGTGGTCGCCCGCGTGCTGTCCCAGGCCGACGACCACCCGGACGTGGAGGAGCTCTACCGCCGGGCCTCGGCGGTGGATCCGCACATCTCCATAGCCACGGTTTACCGCACCGTGCGCTTGTTCGAGGAAGGCGGGATCATCGAGCGCCACGATTTCCGCGACGGCCGGTCGCGCTATGAGCAGGCGACCGAGTACCACCACCACCACCTGATCGACCTGAACACGGGGCAGGTGACCGAATTCTTCGACGCGGAGCTTGAGGCGCTGAAGCACAAGATCGCCGAGCGGATGGGCTATCGGCTCGTCGATCACCGGCTGGAGCTCTACGGCGTGAAGATGGAGCCGGACACGAGCAGCAAGCCCAAGGGGGAGGGCGGCGAGGCGTGAAGCGCCTCTTCATCAAGACCTACGGCTGTCAGATGAACGTCTACGACAGCGAGCGCATGGCCGATGTGCTGCGACCGCTGGGTTACGTCTCGACGGACAGGCCGGACGACGCCGACCTGGTGGTGCTGAACACCTGCCATATCCGGGAAAAGGCGACGGAGAAGACCTATGCGGAGCTGGGCCGGATCAAGGCGCTGCAGCGGGCCAAGGCGGGGGATGGCCGAGGCGGCATGACTGTGGCGGTGGCCGGCTGCGTGGCCCAGGCGGAGGGGGCCGAAATCATGGCCCGGGCCCCGGTGGTCGATCTCGTTGTGGGGCCGCAGAGCTATCACCAGCTGCCCGAACTGATCGCCCAAGCTGAGCAAGCGGGGGCGTCGCGGGCCCGGGGCGAGCGGCTGCTCGCCGAGTTCGCGCCGGAGGCCAAGTTCGACCGGCTGGAGGGCGCAACGCGGCGACGCTCCGGCTATTCGGCCTTTCTCACCGTGCAGGAGGGCTGCGACAAGTTCTGCACCTTCTGCGTGGTGCCCTACACGCGGGGCGCGGAATGGTCCCGACCGGCCGGGGACATCGTCCGCGAAGCCGCCGGCCTGGCCCAGCAGGGCGTGCGCGAGGTCACCCTGCTGGGGCAGAACGTCAACGCCTACCTGAACGACGGCTGGACCCTGGCGCGCCTGATCCGGACGCTGGCCGCCATCCCCGGGCTGGACCGCATCCGCTACACCACCAGCCACCCGCGCGACATGAGCGACGACCTGTTCGCCGCCCACGCCGAGGTCCAGGCGCTGATGCCTTATCTCCACCTGCCGGTGCAGGCGGGGAGCGACCGGGTGCTCAAGGCCATGAACCGGGCGCACACGGCCGAAAGCTATCTGCGCACGGTCGAGCGCATGCGGGCGGCTCGGCCGGACATCGCGATCAGCGGCGACTTCATCGTGGGGTTCCCGGGCGAGTCGGAGGCGGACTTCGAGGCCACCTTGGACCTGGTCCGGGCGGTGAGGCACGCCTCCGCCTACGCTTTCAAGTACAGCCCTCGCCCGGGCACGCCGGCCGCCGCCATGGGCGGACAGCTCCCTGAGGCGGTGAAGAACGAACGGCTGCAGCGCCTGGGCGCCTTGCTGGAGACGCAGATGACGGAGTTCAACCTCGCCCAGCTCGGTCGCACGCTCCCGGTGTTGTTCGACCGCCGCGGACGGCGCCCGGGTCAAATCGCGGGAAAGAGCCCCTATCTTCAGTCGGTGCACCTCCAAGCCGCCGACACCCTCCTGGGACAGATCGCGCCCGTGACCATCACCGCCGCCGCCAGCCGCAGCCTCACGGGCGTGCTGGCCCAGCCGGCTGAACCCAGCGGCGGGCTCGCAGCTTGAGCGCAGCCCAGGACTACCTTCCGCTCACCGACACCGCGGCCCGCGCCGTCGCCGGCCCGAACAGCCGGCACGCCGCCCTGATCGAGGACGCCTTTCGCGTGCTCATCGAGACTCCGGGGGGCGGCGTGTCGGTGCGCGGCGACATGAAGGGGCGCACAGGGGCACGCCGGGCCATCGAATCGGTGGCCAAGCGCGCGGACGCCGGCAGCGAGGTTACGGAGGCGGATGTGCGGGTGGCGATCGGGTCGGCGCGGAGCGGCGAGGCGTCTCCTGACCACGGAGCCCCGCTTCCCGTGGGGCGTCGGGGGGCCGTGGCCCCTAAGACGGCGGCCCAGGCCCGTTATCTCGAGATGCTCACCGCCCACGCCATGACGTTCGGGGTGGGGCCCGCCGGAACGGGCAAGACCTTCCTGGCGGTGGCCTATGGCGCAGGCCTGCTGCTGCGCGGCGAGGTGGACCGGCTGGTGATCACCCGCCCGGCGGTGGAGGCCGGCGAACGCCTGGGCTTCCTACCCGGCGACATGAACGAAAAGGTCGACCCCTACATGGCGCCCATCTGGGAGGCGCTGAGCGACATCGTGGGGGCCGACGCCCTGAGACGGCGTCGCGAAAAGGGCGAGATCGAAGTGGCGCCCATCGCCTTTATGCGCGGGCGGACCCTCAACCACGCCTTTGTCATCGTGGACGAGGCGCAGAACGCCTCGCGCCTGCAGATGAAGATGGTGCTGACCCGCCTGGGCGAAGGCGCCCGCATGGTGGTCACCGGCGATCCCACGCAGGTGGACCTGGTCAATCCGCGCGACAGCGGCCTGGCCCACGCTCTGGGCATTCTGGACGGGGTCGAGGGCGTGGCCATCGCTCGTTTCGCCGCCGAGGACGTGGTGCGCCACCCGCTCGTCGAGCGCATCGTCAAGGCCTATGACGCCGATGCGGCCCGGCGCGCAGGCCAGCCCATCGAATGATCGAGGTCGAGATCGAGGCGGACAGCTGGACCGCCGCCCTGCCCCAGGTCGAAAGCCTGGTACGGGCCGCGGCGGAGGCGGTTCTCTCCGATCGGGCGGCGACGGGCGACGTCGTCGTGCTGCTCACGGACGACGCGGGCGTTCACCAACTGAACCGCGATCACCGGGGTCGCGACGGGCCCACCAACGTCCTGTCCTTCCCCGCCGCCCCTTCGGCGGCGCCCCACCTTGGGGACATCGCCCTGGCTCGCGAGACCTGCGCGCGCGAAGCGGCCGATCAGGGCAAGAGGCTGGAGCACCATCTGCAGCACCTGGTGGCGCACGGCGTGCTTCATCTGCTAGGGTGGGACCACATGACCGAGGCGGAGGCCGAGGCGATGGAAGGGCGCGAGCGCCTGATCCTCGCCGGGCTGGGCGCGCCGGACCCTTATCGCGATCGCGACGTCCCTCCCCATGGCTGACACAGACAGTTCAACAAGCCCGAGTCCCGGGAACGAGTCCGCCCGAAGACCGGGCATTCTGCGGGTGCTGGGGCGCTGGGCGCTGGGGGAAAGCGAGTCCGACGAGGCCGCCCGGCCCGTGTCGGAAGCCGAACGCGACCTGGTCGATCAGGCTCAAGCCTTTCAGAGCATCCGCGTCCAGGACGTCATGACGCCCCGCGCCGACGTGGCCGCCCTGGATCTCGACACGCCGCTGGACGAGGTCTGGCGCCGCTTCGCTGAAACCGAACACTCGCGCATGCCGGTGTTCCGCGAGACCCTGGATGAGCCGCTGGGCGTCGTCCACATCAAGGACTTGGTCAAGCTGCTCACCCCCGGCCCCGAGCACGCGGCGCCGGACTGGAGCGCGGCCGTCCTGGACGGGCTCCGGCGAGAGGCGCTCTATGTTCCCGCCTCCATGCGCGCGGCCGACCTTCTGGTCCGCATGCAGTCCACCCGCATCCACATGGCCCTGGTCATCGACGAATTCGGCGGCACCGACGGCTTGGTCACTATTGAAGATCTGCTGGAAGCGGTGGTGGGCGAGATCGAAGACGAGCACGATGTGGAGACCACGCCGGAGATCATCGAGCGCCCGGGAGGCTGGGAGGCCGACGCGCGGGCCCCGCTCGAAGACCTGGAGGCCATGGCGGGCGAAAGCCTGGCGCTGGAGGATCACGAAGAGGAGGTCGACACGGTCGGCGGGCTGGTCGCCACCCTGGCCGGGCGCGTGCCCCAACGCGGCGAGATCGTGGCCCACCCCGCCGGATATGAGTTCGACGTCGTCGACGCCGATCCGCGCCGCGTGAAACGGCTGCGGGTGCGCCGGCTGGAGCGGCCGGCCGTGAGCGACACGGCCGCATGACGCACCCCGCCCTGAGCCGGGCGGGCTCGGCTCTGTTGGCCCTGGGCTTCGGCGCGGCGGCCGGCTTCGCCCATCCGCCTTTCGACATCCTGCCGGGCGTCCTGGGATGGGCCGGGCTGCTCTGGTTGCTGGACGGGCGGGGCAAGCGGGAGCCGCAGCGTCCGCTCCGCTCCGCTTTCTGGCGCGCCTGGTGGTTCTCCCTCGCCTACTTCCTGGTGGGCACCTGGTGGGTGGTGGAGGCTTTTCTGGTCGACGCCGAGCAGCACGGCTGGATGGCGCCCATCATCGTTTGCGTGCTGCCCGCGGGCATGGGCCTGTTCTGGGGGACCGCCGCGGTTCTGTACCGCCGCTTAGCCGTTGCCGGACCGGCCCGGCTCTTGGTGTTCGGCGCCAGCTTCGGCGTGCTCGAGTGGCTGCGGAATTGGCTGCTCACCGGCTTTCCCTGGAACATGGCGGGCCAGACCTGGACCGCCGGCGGCGCGATCTCGCAGAACGCGGCCCTGTTCGGGGCGCTGGGTCTGACCGTGATCACCCTGCTGATCACCGGGGCGCCCGCGGTGCTGGCCGGAACCGGCTCGCGCCGGGCTCGCCTGGGCACGGTCGCCGCAGCCGCCTTGGCGCTCACCGCCATGTGGGGCTGGGGCGCCTGGCGGCTGTCCGGGGCCGAGGTTCGCGCCACGGACACCCGGATCCGCATCGTCCAGGCTAACATCCCGCAAGCGGAGAAGTGGCGCGAAGGTGCGCTGCCCGGGATCGTGGACACCCATGTGCGTCTCAGCCAGTCGCCAGGGCTGGAGACCATCGACGTGGTGGTCTGGCCGGAGGGCGCCCTGCCCGCCTCGCTGGAGTACCTGTTCGACCCCGCGTCCCCGGGCGTGGAGCTAGGTCGCCGCATCCCGGATGCGCTCCGCCCCGGGCAGCACCTGTTCATGGGCGTCAGCCGCGCCGGCCCAGGCGGCGCCTACTACTTCAACAGCCTCGCCTTTCTGCAACGCGAGCGCGCCGGATTGCGGGTGAACGGCTTCTACGACAAGCACCACCTCCTGCCCTTCGGCGAGTACCTGCCGCTGGGCGAGCTGATGACGCGGCTGGGCGTGCGCTCGCTCGTGAACATGCCGGCCGACTATGCGCCCGGACCGCCGCCGGCGCCGATCGCATTGCCCGGTTTGCCGTTGCTGCAACCCATGATCTGCTATGAGAGCATCTTCATGGATGCGGTGGGCGGGCGCGGACCCAGGCCCGCTTGGATGGTCCTGCCCTCCAATGACAGCTGGTACGGCGCCACAAGCGGTCCCTGGCAGCACCTGAACCTGGGCGCCTATCGCGCCATCGAGCACGGAGTTCCGATCGTACGGTCTGCGCCGACCGGCGTGTCGGCCATGATCGATCCCTACGGCCGCATACCCGCCGGCCAGGTGCTGGGCATCGGGCAGGCAGGCGTGATCGACGCCGCCCTTCCCGCCCCGATCCGCCCGACGCTTTTCAATCGCTGGGGGAACCTGCCTTTCTGGATTTTCGTCGCGGCCGGGGCGCTTGTCGCGCTGCCGCCACGCTTTCGCCGGCGGACAACGTAAAATGCGTGACAAATCGCCGCTTTCGAGGCTTAGAGAGGGTCCGCAAGGAGGCTGAAACGGAATGGCTGAACCTAAGATACCGGTGTCCTCGACAGCAGGCGGCAAGCCGCCACGGACGCGGCCGCCGGGGGACCGTCAGCCCAATCTTGTGGACCGCCACGTCGGCGAGCGCGTGCGCGCCCGCCGCAAACAGCTGGGGCTCAGTCAGGATCGCCTGGCCGACGCCCTGGGGCTCACCTTCCAGCAGGTGCAGAAGTACGAGCGGGGCGCCAATCGGATCAGCGCCTCCAAACTCTTCGATACGGCCGCCGCACTGCAGGTCGACATCCCCTTCTTCTTCGACGGCCTGACGCCCGGGGAACCGTTGGAGGCAGCGTCCGAGGTCGACCCGCCCGCCTTTGACGCGCTGAGCCGCACGCCAGACGAGGCGGAGTTGCTGGCCGCCTTCCGCTCGATCACCCGCAAGCGCATGCGTCGCCGGGTCCTCGAACTCGTAAGGGAGCTGGCCGGCGAGGGGGCTGAAGGATCGGACGACCGGACGGGCTGAGGCGCCCCGCCGCTTGCCGGACATAAAGATATCTTTATACCGGCGGCTCGTCCCCGCCGGGAGAGCCCGCTTTTGATCCGTCCGTCATACATTTTCACCAGCGAAAGCGTGTCCGAAGGGCATCCCGACAAGGTCGCCGACCGCATCAGCGACACGGTGGTTGACGCCTTTCTGGAAGCCGACCCGCAGGCGAGGGTAGCCTGTGAGACCCTGGTGACGACCAATCGGATCGTGCTGGCGGGCGAGGTCCGGGGCCCGGCCTCGGTCACGCCTGAGCTGCTGGAAGAGCGCGCTCGCGCGGCCGTGCGCGAGATCGGCTATGAGCAGGAGGGCTTCCACTGGGAGCAGGCCGACTTCGCCAGCCACCTGCACGCCCAGTCCGCCGAGATCGCCCAAGGCGTGGACGCGGCGGGCAACAAGGACGAGGGCGCGGGCGACCAGGGCATCATGTTCGGCTATGCGGTTGACGAAACGCCCGAGCTGATGCCGGCCACCCTGCAATACAGCCACAACATCCTGCGCCGGCTGGCGGAGGTGCGCCATGGAGGCGAGCGCGCGCTGCAGCCGGACGCCAAGAGCCAGGTCACGCTCCAGTACGAGGACGGTCGCCCGGTGCGGGCGCTCAAGATCGTGGTCTCGCACCAGACGACGGACCGGTTGGAGAGCGGGGAGGTACGCGCGCTCATCGAGCCGCACGTCCGCGCGGTGATGCCCGAAGGTCTGCTGACGGACGAGACCGAGTGGATGGTCAATCCGACGGGCGCCTTCCAGATCGGCGGGCCGGACGGCGACGCGGGTCTGACGGGCCGCAAGATCATCGTGGACACCTACGGCGGGGCGGCTCCGCACGGCGGGGGCGCCTTCTCGGGCAAGGACCCCACCAAGGTCGACCGATCGGCCGCCTACGCGCTCCGTTATCTGGCCAAGAACGTGGTGGCGGCCGGCCTGGCGCGCCGCTGCACCCTGCAGGTCAGTTACGCCATCGGCGTAAGCCGGCCGCTTTCCTTCTACGTCAACCTGCACGACACCGGCGAGATCGATCCGGCCAAGCTGGAATCGGCGCTGCCGGACCTCATCGGCGGGCTGACGCCCCGCGGCATCCGCGAACGCTTGGAACTGAACCGGGCCATCTATCAGCGCTCGGCCGCTTATGGTCATTTCGGTCGTCTGCCCGACGCGGATGGAGGCTTCTCCTGGGAACGCACCGACCTGGTCGACCAGCTGCGAGGCTTGGCCTGACCCACCAGCATGGGCCGATCCGCTCCTACGGCCGGATCAAGTCCAGGCCGATCAAGCCGCGCCAAGCCGGCCTGGTCGAGAGGCGCTTGCCCGAACTGATCTGGCGCCTGGACGACCGTCCGGCTTTGGACCACCGTCCCGTCTGGCTTGAGATCGGCTTCGGCGGTGGCGAGCATCTGGCGGAACAGGCGGCCCGCCACCCAGACGTTCTGCTGATCGGAGCCGAGCCGTTCCAGAACGGCGTGGCCAGCGCGGTCCGCCACATCGACGAACGGGCGCTGACCAATGTGCGCCTGCATGCGGGCGACGCCCGTGAGCTGATGGAAGCGCTTCCCGAGGACGTGGTGAACAGAGTGTTCATCCTATTCCCCGATCCCTGGCCCAAAGCCAGACACCACAAGCGACGCCTCATGACCCAACCCTTTGTCGCCGAACTGGCCCGCGTGCTTCGCCCGGGAGGCGTCCTCCGTTTCGTCACCGACTGGCGGGATTACGCAGCCTGGACCCTTGAGCGGATGCACGGTTCGCCCCAGTTTCGCTGGACGGCGGAGAGCGCGGCGGATTGGCGCGAGGCGCCCAGCGACCACGTCTCCACGCGTTATGAAGCCAAGCGCCTCGGCGATTCGGCCCCCCTGTTTCTGGAGTTCGTCCGCGTATGAGGCTCGCCACCGTCGCCGCCCTGCTCCTGGCGACCGCCTGCGCGGCCTGCAGCGGGCCCGATCAGGAGAACATCGCCGATCGGGCCTTGTCCGCCGCAGCGCCTTCGGCCGAAGCCGCTTCGCTGGAGCCCCCGCCGCCGCCCACGCCCGCCCCCCCGGGCTTTCAGAGTGAGATCGAGGCTGCGGTTCGACCCTTCGACGGCGACGTGGGCGTGGCGGTCAAGGACCTGCAGCAGGGTTGGGCGGCGACCTGGCAAGGCGACAAGGCCTTTCCCCAGCAGAGCACCATGAAGGTGTGGCTGGCCGTCGCCGTGTTGGACGCCGTGGATCGCGGCCAGCTCAGTCTGGACGAAACGGTTGTGATCACGCCGCCCGACCTCAGCCTGTTCAACTCGCCTATGGTCCGACCTCTGACGCTGAAGACCGGTCGGATGGAGACCACCATCGACCGCCTGCTGCTGTGGGCGATCAGCAAGAGCGACAACGCCGCGACCGACATCCTCATGCGCCGCCTCGGTGGAGGACCGGCGGTCCAGGCGGTGCTGGAGCGCAAAGGCCTCCGCGGCGTGCGCGTGGGCGTGGAGGAGCGCTTGCTGCAGCCGCGCATCTCGGGCCTGGAGTGGCGGCCGGAGTACATCGACGGCGACCTGTTCAACCGCGCCCGGGACCGGGTGCCCGACGAAGTGCGCGACCAAGCGCTGGACCAGTATCTGCGGGCGCCGCCGGACGGCGCCACCCCGGTCGGCACGGTGAATGCGCTGCAGATGCTCTACGAAGGCAAGCTGCTCTCGCCGGAGTCGACCGAGCGCCTGCTGCGCATCATGTTCGAAAGCCGCGCAGGGGCCGCTCGGCTCAAGGCGGGACTCCCCGAAGGCTGGCGCTTGTCGCACAAGACGGGCACAGGGCCGGACTGGCGCGAGACCACGGCCGGCTACAATGACGTGGGCGTGATGGTCGCCCCGGACGGCCGCACCTATGCGGTGGCGGTCTACATCGGCCGGACGGATCGGCAGGTCCGCGAGCGCCAGCAGCTGATTGCGAGCGTGGCCCGCGCCGTGGCGACGCACTGGGAACGGACGCGCACGCCGGCGACCCAGGTGGCTGAGGGGCCGAGCGCGCCCGCCCCGTGACCGAGCGGTTCGACATCGTCGTCGCGGGAGCCGGGATGACGGGCGCCAGCGCCGCCCTGGCCCTGGCGGCCGCCGGTTTCCGCGTGGCGCTGGTCGATCCCCACCCCTTCGAACAACAGCTGGCGCCCACCTTTGACGGACGGGCCTCGGCGATCGCCTACAGCAGCTTTCGCATGCTGCGCACGCTGGGAGCGGGCGAGGTCCTGGAGCCGCAGGCGTGCCGGATCGAGCAGATCTTGGTCACCGACGGGCGCGCGCCCGGCGCCGCAGCGGGAAGCCCCCCGCCCTTCCACCTGCGCTTCGCCGCCGACGAGATCGCCGGCCGGTCCGGAGGTGAGCCGCTGGGCTATATGGTCGAGAACCGCCGGATCCGAGCCGCGCTGGCCGAGGCGGTGGCGGCCTCGGACGTCGCCGTTCTGACGCCTGCTCGGGTGGAGGCCGTCGAGGTTGGGCCGGCTTCGGCGCGGGTGCGGCTGGCCGATGGGCGCGCGCTGGAGGCGGTGCTGGTTGTGGGCGCGGAGGGGCGGGGCAGCACGGTTCGAAGCCTGGCCGGGATCGGCGTGACGGGCTGGAGCTATAGGCAGTCCGGCGTGGTCGCCACCGTGCAACACGCGCGCCCGCACGGCGGGGTGGCCTACGAGCACTTCCTGCCAGGCGGGCCCTTCGCGATCCTGCCCCTGACGGAGAACCGTGCAAGCCTGGTCTGGACGGAACCGCAACGGCGGGCGGAGGCCTTGGCCGCGGCCTCCCCCGAGGCCTTCGAGGCGCACCTGCGCCGGCGGTTCGGCGACTTCCTGGGCGAGGTCGGGGTCGAGGGGCCGCGCTTCACCTACCCGCTGGGGCTGCTGCTGGCGGAGCAATGGACGGCGCCCCGGGTGGCGCTGCTGGGCGACGCGGCGCACGCCATCCATCCGATCGCCGGGCAGGGGTTGAATCTTGGGCTGAAAGACGTGGCCGCTCTGGCCGAGACCCTGGCCGACGCGGGCCGGCGCGGCGAGGACATCGGGGCGGAAGCGGTGGTGGAGCGCTACGCCGCCTGGCGGCGGTTCGACACCGTGGCCCTGGCGGGAGCGACGGACGCCTTCACCCGCTTGTTCAGCAACGACTTCCCGCCCCTGCGGCTGGCCCGGGGCCTGGGCCTGGCGGCGGTGAACCGGATCGGGCCCGCCCGCCGTTTCTTCATGTCCGAGGCGGGGGGCGCGGTGGGCGACCTGCCCCGGCTGCTGCGAGGCGAGCCGGTCTAGTCCGTCAGCTCGCGAGCCTCTTCCGGGAGCATGACGGGGACGCCGTCGCGGATCGGGTAGGCCAAGCGGGCGCTGCGGCTGATCAGCTCCCCCGCTTCGCGGTCGTACTCGAGCGGGCCGTGGGTGACGGGGCAAACAAGCACCTCCAACAGCCGGGGGTCGACCTGAGGCTGGTGGTGCGGTCTCGCTGGGGCGTCCGTCATGGGATCACTGCAGGGTTTGAGGGCCGTCGTCGTCGTCGTCGAAGCCCGCGGCTTCGATCTCGAGCAGGGCTACGAGAGCCGTTTCGCGCTCCATCAGGTCGGCCGCCGCAAGCAGAGCCTGCTTCTCGGCGGAGGCGAAGGGCAGCGCCATCGACAGGCTGTTGATCAAGGCTTCGGCCGGAGCGCCGCGAGCGGTGTCCCACTCGATTTCCAGGCCGCGCCGGTCAAGGTAGGCGCGAAGCGCCTCCAGCAGGCGGTCGCGGCCGAACTCCAGGTCGAAGGGTGCAGGCTCCAGGTCCTCCCTAAAGGCGGAATAGTGGGCCCGAACCTGCCGGTAGGGTGTGGTGACAGGCAGTTCCTCCACCACGGCGAAGCGGCAGACGCCGGTGAGCGTGATCAGGTAGCGCCCGTCGGCGGTCTCGCTGAAGCTGGTGATCCGGCCCAGGCAGCCCAAAGGAGCCAGCGCCGGGCGTGCACGGTCGCCGCCCGGCTGGGTGGCGATCATGCCGATGCTGCGATCGGCAGCCATGGCGTCGTCCACCATGTTCAGATAGCGCGGCTCGAAGATGTTGAGCGGCAGACCGCCCCGGGGCAACAGCAGGGCCCCGTCCAGCGGGAAGACGGGCAGGATCGCCGGCAGGTCCTCCACCCGCGCAGAGCCTCCCGCGATCGCGCCCGCGCTCATCAGCTGAACATCAAGGACGAGAGGCGCCGGCGGCCGGTCTTGGCCACGTCGCTGTTTGGGCCTGCGGCTTCGAAGATCTCCACCAGCTTGGCGCGGGCCGCGCCGCCGTTCCATTCGCGGTCGCGGGCGAAGATGTGCAGCAGCGCGTCCACGGCCTCGTCCAGCCGCCCGGAGGCGGCCAGGGCCTCGGCCAGGGCGTAGCGGGTCTGGTGGTCGTTCGGATCCGCTTTGAGCCGATCCTCGAACTCGGCGAAGTCCGAAGCCGGGGCCGCGCTGGCGAGCTTCAGGGCGGCGCGAACGCTGTCCAGCTCGGGGTCTTTCGCGCCTGCCGGCGCCATGGACAGAATCTCTTCCGCGCGCTCCAGGTCACCGCCGGAGAGGTAGACACGCGCCAGGCCGGCGATGGCCTTGGCGTTCTCGGGGTCCAGCTGCAGCAGTTGGGCGTAGGCCTGGGCCGCGCCGCCGAGGTCCCCGAGCTGGGCGGACTCGGCCGCCATGGCCAGCAGCGCCTCGAGGTCGGCCGCGCCGTCTGCGCCGGGCCCGGCCTTTGACAGACGGTCGATGAAGGCCTTGATCTGGCTTTCGGGCAGGGCTCCTTGGAAGCCGTCCACCGGCTGGCCGTCCACAAAGGCGTAGACGGTCGGGATCGACTGGATGCGCAGTTGGGTCGCCACGCGCGGGTTCTTGTCGATGTCGATCTTGACCAGCTTAACGGCGCCCTTGGCGGCGTTGACCTGTTTTTCGAGCGCGGGGGTCAGCTGGCGACAGGGACCGCACCAGGGCGCCCAGAAATCGACGATCACGGGCTGGCTACGCGAGGCCTCGATCACGTCGGCCAGGAAGCCGGCGTCGCCGCTGTCCTTGATATGGCCGCTGTTGCCGCCTCCGGTCGTGTTCTGCGCGCCGCCCAGCATGGAATCTCTGCTCCCGTGATCCACGCTCAAGATGGTCCCGTGGGCGCCGTCCCGCAACGGAGGGGCGCCGCGCCGGAGAAGTCCACCACGGGCGCTTCGGCGCCCAGGGCCCGGAGAAAGGCTTGCAGGCCCGCCTGCGACAGGGCGGTGGTGGCGTCGTTGGAGAGGGGGTGGAAGTTGACGGGATCGGCGTCCATCAGCGCCCGGTCCAGCACCAAGGACACGCGCCCCCCCAGGTCGTTCAACAGGGCGAAGACCGTGACCGACCCCGGCTCCACGCCCAGCACTTCCCTCATGAGCTCGGCGGAGCCGAAGGACAGCCGGGCCGAGCCGATCGCCGCGGGAAGCGCTTTCAGGTCCACGCGGGTGTCGCCTAGAGCACAGACCAGCCAGAGCCGGCCTTTGGCGTCCTTGAGAAACAGGTTCTTGGTGTGCCCGCCCGGCAGGGCGGCCTTGATCTCTCGGCCTTCCTCCACACGGAACACGGGCGGATGCTCCAGGGTGCGGTGCGCGATCCCGTGCCGGTCCAGAAAGGCGAACAGCCCGGCTCGGGCGTCGGGGCCGTTCCGGTCGAGAAGCACGCGACGGTCTGCGGACTCTTTCTCCAAGACACCTCCTGAACCCACTTCGGGACCGGTGATAACCCGGCCAGCCTCGGCGAGGGTTTCCGCCGCGTCTTTTCGCCCCCAACCGCTTGATCCGCCAGGACGGCCCCGCGCAAACTGGCGAGGCCAAGGGGCTCGGCCCCTCGCGCCCTGGAGGTCTGCGGATGGAGCTTGAGTGTTTTTCGGTGGTGGCGCGGCCGCCGGAGCTGGTGCCGGGCGGGCCGGCGCGTCAATGGATGGACCACTTCAGCGCGCGCCATCCCTATCGCTGCCTGCCGCTGACGATGGCCAACACCTCCGGCTGGGAGATCCTGACTCCGTTCGGCTTCAGCGCCGAGTGGAACGGCGGCACGCACCAGCGAGACATCACCATCACCCCCGACCGGCCGAACGCGCAGGCGGGCGAGTATGTGTCATCGCACTTCAGCCACGGCGTGCTGACCTTTCACACGGGCTATCTGTTCCGCACGCCCCCCGGGTGGTCGGTGTGGACCTCAGGCCCGCCTAACCTGCCCAAGGACGGCGTCTATCCGCTCACGGGGCTGGTCGAAACCGACTGGCTGCCCTTTCCCTTCACCATGAACTGGATCTTCACCCGCCCGGGGCGGATCCGCTTCGAAAAGGGGGAGCCCTTTTGTTTTCTCACGCTAGTGCAGTCGCAGCCGCTGGACGCCGTGCAGCCAGTCCGCCGCTCGCTGGCGAGCGATCTTCCGTTGAACAAGCAGTACGAGGCCTGGCGCACCTCACGCGACGCTTTCAACAAGTCCCTGCACAACCAGGAGCCCGGCGCCATGCGCGACGCCTGGCAGCGCTTCTATTTCAAAGGAGAGGTTCCCGAGGACCTCGGCAAGGCGCCGCCGACCCATACCAACAAGCGCCGACTGAAGCCGCCTCGGCTCGGGCGGTAACTCTCAGGTTCGCCCGCATGAAGGGTGTCCCATCCCACCCTTGCCGCTCTCCCCGGCGGAGGCCGGGGTCCATGGGAGGGGTGGCCTCACGCCGCCCTGGTCGACGGACTCCCAGGGTCCACACCGCCAAGCTCCGGGCCGGAGAGTTCCCGCCCTCTCATATGTGCTGAACCCGGACAACCGCTTGCCTTCCTGAAACTTTCCCGCCATAAGCGCCGCCCAGACCGCGGACGGGTTCGTCCGGCGCCAAGCGGGCGTAGCTCAGTGGTAGAGCACAACCTTGCCAAGGTTGGGGTCGAGAGTTCGAATCTCTTCGCCCGCTCCAATCTTCTCTTGCCAAGGTTGGGGTCGAGAGTTCGAATCTCTTCGCCCGCTCCAATCTTCTGTCGTGAAACCCACCTGACCCGGATCGTCCTGTCCTGGCGTGAGACGGCCGGCTTGCCGGAGCTGGGCGCCGCGGCCCTGGCGGCCAAGCTCGACACGGGCGCGCGCGGGACAGCCCTGCACGCCACCGACATCGCCGTGCACGGCGATCGGGTGCGTTTCACTCTGCATCCCTGGCCCGGGACTCCCGATTGCATCCTGGGATGCGAGGCCGCCCTGGCGGACCGCCGGCGTGTGACCAGCTCCAACGGCGTCGGCGAGGCGCGCCCCTTTATCCGCACCGCGCTGAGCCTGGCCGGGCTGCCGGCTCGGGAGGTGGAGATCTCACTCACGGCCAGGCCGCTGATGCGCTTTCGGCTGCTGGTGGGACGCGAGGCGCTGGCGGGATGGAGCGTTCTGGTTGATCCAGGAGCGACCTCGGCAGGAGTCTTGCGTTAAGGTCCGGCCATGAGCCCTCCGGACGTCCCCGCCGCCTCGCCGACCAGTCGCAACGCCGACGTGGTGATCGCCGTGGTGGTTGCGGGGGCGGCGCTGTACTGGCTGCGCGGCATTCTCACGCCCTTCGCCCTGGCCTTTTTCCTCCTGATCATGATCGACGGGCTGGAAGGAAAGATCCGCCAGCGGCTGCCCCGGCTGCCCGGGTGGGCGCCCCTGGCGGTGGCGATCGGCCTGATCCTGCTGGCCTTCGGCGTTTCGGTCTATGTGGTGGCCTCCAACATTGCGAGCTTCGCGGGCGACCTGACCACCACCGGGCCCGGCGGGCAGAACAGCTATGCGACCCGGCTGAACGGGCTGATCGGCGACGTCGCCCGGCTGGTGGGTATCGACGAGGCGCCTACCCTGCGCGAGCTGTTTCGTCAGCTGAACCCGCAACGCTTCTTGGGTCCGTTCGTGGCGGCCATCCAGGGGCTGGCCTCCGACGCGCTCTTTATCCTGATCTACCTGGGCTTCCTGCTGGCCTCGCGCCGGAGCTTCCAGGCCAAGCAGCGCGCCCTGTTCGGTTCGCGCGAGGATCGGCGAGAGGCCGGGCGCATCTTCGACGAGATCCGTTCGGGCGCGCAGCAGTATCTGTGGATCCAGACGGTCACGGGGGCGATGATCGCGGTGGCCTGCTACGTGGTCATGCTGGCGGTGGGGCTGGACCGGGCGCTGTTCTGGGCCTTTTTCATCTTCCTGACCGGCTATATCCCCATCGTCGGGCCCGCGCTGGGGACGGCGTTGCCGGCCGTGTTCGCCCTGGTGCAGTTCGAGGGCTATGGGCCGCCGCTGCTCGTGTTCGCGGGCAACCAGGCGGTGAACTTCTTCGTGGGCAACGTCATCTATCCGCGCATGCAGTCCAGGGGGCTGAACGTGGACTCGGTGGTGGTGCTGCTCTCCCTGGCCTTTTGGAGCGCGCTGTGGGGAATCACGGGCGCCTTTCTGTCCACGCCGCTGACGGTGGTGGCCATGATCCTGCTGGCGCAGTTCCAGGGGTCCCGCTGGATCGCCATTCTGCTGTCCCAGGACGGCAACCCCGACCCGAACGAGAACGGCGCAAGGGGAGACGTCGCTCACGCCAAGCCCGCTTCGAGCCGGTCGCGGGCGCTAGGGCGAATGGGCCCCAACACGAAGGCGTGATGGGTTCCGGCCCGGTCTTCCACCCTGCAGACGCGCGCCTATCTCCTCGCCAAGCCCGGGCCGTCCCCCCCTGTAGCCCGGGCCAAGGCGCCTCGTCTCCCCGTCTTTCCGAGACCGGAGGCGCCCCACGGTCCCGGCCGCCGTTCCCCCCTTCGGCGGCCTGACCCGCGGCCCGTCGGACGCCCCCGCGTCCGACGGCGCTTTCGTATGGCGGGGTGAGCGACGGGGGCTGACCCCCGTCGGACGCGATTTCGCCCAACCGGCCGCGACCAGCAATTCCCCATGACAAGCGCCGAAGTCCCAGCTTGGACTGAGGCCCGCCGCCCGCTAGGGTCGGGACCCGATCGCAAGGGCATGGTACATGGACGGCGCTTCCCAGTTCTGCTTCTCCCGCTCGACCCTGGCGGCGGCCTTTACGGCCCTGACCGGAGCCGGTCTGGGCGCGGACCAAGCGGCTTTCCTGGACCAGGTGCACGAGGACTGCGGCCCGGGCGAGTTCCCGGACATGAACGCGCAGGACCTGGCCGCGGCCCTGTTGGAGTTCTGGCGCTTCGCCCAGGAAGCTTCGACCTCCGGCGGCTTCGACCCCAGGGTCCGCCTGGCTCCCACCCTTGGAGCGGACGGCCGCGACCTGAAACGTGACCGGCTGGAGGTGGTGCAGCCCGATGCGCCTTTCCTGGTGGACAGCGTGATGGGCGAACTCGGGGCGCAAGGGATGCGGGTTCGGGCCATGTTCCACCCGGTGGTGGAGCTGGACAGCCGAAGCGCCGGACCGGAGAGCCTGATCCAGGTCTGGCTGGAGCCCGTCGGCGAGGATCGCGGGGAGGCTTTGATCCAGGGCGTGCAGGAGACCCTGGCGGACGTCCGCGCCTCCGTGACCGACTTTCCCGAGATGGTCGCGCTGGTGGAGCACGCCACCGCCGAGCTGCAGCAAGCCGCCCCGCGCAAGGACCCCGAAGCGCTGGAAGAGGCCGTGGGCTTCCTGCGGTGGCTGTCGGCGGACCACTTCGTGTTCCTGGGCGCGCGGGCCTACGACTATCCGCGCACCGCGGAAGGCGGCTATGAGGCCCAAGCGGTGCTGAACACGCCCCCGGAAACCTGCCTGGGCGTGCTCCGGGATCCGGAGCGGCTCATTCTGCGGCGCGCCAACGAGCCGGCGGTGCTGACGGCCCAGCTGCAGCGCGAGATCGACCTCGACGAGCCGGTGACGGTGGGCAAGTCCAACCTGAACAGCCGGGTCCATCGCCGGACCAAGATGGACTACATCTCCATCCGCCGGTACGGGCCTGACGGTCGCCCCTCGGGCGAAGTGCGCGTGGTGGGCCTGTTCACCGCCGAAGCCTACGACCGGCCGGTCCTGGAGGTGCCGCTGATCCGGCGTAAGGCGGCGCGGATCCTGGAGCGCGCGGTGCGTATGCCGGGCGGGCACAACGCCAAGCGGCTGCGCAACATCGTCGAGAACTACCCGCGCGACGAGCTCTTCCAGGCCACCGAGGACGAGCTGCTCGAGACCTCGCTGGGCATCCTGCACCTGTACGACCGCCCGAGAGCGCGGTTGTTCGTGCGACGCGACCCGTTCGACCGGTTCATCTCGGCGCTCGCCTTCTTTCCGCGCGACCGCTACGACAGCGACCTGCGCGCGCGCGCCGGCGAGATCCTCGCGGAGGCGTGGGGCGGGCATGTGTCGGCCTGGTATCCGTTCCACACGGAGACGGGGCTGGTGCGGGTGCATTTCATCATCGGGGTTAAGCCCGGGGAGCACCGGGAGCCCGATCTGGTCGCGCTCGAGGCCGCCTTGGCGGAAGCGTCCCGCAACTGGCGCGACCGTTTCGACGAGGTGGTGCGCGAGCAGGGCCGGGTGGACGGTGTGCCCGCGACCGACCTGTTGGGGCGTTACGGTCCGGACGCCTTCGAGGTGGGCTACCAGGACCTGTACGACGCGGCGGAAGCTCTGGCGGACGTCGCGGTGATCGAATCACTGCGGGCGGAGGAGGCGGTGCGGGTGCGGGCCTGGCGAGGCCCCGAGGACGGCCCGACCGTGTTCCGGTTCAAGCTTTACCGGCCCGAGAAGCCGGCGCCGCTGGCCGACGTTCTGCCCATTCTGGAGAGCCTGGGGCTGAAGGCGCAGCAGGAAGAAGGCTTCCCCATACGTCGGCGGCTGGCCGACGGTTCGGAGTCCGTGACCTGGGTTCACGAATTCGAGCTGAGCGACCCACGAGGCGAGGAGCTGGTGTTCGAGGAGGTCAAGGCCGCTTTCGAGGACACGGTGGAAGCCGTTTGGCGCGGGGAAACGGAGAACGACGGCTTCAATCGGCTGGTGCTGGAGCTGGGCGTCCCCTGGCGGCAGGCGGCCCTGGTGCGCGCCCTGGCTCGCTACCGCGGCCAGTCAGGATTGGACCCCAGCCAGGCGGTGCAGGAGGAGGCGCTGTCCGAACACCCGGGCGTGGTGCGCCTGATCCTGGAG
Organism: Caulobacteraceae bacterium; assembly: GCA_030446805.1. Taxonomy (GTDB): domain Bacteria; phylum Pseudomonadota; class Alphaproteobacteria; order Caulobacterales; family Caulobacteraceae; genus JAHWJX01. The sequence goes on along the minus strand of JAUJMO010000003.1, from coordinate 234,241 downwards.
CTCTTCCGCATCAAGTTCGACCCTGCGCTGGACATGAGCCTGGAGGACCGGGCGGCGACCGCGGAGATCACCTTCAGCTCCATCGTCGAGGCGCTGCAGACGGTGCAGAGCCTGGACCACGACCGCGTGCTACGGCGCCTCGCGCTTCTGGTGCGCGCGCTGAAACGGACCAACTTCTATCAGCCGGACGCGACCGGCTCCGCTAAGCCGTACATCAGCTTCAAGGTGGCCAGCCGCGAGCTGGAGGAGCTGCCCGCGCCCAAGCCATACCGGGAGGTCTTCGTCTGGGCTCCGCATGTCGAAGGCGTGCACCTGCGCTTCGGCCCGGTCGCGCGCGGGGGGCTGCGCTGGAGCGACCGGCGCGACGACTTCCGCACGGAGGTGCTGGGCCTGGTCAAGGCGCAGCAGGTCAAGAATGCGGTGATCGTGCCCGTAGGCTCGAAGGGGGGCTTCTATCCCAAGGCGCTGCCGCGGGGCGGGTCGAACGAGGAGATCCGCGCAGCCGCCATCGCCGCTTACAAAATCTTTCTTTGCGGTTTGCTGGACTTGACGGACAACATCACCGCCTCGGGCGAGGTGGTCCGGCCGCCGCAGGTGATCGCGCACGAAGGCGACGATCCGTACCTGGTGGTCGCCGCGGACAAGGGAACGGCCACCTTCTCGGACATCGCCAATCGGGTGTCGGGCGACTACGGGTTCTGGCTGGGCGACGCCTTCGCTTCCGGCGGCTCGGCCGGCTACGACCACAAGGTGATGGGCATCACCGCCCGGGGCGCCTGGGAGGCGGTCAAGCGGCACTTCCGCGAGATGGGCAAGGACATCCAGTCCGAACCCTTCACCGTGGTGGGAGTGGGCGACATGAGCGGCGACGTGTTCGGCAACGGCATGTTGCTCTCCAAACAGATCCGCTTGCTGGCCGCCTTCGACCACCGGCACATCTTCATCGACCCCGACCCCGATCCGGCCACCAGCTGGGACGAGCGCAAGCGCATGTTCGAGCTGCCGCGCTCGTCGTGGGACGACTACGACCGCAGCAAGATCTCGCCCGGGGGCGGCGTCTATCCCCGGGGGGCCAAGACCGTGGCCATGTCGCCGCAAGCCCGCGCTCTGCTGGAGATCACGTCCGCGACGCCCACGCCGGCCGAAGTGATGCGCGCCATCCTGCGGGCACCGGCCGAGCTGCTCTACCTGGGCGGCATCGGCACCTATGTGAAGGCGCCGGAGGAGACCCAGGCCGAGGTCGGCGACAAGGCCAACGACGCCATCCGCCTCGACGGCCCGGAGCTCAGGGTCAAGGTCGTGGGAGAAGGCGCCAACCTGGGCCTGACGCAGGCCGGCCGGATCGCCTTTGCGCGCAGCGGCGGGCGGATCAACACGGACGCCATCGACAACTCCGCGGGGGTCGACAGTTCCGACCACGAGGTCAACATCAAGATCCTGACAGGCGGGGTCGAGGCTGCGGGCCAGCTGGACCGTCCGGCCCGCAACAGCCTGCTGGCCTCCATGACGGACGAGGTCGCGGCCAAGGTGCTGCAACACAACTACGATCAGACCCTGGCGCTTTCGCTGATGGAGGCCGCCGCGCGCGCCGACCTCGACTCTCAGGCCCGCTTCATGGCCGAGCTGGAATCCGCCGGAAAGCTCGACCGTCACGTCGAAGGCCTGCCGGACGCCGCCGCTGTGCTGGAGCTCCAGGCGCAGAACAAGGGCCTGACCCGGCCGGAGCTCGCCGTGCTGCTGGCCTATGGCAAGCTCACCCTGTTCGAGGACGTGGTCGGCTCCACCGCGCCGGACGACCCCTGGTTCGAGACGACGCTGAGCGCCTACTTTCCCGAGCCTCTGGCCCGCTACGAAGAGGCCATGAAGCGGCACCGGCTGCGGCGCGAGATCATCTCCACGGTTCTGGCCAATGAGATCGTCAACATGGGCGGACCCACCTTCGCGCCCCGTTTGCGGGCCAGCGCGGAGTGCGACACGGCCACCCTGGTGATCGCCTTCGAAGCCGCGCGCAGCATCTTCCGCCTGGGCAAGGCCTGGGACGCGGTGTCCTCGCTCGATCTGCAGGTTCCCGCCGAGGCGCAAACGGCGTTGTACCTGGAGATATCGCGCGTGCTGCGCCGTCAGTCCTTCTGGCTGGCCCGCGGCGTTGGCCGCACGGACGCCACGGTGCAGGGGCTGATCGACGCCTACCGCGCCCCGGCCGACGCGCTGCAGGCCCTGGGCGCCGAGCCCTTGTCGGACTTCGAGACCGTGCAGGTCGAGCGGCGGGTGGAGCGATTCGTCAAGCTGGGCGCACCCGAAGCCCTGGCGCGCGAAGTGGCGGTGCTGCGGCCCCTCACGGCAACAACGGACATCGCCGACCTCGCCCGCGAGGCCGGCCGACCGGTGGAGGAGGTCGCGCGGCTATATCACCAGACGGGCGCCGCCTTCGGCTTCGACCGGCTGCGTTTCGCGGCCGGAGGGGTGGCCCGGAGCGACCATTTCGAACGGCTGGCCGTGCGCCGGCTGATCGAGGACATGCTGGCCGAACAGTCCGCCCTGGCCGCCGCCGTGATCGCGGAAGCGCCGCCCGAAGCGGGCGCCAGCAACGAAGCCGCGTGCGCGGCCGTGGAGGCGTGGATCGCCGGCCGGGAGGCCCAGACCCGGCGCGCGCTCAGGAACGTCGAGGAGGTGGAAGCCTCGGGCGGGGGCTGGAGCTTCGCCAAGCTGACCATCGCCAACGCGGCCCTGCGCGAGCTGGCCGCGTGAGCGAACTGGTGCTGCACGGTTACTGGCGCTCCGGCACCAGCTACCGCGCCCGCATTGCGCTCAATCTGAAGAACCTCGCCTACCGTCAGGTGGGCGTGGACCTGCGCACGGGCGCCCAGTCCGAGGCCGGCTTCACCGAACTCAATCCCCAGGGGCTGGTGCCGGCTCTGGTGACCCCCGAGGGGGTGCTGACCCAAAGTCCGGCCATTCTCGAGTGGCTGGAGGAGGCCTATCCCCATCCGCCGCTGCTGCCCACCGCGCCCTTCGCGCGGGGGGAGGTGCGGGCCATGTGCGCCCTGATCGGCTGCGACATCCATCCGCTGCAGAACCTGCGCGTGCTAAAAACGCTCCGCGCCGACTACGGAGCGGATGAGGCGGCGGTCCAGGCCTGGCCGCGCCGCTGGATCACGGCCGGCTTCGACGCCCTGGAGCGTCTGGTCGAGCGGCGCGGAGGGAATTACGCCTTCGAGGACGCGCTGACGCTGGCCGACGTCTATCTGGCCCCGCAGATCTACTCCGCGGGCCGCTTCGGCCTGGACCTCGCGCCCTGGCCGCGCCTGCGCGCGGCGGCGGAGCGGGCGGCTCTACACCCTGCCTTCGTTCAAGCCCATCCGGACACCCAGCCGGACGTGGACCGGGCCAGCTGACCAGATAGCGCCGTTCCTCTCTCGCAACTCGCGGAGGAGGACAGCCGCGCGGCGACAGGGGGGGTGACGCCGGGTCCCCCCCGGTCGGCTGCACCTGGACCTGAGCGCTGGGCCGAGCCGTGACGGAGCGGAAACGCGCGTCCAGCTAAGCTCCCGGTCGAAGCCGCAGGACGCGGCGCAGAGACCGCCCTCGTGCGCAACACTCTCCAACGGCTCGCCTCTGACCGCGGCGGCTCCATGGGGCTCTACATGGCCGTGGCCCTTCTACCGATCACCCTGCTGATCGAGGTGCGCCTGTCCCGCTGAGGCGCTTGCCGCCGGGCGCCCGTCCCGCCTAGACACCGGCCATGGTCGCCCATCTGCTCGAGAACAACCGCCACTGGGCCGCCGCCCGCCTGGACGCCGACCCCGACTTCTTCGCCCGGCTGGCCCGGCAACAGCGGCCCCGATACCTGTGGATCGGCTGCTCGGACTCGCGCGTGCCCGCCAATCAGATCGTGGGGCTGGATCCCGGCGAGGTGTTCGTCCACCGCAATGTCGCCAACCAGGCCCCGCCGCAAGACGCCAACTATCTTTCCGTGCTCCAGTTCGCGGTGGAGGTGCTCCAGGTCCGCGACATCATCGTCACCGGCCACTACGGCTGCGGCGGCGTGATCGCCAGCGTGGACGGCGAGCGCCACGGCTTGATCGACCATTGGCTGCACCCCATCCGCCGCATCGCGGATGAGCGCCGCGAGGAGCTGGCGGCCATCGCCGACCCAGGTGCGCGACAGAACCGGCTGTGCGAGCTGAATGTGGTGCGCCAGGTCGAGAACGTCGCGTCCGACGTCTTCGTCCAGGACGCCTGGGCGCGGGGCCAGGCCTTGTGCGTCCACGGCTGGATCTATTCCCTTCACACCGGCCTGATCACCGACCTGCAGGTATCGGTCAGCAGCCGTGACGACTTCGACCGGGTGTTCGCGTCATGACATCGTCCGTTCACGGGGAGGATCGGCGACGTCCGGCTAACCCATCCCCGCCAGCGTCACCGCCTTGATCTGCAGATACTCGTCCAGGCCGTGGATCGAGCCTTCGCGCCCGAACCCCGACTGCTTGATCCCGCCGAAAGGGTTGGCGGCGTGGCTGATCACGCCCGTGTTGACGCCCACCATGCCCGCCTCGATCCGGCGGGCGGCCCGGAACGCCCGGTCCAGGCTTTCGGTGAAAACGTAGGACGCGAGCCCGAACTCAGTGGCGTCGGCCCGCTGCAGGATCTCGACCTCACTGTCGAAAGGGAACACCGCCATCAGCGGGCCAAAGGTCTCCTCGCCGCGCAGAAGGGCGTCGTCGCCGCCCACCAGCAGCGTCGGCTGGAAGAACAGGCCGCCCAGCGGGTGCCGTCCGCCCCCCATCACCAAACGCGCGCCGCCCTCCCGCAGGCCCGCCGCATGCTCCTCGACCTTGCGCACGCCGTTTTCGTCGATCAGCGGGCCGATCTCGACCCCCTCCTCAAAGGGGCGACCCACCTTGAGCGTGCGCATGCGCGCCTCCACTCCGGCCACAAAGGCTTCCAGCAACGGCCGCTGCACATAAACCCGATTGATCGACACGCAGCTCTGGCCCGTGTTGCGGAACTTGCCCTTGGTCACGCCGTCGACCGCCCGTTCCAGGTCCGCGTCGTCGAAGACGATCCCCGGCGCGGAGCCGCCCAGCTCCATGGACAGCCGCTTCAAGGTGGGCGCGCAGTCGGCCATCAGCTTGCGCCCCACCGGAGTGGAGCCCGTGAAGCTGAGCTTGCGGATGTCCGGCGAGCCGGTCAGCACGCGGCCGACCGTCCCGCTATCCCCCGTGACCACGTTCAGCGCGGCCGGCGGTGCTCCCGCCTCCAACGCCAGCTCCACCAAGGCGATGGCGGTGAAGGGGGTGGCCGAAGCCGGTTTCAGCACCACCGTGCAGCCGGCGGCCAGGGCGGGCGCGAGCTTGCGCGTCACCATGGCCGCGGGAAAGTTCCAGGGTGTGATCGCCGCGACAGGCCCCACGGGTTCCTTGAAGGTGACGACCCGGTCGGCGCCGCTCCAGCTTTCGATGGCGTGACCGCCCATGCGTTCCGCCTCGCCGGCGAACCAGTGCACGAACTGATTGGCGTAGGCGATCTCGCCGCGAGCCTCGCCGAACGGCTTGCCGTTCTCCAGCGACATGACGGCGGCCAGCGCATCGGTATGCTGCTCGATCAACGCGGCCCACCGACGCAGCACCCCCGCACGCTCGAAGGCCGGTGTCGCGGCCCAGGCGGGAAAGCCGCCGGCGGCCGCGGCCACAGCGGACTCCACCTGCTCGGCCGAGAGCTTGGGCACGGCGCCCAGCATGGTCCCTTCCGCAGGGTCGTCAACGCGGATGGTCTCGGCAGCCGTGACCGGGCGCCCCGCGATCAGCCCATGCTCGCGGACGAGTGCCCGCCCTTGGTCCGCCCAATCCATGCCGATCTCCCTGCTTCCCACTTAGAACCTCACTTGGAGACTTGTTCCGAGCGTCCGCCCTTCCGGGCGCCGAGGAGGCGGGCGAGCGTAGTCGGGGGGGCGTCCGTCAGCGGCGACTCTTGCGGTGCACCGGCCCGCCCCGCTTTGCTCCCGCTCTCGGAGGGTCTAAGCGTCCCAGCAAACACCACCCCGGGAGTGAAACCATGCGCGTAGGCGTGCCCAGCGAGATCAAGTCCGACGAATACCGGGTGGGGCTGACCCCTACCGCAGTCCGCGAATACGTCTCGCACGGCCACCAGGTCATGGTGCAGACCGGTGCGGGCCTGGGCGCAGGCTTCAGCGACGACGATTTTGTCAAGGCCGGAGCCAGGCTGGAGCCGGACGTGGAATCCGTCTTCCGCGACAGCGACATGATCGTAAAGGTGAAGGAGCCGCAGGGCGTGGAATGGAAGCGGCTGGGGCCGCAGCACATCCTGTTCACCTACCTTCACCTGGCGCCCGACCCCGACCAGACCAAAGGCCTCCTGGAAAGCGGCTGCGCGGCCATCGCCTATGAAACGGTGACGGACAATCGCAACGGGCTGCCGCTGCTGGCGCCCATGTCGGAGGTGGCCGGACGGATCGCGGTCTTCTCCGCGGCCGAAACCCTGCTGAAGCACAATGGCGGCATGGGCCTGCTCCTGTCGGGCGTGCCGGGCGTGGCGCCCGCCCGCGTGGTCGTGCTGGGCGGCGGCGTGGTGGGCATGAACGCCGCGCGGATGGCCATGGGCCTGAACGCCGAGGTGGTGGTGATGGAGCGCTCCATCCCCCGCATGCGCGAACTGGACGACATCTTCATGGGCCGGGTGCTGACGCGCTACAGCTCCATCGCGGCGGTGGAGGAGGAGATTCTCAAGGCGGACGTCGTGATCGGGGCCGTGCTGATCCCGGGCGCCAATGCGCCCAAGCTGGTCCGGCGCGAGCACCTGTCGCGCATGAAGCCGGGCTCGGTTCTCGTGGATGTGTCCATCGACCAGGGCGGCTGCTTCGAGACCTCGCGGCCCACCACCCACAACGACCCCACCTATACCATCGACGGCGTGGTCCACTATTGCGTGGCCAACATGCCTGGAGCGGCGCCGCGCACCTCGTCCGAGGCGCTGAACAACGCCACCCTGCCCTTCGGTCTGGCGCTGGCCGACCACGGCCTGGAGGCGCTGCGACGCGACAAGCACCTGGCGCGCGGCCTCAACGTGCTGGGCGGCAAGCTGGCCCACCCGGCGGTGGCGCAGGCGATGGGGGCGGAGTTCGTGGACCCCTATGGGGCTTGGGCCCAGGCGGCCTGAGCCGGCGTCGCTAGCTCGTGAGGCGTGTCGTCGTAGGCGACACGAACATGGATGCGGACCTCGCGTTTGTGCTGATCGGCACGAACAGTGCGGCTGCGGACGACTTCATGCTCCCAGCCGCCCAGTTCAGAGCAAGACGAGGCCCCGGAGCACCGCTCCTGGGCCTTTTTGCTGGACGCGGGGAACACCGACCGGAGCTTCGCGCTAAGGGCGCTGAGCGGTGAGCAGGAGCCGAGATGACCCCCAATGTCGTGGACCTGGTCCAAGGGGCGCTGGGCCCGGACGTGCTCTCCCGGGCCGGCGAACGCTTGAACGAGGAATCGAACACGCTGGGACGCGCCGCGAGCGCCGCGATTCCCGCCGTGCTCTGGCGCTTGATCGAGCGGGGGCGCGCGCCGGGCGGGGCGGACGCTCTCCTGGGCGCCATGCGCCGAACGGGGGCGGCGCGCGCGCTGGCCGACCCGCTGAGCCGGCTGCAGGCCGACGCCCGTCCTGACCCGGACCTTCTGGCCGACGACCTCGAAGACCGGCTCGCCGGCTTCGCGCGCATCCGTCCGGAGTCCGCCGCGGCCCTGCTGGCGATGCTCACGCCCTTGGCGCTGGGCGCCTTCGCGCGGATCGCCCCCACGCCGCTGAACGCCGACACCCTGGGCCGCACCCTGCGCGAACAGGAAAACAATGTGGAACGCGCCTTCCCGCCGGGCTTCGACCTGCGCGGCGCGGAGCCGCCCACCCCCGCGACCGCTCCCGAGCGCACGGCCGCCCCCGTCCTGGCGGACGCGGTCGACCGTGTCGTCGCCGCCGAAGCGGCGGCGGCTTCCGGAGGGGGAGAGGCCGTCCTGTTCCCCGCGCCCGGTCCGGCGCCGGCTGCGCAGCCGCCCGCCACGCGCGCTCCGGACTCGACCAGCGGCGGCGGGCTGCCCAGGTGGCTGCTGCCGCTGCTGGCGGCGCTCATCCTGCTGGGCGTGCTCTTCTTCCTGCTCCGCGGATTTTTCGACACCCAGGCCGTTGAGCCCGCGGCGCCGGCGGCCATTCCTCCAGAGGCTGCAGCCCCCGGGCGAGTCCCGGGGTCCTGACCGCTCCGAACGGGCTCAGGCCGCCTTGCTGGCCGGGCGGACGCCCGCGCCTTCGCGAGCGCAAAGCCAGTCCAACACGTCCTGGGCGCCGAAGTCGGGCTTGGTCGGGTGCAGCGCCTCATAGGCCGCCCGCACAAAGGCGAAATCGCCGGGGGTGTCCACGGTCCACCGGGGGGCGCCGTCGTCCAACTCAGCCCGGGCGAAGCGGTCCGCTCGTGGCCCGAAGAAGAAGCGCAGGTCGCGCCGGTCGCGCGCCCCCCGCGGCTCGGCGGCGGCCTCGGCCAGCGCGTCCGCGGCGATCACCTCCACCCCGCCGTGTTCACCCGTACCGACGTAGGCGGCGCCTGACACGCGGGCCAGGGTCACGGCAGCGTCGATCGCGTCGGGGTCGATCAGGGGATTGTCGCAAAAGAAGCGGGCCACGTGGGTGACGTCTTCGGCGCCCTCGGCCGCCTTGGCGCATCGCAGCACCGCATCGTCCGCGCTGCCGCGGAACACGGGGATGTCGCGCTGGGCCAGATAGGCGGCCAGGGGGTCGTCGCCGTGATCGCGGGTGGTGGCGACGACGACCTGATCCAGGGTTCGGGCCCGACGTATGCGCTCCAACTGCCGGATGATCATGGGCTCGCCGAGGATCGGGGCCAGCACCTTGCCGGGCATCCGGTTGGACGACATTCGCGCGTGCAGCACACCCAAGATCACGGCGCCAACTCCCGATCGGCAGGACTGGATCGGAGCCGCTCCCGGCTCCCGCACCCCGCCCGTTAAGGTCTTCGTTAATGCTAGTCTTGCTCAACAACTGTTAACGAACCACGAGCAGTTCGTTCATTTGGCTGTTAACCACGATTGTTGCTGCAATCTCGGGAACCGGACGGCTCCGGTTTGGTTACTCATTCGTGAACCTTAGCGAACGGTGAACGACGTGATCCGCAGCCTCTCCTCCGCCGCCCTCGCCTCCGCCCTGCTGGTGCTGGCCGCCTGCGCCTCGCCGGAAGCCGAGATCGCCTCCACCGCCGCCGCCCCGCTGGCCGAAACGCCCGCTGTGGAGGCATCGGTGGCCGAACTCCAGCCCCAGGGCCTGCTGGTGCAGGTGGCCGACGCGGAGGACGCCCTGGTCATGCCGGTGAACTACCGCTGCTCGGACGACCGCAGCTTCACCGCCACCTTCCCCGAGCACGGCAATTCGGTGGTGGTCGCCGCCGCCGGCGACGTCCGCATCCTGGCGCACAAGGGCGCTTCGGACACCGTGCTTTTCACCGACGACGCTTCCGGCGCCACCCTGTCGGCCGAAGGCGCCGGCGCCACCCTCACCGGCCTGGGCGACGGCCCTTACGTCGACTGTATGGCGGGCTGAGGCTCCAGCGTTCGCGCCAGAAAGGCGGCGAACCGCCGCCGCGATTCTCCAGCCATCTCCGGATGACGGCGCATCGGGAAGTGCGGCGCGGGCTCGTCGAAGCTGTGCGACCCGGCTTGCATCTCCCAAAGCTCGAGCGCTCCGCCGCCCCGCCGGACCGGAGCATAGATCGACTTCACGTCCGCGCGGCAGGTGACGTGGTCCCACGATGGGACCACGCCCAGCACCTCCGGGCTCCGCAGCCACCGCCGTCGCCGGCTCAACGCGCCGAACCCGCCGTAGGGATAGGCGAGGAACAGGCTGCGGACGCCGGCCAGGAGCCCTGGGTTCGGATCGGCCAGCGCCGCCTCTCCCGGCTGCGTGAGGGGCATGGTCATGAGATCCATGATCGTCCAGCCGCCGTGGCTCCAACCCGCCAGGCAGAGCCGCTCCGGATCCACATCCGCCCGCCGGGTCAGGCCCCAGAGCGCCGCCAGCACGTCGCCGGCCCGCTCCCGTCCCCAGAACCGGGCGCCCGTGCACACAAAGGCGACCCCGAAGCCAAAGCCCCAGCCTCGCGGCGCGAAGCTGTCGATGATGAAGGCCCGGACGCCGGCCGCCGCGGCCGCCTGCGCGTACTCCGCCATATGTCCCCGCACCCCGCCGCAGCCGTGAAACAACAGCACCGCCGGCCGGCGAAGCTCGTCGGTCGGGCCGTGCACCTCCATGTGCGGCTCCAGTCGCGCCCAGAGCTCGGCGGTGGTGGGCGGCGCCCTAATGGCGGAACACCCGCACGCCGGTGAAGGCCATGGTGATCCCGGCCTCGTCGGCGGCGGCGATCACCTCCGCATCCCGCACCGAGCCGCCCGGCTGGATCACCGCCGTGGCCCCCGCCGCCGCAGCCTCCAGCAACCCGTCCGCAAAAGGGAAGAAGGCCTCCGACGCGCAGGCGCAGCCGCGCAGGTCGAGCCCGAAGTCGGCCGCCCGCAGCGCGGCGATCCGGGCGGAGTCCTTTCGGTTCATCTGCCCCGCGCCCACCCCCAGCGTCTGGCCGTTCCGAGCATAGACGATGGCGTTGGACTTGACGTGCTTGGCCACGGTGAAGGCGAACAGCATGTCGGCGACCTCGGCCGCCGTGGGCGGGCGACGGGTTACGACCCTCAGGTCCTCCGCCGTGACCCGGGCGTCGTCGCGCGCCTGGACGAGGAAACCGCCCGCAACGCTGCGGAACACCTCCCCGCCTGCGAGCGGATCCGGCAGGGCGCCCGTAAGCAGCAGGCGCAGGTTCTTCTTGCCCGCGAACACGGACAGCGCGGCGTCGTCCGCCTCCGGCGCGATCACGACCTCGGTGAAGACCTGAACGATGGCCTCGGCCGCAGCCCGGTCCAGCGACCGGTTGCTGGCCACGATCCCGCCGAAGGCCGACACGGGATCGCACTCCAGCGCGCGCCGGTAGGCCTCCAGCACATCGGTCCCCGTGGCCGCCCCGCACGGATTGGCGTGCTTGATGATGGCCACCGCCGCCCCGGCCGCGCGGTCGAACTCGGCCACAAGCTCAAAGGCGGCGTCCGTGTCCGCGATGTTGTTGTAGCTCAGCGCCTTGCCCTGCACCTGGTGCGCGGAGGCCACTCCCGGGCGGACCTCGCCGGTCCGATAAAAGGCGGCCGCCTGATGCGGGTTCTCGCCGTAGCGCAGCGCCTCCACCAGCGCGCCGGCCACCGCCTTTTGCGTCGGCGCCGTCTCCCCAACCTGCCCCGAGAACCACCCGGAGATCGCCGCGTCATAAGCCGCGGTCCGCGCGAACGCCCCGGCCGCCAGACGCCGTCGCAGGGCCAGCGAGGTCCCGCCGTCCGCCTCCAAGGCGCCCAGCACAGCTTCCACATCCGCGGCCGAGGTGCACGCCGCCACAAATCCGTGGTTCTTGGCCGCCGAACGGATCATGGCCGGCCCACCGATGTCGATCTGCTCCACGGCTTGCTCGAGCGCCGCCCCGCCCGCAACGCTCCGCTCGAAGGGGTAAAGGTCGACCCACAGCAGGTCGATCCCGCCGATGCCGTGCCGCTCCATGGCTTCGGCGTGAGTTGGTGCGTTTCGCACGCCCAGCAGCCCGCCATGCACGGCCGGGTGCAGCGTCTTGACCCGCCCGTCCATCATCTCAGGCCACCCGGTCAGTTCGGCCACGTCGCGCACGCGGAGACCCGCCGCCTGCAGCGCCGCCCGGGTGCCGCCTGTGGAGATCAGTTCCACGCCAAGCGCGGCCAGCCTGCGGCCGGCCTCGACCAGCCCCGTCTTGTTCGACACGGAGATCAGGGCCCGTCGCACGGGCAGCTGGTCGGGAGGCGGCGGAAAGGATGGGCTCATGCGGCCCTCTAACCCGGCCGGAACGCGGGCTCCAGCCGTTGCAAGGCGGCCAACACGGCGGACTCGTCGCGTCGCTCGGCCGCATGGATCAGCACCCGCACCTCCGGCTCCAACACCGCCCAGTCCGGGGCGGGGTCCACCGCCGCCAGCACGCCGTCCGCCGCTGTCGGGCGCACGGCCTCCGCGGCGTAGAAGATCTCCTCCGACAGCTTCTCGCCGGGGCGCAGCCCCGTGTAGCGGATCGGGATGTCCCGGTCGGGCGTCAGGCCGTGCAGCCGGATCAGCTGGCGCGCCAGGTCGTCGATCCGCACCGGATCGCCCATGTCCAGCACGAACACCGCTCCGGCGTCGTCGGCCTCGGGCAGGGCGCCGGCTTCGAGCACCAGGGCTGCGGCCTCCTGCACCGTCATGAACCAGCGCACCATCTGCGGGTCGGTTATGGTGACCGGCCCGCCGTGCGCGATCTGCCGCTCGAACAAGGGAACGGCCGAACCGGCCGAACCCAGCACATTGCCGAACCGCACCACCGCCGTCCGCGCGCGACCGCCCGCTGCCAGCGCCCGCACCGCACGTTCGGCAACGCGCTTGGTGGCTCCCATGACGTTGGTCGGGTTCACCGCCTTGTCGGTGGAGATGAACACAAAGGCCTCGCACCGCTCGCGCGCGAGCTGCATCACATAGATGGCGCCGGCGACATTGGTCAGCACGGCCTCGGCCGGGTGGGTCTCCATCAACGGCACGTGCTTCAGGGCGGCGGCGTGCAGCACCACGTCCGGGCGTCCCAGGTCGAACACCTCCTTCATTCGTGCGGGATCGCGGATGTCGCCCAGCGCCGCTGTCCAAGGGACCTCCAGCTTCTCCTCTCGAAGCTGGGCGTCGATGGCGTAAAGGTTGAATTCGGACGCATCCACCAGGATCAGATGCGCCGGCCCCAGTCGCGCGGCCTGCCGGGTCAGCTCGCCGCCGATGGTGCCGCCCGCGCCCGTCACCAGCACGCGCCGTCCATTGATCAGCCGCCTCGCCCGCTCCGGATCCAGCTTGCGCGGCGGACGCGCCAGCAGGTCGGCCGCCTGGACGGGCGAAAGCTGGGTCTCACCGCCGCTGGTCGGTCGAGCGCGCGCCACGGTGGCGCCGGCCTCACTCGCAGCCGTGACCACCGCGTCCAGCACCGCCCGGGTGGGGCGGGGATCGGCCACCACCACCTGTGGAGGCCGGGCGTCCCGCGCGGTCACCGCCTTCAGGATCGCCGCAAGATTGCGGATGTCCCCCAGCAGCGGCACGCCGCGGACGGTGCGGCCGCTCCGGGCCGGCCCCAGGGTCACCATGCCCGCGATCGGCGCTGCGCGGGACAGCTTGGCCCGGGTGCCGGTCAGATACTCGGCCACCATCTCCGGGTCGCCCACGATCACCGAGGCCGGCCGGCTCCGGTCCTCGAACCCCCAGCCCAGCAGCCGCCCTCCAGTGGACAGCGCCACGGCAAGCACCCGCCCGGCGCTCAACAGCGCGGTGGCCAGCAGGGTGACCACGATCGGGGTGGATCGGGGAAATTCCGCCGCCCGGGTGAACAGGAACATGATCAGCAGCGTCAGCAGATTGGCTGCGGCGGTCGCCAGGAAGATCCGCCATACGTCGCGCACCGCCGTGTAGCGCCAGATGCCCTTGCCGAGCCCGAACAGCGGGAAGATCACGGCGCAGATCAGCACAAAGACGAGAATGCTGGTTGGCAGGAGGGAGCCCGGGATCGGCTTGCCCTCCAAGGCGAACCGGGTGACCAGAGTCAGCGCCATCGCCGAACCGGCCATGAACAGGTCGTGGGCGTAGATCAGCCGCGGGCTGGACTCGAACAACAAGGGACGCCGGCTCACCGTCTAACCTCCTCGGCAGGCGCCGCCGCCGCGCCGCCGCCCAGGCTCCGGCCCGCCTCCGACTCGGCGGGGGCCAGCTTCCATCTGACCCGCGCGCCCGTCCCGCCCCGCGTTTGGCCGCGCAGCACGATCTGGGTGGACCGACGCGCCAGCCCGCCTTCGAAATGGGCGGAAGCCTCCAGCTGCACGTCGGAAGAGTCGTTACGGAACCACCAGCCGCGCTCGGACGGTCCGAACAGCAGCACGCTACGTCCGTCACGGGCCAGGCTCGCCTTGACGTCGGGATGCAGGTGAAAGCGCGCCTGGTACGGCGCCGAGGCGGTGGGGCGTCCGCCGACGGGGGCCAGCCGATCCTCGCCGCGCAGCTCGTCAGCGGCGGCGTCCAGGAACAGGCGGCGCTCGTGCATCAGCCCATAGGCGGGCGCCCAGCCGTCGTGGCTGAGCGTCAGCCAGACGCCGCCCGTCACCTCATTGCGCCGAGCCTCGACCCGCCGCGCGCCGCCAAGCAGCCGCGGGCCCAGCACCCCGGCCAGCCCCGCCGCGACTGGCGCGCCCGGACTGGCGTCGTCCACGGTCACCGTCGAGCCCGCGCCCGACAAGCGCCAGGCCTGCGGTCCCGCCGCCTCCGGGCTCCAGCCGCCGTTGGTGATCAGTCGGTCGCCGTCGCCACTGACATCGATGGCCAGCGGCTGGGCGCAGGCCGCCGTGCTCCAGGCCCCGGCGGCCGGCGGTCCCGCATCCACCATCAACTGCAGCCGGCTCCCCTGCAGCCGTTGGTAGCGACTGTGCGGCGCATAGCCGAAGGGCCGGGGCCGCAGCGTCTCCTCCTCCGCCTCGGCCTGGGTGGCGGCCACCGCCGCCGCTGCTCCGGCCTCGCCGCCCTGGAACACCGCCAACCGGCCGTCGCCCAGGGTGAAGAACCGCACCGCCGCCCCCAGCCGGTCGAGCGCGCGGCTGACGGCCGCGGGCGCCTCGCGCCCGCGCTGCAGCAGCAGGTCGTCCAGCGTCATGAGATCCAACAACAGCTCCAGGGCGGCCTGAGGCGAGCGCGAACGGTGCCCGCCATCCGGGAGCACCGCCACCTCCAGCGCCTTGACCAGGCGTGCAAGCGCCTGGGCGCCGACCCGGCCCGCGGCCTCGCCTTCCAGCGCCGAGGCGGCCACGGCGGCCGCGCAGGCCCGCTCGGCCGCCCCGACCGGCTCCCCCTCCTCGCGCACCAGCCCGTCCGCCTGGCGCAGCAGGCTGGCCAGCAGCACGCCCCGCGCTTCAGGGTCCGCAACGCCGCCCAGCCGGCGCGCCGCGCAGGCCAGCTGCATCACCCGGCGGCCCATCACCGGCCCCGACCAGCTAAAGGCCGACCACCGCCCGAAACTCCGCTCCCAGTCCAGGAACAGACGCAATCCCTCCCGCGCCCCCGGTTCGCCTCCAGCCAGCAGGTCGCACATCCAGCAGAACCGGTGCAGCGCCTCCGCGAACCGCTTGGTCGGGCTGCTCCGGTCCCAGGGGTCGCCGCCCTGGCCCACATCGAGCAGTGCGCCGGCGAGCCGCCAGCGGCCGTCCAGGATGTCCAGGCCACGTTCCGGGTCCGCCGGGCGAAAGCTCCGTGGGGCGCCCGCCAGCCCTGGCGCGGTCAGTCGCCGACGCAAGGCCTCAGCCGGCGCAGAGCCCCGCCATTCATAGCCGGCCTGCCGGCGAACGCGGGCTCCCGCGGCCAGCAAGGGCAGGCTCCAGTCGGGCGGCGCGCCCCCCGTCATGCTCGGCTCAGGCCGCCGCGCGCTCGGGCGCGCTTCGCAGGGCCGCGATGTTGTCGCGGTACCGGTCGGGACCCCCGCGGAAGGCCGCCGAACCGGCCACCAGCGCCGTCGCCCCGGCCTCGACGCACCGCCGCGCGGTGTCCGCGTTCACGCCTCCATCCACCTGCAGCACGACTTCGCTCCGCCCCGCCTGGTCCAGCATCCGCCGGATGCGCGAAATCTTGCGTAACTGCCCCTCGATGAACGACTGCCCACCGAAGCCCGGGTTGACGGACATCACCAGCACCAGATCGAGTTCATCCAACACATTGTCGACCACCTCTGCGGGCGTGCCCGGGTTCAGCACCACCCCCGCTCGGGCGCCCAGCTCGCGGATGCGGCGCAGGGTGCGGTGCAGGTGCGGTCCCGCTTCGGGATGCACGCTGATCCAATCCGCGCCGGCCTCGCGGAAAGCCTCCAGGTGCGGGTCCGCCGGCGCGATCATGAGATGCACGTCGAACGGCAGGGCCGTATGCGGCCGGAGCGCCCCGATGACGCCCGGGCCGAAGCTGATGTTGGGTACGAAGCGCCCATCCATCACATCCAGGTGAAGCCAGTCGGCCCCGGCGGCCTCGATCGCGCGCACCTCCTCGCCGAGGCGCGCGAAGTCCGCCGACAGAAGCGACGGCGCGATAATGGGCGGGGTTGGCATGACCCGTTCGGCTTACGGGCGGCGGCCCAACTCGGCAAGCGGGCCCCTAACCTCGCCTGACCATACGGGCGATGTAGAATCCGTCCAGCCCGCCCTTTTCCGCCCACATGGAGGGCAGGAGCCTCAAGTCGCCCTCAGCCGTGAGCGCCTCCTCCGGCGCCCCGGCCTCCCCCGCGGCCGGCGGCGCCCGCTCGAAGCCGGGCGTGCGCGCCAGAAACGCCGCCACCTGCGCCTCCCCCTCCTCAGGCTCCAGGGAGCAGGTGGAGTAGACCAGCCGCCCGCCCGGCCGAACCCGCCGCGCCGCGCTGTCCAGCAGTTGCGCTTGCAGCACGGCTAATTGGCCAACCTCGCCCGGCCGCGCCGCCCACAGCACGTCCGGGCGCCGTCGAAAGGTCCCCGTCGCCGTGCAAGGCGCGTCCAGCAGCACCGCGTCGAAAGTCCGCTCGTCTTTCCAGCCCAAGGCATCGGCCGCGACCACCTCCGCGTTCAACTGCGCGCGCAAGAGGTTCGCCTCCAGCCGCTTCAGTCGCAAGACGGACCGATCCAGCGCCGTCACCTGCGCCCCCGCGGCCGCGAGTTGCAGCGTCTTGCCGCCCGGCGCCGCGCACAGGTCCAGCGCCGTCTCGCCCGGCTGCACGCCGAGCAGCCACGCGGGCAGGGCCGCCGCGGCGTCCTGCACCCACCAGCCCCCCTCCGGGTAGCCGGGCCACCCCGACACGTCTCCGCGCCGCTCGGTCCGCACCGACCCGGTGGGCAGCACCCGGCCCTCCAGCGCCTCGGCGACCGCCGCGGGTTCGCCCTTGGCCGAGAGGTCCGTCGGGGGCTCCTGCCCGACCATCGCCGCCACCGCGCGCGCGCGGTCCTCTCCGTAGGCCGCCCGCCACCGCGCCCACAGCCAGTCGGGCAGAAAGGCCTCGGGGGGCGCCTGGGGCTTTCCGTCCCGAGCGAGCCCACGCAGCACGGCGTTCACCAGCCCTTTGAACTTCCGCGCGCGCCCGTCCGCTTCCGCCAGCCGCACGCCCGTATCCACCGCCGCCCAGGCGGGCGTATCCAGCGCCCACAATTGCGCCGCCCCCAGCCGCAGGATGGTCCTGACCCCTTCCGGAGGCTGCCGCTGCAGCCGGGCGTCCAGCGCCTGGTCGATCGGCCCCAGCCATCGCAGGGCGGCCAGGGTCAGCGCCCGCGCGAACCCCCGGTCCCGCGGCGACAAGGCCTTGAACCCGGCCGAGGCCGCCGCCTCCTCCAGCCCGTTGCGTCGGGCCAACGCCGCTTGAAGCAGCCGCCCGGCCTCGCGCCGCGCCCCCAGCCCGTCCTCGACTTCGCCCGTGTTCGACATGGGTCGCGATGTGCGGTCGCCCGCCCTCAAAGTCGAGAGTCGTTCGCAGGCAACCCCCGGCCGCCCTCGCCTGTTCTTCCCGGCGAACCCTCATCCAAAGAGATCCAACCATGGCCCACCTCAGCAAGAACGGTCTTTCCACCGCAGCCGGCGCCGCCGCCCTGGGCTTCGTGGCCGGCATGTTCGTCGTGCCCGCCCGCAAGCTGGCCCACCAGGGGCTGGAGTTGGTCATCAGCAAGAACGACTGGTTCGAGATCCTCAAGCTCGAGCACGCGGCGGTGAACACCCTGTTCGAGCAACTTCTCGCCACGGACGAGACCCAGACCAAGAAGCGCACAGCCCTGTTGCTGGCCATCAAACAAGGGCTGACCAAGCACGCTCTCCAGGAGGAGGACGTGGTCTACCCCGCGCTGCGCGAAGCCGGGATCGAGGCCGACACCAAGGAGCTCTACGCCGAGCACGCGGACATCAAGACCTATCTCCACGAGCTGGAGACCAAGCCCAAGGACGACTCCCAATGGCTGGAGCGCGTGCGCGCCTTCCACACCTTGATCCAGCACCACGTCCGCGACGAAGAGGACGAGATCTATCCCCGCTTCCAAAGCCAGCTCTCCCAGGAGCAGAACGCCGCACTGACCAAGCGCATGAACGTCGAAGGCTTTCTGCTGGCCTGATCTGGCCCGGCCCTCCCCCGCGTTGCGGGGGGGGGCCCTCCCGCCCCATATCCTGGGCGATGAAGTTCCTCGACCAAGCCAAGATCTACACACGCTCCGGCGACGGCGGGGCGGGCTCCGTGTCCTTTCGCCGGGAGAAGTTCATCGAGTACGGCGGTCCGGACGGCGGCGACGGCGGCCGGGGCGGTCACGTCTTCGTAGAAGCGGTTGAGGGCCTGAACACCTTGATCGATTACCGCTATCAACAGCATTTCAAGGCCGGCACCGGCGTCCACGGCATGGGCAAGCAGCGCAACGGCCCCGCGGGCGAGGACGTGACCCTCAAGGTGCCGGTCGGCACCCAGGTGCTGGACGAGGACGGGGAGGCCCTCCTCGCCGATCTGGACCATCCAGGTGCGCGCATCCGCCTGCTGCGCGGCGGCAACGGCGGACATGGCAACATCCATTTCAAGGGCTCGGTCAACCAGGCGCCCCACTTCGCCATGCCCGGCCAGAAGGGCGAGGAGCGCTGGATCCGTCTGCGCCTCAAGCTCATCGCCGACGTGGGTCTGGTGGGCCTGCCCAACGCGGGCAAATCCACCTTCCTGGCCGCCGCCTCCGCCGCCAAGCCCAAGATCGCCGACTACCCGTTCACCACCCTTTCTCCCAACCTCGGAGTGGTCGACCTCAGCGTGGGCGAACGGTTCGTGGTGGCCGACATTCCCGGCCTGATCGAGGGCGCTTCCGAAGGCGCCGGCCTGGGCGTCCGCTTCCTGGGCCACGTGGAGCGCACCGCGGTCCTGATCCACCTGATCGACGGCACGCAGGAGGACGTGGCCGAAGCCTACCGCACCGTCCGCACCGAGCTCGCGGCCTACGGCGAGGGCCTGGAGGACAAGCCCGAATTCCTGGCGCTCAACAAGATCGACGCGCTGGACCCGGAGACCCGTGACCGGCGCGCCGCCGAGCTGGAGGCCGCCGCCGGCGTGGCGCCCCGCCCGGTGTCCGGCGTCTCCGGCGAGGGTGTCCGCGAGCTCCTGCGCGCCGCCTACGCCCAGGTTCGCGCGGCCCGCGGCGACAGCAGCGCCGAGACGCTCGAAGCTCCCTCCGAGGTGGAGCCGGCCGGGGCCGAGTGGCGCCCCTGAGGTCCCGGCTGACCTCCGGCTGCGCCCCGCGCGCGCCGGTTCACCGCGCCGGCGGCCTCCGTTCGGGCCTTCTTCTCCAGCCCGGGATGCGCGTGGGCCTGTTCGGCGGCTCCTTCGACCCCGCCCACCCGGGGCACGCCCACGTGGCCGAAACCGCCCGCCGCCGCCTGAAGCTGCACCGCGTGCTCTGGCTGGTCTCGCCGCAGAACCCGCTCAAACCCCACGCCGCCGCCCCGCTCGAGCGCCGTTCGGCCTCCGCCCGCGCCCAGGCGCGCGGCCCCGCCATGGTGGTCTCCGACCTCGAGACCCGCATCGGCGCGCGCTACACGGTCGACACCCTGCGCTGGCTCCGCGCCCGCCACCCCGGCGTACGCTTCGTCTGGATCATGGGCGGCGACAACCTGCGCCAGCTTTCCCGGTGGCGCGGCTGGGCCGACATCCTGCGCACCGTTCCCGTGGCCGTGGTCGCCCGCCCGGGCGGGACCGCCGCCCAGTTGCTGGCCGGCCGCCTGTCGCCCGCCGCTCGCCGCTTCGCCCACGCCCGCCTGCCCGCTGGCGCCGCCGGCCGCCTCGCCCAGGCTCGGCCTCCCGCCTGGACCTATCTGGAGAGCCCGCTCCACCCGGCCTCCTCCACCGCCCTGCGCGCGCCCGCGGGCGCCCCGTGATTTCCGCCCGGAGCCGTGCTATATCCCAGCCTCGGGACGATCCCGCAGGGAGCTCACGCTGACTGACGACGCCGCGCACCTCGCGCACCCGGCCGCTCCTCTCGAGGCGACGCAGGCCATCGCCCCCGACGACCTCGCCGCGCTGATCGAGTCCCGCCTCGACGACGACAAGGCGCAGGAGATCGTCCGCATCGACCTCCGCGACAAATCTTCGGTGGCCGACCACATGATCGTGGCCTCCGGGCGCTCGCACCGGCATGTGGGCGCCATGGCCGACCACCTCCTGCGCGCTCTCAAGGACGCCGGCCTGGGCAAGGCGCGGGTCGAGGGCCTGCCTCACTGCGACTGGGTCCTGATCGACGCGGGCGACGTGATCGTGCACCTGTTCCGCCCCGAGGTCCGCGCCTTTTACAACCTCGAGAAGATCTGGGCGGTGGACGCGCCGCACCGGACGCACGTGGCCGCCGGCATCTAAGCCGGCCGGTGCGCATCACCATTCTGGCGGTGGGTCGGCTGGGACGCACCACCGAGGGCGCCCTGGCCCAGGATTACGCCGAGCGCGCAACCGCTGCAGGCCGCGTGCTGGGCCTCGGCCCGGTCGAGGTCATGGAGGTCGAAGGCCGCAAGCCCGGTCGCGACGCTGAAGGCGAGGCGCTCCTGACGGCCCTGCCGCCCGGCGTCCGCCTGATCGCCTGCGACGAAGGCGGCCGCGCCTGGCCGTCCGTTCCCTTCGCCGATCGGCTTGGCCGGCTTCGAGACGACGGCGAGCGGCGCCTGGCTTTTTTGATCGGGGGGGCCGACGGCCTTTCCGCGCCGGTCCGCCAGGCCGCCGCCGAGTTGATCGCCTTTGGTCCCCAGACCTGGCCCCACGCCCTGGTGCGCGTTCTCCTGGCGGAACAGCTCTATCGGGCCACCACCATCCTGGCCGGCTCGCCTTACCACCGCGCCTAGCGCCGCCCCGGTTGCTCCCTGCGGCCCGCCCCTCTAGCCTCCTCGCGCCCTTACGGAAGCTGCGTTCATGGACACCGAGAAGAAGACCTTCACCGACGAGGAGGCGCTCCACTTCCATCGCTGGCCCACGCCCGGCAAGATCGGCGTGGCCGCAACCAAGCCCATGGCCACCCAGCGCGACCTGTCGCTGGCCTACTCTCCGGGCGTCGCCGTCCCCGTTCGCGCGATCGCTGCGGACGCGGATCTCGCCTACGAATACACCTCCAAGGGCAACCTCGTGGCCGTGATCTCCAACGGCACCGCCATCCTTGGCCTGGGCGACCTGGGCGCCTTGGCCTCCAAGCCGGTGATGGAGGGCAAGTCCGTCCTCTTCAAACGGTTCGCCGATGTCGACAGCATCGACATCGAGGTGAGCACCAGGGACCCCGACGAACTCATCACCGTGGTCAAGAACATCGGCCCGACCTTCGGCGGCATCAATCTGGAGGACATCAAGTCCCCTGAATGCTTCATCATCGAGCAGCAGCTGCAGGAACTGCTCGACATTCCTGTCTTCCACGACGACCAGCACGGCACGGCCATCATCACCGCCGCCGGCCTGATCAACGCCTGCCACATCACCGGTCGGCGGATCGAGGACGTCACCGTCGTGCTGAACGGCCCGGGCGCAGCGGGCATCGCCACCCTGGAGCTGATCAAGGCCCTGGGCGTCCGCCACGAGAACGTGCTGGCCGTGGACCGCAAGGGCGTGCTGTGGACGGGCCGCCCCGAGGACATGAACCAGTGGAAGTCCGCCCACGCCGTGGACACGGACAAGCGCACCCTGGCGGAAGCGCTGGACGGCGCCGATTGTTTCATCGGCCTGTCCGTCAAGGGCGCGCTCACCCCCGATCTGGTCCGGACCATGGCGCCCCGGCCGATCATCTTCGCCATGGCCAATCCCGACCCGGAGATCACGCCGGAGGAGGTCCATGCGGTCCGCCAGGACGCGATCGTGGCCACGGGCCGGTCGGACTATCCCAACCAGGTCAACAACGTCCTGGGCTTCCCCTACATCTTCCGGGGCGCCTTGGACGTGCGCGCCCGGCGCGTGAACCATGAGATGAAGATCGCCTGCGCCCGGGCCCTGGCCCGGCTGGCGCGCGAGGACGTGCCGGACGAGGTGGCCGCAGCCTATGCGGGGCGCCGGCTCAAGTTCGGGCCCGAATACATCATCCCCACCCCCTTCGACCCGCGGCTGATCTCCTATGTTCCGCCCTTCGTGGCCCAGGCGGCCATGGACACGGGCGTGGCCCGCACGCCCATCCCCGACATGGACGCCTATCGCGAGCGGCTGGCGCAGCGCCTCGATCCGACCGCGGCCTTTCTGCAGAAGATCACGGGCGCCGTGCAGGCCGCGCCTCCCAAGCGCGTGGTCTTCGCCGAAGGCGAGGATCCGGCCGTCATCCGCGCCGCCTGCGCCTTCGAGGCGCAGGGCCTGGGCCACGCCATCCTGGTGGGCCGCGAGGAGCTGATCCTGGAGAACATGCGCAGCGCCGGCGTGGACCCCGCCGACTGCTCGAAGATCGAGGTGATCAACGCGCGGCTGTCGGAGCGCAACGAGGAGTTCGTGGACCACATCTACGGCAAGCTGCAGCGCCAGGGCTTCCTCCGCCGCGACGTTCAGCGGCTGATCAACCAGGACCGCAACAGCTTCGCCGCCTCCATGCTCGCCCTGGGCCACGCCGACGCCCTGGTCACGGGGGTGACCCGCAGCTTCGACCAGGCGCTGGCGGAGGTGAGCCGCATCATCGAGCCCGCGCCGGACCAACGGCTGATGGGCATGAGCATCGTCCTGGCCAAGGGCCAGCCGATCTTCGTGGCCGACACCACGGTGAACGAGCTGCCCAGCCCGGAGGAGCTGGTCTCCATCGCGGTGGGCGCCGCGCGGGCCGTCCGCGCCATGGGTTATACGCCGCGGGTGGCCTTCCTCAGCTACTCCGCATTCGGCAATCCGCCGGGCGAACGCGGCGACCGCATCCACCAGGCGGTGGAGCTGATGGACCGGCGCACGGACGTCGACTTCGAGTACGACGGCGAGATGCCGCCCGAGGTGGCGCTGGACCCCGCTTTGGCTCGCGCCAACTACCCCTTCCTGCGCCTGAGCGAGCCCGCCAACGTCCTGGTCATGCCCGCGATTCACTCGGCCTCGATCGCCACCCGCCTCATTCAGTCGTTGGGCGCCGCCACCGTGATCGGCCCTCTGCTGCTAGGCGCCTCCAAGTCCGTCCAGATCGCGCCCTTGTCGGCCAACGTCAGCCAGCTCCTGACCCTGGCCACCTTTGCGGCCTATGACGGTACGGAGGCGGGGGCCGCGTCCTCGGTGCCGACCGGCTGATCGGAGGGCTGGGGCTGAGCCTGGCGGCGCACGACGACAAAGGTCAGCAGGATGGCCGCCACGCCGATGGCGGCGGTGTAAAGAAAGAAGGCGACATAGCCGGCGCCGAGACTGGCCGGCCCCACCGCGGCGGTTCGGGCGCCCTCAACCAGCGCGTCCGGCGGCAGCCGGTCGAAGAAGCCGATCAACGGCGCCGAGAAACCGCCGGCCTCAGCCTGCCGCGCCGAGGCCTCCACGATCCGTCCCGATTGCGACGCCAGCAACTTCCCGGGCAGGGCGTAAAGCGAAGTAAAAAGCGCGTACTGGGTGGCGGTGAAGCCAAGGCTGGTCAGGCTGGACATGTAGACGATCAGCGCCGTCCCCGCGTAGCCGCCCGAGCTGTTGTCCACGCCGATGGCAACGAACAGGGCGGGCACCGACGAGCCCTGGGTCGCCAGCCAGGCGAACACGAGATTGCTGATCGGCCCCACGAAAGCCCCGATCACCAGGGTCCGCAGGATGCCGAGCTGGGCCACGGACCATCCCGCCAGAAAGACGCCGAGTGTGGTCATCAACACCCCAAACACCTTCCGCACCTCCGCGATCTCGGTCTTGGTGAAGCCGAGGTCGATGTAGAACGGGTTCATGATGTTCAGGACGAAGTCCGACAGGCGATAGATGCAGATCAGCGCCAGGATGAGTGCGCCCAGCCTGCCGAAGCGGCGGAAGAAGTCAGCGAACGGCGAACCGAAAGAACCGGCGAGGTAAACTCCTGGGCGCGTTGGGTAGCCAGGGATGGGCCAGCAGGCGGCGACCAGGACTCCGAGCCCCGCCAGGACGAACCCGAACTGCAAGAGCACGCCGGCTCCGCCCTCGGCTTCCAACGCGGCGCCCAGCCGCTCGGAGCCGCCGAGCACCGGGCCGAGCAGGGCGCTGGAGCCCGTCAAGCCGGTGCCGATCACCAGTCCGGCGAAGACAATCAGCGCTAGCCGGATCGCCCACTCCAAGGCGCCGAGCGCGGGACGGGACGGGAGATCGCCGGTCGGGATCGTGCGGATGACATGCTGGCGCTCGCGGGGCGCGAGCAGGACGGCGGCCACGCCGATCCCCATCAGCGCGCCCATAACCGCGTAGGACAGGTTCCAATTGTACGCTTCGGCCAGGATCAGCGGGAGCGCGCCCGCCGTGATCATGGCTCCGCGATAGCCCCACTGATAGGCGGCGGCCATTGCGCCCTGACGGGACTCGTCGGCCGCCTCGATACGCCACGCGTCAATGACGATATCCTGCGTGGCGCCGGCGAAGCCGACCAGGACGGCGAAGGCGGCGACCGCTGGGAGGCTTTCCGCCGGGTTCTGGCCCGCGATGGACCAAAGCCCGAGGATGACGAACGCCTGGGCGACAAGCATCCAGCTGCGGCGATGACCGATCAGGCCGGTGAGGACAGGGATGGTCGTGCGGTCGACCAGCGGGGCCCAGACGAACTTCAAGGCATAGGTGAAAGTGGCGAGCGCAAAGAAGCCGATCACCTCCAACGAGAGGCCGGCTTCTCGCAGCCACGCCGACAGCGTGTCGAAGATGAGGAGGTTGGGCAGGCCGGCGGCGAAGCCGAGCGCCAGCATCACCAGGGTGCGCCGTTCGGCGAACACGCGCAGGGAGCTCCAGAAGCCCAGCTTCGCTGGCGGCGGACCGGCGATGTACTGCTCTGGCTCGGTGCTTGACTCAACGCTCATGGTTCGGCCTTGGACTGGAGCGCCCCCGCTCAACTCGCGAGTCTGTCCTGCATCGGGGTTTGCGTCCAGCGGGTCACGGCGGCGCGGAGCTGGTTCACGTCCAGCGGCTTGGTGAGGTAGTCGTCCATGCCGGCGTCCAGGCAGGCGCGGCGATCCTCCTCGAAGGCGTTGGCGGTGAGCGCGATCACGGGCGTACGGTCGCCCCGCGCGCGCATGATCCGTGTGGCCTGCAGACCGTCCATGCCCGGCATGCGCACGTCCATCAGCACCAGGTCGTAGGGCGCGCGGACCAGGGCGGCCAAGGCCTCCTCTCCGGAAGCGGCCCGGTCCACCAAGCAGCCTTCCCGCTTGAGCAGGCTCATGGCCAGGAGCGCATTCACCGGATTGTCCTCCACCAGAAGGACCCGGGCGCCGCTCGCGGGCGCGGCCCGGGCGCGCTCGTCCTCCAGCGGGGTCGGGACCGGGGCCGGAGCCTCGGCAGGGGAGGCCAGCACCGCCCGGATGCGTTCGGCGACCGAAGCGCGGCGCAACGGCTTGATCAGATAGCCCGCGTAGCCGGCCGCACGATAGCGGGGGATACGATCGCGCTGCTCGGGGGCCAGCAGCACCAGGGCCGGGACCGATTTGGGCCGGGGCGCCACCTTTCGACCTCCCAGGCCGTGATCGATCAGGAGCACGTCGGCGGCCAGTTCGCGCCCCGGCAGCTCCAGGTGGCCCCGCGCCCGGCCGCCGGCCGCCTCGACCTGACGCGCCGCGGCCTCGCGCACCACCGCCGAAGGCGAGATCACCGCCACCGTCACGCCCTTCAGCGGGGAGGCCAGCTCCGTGGCGCCCACCGAGCGGAACGGGGCTTCGAACCAGAATTCGGCGCCGCCCGCCGCCGGCGTGTCCAGCCCGACCTCGCCCCCCATGGCCTCGGCCAGCCGGCGCACCACGGCCAGGCCCAGGCCCACGCCCCCGTGCACCTGGCCCGACTCGGCCTGGACAAAGGCGTCGAACACCCGCTCCCGCGCCCCGGGGCTGACGCCCTCGCCCGTGTCGGTGACCGCGAAGCGGAGCCGCAGCTCGCGATGAACGCTCGGGCGGCGCTCGGCGGTGATCAGCACCCCGCCCGCGGGCGTGAACTTCACCGCATTGCCGGCCAGGTTGAACAGGATCTGCTTCAGCCGTCCGTCGTCGCCCAGAACGGGGGGCAGGTCGAAGTCCGCCGCCCAGGCGATCTCCAGGCCCTTGGCGTAGGCTCGAGGGCTCAGCAATTCGCACACGCTTTGCAGCAGCTGTTCGACATTCACGGGCTCGGACTCCAGCCGCACGCCGCTGGCGTCGAGCTTGGCCATGTCCAGCAACTGGTCGACCAGCCCGAGCAGGTGATCGCCGGAATCCCGCACCGCCGCGAGATAGGTCCGCTGAGAGGCGTCCAGCCGCGTCTGCGACAGCAGCCCCGCCATGCCCAGCACCCCGTTCAAGGGCGTGCGGATCTCGTGGCTCATCACCGTCAGGAACTGTTCGCGCGCCTTGAGCCGCTGGTCGTCCGCCGCCCGGCGGAGCAGCCGGCTCCCGTCGCCCAGCGTCCGGACCGACCAGGGCGCAGGGCCCGCCATCGCCTCGGCCTGTGCAGGCCCGTCCAGGGCGGCGAAGGCCGGGTTGGCGTGAAGCAGCCCGCCCTGCCGGTCGAGCAGGGCGCAGGGCTCGTCAAAGGCGGCCAGCAGATCGGCGCGGGGATCGGAGGATGTCACAAGGCCAGCATGACCGGCGGGCCTTAACGCCGGCTCAAAACCAGCGAGCGGGAAGGCGCGACGGCGGAGCGGGATTCTGGTCGAGCACCCAGGCCATGGCGCGGATGCGATTCTCCGGCTCCTGCAGGGGGACGGTGACGAGCGGGTTTGTCTGCCGGCGACGCTGCTCGGTGACCACCATAGGCATGCGGGTGACGCGAACGGCCTCCACGAAAGGCCGCCCTGCTGGCGCACTCACTCGATGTGCTTATCGCCGCGCGTGCGCTCGAGCGTGTCGACGACCGCTTCCAGGACTCGCTAATGGGCGAGGTCCTGGTTCTCTCCCGAGGGTCGGCGCGGCGAACACGGGCGGGGCCTGCAGGCGCCGCCGCGCTCGAAAGGCCGGGGACGGTTAGATGATCCTCGAAGTGGGCGTGACCCTAAGCGTGGACAGGGCGACGATGATCTGCGCAGCCGCGAACGGCTTTGCGATCATCAGGCTTTGCGGGACCCTTTGACGATCCACTCGCTCTCGCAGAGGCCGCTCACGTAGACCACGGGCCTCTGGGGGTGGGTCGCTCGCGCATGGCGCGCGACCTCCCAGCCATCCATCGGGTCGGCGAGGTTGATGTCCGTCACCACGCCCCGCAGGCCCGGCGACTTGATGGCTTCCAACGCCTCCGCCGGCGTGGCCGCCAGAATGACGCCGAACCCGGCCTCGTGCAGCGCGGCCTCCACCAAGTCCTGGATGAGAGGCTCGTCGTCGACATAAAGCATGGGCACAAGGTGGTTGTCGGACATGCGCTTCCCTGGAGGGCGGAAGCGCAGCAGCGTCTCTCTGTTGTCGGCAGCCGTTGCTCAAGCCGACAATGCCTATGCCTAACGCGCGGGTCGCTGAGCGGCGATCTAAATCTCAGGCGGCGTGGGCTGGCTTGCTCCCCGTCTGCCCGATTTCGGCGACCCGATGGCCTTGGCCTGCGCCCCAGCCTTCTACAACTTCGGACGACTCAGTGCTGCGAGTCACCTGCTGGTGGTCGTGGGCTCAATCTGCACGAACCCCACGTTAGTGAGGCGAACGGACTCGTTCGGACCGTCTTCGAACCACCCGAGCACCTTCCCGTGCTCGATGCCGGCCATCAGATCCTCTGGGGCCCAGCCTCTGCGTGGAGCGAAGGTCTCGAAGTTGTCTGCGCGAAGCGAGTCCTTGGGGCGCGACCCAAAGTGCCTGAATACCGCCAGGGCCATTCGAGCCATGTCGTCGGGTGAGAAGCGCTCGTTCATACGGATATTGGACCTTTACGAGCGAGATTAGCGCAGCGGTTGCGCTACGGCGAGGAGGTTCGCTTCATTGGGAACGAACGATAACCATAGAGTCCGCTTCTGGCTGGTCGTCCAGGGGCCGCTCGTGGCGGCGCGGAGCGGGCGAGTCTGTCTCGCCAGACTCGGACCCGCGCATGGGACAGCTAACCACTGCCGACGTCGGGCTTGGCGGCGCCGTCAGCCGCTCCCTCATTATCGCGCGGTTCGAGGACTCGCTCCGTCGGACCGGGTTCTGGCTTGATCTTGCCACCGTAGAAGGTGGGATCCCCCGTAAAGTGGGCGGCCGCGCGATCGAGCGCCTGTTTGACTTGCAAGATGACGAGATACTCCGGGCCGAAAGGGAAATACCGGCCGCTCATTCGGACCAGCTCATCGCGGAACGGACGCAGCGCATCGAAGGCGCCCTTCGGGTCACCCAGCCCTGTGTACCTGACCTTGACCATCGATCCTCCACCCGCTGGGTAGGGCCGCGGCGGCGATGAAGCGACCTCTATGTTCGCGTCCTGTTCTGTATTCTGTGGACGACAGCTTCGGTCGGCCCGGACACGAGCGGTGTCGGTCGGCTCCTCCTCCATCGGCATGGCCACCGTACGTCCCACGGGCGAGTGCGGGCTGGCGGCGATCGGTGTTCCCGAGACAGAACGGAACATCGCCAACAAAATCAGCCGAGGCGGGTTTACGGCCGCGTTTCTGATCCAGCCGCTTGGCGGGCAAGCTCCCAGCGTCCATTCTGACCGATGGGAGGACGCCGTCATGGGAGAAAGGTCGCGGCCGGGGGCGCGAGCGCCATCAAGGCGGCGGCCCTGGATTGTCGCCGGCGTCGGCCTGATCGGCCTGGCTGCGCTCATCATCGCTGCGCGTGCGGGACTGCCGGCGCAAGATGATGCGGAGCCCGCCGCGACGCCCACCCCGAGCTCCGCCGCCCGGGACAGCGCCCCGAGCGCCCGTCAGACCCGTCCGACCCCAGACCTCAGCCAGGTGCAGGATCTGGTTTCGTTGTCGGGAGAGTGCACCGAGCTGATCATCGCCGGCGTCGCAACACCGGGGTGCGTGGGTGAGATAACCAGTTCGAGTCACCAGACGGGTCGCAGCGGCTTCATCTTCATCGCCGCGAATGAGGCCCTCGTCACATTCTCCGGGATAAGCGCCGCCGCTCTGCGCGACGGCGACACGGTGGTGCGGCCTCTCGACCTCGTCATCTTCGCCCGAGTTCGCACCGGGGAGCCGCCTACGCCCGTGGAAGCGGTCGGTTCATGCCGTCATGCCAATCCCGAAGGGGCCGGGAGGGTGACCTGTTCAGCCCAGACGAGCTTGGGCGCGTTCAAGGCTTCGTTCAGGACCAACGGGGACCCGCCGGTTTCGGCAAGCGCCAACTAGACCGCCCAAGTCCGTTCCGCGAACAACCCGGCGCACCCCTGGCGCGCCGTCCCCCTTCAGCGTGCACTCTCCCCCGCCCATGCCCCTGCCGTAAAGCGCCCCCGGCTCCCCTCCGCCTCCACTCCGGGCGCCGTTCGGCGATAGCTCAGCGCTTCGGCCACATGCAGCCGGCGCACGCCGGGCGCGCCGTCCAGGTCGGCCACGGTGCGGGCGACCCGCAGGGTCCGGGTCCAGCCGCGGGCCGTGAGACCGCCGGCCTCCGCCGCGCGGGACAGCAGGGCGCGCCCGGGCGCGTCCGGCTGGGCGTGGCGCTCCAGCAGGTCGCCCTCGAGCCGGGCGTTGACGGCGCCTTCGCCCGCGCGTTCAGCCTGGGCCGCGCGGGCGGCGCCCACCCGGGCGGCGGCCTCGGCCGTGCCCTCCGCCGGGGGCGGCAGGGCCAGGTCGGCGGGCGTCACCGGCGGCACGTCGATCTGCAGGTCGATGCGGTCCATCAGGGGACCGGAGACGCGCATCTGGTAGTCCCGCTGGCAGCGCGGAGCCTTGCCGCAGGCGCCGCGCCCGCCCCCGCCGGCGCCGCAGCGGCACGGGTTCATGGCCGCGACCAGCTGCACCCGCGCCGGATAGCGCACATGGGCGTTGGCGCGCGCGACCAGCACCTCGCCCGTCTCCAGCGGCGCCCGCAGCGAATCCAGCACCGCCGGCGTGAACTCCGGCAGTTCGTCCAGGAACAGCACCCCGTTGTGCGCCAGGGAGACCTCGCCCGGCTTGACCTTCAGCCCGCCTCCGGTGAGCGCGGCCATGCTGGCGCTGTGGTGCGGCGCGCGGAAGGGGCGCGAGCGCGTGAGCGCGCCCTTGGCGATCAGCCCCGCCACCGAATGCACCATGGAGGTCTCCAGCAGCTCGCCCGGGGTCAGCGGCGGCAGCAGGCCCGGCAGGCGTTGCGCCAGCATGGACTTGCCCGACCCCGGGGGGCCCACGAACAACAGGTTGTGGCCGCCCGCAGCCGCGATCTCCAGCGCCCGCTTGGCGTGCTCCTGCCCCTTGACGTCGCGGAGGTCGGGCACGCCCTGCGCCTCCACCACCGGCCCGGGCTTGGGCGGCGAGATCACCTGAGAGCCGCGGAAGTGGTTCACCAGCGCGATCAGCGAGCGTGCGGGCAGGATGGAGACGTCGCCCGCCCAGGCCGCCTCCGGCCCGCTCGCCTCCGGGCAGATCAGCCCCAGCCCGAACTGGTGGGCGGCCACCGCCGCGGGCAGGGTTCCCGCCACCGGGAGCACCCGGCCGTCAAGGCTGAGCTCGCCGATCGCCAGCCACTCCGACAGGCTGTCGGCCGGCAGCACCCCCATGGCCGCCATCAAGGCCAGGGCGATGGGCAGGTCGTAGTGGCTGCCCTCCTTGGGGAGGTCCGCCGGCGAAAGGTTCACCACAATGGTCTTGCCGGGCATGGCCAGCCCCAGCCCGGCGAACGCGCCGCGGACCCTTTCGCGGCTTTCCGCCACGGCCTTGTCCGCCAATCCCACCACCGCGAAACGCGGCTGGACGGCGCCCATCAGCTGGACTTCGACGTCCACACGCCGGGGCTCGACCCCTTCGAACGCCACCGTGACCACCCGCGCGACCATGCCGTCCTCCGGTTGAGCTACTTATCCACACGCTAACTCAGACGGGCGGAGCAGAACAAGAACAGGTAGAGAACGCAAGCGGTATTGTTAAGCCATCTGAAAGGAAGATGGTCGGAGGCCCGACAACTCACCTTCCCGTGGACGGAGCGCTTCGGATCGCCTCGATCCGATCCCAGAGGGCCATGGCCGCGTCCGCCCCGCCGAAGCGCTTTAGCTGCTGGGCGCCCGTGGGCGAGGTGACGTTCACCTCCGTCAGCATGCCCCCGATCACGTCGATGCCCACGAACAAAAGCCCGCGGCGCTTCAGCTCCGGCCCGATCGCCGCGCAGATTTCGCGGTCCCGTGCATCCAGCTCCACCGGCTCGGCGCGCCCGCCGACCGCCATGTTGGAGCGGATCTGGCCTGCCGCGGGCACGCGGTTGATGCCGCCCACCGGTTCGCCGTCGATCAGCAGTATGCGTTTGTCGCCCCGGGTCACGGCCGGCAGGAAGGCTTGGGCGATCACCGGTTCGCGGCCGAGCTGCCCGTGCAGCTCCAGCAAGGCGTCCAGGTTGGGATCGTCGGCCTTGACCCGGGCCACGCCCGAGCCCGCGCCGAAATAGAGCGGCTTCAGCACGATGTCCCCGTGCCGGGCGCGGAAGTCGGCGATGGCGCCCGGATCGCGCGAGACCAGCGTCGGGGGCGTGAGTTCCGGATACCCGAGGACGAACAGCTTCTCGGGAGCGTCCCGGACCGCCTTTGGATCGTTCACCACCAGGGTTCGCGGGTGGATGGTCTCCAGCAGGTGGGTGGCGGTGACATAGGCCATGTCGAAGGGCGGATCCTGCCGCATCAGGATCACGTCCATCGTCCCCAGGTCGACGCGTTCCTCGGGGCCGAAGTCGGCATGCTCGCCCTGGACCGGACGGATACGGACGGAGCGGGCCCGCGCGAACAGCCGCACAGCCGCGCCGTCGGCCTCCAGCGCCAGGCGCTCCGGTCCGTAGACCCACAAACGGTGGCCCCGGTTCTGGGCCTCCATGGCCATCATGAAGGTGGTGTCGGCGTCCACCTTCACCGCCTCCAGCGGATCCATCTGGAGGGCCACGGCGAGACTTCGGGGTTGGGGCATCAGTTCAACTTGAGACGGAGGCGGTGGCGGGCGGGCCCGGCGGGCGCGCCGCCCAGCTCCGCGGCGCGGGAAAAGGCGTCCATGGCCCCGTTCAGCGCGCCTTGCGCCTCGCGCGCCGCGGCCACATCGATCCAGGGACGGTGATCGGCCGGGTCCAGCAGGGCGCGGCGAATGGCGGTCCGCTCCGCTCGGGCGTAGTCGCCAGCGTGCCAGGCTCGCGCATAGACATTGTTTTGCAAGCGGATCAGCACGCGCCGATCCGGAATGGGGTTCATCAGCGTCTCGAGATCGTCCGCCGCACCGGGCGTGAGCCCGGCGTGCAACGCCCGGCGGACCAGTTCGGAGGGCATCACCACGCGCCCGCCCGCGAAGGGGTCCACCGCCAGCGGTCCTTCCTCGTGCTCCAGGCGGAGCAGGAAGTGGGCCGGGAAGTCCGCCCCCTGCAGGTCCAGGCCGCAAGCCCGAGCCGCCGTCAGGAACACCACGCCCAGCGCCACCGGCAGGCCTTTGCGGCGCTGGCAGACGCTGATCATGTCCGCATTGGCCAAGTCGTCGTAATTCAGCACGTCGCCCGAGAAATCGAGATCGCCGCAGAGCGCGTCCGCCAGCGCTTCGTCGCAGGGCTGGCGCTCCAGACGGCGCGACAGCCGGTCGGCCGCTTCCGCCACCACGGCGCGAGCTCCCGCGCAATCGCGCGCGGGGTCGTCGTGCTGGGCGCAGAGCAGGGCCGCGTCCCACAGCACGAACTCGGCCTCAGAACGGCGCCCCAGGGCCTCCAACGCCGTTTCCGCTTCTCCACGCGTCATGCTCAAGGCGTAAACCCCTGGCCCGTCACATCAACCCATGCGTCCGCAATGTGGCACGGACGCGCGCCGGGCGCGAGAGCGAACAGGTCCAGGCGGATGCGACGCCCGTGGAGCGCCCGCCTGGACCCCGCCACCGCCGTGGCCGCGCGGATCAGGCGGCGGCGCTGGTCCAGCGAAACGGCCAAGCGGGCCTCGTCCAGGGTCCGGCGGCGTTTCACCTCCACCACGGCGAGCACGGGGCCGCGCAGCGCCAAGAGGTCGATCTCGCCATGGGGCGTGCGCAGCCGGAAGCCCAGGATGCGATAGCCCTTGGCCATCAACCAGACGGCCGCCAGCACCTCGGCGCCCCGGCCGGAGCGGCGCGCCGCGGCGCCGCGTCGAACCCTGGCGGCCGCCGGCCTCACTCCTCGACCTTGAGGGCCAGGGCGCGGCGGTACAGGTCCCGACGCGGCAGATTGAGCGCTCGGGCCACCTCGCCGGCGGCCTCGCCCGGCGACAGCCGCCCCAGAGCTTCGCGCAGGGCGGCATCGGCGTCGGCCGGCTCCGCACTGGCCTCACCGGGGGCGGCCAGGACCACGATCTCGCCCTTGACGGTTCCGAACCGCGGATCGGCGGCCAACTCGGGCAGGGGCGCCCGCACGCAGCTCTCGTAGAGCTTGGTCAGTTCGCGCGCGACGGCGGCCTCCCGCGCGCCCAGCACCTCGGCCATGTCGCGCAAGAGGTCGGGCAGCCGCGGCCCGCTCTCGAACAGCACCAGGGTGGCCCGAACCGCGGCCAACTCCTCCAAGGCTCGGCGGCGGGCGACCGACTTGGGCGGCAGGAAACCTGCGAACAGGAAGCGGTCGGTGGGCAGGCCGGCTACGGTCAGGGCGGCCAGCACGGCGGAAGGACCGGGCACCGCATAGACCGGGTGACCCGCTGCGGCGGCCTCGCGCACCAGTTTGAAACCGGGGTCGGAGATGAGCGGCGTGCCCGCTTCGGAGACGAGCGCCACGCCTTCCCCCGCCGCCAGCGCCGCCAGAACCCGCGGGCGGGCCGCCTCGCCATTGTGGTCGTGATACGATTCCAGCCGGTTCTTCAGGCCGAAGGCGGACAGCAGTTTGGCCGCGGTGCGCGTGTCCTCGGCGAAGACCCGATCCGCGGCGGCCAGGGTGTCCAGCGCCCGCAAGGTGATGTCGCGCAGGTTGCCGATCGGCGTGGAGACGATGTGCAGGCCCGGCTGCAGCGGCTTGGCCTCGGTCAGCTCGAGATTAGGCCGCTGGGCGGGCATCAGGCCGCAAGCTCCATGCAAAGGCGGTCCAGCACAAGGCGGCCCCGCGGCGTGGCTGTGAGGCGCCCGTCGCGGACCTGAACCAGGCGCCGGCGGCTCAGCCCCCGCAGCGCCCCATCGTTGAGCGGCAGGCTGGAGAGTTCGTCCAGGGGCGCGCCCTCCACCGTCCGCAGGCCCAGGATCAACCGCTCCAGAGCGGTGTCGCGGGCGTCCAGCGCCTCCAACGCCTCGAAACCCGAGCCGCTCTCGCCCACGGAACGGAGGTAGTCGGCAGGCCGCCTCCGGCCCATGCCGGAGTGGCGCACGCCCCCCACGGTGAGCCGCGCGTGCGCGCCGGGCCCGGCCGCCGCATAGTCCTCGCCGCGCCAGTAGACGAGGTTGTGGCGCGAGCGAGCCGCCTCGCCGCGGGCGTGGTTCGAAATCTCGTAGGCGTCGAAACCGGAGCGGCCCAAGCGGTCCTGGGTGAGCTGGTAGAGGTCGGCCGCTCGGTCAGGGTCGGCGGGGCTCCAGATCCCCCGCCCGACCGCCCGGTGAAAGGCCGTCCCAGGCTCGACGCCCAGCTGATAGGCCGAGACATGCTCGGGGGCGAGCTCGGCCAGCGCGGCCTCCAACCGGGCGCCCCAGAGCTGCCGCGTCTGCCCCGGCAGGGCATAGATCAGATCCACCGAGAGCCGCCGAAAGGCGGCGTGGCCCAGCGCCACCGCCCGGCGCGCCGCGCCCGCGTCATGGTTGCGCCCCAGGAACTGCAGCTCGGCCTCGTCCAGCGACTGGACCCCCAGCGAAAGGCGGTTCACCCCTGCCGCGGCGAAGGCCCCGAACCGCTCGGCCTCGGCGTCGGTGGGATTGGCCTCCAACGTCACCTCGAGTTGGGCGGCCGGGGTCCAGAGCCGGCGCGCGGTCTCCACCAGCTCGGCGGCCGATTCCGGCCGCATCAGCGACGGGGTGCCGCCGCCCAGGAAGACGGACACCAGCGTTCGCGGCCCGGTCAGGCGCGCCTGGTTCTCCAGATCGGCCACCATGGCGCGCACCAGCGACGCCTGCTCCTCCACCTGCCCCCGGTCGCGGCGGACGTTGAAGTCGCAATAGGGACAGATGCGGGCGCAGTACGGCCAGTGCAGATAAACGCCGATCGGCGGCGGCGCGCTCAAAACAATGCGGCCTTCAGCTTGGAGAAGGCCGCGGCCCGGTGGCCGACCGCGTGTTTCACATCAGGGTCCATTTCGCCGAAGGTGAGCTCCGCGTCCGGCAAGCGGAAGATGGGGTCGTAACCGAAGCCGCGCCCGCCCCGGCCGGGAAACACCAGCTCGCCGTCGACCCGCCCCTCCACCGCCACGCAGGCCCCCGCGGGCCAGGCGACCGCAAGCGCGCAGGTGAACCAGGCCGAACGGTCGGGGGCGGCCAGGGCCCGCCACTCCGCCTCCACCCGCGCGGTGGCCGCAGCGAAGTCCTTGAACTCCCCCGCCCAGC
Source organism: Caulobacteraceae bacterium (assembly GCA_030446805.1). Classification (GTDB taxonomy): domain Bacteria; phylum Pseudomonadota; class Alphaproteobacteria; order Caulobacterales; family Caulobacteraceae; genus JAHWJX01. Next base: position 198,458 of record JAUJMO010000003.1, on the reverse strand, counting down.
GCGCCGAGAGCACGCCGGGCGCCCCGCCCAGCGCCGCCACGGACAGGCCGCTGTCGTCGGCCAGCGCCACGGCGCCGGAAGCGTCGGCGGCCGCCCGCGCCTTGAGCACGGCGTTGCCCACGAAGGTGGCCTCCGTCTCCTCCGGCTCGGCCAGGTTCAGCTCGCCCGCAGTCACGATCTCGAAGCGCCCGTCCAGCAGGGCGGCGATCTCGCGCGCCTTGCCCCGATTGTGGGTGGCGAGGAGCAGGCGGGTCACGCCGGACAGGGTCAGGGCCATGCGGCTGCATTACAGCCCTGTAGGACATTACGGAAGCTTCATGCCGTTAAACGATATGTAATTAGGCTTGGCCATAAGGCTGGCGTATCCGTTCTTGGCGAAGACGGAACGACGGAACCTCGGCGAAACCGCTTCTAAATCAAATCTAAACCGCACTGGTGCAGTGCAGCAATTCAAAGGAGAGACTTCCATGACCAATTCCCTCAGCAACACGCTCGACCGCTTCGCCGCTCCCGTCATCCTCGCCATCATGGTGGCCGGCCTGCCGCTGGGCGGCGTGATGTTCGTCCTCAACTCCGGCGTTCTCTGAAGGTGAGCCTCCGGGCCGGAGCGGCGGCCGGCGCCTTCTGTATGGGCGCCGGTCGCGACCCGGCCTAGAACCAAGGTCATGCTTCGCGCGCTCGGCCCCGGATCGGTCTCCAGCGTCCTCAAGGCGGCCCTGGACGCGGCCAATGTGATCGTCTGGATCGGCTTGATCTTCTTCAGCCTGGTCTTTCTGGGCACCTTGATCGCCCAGCCCTTTCTCTACGGCGAGGCCGGCGACGCCCTGCTCAGCCAGATCCAGGTGGAGGACGCCGGCTCGGCCCCGCCGCGAGGCGACGAAAACCGGATCACCGTCAATAACAGCGAACTCACGCGGGACCAGGTGGTGGCGCTGCTTCGTGGCCCGGCCATCCCCGTCGGTTGCGCCTTTCTGATCGCCTATCTCGGCGCCCTGGCCGCCATCACGGGACGGCTCCGCCGGGTGTTCGTGACCCTGACGCGGGGCGACCCCTTTCATCCCGAGAACGCCCGGCGCCTTCGCTGGATCGGCTTCTGCCTGGGCGCGCTCGAGCTGTTGAACCAGCTCGCGCCCGACGTCGTCTTTGTGCTGCTGCCCGACGGGGTGGGCGAGCGCGACCTGGGCCTGAACTTCAACTTCACCGCCTGGTTCTCGGTCGCAGTGGTGTTCGTGCTGGCCGAGGTGTTCCGCGAAGGCGCGCGGCTGCGGCGCGAGGCGGAGCTGACCATCTGATGCCGATCCGCGTGAGGCTGGACCGGATGCTGGTGGAACGGCGGATGAGCCTGACGGAGCTGGCCGACCGCGTGGGGGTGACCCTGGCCAATCTGTCCATCCTCAAGACGGGCAAGGCGCGTGCGGTCCGCTTCTCGACCCTGGACGCGCTCTGCCGTGCGCTGGACTGCCAACCCGGCGACCTGCTGGTGTTCGAGCCGGGGCCGCCGGACTCCGACGAGGCGGACGCCTCAGACGGCTTCGAAGCTGAGGGGAGCGCCCCAGAAGGCCTCCGCCAGCGCGTGCTGGGCGCCCGGCGTCCCGGTCGTCAGAAAGGTCCGTAGCCCCGAACCGCCGGCCGCATAGTCCGGGCGGCGCTGGAGATAGCGGGCCAGGGCGTCGGCCGTCGCCCCGGGCTGATGGATCAAGGGCGTGCCCGGCGGCAGGGCGTCGGTGAACAGATCGGCGGTGATCTCATAATGGGTGCAGCCCAGGATGGCCCGGTCCGGCGCCCGGCCGATGCGGCGGGTCAGGGCCTCCACATGCCGATCCACCAGGGCCTTGAGCTCGGCCCGCGGCGCGCCGGACTCGATCAAGCCGGCCAGGCTGACGCAGGGCTCCGAAAAGGCGGCCACGTCCGTACGGCGCTTGTCGATCTCGATCTCATAGACGCGGCTGGCGGCGGTGGCGCGGGTGCAGAAGACGCCGATGACGTCCAGCTGCTCCAGCTTCTCGCCTCGGGGCGGCGGGTTCTGCTCCCATTGCACGCCGGTGGCCGCCTCGATGGTGGGCACGATGATGCCCAGGACGTTGACCGGCCGGCCCAGCCGCGCGCGCTCCCCGGGGAGCCAGTCCTGCTGCAGTCGGCGGAGCGCGATGGCGCTGGCGGTGTTGCAGGCCAGGACCACCAGGTCGCAGCCGCGTGCGAACAGCGTCCCGCAGCCCGCGCGGGTCAGCTCCACGATCTCCGGGCCGGCGCGGGGGCCATAGGGGGCGTGCGCCTGGTCGCCCAGATAGACGAAGTCGGTCTGCGAAAAGCGGTCCACCAGGGCGTGGTGGACGGACAGCCCGCCGATGCCGGAGTCGAAAACGCCGATGGCCATGGCGGGGGGCTTAGCCCGGTTCGGCGAAACGGCGGAAGTCCTGGGCCAGGCGGCCGTAGGTTTCCCGCTTGAACGGGACCACCGACACCAGCGCCTCCTCCAGGGTGGCCCAGCGCCAGGCGTCGAACTCGACGGGCGGCACGGCCGCCAGGTCGATCTCGGAGTCCTCGCCCATGAAGCGCATGGCGAACCAGGTCTGGCTCTGGCCACGAAAGCCCCGGGTGTCGGGCCGCGCCAGGACCTCGGGCGGGAAATCATAGGTGATGGGCTCGCGCGTTCGGTCCAGCACCTGGACCGAACGGACCCCCGTCTCCTCGTGCAACTCGCGGCGGGCGGCAGCTTCCAGGTCCTCGCCCGGATCCACGCCTCCCTGCGGGAACTGCCAGTTCAAGGGTCCGCGGGTTCCCGCACGCCGCCCCAGCCAGACCTGGCCGGAGCGCGAGAAGAGGACGATCCCGACGTTGGGACGATGGGTGGGGCGGTTCACCCGCGGGTCATGGCCGATGCCGGAGCGAGTTGGAAGCCACGCCCCGACAGGCCGTCCGCCCAACGCGCCACTTGCTGCAGAGTGAGCGGATAGGCGAAGCCGGAGCCCAGGGCATGGCCGCGGTCGCGGGCCGTGGTCTCGAGCCCGGCCAGTTCGCGGCTGATGCTCTCGGGCGAGAGCTGGTCGTCCAGCACGCGGTCCGCCGAGGCGCGCGGAAGGCCCGCGGCCGCCTGGCTGCTCCGCACCTGGCCGTCGTCCAGGAAGGCCAGGCCGCGCTTCTTGACCGTGCCGGCGAAGACGCCCACGCCCGCATCGGAGGCCAGGAACCGGCCACCCAGATAGTTGGTCACGCCGAAATAGCCCTGGGCGCGCGACAGCAGCCAGTCCATCCGCTTGCCCAGATCGGCCGGCTCCGCCTGGGCCAGCAAGGTGTAGGGGCCGGGGTCGTTGGCCGGATAATCCATGGGCTCCATGGGGATCTCCAGCAGCACCTCGTGGCCGTTGGCCCGCGCCAGGTCGATCCACCCCTGCAGGCCGTCCGCATAGGGGACGAAGGACAGGGTGACTTCGGGCGGCAGGGTCTCGATCGCCGAGCGGGTGGCGGCGGCGTTCAGGCCCAGTCCGCCGATCACCAGCGAAACCTTGGGCTTGCCGTTGTCCTGGAAGGGGCGGGCGTACGCCTGGGCCGGGGTGCGCCCGTCGGAGCCGATGATGGGCAGAGGCCCTTCGGGCCCCTGGGCGGACAGGCCGGCCAGGGGCGCGGCCGCCAGGGGGTTGGAGGCGAACACCCGACGTGGACCGGCGTGTTCGGGTTCTGCCGAACCCAGGATGCGCCCGCCCCCGGGCAGGGTGATCACCGCCGAAGCGGCGGCCATGGGAATGGGCTGAGCGTCCAGGGGCTGCACGCCCGCCATGCCCACGTCGGCGCCCAGCGTCAGGGTGTCGAGGGTCACCCCCGGCTCAGGCGCTTCGGGCGGGAGGCTGTCCCGCCAGCCGGACGGCAAGGCAGGCGCGCCCGGACCCTGAAGGGGGATGCGCACGCTGGGCGCGCCGGCCGCCGGGTCGCCCGCCACCGAAATGCCGATCACGGCGCAGATGGCGATCAGGGAGGCCGCGCCGGATCCGGCCACGGCCGGTTTCTTGAGCGCGGCGCGCAGGTCGGGCCTCGCGCGCTGCGGCGCGGCGATCCCGATGCGGGCCAGCGAAGGCTTGCGGCGAAGGATTGGGAGCATGTCCGGACCGTGCCCGAACAGGGTTAAGGTTGGGGAAACACCGGCGGAGCTCGGCCCCCTGCGGAGCCGGGAGCGGCGGGCCGAGGCGGCCGGAACAGGAACGGCCGCTCTCGATCCGGTTCCGACTCCGGCCCGCCGCTCAAAACTCCTCCCCTGCCTATAGCGAGGAGGAGACTGGCCGGATCAGTTCCGCTTCTGCGCCGGGGCGGGCTTCACCGCGGCCGTGACCGGAGCCTTGGCGCCGGCGACCTTGAGCGTCGGCAGCTTGGGCACAGCCCGCACCGAACCGTACTTCAAGACGTCCACGGCGCGGACGAGCTGGAAGTCGGCGTCCTTGGCCTTGGCGTCGAAGGTGGACGGCGGAATCTCGGCCGGGTCGTGAGCCTCGCGGCGCGCCTTGCCGGCCTCGGCGTCCAGCGCGTTGCGGTAGCTGGCCTCGCCACGCGCCGAAAGCCGGGCCACCTGCTTGGCCTCGCGCTCGTCGCGGGCGACCTCCAGATCCGGCTCGATGCCGGTGCGCTGGATGGAGCGGCCCGAGGGCGTGAAGTAGCGGTCGGTGGTCAGCTTCAGCGCCCCGTCCAGCCCGTTGCGGAGCGGGATCACGGTTTGCACTGAACCCTTGCCGAAGGTGGTCAGGCCCACCACCGAGGCGCGCTTACGGTCCTGCAGAGCGCCCGCCACGATCTCCGAAGCCGAGGCTGAACCGTAGTTGACCAGGACCACCACCGGCTTGCCGCCCGTCAGGTCGCCGGGCTTGGCGTTGTACCGCACGATGTCGCGGGGATCACGGCCGCGCTGGCTCACCACCTCGCCGCCGTCCAGGAAGACGTCGGCGACGTCGACCGACTCGTCCAGCAGTCCGCCGGGGTTGTTCCGCAGATCGAGCACGAAGCCCTTGAGGTTCGGACGCTGCCGCAGCAGGTCGCGCACCGCCTGGGCGGTCTTCTCCCCGGCGTCCTCGTTGAACTGGGTCAGGCGGATGACCCCATAGTCGCCTTCCATCCGGGCCTTGACGATCTTCACCTGGATGACCTCACGGACCAAGGTCAGGTCCATCGGCTCCTCCTCGCCGTCGCGGGCGATGGTGAGCTTGATCTTGGCCCCTGGGGGCCCGCGCATGGACTTGACCGCCTCGGTCAGGTTCATGCCCACGATCGACTGGTCGTCGATGGCGGTGATGTAGTCGCCGGCCTTGATCCCCGCGCGGCCGGCCGGGGTGTCGTCCATCGGCGCGATCACCTTGACCAGGCCTTCCTCGGCCGTGACCTCCAGGCCCAGGCCGCCGTATTCGCCGCGCGAGCTCTCGCGCAGTTCGTCAAAGGCTTCGAGGTTCAGATAGCCGCTGTGGGGATCCAGCGAGGTCAGCATGCCGTCGATGGCGGACTCGATCAGCTTCTTGTCGTCCACCTTCACCACGTAGTTGTTCTGCACGGTCGACAGCACGTCCCCGAACAGCTCCAGCATGCGGTAGGTTTCGGCGTCGCCCGGCCGAGCCCAGGCCTGCTGGTTCACCAGAGCCATGCCTCCGGCCCCCAGGGCGAAGCAGGAGGCTCCGGTCAGGATCAACTTCCGCATGGGATCTCCAGTGGCCCAGTGGAGGGCCGATGACAGCAACCGCGACATCGCAACGACTTTACCAGCACTCATCCGCCTGCGCCCCGGGGACGACCTGCGGCCAACCAACGCGCCGGGTCGACCGGCTCGCCGCCTTCCCGGACCTCCAGATACAGGTCGGAGGAGCCCCCGCCGGCCATGCGGCCGATGGGCTCTCCCGCCAGGACGGTCCGGCCGGCGCCGGCGGCGGCCTGATCCATCCCGGAAAGCACGAGATGGAAGCGCTCGGAAGGTGTCAAGATCACGACGAGCCCATAGCCTTTCAAGGGTCCCACATAGTCGACGCGGGCGGTCGCCGGCGCGAGCACCTCGGCGGAGCGGGCGGTGCGCCAGGTGAGCCCCGACGCACGTCCTCCGACGACCCCCGAAAGCTCCGTCGGCCGTTGTCCGAAGCGGCGCACCAGCGCTCCCTCCACTGGAGGACGGAGTGCGAGCGCGGGCGGCAACTGGGGGGTGCGGCTGGCGACCTGCAGCCCGCCCACCAGTTCGTTCAGCGACCCGGACCGGGCAAGCGCGCGGGCGCGCGCCTCGGCTTGCGCCACCCCCGGCAGGCTCCGCTCCAAGCCGGCCTGCTCCAGCTGCAGCCCGTCGATGTCCGCCCGACGCTCCGCAAGTTCGGATTCAGCCACCATGAGGCTCTCGTTGGCCAGCAGCAGGTCGCGGCGCAGACGCCGAAGCGCCTCCGCCCGCCGGCTCAGCGCCCGTCCGCGCGCGCCGAGCTCAGGCGCCACCGTCTTCATCAGCACCGCCGCGCGGGCCGCGTCCCGCGCCCGGCCTGCATGAACGAACAGCGGCGGGGGCGGATCGCGCTGATACAGCTGCAGCGCCCCCAGAAGGCGGGCCAGCCGCACCCGGTTGCCGCCCATCTCGGCCCGGAGCGCATTCTCCCGGGCGTCCAGCAATCGCAAGCGGGCGCGGCGCACGGCCGCCTCGTTCTCGCCCGCCGCCTGGGCGCGCCCCAGCCGCACGAGTTCGGCGCGGAGGTCGGCCAATTCGCGGTCCAGCCGCGCAGTCTCCGCGCTCGGCGCCGGCGGCCGCTGGACCCCTCGGAGGCCGGCTGCGGCCGCTCCGCCCGCGACGGCCAGGATGGTCAGGCTCAGGAGGGCTTGGCGGAGCATGGAGACGCCTGAATTACCACAGCCCAGAGCCTTATGCTGTGCTCTTCCGGTGACTGAGGCCAGGAAGCCACGGTGTCCCCCCGGCCTGCCAGGCTCGTCCGGCGCCTAGCCTAAGAGGCTCCAGACGGACCCCGCCGCCACGGCCGCCGCCAGCGCCGCCACGGCGAAGTAGAGGGCCGGGCGGCGGGGCGTCCGAGGATGCCGCTCCCGAGCCGTCAAGCCGGCTCTCCGATCCGGACGCCTGCAAGCCGGGCGGCGAGATGGGGCCGGCGCTCGCTGGCGACGCCCCCCGGCGGGTCCAGCCGCCTCAACCGCGCAGGAACTCCCGCCAAGGCGTCCTCACCGCATCGTGGGGATGACGAAGCTCGAGTCCTGGTGGCCGCCTTCGAGCGCGGTCTCGGGGAAGCGCTGCGTCACTGTCTTGGTCTTGGTCCAGAAGCGGACGCCTTCCATCCCATGCTGGTTGGTGTCGCCGAACCCCGAACGCTTCCACCCCCCGAAGCTGTGGTAGGCCACCGGCACCGGGATGGGCACATTGATGCCCACCATGCCGACCTCCACCCGCGCGGCGAAGTCCCGCGCCGCACGGCCGTCGCGCGTGAAGATGGCCACGCCGTTGCCGTATTGGTGCTTGGTCGGCAGCGAGAGCGCCTCCTCGAAGTCCGCCGCCCGCACGATCTGCAGCACCGGCCCGAAGATCTCCTCCTGGTAGGAGCGCATCTCCGGCTTCACCCGATCCAACAGCGTGGGCCCGATGAAGAACCCCTTCTCGGACCCCTGCAAGCTGAAGCCTCGGCCGTCGACCACCAACTCCGAGCCTTCCTCCACGGCCGTGTCGATCCAGCCCACCACGCGGTCACGATGCTGCTGCGTCACCACCGGCCCGTATTGCGCCTCCGGGTCGGTGGAATGGCCGACCTTCAAGGTCTCGATCTCCGAAACCAGCCGCTCGCGAAGTTCGTCCGCCGTTCGCTGGCCGACCGGCACCACGACCGGCAGCGCCATGCACCGCTCCCCCGCCGAGCCGTAGGCGGCGCCCACCAGGTCGCGCACGGTGGTCTCCATGTCCGCGTCCGGCAGCACGATCCCGTGGTTCTTGGCCCCGCCGAACGCCTGCACGCGCTTTCCGTGGGCCGTTCCCGTGGAATAAACGTAATGGGCGATGTCGGACGAGCCCACGAAGCTCACGGCCCGGATCAGAGGGTGGGTCAGGATGGCGTCCACCGCCGCCTTGTCGCCGTGCACGACGTTCAGCACGCCCTCCGGCGCACCGGCCTCCATCATCAGCTCCGCCAGCCGCACCGGCACGGAGGGGTCGCGCTCCGACGGCTTCAGGATGAAGGTGTTGCCGGCCGCGATGGCGGTGCCGAACATCCACATCGGGATCATGGCTGGGAAGTTGAACGGCGTGATGCCCGCACACACCCCCAGGGGCACCCGCATGGAATAGACGTCGATGCCGGGGCCGGCCCCGACCGTGTATTCGCCCTTGAGCGCGTGCGGGATGCCGCAGCTGAACTCGATCACCTCCAGCCCGCGCTGAATGTCCCCCTTGCTGTCGGCGATGACCTTGCCGTGCTCGGCGGACAGCCGCTCGGCCAGCGCGTTCATATTGGCTTCGACCAGCCGCTTGAACTCGAACATGACCCGCGCCCGTCGCTGCGGGTTCACCTCGCGCCAGGTCGCAAAGGCGCTCTGCGCCGCCTGGACGGCCCGGTCGACCTCCCCTTCCGTGGCCAGCTGCACGCGCGCCTGGACCGATCCCGTATTGGGATCGAACACCTCGCCGAAGCGGCCAGAGGCGCCGGCGACACGGCCGCCGCTGATGAAATGGTCGATGTCGCGCATGCGGAACTCCTGTGGGGGTGCATCTAACGTCTCGCGCGAGGCTTGGGGAGTGGCCTTCCGCGCCCAAGCCGGGAGCCCTGTCGCGGCGAATGGTTCGTTCCTAGCTTCCCGCCATGCCTGAACTCCCCGAGGTCGAGACGGTACGGCGCGGCCTTCAGCCCGTGCTGGGCGGCGCGCGGGTGGTGCGCCTCGAGCAGCGGCGGCCCGACCTGCGGTTTCCCTTCCCCGACCGCTTCGCCCAGCGCCTCACGGGCGCCCGCGTCGAAGCGGTCCTCCGCCGCGCCAAATACCTGCTGGCCCCCCTCGACACCGGCGAGACCTGGGTCACCCACCTCGGCATGACCGGGCGCTTCCTGGTGGAGCGCCCCAAGGTCCCGGGCCAGTCCCCGGGCCGCTTCACCCACCCTGCACCGGAGGGCGCCAAGCACGCGCACCTTGCACTGGAGACCGACGCCGGCGCGCGGGTCACCTTTTTCGACGCACGTCGCTTCGGCTACATGGGCCTGATCCCCACAGCCGAGCTGAAAAGCCACCCCTGGTTCGCGGAGATCGGCCCGGAGCCGCTGGAGCCCGGCTTCGACGCCGCTCACCTGCTCCGGGCGTTCAAGGGACGCAGCCAGGCGGTCAAGACGGTGCTGCTGGACCAGCGCGTCGTGGCGGGGCTGGGCAACATCTACGTCTGCGAAGCCCTGCATCGCTCGGGCGTCAGCCCCCGCCGTCCCGCCGGCAAGGTGGGCCGGGCCGCCGCCCTTCGGCTCGTGAACGAGATTCGCGTCGTGCTGGAGGAGGCGATCACCGCCGGCGGTTCGACCCTGCGCGACTACGCCCAGGCGGACGGGCTGTCCGGCCTCTTCCAGCACAGCTGGGCCGTCTATGGCCGCGAGGACGAGCCCTGCATCCGGCCAGGCTGTGCGGGAACCGTGGCCCGCTTCGCCCAGGGCGGCCGTTCGACATTCTTCTGCCCTCGCTGCCAGCGATGAGGGACGGGTGAAACGCCTCCTCCCCTTGTTCATCTTGCTGCTTTCCGCCGCCCCCGCGTGGGCCGCGCCCGCGCTCTGGCGGCTGTCCGATGCGGACACCACGGTGACCCTGTTCGGCTCCATGCACGCGCTGCCCGCGGGCGCCGACTGGCGCACCCCCGAGCTCGACCGCGCCATGGCGGCGGCCGACGAAGTCTGGTTCGAGTTCCCATCCCTCGCCGCCCCGGGCATGCGCCAGGCCTACGCCCGCGCCTACGCCGCCCGCCCGAAACAGACCGCCAAGACCTCCACCCTGCTCTCGCCGGAGGGCCGCCGCCTCGCGGTCCAGGCCTTCGGCTCCCCCGAGGCGGTGGACGCCCAACCCGTCTCGGCCCTCTTGCTGGAGCTCACACGGCGCTACTGGGCCAAGACCGGGCTCGACCAGCGGCACGGCGTGGAGACCACCATCCAGGCCGCCGTGCCGCCGGAGAAGCATCGCTCCTTCGCCAACGCCGAACAGCACCTGGCCCTGGTCGCCAGCGAGCCGCTGGCGCGTCAGCTGCAGCAGCTGGAAGGCTATCTGCGCTCGCCGCTGGATCCGGAGCCGCTCAAGGCCACCACCCGGGCCTGGCTGAACGGAAACACGCGCCTGTTCGAACAGGAGGCGGTGGCCCGGATGAAGGCGCGCGAGCCGGGCTATGCACGAGCGTTTCTGGAGGATCGCAACCGTCGATGGGTCGGGCCCATCGCAGCCATGCTGGACCGCCCAGGCGAGATCCTGATCGTGGTGGGGGCCGGTCACATGGCTGGGCCGGAAGGGCTGCCCGCCCTGCTGCGCGCCAAGGGCTTCAAGGTCGAAGGCCCTTAGGAACCTGTCCGCCCGGGCGTTTTTCGACCCATGGCTTGCACAGCGCGGCCGCGTGCAGAAAAAGCTCGGAGCCCCGCTCCGCGGGGAAAAGCGGAGATGTGGGATGGCGGACTACTCAACCCTGATCGTCGAACGCGACCCGGAGGGTGCGCCCGGCGTGCTGCTGATCCGCCTCAACCGCCCGGAGGCGCTGAACGCGCTGAACAGCACGCTCATGGGCGAACTGGCCGCCGTGGTGCGCGAGGCCGAAGCCGACGAGGCGGTCGGCTGCCTAGTGGTCACCGGCAGCGAGAAGGCTTTCGCCGCAGGGGCCGACATCAAGGAGATGGCGGGCCAATCCTATGCCGACATGTTCAAGTCCAACTTCTTCGGCGGGGAGGCGGAGGCGGTCGCCCGTTGCCGCAAGCCGGTGATCGCGGCCGTCAGCGGCTATGCGCTCGGCGGCGGCTGCGAGTTGGCGATGATGTGCGACTTCATCATCGCATCGGAGACCGCCAAGTTCGGCCAGCCGGAGATCAACCTGGGCGTGGCGCCGGGCATCGGCGGCACCCAGCGCATGACCCGCGCCGTGGGCAAGGCCAAGGCCATGGACCTCATGCTGACCGGCCGCATGATGGACGCGGCGGAAGCCGAGCGCTCTGGCCTGGTCGCCCGCGTGGTCCCCGCAGACCGGCTCATGGCCGAAACCCTGGCCGCCGCCGGCAAGATCGCCGCCCAGTCCCCGCTGGCCGCCATGATGAACAAGGAATTGGTGGCCGCCGCCCAGGAGATGACGCTGGACGCCGGCGTCAAGTTCGAACGCCGGCTGTTCCACAGCCTGTTCGCCTTTGAGGACCAGAAAGAGGGCATGGCCGCCTTTGTGGAGAAGCGCAAGCCGCAGTTTCGGGGACGCTGACCGGGCCGCTGATCGGGAGCCCGATCCGGCCCGCTCGCCCTTCGGGCGAATGAAACCTTCCCGGACCTGTCCGGTTGTTGGGCGGTCGCAAGACCCGACATTCCGGAGAGACCCATGAAGATCGCACTCGCCGCCGCGGCCGCCCTGGCCCTGGCCGTCGCTCCCGCCGCCGTGTTCGCCGGCCAGCCGCCCGCCGGATTCACCGGCCCGCAAAAGCCGGGCGGCTTCGGCGCCAAGGGCCCGAACGGTCAGAACCCCGGCGCCAAGCCCTCATCGGGCTCCCGCGGCCAGAAGAACGCGGGCGGCCCCGGCTTTGGGAACTTTCCCAGCAAGAAACACCCGTCGCACCCGGGCTACCACAGCCCGAGCGGCAAGCGCTGAGATCTCCGCAGGCGGGGATCGGACGTCTCGGCCCCCGCCGCCATCGGCGTCCGGCGTTGACCCCCGGCAAGGCCTCGGCTATATGCGCCCGCTTCGCGCCGGGCCACGGCCCTCTTCGCGCCAGACATCCAACTCGAGTATCTTCCCATGGCCAATACGCCGGGCGCCAAGAAGGCGGTCCGCAAGATCGAACGTCGGACCGCCGTCAACCGCGCGCGGCGCTCGCGCGTTCGCACCTTCCTGAAGCGGTTCGACGACGCTCTGGCCGCGGGCGACGCTCAGGCGGCCAAGCTGGCCTTCGTGGAGGCCGAGTCCGAGCTGATGCGCGCGGTGTCCAAGGGTGTGGTGCACAAGAACACCGGCTCCCGCAAAGTCAGCCGTTTGTCGGCCCAGCTTCGCAGACTCGCGGTCGCCGCCTAAGGCGGACGCACTCGTTCGCCTTGTATAACTGAACTATTTCAAGGTCGTCGGCGTTCGCGTCGGCGGCCTTTCGCTTGTCCGGAACGCTCCCTCTGAACGTCGGCCCTGCGACATTATGGCGTTCCGGCGCCCGTTTCCGCCGGAGTCCCAAGCCCGGCTTGGGCTTGCGGATGTCAACCAATTTATCGCTCGCGGCGCTTAAGAATCCCGGTTGACCGACCCCGCGCCGGGGCTAGTGTGGCCCTCCAACGGCCTTCCAGCTTAGCACGGAAAATCAAAGAAGCGGCGACCATGACGGGTGTTCGCCGCCCTCGGAAAGGTGTGTCCAAACGGTAGGTGGAATTGGTGCAGAGTTCGAGAAGTCGCCGGAAGAAACGTCAGTTGAGCTTGTTGTCGGGGTGGGGTCGGTGATTGCAGCGGTGGGTAGGGGAACGATGACGGCGACGCGTGAAATCACAGCTGCTCCGGGCGAAGTCTGGGCGCGCGCCAGCGCGGCCCTGCGTCAGGAACTCGGTGAAAACGCCTTCGCCTCCTGGCTCGCCCAGGCCGCAGTCCTGGAAGGGCGCGACGGCCGCGTGGCCCTGGTCGCGCCCACCGGCTTCGCGCGCGACTGGATCCGCCGCAACGCGTCGCGCCGCGTGGCCGAGCTCTGGGCCGCGAACGATCCGCTGAACCGCCCGCTGGACCTGAAGTGCCGCGCCGAGGTCGACGCCGCCGCCTGCGCGGTCCTGGAATCCGCCGCCGAACCCGCGCTGCCGGCGCCCGTGGTCGCCCAAGCCCCCGTGCAGACCGTGCGCGGCCGCGCCTCCGGCCTGCAGGAGCGCTGGACCTTCGACAGCTTCGTCTCGGGCCCCAGCAACGAGTTCGCCCATTCGGTGGCCCGCACCGTGGCCTCCTGGGCGGACGGCCACTTCAATCCCGTGGTGATCCACGGCCCTTACGGCTTCGGCAAGACCCACCTGCTGAACGCCATGGCGCTGGAAGCCCAGCGCACCCAGCCCGGCAAGACCGTGCTTTACATGACGTCCGAACGCTTTCTGTCCGGCTTCGTCCGCGCGGTGATGGATCGCAGCACGGCCGGCTTCAAGGAAGAGCTTCGCTCGGCCGACCTCCTCCTGATCGACGACGTCCACTTCATCGCCGGCAAGCCCTCCTCGCAGGAGGAGCTGCTACAAACCCTGTCAGCCCTCATGGAGGACGGCAAACGTGTGGTCCTGGCCTCCGACCGCCCTCCCGCCGCCCTGGCGGAGATGGAGCCGCGTCTCCGCTCCCACCTTCAGGCTGGCCTTGTCTGCGGCATCGAGCCGGCCGACCGGACCCTGCGCGTCGGCATCATCGAACGCAAACTCCACCAACTGGCCCGTCAACGCGGGATGGACGGGATCAAGGGCCGCCCCGAGGTCCTGCAGTTCGTGGCCGACCGCTTCAGCGAGTCCGTCCGCGAGCTGGAAGGCGCGCTCAACACCTTGTTCGCGCGCGCGGAGGCCCGCCTGCCCACCCTGTCGCTGGACGAAGCCCAGGCCATCCTGCGTCCCCACCTCAAAGGGGCCGAGCGCCGCGTCACCGTGGACGAAATCCAGAAGCTGGTGGCCGAACACTTCGGCCTGAAACAGGCGGACCTCCTTTCCGAACGCCGCACCCGCGCCGTGGCCCGCCCCCGTCAGATCGCCATGCACCTGGCCAAGAGCCTGACCACCAAGAGCTATCCTGACATCGGCCGCAGGTTCGGCGGCCGCGACCACACCACCGTGCTTCACGCCGTCCGCACCATCGAACGCATGATCACCGAAGACCCCGCCATGGCGAGGGACGTAGAGACGCTCGGCCGCAAGCTGCGCGGGTGAGGCCGGGGTCGGCCGGGGGCGGCCTACGATCGCCTCCCCCGGCCTGACAGTCGGGCCCGCCGTGGGCGAAACACCCGGCTCACGCCCTCGCCCCCGCTTCCCCACGCCGCACAATCCGCTAGTGTCGCGATGAACACGACGGACCTCCGATGAAGCTGACGATTGAGCGCGCGGCGCTGCTGAAGGCGCTGGGCCATGTGCAAAGCGTCGTGGAGCGACGCAACACCATCCCCATTCTCAGCAACGTCCTGCTCTCGGCTGACGAAGGCGCGCTGTCCTTCTCCGCCACGGACCTCGACATGGAGATCATCGACGAAACCGAGGCTCAGGTGTCCACGGGCGGCCAGATCACCGCGTCGGCCCACTACCTCTACGACATCGTCCGCAAGCTTCCCGACGGCGCCGACGTGGAGCTCAAGTTCACCGGCGACGATCCCCGCCTGACCGTGCGCGCGGGCCGCGGCGTCTACCATCTGCCCGTCTTGCCCGCCGGCGACTTCCCCGTCATGGCCCGCGACGGGGGCGGCGCGATCACGCTGGAGGCGGCCGACCTTTCCCGCCTGATCGACAAGACCCGCTTCGCCATCTCCACGGAGGAGACGCGCTACTACCTGAACGGCCTGTATCTCCACACGGTGAGCGAGGGCGGCGCGCCCCGTCTGCGCGCGGTCGCGACCGACGGCCACCGACTGGCGCTGGCCGAGATGGAGGCGCCCGAAGGGGCCGTCGGCGCCCCGGGCGTGATCGTTCCCCGCAAGACGGTGGGCGAGATCCGCCGCCTCCTCGACGGCGTCACCGGCCCCGTCCAGCTCTCCGTCAGCGCCCAGAAGGTCCGCCTCGAACTCGGCCAGGCCTCCCTCACCTCCAAGGTGATCGACGGCAGCTTCCCCGACTACGTCCGCGTGATCCCGCGCAACAACGAGCGCACCGCCCTGATCGACAACGCCCTTTTCGCCGCGGCCGTCGACCGGGTCGCGACCATCTCGGCCGAGAAGAGCCGCTCCGTGAAGCTGGCGCTTGAGCCCGGCCGCGTCACCCTGACCGTGCGCAACATGGAGGCCGGCCAGGCCGTCGAGGAGGTCGAGATCGACTACGACGGCGAGCCCTTCGAAATCGGCTTCAACGCCCGCTACCTGCTCGACGTCGCGGGCCAGATCGGCGGCGAAAACGCCGAGTTCAAGTTCAACGACCCCAGTTCTCCCACGCTTGTGCTGGATCCCACCGACGCCGGCGCGCAATACGTGCTGATGCCGCTGCGGGTCTAGCCTTCTCCTCCGAGGGTCCTGCGGTGAAGGATGGCCGGGTGGCCGGAGGTCTGGCCGGCGCGCATCCGCTCGCTCCCCTTCCGATCGTTCCACCGCCCCGCCGGGGCGAGCGGCCCGCTACGCTTCCTTGAGGCGGCGGGCCCCATCGTGCTCGGCCTCAGCTCAGGTGAAGCATGCAGATCCATCTCACTGAAACGCCGGACGCCCGTGCCCGCGAGGTCATCGCCTCGGGTCTCGGCGCCTTCAACACGGAGCGGGCCGGGCCCGGGGAGTGGCGCCGTCTCGCCGTGCTTATCCAGGAAGGCGAGGTGGTCACCGGAGGCTTGTGGGGCGTGACCTCCTACGGGTGGCTGTTCACCGAGTTGCTCTATGTGCCTGCGGCCTTGCGCAGGCGAGGCCTGGGCGCGGACATCCTCCGGCGGGCGGAGGGGGAGGCGCGCGCCCGGGGCTGCACGGGCGCTTGGCTGGACACCTTCGAATTCCAGGCCCGCGGCTTTTACGAACGGCAAGGCTACCGCCTGTTCGGCCAGATCGACGACTACCCGCCCGGAAGCGCGCGGTGCTTCCTCAAGAAGGCGCTCTAGCTGGAGCCCTGTCCAAGGCGGCCCATAAGGCCGGCGTGGACGCCCGATTGTGTTGCGGAACGGGGATGCGGGCGCGAAAGGCGTCGTCGAACACGCCGTCCACACGGATGCTGAAGGTCAGGCCGTCCCGGCCGTCGCCCCCGTGAAACTGGTTCACCGTATCGAACCAGGCGCAATGGGATCGAACATAGGCCTGCTCTCCCGTCCTGGGATTCAGCATGTAGAAGGGCTTGTCCAGATTGGTCCGGAACCACACGAACTCGTGGCAAAGGTCCGTGCTGTCGTGGTCGCGATGGGCGGAGACCGGCCGGGCCACGTCGTCATAGATGATCATCATCCGACCGGTGCGGCTGAACGGCAGGGTGGCGATGAAGTCAATCAAGAGCGAGAACTCCTCCGCCGCTTCTGTCGGCTCCCATACGTCGGTCTTGTCCAGATCGTAGTAGTCCTCCGCCCGCGTGGAACGCGACAAGTAGATCATCCGTGTGCCGGGGAGTTCGGCGGCGGACGAATCTAGCAGGAACGGCCCGGTGTAGAATCGCCGGTCCTCCTCCGCGGCCAAGCGTCGCTCGATGCGGCTTCGGACATATCCGTCCAGAGCTCTCAGTGCGTCGACATCGACGAACTCGTCGAAGGACTTGTAGGAGGGATAGCTGATCCGCGGATCCAACTGTTCGAAAAGCGCGCCGCTACTCATGGTCGCATTCTCGTTGCGCGCCCTAAAGCTCGTCTCCGAACCCACCGCTCGGAGTGAGGGAGGTTCTCCGGCCTGGCGTGGCGCCCTTTGAACTCATGTGAGAGTTGGACGTTCCTCATCTTCGACGGGGAGTCGGCTACGTCTCGGACGGCGGCTCACCTACTGTCGGAAAGCCGACTCAACGCTTAAGTACAACTCGAATCGCTGCTGCAGCTTGCGCAAAGCTGCGGCTCTTCGCTGCCGCTCAAGGAAACCATGAAGATATACGTTAGCGGCCTGTACAGCGGCGGCAATCCGCAGCCGGGTGTGGGCATCACCCGGTCGTTGCGGCAGGGTTACCCCGACGCGACTCTGGTGGGGGTGGAATACTCCAACCGGAGTTCGGGCATCCACTGGCCCCAGTTGGACGAAGTCTGGCTGCAGCGTCCGTGGGACGAGCTGAACCTTTCCGCTCACGGCGACGCCATCCGCGCCTTGCTGGACGGCGGGGCCCTCTGGATCTCCGGCAGCGACCTGGAGTCCATGTGGCTGGCCAGCGTCTTCCCTGAAGGCCATGCGAATCTGCTGACCCCGAACGCCGCCGCCCTGGCGCGGATCACCAAGCCGCAGGTGGAGGCTCATGAAGGGCTGCCGGTTCAGATCCCGCCCTATATCCCGACCGACCGTTCGGACTGGGACCTGCACGCCTTTTGCCGCAAGCACGACTGGCGGGTGTGGCTCAAGGGACCGTACTACGATGCCGTGCGCACCCGCTCGTGGGACTCCTTCGAAGCCGTTCGCAACGCGCTGGCCAAGGTGTGGAACACCGAACGGCTGTTCCTGCAATCGCACGTCACCGGATACGAAGAGTCCGTCATGCTGTGCGCCTACGAAGGCGAGCTGCTGGGCTGTGTGCGGATGCGCAAGCGGGAGATCACCGAGGAAGGCAAGACCTGGGCCGGCGACGTTTCCGAAGTGGACGAGGCCTTCCTCACCCCGCTGCGTCGCATCATCCACGAGCTGAACTGGACCGGCGGCGGCGAGCTGGAGATGGTCCGCGACGCGGACGGCAAGCTCTGGCTGCTCGAAATGAACCCGCGCTTCCCCGCCTGGGTTCATGGCGCGACCATCGCCGGCGTCAACCTGCCCGCCTTGCTTGTTGAAGGCGCTACGGGCGTAGCGGCGCAGCGGCCTGAGCCCGGCCGTGGAGAGTTCACCCGGGTTGTGGTCGAGGTGCCGGTGCGCTCGGAGTTTCCGCTGCCGCCTCTGCCCGAACACCTGGGCGGCGGGGCGGGTCACTCGCTCAAACACCCGTCCGGCCTGCCCGCCCTGGCCGAGCGCCTGCACAAGCTGAACGTGCTGGACGGCGGCGACAACGAAAGTTCGAGCGGCGGCGACGCGCCCACCGTTCCCAACACCATGGTCGAGGACCTGCTCGCACAGGACTTCAACCGCATCGAGACCCCCGCCTGGGTGTTCATGGAGAGCACCGCCGTTGATACCTTCAAGCGCGCCGCCGCCATGGCGCACACGCTGAGCACCAACCAGACTCGCGTCACCAACGCCTACAGCATCAAGACCAATCCTGACGCCCGCCTCATCAAGCTGGCGCTCGACTCCGGCTTCATGGCCGAGGGCATCAGCCTGTTGGAGCTGCACAAGGCCTTGAAGGTAGGCTTCCGGCCCGACCAGCTCATTCTGAACGGCCCCGGCAAATGGTGGCCGGAAGGGATGATCCCCAAGGAGCAGATCCACGCCGTTTTCTGCGACTCCGCCCCGGACCTGAAAAAGACGGTGGCGGCGTTGAAGAGCGGCGAGCTCAAGGCCAAGATCGTGGGCGTCCGCATCCGCACCCCGCACATCCCGTCGCGCTTCGGCATCGCTCTGGACACGCCCGAGACCTTCAAGTCGTTGGTCGAGTCGATCGCCACCCTGCCGGAGGACACCGGCTTCGGCGTCCACTTCCACATGGCCAGCAGCAACATCGGGGTGAAGGCGTGGTGGCGGTTGTTCGACTCCATGCTGCGCTGGTGCCAGTCACTGGAGCGGCTGACCGGCCGCACCATCGAGGTGCTGGACATCGGCGGCGGCTGGTTCCCCGACGACTGGCACAACGTCGACCACAGCGACTTCGCCAAAGCCGTGAAGCGGGCCCAGGCCGCCCTGCCCAACGTCGGTCAGATCATCTCCGAGCCCGGCAAGGCCATGGCCCAACCCACCATGGCGCTCGCCATGCGCGTGCTGGAGACCCAGGAGGAGGACGGCGAGATCACCGAAGCCGTGGTCGACGCCTCCATCGCCGAACTGCCGATGTACTTCCACTATCCGCACCGGGTTCTGACCCAGGACCGGGGCGGCGACTGGAAGACTCTGAAGCGCGGCAAGAGCCAGCTGATGGGCCGCCTGTGCATGGAGCACGACGTGGTGGCGGCCAATATCGAACTCCCGGAAGGCACGCGCGCCGGCGATGTTCTCGTTTTCTGTGACGCGGGCGGTTACGACAGGAGCATGTCCTATGTATTTGGCCGAGGTTGAGACCCGCGCCGTCCAGGCGACCGAGGTCCCGGAGGTCACCTCCTGCACCGCAAAGTGGGACAGCTGGCCGGCGTCCACCATCTCCCATCACGGCCAGGCCTGCTGCGAGATTGCACGTGAGTGGATGCTGGCCAACGACTTCTCCCAGCTGGGCGACGCTGCGGCCCTGACCGGCCCGCGCTGGCTGCCGAAAAAATACCCCTGGGGACCGTCGCCTTGGCCCATGCACTGGTGCGAGGCGGTTGGCCGCAAGAAGCTGGACTGCGGCGCCCACCAGGCGATCTCGCAAGAGCTGTTCACCGCGCGCGGCGTGCAAAGCCGCCCGGCGCAGTTCGTCCAGCAGTTCAGCGAGGACGCGACGCGCCACTGGGGCCACAAATGGGGCGAGGACCAGGTCCCCGCCGGCTGGATCGACGGCGATGTGATCTATCACGAAGGCTGCGCGGTCACTGTGGACGGCGACGAGGTCAAGCTGTGGGACGCCAGCGCCGGCTGGTGGATCGATCCCCAGCAGTCCGGCGGCTACGGCGCCTTGCTCAATGTGCGCATCTTCGACCCTTCGGCCGAGGCTCCGCAAAGCTTGAGCTGGGGCGGCCGCCAACTGGCGGTGAACCGCTGGAACGCTGTCTAACCACCGCCAGGTTCGGGCGGGTCGCGTGGCGCGCGGCCTGCCCTCATCCCCAACTCAAGCTCCCGGCGCAACACCCCGGCCCCGCGTCGCGATCGGCTCTACGGCTGCCTTTGCGCTGCAATGACGCCGCCAGCGCCGGCAGGCCACCCGGGGCCCGAGCCCGGCGGCGCACGCTGGGCGCTCCGGCTGCCGCGCGAGCGTGCGCACAGGAGCGTGGACCCGGCCATCAGAGAGAGCCCTTCCTTCGGGCCCGCCTCCGCGCTCCGGTCGGCATACCCTCAGGGCGCCCGGCTTGGATTCGCTCGCAGCCTCGGCGGCGCGCTTAGCTTAGGCCGCGGCCTCCAAGGACCGCAGATCGATCACGAAACGGTACTTCACGTCCCCCTTGAGCATCCGCTCATAGGCCTCGTTGATCGCCTGGATCGGAATGGTCTCGATATCGGAGACGATGCGGTGCTGCGCGCAGAAGTCGAGCATCTCCTGGGTTTCGGCGATGCCGCCGATCAGCGACCCCGCCAGGCTGCGCCGCTGCAGAATGAGATTGAACACCGCAGGCGAGGGGTGGGGCTCGGCCGGGGCGCCTACCAGGACCATCGTTCCGTCCCGCTTCAGCAGCGACAGAAAGGGATCCAGATTGTGGGGCGCGGCCACGGTGTTCACGATCAGGTCGAGGCTGGCGGCGTGGCGGGCCATCTGCTCGCGCTCGCGTGAGACCACCACATCGTGCGCGCCCAGGCGCAGCGCGTCGTCGCGCTTGCCCGGAGAGGTGGTGAACAGCACCACCTCCGCGCCCATGGCGCGGGCCAACTTCAGCGCCATGTGGCCAAGCCCTCCCAGGCCCACCACGCCCACCTTGCTGCCCGGGCCCACCTTCCAGCGGCGCAGGGGCGAATAGGTCGTGATGCCGGCGCAGAGCAGGGGCGCCGCCGCAGCCGGGTCCATGCCCTCGGGGATCCGCAACACGAACCGCTCGTCCACCACGATCCTGTCGGAATAGCCGCCCTGGGTGGTCCGGCCCGTCTCCTTTTCGATCCCGTCATAGGTGCCCGTGAAGCCGTTCAGGCAGTACTGCTCCAGCCCCTCGTCGCAGCCGGCGCAGTGCTGGCAGGAGTCCACCATGCAGCCCACGCCCACCAGCTCGCCTTCGCGGTAGCGCGTGACCTCGGACCCGACGGCGGTCACGCGGCCCACGATCTCGTGGCCGGGCACGACCGGATATTTGGCGCCGCCCCACTCGCTGCGGGCCGTGTGCAGGTCGGAGTGGCAGACGCCGCAGAACAGGATCTCGATGCTCACGTCCCGCGGCCCGGGCGTGCGTCGCTCGAAGTCGTAGGGGCCGAGCGGCGACTGGGGGTCGAAGGCCGCGTAACCGTGGGTGTGCGTCATGAGGGACCTGTGAGGCGGACGGCGGTTCTAGGCCGGGCAGGGGGGCGCCTGGCAAGCGGAGCCGCCTCGGGAACGACCTCGGCCCTCGATGGTTGTTTGCGCCGAAAGGATCACCTCATGACCGAACAACGTATCGAAGGCGGCGGCAATCAGGTTGCGGGACGGCTGCAGGAGGGCTTCGGCCGCCTGACGGGCGACGGCAAGAGCCAAGTCGAGGGCCAGTTCAAGCAAGCCAAGGGCGCCCTGCTCAGCGCCTTCGGCCGGGCGGTGGACGCCTTGGACGGACAGGTGGACCGCGTACCGGAAGGCGTCCGGCCGCAGGCGCGCAAGGCCTTGGGCGTGGCGCGCGACAAGCCGGTGGCCACCATGCTGGGTCTGGCCGCGGTGACCTTCCTGCTGACCCGCCGCCGCCGCTAGACTCGCGCAGCTTTGAGAGAGAACGCCGGCCTGGACCTCCAGGCCGGCGTTTTCGTGTGCGCCCGACGCTAGGAGGCCGGCGTGGGCGTGGCGAAGCGGACGCTGACCTCCGCGCGGCGGCGCAGGGGCTCCGTCCGCCCCGCCGCGGTGGCCGCACCGGCCTCGCCCTGAGCCCCCACCTCGAAGGTCGGCGTGGGATAGCCGCGGGCGGCCAGGATCTGAGCCACGGCCGTGGCCCGCCGCTGGGAGAGCTCGAGGTTCGACACCGCCCCGCCCTCCGCATCGGCCAGGCCGGTGACGCGCAGCTCCGCGACGGGGCAGGCGCGCACCCGCGACGAATAGTTATCGATCACCTGTAGCCCCTCGGGGGTCAACTGCTCGGACCCCGTGCGGAAATACAATGGAAAGGCGAAGTCCTGGCACACCGGCGCGGTCACGACGGCGCTGCGGCCCGTGACCCGGCGGACCCCCTCGTTGACCGTGGTGCAGGCGCCCAGCCCTGTGGCCGCAGCGAGAAGAATGGCGATGGTGGTCTGACGCATTGGAGCTGTCCCGCTTGCGAAAAAGGCGGCCGACGTTCTCACGCCGGCCGCCCCGAAATCAAACGCCTTTCCGAGGCCCTGCCGGGCTTGCGGCTTAGCGCGGCTCACCGTTCTCCCAGTAGTAGCGGCCCGTGCGCTGGTCGTAATAGTAATAGCGGCCCACGCGCTGATCGTAGTACTGGCGACGGCTGGTGCTGTTGGCGCCGCAGCTGCCGTCCTGACGGCAACCCCGGATGGCTCCGGCCGAACCGCCGATAGCCGCGCCGATCGCGGCGCCCGTGGCGGCGCTCTCACCACCCACGTTGTTGCCGATCACGGCCCCGGCGATGGCGCCCAGGGCGGCGCCGCCGGCGGCGTTGCGTTCAACATTGCCTGTGGCGGTGCAGCCGGCGGCGATCAGGCCGGCGCCGGCGAGGGCGATAATCGTCGTCTTCATTTCGGCTCTCCTATTGACCCGCCCCTGAGCCGACACAACGGCCCCGGTTGAGCGAGGTTCCCCCCACCCTGCCCGGGCCGAGGTGACCCGTGGCTGAACGGCCACAGGCTCGGAACCCCCGGCCTAGCTTTGCCGTTACGCTCGGCGAACACGCTCGGAGAACCGCATGGCCACCGGCTACGACCCCAAGGATGCGAGGCGCGACCGCAACCACGACGGGCACGTCGACGCCGCTGATCGCACGTCGCATGAGCGCGTGGCGCACGCGGCGCCCGATCCGGGCCTGACCAAGGAGGTGCGCAAGGACGCCTATGAGCGCGGGCGCGCCGACGAGCGGGCCCGGCACAAGCGGAGCCCGCTGCTGACCCTGCTGATCGCTTTAGCGGCGATCTTCGGCCTGGCTGTGATCGGACTGTACATCTACAATGGCGGCTCCTTCACCGAGACGGGGCGCGATCTGGACCAGGTGACCACCCGCGCGCAGCAGGAGGCGGCCGAGGTCAGCCGCGAGGTCGCCGACGAGGCGGGCGAAGGCCTTCAGGACGCCGGTCGGCAGGTGGAGCAGGTGGGCGAAGGCGGCGGCCAGGCTCGGCCGGCGCAGCAACGACCCTGATCGGGCGCGCGGCGGGCGGAACCGCGCCCGTCAGCCTACGTTCCCGGACAGATGGATGACGCCGGCGCGCTTCTGATTGCGAAAGAGGAACCGCAGGCGGAACCGGCGCGCTTCCGCACGGCCGAGGCCGTGATCAATCAAGCCTCCGGCTCCACGGGTCCCGGCGCCGCAGCCGAACTGGAGGCCATCGTCCGCGAGCACGGGCTGGAGGTCAATGTCCGCGACGTGCCGCCCTCCGGCATCGAGGCCGCGGTGCGCGCAGCGGTGGCCGCCAAGCCCGATCTGGTGATCGTTCTGGCGGGGGACGGGACGGCGCGCCTGGCCGCTTCGCTCTGCGGACCGGAGGGCCCGGTGGTCTCCACCCTGCCCGGCGGCACGATGAACATGCTGCCCAAGGCTTTTTACGGCGACCGGAGCTGGCAGGACTCCCTTCGCTGCGCTCTCGCCGATCCCGTGGTGCGCGTCGTCTCCGGCGGCGAGGTCAGCGGACGCACCTTCTATGTCGCCGCCATCCTGGGCGCGCCGGCGCTGTGGGCCGAAGCGCGCGAGGCGGTGCGGGAGCGGCAGGTGCTCACGGCCGCCCGCAGGAGCCTGCGCGCCGCCCGACGCGCCTTTCACGGACGCCTCCGGTTCGCCCTGAACGGCGGACCCGTGGAAAAGGCGGAGGCCCTGTCGCTTCTCTGTCCCCTGATCTCAAAGGCCATGGACGAGCAGACCGCGCTGGAGGCCGCCGTGGTCGATCCCGCCAACGCCATCGAAGCCTTTCGACTGGGCTTCCGCACCATGTGGGGCGAGTGGCGCAACGATCCGGCCGTGAGCGTGCGCCACGTTCAGCACGGTGAGGTCTACGCCCGCCGCACCATCCCGGCCATCCTCGACGGCGAGCCGATCCGGTTGAGCTCGCCGGCCTCCATCCGTTTCATTCCCCAGGCGTTCCGGGCGCTCGAGCCCCGGCGCGACGTGGGCGAGCCCCGAGTCTGAGACCCAACCCGTGACCGTGCGCATCCTGCATTTCACCGACGTGCACTTCGGCACGGAGGATGCCCGCGCCGTCGAGGCGGCGACCGCCTACGCCCAGGAGAACGCCCACGACCTGACGGTGATCTCCGGCGACCTCACTCAAACGGGCGTCCCCGCGGAGTTCGAAGCTGCGGCCGCATGGTTGAAGCGCCTGCCCGGGCCGGTGATCACCTGTGCGGGCAATCACGACACCACCTATTACAACGTGCCCATGCGCATCCTGAAGCCGTGGGGCCGGTTCAAGCACTGGATCGGGCCCGTGGAGGGGCAGGAGCACCGCAGCCCGGGCCTGGCTGTGCGCACCCTGAACACCGCGCGCGGCATCCAGATGCGGAGGAACTGGTCCAAGGGGCGGGCCGACCTCCAGGACTTCCGCGCGGCGGCCGAGGCGTTGAACGACTGCTCCGACGACACCCTGCAGGTGATCGTGTGCCACCATCCGCTCATGGAGGTTCTGGGCGAGCCCATCACCGGCGACGTCACGCGCGGCAAGCAGGCCGCCGCCATCCTGGCCGAGCATCGGATCGACCTGGTGCTCGGCGGGCACTTTCACTACCCGTTCGCGGCCACCTATCCGGTCGTGGACGAGCGCACCCATGGGGTGGGCGCGGGCACCCTGTCCACACGCCGCCGTGGAGTTCCGTTGAGCTTCGGCGTGATCGAGGCCGACCCGGCCGAGATTCGCGTTCAGGCCATGGACTGCGACGGGGGACGGATTTGCCCAGGCCGGAGCTGGGCCTTGAAGCGGCGCAAGCCGTTCGCTCCCTTGAAAGAGCGCCACAACGAGCCGGAGCTCGCCACGCCCGAGGGCCTGCCTGCGCTCGACCCCACGCGCCACGAGACCACCCCGCCCGAGATCGCGGCGGCCCAGGCCGCGCCGGCGGTCGCGGAGACCGCGCCTAGGGAGCCGACCGGGGTCTGAGGTCGCCTTGCGCTCGCACCGAGCCGTCCGCAGTTAAGCTTCCGACCCGCATCCAAGGAGAACGCGATGGCCTTCACCCTGCCCGACCTGCCCTACGCCTATGACGCGCTGCAGCCCTTCATGTCGGCGGAGACGCTCGAATTCCATCATGACAAGCACCACAAGGCCTATCTCGACGCCATGCTGCCCATGATCGCGGGCACGCCCCTGGAGAACGCCCCAATCGAGCAGGTCGTCGCGGAGAGCTTCCGCTCCGATCCCAAGCTCTTCAACCAGGCCGGCCAGTACTACAACCACCTGCATTTCTGGAACTGGATGAAGCCGAGTGGCGGCGGCGCAGCGCCCGGCGGCCTGCAGCGCCAGATCGAGCAGGACCTGGGCGGCATGGACGCATTCCGCGCGGCCTTTATCGACGCCGGCAAGACGCAGTTCGGCTCAGGCTGGGCCTGGCTGGAATGGCGAGACGGCAAGCTGGCCGTGACCAAGGCCGCCAATGGCGAGAACCCGCTGGCCACGGGCGGCGTGCCGATCCTGGGCGTCGACGTCTGGGAGCACAGCTACTACATCGATTACCGCAACGCCCGGCCAAAGTACCTGGAGGCTTGGTTCGATCACCTGATCAATTGGGAATACGCCGAGCAACTGTTCGAGCAGGCGCGAGGCTGAACGTTCGCCCCTCCCCATGCTGAGCGTATGGGGAGGGGGTCGCTCCCCTCTGCGGGGCGCAGACGCCCCGCCCCTTCCGATCGGCTGAAAGCCGCTTAAAAGGGCAGCAGATCCCGGGCGCGTTCCCAGGGGGTCTTCTTCCGGCGACCCAGGAGATGGGTGGCGGCCATGAGCATCAAGGCGGGACGACGCAGTGCGATCAGGGCGGCGACCGCTCCCACGCCCACCGCGGCGGCCGGGTAGCGGCGCGCAATCGCGATCAGCTGTGAAGGCAGATGCGAGACCGCACCCGCCGCGCCAGCCAGGGCGCCGTGGTGCTCGCTATCGTCACCGGACGACCGCTTGCTCTTGGGCGGCTTGTGCGTGAGCGCGAAAACCCCGAACACCGCCGCAAAGGTCAGGGCGGTGATGGCCGCCGCCCAGGGCCCGTCCACCACCAACTCGAGCAGGCCGTAGAGCGCGCAAAAAGCCGCCGCCAGCGCGAAAACGCCGGCGACGGCCATGGCCGCCCCGAAGACGGCCGTTTTCTTCAAGCGATCGATCAATCCCGATCGCCGCGGCCGGAGGTGAGCGCCAGACCCAGAACCACGCCGGCTCCCAGGGCGACCAGGGCCGAGGTCAACGGCTTCTCGACGATCTTGTCCGTCAGCTGCTGCTGATACTGGCCGAACTGCTGGTTGGCGTAGTCCTTGGCCTGCATCGCCTGGAGACGGACCTGATCGCTGCCTTGGCCCAGCGCCTGCTGAGCGCGGGCCTTCAGGTCGGACGCCTTGCCGGACAGGCCGGCGGTGCCGCCCTGGGTGATTTCGGATGCGTCCAGAGCGCTGTCGTTGAGGCCGCTCGAGCCGGTGGTGTCAGTCATGGGGAAGTCTCCCGTCCCGAAAGGGCCGATGGGTGGAACCCGCCTCCAACGCGGAGCTTGGCGCGAAAGTTCCCCGCTCATTTCGCAACTGCGAGATGCGCGCCGGCTCCCAGGCCCCTATAGCCGCGGGATGGACCACGCCGCTCCACTCCCGGTCGAGATTCCGCCTCGCTCCCCCCTGCGAAGGGTCCTGCACACGCTGTATCACGGCGGCACGCCAACGGCCGTTCGGTTCCGAACCGCCTGGGTGGTGCTCGACCTGCTGATCATCGGCTTCTTCATCGCCGCGCCCCTGATCCGGGAAACCGCCTTCTTCCTTGCGGTCGACTATGCGCTGGCCGCCGTGCTGGCCGTCGACCTCGGCGCCCGGGCGCTGGCGCGCGAGCGGCTGAGCGACTTCTTCCGCAGGCCCGCCGCTTGGATCGACCTCCTCGTCTTGGTCACGCTTCTTTTTCCCCAGCAGTTCTTCAACCTGGGCTTCTTGCGCGTCTTGCGACTTTACACCCTGGTGAACAGCGAGGTGTTCTGGGACACGGTGCTGAAGCGGTTCGACGACACGCGTGTGGAGGACGTCACCCGCGCGGTCGGCGCCCTGCTCACCTTCGTCTTCGTGACCACCGGCTTCGTTTACGCGGTCTTCGGACGAAGCGAGGGTGGACCTGACGGCTATGTGGATGCGCTCTATTTCACCATCACCAGCCTGACCACCACGGGCTATGGCGACGTGACCCTGCCAGGCACGGCCGGCAAGCTGCTGTCGATCATCATCATGGTCAGCGGGGTGACCCTTTTCCTGCGTCTGGCCCAGGCCGTTTTCCAGCCTGCCCAAAGCCGAATGCGCTGCCTGGACTGCGGGCTGGACCGCCACGAGGCTGACGCCAAGCACTGCCGCTGTTGCGGCGCGGCCCTGGCGGCCGCTCAAGCGTGACGACGCAGCGCTCGCTCGCCGGCTTGGCCCGGCTTGGGCGGAAGGTTAATGTGTGCGGCAGACGTCCGGGGATATTGATGCGCCTTCTTCTCGCCGCGACCACGGCTTCCTTCGCCCTGATGACCGCCGCCTCCGCCCAGACGCCCCCGGCCCAGACCCCTGCGGCCCAGACCTCGCCCGGCGGCTCTCCTCCCGGGGCCGCCTCGGACGACCCCTTCCTGTGGCTGGAGGATGTCGAAGGCCAGCGCGCGCTGGACTGGGTCCGGGCTCGCAACACCCGGTCTCTGGGCGTTCTCCAGGCGGACCCGCGGTTCGCCCGGTTCCAGGACGCCGCGCTCCGAATACTGGAGGCCAAGGACCGCATCCCCGCCCCGGGCTTCGTCAACGACGAGATTCACAACTTCTGGCAGGACCCGCAGCAGGTTCGCGGCCTGTGGCGGCGCACCACCCTCGACAGCTACCGCAGCGCCGCTCCCAAGTGGGAGACCATCCTCGACGTCGATACCCTGTCCACGGCCGAAGGCGCCAACTGGGTCTACAAGGGCAGCAACTGCCTCCCCCCGGCCCAGACCCGCTGCCTCATCGCCCTGTCCAACGGCGGCAAGGACGCGGTGGAGCTGCGTGAGTTCGACGTGGCGGCCAAGCGCTTCGTCCCGAACGGCGTCAAACTGCCCGAGAGCAAGGGCGGCGCCACCTGGCTCGACGAGAACACCTTGCTGGTGTCGCGCGACTTCGGGCCCGGCACGCTGACGGCCTCGGGCTATCCCTTCATCGTCAAGCGCATGACGCGCGGCCAGACGCTCGAGCAGGCGCAAGAGGTCTTCCGCGGCAAGCCGGAGGATGTGTCGGCCGGCGCCTCGGCCATCCGCGACGCCGATGGCAAGCTGCAGGCCGTCCTGCTTCACCGCTCGCCCAAGTTCTTCGAGACCGAATACAGCCTGCTCACCGACCAGGGCGCGGTGCGCTTGCCCATGCCCAATAAGGTGTCCATCGCGGGCTATGTCGACGACCAGCTGATCCTGACGCTGGAGGAGAATTGGGGCGACTACCGCATCGGCGACCTGGTGGGACTGGACCTTTCGGAGCTCAAGGCCGCGCCCACCCGGCCCAAGCCCTACCTGATCCTCCGCCCGGGCCCCCGCCAGTCGATCGAAGGCGTGACCACCACCCGCAACAAGCTCGTGGTGGCCCTCTATGACGAGGTGAAAGGCGCCGCCTATGTCTACGACCGCAAGGGCGGGCAGTGGACCCGGCGCAAGCTGGCCTTGCCGGAGAACGCGTCCGTCAACATCGGTTCGGCGTCGGAGCTGAACGACCAGGTCTTCTTCACGGTCAGCAACTACACCACACCCAACACGCTCTGGCTGGCCGACGCCGCGTCTGGCAAGGTCGAGAAGCTGAAGTCCCTGCCCGAGCGCTGGAACAGCGCCGATCACCTGGTGGAGCAACACCAGGCCACCTCCAAGGACGGCGCCAAGGTCCCCTATTTCGTGGTGCGGCCCAGGGCTGCGAAGATGGACGGCTCCAACCCCACCCTGCTCTACGGCTACGGCGGTTATCAAAACTCGCTGCTGCCCGGCTATTCGGGCACGGTGGGCAAGCTCTGGCTGGAGGACGGCGGGACCTATGTCGTCGCCAACACCCGCGGGGGCGGCGAGTTCGGACCAAGCTGGCACCAAGCCGCCCAAGGCCCCAATCGCCAGCGGGCGCACGAGGACTTCGTGGCCGTGGCCCAGGATCTGATCGCGCGCAAGATCACCTCGCCGCGCCGCCTCGGCATCATGGGCGGCTCGCAGGGCGGCCTCTTCATGGGCGTGGCCATGACCCAGCACCCGGAGCTGTTCAACGCGGCCGTAATCCAGGTGCCCCTGTTCGACATGATGCGCTTTCACAAGCTGCTCGCCGGCAACAGCTGGATCGCCGAATACGGCGACCCGGACATCCCCGAGCAGCGCGCCTGGATCGCCGAATACTCGCCCTATCAGAAGCTCGCGGCCGGCAAGGGCTACCCCGAGCCCTTTATCCTGACCTCCACCAAGGACGACCGCGTCCACCCCGGCCACGCCCGGAAGGCGGCCGCCAAGCTGGAGCAACTGGGCTACCCCTACTTCTACTACGAGAACACTGACGGCGGGCACTCCGCCGCGGCCAACCTCAAGGAGTCCGCCAAGCGCGCCGCGTTGGAGTACACCTATCTCACGCGCAAGCTGAAGGATTGAGGAGCAATCCAAGCCGGCGACCGAGCGTCACCCTTGGACGTGTTCCGAGGGCCCGTTCCTCCGCACCACGCGCGCGTTCGAAGCTTGTGCGCGTGCAAGCGGACCAGCCCTGGATAGAGATCCTCCTGTGGGCCCTCCGGTATGCGGCGATTAGGTCGCGTCCCGACATGCCGTCGGGCTTGCGGCGCCATGGGCCCTCGGAGTCCGAGGGTGACGTTCTGTTTGGGGGAGAGCGGGGCGCGACATCATGCTCGCCTGAGTCACGGTCCCCGCCACCCTAGCGCCTTGCATCCGCCCACCTTCCCCTCTGTTCTCCCCCTGTCCGCCCACTTCCTCCCACGCCGGTTAGGCTTGTGGGCTGACCACTGGAGCGCCTCATGACCGACCAACCGCCGAAGCCGACGGCCTTCTCCGCGCGCGCGACCGCAGGTGACCGACCCGCCACGCTTGTCGAGAACGGCCGCGGGCGCCGCCCTGCCGCCTCGCCGCTCTCGCGAGGCGCGGTCGTGGTCCTGGGCGCCGCTCTGCTTTCCGCCTGCGCCACGGCCGCTCCGCCTCTCGAGTCGGACCTGCGGCTCCCGCCTCGGCCCTCCACCGCGGTCGGAGAACCCAGTCCCGCCGCCCCTCGCGCGGACCTTTCTCCCGAGGCGGTCAAGGCGGCCGACGAATTCTTGTGGCTGGAAGAGGTGAACAGCCCCCGCGCCCTGGCCTGGGTCCGCGAGCAGAACGCCCGCACGGCGGCGGTGCTCACCACCGATCCGCGTTACCCGCGCTTTCGCGACCAGGCGCTGTCGATCCTGACCGCCACCGACCGCATCCCCAGCCCCTCGTTCCGCGCCGGCGGGGTGGATAACTTCTGGCAGGACAAGACCAACGTCAAAGGCGTCTGGCGACACACGACGCTGGACAGCTACCGCACCGCCAAGCCGCGTTGGAAGACGATCCTCGACATCGACGCCCTGGCCAAGGCCGAGGGTCGCAACTGGATCTTCAAGGGCGACCGCTGCCTGGAGCCGGCCGAGCGCCTCTGCCTGGTCAGCCTGTCGGACGGCGGCAAGGACGCGGTGACGGTTCGCGAGTTCGACACCCGGACCCAGCGCTTCGTCGCCGACGGCTTCACCCTGCCCGAAGGCAAGCACCGCTTCAGCTGGCTGGACCGCGACACCCTGCTGGTCGCCACCGACTTCGGCCCGGGCACGCTGACCGAAAGCGGCTACCCGTACATCGTTCGCGAGCTCAAGCGCGGCCAGAGCCTGGCCCAGGCCCGCGAAGTGTTCCGCGGCTCGGCGGAGGACGGGGGCTACGGGGTAGACCCGCTCGTTCTGCGTGACGCGAAGGGCGTGGTCCAGGGCGTCGTGATCGAGCGCCCGATCGACACCTTCAACGCCGAGCATCACCGGCTGACCCCCTCCGGTTCGCAGCGGATGGACCTGCCCGCCAAGGCCACCCTGCACGGCTGGCACGAGGGTCGCCTGATCTTCACCAGCGGCGAGCCGTGGAAGTCCTTTCCGGCCGGCGCTCTTCTGGGGACCGCTTTCGCGAACGACGCCCCTGCAGGTTCCGCCTCGACGGTGCTCCTGTTCGCCCCGACGCCTCGCCAGGCGGTGGAGCAGGTCGCCATCACCGCCGAACGCATAGCCGCCGTCGTCTATGATGAAGTGCGCGGCCGTTTGATCAGCTTCGACATGGGCCCGACCGGCGCCGCCCCGACGAACATCCCCCTGCCCGACAACTCAACGGTGACCCTGTCGGCCACCACCACCGCCAGCAACCGCATGCTGGTCAATGTGCAGGGCTTCATCACGCCGTCGACCCTGTTCCTGGCGGACGCCGCAGGCGGCGCTCCCGTCCAGATCAAGGCCTTGCCCGTCCGCTTCAACGCGGCGGACGCCACGGTCGAGCAGTTCACCGCCACCTCGCGTGACGGGACCCGGATTCCCTACTTCGTCACCCGGCCGAAGAGCATCCCCGCGTCGGGCGCGCCCACCATCCTGTTCGGCTATGGCGGCTTCGCCGTGGCCAAGCCGCCGGTCTACATCCCGGAGATGGGCAAGCTGTGGCTCGAGAACGGCGGCGTGTTCGTCAACGCCAACATCCGGGGCGGCGGCGAGTTCGGTCCCGCCTGGCACCAGTCCGTGCTCAAGGCGAGCCGTCAGGGCGCTTTCGACGACTTCGCCGCGGTGGCCGAGGACCTGATCCGGCGCGGGATCACCACGCCCGAGCAGCTGGGCGTCTACGGCCGCAGCAACGGCGGCGTGCTGACCAGCGTGTCCATCACCCAGCGGCCGGAGCTGTTCGACGCCGCCGTGATCGAAAGCCCACTGGTGGACATGCTCCGCTACCACGAGCTGCCCGCGGGTGCCTCATGGATCGGCGAATACGGCGACCCCCGGATCCCGGAGGATGCCGCCTTCATCGCCCGCTACTCGGCCTATCAGAACCTCAAGCCCGGGCGACGGTACCCGGAACCCTACATCACCACCAACACCCTGGACGACCGCGTTCACCCCGGCCATGCTCGCAAGTTCGCCGCGCGCATGCAGGCCATGGGCTACCCCGCCCTCTACTACGAGAACACGGAAGGCGGTCACTCCAACGACAGCGACCCCGTGATGAACGCCGAGCGCTGGGCCCGTCACTACACCTATCTCAGCCGCAGGCTGATGGACGGAACCCGGGCCTCGACCGCGGGTTCGGCTTCCGCAACGGCCGGAGGCGCGCGATGAAGAACCCGCTCATGTGGGCCACCAGCGGAGACCTGAGCCCCTCCGACCTGCGCAGGGCCATCCAGGAGGACGACGGCCGGGACATGACGCTGCGCCGGGCGATCACGGCCGTGTCGCTGGTCGGGATCAGCTCCATGGCCATTGTCAGCCTGTTCCAGATGGGCGCGATCAAGCACCTGCCCGATCCGCCCACCAAGCGCCCGAACTGGCGCTCCGACCAGGTCAACTCCTCCGACGAGGCTTACGGATGGGGCATGCCGGACGCTCCGCTGACCGTCTTCGCCCACGGGGCCAATATGAGCCTGGCGGCCGCCGGGCCGCCGGATCGCTGGCGCAACCGCCCCTGGCTGCCCGTGCTGGCGACGCTGGGCGCCGCAGCCCAGGCGGCCGTCGCGGCCAAATACCTGTTCTATCAGATGCCCAAGGTCGAGAAGGCCTGGTGCCCCTACTGCATCGTGGACGCCCTGACCCACTTCGCCACCCTGGCGCTGACCGTGCCCGAGACGGTCAAGGCGGTGCGCGGCCTTTCCCGCTAGCCCGTGCGGCTGGCCGTCATCGTCCCCGCCCTGAACGAAGCGGCCCGAATCGGGCCGCTGCTGGAGGCGCTCTCCGGCTGGGACGAGGTGGTGGTGGCCGACGGCGGCAGCACGGACGGGACGCCGGAGATCGCCAGAGCGCGGGGCGTGGAGGTTGTCGCGGCTCCGCGCGGGCGCGGGCCGCAGATGAACGCAGGCGTCCGGGCTTGCGGCGCGGAGCTGCTGCTTTTCCTACACGCCGACACCCTGCCGCCGCCGGACGGCCCCCGCCTGATCCGAGAGGCCCTGGCACATCCGACGGTGGCCGGCGGCGCCTTTCGGGCGGGCTTCGAGGGCGGCGGGCGAACCCTGCGCCTCGCGGCCTGGTTCACCCGCTTCGAAACGGGCCTGACCACCTTCGGCGACCAGGGCTTCTTCATGCGGCGGAGCGCCTGGGCGGCCGCCGGCGGCTTTCCCGAGGAGCCCTTCCTGGAGGACGTCGGGATGCGCCGCCGGCTGAAGCGGCTGGGTCGGTTCGTAAAGCTGGAGTCGGCGGTGCACACCTCCGCCCGCCGGTTCGAGGCGGAGGGAACCCTGCGCCGCTTCGCCCTCAACGCCTGGATCCTGCTGCTGCACCGGCTGGGCGTGCGGCCCGGGCGGCTGCTGCGCTTCTACCGGCCGGATCATCGGCCGCACTTCCGGCAGGGCGGCTCGGGGCCTAGTCTGTGGAGCGGACAGGCGGCGACCGCCTGCCGCGGAACGCCGTCCTCGCCTGGAGCCAGCCGATGAACGTCCCCGCTGCGGCTGTCGCCGCCCTTCTGTTGATCGCCGGACCCGTGCGGGCGCAAGTTCCCGAGAACTTGGTGCTGCAGGTCGATCCCGACCCCGCCGGCGGCGCGCGGGTGCAGGGGGGCATCGACATTCCCGCCCCGCCCTCGGTGGTGTGGAAGGTCATGCACGACTGCGGCGAGGCCCTCCGCTACGTTCCCAAGCTCAAGGCCTGCCGCGTGGTCCAGACCGGCCCCGGCGGCGCCTGGGACGTGCGCGAGCACGTGTTCGACTACGGCGTGCTGGGCCGCATCCGCCACGTCTTCCGCTCCGACTACACGGGCGAGACCCGGATCCGCACCTCCCGCGTGGGCGGCGACCTCAAGGCCAGCCAGGGCGAGTGGCGGCTGGAGCCCCTGGACGGCGGCAAGGCCACCCGGGTGCGATACCAGTCCCGCTCCCAGCCGAAGACGCCCGTGCCCGGCCCTATCGCTCGCCAGGCGATCCGCCGTGACGCGCCCGCCTCGCTCCGCGGCCTGCGCAACGCCGCGGTCCGGCGGGCCGGCCAGGCCGGCTGACGGAGGCCGCCTTTGACCCTGCTCGCCCGCATCTCGCCTTTCGTGGCCCCGGAGGCGCCGCGCCTGAACGCTCTCAAGTTCCAGGACGTCGCCGTCACGGCCAAGGGCGAGCGTCGCGCCACCGTGCCCTTGCAGCGCCTGGAGACGCTCTGGCTCAACACGGGCACGCTCTGCAACCTGACCTGCGCCAACTGCTATATCGAAAGCAGCCCGAAGAACGACGCCCTGGTCTATCTCACCGCGGCCGAGGCCGCCGCCTACCTGGACGACATCGCCTTGCTGGGCCTGGACACGCGCGAGATCGGCTTCACCGGCGGCGAGCCCTTCATGAACCGCGACCTCCTTCCCATGCTGGAGGACGCCCTCGGGCGGGGGTTCGAAGCCCTGGTCCTGACCAATGCGATGCGCCCCATGCGCCGGCACGAGGCGGCCCTGCTCGCCCTGCGTGAGCGGTTCGGCGACCGTCTGGCGATCCGCGTCAGCCTGGACCACCACACCCGGGCCATCCACGAAGCCGAGCGGGGCCTGAACACCTGGGGCAAGACGCTGGACGGCCTGCAGTGGCTGGGCCGCCACGGCTTCAACCTGGCGGTGGCGGGCCGCAGGCTGGCGCAGGAGCCGGAGGTCGAAGCCCGCAGCGCCTATCAGGCCATGTTCGACCGCCTCGCCGTGCCCGTGGACGCGGCCAACCCCGGCCGGCTGGTCCTGTTTCCCGAGATGGACGCCAGCCACGACGTCCCCGAGATCACCGAAGCCTGCTGGGGCATACTGGGCAAGACCCCGTCCTCGGTCATGTGCAGCAGCTCGCGCATGGTGGTGCGCCGCAAGGGCTCCGCCCAGGCCAGCGTGGTGGCCTGTACCCTGGTGCCCTACGATCTGGCTTTCGACACCGGTCCCACCCTGTCGGACGCCTTGGGCCCCGTGGCCCTGAACCACCCCCACTGCGCCAAGTTCTGCGTGCTGGGCGGAGCCAGCTGCTCGGCCTGAGCCGCCGCGGAACTCCATGCGGCAGCCGCGGGTTGCGGAGGCTTCATCTTCGAGGACCCGCCCCTATGACCACCTCCCCCGACGACAACATCCTGGTCGACCTGATCACGGGGGCCGTGGCCGGGGTGGTCGGGGTCTGGGCGCTCGATCGGGTGGACTGGACCTTGTACGAGCGCGAAAGCCCGGCCGCCAAGCAGAGGACGCTTCAGGCCCGGCCCAACGGCATGGATCCGGCGCACAACTTGGCGGCCACGGCTGCGGGGCTGTTCGGGCGCGAGCTGCCCGGTCAGCCGAACCCGGCCGGGATCGGGGTCCACTACGGCCTGGGCGTCAGCGCCGCCATGGGCTACGCCGCCCTGCGTCGGCGCTTCCCAGCCGCGGGTCTGGGCGCGGGCGCGGTGTTCGGAGCCCTGCTGTGGCTGGTGCAGGACGAGGGGCTGAACGCGCTTACGGGCGCGGGCGGCAAGCCGACCGACTATCCCGCAAGCACGCACCTGCGCGGCCTGCTCGCCCACATGACCTTCGGCCTGGCGACCGAGCTGGTGCTCCGCCTCCGACCGGGCAGGGTCGCGCTTTAGCCTGGAGCAGGTGTCGGAACCGGGGGCGCGCGGGCTCCTGGGCCGGGACGCCGGGCTCTTGCACCGGGGGCGTGGGCTGCTCGGCCGGGGGCGCCGGCTCTTCAGGCGACGGGTCCGGCTTCGGAGCGGCCGGCGCAGGCTCCGGAATCTGCGATGCGGGCTCGCCCGTCAGGGAGGCGGGCCGCCGGGGGAAAAGGCTTGTCGGCAGAGCTCCTGCCCGAAGCCGTCGCTCATCTGCTCCTCGGCCTGGGCCAAGCGGATCACCGCGATGCGGCCGCCCACCACCGTCTGTCCGATGCGATACTCGCCCACGGCTTCCCCTGTGCCCGGGTCCACCAGCCGCGCCGTTCCCCGGAGCACATTGGCCCCCGCCACCACCGCCGTGAGCAGCGGATTGGCCTTGCTTAGCCGTTCGATCCGGGCCTCAAGTCGCAGCGGACGCCGCCCGCGCGCGCAGCCGTCGAGCTTGGCCTGCACGCGCTGCCGGAAGATGGCGTCGAACTCCGGCGTGACGTCGATCTCGCCCTTGTCGAGCAGGATCTCCGTCACGCGCCCGTCCTGAGCCACGCTCGAGTCTAGGGGCGAGACGGCCCCGCTCCGGGACAGGCTCACGCAGCCGCTCGCCAGGAGGGCGGCGCCGAACAGGGCCGAGGCCCGCAGAATGGACATATGGAGGCTCCTCGGACCCAGGAC
Source organism: Caulobacteraceae bacterium (assembly GCA_030446805.1). GTDB lineage: Bacteria > Pseudomonadota > Alphaproteobacteria > Caulobacterales > Caulobacteraceae > JAHWJX01. The sequence goes on along the minus strand of JAUJMO010000003.1, from coordinate 161,871 downwards.
GCGCGCGGACGGCCAGGGTTCCAGGCTGCGCTCAGCGGTCGCGGAACGCGTCGGCCAGCAGGCGGGCGTCCGAGCCCCGGCTGGAACCCGCCCGCCAGGCCACGGCGATCTCGCGCCGGGTCGAGCCGGATCCGGACAGGGGAAGAACGGTGACGGCCGCCTCTTGCGCCAGTCCGGCCTCGACCGCCATGGCGGGCAGAAGCGACACGCCCAGGCCGGAACCCACCATCTGCACCAGGGTGCCCAAGGACGTCGCGGCAAAGGCGCCTTCCGCGCGAGGGCCGGACAGTTCACAAGCGCCCAGCACATGGTCGCGAAGACAGTGGCCGTCCTCCAGGAGGATCAGATCCTGCCCCTCGAGCGCCGCGGGGTCGAGCCGTGCTCGGTCCGACAAGGGATGACCTCTCGGCAGCACCGCCTCCAGCGCATCGGATCCGACCGTGGCCAGCTCGAGCCCGGCGGTGTCGTAAGGCAAGGCGATCAAGGCGGCGTCCAGACCGCCCGCCCGGAGCGCCGCGAGCAGCTTCGCCGTGGGCTCCTCGCGCAGGAACAGCTTCAGCTCCGGGTGCCGCTCGCGCAGACGAGGCAGCGCCTTTGGGAGGAGAAAGGGGCCGATCGTCGGGATGACGCCCAGGCGAAATCGCCCGGACAGGGGCCGGCCGGCGGCCCGCGCGGCCTCAACCAGGTCCTCAGCGCGCGCGAGGATGTCGCTCGCCCGTTGCACGGCGTCCTCGCCGATAGGCGTGAGGATCACGCCGGAGCGCCCGCGTTCGACCACCGGACCGCCCAGCACGCGCTCGAGCTCCTGGATCCCGGCGGACAGCGTGGGTTGGGTGACGTGCCCGGCTGCAGCGGCGCGGCTGAAAGATCGGTGCTGCGTGAGAAGCTGGAGATAACGAAGCTGGCGAAGGGTCGGCAGGATCATGAAGCATCGAAATAGTCGATGCCGACGCAGCATCCAGATGGGTCCGACGCTTGGGCCTCCGGCGAGCGCGCGAGACCAAGGTCCCGGAGCGAAGCTATCGATTTTTTCGTTCTTTCGCTCTGGAACAATCGATTGGCGCTCTGACGCCCTTGAGGCGTACAAGCGCGCGAGCAAGGTTCAGGAGAACTGAAGATGGACGGCAACCAGCCCAGCGACGCCGGTCTCCAGTGCCCGGTTAAGGATCAAAAGGCGCTCAGGTCGCTGCTCGGCCACACCCATCGCGATTGGTGGCCCAACCAGCTGCCGGTCGACATCCTCCACCAGCACGGCGCCCACGGGAACCCGATGGGCGAGGACTTCGACTACACGGCCGAATTCCGGAGCCTGGACTATTTCGCGGTGAAGCGCGACCTGCAGGCGCTCATGACCGACAGCCAGCCCTGGTGGCCTGCCGACTACGGCCACTACGGCCCCTTCTTCATCCGCATGGCCTGGCACAGCGCCGGCACCTATCGCATGGGCGACGGGCGCGGCGGCTCCTCTTCCGGCGGTCAGCGGTTCGCACCGCTGAACAGCTGGCCGGACAACGGCAACCTGGACAAGGCGCGCCGCCTGCTGTGGCCGATCAAGCAGAAGTACGGGCGCAAGCTCAGCTGGGCCGACCTGATGATCATGGCCGGCAACGTCGCCATTGAATCGATGGGCGGGCCGGTGTTCGGCTTCGGCGGCGGCCGCGCCGACGTGTGGGAGCCGGAGAAGGACATCTTCTGGGGCACGGAGGAGGAGTGGCTCGGCCAAACCCGCATCGACGACGAGGCGGGCCTGGCGATGGAGAACCCGCTCGCGGCGATCCAGCACGGCCTGATCTACGTCAATCCGGAAGGGCCCGGCGGCAAACCCGACCCGGTCGGCTCGGCCCGCGACATTCGCGAGACCTTCGGCCGGATGGGCATGAACGACGAAGAGACCGTCGCCCTGATCGCGGGCGGCCACACCTTCGGCAAGGCGCACGGCGCCGGCGACATGTCCAAGGTCGGCAAGGAGCCGGAGGGTTCGGACATCGCCAACCAGGGCTTCGGGTGGACCTCCAGCCATGGAACGGGTTTCGGCGACGACGCCATAACCAGCGGCCTGGAAGGCGCCTGGACGCCCACGCCGATCACCTGGGACGACACCTACTTCCGCATGCTGCTCGACTACGAGTACGAGTTGGTGAAGAGTCCTTCCGGGGCCTGGCAATGGCAGCCGGTGAACCAGGGGCCGGAGAGCATGGCGCCGCAGGCGCATACGCCGGACCGCAAGGTTGCGACCATGATGTCAACGGCCGACCTGGCGCTGAAGGTCGATCCCGCCTATCGAGCCATCTCCGAGCGGTGGCGCAACGATCAGGCAGGCCTCGACGACGCCTTCGCCCGGGCCTGGTTCAAGCTCTGCCACCGGGACATGGGCCCGAAGATCCGCTATCTCGGGCCGGAGGTTCCCGCCGAAGACCTGATCTGGCAGGACCCCCTTCCGCCGGTCGATCACCCACTGGTGCAGGCCGACGACATCGCCCGCCTGAAAGCCAGCATCCTGGACTCCGGCCTGTCCGTGTCGGAGCTGGTGAAGACCGCCTGGGCTTCGGCCGCCACCTTCCGCGGCTCCGACCGGCGCGGCGGGGCCAACGGCGCCCGGATTCGCCTGGCGCCCCAGAACGGCTGGGAGGTCAATGAGCCCGAGCAGCTCGCCCGCGTCTTGCCGGTGTTGGAGGCGATCAAGGCCGAGTTCGACGGTTCCGCCGCCGGAGGCAAAAAGATATCGATGGCCGATCTGATCGTGCTCGCCGGATCCGCTGCGGTGGAGAAGGCGGGGGCGGGCGGGGGCCACCCGATGGAGGTTCCGTTCACGCCGGGCCGCACCGACGCCACGGCCGAGCAGACCGACCCGGAGAACATGGCGGTGCTGGAGCCCAAGGCCGACGCCTTCCGCAACTATCTCCAGGTCACGTTCAGCGTGCCTACCGAGGAGCTCATGATCGATCGCGCCTCGCTCCTGCGCCTGACCGGCCCGGAGATGACGGTGCTGATCGGCGGGCTGCGGGTTCTGGGCGGCAATCACGGCGGCTCTCCGCACGGGGTGTTCACCGACCGCCCGGGGCTGCTGACCAACGACTTCTTCCGCAATCTGCTCGACATGGGCACGGCCTGGAAGGAAGTGGAGCGCGATCTCTTCGTGGGCACGGATCGGCGGACAGGCGAACGCCGCTGGACGGGCACCCGCACCGATCTGGTGTTCGGCTCCAACTCTCAGCTGCGGGCGCTGTCGGAGGTCTACGCCTCCGATGACGCGGACCGGAAGTTCGTGGCGGACTTCATCGCGGCCTGGACCAAGGTGATGCAGGCGGATCGCTTCGACCTGCGAGCCGTCCGCCTCGAAGACCAGGCCGGGGTGGATTAGGCAGGCGGCGCATGGCCGCGCGGTTCGCAGCCGTGCGGCCTGCTTCCTATCTGACGTCCATGGCCGATCACGACACGACGCTGGGCGCTGCACCGGGAAAGGCGCTCACGCCGGAAGCGCAGCGTGCGCTGGAGGAGGCGGCCGCGCGTCGTGCGGCCGCTACTCAGCCGGACCTGCCGCCCGAAGAGGGCGGGCGGGGCGGGCCGGATCCCACGCGCTTCGGCGATTGGGAGAAGAAGGGCCTGGCGGTGGACTTCTCCTGAGCGTTCGCCCCATGGGTGCAATGGTTAACGCATCGGCTCGGCGCGCGTTAACCCTGTCGGGACCACCCCCGAGAGGTTCAAACCATGAAGCATCTTCTGCTCGCCGGGGGCGCTGCGGCGCTCGCCCTGGCGCTCCCCGCCACGGCCGCCCTGGCCGACGGGTACAACGCCCGCCCGGCTTATATGCAGGCCAAGCCGAAGCCGAAGGCCAAGCCTCGCGCCCAGGCCAAGCCGGCCGCCAAGCCGCACAAGCAGGCGCGGCACAAGCCCCGGGTGCACCGGCCCAAGACGCACGGCTATGCGGCCGCCCATGTGCAATACGAGGAGCTGGAGACGGTGGAGACCAGCTTCACCCAGGAGGTGAACGGTTACGTATCGGGGCCCTACACCAGCTATAGCGAGCGCTACATCGCCCCGCACCGCGGCTGCCACCCGCAGGCGCCCTGCGGCTACAGCCGCGGAACGCCCTATGTCGACGGCGCGGCCTACGGCTATGGCGCACAGCATGGATCGGCGTACGGCTCCAGCTACGGCCACGGCGGGACGACGATGATCCAGCCCGGCTTCCATCATGGCGGGCTGACGGGCGGCGTGGGTTATGGCGTGGACGGCGGGCCCGTGTTCAGCGGCGGCACTGTGTTTGTCGTTCCGGGAGGCCGTTTCTCGCCCGGCTCTCGGGTGACCCGCTTCGGCGGCTCCTCAGCCTCGGCCTATTCCTCGGCCCAGGCCTATGGCGGCGCCAACTACGGCTACGGCGTGCATGGCGGAACCTACGGCCACGGGTTCGGCTACGGGCCCGCGCCCGGCTACAACACAGGCGGTTATCTGGGCTTCAAGCCGAGCGTTCACGGCCAGGGCATCGGGACCACGGGCTACGGCGGCCTCCGCCGCTAAGCCATCTCGGCCAGTATCTGACGGGCGGCGGCGCGGGGGTCCGCCGCCCGGATGACCGGACGCGCCACCACCAGGTGGCTGGCGCCTGCGCCGAGGGCGGCTGCAGGGGTGGCCACGCGAACCTGATCGTCGAGCGAAGCGCCGGCGGGGCGCACGCCGGGCGTCACCACCAGGAAGTCCGGGCCCCCGATCCGGCGCGCGAGCGCGGCCTCGCGGGGGCTGGCCACCACGCCGTCGCAGCCGGACTCGACCGCCTGACGCACGCGGCGCGCCACCAGGTCTTGAACGGACAGGGCGTAGCCGATCTCCTGCAAGGCCTCCGGACCCAGGCTGGTCAGCACGGTGACGGCCAGGATCTTCAGCGGGGCGTCCGCGCGCCCCCGAACGGCGGCCTCCATGACCTGGGGTTCGGCGTGAACGGTGACGAAGTCGCAACCGTTGGCCGCGATCGCGCGGGCCGCCCCTTCCACCTGGGCGCCGATGTCGTGGAGCTTCCAGTCCTGAAACACCTGCTTGCCGGCCGCCTTGAGCTCGCGGGACAGCGCCAGGCCGCCGCCGGCCAGCTGGGTCAGCCCGATCTTATAGACGGAAACAAGGTCGTCCAGCGTCTCGGCGGCGCGGCGCGCCTCCTCGACCTCGGCGAAGTCGAGGCCGACGATCAGGCGAGGGTCGCTCATGAAAGGTCCTCGGTTGCCCCGCATGCTCGGGCTTGATCTATCCAGCCAGGGCGCGGGAGGTTGAGCGATGGGGTTGGGCGAGTTCGCGGTCAACTTCTTCATCGCCCTGATCGCCTTGCTCGATCCGATCGGCAATGTCCCGGTGTTCGCGGCCGCCACCTCAGGGGCCACGGGCAAGGGCCGGCGCACGCTTGCGACCTATCTGGCGCTGTTCCTGTTCGCCTTTCTGGCCTTTTTCTACTTCAGCGGTCTGGGGCTGCTGGAGTTCTTCGGCATCGGTCTGCCGGCCTTCCGGATCGCAGGCGGGATCCTCCTGCTGCTGCTCGGGCTGGAGATGGTGCGGGAGAACTTCACGGCCGCCTTTGCGGACGCCGCCCGCGAAGAGGACCCCTCGGACTACCGGAGCTATGCGCGACGCGGCTTCGAGCGGCTGGTGGTGCCGTTTGGGATGCCGTTGCTGATCGGGCCGGGCGCGATCTCGGCCGTGATCATCTTCGCAGGCGAAGCCGAGCAGTACGGGGCGGCGGGGACCGCCATGGGAATCGGGGTACTGGCGGTGGCGGCCCTGACGATTCTGCTGTGCCTCTTCCTCACCGGGCCGATCAGCCGGCTGCTGGGCAAGATCGGAGTGGCCCTCGTGGTCCGGGTCCTGGGGCTGATCCTGTGCGCTCTGGCGATTCAGTTCATCATCATCGGCCTGGGCGAGGCCACCACGGGGCTCATCAACGCTGAAGCGGCGAACCCGTACGCGCACTGACAGCCCATGCATCCTTGGGAAGGCGAGCAGAAGCGGCCTGCTGGATCAATGCCCCCGTCCACCTGCTGCTTTATGGATGGATCGCGGCGCTCACGGCCGCGATGATCATTCCGACCTGATCAGGGCTCACGGATGCGGGCGCCGGCCCGCGCCATGACGCTCAATGCGAGCTCGTCGGGGAGCGCCTTGGCCAGGGCGGCGATCGACCGGTTCACGCGACCGGTCACGACCACGGCGCGGCCCCGCTCGGCGGCGGACCAGCCTTCGCGGACCACGGCTTCGGCCTCCTGCCACGCCCAAGGCGGCGTGCCGGCGGTGACGCGCTCCCGCGTGCCGTTGGCGTCGTGAAACTCCGTAAAGGTGAAGCCGGGGCAGAGCGCGGTGACTTTCACGCCCGTGCCGCGCGTCTCCAGGTGCAGGCTTTGCGAGAATTTGATCAAAAAGGACTTGCTCGCTGCGTAAAGGGTGTGGCCCGAAGCCCCGGGAAGCAGGCCCGCCAGCGACGCTACGTTGACGATGCGGCCGTAGCGGCCTTCGAGCATGCCGGGTACGACCTTGTGGGTGAGCTCGCAGACCGACACCAGCATGAGCTGAAGCGAGGCGGCCTGTTCAGCCCAGCCGCTGCGGGCGTAGGCCCCCGGCAGACCCAGCCCCGCGTTGTTGATCAGGACGTCGATCGTGCGGCCCTGGGCCGCCACCGCCGCCAGCAGGCTGTCGGCGGCGCCCGTCACCGAGAGGTCTTCCGGCAGCACCAGGACCTGGGCGCCGCATCCACGGAGCTCGTCCGCGAGCGTCTGGAGACGGTCAAGGCGACGCGCGGTGACGGCCAGATCGAACCCCTGGCCCGCCAGCAGGCGGGCGAAGGCAGCGCCGATGCCGGAGGAAGCGCCGGTCACCAGGGCGAGGCGGCGGGGCGGAAGGGTCCAGCGCATAAGTCGAAGCATCACGGGGCGGGGCGGTGGGCAAGCGGGCTCACGCCTGGAGGGAGCAGTTCTCTCCAGGGGCGGCCGATCGCGGCGGGACGGTTCGGGCTTTTCGTCGGGAGGGCGGAAGGGAGGGGCCGGGCCTCGGGGCTCGGTTACGCGACCGCGGCCAGCTCCGGCTCCCTAAGCAGGTCGGCCACAGTGATGCCGGCGAGGCGCTCGGCCGCCGCCTGGTCGGCGGCCTTGATGGCGGCGGACACCGCGCGGGGAATGCGCTCCCCGACCGGGCAGCCCTTGGCGCCCGGTGGGGGGCAGCCCAGGTGCGCGCAACCGTTCACGGCGCGAAGCACCTTGTCCAGACCGATGTCCTCCGGGGAATGCAGCAGCCAGCAACCGCCGGAGGCGCCAGGACGAGTCGCGATCAGGCCGGCGCGGGCCAGCATGGCGGTGACCCGGCGCACGACCACAGGGTTGGTCGGCATCGAGGCCGCCAGCAAGGACGAGCTCACCGCCGTCTCGGGCGTGGTCGCGCCCTTGTGGGCCATATAGGCCAGGGCGTGGGCCGCTACCGGAAATCGCTGACTGTCGCTCACCCAACTGACTTAAGGCCACGCTGCGCGCACGCAAGGCCGCGCAACCAGGGCGGCGGCGCGCCGGATTGTAGCGGAAGCGCAACCGGCGTATCAGCCCCGCCGTTCGCCGCCCCGTCAGGTCCGGCGTCCGCCGGAGTTTGCTGCATCATGGCTGACGACGTCGCGCCCGGGCCGGGCGCCCCGGCTGCGTCCAAGGGCGGGGACAGCGCCTCACGCAACGCCGCAGTTGCGGGCGCCACCGGTTATACGGACGGTTCCGGCCTGGGACCCGGGGTGGCCACGCACGGCTCCGGCTTCTTCGGTCTGGCCCTGGGCTCGGTTGGCGTGGTGTTCGGCGACATCGGCACCAGCCCGCTCTACGCCATGCGCGAGGCCCTGGCCCATTCGCGCGGGGGCGGCACGGCCGAAGCCGTGCTGGGCGTGGTCAGCCTGGTCTTCTGGGCCCTGCTGCTGATCGTGACGCTCAAATACGTCGTCTTTCTGATGCGGGCGGACAACAAGGGCGAGGGCGGCACACTCGCCTTGATGGCCCTGGCCCAGCGGGCGCTGGGCGGCCAGCGCCCGGTGGCCGTCTTTTTCCTGGGGGTGGTCGGGGCGGCGCTGTTCTACGGCGACGGCATCATCACGCCGGCGGTGTCGGTGGTGGGCGCGCTCGAGGGCCTCGGCGAGGCGCCCGGCGTGGGCCGCTATTTCGCGCCCTTCATCCTGCCTACGGCGGCCGCGGTCCTGATCGGGCTGTTTCTGGTTCAGTCTCGCGGCACGGCCAGTGTGGCCCGCTTCTTCGGTCCAATCACCGCGCTGTGGTTCCTGACCCTGGCGGGACTGGGCGTCATCCACATCGGCGACGACCCGTCCATCATCCGCGGGCTGCTGCCGCATTACGGCGTGCTCTTCCTGATCAACAACGGCTTGGTGGGCTTTGTCATCCTGGGCAGCGTCTTTCTGGTGGTGACCGGGGCCGAGGCGCTGTACGCCGACATGGGGCACTTCGGGAAAGCGCCCATCCGCGCGGCCTGGCTGTTCTTCGTCCTGCCCTGTCTCATGTTGAATTACCTGGGCCAGGGCGCCCTGGTGCTGGCCGAGCCGGAAGCGGCGGAGAACCCCTTCTTCCGCATGATCCCGGAGATGGTCTATTGGCCCGTGCTGCTGCTGGCCACGGCCGCGGCCTGCATCGCCGCCCAGGCGGTGATCACCGGGGCCTTCTCCCTGACCCAGCAGGCCGTGCAGCTAGGAATCCTGCCGCGGATCGACATTCGCCGCACTTCGGAAACCCAGGCCGGCCAGATCTACGTGCCGGCGATCAACGCCCTGTTGCTGGTGGGCGTGCTGACCCTGCTGGTCATGTTCCGCACCTCCTCCAACCTGACCGCGGCCTATGGCATCGCCGTCACCGGCTCGATGTTCGTGGACACCCTGCTGTTCTTCATCATCCTGCGCTGGAAGTGGAACCGCCCGATGTGGCAGGCGGTGCTGGCGGTGGTGAGCTTCGGCCTGATCGATCTGGTCTTCATCAGCTCCAATCTGCTCAAGATCCCGCAGGGGGCCTGGCTGCCTCTGGTTCTGGGCGCGGCTCTGGTCATGCTGATGTGGACCTGGCGCCGCGGCACGGGAATCGTGGTGGCCAAGGTCAAGCGGGACGCCGTGCCCATGGCCGATCTGCTGGAGATGCTGCGCGCGCGGCCTCCGCACCGGGCGCCGGGGACGGCCATCTTCCTGACCAGCGACCCCTCCACCGCCCCCGTGGCCTTGATGCACAATCTCAAGCACAACCGCGTGCTGCACGAAAAGAATGTGATCCTGACCGTGGAGACGGCGGAGACGCCGCGGGTGCCGGAGAAGGACCGCATCAGCCTGGAGACGATCAACCCCGATTTCAGGAAGCTGACGGTCCGCTACGGCTTCATGGAACAGCCGAACGTGCCCAAGGCGCTGGGGTTGTGCCGCAAACAGGGCCTGAAGTTCGACATCATGTCGACCAGCTTCTTCCTGGGCCGGCGCTCCGTGGTGGCCAGCGCCACCAGCGGCATGCCGCTCTGGCAGGACAAGCTGTTCATCTTTCTGTTGAAAAACGCCGCCAACCCGACCGACTTCTACCATATCCCGCCGGGCCGGGTGGTGGAGCTGGGCGCCCAGGTGACGGTCTGAATATGGGGGCCAGCGGCGTGGCTGGCTGATCCCCCCTTGCTCTGAGGTCCGAGCCTGCACGCACAACCCACACCTGACCCACTCACTCACCTCTCACCCGACAGCCCACAGCCCACAATGACAGAGACCCTGACCGACGCCCTTCCCGACCACCTCGACCGCGCCGTGGACCAGGTGCTCAAGGCGGCCTGCGCCAGGGAGTTGATGCTGGTGACGGCGGAAAGCTGCACGGGCGGGCTGCTGGCTTCAGCCCTGACGGATGTTTCGGGCCAGGCGCATGCGTTCGAGCGGGGGTTCGTGACCTACACCAACGATGCGAAAGCCGAGGTGCTGGGTGTGGACCGCGCAATCCTGGACGACCCCGGCCCCGTCTCGGAGCCCGTGGCGCGCGCCATGGCCGAGGGCGCGCTGAAGAACAGCCGGGGCCACTTCGCCCTGTCCGTGACGGGGTTCGCCGGGCCGGCGGGGCCGAACGACGAGCCGGGCCTGGTGCACTTCGGCCTTGCACAGCGGGACGGGCCCACCGTGCACCGCTGCGAGCACTTCGGATCGGAGGATCGCGGCCTTGTCCGCCTTCGTTGCCTCGAGACGGCGCTGGAGATGCTGAAAACGGCGCTGGACGGGGCGGGTCCGCCCCTGTGACTGAAGAGAGGGTCTCGGGACCGCAAACGCACGCGCAAAGCACGCGAGAACGGCGGGACGTGGTCTCGGGCGAGGTCATGCCGGAAGCCCGGCTGATCCGCTTCGTGGCGGGTCCGGACGGGGCGGTCGTCCCGGACCTGGGGCGCAAGCTGCCCGGGCGCGGAGTCTGGGTCGAGGCCACGCGGGAGGCGGTGACCGCGGCCGTCAAGAAGAACAGCTTCGCGCGCTCGGCCAAGGCGCCGCTGAAGCCCGCGCCGGATCTGGCCGACCAGGTCGAACAGCTGCTCGTACGACGCTGCCTGGACCAGCTCGGCCTTGCCCGGAGGGAGGGCGCGCTTATATCCGGTTTCGAGAAGACGTCCGCCGCCATACGGTCCGCAAAGGCGGCATGGTGGATCGAGGCGTCCGACGGGGCGATGGACGGGCGGCGCAAGCTGTTCGCGGTTCGCGCCAAATCTCCGCAACCGGACCTGCCCGTCTGCGGTGCTTTCTCGGCGCACGAATTGGGTGTGTCCACAGGGGGGGAGACTGTGATACACGTAGCCTTGCTTGCGGGGCGACGGGCCGGACGTTGGACCGAAGAGGTCCGCAGGCTGGCGGGGTTTCGCCGGATCGTCCCCCAAGACTGGCCCGTTTAGGGCCTCATCCTCGGGTCGGCGCGGCAGCAGGGCGGAGCGATGGTCGCGCCGTCCCGTTTAGTATTGGGTTGCTCGATCGTGGATCGGGCGGCTGTTTTGAAACGACGCCTCGGTCATGGCCGAGGCCTATTCGGCGGTTGAATGAGCGACGGGAACGACAACGAGAACCGCGGTGGACGTGAGCGGGCTCCGCTCACGCTGAAGCCGCGCGGCGGCGCCGTAAACTCCGGCACGGTGAAGCAGAGCTTCAGCCACGGTCGCACCAAGACGGTGGTGGTCGAGACCAAGCGCCGGCGGATGGACGCCCCGGGCGGCGCGGCCGAACGTCCGGCCGGCGGCTTCGACGTGGCGCGCTCCCGTCCGGCGGCGGTCCCCGCCTCCGCCCCGCCTCGCGAGGCTCGGCCCGCCGCAGGCGCCGAGCGCGGCCTGTCCTCCGACGAGATGGCCGCGCGGCAACGTGCGCTGGACGCCGTTCGCGAACAACAGGAACGCCGCGACGCGGAGGAAGCGCGCCACCGCGCCGAGGCCGAGGCCCAGCGCCGCGAGCAGGAGGCCCGCCAGGCCGCCGAGCGCGCCGCCGCCCAGGCTGCGGCTCAGCCCCCCGCCGCGCCGCCGCCCACGCCTCAACCGGCCCCCCCGGCCCCCGCCGCGGCGCAGGCCCCGGCAGTTCACCCTGCCGCCGCTGCGGCGCCCGCACGTCCAGCCGCAGCAGCGCCCGCTGCTCCGGCGCAGGCGCGTCCGGCCGCCCCGCCGCCCGCCGTTCCGGCCCGGCCCGAGCCGCGAACCAGCTTCAACCAGCGCACCGACGCGCCGGAGCGCACCCCGCGTCCCTTGCCCCGTCCCGAGCCTCGTCCCGCGGCCTCTGCGGCCGGTCCGGCTTCCCGGACGACGACAACGCGCGAAGGTTTCGGCGCCCGGCCGGCCGCGGGCGCCCCGGCGGCCAGACCCGGCTTCGGCGCACGGCCCCGTCCTGAAGGCGGCGCGGGTTTCGGCGCACGGCCCCGTCCCGAAGGTGGCGCGAGCTTCGGCGCCCGCCCGCGTCCGGAAGGCGGCGGAGCCGGCGGCGGCTTCGGCACGCGCCCTCGCCCGGAAGGCGGCGCTGGCGGCGCCTATGGCGAACGCCCGGCCGGCGAGCCCATTCGCTATTCCGCGCTGAACCCGCGTCCAGCCGGTCCCGGCCGTGACGGTCCCCGGCCCGCGGGCGCCGGCGCTCGCGGCCCCGCCGCCGCGCCCAGCGGCCCGGAGGTCTCGCGCCCTTCGCGGTCCGGCCCCCGCACGGGCTTCTCTCGCGGCGGCGCGGGCGACGACGATCGCGGCCGCAAGGCGGGTCCTGCGGGCGACCGGGCGGTCAGCCGCACCAAGGGCGAACCCATCCGGCGCCAGGGCCGGCTGACGATCCAGGCCGTGGCCGGTGACGAGGACGCCGCCGAGCGCATGCGCTCGCTGGCCTCCGTGCGGCGCGCGCGCGAACGCGAGAAGGAAAAGCGCAAAGGCGGCGGGTCCGAGCAGGCCGTGGGCGCCCGCGAGGTCGTGATCCCGGACGTCATCACCGTGGGCGAGCTGGCCAACCGCATGGCCATCCGCGGGGTGGAGATCATCAAGTTCCTGATGCGTCAGGGCGCGATGCTCAAGATCAACGACGTGCTCGACACGGACACAGCCGAACTAGTGGCGACCGAGTTCGGCCATACGGTGCGCCGCGTGTCGGAGGCCGACGTCGAAGAAGGCTTCCTGGATGCCGCCGACGTGGAGGCCGACACCCAGCCGCGTCCGCCGGTGGTGGCCGTCATGGGCCACGTCGACCATGGCAAGACCAGCCTGCTGGACGCCTTGCGCGCAACCACCGTGACCGCGGCCGAGGCCGGCGGCATTACCCAGCACATCGGCGCCTACCAAGTGAAGTTGCCGGAAGGCGAGCGGGTCACCTTCCTGGACACCCCCGGCCACGCCGCCTTCAGCGCCATGCGCGCTCGGGGCGCGGACGTGACGGACATCGTGGTCTTGGTGGTGGCGGCCGACGACGGCGTCATGCCGCAGACGATCGAGGCCATCAACCACGCCAAGGCGTCGGGGGCCCCGATCATCGTGGCCATCAACAAGATCGACAAGCCTGACGCGGACCCCACCCGGGTGGTCAACGAGCTGCTGCAGCATGAGATCGTGGCCGAAAGCCTCGGCGGCGAGACCCAGATCGTGGAGGTCTCCGCCACCCAAAAGATGGGGCTGGACGACCTGATCGAGGCCATCCTGCTGCAGGCGGAGGTGCTCGACCTGCGCGCCAACCCCGATCGGACGGCCGAAGGCACGGTGATCGAGGCCAAGCTGGACAAGGGCCGTGGCCCCGTGGCGACCGTCCTGGTCAACCGGGGTACGCTGAAGCGCGGCGACATCGTGGTGGCCGGCTCCACCTGGGGCCGGGTGCGCGCCATGCTGGACGAGAACGGGCAGCAGGTGCAGGCCGCCGGCCCCTCGGAGCCGGTGGAGATCCTGGGCCTGGACTCGACGCCCTCTCCGGGCGACGCCCTGGCCGTGGTGGACGACGAGGCCCGCGCTCGCGAGCTGACCGAGTACCGCGAGCGCAAGCGTCGCGAGAGCCAGGCCACCGGCGGCGTCGGCGGGGCTTCGCTGGCCGACATGATGGCCAAGTTGACCTCCAAGAAGATCAGCGAGCTGCCTGTGGTGCTCAAGGCGGACGTGGGCGGCTCGGCGGAAGCCATCGCCAGCTCGCTGCAGGCGATGGGCAATGAGGAGGTGCGCGCGCGCATCATCCACCAGGGCGTGGGCGGGATCACGGAATCGGACGTGCTGCTGGCCAAGGGCTCGGGCGCGCCGATCATCGGCTTCAACGTCCGGGCCTCCAAGCAGGCGCGCGACCTGGCCGAGCGGGAAGGGGTGGAGATCCGCTACTACGCGATCATCTACGACTTGCTGGACGACATTCGCGGCGTGCTGTCGGGCATGCTGGCGCCGGCGCAACGCGAGGACTTCCTGGGCAACGCCGTGGTGCTGGAGGTGTTCGACATCACCAAGGCGGGCAAGATCGCCGGCGTTCGGGTCACCGAAGGCGTGGTGCGCCGCGGCGCCCGCGTCCGGATCATCCGCCAAGACGTGGTGGTGCTCGAGCTGGGCGTGCTGCAGACGCTCAAGCGCTTCAAGGACGACGTGGCCGAAGTGGGCAACGGCGTGGAGTGCGGCATGCGCTTCGAAGGCTTCCAGGACATCAAGGTCGGGGACACGATCGAATGCTTCAACATCGAGCAGGTCGCCCGCACCCTGGCGCCAGCCTGATCCGGTCGGGGATCGCCGTGGCCGCGCTGCTGGGCCTGGCCGCCTGTCAGCAGGCGGCCACCCAGTATGATGCTGCGGAGGACGTGCGCGCCTTCATCGTGGCCGTGCGCGAAGGCGATCAGGCGACCTTCGAGCGCCATATCGACCGGCCGGTGCTGCGTGAGCAGCTGCTCGGGCAGGTTCGCGCGGCCATCGGCGACCAGGCCGGCCCGCTGGGCGGGGCCTTGGCGGAGCAGGCGGTCGATCAGCTGATCCGGCCGGAAAGCTTCCAGCTTGCGCTGGAACGATCCGGGGCGCCCGGTCGAACGCCCACCGCGGCGGAGATTGCGACGCAGCTGCGCGTGGTGGAGGGCGGGCAAGTGTGCTTGCCGCGGTCGCAAGACGGACCCTGCGCCATCACCTTCGCCGAGCGCGGTCAGGACTGGAAGTTGGTCGCCATCGACGCGGGCGACGTGAACATCGGCTCGGGTCGGGGCGGATGAGACGGCCCGCAGGACGGGGCTTTCGGGCCCGCCTGCTTGCGCCCGTCGCTTTCGCCGGTCTGCTGCTGACCGGCAATGTCGCCGGGTGCGCCTACAGCCGGCCTGGCGATCCAGCGCTGTATCCCGTGAAACCTGGGCAGCCGGCGGTGACGCTGTACCTGGTCAACAACGGCTACCACACCAATCTGGCGATCCCGCGCGAGCTGATTTTGCAGCACGGCGGACCGGCGGCGCAGGCGCTGGAGGCGCTTCCGCCCCAACCCTGGGTGCTGGCCGGGTTCGGGGACGCGGTGTTCTACAAGGGACGTGGAGCCGGCCTCCAGCGTTTCGGCAGCGCGCTCCGGGCCATGTTCGCACCCGGCAATCCCTCCTTGATCAATCTGGAGGTGCTGGAGGCGGCGCCGCCGCGGCTGTTCGAGGCGCGCTACATCGCGCCCGTCCGACTCTCGCAATTGGGTTTCGAAAATCTGGCGGATGAGCTGGACGAGAGCTTCAAGCTGGAGAACGGGCGAGTGATCGATGCAGGCCCCGGCATCGAGGAGCCCGCCACGAGCCGGTTCTTCGAGGGGAGCCTGAGCTTCAGCATCAAGCGCATCTGCAACCATTGGGTCGGCAACCTGCTGGGCGAGGCGGGCGTGCCGATCCGGCCGGTGGCGGCGACCCACCCGCGAGGTCTGATGCGGGACGTGACGCGGGGGCAGCCGCCCGCCGACCCTCCGCGGTGAGGCGGGGCCTGGCCCTGGCTGCGACCCTGCTGCTGCCGGTCGCCGCCCTGGCGATGGCGGCGGCAGCGACCGCGCGGAAGGGCGACCCTGCCCTGTATCCGCCGGTCGAGGAGGAGTCCGCCATCGAGGTGTTCGTGGTGCGCAACTGGCTGCACGCCAACCTAGCCGTGCCGGTGTCGGCCCTGCGCGCGGACGGTCACGCAGCGCAGGCAGTGGCGGCCTTGCCGAGCGAGGGCGAGTACGTCCTGCTAGGCTGGGGCGACGCCCGGCACTATCGCGAACGGGGCAAGACGCTGCTGCGCATGCTGGACCTGTGGCGGTCGTTCCTCGCCCCGAACAATCCTTCCGTCATTCACATCCAACCCCTGTCGGACCGCCCCACGCCGCAGACCACCGGCAAACCCGTGCTGCGGCTGGCGCTGTCACGCGCGGGCTTCGAGCGATTGAACGAGCGGCTGGATCGCTCCTTCGCGCTGCAGGCGGGCCGGCCGGTCATGGCCGGGCGGGGTCGCGACCCCGCCGCGCTGTTCTTCCGCAGCGTGGAGACCGGAGACCTCCTGCGCGTCTGCAATCATTGGGTGGCCAACCTGTTGGACGCCGCCGGCGTGCCCACCACGCCCGTGACGGACACGATGACGGCGGGGCTGGCGTGGAGCCTGGAGCGGCGCGCCTACGCCGAGCCGGTCGAGGGCGAGTTGGGCGAACCGGCCGACTTCGGGCGGGAGACGCCGCCGGCCTACTCCGGCCGGTTCGTTCCGACCAACGCCGCGGCCGCTCGAACCGGCGATGTTCACTTCGACGGGTACCGGATCCGGTTCGAGACCGGGCCACGCTGGACAACGGCGCCGGTCGCCCTGGTCGCGGCGGAGACGGCCCAGGCGCCGGGCCGCAGCTGGGCCTCATTGCTGGGCGTGGAGGCGGACGGCCTGGTCGAGACGCGGCGAGTGACGGCTGGCGGCGAAGGGCCGTGCGCCGCGCCCGTGCGCTCGCTGGGTGTAGGCTTCCGCCCGAACGGGGGACGGCGGTACGAGATCGTGCTCGCGGCCTTCGCCACCGAAGCGCCGGCGGGCGAGCCTTGCGCGGTGATGCGCTACCGGCAGCCCTGACGGGTGGACAACGCGGCCCGCCTCCCCGACATGGCAGGCATGAGACACGGATCGAGCAAGGCCACCGGGCCCTCACAACGTCAGTTGCGCGCCGGCGAGGTGGTGCGGCACGCGCTGGTCGAGGTGCTCCGCGTGGAGGACATCGACGACCCGGCGCTGAGCGGCGTGTCGGTGACCGTGGCCGAGGTCCGATTGAGCCCGGACCTGCGCCATGCGACGGCTTTCGTTCAGCCTCTGGGCGGCGGCAATGCGCCCGAGGTGGTCGCCGGCCTGAACCGGCACGCCAAGTTCCTGCGAGGGCGGCTGGGCTCGCACATCGAGCTGAAGTTCACGCCCGAGCTGCGCTTCATGGTGGACGAGAGCTACGAGGCGGCGCGGAAGATGGACGCCTTGTTCGCCAGCGAGGCGGTGCGACGCGACCTGGAGCCGGCGGCCGCAGCCACCGACTCGGTCGTCGACGCCTTTTTGGCCGAGTCATCCCAGCCCACCTCCCGTCGCGCCCCGCCTGCTAGGAAGCGGTGAGCCGGCGTCGCAAGGGCCAGGCGGTTCACGGCTGGGTCGCGCTCGACAAGCCCCTGGGGCTGGGCTCCACGCCGGCGGTGTCGCGGGTGCGACGGTTGTTCGAGGCGCAGAAGGCCGGACATGCGGGGACGCTGGACCCGCTGGCCACGGGGCTGCTGCCCATCGCCCTGGGCGAAGCCACCAAAACAGTCCCGTTCCTGATGGACGCCGACAAGGCTTACCTGTTCACCATCGCCTGGGGCGTGTCCACGGACAGCCTCGACGCGGAAGGCGCCCAGACGGCGCGTTCGGACGTGCGGCCCACGCCGGAGCAGGTGGCCCGCGCCCTGCCCGCCTTTGTGGGCCCCATCCGACAGATCCCGCCGGCCTTTTCGGCCATCCGTGTGAACGGCGAGCGGTCCTACGACCTGGCGCGGGCGGGTGAGGCGGTCGAGCTCCAGGCCCGGCCCGTGGTGATCCATGCCGCGCGCGTGAGCGGGGCTCCGGACCCGGACCATGTCGAGATCGAAATCGAATGCGGCAAGGGAACCTACGTCCGCTCGCTGGCTCGCGACCTGGCCGCCGCGCTGGGCGCCGAGGGCCATGTTTCGGCGCTGCGGCGGACGCGGGTGGGCGGCTTCGACGAGGCCCGCGGCGTCTCTCTGGCGCAATTGGAGGAGCTCGTGTATGAGGGGCGCGGCTCGGAGGCCTTGCTTCCGGTGTCGACGGCGCTGGACGGCATCCCGGCGTTCGCCGTCACCGATGAGGACGCCTTCCGGCTCAGGCAGGGACGCGCCATCGTCCTGCTCCCCCGCCAGGTGGACGCGCTGACTCCCCGCCTCGGCGAGGACCGCACCGTTTCCGCCATGACAGGAGATCAGGTCGTCGCGCTCTGCGAGATGCGGGCCGGACGGTTGAACCCCGTACGCGTCCTTCACCCCGATGCCGGAGACTGAACACGTGTCCATCACCAGCGAACGCAAAGCCGAAGTCATCCACCAACACGCGCGCGGCGAGGCCGACACCGGCAGCGCCGAGGTGCAGGTCGCCATCATGAGCGAGCGCATCTCCAACCTCACCGAGCACTTCAAGACCCACAAGAAGGACAACCACAGCCGCCGCGGCCTGCTCAAGCTGGTCAGCGCCCGCCGGAGCCTGCTGGACCACCTGAAGAAGAGCGACGAGGCGCGTTACAGCGCCCTGATCGAGACCCTGGGCCTGCGCCGCTAAGCACCTATCTACCGGCTTCGCCCTCGCGCGCCTGTTGGGCTCGGCGCGGGGGCGGATGGGGCTCGCTTTCGAGCTCCAAACCGCGAGGGCTCCGTTGAAGTCCTCATGAGCCCGATCCCCGAGCCGCGTCATGGGACGCGTCTCTCTGGACGAGGACTTCGGGCCGCAGAACTGGCCATCCCGCACATCCGTCCGCCCCCTCGGCAATCCGGCCAGGGGAACTGAAAGACCGAAATGTTCGACATCAAACGCAAGACGATCGAGTGGGGCGGCCGCACGCTGACCCTGGAGACCGGGCGCATGGCGCGCCAGGCCGACGGCGCGGTTCTCGCGACCTACGGCGACACCTCCGTGCTGGCCGCGGTGACCTACGCGCGCCAACCCAAGCCGGGGCAGGACTTCTTCCCGCTGACGGTGAACTACCAGGAGCGGACCTACGCGGCCGGCAAGATTCCGGGCGGCTATTTCAAGCGTGAAGGCCGTCCGACCGAGAAGGAGACGCTGACCAGCCGCCTGATCGAC
Organism: Caulobacteraceae bacterium; assembly: GCA_030446805.1. GTDB lineage: Bacteria > Pseudomonadota > Alphaproteobacteria > Caulobacterales > Caulobacteraceae > JAHWJX01. The sequence goes on along the minus strand of JAUJMO010000003.1, from coordinate 143,124 downwards.
CGGCCGATCCGCCCGCTGTTCCTCAAGGGCTTCAAGAACGAAGTGCTGGTGGTCTGCTCCGTGCTGAGCCACGATCTGGAGAACGACCCGGACATGGTGGCCATGGTGGCCGCCTCCGCGGCCCTGACCATCTCCGGCGTGCCTTTCATGGGCCCGATCGCCGGTGCCCGCGTGGGCGTGGTGGACGGTGAGTTCGTGCTGAATCCCACGCTGGAGCAGATGGAGAGTTCCAGGCTCGACCTGGTGGTGGCCGGCACCGAAGACGCCCTGATGATGGTCGAGTCCGAGGCCCAGGAGCTGCCCGAGGACCAGATGCTGGGCGCGCTCATGTTCGCCCACCGCGGCATGCAGCCGGTGATCCAGGCCATCATCGAATTGGCCGAGCACGCAGCCAAGGACCCGTTCGACTTCCAGCCGGAGGACATCAGCGCCTACACCAGCCGCATCCGCGACCTCGTCGGCGCCGACCTTCGGGCCGCCTATGCGATCAAGGCCAAGCTCGAACGCCGCAACGGCGTCGCCGCCGCCAAGGAGCGCGCCCTCGCCGAGCTCGGCCGGTCCGAGACCAATCCGGACGGCATCGACCCCGCCAAGTTCGGGGGCGCCTTCAAGGAGGCCGAAGCCGAGGTCCTGCGCCGCGACATCATCGACAACGGGCGTCGCATCGACGGCCGCTCGGTGGATACGGTGCGCGAAATCGTGAGCGAAGTGGGCGTGCTGCCCCGGGCCCACGGTTCGTCGCTGTTCACTCGCGGAGAGACCCAGGCGCTCTGTGTCGCCACCCTGGGCACCGGCGAGGACGAGCAGTACATCGACGCCCTGGCCGGGACCTATAAGGAGAAGTTCCTGCTCCACTACAACTTCCCCCCGTTCTCGGTGGGGGAGACGGGCCGAATGGGCTCGCCGGGCCGCCGCGAGATCGGCCACGGTAAGCTGGCCTGGCGCGCGATCCGGCCGATGCTGCCGGCCGCGGGCGAGTTCCCCTATACGATCCGGGTGGTCTCGGAGATCATGGAAAGCAACGGCTCTTCGTCCATGGCCACCGTCTGCGGCACCTCCCTGGCGCTGATGGACGCGGGCGTGCCGCTCAAGGCGCCGGTCTCGGGCATCGCCATGGGCCTGATCCTGGAGCCTTCTGGCGAGTTCGCCATCCTGTCGGACATCCTAGGGGACGAGGATCACCTGGGCGACATGGACTTCAAGGTGGCGGGGACGGCCAACGGGATCACCTCCTTGCAGATGGACATTAAGGTGGCGGGCATCACCGAAGAGATCATGCGCCAGGCGCTGACCCAGGCCACCGCCGGGCGCCTGCACATCCTCGAGGAGATGAACAAGGCGATGGAGGCCCCCCGGGCCGAGATCGGCGAGTTCGCCCCCAAGATCGAGACCATGCAGATCGCCACGGACAAGATCCGCGAAGTGATCGGCACGGGCGGCAAGGTGATCCGCGAAATCGTGGAAAAGACGGGCGCCAAGGTCAACATCGAGGACGACGGCACCATCAAGATCGCGGCCTCCGAGCAGGCCAAGATCGACGCGGCCCGCGAATGGATCAGCTCGATCGCCATGGATCCGGAAGTGGGCCAAATCTACACGGGCAAGGTCGTCAAGGTGATGGACTTCGGCGCCTTTGTGAACTTCTTCGGCGCCAAGGACGGGCTGGTGCACATCAGCCAACTGGCCCCCAACAAGGTGGGGCAGACCTCCGACGTCGTCAGCGAGGGCCAGGAGGTCAAGGTCAAGCTCATGGGCTTCGATGATCGCGGCAAGACCAAGCTGTCGATGAAGGTGGTCGACCAGGAAACGGGCGAGGATCTCACGGAGAAGCTGGCGGCCGAACGTGCGGCGCGCGGGGAGGAGCCGGAAACGGACGAACCCCGTCGTGAGCGCGGCGGCTTCGGCGAGCGCGGCGGCCGCGAAGGCGGCGACCGCGGACGCAGCCGCTCGCGCGGCGGCCGCGACCGCGGCGAGGGCGGCGACCGTCCCCGTCGCGAGCGGACGGAAGAGCCGGCGGAGTAAGCACCTCCGGTCAGCGATCCACGTCTGGCGGATGAAAGGATGGGGCGGAACCGGCGACGGTTCCGCCCCATCTGCTTTGAGGTCCGGCCGACCGATCCGTGAGGGCGTACGCCGCCACGGCAGAGGCGAAGGGCTCGAGGCGGTCGTCGGCGTTCTCCGGCCTGCGCTTGAACCCAGGTGCGGAAGACGGCCCGGGAGGCTCAACGGACCGGACTCTGGGGGATCGGATTGACGGCCCCGAACAGGCGGCCTTTCTCCGTGACCAGCACGATCAGCAGGGCGGCCAAGCCGCAGGTCGTGAAGCCCAGGGTGAGCGGGACGGCCGTGCCGTTGAACTGCTGGCCCACCGCAAAGCCGATCAGGGCGCCGCCCGTGGTGGTGACCAGGCCCTGTATGGAGGAGGCGGCGCCTGCGATGTGGCCCAGGGGCTCCATGGCCATGGCGCTGAAGTTCGAACCCACCAGCCCGAAGCAGAACATCATGCCCGACTGCAGCAGGATGAAGCTGAGGAGGCTTTCGTGGCCGGTCAGCGCCACAGCGGCGTGGGTCGCGGCGAAAGCGATGAAGCCCAACAAGGCCGTGTGCGAAACGCGGCGGGTCCCCAGCCGCTCGACGATGCGAGAGTTGAGCAGCGACGACAGCGCCATGAACACGGCCACGAGCGCGAAGACCGCGGTGAACCAGCGCTCGGCGCCCAAGGCGTCGGCGAACACCTGCTGCGCCGAGGTGATGAAGCCGAACAGGGCACCGATCATGGCCGTCGACGCCAGCATGTAACCCACCGCCGCCCGGGTGGTGAGCGCCAGGCGGAAGGCGCCTAGCACGCCCGCCAGCGAGATGGGCCGGCGGGCTTCCGGCTTCAGGGTCTCCGGCATGTGCAGGGCCGCCAGCACCAGGATCACCCCGCCGATCAGGGCCAGAACGCCGAAGATCCAGGGCCAGGGGGCGAAAAGCACGATCACCTGACCCAGGGTGGGCGCCACTATGGGGGCCGCCAGGAAGACGATGAAGGTCAGGGACATCACCCGGGCCATGCGGCGGCCCGAGTAGCAGTCGCGCACGATGGAGACGGACAGCACGCGGGTGGAGGCGGCGCCGGCGCCCTGCAGCACCCGGGCCAGGATCATGGTCTCCAGGGAATTGGCGAAGGCCGCGATGACCGTGAACACCGTATAGGCGCCCAGCCCCGCCAGCAGGACGGGCTTGCGCCCAAACCGGTCGGCCAGCGGTCCATAGATCAACTGGGCCGGGCCGAAGCCCAGGAGGTAGGCCGTGACCACCCACTGCCGGTCGTTCGCCTCAGGCAGGCCCAGCGCCTCGCCGATCTGCGGCAGCGCGGGCAGCATGGCGTCGATGGACAGGGCGTTGATCGCCATCATGGACGCGACCAGGGCGACGAAAGCCTTGAAGCCCAGCCCGGGGTGCGGGTTGCGCTCGGAAGGATCGGGGCGGGTCATGGGCGCCGTGTGAACCCGGTCGCCGTGGACTGCAACCGGCACGGCTGCCGTTCGAACGACGGTCGGCCGGTCGACCGGTGGCCGTGGCCCGCCCAGAGGCGCGATCGGCGACGTCTTAATCGGATGCTCGTCCTTGACCTCTAAGCCGAGGTTGCATGCGCCCATGGAGACCCTAGTGCCCGCCCTGTCCCGCCGCTCCTTCTTCGCCTGCGCCTGCTGTGCGCCCGCCGCCGCCGCCCTGACGCGCCGGCCGGCCCTTGCGTCGAGCACGACGCCGCGCACCACGCTCACTCCGGATCAGGCGCTGCAGACCCTGATCGACGGCAATCGATCCTTCGTCACCGACAGTCCCGTTCGCAGTGTGACGGGACGAATGCGGCGGCTGGAGCTGGCCCGGAGCCAGGCGCCCTTCGCCGTGCTGGTGTCCTGCTCCGACAGCCGAGTGCCGCCCGAACTGCTCTTCGGGCGCGGGCTGGGCGAGCTGTTCATCGTGCGCAACGCTGGAAATACGGTGGACACCACCGCCCTGGGCTCGATCGAGTATGCGGTCGCCCAGCTCGGCGTGCCCTTGGTGGTGGTCATGGGCCACGAACGCTGCGGCGCCGTCGAGGCGGCGGTGGCCGTGGTGGAGAAGAACGCCATCTATCCGGGATCCATCGGCCAGATGATCGAGCCCATCGTGCCGGCCGTGCTCCAGGCCAAGCGCGACCACGGCGACCTGCTCGACAACGCGGTCCGACGCAATGTCTCACGCACGGTGGACCGCCTTCGCACCGCGTCCGAGCCGCTCTTGCTGCGTCCGCTGGCCGAACGCCGGCTCCGTATCGTAGGCGCGCGTTACGACCTGGACGACGGCGCGGTGGACTTCTTCGACATAGCCCAGCCGGTCGGCCGCGCTACGCCCGGAGTTCATGGAGGCGGACCGGCCTGAAGCCCCGGGCGTCGACGCCGACGTCAAACTGTCGGGGCATGGGCTTGAGCCGGCCGTGGCTGTGGCCGTGCAGGTTGAGCGCGCCGCGAGCCATGCCGTTCCAGCTCCGGAAGGGGTAGTGGCAGAGCACGAGGCGGGTCCCTTCCACTTCGAGCTCCACATAGGCCGCAGTGTCGGCCCAGCCGTCGAGCGCGACGACGCCCGGCGGGTCGTTGTTGCCGATGATGAGGTGTTTGCGGCCGTGCAGGCGGGGGAGAACCGCGGCCGCCGCCTTGGCCGTCCGGGCGAAGTCGCCGAGGTGCCAGACCTCGTCCCCAGGTTGGACGAGCGCGTTCCAGTTCGCGAGAAGAGCTTCGTCCATCTTCGCCGTGGAGGCGAAGGGGCGCTTGCCGATGTTGAGTACGCGGTGGTCGCCGAAGTGGCTGTCGCTGGTGAAGAAGACGACCAAGGCGCTAGGGCTCCGCCGCGGTGAGGCGCCGGTCGTTCGGATCCAGCGCGTCGTGGACGCGTGCGCGAAGCGTCATGGCCCTCTCCTCCGCGACCCCGCCTGGCTAGCAGCCGGGCGCGGCCTCTTGAAGGCCGCTCAACACGAGGCGACAAGCGGCCATGTCCTGGAGCCGTCGTTATGAGGAGGCCGAGCCGCAGCGGGTCAATCGGTGGCTGGCGCAGAGCGGCGTGTGCTCGCGCCGGGAGGCGGAGGCCCTGATCGCGCGCGGGCTGGTCTCAATCAACGGCGAGCGTGTGGACGACCCGGGACGGAAGATCGCGGCGGGGCAGTTGCTCCTGCTGGCGGACGACGCCGAGGCCGAGCTGTCCAACGCCCTGACGGTGATGGTGCACAAGCCCGTGGGCGTGGTCTCCGCCCACCCGGAGCGGAGTCAGACGGAGGCGGCGCAGCTCCTGACGGCCGATCGGTTGTGGGGCGGCGCGGCGGAGGCTCCCGGGCCGGAGCGGAGCCTGCCGCCGCTGGGTCGGCTCGACATGGACTCGCGGGGGCTGCTGCTCTTGTCCGAGGACGGGGTGGCGGCCAAGGCGGTGATCGGCCCGGAGTCGACCCTGAGTAAGGAGTATCTGGTCCAGGTCGAGGGCGCCGTGACCGGGCGCAAGCTGGGGCTGTTGCGCTATGGGCTGCGGCTCGACGGACGGCAGCTCAGGCGGGCGCAGGTGGGGGTGGAGCCCGACGGGCGGCTGCGCTTCGTGCTGACCGAAGGGCGCAACCGGCAGATCCGCCGGATGTGCGAGCTGGTGGAGCTGCGCGTGCTCGACCTGTTCCGCATCCGCGTCGGGCCGCTCGCGCTGGGCGACCTGCCCGAAGGGCGTTGGCGGCCGATCACCGCCGCCGAGCGGGCCGCCTTGATCGCGGGCGGCCGAGGCGTGTAGGTCGCCGCCCTCTCCTCTTCGGCGGCCCGTGTGACCCTTCCTGTCGATCCCAAGCTGTACGGCGCCTTCCTGATCGCCATGACCGTGATGGCCATGACGCCAGGACCGGCGGTGCTCTACGCCGTTGCGCAGGGCGTGGAGCGCGGCAAGCGAGCGGTCCTTCAAGGCGTGGCGGGGATCAACATCGCCATGATCGTCTGGTTCACCGGCGCGGCGCTGGGGCTGTCGGCGCTGTTCGCGGCCTACCCGGGGGTGTTCCGCTGGCTCTCGGTCGCGGGCGCCGGTTATGTGGCCTGGCTTGGGGTGCAGTCGATCAGGGGCGCGCTGAAGCCGCAACCGGATCAGCCCTCGGTCGCCGGCTCGCACGGCGCGCCGAAACGGCGGCTGGGATCGCCCTTCGCCGGTGGATTCGCGGTGCAGATCGCCAATCCCAAGGTGCTGCTCTTCTTCACGGCCGTGCTGCCGCCTTTCATCGACGCGGAGCGGGAGGTCGCGCCGCAGCTGCTGCTGTTTGCGGCCGGAACCCTGGGCTTGGATATCGTCTTCATGACCGCCTATGGCCTGGGCGGGGCGGCGTTGACGTCGCAGATGCAGCGGCCGGCGTTCCGGCGGGGAGTCGGCTTGTTCGTGGGGGCCTTGCTGCTGACGGTGGCGGCCTTGATCCTGGTGCGACTGATCGACTGACGTTCACCGCTCTTTCACTAAGCCGGGCGTTCCCTGACGGTGGAGGCCAGGAGGAGAGGGCCATGACTGAGGCGATGAGCGAGTTCGAGCGGCGGCTGCGCGGGGAGCGGCTGACGACGGCGGAGGTGCTTTACTACATGCCGGACCATCCGAACCTGTTGCAGCGCTTCACCTGGCAGACGCTGGATCTCGCGCCCGACTATCCGCGCGTGCACCGGTTCCTGCAGTTCTGGCGCCGCGAGATCGAGGCGGTGATCCACTCGGTCACCCTTTCGGCGGAGGGCGTCGTGCAGGCGCCGCGGGTGCGGATCGCGGGCGAGATCGGGACTCTGCACTAACGGCTCGCCGGGGCCGCCTGCGATGATCAACTAAGTTGTCGCAGGCGTCCTCAGGCTCTTGGAACTCGTTAATTTCGGTCCCATTGTCCTTATCCACAGGACGGGAACACCCACCGGAGTTCTCAGGAGCAACCATGAAGCGCCTAATTATCGCGGGGGCTCTGGCGGCGGCCACGGCGCTGAGCGCCTGCGCGACGCCCACCCCCTATCAACCCGCCACCCTGACCGCCCGCGGGCCCGTCAACGGCTTCTCCGAAGCCCCGCTGACGCAGAACCGCTGGCGGGTGACCTTTAGCGGCAACACCGTGACCTCGCGCGAGCAGGTGGAGGACGCCCTGCTGCTACGGGCGGCCGAGCTGACCCTGCAGCAAGGGTTCGACCACTTCACCGCCGTGAACCGCGCCACCGAGCGGGACGTGCGCTACAGCGCCTCGCCCCGGTTCGGCTCGAGCTTCGGCTACGGAGGCTTCGGCTACAGCCGGTTCGGCGGCTATCCCTACTGGAGCCCCTACTGGCGCGCCTACGGCCCGGGGTTCGGCTGGCGTCCGTTCGGACATTACGGCCGGTTCGGCGGCGGGTTCGGCTTCGGCTACGACCCGTTCTTCGACGACATCGATATCCGCGAGATCGACAAGTACGAAGCCACGGCCGAGATCGTCATGGGCCGCGGCCCGCGCACGGGCGACCCGCAGACCTTCGACGCCCGGGAGGTCTTCGCCAACCTCTCGGCCCGCGTCCCCCGGCCGGCGCAGCCGGCTCCGGGCGGCTCCCGCCGGTACTGATCAAGGGGGCCCCGTTCTCGGCGAGAGCGGGGCCTTTCCCTTTCGTCGAACACGGCGGCCAGCCCCACTACCGCCCGGCCCGCCTCGTCGCGCCGACTCCTCGCCCTGAACGGCGGCGGCTTGCCAGCACGGCCCTCACCCCGGCCCCGGCGCCCCAATCCCGCTCTCCCCGGCGAAAGCCGGGGCCCACGCCGCCGCCGCGCCCCAGCCGGAGGTGATCTGACAGGGGGCTGCGAGTCTCGCCCGCCGGGTCGAGACGCTCGGGTTCCCCCGCAACCTGGACCCCGGCTTCCGCCGGGGAGATCGGAAAGGGGGAACGAGCATGATCCATCTCGCCACCGCGGTGATCCACTCGCGATGAACATCAACAGACCCTAGCGTGGCCCCATCCGGATCGCCCCATCCAACCGGACGCTTTCGCCGTTGAGGTAGGAGTTGCGCGCCATCTCCAGGACCAGGCTGGCGTACTCCTCAGGCCGTCCCAGGCGTTTCGGAAAGGGGATGGCCGCGGCGAGCGCGTCCTGCACGTTCTGGGGCATGGCGGCCATCATGGGGGTGAGCATGATGCCGGGCTGGATGGTGTTGACGCGGATGCCCTCGCCCATGAGGTCGCGGGCCATGGGCAGGGCCATGGCCTTCACCCCGCCCTTGCTGGCGGCGTAGGCCGCCTGGCCGATCTGGCCCTCGTCGGCGGCCACCGACGCGGTGGAGACGATCAGGCCGCGCTCGCCGTCTTCGAGCGGCTCCGTCGTCATCATGCCGGCGGCGGACAGGGCGGCGCAGCGGAAGCTGCCGATCAGGTTGATGCGGATCACGCGCTCAAAGGCGGTGAGGTCGTGGGCGCGGATATCCCCGGTCTGCTTGTCGCGGGCCACGGTCTTCTGGCCGATGGCGATGCCCGCGCAGTTGACCAGAATGCGCTCGGGGCCGTGGGCGGCGCGAGCCTGTTCGAAGCCGCGCGCCACGCTGTCGTCGCCGGTGACGTCCACCGGGCAGAAGACCCCGCCGATCTCGCCGGCCACCTGTTCGCCGCGTTCTCGGTTCATGTCGAAGATGGCCACGCGCACGCCCTGGGCGGCCAGGGCGCGGGCGGTGGCCTCGCCCAGGCCGGAGGCCGCCCCTGTGACGACGGCGGCGATGTCAGGCGACAGGCGCATACTATATCCTTGTGGAGCGGAACGACGACGCCAGGGGTTTACGCACCATGAGCGAGCATTCCAACACAAGCGGCTCCACGGCCGAGTTCGACCCCCGGGCGGCGCTGGACCCGTCCAAGGCGCTGGTGCCGGCCACGGTGCGGGTGAACGAGCTGCGGGTGCAGCAGGGGTTCTGGCCCAAGTTCCGGCGGGTGGCCACCAAGGTGCCTTTCGCCAAGGACCTGCTGTCCGTCTATTTCAGCGCCCGTGACGAGGACACGCCCTTGCGCAGCAAGGGGTTGATGCTGGCCGGGCTGGCCTATTTCGTGATGCCGGCGGACGCAATCCCGGACATCATCACCGGCCTGGGCTTCACCGACGATGCGGCGGTGCTGTTCGCGCTTATGAACGTGGTCGGCCGCAGCGTGAAGCCGAAGCACAAGGATGCGGCCAAGAACCTGCTGCAGCGAATGGGGGAATAGGGAGCCGGCCCTCCTTCCCTAGGGGTCAGGCCGCGACGCTCTCCAGAGCGGCTTCGTGGGCCGCCGCGGCTTCCATCCATTTGGCTTCGGCGTCATCGACGCGCTTCTGGGCGGCCGCAAGCTTGCGCGCGACCTCTCCGGACGGATCGGGGCGGGACAGCAGGGCGGGATCGCCCGCCTTTTGCAAGGCTTCGTTGGCGCGGGCCAGGTTCAGCTCGGCGGCGTCCAGCTTGCGCTTGAGCGGCGCGGGATCGACGCGCGAGGGGCGAGCCGGCGTGGGCTCCGGTGGACGGGCGGCCACGGAGACAGCGGCGGGGGCGCCGGTCTTGGCCGCGCTGCGGGCGCGGTCCAGCACGCGGCGGGCGTAATCGTCCATGTCGCCGTTGAATGGCTTCACCGTGCCCTCGTCGGCCAGCCAGAGGCGGTCGGCGACCAGCTCCATCAGCGAGCGGTCGTGAGTGATCAGGATCACGGCGCCTTCGTAGTCGTTGAGCGCGTCCAGCAGCGCGCGCCGGCTGTCGATGTCCAGGTGGTTGGTGGGCTCGTCCAGGATCAGCAGGTGGGGCGCGTTCATGGCCACCTGGTTCAGCAGCAGACGGGCGCGCTCGCCGCCGGACAAATTGGCCACGGTGGTCTCGACCTTGTCGTAGCCGAAGCCCCACTGGGCGAGCTTGGAGCGCCGCTGGCTTTCGGAGGCTTCCGGCAGGGCGCGGCCCAGGATGGCCAGCGGGGTGTCGGCCGGGTCGAGGGCTTCGATCTGGTGCTGGTGGAACCAACCCACCTGCATGCGGCGATCGCGGTGCAGCGAGCCGTGCGAGGTGGTGAGCGCGCCGGCGATCATCTTGGCGAAGGTCGACTTGCCCGCACCATTGACGCCCAGGAGACCGATGCGGTCGTCCAGATCCAGGCGGAGATTGAGGTTGCGCAGGATGGGCGCTCCTCCGTAGCCCACGCTGGCGCCCTCCAGCCGCACCAAGGGCGGGGCGAGCGGGCGGGCGGGCGACGGCAGGTGGAAGGGGGCCACGCGCTGCTCGATCAGGGTGGCCACCGGCTCCAGCTTGGCCAAGCGCTTCATGCGCGACTGGGCCTGGGCGGCCTTTGAGGCCTTGGCGCGGAAGCGGTCCACAAAGGCCTGGAGGTGGGCGCGCTCGGCTTCCTGCTTGTTGCGGGTGGCGGCGAGCAGGCGGGCCTTCTCGCCCCGGCGACGTTCGAAGTCGTCGAAGCCGCCCGTGTACATGTCGAGCTTGGCGTCGCCCAGGTGCAGGATGGCGTCCACGGAGTTGTTGAGAAGCTCGCGGTCGTGGCTGATGACCAGCGCGGCCTTGGGGTATTTGCGCAGGCGGGCCTCCAGCCAAAGCGCGCCCTCCAGGTCAAGGTAGTTGGTGGGCTCGTCCAGCAGCAGCAGGTCGGGCTCGGCGAACAGGGCCGAGGCCATGGCCACGCGCATGCGCCAGCCGCCGGAGAACTCCGACATCGGCCGGTGCAGGTCGGCGGCGGAGAAGCCGAGGCCGGCCAGGATCTCGGCCGCGCGCGAGGGCGCCCGGTCGGCGTCGATGGCGATCAGGCGGGCATAGATCTCGCCCAGGTGCTCGGGGTCGGCGCTGTCCAGCTCGGCCGTGAGGCGGGCGCGCTCCTCGTCGGCGGCCAGCACCGTATCCAGCAGGGACACGGGCGAGGCCGGGGTTTCCTGGTCGACGCTGCCGATGCGGGCCGCCTTGGGCAGGGCGATCTCGCCGCCGCCGGGCGTCAGCTCCCCCTTGATGAGGCGGAACAGGGTGGACTTGCCGGCTCCGTTGCGGCCCACCAGGCCGACCTTGCCGGTGGCCGGGATGAGCGCGCTCGCGCCGTCGAAGAAGCGGCGGCCGTAGGCGTCGAAGGTGAGATCGCTGATGTTGAGCATGGGGGCCGTTGTTCCCCACCCGCTTGCGGGGGAGCGGGACCGCGAAGCGGTGGAAGGGCGGGGCGGAACCTCGCGGGACAGCGTGCATGTAGCGAGACCTCCTTTGGAGAGCAACGCGCGCGCCGTTCTCTTCGGGAGCTTCGGGACGGCGGATCGCCTTGGCGGAGGTGTGGTTGAGCAGCGCTCCAGTGGGTGCAGGGTTGAACAGGGGCGGACGCTGGCGCATGGGAGCCGGCCCACACCAGCCGGAGAGACACCATGGCGGACAGGTTCGCACTCGTGCTGCACGGCGGAGCGGGCGCCCAGAGAGGGCGGGACTATTCGGTCGAGGTGGCGCACATGCGCAGGCTGGTCGAGGCCGGGCGGGACCGGCTGGCCGGAGGGGCCTCGGCGCTGGACGTGGTGGTGGAGACGATCGCCCAGCTTGAGGCTTCGGGCCTATATGTCGCGGGGCGAGGCGCTTCGCCCAACACCGCCGGGCGCTACGAGCTGGACGCGAGCCTGATGGACGGGCCCACGGCTCGGGCGGGGGCCGTGGCCGCGCTGCAGGGCTTTATAAGCCCGGTACGCACCGCTCGGGCGGTGATGGAACGGACGCATCATGTGCTGCTGGCCGGCGAAGGCGCGGCCATGTTCGCGGGCGAGCAGGACATGGAGCCAATCCCGGGCGAGCCGGGTGACTGGTTCATCCACGCCGGCGCGGATGAGGACAATCACGCCACGGGGGCGCGGCTGACGCACGGCACGGTGGGCTGTGCGGTGCTGGACCGGGACGGGCGGCTGGCGGCCGGCACCTCGACCGGAGGCGTGTTCGATAAGATGCCTGGCCGGGTGGGCGACACCCCGGTGATCGGCGCGGGGACCTGGGCGGACGATCAGGTGGCCGTGTCGTCAACGGGAAGCGGCGAGTTCTTCCTGCGCACCGCGACCGCCGTGCAGGTGGCCCATCGGCTGCGCTGGGCGGGGCAGGACCTCTCAGCGGCGGCGGAGGCGGCGATCGGATCGGTCGGCGCCTTGGGCGGAGACGGCGGCTTGATCGCCGTGGACCGGGACGGACGGATCGCCATGCCGTACAACAGCCAGGGGATGAAGCGGGCGGCGCTGTTCCCCGACGGCCGGATCACCTCAGCGGCTTTTGAGGATTGATCGTCCCTGCTTGATCGCGGGTCGGCGGGCCGCCACATCGGCGGCCATGTCCGAGTTTCCGAATTGGCACGGCACGACCATCCTGGCCGTGCGCAAGGGCGGGACAACCGTGGTGGCCGGCGACGGCCAAGTCTCGCTCGGGCCTACGGTGGTCAAGAGCGCGGCGCGAAAAGTGCGCACCCTGCAGAACGGCAAGGTGGTGGCGGGGTTCGCGGGGGCCACGGCGGACGCCTTTACGCTTTTGGAGCGGCTGGAGGCCAAGCTGGAGACCTATCCCGGGCAGCTGGCGCGCGCCTGCGTGGAGCTGGCCAAGGACTGGCGCACGGACCGCTATCTGCGGCGGCTGGAGGCCATGCTGATCGTGGCGGACCGGGAGGGGCTGTACACGGTGACCGGCGCCGGGGACGTGCTGGAGCCGGAGCACGGGGTGGCGGCGATCGGCTCGGGCGGGCAGTTCGCGCTCGCAGCGGCGAGGGCCCTGGCCGATACGGAGCTGGACGCGGAGACCATCGCGCGCCGCGCCATGGCGATCGCGGCGGAGATCTGCGTCTACACCAACGGCAACCTCGTGCTGGAGCGGATCGAGGCGTGACGAAGGGCGGCGCCGGGGCCGGGTTCTTCACCAAGGACACGAAGGATGCACGAAGGGCGCGACGGGCATCGGCCGATCTCCCCCGGCGTGGAGCGGATCGGTCGGGCTATCCTCGACGCCAGCTTCAGGGTGCATCGCACGTTAGGGCCCGGACTGCTGGAAACGGTGTACGAGCACTGCCTGGCCGAGGAACTCCGGGAGGCGGGACTCCAGGTCGAGCAGCAGGTTCCGTTTACCGTCGTCTACCGGTCCGTCAAACTCCAGGTCGGCTATCGCATGGATCTGCTCGTCGGCGGGGCGGTGATCGTGGAGATCAAATCCGTTGACGGGCTCTCGCCCGTCCACCTTTCCCAGGTTCTCACCTATCTCCGCTTCTCGGAGCGCCGCCTGGGCTTTCTAATCAACTTCAACTCCGTCCGTCTCAGCGACGGAATCCGCCGGATCATCCTCTGACCGTGGCGTCCTTCGTGTCTCCTTCGTGCCCTTCGTGAAGAACCCCTGCCCATGACCGAGTTTTCACCCCGAGAGATCGTTTCAGAGTTGGACCGCTTCATCGTGGGGCATGCCGACGCCAAGCGGGCCGTGGCCATCGCCCTGCGCAACCGCTGGCGGCGGCGGCGGGTCGCCCCCGACCTGCGCGACGAGGTGACGCCCAAGAACATACTGATGATCGGGCCCACGGGGGTGGGCAAGACGGAGATCGCGCGGCGGCTGGCCAAGCTGGCGCAGGCGCCCTTCCTGAAGGTGGAGGCCACCAAGTTCACGGAGGTGGGCTATGTCGGGCGCGACGTGGAGCAGATCGTGCGCGACCTGGTCGAGGCCGCCATGGGCATGGTGCGGGAAAAGCGCCGGGCGGCGGTGACCACCCGGGCGGAGGCGGCGGCCGAGGAGCGAATCCTGGACGCGCTGGTGGGGCCGGGCTCCGGGCCGGCGACGCGCGACAGCTTCCGCCGACGGCTGCGGACCGGGGAGCTGGACAACAAGGAGGTGGAGATCAGCCTGGCGGAGACCGCCTCGCCCTTGGGCGGTTTCGAGGTGCCGGGGCAGCCCAACATCGGGGTCCTGAACCTGTCGGAGATGCTGGGCAAGGCCATGGGCGGGCGCACCAAGACGGTGCGGACCACGGTCAAGGAAGCGCACACGCCGCTGGTCGCCGAGGAGAGCGAAAAGCTGCTGGACCAGGAGGCGCTGACCAAGGAGGCGCTGGACCTGGCGGAGAACGCGGGCATCGTCTTCATCGACGAGATCGACAAGGTCGCGTCCCGCTCGGAAGGGCGGAGCGGGGCGGAGGTCAGCCGCGAGGGGGTGCAGCGCGACCTGCTGCCCTTGATCGAGGGCACCACGGTGGCCACCAAGTACGGGCCGGTGAAGACGGACCACATTCTGTTCATCGCCTCGGGGGCCTTTCATGTGGCCAAGCCCAGCGATCTCCTGCCCGAGCTGCAGGGACGGCTGCCGATCCGGGTGGAGCTCAAGGCGCTCTCGCGCGAGGACATGCGGCGGATCCTGACGGAGCCGGAGGCCAATCTGATCCGGCAGCACAAGGCCTTGCTGGACACCGAAGGGGTGAACCTGGAGTTCACGGACGAGGCGGTCGAGGCGCTGGCGGACGCGGCCGTGGAGGTGAACGGCTCGGTGGAGAACATCGGCGCCCGCCGGCTGCAGACGGTGCTGGAGAAGGTGGTGGAGGATGTGAGCTTCCGCGCCGCCGACCTGACCGGCCAGACGATCACGGTGGACGCGGCCTATGTGCGCCAGCACGTCGGCGAGCTGGCGGGGAACGCGGACCTCAGCCGCTTCATCCTCTGACTCCTCGCCCGCGATCCTCCCCCGTCCTCTTCGGGACCGGGGAGGATGGTCACCACCGCTCGCTGCGCGCGCGCTGGACGGCGGACTCCAGCGCGCGACCGAACGCCATGCGCTCCTTGGGGCTGAGGGCGCCGCCGACCGTCAGCTTGCGGCCGGACAAGGTGAGGCGGACGCGGGAATGGTGGGCGTCGACGTCCTCCAGCGCCACGCCCGTGAAGGCGGTGGGCGACGTCCAGACGGTTCGGGCGGCGTTGGGGGCCTCGTAGCGGACGCGGACCTCGTCCGCGGAGACCTGGACGCGTTCGCTCAGGCGGGCGGCGCGGTAGCTGACCTTGAACGCGACGAAGACCGCCAGGACGTCCAGGCCCAGGAACACCGGCACCGGCCAGGCGCCCGCGATCCAGAACAGGGTGGCGGTGGCGCCGTTGATCGCCACCAGCGCGGTGAGCAGCAGGGCGAAGCCCCGCGGACTGAGCGAGCGGTTGGGCGTGATGGTCGCGTCCATGTATAGGGCGGCGGTGGTCACGAGCTCCTCGATAGCCGTCGAACGGCGACGGCGCCAATCGTCCCGATGACGCAGCCCGACGCGCCGGCCGTGGAGCCGGGAGATCCGCGCGTCGCGGAGATCTTTGGCCGCTTCGAGGCCATCGAGCCTGCGCCCAAGCCCGAGCTCGAATACCTCGATCCCTTCACCCTGCTGGTCTCCGTGGTGCTGTCGGCCCAAGCGACTGACGTCTCGGTCAACAAGGCGACGGGCCCTCTGTTCCAGGTCGCGGACACGCCGGCGAAGATGGCGGCGCTGGGGGTGGAAGGGCTGACACCCTTCATCCGGAGCATCGGGCTGTTCAACACCAAGGCCAAGAACGTGATCGCGCTGTCGCAGCAGGTGCTGGAGCGGCACGGGGGCCAGGTTCCGCTGGACCGGGAGGCGATGCAGGCCCTGCCGGGCGTCGGGCGCAAGACGGCCAGCGTGGTGCTGAACGAGCTGGGGGTGGAACCTGCCATCGCGGTGGACACCCACGTTTTCAGGGTGAGCTGGCGCTTGGCGTTGAGCAACGGCAAGACGCCGCACGCGGTGGAGGCGGACCTCATGCGCGTGACGCCGGCGCCTTACCTGACGCGCGCGCACCACTGGCTGATCCTACACGGACGCTATGTGTGTGTGGCGCGGCGACCCAAATGCGAAACCTGCCCCGTGGCGGACCTGTGCCCCACCGCGCCGGCCTATCTTGGGGCCTAAGCGCTCGGCCCTGCGCTCCTTCCATACCCCCCGGCCTGCTCTCCCCGGCGTGAGCCGGGGTCATCGTGGTGTCACGCGCTCTCTCCCGGGAGGCGTCTGCGGCGGGGGTGGACCGCGGCTTTCGCCGGGAGAGCGGGAGAGGAGGAGCCGAAGGAGCTCGCCCTGCCCTAGGCGGACTTCGCCCTGTCCAGCACGGCTTCGACGAAGCGGCGACCGCGATCGGGGGCGTGACCCAGGTAGAGGTCAGGTTCCACGAGTTCGAGCTCCATGAGGACGGGGCGGTCGTCCAGGCCGCGGACGAGGTCCACGCGCGCATAGAGGAGGGGCTCCTGAACCGCGGCCAGGATGGCTGCGGCGGCGGCCTGCTCGTCCGGCGAGGGGTCGGCGGCGTTGATGACCCCCTCGTACTCGGGCTGAACCCGGAAGTCGCCGGAGCGGGGCACCTTGCGCACGGCGTGGCTGTATGCGCCCCCGAGAAAGAACATCGACAGCTCGCCGTGCTGCTCGATGGCGGGCAGATAGGGCTGGATCAGGGCCGGGCCCTGCGGGCCCGTGTCCAGCGGCTCGCCGGGTGACCAGCGCAGCGTCTGGTAGGCGCTGGCGGAAACGCGGGGCTTAGCCACCAAACGCTCGGTCCCGAAACTTGCAGCGGCCCCGGCCATGGCTTCGGGGGTGACGCGGTCGACGTAAAGGGTGGAGGGCACGGGGGCGCCGCGCTCGGCGAGGCGGCCGAGATAGCCCTTGTCGGCGTTCCAGAGAAGCACGGAAGCGGGGTTCTGCACGCGGACGCCCGCGGCCTCCCAGGCGGAGACCTGCCCGGCCCAGCGGTCGCCCGCGCGGTGATACCCCCAGACTTTGAGCGGTAGGACAAGGTCATACCCGGTGAGGTCGCCCCCATCCGTCCAGGCGGGACCGTCCACCTGAGCGCCGGCTGCGGTCAGGGGGTCGGCCATGCGGGCGAACACTTGGTCCCAGCGGCTCTCGCGCGCAGGATCAGCAGGGTCGGGCGTGAGAATGGCGATGCGCATCCGGGGTGCTTAGCGCAACGCGCCAGGCGGGCGAAGGCGTCTGCGCTTCGCCCCTGTTCCGGGCCGAACGGGTGGGAGGAGTCAGCGCTTGTCCGCCGCCACCGCCGCGAGGCAGGCGTTGGTGTCGGGGGCGGGCTGGCCTCGGCGGCGGGGGCCGGCGGCTGCGCCGGTGACGCGGAGGTCAGGGCCTTGGGCGCGCAGATAGAGGAACAAGGCGCAGCTGGGGCGGCGATAGGTCCAGACGGCGCCGCCGGCTTCGCGGCGGGCGATGTCGGGGCGGCCCAGGCGGATTACGGCTTCGGCCTCGCCGGCGCCGATCAGGAGGGGTACCGTGGGCGTATGCTTGGCCGGTTGCGCCCACGCGGGCGCCCCGACCAGCAACAGGGCGGCGGCCAGGCTCCACGCTCGTCGGTTTGCGCACATGGGAGACCGGCCTATAGAGCGCAGCTTGCAGCTTTCTGAACAGCCTCAATGACCTCGCAATACGACGTGGCCGGGATCGGCAACGCCCTGGTGGACATCATCGCGCCTGCGGACGAGGCCTTTCTGTCGCAGGAAGGACTGGAGAAGGGCAGCATGGTGCTGGTCGACGAAGCCCGCGCCGAGGCGCTGTACGAGCGCATGGGACCGCGCGTGCAGGCGTCCGGCGGGTCGGCGGCCAACACCATGGCGGGGCTGGCCAGCCTGGGCGGCCGCGGGGCCTATATGGGAAAGGTGGCGGACGACGCCCTGGGCGGCGCTTTTGCGCACGACATCCGGGCCATCGGGGTGCGGTTCGAGAGCCTGCCGCTGGAGCGGGCGCGGGCGGCGACGGGGCGGTGCATGATCAACGTGACGCCGGACGGGCACCGGACCATGACCACCTTCCTTGGAGCGTCGAACCTGCTTGGTCCAGACGACGTGGACCCGGCGGTGGTGGCCGACAGCGCTCTGGTGTTCCTGGAAGGCTATCTGTTCAACAGCGACACGGCGCGAGAGGCCTTCCGCAAGGCGGCGGGGCTGGCGCACCAGGCCGGGCGCGAGGTGGCGCTCACGCTGTCGGACACCTTTGTCGTCGTGGGGCACCGGGCGGAGCTGCTGAGCTTCCTGGGCGAGGTCGACGTCCTGTTCGCCAATGAGGCGGAGTTGTGCGCCCTGTTCGAGTGCGACTTCGATGTGGCGGTCGAGCGCCTGCGGACCCGGGTGCGCGCGGCGGGAGTCACCCGCGGCGCGAACGGCTCGGTGGCGGTGACGGCGGGCGAGGCGGAAGCCGTGGCGGCGGAGCCGGTGGCGCGCGTGATCGACACCACCGGGGCGGGGGATCAATACGCGGCCGGCTTCCTCTATGGGCGCACCCACGGGCGGGCGCCGCGGGACTGCGCTCGGCTGGGCCACATCGCGGCGGCGGAGGTGATCGCGCATTACGGGCCGCGTCCGGAGACCTCGCTGGCCGAGCTGGCGCGGGCGGCGGGACTGTGAACCGGGTCGGCGAGATCTCGCGGGAGACGCGGGAGACGCGCGTTCGGGTGCGCGTGGACCTGGACGGGACGGGCCAGGCCCGGGTGGCCACCGGCGTGGGCTTCTTCGACCACATGCTGGACGGCTTCGCGCGCCACGCCGGCTTCGATCTGGACGTCGAGACCCAGGGCGACCTGCACATCGACCAACACCACACGGTGGAGGACACGGGCATCGTGCTGGGCCAGGCGCTGGCCCAGGCCCTGCCCGGCTTTCGAGGGGTCCGGCGGTTCGGACACGCCTATGCGCCCATGGACGAGACGCTGACGCGCTGCGCGGTGGACCTGTCTGGACGACCCTACCTGGTATGGAGGGTGCAGTTCACGCGGGACAAGATCGGCGACTTCGACACGGAGCTGTTCCGCGAGTTCCACCATGCGGTGGCGATGAACCTGGGCGCGACCGTGCACCTGGAGACGCTGTACGGCGTGAACAATCACCACATCGCGGAGAGCGGGTTCAAGGCGCTGGCGCGTGCGCTGCGCACCGCGGTCGAGATCGACCCCAAGGCGGGCGGCGCGGCAGTAAGCACCAAGGGGGTGCTCTAGGCCCATGCAAACGGTGGCGTTGATCGACTATGGGTCCGGCAATCTCCGCTCGGCGGAGCGGGCGCTGAACGAGGCTGCGCGCCGATCCGGCGTCCAGACCCGGGTGGTGGTGACCGACCGGCCCGAGGTGGTGCGGCAGGCTGATCGTGTGGTGCTGCCCGGCGTGGGCGCCTTCGCCGCCAGCATGGAGGGACTGCAGGCCCGGCCGGGGCTGGCGGAAGTGATGGAGGAGACGGTTCGGGGCCGGGGCGCGCCCTTCCTGGGCGTTTGCGTGGGCATGCAACTGCTGGCCACGCGCGGGCTGGAGTTCGGCGAGCACACGGGGCTGAACTGGATACCAGGCGAGGTGCGACGGTTGGAGCCCGCGAACCCCGGCCTGAGCGTGCCGCACATGGGCTGGAACACCGTGGAGGCGGGGGAGCATCCGCTGCTGGAGCCAGGGGCGTCCATGTATTTCGCCAACAGCTACGCCTTTCATCCGGACGACGCTGAAACGGTGACGGCGACGAGCGATCATGGCGGGCGGTTCACGGCGGCGGTGGCGCGAGGCAACATCGCGGGGGTGCAGTTCCACCCGGAGAAGTCGCAGGCGGCGGGACTGGAGCTGCTGGCCCGGTTCCTGGCGTGGCGGCCGTGAGCGCGGGCGTGACCCCCTTCACCCTTTATCCGGCGATCGATCTGAAGGACGGACGCTGCGTGCGGCTGCTTCGCGGGGAGATGCAGGCGGCCACCACCTTCAACGACGATCCGGCGGACCAGGCGCGACGCTTCGGCAAGGCGGGTTTCGAGTGGCTGCACGTCGTGGACCTGAACGGAGCCTTTGAGGGCCGCTCCGCCAATGCGGCGGCCGTGCGGGCGATCCTGGCCGCGGCCAGCAGGCCGGTGCAGCTGGGCGGCGGCGTACGCAGCTTGGACGCGGTGGGCGGCTGGCTGAAGGCCGGGGTGTCGCGGGTGATCCTGGGAACGGCGGCGGTGCGCGACCCCGAGCTGGTGCGGCAGGCGGCCCGGAGCTTCCCCGGGCAGGTGGCGGTGGGGATCGACGCCCGCGAGGGCAGGGTCGCCACGGACGGTTGGGCGGAGACCTCGGACGTGGAGGCGGTCGAACTGGCGCGACGCATGGAGGACGCCGGCGTTGCGGCCTTGATCGTGACGGACATCGCGCGCGACGGGGCCATGGCGGGCGTCAATGTGGATGCGGTGGGCGCTGTGGCGGACGCGGTGAGCATTCCCGTGATCGCCAGCGGCGGGGTGAGCTCGGCGGCCGACATCCGGGCCTTGCGCGCGCGTCCGGGGCGGCCGATCGAGGGCGCCATTATCGGGCGGGCGCTGTACGAAGGCGCGCTGAGCCCCGCCGAGGCGCTGGCG
The DNA here is from genome assembly GCA_030446805.1 of Caulobacteraceae bacterium. Lineage (GTDB taxonomy): Bacteria > Pseudomonadota > Alphaproteobacteria > Caulobacterales > Caulobacteraceae > JAHWJX01. The sequence continues at coordinate 122,787 of JAUJMO010000003.1, read as the reverse complement.
GCCGCCGCATGACGAGGATCGCGTGACCCTGGGCGTCCGCGTAATCCCCTGCCTGGACGTCAAAGACGGGCGGGTGGTGAAGGGCGTCAACTTCGTGGGCCTGCGCGACGCCGGCGACCCGGTGGAGCAGGCGCGAACCTACGACGCGGCCGGCGCCGATGAGTTGATGTTCCTGGACATCAGCGCCAGCGCTGAGGGCCGGGGCACGCTGCTGGACGTGGTGCGGCGAACGGCCGACGTCTGTTTCATGCCCCTGTCCGTAGGCGGCGGGGTGCGGCGCGCGGAGGACGTGCGCACCCTGCTGCTGGCGGGAGCGGACAAGGCCTCGATGAACACGGCCGCTGTGGAGGATCCGGAGCTGATCAGCCGGGCCGCGGACGGGTTCGGGGCGCAGTGCGTGGTGGTGGCGATCGACGCCCGGGCCCGGGGGGAGGGCGCCGGGTTCGAGGTGGTGACCTATGGCGGGCGGCGGCCCACGGGCCTGGACGCCGCGGAATGGGCGGCGGAGGCGCAACGTCGGGGGGCGGGCGAGATCCTGCTGACCTCGATGGATCGGGATGGGGCCAAGTCGGGTTACGACCTGCCGCTCCTGCGCGCGGTCACGGCGGCCGTCACCATTCCCGTGATCGCCAGCGGCGGCGCAGGGTCAGCTCGGCACATGGTCGAGGCGGTCCGGGACGGCGGGGCGGACGCAGTGCTCGCGGCGTCCATCTTCCACTGGGGCCAGGTGTCCGTGAGCGAGGCCAAGTCGGCGCTGGCCGAAGCCGGGCTGCCGGTGAGGACGCGATGACCCTGGCTGAACAGTTGACGCGCTTGCAGGCGGTGATCGAAGCGCGGCGCGGGACCGACCCGGCCCGCTCCTACTCGGCGGGTTTGCTCGCCGATCCGGCCCGAGCGGCGAAAAAGCTTGGCGAGGAAGCCGTGGAGCTGGCCATCGCGGCGGCGCAGGGGGATCGGACCGCGGTGGTCAGCGAAAGCGCCGACCTCCTGTACCATTGGCTGGTGCTGCTGGCCGCCTGCGGCGTGGAGGCCGACGCGGTGGCCGAGGCGCTGGCCGCACGGGAGGGGCGGTCGGGGCTGGAGGAGAAGGCGAGGCGACCCCAGGACCCCTCTCGCGCCTAGCGCGGGGTAGGCGCGGCTATTTCCGGCGCTTCAGGGCGATGTAGAGGGCGCCTTGGCCGCCGTGCCGGCGTTCGGCCGAGGATACGCCCGCGATCAAGGGGCGCACGGCCGGTTCGGAGAGCCAGTCCGGCGTGCGGCGCTTGAGGATCCCGTCGCCTTCGACGCCCTTTCCGGTGATCACGAGCACCGCGCGCAGGCCGTCGGCGTGGGCGCGGTGCAGAAAGTTGTGGAGGGCGGCGCGCGCGCGGTCCTGATCCAGGCCGTGCAGGTCGAGGCGGGCTTCGATGGGATCGCGGGCGCGAGCGATGCGCCGCTTCCTGCCCGGCTCGATGTCCTCTGGCGCGCTGGTGATCGGGCGGGGGCGAGCGAGCTTGGGCCCGGACGGCGCGAGCGTGGGCAGGCTGGCTTTGGAAGGGACCAACTCCGGTTCGGGCGGAAGGTGGGGGAGCACACGTCCGGGCGCCGGTCGGACCGTGCGGGCCACCACGGCCCAAACCTTCACCTCGTCAGGTCGCAGCTGCCGTTTCACACCTCAGCCCCGCGGAACGAGGCGCCACATGCGCAGCTGGTGCCGGATGCGGCCGGCCTCCGTCCCCGCGGCCGCGCCGCGGCCGAGATAAAGGTCGGCGCGAACGGAGCCCTTGATGGCGCCCCCGGTGTCCAGCGCGCTTACAAGACGGCGGTAACGGGGAAAGGCGCCGGATAGGGCGGGCGCTTCGGCCTCGATCCAGAACAGTTCGCCATAGGCGTGGCGGCTGGGATCGATGGCCACGGCGCGACCCGGCGGCAGCGGAATTCCGGCTGCGCCGGCCGGCTCCCCACCGTCGTCAGGACGCACGGCGAAGAAAATGTAGCGCGGGTTCGCGTTCATCACGGCCTGCGCTTCCGGTCCCCGATGGGCGGCCAGCCAGCCCCGGATCGCCTCGCCGGAGGTCTGGTTGTCGGCGAGGAGCCCCTGAGCGCGCATCACGCGGGCCACACCCACGAACGGCAGGCCGTTGTCGGCCGCATAGACGGCCCGCAGACGCCGTCCGTCCGGGAACGCGAGCGTGCCCGAACCCTGGATCTGCAGAAAGAACAGCTCCTCCGGCCGCATCCAGGCCAGCGCCTCCGACGGTGTCTGCTCGATCTGGGCGCGCGGCCGGTAAGGCTGGCCGGTGACGAGGTCGGCCGGGCGAGGACGCATCGCTGCGCTGAACTCCGCATCCGGGCGGTCTCGCGCCGGATATTCCGGAGCGAAGTAGCCGGTGAGCACCCCCGTCGCGCCCGCGTCCGGCTGGACCGGCTGGGCCACGAAGCGCGCCTCGAGCCAGGCCTTGGCGGCCTCCGGGGCCAGCGGGCCAGCCTGTCGGGCGCTGGCGCAGGCGGCGATCAGTGCGGGTGTGCGGGCGCAGGTGGTCCGGAAGGCGTCAAAAGCCGCGCGATGGTCCTCCTCCGCCCAGCCGGACAGGCTGGAGAGCGGCAAGCCCCGAACGACCAGCGTCGGCGCGGCTTGCGCGGGCGGGTACGGCTGCGGCTGCGGCTGCGGCTGTGGCTGCGGCTGCGGCTGCGCTAAGATGGGGCCCGGCGGCGGCGGTGCGGGAAGCGGCGCGCAGGCCCAGGCGAATCCGGCGGCCGCGAGCGCGGCCAGGCTCGCAAGCCGCCGTCCGCGCATCAGGACTCCGCGGGCTCCACCTGGGCCAGAGCCCAGTTCGGATCACGGGCGCCGATGCGGCGCTCGAACGTCCAGACCTCGGCGGTGCGGCGGTCGTCGACGGCCTCGCCTTCCGGGCCCTTGGAGCGGGTGCGGAACTCGGACAGGAACCGGACCTTGACGCGGGCCAGGTCGCCCTGAAGCTCCACATGCTCGAAGTCCGCGCGCGTGGGCTGCAGGAACTCCACCCGCTCGGTGCGCCCTTCCGCCTCGCGACCGGCGATGGCGGCCTCGAAGGTCTGGAACACGCCCAGGGTCAGCAGGCCTCGCAGGGTGTCGCGATCGCCCGCAGCGAAGGCGGTGACGATCATTTCATAGGCGCCGCGCGCCCCTTGAAGAAAGGCCGCCGGCTCGAAGGACGGGTCGCGGGCGCGGAGCGCGGCCAGGGGCTCCACGGCGGCTTCCGGCGCGTGAACCTCCTCGGCGCGACGAGTCGGCGCTTCCACGGCGGGACGGCGCGCTTCCTCGGCGGCCGCGTCCTCCGGCTGCCGACCCACGCGCCGGCCCAACACCGAGTAGAGCTGGAACAGCACCACGGCGGCCAAGGCGGCGAAAAAGACGAGTGACAGCGCTTCCAAGACGAATGTTCCAAGCCGCGAGCGGACGCGAAGGTTCCGATATAGGGCGGCGGCCCCGCCGCGTCACCCGCCCCGCTCGGAGCGTTGCCGCCTTCCGGGTCGCGTGTTAGCAGCGCCGCTCGCCATTCAGAGCCGCGAACCGCCGCGTGCGGCCGCCGGAGAGCCTTGTTCATGACCGATATCGACGCCGGCTCCGCGCCGGTCGGGGGCGCCGCTCCCTCCATCCGCATCCTGGCCCAGTTCGTGCGCGACCTATCGTTCGAGAACCCGCGCGCGCCGGACAGCTTGCGGCAGGCGGGCGCGCAGCCGTCGATCGACATGCAGGTGGAGATGAACGCGCGCGGGAGGCCCGACGGCTTGTTCGAGGTGGACCTGAAGCTGGCGGCTACGGCCACCCGGGAAAACGAGGTCGGCTTCCAGGTGGAGCTGCTCTACGGCGGCCTCTTCGAGCTGACCGCGGTGGGGGAAGAGCAGCTGGAAGCCGTGCTGCTGGTCGAGTGCCCGCGTTTCCTGTTCCCCTTCGCGCGGCGGATCATCGCGGACATGACGTCGGAGGGCGGCTTCCCGCCCTTCATGATCGAGCCGATCGATTTCGCGGGCGTCTATGCGGCCCAGCGGGCCCAGGCGGAGGCCGGCCCGGGGCAGACGTACGACGCCTGATCGCGCGAGCTTATGGAAAGGCCGCTGGGTGACGGCCGGCACGTCCTGAACGTGGACTGACCTAGCCGGCGCCGCCGGAAAGGGCCGGGCGGGCGTAGCGGTCCCAGGCGGAGGCGCCCTTCAGCGCCTTGGCGATAAAGGCGGCGTGGGCGGCGCGCTCCTCTTCGGTGGACAGCGGCGCCATCGGGCGAGGCCGGGCGCCGTAGACGGCGCGAACATAGGCGGGGGCGACCTCGCCCACCGCCGTGGCCGCGAAATCGAGCGAGCGCTCGCGGCCGCCCCTGAGCTCCAGATAGACGGCCGCCAGCAAGCGGGCGTCCAGCAGGGCGCCGTGCTTGTCGCGCTCGGTCAGGGACACGTTGTAGCGGCGGCAAAGCGCGTCCAGAGAATTGTGCATCCCAGGGTAGCGCTTCTGCGCCAGCTGCAGGGTGCAAACCCAGCGGTGGTCGGGCGGAACGCCGCGGCCCGCCCGCCCGAGCTCGGCGTTAACGAAACCGCGGTCGAAAGCGGCGTTGTGGGCGATCAGGACCGCGTCGCCCATGAAGTCCAGGAGTTCATCGCAGACTTCGTGAAAGCGAGGCTCGTTGGCCACGCGGGCGTTGCTGATGCCGTGAACGCGCTCCGCATCGGCCTCGATCAGGCGGTCGGGATTGACGTAGCGATGAAAGGTGCGGCCGGTCGGGATGAAATCCTCGATCTCCAGGCAGCCGATCTCGATCACGCGGTGGTCGCGCGGGTCGATGCCCGTGGTTTCGGTATCGAGGATGATCTCGCGAGCCATGCCCTCTTATTGGGGCGCTTCGGCCCTGGCGTCGAGGCGCTCGCGGTGACGCGAACGCCAGTTCCGGTCGTACAAGATGTGGAGAACCTGCTGCACGGCGTCGCGGGCGGGCTCTAGGCCGTGGCCGGTGTCGATGACGAAGTCGGCGCGGGCGCGCTTGTCGGCGTCCGGCGTCTGGCGGGAAAGGATGGCGTCCAGCTTGTCGGCGGTCATGCCCGGCCGGGCGAGCACGCGGGCGCGCTGGATGTCCGCCGGCGCCGAGACCACGGCCACGGCGTGGGTGAGGTGCTCGCCGCCGGTCTCGAACAGAAGTGGGACATCGATGACGGCGACCGAAGCGCCGGACGCGGCGGCGGCTCTAAGGAACTCAGCCCGGTCGGCGAAGACGAGCGGGTGGGTGAGCGACTCCAGTCGACGCAGCGCGTCCGCGTCGCCCAGAACGCGGGCGGACAGGCTGGGGCGGTCGACGGCGTGGTCGACCACGACGCCGGGAAAGACCGCGGCGATCGGCGCCACGGCCGCGCCGCCGGGGGCGTAAAGGCGGTGAACCGCGGCGTCGGCGTCGTAGACGGGCGCGCCAGCCTCGGCGAAGAGGGCGGCGGTGGTGGTCTTGCCCATGCCGATCGAGCCGGTCAGGCCCAGGATCCTCACCGGATGGCTCCCACCGCCACCGCACGGATGTCCAGCTCTGGGGCAGGGGCGCGGCCGAACAGGGCCTCGAAACTCGGAACGGCTTGGCCGATCAGCATGGACAACCCGTCCACCGGTTTGCGCCCGCCGGCTTCCGCCCGGGCCAGCAAGGGCGTCTGGAGCGGGCGATAGACCATGTCCATCACCACCGCCCCCACCGGGAGGGCGTGGAGCGAGAGGTCGAGCGGTTCACCGCCGTCACGTCCGAGCGTGGTGGCGTTCACCAGGAGGTCCGCCCCCGTCAGCGCCGCGTCCACGCCCTCCCAGGACCAGCTGGTTGCGCGTGGCCCCAGGACTTCGGCCAGGAGCTGGGCGCGTGCGGGGGTTCGATTGACGATCCTGACCTCGGCCGCGCCCGCCTCGACCAGGGTGGCGGCGGCGCCGCGCGAGGCGCCGCCCGCGCCCAGGATGGTCGCCACCACGCCCCTCACCTCCAGACCCGCCTGGGTTTGAAGCGCAAAGAGAAGGCCGATGCCGTCGGTGTTGCGGGCCGCGACCGTCCCGTCGGGCTGGAACAGGAGCAGGTTGGCGGCTCCGGCCGCCTCCGCGGCGGCGTCGGCGCGGTCGGCCGCGGCCAGAGCGGCCTCCTTGAACGGCGCGGTGACGTTGAGCCCGCGCACCGAGCCGCCGCCGCGCAGACCCAGGACCAAGGCGCCGAAAGCGGCCGCATCGGCTACTTCGAGCGGGACATAGACTCCGTCGAGGCCGGCGGCCGCCAGCCAGGCGTTGTGGATGGCCGGGCTCAGCGAGCCTGTGACGGGGCGGCCCACGACGCCGGCCACGGCCGTGCCCCCGCCGATCCTCATGCCGGCAGGGCCTCGACCTCGCGCAAGGCGGCCAGAAGCTCCAGCAGGGGCAGGCCCAGGATGGCGAAGTAGTCGCCGTCGATGCGATCGAAGAGCTGGACGCCCAAACCCTCCAGCTCATAGCCGCCCACCGTTTCGGTCAGGGCGGAGCCGGCCCCCGCCGCATAGCCGTCCAGCCACGCGTCCGAGAGCTGGCGCATATGCAAGGTGGCGGTGGACAGGGTGCGCCAGGCGCGCCGACCATTGGTGAGCACCACGGCCGAGTGCAACTGGTGGGGGCGACCCTGCATGGCGCGCAGCCGGCTGGTCGCTTCGGCGGCGTCCGCGGCCTTGTCCAGCAGGACGCCTCCGAACTCGGCGGTCTGGTCGGCGCCGATGACCCAGGCGGACGTGCGCCGGGCCACGGCGGACGCCTTGGCTTCGGCAAGACGCTGGGCCACCTCCGCCGGGGAGGCGCCCTCGCCCAGCCATCGCGCTTTCAGCGGCGTTTCGTCCACGCCCGAGCCCTGCATCGTGAAAGCCACGCCCGCCCGGCGCAGCAGCTCGGCGCGCGCGGGGCTCTTGGAGGCCAGCACGATCATGCCGCGTCCGCCTTGCGGGCCTGCAGCAGGTTCAGCACGGCCGCGGCGGTCTCCTCGACCGAGCGGCGCGTGACGTCGATGACCGGCCATCCTTGGCGTTCGAAGAGGCGCCGCGCCCGCACGGTCTCCTCCCGCACAGCGTCCGTCTCCACATAGTCGGTGTCGCGGCCTTCCCGGAGTCCGATCAGCCGGTTGCGCCGGATCTGCACCAAGCGGTCAGGCGACACCGTCAGGCCCACGACCAGCGGCCGTTTCACCTCGAACAGCTGCGGCGGCGGTTCGGAACCCGGCACCAGCGGCACATTGGCCGAGCGTACGCCGCGATGGGCGAGATAGATGCTGGTGGGCGTCTTGGAGGTCCGGCTCACACCCACCAGGATGACGTCTGCGGCCTCCAGGTCGTTGAAGCCCTGGCCATCGTCGTGGGCGATAGCGAAATCCAGCGCTTCGATCCGGTTGAAATACTCGTGGTCCAGGGCGTGCTGGGCGCCTACGCGGGTGGAGATGGCCGCGCCCAGATACCGGGCCAGGGAGGCGACCAGGGGATCGAGCGCGGCCACGCAGGGCATGTCGAGCGCGCGGCAGCCCGTCTCCAGCGCCGCACGCAGATCCTTGTCCACGATGGTGTGCAGGACCATGCCCGGCGCGTTCTCGATCTCCCGCAGCACCCGGTCGAGCTGACGCCGAGAGCGTACCAGGGCGTAGACGTGCTCGATGGGCAGCACCGCGTCGAAGCGGGCGCACACCGCCTTGGCCATGGCGTTCAGGGTCTCGCCCGTGGAGTCCGACACCAGGTGGACATGAAAGTAGGTGGCCAGCGGCGTCATGATGGTGGGCGGATGATGGATGCCTGGGGACCGCGGCGGGGACAGCCGCACGCGCACTGGGGAACAAGACAGGCTTCGCAGGGAAATGCCAAGTCCTTGGGGACAACGACCCGGTTCCAAGGCGATCGATCCCGAGCCTTCCGGGCCCAACCCTTCCGCCGAGGCAAGCTTGTCGAGAACTATGGCCGCCTTGCCGCAATCATTAACATATCCCTAACGACGGTTGCGAAAAGCCGCCCCGAATCCGAGAGGTTAACAAAGTGTTAACAGGAACGGCCGCACTGGCGCCGCCACGCTTGTGCGGCGAGCGCCGCTTGGGGATGAGACGGTGGGGAGCCGGGGCGCCGAGGTGATTGTCCCCGATCTCAACCGCCCAACCTTCTTCCCCAAACCTTCTTATTCTTAAGTCTGAAGGGACGGGTTGATGGATCGTCGGGTGGCCGCTCTAAGCACGCCATGGCGTCCCAGCCCCTCCTCCTTCGAGCCCTGAACGGCGAAACCCTGGCCCGCCCTCCGGTCTGGTTCATGCGGCAGGCTGGTCGGTATTTGCCGGAGTATCGGGCCGTTCGCGCCCAGCAGCCGGACTTCATCGCCTTTTGCCATAATCCGGAAGCGGCCGCGGAGGTCACGCTCCAGCCGATGCGGCGGTTTCCCTATGACGCGGCGATCGTGTTCGCGGACATCCTGCTGATCCCCCGGGCCCTGGGACAGGCCGTCTGGTTTGAAAAGGGCGAAGGGCCGAGGCTGGGGCCCCTGCCCTCGCTGGAGACCCTGCAGGGGGGCGTGGAGGGTGCGACACGACGGCTGTCGGCCATTGGAGAAACGCTGTCTCGGGTGCGGGCCGCCCTGGAGCCGGAGCGCGCTTTGATCGGGTTCGCCGGCGCGCCCTGGACGGTGCTGACCTATATGATCGAAGGCGGAGGCAGCCGGGACAAGGCGCAAGCCAAGACCCTGGCCTATCGCGAACCCGAACTGGTGGACGCCCTCCTCCAAGTGCTTGTCGAGGCCACCGCCGACTACCTGGCCATGCAGGCGCGCGCGGGCGCCCAGGTGCTCAAGCTTTTCGAAAGTTGGGCGGAGGCGATCCCGGAGGACGTCTTTCCGCGCCTCGTGATCGAACCGCACCGGCGCATCGTCGCCCGGCTGCGCGAGCTGGGCGTGAGCGTGCCCGTGATCGGGTTTCCGCGCGGGGCAGGCGCTCTGGTGGAGACCTACGCCGCCCAGCGGTTCGTCCAAGCCGTGGCGCTCGACACCCAGGCCACGGCCGAGCAGGGCCGGCGGGTGCAGAAGCTGGCCACCATCCAGGGCGCGCTGGATCCGCTCTTGCTGCGCGCCGGCGGGCCGCTGCTTGACCAGCGCGTCGACCAGCTGTTGGAGCAATGGGGTGGAGGCCCCTACATCTTCAATCTGGGTCACGGCATCCTGCCGGACACGCCCATTCCCCACGTAGAGCGCGTGCTGGAGCGGGTCACCGGAGTGCGGATTTGAAGCGGCTTGCGGTGGTGTTGTTCAACCTTGGCGGGCCGGACGGACCGGAGTCGGTGCGTCCCTTCCTGTTCAACCTGTTCAACGATCCCGCCATCATCGGTCTGCCAGGGATTGCGCGGACACCGCTGGCGGCCCTGATCTCCACCACCCGGGCCAAGACGGCGCGGGCCAATTACGCGGTCATGGGGGGCGGTTCGCCCCTGTTGGGCGAAACGCGGGCGCAGGCCCTCTCGCTGGAGGCGACTCTGTCCGAGCGGCTTCCCGGGGTGGAAGCGCGGTGCTTTGTGGCCATGCGCTACTGGACGCCGCTCACCCAGGACGCCGCGCGCGAGGTGGAGGATTTCGGGCCCGATGAGATCGTGCTGCTGCCGCTCTACCCACAGTTCTCGACCACCACCTCCGGCTCCTCGCTCAAGGCTTGGCGGGCCGCCTACAAGGGCCCGGGAGGGTCGCGGACCATCTGCTGCTATCCGGAAGCGGAGGGGTTCGTGGACGGCTACGTCCAAGCCATTCTGCGAACCTGGGAGAACGCCGGCCGCCCACCCGTCAAGCTGCTCCTTTCCGCGCACGGCCTGCCGGAGAAGGTCATAGCGGCGGGCGATCCCTATCAGGCCCAGGTGGAGGCCACTGCAGCCGCCATCGCCGCACGGCTGCCGGGGCGGTGGGAGGTGGAGGTCTGCTACCAGAGTCGCGTGGGACCGCTGAAATGGATCGGCCCGGCCACCGACGACGCCATTCGGCGCGCCGGAGCGGAGGGCCGGGGCCTCCTGGTGGCGCCGATCGCCTTTGTCTCGGAGCATGTGGAGACCCTGGTCGAGCTCGATCATGAATACGGCCACCTGGCGCGGGAGTCGGGCTGTCCCGTCTATCTGCGGGCGCCGGCGGTGGGCGTGGCCCAAACCTTCATCGACAGCCTGGCTGGAGCGGTGGTCGCCGCCTTGCCGCGGGACGGGGTGGCCGACGCGGACGGCGGTCGCTGGTGCCCGCGCCGCTGGGGCAGGTGCCCCTCAGAGAAAGCGGTCAACCCATGAGCTACGACCTTTTGCGCGGACTGCACATCATCGCCATGGTGGCCTGGATGGCGGGCCTGCTGATCCTGCCGCGGTTGTTCGTCTATCACATGCGTGCGGCCGGCACGGAGATGGCGGGGCTGTTCGGGCATGCGGAGCAGCGGCTGCTTCGGCTGATCATGAACCCGGCGCTCATCCTGACGTGGATCTTAGGGCTGGCGCTGATCCACGTGAACAGTCAGACCCGCGGCCCGGGCTTTCTGGCCGAGCCCTGGATGGTGGTGAAGCTGGCCGGGGTGGTGCTGGTCACCGGCTGGCACGGCTACCTCGCCGCCGGGCGCAAGCGGTTCGCGACCGGACGGAACACCCGATCCGAGCGATTCTGGCGCATCAGCAACGAACTGCCCTTTGTGGCTGCGGTCGTCATGATCCTGGCGGTGACGGCGGAATTCGGCTGAAGTTCCCGCCACCCCTCGCCTTGACGCGGCGGCCGGCATATGTTTCCGGTTGCGGACGGCGTGTCCTGCGCCGGTTCTCCCGCCTCCTGAAGGATGCTCCACGCCGCTGAGGCGAAGCGAACATCCGCCCCTCCCCTCCGCGCCCGCTTAGCGCAACAGCTTCTCCGAGGGCCGCGCGCCCTCCCCTTTCGAGACGATCATGTCCGACGACTCCGTCCTAGACGCCCCCAGCCTCGAGACCGCCGCGCCCGCTCCGGCCGTGACGCACGCCTCTCTACCCACGCGCATGTCGCTGATGGAGCTGAAGGAGAAGTCGCCCAGCGACCTCGTGGCCCTCGCCGAGGGGCTGGAGATCGAAGGCGCGAACTCCATGCGCAAGCAGGACATGATGTTCGCCATCCTGAAGACCCTCGCCGACGAAGGCGTGGAGATCTCAGGCGGGGGCGTCCTCGAAGTCCTGCCCGACGGCTTCGGCTTCCTGCGCAGTCCCGAGGCCAATTATCTTCCGGGTCCGGACGATATCTACTGCAGCCCCTCGCAGATCCGCCGCTTCGGCCTGCGCACCGGCGACACGGTCGAGGGGCCGGTGCGAAGCCCGCGCGAGGGCGAACGCTACTTCGCCCTGCTCAAGGTGGACACCATCAACTTCGAAGACCCGGAGAACGTGCGGCACAAGGTCCACTTCGACAACCTGACACCCCTCTATCCCGAGTCACGGCTCACCATGGAGATGCAGGATCCGACGCTGAAGGATCGTTCCGGCCGCGTGATCGACATCGTGGCGCCGCTGGGCAAGGGCCAGCGCTGCCTCATCGTAGCGCCGCCGCGCGTCGGCAAGACGGTGATGCTGCAGAACATCGCCAAGAGCGTCTCGGCCAATCACCCCGAATGCTACCTCATCGTGTTGCTGATCGACGAGCGCCCGGAGGAGGTCACCGACATGCAGCGCACGGTCAACGGCGAGGTGATTTCCTCCACCTTCGACGAGCCGGCGACGCGCCACGTCCAGGTGGCCGAGATGGTCATCGAGAAAGCCAAGCGCCTGGTCGAACACAAGCGTGACGTGGTGATCCTGCTGGACTCGGTGACGCGTCTGGGCCGCGCCTACAACACCACCGTGCCGTCTTCCGGCAAGGTCCTGACCGGCGGGGTGGACGCCAACGCCCTGCAGAGGCCGAAGCGCTTCTTCGGCGCGGCGCGCAACATCGAGGAAGGCGGCTCGCTGACCATCATCGCGACCGCCCTGATCGACACCGGCTCGCGCATGGACGAGGTCATCTTCGAAGAGTTCAAGGGCACGGGAAACAGCGAGATCGTGCTGGACCGCAAGGTGGCGGACAAGCGCGTCTTCCCGGCGATGGACGTCCTGAAATCCGGCACCCGCAAGGAGGAGCTGCTGACTCCGAAGGATCAGCTGCAGAAGACCTATGTGCTCAGGCGCATCCTGAATCCCATGGGCGCGCAGGACGCCATCGAGTTCCTGCTCGACAAGCTGAGAACTGCCAAGACAAACAGTGACTTCTTCCAGTCAATGAACACCTGAGATGAGGTTGGCGCTACCCAAGTAGGGCCGGGAGGGCTTGATGAAGGTGAGGATCGAGGCCGAATGCACGCCCGAGGAGGCGCGCGCCTTTCTGGGCCTGCCCGATGTGGGTCCTTTCAACGCGCGCGTGGTGGATGAGATGACCCGACGCATGGAGGCCAATAGCGCGGCCCTGCAGCCGGAAGAGCTCCTGCGGAGCTGGATGTCTCTGGGCGGGACGGCGACCGAGCAATTCCGCGGCGTCATGCAGACGGTTCTGCGGGCCGCGAGAACGCCGCCGGCGAGCAACGACAAGGGCGAGTGAACGACACCATCTTCGCTCGCGCGACCGCCGCCGGTCGGGCCGCGGTCGCCATTGTCCGGGTAACGGGTCCCGGGGCCGCGGAGGTGCTCAAAGCTTTGGCGGGCGGCGCGCCACCCCCGCGGCAGGTGGCGGTTCGGCGCCTGCGCAGCCGTAATGGCGTAGTCATCGACACGGCGCTGGTGTTGTGGATGCCCGGACCGGGCAGTTTCACCGGCGAGGACAGCGCGGAGCTGCAGGTCCATGGAGGGCCGGTGGTCCTGCAAGAACTGCATGAAGCCCTCACGCAGCTCGGCCTGCGGGCGGCCGAGCCGGGCGAGTTCAGCCGGCGGGCCTTCACGAATGGCAGGATGGACCTGCTGCAGGCCGAAGCGATCGCCGACCTCGTCGATGCAGAGACTTCGGCGCAAAAGCGTCAGGCCTTGCTGCAGATGTCGGGCGGGGTGGGCCGTCGGTTCGAGGGTTGGCGGGACGTTCTGGCCGACGCTCTCGCCCTGATCGAGGCGGAGAACGACTTTCCCGACGAGGACCTTCCCGGCGCCGTCGCCGAGCAGGCCCGTCCCATGCTGGAGAGCGTCACGGCCGACCTGAAGCTGGCCTTGGGTGCGGCCGCACGAGGGCAGCGCGTACGCAACGGCTATCGCGTCGCCGTGATCGGGCGCCCGAACGCCGGGAAGTCGAGCCTCTTCAACGCCCTCCTAGGGCGGGAGGCCGCCATCGTCTCGCAAAGGCCGGGAACCACGCGCGACATCGTAGAGGCCGAGTTGCAGATCGCCGGTTATGCCGTGACCCTAGCCGACACCGCAGGGGTGCGGGACGCGGCGGACGAGATCGAGAGCGAAGGGGTGCGCCGGGCGCGGAACTGGGCGGACTCTGCGGCATGGCGCCTGTTGATCGTGGACGCTTCCGACAGCGCCGGGCTGCAGGACGTCGGCGAGATGGTCGGGCCGGAGGATCTTGTGGTGGTGCATAAGTCGGACCTGGCCGGGAACACGGCGTCCGAGGTGCAGGAATGGGCTTGCGGCCGTGGTCTGGCGACCCTTCGTGTCTCATCCAAAACGGGGGAAGGCCTGGACGCGCTTCGAGTGAAGCTGGAAGCCCGACTCGTGTCGGAGCTGGGCGGAGCCGAGGCGCCGTCCGCGACCCGAGCGCGCCATCAGGAAGCCATGGAGATCGCCCATGCGGCGCTTGTTCGGGCGAAGGCCGTCCTAAGGGTGGGACCCGAGCGGGCGGCCGAAGATGTACGCCTAGCGGCTCGAGCTCTGCAGTCGGTCATCGGCGGTGTGGACAATGAGGCGGTGTTAGACCGGGTCTTCTCGACCTTTTGCATCGGCAAGTGATTGTTTCACGTGGAACATCGGCGCGGAGGCCTGGCGCCCAACCCTGCCCCATGTTTCACGTGGAACACTTCCCCCAAAGGCTTCGCGCGGATAGTAGAAGGGCGCCATGAAACAGGCTTGGGATGTCATCGTCGTCGGGGGCGGCCACGCCGGATGCGAGGCCGCAGCAGCCTCCGCGCGTCTGGGCGCCCGGACTCTCCTCCTTACCAACAGCCGTGAGACGATCGGAGAACTGTCCTGTAATCCGGCCATGGGTGGGATCGGAAAAGGACACCTCATCCGCGAGGTCGACGCACTGGACGGCCTGATCGGGCGCATGTCGGATGTAGCGGGTATCCAGTTCCGGCTTCTCAACCGCTCCAAAGGGCCAGCCGTACGCGGCCCCCGGACCCAGATTGACCGTCAGGCCTACCGCGCGGCGATGCAGGCCGAGATCTCCGCCACCTCCGGCCTGTCCGTCGAGGAAGGCATGGTGGAGGATCTGGTCGTGGAGCGGGGGCGGGTGCGAGGCGTTATCGATGCTATCGGCCAAGTGTGGAGCGCCCCGTCGGTTGTACTCACCACGGGGACCTTCCTGAGAGGAATCATCCACCTGGGGGAGCGTAGCATCCCCGCAGGGCGGCACGGCGAAGCCGCCGCCCACGCGCTGGGAGAGCGCCTTTACGCCTCCGGCTTGTCCATGGGCCGGCTCAAGACCGGAACGCCGGCGCGCTTGAGCGCGCGGAGCATAACCTGGGAAAAGCTGCAGATGCAGCCTGGGGACGATGAGCCGACTCCACTCTCATTCCTTAGCCAGTCGGTCACCCGCGACCAGATTCTCTGCGGCGTCACCCATACCTCAGCCCAAACACACGACATCATCCGCGAGCACCTGACGGAGTCCGCCATCTACGGAGGTCGCATCGACAGCCGCGGTCCGCGCTACTGCCCCTCGATCGAGGACAAGGTGGTTCGCTTCGCCGAGAAAGACTCGCACCAGGTGTTCCTGGAACCCGAGGGGCGCGATGACGACACCGTCTACCCCAACGGCATCTCCACTTCCCTGTCGGAACAGACCCAGCTGGCCTTTCTGCGCACCCTCCCCGGGCTGGAGGAGGTCGAGGTCAAGCGCTACGGCTACGCCATCGAATACGACTATGTGGATCCCCGCGAGCTTTACCCGACCCTGGAGGCGAAACGTTTCCCGGGGTTGTATCTTGCGGGCCAGATCAACGGCACCACGGGTTATGAGGAAGCGGCCGCCCAGGGCTTGGTCGCCGGATTGAATGCGGCCCGGGCCGCATCGGGTCAGGACGGGGCGGTGTTCGCCCGCGACGAGGCCTACATCGGCGTCATGATCGACGACCTGGTCACTCGGGGGGTAAGCGAGCCCTATCGCATGTTCACCAGCCGCGCTGAATATCGGTTGACGCTGCGCGCCGATAATGCGGACCAGAGGCTTACGCCACGAGGCGAGGCTCTGGGTCTAGTGGGCGGGCGTCGCAGCGAGGCTTACGGCCGTAAGGCAACTGCCGTCGAGGCGGCTCGGGCGCAGGCAAGGCGCTGGAGCCTCACGCCCACCGAGACTGCGAGAGCGGGCATCAACGTCAACCAGGACGGACAGCCGCGCAACCTGTTCCAGCTGCTCGCTCACCCGGAGGCCAGTCTAGAAACCCTGGCCGCGATCTGGCCGGAGATCCGGACGTGGAGCAGGGCTACGGCCGAGCAGATCGAGGTTGAGGCGACCTACGCCGGCTATCTCCACCGCCAAGCTGCAGATGTCCTGACCTTCCGGCGGGACGAAGAGCTGGAGCTTCCCCCGGCGCTCGACTACGCCGGCGTGGGCGGCCTCTCCTCCGAAGTCCGCGAGAAGTTGGCGCGCATCCGCCCATTAACCCTTGGTCAAGCTTCTCGCATCGAAGGGGTCACCCCAGGGGCGCTGACCGCCCTGCTGGCGCACGTCCGCCGTCGGTCGCAAGCCGCGTGAGGGATCTGGACGGCTTCGGGGCCGAGGCGTTCCAGCAAGCCGTGGGCGCCTCGGACCGAGCCTTGTCGGACATGGTTCGGTATCGTGCCTTGCTGGAGGCGGGGTCCGCGCGGATGAACCTGGTGGGGCCGTCGGCTTTGAACGCCTTCTGGCGACGACACGCCTACGACTCCGCCCAGCTTTGCGCCTTGGAACCGACGGCCCGGCAGTGGTTGGACGTGGGATCCGGGGCTGGTCTGCCCGGGATCGTTCTGGCCATACTGGGGAGGGACCGTCCAGGTATGACGGTCCAACTGGTTGAAAGCATGGAGAAACGTTGCGCCTTTCTGCGCGCGGTCGTGGACGAACTTTCGCTTCCCGCGCGGGTCGTTCCCGGCCGCATCGAAGCCCTACCGGGCCCGCGCGTGGAGGTGGTGACGGCGCGGGCGGTGGCTCCCCTGCCCCGCCTGCTGGACCATACCCAGGCCGTGCTGAAGGGCGCGGTCGGGCTGTTTCTGAAGGGCAGAAGAGTGCAGGAGGAGATTGAAGAGGCTTTGCAAAGCTGGCGCTTCGACTATGCTTTGGCCCCGAGTCTCAGCGACCCCGAGGGTCGTATCCTCCGCATCTGGAGCGTTCGTCGTGCGTCAGCCTAGCGCGCCCGCAACCCGCGTGCTCGCCGTCGCCAATCAGAAGGGCGGCGTCGGGAAGACCACGACCGCCATCAATCTCGGCACAGCTCTGGCCGCGATCGGCGAGCGGGTGCTGATCGTCGATCTCGACCCGCAGGGCAACGCCTCCACCGGTGTGGGCGTGCCGCGCGCCGCCCGGCGCAGCACCATCTACGACGTAGTGGTCGACGGTAAGCCGGCGGTCGACACCATCGTAGAGACGGCCGTTCCGGGATTGCACCTGATCGCGTCGGACCCGGAGCTGTCGGGTGTGGAGATCGAACTGGGTCAGGCGCCCCGCCGGTCTTACAGGCTTAGGGACGCGCTGGCCTCGCTGCGTGACGTGGCTTCGCCGTACAACTACGTGCTGGTGGACTGTCCACCGTCTCTGAACCTGCTGACGGTCAACGCCATGACGGCCGCCAATGCGGTGCTGGTGCCCCTGCAGTGCGAGTTTTTCGCGCTGGAAGGCCTGACCCAGTTGATGCGCACGGTTGAGTTGGTGCGGGGCAGCCTGAACCCGCATCTGGAGATCCAGGGGGTGGTCCTGACCATGTTCGATAAGCGCAACAGCCTGTCGGACCTGGTGGCCAAGGACGTCCGCGAGCACTTCGGGGACAAGGTGTACCAGACGGTGATCCCGCGAAACGTGCGGATCGCCGAGGCGCCGTCTTTCGGCAAGCCGGCCTTGATCTACGACCTGCGCTCGGCGGGGAGCCAGGCCTATGTCAGTCTCGCGCGGGAGGTCATCTCTCGCGAACGTGCACGAAAGGCGGCCTGACGTGGCGCGAAGAGCGGACAACGCGGCGGGATCGCGGGGCCTGGGCCGGGGCCTCTCGGCGCTGCTCGGTGAAGCGGATGAGGACACACAGGCCCCCTCCGCCGACATCCCGGCGGAGGCCGGACCGGCCCTGACCTCCGAAGTGCCCATCGAACTGCTGCGACGCAATCCGGAGCAGCCGCGGCGGCACTTTGGCGAGGACGAGGTGGAGGAGCTGGCCGACTCCATCCGGGAGAAGGGCGTGCTGCAGCCCATCCTGGTGCGGCCGGCGCCCGGGGCGGAGGGCGAATGGCAGATCGTCGCCGGCGAGCGTCGGTGGCGGGCGGCGCAACGGGCGGGGCTCAAGACGGTCCCCGTGCTGATCCGTGAGCTCGACGACCTGGAAGTGCTCGAGGTCGCCATCGTGGAGAACGTGCAACGGGCCGATCTGAACGCCGTGGAGGAGGCTCAAGGCTATAAGGTGCTGCTGGATCGGTTCGGACGCACCCAGGAGGCGGTCGCCAAGGTCGTGGGCAAGAGCCGGGCCCATGTCGCCAATATGCTCCGCCTGCTGCAACTGCCGGATGAGGTTCAGCAGCACCTCGCGTCGGGCCGGCTCAGCGCCGGACATGCGCGCGCCATCGCCGCCACCGATGACCCGACGACCCTCGCGCGACGGATCGTCGAGGACGGCCTGAACGTGCGTCAGGCGGAGGCGCTGGCCAAGGGCAGGGACGAACAGCCCAAGCCGGCCGGGCGCGGGCCCAAGCCGTCCCGCAATGCGGACATCCAGGCGCTGGAGCAGGACCTGGAGGAGGTGCTGGGGGTGTCGGTCGAGGTTCGCGACATGGGCGGGCAAGGCGAGCTGCGCTTGAACTATCGCTCCCTGGAGCAGCTGGACGATCTCTGCCGCCGTTTGACCCGCTAGAGGCCCAGCCGTCGAGCCTGGGCCGCCAGTCCCAGGTACAGCCGTTCCGCCAACAGGGCGTCAGGCGCGCCGGCGGCTTTGCAGGCGCGGTCCGCCGCTACGGTGTCCGCCTGGGCGCGATCCAGAGCGTCGGCCGTCCAGGCTCGATGCTGCCGCAAGACCTCGCGTTCCGCCTTCCAGAACACGCCGGCGGCCTTGGCGGCCCCCTGCGCCTGGGCGCCGTTGTCCACGGCCGTGCGGATCCGCCTCAGCCGGGCGAGGTGCTGCCCCATGACCCGGACGGCGGCCACTCCACCCTCCCCTTCCGCCGCAGCCCGGTTAAGGCCTTCCAAAGCCGGGCGAACCCGGCCGCCCGCAGCGTCGGACGCGGCATCGGAGAGAGACGCCTCCACGGTCGCCCCGAGGTGGCGAGACAGGAGCTCGGGATCACCCATCGTGCCTGAGCCCGGACCCAGGTACAGGACCAGCCGCTCCACCTCCTGGCGGAGCACGCCGCGTTCACGCGGTAGGCGCGCGGTGAACATCTCGAGGGCCTCGGAAGTGAGGCCGACGCCGTCCCGCATGAGGCTTTCCCGCACCAGGCGGACGAGGTCTCCAGGCTCGTCGTCGTAGACGGGAAGACAGGCGGCTATCTTGGACGCCTCCGCCGCGCGCCTCAGCGCCGAGTCCTTGGCCAGGGCGCCGGCTTCGATCAGGAGGAAGGCTTCGGGATTGTAGCGGCCCTCTAGGTGGGCTTTCAGCGCCTCGGCGGCCGTGCGCTCGGCCGCCGCCCGCTCCGCCAGCTGAACGCGAACCAGTCGAGCGCCGCCGAGCAGGGACAGAGCCGAGAGCTCGTCGGCCAGTCGGCCGCCGTCGTCGGAGTCTCCCTCCCCGATCACCCCCACGGCGAATGGGTCAGCCAAGTCTGGAACCAGCCGGGCGGCCAGACCGTCGGCCCGCTCGCGAACGCCGCTACGGTCCCGTCCGTGGATCACCGCCGCGCGAACGGTCGGAGAAGGGTTGGCGACGAAGCGGTCCGCTTCCGCCGCCTTGGCCAGGATCACGGCGTTGGGCGCGGGGCGCGTTCGCTCAGGGCGAACCACCGGGCCAGGTCGAGCCGGATCCGCTGCGCAGCCTGGGCGGCCGCCCGTTCTTGGCCGTCCGTCTGCGCGGCGATCCCGGCATAGGGCTGGTCGGGCGCGTCATAGGTGACGCTCACCTCCGCACGCCCCTGGGTCAGGGGCGTGGCCGCGCCGCCAAGCCTGAGGAGCGAATAGTCCACCCGCAGCAGGACCTCATAGCGGCTGGCCACATCATTGATGCGGAGCCCCCGCGCCCGGCGGTCCTCATCGACGCGCAGCGCCAGTCGATACAGCGGGGCCCGGCCAGGGTTGCGGGCGAAGGCGTCGTCCAACTCCTCGCGCAGGAGGTAGCCTGTGCGGGTCTGGGGCGCCTCGACCTCGATCGCGGACAGACCGGGAGTGACCCCGCGTTGCGCGTAGAGCGGGGTGAAACCGCATCCGGAAAGGAGGACGGCCGTAGCGATGGCGGCGAGTGCTGGGCGCATGGTCATCCCGCGACGATGTTGATGATGCGATCGGGTACGACGATCACCTTGCGAATGGCCATACCCTGGAGGTGACGCTGAACCTCGGCGTCCTCCAGCGCGATCCGCTCGACCGCGTCGGGCGGCGTCCCGGGCGCGGCGCGGATCTCGCCGCGGCGCTTGCCGTTGATTTGAACGGGCAGGATCTTCTCCTCGTCCTGAGCCAGGGCCGGATCATAGGCCGGCCAGGCCGCCTCGGCGACCAGGCCGGCCTGGCCCAACCGCTCCCAGCAGGCCTCGGCCAAGTGGGGTGTGAAGGGCGAAATCAGACAGGCCAAGGCCGTCAGGGCCTCCCGCCGCGCGCTCCCCGCCGCGGGAGAGTTCCGCAGCACGCCGACGAACTCGTGCAGGCGCGCCACGGCGGTGTTGAACCGGAACTGGTCCAGCCCGTCCGTCACCGCCTTGATGGTCTTGTGGGTGGCGCGCCGAAGCTCATCGCCGCCGTCCACTGTCCCGCCGTCCAGGTTGTCGAACTCGGCCCAGACCCGGTGCATGAAGCGCCATGCGCCCTCCAGGCCCGCAGCGCTCCATTGCACGTCCCGCTCGGGCGGGGAGTCCGACAGCACGAACAGTCGGGCCGCGTCCACCCCGTGGCTCTCGATCACGCCTTCCGGAGCCACGACGTTTTTCTTGGACTTCGACATCTTCTCGACGCCCCCCGGTATGGCCGGGCGGTCGGACCCGCGTTCCAGCCATACGCCGCCGCGCGCCTCCACCTCCGACGGCTCAAGCCAGCGTCCGTCGACGGAGCTCTTGAACGTCTCATGGGTGACCATGCCCTGAGTGAACAGGCCGGCGAAAGGTTCGCGCACGGAGAGTTGGCCAGCGTCCGACAGCGCCCGCGTGATGAAGCGGGCGTAGAGCAGGTGCAACACTGCATGCTCAACACCGCCGATGTACTGGTCCACCGGCATCCAGTGGTCCGCGGCGGGGCCGATCGGCGCCTCCGCCCGGGTGTCGGCGAAGCGGGCGAAGTACCAGGAACTGTCCACGAAGGTGTCGAGGGTGTCGGTCTCGCGCTCGCCGGGACCGCTGCATTCAGGGCAGCTGACGTGCCGCCACGTCGGATGGCGAAGGAGCGGATTTCCCGGCCGGTCGAAGCTGACGTCCTCCGGGAGCTCAACGGGCAGTTGGTCTCTCGGGGCCGGCACGGGCCCGCAATCCGCGCAGTGGACGATGGGGATCGGACAGCCCCAGTACCGCTGGCGCGAGACGCCCCAGTCGCGCAGGCGGTAGACCGTGGCCCCCTGCCCTTGCCCCTGGGCCTCGATCCGGGCGACCGCCGCGGCCTTGGCGGTCTCGATGTCCAGTCCGTCCAGGAAGTCCGACCGGTAGATCCGACCGGGTCCGACATAGGCGTCCTGTTCCACGTGGAACGCCCCGGGGTCTTCTCCGGGCGGCAAGACCACGGGACGCACGGGCAGGCCGTATTTCCGGGCGAACTCCAGGTCGCGCTGATCGTGCGCCGGGCAGCCGAAGATCGCTCCCGTGCCGTACTCCATCAGCACGAAATTCGCGATCCAGACCGGTAGAACCAGATCGGACGTGAACGGATGAACCACAGCCATACCGGTATCGAAGCCCAGCTTTTCGCCCGTCTCCAGCTCAGCCTCGGAGCCCCCGCCGGCCCGGGCCCGGGCGACGAACTCGGCGACGTCCGGCCGTCCGGCGGCCAGTCCCTCCGTAATCGGATGATCGGGCGCGATAGCCAGGAAGCTGGCGCCGAACAGGGTGTCCGGCCGGGTGGTGTAGACCTCGAGGCCGTCCTCGAACCCGGCCGGGGCCTCTCCGGAGAAGCCGAACCGCATACGCAGGCCGCGGCTTTTGCCGATCCAGTTCTCCTGCATGGTGCGGACCTTGTCGGGCCAGCGATCCAGCGTCTCCAGGCCCTTGATCAGGTCCTCGGCGTAGTCGGTGATACGCAGGAACCATTGGGTGAGCTTGCGCTTTTCGACCACCGCGCCGGAGCGCCAGCCGCGCCCGTCGACCACCTGTTCGTTGGCCAGCACCGTCTGGTCGACCGGATCCCAGTTGACCGTGGCTTCGCGGCGATAGACCAGGTCGCGGGCCAGCAGGTCCAGGAACCAGGCCTGCTGCTTACCGTAGTATTCCGGGTCGCAGGTGGCGAACTCGCGACTCCAGTCCAGAGACAGCCCGAGCAGTTTGAGCTGCTCGCGCATGCTGGCGATGTTCTGATAGGTCCAGACCTTAGGGTTGATCCTCCGCTCCATGGCGGCGTTCTCGGCCGGCAGCCCGAAGGCGTCCCAGCCCATGGGATGCAGCACATTGAAACCCTGCGCCCGTTTGAACCGCGCCACCACGTCGCCCATGGCGTAGTTGCGCACATGGCCCATGTGGATGCGCCCCGAGGGATAGGGGAACATTTCAAGAACGTAATATTTGGGTCTCTCGCCCCCCGGCTCGTCGGGTCCACGCGTGCGGAAGACGTCGGCCTCCTCCCAGGCGGCGCGCCAATGCGGCTCGGCGGTCTTTGGATCGTAACGGCTCACGCGAACCCCCTCATGGGGCCGGGGTATCAGCCCACGTCGGACAGCCGCAACTGCCGCGCGCGCGTCAGAATGGCGTTCTCGATATCCGTGTCGGTCTGGCCGGCCAGGGGCGCATCGATCCAGGCGCCGGCCGAGTCACGCGTTTGTTTGAAGACCGACACGTTCAGGCCGTCGGCGCGCAGGCGGGTGTCGAGGATGTAGACGGTGGCCTTGAAGCGCTCATCAGGCTTTTCGGGGTTGGCGTACCAGTCGGTGATGACCACCCCGCCGTAGGGATCGGCGGAGGCCAGCGGCATGAAAGCCAGGGTGTCCAGGGTCGCTCGCCAGAGGTAGGCGTTCACCTGGCTGGACTGCACGGGCGCATCGGCCGCAACGCGGCCGCGGTTTCCCCCGCACGCCGCCAGAGGCAGGACCAGGGCCGAGGCCAGTGCGAGGACCGACGCGCGGCGGAAGATCGACATAAGCTGCTCCAAGCTCCGTATGGACGGCCGCGGGCCTCGCGGCGCAAGCGCCAGGCTTCGCCAGCCTTGGGCTGACGCTGTGGCGAACTTGCGGCGGGGTTAACACGGCCGCGCTCAGGGCGGAACACCCGTGTCGCCTGCGCCACATGGAAGCGGAGATCGTTCCGGCGAGCGGCCCATCCGGCCTTCGACGCGTTGACGCTGAAACTCCGGCCCCCCTAATGCGGTTGGCAAGGGCCGGCGTTCAGAACCGGCATTCTGGTGGGCAGGTCACGTCTAATGGCGTCGGGTTTCAGGTTGGCAGCGGCGGGCGCTCTCGTGATCGGTCTCCTGACCGCCGAGGCGGCGTCCGCGCAAACGGCGCGAGCCAAGGCCGAACCCCGCGCCTCGATAAACGAAGCCATCCGCAGCGGCGCGCCGGCGTCGACCACCTCCCTCAAGTTCAACGACAAGGGACGCTGGAGCGTCAATGTCGATGTGGACGAACCCTTGCAGCGCGAGCGCAAGCTGCGCGATCTGGAGGCGGGCGCGTTCTTCCGGGTGACCCCATCGGTTCGCGTGGGCGGTTCGGTCCGGCTCGACGACAAGCTGAAGCCCGAGCGCGTGACGCCGGACGATCGCGGCGCTCGCGTGCGCCTCGAAACCAAGTTCCAGTTCTAATCCAGCCAGGCGTCAACGGCCGCCAGGCCCGCCGCGCCCGTTCGCAGCAAACGCCCGGCGGTGTGGGCGTTGACGCCCCCCAGCGCCAGGACGGGCGCCTTCGTCGTCCGGATCATGCGGGCGAACCGAACCGGGCCCAAGGCGGCTCGAGCCGAGGCGCTCCGGCTCGGGAAGACGGCGGACAGCAGGATGGCGTCCGCTCCCGCCTTTTCGGCGCGGAGCAGCGCACGGGGCGAGTGCGCCGCGGCGGTGAAGATCCAGCGGGGGTGACGGGCGCGGATGCCTGGGAGCTCCCGCACGCGGCGTTCGGGCATATGCAGGCCGTCGGCCCTGACCCGCGCCGCCAGGGCCTCGTCGGCCCCGATCAGCAGCAGCAGGCCGCGTCGGCGCGTGAGGTCGCGCAGGTTGAGCGCGGTGGCCAGCGCGTCGGGCGCGCCGAAGGTGCGCAGGATGACGGCCGCCCCACGCGGCAGGCGGGCCGCGACCCCCGCCGGGTCCGGGGTGCGGACCGGATCGGTCATCAGCACCAGGGTGGCGAACGGCTTCCGTCCGGAGCGTGCCCGGCCTAGCCTGCGGGCCGTCCGGACCAGCGCCGCCCTCCCCTCCCCCGTATTGTTCATGCCTGAGCTCGATCCCGTCTTCGCCCGCGCCCAGTTGCTCGACCGCATCGGCGCGGCCGCGCGCGCGGCGGGGCGAGACCCGGGCGAGATCACCCTGACGGCGGTGTCGAAGCAACAGCCCTGGGACGCGATCGGACCCGTTCTGGCCGCGGGCCACCGCGTTTTCGGCGAGAACCGGGTGCAGGAGGCCCAAGGGCGTTGGGCCGGGCGCCGCGACCTGCCCGGGCTGGAGCTGAGGTTGATCGGGCCCTTGCAATCCAACAAGGCGGATGACGCCTGCGCCCTGTTCGACGTGGTCGAGACCGTGGACCGGCCCAAGCTGCTCCGGACCCTGGCCGAGGTGCGGGACCGAACGGGAGGCCCCCTCCCCCGGCTTTTCGTGCAGGTGAACACAGGCGAGGAGCCGCAAAAGGCGGGCGTGACCCCGCAAGACGCGGACGGCTTCCTCCGTGAAGCCCGGGAGGTCTTCGGGCTGGAGGTCGAGGGCCTCATGTGCATCCCGCCGCAGGAGGAGGAGCCGGCCCTGCACTTCGCCCTCCTGCGCAAGATTGCGGCGCGCAACGGGCTGGCCCGGCTGTCCATGGGCATGAGCGACGATTACGAGACCGCCGTGCGGTTCGGGGCCACCCATGTGCGGATCGGCTCCGCCCTGTTCGGAGCGCGCGCGCCGGCGCCCGCGACGGCCACGCCCTCGTGATCGGGGGGGATTTGCCCCCTCCCCGTCCCTTGTGCATCCTCCCCCCCATGGCCCAGACCAAGACCATCCTGATCGTGGACGATGACGAGGATCTGCGCGGCGCCCTGGCCGAGCAGCTGGCGTCCGGCGACGAGTTCCGCGTGGTGGAGGCCGGCACGGTGGCCGAGGGCCTGGCCGCCGCGCGCCAGGGCCAGGCGGACCTGATCCTGCTGGACGTGGACCTGCCGGACGGCGACGGCCGGGAGGCCGCGCGAACGCTGCGGAGCGAAGGCGTGGGCACGCCGGTGATCATGCTCACGGCCGCCGACGCCGACTCCGACCAGGTGCACGGGCTGGACGCCGGGGCCAACGACTATGTGACCAAGCCTTTCCGCTATGGCGTGCTGCTGGCGCGGATCCGCGCGCACCTGCGCTCGCACGAACAGTCAGAAGCGGCGGTCTATCGGATCGGACCCTATGAGTTCCGGCCGGCGGCCCGGATCCTGGTGGACGAGCGGCAGAAGAAGATCCGGCTGACCGACAAGGAGACCAACATCCTCAAATACCTCTACCGCAGAGGCGCGCCGGTCCCGCGGGAAGAGCTGCTGACGGAGGTCTGGGGCTACAACGCCGGCGTGACCACGCACACTTTGGAGACGCACGTGTACCGGCTGCGGCAGAAGATCGAGCCGGAGCCGGGACGGGTCACCCTGCTGATCACCGAGGCGGGCGGCTACAAGCTGGCCGCATGAGGGCCGCGACCCTCCGCCTGGCGGGGGCGGCGGACGCCGCGGCCCTGTCCCTGGTGGGCCGCGCCACCTTTCTGGAGACCTTCGCAGGCGTGCTGGACGGCGACGGAGTCCTGGAGCACTGCGAAGCGCCGCATTCGGCCGAGACCTATGCGCGCTGGCTCGGCGATGGCCAAAGCCGGCTCTGGCTGGCCGAGGCGGCGCACGGCGGAGCGCCGATCGGCTACGCGGTGCTGAGTGCGCCGGACTTGCCCGCGCCGGACCCGACGGAGGGCGATCTTGAGCTCAAGCGGATCTATCTCCTGAGCCGTTTCCATGGCGGCGGACTGGGTTCGCGCCTGATGGACATGGCCGTCCGGGAGGCCCGGTCCATGGGACGGACGCGGCTCTTGCTGGGCGTTTACGCCCAGAACGACCGAGCGATCGGCTTCTACCAGCGGCACGGCTTCGCCCAGGTGGGCGTGCGGCGGTTTCGAGTGGGCCGGCGCGAGTACGACGACGCCGTGATGGCGCGAGCGCTCCAGACTAAAGGATAAGGTCGGCCACCACCGGAACGTGGTCGCTGGGCTGCGTCCAGGCGCGCACGTGGTCGTGGGTGACGCAGTGCAGGGGGCCGGCGCGAAGCGCATGGTTGCGCAGGCCGGGCGAGGCCCAAAGGTGATCCAGGCGCAGGCCGCGGTTGGACGCGCGGAAGTCCTGGGCCCGATAGCTCCACCAGCTGAACAGCTTCTGGTCGGAGGGGGTGCAGGCGCGGGCGAGGTCGGTGAAGTCGAGCGAGGCGCGCAGGCGTTCGGCGGTTTCGATCTCCAGCGGCGTGTGGCTGACCACCTTGAGCATGTGGCGATGGTTCCAGACGTCATTCTCGCCGGGCGCGATGTTGAAGTCGCCAGTGAGCAGCAGGGGCGCACGAGGATCCCGCCGCCCCGTCCAGGCGATGAGGCGTTCGTAGAAGTCGAGCTTGTGAGCGAACTTGGGGTTCAGCTCGGGGTCGGGCACGTCGCCGCCCGCCGGGATGTACAGGTTGACGAGCTCCACGCCGGCCACGACGCCGGTCACGCAGCGGGCGTGGCCTTCGCGGCAGAAGTCGACGGGCGGGCCGGGGTCGAGGGGCAGGCGCGAGGCGATGGCCACGCCGTGCCAGCCCTTCTGGCCGGCGATGCGAATGTGGGGAAGTCCGGCGTCGATGAAGGCCTGGCGGGGGAACTCGCCCTCGCGGCACTTGATCTCCTGCAGGCAGACCACGTCCGGGCCCTGTTCGGCGACGAAGCGCGCGACCTGATCCGCGCGCAGCCGCACGGAATTGATGTTCCAGGTCGCAACGCGCAGGCGCATGGGCTTAACGGGCGGCGGTGCGGGTTCCGGCCGGCCGGTTCAGCACGAACAGGCTGTCCGAAACCGGGCCGGGCGTGAGCGTGTTCAGCCGGACCCGGGTGGTGCGGCGCTGGCCGTCGACCACCGTCCAGCCGGTCAGGCGCAGCGGGTTCTCGGCGAAGTTCAGCGTGACGTAACCGTCCGCCAGGCCGCCCCGGTCGCGGGCCGAAAAGGCGAAGCCGTTGTTGGACCGCGTCACGCTGGAGATGCTGCCCTTGGTGACCGAGATGTTGTTGCTGAGAAACAGCGACAGGGGCGAGCGATTCAGCGGCGTCTGCTCAAAGGTCTTCAGCCGCGAATCGTAGATGCTGGCGTTGCGGCCGTCGGCCACCAGCAGCAGGCCGGACGGCCTGTCGTACTCGAAGCGGACCTTGCCCGGGCGCTTCAGCGCATAGGACCCCGTGGTGGTGCGGCCGTTGGCGTCCGTCTGAGTGAAGCGGCCGCGCGCGGATTTGAGGCTGTTCAGATAAGCGCCCGCGCGCTCCACCAGTTGTCGATCCGTGGCGCTCAGCGCAGCGGACGCCCCGCCGCGGCTTTGGGCCAGGGAGGGCAGGGCGGGAGCCGCAGCGGCGAGCGCGGCGGCGGCGAGGAGGGCGAGGGCGTTTCGTTTCATCATCAGGCTCCGTCTCTCCCATATGGGCCCCCCTGTCGACCGAAGGAGGGCGGAGGCTGGGAGAGTTTAAGGCGGCAGCGTGAAGAACGGTTCAGCCGCGGGGCGGCCGGCCAGGCCAGGCGTGCAGGCGCATTTCGCTCGCCTCGTCCTCGACGACCAGCACGCGCATCAGCGGGGCGCAAGCGCTCAGGGCGGGGGAGGGGCCAGGACCTCGCGTTTGCCGGCGTGGTTGGCGGCGCCCACGACGCCTTCCTGCTCCATGCGCTCGATCAGGGACGCGGCCCGGTTGTAGCCGATCTGCAACCGGCGCTGGACGTAGCTGGTGGACGCCTTGCGGTCGCGGGTGACCACGGCCACCGCCTGGTCGTAAAGGTCGCCCGTGCCTTCGCTCATGGCCGTGCCGGGATCGCCGTCCTCGTCATCGTCGCCACCGGCGGTGACCTCCTCCAGGTACTGGGGATAGCCCTGGGCCTTGAGGTGGGTGACCACCGTCTCGACCTCCTGGTCGCTGACGAAGGGGCCGTGCAGGCGGGTGATGCGCCCGCCGCCGGCCATGTAGAGCATGTCGCCCTGGCCCAGCAGCTGTTCGGCGCCCTGCTCGCTCATGATGGTGCGGGCGTCGATCTTGCTGGTCACCTGGAAGGAGATGCGCGTCGGGAAGTTGGCCTTGATGGTGCCGGTGATGACGTCCACCGACGGTCGTTGCGTGGCCATGATCAGGTGGATGCCGGCGGCGCGCGCCATCTGGGCCAGGCGCTGGACGGCCCCTTCGATGTCCTTGCCGGCCACCATCATCAGGTCGGCCACCTCGTCGATGACCACCACGAGGTAGGGCATCAGCTCGGGCTTGATGGTCTCTTCTTCATAGACCGGCTTGCCGCTTTCGTCGAAGCCGATCTGGACGGTGCGGACAAAGCATTCGTCCTTGGCGATCGCCTCCGCCGCGCGCTCGTTGTAGCCGGCCACATTGCGGACGCCGATCTTGGACATGCGGCGGTAGCGGTCCTCCATCTCGCGCACCGTCCATTTCAGCGCCACGATCGCCTTTTTGGGGTCGGTGACGACCGGGGCCAGCAGATGCGGAATGCCGTCGTAGATGCTGAGCTCCAGCATCTTGGGATCGATCATGATGAAGCGGCACTTGTCCGGCCCGTGCCGGAACAGGATGCTGAGGATCATGGCGTTCACGCCGACGGACTTGCCGGAGCCGGTGGTGCCGGCGATCAGCAGGTGGGGCATCTTGGCCAGGTCGGCCACGTAAGGGTCGCCGCCGATGTTCTCGCCCAAGGCCATGGGCAGGGCGGGCGAACCCTTTTCGAACTCCTCCGAGGAGAGCAGGTCGCGCAGATAGACGGTTTCGCGGTCCTTGTTGGGCAGCTCGATGCCGATGGCGTTGCGGCCCTGGACCACCGACACGCGACAGGCGCGGGCGCTCATGTTCCGGGCGATGTCGTCGGCCAGCGCGACCACGCGGGCGGACTTCACCCCGGCGGCGGGAACGAGCTCATAAAGGGTGACCACGGGGCCGGGACGGATTTGATCGATGGTCCCGCGCACGCCGAACTCGGCCAGCACCTGCTCCAGCAATTGAGCGTTGGCCTTGAGCGCGGACTCGTCGAAATCGGTGGAGCGCGGCTTGGGCTTGGCCAGCATGTCCAGGTGGGGCAGGTCGAAGCCGGGATCGGCGTCGACCGCGGGCGTGCGACGCTCGACGGGCGGTCGGGGCGCCTTGACGCCCGACACGCGCGGGCCGGCGCTGGGGAGGGGGAGGTGGACGCGCCCGTCGCCCTCGTCCTCGTCACTGTCGTCCAGCGCGAAGGGGGGCGCCTCGTCCTCATCCTCGTCTCCGCCGTGGGCGGGCGCCTCTTCCAGCTGCCTGGGGCCGATCTCGAGTTCGTGGGCAGGCTTGCGCCGCGAGACGCGCGCCTTGGCCGGCTTGGGCGCCGGCGGCGCGTCTTCGGGAATCTCAACGGCGGGCGCGCGACGGAAGTTGGGGACGAGATCCCGGGCGTGGAGGCCCAGGGCATAGAGCAGGGCGGGCACTGCGGGCAGGGAGAGCAGCAGGGCGGCGACGGGGCCGCCGTGGGGGAGGCCGGTCAGGGTGACCAGTCGGGACAGGCCGCCGTGGGCGGCGTCGCCCCAGAAGCCGCCGAAACCTTGAGCCGGGGCCCAACCGTCCGGGGTGGGGACCGCGGCCAGGACACCGGCCAACAGCAGCACGCCCAGGGCCCCCGCGACGGCGCGGCGGCGCAGCGCGGCGCGCCGTTCGTCGGGCTCGGGATCGCCGAGGCGCGACAGCCCGCAGGCCAGCAACAGGAGCACGGCGGCCCAGGCGGCGAAGCCCAAGGACTGCAGGGCGGCGTCCGACAGATTGGCCCCAAAGGCGCCCAGCCAATTGGCCGGGGCGCCTGCGGCGGCGGCGTTCCAGCTGGGATCGGCGACGTTGTGGCTGGCCAGCGCCGCCGCGGTCAGCAGGCCGAAGCCGGCCACCAGGGCGCCGCGCCCACGCTGGGTGATGCGCGCGCCCCAGGCCGCTGTGGAAGCTCCGCCGATCTCACGCCCGACCGCCGCCCAAAAACCCGCCATGCCGCGCCCTTGCCCAGAACGGGCCCGTGAAGTCCCAGACTGTGCGGGCATATCTTTGCAACAGGGTTAAGCGGAGGTTGAAGTTCCCGGTCGAAGCGCTTCGAAGCCGGCCGTGGCGAAGGCGACCATGCGATCGGCAGCGGTGGACAGGTCGGAGGAGGCGCACAGTCCGCCGCTGAGCAGGTCGAGGCGCCCGGTCTGACCCATGGTCAGGGTCAGGGCTCCGGAAACCATGTGATAGGCCCAGTAGAGTTCGGCCTCCGGCGCCTCTGGAAGGACGCGGCGGAGCAGGTCGATCAGCCGGTGGATCACCGGATCGAAATACCGCGTCATGGTCTCGCCACCCCAGACGGGCGTGTTGTTCACCTGGGCCACCAGGGCGAAATAGCTCCGCCAGCCGGGGCCCGTGTGGGTCGAGGGATCGAGGACGGGCCGGAGGAACGCCTCCATAAGGCCGCGCACCGTCATTCGGGCGCCCTGGGCCCGCTCATAGGCGTCCAAGGCCCGCAGCCGTTCCTCGTTCAGGATGGCGGCGCGCCGAAGAAAGACGGCGTCGAAGAGGCCCCGCTTGCTGGAGAAATAGTAGTGGACCAGAGCGGTGTCGACGCCCGCTCGCTTGGAGACCTGCCGCAGTGTCACCCCGTCGAAACCGTGCTCGGCGAAGAGGGCCTCGGCGGCGTCAAGGATGGCGGTGTCGCCGGCGGAGCCTCCCTCCGCCTTGGGCGGCCGGCCCCGACGCGGGGGCCGCGCATCGGCGGGCTCGGACTCGAGCTCGCCTGGCGGGCTATGTCCAGAAAGCGACACGGGCGTGAAATCCTCGAACGGAGCAGCTTGGCCGTTGACAGTTGCACGGTCACGCTTCAGGTTCCAACAAAATCATCGCGCGCTGAAATAAAGCCGCGTGCCCTGGGAGGGGATCATGACCACGGGAATCAAGGCCGCCTTGCTGGCGGGCGCGGGCTGGATGGTGCTCGCGGGCGCCGCTGCGGCGCAGGGCGCGCCGGCCGCGCCGCCCGCCACGCCGGAAGAGGCCGCTCAGCAGAACGAGCCGCTTTCTCCGCAAGACGCCAACGATCCCATCACCGAGGCCACCCAGGACTCCGCCACCGAGGGCGGCAACGACGCCACGGAGGTTGGCGAGGTGATCGTCACCGCCCGCCGCCGCGAGGAAAGCCTGCAGGACGTGCCCATCGCGGTGTCGGCCTTCAGCGCTGAACGGCTGGAGCGTCAGGGCGCCCAGGACATCACGGCGCTGCAACAGATCACCCCCAATACGACGGTGCAGATCGCGCGGGGCTCCAACACGACCCTGATCAGCTTTATCCGCGGCGTCGGCCAGCAGGACCCGCTGCCGGGGTTCGAGCCGGGCGTGGGGCTGTACATCGACGACGTCTATGTGGCGCGGCCGCAGGGCGCGGTGCTGGAGATCTACGACGTGCAGCGGATCGAAGTGCTGCGCGGGCCGCAGGGCACGCTGTACGGCCGAAACACCATCGGCGGCGCGATCAAATACGTGACCGACAAGATCGGCGACGAGCCCGAGTTCATGGCGCGCGGCCGCCTGGGCAGCTATAATCAGCGCGACTTGATCGTGGCGGCCAAGACGCCGTTGGGCGGGGGCTTGGCGGTCGGCGGCGCCCTGGCCAGCCTGAACCGCGACGGCTACGGCAAGAACCTGACCACCGGGGCCGAGCACTACAACCGCGACACCTTGGCCGGCCGTTTGAGCGCGGAATACGCGCCTACCGAGGACCTGTTCTTCCGTCTGGCGTATGAGCGGGTCGAGGACGACAGCAACGCCCGGCATGGACATCGCGAGGTGGTTTCCTTTGTGGCCCCCGGCGTGGTTCGCCCGGGGACCGAGATCATTCCGGGGCGCTACGATACGCGCGCCGGACTGGGCGACGCGAACTCGGTGATGACCGAGGGTCTTTCACTCTTGGCCCAGTACTCTGTGAACGAAGCCGTCACGCTCAAGTCGATCAGCGCGTATCGGAGTGGCGAGACCGTAACCAACATCGACTTCGACAATACCCGGGAGCCGCTGCTGGACGTGCCAGCCACCTATTACGACGCGCAGTTCACGCAGGAGCTCCAGATCCTCTACGAAGGCCAGCGGCTACAGGGAGTGCTGGGGGTCTATTATCTGGACGGCGAGGCGGAGAACAGCTTCGACACAATCGTCGGACTGGCGAACCTGACCATCGGCAGCATCAACAATCTCACAACCCGGAGCGTCGCGGTCTTCGGCGACTTCTCATTTGACGTCACCGAGCAGTTCGCCGTGTCGGTGGGCGGGCGGTTCACCCGCGACGAGAAGACGGGCCGCATCTTCCGCGCCAACTTCCAGGGGGCGCCGGCGGGCTCTCCCCTGATCGGGCCGGATCGGCGGAGCCCCATTCTTGGCGGCCGGGCTCGCGCCCCGACGCTGGTCCGGACCGACTACACCAAGGAACGTGAGGACGAACAGTTCACCCCGCGTGTTTCAGCAAGCTATGAATTCAGCCCAGATCTGACCGCCTACGCTTCTTACAGCCGCGGTTTCAAGTCGGGCGGCTTTGATCCGCGGGGTGACTTCATCCTGACCCCGGAGACCATCCAGGGCTTCGCTCCCGAAACGGTGGACGCCTTCGAAGTCGGCCTGAAGGGGGCGTTGCTGGACCGGCGCCTGACCTATGCCATCGCCGCTTTCAACAACGCCTACGAAGACCAGCAGGTCACCAGCCAGATACCGACTTCGCCGCCGGCGGCGCCCGGCATCGCGAGCTTCGTGACAAACGCCGGGAGCTCAACCATCCGTGGCCTGGAGCTGGAGGCCAACTGGCGCCCCGTCGAGAGCCTGACGATCACGGGAGCCTTCGGCTACATCGATGCGGAGTTCCAGGAATTCATCCGCGCCGATCCGGTGACCCGGCGGCCGACAAACTTCGCGGGCCAGGTCGACTTCCAGAACACGCCCGAATACAGCGCCAATCTGAGCGCGACTTTCAGGCCGCCGCTCCCAGCCGACCTTGGCGTCATCGCGGTGACCCCCTCGGTCAGCTACCGTTCCAGCTACCAACAGTTCGAACTGCCCAACCCCGTGCTGGATCAGGGCGGCTACACCCTGGTGGATCTGACGGCCAGCTACACCACGCCGTCAGGTCGGTACCGGCTCGCCTTCGAGGGGCGGAACCTGGGTGACGAGGAGTACCGGGTGGGCGGCTATCCATTCGCGGGAGCCTTGTTCGGCGACTCGGTGATCGGCTTCTACGGCCCGCCGGCCACATACACCGCGGTGCTGGAGGTGCGGTTCTGAGCGGCGGACGCAGCGGGTGAGCCGCGTGGCTGAGAGCGGGTCGGAACGCTTCCCGTTCCCGCTCTCCCGGCGAAAGCCGTGGCCCATCTGCCGGCGGCCGGCTTCGAAGGGGGCGAACTCCGACGTTCGCGCCTGCTCCAGTCATGGACCCCGGCCTCCACCGGGGAGAGCGGGAGGGGGGCTGTGCGCTCGCCGCGCCCAGCCTAGAAGAACAGGATGACCCACGCCTCCGCTTCGCAGCCGGAGCCCACCCGGGG
This sequence comes from Caulobacteraceae bacterium, assembly GCA_030446805.1. Taxonomy (GTDB): domain Bacteria; phylum Pseudomonadota; class Alphaproteobacteria; order Caulobacterales; family Caulobacteraceae; genus JAHWJX01. The sequence goes on along the minus strand of JAUJMO010000003.1, from coordinate 89,222 downwards.
CTACCGCCTTTACGTCCTGCTCCTGCTGGTGCTGGTCTACACCTTCAACTTCCTGGACCGGCAGATCCTGGGCATCCTGGCGATCCCCATCAAACGCGACTTGGGGCTGAGCGACACTCAGCTCGGACTGATGGGCGGAGTGGCCTTTGCAGTGGTGTATTCCACCCTGGCCGTGCCGATCGCCTGGCTGGCGGACCGGCGCAGTCGCACTTGGATCATCACGGGCGCGCTCACCGTGTGGAGCGCCTTCACCATGCTGTGCGGCACGGCCACGGGGTTCTGGCACCTGTTCCTGGCGCGCATGGGCGTGGGCGTGGGCGAGGCGGGCGGCGTGGCTCCATCCTATTCTCTGATCGCCGACTACTTTCCGGCCAAGCAGCGGGCGCGGGCGCTGGCCGCTTACAGCTTCGGCATTCCGATCGGGACGGCGGCGGGAACGCTGTTTGGCGGATTGCTGGCGGCCCAGGTGGACTGGCGCTTCGCCTTTCTGGTGGTCGGCGCCGCCGGCTTGGTGCTCGCGCCCCTTTTCAAGCTGACTGTGCGCGATCCTCGGCGGGGCGGGTGGGAGACGCCGGCCCAGCCGGTCGACGATGGGCCGGGAGGTCCCCTGACCAATGCGCCAGCCGCGGAGATCGTGGCTCCAGCGTTCGGCCGGGTCGCCGCAACGGTGCTGCCCAAGCCCAGCTTCTGGCTGCTGGCGCTGGGCGCGGCGTCATCGTCGGTGTGCGGCTACGGAGTGGCTTTCTGGCTGCCGTCCTTCTTCGCGCGCAGCTTCGAGATGTCGCTGACGGAAACCTCCATCTTCTATGCGGCGATCGCATTTATGGGCGGCATGGTGGGAATCTGGGGCGGCGGCGCGGTGGCGGACAAGTTCGGTGGACGAAGCCGAAGCGCCTATCCGCTGGTCCCGGCCGCGGCTTTCGTCATCGCCATGCCGATCTTCTTCCTGGCGGTGAACACCGACAGCCGCACGGCGGCCTTTCTGCTGTGGTTGATCCCGACGGGACTGAACCTGGCATGGCTGGGGCCGATCCTGACGGCGGTGCAGCACCTGGGATCGTCGGCCATGCGCTCGACCGTCTCGGCCATGTTCCTGTTGATCAACAACCTGCTGGGGATCGCTGGCGGGCTCTACTACTTCGGCTGGGCGTCGGACATGATGGCCCCGCGCTTCGGCGAGGAAAGCCTGCGCTACGCCATCTATAGCGGGCTTGGGTTCTACCTCCTGGCGTCCCTGCTGTTCGTGGCGGCTTCGCGCACCCTGAAGCGGGATTGGGTGGAGGCGTGAGCGTTGCGCGGGCGGCAGGGGTCCGCCTATAGGTCCGCCAGTCTTTTCCAGCCCGGCGGTCCTCCATGAACATCCACGAACACCAGGCCAAGGAACTGCTGCGCCAGTTCGGCGTGCCCGTGCCCCGCGGCCAGGCGGCGTTCACGCCCGAGGAGGCGGAGCGCGCGGCCCAGGCGCTGGGCGGGCCGGTGTATGTGGTCAAGAGCCAGATCCACGCGGGCGGGCGCGGCAAAGGCAAGTTCGAAGGCCTTGGACCCGAAGCCAAGGGCGGCGTGCGCGTGGTCAAGTCGGTCGAGGAGGTGCGCAGGAACGCCGAGGAGATGCTGGGCCGCACCCTGGTCACCGTCCAGACCGGTCCCAAGGGCAAGCAGGTCAACCGCCTCTACATCGAAGAAGGCGCCGACATCGCGCGCGAGCTCTACCTCTCGCTCCTGGTGGACCGTGAGACCAGCAAGGTGGCCGTGATCGCCTCGACCGAGGGCGGCATGGACATCGAGGAGGTCGCCCACTCCACGCCGGAGAAGATCGTCACGGTCCAGATCGACCCCGCCACGGGCGTCATGCCCCACCACGGCCGGTCGCTGGCGGCCGCGCTCGGGCTGGAGGGAGACACGGCCAAGCAGGCGGCCCGGGTGCTGGGCCAGCTTTATGCGGCGTTCATCGCCAAGGACATGGCCATGCTCGAGGTCAATCCCCTGCTGGTGGACGGCGCCGGCAAGGTGATCGTGCTGGACGCCAAGGTGGGCTTCGACCCCAACGCGCTCTACCGCCACGAGGACGTGCGCGCGCTGCGTGACGTCACGGAGGAGGACGACAAGGAGATCGAGGCCTCCAAATACGACCTCAGCTACATCGCTTTGGACGGCGAAATCGGCTGTATGGTCAACGGGGCCGGCCTGGCCATGGCCACCATGGACATCATCAAGCTCTACGGCGCGGAGCCGGCCAACTTTCTGGACGTGGGCGGGGGCGCGTCCAAGGAGAAGGTCACGGCCGCCTTCAAGATCATCACCGCCGACGAGAACGTAAAGGGCATCCTGGTCAACATATTTGGCGGCATCATGCGCTGCGACATCATCGCGGAAGGCGTGATCGCGGCCGTGAAGGAAGTGGGCCTGCAGGTCCCGCTGGTGGTGCGGCTGGAGGGCACCAACGTGGACCTCGGCAAGCAGATCCTGCGGGAGTCTGGGCTGAACGTGATCGCCGCCGACGATCTGGCCGACGGGGCGGAGAAGATCGTGGCCGCGGTGCGCCAGGGCGGCTGATGAGGGTGCGGGCGCTGGCGATCACGGCGCGGCCCTACTGGGTTCGCCGTTCGAGGTCGCCGCGCCGCCGCCGCCGCCGGGCGGCTCGAGCATCTTCATTTCTCGGCGGGTTCGCCGCGGGTCGAAGGTGACGAGCGTCTGGCCGCGGACTTCGCGCGCTGGTTCATCCTGCTTTGCGAGCGGAGGGGCCGATCTGGGGGCGAGCGCCGAGAGGGAGGGCTGGCGATCGTTCGATCCTGTCTACCACCCCGTGTCGGCGGAAGACGTCGCGCCTGGGGCAAGGGCGGTCTGCTGGGCCAGGGCGGACTCTTCGACTCCTTGGCAGTTCCGAACAGCATGCGGGGGGTGCTCGAACGAAGCAGGGCACGTGAAGCCCAGGCGAACCATGCCGTTCGTAAGGCCTGAATCATCCCAGCGCCTCATGGCGAGCTGCTCGTGCAGAGCATCGCGGCGCCCGCGGCGGGCGATCACCCCGCCGGCCGCTCCTGCAGCATGGCGGCGTCGGACCTGGGCGCAGAGTCGGTATTCGAGGCCCTGGGGCCCGCCGGGAAGGCGGCCGGGAAGGCGTTGAAAAACGGCTTGTTGTTCATGCGCAGCGGGCGGCTGCGTGAACCGGCCTCGGCTCTGGTCAGCGTCAATCCTGCGCCCGCGCCCGCCAAGCGACCCTGGTGGGCGCCGAAGCCGTCGCTGGGGCGGCAACCGCCTGCCTTTCTTCGTCATACGCCGACGTCGGCCCCCCGGAGTCGCTTCGCCGAGCTGGCCGCCCGTACGTGGCGCTCGCCACGAACTTCTAACTCCGTCCCGGCGCAGTCCGGACACCATGCGACCCTGCGGGTTTGCAGCACGGCGCGGGTACGCTAAGCGCTGGGGCATGGTGTCTTTTGGGAACACGGGGCGGGCTTTGGCCGCGGCGGCGGGCTGCGCCCTGCTGCTGGGCGCTCCGGCCTCGGCCCAGACGGCGCAGACCCCCGAGCTGTTCGGCTTGTGGAAGCGGGTGTGCGCGGACAACGGCGGGATCTATGCGCGCACGATCACGGCGCCGGAGGTCCAGGGCTGGTCCAGGATGCCCTTTCCGATCCCGATCCCCAGCAAGGACGCCAAGCTCAACAAGAAGACCATCCGGGCCAAGGCCCTGGGCGGCGGCGGCTTCGGCATGTTCTTCGCCGGGGAGGGCGAGTTGAAGTCGGCCGCCCGCCCGGCGCCCTTCCAGATGTGCGCCGTGGCTTTCAAGCCCGCGGAGTTCGCCGTCGTCCTGCGTCAGGCGCAGGCCTGGGCCGGCCAGCCGGCGGTCGCGGGCGAGGACGGCATGCGTTCGTTCCGCCACCACCTGTCCGCGGACGGGCGGCGCACTCCGATCGAGGCCGGCGAGCTCCGCGAGCTCGCGCCCAAGCTGGGCCCCGGAACCGTCATCTCCGTCGATGTGGCGCCGTCGCAAGGCGCCGCCGTCATCAGCTACAGCACCATCAAGCTCTGAGACCGAACACCTCATGTCCATTCTCGTCGACCGCAACACTCGGGTGATCACCCAAGGGATCACCGGATCCCAGGGCACCTTCCACACCCAACAGGCGCTGGCCTACGGCACTCAGGTCGTGGGCGGGGTCACGCCCGGAAAGGGCGGCTCCACCGTGCTGGACGACGTGCCCGTGTTCGACAGCGTGCAGGAGGCCGTGCAGAAGACGGGCGCCACGGCCAGCCAGATCTATGTTCCGCCGCCCTTCGCGGCCGACGCCATCCTGGAGGCCATCGACGCCGAGGTGCCCCTGATCATCTGCATCACCGAGGGCATCCCGGTGATGGACATGGTGCGGGTCAAGCGGGCGCTGTGCGGATCGAAGAGCCGGCTGATCGGCCCCAACTGCCCGGGCGTGCTGACGCCCGACCAGTGCAAGATCGGCATCATGCCGGGCTCGATCTTCTCCAAGGGCTCGGTGGGGGTGGTCTCCCGCTCGGGCACTCTGACCTATGAGGCGGTGTTCCAGACCACGGGCGCGGGGCTGGGCCAGACCACAGCGGTGGGCATCGGCGGCGACCCGGTGAAGGGGACCGAGTTCATCGACGTCCTGGAGATGTTCTTGGCTGACGACGAGACCCAGTCGATCATCATGATCGGCGAGATCGGGGGCTCGGCCGAGGAGGACGCCGCCCAGTTCATCGCCGACGAGAAGAACCGCGGCCGCAGCAAGCCCATGGTGGGCTTCATCGCCGGCGTGACCGCGCCTCCGGGGCGTCGCATGGGCCACGCGGGCGCCATCATCAGCGGCGGCAAGGGCGGGGCCGGCGACAAGACGGCGGCCATGGAGGCGGCGGGCATTCGCGTGTCGCCTTCGCCGGCGGCCCTGGGCCAGACCCTGGTCGACGTCCTGAAGGGCTGAACAGGCTGAAGTTGGGTGTGCGCAACGAACCGTTGCGCACTATGTTGAGCGTGCGGTTCGCTGCTTTGTTGAGCCGTCGAGGTGGGTCATGGCGGACGACGGCGGGCATCTGAGGCAGATCTTCGAGGAGACCGCCTTCCTTTACGGCGGCAACGCCGCCTACATCGACGGGTTGTTCGAGGCCTATGGCCGCGATCCGAACAGCGTGGAGCCGTCCTGGCGCGCCTTTTTCGAGACGCTGCGCGAGCAGCCCAAGCCACAGCCCGACTGGGCGCGCAACAAGGTCGGCGCGCACCGCGACGAGCTGACGGCCGCCTTCGACGGCCAATGGCCTGCGGCCCCGGCAGTCCAGGCCAAGGTCGCCAGGCAGATCGAAGCCCAGCAGCCGACGGCCTCGCCGGAGCAGGTCCATGCGGCGGCCAAGGACAGCGTGCGCGCTTTCATGCTGATCCGCGCCTATCGCATCCGCGGTCACCTGGCGGCTAATCTCGACCCGCTCGGGATCGAAAAGCCGGGGCTCTATGAAGAGCTCGATCCCGCCACCTACGGCTTCTCGGAAGCCGACTACGACCGGCCGGTCTTCATCGACGGCACCCTGGGGCTGGAGAACGCGACGCTTCGCGAAATCCTGAGCATCCTGCGCCGGACCTACTGCGGCTCCGTCGGCGTGCAGTACATGCACATCGCAGACCCCGTCGAGAAGGCCTGGATCCAGGAGCGGATCGAGGGCCGGGACAAGGAGATCACCTTCACGCCCGAAGGCAAGGTCGCCATCCTGCACAAGCTGATCGAAACGGAAGGCTTCGAGCGCTTCCTGCACCGGCGCTTCCCCGGCACCAAGCGTTTCGGTCTGGACGGCGGCGAGGCGGTGGTTCCCGCCCTGGAGCAGGTCATCAAGCGCGGCGGCGCCATGGGCGTGGACCAGATCGTCGTGGGCATGCCCCACCGCGGGCGGCTGAACGTGCTGGCCGGGGTCATGGGCAAGCCCTACCGCGCCATCTTCCACGAGTTCCAGGGCGGCTCGTCCCAACCGTCCGACATCGAGGGCTCGGGTGACGTCAAATACCACCTGGGGGCCAGCTCGGACCGGGAATTCGACGGCCGGCGCGTCCACCTCTCGTTGACGGCCAACCCGAGCCACCTGGAGATCGTCAACCCGGTGGTGCTCGGCAAGGCGCGCGCCAAGCAAACCATGGACCGGCTGGACGAGCCGGACTGCGGCGGCTCCAAGGTCATTCCCATGCTGCTGCACGGCGACGCCGCCTTTGCAGGTCAGGGCGTGGTGGCGGAGTGCTTCGCGCTGATGGGCCTAAAGGGCTACCGCACGGGCGGCACCATTCATGTGATCGTCAACAACCAGATCGGCTTCACCACCAGCCCGCGCTATTCGCGTTCTTCGCCCTATCCCTCGGATGTGGCCCTGATGGTCCAGGCGCCCATCTTCCACGTGAACGGCGACGACCCTGAGGCGGTGGTGTTCGCCGCCAGGGTGGCCACCGAGTTCCGGCAGAAGTTCGCCAAAGACGTGGTGGTGGACGTGTTTTGCTATCGCCGGTTCGGCCACAACGAGGGTGACGACCCCACCTTCACCCAACCGGTGATGTACCGGAAGATCAAGGACCAGCCCTCCACGCGCGAGCTCTACGCCGCACGGCTGGCCCAGGAAGGCGTTGTCACGGCCGAGCAGGTCGAGAGTTGGACGCGTGAGTTCGAGGCTTTCCTCGACGCCGAGTTCGAGGCCGGCAAGACTTGGGAGCCGAACAAGGCCGATTGGCTGGACGGCGAGTGGGCGGGCTTCGGCCGCGATGCCGGCGAAGAGCGGCGCGGCGAGACCGCCGTGCCGGCCGAAAAGCTCCGGGATTACGGCCGCAAGTTAACGGCCATCCCCGAGGGCGTGGACGCGCACCGGACCCTGCGGCGCGTGTTCGAGGGCCGGCGCGCCACGATCGAGGCGGGCGCGGGGATCGACTGGGCCACGGCCGAGCATCTGGCCTTTGCTTCCCTGGTGGACGAGGGCTCTCCGGTGCGGCTGTCCGGCCAGGACTCGGCGCGCGGGACCTTCAGCCAACGGCACAGCCACGTTATCGATCAGAGCACGGAGGCGGTCTACACGCCGCTGAACCACCTGCGAGCGGGCCAGGCCCATTTCGAGGTGATCGACTCGGCGCTGTCGGAAGAAGCGGTGCTGGGTTTCGAGTACGGCTACACCTTGGCCGACCCGAACACCCTGGTCCTGTGGGAGGCGCAGTTCGGCGACTTCGCCAACGGCGCCCAGGTGGTGATCGACCAGTTCATCTCCAGCGGCGAACGCAAGTGGCTGCGCATGAGCGGCCTGACCATGCTGCTGCCGCACGGCTATGAGGGGCAGGGCCCGGAACACAGCTCCGCGCGACTGGAGCGCTTCCTGCAGCTGTGCGCCGAGGACAACATGCAGGTGGCCTACTGCTCCACCCCGGCCAACTATTTCCACATCCTGCGACGGCAGATCCACCGGCCGTTCCGCAAGCCCCTAGTGTTGATGACGCCCAAGAGCCTGCTCCGCCACAAGAAGGCGACCAGCAAGCTGGCCGACATGGCCGAGGGCTCGTCGTTCCACCGCGTGCTTTGGGACGATGCGGAGAAGAACCCGGAGAACACCACGGTCCGCTTGCGTCCGGACGATCAAGTCCGCCGGGTGATCCTGTGCTCGGGCAAGGTCTATTACGACCTGCTCGACGACCGTGAGAGGCGGGGCGTCGACGACGTCTATCTGTTGCGGCTTGAGCAATTTTATCCCTGGCCGATGAAGTCGCTGTCCACCGAACTGGCGCGATTCAAGAACGCCGAGCTGGTCTGGTGCCAGGAGGAGCCGCGCAACATGGGAGGCTGGACCTTTGTCGACCCCTGGCTCGAGCTGACGCTGGAGAAGCTGCGGATCCGGGCCAAGCGGGCGCGTTATGTGGGCCGACCGGCCTCGGCCTCCCCCGCGGCTGGGCTGATGAGCCGCCACCAGAAAGAACTCGAAACCTTCCTCCAAGAGGCGTTCGCCTGACCATGTCCGACATTCTCGTCCCCACGCTCGGTGAATCCGTCTCCGAAGCCACCGTCGCCCGCTGGACCAAGAAGGCGGGCGAGGCGGTGAGGAAGGACGAGATCCTCGTCGAACTGGAGACGGACAAGGTGGGGCTGGAGGTGGCGGCGCCCGCCGACGGCACCCTGTCGGAGATCGCCGCCGAGGAGGGCGCCACGGTTACGCCGGGTCAGGTGCTGGGTCGCTTGGGGGGCGCGGGAGCGAGCGGCGGATCGAACGGAGCGGGGAACTCGGGCGCGCAGATCGGCGGCGCCCCTGCCTCGGTGGCGACCACGCCCACGGCCCTCGCGCCCGGCGGGGAGAATCAGCCGGAGACGCAGCAAGCGACGCCTCAGGAAGCGGCCGCCCTGCCCAACAAGGAACTGGAAGCGCCGGAGCTGCCGCAGGCCCAGGTCACGGCCCAGGCCCAGGCGGCGACCCAGCCTCGCAACGACACGCTGTCGCCCTCCGTGCAACGCATCGTAGCGGAAAACGGCCTGGAACCGTCCGGCATCGCCGGTTCGGGCAAGGACGGGCGCATCACCAAGGGGGACGCCCTGGCCGCGCTGGAAACGCGCCAGCCCCAGGCGCCTGCGCCTGTGCAGGCTCCGGCGGCGCCGGGCGCCCAACCCCAGCCCCGGGAGGCGGGGCCGCGGGAAGAGCGGGTGAAGATGAGCCGCCTGCGCCAGACCATCGCGCGCCGGCTGAAGGAGGCGCAGAACACCGCCGCCATGCTGACCACCTTCAACGAAGTGGACATGACCAACGTCATGGCGCTGCGCAACCAGTACAAGGACGGCTTCGAGAAGCGCCACGGCGTGAAGCTGGGCTTCATGAGCTTCTTCGTGAAGGCGGCGGTGGCGGCCTTGAAGGAGATCCCGGCCGTCAACGCCGAGATCGACGGCACGGACATCGTCTACAAGCAGTTCTACGACATCGGCGTAGCCGTGGGGTCGGACAAGGGTCTGGTCGTGCCGGTGGTGCGCGACGCCGACCAACTCTCCTTCGCCGGGGTGGAGAAGACCATCGCCGCCTTGGGCAAGCAGGCGCGAGACGGCGCCCTGACCATAGATCAGCTGCAGGGCGGCACGTTCACGATCAGCAACGGCGGCGTCTATGGCTCGCTGATGTCGACGCCCATCCTGAACGCGCCGCAATCGGGCATCCTGGGCATGCACAAGATCCAGGAACGGCCCATGGTGATCGGCGGCAAGCTGGAGATCCGGCCGATGATGTATCTGGCGCTGAGCTACGATCACCGCATCGTCGACGGCAAGGAGGCGGTGACCTTCCTGGTGCGCCTCAAGGAGCAGGTGGAGGATCCGGAGCGGCTGCTGCTGGAGGTATGACCTCGAACGTCTCGGGCGAGCGGCCGCCTGAGTTGATTTAGCAGCGGCCCGGCTTAGGTTCCGCGCCTCTCTTCAAGGGCGCAGGCATGGCCGATCAGTACGACGTCGTCATCATCGGAGGCGGGCCGGGCGGCTACAACGCCGCCATTCGTGCGGGTCAGCTGGGCATGAAGGTCGCCTGCGTGGAGATGCGCGGCACTCTGGGCGGCACCTGCCTGAACGTCGGCTGCATCCCGTCCAAGGCGCTGCTGCACGCCTCGGAGATGTATGAGGCGGCGCGGACGGAGTTCGGCAAGCTGGGGATTCGCGTCGATCCGCAGCTCGACCTGCCCGCCATGCACGCCCAGAAGGACGAAAGCGTGGGCGCCCTGACCAAGGGCATCCAGTTCCTGTTCAAGAAGAACAAGGCCGAGTGGATCCAAGGGCGTGGGCGCATCGCCGGGCCGGGCAAGGTGGTCGTGACCGCCGCCGACGGGTCGGAGCGGGAGCTCGAGGCCAGGAACATCGTGATCGCTACGGGGTCGGAGCCGACCTCCCTGCCTGGCGTGGGCTTCGTCGAGAACCGGATCGTGGACTCCACCGGAGCCCTGGCCTTGCCCGAGACGCCGAAGAAGCTGGTGGTGGTCGGCGCGGGCATCATTGGGCTGGAGCTGGGGAGCGTCTGGCGCAGGCTCGGGGCCGAGGTGCAGGTGATCGAATACCTGGACCGGATCACGCCGGGCGTGGACGGGGAGGTGGCCAAGACCTTCCAGCGCTCGCTGACCAAACAGGGCATGAGCTTCCGGCTGGGAACCAAGGTCACCGGGGCGGACGTGAGCGGGCCGCGCGTGCTGCTGACGGTCGAGCCGGCCGCGGGCGGCGCAGCGGAGACCGTCGAGGCGGACGTGGTGCTGGTGGGCATCGGGCGGCGGCCCTACACCCAAGGGCTCGGGCTGGAGACGGTGGGCATCGAGACCCAGCGCGGGATGATCCCCAATGACCATTACCGCACCACCGCGCCCGGCGTTTGGGTGATCGGCGACGTCACCGCCGGGCCCATGCTGGCGCACAAGGCCGAAGACGAGGCCGTGGCCTGCATCGAGCTCATCGCCGGCAAGGCCGGCCACGTGAACTACGGCGTGATCCCCGGCGTGATCTACACCTCGCCCGAGGTGGCCTGGGTGGGCGCGACCGAGGAGGAGCTGAAGGACAAGGGCATCGCCTACAAGGCCGGGAAGTTCCCTTTCACCGCCAACAGCCGCGCCAAGGTGAACCACGAAGGGGAGGGCTTTGTGAAGGTGCTGGCCGACGCCCGGACGGACCGGATCCTGGGAGTGCACATGATCGGGCCCCAGGTGGGCGAGATGATCGGCGAGTACTGCGTCGCCATGGAGCTCGGCGCCGCTTCGGAGGATGTGGCGCGCACCAGTCACCCGCACCCCACCCGCTCCGAGGCGCTTCGCCAGGCCGCGATGGGCGTGGAAGGCTGGACGATGCAGGCCTAACCGGCCGGCTCGGGGGCCTCGGCCAGCTGCAGGCCCCAGCCGAGCTGGACTTTCGCGCCCGCGGCGGTGAACCAGCCGCGCCAGAAGCGTTCGTGGGAGGAGCCCTGCAGCTCGGCCAGGGCGGGCCGGCGCAGGTAGTGGATGCGCACGTCCACGTCCCTGAAGTTCCGCGGCAGGAGAGGGCGGGCGGCCTCAAGGGGGTAGTCGCCGGGCGTGGCGTACTGGTCCAGCCGGTCGCTGTTCTGGGCCATGTCGGAAATGAGGATCAGCCGGCGTTCCTCGACATTGGCGCCGAAGTCCCGCGACTCGGCCACGGTTTCGACCGTCTCCACGATCGGCGAGGACTCCGCGGTGGCCTGGGTTTCGAGGTCTTCGAGGTAGGTGTTGAGCGCATCACCCACCGAACGGCGGAACTCCGCCTCAACCATGTCGGGATTGGTGGCCACGCCCGCGACCTCGTTCCCCCGGCGCACCCGGCAACGGGAGAAGTCGCGGGCCACCGAGTCCGGGTCCGCGTCGATAGGGCGGACGGTCAAGCGGGCGCCCACCGGCAGGCGCTGGTACTCCAGCAGGATCAAGGAGCGCGCATAGTCGATCTGCCGGGGCGAGAGCGCGTCGGTCTGGTCGACGAGAACCACCGTGTGGACCTCCGGCACGATTTGGCCGCGAGGGCACCCGGTTTCCGGGTCGAGCGCTGGCGTGCGGCTGAACCAGGCCAGGCCGCCGGCCCCGACGATGGCCAGCACGCTGAAGCCCAGGATGAGCAGCGCGCGGCGATCCTCCTGCGCCTTGCGCGCAGATCCGGGGGTCCGTGCGCTGTACGAGCGGCCCCCGCCCGTGCGGGGCCTAGGCCGGCGCGCCACGGGCCGGTTCGGGCGAGGCGTGCGACTCTGAGATGGGGTCCGCGATGGGGGCCGCCGCGGCGGTGGAAGCCGCGAGGTTGCGCTCGGCCTCGGTGTCGATGGTGGCCTTGAGCGCGTCGATGCGCTCCAGCAGGCCCGCAACCTGTTCTGACAAGCGGGCGTTCAGGCGACCCAGGACGTCTCCGTTGAAGTCTTGCAGCTTTTGCGCGTCGGAGACCAGCTTGTGCAGGGAGGCCACGGCGTCGGCCGAGGCGCGGCGGCTCTGCTCGGCTTCCGCGTCCAGGGCGGGGTTGCGGAAGTCGTCCGCGACCGGCTGGTCGGCGAACCAGGCGGGGGCCGGGTCGGTGCGGACCAAGCGGTTCTCGTCGCGGTAGGCCCGGAGCAGGGCGGCCCCGGTGCGCACCCATTCGGACTCGGCGTCACGGGCCTCCTGTAGGCGGCGCTCGGCCAGCTCCGCCATTTCCGCGATCTCCGCACGGGCGGCGGCCTGCCGTTCGTGCTGGTCCTCCAGATCGTTCAGAACAGCTCGGGCGTCGTCGAGCGCAGCGCCCTTGGCGTCGGAGACCGCGTCCTCATAATCGCCCCGCGCCCGACGATAGGTCTGGTCGTAGCGTTTATAGTCCCAGTAGCGGTCGGCCATGTCGTCCCAGGCCTCGCGCGAGACGAACAGGTGCACGGCCAAGCCGATGGCGAACAGGCCCCAGGACAAGAGGCCCGACAAGCCGAACCAGCCATTCTGGCGGATATGACGGAGCGTATCGACCGTATAGCCGCCGAGGTCCGGCGTGCCGGCCGCGACGGCGGCTTCGGCCACTTCCCGGAAATGGGCGACGAAGAGGTTCCAGAGCAGGGCGCCGCTGTGGGCCAGGATCAGGGTGAACAGGCCCAGCAGGCGTTGGGGCGGGAACTTGTGGCCGACCAGCCGCCAGCCGACCCCCCCGGCGATGACGCCCAGCGCCACGTTCACCGCGCTGATCAGCGCGGCCAGCACCACGCCGCCGATCAGGCCCTGTTCGGCGATGCGGCGCAGCAGAAAGGCGTTGGCGAAGCTCTCGAGCACCAGGCTGCCGATGATCACGGCGAAGAAGAGCAGGGAGGAGGCGCGGTAGTTCGCCGCGCGGTTCAAGCCGTGGCGGCGGCGGAAGTAGCTGAGGTTGCGACGGGTCTCGAGCTCGGCTTCGCGGAGCTCGACCAAGCCCGAGCGCCGATCATGCAGAACCGAGGCGATGCGTGCGTCCATGGCGGCCGCGGCCGCGGCCTCGTCCAGAGTGCGGGGCAGGCGTCGGCCAGCGTCGATGAGCGCTTCGCCCAGGCCCTCCGCGGTGGCGCGGTTGAGGCGGGCCATGCCCTCCGCGACCCGATCGACGATGCGTTGCTGCGGCTCGTTCAGGGTGCGACTGGCGGTGGGCGGGGTGTTGGTGCGCCCGTCGGCGCGCGCCGCTTCCAGCACGTCCAGCTCGCGCTTGAGCCGCTCGGGATCGGGACGCAGCGCGGCGTCGATGCCGGGAATGTCGACCGTCGCGTTGCGGCCGCCCGCCAAGCCCGACAGCAGGCGGCCGAGGGGGGCGCCGCGCCCGGTCGGCCTGGCCATCAGAGGGGAGCTCGCGTCACGCGGGCAATATCGGGAGGTTCTCGCCTCGCGGCAAGCCGGATGACGCCTCAGGCGCGCGGATGGGCCGCTCCGTAGACGGCCAGCAGGGAGGCGGTGTCCACGTCGGCGTAGCGTTGGGTGGTGGACAGGGAGGCGTGGCCCAGCAACTCCTGGATGGAGCGGAGGTCCGCACCGCGGCCCAGAAGGTGGGTGGCGAAGCTGTGGCGGAGCGCGTGAGGCGTGGCGGAGCTGGGGAGGCCTTGGGCGCCGCGCAGGCGGGCCACGAGCGCCTGGACCGCGCGGGGGCCCAGCGGGCCGCCCTTGCGGCCGCGGAACACCGGGTCGGCGGGCGCGACCGGATGGGGCAGGAGGCGGACGTAGGCCGTCAAAGCCTCCGCCACGACCGGCAGCACCGGCGCCAGGCGCATCTTGCCGCCCTTGCCGGTGATGCGCAGGACTTCGGGCGGGGGCACGTCGGCGCGGCGCAGCGACAGGGCTTCGGAGATGCGCAGGCCGCAGCCGTAGAGGAGGGTGAGGACGGCGGCGTCTCGGGCCGCTTCCCAGGGCTCCACCTCGCCCTCGGCCGCATCGGAGATCAGGGTGCGGGCCGCCGCCTCGGAAACGGGGCGGGGAACGCCGGCCGGGAGGCGGGGCCCGCGGACGAGCGCGATCGCGGTGTTGGCGACGCCGTGGCGGCGGTCGAGCCAGCGGTGGAAGGTGCGGATGGCGGACAGCGCCTGGGAGATGGAGCGGGCGCACAGCGGGCGCTCGCCGGATCGACGCATGGCCAAGTAGGCCCGGAGCTCGGCCGCGGTGACGAGGCCCAGGTCCTGAATTGAGAGCGAGTCCTCCCCGCGGTGGCGGGCCAGGAAGGCGAGATAGGGCTCGACGCAGTCGGTGTAGGCCTCGACCGTTCGCGGCGACAGGCGGCGCTCCTCAGCCAGGTGGCGGAGCCAGGCGGCCAGGGCTTCGGTGGCCGTCAAAGAACCGGCCAGCGGGCGGCGATGCGTTGGGCGACTTCGGCGATGTGCGTGATGAGTTCCGCGCCCATGTCGGGCGTGAAGTCTTCCGGGTCGGCGGCGCTGAAGGCGAGGAGGCCTGGGCGGCGGGGCCAGGGGTGGATTCCGACCAGGGCCACGCTGCCCGGGAGGTCGGCGCCCTTGAACAGGTGGTCGGCCAAGGGGACGCGGCCCAGCCGGAGCAGGGCGCCTTCGCCCAGCAGGGCGTCCACCCCGCCTTCCGGCAGCTCGCGCCAGCCCGCCGGGACGGGGCCGGGCGTCTCCACCGCCAGGACAGCGCCCTGGAGGCCGAAGCGCTCGCGGGCGGCGAGGTCCAGGCGGTGGGCCAGGTCGGCGTTGTTGCGGGCCTCCAGCAGGTCCAGGATAGCGGTCTGGGACTGGGTCTGGGCGGTGTAGTTCGCCTCGGCCACGGCCTCGATCTCCTGGCGGGCGGTGTGTTCGGCCTGGCGGTCGGCCTCGACCCGGGCCAGGGCGGTGAAGTCGATCACATTGGCCGGGCGCAGGCCCAGCGCGCGAAGGAGGTCGGCGTCGTCGGCGATCAGGTCCGGCCGGCGGAGCAGCAGGCTGCGCACGGCGTCCCAGGCCGGCAGGTCGGCTTCCTCGATCCCTTGGTGGGCGTGCGCGCGCTCAGCTGCCATCTGGCCATCACAGGATGGACTGACCCGTTGCGGCCCAGTCTTCGGAGAACTGTTTGAGCCCAGACGTGGTTAAGGGGTGCTTGACGAGCTCGCGGAACACCGGAGGCGGCAGGGTGGCGCAGTCGGCGCCCGCCAGTGCGGCTGCGCGGACGTGGGCGGGGTTGCGGATGGAGGCCGCCAGGATTTCGGTGTCGAAATCGTACTGGTCGTAGACCGCCCGGATCTCGTTGATCAGCTCGCCGCCTTGGGCGCCGAAGTCGTCCAGGCGGCCGATGAAGGGCGAAACGTAGGTGGCGCCCGCCTTGGCCGCCAGCAGCGCCTGGGGCAGGCTGAAGCACAGGGTCACATTGGTGCTGATCCCCTCCATCGCGAACTCGCGGGTGGCGCGCAGGCCGTCCAGGGTGAGGGGCAGCTTGACCACGACATTGGCCGCGATGCCGGCCAGCTTGCGCCCTTCCAGCATCATCGTGGGAAAGTCGGTGGCGGCCACCTCGGCCGAAACGGGGCCCGGGACCAGTTCAGCGATCTCGGCCACGGTGGACAGGAAGTTGCGTCCGGACTTGGCGATCAGCGAGGGATTGGTGGTGACGCCGTCCACCAACCCCGTTTCGGCCAGCTCACCCAGCAGGTCGATCTCGGCGGTATCTAGGAAGAGCTGCATGGACGATTCCTCTGGGGGCTATTCAGGCCCATATAGGCCGGTCCGGCGCGACCGCTTTCGGATCCCGCGCAGAGGCGGTCATCTGCGGTCACCGTTCAACACCTGCTTCAACGCCGGGAAACTCTAGAGCAAGCCGAAGCCGGATGCGTGTCGCCCAGGTTCTAATGCCGCTGCCCCTGGAGGAGGCCTTCGACTACGCCGTGCCGGAGGGCATGGAGGTGGCTGCGGGCGACCATGTCTGCGCGCCGCTGGGCTCGCGGCAGGCGCACGGGGTGGTGCTGGGCGTGAGCCAGCGCGAGGGCGTGAACCGGCCGCTCAAGCCCCTGCAGGCCCGGCTGGACGAGCCGTCTCTACCTCCGGGAACGCTGGAGTTCGTCGGTTGGGCGGCGAAGTACAGCGCCGATGCCCCGGGGTGCGCCCTGTCCATCGCCCTGAAGGGGCTCCGAGCCCCGCGGCCTCGGCCGGAGCGGAAGGTGGCGGTGACGGGGGCCGAACCCGGGAAGCTGACGGATGCTCGGCTGCGGGTGCTGGAGGTCGCACGGGAGAGGGGTCCGCTGGGGGCGGCGCCCTTGGCGCGGGCGGCGGGCGTGGGCGCAGCGGTGGTGAAGTCGCTGGTCGAGGAGGGGGCGCTCCATTGGGTGGCCGTGGAGAAGCCGGCGAGCTTCCCGGAGCCGGACCTGAGCCGACCCGGGGCGGTGCTGAACGCCAGCCAGGCGGCGGCGGCCGAGGCGCTCAGGGCCTTGGTCGGCGGGCAAGACGGGCGGGGTGGGCCCACGCCCTCCGCCCTGTCGCTGGGCATTTCGGGGGCGGGGGAGGATCGGCGGCGAGCCGAGTCGTCGGGGTTCGCGGTCGCCTTGCTGGACGGAGTGACGGGGTCGGGCAAGACGGAGGTCTATCTGGAGGCGGTCGCGGCGGCGCTGGAGGCGGATCCGGGGGCGCAGGTGCTGGTGTTGTTGCCGGAGATCGCGCTGACCCAAGCGGTTCTGGCGCGGTTCAAGGAGCGCTTCGGCGTCCTGCCCGCAGAGTGGCACAGCGCCGTTTCAGGAACCAAGCGACGGCGCGTGTGGGAGGCGGTGGCCACCGGCCAGGCGCGGATCGTGGTGGGGGCGCGCTCGGCGCTGTTCCTGCCGTTCTCGAAGCTGCGGCTGATCGTCGTCGATGAGGAGCACGACAGCAGCTACAAGCAGGAAGAGGGCTTCATCTATCACGCGCGGGACTTCGCCGTGGCGCGCGGCAAGATCGAGGGTGCTGCGGTGGTGCTGGCCTCGGCCACCCCCTCGCTGGAGACGTTGAGGAACGCCGAGGCGGGCCGCTATCGCTGGCTGAAGCTGGGGGCGCGGCACGGGGCGGCGGTGATGCCGGAGGTGTCGCTGATCGATCTGCGGGAGACCCCCCCGGAGCGGGGGCGCTGGCTGTCGCCGCCGCTGGTGGAGAGCATGGTCGAGACGTTGGGGCGGGGCGAGCAGGTGCTGCTGTTCCTGAATCGGCGGGGCTATGCGCCCGTGGTGCTTTGCACGGCTTGCGGGGAGAAGCTGACGGCGCCGGACACGGACAGCTGGTTGGTGGAGCATCGCTACACGGGGCGGCTGGTCTGCCATCTGACCGGCTTCTCCATGCCCAAGCCGGAACGCTGTCCGCACTGCGGGGCCGTGGGGCGCCTGACGTCGATCGGACCGGGGGTGGAGCGGGTCGAGGAGGAGGTGCGCGAGCGCTTTCCCGAGGTGCGCACGGCCATCTTCAGCAGCGACACCGTGTTCGGGGCCGAGCAGGCGCGCGCCATGGTGGAGCGCATGGCGGCGGGCGGGATCGATGTCATGGTCGCCACCCAGGCGGCGGCCAAGGGGCACAACTTTCCGAAGCTGACCCTGGTGGGGGTGGTGGACGCGGACCTCGGGCTGCGCGGCGGAGACCTGCGGGCCGGCGAACGTACTTTCCAGCTGCTGGCCCAGGCCTCGGGGCGGGCGGGGCGAGCGGAGCGGCCGGGACGAGCCATGCTGCAGACCTGGATGCCGGAGCACTCCGTCATGCAGGCCCTGGTCACCGGTGACCGTGAGACCTTCCTGAACGCGGAGATGTTCGAGCGGCAGGCGGCGGGCTTGCCGCCCTTCGGCCGCTTGGCGGCGTTGATCGCGTCCGGGCCGGATGCGGAGGCGCTGGAGCGCTACGTCGGCGCGCTGGCGGCCGCCACGCCTGACGCCGAGGGGGTGGAGGTGTACGGCCCGGCCGACGCGCCGCTGGGCTTGGTGCGGGGGCGTCGGCGCAAGCGGTTCCTGGTGCGTGCGGACCGGACGGTCGACCTGCAGGGCTTCGTGAACGCCTGGCGCGCGCGGGTGAAGGCTCCCGGCTCGGTCCGGCTGACGGTGGACATCGACCCTTACAGTTTTTTGTAGAGAGCGAAGTCTGTTATGAACTTCATATTGGATGTTGGTGATTTGAGGTTGGGCGGTGTTGGGGAGTCGAGCCGAGGAACGTGCCGGGGCTGTGCTGACGGTACTTGAACTCTCACCGGCGACCCGGGCCGCCAGCGGACGGTATCAGCGATCGGAACCGATTCGCCCAGGCGTCAGGTACTGGTCGAGCTCGCAGCCCCGAGCTCGACGGGACCTGTTCGGAGTGCAATTCTTCGGAGAAGGATGCGCCGAGGCGAGGAGCCGGGCCGAAGCGCTCGCGCGCCGCGGTTTCATCCGCCGTGCGCCGCAAACGGGACAGATCACCTACGCCAAGCCGGTGTCCTTCGCCGCCGACGACGGCTTGGACGAGGCGGCGCTTCGGCGAGTTCGCCGAGAGCTGGACGAAGTTCTTAACGAGAGCTCCAAATCCGTGCTCGCCGATGGTGACGCCTCGGGTCTGGCGCTGCGCGAATTCATGCTCGGATCTCCCTTGGCGGGCGTAGAGCTTCAATCTTTCGGGCGCGAGGACGCTGGGCGCAGCATCGATTTCCTCTTCGAGGGTGATTGATGTGGCTGTTCGACACGGTGGCGCTATCGGAGCTCTTCAAGGAGAGGACCAACGCCGGGTTTCAGGCCTGGCTAGCGACCACGCGCGTCCGCGACTTCCACACCAGCGTTCTTTGCTTGGGGGAGGTGCGCCGGGGCGTGGTCATGCTGGCGGCAGGCGCCAAGCGGGACGCGATCGCCCATTGGTTGCACACCACTCTCATCGAGCAACTCGGTCCGCGCATCCTGCCAGTGAGCGCTGAGGTGGCCCAACGGTGGGGCCGACTGGGTCAGCGGGGCGCGTCAGCATCGATCGACGCCCTGATCGGCTCGACCGCCGGCGTGCACGGACTGGCGGTCGTGACCCGAAACAGCCGTGACTTCGAAGGATTGGGCGTGCCGGTCCTGAACCCCTGGACCTGAACGCCGCTAGTGCGTATCGCCGATGCGGCCCGCGGCCGGGGCCGCGGCGCCGCCCCCGCCTTTACGGCGGGACAGCATGTTGAGGCCCTCCACCAGACCGGAAAAGGCCATGGCGGCGTAGATATAGCCTTTCGGCACATGGACCCCGAAGCCTTCGGCGATCAGCACCATGCCGATCATCAGCAGGAACCCTAGCGCGAGCATGACGATGGTCGGGTTCTTGGAAATGAAGTTGGCGAGCGGGCCGCTGGCCAGCAGCATCACCGCGACCGCGATGACGACGGCCGCCACCATGATCGGCAGCTGGTCGGTCATGCCGACCGCGGTCAGGATGCTGTCGATGGAGAAGACCAGGTCCAACAGGATGATCTGGAAGATCGCGGAGCCGAAGTTCAGACCCGCCGCTCCGGCGAGGGTGGGGCCGCCGTGCGCGCCGCCGTCGGCGTCGACGTGGTCGTGGATCTCCTTGGTGGCCTTCCAGACCAGGAACAGCCCGCCGGCGAACAGGATGAGGTCGCGCCAGGAGAAGGCCGTCTCGAAGGAGGGCTCCCCGTGCTGCAGGGGCCCTGCCAGCCCGAGGTCGAACACGGGCTGGGTCAGGCCCACGATGAAGGACAAGGTGCCGAGCAAGGCCAGCCGCATGCCCAGCGCCAAGCCGATGCCGATGCGCCGCGCCTTGTTCCGCTGCGCTTCGGGCAGCTTGTTGGTCAGGATGGAGATGAAGACCAGGTTGTCGATCCCCAGCACCACCTCCATCACCACCAAGGTGATCAACGCCAGCCAGGCGGCGGGATCGGCGAGCAGGGCGGGGATGGAGTCCATCGGTCGGTCCGGGGGCTGCGAGACGCCCGGCTAGCAAAGCGGGGCGGTCGCGTCGAGGGCGAGGCCGCTTACGCCGGACGGCGCCTGCGCTATTTGAGGGTGATGAGCGAGCCTTCCGCCACTTTCGGCTACCAGGATGTGGATCCGCGGGAAAAGCCTTCGCTGGTGCGGGCCGTGTTCGACCGGGTGGCCGGGCGCTACGACCTGATGAACGACCTCATGAGCGGGGGCGTGCACCGGGTCTGGAAGGACATGGCGGCGGCGCGGATCAATCCCCAGCCGGGCGAGGTGATCGTGGACTGCGCGGGCGGGACCGGCGACATGGCCCGGCGCTTCGCCAAGCTGGCCGGCAAGGCGCAGCGGAGACGGGGCGGCGAGGCCGTGCGCGTGCTGGTCATCGACTACAATGCGGAGATGATCGCGGCGGGCCGGGCGCGGGGAACGGAACCCGACGTGGATCATGCGCTGTTCTGGGCGGTAGGGGACGCGCAGCGGCTGCCGCTGCCGGACCGGACGGCGGACGCCTATTGCATCGCATTCGGCATCCGCAATGTGACGGACGTTTCGGCCGCGCTGCGGGAGGCGCGACGCGTGCTGAAGCCGGGTGGGCGGTTCGCCTGTTTGGAGTTCTCGCGGCCGCCCGCGGCGGCGTTTCGGGCGGCCTATGACGCCTACAGCTTCACCGCCATTCCGGCGATCGGGGCGGCGGTGGCCGGGGATCGGGAGAGCTATCAGTACCTGGTCGAGAGCATTCGGCGGTTTCCGGACCAGCCCACCTTCGCCGGAATGATGGGGGCGGCCGGCTTCGGGCGAGTGGGCTGGA
The DNA here is from genome assembly GCA_030446805.1 of Caulobacteraceae bacterium. Classification (GTDB taxonomy): domain Bacteria; phylum Pseudomonadota; class Alphaproteobacteria; order Caulobacterales; family Caulobacteraceae; genus JAHWJX01. The sequence continues at coordinate 68,636 of JAUJMO010000003.1, read as the reverse complement.
CCAACTACACGGGCGGGGTGGCGGCTCTGCACACCGGCTGGGCGGTGTAGGTGCGCGCCACGCGACGGCTTCTCGCGGCGGGGTGGGCGCTCGCGCGGGCGGACGCACTCCTCCCACGGGAGGTGGACTCGCTGCTTCCGGGGCGGGCGCGGTGGGCGGGGCGGATCGTTCGGCTCGCGGCGGCTGGTGGGCCACGAAGCGGCCGGCCGGGCGAGCGGCTGGCGCGGACTCTGGAAGGGCTGGGGCCTGCGGCGATCAAGCTGGGGCAGTTCCTGTCCACGCGCTCCGACGTGTTCGGGGCGCAGTTCGCCGCCGACCTGGCGCGGCTGAAGGACCAACTGCCGCCCTTCCCGATGGAGACAGCCCGGTCGGAGGTGGAGGCGGTGCTGGACCGGCCGTTCGCGACGGTGTTCGCAAGCTTCGGGCCGGCGGTGGCGGCGGCCTCGCTCGCCCAGGCGCACCCGGCCGTGCTGACCGACGGACGACGCGTCGCGGTGAAGGTGCTGCGGCCGGGGATCGAGCGGCGCGTGGCGGAGGACATCGCCGTGATGCGACGGGCCGCCCGGCTGGCCTGGAGATGGGCCCGGGCCTCGCGGCGACTGGAGCCCGTGGCGCTGGTGGAGACGGTGGCGCGGGCGCTGCAGCTGGAGCTGGATCTGCGCATGGAGGCGGCGGCGGCGAGCGAACTGGGCGAGCTGATGACCCGTGACGACTATATGCGCGCGCCGCCGGTGGTGTGGGACGTGGTCGGGCGGCGCGTGCTGTGCCTGGGCTGGGCGGAGGGGATGGCCTTGTCGGCGCCGGGCGCGTTGGAGCAGCCGGGCCTGAGCCGGGCGGCGTTGGCGAACAATCTCACCCGGGGCTTCCTGGCCCAGGCGCTGGACGCGGGAGCGTTCCACGCCGACCTGCACGAGGGCAATCTGTTTGTTGCGGCGCCGGCTTCGATCACGGCGATCGACTTCGGCATCGTGGGGCGGCTGGGGCCCGGCGAGCGACGCTACCTTGCGGAGATCCTGTGGGGCTTCATACGGCGGGATTACCCCCGGGTGGCGCGGGTCCATTTCGAGGCCGGTTATGTGCCGGGCGTGCACGCGGAGGCGGACTTCGCGCAGGCGCTGCGGGCGGTGGGCGAGCCGATCTGGGGCCGGCCCGCCGGCGAGATCAGCATGGGGCGGCTGCTGACGCAGCTGTTCGAAGTGACCGCCCAGTTCGACATGCGGCTCAGGCCCGAGCTGGTCCTGCTGCAGAAGACCATGGTCACGGTGGAAGGCGTGGCGCGCCGGATCGACCCCGACCACGACATCTGGACCGCGGCCCGGCCCGTGGTGGAGCGGTGGATCCGACGGGAGTTTTCACCGTTCAGAGTGCTGAAAGGGAGGCGGGGTCGCGCCGTCTAGATCTCCTCCCGCCAAGCAGGAGGAGACAGCCGTGCGAAGCGCGGCAGAGGGGGGGAGTGTTCGGCGGCGGCGGGCCCTCCTCTGGCCGCTGTGCGGCCTGTCTCCTCCCGCAGGCGGGAGGGGATCTGCTCACCCCCGGTCGTCGTTGTTCTCGCTCCTGCGAGCGCTGCGGCCGCCAGCGGCCTGGCGCTTCTGATCGGCCCAGTATTCGGCGCCGTCGTCCGGCTTGAACATGGTGCGGGGCGCGCCGTCGCGTGTGGCCACCAGGAAGGTGTTGGACTTGGCGTCGTAGAAGAGTTTGTCGCCGTTGCGGCTGCGGGTGGCGCGCTCCACGCCGGCGGGCGGCTGGGCCAGAAAGGCGTGGGCCTGGTCCACGTATTCCTCGACCGTGTCGGCGCCGAAGGTCCGGCCATTGCGCTCGAACTGACGTTGGGCGGCTTCCTCGGCGTCCAGCCGTTCATTGGCCGCCCAGACGGGAGCGCCGGTGTCGTGCAGGGGCTGTGGCCCCTCGCGGGGGTCTTCCGCAGAAGCTCGGGCGGCTCCGTCGCTCGCGGCTTCGCGCTGCCCGCTTCGCTGGGCGGCGAAGTCGGCGGTGTCGGGCGAGGCGACTGCGGCCTGTTCACGAGCCGGTTCGGATTGCACGCCGCCCCGTTCGCAGGCCGATAGCGCCAGCGCGGCGAACAGGCTGGCGGCGAGCAGTGTTTGATGAGTCATGGTTGTCCCTTCCCCGATCCCTCAACCCAAGCTTAAGCATAACTCCGCGCGGGAGTCTCGCCTCTTCTACGCGGACGGAGTAAGGCCGGCGCATGGATCCCTCGGCCCCCAAGCGCGTGCTGTTGATCGTGGGCGGCGGGATCGCGGCCTACAAGGCGCTAGAGCTGGTTCGGCTGTTCCGGCGGGCGGGGGTGGGGGTGCGAGCGGTGTTGACGCGAGCCGGGGCGGAGTTCGTCACGCCCCTGTCGCTGGGCGCGCTGAGCGAGGATCGCGTGTTCACCGAGCTGTTCTCGCTGACGGACGAGCAGGAGATCGGGCACATCGAGCTCTCGCGACAGGCCGACCTTCTGGTGGTCGCGCCGGCAAGCGCCAACCTCCTGGCCAAGGCGGCGAACGGGATGGCGGACGATCTGGCCGCCACCGTCCTCTTGGCCACCGACAAGCCGGTGCTCATGGCCCCCGCCATGAACGTTCGCATGTGGCTTCACCCGGCCACGGTGAGGAACGTCGACAGCCTGGCGGGAGATGGGGTGCGTTTCGTGGGGCCGGACGAGGGCGCCATGGCCTGCGGGGAGTTCGGGCCGGGGCGGATGGCGGAGCCGCAGGCGATCTTCACGGCCGCGATGGGCTTGCTGGCGAGCGGGCCGGTGGCCGCCCCCCCGGTGCGCCCGTTGAAAAGCCGGCGGGTGCTGGTCACGGCGGGGCCGACCTTTGAACCGATTGATCCGGTGCGAGGCTTGAGCAACCGCTCCAGCGGAAAGCAGGGCTACGCCATCGCCGAGGCGCTCGCGGAGCTGGGCGCGGAGGTGACCTTGATCTCCGGGCCGGTGGACCTGCCTACGCCCACGGCCGTGCGGCGGGTCAAGGTGGTCACGGCCTCCCAAATGCTCGAGGCCTGCCGCGCGGCCCTGCCGGTGGACGCGGCGGTCATGGCCGCGGCGGTGTCGGACTGGCGCCCGGAGCGGGTGGCCGATCGAAAGCTGAAGAAGGAGGCGGGCGCGCCGGAGATCCGGCTGGGGGTGGCCGATCGAAAGCTGAAGAAGGAGGCGGGCGCGCCGGAGATCCGGCTGGTGCGCAATCCCGACATCCTGGCCACGCTGTCTCAACCAGGCCCGGAGCGTCCGCAGCTCGTGGTGGGGTTCGCGGCCGAGACCGACCACCTTGAAGAGCACGCGCGCGACAAGCTGGTCCGCAAGGGCTGCAACTGGATCGTGGCCAACGACGTGACCCGCCCGGGCGTGCTGGGGGGCGAGGAGAATGTGGTGACGCTGCTGACGCATGAAGGCGAGGAGGCCTGGCCGCGTGCAACCAAGGTCGAGGTGGCGCGCCGGCTGGCTGAGCGGATCGCGGCGGCGCTGGCCGAAGGTTCCGAGGCCGGAGACGCCCGTTGATGAGCTTGCCGGTCGAGGTGGTGCGGCTCGCGCATGCCCGGGATCTCCCGCTTCCGGCCTACGCGACCTCCGGGTCGGCGGGGCTCGATCTGCGGGCGGCGCTGCCCGAGTCGGCGCCCGTGACGCTGGCGCCGGGCGAGCGGGCGCTCATCCCCACGGGGCTGAGCCTTGCGGTGCCGGAGGGGTATGAGGCGCAGGTGCGGCCACGCTCGGGACTGGCCGTCAAGCACGGAGTCACCTGCCTCAACACGCCCGGCACGATCGACAGCGACTATCGCGGCGAGGTGCACGCGCTGTTGATCAATCACGGCCAGGAGCCGTTCGAGGTGCGGCGGGGCGAGCGGATCGCCCAGCTGGTGATCGCCCGCCATGAGCGCGCGGTCTGGCGCGAGCTGGACAGCCTGAGCGAGACCGAACGGGGAACGGGCGGTTTCGGCTCGACGGGTCGCGGTTAAGGCTCCAGCCCGAGCACGTCCTGCATGTCGTAGACTCCGGGCGGGCGGCCGGCGACCCGGGCGGCCGCGGCCAGGGCGCCTCGGGCGAACAAGGCCCGGTCCCGGGCGGAATGCGAGAGAGTGATGATCCCGTCCTCGGCGGGCAGCATGATGCTCTGCTGGCCCACGACGCCGCCGCCCCCGGAGCGGGGCGAAGCCGATGGCGCGGTCGGGACGTGGACGTTCGCACGCCAAGGGAGAGTGGTCACGCCCGGGCTAGGGTGAGCCTTGGCTGGCCGTACGGGTCGGATCAGACGTCTCAGAGCGTTCAGGCCAAGCTCGATGGCGATCTGCAGTCAGGCTCAGCATTCCGGCGATGGCGGTGGCCGCCTTGGTCACCCCGTCTTTGACGGGCGACTCGCTTACTGGTCCGGACGGCCGGAAGATCCGTCGCACCCTACTCGTGTGCGACCTGACCGAAGTCGGAGCGGCCGGCGTCACGAGTCACCAGCCAGTCCGCCAGGAGGGGCTTCACCTTGCCTCGGCAGCTAGTGGCGCGGGCGGAGGGCCGCGTGCATGCCCCGCTCCAGTTCGGCTCCGGACACAGGTTTGGAGACAACGGGGCTGTTCGGCGCAACCTGGGCGATGGCTGCGCGGGTCATCGGGTCGCCGTACGCTGTCACGAACACCAGAGGGGTCTCCCGGATGGCCAGCAGCGTGCGGGCCACCTCGATGCCGCTCGGCCCACGGCCGAGATTGATGTCCATGAACACAAGATCGGGTTCGAGGTCGCGGAAATCCGCTTCGGCGGCCTCGGCCGAGGGCGCGATGGCGCTCACCTCGTGACCCATAGCTTCGAGCATGCTTTCGAGGTGCCAGGCCACCATGAGCTCGTCTTCCACAATCAACACTCGGAGCGCCCGGGGGCTGGCTCCCGGCGCTCGGCCGCTCCTTGCTTTTGGATCCTGGTCGCGGTCGGCCAGCTGCAAGGCGACGCTCGCCACCGCGCCGAAGTCCATCATGTTCCGCCTCCTGATGGCAGTGGAAATTCGATCATTTGCTCAAGGCCGTCATCCCGCCACTGGGCCGAGGACGATCCCCCAAGCTCCATGCGGACGCTAGCCTCGATCAGCTTGGTCCCGAACCCCCGACGCGAAGGCGGGCGTAGGTCTGAAACACCGGTTTCGCGCCACCGAAGACGCACCTTACGCCCCGCGTCGTTCGGCGGACTCGTCCAATCCAGAACGATGCGGCCCTGCGGCATGGACAAGGCTCCGTGCTTAGCGGCGTTGGTGATCAGTTCGTGCAGGATCAGGCTCATAGCCAGAGCCGCCTTCGGCGTGAGCAGGACTACGGGTCCCTCGAAACTAAGCCGATCCTCGGAGTCGATGTGCGGCGCCAAGACGACTTCCGCCAAGTCGTGAAGAGACGTGCTTTCCCAATGCTGAGCTGTGAGCAGGCTGTGCGCCCGCGACAGCGCCGAGACTCGTTCCATGAAACTGCTGGTGAAATCCTCGATCGAGCGGCTGGATCTCGCGGTCTGGGCGGCGATCCCCATCACCACTGTCAGGGTGTTCTTCACCCGGTGGTCCAGTTCGCGCAGCAGCAGCTGTTGGTGTTCCTCGGCCAGCTTGGCTTCGGTGACATCGACGTTGCAACCCGTGTAGCCGACAAAGGCCCCGTTCGCTTGACGTCGGGGCACCGCCTCGCACCTGAGCCAGCGCTGCTTGCCCTCTCGATCCAGCACACGGGTGTAGAGGGTGACGGGCTCTCGTTGCGCGAACGCTTCGAAGAAACCCTTCTCGAAAGCCTCCAAGTCGTGGGGGTGGACGACACCGCGCCAGCCGTTTTCGGCCATGCTGTCCGCCGGCCTGCCGAAAACCTGTTCGTAGTGGCGGTTGGCGAAGGTGATCCGGCCCTCGGCGTCGCTCATCCAGATCAGGGCCGGCGCGCTGTCGGCCATGGTCCGGAACCGCCGCTCGCTCTCTTCAGCCGCGGCGTAGGCCTCGTGACGGGAGCTCACATCAAGCACTACGCCCGTGATCTTGCGGGCCCTGCCGCGCACATCGGTCAATACGCGCCCTCGGACGTCGACCCAGCGCACACCGCCGCCGGGAAGAGTGATCCGGTGATCGGCGCTGTAGTCCGAACCGCTCGCGATGGCCGCACGGAGCAGGGTGTCGCGACCTTCGCGATCGTCGGGGTGGATCACGTCCCTGAGCCGCGCGTCGGGGATGGGCGCCCGGTCGCCCGCGAGGCCCAAAATCTCCAGGGTCCTAGCTGAGCCCTGGAACTCCTGTTGGGGCAGCGACATCTCCCAATAGCCCACCCGGCCCGCATCCATGGCGCCGATGATCTCGGTCCGCCGGTCGAAGAAGGATGCGAGCAGACCCAGGCTCAGGAGAACGACCGCGCCCAGGGTCACCTGGAAGGCCAAAGCCATCGGCTCCACGCCGGCGGGTGAGACGGGTGTTCCGGCTGCGGGCGCGAGCCGCAGGCCTGCCATGGCGGTGTAGTGCATGCCCACGATCGCCAAGCCCAGGAGGAGTGCGGCGCCGGCCCGCCGGTCGATTGATCGCTCCTTTCGGCCGGCGATCAAGGCCGCAGTCGAAGCGGTCACGGCTACGGCGAAGCTGAGACCGACGGAGATCGCCTCGTAGCCGAGCGAAACGGCCGAGCGCAGCGCCGCCATGCCGACATAGTGCATGAGGCAGATCCCGCTCCCCATGACCAACCCGGCCAGGAGCACTCGGCCTGTTTGGAACTGGCCGTGGCTTGCGACGAAAAACGCCACGCCGGTGGCTCCAATGGCCAGCACCAACGAGAGCCCGGTAAGCCGGACATCGTAGCGGACCGGCGAGCCCGGATCGAAGCCGAGCATCGCGATGAAGTGCATGGCCCAGATGCTGAGGCCCATGGCGAGCGCGGCCGCTCCGAGCCAGGCCAGGTGAGCGCGCCCCGAGTGGGCCCGCACCCGACGGAAGAGGTCAAGCGCAGTCCAAGACCCGAAGGTGGCCACGAGGACGGAAAGGACCACATAGGTCGGATCTTGCGCAGCGTGGTGCATGTATCGTGAGAACTGGGCGCCGATCCGCCAGCGCGGAAAGGGGGGAGCTCTAACCTATCGCTTGGGGGGTGGCGAGTGAATCGCTCCGTGTCGAGGAGCGAAGCTTCAAGGCGCCAGCTTCTACTTGGATCGGAAGCTCAGAGCACGGTCCGGTATCTCGGCGTTGCGGTCGACGACGCCTTGTGGTGTCTGAGCAGCCCGATTTTCAACCGCCGTCCGGGTCGGCGATCAGCCCATCGCGCTTCTCCAGGCAGATCCGCTCGGAACCCACCTTGCTGGCGCGCAACGGAGCCCTGCTCGAGGGCGCCCTGAAGCGCGAGCGGTCACCAAAGGGGAGGTTCTGAGCGCTGTTCGCGACAGTGAAGGGCAGCGTCGAGGACATGGAGGCCGTGTTCCTTGAGTCGGACGGAAGTCTCACAGCCGGCTCGCGACAGGGCTAAGTGAGGGACCGCTTGTCGCTCGGGGACGCCTCCACTTGGGCGGCAAGGCGGCGCAGCACCTGCTTATCGTCCTCGAAAGTCAGACCCTGCTCAGCACGGTTCAACGCCGCTTGGGAATGATGGCGAGCGGCTTCGGCGAACCCCGCGGCTTTGGCCGTGGTCAGATCGGCGAAAGCTTTCTGCAGAGCGGCCCCGACCTCGACCATTCCGGCTCCGTCCCGAGCCACCGGTCGGAACACGTCATCGAAGAAGTCCGCGGCCGAGAGCGGGGGCACGGCGACGTGCGGGTGCTTGCACACGGCTTCCTCCTCCCAATGGTTCTCGGCCCATACGCTTAACAGCCGCACGGCCGTGCCGACGACGTCGATCGCCGTGCCCGGGTCGTTGACGGCGGGCGACAGAGCCCGCGAGGCGATCTCGGCGAGCACCACCAGTCCGAAGCGAGGATCCTGCTGGAAGGTGCGTGCGTCACCGACAACCACGCTCCGGACCAGGGCCGCTTCGACTTTCGCGTCCAGCTTTCCCTGGGCGCCCTCGACGAAGAGCAGCGGGCGCGACAGCCGGACAAAGGCGCCGGGCAGCAAGGCCAGATGCACGATCAGCCTCTCGCGTCCGGCCACTGCGTCCAGATGAGCGACGTCGACGTGCTGCACGTAGCCTACCTCGCGCGCCAGTACGGGGATGCAGCCGGGCGGCGCCTCGCCATCCCGTCGGCCGCCCAGGAAGGGCTGGCGTTTTTGCAAGGCTTGCCGCGTGGCCTGCTCGACCCGGTCGATAACATGACCGACGCGCCCCAAGCGTGACAGCTGGTCGATCCACTTCAGGAGCCGCATGATCACCAGCACGAGCACGGCCAAGGTCATGAGGAACAGGACGAAGCGCCCCTCGGCCGTGAAGTACCGAGCGCCCACCGCGACGAGGCCCACCACGCTGAAGATGAAGGCCGCGATGAAGCTGGACAGGGCGTTCTGCGCGCTGCGGTCGTCCAGCAGCAGACCCGCGGCCCGGGGGCTGGTGTTGCCCATGACCGAGCCTACCGCCGCCACCATGGTCGCTAGCGAGAAGGTGGCCACCGCCAACATGCTGGAAGCGATGATCTTGAGCAGTTCCTCCGCGGCGTCCTCGCCCACCGTGGTCGGGACCGAAGTGGGCACGAAGGGGGCGAGCACATGCGCCAGCAACACCGCCGCGACCGCCGCCAGGCAGAACAAGGCCGCCCGGAGCCAGAGAACCTGCGTCAGCCGGCCGAGCAGGAAGAGCCGCTTGCCCATCGATCAGCCGGCCGTGATCTTCAGCGGCGGCACGCCCACGACTTCGAAGGTCGCCGAAGCGAGCCCGATCCCGGCTTCGTCCAGGGCGGCCAGGATTTCGCGCGTCATGGCGTCCTTGAGACCGCGGACACCGTGCTCACGCCCCACGAAGCGCACCGTCAACTCCAGCCAGTTGTCCGTCATGCGCCAGAAGACGCGCGGTTCGAAGTCGGGCTCCTTCATGAAATAGCGGCGCTGGAGCTCTGCGGCCTCCGCCTCGCCGAGCTGCATGAACTCCGCCGTGTGCCGACGCGCGGCGTCCAGCAGGATGGCTTCGGCCCGCGCACGGTCGGCGTCGTACTTGATCGGGAGCGTCATCTCCTCGAACAGGAAACCGAAGTCGCGGGTGTAATTGTAGACCGCCTCATCGAAGATCTTGGCGTTCGTGATCGTGACCATGCGGCCGGTGTACTGGCGAGCCTTGATCCACATGGCGGGGTCGGCGTTCTGCACTGGCGGCGGCTGGCCCATCTCCATGATGGTGGTCTGCATGAAGTCCAGCGCGACCACGTCCCCGCGCACTCCGCCCATCACGATCCGGTCGCCCACGTTGAACGTCTTGCCGCGCAGGATGACGAAGTAGCCGGCGACCGCCGTGATCACCCGCTGCAGGGCGAAGGCCACCCCGGCCGTCACCAACCCTAGCCCGGTAGCGAGCCGGGTGGGATCGTCGAACCAGATCGACAGCACGCCGATCATCACGATGATGGCTGTGATGATACGCACGCCCTGGCGCGCCCAGAATCGCGCGCGCGGCGACCGGCGGCCGCCCACCGCCAGACCGGCGATCGTCTTCAGCGCCCGCCCGATCGCCCAGGCGATCAGGATGAAGGCCAGGGTCAGCAGCAGCTTGCGGCCGTTCTCCGGCGTAACCCCGATCAGGGTCACACCGAACATCTGCAGGGCGTCGTTCGGGCCGGTGAAGCTCATGCCGGAGCCAACGCCCGCTCGCGCGCTAGGTTCGGCTGAAACTCTGGAGGATGTCGCCGGAACGCGAAACTCGAGCCTGAGCGATCCGAATGGGGCGCGGGCGGTTTCGGCTCGACGGGCCGCGACTAGGGCTTCAGCCCGAGCACGTCCTGCATGTCGTAAAGTCCGGGTGGGCGGCCTGCGACCCAGGCGGCCGCAGCTAAGGCGCCTCGGGCGAACAGCCCCCGGTCTCGGGCGGAATGCGAAAGGGTGATGATCTCGTCCTCGGCGGCCAGCACCACGCTGTGCTCGCCCACGACGCCGCCGGCCCGGAGCACGGCGAAGCCGATGGCGCCGTCGGGGCGGGGGCCGGTCAGGCCGTCGCGGACGCGCACCGCCAAGTCCGGCAGGCGCGAGCCGCGGCCCCTCGCGGCGGCCTCGCCCAGCATGAGCGCCGTGCCTGAGGGCGCATCGAGCTTGCGGCGATGGTGGGCTTCCAGCACCTCCACGTCGTAGTCGCGGGCGGGCAGGGCGCGGGCGGCCTGTTCAACCAGGCCTAGCAGCAGGTTGACGCCCAGCGAAAAGTTGCCGGACCGCACCACCGCGACCCGGCGGGCGGCGGTCGCCACTCGGGCGTCCTGCTCCGGGGTGAAGCCGGTGGAGCCGATCACCAGGGCGGGTCGGCCTCGCTCGGCGCCGAGCTCGGCCAGGTCGGTGGAAGCCTCGGCCGTAGTGAAGTCCACCACGACCGAACATGCGGTCAGGGCCGCCTCTCGGGCCTGGCCGTCCCCGCGGTCGAAACGGCCGACGACCTCCATCTCGGGCCGTTCGGCGGCCAGGGCGAGCACGGCCCGGCCCATGCGGCCGGCCGCGCCGGCGACGGCCAGGGCCAGCGGCGACGAGGATGAGATCATGGCCCCCGCTTGGCCCGGCGGTCACCTGTCGTCAACAAAGTGGGGTCAAGATGCCGCGCTGGGCATGGGCTCGCCTCCGGCGTGGGCCGGGCTCCGGGAGACGGTGGATGCAAATTCCGGCGGCGAAGACGCGGCACCCTCGGCTGCAGCAACGGCTCGTCCAGGCGATCGGCGCCGACGGCCGGGTGGAGCTGGAACTGCTGCTGGACGCCCTGGAGGGCGACTACGCCGCTGCCGACGCCTCGGAGCTGTTCGGAGAGCATCTGATCCGCCGGACGGAAGCCGGGGGCGCCGACACCTCTTCGATGGAAGCGCGCCGCCAGGCCCGACTGAACCAAGCCCGCGTGGACCTGGTGCTGGAGCACGCATCGGAGGCCGTGGTCTCGGTCACGGCCACAGGGGAGATCACCAGCTTCAACCGCGCGGCCGAGCGGCTCTGGGGCTGGACGGCCGAAGAGGTCCTGGGCCGGCATATGGCGATGCTGTTCGACGGCGGCTGGACCGAGTTCCACGATCGCAGCTTCGAGCGGTGGCTCGTCAAGGCGGGCGTGGATGAGCCCTTCGAATTGGCCACCGTGGGGAAGGACGGCCGCAAGATCACGGTTGAAGGGACCCGCACCCGCGTCGAGGTGGAGGGCGAACTGATCGCCATGAGCTTCTGGCGCGACGTCACCGAACGCAGGGCGGCGGAAACGGCGCTGCGGGAAGCGGCGGAGACGGCCGATCGCGCCAACACGGCCAAGACCGAGTTCCTGGCCGCCATGAGCCATGAGATCCGCACGCCCCTGAACGGCGTCCTGGGCATGGCGGCGGCCCTGGAGACCACGCCCCTGAGCGACCTGCAGCGGCGCATGCTGGGCGTGATCAACGAGAGCGGGCAATCGCTCATGACCTTGCTGAGCGACATCCTGGATCTGTCCAAGGTGGAGGCGGGCCACATGGAGTTCGAGCAGACCCCCTTCGACCTGGGCGCCTCGCTGCAGGCCGTCGAGAACCTCTATGAGGAGACCGCCCGCGCCAAGAATCTGGAGTTGCGGGTGAGCGCCGAGCCCGAAGCGCGCGGCGTCTACCTCGGCGACCCGACGCGGCTGCGGCAGGTGCTGCAGAACCTGATCTCGAACGCCTTGAAATTCACCGAGAACGGTTCGGTGGAGGTGCGGGCTTCGGCGACCACGGCTCCGGGCGGGCGTGTTGTTCGATTCGAAGTGACGGACACGGGCGTGGGCGTTTCGGAGGAGGTCCGCGATCGGCTTTTCTCCAAGTTCATGCAGGCGGATCGATCCACCTCGCGCAAGTTCGGCGGCACCGGGCTTGGCCTGGCCATCTGCCGCGAGCTCGTAACCGCCATGAACGGCGAGATCGGCGTCAACAGCAAGGAGGGGCGCGGCTCCACCTTCTGGTTCACCCTGCCGCTGGACTTGGCGGCTGGAGCGGAGCCCGAGCCTGAGGTCGTGGAGGAGGAGGAGCGGCCCCTGCGTATCCTGGCGGCCGAGGACAACGCCACAAATCAATTCGTGCTCAAAGCCATCCTGGGCCAAGCCGGGCTGGAGGCGCAGTTCGTCGAGAACGGCCGGCTGGCTGTAGAGGCGGTCCGGGCGGCCGATTACGACCTGATATTGATGGACCTGCACATGCCCGAGATGGACGGGCTGACGGCCACCCAAACCATCCGCGCGCTGGGCGGGAGCAAGGGCGCGATCCCGATCGTGGCGGTGACCGCCGAGGCCATGCCGGAGCAGGTGCGCAGATGCCTGGCCGCAGGCATGGACGCGCATGTGGCCAAACCCATCCGGCCCAACGTGCTTTACGGCGTGATCGAAGAGGTGCTGACCCGGGCGCCGGACGAACGGCGCACGGCCTAGGGCCCGTTCCGGCGCGAGCAGCCGACCGAGCGCCTCAAGGAGCCCGCTGAGTTTCCGCGAGCTCCGGCCGCCCAAGCGGGAGGACGGTGCGCAGCCCTCAAGACCGCGCCGGGCGCCTAGGCCCGCTCCCGCTCTTCCTGCCCGGTGACGCCGCCCCAGAAACGGCGGGCCTTGTCGAAGAAGCCGGCCTGTCGGGGGTTCTGAGCCTCGCCGAGGGACTCGGTGAACTCGCGCAGCAGCGCCTTCTGCTTGGACGTGAGGTTGGAGGGGGTTTCAACCACCAGCTCGACCACCAGATCGCCGCGCTCGCGGCCGCGCAGGCTGGGCATGCCCTTGCCGCGCAAACGAATGGTCCGGCCGGTCTGGGCGCCTTCCGGCACCTTGACGGGCGTGCGGCAGTCATCGGAAGCTAGGCAGGGTGCCTCGATCTCACCCCCTAGGGCGGCGACGCCCAGGGGCACGGGCACCTGCGCATGCAGGTCCAGGCCGTCACGTTCGAAGATGTCGTGCGGCGCGACCGACAAAAAGATGTACAGGTCGCCCGAGGGGCCGCCACGCTGGCCGGCGTCGCCCTCCCCGGAGAGGCGGATGCGGGAGCCGTCGTCCACACCGGCGGGGATCTTGACGTGCAAAGTGCGCTGTCTGCGCACCTGGCCGGCCCCGTGGCAGGCCCGGCAGGGATCGGCGATCGTCTTACCCGCTCCGCCGCAACGAGGGCAGGTGCGCTCGACTTGGAAGAAGCCCTGGGCGGCCCGGATGCGGCCCTGGCCGGCGCAGCTCGGGCAGGCGGCGGCGGCGGTGCCCGGGGTCGCCCCTGAACCCTCGCAGGGTTCGCAGCTCACTGCGGTGAGCACGGGGATCTCGGCGTCCGTTCCCGTGAAGGCCTGCTCCAAGGTGATCTCCACGTCGGCCCGCAGGTCCGAGCCTCGGGAGGGCGCATTGGGGTTGCGCCGTTGGCCGCCGCCCATGCCGAAGGCCGAGCCGAACACTTCGTTGAACAGGTCGTTGATGTCGGGGCCGGCGCCATGGCCGCCGAAGCCGCCCCCGCCGTTAAGGCCGGCATGGCCGTAGCGGTCGTAAGCGGCGCGCTTCTGGCCGTCCGACAAGATCGAGTAGGCTTCGGCGCACTCCTTGAACTTCGCCTCGGCGTCCGGATTCCCGGCGTTGCGGTCCGGGTGATGCTCCATCGCCAGCTTGCGATAGGCGGCCTTGAGTTCGACCTCCGTGCAGGTCCGCGAGACGCCCAGGACCTCATAGTAGTCGCGCGCCATACGGTTCACTCACTCCCAAGGCATAGATGGACGCGCCGCGTCAGCAGACAAGCTTGGTCCGCCACGCGTCGGCAGTTTCCGTCAAAGGTTTGAAGATGGAGCAAAGCCCCCGCCCATGCCGGACGGGGGCCGCGCTCGTGCTCAGGCCGACTTCTTCTGGTCGTCCACTTCTTCGAATTCGGCGTCGACCACGCCGTCATCCGATGCGCCAGAGGCCGAGCCCGCGTCGTTGGCCTGCTGGGCCGCATACATGGCCTCGCCCAGCTTCATGGAGGCCTGGATCAGGGCCTGGGACTTGGCCTGGATGTCGGCTGCGTCCTCGCCGGCCTGGGCCGACTTGAGGTCGGCCAGGGCGGTTTCGATGGCCGCCTTTTCAGGAGCGCCGACCTTGTCGCCGTGCTCGGCCAGGGTCTTCTCGGTGGAGTGGACCAGGGCGTCGGCCTGGTTGCGGGCCTCCACCAGCTCCTTGCGCTTCTTGTCCGCCTCGGCGTTGGCCGCAGCGTCCTTGACCATCTGTTCGATGTCGGCGTCGGATAGACCGCCGTTGGCCTGGATGCGGATGGACTGCTCCTTGGCCGTGGCCTTGTCCTTGGCGCCCACATTGACGATGCCGTTGGCGTCGATGTCGAAGGTGACCTCGATCTGGGGCAGGCCGCGCGGGGCGGGCGGGATCCCGACCAGATCGAACTGGCCCAGGAGCTTGTTGTCCGCAGCCATCGGGCGTTCGCCCTGGAAGACCCGGATGGTCACCGCCGACTGGTTGTCGTCGGCCGTGGAGAAGGTCTGGGAGCGCTTGGTGGGGATGGTGGTGTTGCGTTCGATCAGGGGCGTGAACACGCCGCCCAGGGTTTCGATGCCCAGGGTCAGCGGGGTGACGTCCAGCAGCAGCACGTCCTTGACGTCGCCCTGCAGGACGCCAGCCTGGACCGCGGCGCCCAGGGCCACGACCTCGTCGGGGTTCACGCCCTTGTGCGGCTCGCGACCGAAAAAGGCCTGAACGGCTTCCTGCACCTTGGGCATGCGGGTCATGCCGCCGACCAGGACCACCTCGTCGATGTCGGTCTTCTTGAGGCCCGCGTCCTTGAGCGCCTGTTCGCAGGGCGCGATGGTGCGCGCAACCAGGTCCTCGACCAAGCTCTCCAGCTTGGCCCGGGTCAGCTTCAGCGTCAGGTGAAGCGGGCCGTTCGCGTTCATGCTGATGAAGGGCAGGTTCACGTCGTATTGGGTGACGGTGGACAGCTCCTTCTTGGCCTTTTCGGCCTCCTCCTTGAGGCGCTGCAGGGCCAGCTTGTCCTTGCGCAGGTCGACCTGGTTCTCTTTCTTGAACTCGTCGGCCAGGTAGTCGACGATCCGCAGGTCGAAGTCCTCGCCGCCCAGGAAGGTGTCGCCGTTGGTGGACTTCACCTCGAACACACCGTCGCCGATCTCCAGGATGGAGACGTCGAAGGTGCCGCCGCCCAGGTCATAGACGGCGATCTTCTTGCCGTCGTTCTTCTCCAGGCCATAGGCCAGCGCCGCCGCGGTGGGCTCGTTGATGATGCGCAGCACGTCCAAGCCCGCGATCTTGCCGGCGTCCTTGGTGGCTTGGCGCTGGGCGTCGTTGAAATAGGCCGGAACCGTGATCACCGCCTGGGTGACCGTCTCGCCCAGATAGGCTTCGGCGTCGGCCTTGAGCTTCTGCAGGATGAAGGCGCTGATCTGCTGCGGGCTGTAATCCTTGCCGTGGGCTCGCACCCAGGCGTCGCCGTTCGGGCCCTTGACGATCTCATAGGGCACCATGGCCTTGTCCTTGGCCACCATGGGATCGTCCCAATTGCGGCCGATCAGGCGCTTGATGGCGAAGAAGGTGTTGTTGGGGTTGGTCACCGCCTGACGCCGGGCGGGCTGGCCCACCAGGCGCTCTCCGTCCTCCTGCAGGGCGACAACGGAGGGCGTCGTGCGCGCGCCCTCGGCGTTCTCCACCACCTTGGGGCTCTTGCCGTCCATGATGGCGACGCAGCTGTTGGTGGTGCCGAGGTCGATGCCGATGATCTTGGCCATGTGTGTCTTCAAACTCCTAATAGGCGGACGGGGCTGTGTGCCTCCGGGGAGCGCTTGCGTTCGCCCGTCCCCAGGTCGCGGGTTGAGAGCGCTCACGGAGCCGTGAGCGCGCTGTTGCAAAGCCTATGTGGGGGATGTGGAGGGCCCCGCAAGAGCCTGATGCGACGCCTCGTCGTGTACGGCGGAGGCGGGCGCGAAAGGCAGCACGGCGAGGTAGGCCGCCTCCGGATGCGGGGCGCCGCGCCCCCGTCGCTGGAGAAAGGCGTGCTGCACCAGCATCGCCTGTTGTTCGATGTTGAAGCCGTCCCAAAGGCATCCGGGGGTGAGCTCGTAGGCGTAGGCCGTGGCCCCGTCGCCCGCGCGGAGCTTGGCCCACAGGAGGTTCACGCCCTCCTGGCTTTGCCAGACATGGGTCATCTCATGGAGAAAGACGCTTTGGTCCCAAAGCGTCGCCTCGCCAAAGTCCGCATGGGCCTGCCCCGGCGGGTAGACGAGCAAGCGCCGACCGGGCCAAAGCCAGCCGCCGGCGCAGAAGGGCCGGCCCGTGGTCCAGGCCAGGGGCGGGCAGGACCAAAGGCGGACGCGGTCCAGGTCCAGCTGGGCGCCGAAGGTCTCAAGGCACAAGGCGCGTTCGCCGGGCGTGAGCGGGCGTGTCCTCCAGGGGCGCATGCGGCCTTTGTTGGTCATGATCGTCCATGTGGGGGCGAGCGGCCGGAGGTCACGCTCCCGCTTTGACTCCCGCCGGGTCCGCCGGGCACAATGGCGGCCTTCCGACATCTGCGACCCACCCGCCAGGAGCTCCCCATGGCCGCCCCGCACCTGCTTGGACCGGAGGGCTCCGAGCCCACCGATCTCAACCTGTCCCGCCGGGGTCTGGCCGGCCTGTTCTTCGGCGGTTTCGCCGTGGCGGCGCTGTCGGCGGAGGCGGCGCCGATCGTGACGGACACCGTGGGTGTGGCGGCCGGGGAGGTCATGATCCCCACGCGCAACTCCCAGATGCCGGCCTATTACGCGCGGCCGGACCGGCGCGGGCGAGAGCCGGTCGTGATCGTGGTCTCGGAGGTGTTCGGCGTGCACGAATACATCCGCGACGTCTGCCGCAGGCTGGCCAAGTCGGGCTATTTCGCGGTGGCCCCCGCCTTTTTTCACCGCGCAGGCGATCCGGCGCCGCTGACCGACTTCGCCGAGATTCGCAAGCTGGTGGGAACCGCCACCAACGAACAGGTGATGGGCGACATCGCCGCGACGCTCAGCTGGGTCAAGGCGCAGCCGAACGCCGATGGGCGACGGATCGGGATCACCGGCTTCTGCTGGGGCGGGGCGGTGACCTGGATGGCCGCAGCCCGCTTCCGCGATTTCCGGGCCGGGGTGGCCTGGTACGGGCGGTTGACGGCCCCGGCCCAGACCGACTTCCTGGGCGCGGAGCAGCGGCCCTGGCCGATGGACGTCGTCGGGCAGCTGAACGCGCCGGTGCTGGGGCTCTACGCCGAAAAGGACCAAGGCATCCCGCTGGAGAGCGTGGAGCGGATGCGCACAGCGCTGCGGGCCGCAGGCAAGCGGGGGAGCGACATCATCGTCTATCCGGGCGCCCAGCACGGGTTCCACGCCGACTACCGGGCGGCGCACAACGCCGTCGCGGCCGAGGACGGCTGGCGACGGTTGCTGGACCACTTCCGGCGGAACGGCCTCCGCGCACGGGCGCTCGAGCCGGAGCGGCGGCGGGCGGCTTAGGGCGGCCCCCGCGTCCCGGACCAACTCAGGTGTGGGTCACGCCGTCTTGTTCACGGAGGCGCCGGGACCCGCGGCGTCGTTGGCGGGGTAGGCGCCGCCGGCTCCATCCGTCCCGGCCGCGCTGGGCTCCGCAGCGGCGGCGCTCCCGCGGGCGGCGGTGATCACCAGGGCGGGACGGACGATGCGGCCATAGAGCTGATAGCCGGCCTGCAGGGTGCGGACCACCGCCCCCCCGGCCACTTCGGAGGAGGGCTCCTCCATCATGGCCTGGTGGAGGTTGGGATCGAACTTGTCGCCCGCGGCGGGCTCGACGCGCTTGAGCCCGTTCTTGTCGAAGGCGGACTGCAGCTCCTTTTCCGTCATCTCGATGCCCAGCACCAGGTTCTTGACGGCCGGATCCTCGCTGCCGCGGGGCGCGGCCTGGAGGGCGCGCTGGAGATTGTCCGCCACACCCAGGAGGTCGCGTCCGAAGCGCTGGATCGCAAAGGCGCGGGCGTCGTTGCTTTCCTTTTCGGCCCGCCGACGGGTGTTCTCCGCCTCGGCGGCGTAGCGCATCACCTGCTCGCGCAGGGAGGCGACCTCCGCCTCCAACGCCTGACCGGACTCCATGGCGCCGTCGTCGTCCATCGTGGGGGCGGCGTCGGCGGCGAGCTGTTCGGGCCGGCTGTCGTCGCTGTAGCTCATGGAAGGGTCCTCAGGGTTCGGCGCCGGCGAGGCGCCCCAGAACGCGCGCGGTGTAGTCCACCAACGGGATCACGCGCGCATAGTTCAGCCGCGCGGGGCCGATCACGCCGATCGCGCCGACCACCCGGCTTTGTCGGCCCGTCATATAGGGCGCGGCGATCAAGGCGGAACCCGAGAGCGAGAAGAGGCGGGTCTCCGCGCCGATGAAGATGCGCACGCCTTGAGCCTCGCGGACGTTGTCGAGCAGGCCGATGAGTTGCTGCTTCTGCTCCAGGTCGTCGAACAGGGAGCGGACCCGTTCGATGTCGGCGAGGGCGGCGGTGTCCTGCAGCAGGTTGGCGCGACCGCGCACCAGGAGCGAGCGATCGTCGCCGTCGCCGCCGGACCAGGCGGCGAGGCCGTCCTCCACCAAACCGGCCGCCGTGGCGTTCAGGGCGGAGCGCGCCTGGTCGAGCTCCGTGCGGATTTCGCTCTTGGCCTCGCCCAGGGTGCGGCCGCGGAGCCGCACGTTGAGGAAGTTGGTGGCCTCCTGCAAGGCCGAGGGGGTGAGCCCGGAGGGCAGGGGCATGAGGCGATTTTCGACCGTGCCGTCCTCGAAGACCATGACCGCGAGCGCCTGGTCGGGCCCGAGGGACACGAACTCCACATGCTTGACCCCCGCGTCGCGGACGGGGGTGACGACGATGCCGGCGCCTCCCGCCAGGCCGGACAGCACCGAACTGGCTTCGTCCAGGGCTTCGCCGAAGCTGCGGCCTTTGACGGCCAGGCGGGCCTCGATCTCGCGCTTCTCGTCCTCGCCCACGTCGCCCAGCTCCAGCAGGCCGTCTACGAAGATGCGGAGGCCGGCGTGGGTGGGCAGGCGTCCTGCGCTGGCGTGAGGCGCGCCCAGCAGGCCCGCGGCCGTGAGATCCTGCATGGTGTTGCGGATGGAGGCGGGGGACAGCTGCACACCGCCACGCGACAGGGTGCGGCTGCCCACCGGCTCGCCGGTTTCGAGGTAGCTCTCGACGATACGGCGAAAGATGTCGCGAGCGCGCTCGTCCAGACTGGTGAGCGAGGCTTCCGGGGAGATCAGGCTCATGGGTGTGGCGACCGAAGGAGCGGTAGGATAGGGCTCGCGGCCCGCTCCGCAAAGGACTCCCCCTCATGCCGACTTCATCCGGGCGCCCTTCCGGCCGCGCTTTCGACGCGCTCCGCGCCGTCACCCTGGAGACCGGCGTGAATCGCTATGCGGAAGGCTCCTGCCTCGTGAGCTTCGGACACACCCGGGTGCTGGTGACGGCGAGCCTGGATGAAAGCGTGCCGCCCTGGCTGCGCGGCAAGGGCAAAGGATGGGTCACGGCCGAATACGGGATGCTCCCTCGGGCCACCCATACGCGGGGGCGACGGGAGGCGGCGCAGGGCAAGCAAAGCGGTCGGACCCAGGAGATCCAACGACTGATCGGGCGCTCGCTCCGGGCCGTGACGGATTTGAAGGCGCTGGGAGAGCGGCAGATCACGCTGGACTGCGACGTGGTGCAGGCGGACGGCGGGACGCGCACGGCGGCGGTGACCGGCGCCTGGGTGGCGTTGCGGCAGGCGACGGGCTTCCTCCTGCAAGAGGGCGTGCTCAAGGCCGATCCGCTGACGGACTCGGTGGCCGCCGTGTCCTGCGGGATCGTGAACGGGGCGGTGGTGCTGGACCTTGATTATGAGGAGGACAGCGGTGCGGAGGCGGACGCCAACTTCGTGCTGACCGGGTCAGGCGCCATTGTGGAGGTCCAGGCCACTGGGGAGAAGCGGGGCTTCTCGCGGACGGAGTTCGACGGGCTGTTCAGCCTAGCCGAGGCCGGGATAGGCGAGCTCACCCGGCTTCAACACGCCTGCCGCCCCGAAGTCGGGAACTCTGCCGCGACGTGATCCGCGGCCGGGGCGGTCCCGGCGCTCGTCCAGTGCGGCGGAGACCCGTTTGCCGAGCTGAGCCGGAGAGCTCGCACCACTTTTGCATCCAAGGCGCCGCGCGCCTCCCCACGACCGGGGTGGACGGTGTAAGCAGCGGCATGGACGGAAGTCTCCTGGCCCCCGCCGCCCCTTTCCCCTCGGCGGAGGGGACGTCGCCCGTGATGGCGCAATTCTTCGCGGCCAAGGCGAAGCAGCCGGACGCCTTGCTGTTCTTCCGCATGGGCGATTTCTACGAGCTCTTCTTCGAGGACGCGGAAAAGGCGGCCGGCGCGCTTGGCATCGCCCTGACCAAGCGAGGCAAGCACGCCGGACAGGACATCGCCATGGCGGGCGTCCCCGTGCACGCGGCCGAAGCCTATCTCGCCAAGCTGATCCGGGCGGGCTTCAGGGTGGCGGTGGTCGAGCAGGTCGAGGACCCGGCCGAGGCGCGCAAGCGGGGCTCCAAGTCGGTGGTGCGGCGGGAGCTGGTGCGGGTGGTGACGCCCGGCACGCTCACTGAAGACGGGCTGCTGGACGCGCGCGGCGCCAACCGGCTGGCGGCCGTGGCGGTCCGGGCCGGACGGGCCGCGCTGGCCTCCGTGGAGCTGTCGACAGGCGATGTGGAGAGCCTGCTGGTCGCGCCGGAGGACCTGGCGGCGGCGGTAGCCGCCTTGTCGCCTTCGGAGTTGCTGGTTCCCGACCGGCTGCTGGGCGATGCGGCTGTAAGCGCGGCGGCTGCGGCCGGCGGCCTCCTGCAGCCCATGCCCGCGGCGCTGGCGGAGCCGGGCGCGGCGGAGGCCCGGCTGAAGCGGCTCTACGGCGTGGATACGCTGGCGGGGTTCGGGGGGCTGCAGCCGGCGGAGGTGTCGGCCCTGGGACTGCTGGCGGCGCATCTTGAGACCACCCAGGCCGGCAAGCTGCCCGCGCTCAGGTCGCCGCGACGGATTCTCGCCGCGGAGGTGATGAGCATCGATCCGGCGACGCGCGCCAGCCTGGAGATCCACCGGGCGCAGGATGGCGGCCGGGCGGGGTCGCTGTTGGCCTGCGTCGACCGGACGGTCACCGCCGGCGGAGCGCGGCTGCTGGCCGCCCGGCTGACGCGGCCGCTGATGGACCTGGACGCGATCGGAGCGCGACTGGAGGCGGTGGGCTGGTTCGCCGAGCGGCGGCGGCTGCGCGAGGATGTGCGGGCGCTGCTGGCCGGATCGGGCGACATGGCCCGCGCCCTGGGGCGGCTGGTGCTGAACCGGGGCGGACCGCGCGACCTGGGCGTTGTCCGGACGGGATTGCGGGCTGGCGAGGAGATCGCGGCGCGGTTCGCGGCCGAAGGCGCGGGCGTGAGCGAGGCGCTTTCCGGACCGCCGGTGGAGATCACGGGGGCGCTGGACGCGCTGGCGCTGTTGGACAAACCGGAGCTGGCCCGGCTCGCGGCCGAGCTGGAGGCGGGGCTCCTGCCCGAACTCCCGGCCCAGGCGCGGGAGGGCGGCTATGTGGCCGAGGGGTATCGGCCGGAGCTGGATGCGGCCCGGGCGCTGCGCGACGACAGCCGGCGCGTCATCGCCGCGCTGGAGACCCGGTTGCAGGGCGAAACGGGCGTGGCGCTGCGTGTCCGGCACAATGCGGTGTTGGGTTATTTCGTGGAGGCCGGCGCCAAGGCGGGCGAGCCGCTGCTGCGACCGCCGCTGAACGCGCAATTCATCCATCGGCAGACCATGGCCAACCAGGTGCGCTTCACCACGGTGGAGCTGGCCGAGCTGGACGCCAGGATCGCCCAGGCCGCGGATCGGGCGCTCGCGATCGAGTTGGAGACCTTCGAGGCGATGCGGGCGCGCGCGCAGGCGTGCGCGCCCGCCATCCAGGCGGCCGCGGAGATGCTGGCGCGGCTGGACGTGGCCGCGGGCGGGGCGGAGTGGGCCGAAGAGGTGGGGGCGGTGCGGCCGGTGGTGGACGGCTCGACCGCTTTCGAGGCGGAGGCGGCGCGGCACTCGGTGGTCGAGGCGGCGGTACGGAAGGGCGGGGGCGCCTTCACGCCCAACGACTGCCGGCTGGACGGATCGGGGCGGGGATGCCCCCGCCTAGCCATGGTGACCGGGCCCAATATGGCGGGCAAATCGACCTTTCTGCGCCAGAACGCGCTCCTGGCCGTGCTCGCGCAGGCCGGGTGCTATGTGCCGGCCAAATCGCTGCGCTTGGGCGCGGTGGACCGGCTGTTCAGCCGCGTGGGGGCCGGAGACGACCTGGCGCGAGGGCGCTCGACGTTCATGACGGAGATGGTCGAGACGGCGGCCATCCTGACCCAGGCTACGGAGCGGTCGCTGGTGGTTCTGGATGAGATCGGGCGCGGCACGGCCACCTACGACGGGCTGGCGATCGCCTGGGCGTGCGCCGAGGCGCTCCACGACGCCAACCGCTGCCGCGCGCTGTTCGCGACCCACTATCACGAACTGGCGCGGCTGGAGGGGCGGCTGGCCCATGTCGGCAACCTGTCCATGCGGGCGCGGGAATGGAACGGCGAGCTGGTGTTCCTGCACGAGGCGGGGCCGGGCGCGGCCGACAAGAGCTATGGCGTCCAGGTGGCCAAGCTGGCGGGGGTGCCCGCCCCCGTGGTGGCTCGGGCGCGCGAGGTGCTGGAGCGGCTGGAAGGGACGGGGTCGCCCGCGAAGCTGGACGACCTGCCCTTGTTCGCGGCGGCGCGGGAGACGCCCGCGGCGGCGCCTCAGCCCAGCAAGGTCGAAGCGGCGCTGGCGGCTGTCGACCCTGACGGGATGAGCCCACGAGAGGCGCTGGAGGCGCTGTACCGGCTCAAGGCCTTGGTGGCCTGAGTGCCCGCCCCTCTTCCGCTCACTCCCGCGAAAGCTCCCGCTTCAGCATCTCCGGCTGCGGGAGAGGAAGGTCCGGGCCCCTGCTTTCCCGCGGGTGAGCGAGGAGAAAGGGCGGGAGCGCTCCTTGCCGAGCTGAGCGCGGCCGCGAGGGGGGCCTACGACGAGGGCGAGCTTCGGCGACGGGCGGTTCCGATCCTGCGCGCGGCGCTGGATCGGGCGCGAGCCGACGTCCGGGCCCGTTTCGAAACCGGTGCTTTGGGCGGGGTGGAGACCGCAAGGGCGCTTTCGGCCGCGGCGGACACGGTGGTGGGCGCCTTGCACGCCTTTACGCTCCACCATGTGCTGCGGGACCACAACCCGACCGAAGCCGAACGGCTGGCCCTGGTTGCGGTCGGGGGCTACGGGCGGGGCGTCCTGGCGCCCTTCTCCGACCTCGACCTGCTGTTTCTGCGCCCGTGGAAGCCCGTGCCCCACGGCGAGAGCGTGGCGGAGTTCATGCTCTACACGCTGTGGGACCTCGGGCTGAAGGTGGGCCACGCCTCGCGGACGGTGGACGAAACGCTGAGGCTCGCCAAGACGGACCTGAGCATCAAGACCGGGCTGCTGGACGCGCGTCCGCTGGCCGGTGACGAGAAGTTGTTCGAAGATCTGCAGCAGCGCTTCCAGCGAGAGGTGGCGCGGGGCACGGGTCGGGCCTTTGCGGAGGCGCGTTTGGCCGAGCGCGACGGGCGGCACGCGGCGGCTGGGGCCAGCCGCTATCTAGTGGAGCCCAACATCAAGAACGGTAAGGGCGGGCTGCGGGACCTCAACACCCTGCTGTGGATCGCCAAGTACCTGAACCCGGATGAGCCGGCGGAGCTCTCCGCCACCGAATATTTCGACGGGGCCGAGATGGCGCAGCTCAGGCGCTGCTACGACCGGCTATGGCGGGTGCGCCACCATCTCCACTGGGAGGCGGGGCGGGCCGAGGAGCGGCTGGGCTTCGACCTCCAGCCGGAGGTCGCGCGCCGGATGGGCTGGGTTCAAGGGGGGCGCTGCGGCACGGCGGGGGTGGAGCGCTTCATGCGCCGCTACTTCGTCAATGCGCGGGAGGTGGGGGCCTTGACCCGCGTGTTCTGCGCCAAGCTGGAGGCGGAGCGGACCAAGGCCAAGCCGTCCGGCCTGTCGCGCCTTCTACCCGAACCGCTGCGGCCCGGGCGCGTGGACGTGCCGGGCTTCCGGGCCATCGGTGGACGTTTGGCGGTGGAGGACGGCGAGGTCTTCGCGCGCGATCCTGTTAACCTGCTGCGGCTCTTTCGGACCGCCGATGCGCGCGACCTGGACCTGCATCCCCAGGCCCTGGCTCTGGCGCGACGTGCGCTGCCCTGCATCACGCGAAGGGTGCGGCGCGACCCGGAGGCTGCGCGCGTGTTCCTGGACGTTCTGGCGCGCGGGCGTCAGCCGTTTCGCACGCTCAGCCTGATGAACGACGCGGGCGTGCTGGGGCGGTTCGTGCCCGAGTTCGGGCGGATCGTGTCGCGGACCCAGCTGGATCGGCACCACGCCTATACGGTGGACGAACACACGTTGCGGATGACGGGGCTCCTGGCCGACATCGCCGGCGGACGGGAGGCGGAGGCGCATCCCCTGGCCACGGCCCTGTTGCCGCGCATCGCCGATCGCGAGGCCTTGGCCCTGGCGGTCCTGCTGCACGACGTGGGCAAGGGTGGCGACGGTGGGCAGTTGGCGGCGGGCGCGCGGCATGCCCGGGCGGCCTGCGAGCGGCTTGGGCTGGGCCCGGATCGGGTGGAGCTGGTGGTGTGGCTGGTGCAGCATCACCTGCTTCTGTCGGACTGCGCGCAACGACGCGACGTGAGCGACCCGGGAACGGTGGCCGCCTTTGCGGAGGCGGTGGGCGGGCTGGAGCGGCTGCGCTTGCTGCTGGTCTTGACCGTGGCCGACATACGCTCGGTGGGGCCGGGCGTGTGGAACGCCTGGAAGGGACAGCTCATGCGCGAGCTGTATGCGGCGGCCGAGGCGGTCTTCCGCGGCGGGCGAGGGGCCGATCCGGCGAGCGCCTTCCGCCGGGGGCGGGCGGATGCGGCGGAGGCGGCCCGGGCGGCGCTCTTGGAGGCGCAGCCGGAGTTCGCCGTCTTCACGCTCGCCATGGACGACGGCTACTTCACCGAGTTCGGAGCCGAGGAACATCAGGTCCACGCGCGGCTGCTGGCGCAGGCCGCGGTGTGCGGTGCGGCCGCGGCCGTGCGGCTCAGGCCCGAGCGGAACGTCACGGAGGCGGTGGTGGCGGCCGTCGACCGGCCCGGCCTGTTCGCGGATCTGGCTGAGGTGCTGGCGGCGGAAGGGGCCAACGTGCTGGCCGCGCGGCTCAACACCGCGCGCGGCGGGCAGGTGCTGGACGTCTTCCAGCTGCAGGACGGGACCGGCGCGCCCTGGGGCGATCAGGATCCGGGCGCTGGGGAGCGGCTGGTCGGGCGCCTGGAGGCTGCGGCGGCGGGGGACCTCTTCGGCCGTCGCTCACCGCGGCGCCCGGGACAGGGGCCCGCAATCGCGCCGCTGGTCACGGTGGACCCGGACAGTTCGGAGGACGCCGCCATCATCGAGGTCTCGGGTCGGGACCGGCCGGGCGTTCTGGCCGAACTGGCGAGGGCGCTGGCGGACTCGGGGCTGTCCGTCAGCTCGGCGCACATCGATGGCTCGGGCCTCAGATTGGCGGACGCCTTTTACGTCACGGACCCGACCGGGGCCAAGCCGGATCGCCCGGCCTTGGAGCGGGCCCGGGCGGCGGTTGCGGGCGTGCTGGCGGAACCTGTGGCGCTTGCCGGGGCGAGCGGCGCGCTCTAGGCGCAGGCGCATGAGTTTGGCGCGCAACACCCTGGTGCAGTCCGGCCTGACGCTAGGAAGTCGCGTGCTGGGCTTCGCCCGCGACCTGGCCCTGGCCCAGCGGTTCGGCCAGGGCCCCCTGATGGACGCCTTCACCACGGCGATCATGGTGCCCAACCTGTTCCGGCGTTTGTTCGCGGAAGGGGCCTTCGCCCAGGCTTTCGTCCCAGTGTACGGGCGCATCAATGCGGACGAGGGCGAGGCGGCGGCGCAGGGCGCAGCGTCCGAGGCTCTGAGCTTTATGGTGTTCGTGGTGGGCGGTTTCTGCGTGCTCGCGCAAATCGTCATGCCCTGGGTCATGCCGCTGCTCTTGTCCGCCTACCGCGACGACCGAGAGACGCTGCGGCTGGCCGTGATCGCAACCCAGCTGGCCATGCCCTACCTGGCCTGCATGACGATCGCGTCGCTGTTGGCGGGCGTCCTCAACACGGCGGGACGCTTCGCCCTGGCCGCCGGGGTCGGCGCCCTGCTGAACGTGTGCACGCTGGCGCCGTTGGCGCTGGTTCCGGACAGTGAAGGAGCCCTGCTGGGAGCCGCCTTGGCCGTGACCGTCTCCGGCCTGCTGCAGGCGGGGCTGCTGTGGTGGGGCGCACGCCGGCTCGGCGTTCGGCTGAGGGTGGGGCGGCCGCGGCTGTCGCCCACGGTGAAGCGCGTTCTGGCGCTGGCCATCCCTGGCGCCCTGGCGGGCGGCGCGACGCAGATCAACACCCTCGTCAGCCAGGTGCTGACGGGATCCGATCCCGGGGCGCGTTCGGTGCTCTACAACGCCGACCGACTGTACCAGCTGCCGCTGGGGCTGGTGGGCGTGGCGATCGGGCTGGCGCTGGTGCCTCGGCTGACCCGTGCCTTCGTCAGCGGGGACGAGGAGGGCGGGCGGGCGACCTTGGACGACGGCGTAGCGCTGTCGATGCTGTTCACCTTGCCGGCTGCGGCGGCGCTGCTGGTGATGCCTTTCTTCCTGATCGACTCCACCGTCACGCGGGGAGCGTTCACCTCCGCCGATGCGGAGCGGACGGCGGCGGTGCTGCAGCAGTTCGCCTGGGGGGTGCCGGCCTTTGTCCTGGCCAAGGTGCTGACCCCGCCCTTCTTCGCGCGGGAGGACATGGGGCGGCCGATGAAGTTCGCGATCGCGTCGGTGGTGGTGAACGTGGCTCTGGGAGCGGGGCTGTTCTTCGGGCTGAGCCGGGCGGGGATGGATGGGGTGGTCGGGCTGGCGGTGGCGACCAGCACGGCGGCTTGGCTGAACGTCATCCTGCTGGCGGTGACGCTTGCCCGACGGGGCATCTGGCGGCCGGGCGCGGCGGTGTTGAGCCGGTTGGGGCGGATCGGGGCGGCGACCGCGGCCTTAGGACTGGTGCTGGCCTTGGCGGCCTACTTCTACCCGGCGCTGTCCGACCTGCTGTGGAGCAAGGAGGTGGCGGTTCTGGTCGCCGTAGCGGCGGGCGGGGTGGTCTATGCGGCGGCGGCTCTGGGCTTCCGCGCTGTAACGCGGGGCGAGCTGAGAACGGCGCTACGGCGCGAACGGGGCGTCCCGGCCGCCCCCAGCGTGGAGATGTGACGGTGACCGAGACGACCCGGCCCATGCGGGTGTTGTCGGGGGTGCAGCCCTCCGGCGCCCTGCATCTGGGCAACTATCTGGGCGCGCTGACCAAGTTCGCACGGCTGCAGGAGGATGCGGAGTGCTTCTTCTTTGTGGCCGACCTGCACGCGATCACTGTGCCGCAGGACCCGAGCAAGCTGGCGGGTCAGACGCGGGAGATCGCCGCGGCCATGCTGGCTGCGGGGGTGGACCCGCTACGGGCGGCGGTGTTTCCGCAGTCGGCGGTGCGCGCGCATGCGGAGCTGGCCTGGCTGCTGAACTGCACGGCGCGGCTGGGCTGGCTGGACCGCATGACCCAGTTCAAGGAGAAGTCGGGCAAGGACAAGGAGCGGGCGTCCGTCGGATTGTACAGCTATCCGGTGCTGCAGGCGGCGGACATCCTTGTCTACCGGGCGACCCACGTGCCCGTGGGCGAGGACCAGAAGCAGCACCTCGAGCTGACCCGCGACATCGCGGCGAAGTTCAACACCGACTTCAAGGCCCCCGACCACTTCATCCTGCCCGAGCCCCTGATCGAGGGGCCTGGAGCTCGGGTGATGAGCCTGAGGGACGGGCGGGCGAAGATGAGCAAGTCCGATCCTTCGGACCAGTCACGGATCAATCTGACCGACAGTCGGGACGTCATCATCCAGAAGATCAAGCGAGCCCGAACCGACCCCGAGGTGCTGCCGGACACGCCGGAGGCGCTGGCCGGCCGGGCCGAGGCCGACAACCTGGTCGGACTCTATGCGGCGATGAGCGGGGAAACCAAGGCGGAGGTGCTGCACCGCTTCGCCGGACAAGGGTTCGGCGCCTTCAAGCCGGCGCTGGCGGAGGTGACGGCCGACCGACTGGGGCCCGTAAATGCGGAGCTGAACCGGCTCCTGGCGGTGCCCGACGAGATCGACCGCGTGCTGCAGGCGGGCGCCGAGCGCGCGGCGGCGGTGGCCGAGCCCGTGCTGGCGGAGACGAAACGGGTGGTGGGCTTCTGGGGAGCGGGAGCCGGGACATAAGAAGGGGCGCGGACCTCTCGGATCCGCGCCCTTTCAACGCTGCTTGGCTGAGTTCGGGAGCTTACTTCGGCCCCTTGGTCCGAGTGGTGGTCCCCTCCGGCGTGGTCACGGTGCGAACGCTCTCGCGCACCGGCGGGGCGCCGCGCTCCTTGTAGCGGGAGGTGGTGGTCGAGCGGATCGTCTCCTGGTTCGGCTTGACCATCGTGCGGGTGCGCGAGGTGGCCCGCTCATCCTCGGTCCGAGCATCGGCCGTGGAGCGCTGCATCGCCCGCCGATTGTTCAGCTTGGCGTCCGATCGCGTGGTGGCCGTGCCGTCAACGGCTTCGGCTTCGCCGCCGCCGCTCACGCCCGCGCCGTTCTGAGTAATGGTTCCGGCCCCGTAGGTGGCGGCGGAGACGTTGCGGCCGTCCACCCCGCCCTGGCTGCCGCCGGTGGTTTGGGCGATCGCCGCAGGGGCGGCGGTGAGCAGGAGGGCCGAGGCGATCGCGGCCGCATGGAAGCCTTGTGCATTCATCGGTGTTCTCATTCTCTTGAGCCCTTTGTTGAGCGCTCGTCGATCACGGCCGTGCAGCCGGTCTCGTCGCGCGTGATGGTGACGGTGACACCGCCCGCCGTGCTGGTCGACTTCGAGCGGCCCGAACCGGAGCTGGAGCTGCTGGACATGCTGACCGAACCGCCGTTGCGGGTGGTGACGGTGGCGGTCCCGCCGGACCGGCCCCGGTTGCGGGGGGGAGTGACGACGCGGCTGCCGTCCGCCCGGATGCGAATGGTCCGGCAATCGCCGTCGACCTGGACGGACGCCGCCTCGGGCGCGGTCCCCGTCGAAAGGGCGGCGGCGAAGGCGGCTGCGGCCACGGTGGTGCGAGATGAGGTCATGAGACCAACTCCGCGAAAGGCGACGCGAGCCCGCCAGGATGGCGGACCCGCGTCTGGCTTTCAGGTCCGCGGCTTAGCGGGGACGACGGCGGGGACGCTCGCCCGACGAGGCGGTCGAGTCGCCGAAAACGTCGGCGTTGGAGCCCTGGCGGGTGGTCTCGCCGAAGGCGTCCACCGTGGACGAGGTCGACTGCACGCCCTGGCCGGAGGCCGCCGCGCCGGTGCTCACAGCCGCACTGGCGCTGTCCGGCGTCGTGTTGATCGCGCCGGTGCCGAAGGTGGTCGAAGCGTTGCCCGCTTCTCCCCGGCCACCGCGGAATTCGGCGGCCACGGCCGCTTCGGCGTTGGCGCCGCGGCGGTTGGCTTCAGCTACGCCGAGGCCCACGGCGGCGGCGGCGGGACGTTCCCGGTTGCGCTCGCGCTTGTTCTTCCGGCCCTGGTCGTCGGCCGCGGCCGAAGTGGCGCCGGCGATGATCAGCGTGGCGGCGATCGTGGAAATGCTTTGCTTGACGTTCATGGCCTATTCTCCAGTTGACTGGGCGCCGGCTTTGGCGTCCTGCGGTCCCTCGAGGCACCATAACCGCTCGGGGCAGGATGTGTTCCCGGAGGTACTGCTCTTTTTGCTTTTGCTAGCCAAGAAACGTGCAAGGTTTGAAGGGCCTGAACAGGTCATTCACTTCGCGTTCATCTTGGCGAACTGCTCCGCATTCGGAGTGTTACTTTAGCGTCGGAGGAGATCGAGGTCCTGACGAAGGGCGTCGTTGAGCACCTTGAGATCGAGGTCGAGCGTCTGGAGCTGGGGCTCGTGAAGGTCGTCGGCGAAGCGGGTGAAGGCGTCGTTGAGCTGGGCCATGGTCTGGCGGGTCTCACGCACGCGCTCGGGCGAGGGCTCGGATTTGTTCTCCAGGGCGCGCCAGCCTTCGGCGACGCTGGCCGCGTTGGGCAGATAGAAGGTGAGCAGGCGGCGGACCGCCATGACCTTGTCGGGGTCGTGGCGGACCTCGCGGAGAACGCGGTCCGCCTTCATGGTGAGCAGGCGGATCTCTTCGCGCATGAGTTGGTCGTGGATGCGGCGCGGCGCGGTGCGGAGGCGGTCCAACGCAGCCTCGCCCTCGCGCAGGAGATCGGCCGCCGTGCCCCGGCGCTGGTCGGAGACGGCGGCCGGGTCCAGGCGACCGGGGGTGGGGCGGTTCCTGGGCTTGAGCAGCAGAAACAGGCCGACAAAGACCGCAAAGGCGAGCATCACGGCCACCCAGGCGGGAACGCCCAGGGCCAGGACCAGCGGTGGAGGCAGAAGGGCGGCGACGATGCCGGCGATGGTCGCGGCCCCGCCGGAAGTCATCTGGGCCATGCTGAAATCCGCTCACCGCACCGGATCAAGGCTCGACGCAAGCCGAACCGGAGGCCCAGGCTGGCTTGCGTCAGGAAAGCATGCTCCAGCCGCTCGATCGAGGAACCCTGCGTCTTCACGCGCGCGAAGATCAGCGGAAAGGCGGCGGGCATCTAGGTCAGGGCGGTTGGCGCACGGGCCAGGGTGATGCGCAGCGCCTCCGTTTGCCGCTCCATCTCGGCCTCGACCTGCACCCGCTTGCGGCGGCCTTCGGCCTGGACGGAGAGGACCCCTTCGATGGTGTCGATCAGGTCCTGGTTGGTCTTGGCCAGGGTTTCGATGTCGACGATGCCCTTCTGGCTCTGCTCCTCGATGGCCAGAGCCTGGGTTTTCATCATCTCGGACGACTGGCGCAGCATGTCATTAGTGGCGTCGGTGACGGCCCTTTGCAGGGCGAGCGCCTCCGACTGGCGCTGGAGGCCCAGCAGCAGAACCATTTTCTGCTTCCAGGCGGGGATGGTCAGGTTGACCGAGGCCTGGAGGGACTCGATCAGAGTGGTGTCGCCGTTCTGGACGATCCGGATCTGAGGCAACTGCTGGATGGCGATCTGACGCGCCTGCTGCAGATACAGAACGCGCTTCTCCAGCCGGTCCAGGGCCTGAACGGCGTCTTGGTAGTTCTGGGCCGCCATCAGGTCTTCGGTGCCGTCGCCGCTCACAGTGGCGGCCTGCTGCAGGCGCGGGAGCTCCGTGGCCCTGAACTCGGCGGCGTACTGCTTGCCCGCTTCGATAAAGGCGTCCAGCTCCTTGATCGACTGGCGGGTCTGGTCGTGCAGGCCGTCCAGCATGGTGACGTCGCGACGGAGGCGGTCGGTGCGCTTCTCCAGCTCCACGGTGACGCGGTCGATCTGGGCGGCCACGGTCTCGAACTTGGAACGGAAGCGGTGGACGCGCCGGCGCATGGCGCCCACCCCGCGGCTGAACAAGCCGCCTTTCTGCAGATCGGCCGGGTCCAGGCCGCGCGCCTTCGCGATGACGTCGGAAAGGAGCTCGCCGGTGTCGCCGATCTCACGATTTCGCGTCTGCTCCAGGATGCGGTCGGCGAAGCCCGCCACGTCGCGCTGGGCGCGTTCGCCAAAGCTGGTGATCTGGGCCGTGTCCTTGATCTCGATCGAGCGCTGGATCTGCGCGACCTTGCCAGGGTCGGTCCGAACAACGGGCGGTGCGGCCACGGGGGCGGCGCCCAGAACGGGGGCGGGGGACGTCGGCTCTGCAACGGCGGCGGAGCCCTGGCGGTCGCGGTCGGTCCTGGCTGGCTGCGGCGTGTCGGTCATGGCGCCCCTCGTGCCCGGCCCCTGGCGGACCGCTTCCAACCTAAGGGGCTGGGCCGGTCACGCCAAGTGAAGCTTAGGTCAGGTGGCGGCGGAGCTCAAACGCCCTCAGCGTCCCGGACGGGAGCAGGTCTGGGAGCGGGACTCAGCTTCCCGGGCGATAGGTGAGGCTGAGGCGGGCGGCGTGGTTGTCGGAGCCTCCGTCGAAGCGGCCGTGGTAGGCCAAGCCGAGCTGGAGGCCCCCGAACACCTGACCTTCCACGCCAGCCTTGAGCAGGGCGCCGCGGCCGGGGGCGTCGACCTCGGTTTCAATCGGGCGGGCGGGATTGTCCGCCAGCGCCACGGCCACCGCCCCGTCGTAATCGAAAAAGTCGCCGTAGCCGCCTTCCAGGTGAGCCCGGAAGCGGCCGCCGCCCAAGGGGCTCTCCAGGCGGAGCGCGGCCTCGGCCGCGGCGGCCTCGATGTCGTGGCGCCGGATCGCGTGGCGGGCCGCGGGACCGTTCTCGCTGAAGGCCTCCACCTCCACCCTTTTGGCGGAGACGGCCACGCGGGGCGAGAGCTCGGCCTGGCCGAAGGGCAGACGCAAGCCAGTCTGGATCTTGCCGCCCAGGCTGGAGCCGGTGACGCGGTCCGCGAAGTGGATCACGCGACCCGCCCCGGTGCGGCGGCGGTAGTCGGTGTACTCGTCGCTGGACCCGCCGCCCACCAGGTTCACGAACACGGCGCCTCGCGTGAAGCCCAGATAGGCGTCAAAGCCCAGGCTGTCGGTCTGAAACTCCAGGGCTCCGACCTGGGCCTCCGAGTGCGCCGCTGAGAATTGGGCGCCCACCGTAAAGTCAGGGCGTAGCAGGGTGTCGACGGACACGCGAACGGCGGCCGTGTCGCGCTCGATGCCGGGCACGCTGCCGCGGGCGTCCACCGTACCGCGGCCGCCGTCCAGGGCCAGCGAGAAGCGTGGCCCGTCGCCTTCGCGGTCTTCCTCCAGACGGTCCAGGGCGGCGCCCGTGGCGGACTCGCGGTGCTCAAGGCTGGTCTCGCCCAGTGCGGCCGTGGCGGCTCCGATCGAGCCGTAAAAGAGGTATTCCAGGGCGAGCGCGGCCAGGCCGCGGTGTCCGGCGGCGGTCGGGTGGACGTTGTCCCAGAAGAGGAACTGATCGGGGTTGGCGCAGACCGCGCCCGTGGTCGGGTTCAAGCAGGGCGTAATGGTGTTGGTGAAGCCGAAGGCGCCGGGGTTGGCCAGCACAAAGGCGTTGAACCGGTTCACGTCCATATAGATGAAGTTGGTCCCAGGATTGGCGGCGGCGGCGGCGTTCGCCTGGGCCAACAGGGCGGCGTTGAGCGTTCCTGTGGCGAACTCGGCCAAGGGGCCGGCCGGGGCGTTGGCCGCGACAAAGCCGTTGAATTGGGGCGTGGCCCCGAGGCTGGGGAGATTGGGGACCAGGATCGTCCCGGCGCCCGCCCTCGCCACGCTGTTGATGACCAGACCGATGTCGGCGGCGGCCGCATTGGTCAGGCCGGTGATGGCGGCCGTGGGGCTGGGGGAGACGGCGGCCGCTCCGATTCCTTGGAAGATGTTGTTGGCCCCTCCGTAGACGCTGACCAGGTCCGTGGGGGTGAAGCGCCCGCCGCCCGCCAGATAGGATTGCAGCTGCAGCCGGATGCCGGGAGGCGAGGTGGAAAGGTCGGTGCGGGCCCCGCCAAAGGCGAAGTTCTGGTTGCAGCTCGGATCGGCGAGATTGTTCGCACAGGCCACCCGCCGCTCGACGGTGTTGGCGAAACCGAGCAGCTCGGTGAACACAGGCCCATTGCTGAAGCGCCCCTGGAAATAGGGCGGGGACGGCGGCGCCGGCGGCCGCCCGCCGGTCACGCGAAAAAGGTTGCCGTTGTCGCTAAGGCTGTCGCCGAAGACGACCAGGCGGCCATAGGCCTGGGCGCAAGCTGATCCGGCGGCCAGGAGGGCGCAGGCGGCGGCCGCCCCGGCGAGCAGTTGACGACGCATGTGTCTCTCCCGGCGTTTTCCGACCCTCCGAACGGCTTAGCCTGACTTGCCGGTTTAGGAAGCTTCCGGGGCGCCACACCTTTGCTGAAATCGCGGCGCCGGTCGAACGGACCGCCCCGATCAGGCGGTCTGATCGGCCTCTTCGTCGGGCAGGCCGATCATGTGGAAGCCGGCGTCCACGTGGACCACCTCGCCGGTGGTGGAGCGGCCAAGGTCGGACACGAGCCAGAGGGCGGCGCCGGCCACGCCCTCCATGGAGGTGTCCTCCTTAAGCGCCGAGAACTTGCGGCCCTGGCTCAGCTTCTCGCGCCCCCCGGAGATTCCGGCCAGGGACAGGGTGCGCATCGCACCGGCGGAGATGGCGTTCACGCGCACGCCCTTGGACCCGAGGTCCTTGGCCGCGTAGCGAGTGGCCGCTTCCAGCGCGGCCTTGGCCACGCCCATGGTGTTGTAATTGGGGATGACCCGCTCCGAGCCGAGATAGGTCATGGTGATGATGGAGCCCCCGGGCTGCATCAGGCGGGCGGCGCGGCGCGCACTGTCCACGAAGGAGAAGACCGACACGTTCATGGCCGTGAGGAAGCCTTCGCGGGTGGTGTTGTCGATGAAGGATCCCTTGAGTTCCTCCCGGTTGGCGAAGGCGATGGAGTGGACGAGGAAGTCGAGCCGTCCGAACCGCCGCTCCACTTCGGCGAAGGCGGCGTCCATGGAGCCGTCGTCCGCGACGTCGGCGGGGATCATGACCTCCGCGCCGATGCTCTCGACCAAGGGTCGGACGCGGCGCTCCAGGGCCTCGCCCATGTAGGTGAAAGCGAGTTCGGCGCCTTGGGCGGCCAACTGGGAAGCGATGCCCCAGGCGATGGACTTGTCGTTGGCCACGCCCATGACGAGGCCCTTCTTGCCGGCCAGCAGTTCGCCCTTCGGAAAGCTCCAGCCCTCGGCCATCTTGATCGGTCCCTGCGTGTTCGGCTCCGGCCTAGCGGAGGGGGCGGGCGCAGGGCAAGGCGCCCAGTGTCGGCGGCACGCTTGTCGCAGGGCCGGGCGCATGTAGGGTCCGCCTATCTTGAGGCGGGCGGAAAGGGGAGGCATGGCGAAGCGACGGGTCGTGCTGGCCACGTTCGGATCTCTCGGCGACCTCCATCCGATGCTGGCCGTGGCGTTGCGGCTGCGGGCGCTGGGCGTCGAGGCGGTGATCGCCACCTCCGAAGGGCATCGGGCCAAGGTGGAGGCCGAGGGGCTGAGGTTCGCGGCCGTGCGGCCGGACTTCACCGACATCGAACGCGACCTTGGCGTGGATCCGGCCGAAGCCATGCGCCGGATGATCGCGGGCGACGACTTCCTCTTCAAGGACGTGCTGTTTCCCTACGTGCGGCGAAGCTTCGAGGACGCGCTGGAGGCCACGGCCGGAGCCGATCTGGTGGCCGGGACCAATTTCGCCTTTGGGGCGCGGATCGCCGCGGAGGTGCGCGGCCTGCCCTTCGTGGCCCTGGTGCTGCAGCCGCTGACCTTTCTGTCGGCGCACGACCCGCCCGTGCTGCTGCCCTATCCCTGGCTGGGGACGCTGCCGACCAAGCTGGGTCCCAAGGGTGCGGAGCTGTTGTTCGCGCTTGTTAAGCAGGCCACCACCAGTTGGGCCAAGCCGCTGCAGCGGCTGCGGCGCGAGTTGGGCCTGCCTGCGGAGCGCGATCCGGTGTTCACCGGGCACTTCGACGTGTCGGAGCGGGTGTTGGGCCTGTACTCGCCGCTGCTGGGGGCCATGCAGCCGGACTTCCCGGACGTCGCGGCCATCGTGGGCTCGACCTTTTACGACAGCGAGGCGGGGGGCGCGGACGCGCTCTCGCCCGAACTCGAAGCCTTCCTGCGGGCCGGGCCCCCGCCAGCCGTGTTCACCCTGGGCAGCGCGGCGGTGCTGCAAGGCGAGCGCTTCTACCGCCACGGCCTGCTGGCGGCCGAACGGCTGGGAATGCGGGCGGTGCTGCTGGTCGGGCCGGAGGCGGCGCCCCGCTGGGCGGGCGAGACGGGGCCTCGCGCGGTGGCGGTGAGCTATGCGCCGCACTCCCAACTGTTCCCGCGCGCGCGGGTGATCGTGCACCACGGCGGGATCGGCACCACGGCCCAGGCGCTCCGGGCCGGGCGGCCCCAGCTGGTGGTGCCCTTCTTCGCCGACCAACCGGACAACGCCGCGCGGCTGGTCCGGCTGGGCGTGGCCCGCACCCTGCCCTGGCGCCGCTATTCCGCCGCGCGCGCCACCACGGCGCTGGCGACCTTGTTGGGCGATCCGGAGTACGCCCGGGCGGCGCAGTCCGCGGCCGCCGTGATCAGGCGGGAGGACGGGGCGGGGAGGGCCGCCCAGGCGATCTCGGAAGTGCTGGCGCGCTCAGCCGTCGTAGCGGCTTAGTATGAGGCACCCGTTGGTGCCGCCGAAGCCGAAGCTGTTGCTCATGACGTGCTCGAGCTGCACGTCCCGGCGCTCGCGCAGGATGGGCATGTCGGCGAACTCGGGGTCCAGCTCGTCGATATGCGCGGACTCGGCCGCGAAGCCGCCCTGCATCATCAGCATGGAATAGATCGCCTCCTGCGCGCCGGCCGCGCCCAGGCTGTGACCCGTCAGGGATTTGGTGGACGAGATCAGCGGGGCCTCCTCGCCGAAGACGTCCCGGACCGCGGCCATCTCCTTGGCGTCGCCCACCGGCGTGCTGGTGCCGTGAGGGTTGAGGTAGTCGATCCGCCGCCCGCCGGCGCTCTCCAGCGCCAAACGCATGCAGCGCGCGGCGCCCTCGCCGGAGGGGGCCACCATGTCGTAGCCGTCCGAATTGGCGGCGTAGCCGGTGACCTCGGCCCAGACTTTCGCGCCGCGGGCCTTGGCCCGCTCCAGATCCTCGAGCACGACCATGCCGGCCCCGCCGGCGATGACAAAGCCGTCGCGGTTCACGTCGTAGGCGCGTGAGGCCACGGCGGGGGTGTCGTTGTAGCGGCTGCTCATCGCGCCCATGGCGTCGAACAGGTGCGACAAGGTCCAATCCAGCTCCTCGGTCCCGCCGGCGAAGACCACGTCCTGTTTGCCGAGCTGGATCTGCTCATAGGCCGTGCCGATGCAGTGGGCGGAGGTGGTGCAGGCCGAGCTGATCGAGAAGTTCAGGCCCTTGATCTTGAACCAGGTGGCCAGGGTGGCGGAGGGGCCGGAGCACATGGCCTTGGGAACGGCGAAGGGGCCCACCCGCTTGGGACCCTTGTCACGGGTGGTCTGGGCGGCGGCCACAATGGTGCTGGTGGACGGGCCGCCGGAGCCGAAGATGATGCCTGTCTTCTCGTGGCTCACTTCGTCGGGACCGAGGCCGCTGTCGGCGATGGCCTGCTCCATGGCGATGTGGCCGTAAGCCAGCCCTTCGGCCAGGAACCGCGCCGCCCGGCGATCGACCAGCGACTCCCATTCGAGCCCGGGATCGCCGTGAACCTGGGAGCGGAACCCCAGCTCCTTGTACCGGGGGGCGGCGCTGATGCCGGAACGCGCCGTTCTCAGGGACTCGGCCACGGCCTCCGCGTCCGCCCCGATCGAAGACACGATCCCCAGGCCCGTGACGACCACACGACGCATGCGCTCAGGCTCCCGCGCCCGGAGCGGCCAGCTCGACGCCTTGCAGCGACTCGGCGCTGAACAGCCCGACGCGCAGGTCCGACGCCGTGTAGATGACCCGCCCGTCGGCCTCCAGAACGCCGTCGGCTATCCCCAGGACCAGGCGGCGAAGGATCACCCGCTTCATGTCGATGC
Source organism: Caulobacteraceae bacterium (assembly GCA_030446805.1). Classification (GTDB taxonomy): domain Bacteria; phylum Pseudomonadota; class Alphaproteobacteria; order Caulobacterales; family Caulobacteraceae; genus JAHWJX01. The sequence continues at coordinate 30,953 of JAUJMO010000003.1, read as the reverse complement.
GATAGACCACCTTCTTCACGTCAGGGGTCACCTGCCCCCTGAACTTGACCTCGCCCACGCCCAGGGCGCGCCCCCGGCCGGGGGCGCCCAGCCAGCCCAGGTGGAAGCCCACCAGCTGCCACATGGCGTCCAGCCCCAGGGCGCCCGGCATCACCGGGTCCTTGATGAAGTGGCAGTGGAAGAACCACTGGTCCCGATGGACGTCGAGCTCGGCCTCCATATAGCCCTTGCCGTGCTTGCCGCCGGTGCTGTTGATCTCGACCACGCGGTCCATCATCAGCATGGGAGGGTAGGGCAGCTGGGCGTTGCCGGGCCCGAACAGCTCGCCGCGCGCACAGGCCAGCAGCGCTTCGGTGTTGAACGACGAGGGCCGGGCTTGAGCGGCGGCCTCGAGGGCTGTGGGCTCGGCGAGCGACATACACGCTCCTTCTGCGGTGTGCGCGAGGGCCTAGCACGCCCCGCGCGCGGGCCTCAACCGGACAGGCCCGCCGCGGCCTTAGCCCGGCCTGCGGCAGACCGCGCCCTGTTTGCCGCCCCAGACGGCGCCCTGGCGGACCCAGCCCTCTTGCCCCTCGACCTCGATCTGGCACCAGCCGTTGCGGCACTGCTTGAGCTCGCCCAGCGAGCGAGGAGTCCAAAAGGCCCGAACCCCGGCTCCGGTGCTGGGGCCGCTTGCCAGCGGCAGGGGCTGCGGCTGGAGGTTCATGGCGGTGCGCTCGCCGTTGGTGGTGCGTTTGTGCACCCAGGCCAGACCGCCGTCGGGATCGCAGACGCGCCGCCAGTCCACGGTTTCCTGGATCACCTGCACCGGTAGGCTGCGGACACGGTACACCCACAGCAGCCGGTGATCGTCGCCGGGGCCGGCCCGGGCGTTCACCTTGTCGAACTTGAGCGACACCCAACGGGGCACGGGCAGCCCGGAAGGGCCCACGCGCGAGTCCTGTGCGCCCGGCGAGGCGGGGCTGAACAAGGCGGCCAGGAGCAGGGCGGCCGCGAATAGGCTGCGATTCGCCGTCATGCGCCCTCCCTAGCCTCCGACTCCGGAGGGTGTCGACGGGAACGGCTGCACACGGGGCACTCGGGATCGGCGGCCACGCGGACGGTGCGGGCCTGGGCGGTCAGGCCGTCATGAAGGATGAGCCGGCCGACCAGGGGCTCGCCGGCGCCCGTCAGGAGCTTGACCGCCTCCAGGGCCATGAGGCCGCCGACGAGGGCGGTCAGCGGGCCGGCCACCCCGACCGCGGCGCAGGTTTCAGCCTCCGGCGGCGCCGCGGGCACGAGGCAGCGCCAGCAAGGGCGGCCGGTGAAGACCCCGACCTGGCCGCTCCAGCGGGCCACGGCGCCCGACACCAGGGGACGGCCTTCGGCTATGCAGGCGGCGTTCACCTGGGCGCGCGCGGTGAAGTCATCCGTGCCGTCCAGGACCAGGTCGTAGGCACGGACCAGATCGCGCGCGTTGTCGGAGGCAAGGCGAACCGGGTGGAGGTCCACGGCCGTGTGCGGGTTGAGCCCCCGCAGCCGCTGCGCGGCGGCTTCGATCTTGGGGGCGCCCACATCGGCGGTGTCGAACTGGACCTGACGGTGCAGGTTGGACAAGCTCACCGTGTCGAAGTCGACCAGACCCAGGGTTCCAACCCCGGCCCCCGCCAGCGCCAGCGCGGCGGGCCCCCCCAGGCCGCCCGCGCCCACCATCAACACGCGCGCGCGCTTGAGTCGCTGCTGGCCGGGGCCGCCCCAGTCGCGCAGCACAAGTTGACGGGAATACCGCTCGACCTCGTCATCGGAGAACATGGACGCGTCCTAGCCCATCCAGGACCCCCGTGCAGCGGCTGGACGCCACGGTGCAGGCGGGCCAAGGCTCCCGCCATGTCGGACCCAGCCCCGCCCCCAAGCCCCTCAACCGCTCGCAGCCGGGTCGGCTCACCCAAGCTGTGGGCGGCGCTCCTGGCGGTGCTGCTGGCCTTCATGGGGGGCTGGTTCACCGCGCGCCGGACAACGACTCCGGCCCGGAGTCAGCCCGCGACGATGGCGCGAGAGTTGGCGGCGGCGAACCGGGCGGTGCAGGCCCTTGAAGCGCGGGTGGCGCGGCTGGAGGCCGATCAGGCGCTGGTCGCCCGTGTGTCCGCCTCCGGTCTGGCCATCGTCAACCTGACCGCGGCGGCGGAGAACCCGTCGGGCTTCGGCCCCGCGCTCGCGGCCGCCGAGCGGAGCCTGCCGGCATCCCCGGACCTCGTGGCCCTGCGTGGGCTGGCCGCGGCCGGCGCGCCCACCCGTGCGGGGCTGGCCGAGGCCTTTCCGGCCGTGGCTGCGCGAGCGCGCGCGGCCTTGCGGGCCGAGGGCGGAGGCGAGCGGCTGTCGGGACTGGGCCGAGCGCTGGGCCGCGTGTTCGGGCAGGAGCCCACGCCGCCGCGCGGCGTGGGAGCCGAGGCCGTGCTGGCGCGGGCGGAGGCGCGGCTGGCGTCCGGCGACCTGGCCGGGGCGGCCGATGCGCTGGCGGCCCTGCCCGAGCCGGCCAGGGCGACCGCTGCGCCTTGGGCCGCGGACGCCCGTCGACGGCTGGAGATCGATCGGCACCTGGCCGCGGTGCGCCTGCTGGCCCTCGGGCAGTTCGCGGCGGTGTCGGGCGCGGCGCCGCGCTGAAGCGGCTCCGGTTGCTTTGGCGGGGGGGCGCTGTTATCTCCCCCGCGGCTTCGGACGCGTGCGTCTGACGAGCCTTTGCGCTTGTCCGTTTCCCAGGCTTTCCAGTGCTCCGCGATGTTCGCGGCGCGCTCCCATTCCAGGCGGGTTCCGTGGCCGACGACAGTCAGAACAATGTGGGCGGGCGCTATGCGCAGGCGCTGTTCGACCTTGCGTCCGATGCTGACGGGATTGGGGCGGTGGAAGCCGATCTGAACACGCTCAAGGCGATGCGGGCCGAAAGCCCCGACCTGCGCCGATTGCTGGACAGCCCCGTGTTCGATGCGGCCGATCGCTCGCGGGCTTTGAACGCCCTGGCTGAGCGGGCCGGATTTCAGCCGCTGACGCGCAAGTTCCTGGGTCTGCTGGCCGCCAACCGCCGGACCTCGTCCCTGCCCCAGGTGATCGCAGGCTTCCGCCGCCTCTCGGCCGAGCGCCGGGGCGCGGTGGAGGCCGAGGTGATCACCGCCGTGCCGCTCACCGACACTCAAAGCGCCAGTTTGGCGGCCGCGCTCGGCCAGTCGCTGGGCAAGGCGCCCGAAGTCACCCTGCGGGTCGACCCCGCCATCCTGGGCGGGATCAAGATCAAGGTCGGCTCCCGCCTGTTCGACGCCTCGGTCAAGTCGAGGCTGGATCAACTCAAGTTCGCCCTGCAACGGGCTTAAAAAGGCATTCCGATGGACATCCGCGCGGCGGAAATCTCCGCCATCCTCAAGTCGCAGATCGCGAACTTCGGCGAAGAAGCCGACGTGTCCGACGTGGGCAGCGTGCTCTCGGTCGGCGACGGCATCGCGCGCATCCACGGTTTGGACAAGGTTCAGGCCGGCGAACTGGTCGACTTCCCCTCGGCCGGCGTGCGCGGCATGGCGCTGAACCTTGAGCGCGACAACGTGGGCGCCGTGGTGTTCGGCGACGACAGCCGCATCCGTGAAGGCGATGAAGTCCGCCGTTCGGGCGCCATCGTGGACGTGCCGGTGGGCCGCGGCCTGCTGGGCCGCGTCGTGAACCCGCTGGGCGAGCCGATCGACGGCAAGGGCCCCATCGTCACGGATGCGCGCAGCCGCGTGGACGTCAAAGCGCCGGGCATCATCCCCCGGAAGTCGGTGCACGAGCCCATGCAGACGGGGCTCAAGGCCATCGACACCCTGATCCCGATCGGCCGCGGCCAGCGCGAGCTGATCATCGGCGACCGCCAGACGGGCAAGACGGCCATCGCCATCGACGCCATCCTGAACCAAAAGCAGATCAACGCGGGCACCGACGAATCCGCCAAGCTGTACTGCGTCTACGTCGCGATCGGGCAGAAGCGGTCCACGGTCGCCCAGATCGTGCGCACGCTCGAAGAGAACGGCGCGCTGGAATACACCATCGTGGTCGCGGCCACGGCGTCCGAGCCGGCCCCCCTGCAGTTCCTGGCGCCCTTTTCGGGCTGCGCTATGGGCGAGTGGTTCCGCGACAACGGCATGCACGCCCTGATCATCTACGACGACCTGTCCAAGCAGGCGGTCGCTTTCCGTCAGATGTCCCTGCTGCTGCGTCGTCCGCCAGGCAGGGAAGCCTATCCGGGCGACGTCTTCTACCTGCACAGCCGCTTGCTGGAGCGCGCGGCCAAGCTGAACGAAGACTACGGCGGCGGGTCGCTGACGGCCCTGCCCATGATCGAGACCCAGGCCTCGGACGTGTCGGCCTATATCCCGACCAATGTGATCTCGATCACCGACGGCCAGATCTTCCTGGAGACGGACCTGTTCTACCAGGGCATCCGCCCGGCGGTGAACGTGGGCATCTCGGTGTCGCGCGTGGGCTCCTCCGCCCAGATCAAGGCGATGAAGCAGGTCGCGGGTGCCATCAAGGGCGAGCTGGCGCAGTACCGCGAGATGGCGGCGTTCGCGAAGTTCGGCTCGGACCTGGACGCCTCCACCCAGCGCCTGCTGGCTCGGGGCGAGCGATTGACGGAGCTGCTGAAGCAGCCCCAGTTCTCGCCGCTGGCCGTCGAGGAGCAGGTCTGCGTGATCTACGCCGGCACGCGCGGCTATCTCGATCGGGTGCCGACCAACCAGGTGGGCGCGTTCGAGCAGTCGCTGCTGGGCCGCCTGCGCGGCCAGCACACGGGCCTGCTGGACGGCATCCGCTCGGCCAAGGCGCTGACGCCGGAGTTGGAGACCCAGCTCAAGAACGTGCTGGACGACGCCGTCCAGCAGTTCGCGGCCTAAGCGGAGCCCGCCGACCCATGGCCAGCCTCAAGGACATGCGCGATCGGATCGGAAGCGTGAAAGCCACGCAGAAGATCACGAAAGCCATGCAGATGGTCGCCGCCGCCAAGTTGCGCCGGGCCCAGGACGCCGCCACCGGCGCGCGTCCCTACGCCGAGCGCATGGCGGCCGTGATCGCCAATCTGGCCGCGGGCGTGAGCGGGGCCGACGCGCCCCGGCTCCTGGCCGGCACGGGCTCCGAGCAGCGGCACCTGATCGTGGTGGCCACCGCCGATCGCGGCTTGGCCGGCGGCTTCAACTCCGGCATCGTCCGGGCCGCTCGTGACCGGATCAACACCCTGCTGCGGGAAGGGCGCGAGGTCCGGATCGTCGCTGTGGGCAAGAAGGCGCGCGACCCGCTTCGACGCTTGTTCGGGACCCGGGTGGTCGAGAGCTTCGATCTGTCCGCGACCAAGACGCTGAGCCTGGAGGCGGCCCAGCCCGTCGCCGACCTGATCCTGCGCGAGTTCGACGAAGGTCGCGCCGATGTGGTGACCCTGTTCTACAGCCGCTTCCGCTCGGTGATCAGCCAGGTGCCGAGCGCGCGCCAGCTGATCCCGGCCGTGGTCGAAGCGGGCGCCAGGCCCGTCGACCTGAACGGCGCCGTCTACACCTATGAGCCGGACGAACAGTCCATCCTGGAGACGCTGCTGCCCCGCAACGTCGCGATCCAGATCCTGTCGGCGCTGTATGAGAACGCCGCGGGCGAGCAGAGCGCGCGCATGCAGGCCATGGACAACGCCACCCGCAACGCCGGCGAGCTGATCGGCGACCTGACCCTGCTCTACAACCGTCAGCGCCAAGCCCGGATCACCACGGAGCTGATCGAGATCATCGCCGGTTCCGAGGCGATCTGACGGTGCCGGCCGGGCGCTCCAGCCCGCCGGAGGTCCCGTTCGTCGAGACGGACAGGCTGGAGACCGAGCTTGACCGGGTGGGCGCCAACGCGGAGACGCGCGCCTTCGCCCGATCCCTGCGCGACAAGGGCTACGGCGTCCTGGACCTCGGCCCGGGGGGGCCGGGGCTGTGCGACCAGGCCGTGGACCAGACGCGGGCCTGGTTCGACGACCCGTCGGTTCAGCGGGTGCAGGACGCCTGGCGCCGCTCGCCGGCGGTCAAGGCGCTGGCCATCCACCCCCGCATCCTGACCGCGCTTCGCACCGTCTACGGGCGCGACCCCTTCCCTTTCCAGACGCTCAGCTTCCAGGTCGGAACCGAGCAGCCCAAGCACTCCGACGCCATCCACTTCCACAGCGACCCGCCCCTGTTCATGTGCGGCGTCTGGATCGCGCTGGAGGACGTGGCCCTGGACGCGGGCGCGCTGGTCTACTGGCCGGGGAGCCACAAGCTGCCGATCCTGACCATGCGGGGCGCGGGGCTGAACCGGCCCGATCCGGAGCCGGCCGACTACGACCGGCTCTACCAGCCCGCCCTGGACGCCCGCATCGACGCCAGCGGGATCGCGCCGGAGCACGCGGTTGTGCGCAAGGGCCAAGCCTTCGTCTGGGCGGCCAATCTGGTGCACGGCGGTTCGCCGATCACGCGAGAAGGCGCGACCCGCCGCTCGCTGGTGGTCCACTTCTATTTCGAAGGCTGCGTCTACTACACGCCCATGATCTCCGATCCGGAGGCTGGACGACTCGCCGTGCGGCTCCCGGCCGACGTGCGTACCGGGGGTTGGGTGTGGCCCCGTCGGAATGGACGTCGGGTCGGCGTTCGGCCCGGCTTCTTCGCGGAGGCGGTTCTGCGGCGCGTGCTGCGCCGCCCGGTCGCCACGCGTCGAAGGGGCTGACCCTTCCCTTTCGGCCCCCTATCTGTCAAAAGCGCGCCCGACCCATTCAGCCCGATCGTCCCCGTCTCGCCTCGGAGCGAGGTTCGGCCGTTCGCTCGTGAGAGAAGCATGACCGTCCAGACGCCCATCGCCGCCCAAGCCGCAACCGGCCGCATCGCGCAAGTCATCGGCGCCGTCGTGGACGTCGAGTTCGAGGGCCACCTGCCCGCCATCCTGAACGCGCTGGAGACCACCAACACCGACCCGCAGGGCAATCCCTACCGGCTGGTGCTGGAGGTGGCGCAGCACCTTGGCGAGAACACCGTCCGCACCATCGCCATGGACAGCACCGACGGCCTGGTCCGGGGCCAGCCGATCACCGACACGGGCGGCCCCATCACCGTCCCGGTCGGCCCCGCCACCCTGGGCCGCATCATGAACGTGATCGGCGAGCCGGTGGACGAGGCGGGCCCGGTGGACACGCCGTTCCGGCGCTCCATCCACGCCGAGGCGCCCTCCTTCGCCGACCAGTCGGCGAGCGCCGAGGTCCTGGTTACGGGCATCAAGGTCGTGGACCTGCTCTGCCCCTACGCCCGGGGCGGCAAGATCGGCCTGTTCGGCGGCGCGGGCGTCGGCAAGACCGTGCTCATCCAGGAGCTGATCAACAACATCGCCAAGGCGCACGGCGGCTATTCCGTTTTCGCCGGCGTGGGCGAGCGCACCCGGGAGGGCAACGACCTCTACCATGAGATGATCGAGTCCGGCGTGAACAAGATGGGCGGCGGGGAAGGCAGCCGCTGCACGCTGGTCTATGGCCAGATGAACGAGCCTCCCGGGGCGCGGGCGCGCGTGGCGCTGGCCGGCCTGGCGCAGGCGGAGTATTTCCGCGACGAGGAGGGCAAGGACGTGCTCTTCTTCGTGGACAACATCTTCCGCTTCACCCAGGCGGGTTCGGAAGTGTCCGCGCTCCTGGGCCGCATCCCCTCGGCGGTGGGCTATCAGCCGACGCTGGCCACCGAAATGGGCAATCTGCAGGAGCGGATCACCTCGACCAACAAGGGCTCGATCACCTCGGTGCAGGCCATCTATGTGCCGGCCGACGACCTGACGGACCCCGCGCCCGCCACCTCCTTCGCCCACCTGGACGCCACCACGGTTCTCTCACGCTCGATCGCGGAGCAGGGCATCTATCCGGCGGTGGACCCGCTGGACTCCACCTCGCGCATCCTCGATCCGCGCATCGTGGGCCAGGAGCACTACGACGTCGCCCGCCGCGTGCAGGAGACGCTGCAGGGCTACCGGGCGCTGCGCGACATCATCGCCATCCTGGGCATGGACGAGCTGTCGGAAGACGACAAGCTGACGGTGGCGCGCGCCCGCAAGATCCAGCGCTTCCTGTCGCAGCCCTTCCACGTGGCCGAGATCTTCACCAACACGCCCGGCGTGCTGATGAGCCTGGAGGACACCATCCGCGGCTTCAAGGGCCTGGTGGACGGCGAATACGACCACCTGCCTGAAGCCGCCTTCTACATGGTCGGCGGAATCGAACAGGCGGTGGCCAAGGCCGAGAAGATGGCGAGCGAGGCCTGATGGCCAAGCTCCGCTTCTCCCTCGTTGCGCCCGAGCGCGAGCTCTACGCCGGCGAGGTCGACCAGGTGATTGCGCCGGGCAGCCAAGGCCAGTTCGGCGTGTTGGCCGGGCATGCGCCCTTCATGACCACGCTCCAGGAGGGCGAGGTCATCGTGCTGGACGGGGCCAAGCGGCGCGTCTTCGGCATCCGCGGCGGCTTCGCCGACGTCACGGGCGAGGGCCTGACCATCCTGGCCGAGCACGCCACCGAAGCGACGATCCAGTAGGTCCGATCGTCTCGCTCGGAGGGAGCGCGATCCACTCCATGCGGCTGGCCCAGGGCCGGTCCCGGTGGGCGGTTTCCCCTCCCCCTGAACGGGGAAGGATCGCCTGAGCGTCATCTCCGTCCGGAGCGTCCGGCCTCGCTTGATCGGGGTGACCGGCTCCCACATAGACGCACCCCGACCGTGGGGCCGCACCTGCGGCCCTACCGTCGGCTTCGCCGACAGCTCCCCGGAGGGGGAGCATCCAGCTGATCAGGAGATCGCCATGTCCGACTACGATCCGAACGAAATCTCCGACGAGGAGCTGGCCGAGCTGGAGGAGCAGATCGCCGAGGAGCGGCGGCGCGAGATCGCGGTGGAGCACCTGCTGTTCGGCACGATCAGCTATGTGGAGAAGCAGCATCCGGGCCTGCTGAAAGCGCTTGAGGGCAGCCTCGGCCACCTCGGCGACAGCGCCGACGACGAGACCAAGGACGACGAGCGTGTACGCGAGATCGCCCGATTGTTCATTCAGAGCCTGCGCAGCGAGTCGTGAGCGGACCGGACATCGCAGGTCTGGTCGGTGTTCTTCTGATCCTGCTGGCCTACGCCGGCGGGGTCAGTAATCAGCTCGACGCCAAAAAGGCGCCCGCCCTCCTCATGAATCTGGTCGGCGCGCTGCTGATCCTGTTCTCGCTCTATTTCGAGCGGAACCTGTCGGCGATCGTCATGGAGACCGCCTGGGCGCTCGTGTCCCTGATCGGACTGCTTCGGCTGGTGGTGAACCGGCCGCGCCGGCGTCGAAGCGGGTTTCGACGCTCTTGAACTGAAACATCCTTGGTGCCAGTTATCCGGCTTACCTTCAGGGAGCCTCGGTCATGGCGCGCGTACTCGTACTCTACCACTCCACCTATGGGCACACCGAACAGATGGCCTACGCGGTCGCCGAAGGCGCGCGGGAGACGGGCGCGGAGGTGGACGTCAAGCGTGTTCCTGAGCTGGTTCCGGAAGAGATCGCCGTGGGCGCCGGATACAAGCTGGACCAGCCTGCGCCGATCGCCCAGGTTTCGGACCTGCCCAACTACGACGCCATCATCATCGGCGTGGGCACGCGGTACGGCCGCATGGCCTCCCAGATGTCCAATTTCTGGGACCAGGCCGGGGCGCTTTGGGCCAGCGGCGCCCTGATCGGCAAGGTAGGATCGGTGTTCGCCTCCACCGCAAGCCAGCACGGCGGCCAGGAGACCACCCTGTTCTCCGGCATCACCAACCTGCTGCACATGGGCATGGTGATCGTAGGTCTGCCCTACAGCTTCCAGGGGCAGGTCACTCTGGACGAGGTCACCGGCGGCAGCCCTTACGGCGCCACCACCATCACCGGGGGACAGGGCCAGCGCATGCCCAGCGAGAACGAGCTGGCCGGAGCCCGTTTCCAGGGACGCCACGTGGCCGGGATCGCGGAGCGACTGCGCGCTTGAAATCGCGCTCTCCCGCTTGACACCGAACGCCGCCCTGAGCGTTTAGGCGGCATGGATGTCACAGTCTCAGGCCACCAAATGAACGTCGGCGATGCGCTCAGCACGCGCATCGCCGAAGAGCTCTCCGCCCATGTGGAGAAGTATTTCGACCGCGGCGGTTCGGCCGAGGTCAGGGTCAATCCAGAGGGTCACGGCTTCCGCGTGGACGTGTCGCTGAACCTGGCCTCCGGTCAGCATCTCGACAGCCACGGCGCGGGCGGCGACGCCCACGCAGCCTTCGACGACGCCCTGACCAAGATCGAGAAGCGCGTGAGGCGCTACAAGCGCAAGCTGCGCAACCACCATCAGACCGCCGGCAAGGCGATCAACGGCGACGGGGGCAACACCGAGACCACGCCCTACATCGTGCTGCGGGGCCCGGCGGACGACGACGCCGATGAGGCGGACGACGGCGGCGCCGAAGGCGGCGACGAGCCGCTGGTGATCGCCGAAACCGACGCCCCCCTCCGCGCGCTGACGGTGGCCATGGCCGTGCTGGAGCTGGACCTGTCCGGCCGGCCGGTGCTGCTGTTCCGCAATGCGGCGCACGGCGGACTGGCGGTGATCTACCGACGCTCCGACGGCAACATCGGCTGGATCGACCCTCAACGGGTCAACGCCGCCGCCGCCGCCCGCTGACCGGACCAGGGGCGTTGGATCTCGGCGGCCTCCTGCCGCGGAGCGCCGTATCCGCGCGCGTCAGCGTGAACTCGAAGCGGCAGGCGCTGTCCCTCGCGGCGGAGACCGCGGCGCGCAACGTGGGCCTGCCGGTCGGGGTGGTGCAGGCCGCCTTGCTCGAACGCGAGGCGGTCGGATCGACGGGCGTGGGCGACGGCGTGGCCCTGCCCCACGCCCGGCTGGCGGGACTGGATCGACTGCAGGCCGTCTTCATCCGCCTGGACGCCCCGGTTCCGTTCGGCGCGCTGGACGACCAGCCGGTCGATTTGATGTGCGTTCTGCTGGTCCCGGCCGAGGCGCCGGGCGCCGAGCACATCCAGGCTCTGGCGAAACTGGCGCGGCTGTTGCGCCAGCCGCGGCTGCGCGAGCAGATCCGCAAGGCGCAGGGCGCCGATGCGATCCACGCCCTTCTGGTCCAGAGCGCCCAGCCCTCGGCGGCTTAGGCCCGCACCGCTTGATTCCGAGAGGTCGGGAGCGCTGGGGGCCGGCGGGGAGTTCCCTGCCGACGAGACCGCCCTCCCCATGCGTCGGCATGGGGAGCAACGACGGCTCAGTGAACCGAGACGGGCACAAGCTCATGGGCGAGCGCGGCGGCGTAGGCGGTGTCGCGATCGGTCACGATCGCCAGGCGCGAACCATCCGCGCCGTGGACGGCGTAGAGCGTCTGGTCGGGCTCGAGCTCGATGCCTTCGATGGCGTCCACCGGCGAGCTGGCGATCACCTCGGCGCCGCTGACCTCGCGCACGTAAACCAGGTTGGGGCCGCCCAGGGCGGCGAAATCTTTCTTGGACAGGACGGGTGTCATAGGACCACCTCTACAGGACGGATGTGAACGGCTGCTGAGTCAGCCGGCCGTGCGGATGGGGATCGTCTGCACGGCGGGGGCGGGCGGCTGGGGCCGTACCACCTCGATGTGCAGCAGGCCGTGCTCGAGGTCCGCGGAGCGGACCTCCATGCCTTCGGCCAGGACGAACTGGCGGGTGAAGCCGCGGGCCGCGATGCCGCGATGGAGAAAGGCGCGTTCCGCCTCCCCGTCCCGGCGGCCGGTAACCGTAAGCTGTTCACCCTCGACGGTCACGCTCAGCTGGTCGGCGGAAAAGCCGGCCACCGCCAGGCTGATCCGCACGCCGGAGTCGTCCGGCAGCGCCTCGACATTGAAGGGCGGCCAGCCCTCCGCGGCCGTGCGCTGGGCGCGTTCGACCTGGGCCCGGGTGCGTTCGAAACCGAGCAGGCTCGGATGGTCGAACAGGAGGGTGCGCGTTGTGGTCACCGGAAGCCCTCGCAATTAAGCGACTTCACCCGCGATCCCGGCCCGCCCGTAAGCGGCGCAGACCGTCCGCGGTGAAGCTAATCTGGGGCCGGGCAGGGGCCTGAACAAGGCGAGCGCCCTGCACGGCTTCTGCACCGATAAAGGGCCGCAGTCGCACCACGGTCGCCATCGGCCCTGAGGGGTCGGGCCGCACCCTGCCTTCAAACTCGGGAGGGCGGCATGCGTGCGGTGTTGGGGCGAGGGGCCCGTCTGACATTCTGGGGCAAGGCCGCGGCGGCGGCCGCGCTGGTCGCCCTGGCGGATTTCCTGTTCTTCGACGCGGGAGGTGCGGGCGCCGCGGTGGGCGGTTTGGCCCTGGCCTGGCTGGTGCTGGCGATCGCGGTCCACCGGGAGGTGTGGCGCGACCGCCGCGCCCTGCTGGTCGCGCTCGGCGCCGCCGGCTTGGCGGCCGTGCTGATCGACCACCCCGACCTGCGTTGACGACGCCGGCGCAGCCCTGATCATGGCGGCCATGCAGCCCACCGTTCTGGTCGTGGACGACGACCCGCACATCCGCCAACTCCTCAGCTTCGCTCTGGGTAAGGCCGGGATGCGGGCGGTGGAGGCCGAGGACGGCGAGGCGGCGCTGGCGGCCGTGGCGGCCGGCCCGCCGGCCCTGGTGATCCTGGACATCAACATGCCGCGCATGGACGGGCTGGAGGTGTGCCGGCGGCTGCGGGCGCAGGGCGACCTGCCCATCCTGTTCCTGTCCTCGCGCGACGACGAGATCGACCGGGTGGTGGGCATCGAGCTCGGGGCCGACGACTATGTGGTCAAGCCCTTCAGCCCGCGGGAGGTGGTGGCGCGGGTGGCGGCCATCCTGCGGCGGAGCGCGGCCAAGCCGGCCGCGGCCGCTGAGGCCGCCGGGGAGCTCAGGCGGGGTCGCCTCAGCCTCGATCCCGAAGGCTGGCGCGCGCGCTGGGACGAGGCGGAGGTACCACTCACCGTGACGGAGTTCGGCATCCTCCGAACCCTGGCCGGAGCGCCGGGGCGGGTGTTCACGCGCGACGCGCTGATCGACAGCCTGCATGGGCCCGGCTTCGCCATCACCGACCGCACCGTGGACAGCCATGTGCGCAACCTCCGCGCCAAGTTCGCCGCGGCCGGCGGTTCGGACATCGTCGAGACGCGGGCGGGGGTGGGCTACAAGCTGGGCCCCTGCCGCGGCGCCGCCACGGGCGGAGGCGGATGATCCGGGCGATCAAGGCCTTCCTCAAGCGCCATTGGCCGGCGCTCCGGCTGCGCACCATCCTGCTGGCCGTGCTGTTGTTCGCCGCCGCCATGCCGGGCGTGGGCGCGGTGTCGCTGCGCGTCTATGAGAACTCCCTGGTGCGCCAGACCGAGGCCGAGCTGCTGGCTCAGGGCGCCGCCCTGGCCGCCGTGGCCCAAACGGTGTGGCCGGACGCGCCCGCGCCCGCGCCGCTGCCGCCAGGGGGCGACCCCGGGCGGTACCGCCCGGAGCCCGTCACCGTGGACCTGAACTCGGCGATCCAGCCGGAGCGGCCCCCGGCGCGGCCCGCCGGTGGGCCGGCCGACGCCGCGGCCCTGAGGGCCGCCCGCGCGCTGGACCCGGTGTTCGAGCGCACCAGCGCCAGCACCCTGGCCTCTATCGTGCTGCTGGATCAGGACGGACGGGTGGTCCGGGGCCCGGAGTTGGGGGGTAGCTATGCTCACCTGCCGGAGGTGCGGGCCGCACTGAAGGGGCGGACGCGCACGGTGCTGCGGCGAAACGGGGACTATCGGCCGCGGTACTCGTTCGAATGGCTGAGCCGGGCCTCCGGCCTGCGGCTGCATCACGCCCGGCCGGTGGTGATGGGCCGGGGCCAGGTGGTGGGCGCCCTGCTGTTGTCGCGCTCGCCGCGGGCGCTGTTCAAGGGCGTCTATCAGGACCGGGGCAAGATCCTGCTGGGGGTGGTGGTGATCGCGGGCGCCCTGGTGGTGCTGGCGGGCCTGGTGTCCCGCGGCGTCACCCGGCCGATCGAGGCGCTGAGCCGCGCCTCGCGCGACGTCACGGCCGGACGCGGCTCCATCCCCGAGACGCCGCCCACCGCGGCGGTGGAGATCCGCACCCTGTACGAGGAGTTCCGCATCATGGCCGAGGCCATCGAACGCCGGTCCCGCTATCTCCGCGACTTCGCCGCCGCCGTCAGCCACGAGTTCAAGACGCCCCTGGCCGGCATCACCGGCGCGGTGGAGCTGCTGCAGGACCACGGCGCGACGATGAGCGAAGCGGAGCGCGCCCGCTTTCTCGGCAACATTTCGGCCGACAGCGCGCGCTTGTCTCAGCTCGTCGGACGCCTCTTGGATCTCGCGCGTGCGGACATGGCCGCTCCCGAGACGGGGTCGGCCGTGGATGTGCGTGAAACCGTGCTGCGGGTCGCCGACGCGCACCGCGGCCGCGACCTGGACGTCGCCGTCGAGCTGCCGCCCGGGCCGCCCGTCGCCGTGCCGGCCGCGACGGTGGAGGCGGCGCTGAACGTGCTGTTGGAGAACAGCCGCCAGGCGGGCGCTTCGCAGGTGCGCGTCACGGGGCAGGCGGATCGCGACGCCCTGGTGCTGCAGGTGGCCGACGACGGGCCGGGCGCCCCAGCCGCCGACGAGGGCCGGTTGTTCGAGCCCTTCTTCACTCATCGCCGCGCCCAGGGCGGCACGGGCCTGGGCCTGCCCATCGCGCGCTCCCTGCTGGCGGCCAGCCACGCCGAGATCGCCTATGTGCCGGGAGGCCCTGGCGCCTGTTTCGAGCTGCGGCTGCCCTACGCCCGGCCGAGCGCCTGAGTCTCTAGGCCTCGATCAGGTGCGGCACGAAGCGGGCGAGGTCCTTGGTCACCAGGCTGTCGTCCTCGCGCAGGCCGATGCCGGCGGGCTCATGCCCCACCATCCAGGCGCCCACGACGGGGCGGCGGCCCTCGAAGTCCGGGGGCGGCGCCAGGGCCTGGCGGATGAAGCCTTCGGCGCCGTACCCCTGGTCCAGCACGGGCTCCGGCCTGTCGCCCACCACCTCGATGTTGGCCCCCTCGCGTGAGAACAGCGGCTTGCGGACATAGGTCCCGCCGAGCCCGCCTGCGGCCGCGTCGTCGTCGAAAAAGGCCGGCAGCAGGTTGGGGTGGCCGCGGTGCCGCGCCCAGAGCAGGGGCAGGATGCCCTTGTTGGACAGCACCGACTTCCAGGCCGGCTCGATCCACCGCACGCCCGAACCCGCCAGCCTGGGGGCGTAGGGCTCGCGGAGCATGTCCTCCCAGGGGTAGAGCTTGAAGGCGGCCTGGAGCACGAAGCCGTCGGCGTCGATGAAGCGGTTCTCGCCGTCCAGCCCGATCTCGCGCATGGCCACGAACTTGGGCTCGAGCCCCGCCTGGGCCGCCAGGTCCTCCAGGAAGCGCACCGTCTGGCGATCTTCGACCGAGTCCGCGTCGCTGGCGAAGTGCACGAACCCGCCCAGCGGGAACAGGGTCGCGAAGCGGTCCCGCAGCTTGTCGTAAAGGCTGTTGAACTGGTCGGTTCCGGGCGGTAGGTCGCCCGTTTGCAGGCGATCCTCCAGCCACAGCCATTGAAAGGTGGCCGCCTCATAGATGCTGGTCGGCGTATCGGCGTTGTACTCGTAGAGCTTGGGCGGGCCTTCGCCGTCGTAGGCGAAGTCGAAGCGGCCGTAGAGCGTGGGTTCCCGCCCGGCCCAGGCGGCGGCGACATAGCCCCAGTGGTCCTCGGGGATGGCCAGCCGGGTGAGCAGGGCCTCGTCGCGCATCACCTCGTCGACGAGGTCGAGGCAGAGCTCGTGCAGCTCGGCCGCGGCGGGCTCCAGATCCTCTTCAATCTCGCGCAGGGTGAAGCTGTAGGCCGCGCCTTCTTCCCAATAGGGCTGGCCGCCCGTGTGGTGCCAGACGAAGCCCACCGCATCCGCCTTTTCCCGCCAGTCCGCGCGGGGCTGGAGGGTGAGGCGCTTCACCTCAGCCGCCCTGCGTCTTCGAGGTCTCGGCTTGATGCTCAAGCTGTCCCGGCGCGGGCGCCGGCAGGGCCTGCTGCGGCGTGGCGGGGGCGGCCAGTCGCGCGAACACGTCGTCCGCCGAGGTCTGGCCGGGCAGGATGCCCGCCAGCCGCAGCTTCTCGTCCAGGTCGGCGCCCGTGCGCCGGTCCTCCAGCTCGCCCGCGGCGCGGATCTGCTCGCCCCGGATCGCCTGGCGCTCCTTGATCCGCTGCAGGCTGTCGGCGGCCGAGCCCAGCTTGTTGCCCGCTCCCGCGCCAGTGGCGGCCACGGAGGCCTGCGCCCGCTGCACGGACTCGTTGACCTTGACCACCTCCACCTCGCGGCGAAGCGTCTCGATGCGCCGGTCGGTGGCCGCAACTGCCTGATGGATCTTCTCTTCGGCCGCGCGCATCTCGGCGATCTGCGGCTCCTTCAGGTTGATGTCGGCGTCGAGGTCGGCGATCCGCTGGGCCACCTGGCGAGCCAGGGCTTCGTCGCCCTTGGCGAAGGCCGCGCGGCCGGACGCCATGTATTTCTCGGTCTGGGCCCGGAAGCTGGCCACCTCGTTCTCCAGCACGCGGCGGCGCGCCACCAGACCGGCCAGGTCGTCGCGCGCCTTGCCCTGGGCGGCGTCGGCGTCGCGGATCTCCTGATCGAGGATGCGGATCGCGTTGCGGTCGACGACGGCCGTGGCCGCCTCATGGCCGCCGGCGCGGCCCAGGGTGAACAGCTTGCCCCAGATGGACATGAGGTTGGTCTCCGGTCAGGCGGCGGTTTGGAAGGATTGGCGCAGGTCGGAGGCCGCCTCGATGGCGTTCTCCGCCAGGGTGCGAAGCTCGATCAGGATTGTGTCCAGCGGCGTGGTGGTGGCCAGCTCGCCGAACAGCTCGTAGAAATCGCGATCGCCCACCGTGCTGATGCCGAAGTTCGACAGGGGCACGATCTTCTGCGCCTTGAGCAGGAACTCGTTGAAGGCGTGCCGGTCCGGCTGCTCGTCGACGGGCCAGAGCAGCACGGAGGCGGCGATCTGCTGCTCGCCCACGCTGACATAGACGTCCAGGTCGCCGTATTCCCGCATGGTCACCAAGAGGATCGGGTCGGCCCCCTCGACCACGCGGACCGACAACTCCTCAGGGCGGAGCCCCGGCGCGCTGTCCAGCGCAGCCCTGAGCGAGCGAACGGTCCAGGCGGTCTCGGTCATGGCGGGTCCTCGCACGGTCGGAGCCCTCATATAGGACTGGGCCCACGGCGCCACGCCCTTTCGCAGCCGCCGCGGCCGGCGCTAGATAGGGCCATGTTCAAGAGCCTTTTCGGGCGCGGCCAGGCCGCCGCCGGTCCCGCCCTGCCCGCCATCCGCAACGTCACCCTGGGCCGGACCTTGATGCTGGACACCCTGGCCTGGCGTCGCTTCGGCGACGAGATCAAGTTCACGCTGGACCGCGACACCCTGGTGATCACCGCGCAGGGGCTGGTGGCCCTGAACGAAGGCGGCTGGGTGCACCGCTTCTACACGGACGACCACATCATGTTCCAGGCCGTGTCGAACGATCGCGAGGGCCAGGACGTGACGGACCTCACCGTGTTCGCACCCTGGGAGAGCCGCTATCCGGGCGGCGCGCTGGAGCGCAGCAACTGGCGCCGGCGCATGAGCGCGCCCAGCTTCACCGCCCCGGGCCTGCCCGACTACCAGCGGCTGTGGTTCGGGGACGAAGCGCTCGAACAGGAGCCGGTCACCTTCTGGGAGGATCTGCACGACGACCGCGACGGCGTGCCCGACCGGCGCATCTTCCAGACCTGCATGCTGTTCGGCCGCGAATTGTCGAGCGAGGGCCGCGAGCTTCTGCTAGCCATCGAGCAGGAGCCGGAAGGCGACGCGGTCAGCCACGAAGTTATGATCGGCGTGCCGCTGGAGGCGGGGGAGTTCCGGGCCTAGCGCCGGAGTGGGGGACGGATGTTCGACGTCGAAGGTTTCCAATCGGGCGTGGCCGCCTTTCTGCTGGCCTTTCTGGTCGCGGGGCTGTTCACCGTGGCCTTCAAGCTGATCTACCAGCTCATCACGCCCTACAAGGAAAGCGCGCTCATCCGGGCGAACAATCCGGCGGCCGCCATCGTTCTCGGCGGCGCCCTGCTGGGCTATGTGCTGCCGCTGGCCTCGGCCCTGGCGCACACGGTCAGCCTGGGCGAGTTCGCGGCCTGGGCGGCGCTGGCCGGCGTGATCCAGATCGTCACCTTCACCGTGGTCCGCCTGGTGGTGATGAAGGACTTCTCGGCCCGGATCGAGCGCGGCGAGATCGCGCCGGCGCTGTATCTGCTCAGCATCTCGCTGGCGGTGGGCGTGCTCAACGCCGCCTGCATGACCGACTGAGGAGCCCGCCCGATGAAGCGTTCCCGCAGCCTCGTCCTGACCTCCATGATGGCGGGCGGCAGCCTGACGCTGCACGCCTGCGACAACGCCCCGCCCGCGACCCAATGGGCCGACCCGCCGGCGGCGACCGCGCCGGCCGGCGATCAGGTCCAGGCCCGCGCCTACGCCACCCTGGAGGAGTGTAAGGCCTCCGGCGCCGTTCCGGCCGTCCAATGCGACCAAGCCTATTCCGCCGCCCTGGCCGACAACCAAGCCAATGCGCCGCGCTTCGGCGAGCAACGCTCCTGCGAGGAGCAGTATGGCGTGGGCCAATGCGTCCCGCGCAACAACGGCAGCTTCTTCACCCCGCTGCTGACCGGCTTCATCATCGGCCAGGCCCTCAACGGCGGCTTCGGCGGCCGCGCCTATTACCGCGGGCGCGACGGCCACAACTACCTGGGCGGGGGCGGCCGCCTCGGGCGCGACTACGTCACCGGCCGCACCCGCGTGGGCTCCGACGCCTTCGGCCCCCCCGCCACCCGCCAGGCCCCCGCCCGCGTGCAATCGCGCAGCGGCGTGGTCTCCCGCGGCGGCTTCGGCGGTGGCGGGCGAGGGTATGGGTAGGGCTGGGGTGCTGGCGCGCAGGTTTCCTGAAGCCAGCCAAGCCCGCCTGAGGCTCGGTTGAGCTGGTGGGGACGTGCGGACAGCGGCTAGCGGAAGGGTGTTAGCCGCCGGCTAGGCCCACGGCCCTGACCGCCGCGACTCCGGCAGGACCTTCGGCCCGAAGCTTCTCATTGCTGGCCGGCTTGCCTCCTGAGCCGGCTGAGAACGGCGACCACCAACACGGTGAGCCGCCAGGGATCGGAACTTTGATGTCCGCCGCGTCACGCTCGGCGCCTGCGAGGCGGGCGTGCGTTGTGGTTGCTGGACGGAGGCCAGCATGGCGGAAGAGCCCATCCTTCTATGGTTTCGCCGCGACCTTCGCCTGACCGATCAGGCGGCGGTGGCGGCGGCGATCCGCTCCGGCCGCCCCTGCGCCCCCGTCTTCGTGCTGGACGACGGCGCAGACGGGCTTCGCCCGCTCGGGGGAGCTTCGAAGTGGTGGCTCGACAAGTCGCTGCAGGCCTTGGCGCGCGAGCTGGAGCGGCGCGGGTCGCGACTGATCGTGCGCCGCGGGCCCAGCCGCGAGGTGCTGCCGGCGTTGGCGCGGGAGGTGGGCGCCGGAGCCGCCGTTTGGGGACGAAGCTTCGAACCGGGTGCCCGGGAGCGGGACGCCGAGGTGCGCGCGGCCCTGGGAGGGCTGGGGCTGGCTGTCCAAGAAGCCGAGGGGTCGTTCCTTGTGGAGCCCGGTCGCGTCCTCAATGGCTCGGGCGAGGCTTACCGCATTTTTGCGCCTTGGTGGCGAGCCGCGCAGAGGACGCTCGGGGAGGTCCTCCCCTCGCCCGCCCCGGCGGAGCTGCGTGCGCTCGCGCACTGGCCGGAGAGCCTCCCGCCGAGCGATTGGCGGTTGCACCCGACGAAGCCGGACTGGTCGAGCCGGTTCGATTGGACGGCCGGCGAGGCCGCCGCTCAGGCCCGACTCCAGAGCTTCATGGCCGAGAGCGCCGGTCGCTATCACCTGGCCCGCGATCTACCCGCGGAGGCCGGCAGCACGCGCCTGTCTCCCCATCTGACCTGGGGAGAGATCGGCGCCCGTCAGATCTACGCCGCCGCTCAGGCGGCTGACATCGGCCAAGACGCGCGCGAGAAGCTGCTCAGCGAGGTCGCCTGGCGCGATTTCAATTGGCAGCTGCTGGCGACCTATCCGGACGTGGTGGACACGCCGTTCCGGCGCGAGTTTTCGGCTCTCCCCACGCTAAACGCGCCGGAAGCGCTGGAAGCCTGGAGACTCGGCCTGACGGGCTATCCGATCGTGGACGCCGGGATGCGGGAGTTGTGGGCGACCGGCTGGATGCCGAACCGGTTGCGGCTCATCACCGGCTCCTTTCTGGTCAAGCACCTGCTGATCGACTGGCGAGAGGGCGAGCGCTTCTTCTGGGACACGCTGATCGACGCCGATCCCGCCAACAATCCCTTGAACTGGCAATGGATCGCCGGCTCCGGCCCGGACGCCCAGCCCTTCAACCGCATCTTCAATCCCCTGCTGCAGGCGGAGAAGTTCGACGGCCAGGGCCAGTATGTCCGCCGCTGGGTTCCTGAAGTCGCGCAACTGCCGGACGCCCTGATCCATCAACCCTGGACGGCCCCGGAGCCGCCGGCCGGCTACCCGCCGCCGATCGTGGAGCATGGCGCCGCGCGGCGCCGGGCCCTCGAGGCCTTTCAGAAGGTTCGAGCAGCGTCGGCCAGGACTTCAAACGCCGGGGTCTGAGCGCCGGGCCGGAGCCCGGTCGGGGAGACTCCGCTCTTGGCGCCGCTGAACGACGTGACGCTCAAAGCTGGCGCAGCCCATCATGCCGTCAGACCAGATGGCCAGAGCGCCTCAGGACTGGAGATGGCCGAGGCGGTCCGGGGCGCTTCCACGCCCGTGCGACGGGCGGGACCGAAACTGGCGCGGCGGAGCGACTCAGCCGTCCCGAGAGGCGGCTATCGCCCCCCGCAGGCGCGACAGCTCCGTCCGGATCGCCTGGGCGTCCTCGTCGGAAAGCGCCGGGGCGGTCTCCTGCCGGTCGCGATCAACGAAAAAGCTGGCGAAGGCGGCTGTGATGTAGCCGAACACGGCGAAGGCGTAGATCGACAGTCCCACGCACAGAAGCCGGCCTTCGACCGTTCGCGGCCAGCCCTCGGAGCCCATGGTCGTCATGATCATGGCCGTCCACCACAGCGCGTCGCCGAAACCGCCAAAGGACTCGGGGGAAACCTGCCCCTCCAGCGCCTGCATTCCCGCCGCACCCAAGAGGGTGACCACAAGCGTGAGCGCCAGGACATAACCCAGGCCGCGCCGCTTCATGGCGGCCCGCAGCGTGTTCATGCCCCGGTTCGCCCCGCCGACCAGCCGCACCAGCCGCAGGCCCCGGACGGCCCGCGCAGCGCGCAGCAGCCGTAGCGCCCGGAACAGCCGTAGCGCAGGCAGCAGGAGGGATAGAACGGTTAGCCAGTTGCGAGCCACGAACGAGAGCCGTCTCGGCGCGAGCGCCAGCCGCAAGGCGAACTCGGCGATGAAGATCGCCCAGATGACCGTCCCGAGGACCTCCAGCGCGCGCGACTGGCCGCGGGTGAACTCGATCACGAGCAGCACCAGCCAAACGCCGCTCAAGACCAGCATGGGCGTGCGCAGCCAATCTTCGAGGTCGCGCAGCAGGGACTCGCGATCCTCGTCCTGCGCTGCGGGTGAGGCTGGACCGTCGGTCACGCGGGCGCCCTTTCAGGTCTCAAATTGCAACGCCTGCAGCACACGGATGATGCGGACGCGGCCTCCACCAGGCTGAACAGGCCGAAGGCGGAGCTCCAGAGCCGCCACGGCGGCGAAGACGCCCATCAGGGCGAAGACGACGCCGCGCGCCCCGCAGCCCGCCCCACGCCACGAGCTCGACGAGGCGGAAACCGGGGTGGACGGCGGAGCTCATGACGGCCCCATAGCAGGCGGGGTTGAGGCTCGTGCATCCGGACCCTTCAGGTGCGTAGCGCGATTCCCGATCGACAAACCCACGGGCCGACGAGCCCTGGACCAGGATCGCGGCCTTCGCCAAGTATCCGGTCGGCGGGCGGCACCGATGATCCGACCGATGGCCAATGGCGTTCGCGATGCCCGAAACCGCTGCGGATCGCGTCAGTTGAGTTCAGATCAGCTGTTAAAGGCGCCGTCAGTCCTGGTCGGCGTCTGAGAGATCGCCGGAGTCACCACCGTCGGCGGCTCCTCTTCCGGGCCGTCGCGCCGATCCACGATAGGCCTAAGCGCCGCCAGCGCCAGAAGAACAAGCAGGACCACGATGCCGGCCGTCACCACAAGCGTGCGCTTGCCCTTGGCGGGGGCTCGGCGCCCCGCGGTCGCGGGCTTGGTCATGTCGGGCTGCATGAATTGCTCCCCGGAGCTGTGTAAGCTCAACTGTGCCGCGCCCAAACAGGTTCCCGATCAGCGGCCCGAGTCGCCCGTCAGCTTCAAAAGCTGCAGGACGTTCGCCCCGAGAAGCACGCCGGCCGACATGGGCACTGCTGAGTTGACGTGGAGGGACGCCGGTGCGAGCGCGCCTGGATCGCGCCGCCGTGGTGGCAGCTACACACCACAGGGCTTCAGGTCACCTGTAAGGCGGCGGGCGGGCGAGGAGATCGCGGACCAGACAGGCCGCCTGCGGGGCTGCGGACCGGTAACGGACGAACCAAGGGCCTAGCTGTCTCCAGCTAGGCCCTTGGGAGAATTGGTGGAGCTAAGCGGAGTCGAACCGCTGACCTCTTGAATGCCATTCCGTCCCGGAGCCCTTTTTCACCCCGTTTCAGGATTGTGCAGAGCGTTCCTAAGTCGCTGATTCGTTGCGGCTTCCCACCCGAGGTGGTACGCTGCGCAAATTCGGGGAACCGGCTGAAATCGAGCCTGATGTTACCCCCGTGTTACCCCGGCTGACCATTTGACAAAATGCCGAAACTGACCCGGAAACTGATCGAGGGACTGTTACCCGGGGTAACAGAAGCCTGCGTCTGGGACACCGGAGTGACGGGATTCGGCGTCCGTGTCCGCCCGTCCGGCGCCAAGACATACGTGCTGATGTACCGGGTCGGCGGGAAGCAGCGGAAGCACACGCTCGGCCCGGTTTCGCCCGCCTATCCGCTGGAGGAGGCGCGCGAGCGGGCGGCGGAGATGGTCCGAGGGCTTCGTGACGGGCACGATCCGCAGGTCCAGAAGGTGCAGGAGCGGACCGCCCTCACCGTCTCCGAGCTCCTCGACCATTACCTCGCGGACGGGCCGGCGCTGAAGCCAAACAAGAAGCTCTCAAGCTGGAACACCGATCGAAGCGTGTTCGCCTCCCACGTCCGCCCGCTGCTCGGCCGTCGGCTGGCGCGCGACCTCACCCCGCTGGACATCGCCAAGTTCCAGATGGACGTCGCCGAGGGGAAGACGGCGAAGGACGTGAAGACCGGCCCACGTCGCCGGTCACGGGTCACCGGCGGGCGGACCGTCGCGTCCATGACGACCGCGGTGCTCGCGGCCGCTTTCCAGTTCGGCGTGGACACGGGCCGGCTCACGAAAAATCCCGCCCGGGGAGTGAAGCTGCTGAAGCGAGGCCGTCGCGAGCGCTTCCTGTCCGAGCGTGAGGTGGCGGTCTTAGGCGAAGCTCTCACGGAGATCGAGGCGGAGGATCCGCGCCAGTCCGTGATGGCCGACGCGGTCCGGCTGCTCATCCTGACCGGCTGCCGCAAGAGCGAGATTCTGACCCTTCGCTGGGCCTGGGTGGATGGCGATCACGCCTGTCTCCGGCTGCCCGACTCCAAGACGGGGGCCAAGGTGGTCCCTCTGGCTGACACGGCACTCAAGCTGCTGGCCCGCAGATCGAAGGCGAGCGGCGCGGTCTCATCTCGCGCGGACGGGGATGCCGGTGAGCCGCGGACGCCGCGCTCCCCGTACGTTCTGCCGGCGATGAAGGGGGATGGTCACTACGTCGGCCTGCCGCACGCCTGGGAGAAGGTGAAGGCGCGCGCCGACGTGATCGCACGGCGCCGCGCGGCGGAAGCGGGCGAGGATCCGGACCTTCTACGATCGCTGCGGGACGTGCGCCTGCACGACCTTCGTCACAGCTTCGCCAGCTTCGCGATCGCCGACGGGGCGTCGCTGTTCATGGTCGGCAAGGTCCTCGGGCACAAGCAGGCGCGCACGACTGAAGTCTATGCCCACCTCAGTGACGACCCGCTGAAGCGGCTGGCTGATCGCACCGGGAGCCGCATCGCGGCGGCCATGCAGCTGTAGGGTTGGATCGGCGAAGGCCGGATGTTGAGGGATGACCCTTAGCCGACCTTCATTGCTTCTGCGGGAGCTTGGAAAGCAGCGGGAGTGGCGAGGTACAAGACGCCCTCCTGATCCGTTTCCGCCTCGGTCAGGTCCCCGGTGCGCCCTAGACCGCTACTCCGCTCCAAATATCGACCCAGCCGACCCACGATCAGGAAGACGAGATCCCTCCGCTGCTCAGCGACCTTGCGGCTCCAGTCAGTCCGGTCGATCCAAGACGGAGTCGGATAGTCTTCGGGGTGGGAATGCCACTCGCCCACGTAGCCGACCTGACCGCGTGAGCGGCGCCAGGCTTCCTCAGCGAGCCTCTGATGCCCACGCGACCTGCGGAAGAAGCGAAAGCGGCTGGAGCTGTCGGCGATTTGGGGGAGGGTGGCTTCCAGCACGTGGAGGTGCTGACCCTTGTAGCTGCCGAGCAGAATACCGCCGACCTCCCGATCAAAGCGGACGGCTTGAGCGGCGCTGCTCGTCTTTTCGAGGACCGAGTGGTCGACCAGGACGCCTTGCATCAAAGCTCGGCGTCCTGGCACGCCGGACAGTTCGGACGAACCCCATAGTTCTTGTCGCGGAGAGGCGCCGCGTGTTCAACTTGGATCGGACGCGTTCGCACCCGGGGTCCAGGTGAGGCTGGGTTCCCGGCCCACTCGAGGACCGACTGAGCGGCTAGCGCGGCCGCCATGGCGGGTGCTGTCGCCGCGTAGGGTATGTAGGCTCCATCTCCGCACGCGGCGGCTACGCGGGTGAGTGGGTAAGGCGGCTTCAACGGCTCCGCCCCATACGGCCGGCCGTGGCCGGGCCGCATGCACTTGTAGCAGGCGTGATCCGGGCCATCGACGAGAATGGTTTGTACGGCCACGCCATCGCCGTGCACGGCCGCATGCACGGCCACGGGCGCCTTCCTGCCTAAGCCCCGCTCATGCACCAGCAACTGATTCAGGGCCAAAGCGACGGCGTTGCCGCCGGTTGCGTCCAAGACCACGTCAGCGCTTCTCCACCTGGGCCAGCAGTCCAAAGCGTCTGACGGAATCGCCGTCACCCGTGCGTCAGGGTGGAACCGCCGAAGTTCGTCCACCATGGCCGCCACCTTCTCGCGGCCGACGCTAGCGTAGCCAAGAACATGGCGGGCCAGGTTCTCCGCCCGCAGGACGTCAGGATCGATCAGGAGCAGCGGCTTGCCACCCAGCCCCGCACCGCCTCGAACCAGTAGGTCGGCCAGCCGCCCTCCGATGGCGCCGCAGCCCACGACCGCCACGGTCAGGTCCATCAATGGGCTGGGATCGACCAGACGAGCGTTGGTGATCGAAGCTGTATCCAAATCCACGATCTCCAACCGCTTAAGGGCGAACTGTTCTTCATGCTCCTGCGCCCAGGCGAGCAGGCGAGGTCCACCCTGACGGAAAGCTCTGCGAGGTACGGCGGAGAGGCTGAACTGCGCGCCGATGCGGCCGTTCGGCGCGTCGACGATCAAGATGGCGTCATTCTCGACCACGCCGGCGAACAGGTCGTCGAAGACCCCGTTCTCAAGAAAGCCCCCTTCGACCAGCCACGCCCGGAACGCCCTCAGGTCACGGCCCGGCAGAAGGCCCCTCTCCGACCGAAGTGGCGCGAGGGTCCTGACGACTGTGACGGGAATCGGCGTCCCGCGGCTGTCCAGGTCGGGCCACGACCGCCGCGGAGGCAGCACGATCAACCCATCGGCGTTTGGGCGGCGCCATGTCCGCGCCTCCGCCCGCCCGGTGAAGCCAGGAGGAAGGGCGGCGTACAGAAGCTCCTCCGCCTTCCAGTAAGCGACGAACTCGCGTTCGAGATCGGCACGCGGATTTCCGTGCAGGAGCAGGTCAAGCGTTTCGCGCACGTTCTGAAGACATCGGAGAACGGCGCCGCCGGCGTTGTACGGGTCGTACTCCTCATGACCGGCTTCCGCGTAACACAGGCCGTCGGGGGTTAGATGCGCCCGCAGCCGATCACGGAGGTCGGGGTCGACAACTTGCACCTTGGGAGGACGGCGGAAATGGACGTCCACCACCTCCAGGCGCAGCTGGACCTTTTGGCGGCCTGAGCGCAGCGAGCCCGTGTAGACTTGGGCTCCACCTCGCACCCGCTCCGGTGAAAACCCGTGCGCCTTCAGGGTTGTGTCAATCGCGCCCGCCGCGCGGCGTTCCTGCGGCGTCCTCACCCCGATTGCGACACCCCCACCTTCGGCGAGGGCTGGACGGACGCCGTGGAGCTGCGGATGATCTCAATGGTCTGCAGGCTGGACACGAGGCTCTCGTCATCCGGAAAGCGCTCACCGAACAGCGCCTGCAACCGGTCCAGAACCGCACCGGCCTGTGTTTCCCCTCTAAGCGCCCGCTCGAGTTGGCTGGCTAACGCACGGGCGCCGAGCTGAAAGGTGTTCCGAGCTTGCACGTCCCATTTGTCATTAAGGACCTTGCCCTCCACCACAGGATTGGGAATGTCTCCGGCGAAACCTTGCGACAGCGTCTTAGCGACCAGCAGCAAAGCTTCGTCGTCCCGACCCTTCGGCAGGCTGGTGCCTGGGGCGTCCAACGCGCTCACGGCGCAGGCCATCAAGGTGATGGAGCTCAGCCCGCACTCGCCCCAGCGCCAGTCCCTCCAGGCCTTCAGGTAACGGACCAGCCGACGGACGTTCACCGCGTGCGCGTGACGGTCACACGCGGCGACGAACCAGTCCTCCAGCTGCAGAGGATCGGACTGCTCCCACCCACGCCGACGGTGGGCGACGTAGATCTCTGTCGGATCTAGCCGGAGCTGGCGCTGCTCGAAAAGCGCGTCGTTGATGTTGAATTGCGAGTTGAGCGCCTCGCCGAAGTTTATCGCCGCGGACTTGGCCAGCTCCTCGACCCGATGGTCCGGGATTGCATAGATGTTGACGTCGAGGTGCGCGCGCTCGCTGATCTGGATACGCACGCAGATGCTTTTCGAGGTGTCGAGGGTCCAGCCGCGCGCTTCACAGAGCACGCCCAGGATGGTCTCCACAACGGCGTACAGGCCCTTCGAAGCGACCGCCGGGCCGAGCCCGTCGACGAAGGACATTGGGAGATACATGCCCTCGTCCAGATCGATCTGCTGGTTGTCGTTCGCAGGGCTGTTCAGGGTCTTGTAGGCCCAGCTGCCTTGCGTCCGGAACTTCGGTTCAAGCCTCTGGCTTGGCGTTTCAGAGAAGCGGGCATGCTCCAGGAAGTACGGGGCGTAGTACTCCTCCCGGGCGAGGAAGTGGCCCGCCCGCGCCAGCCCCGTTCGGAGCGCCGAGCGCACGGCCTTTCGAGCTTCCAGGAGCTCCTCGCGGTCGTTCGCGGTAAGCTCCAGCTCCGATCGGAAACAGGGCAGCTCGCCCGCTTGGTGAAACGCCTTGTGCGCGTTAGCCGGCATGTGCGGCCCCCTATTGTATAGCCAACGCTGAGATGATGGCCGGCCGCCGTGAACGCAAGAGGAACGAATGCACGCGATCTACTCCTGGCGTGGGTGGCTGAGCGTACCCATCATCGTGGCCGCGCTCGTAGTCCTCGCCGGGCTAGGACTCGGGCAAGAGCCCCTCGCCGCGGCACGGACCAGCGTCAGCGTCACGCCCCTAATCATAGCTGGATTCGTGGCCACGCCGGTGTGGCGCCTTCTGTGGCTCCTGCCCTTCGTCCAGGAGCGGTTCCCCCTGCCTGACGGGGTCTGGATGGGAACCCAGACGTCGAATTGGCCGATCATCAAGGCTCTAAAGGACGCGGCCAAAGGGGATGGCGAGAGGTTGAACGTCGACGACGTGACCTCACCACTTCCTGCGCTTCTGGATACCCCCGTGCGCGTCGAGGTCGCCTCCAGCTTCTTCGGGGTCTATGTCGCGCTGACCAGCTTGAGCGGCTACCAGAGTTCCAGAACCATCGCTTCAGTCTTGACTCCCGCCCAACCGGGCACGCCCGCCAAGCTGACCTACGTCTTTCGCGCGGACGTCCCGGTGCCTGAGGGAACCGACGAGCGTCACTTCAGCGGAGCGGCCGAGCTGGAGCTGTCGGCGGCTGAGGACGGGTTGATCCTTCAAGGCTGCACCTGGACCAACCGCCAGTGGTCGAAGGGCTTGAACACCGCGGGCCGGATCAGATTCCGTAGGACGGAGAACTGGTCGTGGAAGCCGTTCAAGAAGATCCGATTTGGCAAGAAGGGGCCCTCATCGAGCACGCCTCGTCCAGCCGGCGACTAGTGGCGCTACGGGCAGAAGCGGCCAGCTCGCGATTGATTCGCGCGGCGTCTTCATAGAAGGGCGCGTCACTGGCTTCGGGGTAGGTCGAGAGCGTCGCGCGGGGGTTTAGGTCCAGAATGCGTCGGGACATCTCGGGGACGCGTGATCGCGTCGCGGCTGGCCGATTGACGCGATTCCTGGAGGGGTGATCCGCCGCTCCCCGGCTACTATCTCCGTATCATCCAATCCTTCGGCAAACGCCGCCAGCCTCGGCGGCTCTGATCGGGGCCTTGCGGCGCAGAGCCTAACGACCTGGGTTTGTTTACCCCTGATTTTGTGGCGATTATATACTTTGCAAACCCGGTAAGGATGTGGCATAAATCGGGGGTCGAAGAGGCCCGCTATGTCCGTCCTGTCCAAGCCCTATTTTCACAACGAAGCCGAGGCGTTCCGCTTCGTTGAAGCTGTGATTTGGCCGGCCGGTCCGGTCTGCCCGCACTGCGGCTGCATGGGCCGTATCAGCGCGATCAAGCCCAACGCTGAGAAGCGGGTCCGCATGGGCCTGAAGAAGTGCGGCGACTGCAAGAAGCAGTTCACCGTCCGCATGGGCACGATCTTCGAAGAGTCCAAGCTGCCTATGACCAAGTGGCTCCAAGCCATTTTCCTCATGGTCAGCTCTAAGAAGGGCGTCTCCGCCCACCAGCTGCACCGCACACTGGACGTGACCTACAAGACGGCTTGGTTCCTCGCCCACCGCATCCGCGAGGCGATGCGCTCTGGCGAGCTTGCCCCGTTCGGCTCGGGCGGCGGCTTTGTCGAAGTGGACGAAACCTACATCGGCCGCGAGCCGGGTCAGCCCGTCATGCGCGGCGGCACGGTTCACAAGATGAAGGTGTTGACCCTGGTGGATCGCTCCACGGGCCGCGCTCGCAGCATGGTCATGGACGACGTGAACTCCAAGCAGGTCGGCATCATCGTGGCCGACAACATGGCATCCGAAGCCAAGCTCCTGACCGACGAAGCCACCTACTATCGCCGCGTCGGCAAGACGCTGGCCTTTCACGGCACCGTGAACCACCAGAAGAACGAATACGTCTCCTTCACCGACCCCCGCGTCCACACCAACACGGTTGAAGGCTTCTTCTCCGTCTTCAAGCGCGGCATGAAGGGCGTCTATCAGCACTGCTCCAAGAAGCATCTGCATCGCTACATGGCTGAGTTTGATTTCCGCTACAGCGAGCGCGCGGCTAACGGCGTGAACGATCAAGCCCGGTTCGGCAAAGCCCTTGAGGGCGTCGTCGGCAAGCGGCTGACTTATCGGGGGCCTAACGAGCGGCCCCAAGCCGCCTAAGAGCGATGGTCGGCGCTACCGGTCTAGGTGGCGCACAAAAGGCACATGATCCGCGAATCGGCCCTCTACAGCACCGCCGATTCAAATCATAGCTAGCGCGACAGGCGCCGAATCGCTATTCTGTCAAGCGACTCCGGAGCGACCGAAGCCCAACGCTTGCGTCGGACCCTTATGTAGGTCGCTCTGGGGTCGCCCTTTTCCCTAAACGGCGATCCATGACATGCCCCCCAGGCATGAACAGCCAGTGGCGGTAGGGCTGCGTCCACCGATCTGAGGGGCCGTAGTGGCACGCGGTTCCGACGCCCACATTGAAGTTCGGGTAGATCGCCCGGATTTGCTGGTTGATCTCTTTGTAGAGCTTTTCTTTTGCCAGTGTGCGCTTCCCCCTGCGCCGCTTACCTGGCGGGATTTCTTTTAGCTTATCGTTCAGCCTGGAGCACATGGAACCGAGTATAAGGTCGAGTCCCTGGAGTATGACGTGCTTCTTAGAGTCCACATCTGCGATGTAGTCGCGGGGTATATACAGGTTCTCACCACGCATAAGGCGTGAGCTGGGAATCCGACAAAGGTAGTCCTTGAACTTCTCAACCCTATCCTTGGTGTCTGGTATCTTGTCAGGGAGCACCCTGACGACAACCGCCCGGTAGGGGTCATGATCTGCATACTTCAGGCCAAACGCGTGTTTGATGAACTGGTAGTATAATAGGAAATACTGATCGTCGTAGTGACGCTGCGCGAGGTTGGTTGGAACCCGTATGTTCTGAGTGAACATGATGCGCACCTTCAGCCGCGCTGACGCTACATAACTAAAGTATTCGCGTATAAATTCGATGTAGCGATCCACGCATGACTGATCTACGTTCTGCCACTTCACCTCATGCAGCAGCCCAAGCTCAGCCTTCTTACCCTCTAGTTGCTGGGTGATGGGCAACTGCTCCTCGGCCGAGAGCAGGACCCCGCCGAAGAAATTGGAGAAGTAGCGACCCTTCTTGTCCGACTCGTCGGCGTAAATTATGTAATGCTTGTCTCGCATGCGGGTTGAACATGGGCGCCGACCTCGAAAAGAGTCAATCTCAGGGTGATAAGTTCCGCGAGCTGGCCCGCGAGCTGGAGTGCGACGAGGACGAAGCCGCGTTTGAGGAGA
>JAUJMO010000002.1:579194-613000 GCA_030446805.1 Caulobacteraceae bacterium | reverse complement strand
AAGCAGGGTGTAATCGAGGGGCCGGCCGTTCAGGACCGCCTCCACCCGAACCGGGGCGCCCGGCATCCAGTTCACCAGGCGCGCGTCCGCCGCTTCCGCCGCGCCGAAGCTGCGCACCCGCGCGCCGACCTGCTCCGCTTCGGCCTTGAGGAAGTCGAACCAGGCGCTGTCGGCGTTCAGCACCGCCGTCCCACCTCGCTTCAGCCCCTGGAGGATCTCCGCCTTGGCTCGGGCGACGCCCGCCTCGCCGTCCTCGAAGTTCTCCGTGTGGACGGGCCCCACATTGTTGATCAGCACCACGTCCGGCTTCACGAGCTGAGACAGGGGCGCGATCTCGCCCGCGTGGTTCATGCCGATCTCGAACACGGCGCGTTCCGTGTCGCGCGGCATGCGCGCCAGGGTGAGGGGCACGCCGATGTGGTTGTTGAACGACTTCACCGCCCCGTGCGCCCGCCCAGCGCGGGTCAGCCCCGCCAGGATCGCCTGGGTGGTGGAGGTCTTGCCCACGGAACCCGTCACGGCGCCGCGACGGGCGCCTGCGCGGTCGCGGGCGTAGGCGGCCAGCGCCTCCAAGCCCCGCAGCGTGTCGGGCACGACCAGCTGCGGGCCGGCGCCTTCCACCTCTCGAGAGACCAGGGCGCAGGCGGCCCCGCGCGCAAAGGCGGCCGGGACGAAGTTGTGGCCGTCGCGCACGCCTTGCAGCGCCACAAAGAGCTCGCCAGGCTCGACGCCCCGGCTGTCAAAGGTCACGCCCGTGCAGTCGGGAATGGCTCCCACCGCCCGGCCATCCGTCACCGCCTCCAGTTCGTCGGCGGTCCAAAGCGGCTCAAGCATGCGCCAACTCCCGGAGCGCCGCCTCGGCTTCCCTCCGATCGTCGAACGGCAGGATCTCGGAGCCGATCGTCTGGCCCTGCTCATGTCCCTTGCCGGCGATCACCAGCACATCGCCAGGCCGCAGCATGGCGACCGCCTCGCGGATCGCCTGCCGCCGGTCCCCGATCTCCAGGGCTCCGGGCGCCCCGGCCAGGATCTCCGCCCGGATTGTCTCCGGGGCTTCGCTTCGGGGATTGTCGTCCGTCACTATGGCCACGTCCGCGCCGCGGATCGCGGCCGCGCCCATCAGCGGTCGCTTGGCCCGGTCGCGGTCCCCGCCCGCGCCGAACACCACGACCAGCCGCCCCCGGGCATGCGGGCGCAGGGCGGCCAGGGCCGTCTCGAGCCCGTCGGGGGTGTGGGCGTAGTCGACATAGACCTCGTCCGGTCCTTCGGCGTGGACGCGTTGCAAGCGCCCCGGCGCGCCCTGCAGCTCGCCCAGCGCGCCCAGCACCTGCGGCAGGTCCTCGCCCGCCGCGATGCACAGACCGGCGGCGAGCAAGGCGTTGTCCGCCTGGAAGGCGCCCGCGAGCGGCAGGTGGACGTCGAAGCGCCGCTCGTCCGCCTCGATCAAGAGCTGCTGCCCGTTCGAGGTCGGCCGGCGTTGCAGAAGCCGCAGCGTCTGGCCGCGCTCGCCCACCGACAGGATCACATGCCCGCAGCGGACAGCCGTCTCCGCGAAGCTCGCAAACGGCGGACTGTCCGCGTTCAAGACAGCCGGCCGTCCGCGCGGCAGCAAGGTCTCGAACAGCCGCAGCTTGGCCGCGCGATAGGCGTCCATGTCGCCGTGGTAGTCGAGGTGGTCCTGGGTGAGGTTGGTGAATCCGGCCGCGGTGATCTCCACGCCGTCCATCCGCCGCTGCTCGACGCCGTGCGACGAGGCCTCGAGCGCCAGGTGGGTGACGCCGCGCTCTTCGAGTTCGGCCAGCAGGCGCGCCATGTCGCCCGCCATCGGTGTGGTCAGGCCGGGAGGCGTGAGCGGGGTCGCGCCGTGCAGGACCCCGAGCGTCCCCATGCTGGCCGCCTCGTGCCCGAGCCGCTCGAAGATCTGGCGGCAGAAGGCGGCCACCGAAGTCTTGCCGTTGGTGCCGGTGACCGCCACGCAGATCCTGGGCTGCCGACCCCAGAAGCGCGCGGCCGCCAGAGCATAGACCCGACGCGGGTCCGACACGCGGATCACCTGGGCCGAACCGGCTTGGACGTCGTTGGCCGCGATCACGGCCGCGGCCCCGGCCTCCAGGGCGTCCTGGATGTAGAGGCGCCCGTCCGGCCCCGAGCCCAGGGCCGGCAGGGCGGCGAACAACCAGCCGGGCCTGACCGCGCGGCTATCGTCCGTCACGCCCGCGATCTCGGGATCGGGATCAGCCGGGGCGTCGAGCAGGGCGGACAGGCGCTTCAACGCGGCGAACCCGTGGCGGGCTTGGCCGCGGGCGTCGTCTCCGGCGCAGGATCGGCCTTGCGCGTCACGCCCAGGAAGGGCGCAATACGGTTGATCACCCGCCCGGCCGCAGGCGCCGCCACCCACCCGCCGGTGCGCTGGCCCATGCTGGCCTGGCTGCCCTTGGGCTCGTCCATGAGGATCAGAACGAAATAGCGCTTGGCGTCCAACGGCCCGTCCGTCGGGAAGACCGCGGCGAAGGAGCTCACGTTGACGGTGTCGCTGTAACGCCCATCGACCACCTTCTCGCCGGTCCCAGTCTTTCCGCCGACCCGCAGTCCAGGCGCGTCCGCCTTGCCGCCTGAGCCGTCCGTCACGTTGAGGCGCATGATCTCCAGCATGGCCTGCGAAGTCGCGGGCGACAGCACCTGCCGACCGGTGACCCGCTCGCGCGGCCCGCGCTTGCGGATGGTGAGCGGGACCATCCGTCCGCCGTTGACCACCGCGTTCATGGCCTGGGTCAGCTGCAGCGGCGTCACCGAGATCGCATGCCCGAAGGAGGCGGAGGCCAGGGTGGTTTCGCTCCACTTGGCGGGCTTGATCGGCCGCGCGCTCTCGACCAGCTCCACCTTGGCCGGCTCGAGCAGGCCCCAGTCCCCCATGTACTGCGAGAACCGCTGCGTGCCCACGCCAAGCGCAATCCGGGAAGTCCCGATATTGGAGCTCTTGGTGAAGACCTCGTCCAGGGTCAGCACCTGGTTGGAGGCATGGAAGTCCCGCACCACCCGTCCGCCGATGCGGAAGGGCTGGGTGGCGTCGAACGTCGAGCTCCGGGTGAACTTGCCGCTCTCCAGACCGGCCGCGACCGTGAAGCCCTTGAAGGTCGATCCCATCTCATAGACGGAGCCCGCCGCACGGTTGAGCAGCTGTTCGGGGGTGGCGGCGCCGGGATTGTTGGGATCGAAGTCCGGGTAGCTGGCCATGGCCAGGATCTCGCCGGTGTGCACGTCGGTGACGACCCCGACCGCGCCCTTCACCCGGAGGTCGGCCGCCGCAGCGGTCAGCTCCTCTTCCAGCACGCTCTGAACCCGCAGGTCGAGCGACAGCTCGATGGGTCCGCCGATGCCCCCGTCCGCGCGCAGAGGTGCGTTGAACGCGCGCTCGGCGCCCGAAAGCCCCTGCCCTCCCCGGTCGGAAAAGCCGATCAGGTGCGCCGCCGTGGCCCCTAGGGGATAGACGCGCCGCTCTTCCGGCTCGAAGCTTACTCCGGCCAGGCCCAGAGCGTGGACCTTGGCGCGCTCCTGCGGCGTCAGCCCGCCGATCAAATGCACGCGCCGGCCGCTCTTGAGCGCCCGCTCCAGCCGCGCCTTGGACAGCCGCGGCAAGGATTGGGTGAGCCCTCGCCGGATCTCCTCCCCGTCCCAGACCTCCCGGGCGTCAATGTACAGGCCGTGGTGCATCAGATCGAGCGCCAACAGGCTGCCGTGCCGGTCGGCCAGCTCCGCCCGCGCCGAACTCACCAGCGGCGCCACAGGCCCCTGCGCCTCGGAGTGACGTAAGGCCGCGCGCGTGGCCCCCAGCGCCAGAGTTAGGAACAGCAGCCCGAAGAACAGCAGCACCACGAAGATGCGGATGCGCGCGTCATCCACCGCGTGGTCCGCGGCCTTGTTGCGCTCAAAGGCGCGCTCCACGGCCCAGATGCGGGACTTCAGGCGCTCGCTGGCCCAGCGCAGGCCCCCCGGCGAACGAAGCAGATCGGCGGTCGTCATCGCGTGGGCTTCTCGACGGCGGGCGTTTCGGGCGCAGGCTCGGGTACGGGCACGGGCTCCGGCTTGGGCAGCAGGTTGGAGGGCGCGGGCCTGGGCTTCTTCTCCGCGGGGCGAGCGATCTCGGGCAGGGTTTCAGGCAGGGCCTCGCGCGTGCCGTCCGCCGGCTGCAGCCCGAGATGAGCGTTGGACAGGCGGCCCAGCCGCTCCGGCTGCTCCAGGTGAGCCACTTCGGCGCGGAGCAATTTGGTCTTGCGCTGTTCTTCGGCGATCTGGCGATCGATGTTGGCGATCCGCGCGCGCTCACGTCCCGCATTGGTCTTGGCCAGATACACGCCGAAGGCGAGGGCCAACACGCAGGCGAAGGCCGCCACTTCGAAGAGGCGCACGCCGAACACGCGTCGCTTGAACGGGTTCATGCCGCCTCCCTCCCGAACGGGACGCCCGCCTCCGGCCAGGGGGCGGCGGCCGTGCGCACGCCGGCGCGCAGCTTGGCCGAACGCGCCCGGGGGTTGGCGGCCAGTTCGCCCTGCCCCGGTTCGCGCGCGCCCTTCCACAACAGGTCGAAACTGGGCTCCGGCCCGATCCGCCCTGGCGGCAGGTGGCGCGAGCCCGCGGGCGTGTTCCCCGACCGCTCGGTCAGGAACCGCTTCACAATCCGGTCCTCCAGCGAGTGAAAGGTGACAACGGCCAGCCGCCCACCGGGCGAAAGAATGCGCTCGGCCGCCGCCAGGCCCGCCTCCAGCTCCGCCAGCTCCTCGTTCACGGCGATGCGCAGCGCCTGGAAGACGCGGGTGGCCGGATGCACGGGCGCGCCGCGGCGTCCGCCCAGCGCCTTTTCGACCGTCTCCGCCAAGTCCAGCGTGCGCGTGAACGGCTGCTGCGCGCGTCGGCGCACCAGGGCGCCCGCGATGCGTCGCGATTTCCGCTCTTCGCCGTAGATCCAGAAGATGCGCGCCAGCTCGGCTTCCTCTTCCCCGTTGACCAGGTCGGCGGCGCTGGGCCCCTCCCCGCTCATCCGCATGTCCAACGGCCCGTCGCGCATGAAGGAGAAGCCGCGCTCAGCCTCGTCCAGCTGCATGGAGGACACGCCGATATCCAGCGCCACCGCGTCGCAAGCCGCGCGTCCGGCGTCCGCCAGCCCGGCCTCGAGCTCGGAAAAGCGGCGCTGAAGCAGGACGAGTTTGTCGCCGTATTCCACCCTGAGCGGCTCGGCATGAGCCGCGGCGGCCGGGTCGCGATCGAAGGCCACGACCTCCGCCCCGCGCTGCAGAAAAGCCCGGCTGTAGCCGCCCGCTCCGAAGGTCCCGTCCACCACCAGGCGGCCGGGCGCGGGCGCGACCGCCTCCACGACCTCGTCCAGCAAGACGGAAAGGTGCGCGCTCATGCGGCCGCCGCGGTCCGCTGGGCGTTGCGCAGCGCAGCCAGCCCGTCCCGCGCAGCCTGGCGTTGGGCCGCGCGGTGCGCGGCGAAGCCGTCGCGCGACCAGATCTGGAATCGGTCGCCCATGCCCACCACCGACACCCAGTCGGTCAGGCCGAAAGCCTCGCACAGGGTTTCGGGCAAGGTGATGCGCCCGGCCGTATCGAAGGCCAGCTGGTTCATGCCCCCAAG
The DNA here is from genome assembly GCA_030446805.1 of Caulobacteraceae bacterium. Lineage (GTDB taxonomy): Bacteria > Pseudomonadota > Alphaproteobacteria > Caulobacterales > Caulobacteraceae > JAHWJX01. The sequence goes on along the minus strand of JAUJMO010000002.1, from coordinate 607,369 downwards.
CACGGTGGTCTCCAGCGCGGAGCGCAAGGGATCGCCGAAGGGCAGCTCGTCGATAAGGGACCCGTAGCGGTCAAACAGCGCCTTGCCTCCCCCTTCGATGCAGTCCGCCTCGATGGACGGGAAGCAGAACACGCCGTCGAACGAGCCCGCGGCCAGGGCGCGGAACTCCTGCGGCACGACGATCCGCCGCTTTCCGTCCAGCTGTTTCTCGAAGGTGGAGAGAAACACCGCCCATAGCCCCTGACCCTGGACGGCGCACGCGTGTCCCTCCGCGGTTCGCCGACGGCCAAATCGGTAACACGGGCCTTAACGGGACACAATGACACAAACTGGGCTGAACTGACCCCAACTCAGGCCGTTGCAGGTCTTCAACAGTCGACGGGCAAGTCCTTCACAGAACATACATGGAACAGCACCGCCGCCCCTAGGTGAGGGGACGTGGCGAAAAGTGGGCCAGACGACCTGTAAGCCGGGTTCTGTGACGTCTCGGAAGAGACGTGACGGTCATTCCTCTGGACCGATCCTCGCGGACCGGTTCTCGCGACGCACCCGGACCGCTCGGACCGGCGACGATCCTGCCCGTTTCCGGGGGAAACGGGCGCGCGGCCCCTATTCGGTCTTGCTCCAGGCGGGGCTTGCCATGCGGCCCCCGTTGCCGGACGCCCGGTGGGCTCTTACCCCACCCTTTCACCCTTGCCCCTCGAGAGGGGCGGTTTGCTTTCTGTGGCGCTGTCCCTGGGATCGCTCCCGGCGGGTGTTGCCCGCCGCCTTGTCGCCGTGGAGCCCGGACTTTCCTCGACCCTCCTGCGAGAGCCGCGACCGCCCAGCCGTCTGGCCCGGCGGCAGCCTCGGGCTTCAGCCGGCTCCGGTCAAGTCGGCTTCGGCCAAGCGCAGCAGCCCCACCAGCCGCGCCCGGGTCTCCCCGTCGGCCACGCCGTCCACGCGCTCGGGCCGCCAGTGGCGCTGAAAGGCGGTGACCACCGTGGCGGTCTCCTCGTCGTACTGACCCGAAGGCCTGGGCTGGTAGCCCATCCGGTGCAGCCCCGCCTGCAACACGAACACGCCCGCACCCTCGTCGCCCACGGACAGCGGCGCGCCCAAGGCGGCGATCCGCTCCGGCTCCGGTTCCCACCAGAGCCCGTGGCCGGCCTCGGCCAGCCGTTTCCAGGGAAACAGCTCGCCAGGGTCGGTCTTACGATCAGGCGCCACGTCGGAATGGCCCAGAATGCGCGCATCCGGCACCGTCCACCGCCCCCGAATGGCGTCCAACAGGCCTATGACCGCCTCGACCTGATGGTCCGGAAAGGGCCGGTAGCCCCACTCGTGTCCTGGGTTGACGATCTCGATCCCGATCGAAACCGCGTTCAGGTCCGTCTCTCCGCGCCAGAAGGATCGCCCCGCGTGCCAGGCCCGCCGCTCCTCGGGCGCCAGACGGAACACCCGGCCGTCCTCCTCGACCATGTAGTGGGCGGCGACCTTGGCGGCCGGATCCTGCATGCGCTCCAGCGCGGCCGCACCGGTCGGCATGCCCGTGTAATGCAGGATGACAGCGTCCGGCGGCGCACGCCGGGCGTCGTGGTTGGGCGACGGCGCCTCGATCACCGGCCTCGGCCCGGGCTTAGCGTCGTTCGTTCCAGCCGTAGGCGACCCAGGTGTGCCCCACGCGGCGCGCTTCGATGAGATCGGCAGGCGCTGAACGCACCCGCACCGTGCGCCGCGCCCGCATGGCCAACGCCGTCAGCGCGATCAGGATGCTGGCCACCACCGCCGTGACCGCCACAGCGGCGGCGAACACCACCGCCAGCGCGAGCGCGGCCATCAAGGCCAGGACCGCCACGGCGAAGCCTGCAAATCGAACCAGCCCGCCGTTCCACGATCCGTTCATGGCAGTCACTCTGTTACGCATGCGCGTTCGGCGCAAGGACCATGTCGGCACGCCCGACACGAAGGTCAACGTGCTCACCCGTCCGTGAGTTCGGGCCTGCGAGAGTTCAGGCCGGGCTCAGGGCGGGATCAGGCCGGCTCAAGCGCGACACCCGCGCGGCGCTCGCGTTGAACGGCGGCGTAGGCTGCGTTGATGGCCGCCGCCTTGGCGTGGGCCACCTCCACATACTCCTCGGGCAGGCCTCGGCCGATCACGCGATCGGGGTGCGCCTCGGACAGGGCGCGACGCCAGGCCGCACGCACAGCGTCGTCCGAGGCGTCCGGCGCTACCTCCAGCACGGCGTAGGGATCGTCGGGCGCGAGCCCGAGATGGGTCGCCTTGACGCGGCGGAACTGCAGGGCCGACAGCCCGAACAGCTCCGAGACGCGGCGGAGATATTCCAGCTCGCTGTCCGTCACCGCCCCGTCGGAGCCCGCGATGTGGAACAGGCCGTCGACCACGTCCTCCAGCAACTGCGGGCAGTTGCGGTACCGCTTGGCCAGGCGGCGGGCGTAGCTCTCGTAGCCATGGGTGGTTTGGCGAGCCAGCTCATACAGGCGCTGCACCGCGCCCTCGCTGCCCGACTCGGGGGTGAACACCTCGGCGAAGGCGTCGTACTCGGTTCCGTCGACCCGGCCGTCCGCCCGCGCCAACTTGGCGCCCAAGGCGGTGACCGCAGTCGAGAAGGCGGGGTCCTCGCCGGGCAGCCCGGGCGGGCACGACTCGCACTCCGCCGCGTCCACGCGACCCGCCGCCCTCTTCGCGATGTTGCGCCAGAAGCTCATGATCCCCATGCAGGCTAGAAGGTGGGCGGAAGAGAGGCAAGCATTCGTCACCGCGGCTGCGGCGGATCCGGAACCGAGCCGATCCGCGTTGAGGCGGCCGCCTCAGTTCAGCCGAGGTTCAGCCGCAGTGCTGTTCGGCTGCCGTCCCGCGCGTCGATCCAGACAACCGCGCAACAACGTCCGAGGGTCCATGCTGTCCGCCGCCGTCCTGTCGCTTCTTCTCGCCGCAGCCCAGCAAACTCCGCCCACGGAAGCCGAGGGGCCCGTTGCGACCCAGCGCACGACCCCGCGCATCCCGCCCGGCCCTCCCGTGGACATCAACAATCTCCCTGTGCCCGCCGGGGCGCCCAGCGACGACTTCGGCTTGGTGGCCTGGTGCCACGGCGCGCTCCGCGGCCACATGGATCTCGCCGAACAGATCGGCGAAGCCGACGAGGAGCAGCAAACCATCGGTCGTGAATACCTCGCCAGCTACGACGCCGCGCTCAGGGCCGCGCCTCAGAGCAAGACGACCGACGGAGCTCGCACGGCCGCCGCGGCGCGCCAGACGGGTTACAATAGCTGGGCCGCTGCCCGCACCGCCCAGAACAAGGACACCCAGAAGTTCACCTACCTGGGCTGGCAGCTGCCCGGCCGCTGCGAGCATGCGGCCAAACGCTTGGGCGGAAACGCCGATCTTCTCGGCGCCGCCATGGCGCAACCCACTCGCGAACCGCCCTTGCCGACCGGGAACCCTCGCACGACGCCCTGAACCCATTCTCCCGCGCCAGCTGCGGCGCCTTCGGGGGGTGGGGGAGGATCCTAGGCCGCCCGCCGCGCCGCGGGATCATAGGCGAGGATGGGCCCCAGCCAGCGTTCGGCCGTTTCTACGCTCCATCCCTTGCGCCGCGCATAGTCCTCGACCTGATCGCGATCGATCTTGCCCACGCCGAAGTAGTGCGACTGAGGATGGCTGAAATACAGGCCGCTGACCGAGGCCGGAGGGCTCATGGCGAAGCTCTCGGTCAGCTCGATTCCGGCGTTGCTCTCCGCCTGCAGCAGGCTGAACAGGGTGGCCTTTTCCGTGTGGTCAGGCTGAGCCGGATAGCCCGGCGCAGGGCGGATGCCCTGGTACTGCTCCGCGATGAGATCCTCTACGGACAGGTCCTCGTCCGCCGCATGGCCCCACAGCTCCCGCCGCACGCGCTTGTGCAGAGTCTCCGCGAACGCCTCGGCCAGGCGATCGGCCAAGGAGGTTGCGAGAATGGCCGAATAGTCGTCGCCCGCCGCCCGGAAGCGGCTGGCGGCCTGCAGCTCTCCGTGTCCCGCCGTCACCGCAAAGGCGCCGATGTAGTCCGCGCCTGACGGCGCGACGAAGTCGGACAGCGCCGTATTGGGTCGCCCTTCCGCCTTGCTCATCTGCTGCCTGAGCGTGTGCAGTCGGGCCAGCGCCTGCGTCCGGCCCTCGTCCGTCCAGACCACGATGTCGTCGCCGTCCGCATTGGCGGGCCAGAAGCCCACCACGCCGCGGGCCTCGAACCACCCCTCTGCGATGATCCGCTCCAGCATGAGTTGGGCGTCGGCGAAGAGGCTTTGCGCCGCCTCCCCCACGACCTCGTCCTCCAAGATGGCCGGGAAGCGCCCCACCAACTGCCAGCTCGCGAAAAAGGGCGTCCAGTCGATGTGCCGGGCCAGCTCGCGCAGGTCGTAGGCCGGAAAGCTCCGCACCCCCAGGAAGCTCGGGCGGGTGGGCTGGTGCGCCGACCGGTCGGTGGTGAAAGCGTTGCCCCGGGCCTCGGCCAGGCTCGCCCGTGGCCGCGCCTGACCGCGTCCATAGGTTTCGCGGATGCGGACATACTCCGCCCGCGTCGCCTCCACGTTCCGGCCCCGCTCGGTCTCGCTCAGCAGCCCCGACACGACGCCCACCGCCCGCGAGGCGTCCGTGACGTACACGGTCGGGCCCCGTCGATAGGCGGGTTCGATCTTCACCGCCGTGTGAGTGCGGCTGGTCGTGGCGCCCCCGATCAGCAGGGGTTTGTCGAAGCCTCGCCGTTCCATCTCGCCCGCCACGAACACCATCTCGTCCAGCGAGGGCGTGATCAGTCCGGACAGTCCGATGATGTCGGCCCCGTGCTCGACCGCCGCGTCCAGGATGCGGTCCGCCGGGACCATGACGCCCAGGTCGATCACCTCGTAATTGTTGCACTGTAGAACGACGCCGACGATGTTCTTCCCGATGTCGTGCACGTCGCCCTTGACGGTGGCCATCAGCACCTTGCCGGCCGCCTTACGGACCTGCCCGGCCTTCTCCGCCTCCATGTAGGGGGTGAGATAGGCCACCGACTGCTTCATCACCCGCGCCGATTTGACCACCTGCGGAAGGAACATCTTGCCCGCCCCGAACAGGTCGCCGACCACGTTCATGCCGTCCATCAAGGGGCCTTCGATCACGTGCAGCGGTCGCTCGGCCTGCTGGCGCGCCTCTTCCGTATCCTGCTCGATCCAGTCGGTGATCCCCCGCACCAGAGCATGCTTCAGCCGCTCCGCCACCGGCTGGTCCCGCCAGGCCAGATCGACGACCTTGGCCTGCAGCTTGTCGCCTTTGTACTTGGGCGCCAGCTCCACCAGCCGCTCGGTGGGCGTCTCGTTGGTCCGTCCCGGCCGGTTGAGGATCACGTCCTCGACCGCCTCGCGCAGCTCCGGATCGATCTCGTCATAGACGGGCAGGTCGCCCGCATTGACGATCCCCATGTCCAGCCCCGCGGCGATCGCGTGAAACAGGAACACGCTGTGCATGGCGCGTCGCACCGGTTCATTGCCCCGGAAGGCGAAGCTCACATTGGACACGCCGCCGGAGGTTCGCACATGTGGCAGCTCCGCCTTAATCGCCCCCACCGCCTCGATGAAGTCGACCCCGTAGTTGTCGTGCTCCTCGATCCCGGTCGCTACGGCGAAGATGTTCGGATCGAAGATGATGTCCTCAGGGGGAAAGCCGATCTCCCGCGTGAGCAGACCGTAGGCCCGCCGGCAGATCTCCACCTTGCGATCCCGGGTATCCGCCTGGCCCTCCTCGTCGAAGGCCATGACCACCACCGCCGCGCCATAGCGCTGGCAGGCCCGCGCCTGGGCGAGAAACTCCGCCTCGCCGGCCTTCATGCTGATCGAGTTCACCACGGCGCGCCCTTGCACGCACTGCAGACCGGCCTCGATCACCTCCCATTTCGAGCTGTCGATCATGACCGGCACGCGGGCGATGTCCGGCTCCCCCGCGATGAGGTTCAGGAAGGTCCGCATGGCGCTGACGCTATCCAGCAGCCCTTCGTCCATGTTGACGTCGATGACCTGGGCCCCGGCCTCGACCTGCTGCCGAGCGACGGACAGCGCCGCGGGATAGTCCCCCGCCTCGATCAGCTTGCGAAACTTGGCCGAGCCGGTGACGTTGGTCCGCTCGCCGACGTTGATGAAGGTGGGTCTCACCCCTCGCCCCTTCTCCACTCATCCCCGCCCGAGCGGGGACGCAGGCTTTTCTCAGCCGGATCGGGCTCGTGTCGGACGAGCAAAAACACCTGGGTCCCCGCTTGGGAAGGGATGAGCGGAAGGCAGGGGACCATCAAACCAACTCGAAGGCTTCCAGCCCGCTCAAGCGCAGGGCCTTGCCGCGCTGCGACACTCGCCGCGGCGCCTTGCCCTCCACCGCGCGCGCGATCGCGCGAATGTGGTCCGGCGTCGTGCCGCAGCACCCGCCCAGGATGTTGACCAAACCGCTGTCCGCCCACTCGCGGAGAAAGCCCGCCGTCTCGCCCGGACCTTCGTCATAGGCGCCCATCTCATTGGGCAGCCCCGCGTTGGGATAGGCCGCGACCAGCGTGTCCGCCACCCGCGCCAGCTCCGCCAGGTGCGGCCGCATCAGCTCGGCCCCCAGTGCGCAATTCAGTCCCACCGCGAACGGCCGGGCGTGCTTCACCGAGTTCCAGAAGGCCTCCACCGTTTGTCCGGACAGCGTGCGTCCCGAGCGGTCGGTTATGGTGCCGCTGATCCACAGCGGCAGGGGCTCATAGCCTTCGTCCTCCAGGTCCAGGATGGCCTTGACCGCAGCCTTGGCGTTCAGCGTGTCGAAGATGGTTTCCACCAGGAACAGGTCCACCCCGCCTTCGTGCAGAGCCCGCGCCTGCTCCTGATAGGCGGCGTACATCTCGTCCCAGCTCACCGCCCGCGCGCCGGGATCGTTCACGTCCGAGCTGATGGACAGCGTCCGGTTGGTGGGCCCGATCGCGCCGGCGACGAACCGGGGCTTGCCGGGCTCCCTGGCCGTCCAGCGATCCGCCACCTCCCGTGCGATCCGGGCGCCTTGGAGGTTCAGGTCGCGCACGGCGCCTTCCAGCCCGTAATCGGCCATGCCGATCCGGGTGGAGGAGAAGGTGTTGGTCTCGCTGATGTCGGCGCCGGCGGCGAAGTACTGGTCGTGAAGATCCGCCACGGCTTCGGGCCGGCTTAGGATGAGGATGTCGTTGTTGCCCTTCTGGGGCAGCGGATGCTCAGCGAACCGCTCCCCCCGGAACTGCGCCTCCGACAGCTCCAGCCGCTGAATCATAACGCCCCAAGCGCCGTCCAGCATCAGGATGCGTTCATCCGCCGCCGCCTTCAGAGCCGCGGTCCGTTCGGTCCTGCTCATGCAGCCACCTCCTCAACAGCCGCCTGAGGCGCCGCCTCGCGCACGCCCAGCACGCGACAGATGGCGTAAACCAGGTCCGCCCGGTTCAGGGTATAGAAGTGGAAGTCGCGGTAGCCCTCCTCCTCCAGCCGGGCGCACATCTCAGCCGCGACGGCCCCCGCGATCAGCCGCCGCGTCTCCGGATCGGCGTCCAGCCCGTCGAACAGATTGGCCAGCCAGCCCGGCACGCGCGTGTTGCAGGCGCCCGCCATGCGCACCAACCCCTTGTAGTTCGTCACCGGCATGATCCCCGGCACGATGGGGATGTCGATCCCGGCCGCGCGAACCCGGTCGGCGAAGCGCAGGAAGGCGTCCACGTCGAAGAAGAACTGAGTCAGCGCCCGCGTCGCACCCGCGTCCACCTTGGCCTTGAACACCTCGATGTCATGCTCCAGCGACGGGCTTTCCGGGTGCTTCTCCGGATACAGCCCGACGGAGACCTCGAACCCCGGCTGACGCCGCTTGATCGCCGCCGTGAGCTCAGTCGCATTGGCGTATTCCTCCGCTCCGGCCCGGTAAGCGGCCCCCATTCCCTCCGGCGGATCGCCCCGCAAAGCCACGATGTGCCGCACCCCCATGGCCCAGTACTCGTCGACCACCGCGTCCACCTGCGCCCGGGTCGCGCCGACGCAGGTCAGGTGCGCCGCCGGGGCCAGTCCCGTTTCCGCCAGTATCCGGCCGATCGTCCGGTGCGTCCGCTCGCGCGTGGACCCGCCCGCCCCATAGGTCACCGACACGAACCGTGGCGCCAGGGGCTCCAGTCGCCGGATCGACGTCCACAGGCCGGCCTCGGATTCGTCCGTCTTGGGCGGGAAGAATTCGAAGGACACGTTCAGCCGCTTGGCCCCGCGGCCGCCGGCGCGGGCCACCGGCCCCAGCACCCGTTCGGACACCGGCGTGATCACGCTCATGCGGCGACCCTTTGTTGAATGTGCGGACGGCGGGCGCACCACACCTTGACTGTCAGCCCTCCGCTCCGCGCCGGCGGCAGGGTGGTCACGCTGACCTCGGCCAGACCCGCATCGGCGGACCAGCGCGCGATCTCCTCGTCCGTGAAGCCCAACCGGCGGTGCTGATGCGCCTCGCGCAGATGTTCGAGTTCGTGGGGTGCGAAATCCACCACCAGCAGCCGACCGCCCGGCGCAACCAGCCGTCCCGCCTCCGCCACCGCCGCCGCGGGCTCGCCCAGGTAATGCAGCACCTGATGCACCACGACCAGATCCGCGGCTCCCCCAGGCAGCCCCGTCGAAAGGATGTCGCCGTGGCGCAGTTCGCATCGCTCCAGCCCGGTCGTCTCCGCCCGAGCGACGTTGAGCATCTGGTGCGACAGGTCGAGGCCGAGCGACCGCCGCGCCTGGGGCGCGAGCAGCCGCAGCATCCGCCCCGTCCCGGTGCCGAGGTCGATCAGCCGCTCGAAGGGTCCGGGCCCCGCGGCCCCCGAGATGGCCCGCTCCACCTCCGCCTCGTCGGTCTGGAGGGAGCGGAGGTGGTCCCACTGCTCGGCGTTGCGCGCGAAATAGGCCGCCGCCGCCGCGCTGCGACCCCGCTGCACGCTCTCCAGCTGCTCGCCGTCGGCCCGCAGCCCCGCGTCGGTCAGGTCCAGGGCGCCCAGCAGCGCCTGCACCAGGGCCGCGCCGGGCCCCTCGGTGGCCAGCCGGTAGAAGACCCAGGACCCGTCCGGGAAGCGCTCCACCAGACCTGCTTCGGCCAGAAGCCGGAGATGGCGCGACACCCGCGGCTGGCTCTGGCCCAGGATCCGCCCCAGCTCCAAAACCGCCAGCTCCTCGCGCGCCAACAGCGCCAGGATGCGCAGGCGCGTCGGCTCGCCCGCCGCGCTCGCCCCCTCCACCGCCTGTCGCACCGACCAGCTCATGAGCGATATAAAGATATCTTTATGTCTTCTGTAAAGCGGGAAGTCGCCGCACCCGCTCATTCCGCTCCCGTTCATCCCGGACCGGCGATAGAAAGTCCAAGCTCCACACCGACATCCTTGCTTCCGCGCAGGTCATCCGCCCGCGGTCCCGACCGGAGATTCCATGACTTCCTTGCGTTCCCTGACCTTCGCGCTCGTTCTGGCTGCAGCCCCCGCCGCCACCGCCTTGCTCGCGCCGGTGGAGGCGCAGGCCCAGCGCGCGCGAGAGGCCTCGGCCGAGGCCTTCATCCAGACCCAGGCCCAGCGTGCGATCGGCATTCTCGCCGACCGCAGCCTGTCGCGCCCGCAAAAGGCCGCTCAGTTCCGCACGGTCATCGATGAGGCCGCGGACGTGCCGCGCATCACCACCTTTGTGCTGGGCAAATACGCTCGCACCGCCTCCCCGGCCCAGCGCGCCCAGTTCGCCCAGGTGTTCCGCGCCTACGCCACCAGCGTCTATGAGAGGCGCCTGGGCGAATACGGCGGCGAACGTGTCCAGGTCACCGGCTCCGCCATCCGCCGGCCGGGCGATGTGGTGGTTTCGACCCTGATCAGCGGCGGCCGCCTGTCCCGCCCCGAAACCGTCCGGTGGCGCGTGGTGCGTTCGGGCTCCAGCTGGCGCGTGGTGGATGTGGAGGTGCGGGGCGTCTATCTGGCGGTCACCCAGCAGGCCGACTTCACCTCCACCCTGGACAACGCCGGCGGCGACCTGAACGTCCTCATCAACCAGCTCCGTCGGCAAACCGCCGCGCGTCGTTGACGCGTGCAAGGAGGGTGACCGTCTCTCCGCAACCGCTCTCCCCAGCGGAAGCCGGGGTCCACCCCGCCGGCCGGACGCCGCCCTTCCCTGACCCGCGCCCCGGCTTCCGCCCGGGAGAGCGGGGCGGCAAGGTGAATTTGCGTCGCCCTGCTCCCGTTCTGCTCTTCGCTCTCACCGCCTGCGCCACCCTCGCAAGCGTACCGCTGGAGGCCCGCTGGAGCGTGAACGGCGAACCGCTCGTCCTGCGTTCCGCGCCAGCGTTTGCGGGCGCGGTCAGCTCGCTTCGCTTCCGCGGAGTCGAACACGTGAACGCCTCGGACCACGGCCGCCTGCTCCAGGGCGCGATCAGCTTCGACGAATGGGGCGAGTGCCTGAATCCCACCCAGGCCGGGGCCAGCAGCGACGCGCTTCGCCGCACCAGCAGCCGCCTGCTCTCCGCCACGGTGGGCCCGGGCGCCTACGCCACCCGGACCCGCATGGCCTACTGGCTCCGCCCGGGCCAATCCTGCACCGGGCGGGACGGGGCGCCCCGCCCGGCCGCCAATCGCGCCCGGCTGTCCGATGTCGTCTACGCCCAGCGGCTCACGCCCAACGCTGGCGGGCGCCCGAACGCCATCCACCACGCCATAAGCTTCACCACCGCCGCGCCCCGCCGTTCCGCCGTGGTGGAGGCGCTCACCCTCTACGCTCCCGCGAGCTTCAGCGCGTTCCACACCTTCGACGGTCGCCGGCTCGCGCCCGACGACCGCGTCCAAGCTCAGCCTGGGGAACAGCCCCGCCCTGTGGCCTTGTCCACCCCTGACGGTCGCCACGCCATCGGATTCACCGCCGCCATCGGTGATGTCCCGGCCCGCTACGGCCGCTTCCACTACCCCGACACCAACAAGCTCAACGTCGTCTTTCGCCCAGCCGGCCCCTACGCCCCAGGCGACCACCTCTACGAGGTCGTGACGGTGGTAGGGACTCTGGCGGAGGTGGAGGAAACCATGCGGGCGCTCACGCCGCCCTAGCGCTCATCCGCCGCCTCCGCCGTCGCGGTGAAAACAAGTGCTTCGGTTACGCGGCCAGCCTGCCCGCGCCCTGCGCCGCGTGGTCGCCCAGCACGGCGGCCACCACCGTGCACACCTTCTTCACCGTGGGCAGGTGCAGGAATTCGTCCGGCCCGTGCGCATTGGAGTGCGGCCCCAGCACGCCCGTCACCAGGAACTGCGCCGTTGGGAACATCTGGCCCAGCATGGTGATCAAGGGGATGGAGCCGCCCTCGCCCATGAAGGCCGGCGGCGGGCCGAACGCCGCCCGCCCCGCCCGATCGAGGGACTCCTCCAGCCACGGCGCCAGTTGTTGCGCATTCCAGCCCGTGTTGGCGTCCTTGACCTCGAAACGCACGGCGGCCCCATAGGGCGGGTCGGCCTCGAGCACCTCCTTGACCCGCGCCGCGGCCTGTTCGGCGTCCAGCGCCGGGGGAAGCCGGAGCGACAGCTTCAGCGCCGTGCCCGGACGCAGCACATTGCCGGCGTTGGCGATGGAAGGGATCCCGTCCGCGCCCGTGACCGCCAGCTGCGGCCGCCAGGTCCGGTTCAGCACCAGCTCGCCGCCGTCCTCATCCACGGGCCTCATCCCCTCCACCCAGGGGAACTTGCTCCAGACCGCGTCGCCCAGCGCCGCCGCCGCCCGGCGCGCCTGATCCGTCCGCTGCTCCGGGATCTCCGCCCAGCACTCCTCCACCAGGATTCGCCCGGTCTCGGGGTCCTCCAGTCGGCTCAGCAGTTGGCGCGCGATCCGGAAGCTCGACGGGACCACGCCCGAAGCGTCGCCGGAGTGCACCCCCTCCTCCAGCACCGCAACCGACAGCGTGCCTCCGACCATGCCGCGGAGCGAGGTGGTCACCCAGAGCTGGTCATAGTTGCCGCAACCGCTGTCCAGCACCACGAACAGGTCCGGCGCGCCGATCCGGGGGCGCAGGTGCTCGATATAGGCCGGAAGATCGAAGCTCCCGCTCTCTTCGCAGGCCTCGATGAGGATGGCGCACCGCGCATGCGGCAGCCCCTGTTCGCGCAGGGTCAGCACCGCCGTGAGCGCACCGAACATGGCGTACCCGTCGTCGGCCGAGCCCCGCCCGTACAGCTTGTCGTCGCGGATGACCGGGATCCAGGGGCCCATCCCTTCCGACCAGCCCGTCATCTCCGGCTGTTTGTCCAGGTGCCCGTACATGAGCACATTGCCCGCGACCTCGCCCGAAGCCGGGATGTCGATAAAGATCACCGGCGTCCGCCCCTCCAGCCGGATGACGTCAACCGTGGCCCCCGGCGTGTCGGCCAGACTCTTGCGCGCCCAGCCCTCGTAGAGGGCCGTGGCCGTCTCCAGGTGCCCGTTGGCGGCCCAGTCCGCGTCAAAGGCGGGAGACTTGGCTGGTATGCGGATGTAGTCCACCAGCGCGGGCACCACGTCGGCGTCCCAAAGCTGATCGACGAAACGGCTGGCGCGGGCGAAATCGGTCATGCGGGGCTCCTGGGAGCGAGCCCGCTCAGCGTCGCGGCGCTTGAGGGCTCCTCCTTTGAGGGTGCAATCCACGGGCGTTCGTCGCGGTTCCAAACCCGGCGGAGGTTCTAACGCTCCGTTCACCACGTTCCCAAACCGGACCCTAACCACGTCCGTCGCAGGATTCCGGCTCTGAACGGAGGCGTGCGACCATGCAGCTCGGACCGGAAACGATCGTTGCGGGCGACTGCTTGGAGGTGCTCAGGTCCCTGCCCGACCGCAGCGTGGACCTGGTCTTCGCCGACCCGCCCTACAACCTTCAGCTTGGCGGCGAACTGCACCGGCCCGACCACTCCAAGGTCGATGCGGTGGACGACGAATGGGATCGCTTCGACACCTTCGCCGACTACGACCGTTTCACTCGGGCCTGGCTGGGCGAGTGCCGCCGCGTGCTCAAGGACGACGGGGCCCTGTGGGTGATCGGCAGCTACCACAACATCTTCCGCGTGGGCGCGGCGGTGCAGGATCTGGGCTATTGGATCCTGAACGACGTGGTGTGGCGCAAGGCCAACCCCATGCCGAATTTCAAGGGCACCCGCCTCGCCAACGCGCACGAGACGCTGATCTGGGCGTCGAAGAGCCGCGGCGGGCGCTACACCTTCAACTATGATGCGCTTAAGGTTTCCAACGACGACCTGCAGATGCGTTCCGACTGGACCTTTCCCTTGTGCACGGGCGAGGAGCGGCTGAAGGACGAGGACGGCGTGAAAACCCACCCGACGCAAAAGCCGGAGGCGCTGCTGCACCGGCTGCTGCTGGCCTCGACCCGGCCGGGCGACTTGGTGCTCGACCCCTTCTTCGGCACGGGCACGACCGGTGCCGTGGCCAAGCGGTTGGGGCGGCGCTTCATCGGCATCGAGCGGGAGCCGGCCTATCTGGCGGCGGCGGAGCGCCGGATCGCAGCGGTGCGGCCCTCCCCATCCGGAGCTCTCGCCGTGACCGGGTCCAAAAAGTCCGAGCCTCGGATCCCCTTCGGCCAACTGGTCGAAGCGGGGCTGCTGCGCGAAGGCGACAGCCTGTGGTGCCCCAAGGGCCAGCGCGAAGCCCAGGTGCGCGCGGACGGCTCTCTGGTGCATGGCGACAAGAGCGGCTCCATCCACAAGCTGGGCGCCTTGCTGGAACAGGCGCCCGCCTGCAACGGCTGGACCTACTGGCGCTACCGCACCGACCGAGGTCTGGCGCCCATTGACGACCTGCGCGCGCGCATCCGGGCGCAGGCGGCCTGATCAGCGCGGGTTGATCTCGTCGCCGCGGGCGGGACCCGCCACACTCCCCAGCTCACGTGGGATCCCCGCATCGGAGGCCCACAGCTCCAGGCGGACCTGCATGCGGCGAACGTGGCTGCCCGGCCAATAGACCCGGCGGCAGCCGGGGCAGGTGCGGTGCGGGCCGGGCAGGATGCGGGACTCCTCGGGCATGCGCAGGAGGTCCTCGGGGCCGGCGGGCTGCACCGGGATGTTGTCCACCGGGCAGCGGGTGAAGGGAGCCAGGCGCCAGTCCAGGCCGCGGGCGCGCAGGGCGGCGGCCTCGGCCTCCAATCCCCCGGCAGGCAGGATCCAGACCTCGGCGGTTGTTTTGATCTGGGTCAGGCTGCGGTCGCGGGTGAGGAAGATGCGATCCTCCGCGGCGGCCTGGGCCAGGAGGTCGCGGTCGCGGGCGCCGGCAGGGCCCAACGCCGTGTCGTGGCCGGCGGCGCGGAGCCAGCGCGCCAGGCCGGCCAGCATCTCGTCGCAGAACAGCTTCAAAGGAGCGCGCCCTCCCCTGCCCGCGCCGCCTTCAGGAAGACGCTGGGCAGGACCGACAGGTCGCGCGTCCAGGCGGCGTCGGCGTCGCCCTCGGCCCGGAGGACGAGCAGGCTCAGGGCGAAGTGAGTGAAGAGGTGCTCCACCCGGCCGGCCTCGCGCCAGTGGGCCGCCGTGGGCGCAGCCGCGACCGCTTCGTCCAGCGACCAGGCCCTGTCGCGCCATTCGGTGGTGGGCAGGCCCAGCATGCCGCCGAGGAGGCCGTGGCCCGGCCGGCGCACCAGCGCGGTCTCCCCGCCGCGGGTGAGCACATAGACCGCCCCGTAGCGACGCGGCCGTTCGCGCTTGGGCGCCTTGCGCGGATAGGCCTCCGGCGCCCCGCCTGCGCGGCCGGCGCAGAAGGCCCGGACGGGACAGCGGCCGCACAAGGGCGCGCGAGGGCGGCAGATCACGGCCCCCAGATCCATGGTCGCCTGCGCCCAGTCCCCCGGACGCGTTCGATCGGCCAGGGCGGCGGCGAGCCGCTTCAGCTCCGGCTTGGCCCGGGGAAGGGGCGCCGGGGTCGCGAACACCCGCGCGACCACGCGCTCCACATTGCCGTCCACCACCGTTGCAGGTTGGTCAAAGGCGATGGCGGCGACCGCAGCGGCCGTGTAGTCGCCCAGCCCCGGGAGCGCGCGCAGGCGGTCGTAGCTGTCGGGCAAGGCGCCCTCATGCTCGCCGGCCACGGCCCGGGCGCAACGCAGCAGGTTTCGCGCCCGGGCGTAGTAGCCCAGCCCCGCCCAGGCGGCCATGACCTCGGCGTCCTCCGCCGCCGCCAGATCCGCCACGGTGGGCCAGCGCTGGAGAAAGGCCTGCCAGTAGGGCGTCGCGTGCGGGACGGTGGTCTGCTGCAGCATGACCTCCGACAGCCAGACCGCGTAGGGATCGGGCCGGACGCCCGCGCGTCGAGCCGCGGGACGCACGCGCCAGGGCAGGTCGCGCGCCTCGGCGTCGTACCAGGCCAGCAGGGCCGAGCGGAAAGCGACCAGATCCATCCCAGCCGATATGGCCCTTGCTCAGGCGCCGGCGCCAGCTTCCGAGGTGAAGGCCCCGCCGTCCGCGCCGCACCAACGCCGTAGGCGGGGCTCGTCAGCGCGGCTGCCAACCCTTAGAGAGGGTGGATGGCCCGCCGCCTCCCCTCGCCCGAAGAGGCCATGCGCATTCTGCGGGAGAAGCGCACCCGCCCGCAGCGTCGGCCGCCGCCGCCGATGGGCCGCTCGCTCCGGCCCTTGATCAAGCAGCTTGACGAGCGGTTCGGGTCCGGGCCGGGCGCCTTGCAAGCGCGGTGGCGCGAGATCGCGGGAGACCGATTGGCGGCGTTCACCGAGCCGGTGAAGCTGTCCAAGCCGCGCGGCGGCGCCGCGGCGGCGCTCGAACTGCGCGTGCAGGGCCCGGCGGCGGCGCTCGTCCAGCATCAGGCGCCGGAAATCCTGGCGCGGGTGAACCTGTTCCTGGGGCCGGGATCGGTGGACCGGCTCAGGATCGTGCAAGGGCCGGTGAAGGCCGCACCCGCCGGGCCCACCCCTGCCCAGGCGGCCAAGGCCCGACGGCGCACGGCGCCCCTGGACGCGGGCGTCGAGGCGCGTCTGGCGGCGGAGGTATCGGAAGCGCCGCCCAAGCTTCGCGAAGCCCTGTTGCGGCTGGGCCGTGCGGTGGAGCGCAAGACGGACTAGGCACGCCGGTTGACGCGGAGCCCCGCCTCTGTTTCGTCGCGAAAGCGGGGCATGACCCGCCCGCGCCGAATCGCGCTCTAATCAACCCTGTCCAAGGCTCCTCCCATGCGCGCCTCCGCCTTCACCCGCCGCACCGCCCTCCTCTTCGCCGCCGTGGGCGCGCTGGCCGTCTCGGGCTGCAACAGCGGCGGCGGCGCCGAGGCCGCCGTGGGCGGCGCCACGCTCGGCAAGGCCGGCGCCCCCGTGACCGTCACCGAATACGCCTCGCCCACCTGCAGCCACTGCGCGACCTGGGACAAGGAGGTCTGGCCCGCGTTCAAGGCCAAATACGTGGACACGGGGCTGGTTCGCTACGAGCTTCGGGAGATGCTGACGCCCCCGAACCAGGTCGCGGCGGCCGCCTGGCTGCTGGCCGATTGCGCGCCGGACGAGCGCTATGTCGACGTGGTCCGCGCCGTCTACGAGAGCCAGCCGGAGATGGCGCAGTCAGGCGACTTCCGCGGCATCCTGCAACGCATCGGCGCCCAGGTCGGGCTGAACCAGCAGCAGTTCGAGCAGTGTGTCGGCGACGAAGACGCATTGGTGGCCCTGAACAAGCGGGTCGAGGCCGCGGTGGAGCGCGGCGTGGAGGGCACGCCCACCTTCTTCATCAACGGCAAGAAGCACGAGGGGAACATCACCCTCGACGGCTTCGACGCCGCCCTTCAGCCGCTGGTGCGCGGCAAGCAAGCCGCCGGATAAGGCGGAGGTCGGGACCCGCCGTGCAGTTCCAGCGTCTGCGCCTGGCGGGCTTCAAGTCCTTCGTCGAAGCGACCGAATTCCGTATCGAGCCGGGGCTGACGGGCATCGTCGGCCCCAACGGCTGCGGCAAGTCCAACCTGCTGGAAAGCCTGCGTTGGGTCATGGGCGCGACCTCGGCGCGGGCCATGCGCGGCGGGGGCATGGACGACGTCATCTTCAGCGGCTCGGGGTCACGGCCGTCGCGCAACCATGCGGAGGTGGCGCTCACCATCGACAATGCGGACCGGACGGCGCCGCAGCCCTTCACCGACCATCCGGTGCTGGAGGTGACCCGGCGCATCGAGCGCGGCGCAGGCTCGACCTATCGGCTGAACGGCCGGGAGGTTCGGGCCAAGGACGTCCAGCTGCTCTTCGCCGACGCCTCCACGGGGGCGAACTCGCCCGCGCTGGTGCGGCAGGGGCAGATCAGCGAGCTGATCGCGGCCAAGCCGCAGAACCGGCGCCGCATCCTGGAGGAGGCCGCGGGGGTGGCCGGGTTGCACGCCCGACGGCACGAGGCGGAGCTGAGACTGCGCGCGGCGGAAGCCAACCTCGACCGGCTGGGCGATGTCGCGCGCGAGCTGGAAGGGGCGCTGAACCGGCTCAAGCGGGAAGCGCGGCAGGCGGAGAAGTATCGGCGGCTGTCGGCGGAGATCCGGGCCCTGCAAGGGGCGCTGCTCCATGCGCGCTGGCGGGCGGCTGGGGCGGGCGCCGAAGCGGCGGCGGGCGAGGCGCGCGAGGCGGCGGCCGCCGTGCAAGGGACGGCGCTGGCCGCAGCGGCGGCGTCCACGCGGGCGCTGGCGGCGGAAGCCGCCTTGCCGCCCTTGCGCGAAGAGGCGGCCGTGGCGCAGGCGGTGCTGGGCCGGCTTCAGCTCGACAGCGAACGCGCCGATCGCGAGGAGGCCGCGGCGCGGGCCGATGTGGACCGGCTGACGGGCGCGCTGCGTCACCTGTCCAACGACGCCGCCCGCGAAGGACAGGTCGTAGACGACGCCGTTCGCGTGCTGAGCCGCATCGGGGCGGAAACGGCGGCGCTGGAATTGGAGGTGGCCGCGGCCCCCGAGCGCTTGCCGACGCTGGAGGCGGCCTATTCCGAGGCGGAGCGAAGACGGGCGGAGGCTGAGGCCGACGTCGAGCGGTTGGCCTCGGCGCTTGCGGCTGAGCAGGCGCGGGCGGCGGCCGAACGCGCCGCGGCGGAGGCCGCGCGCCGAGCCGCCCTGGAGCGTCGCGCACAGGCCGAGGCGCGCCTGAACCGGGCGGCGGCCGCGCTGCAAGGCGGGCGGCGGGAACAAGAGGCCTTGGCGGCGGCGGCGCGCGATCCCGAAGCGCAGGCCGCGTGCGTACGACACGGGGCCGCCCTGGCCGCGCTGGAGGCGGCCCGGACGGCGCTGGAGGCGGCGGACGCGGAGCGGGGCCAGGCGGCGGAGGCGGAGGCTGCGGCCCGCACCGCCCATCGGGGCGCGGCGGACCGGCTGGGGCGCCTTCAGGTCGAGGCGCGCGGCCTGTTGCAGTTGCTGGCGGGCGCCAAGCCGGGCGCGCACCCGCCCGTTCTTGACCAGGTGAGACCGGACCGGGGCTATGAGGCGGCTCTGGCGGCGGCCTTGGGCGACGATCTCCAGGCGGCGCTCGACCGCGCCGCCCCCGCCTATTGGGGCGGAGCGGATGTCCGGGCTCCGGCCTGGCCGGCGGGCGTGACGCCCCTGTCGGACCACGTCGCCGCACCTGCGGAACTGGCGGCGCGGCTGGCCCGCGTCGGCGTGGTCGACCGTGCGGATGGAGCGCGCCTCGCCGCAGGCCTGGAGCCCGGGGTGCGGCTGGTGTCGCGGGAAGGCGAGCTCTGGCGCTGGGACGGCTTCACCGCGCGGTCGGAAGCGCCCCGGCCGGCCGCCGTGCGGCTGGCGCAGCGGGCGCGCCTGGGTGAGCTCGAAGGCGAGATGGCGGCCCTGGAGCCGGAAGCCAAGGCCGCGGCCGCGGCCCAGGGGGCAGCGGCGGACCGGCTGCGAACGGCGGAGGCGGCGCTCCGGCCCGCCCGCGCCGCGGTGGCGGAAGCCGAGCGGACAACCGCCTCGGCCCGGGACACGGCCGAACGCCACGCGCGGGAGGACGCGCGTCGGGAGGCTCGGCTGGCCGCTTTGGAGGAAACGCTCGAGCGGCTCGAGGCGGACGAGGCGGAGGCGCGGGGCGCCCTGCCCGACCTGGCCCAGGCCGCGCCCTTCCACCCGGCCGGCTCCGATCTCTCGAAGGAGCAGGCCGGCCTTGCGACAGCCCGGCAGACGGCCGGGGCGGCGCGTGAGGCCGCGGCGGCGGCCCGGGCGGCGCTGGACGCGGAGCGGCGGGAGCGGGAGGCGCGCACCGGCCGGCTCCAGGGCCTGGGCCGCGACAGCGCCGACTGGAGCCGGCGATCCCAGACGGCCGCGGCGCGCCTGGCGGAACTGGAGACTCGGCGCGAGCGGCTGGACAGCGACCTAGCCGCCGCCCGCCAAGCGCCGGAGCGGCTGGCCCTGGCCCGCAAATCCTTGCTGGATCAACTGGCTCTGGCCGAGGTGCGACGCGCGCGAGCCTCCGACGCGCTAGCGGCGGCCGAAACGGAACACACCGGGGCGGACCGGGCGGCGAGGGCCGCAGACGCGGCAGCCTCCGCAGCGCGCGAAGCCCGTGCCGCGGCCGATGTGCGCCTGGAAGCCGCGGCGGCCCGCCTGGACGAGGCCGCGGTGCAGGTTCGCGAGGTCGCCAAGCTGGAGCCCGAGGCGCTGGCGCGCGAGCTGGCCGAGGCTGCGGTGGCCGTCCCGGCGGAACCCGGCGGGGTCGAGATCCACCTGGCGGCGCTGGAGCGCGAGCGTGACGGCATCGGCCCGGTGAACCTGCGCGCCGAGGAGGAGGTTGCGGAGCAGGCGGCCCGCCTGGGCCGGCTTGGGGCGGAGCGCGCCGACCTGATCGCCGCGATCGCCAAGCTGCGCGACGGCGTGGAGGCGCTGAACGGCGAGGGCCGCGACCGGCTGCTGGCCGCCTTTCACGTGATCAACACCAACTTCTCGGCCCTGTTCACCACCCTGTTCGGCGGCGGAGAGGCGCACCTCCAGCTGATCGAGTCGCCCGACCCGCTGGAAGCGGGTTTGGAGATCTTCGCCTGCCCGCCCGGCAAGCGGCTGGCGGCCATGTCGCTGATGAGCGGTGGGGAGCAGGCGCTCACGGCCGCCGCGTTGATCTTCGCGGTGTTCCTGTCCAACCCGGCCCCGGTCTGCGTGCTGGACGAGGTGGACGCGCCCCTGGACGACGCCAACGTCGACCGGTTCTGCCGCATGCTGGACGACCTGCGCGGCCGCACGGACACCCGTTTCATCGTAATCACCCACAATGCGGTGACCATGAGCCGGATGGACCGCCTGTTCGGGGTGACCATGGCCGAGCGGGGCGTGAGCCAGCTGGTTTCGGTGGACCTGCGGGCCGCCGAAGCGTTGGCTGCGGAGTAGCTGGGGCTTCCGGGGCTGGGCCTTATGGGCCGGCGGAGGTTTCGCGGAGGGGAACCGCCGCGACGAGGGGCGGTTCAGCGTCCATGTTTCCCCCCCTCGAGTTCGAGCCCATGGAGGCGCGTCAGGTGGACGAGCTTCCGGACGGGCCCGGTTGGCAGTTCGAGCCCAAGTGGGACGGCTTTCGCTGCCTAGCCTATCGCAGCGGCTCCACCGTCGAGCTCAAGGCCAAGTCGGGCAAGCCGCTCGGCCGCTACTTCCCGGAGGTGGTGGAGAGCCTGGCCGCGCTCGGCCCGGATCGCTTCGTCCTGGATGGGGAACTGGTCATCCCGCTGGGCGGCGCCCTGTCCTTCGACGCGCTGCAGAACCGGCTGCACCCGGCCGAAAGCCGCATCCGCAAGCTGGCGACGGAGACGCCCGCCAAGCTGATCCTGTTCGACTGTCTCCACACGCCCGAGAACCGGGCGCTGGCGCCTGAGCCGCTCTCGACCCGCAGGGCGGAGCTGGAGCGCTTCTGCGCAGGCCTGGAACCGGAGGCGGGCCTGGCGCTGACCCCCTGCACCCACGATCGGACCGAGGCGCAGGCGTGGCTCGAGCGGGTGGGCGACGCCCTGGACGGGGTCGTGGCTAAGCGGCTGGACGGGCCCTACCAGCCCGGCGAACGCGCCATGCTGAAGGTCAAGCGCCTGCGCACGGCCGATTGCGTGGTGGGCGGCTTCCGCTACGCCCAGGCAAGCCGCGAGGTGGGCTCCCTCCTGCTCGGGCTCTACGACGAGGAGGGCCGGCTGGACCATGTCGGCTTCACCTCGGCGATCACCGCCGCCGAACGCCCGGCCCTCACCGCCCGGCTGGAGGCGCTGGTTGAGCCGCCCGGCTTCACCGGCAGCGCGCCCGACAAGCCCAGCCGCTGGAGCCGTGACCGCCCGAGCCAGTGGGTCCCGCTCCGGCCCGAGCTGGTCGTGGAGGTCCGCTACGACCATGTGACGGGTGACCGGTTCCGCCACGGAACCAAGCTCGTTCGCTGGCGCCCGGACAAGGCGCCGCGCCAGTGCACCTTCGACCAGCTCGCCCAGGCCGCCGCGCCGGCCGTGGTCGCCGCCCTGACGCGTTGAGCGGCCGCCGCCCTAGCGCCGACCGGCGTCCTTGACGCTCCCCGGCCTCGCCGATAGATAGCGCGCGCACCAACGCCGGCTCGCCGGACCCCGTCCTGCGGACCCTGCCGCCATGCCGACATCGCCGGACCAAGACCGCGCCGTATCGGACCTGACCGCCCGCGCCGACGCGCTGGCGAAGCGGACGGCGCGGCCGGAGGGGATCGCTCCGCATAGTGCGGCGGTGAACCAGGCTTACCGGATCGTGGTCGAGCTGTTCGGCGGCGTTCTGGTCGGGCTCGGGCTGGGGTTCGGGGTCGACCGGCTGTTCGGCACGAACCCTTGGGGGCTGATCGGGGGCGTGTTGGCGGGCTTCGCACTGGCCGTCTACATGGCTCGGCGCACGGCGAATCGATTGATGGCCCAGGCGGCCGCCGAACAGGCGGCGGCCAAAGCCGCCCCGGCCCCCCGGCCGGGTCCACAGAGCTAGGAGCTTCCCAGGCCTATGGCCGATCCGATCCACCAGTTCGAGGTCAGCAAGATCGTCGACCTGCCCGACATCCCCATCGGGGGCGGCCGGACCATCGACATGGCCTTCACCAACTCCACCTTGGCGATGACGGTGGCCGCGGGCCTGATCGTCCTGCTCATGGCGGTGGTGACGGCCAAGCCGGCGGTGGTGCCTGGGCGGGTGCAGAGCGTGGGCGAGATGCTGTTCGGCATCGTGGACAACCTCACCCACAATCTCATCGGGCCGGAGGGCCGCGCCTTTTCCCCGTTCGTCCTGACGCTGTTCCTGTTCATTCTGGCGATGAACATGCTGGGGCTGTTCCTGGTCTTCACCGCCACCTCTCAGCTCGCGGTGACAGCGGCGCTGGGGGTCATGACCATCCTGCTGGTCATCGGCGTGGGCTTCGCCCGCCATGGCCTGGGCTTCCTCAAGCTGTTCGTGCCCTCGGGCGTGCCCTGGCCCGTGCTGTTCCTGGTGGTCCCGATCGAGGTGGTGGCCTTTCTGCTGCGGCCCGTGACCTTGGCCCTGCGTCTGTTCGGCAACATGATGGGCGGCCACGTGGCCTTGAAGGTGTTCGCGGGCTTTGTCGTGTCCCTGGGCGGCTTGGCCGCCGGCGGCGGCCTGGGCTGGCTGGGCATCCCGGGCGCCGCCCTGGCGCTCAGCGGCGTGGTGGCCCTGACCGCGCTTGAGTTCCTGGTGGCCTTTCTGCAGGCGTTCGTGTTCGCCGTGCTGACCACGATCTACCTCAACGACGTCGTGAACATCGGTCACCACTGACCGGCGACGGCCCCTACCCTCACTAGCAAAGGACGAAAACCTATGGAATCGGAAGCCGTTAAGTTCATCGGCGTGGGCCTGGCCACCATCGGGATGGCGGGCGCGGGCCTGGGCGTGGGCAATATCTTCGGCAAGTTCATGGAAGGCGCCCTGCGCAATCCGACGGCCGCCGGCGGCCAGATCGGCAACCTGTTCGTGGGCGCCGCCCTGGTCGAGGCCCTGGGCATTCTGTCCTTCGTGCTCGGCATCCTGACCCTGAACGGCTAAGCCGCTTCCATGGCCAGCCCTGTCAATCCGGAAGGCTCGCGCCCCGTCACCGAGCTTCCCAGCGCGGAAGCCTCCGAGGCGGTGCACGGGCACGAGGTCTCCGAGGGGACCACGGAAGTCGCCGCTCACGGCGGCGAAGGCGGGGGGCTGCCGCAGTTCCGCGTGGAGTATTGGGGCGGCCAGATCATCTGGCTGCTCATTCTCTTCACGATCCTCTACGCCCTGCTCTCGCGCGTGTTCATCCCCCGGCTCCGCGCGGCCCTGGACCAGCGGGAGAACACCATCTCCGGCGCGCTGATCGCCGCCCGCGCCGTGCAGGCGGAGGCCGACGCCCAGGCCGAGGCCGCCCGCGCCGAGGTGGCCGAAGCCCGCGCGCGCGCCAGCCGCACGGCCACTGACGCCAAGGCGGCCGTGGAAGCGGAGCGCTCGCGCCGCGCCACGGCCGAAGAAGCCAAGCTTTCGCAGTATCTGGCGCAGGCCGAGGATCGCATCCGCACCGGTCGCGACCAAGCCATGACCAACGTCCGCCAGATCGCGGTGGAGACCGCCGAGGTGCTCACGGAGAAGCTGAGCGGACGACCGGCCGCCTCCGACGAGATCACCACCGCGCTGGCCGCCCAAGGGAGCCGTTGATGCCGGCCTTTCTGAACCCCGCGGAGGCCGAGTTCTGGGTCGGCGTGGGCCTGGTCATCTTCCTGGCCATCGCGCTGTGGAAGGGCCGCGGCGCCATGCTGGGCGTGCTGGACGCCAAGCGGAACCAGATCCAGGCGGATCTGGACGAGGCCGCGCGCCTGCGGGCGGAAGCCGAACGCCTGCTGACTCAGCTTCAGGGCGAGCGGGCGGAAGCGGAGCGTCGCTCAGCTCAGATCGTGGCCGATGCGGAGGCCGAGGCCGCCCGCATGGAGGTCGAAGCCCGCACCAAGCTGGAGGAGCAGATCGCGCGGCGCGCCGCCGCCGCCGACCGGCGCATCGCCCTGGCCGAGACCCAGGCGACGCAGGCCGTGAAAGCCGCTGCGGCCGAGCTCGCGGCGAACCTGACGCAGTCGGTTCTGGCCCGCAGGGTGGCCGAAGGCGGGTCCGACCCCCTGATCGACCGCGGCATCGCCCAGATCGGGACCAAGCTGCAGTAGCGGCCGCCCTGTCGCAGTGGCGCCGGCTGGGCGGGCCCCCATATAGCGCGGCCATGCCAGTTTCCCGTACCCCGGCCGATACACAGGGCCATCGCGACGGAGACCATGTGCCGGCCGACGATCAGCCGCAGCTGGACGTTCGGCGCGGTGTGCTCATGCCCGACCTCCGCGCGCGCGCCGCGGACCAGGGCCGCGACCCGGAAGAGGTCGACCCCATAGCGGACGACGAAGACGCACTGCGGCTGGCCAGCCTGGGCGGCTCCGCCAGCCTCGATTAGCTACTCCGCCGCGAGCGCCGTGGGGGTGTCCGGCCGCCACCGCAGCTTCGGCTGCCGCGCCGCGCGGGTCTCGTCCAGGCGGCGCAGCGGCGCGTGGTAGGGCGCGCCCTTGAAGCGCTCCAGTTCGCCGGCCTTGGCCGCGCGGGCCAGCGCCAGCAGGGCCTCGGCGAAGCGATCGAGCTCGGCCCGGGGCTCGGTCTCCGTCGGCTCGATCAGCATGGCGCCGCGCACGACCAGGGGGAAGTACATGGTCATGGGGTGGAAGCCTTCGTCGATCAGCGCCTTGGCGACGTCCAGGGTGGTGATCCCCGTCCCGTCCAGCCAGCGGTCGTCGAACAGGGCCTCGTGCATGCAGGGCCCCTCGGGGAAGGCGGCCGTCATCTCGGTCTCCAGCCGCGCCTTTAGGTAGTTGGCGTTGAGCACCGCGTCCTCCGCCACCTGGCGCAGGCCGTCCGATCCGTGGCTCAGCATGTAGCTGAGCGCGCGGACATACATCCCCATCTGGCCATGGAAGACGCACATGCGGCCAAAAGCCTGGGCGGCCTCGCCCGTCTCCCGCTCCTCGAGCCGGAAGCCGCCCTGGCCGTCGCTGACCACCCAGGGCGCAGGCGCGAAGGGCGCGAGCGCCTCGGACAGCACCACGGGTCCGGCGCCCGGCCCGCCGCCGCCGTGCGGCGTGGAGAATGTCTTGTGCAGATTGATGTGCATGGCGTCCACGCCCAGGTCCCCCGGGCGGACGCGGCCCACGATGGCGTTGAAGTTGGCGCCGTCGGCGTAGAAATAGGCCCCCGCCTCATGCGTCAGGCGCGCGATCTCGACCACGTCGCGCTCGAACAGGCCGCAGGTGTTGGGATTGGTGACCATGATGGCCGCCGTGTCGGGCCCGAGCTTGCCGGCCAGGTCCGCCACGTCCACGCGGCCGTCCGCGGTCTGGGCAAGACCTCCTTCACCCTGTAGCCGACAAAGGCGGCGGTGGCGGGGTTGGTGCCGTGGGCCGAGGTGGGGACCAGCACGGTCTTGCGATGGCCCTGCCCCTTGGCCTCGTGCGCGGCGCGGATGGCCAGCAGGCCGCAAAGCTCGCCGTGGGCGCCCGCCTTGGGGCTGAGCGCCACGGCCGGCATGCCGGTCAGCGTCTTGAGCCAGTGCGCCAGGGTGTCCATCAGCTGCAAGGCGCCCTGGACCGTCGACTGCGGCTGGAGCGGATGCACGTCGGCGAACCCCGGCAAGCGCGCCATGCGTTCGTTCAGACGCGGGTTGTGCTTCATGGTGCACGAGCCCAGCGGATAGATGGCCAGGTCGATGGCGTGGTTCTTCTGCGACAGGCGCACATAGTGGCGCATGGCTTCAGGCTCCGACAGGCCCGGCAAACCGATCGCCTCGTCACGGGTGAGGCCGCCGAGGTCGGACAGGTCGAGGTCCACCTCGTCCAGGTCCACGCCGGTCTTGTCCCAGGCGCCCATCTCGAAGATCAGCGCCTCGTCCTGGAGCAGGCCGCGGCCGCCGGTCAGCGTCGGGTGCTTGTAGTCGTTGTCGGGCAGGGCCTCGGGCGCGGTAGGGCGGCCCACGGTGTTCATCGCCATTTGAGAGCTCCAGATTGCGCCGGGTTCCAACCCCGCACCGAAGCGTCACCCTCGAACTTGTTCCGAGGGCCCACGGTCCGGCTAGGCGAGCGGGTGCGGGTCGGGGCGCCCCCAATGGGTTCAGCCCCCCTTGTCGGTGCGCGGAGGAATGGGCCCTCGGAACGAGTCCGAGGGTGACGTTCTGTTCGAGGGGGCGTCTTGCGCGGGATCACGCGAACACCTCGGTCAGACCGAGCGCTAACGCGTTGATGTCCTCGTCCGTCGTGGTTTCGGTGGTGGCCACCAGCAGGACATCATCCATAACGCCCGGCTCCAGCCGTGAATAGGGGACGCCCGCCAGGACGCCGCGCGCGGCCAGCGCGTCCACCGCGCCCTCGGCCGGCCGGGGCAGTCGCACGGCGAACTCGTTGAAGAAGCGCGGGGTCAGGATCTCCACGCCTGGGACGGCCGCGAGCGCGTCGCGGGTCTTCTTCGCCTGGGCATGGTTGATCCGGGCCATGCGGCGGAGACCCGTCTCGCCCAGCAGACTCATGTGGATGGTGAAGGCCAGTGCGCAAAGCCCTGAATTGGTGCAGATGTTGGACGTCGCCTTGTCACGACGGATGTGCTGCTCGCGCGTGCTCAGGGTCAGCACGAAGCCGCGGCGGCCGTCGGCGTCCACCGTCTCGCCGGCGAGCCGGCCCGGCATCTGCCGCACCAGCTTGTCGGTGCAGGCGAACAGGCCGACATAGGGCCCGCCGAAGGTGAGCGGGTTGCCGATGGACTGGCCCTCGGCGGCCACGATGTCGGCGCCCATGGCGCCCGGCGCCTTGAGCAGGCCCAGCGACACCGCCTCGGTGACCACCACGATCAGCAGCGCGCCCGCCTTGTGCGCGGCCTCGGCGATGGCGCTCACATCCGTGGCCGTGCCGAACACGTTGGGGGTCTGGACAACCACGCAGGCGGTGTCCGGGTCGATCGCCTCGATCACGGCGGCCTCGGCGTCGATCGCGGGGGCCAGCCGTTCCGTGCGCACGCCGGCCACATGGGCCAGCGTCTCGGTCGTCTGAACGTACTGGGGGTGCAGCCCGCCGGACAGCACCGCCTTTTTCCGGCGGGTGACGCGCGTGGCCATCATCACGGCCTCCGCCGTAGCCGTGGAGCCGTCGTACATGGAGGCGTTGGCCACCTCCATCCCGAGGAGGTTCGCCACCTGGGTCTGGAACTCGTAGAGCGCCTGCAGCGTGCCCTGGCTGATCTCGGGCTGATAGGGCGTGTAGCTGGTCAGGTACTCCGACCGCTGGATCAGGTGATCCACCGTGGACGGCACGTGGTGCCTGTACGCGCCGGCCCCGCAGAAGAAGGGCGCGGAGCCCGCCGTGACGTTCCGGGAGGCCATGGCGCCCAGCCGCCGCTCGACCTCGAGCTCGCCGGCGCGGCGGGGCAGGTCCACGGGCCCGCTCAGACGGGCCGACTGCGGCACGTCGGCGAAGAGCGCGTCGATCCCCTCCACCCCGACGACGGAGAGCATGTCGCGCCGGTCGGCGTCGGTCAGGGGGAGGTAGCGCATTTGAACTTCCGCTCTCCCCGGCGAAGGCCGGGGTCCACGGCGCCCCGAGGACGCCCTTCAGCTGGTGCTCCGCCCATGATGGACCCCGGCGTTCGCCGGGGAGAGCGGAGGGTGTGGGGGGCTCTGCCGAACACCGTCAGAGGCTGGCTATGTAGGCGTCGTAGTCTTCCGGCGTCATGAGCTCGCCCAGTTCCGCATCTGCGGCCGACAGGCGCAGCCTCGCGAACCAGCCGGTCCCCTGGGCGTCGGCGTTGACCATCTCCGGCTGACTGGACAGTTCGGGGTTGGCTTCGATCACCTCGCCGGACACCGGCGAATAGACGTCCGACGCGGCCTTGACGCTCTCCACCACCGCGAAGGTGTCGCCCTTGCTCACGCTTTTGCCGACCTCGGGCGTCTCCACGAACACGACATCGCCCAGTTGATCGGCGGCGTATCGGGTGATGCCGACGGTCGCGGCGCCGTCGTCGTGCAACTCCACCCACTCGTGGCTCTTGGTGAAACGCATGGCCTAAGCTCCCGACGGGAATGAGGGTTTTCTGAAATAGCGTTGCGGCACGAAAGGCGTGGCGGCGACCTCGGCCGGCTGGGCGCGGCCGCGCACCAGCACCTGGATCGACGTGCCCGGCTCGGCCAGGGCGGGGGGCGCATAGCCCATCCCGACCGAGCCGCCGAGCGT
>JAUJMO010000002.1:577687-579094 GCA_030446805.1 Caulobacteraceae bacterium | reverse complement strand
CCCAGCCCGATCGGCCGCACGCGGGGATCACCGGTCAGCGCCGTCCAGAACCGCTCGATCAGCGGCTGGGGGACCAGCAGCTCGAAACCGTCCTCGCCCGTGTAGCCGGCGCGGCTCACCATCACGGGCTGCCCGTCGACGGTCACTCGGCGGAAGTTCATGAAGCTAAGTTCGGCGGCCTCCGGGATCAGCTCGGAGACCACGGCCGCGGCCTCCGGCCCCTGGACGGCCAGCAGCGCCGCGCCGGACTCCGGCCCGTCCGCGCGTTCGATCCGGACCTCCCCCTCCGCAGCGGCTTCGATCCGGGCGTAATCGTCGTCCTTGGTCGAGGCGTTCACGACCACATAGAGGGGGTGCTCGGGCTCGGCGGAGCGGCCCACGATCAGGTCGTCGACGATGCCGCCGCCGTCGTTCAGCAGCAGGGTGTAACGAAGCTGGCCGGGCTTGAGCCCCGCGATGTCGCCGCAGACCAGCCGCTCCATGCAGCCGGCGATCCTGGCGAAGTCGGCGTCCGCATCGCCGCTGGGCTCGCGAAGCGTAAGAAAGGCCGGTCCCATGTGGCTGACGTCGAACAGGCCGGCGTGGTTGCGCGTCCAGCGGTGCTCGTTCAGCACCCCGCCGTCAGGCCCGGCGTACTGGATGGGCATCTGGTAGCCGGCGAAAGGCGCCATGCGGCCGCCCAAGGCGAGGTGGGCGTCATAAAGCGGCGTGCGCTGGGCGGGCGTCTCGGCTTTGCTCATGGGCTCTCGGGACCTCGGCGCAGGACTTCCGGGCTGCTTAACCCACCGCGCCCCCGCTGTCCTGAAGCCTGAGAGATTCCGGATCGCGGCGGCGACCCTTGCTCCGTCGGCGAGCTGCGGCCGCAGCTGCTTTCCAGCGTTTCCATCCCTCGCGGTCCGTGGGCCTGAGCGTTTCCGGGGCGGTTGCGCCTTCGGCGGCGGGACCGGAGCCCCGCTCTCTCCCGCGAGAGACGTGAACTGTGACCGCCCCTGCGGCCCGCGTCAACGCCGAGAAGCTGAGGGCCCGCGTCAGTTTGAAATAGGTGTCCGCTTCTCACTCGGAGTGACAGCAGAATCTTGACGACTACGCATTCGCTTGTTCGGATGGCTGATGCGGAAGATCGCAGCCCTCCTGCTGGCGATGTGCGTGAGCAGCTGCTCCGCCGCTTGTCGTAACGATCCTGTCGCGACTGCTGACGCACCCACGGGGGAGTTGAAAGCCGTGCTGTTCCAGCGCGACTGCGGCGCGACCACGGGCTTCTCCAGTCAGGTCTCCCTCACGAACGACGGAGCGCTATCAGGAGGGGGGAACGTCTTCATTGCAGACACAAACCACGAAGCGGCGAGCGCCGCGTCGTGGGGAGGGCCCTGGGTCGAACTCCGATGGCTCTCACCCAAGCACCTTCTC
>JAUJMO010000002.1:557210-577587 GCA_030446805.1 Caulobacteraceae bacterium | reverse complement strand
TGCCGCGCCGATGAACCGCTACTGGATCACCGTTCGCCAACCGGCCCGGTATCCTCATGCGGGCGTGACGGCGATCTCGGAAGCGGACGCTGCAGCCATCCTGAAGCGTGAGTTCGGCGCCTCGGTTGAACCGGAGTCGATCGCCGTCATCCGGGACATGCGCGAACTTGATGCCTTGGAAATCTTCAACATAACCGGGAACAGCTTCCAGCGAGGCATGTGGTACCCGCGTGGCCCGCTGGACTGGGGCCGGTCGGAAGCGGAGATCCTGGAAGGGCGGACCATCTTGGGGACGATCGACCTCGATGGCTGGCGCGGGCTGGTCGCCAGAGTGCGCGGGTGGCTGACCTGACCTCACCTGTCTGGGTGTCCGTTACATCCGTTCGGGGACGGTGATCCCCAGCAGCTCCAGCGACAGCTCCAGCTGGCGCAGCACGGTTTCGGCCAGGCGCAGCCGCGATGCCCGGGTGGCTTCGTCCGGGGCGCCCAGCACCGGACAGGCGGCGTAGAAGCGCGAAAAGGTCTGGGCCAGGCGATAGGCGTGTTCGGCGATCGCGTGGGGCGCGCGCTTGGCGTAGGCCTCCGACAGCGCGCCTTCAAAGGCGTCCAGGATCAGCGCCAGATCGCGCTCGGCGGGCTCGCTGATGCGGACCGGGCCGGATGAGGCGCCCTCCCCTTTCGCCTTGCGCAACAAGGATTTGACCCGGACCGCCTGATACAGGAGGTAAGGTCCCGTCTTGCCTTCGAAGCTGGTGAAACGATCCAGGTCGAAGATGTAGCTGGTGCCGCGGAAGGCCGAGAGGTCGGCGAACTTCAGCGCCGCCACCCCGACCTGGCGGGCGATGGATTCGAACTCCTCGGCGGGAAGGTCGGCGCCCAGGTCGGCCTCCTGCAGGCGCTCGCGGGCCTTGGCGCGGGCCGTCTCGATCAGGTCGTGCAGCTTGAGCACGCCGCCCTCGCGCGTCTTGAAGGGCTTGCCGTCGACGCCGTTCATGGTGCCGAAGCCGATGTGCTCCAGCGAGCCGGGTTCGGCGTAGCCGGCGAGATAGGCGGCGCGGGACACCTGTTCGATGTGGTCCGCCTGGCGCTGGTCGATGACGTACAAGGTGAGCTGGGCGCCCAGCGACTGTTTGCGGTCCAGCACCGTGGCCAGGTCCGTGGTGCCGTACATGGCCGAGCCTTCGGACGAGATCACCAGCAGGGGCGGCAGCTCGCGCTTGTCGCCCTCCTGCGCCACCCGCACGATGCGCGCGCCCTGGTCGTCGTGCAGCAGACCCTTGGCCTGAAGGTCCGCGACCATGCCGGGAATCAGGGCGTCCACGTCGCTTTCGCCCTTCCAAAGGTCGAAGCGGACGTCGAGGGCGGCGAACTCGCGCTGGAGGGCCGTGCGGCTGACCTCGACGAAGCGCCGCCAGAGCGCGCGATAGTCCTCCCGTCCGCCTTGCAGCTCGGCGGTGGCGCGACGGGCGCGGTCCCGGTAGTCGGGCTCCGCCTTGGCCCGGGCGGCGGCGGGGGGATAGAGCCGCTCGAGATCCTCCAGGGTCAGGGTCTCGGGCGCGACGCCCTCGTCCCCCACGGCCACGATGAGCAGCCCCATCTGGAAGCCCCAGTCGCCGAAATGGGCGTCGCCCCAGACCTGGTCGCCCCGGAAGCGGAACAGCCGTTTGAGGGACTCGCCGATGATGGACGCGCGCAAGTGCCCCACATGCATGGGCTTGGCGACGTTCGGCCCGCCGTAATCCACCACCACGCGGCGGGGCTGGGCGACCTGCTCGGCGCCCGCGCGCTCATCGGCGGCCAAAGCCTCCGCACGCTCGGCCAGGGCGGCGTCGGAGGTGCGCAGATTGATGAAGCCCGGCCCGGCGATCTCGACCGAGGCCAGGCGCGGGTCCGCACGCAGACGCTCGGCCACCCGGCCGGCGATGTCGCGGGGGTTGGCCCTCGCGGCCTTGGCGGCGGCGAGCGCCCCGTTGCACTGGAAGTCGGCCAGCTCCGGGCGATCGGAAGGGACCACGCGCCCGTAGTCGGCGGGCAGGCCCTCGGCTGCGAAGGCGGCGGCGGCCGCTTCGCCGAGCGCCGATTTCAGATCGCTCATCGGGCCGCGGTCTGGCCCGGCTGTGCGGCGGCGGTCTGGCCGGCGTTGACGCGGAAACGCTTACCGTCCCGGTTGAACTGCGCCATCTCGGGCGTGACGTCGAAGCCGATCAGGATCTCGAAATTGCCGCCGGACACGTTCTGGTCCTTGCGGGGAATGGTGATGCCGCCCAGCCGCTCGGTCGCGGTGAGCCGGTCCTGGCCCGGCTGGAACTCGGCGTCCAGGGTGAAATACTCCTTGGCGATCACCGCCCGATTCCGCTCCGTCACCGCCACCCAGTAGCGGTACTGCTTGGTTTGTCCGTCGGCGCGCGGGCCGCGGCCGAGGTTGAAGGCCACATCCATGTCGACCGTGATCGGCTGGGCCTCGCGATAGCGGCAGTCCGCCCGCACGCCCTGGATTTCGCCGGACCATTTCACCGCCGCCGCCGTTTCGCGGGCGTTCTCCAGCTCCACATACCGGCTGGCGTCATAGAGCACCTTGACGAAGGGACACGGGCCGGCGTTGCGCTCGCCCTCGAGCCGGGCCTGGGGCGTCTCCCATTCCTTCTTCTTCTGGCGTTTGGACGCCTCGTCCCCACCCTTCCCTTGCGCGCGGACGTCGGGCGCGGCCGTGGAGACGGCGGCCAGCACGGTGGCGGCGAGAAGAAAGGCGCGCATGGGCGGGAAGCTCCGGATAGGCGCCTCCGACATAGAGCCGCAGGCTGGGGGCTGCAACCAAGCGCGGTGGCGCAGGGCGTCCACGAGGTTTATCTGGGCTCCATGGTCGACGCGCACACCCTGGATGCTCCCGCGACCGCTGCGGCGGTGCGTCCGCCCCTGCACATCCTGCTGGCCAGCCCGCGGGGCTTTTGCGCGGGCGTGGACCGGGCCATCCAGATCGTGGAGCGCGCGCTCGAGAAGTTCGGACCCCCCGTCTACGTCCGCCACGAGATCGTGCACAACCGCCACGTGGTCGAGCGCCTGCGCAACATGGGCGCCGTCTTCGTGGAGGAGCTGGACCAGGCGCCGGACGACCGGCCGGTGATCTTCTCGGCCCATGGCGTGCCCAAGACCGTGCCGGCCGAGGCCCGGCGCCGCGAGATGATCTATCTCGACGCCACCTGCCCGCTGGTCTCAAAAGTGCATGTGGAAGCCGAGCGGCATCACGGGGCCGGGCGTCACATCCTGCTGATCGGTCACGCCGGCCATCCGGAGGTGGTGGGCACCCTGGGCCAGCTGCCGCCCGAAGCCGTGACCCTGATCGAAACCGTGGGGGACGCGGAGTTGGTTGCGCCCCCCGACCCGGATCAAGTCGCCGTAGCCACCCAGACCACGCTTTCGGTGGACGACACCGCCGAGATCGCGGCGGTGCTGAAGCGCCGCTTCCCCCGAATGGCGGCGCCTCACAAGGAGGACATCTGCTACGCCACGACCAACCGGCAGGATGCGGTGAAACAGATCGCCCAGAACCGCGACCTGGTGCTGGTGCTGGGCTCGCAGAACAGCTCCAACAGCCTGCGCCTGGTCGAGGTGGCGCTTCGCAGCGGCGCGCGCGACGCGGTCCTGATCGACGACGTGGGCCGGCTGGACTGGGGCCGTATGGAAGGGGTGAGCAGGCTGGGGATCACGGCCGGAGCCTCCGCCCCCGAGGTTCTGGTCGAATCCCTGCTGGACGCCCTGGCCGAACGCTTCCAGGTCACGGTGGAAGAAGTGGCCCCGGTTCGCGAAACGGTGACCTTCAAACTGCCGCGGCTTTTGACCGCTTGAGCGGGACGGCGGCGGCGAGGGCGGTTAGACCGTCCCGCATGCGATTCCGCCGACGGCTCCAACCATGACCCCCCAAGTGGTGATCTACACCGACGGCGCCTGCCGCGGGAATCCGGGGCCGGGCGGCTGGGGCGCCCTGCTCATGTTCGGCGACAAGGAGAAGGAGCTCACGGGCGGCGAGCCCCTGACCACCAACAACCGGATGGAGCTGATGGCGGCCATCCAGGCGCTGGAGGCCCTGACCCGCTCCTGCCGCGTGGAGCTGCACACCGACAGCCAGTACGTCCGCAACGGCGTGACGGAATGGATCCATGGCTGGAAGAAGCGCGGCTGGCTCACGGCCGACAAGAAGCCGGTCAAGAACGAGGATCTGTGGCGCAGGCTGGACGCCGCGCGCGAGCGGCACACGGTGGACTGGCGCTGGGTCAAGGGGCACGCCGGCCACCCGCTCAACGAACGGGTGGACGCTCTGGCCAACAAGGGGTTGGACGAAGGGCTGGGCCGTCAGGCTCCGGTGAAGGCCAGCCGGTCGACCGCTTCCCAGGGTCCGTCCAGGTAGCGCCACAGCAGGACCCCCTCGCCGATCACCTCGAAGGGCTCGAACGCGTGCTGCAGCCGTTCGAGCAGGGCGCGCGCTTCGGCCGGATCGGCCTTGTTCTGCACGGTGACGTGCGGACGGAAGCCCCCGCGATCCTGCGGCGTCAGCCAGGGATCGAAGGCGCCCGCCAGCCGGGCCCGGAAGGCGGTCAGCACGGGGCTGTTCAGGCGATAGGCGACGCCGCGGCCCAGCGACCACGGACCTTGCACCGCCAGGTTCATCGGCGGCGTCTCCGCGCAGGCGGCGCGCAGGCTGGCGCGAACGCTCTCCAGCTCGGTCCCAGGCAGATTGTGGAACAGGGTCAGGTGTGCCGGCACCATGTTCCGTTCGGGCGGAAACCAGCGGGCGCGCAGCGCCTGGAACCAGTCGAACGAGGCTTCGTCCATCGCCAGCGTCACGATCAGAGCGCGAGCCGTCACCTGCGCACCCACCGCCAGACGCCGTCCGGGCCGGTGTGGCGCACCGCCCGCCCCTGCCGCTCCAGCCGCGCGAGGTGGGCCAGAGCCTCGCCCGTGGCCATGCCGAGCAGACCGCCCTCGATCGTACGCGCGAACAGGGCGCCGAACACGTCCACGGCGCGCTTGGGCTCGCCCAGGGTCCGCTCGAGACGGTCCAACGACAGATGGTGTCCTCGCGCCAGCTCCTGCAGACGCGCGTGCAGCCCGCGGAACGGCCGTCCGTGCGAGGGCAGGACCAGTACGTCGTCGGGGATCTCGCGCTCCAGCTTGGCCAGCGAGTTCATCCAGTCCCCGAGCGGATCGGCGTCCGGCTCCGTCGGAAACACGCTGACGTTGGACGAGATCCTGGGCAGGACCTGATCGCCTGCGATCAGCACCTTCAGCTCCGGACAATAGAGGCAGGCGTGCTCCGGCGAGTGTCCCGACCCCACCACCACGCGCCAGTCCCGGCCGTCGATGACCACCGTCCCGCCGTCCTCCATCCGCCGGAAGCTGTCCGGCAGGGGCGTGACCCCCAGACCGAACTTGCCGAAGCGGGCGCGGTAAAGCTCCAGGGCCGGGCCGTCCCAGCCTGCGGCGCGGTAGAAGCGCACCCCCTCTTCCGGCGCGGGTCGGCCCGTGTCGGCCAGCAGCATGCGGCCGGTGACATATTCGAGCCGCGTCATCCACAGCCGCGCGTCGAACCGGCGGCAGATGGCCCCCGCCCGGCCGATGTGGTCGGGGTGCATGTGGGTGCAGACCACCCGGGTCACCGGCGCTCCGGCAAGCTCGCCGGCGAAGATCGCGTCCCAGGCCTCCGCCAGTTCCGGCGTGTCGATCCCCGTGTCCACCACCGTCCAGCCCCCGCCATCGCGCAGTAGCCAGGCGTTCACATGATCCAGGACGAAGGGCAGCGGCAGCCGCATCCAGAGCAGGCCGTCCGCCACCTCCTGCAGCTCGCCAAGGCCGGGCGGCTCGGCCCAGGGATAGAACAGGGCGGTCATGTCGCGGAGGCTAGCACCCGGGCCGCGGGCCGTCCGCCCCAATGGCGCCCCCTTCCCGCGCTCAAGGTGACGGGAGGGATGAACGCGCGTCGGTACGGCGCGTTAAGCTTGAACCGCTGGGGAGCTTCGCCGCACATGAAATCTTTCTACCGGGCCGGTTCGGCCGCCCTCTGCCTCGGAGGCGCCGTGGCCGCCGTGGCGCTCAGCGTGGCGCCTGAGGACGCCTCCGCCCAGGGCCGGGGCCGCCGCCAGGCGCAACCGGCCAAGGCTGCCCAAGGGGCGGGATCCCTGGATCGCGCGCGCGGCGCCAAGGAAGCTCCGGCCGCGGTGCAAGCCGCGGGCGTGCGCTGCCAGATTACGGACGCCGCCTATCTGGGCGTCGCCGGAAACCGCAACGCCTATGAAGTGGCTTGCAGCGAGGGACTGGGCTTCGTCATCCTGGTGGCGCAAACCCCCGGCGCCGCGGCGCCTACCGCTCTGGACTGCGTGAGCGCTCAAACGACCGCGCGTGCGGAGCAGGCCGCGGGTCGTCCCGCCGGCGCGCTGTGCCGCCTTCCGGCCAACGCCCAGCCCGTCCAGGGCCTCGCCGGCGTGGCGCGCGAGGCGGGGGTGACCTGCACGGTGACCAACGGCCGGGCGGTGGGCCTGCTGAGCAGCAGCAACGCCATCCGCTACGAGGTGGGTTGCAGCGAAGGCGGGGGCTTTGTGCTGGACCGCCCGCAGGCAGCCACGGGCCGCGCCACCGCCCAGACCTGTTTCCGTGCGGAACAGACCGGCGGCGGCCAGTTCCGCTGCGAGTTCACCACCAAGGCGCAGAGCCTGGCGGCGCTGAACCCGATCGTGACGGCCTCGCGCCGGTCCTGCACCGTGTCCGACGCCCGCATCGTGGGGCGCAACCCCACATCGCAGAACGAAGTCCTGGAGGTCGGCTGCCAGGGTGCGCCGGGCTTCTTCCTGGAGACCGCCGCCAACGGCGCCTTTGTCCAGGCCTATGACTGCGGCCGGTTCGGCAACACGCCCTGCCAGTTCACCGCCGCATCGGCGGCGCAGGAGCGCAATGCGCAAGACTATGGCCGACTGCTGCGCGCCGCCAACTTCGACTGCGCCGTGTCCAACTTCAAACGCCTGGGCGCCGAACAGGGCACCGGGCGCGAGATCGTGGAGGTGGCCTGCTCCAACCGGCCGGAGGGCGCCTTCGCCCTGCTCTCGACCGGCTCGGGCGCCAGCGAGGTCTATGACTGCCTCCTGGCGCAGAAGCGTCGCCAGAACTGCACCCTGACCAGCGAAGAGGCGCTCTACCCCAGGATCGAGGCGGCCATGACCGCCCAACGCCGGGCCTGCGACATCACCATGTCGCGCCGGATGGGGACCACGCCCGAGGGCGAGGAGTGGTACGAGTTCGCCTGCGCCCAGGGCCGCAACCGCGTGGTCGACTACCGCGGCAACGGCCGGGTGGTGAAGGTGCTGGACTGCCGCGAAGGCGCCCTGGTGCTGGGCGGCTGCAAGCTGCCGGGCGCCGGCCCGGCCGCGGCGGGCTCCACCCGCCGTTAAGGAGTCGTGTCGCGGCGGCCACGGTCGCCGCGACACTGATTCGTTAAGAGGAACGCGGGCGGGGGGGTCGGACGTTGCTCCTTCATGAAACGCGCTCTTCCCGCCTTCGTCGCCCTGATCGCCCTGGGCGCCTGCGCCACCAACACCGCCGCGGCCACCGCCGCCGATGACGGCCTGAGCTGGACCTACCGCGCCGACCAGGCCCGCCTGTACTACGCGGCCGCCGAAAGCGACGACATCGCCGCCACCCTGGAATGCCAGGTCCGCTCCGGACGGGTCCGGGTGGCCGAGTACGGCTCCGCCCCCGACGCCGCCAAGCGCAGCGGCGCCCTCACCCTCGCATCCGGCGGCCAGACCGCCACCTTGAAGGCCAAGCGGATGGCCGACCCCCTGCTCGACGAGGTCGTCGAGGCCGAGGTTCCGGCCGCCAGCCCGGTGCTCAAGCAGTTCCAGCGCACGGGCGAGGTGGTGGTCAGCCGCGACGGCATGCGCCATCGCCTGGCCGCGGCCAGCCCGTCC
Organism: Caulobacteraceae bacterium; assembly: GCA_030446805.1. Classification (GTDB taxonomy): domain Bacteria; phylum Pseudomonadota; class Alphaproteobacteria; order Caulobacterales; family Caulobacteraceae; genus JAHWJX01. Next base: position 569,635 of record JAUJMO010000002.1, on the reverse strand, counting down.
GAGCGCCGGGAGATCGCCCGCTTCTTCGCCGCCTGCGGCGCGGTGTAGGGCCCCGGCCCGCTCGCGGGCAGGGACGTCGTAACCCACCAACAAGGGGGTCTGGCCAGCTCAGGACCACGGCAGCCGGGCTGCCTCTGCGTGAAGCATCCCTGCAACCAGCCCTGTGTTCGACGCGCCGCAGGCCGTCGAACAACAACAAGGGACGCCCTGCGTCCCGACCCCGTCCGAACGGCGTCGCGCGCAGGCCGGGTCAAGGCCGGCGAAGCCGCCCCGGAGGGGTCGCCTTGACCCGGCCGAGCACGGCGCCACCCCGGCTTAGCTTAGAGGGCGCAGGCATTCAAACGCTGAGGGCGCGTGCCGCCGTGCTCGCGAGCGTCAAGGCGACCCTCCGGGGCGCGCTGGCGCGCGGCCTTGACCCTCCCTGCGCGCGACGGCTGATCGGAGGGGGTCGGGACGAAGGGCGTCCCGCTGTTGAGTTGAGGTTCGAACAAAGGGCTGAACAGGCCTGCGGCGCGTCGAACAAAGGGCTGAACAGCTGCTCGTCTCGTGGCGGCGGAAGCCGCGGTCCAGACTGACGGTTCAGCCCACCCGCGACAGGATCGGCTGCAGCTTCATGGCCACGCCCATGTCGCCGGCGATCTTCAGCCGGCCGCTCATGAAGGCCATGGTGGGGTCCAGCTCCTTGCGGCCCATGGCCTCGAAGTCCGCCTTGGACAGGGTGAGCGTGCAGTCGGCGGGCTTGTTCTCATTGGTGACGGTGGAGCCGTCCATGTGGATCACGCCGTCGGCGCCCAGGTCGAACTTCACCGACTGATCCAGCCCGCCGCCGGCCACGGCTTCGCGCATCTTCTCGGTGATCTCTTCCAGCGTGGCCATGAACGGGTTCTCCTGCGGCCCGCCTCTGTCATGCGGACGCGGGGTCGGGTCAAGCCGGATCAGCGCTTCTGCGGGCCCGATGGCGAGGCGGGGCGGCGTGTGGGCGAAGACGGGCCGTCGCACGCGACAGGGCCGCGGGCTGGTGGTCGGGCGGGTTGTCCTCGAGCGCTGAGCGGCGCGGCGACCGTCGCGCCGATCGTCTCGCCCGGGTTGAGGCTGAACCGATCGACGTTCCGCGGGGTGGGACGCCGACCATCACCCACCTGAAGCGTCACCCTCGGACGTGTTCCGAGGGCCCACCGTTCAGCAATGCGGAACCTTGGGGGTGACCCACCCGTGCGTCTCACCTCGCAAAGGTGCGTCGGGCGGAGAGATGGACCCTCGGAACAAGTCCGAGGGTGACGCTTGGTGGTGTTTGACCTTGCGGACGGAGGGAGCCGGGCGGGCGAAGCGTATGGAGGCGGTCGCTACGTCTTGGCTTGGCCCGGTTTGACCCGCTGTCTCGCCCAAGGCGACCCGGGATGTCGACGCGTCCTAGCCCGGCTTGCGGAACTTCAGCGTCATGCGGTCGCTTTCGCCGATGGCGTCGAAGCGGGCGCGCTCCTCGGTCGTAAGCGTGCGGCCGCCCTGGGTGGAGCGCCGGATCGGCGGCAGGGTCCAGACGCCGAAGGGGTGGTCGCGCGTGTCGCGCGGGTTGGCGTTGAGCTCGCTGCGCGCGTCCAGAACCAGGCCCGCGCGCTGGGCGGCCGCAACCACATAGGATTCCGGCACATAGCCCGTCCCCGCCTTGGGGTCCGCTCCTTCCGGCGCGCGGTGCTGCTCGACGGCCAGGATCCCGCCCGGCTTCAGCGCCTGGGCGAAGGCGGCCATGTAGCGGTCCGTCACGCCCTCCTGGCGGGCCCAGTTGTGAAAGGCGCGCGCGACCAGGATCAGGTCCGCCGAGGCGGGCGGCACGTCGAGGCCCGAGGTCGTGCCGAAGTTCACCGCCTCCACCCGGCCGTAGAGGCTGGGATCGGAGAAGGCGGTCAGGAAGTCGGCGCGGGCCTTGCGCGCGTTGGCCGAGGCGTTGGGCGCCGCCATGTCCCCATAGCCGGCGATGTAGCGACCGCCGGTGCGGGCCGCATAGGGCGCCAGCACATAGGACCACCAGGCTTCCGCGCCGGGACCGATCTCCACCACCGTCATGCCGGGGCGCAGGCCCCAGAATGCGAGGCTCTCGGCCGGGCGGGCGATACGGGTCGCGCGCCCGCTGCTCAGCGGTGCGCTGGGCGCCGGCCAGAACGGCGGCCAGCGCCGGGTCCGGCCGCGCGACGGCGGCCGGCGGGGCCATGCCGCCGCTCTCAGGAGGCGGCATGGCGCAGCCGCACAGGGCGGCGAGAAGGGCGAGGGCGGCGGCGGATCGGATCATGCCCCAACCTGGACCGGAAAGGCCCGCCGCCTCAAGCCCCTGTGGTCAGCTCCCTAGCATCTGTCGCCCATGTGGCGGGCGTGGAGCTTGCGTTGCACCTCCGGCGGCCCGTCCGTCGGCATGGGATCGTTGTTCTCGATGTAGTCGATGAAATAGTCGGAGTTGAAGTCGCCATAGGCGGTGGTGCGGATGGCCCGCATCACCCCGCCGACGTTGCAGACCGCCTCGGTGACCACGCGGTCGCCTTCCTTGCGCACGTCGCGGGGCGCGCAGGGCAGTTGGCTGGCGCGCTCGCCCAAACCCTTCTTGGCCGCCGCGTCCCCGGGGGACAGGCACACGGTTTGCGCCGGAAACTCGGGCCCCGACATGGCGGCCACGCTGACGCGCCACTTGCCGGGCGCGATGGCCGGCACATCCGGATCGACTCCCGCCGCGGCGGCGCGCGCGCCGCCAGCTCCTTTTCGGCCTGGGCCGCTCCGCCGTCACCACATCCCGCGAGCACGCAAATAAGCGGGATGGACACAAGCACGCTGAACTTAAGCAAAGTCGCCTCCCTTTATTCGTCATTGGCACTTCGCCCTGTTTACGCCTGATTTGAGCCAAGCGTAAGCGTTCAGAATGCGGAAAGTCGTGGGGGGACACGGAGTTTCGCGCGCAGGGAGGCGCGCGGGCCGGTTCGCCCGGGCGGCGGCCGAGCTCGCGCGCGCAAGTTGAGCCGCCCGGGGCTGGCCTTCGGGGCCGACTCGATCCCGCATGCGGCCGTCGTCCGGATGCTGGGCCAGGAGCCTCACCCCCTGCGTGGGTCGGGCCGATTGCTGCTGGCGCATATCGCGCGCAGCTCAGGCCGCGTGCGACGCCTTGGCGGGCGGGGCGTCCGTCGGGGGCGACGTCTCCTCGGCGGCGCCCAGTCGGGCCGCCTGCTCCTCGTATTCGGCCGCCAGCTCGGTGAGGGTGCGGGCCGTGATCGCGTGGTCCACTCCGGCGGCGAGTCGGCGGCAGCGGGCCGCCTGGGCGCGCAGCTCGGCCGCCCGTCGCCGCGGGTCGGCGGCGGAGAGCCTCTCTCCAAGGTCGCGTGGGTTGGACTGCATTCTGCGGATCACCGCCGCCTACATACCCCGTTCACCGTGAATCAAGGCCCAACAGACATGGTTACCACCCGCCGCACCCTTCTCCCCTCGCGGGAGAAGGTGGCGCGCCAGCGCCGGATGAGGGGGTCTCGCCGCAATCGCGTCGGATGGGGCTTCCGCCCGCCCGCCCGCCCGCGAACACCCCTCCCCCCCCGCCCCGCCGCGCTGCTAAGCTCGAGCATGGCCGATCCCGCCCGGCTCCTCACCTACGCCCGCGCCATGCGCCGCGCGCCCACGCTGGCCGAACGCCAGCTCTGGAAGCGGCTCCGCGACCGCCGCCTCGCCGGCCTGAAGTTCCGGCGCCAGGTTCCTATCAGCGACGACATCGCCGACTTCGCCTGTTTCCAGCCCAAGATGGTGGTCGAAGCCGACGGCGGCTCCCACGCGACGAGCCAAGACTACGACGCGGCCCGGGACTTCTGGTTTCGCGAACAGGGGTTCGTCGTGCTGCGCTTCAGCAACTCGGACGCGATCTTCGAGGGGGAGGCGGTGGTGGAGCGCATCCGGAAGGCCGCGGGGCTGGGCTGAGCCCCCCTCCCCCTCATCCGGCGCTGGCTTCGCCGACCTCCGGTTCACGCGCCACCTTCTCCCGCGAGGGGAGAAGGATTCGAGAGGTGCACTTCAGCCCCTTGGGAGCGCACGTCCGCCCGAGCACGGCCACCCTCTGCGTCAGCCCTTTGTTCGACGCGCCGCAGGCGATCGAACTGAAATGAAGGGACGCCCTTCGTCCCGACGTTCCCAGGTCAGCCGTCGCGCGCAGGTCGGGTCAGGGCCGGGCCGCAGGCCCGCCGCGCAGCGGTCGCCTTGACGCGGCCGAGCACGGCGGCATTCCGGCTCAGGAAGTCCCCTCCTCCTCCAGCACCGCAGCGCCTTCCTCGAGCAACTCCTCCACCACTGCCGGATCCTCACCGAAGGTCACCACCCCGTCCGGGATGCCGATGAGCAGCAACGGGCACGGATTGCCCACCCCCGTTTCACGCGATCTTCCAGCTTGGACCAGTGCGTGGTGGCCATGCCGAATTTGTCGGCCACGAACTGGCTGGTCCAGGCCTCCCGGAACGGGATGGGGTTCTTCGGGCGCTCCACCCGCTGCAGCACGGCCGCCTTTTGCCGAGCCGTCTGAGCCACGCCGAGCCGCGCCAGATCGTCATGGCTATCCACCTCGTTCTGATCGACCCATCGGCGCACCAGGAGCGGCAGCGCCGCCTGTAGGGCGGAACCCCGGGTGACGATCACGCCCGTCGAGATCGCACCTTCGGCATGCAGCCGTTTGAAGTTCTCCAGATCGCGGTCGAAGAAGGGGTCCTTGTTGTTCCATTCGATCTCCAGCGCGACTTCGGAGATGGTCCCCTGCTCCGGCGTGAAGGTGCGGACGTGATCGACTTCGTGCGAGATCGACTCCCGCGGCACGCCGTTGATCGTCTTGTCGATGCGGAAGTTGCGCTTGCGCCATCCCTTCGCATGAAGACTGCGCCGCAGGCGCTGGGTGCCCTTGGTCTCCCCTCCCCCGGACCCGATGATCTCCTCGATGGGGATGGTCAGCCCGCCCAGCACCTCAGCGAGCTCGTCCAGCACCGAGGGGAAATCCACGGTCAGGATCGCCTCGGCGTGAGAGAGGAAGATCACCTCGTAACCGGCTTCGATCAAAGCACGCAGTACGCTTGAGCCCTGGCTCACGATGGGTTATCCACGGAAAGCTGCTGAACAAACAGGGAACGGACGCGATGGCCTTCGCCGACTCCCAACACCCTCGTCTACCGTTTACCGGCTTCGACTTGCGAAGCGAGTCGGGAGCTGATGCAGGCATGACGGACGTGGGCGTAAAGGCGGCCGCCGATCTGGCGCACACCGCTCGCGGGCGGAAGTTCGCCACCATCCTCGCCGACCCGCCATGGCGCTTCCAGAACCGAACGGGCAAGGTTGCGCCCGAGCATCGCAGGCTGGCGCGCTATGAAACCATGACGCTGGCCGACATCTGCGCCCTGCCGGTGGAGGGGATCGCGGCGGAGACGGCGCACCTGTATCTGTGGACGCCCAACGCGCTGCTGCCGGAGGCGCTGGAGGTGATGCAGGCTTGGGGGTTCAGCTACAAGTCGAACCTAATCTGGCACAAGGTGCGCAAGGACGGCGGCTCCGACGGGCGCGGAGTCGGCTTCTACTTCCGCAACGTGACTGAGATGGTCCTGTTCGGCGTGCGGGGGAAGAACGCGCGGACGGAGGCGCCCGGCCGCTCCCAGGTCAACATGATCCAGACCCGCAAGCGGGAACACAGCCGGAAGCCCGACGAGCAGTACGAGCTTATCGAGCGCTGCAGCCCGGGGCCGTATCTGGAGTTGTTCGCCCGGGGGGAGCGGCGAGGGTGGGCGACTTGGGGGAACCAAGCGGACGATGGTTACGCGCCGAGCTGGCCGACGTATGCTTATAACTCGGCAATGGCCGCGGAGTAGGACATGGCGTTCACCGCACCTCCCAACTCACGGAGGCAGGTCGATCTTGCAGGAGATCGGATTCGTTCGGGAACCTCGACCGCTGCGGACGTAACACTTCTTGAGCAGTGGCGGGCGTCCCATCTTTACGTAATCAACACGTTTCAATCGCGGCTGAGGGATCGTCGAAGAAGGCACAAGGACGATGTGTCGATTGCCCAACGGCTCAAGCGTCGCCCTACTATCGTCGACAAGCTCCAGAGAGAGCCAGGCATGGCGTTATCACGGATGCATGACATCGCTGGTCTACGGCTTATATTCGATGATGTGTCAGACCTGCAGGCATTCCGAGCAGGATTCCACAACTCCCGGGCTGAACACGAGTTGATCGGGGGCGACGATAGATACGACTACCTCACTCATCCGAAGCGGACCGGATATCGAGGTATTCACGATGTCTATCGGTACAAAGTCGGTTCTGCTGCGGGGCAGGCGTGGAACGGCCTTAGATTAGAAATTCAGTACAGAACGGTGGTTCAACATGCTTGGGCAACAGCAGTTGAGATTAGCGACATCGTCAATGCAACAAGGCTCAAGTTTGGAGGAGCAGCCGCAGACCTCGAGAGAGTATTCTTGCTCACCTCTGAGCTGCTCGCTCGCGCTCACGAAGAGACGTCTGGCTACTGTAAGGAATTGGACGATAAGACTCTTATAGGCGAGTTCATGCAACTAGAGAAGAAGACCGGCGCTATAGACCGCCTGCGACAGCTCAGCTCATCTCAGTTTACGACTTTCGCAAAAAACTCACGCCTCTTTATACTCATTAACTTCTTCCCTGAGGTATCAGGTCAGGGCTTTATTGCACAAGGCTTTGCGGACAGCAAAACTGCACTCAGTAAATATGCCGAACTAGAGGACATGTATGCTGGCAAGGCAGATGTCGTCCTGGTTGGAGCGAGTGAGCAGGACGCCGTACGACTAGCTTATACGAATTACTTCTCTGACGCATCGATGTTTCTTGAAAAACTGGACGAGGCATTAGAGAGGGTTGGTGCCTGAGTCAGGGCGCTGCCCGTAGGCGCTCTGCCGCTCACGTTCGTATAGCCGCGCCGAGCCGCTGTACGAATCGGTTGTCTGCCTCGGCAGAATCAGCCGATGCATCCACGATCAATTGGTAGCCAGCAGGCAAGCGCGATCCCCCCATATTTTGTGGTTTTGGGGTCATTGACTCGTGACCCGCTGCGGAGTCATGGCTAGTGCACAAGGCCAGAGACGGCGAAACCGCCGGGTTGCAGCCCGGCGGTTTCTAAAGTCCGAGGTCTCCTGCGAACCAGAGTGCCTGGGGGTGCAGGGAGTAGTCACTCGCACCCGAGAGATGAATCTCGGCCGACCGCTTTGTCAACCCTCAGGCATGCCACGGGCGAACGCCGTTCGCCTGCCGAGGACTTAAAATGGCGTGGTACTACGTTAACGACAACGCTCAACCCAACGGCGATCATGAGGTCCACGTTTACGGATGCTCTTGGCTGGCTCTGGTCGTCAACAAGACCTACTTGGGCGACTACACCTCTTGCTCGCCGGCCGTAACAAAGGCCAGGACGATCTACTCGCAGTGCAACGGGTGCTTCTACTGCTCCAATGCCTGCCACACGAGCTAGCTAAGTTCCTCAGGCACTTCAGCCCGCCTTGGCTGGAGTGCCTGCTGGGTTGGACTACCGCCGCCTCCCCGTCCGCTTCGCCTGCGACACCCCCTCCGCCGTCCCCGCCGCATACTCCCGCGGCTTGGTATCCACCTTCCCTCCGTCCCCGATCTGGTCGTTGGCGAACTGCAGGTCCATCAGCTTCAGCCGCTTGAGCTCATCGCGGAGCCGCGCGGCTTCCTCGAACTCCAGGTTGCTCGCCGCCGCGCGCATGCGGTTCTCCAAATCCCGCACGGTGGTCTGGAAGTTGTTGCCCAGGAAGGGACGCGCGTCCTCCGCCACCCCGGTGTCGACGGTGACGCGGTCGCCCTTCTCGAAGGGGTTGTTGAGGATGTCGGCGATGTTGCGCTTGACGCTCTCGGGGGTGATGCCGTGGGCGGCGTTCCAGGCGGCCTGTTTCTCGCGCCTGCGGGATGTTTCGGCCATGGCGCGCTTCATGCTGCCGGTTTCGGTGTCGGCGTAGAGGATCACCCGGCCGTCGACGTTGCGCGCGGCGCGGCCGATGGTCTGGACCAGGGAGGTCTCCGAGCGGAGGAAGCCCTCCTTGTCGGCGTCCAGGATGCAGACCAGGCCGCATTCGGGGATGTCCAGGCCCTCGCGCAGCAGGTTGATGCCGATCAGGACGTCGAACTTGCCCAGGCGCAGGTCGCGGATGATCTCGATGCGCTCAACCGTGTCGACGTCGGAGTGCATGTAACGCACGCGCACGCCCTGCTCGTGCATGTACTCGGTGAGGTCCTCGGCCATCTTCTTGGTCAAGACGGTCACGAGCGAGCGGTAGCCGCGGGCGGCGGTGGCTTTCACCTCATAGATGCAGTCGTCGACCTGATTGGCGGTGGCGCCGGTCACGGGCCGGACCTCGACGGGGGGGTCGATCAGGCCGGTGGGGCGGATCACCTGTTCGGTGAAGACGCCGCCGGTGCGTTCCATCTCCCAGGGGCCGGGGGTGGCGGAGACGTGCACCGTCTGGGGCCGCATCAGGTCCCACTCCTCGAACTTGAGCGGGCGGTTGTCGAGGCATGAGGGCAGGCGGAAGCCGTACTCGGCCAGGGTGAACTTGCGCCGGTAGTCGCCGCGGTACATGCCGCCGATCTGGGGGATGGAGACGTGGCTTTCGTCGGCGAAGACGATCGCATTCTCCGGCAGGTATTCGAAGAAGGTGGGCGGCGGCTCGCCCGGCTTGCGGCCGGTCAGATAGCGCGAATAGTTCTCGATCCCGGCGCAGGAGCCGGTGGCCTCGATCATCTCCAGGTCGAAGGTGGTGCGCTGCTCCAGCCGCTGGGCCTCCAGCAGCTTGCCGTGCGCGACCAGCCAGTCGACGCGCTCCTTCATCTCCGCCTTGATCTTCTGGGTGGCCTGGTTGAGCGTCGGCCGCGGCGTCACATAGTGGCTGGCCGCATAGACGGTGACGGCCGGCACGTCCGCCAGCTTCTTGCCCGTCAGCGGATCGAACTCCGCGATGGATCTGATCTCGTCGCCGAAGAAGGACACCCGCCACGCTCGGTCCTCATAGTGGACGGGCCAGATCTCCACCGTATCGCCACGCCGCCGAAAGGTCCCGCGCCCGAACGCCTGGTCGTTGCGCTTGTACTGCAGCGCGATCAGGTCCGCCCGGAGCTTGCTCTCGTCGATGGCGTCCCCCACCGCCAGGCGGAAGGTCATGGCGGTATAGGTCTCGACCGACCCGATGCCGTAGATGCAGGACACCGAGGCCACGATGATCACATCGTCGCGCTCCAGCACCGCGCGGGTGGCCGCATGCCGGTGCCGCTCGATGGTCTCGTTGATGCTGCTGTCCTTCTCGACATACAGGTCCGTGCGCGGCACATAGGCTTCCGGCTGGTAGTAATCGTAGTAGCTGACGAAGTACTCGACCGCGTTCTCCGGAAAGAAGGACTTGAACTCTCCATAGAGCTGGGCCGCCAGCGTCTTGTTGGGCGCCAGGATCAGCGCGGGGCGCTGCACCTGTTCGATGACCTTGGCCATGGTGAAGGTCTTGCCGGAGCCGGTCACGCCCAGGAGCACCTGGTCGTGCTCGCGGGCTTCCAGGCCGCTCACGAGTTCAGTGATGGCGGCGGGCTGGTCGCCCGCGGGCTGGTAGTCCGCCACCAGCTTGAAGCGTTTGGCGGCCTCGTACTTCTCCGGGCGGGCGGGACGGTGGGGGACCCAGGCCGCGGCCTCGGCGCCTGAGGCGCCATAGGCGAAGGGGCGCGCGGCTTCGGCTACGCCGGTCTCGTTGCGGGGCGGTGTCTTGACGGCGGAACGGGCCATGAACGCCAAACTAGGCGCAGGCGGGCGTGGAGGCTAGGGGGAGCGCGTCGCGCTTGTAACAGGTCGGAAGCATTGGGCGTCCAGCGCGAGCCGCTCGGACAGGGCGATCTGGACTGTCGCCTCGTCCTCGGGATCAGTTATTTTTTGACCACGAACTCCACCACGAAGGTGACCCGATCATCGGCCCCGGCCTGTGCACCGCGCGGGGCGCCCCGGAAGTGGCCCTCGGCCATCTTTGCGGCTTCCTGGCCGAAGCCCCCACTTAGGCGGCGCTCCTTATCAGCTTCGGTCAGGAGGCCCGAACACCGACGCTAACTGGAGCTGCTTTTCGCCTAAACGGCCAAAAACGGTCAGCCTCGGCTCCGTGATGAGGCAGTCCCAAGTCCAAGTGGATCGGGCAGCCGCCACCAGATCGGGAGGCGTCATGGCACATGGAAGCGCCAACGCCAGGATCCCTAGGGCGAGACGCCGGTGCTTTCTCATATATCGACGCTAAGTCATGCCGACCGACCGGGCAACCGGGGGTGTTCAGCCCCGCATGTCCGAAGTGCTCGTTCGAAACGTTCGAAAGCGCCAGGAGCAATCCCCTGCCCAAGGTCTGCCTGCGCTAGAAGCAGAAGTTGGCGGGGCGGTGACATGCGCTCTGCCTTAGCCGGGCCTAACCCGAGAACCCGCCCCCGCCGGCCTTCAGCCAAGCATGCTCCTCCGGCGTGGTCTCCCGGCCCAGCGCGGCGTTGCGGCCGGGGAAGCGGCCGAAACGGCGGATCGCGTCCTGGCCGGAGCGCCCAGTCCAACGTCTCGGGATCGCCCAGGGCCTCGGCCAGACGCACCGCGCGCTCCTGGTGCGCGATGTCCTCCGAGTGTGTTGCGCGGGAACTGGTCCAGCAGCAGCACAAGCGCCAGCGATCCTTCGGCCGTCTCCGCCCAGCCCTCCAGCTCGCGCCGCGCCGCCCCGTGATGCGTCTCGGAGAAGCGCGCGATGATCGGTCGAATCGCTGAACGTCTCCGTGCGGAGATCCCGCTCCGAACCCGCCGCCGACCGCGACCACTTGCTAGGGTTGACGGCCCTGTGCTCATTGCCCAGCCGGGTCGCCCCGCTTCGCCGTTTGGCGCAGCTCGCGGCCTTTGCTAGGCGTACACGCACTTCCGAGTTCTACCAGGGTCAGAAGAGGTCCCTATTGAACATAGCTTTCGTCCACGCCGGTCTGACTCAGTTCAGGGGCATACACGAGTACATCAACGCGAACACCGGCTCGACCTCCTGGCTTCTTTGCTCAGAGGGAACCTGGAAGGCTCATCGGGACAAGATACCGAACCTTCTCCCTTTTCCCGATCCCAAGGAGAACAAGGAGACCTGGTACTACGTCCGCACGCTGGAAGCCCGGGTGAGACGGTCGTTCAGCATCAAGTCCGCCCTGCTGAAGTTGCTGGCCGAGCACCGCATCGATGTGATCGTCGTCCATGGCTCTGGAGGATTTCCCCTGCAGCTGTATGAGGAAATCCCGATCCCGATCGTCTCCTACATTGAGTTCCCGTCGTTCAGGGCTCACGGACACGATCCGAGGTACCCGCCGTCGGAGGCCAAGCGGTATCGAGACAAGATCTACGAGATGTCCAACTACCACCAGGCGATCAAGAGCGACCTGGTCATCGTTCCCAGCCTGTACGCCAAACACATGTTCCCGGAGCGCCTGCACTCCAACATCCGCGCACAGATGGACGGGCTGGCTGTGGACCTTCCGCCCGAGCAGCCGAGAGAGGAGCGGGACGAGTTCCGCATCGGGTTCATCGCCCGGGATCTATCCTCAGCCAAGGGCGTGGATCACTTCATCGCCGTGGCCAAGGAAGTCCACCGCCATCGCCCTCAGTGTCGCTTTCTGATCTGCGGATCCAAGGACCTACGGTACAGCTACGAAGACGACTTTCTCCGCAGCAAAGCGGACCTCCCGCCCGAAGTGCGTTATCTGGACTACCTGCTGATGCGGGAAGGCATCGACCTTGAAGACGGCGTGTTCCAACACGTGGAATTCCTGGACTACAACGACTTCGGAAGCTTCGTCGCCGGTCTCGACCTGGTGCACTACCCGTTGCAGTTCGGTTCGGCGAACTGGGGGCTTTTCGAGTGCCTGTTCCGGGCGAAGAAGATAATCGCCAGCAACCGGTGCTTCATACCCGAGGTGATTACCGACGGCTACAACGGCCTTCTATGCGAGTACGGCGACTTCGAGTCGTGGACTCGAAGAACGATCGACGTGGTCGACGATGCGGCGGCTTACGACGACCTGGGGGTCAACGCGCGCGAAGACGCCGAGCGCCGTTTCCATGTCTCGGTGGTCGCGGAGAAGTACCTGTCGATCCTGGACGAGGTCTTGTCCTCAGCTGAAAGGGACGGCTCCGCCCGGCGCAGGTGAACGCCTTCGTCCGAAGGATCGGGGACGTCCGGTAGAGCCGAGGCCGAAGTGGCCAGTCAGGTTCTCTGAGGAGTCCTGGGCGGGCCGGCTGCTAGCGCGCCGTCCGTCCCGTCCTGGCTTACAACGATGGAGCGCCGCGCAGCTTTCCAGCGCGACGCTCCAAGTTCGTCACCGCAGCGATCAGCCGACGGTGTTCGTATCGGTGT
>JAUJMO010000002.1:548655-557110 GCA_030446805.1 Caulobacteraceae bacterium | reverse complement strand
TTCTGCTGGCCAGGAGCGAGCTGCTTGGAGCTTTCCTGACCGGACTTCCCTTGCGCAGGAGGCTTTCCGCCCTGTTGGGCGGAAACCACTGAAGCTGTGGCAAGCGTCAGCGCCGAAACCGTGCCGAGAATGAGTCGCTTGGTTTGTGTGTTCATAAGGATCCCCTTTTGAACCCCACCAACTAGAATGGTTAACGAAAGGTTCCACACCGCCAACAGCAAAGCGGCCGGGCTCGTTCAACTTGGGGCGGCCTACGCACCGTCCCGATGCTGGAGGAACGGCGCTTTAGTGCGCCGCAAACTCCATAAAGGAGCTCCCCTGAGCGGCGTTGGGTCGCACCGACTCTTACCGGGCGAACACAATGATTCCGGAGTCGTCAGCCGTCTGGTTCTGGGAGCTGAACTGCTTCAGCAGCTGGGACGCTAGGCTGAAAGCCTGGACGGTGTACCCGCCCCCCTCTTCGGAGTCGGGAACAGCGTAGCGCGCTCCTTTGTAGGTCACCGCGACAAGCGCAGGAGCCCTCGAGCCCCTGTCCACCTGGAAGATCGGAGCCCAGCATCGCCCGTCGGAGCCGGCGCCCCCGGCGGGACCGGGACCGCAGGACCCCTTCCGATCCGGGTCCGGAATGGTCGGAACATAGGGGCTGGCGGACCGGGTCTGGGCCAGCAGGATGGCCCCGAGATAGGAGACCATGCCCTCCACCGAGCGGCGCCGAAGGACCAGATCGTCCTCCTGGGCGGTGCGGGGGGCCTTCTCATCCTCGACCCGGGGGCCTGGACCGTCCCTGACGATGACCAGCTCCCCCTTCTCTTGCAGCTGAAACATGGGCGGATCTTCTTTGACCCGGACCAGGGACAGGCCGTTGCGTCGCGCCTCGGTCACATGGTTGACGTTGATGGAGCCGGCGGCGAGTGGCGGCCCCACGTTCGTGGGATCCGTCAGCTTGGTCGTGAGATTTTGATTGGCCACGAGATCCTGAAGCTTGATCTGAAACTCGTAGAACCTGGCCCGGTCGCTCGGGTCGTTGTAGTAAACCTGTCCTTTTTCCTCGATGCGCTCGATGAACAGCGACCAGAGCAGCAGCCGCGATTGGTTCCTCTGGAGCAGGTCGTGGAGCGTCTCGACCGGCAGCGGCGCCAGAATGCCCTTGGTGAAGGCGGCGTCATCGCGAGGGCTCACTCCGAAACGCGGGAGATGGGTACGCGAAAGGCTTGGGAGGAGATTGAGGATGTCGGCCGCGTCCGCCCCCAGCGGAAGGGAGATGTCGATCTCGGCCGAGGCGCTGCTGAAGCTGGAGACCTGACTGAAGTCGACGAACAGCAGAGGGTGGCTGCGGCTCGCGCGGACGATGTTCAGGAGCAGGTCCTGATTGAGCGCGTCAGCGAGTTCCTCCTCATAGCCGATCGCCTGTCGGGAGATGTCGATAGGCGTGGCGCAGCCGCTCAGGATCGTTCCGAGCAGCCCGAGCAGCGCCGAGCTGGCGGCGAAAGCTTTCCGCATGATTCATCCACGATCAAAGTCGCGAGCACTCGGAAGCCCGCCCAAGCAGGTCGTTCTGCCTAGCGGCCCCGTCGGAAGCAAGCGGTTCTTGTCCGGTGAACGGGCGTGGGTGGATGCGCCTTTCCCGTCTCCGTGACTCAGGCCGCCACGGTGGCCGCCGCCCAGGTCTGGTGGGACACGAACACCTGGGCCGCTGCTCCCTGTAGCGGTAGAGATCGCCTTGACCTTGGCCCAGGCGCCGCATTCCGCCAGCATCCGGCGGAGCGCGAGCATAAAGCTGGGCGTCGATCCGAGAGCGAAGTTCGAGGCCCCACCTGGCCGGCCTAACCCGAGAACCCGCCCCCGCCGGCCTTCAGCCAGGCATGCTCCTCCGGCGTGGTCTCCCGGCCCAGCGCGGCGTTGCGCCCCGGGAAGCGGCCGAAACGGCGGATCGCGTCCTGGTGCCGGAGCGCCCAATCCAAGGTCTCGGGATGGCCCAAGGCCTCGGCCAGACGCACCGCGCGCTCCTGGTGCGCGATGTCCTCCGAGTGCTCGAAGGGAAGCAAGAAGAAGGCGCGCAAACCGGGCTCGGTCGCCTGGTCATGGCCTCGCGCGAGGGCGCGGTCGGCGAACAGCAGGGCCAGCGAGTCGGTTGCATAGGCGTGGGCGGAGCGGCGGAACATGTTGCGCGGGAACTGGTCCAGCAGCAGCACAAGCGCCAGCGATCCTTCGGCCGTCTCCGCCCAGCCCTCCAGCTCGCGCCGCGCCGCCCCGTGATGCGTCTCGGAGAAGCGCGCGATGATCTCCCGGTCGAACGCGTCGCCGCCGGCGAACCACTTACCGGGCCCGGCTTCACGCCAGAAGGCGACGATGTCTTGGGGAGTGTTCATTTCCAAGCCTTGTGTTCGCCGCGCCAGGCCGGCCGAGAGCTCGTCCGCTAGCCCCCTGCTACCCGCGTTCCGGCGGGGTCAAGTGTCTGCTCCTGGCGCTTTTTGTTGAAAAGGCGGGTCCCGGCTCGGCGGCTCCGGGCCAGCGCGTTAGCTTAGCGCGCGGCCTCAGGCCAGGGCGGGCGTGGGCGCCGGGATCAGCTTGGCGAGTTCCGGAGGTTTTGGCGGCGGCGGCGAGGAGGGATTCGCGCCCGCCAGCCGCTCCGGCCAGAGATCGCACATCGACGATGACGGCGTGATCAAGATCGATCAGGTAGTTGGTCGCATAGCCGAAGTAGGCCAGGCCGCCGTGGGCGCCGGTCCAGCGCCCGGCCGGGTCGGCCGGCGAGATGAACTTGGGCGTGACCGGCGTGGCGCCTCCGAAGGCGGCGTCGTCCAGCACCGCCAGGTGCTCGTCGACCGCGCGGCTCGTCGCCTCGGGCGGCAGGCCCTCCGTCCCGGGCTTCGATCGAGCCCTTAACGCGACCCGGTCGACGTGCCGGCTCACCGGGTCGACGCGGCGGCGCGCCAGGTGTAGCCGCGGAGGTCGGGGGCCAGGACCCGTCAACCGACGCCGCCACGGCCGCGAGTTGCGGCGCCCACATGCTCCCATCGAAGGGCCGCCCATGCACAAGCGGCAGAACGTCTCGGCTGTGACCTAAGTCGTCATACGCGATGCGCACGCCGTTCAGGATGTTCGTCAGCATGGTCAATACCCTGCTTTGGTCAACCGCTTCCTCCAGGCCCGCTGCCCGCCGGGCGGGGCGTGTCCCCGACATCGACTTCCGGTCCACCGGCGTTGGCTGAGCGGGTGCGCTTCTCATCCCTCGTGACGAACCAGCCCATGAAGGTCTGCATCATCGGGCCGATGGCCAAGGCGTGTAGCAGCGTACCAAGCCCGACGGTGCCTCCCAGCAGCCAACCCACGGCGAGCACGGCCAGCTCGATGGCGGTTCGGGCCCGTTTGACTGACAAGCCCGTGATCCTCACGAGTCCAAGCGTAAGCCCGTCGCGAGGTCCCGGGCCGTAGCCTGCGCTGATGTAAGCGGCGGTTGCGAAGCCGTTCAGCAGCACGCCGAACCCCAACAGCGGGATGCGCAGCGCGAGTTGGTCTGGAGCGGGCAAGACCGCCAACGTCGCGTCCACGGCCAGGCCGATCACGACGATGTTGCTGATGGTGCCCAGCCCTGGACGCTGCTTGAGCGGAATCCAGATCAAGAGAACCAGAGCGCCGACCAGGTTCACGATCAGTCCCAGGCTGATCCCAGTCTGGCGTGACAACCCTTCGTGAAAGACGCTCCAGGACATCAACCCCAAGCCGGAGCGAACCATCAGCGCCGTCGAGACGCCGAAGAGCACCAAGCCAGCGTAGAGTCTGAACAGGCGGCGGAGGTCCATAGCCCTACCTAGAGGCTTAGTGGCCTTGGACTCCATATCCACTTTGGATCGTTGGCAGTTGTGGTGACCTCCGCTTTGCGCCGATTCCGTTGAAAAAGGCGGGTCTCGGCTCGGCGGCGGTGCGCGCGCTCCGGGCCAGCGCGTTCGTCTAGCAGGCCGCCGCGAAGCGGAAGCTCAGGAGGCCCGCTTTGCGCCATGAGCGATGAGGTGGACGCCCCCTGACGGTGACAGTGGCGCTGGCCAACAAGATGGCGAGGATCGTCTGGGCGAGAGCGGAGCCTGCCCGCGCTACGGCCCCCGCATGTTTAGCGGAGCAGGCTGCTGCTGCGCCTCTGGCTGTGAGGCGCGGATGGACCTTAAGCGCTCCGCCACCTTCGGAAAGCTCTCGCGGTTTACGCCCGAGCCGTAAAGGTCGCTCAGCGCGTAGCCTACTTTGGACAAGGGCGGCGTCCGGCGCTGGCCGGTGACGGTCTGCTTCATCAGTTCACCCACGGCCTGCTCGATGGCCTGGTCGCCAGCCTTGCCTGGGGGGAATCGGCGGTCCGCCAGCCCCGAGGTGCGCAGGATCTCGCCTATGGCTTGGAGGGCTTCGGCGCGGATGGAGGCGGCCTCGGCGGCTGGAATACGGAAGTTCCTCTGGCGCGCCTCGGCCAGCAGGAACTCTTGGAGAGCCTGCGATTCGAGGAGTCCCTTGAGCTGCTCGGCAGGCGCAGCCTTCACCTGCTCGCGCGTCTCGCTCGGCACGCTCTGAAGGGACGCGGCGACCTCGGCAGCCGTCACCTCGCCGCCTTGATAGACGACCAAAGGGCTGCCGGCGCGGCCGCGGAGGTTCAGGTCCTCCTGGCTCGCCAACTCCCGGACGCTCTCCTCGGCCCCGGTCTGCACGACCACTTTGGCGAGCTTGCGCCGCGAATCGACGAAGGCGGCAGCCGCGCGCTTCCGGGCTTCATCTTTCAAGTACTGGCGGTACATCTCGCGGTTTTCACCGAGGGGCTGCTGCCGACGCTCTTCAAGCTTGATGACGTGGTAGCCGAACGGCGTTTCCACGACGGGACTCACCTGGCCCACCTGAAGCTTAAAGGCGGCCTCCTCGAACTGTGGCACCATGCGCCCGCGCGCGAACCAACCCAGGTCGCCGCCGCTCTCCTTGCTGCCGGGATCTTCCGACATCTCACGGGCGAGCGCGGCGAAGTCCTCGCCATTGGCGGCGCGCACGCGGATGGCCTCAGCGCGCGCGCGCACCCGCTCGCGTATGGCGGGTGTGACCTCAACGCCGGAGGCGACCTCGCTGGCGGGCGTCAGCAGGATGTGACGGGCGCGCACCTCCAGGCCCGGGCCCTCGGTGATCCATAGCTGGTCTAGCTCCGTGTCGGTCAGGGGCGTGTCCGGCTTCACCTGGGCTTCTAGATACCGGCTCACCTCCAGCCCCTCCCGCCGATCCTTCACGAGGTCGTCCAAGTTCAGCATCGAAAGGTTGGTGTCTTGCGCGGCCGCGGTGGCCAACAGGATGTAGTCCACCCACAGTCGCGCCAGCCGGCCAGCGATTTGCGGGTCGGCCGAGATCGCCGGGTTCGCCGCCAGGATCTGCGCGGCATCCTCCACGCTCAGCTCCTTGCCCGCCGCCCTAGCCACCACTTGGGTTTGGGCTCTCACCTCACCGCCGAGGCCGCACCCCACGATGGCGAGCGAAGCGGCGGCCACCGCCCATCGAGACAGCTTCATTGATGTTCTCCGAACCGGCGTCGAGAAACTCGCCCCGGTCGAGCCCTCAGGGTTCGCTCCTAGGCCAGGGCCTAGAGCGGTGCATTGTATAAGGCGCAAAGACCGAATTGCCGAGCGGGCGACCGCGGGTGTCGCCGTGTCGGTGTTCGCAATGGCTGCGAGCACCTGCGCCCCTGCAAGCTATGCGGCGGATTCAGGCACTCAGCTTGCACCCTGCTCAAACGCCTGCACCAGTTTGGCTAGATCCGCATCGCGCCGGGGCGGACATTAGCCTCGTGCCAAGTTGGCGACGTGAGGGTCCGTCGCCGTTCCGTCCACGTGACTTCGATCGGAAGTACGTCGCCCGGGCGCTAGCGCTCCGGGGCTCGCCAGCCCGCCATATGCGCCACCCTTTCCGAGCAGAACCATCGCTGGCCGAGAGCGCGTCAGCGCTTTGCCGACGGGCTGTTTCCAACGAGCCGCCCGTCGGGGGCCCCCTCCGCCTCGGGCTCAACTCGGGTCCGCACATGGTTCACACGGCAAAGAAAATCAGACGCGCCAAGGTTATTGGTGCGTGGCGGGGGACGTCGGCCCACGCCGCCGAGTCTGACGCCCACCTTGCTGGCGCTGGTGGGGGTCATAAACTTTGGCCAGGGCTCGACTGTCCCCGGCGGGGACGGGGTTTCTGTCCTCCCGGGTGGGTCGAAGACGCCGGTTCGGGGACAGAGACTCTGAACCGTCACAGCGGTTCAAGGGCCGAAGCGCCGCCGCCGCACCAGCTTGGCCCGCCGGCGCGCTTGCTCCGCCGCCCTGGCCTCCCGATAGTCGCCTCATGACCCACCCCGTCCTGCTCGCCGCCGCCCTGGTCGCCCTGCTCAGCGGCTGCGCCACGGCCACCGGGCCCGCCGCCCCGCCGGCGAGCGCCTCCGCGCCTGCCGCCTCCATGGCCCTCCGCCTGCTGTTCGCCGCCAGCGACGAGGCCGAGCTCCGGCGCGATCCCGTGGAGGCGATGTCCCGCGGCGACCTGCGCTTCGCGGGCGGCATCGGCGAGCCCTTCTCCCCCGCCGCTCAGGCCGCCGAGCGCGCGGCCGCGGAGGCCGACCTGGCCGCCCTGGCGCGCATCAACCGCGCCGCGCTGACGCCGGAGGAGCAGATCTCCTACGACGTGTTCGCCTGGCGTCGACGGCTCGACCTGCGCGGGCTGCAGCCGGATCTGCTGGCCGTGCGCGCGGTTCGGCCGCTGGATCACTTCAACGGCCTGCATACCGATTTCGCCCAGCTCAGCTCCGGCGAGGGCGCGGCGCCCTTCAAGACGATGACCGACTACGAGAACGGCCTGTCGCGCATGGACGGCTTTGTCGCCGCGCTCGGGCGGGCGGAGGCGCGGATGCGCGAAGGCATGGCCGCGGGCGTCGTCCAGCCCCGCGTGGTCACGGCCAATGTCGTGACCCAGCTTTCCGAACTCATCGACGAGGGGGTGGAGAGCTCCACCTTCCTGCGACCGGCGCGCGCCTTTCCCGCGACCGTCCCGGCCGCCGAACAGGCCCGGCTCCGCGCCGCCTACACGGCCGCCGTGCGCGACGAGGTCCGCCCGGCCCTGATCCGCCTGCGCGACTTCATGCGCTCGGAGTACCTGCCCGCCAGTCGTGAGACCGTGGGCCTGCTGCACATGCCGGGCGGGCCCGCCCTGTACCGGTGGCGCATAGAGGCCAGCGCCACGGAGCCGCGCGACCCGGAGGCCGTCCACCAGCTCGGCCTGCGCGAAGTGGCGCGCATCCAGGCGGAGATGGAAGGGGTCAAACGTCAGGTCGGCTTTGCCGGGACCCTGCCGCAGTTCTTCGAGCACATCCGCACGGATCCGAGGTTCAAGCCCAGGTCCCGCGAGGAACTCACGGAGGGTTACCGCGCGGTCGAGCGGCGGCTCGAGCCCCTGCTGCCCCGCCTCTTCTCCACCCTCCCCCGCACGCCGCTCGACATCCGGCCGGTGCCCGCGCTGACGGAGAAGGGCGCCGCGCGCGGCTCCTACGCCGCCGGCTCCCCCGACGGCTCGCGCCCCGGCGTCTTCTACTTCAACGCCTATGATCTGCCGTCGCGCACCACGCCCAGCATCACCACCCTGTTCCTGCACGAGGGCGCACCGGGCCATCACTTCCAGATCATGCTGGCGGCGGAGAACGAGGCCCTGCCGCCGTTCCAGCGTTTCGGCGGGAACACCGCCTTTGTGGAGGGCTGGGGCTTGTACGCCGAGAGCCTGGGACGCGAGCTGGGCGTGCTGGACGACCCCTACCAACTCTACGGCTTTCTCGATTCCGACCTGTTCCGCGCGATCCGCCTAGTGGTCGATACGGGCATCCACGCCAAGGGTTGGACGCGCGAACAGGCGATCAACTACATCCTGGCCAACTCCTCGCGCGGCCGCAGCAACGCCACCGCGGAGGTGGAGCGCTACATCGCCAACCCCGGCCAGGCGCTCAGCTACAAGATCGGCGCCTTGAAGATCCGCGAGCTGCGCAGCCGCGCCGAACGAACGCTCGGCCCCCGCTTCGACGTGCGCGCCTTTCACGAGCAGGTGCTGGGCTCGGGCGCCCTGCCCCTCCCCGTGCTCGAAGCCAAGATCAACGCCTGGACCGCCCGCACCCTGCGCGCGCGGGCCCCGTCGCCAGCGGCCCGGCCTTAACTTAGCGCTGGCGTCAGGGTTCGCCGGGGCCGGCGACCGGCGCGCCCGGTCCGCTCACGACCTGGCCGCCCTTCATCACCCAGCGGACCTTGCGCACGGCGGCGATGTCGCGGAGGGGGTCGCCGTCCACGGCGACCAAGTCGGCCAGGAGCCCGGGGCGGACGGCGCCGCGATCCGCCAGGCCGAAGATCCGGGCGTTGCCGGAGGTGGCCGCGATCAGCACCTGGGCGGGCGCCATGCCGTAGTCCACCATGAGCGCCATCTCGCGGGCGTT
>JAUJMO010000002.1:547376-548555 GCA_030446805.1 Caulobacteraceae bacterium | reverse complement strand
GTGGCCACCCCGGCCAGGGCGGCGCGGCGCATCCCCTCCGGCGTGGAGGCGTGGGCGACCACGGGCCGGCCGGCGCTGGCCGCCACCTCCACCACGCGGCGCAGCTCGGACTGCGTATAGGTGGGGCGGCTGTCCTCGCCGGCGCGCCAGCGGTAGTCGGCGTAGACCTTGACCACATCGGCGCCCCCGCCGATCTGGCGGCGCACGGCGCGCACCAAGGCGTCCTCGCCGTCGGCCTCCTCGGCGCCCTGAGGCACGGCTGCGGCGAAGCCTTTCGGGCCGTAGCTGCCCGAGGCCACCAGGGCGGGACCCGCCACCAGCATCCGCGGACCGGGCACGATCCCCCGCTCGATGGCGGCCTTGAGGCCCACGTCGGCATAAGCGGCCCCTTCCGACCCCAGGTCCCGCACCGTGGTGAAGCCCGCCTGCAGGGTGTCGCGGGCGTGCACGGTGGCGCGCGCCACCCGCAGCGCCTCCGGCTCGCGCAGCACCTGATCGTCCCAGGACGTCTGGTCGTAGGGATGGAGCAGCAGGTGCGAATGGCCCTCGATCATCCCCGGCATGAGGGTCTGGCCGGGCAGGTCGATGACCCGGGCGCTGGGCGGGACCGCCACCTGGGCGGCGGGGCCGGCGGCGGAGATGCGCTCCCCCCTCACCACCACCACCCAGCCGGCGTGCGGACGCGGCTCCACGCCGTCGAACACCCGCGCCGGACGGAGAACCACGACCGGCTCGGGCGACGGCGCCCCAGTCTGGGCTTTGCCCCCGATCGGGGCCCCAACCGGGCCCCCGACCTGGGCGGGCGCCGGGCCGGCGACAGCGAGCAGGACGGCCAGGAGTTGCAGACGCATGGGGACCTCCGCCGCCCGCGGGCTCAGCGGGCCACCGTCAGCCCGTATTGCGCGAAGCGGCCCGGGTCAAAGCACCGGGGGGCCTAGAGGGCCTCAGGCCGCCGCGCCCAGGGCGGGATAGTCGGTGTAGCCGCGTTCGCCGCCTCCGTAGAAGGTGCTGCGGTCGTAGTCGTTGAGCGGAGCGCCCCGGCGCAGGCGCTCCGGAAGGTCGGGGTTGGCGATGAACAGGCGGCCGAAGGCGACCGCGTCGGCCCGGCCCCCGGCCACGGCGGCGGCGGCGGTCTCGCGAACAAAGCCGCCGGCCGCGATCACCGGGCCGCCGAACGCC
>JAUJMO010000002.1:537886-547276 GCA_030446805.1 Caulobacteraceae bacterium | reverse complement strand
TCGCCCGGCTGGCGCGAGCGCAGACGGGTCAGCGGCGCCATCACCACCCGGTGCTGCAGCTGGAGCGCGCCCAGAGAGAGCGGTTGGAACAGAGCGTCGACCGACATCAAGAACTTCAACTGTTGCGGTTTATGCGGGACAGTTAGGTTGCCGGAGCTCCGATGGAAGGGGCGGCGCGGCCGCGTCGAGGTCCGTCGAGCCTGCGGCTCGCGCAGAAAGGAGGGTCCAGTCTTTGAACCCGTCGGGGATCATCGGGTGCGGTCCCGGCCTTCAGGCCGATCCCGGCGTGAGGCGCCGGCGCGCGATGTCGCCCAATGCGCTCGCGGCGGCGCCCGCCACGCCCGGCCAATGCGGCTCACATGCGGTGATCAGTCCCCAGCGACGCCCGGCCTTGCGTTCCAGCCGACTCAGGCCCGCGCCCAGGCCGGGCGGCAGGCGGGAGATGAGCGTGGCCGCTGACATCCCGGTCGGCAGCACGCCCTCGAGCACCGAATGGGTCGGCTCAGCGAAGTACTTCTTGTAGGCCTCGCCGTCCGTGCCGAAATCGGCGCTCGCCAAGCCCTCCAAGCTGGCGAGCCGCAGGGTTTGCAGCGTCAGAAGAACGCCCGGCGAGTACTGGCGGAACGCTGCACTGTAGGCTGGGAACCAGAAGTGAAGCCGCGCGTCCGCCAGCAGGCTGTACTCCGCAGCGACAAGCTCGCCCGCGATTCGCATGGTGGCGATCCGGCCTCTCGTCGGGGAAGATTTCTCCAGAAGCAGCCGCTGCAGGAGTTCAACGGTCCAGCCGCAGGCGAAGATATCGTGCTGACCTGTCGCTCGGTACTGGGAGCGCTTGTGCGCAAGCAGCCAGTCGAAGGCTTCGGGGTCGTCCAGATTGTACTGGACGTCTCCATGGTCGCGGACGAGGGAGCGCGCCGCCCGTTCCTTGTCCCGGAAGTACTTCTTGTGAGCGGCCAAGCGTTCTTGCTCATAGGCGGGATAGCCCCGCGAGAGATCGGCCACCATCGTCCGGCGGGTAAACCCGTGAAGGGGCTGCGCTCCGGCTGAACACAGGCCGGTGAAGCGGAAGCTGCCGGCTTTCGCGGCTCGCATCACGGCGGTGAGGTCGACACGCGTGCCAAGTGCGGCGACAGGTCCGTGGTAGTCCGTCAAGGGAGCGGCCAGCGGCTGGATCTCGCGGCCGCGCCTCTGAAAGGGAACGAAGGCCTCGATCCGCCCGCCGCGGTGGATCACAGCCACCTTCGCGCGGGGGGCGATCTCGCCCGCGATTCGGCAATAGCCGGACTGGAAGAAGGGGCTGCTCAAGTTTGGCGAGGAGCCGACGAACGCGTCCCAGGCTTCCCATTCGGACGGCCCGAGCGAGGCGATCGTGACCACCTCGATGCGAGCGCCGGCCGGCGGGAGGCCAGGATCCTGATCAGGCCGGTCATTCGTCAACGGCGTCAAGCTCATGCCCTGCAAGCTCGAGGAGTTCAGACGCATCGCCATGCGCAGCGACAAACCGATCAGACCTTCTCAGCCCGGACCAATCCCGCCGCCGCACCGATACACTCGCGATCGACCTCGGCGGACCCTAGTTCGCCGCCATTTGAACGGGCGCATTGTCCAGCGCGGCGGTCAGGCGCTTGTCCCAGCCATAGATGTCGTCCCAGAAATAGACGCCGCCCTGACTGTCGACGAAGCTGGTCCAGTAAAAGAGGTACATGGGGACGCGTTCGGGCAGGGAGACGCGGACGGTCTTGCCGGAGTCCACCGCCGCCTGCATTCGCTCCGGCGACCACTCGGGCGTGCCCTCCAGGACCAGGCGGGCGAGCTCCAGCGGACGCTCCAGCCGGACGCAGCCATGGCTGAGCAGGCGGTCGGCCTGGGAGAAGCCCCCGCGCGACGGGGTGTCGTGCAGGAAGACCGCAAACTCGTTGGGGCTGTCGAACTTGACCCGCCCCAGGGCGGAACGCGGGCCGGCCGCCTGCTGCAGCATGGGCAAACCGCTTTCATAGCGGCCCACCACCTTGAGACCCTGGCGGGCGAGATACCCCGGGTCGCGCTTGAGCCGGGGGGCGATCTCGTTCTTGACGATGGAGGACGGCACGTTCCAGGGCGGGTTCAGCACGATGGAGCTGATGTCGGCCGTCATCATGGGCGTCTGGTGCTTCACCGCGCCCACGGCCACCTTCATGGTGCTGGGGATGCCGCCATCACGGTAATAGTCCAGCATGGCGGTGGGCAGGTTCACCTCGATGCGGTGATTGGGCAACTGGCGGGGGATCCAGCGCCAGCGCTCGAGATTGGCGGCGATCTGGTCGGCGCGGGTCTCGGCGGAGACGTTGAGTTCGGCCAGGGCACCGTTGCCGATCACGCCGTCGGCGCCAAGGCCTCGGCGCGACTGGAAGCGACGAACGGCGTCGGCCAAGGCCTTGTCGTACATGGTCCCGGAGCCGGAGCCCACCGCATAGCCTTCGGCGGCCAGGCGTTTGCGCAGGGTTGGGACGCGGGGGTCCGCCACGCCCGGGCGGATGGAGGTTCCCGTGGCGGAGAGCGTGGCCCAGCCGCCCGCGTCGGCGACCTGGCGATAGCGCGAATAGGCGCCCTGGAGCGCACGGTATCCGGCGTAGGGCGGCGGCAGGGCGGCGGCCCAGGCGTCCAGGCGGTCGCCGGCCAGGGCGGCCTGGAGCTCGCGGGCGGCGTCATAGGGCGGCGGGGCCACCGCCCACAGGCTGGACACGCTGGTGGGGTTCACCCGATGGCCGCGGAGCGCGCGGGCGTGGCTGACCGTCAGCGCGATCAGCTCGGCCTCGGCCTCGCGACGCTCGCCGGACTGCAGCCGCTCGCGCAGGCCGCCCAGGCGAGGGGCCGGCAAGCCGTGGCTGGGCGCGGCCTCCAACACGGACAGCAGGCGGGCTGTCTGGGCGGGCTTCAGCGTCGGCATGGGCGGGAGCGGCGGAGGCGCAGGCTCCGGCGCTTCCGGCGCGGGCCGGACCACCGTCGGCTCTAGCTCGGGGGCGGGCGAGCCGGTCTGGGCCAGGGCGGCCGGGCCCGACAACAGCAGGAAGAACAGGGCGGAGCGAGCGATCATGCGGCCACGGTAGGGAAGCTGAGGTACCAAGTGGTTAACCATGATCCGGCCTTTCGCGATGGCGCGCCCTCCCCTGCCGACGAGGGCGGGCAGAGGGAGCGTCGTGCCCTGGGCTCCATCATAGCTCCGAACGGCGTTATCCTGAAGGGCGGCGAAGACGCCCCGGACCGGGCGGCGGGCGGACCCGGCCCGATTTGGGTCAATCTGTCGCATTCTGGCCGGGGAACCAGCAGCGTTCCGCGGGAGGGACAGGCCTGATTCCTGGGCGGATTGTCGTGGACGACCGCCTGGCCGCACCCCTTCGGCCGTGGCCCGGTCCTTGCAAAGGCCTTGCAGATCAGCGGCTTGGGTGTGGTTTATCTCCCATTAAGGTTTGGGGTTGACCCTCAGGGTCGATCCGAGCCACCCTAGGCTCACTGATTGAGACTACCGGTCGCAGAGTTCGCGTTTACGGCCGGCACAGAAAAAGACCACCGTTCGCAGCCTTGTCGAGAGGGCTGACGGGCGATCTTGTCGGGGGGCGGAAGCCCTCGCCGAATAGGACGCGAGAGCATTGATCTACGAAACGCAGGCGCGTGCCAAAGCACGTGCGATGGTTGGCGCGACCGCATTGGGCTCCGTGATGGGCCTGACGTTTTCGGGCGCTTATCTGGCTGGCGGCATGGCGCAGGCCGCCGTCACCACCGCACCCGGCTTCAAGGCCCCGGTTCTCGGGGCCGAGGCGACGCGCCTTGACGCTTCGGACACCTTCTCAACTTCCAGAGTCGAGATTGGTTCCATCTCCGAGGACAGCCAATACGACGGCCTGACCTCCACCTCATTCGCCGCGCCGGCCTCGGAGGACTCCGCGGCCAAGCGCCAAGCGTTTGGACAGACCTACAACGTGGCCGAGGACGCCGGGTTCCCTGCGGTGGGAGGCGGGTCTCGCTTTTCCATGCGCAAGTCGGCCCGTGAACTCGATTGCCTGACCTCGGCGCTCTATTACGAGGCCCGCGGCGAAGGCCAGGCCGGGATGGAGGCCGTGGCCCAGGTGATCGTGAATCGGGCTCGCCACCCCGATTTCCCCAAGAGCCTGTGCGGCGTGATCTATCAAGGCGCCGGCAGAGGCCGGGGCTGCCAGTTCAGCTTCGCCTGCGACGGCTCCATGCGCCGGCGCACCGAAGCGGCCCTGTGGGATCGCGCCCGCGCCGTGGCCGAACGGGCCATGGACGGTCAGGTCTCGTCGGCGGTCGGCACTTCCACCTTCTTCCACGCGACCCGGATTTCGCCGGGCTGGCGCGGGCTGACGCGGGTGGCCACCGTGGGCCGTCACGTCTTCTACCGTCACGCCGGGGCCCGCGGATCGGGCGCCAACTTCCTGGGCGGCCCTCAGGTCGGAGACTTCGGGGGCGTCGAGCTGGCCGTAGTCGCCGAGCCCAAGGCCGCGCGCGTGTACAAGGTAGCCTCCGCGCCCGGGCGCGAACGCACCGAGCGCACGGTGCGGGCCAGCTACCAAGCCGAGCCGGAGACGATCACGCCCTACCGCGTCGCCTACGGCCAGGAAGACACCACGGCGGCTCCGGATTCGCAGCCCACCGAGACCCTGTCCCTGGACGCGATCGTCGACGCGGCGGTCACCTCCTCCTGAATTCAGGCGCTCCGGGTTCAAGGCCTCCGCTCCAGGGCGGAGGCCTTTTTCTTGCTTGAGGGGAATCCGATCGCCAGGTCGGGATAGTCCCGCGTGCCGATCTGGAACGTGGCCCCATGGGTTTCGCCCTCTCCGCTGCACAGCTCCTGGCCTTTGAAACCGTGCTGGACGGCCTCGAGCCGGCGGCCCGCGCCCGCGTGGCGGATGCGGTTCGTCCGGGGGCGGTGGCCGCAACCAGGGCCGCCGCCCATGGGGATTTCTGCGCCCCCTCGGCGGCGGCGGCGAGCGCGCTCGGCCAGGACGCCGGCGGGGACCTGAAGCGCGGCCTTATCGCAGCCTGGGCCCAGACGCTGCCCGGTCGGGCCGCAGCCGCCGATCTGCCCGCTGAGGTGCACGCCCTTTATCCCGACTGGACGGGCCGGCTGGCGGCTTTTCTGCTGGCGGGCACGGGCGACTACGACCCGGACTTCTGGGCCAAGGACGTCCGCTTCGTGCTGGGGCTAAGCGTGCCGGCAGCCCAGACCCAGGTCATAGACCTGTGCTCAAGGTTAGGGCGGGGCGAAGTGCTGCGCCATACACGCGACCGAAGGGACTGGGGCGCGCTGGCGGCCTACGCCACAGCAAAGGGGTGGGACGCTTGGCTGGAGGTGCACACCGAGTCGCGCCACATGGCCGACTTCAACGAGGCGGGCTGGGATCGCGCCTGGGAGGCGGCCGCCGCCATCCTGCGCCTGCGGCCCGAGATGCGCGGGGTGATTGCATCCAGCTGGTTCTACGATCCGTCGCTGGAGACGGTCAGCCCGCGGCTCGCCTATCTGAGGATCAACCCGACCCGGAACGGGGCCTTCATGATCCATCAAGGCCCCGCTGAGATTCATAGCCAGCGAGCCGCCGCCTTTTCGCCGAGCCGGCGCGCCCTGATCGAAGCGGGGACCTACATGCCCCGATCGTGGACCGTGGCCTGGCCCCGGGCGGCCCTGCTCCGCTGGGCGGAGCGAGATCCCCTCCGAGCGGCGGCCTGACCGACGAACCACGAAGCGAACCCTCAACCTCTTTCTGATCAAACCAAGCGCGCCGCAGTAGGAACCGAGATGAAGGAAGCCGTCCCGGGCGATCGCGAGACCACCCAGCTGCCCCTTCCGCCGGAGGTCGCGCGCGGGTTCGATGAACTGGCCGAGGCGGTGACCGCCCGCAGTGGATTGCACTGGGGCGAACATTGCTCGGAGTGCAGCTTCCCCTCCTGCTATGCGAGCTGCGCCTTCTACACGCCCCGAGGCGACGGGCATTGTCGCAGGTTCGAGCGGGGGATGGAGCCGCTCGCCGGCCGCCCCGGCTTGCACCGCATCCGGTTCCGCAAGTGGGGAAAGCTGGAGGCCCGAGGGCCCGCGCCGGTCAGGCCTTTGGTTGAGGCCAAGCAGGCCGAGGTCACGGACCGCCGGGCGGCGACGCTCTTGAACCTGCCTCTGCCCCACCGCGTGTCGCGCAACCTGACCTGGCGTTGGAACGAGCGGCGGACGGCCGCGGCGCACGCTCCGGGGCCGGTTGGGGACGCCTTTGTGGTCGAAGCCTGGGCCGCGGACGGCGGGACGCACCCGTTCACCGTCAGTTTCCTGGAGGATGGGGGCACGCGCATGCACCAAACCTCGTTCACCGCAGGGCCAGGCTACTCCCGGCTGGTGGCGTCCGCGACCGAGATCGGCGCGCACGTGGACCTGTCCGGGCCCTTGCTGATCCAGATCGAGCCGGTGGGTGAAGCCGAGGGTCGCGACGTGGTCTTCGGCCGGGCCGAGTTCATGAGCTTTGCGGGCGCGCCGCCGGTTTCCGTCGGACCGGACGTCCCGGCGCCGGCGCCTTCGCCGCTGCGGGCGGCCCCCGCCGCTCTGGCCAAGGTGGTTGTGTGGGATCTGGACGAGACCCTGTGGACCGGAACCCTGGTCGAGGACGGCGCCGCAGGTGTGAGGCCGCGGCCGGAAGCGGTCGAAGCCGTGCATGCGCTGGACGCTCGCGGCGTGCTTCAATCGGTCGCCAGCAAGAACGACGCAGCCGAAGCGCTGGCCGCCCTGGGGCGGTTCGGGCTGACCGACTTCTTCCTGCATCCCCAGATCGGCTGGGGCCCCAAGAGCACAGCGGTCGCGGAGATCGCACGCGCCCTCGATCTCGGCCTGGACAGCTTTGTCTTCATCGATGACCAGCCGTTCGAACGCGGCGAGGTGGCGGCGGCGCATCCAGCGGTGCGCCTGCTGCCGCATACGGCCGTCGCCGGCCTGCTCGAACAGCCGTTCCTGGACTTGCCGATCACCGCTGAAAGCGGGCGGCGCCGGGGGCTTTACCAGGCAGAGGCGGCGCGCCGGACGGCGGCTGCGGCTCTGAGGACGGAGTCGGGCGGGGACGAGGCCTACCTCCAATTTCTCCGGAGCAGCGGAATCGAGCTTCGGGTCGCGCCGCTCACGGCGGCGGACGTGGAGCGGGTCTATGAACTGTCCCAGCGCACCAACCAGCTGAATTTCACCGGCGCCAAATACGCGCGAGAAGAGGCGGCGGCTCTGGCGCGCCCCCGGGCGGGACGGGCGTGCCTCACCCTGCGCTGCGCGGATAGGTTCGGGGACTACGGCCTGATCGGCTTCACGGTGCTGGACCTGCAGGCTGGCGTCATCGACGGCTTCTTCATGAGCTGCCGCGTACAGCGCAAACGTGTGGAGCAGGCCGCCTTTGACTACATGCTGAGGGCCTTCGCGGATCACGGCCATGCGCAGGCTCGGGCGCGCTTCGTGCAAACCGAGCGCAACGCGGCCGCGGGCCGGATGCTTGCGGAACTCGGCTTCGCACGCGAGCCGGAGGGCCTCTGGCTGCGCGCCACGACGGAGGCGGTGGGCGATTCGGACGTGGTTCGCCTGGTGCTGGAGCCCCGGCCCGCCGCGCAGGACCTCCAGGAGGCCGCTGCTTGAGCCTGCTCGACAAGGCCAACAACGCGCTGACCCGGCGGGTTCGGCTCAAGACCGCCCGCTCGCGCCTCACGGCGCCGGTGGCCAGCTTCACCTTCGACGACTTCCCGCGTTCGGCCTGGAGCGTGGGAGGCCCGATCCTGGCGCGACACGCGGCCAAGGCCACCTACTACGTCGCCGGCCGGTTCTGCGACCGGTACGAGGACGGGCTGCAGTACTACAGCCGCGACGACCTGCGCGCCTTGTACGCCGCCGGGCACGAGGTGGGCTGCCACACCTTCTCGCACCGGCATTCGCCCAAGGTCTCCTCCCGTGAGCTGGAGGCGGATTTCGACCGCAATCAGGCCTTTGTGCGCGAAACCCTGGGCGACGTCGTCATGAGCAGCTTCGCCTACCCCTATGGAGACGCCTCGCCGCGGACCAAGGCGCTGGCCGGTCGGCGCTTTCCCGTCAGTCGGGGGATCCGGTCGGGCGTGAACGGGCGCACGCTGGACCTGGGCCAGCTCAAGGCCGTGCCCCTGGAGATTCGGAGTTGGACGGCGGAGGCGGTGGACCAGGAGGTGGAGCTGGCGCGCCAGACAGGCGGCTGGATCGTCTTCTTCAGCCACGACGTATCGGAGGCCCCTTCCCCCTACGGCGCCACGCCGGCCATGCTTGAGCATGCGCTGGATCAGGTCAGGGCGGCCGGAATCGAGATCCTGCCGGTGAAACACGCCTATGCGCGGGCGACGTTCGGCTAGGCGGGTCGCGGCGCGCGCCTGCGCGGGCTAAGCGGGCGCGGTGGACGAGCTCCTATCACTGACGGTGATGCCGGATGAGGCGGGCGAGCGGCTGGACCGGGTGCTGGCCCCCAAGACCGGGCTCTCACGCGCCCGGTTGCAGGCGCTCATCGCAGTCGGAGCTCTCAGCCTGGACGGCGCCGTGCTGACCGACGGCTCGGCCAAGGCGCGGGCCGGCGACTACGTCCTCCTCCTGCCGCCGCTCCGCGCGGCGGAGCCGGAGCCGGAGAACCTGCCCCTGCCCATAGTGTGGGAGGACGCCCACCTGCTGGTCGTCGACAAACCGGCCGGGATGGCGGCCCATCCGGCGCCGGGCAGCGAAACGGCCACCCTGGTGAACGCCCTGCTGTTCCACGCCGCCGGGCGGCTGTCGGGGATAGGCGGGGTGATGCGCCCCGGCATCGTCCACCGGCTCGACAAGGACACCAGCGGGGTGATGGTCGTGGCCAAGACGGACGCCGCGCACGCGGGGCTTTCCGCGCTCTGGGCGCGCCATGACATCGAGCGCGCCTATCTGGCCCTGACCCGCAGCGCGCCTGAGCCGCGCTTCGGAACGGTCGAGACCCTCATCGGCCGTTCGCCCAGCGACCGCAAGAAGATGGCCGTGCTCAAGACGGGGGGGCGCCGCGCGCTGACCCGCTACGCCACCGAGCAGGCCTGGGGACCGCCGGAGCGGCCGCTGGCCGCGCGCGTGCGCTGCCGGCTCGAGACGGGCCGGACGCACCAGATCCGGGTCCACATGGCCTTTCGCGGCGCCCCCTGCCTGGGTGATCCGCTCTATGGTTCCGGCCCGCCCGCCGCGCCCGTGCGGGCGGCGGTGGCGGAAGCAGGTTTGACGCGTCAGGCGCTGCACGCGGCGGTGCTGGGCTTCGTGCACCCGATCACGGGCGAGCCCCTGCGGTTCGAAACACCACCCCCGGAGGACATGCGCCGGCTCGAGACGGCCTTGTCGGCGCTCTAGCCGGCTGG
>JAUJMO010000002.1:423424-537786 GCA_030446805.1 Caulobacteraceae bacterium | reverse complement strand
CCCCGGAGGACATGCGCCGGCTCGAGACGGCCTTGTCGGCGCTCTAGCCGGCTGGCGCGGTGGGCAGCGCCATCAGCTGCTCCCGTGTGAGGCTGGTCAGCAGGTCTCGGTCCTGGCCGGTCTCCACGATGGACAGCCCTTGCACCGGCAAGGTGATGTAGCTGCCCGCCGGGGCGCCCGCGACTGCGACGACCAACTCGGTCACCTGCCCGTCGGGACCGCGCACCAGCCGTTGCACGTCGCCCAGATCGCGCCCGAGGGGGTCGACGATGTCGGCGTCCTCCGTCTGCCGGCCCGTGAGCCCCAGGATGCCCTGCAGCGCGGCGGGCGTAACGGACGGCTCGGTCGAAGTCGGGGGCGCCGCCATCGCAGGGGAAGCGGCCGGAGGAACGTCCTCCGTCGCGGGCTCGCTGTTGGAGCAGGCGGCGGCCCCCAGCAGCATGCAGGCGGTCAGGGTCACAAGTCTCATCGAACGGCTCGCTCCAGGTCCCGGCCCGAACGGGCGGCGACGCCGCCGCGGTCCCCTCCTCCACCGGATTGAGAGACGGGCGCATGGCCGGTCCGCGCCCAGGCCCCGCTTGGGAACTCCGGAGGCGCTGAGTCCCGGCGGCGCCCAGGAGGGCGGAGACACAGGCGGTGGTCGCACCTGGGGTGAGTCGGGGCTATGTTCGCCCGATGTCCCTGGCCGAGACCCTGCCCGAGCTGCCCCCCGGCGCCAACGCCAAGCCCTACAGCGTGTCGGAGCTGGCGTTTGCGCTGAAGCGGACGCTGGAGGACGCCTACGGCTATGTGCGGCTACGGGGCGAGGTGTCCAAGGTCACGCGACACGCGTCCGGCCACGTCTATCTGACCTTGAAGGACGAGCGGGCCTGCATCGACGGCGTGGTCTGGAAAGCGGCCGTGCGCGGGCTAAAGGCCCAGCCGCAGCAGGGGCTGGAGGTGATCGTCACCGGGCGGATCACCACCTACCCCTCCGGTTCCCGCTACCAGATCGTGATCGAAACGCTGGAGCCGGCGGGCGTAGGCGCCCTGCTGGCCCAGCTCGAACGCCTCAAGGTCAAGCTGCAGGGCGAGGGCCTGTTCGAGACAGGTCGCAAGCGGCGGATCCCAGGAATGCCCTTGACCGTGGGGGTGATCACCAGCCCCACGGGCGCGGTGATCCGCGATGTGCTGCACCGCATCCGCGACCGCTGGCCTTGCCGCGTGGTGGTGTGGCCTGTGGTGGTGCAAGGCGATTCGGCCAGCGGGCAGGTCGCAGCGGCGGTTCGCGGCTTCAACGCGCTCGGGCCCGGCGGCGGCGTTCCTCGGCCGGACGTGATCATCGTGGCGCGAGGCGGCGGGTCGGTGGAGGATCTGTGGCCCTTCAACGACGAGGGCCTGGCTCGGGCCGTGTCGGCCGGGGTCATCCCGCTGATCTCGGCGGTGGGGCATGAAACGGACACCACCCTGATCGACTTCGTCAGCGACCTGCGCGCGCCCACCCCCACCGGGGCCGCGGAGATGGCCACCCCGGTGCTGGCCGAGCTCAAGGCCGCCGTCTCCGACCTGGATCGGCGAATGCATCGTTGCGGCGGCCACGGCGTCGAGAAGCGCCGAACCCAGCTCCTGGCCGCCTCCCGGGGGCTGCCAAGTCGCGACGCGCTGCTGGGACCGGCCCGGCAGCGGTTCGATGGAGCCGCGGGCCGGCTCAAGGCGGCCCTGGCCAGGAACGCCGCCCTGCACGACCGCGACCTGCACGGCGTGGCGGCGCGGCTGCAGCCGGCGCTGCTGGACCGCCCACGCCTGCTCAAGGCGCAGAGGGTCTCCGATCTATCCGCCCGAATGAACCGGGCCGCGGCGCGCGCGGGTGAGCGGGCCGCCGCCGGGGCGCGGCTGCCGCAGCTTGGGGCCAGGATGGAGTGCGCGCTCGGGCGTCGGCTGCAGGCCGCGGGCGAGCGGCTGGAGCGGCTGGAGCAGCTCCGCTGCAGCCTCGACCCCGACCGGCCGCTGGAGCTGGGCTTCGCCCGCGTGCACCGCTCGGACGGTGCGCTGGCCCGGACGGGCGCGGAGCTGGAAGGCGGGGAGGCGGTGCGGCTACACTTCAAGGACGGCGACCGCGGGGCCGTGATCGACGGAACGCCCCCGCCCCGCCCCGCGGCGCGGCCCAGGACGTCGCGCCCGGCGACCTCGGACCAGGCCGAGCTCTTCTAGGAGGATGCGTCCTCAGCTCTTCCTCGCGGGCCTGTCCGGCCTGATCGGCGTGGCGGTGGGCGCCTTTGCGGCCCACGGCGTCACCGATCCGCAGGTGAAGGACTGGCTGCGCACCGGCGGGCAGTACCAGATCCTGCACGCCGCGGCGGTGTTGGCTTGTTGCGCCCTGCCGAGCTCGGGCGCCGGTCCGCGAGCGCGGATGGCGGGCTGGCTGTTCCTGGCGGGCGCGTCGGTCTTCTCCGGTTCGCTCTACCTCATGGCGGCCACGGGCGTGCGGGTGCTGGGCGCGGTGACCCCGATCGGCGGCGTCCTGCTGCTGGCCGGGTGGGCGACCCTGGCCTGGGCCGGGCTGGGGGCCGACGGCAAGACGCGGGCGTGACCGCCTTTCCGCCCGCGCGGATCATCGGGGCGAACGGCGTCAAGCTGGCGCTGCACGAAGCGGGTGCGGAGAACCGCGCCTCAGGCGCGGCGCCCGTGGTTCTGCTGCATGGCTTTCCGGAGATCGCCTATTCCTGGCGGTGTCAGGCGCCGGCGCTGGCCGCGGCGGGTCGCTGGGTGCTCGCCCCCGACCAGCGGGGCTATGGCGGGTCGGATGCGCCCGAGCCGGTCGAGGCCTATGCCATCGAGGCCCTCACGGCCGACATGATCGGCCTCCTGGACTCGGTCGGGGCGGAGCGCGCCGTCTGGGTGGGCCATGACTGGGGCGGGTTGGTGGCCTGGGAGCTGGCGCGGAGGTTTCCCGAACGCACAGCCGGCGTGGTGGGGCTGAACACCCCCTATCCGCCGCGATCGCCCGAGGACCCGGTGGCCATGCTGCGCGAGCGCTTCGGTCCGATGCACTATGTCGTCTGGTTCCAGCACCGAGGTCTTCCCGAGCTGATCTTCCAGGCCGACCTGCGCCGGAGCTTCCGGTTCTTCATGCGCCGGGCCGATGCACGCACGGCCACCCGGGATGCGCGCAGGGCGACGGCGGTGCTCGCAAACGCGCTCGAGTTCCTCGACTCCAGCCGGGAACACCAGCTGCTCTCCCCGGAGGAGCTGGAGGTCTATGTCGAAGCCTACCGCCGGAGCGGTTTCCGCGGGCCAGTCAATTGGTACCGCAATCTGTCGGGAAACTGGGCGCGGTCGCGAGACCTGCCCGATCACGTCGGCCGGCCCGCCTTGATGATCACGGCGGAGCTGGACCCGTTCCTGCCGCCCCAGCTCTCGGAGGGGATGGAGCAGTTCGTGCCCGACCTGGAGCGCGCCTCCCTGCCCGACTGCGGCCACTGGACGCAGCAGGAGAAGCCCGAAGAGGTGAACAGCATCCTGCTGGACTGGCTGAACCGCCGCTTTCCGCTTGGGGCCGGAGCGGAAACCGCCTAAGCGGGGCCGCCCTCAGCAGCACGCGTTCGCATGGCCTTTTCCGTCCCGCCCGTCCGTCGCGGCCTCCATCCGGAGGTCGAGCCCTTCATGAGCGGCTGGATGACCACGGACGGCCCCCACGAGATCTACTGGGAGACGGTGGGCTCGGACGACGGCAAGCCCGCCCTGGTGCTGCACGGCGGCCCGGGCGGGGCGATCAATCCCACCATGCGGCGCTTCTTCGACCCCTCGCGCTGGCGCACCACCCTCTTCGACCAGCGCGGCTGCGGGCTCAGCCGTCCCCACGCCAGCCTGGAGGACAACACCACCTGGGCGCTGATCGCCGACATCGAGCGGCTGCGCGAGATGCTGCGCATCGAACGCTGGACGGTGTTCGGCGGCTCCTGGGGCTCGACCCTGGCCCTGGCCTACGCGATCAGCCACCCGGAGCGAGTGAGCGCCCTGGTGCTGCGCGGCGTCTTCCTGCTGGGCCGGCGCGAGCTGGACTGGTTCTATCAGGAGGGGGCCAACATGCTGTTCCCCGACGCCTGGGAGCGGTTTC
Organism: Caulobacteraceae bacterium; assembly: GCA_030446805.1. Taxonomy (GTDB): domain Bacteria; phylum Pseudomonadota; class Alphaproteobacteria; order Caulobacterales; family Caulobacteraceae; genus JAHWJX01. The sequence goes on along the minus strand of JAUJMO010000002.1, from coordinate 533,690 downwards.
AGGCTCCCATTCCCGAGGCCGAACGCGAGACCATGATGGCCGCCTACCACCGCCGGCTGAACGACCCTGACCCCGCCGTGCACATGCCGGCCGCGCGCGCCTGGGCTCAATGGGAGGGCGACACCTTGTCCGTACGCGGGCCGGAAGGCCGCCCGCCCAAGTTCGAGGAGGACGCCTTCAATCTGGCGTTCGCCCGGATCGAGAACCACTATTTCTCCAACGGCGCCTTCTTGCCCTCCGAGACCTGGATTCTGGACAACATCGAGCGGATCCGGGGGATCCCGGGCTGGGTCGTGCAGGGCCGCTTCGACGTGGTCACGCCCATGGCGGCCGCCTGGAGCCTGCACCGGGCCTGGCCGGAAGCGGACTTCGAGATCGTCTGGGACGCGGGGCATGCGTCCACGGAGCCCGGCATCGTGGACGCGCTGGTGCGGGCCACGGACGCGGCCTACGCGACAGGTTGAGCGCTCATGTTGCTGGTCTGGCTTCCCTGCAGGTCTACGCAGGAGAGGAGACGGCGGCCACGGCGGCCTCTTCCGCCGCCTCCTCCGCCGCGACCCGCTCCTCCCCCTCCACCCGGCGCTGGATTGCGAAGCCGATGCGTCGGGGTTTCTCCTGCGGCTTCTCCTTCGGCACGGAGGTGAGCAGCACGGAGAGCTGGTTGTAGTGCTGGATCAGGCGGATGGGGCGGCCTTCCTTGTTCTTGCCGTAGAACATGATCAGGTCGGGGCCCCAAAAGCCGATGTCGTCGATGTGGAAGCTCCCCTCCCCCGGCGCGCCGGTCAGCCGGCCGCCGATCTCCTCCTGGTCCGATAGGCTCTTCTCGAAGTCGCTGATGATCCGGATCAGCCGGTCGAACATCCATTCGGCGGGATTGTTCTTGGAGGGCAGCCCCTTGGTTTCGGTCTTGGTTTCAGCCGGCGTGTAGATGGTGACGGGCGTGAGCGGCTGGGAGTAGCCGTCCCACTCGCCTTGCACCGCGCTGGGCGTCAGAGCCTCGGCGGCGGAGTCGCCGGGACGTGCATAGCCGTCGGCTTCAGGCTCCTTGGCCATGGGACGCGCCTCCTTGCTCGGAGCAGAACGACCGGGAGTCCCGGCCGGTTCTCCTAAATTGCGCCGCGGCCGATTTCGGTGAAGCGGTGCACGCGCACGGACAGGATCAGGCCGAAGCCGATCATCACCGTCAGCATCACAGTGCCGCCGTAGCTCAGCATGGGCATGGGGATCCCCACCACCGGCGCGAGCCCCATGATCATGGCCGCGTTGATCAGCACATACAGGCCGAAGGTGGCCGTGACCCCCGTGGCCGCCAACCGTCCGAAGTGGCTGGCGCTCTGGGCGGCGATGCGCAGGGCGGCGGCGATCGCCAGACCATAGAGGATCAGGATTCCGAACGCGCCGATGAAGCCGAACTCCTCCGCGAGGGAAGCGTAGATGAAGTCGGTGTGCTTCTCCGGCAGGAAGTCGCTCTGGCTTTGGCTGCCCAGCCCCAGGCCCTTGCCTAGGAAACCGCCGGATCCCAGAGCGATCTTGCCCTGCAGCGTGTGGTAGCCCGCCCCGGAGGGGTCGGTCTCCGGCTTCAGGAAGGTGAAGATGCGCTGCCTCTGATACTCGTGCAGCACAAAGGTGATCATCAGCGGAATGGCCACGGCCCCCGCGGCCCCCAACGCCGCGATCACCGTCCAACTGAGGCCGGCGATGAACATGACCGCCGCCCCGGTGAACAGGATCAGGAGTGCGGTGCCCAGGTCGGGTTGGTGCGCCACCAGGCCCACGGGAACCGCGATCATCAGGGCGGGGATGAGCAGCTTGATCGACCAGCGCGCGTCTTCGGCCGAGACGCCATGGTAGAAGCGGGCCAGCGCCATGACGATGCCGATCTTCATGATCTCGGAAGGCTGGAAGCTGAACGGCCCCAGGCTCAACCATCTCTGGGCGCCCATGCGAACGTCGCCCACCGCCTCCACGGCCACCAGCAGCAGGAGCGCGACGACATAGACCGGATAGGACAGGGCGAACCAGACCCGGATGTCGACCAGGGCCAGAACGAGCGTCATGCCCAGGAAGACCGTGTAGCGAAGGATGTGGTTGCCGGCCCAGGGCGTCATCGAGGTCCCGCCCACCGAATAGAGCATCACCGCGCCGGCGCCGGCGATCAGGCACAGCAACCCCACCAGACTCCAATCGATCTGGCCCAGCTTGCCCAGCCCGCGGCCCTCGCCGGGGCGGTTGATGCTGACGGCCGTCACAGCCCGGCCACCTGGATGGGTTCGGACAAGGGCTGGGTGATCAGCTTCTGCATTTCGGGGTCCTTGAGCAGGACCACCTTCATGATCTCGCGGGCCTTGGGCGCGGCGGCCAGCCCGCCGCCCACCCCGTGCTGGACGATCACGCTGATCGCGTAGCGCGGGTTCTCGATGGGCGCAAAGGCGACAAACAGGCCGTGGTCCTTCAGCCGCCACACATTGCTCTTGCGCGAGCCTGAGCCGTAGTTGCGGACCTGGGCCGTCCCGGTCTTGCCGGCCATCTTGATGGGCCCCAGGCCCAGCTGGCTGTTGCGATAGCCGGTGCCGCCCACCTCCGTCACCGCCGCCATGCCCGCCCGCACACGGTCCAGGTGTTCCTTCGGAAACGGCAGGTCGCCAAAAGCCGCGCCGCTGGGCCGCTCCACCCCGCCCACCGACTTGATCAGCCGGGGCTGCAGCTTCTTGCGACCATTGGCCAGCCGGGCCGTATAAACGGCCAACTGCAGCGCGTTCACCGCCAGCGCGCCCTGGCCGATGCCGTAGGACGGCGTCTCGCCGGGCCACCATTTGCGCATGTCCGGGTGCGGATGGTCCTTGAAGTACTCGCGTTTCCAGGCGGTGGAGGGAACGATGCCCTTTTTCTGGCCGTCGATGCCGATGTCGAAGGTCTGGCCGAAACCCAGCTCATGGGCGACCTCGGCGATGGCGTCGGGCCCGACGCGCAGAGCCACTGTGTAGAAGTAGACGTCGCAGCTATTGCGCAGCGCGTTGTGCAGGTCCTGCGAGCCGTGGCGACCGTGGCATCGGAAGGTCCGGCCGAAGTAGAAGGCCCCGCTGCAATGGACCCTCATTTTGGGGTCCACGCCGTGCCGCAGACCCGCCAGGCCCGTCACCATCTTGAAGGTCGAGCCGGGTGCATAGGTGCCGGTGATCGCCTTGTCGAGCAGCGGCTTGCGTTCGTACTCGTTCAGCAGCTTGTACTCGCGGCCGGGCACGCCGCTGACAAACTTGTTGGGATCGAAGGAAGGGGCCGAGGCCATGCAGAGCAGGTCGCCGTTGCGGGTGTCCATCACCACGGCGGCGCCGCTTTCCGGGCCGAACATCTCTATGGCGCGCATCTGCGCGTCGGCGTCCAGCGTCAGCACGATGTCCTTGCCGGGCTTGGGCTCGACGGAACCCTCCGTGTTGATCCGGATGGGGCGCCCTTTCGCGTCCACCTCCACGCTCTGGCCGCCGGGCGTGCCGCGCAGGTCGGCGTCCAGGGCCTTTTCAACACCCTGCTTTCCGATGCGGAAGCCGGGATGCAGCAGGATGGGATCCACCTCGCCGCTTTCGCGCGCCTTGGCCACGTCCTTGTCGGACACCTTGGCCACATAGCCGACCACGTGCGCGAAGGCTCCGCCGTGGGGATAGACGCGCGCCTCGTTCATGTCGGCGGTGACGCCCGGCAGCTCCGGCGCGCGAACGTTCACCCGCGCGAACTCGTCCCAGGTCAGGTCGTTGGCCACCTGAACCGGGATAAAATCCGGACCCTTGTTGAGCTCGCGCAGGAGCTGCTTCTGGCGGGCGGCGGTTTCCGGCAGCAGCTGAGCCACCTGGTTCAAGGTGCGAAGGAACTCCTCCTTCTCCGCCTTGGCCACCAGCACGCGGAAGTTGGGCCGCGAGGCGGCCAGCTCCACCCCGTGGCGGTCCAGGATGCGGCCGCGCGGCGGCGTGATGATGCGCAGGTTGAACTGGTTCTCGGCCGATAGGGTCTTGTACTGTTCGGCCTGGAGCAGCTGGAGCTGGGCCAGACGCCCCCCCAGCACGGTCAACCCCGCCCCCATCAGCCCGCCCAAGATGAAGGTGCGGCGGTGGAAGGCGCCCTGGCGTTCGTTGACGTCGGCGAAGTTGAGAGACGGTTCGGTCATCGGAAGCGCGGGTCCACGTCCTCGAACTGGTCGATCAGTCGGGCCACCAAAGGATACAACAAAGCTGTAACAAGCGCCTGCGACAGGACGGCCCAGATGTGGGGCCGCACTCGCGCGTCCAGGGTGGTGAACAGATAGGCGGCCCCCAGCGCCACCGCCACCGTGGCCACGTACCAGGCCCAGGTGGCGGCGTAACCCTGCCCGGCCATCAGCGGTCGCGCGAAGGCGACGCCCCCGTAGGCCAGCAGGAGGCTGAGCGGCCACAGGCCCAGCGGCGCGCCCCAAAGCAGGTCCAGGAACAATCCCAGCAACAAGAGCACCACCGGCGCAAAGGCGGAGGGGCGGATCAGGGCCCAGGCGAAGGCCAAGCCCACCGGGAGCACGGGCTCCGGCAGGCCGAAGCCGGCGATGCGCAAGGGCACGCCAAGCAGAAAGGTGATCAGGGCCGCCGCCAGCGCGGGCAGGACCAGCCAGGCGACTGGGTTCAGCGGTCGCGCCGCGCGCGAAGGTCCGCCCAGCCGTGATCCGCTGCCGAAGCCGCCGCCGAGCTGCCCGCTGTAGCCCCGGCTCATGCCCCGGTCCTCATGCCCCGGTCCTCATGGCGCGGTTCTCATGGCGCGGTGGGCCCCACGGCGCGATAGCTGGGGCGCTCCGGCTGGGCGGGCCCGGCCGGCGCAGGCCGAGGCGCGGGCCTGGCCGCCGGACGCGCGGCGGGGCGCGGCGCTGGCCGAGGACGGGCGGCTGCGGCCGAGGCGCCTTGCGACTGCGGTCGAGCCGCGGCGGGCGGCGCCGCAGGCTGCGCTGGCGGGGCGATCACGGCGGGAACGCCGTCCACCAAGGCGCGCTGGTTCACCAGCCGCGAGAAGTCGTCAAACAGCAGCACGCGGACATAGTCGATCGGCGCCCGGTCCGAATACAGGCGCGCCCTCCAGACGCCGTCCACACCCTTCACGGCCACCCCAACGGGCAGGCCGCGGGGAAAGACGCCGCCGTCGCCCGAGGTCAGAATGGCGTCTCCCTCCCGCGCCGGAGCGGTGCCGCGCAGGAACTCCAGCCGCGGATTGGGCCCACCGTCGCCCGTCAGGATCGCGCGGGCGTTGGTGCGGTCGATCAACACGGGCGTGCGGCTGGCGGGATCGGTCAGCAGCAGCACGCGGCTGGCTCCGCGCGTCACGCCGGCCACGCGGCCGACCAGGCCATGCTCGCTCAGGACTGGATGGCCGGGGCGGATGCGCTTCTCTGTGCCGGCGTTCGCAAGCCGGGTGGTGCTGCTGGGCCCGCGCGCGTCCAGAACCACGCGGGCGGCCACCATGGCCGCGGGCGGATCGGTGCGGAGCCTCAGCAGGGAGGCGTAGCGCTGGTTGACGTCGCGCAAGGCCACCACCTCGGCCCGCAGCTTCTCCATGTCCCGGAGCCGGCGCTTCAGGCGCCGGTTCTCGCCCACGGCGTCCCAATAGTCGGCCACGTAGCCGAAGGCGCCGCCCGTCCAGCGCACGGGGGCCGACACCACCCCGCCGGCCGGGGCCGCGACGCGGTCAAAGCCGGTGCGCGCCGCCCCCCAGCCCTCCACCCCCATCTCGTCGCGACGGTCGTTGAGCAGCAGGGTGGCGGCCACCAATCCGCACAGGATCAGGGCCGCGGTGGCCGCCCAGGTCACCGGCACTCTGATCCCTTCCAAACGCGCCTCCGCTGATTCGAGGGAAGCTTACGCCGATATCAGGCGAGCGTGGCGTCCAAGACGCCCTTCATCCACTTCGGGTGCTCGAGCACCCGGCCACAGCCCAGCGCCACGCAGGACAGCGGGTCGTCGGCCACCGTCACCGGCAGGCGCGTGGCCTCGCTGATCACCGCGTCCAGCCCGCGCAACAAAGCGCCGCCGCCCGTCAGCATGATGCCCTTGTCCGCGATGTCGGCCGCCAACTCCGGCGGGGTCGCCTCCAAGGCCACCTTCACCGCCTCCACGATCTGCAGGCAGGGGTCGTTCAGCGCCTGGGCGGCCTGGGCCTCGCTGATACGCACCTCCCGCGGCACCCCCTGCATGAGGTCGCGCCCCTTGACTTCGATGGCCAGCCCCTCCCCGTCCGCCGGCGAACGGGCGGTGCCGATCTCCTTCTTGATCCGCTCGGCGGTGGTTTCGCCGATCAGGAGGTTATGGTGGCGGCGCATATAGGCCACGATGGCGTCGTCCATCATGTCGCCGCCCACCCGCACCGAGCGCGAATAAACGATGCCGGACAGCGACAACACGGCCACCTCGGTGGTGCCCCCGCCGATGTCGACCACCATGGAGCCTGTCGGCTCGTGGATCGGCAGGCCCGCGCCGATGGCGGCGGCCATGGGCTCGTCGATCAGGCCCACGCGGCGAGCGGAGGCGTTCAGGCAGGAGTCGTTGATGGCGCGGCGCTCCACGGCCGTGGCGCCGGACGGCACGCACACGATCACCTTGGGATTCACGAAGCCTTTGCGATTGTGCACCTTGCGGATGAAGTGCTTGATCATCTCCTCGGCGACTTCGAAGTCGGCGATGACGCCGTCGCGCATGGGACGAATCGCCTCCATGTGGCCGGGCGTGCGGCCCAGCATCTGCTTGGCCTCCAGCCCCACCGCGTGGACCACCTTTCGGCCGCCAAGGTTGCGCAGCGCCACAACCGAAGGCTCGTTCAGCACGATGCCCTTGCCCTTCATGTAAATGAGGGTGTTGGCCGTCCCCAGGTCGATGGCGATGTCCTTGGAGAGGCCGAAGATGGGCAGCATGGGCTTGCGTCTCGAACAGGGGCGGTGAACGGGCCGGCTAGGTCCGCGGAACAGGCGCCGGCCCGCACGCGAATCTCTCCACGTGTGAGCTTAGCGCCTAAGCAGGAAGGCGAGCCCCCCAATCGCACGCTAACGCGCGAATTTGCAAACTTTTCGTGCACGCGGGAGGCGAGCGCCGAACGCTCAGAGGGCGTGGAGGCCCTCCCGCTCCAGCGCGCGCTGGACGGCGGGGCGGGCCTGAACGCGGGCGCGGTGCAGGGCCAGGCCGGGGTAGTCCTCGATCCGGCCCGCCCGCATGAGCGTGAGCCAGCGCAAGAACACGACCAGGTAGCCGTCCGACGTCGTGTAATCCCCGTGCACCCACTCGCGGCCGTCCGAAAACCGGCTCTCGATCAGGCCCAGGTGTTTGGCGATCAGTTCACCGGCCCGGGCTTTGACGGCCGGTGCGACGGCGGGGTCAGCCGTCCAGCCTTCCGGCTTGAACCAGTGATTGAAGGCCACGTGCACGGTCGAGGACAGGAAGGAATTGAACGCCTGGGTGTCCGCAAGGGCGTAGCTGTCCTGCAGGTTCGCCAGCCGGGCCGCCGGAAAGGTTTGGGCGATCCAGCCCAGGATGGCCGGGTTTTCGGTCAGCACGCCGCGCTCCGTCAGCAGCGCCGGGACCTTGCCCTTGGGATTGACCGCCAGATACTCGGGCCTGCCGACGGAGCCGTCCCGCGTGGAGGTGAGCACCGCGTCGAACTCCGCCCCGGCCTCCTCCAAGGCGATGTGCGGAGCGAGCGAACAGGCGCCGGGCGAGTAGAAGAGCTTGATCATCGGATTCCTCTTGAACTCTCGTTCTCAGTCGCTCCGGCGCGCCGCTCCAGCACGGCCCGCATGCCCAGCATGACTCCCAGCCAGCCCAGGCCCACGCCCGCCAGGATGGCCGAGGTCCAGACGCCGTCGCCGGTCACGGCCGTCATGACGGAGCCGCCGAAGAAGGCCACCAGCGCCGTTTTGGGCAGCACCCCCAGGGCGCACCCCGCGAGATAGCTTGAAAACCGCGCGCGGGACACGCCGAAGGCCATATTGACCACCACAAAGGGCGCAGACGGCACGTTGCGGATGATGAAGCTGCCCACAAAGGCGTTGCGCCCCACGAAGCGCGACATCCGGTTCATCGTTCCCCCGCCGAACCTTTCCAGCGAGCGGGCCCCCATGGCCCGGCCCACGCCGAACGTCGCCGCGGCCGACACCACCGTGGCGAGCCAGCTGTAGAGAAAGCCCCACCACGGCCCGAAGGCCACCACGCAGGCCGCGATCAGCAGGAACTGCGGCGCCCCCAGAAAGGCGGCGACGGTGAAGAGCAGCACGGTCGCGGGCAGGCCCCAAGGCGTGTCGGCCAGCCCGCCCAGCCAGATCTCCAGCCGCGCTTCAGCGTCGAGGTCCAGCGCGCTCTTGCCCAGCAGGAAGACGGCCCCTGTGGCCGCAAACAGCGCCACCGTGACGAGCACCGCCCGCCACGCACGCGCCTCCATGTCGAACAGAAAGGCCGGAAGGCGGGGCATGGCCGCTTGTCACACCCAGCCCCGGCCGGGATCAAGGCTGCGGAGGGATGACCGCCCCGTCGAGTGTGACTCTCCACCTGAAGTGTGACTCTCCACCTGAGATGCCGCCGCTGTCCAAAGCTCGACGGGCGCGTGGGCCCTGAGCGCAACCGGCCCCCGGGCGGAGCTACTCTGGACGCCGACGGCCGCGCTTGGGCGGCTCGCCGCTCGCCTTGGCGGCGATCTCCTTCAACTTTCGGGTCTGCAGGGCGGACAGCGCCTGCCCTGGAGCGCCCTTGTCAGGGTCGGCGAAGGCGCGGCCGTAAGTTTCGACCCGTTCCTCGACTCCGCCGAGGAACTCGCCCTCCCATTCGGACAGCTCGACGCCGGCGGTTGCTGCGGTTCGGCGCGCGCGGCGCACGGCGCGCAACGCCGCGCGCTTGGCGGCCGCCTTTTGTTTCTCGCGGAGCTTGTCGAAGTCCGGGGGCTTGGCCTTCACCCGGCCGTTATAGCTCGCCCATCAACTGGAAACAGCCTGCGCAACTCAACCGGCGGAGTGATGCGCAGTTGTGCCGGCCCGTGCGGGTCGGTGCGCCTGCAGCGCGGAGGCTTTACCGGAATTTGCGCTCGACAAGGCTCGGCCAAGGGGATGCAATCCAGCCGCAACGCCGGAAGACGCCATGGTCTCGACATCCTCCGCTTCGGCGGCCCTTCTTCTCATTTTCGCCTCGGGCTTGGCCGCCTGCGAACCCGACAGCCCGGCCAAGGCTCCGCAGTCCTCTTTGAAGACGGAGGAGCCCGTCCTCTTGTCTCGCGCCCCGCCCAAGGTCGCGGACGAACGGGATACACGCTCAACTTGCGGGGACATGGAGCCGATGCCCTATGGCTCCGCGCCCTACGACGAAAACCTCGAGCGGCCGGAGCCTTGGGCGGAGGCGGCGGAGGCGAGCGAGGCCCAGGCGCGGGATCCGGCCGCCCTGGCGCGGCTGGCGGGGAACCGGCCGGTTGTGGTCCGAGGCGCGGACCTGCGGGGCGTCAGCTTTGCGGGCGTCCAACTCAGCAATGTCTGCTTCGAGGCCGTGAACCTGTCGGGCACCGACTGGAGCGGGGCGTCCGTGGAGCGGACGGCCTTTGTGCGCAGCAACCTCGGCGGGGCCAAGCTGCGCGGCCGGTTTGCGGGGTCGGCCTTTGTTTCGACGAACCTGGACGGCGCGGACGCGAGCGGGGCCGACCTGACGGACACGGCCATCGTGGGCGGGACGTTCTCGGGGCTCGACCTGCGAGGGGCGGTGCTGCGGCGTTTCCAACTGGACTGCAGCGCCAACTGGCTGGTGTACGGCGACCACTGCAAGGACACATGCTTTGAGGAGGAGAACCGGCGCGAGACCGAGCCGGTGGACGCGCGCGCCGCCGATCTCACCGAAGCACGGTTCCTGAACTGGGAAGGCGGATGGCGCCTGAAGGGCGCCGTTGTTGACCGGACCCGTGTGGATGTGGATGACGCCCGAAACCTGCGCGGAGCTGACCTGAAAGGCCCGATCCTGATCGAGGCTGGGGGCTATACGGCCGGGGGAGCCGTCACGCTCACGCCGACGGAGTGGCGCAGCCTGGAGGCCGCCTGGCGACCGGAACTGGCGGACGGGCCGGACGGACCGTCATTCCCGTGCGCGCGGGCTCGGAGTCCCGCGGAGCGGCGCATCTGCGCCCCGGAGACCTACGGCCGGTTGGCCGAGCTGGACCGTGAACTCGCGGACCTGCACGAACAGGCGGTGGCCGTGGGCGCGAGCACGACGGCCGAGCAGCGCAGGTGGCTGTCCGCCCGCGAGGCCTGCGCCGACGACGAGTGTCTGGCTACCCGCTACGGCGAACGCATCGGCGTGCTGCGGGGCAGGCTCGCTCGCTTCGCCGTTCCCCGGCCGGGCGCTGAGGCCGTTTATGCAAGCGAGCACCTTCCCGTCACGCCCGAGTTCCGGCGGAGCGCGATCTACGGTCGGCTTGCGCCGGCTGTGATGGCGGGGCTCGGCAACACGCTGTATGTCCGCGGTCTGGAGGGCGGCCAGATTGAAGCGCGCGGTGAAGGCTGGTTCTTCAACGCCCACACCTGCTCGCTCTACGGCGGACCGTTCCGGTTCGACGCTCGGACCGGCTGGCACTTAGGTCGACGCGATCGATCGAGCATCGAGCCTGGCGAGCCCACCCGGCAGCCTGTGCTGCGCCTGTGGGGCGACAAGGCGGAGGTGAACACGGAGGCGAACGAGTTCGCTGATTGCGGCATGCGCGGCTCCTGGGGCGGCGCCATGGTCCGACTCCCCGCGCGCCCGGAGGTGCTCGCCCGGGCGCGTGCGTCCCTTATGGAAGAGCCTTAGAGCTCGCCGATGGCCTGCATGTAGAGGTCGGTGAGCGCCTCCTCCTCGTCGCGCTTGACCTTGTCCTGCTTGCGCAGGCGAATGATCTTGCGGAGGATCTTGACGTCGAAGCCCTCGCCCTTGGCTTCATCGAACACGCCTTTCAGGTCGGCGGACACCGCGGCCTTGTCCTCCTCCAGACGCTCCACCCGCTCCACAAAGCTCTTCAGGCGGCCCTGCGCCGTGCTGGTGAGGACGTCGACATCGGCGCTCGCGCCCTCGTCGAGGGGCGTGTCGGAACCGTCGGCCATGGGGAACTCCGTTCGCCAGAGAAGCGAGTGATCTGGGCCTAGACCCTTAGCGGCCCGGGATTCGCCCGGCAAAGGGATAAGTTGCGAGAAGCTGTGGACGGATGGGCGCCGCCAACGGCACGGGTGATCAGCCCTGCTTGGCCTTGAAGCGGGGGTCGGTCTTGTTGATCACATAGACCACGCCTTTGCGGCGCACGATCTTGCAGTCGCGGTGGCGGGTCTTCAGCGACTTGAGCGAGCTGCGGACCTTCATGGGGACGACCTGGCGATGGGGATTCAAAACAGAAGGCGCGCGCCATGGATCGGCGTCGCGCCCGGAAGTCGGCTGAAATAGCGCCCGCTCACATTTGAGTCAACGTCGGCGCGACAGCCTCCGTTCATGACGGAACGGTGTAAGGTGGACTTCATGACTCGTCACCGCCTTTTCGTCTGGTCCAGCCTTCTGCTCCTTGCGGGATGCGCTTCCTCGATCCCCAGTGCGCCACCCCCGATGCAGACGGGCTCCCCGCCCCCCCCGCCTCGAGAGCCCGCGCCGCCCCCGCGCCCGGCCACCGGCTACGCCCAGTCGCCCACGCCCTCGGGGGACATGGCCTTCGACGCCTGGCGGAGCGACTTCCTGCGGCGCGCTCCGGCCGATGTGCAAGCCATCCTGGCGCGCGAGCTGGCCGGGCTCACGCCCGACGCCCGCGTGCTCACCTCCGACCTGGGCCAGCCGGAGTTCTCACGGCCGGTGGGCGACTACATCCAGCGCACGGTGGGCGCCGACCGCATCGCGCTTGGGCGCCAGGCGCGCGAACGGGCCCCGGCGCTGTCCAGCCTGGAGGGCCGCTACGGCGTGCCCGCCGAGATCGTGACCGCGATCTGGGGCATGGAGACCGCCTACGGGAAGATCAAAGGCGACCAGGACGTGATCCGCTCCCTGGCCACCCTGGCCGCCCAGGGCCGCCGCCGCGAGTGGGCCGAAACCCAGCTGATCGCCGCCGCACGCATGATCGCCCGCGGCGACGCCACGCGCGCCCAACTCCGGGGCTCCTGGGCCGGCGCCATGGGCCACACACAATTCATCCCCGAGACCTATCTCCGCCTGGCCGTGGACGGCGATGGGGACGGCGATCGCGACATCTGGAATTCGGAGGCCGACGCCCTGCATTCGGCCGCCAACCTCCTGTCCAACGCCGGCTGGAAGCGCGGCGGATCCTGGGCGGTCGAGGTGCTGCTCCCGCCCGGCTTCGACTATTCCGTCTCGGAAACGACCGCGCTCCGCCCCACCGACTGGGCCGCGCGCGGGGTGCGGCGGGCCGACGGCCGACCGTGGAGCAGCGTGGATGCGGACAGCGAGGCCCGGCTGATCCTGCCGGCAGGCGCACGCGGGCCGGCCTTCCTCACCTTTCCCAACCACATGGCGATCCGCGCCTACAACAACTCCACCTCCTACGCCTTGGCGGTGGGTTTGATCGCCGACGGGCTTCGCGGGGCGCCGCCGCTGCGGACCCCCTGGCCGGCCGAGCAGCCGATGTCGCTGGCCGATCGGCGCGCCGTGCAGGCCGCCCTGACCCAGCTGGGCTTCGATGCAGGCCCCATCGACGGGGTGATCGGGGCCGGAACGCGGGCCGCCGTTCGCAACTGGCAGAAGTCCCGCGGCCGGCCGGCCGACGGCTATGTGGACGCCGCCACGGTGGCGGCGCTCAAGGCCGAAGCGCGGCTCTAGTGATGGTCCAGCCCTGACAGGGGCTCGGCGGGAGACCGGGCCGCCTGCAAGGCCCCGTTCTTGAGCGCATAGGCGAGCAGCGCCAGGCAGAAGGTCGCGTTCATCAGGAACGGCGCGGGCCGCCACACTTCGTACAAGGCCACGCCCGCCACTGGAGAGACCACAAAGGCCGCCCCGATCACTGCGGTCAGCGCGCCCGCGACCGAACCCTGCTCGCCTTCCTCCACGGCCAAGGAGGCTCCCGCCGTGAAGCCCGGGCGGGCGAAGCCGAAGCCGATGCTCATCAGGCCGTAGCTGAACACAACCGTGCCGAAGTCGGGCGCGACCGAAAGCGTCAGATTGCCCAGCGCGGCCAATCCCGCGCCCCAGCGCATCAGCGAGCGCGGGCTCATGTGCAGCATCCGGATCAGCCCCCATTGGGCCAGCAGGCCGCAGACGGCGCCGGCCATGAGGGCGGCGCCCACAAAGGTCTGGGCGCGGGCGGGCGGCAGGGCCACCGTGTCGATCACCAGGAACCCGAGGCTGGCGATGTTCACCGCCTGGATGCTGACCAGACCGAAGGCGTAGACCAGGAACGGACGGACGCGGGCGTCGCGCCACAGCCCTCGCCGCCCCGGGGTCGTGGCTTGACGCTCTGCCGTCGGCCGTGGGTTGGGCAGTCCGCGGGTCACGACCACCAGCACGACGGCGGCCAGGATCGCGGAGCCGAACACGGGCCCGATCAGGCCGATCGGCGGCAGGGCCATGAAGGGGGCGATGGCCGGTCCCAGCACCGTGCCCAGCCCGAAGGCCGAGGCCAGGGTCGCAAGCGCGTTGGTGCGCGCTTCGGGTGCGGTGCGCTCGGCCACATAGGCCTGGGCCGCCGGCGCCGAGGCCGAGCCCAGGAAGCCGAACAGCCCCCGCGCCAGCATCAGCCCCGTGAACACTGCGGCCGGGCCCAGCCAGCCGCGCAATCCACCCTCGACCACCAGGCCGAAGCCGACCATGGAGACGACGAACCCGCTCAGCCCCATCTGGATCAGGGGCTTGCGGCCGCGTCGGTCGGACGCCCGCGCCCACATGGGAGCCGTCACCGCCCACAGGATGGCCGACAAGGAGAAGACCCCCGTCACCAGGGTGTCGCTCAGGCCGAGCTCGCGGCCGATGGCCGGCAGGACCGCCTGCAGCGCCGTGTTCCCCGCCGCCACGATCATGAGCACCGCGAACAGGATGGCGAAGTCGCCGCGCGGCCGGCTGGGGGTAGGCTCGGCATGGGTCAAGGGCGTCAGGAAGCTCCGGCCGGACGGCGTCGCTCGGCGCCCCAGATCATCCATCGAGTGGCCAGATAGTTCCACACGCCGCCGGACAAGGCGCCCGCCAGACCGGCCAGCGCGCGCGGCGCGCCCGCAACCAAAAGGCCGTTTCCGACCCCCTGCCCCAGCAGCGCCCCGCCCGAACAGGCCAGATAGAACATCAACAGTCCTCGCCAGCGCAGCCACCCGCGCAGCCGCTGGTCCCGATAGGTGAGCAGGGTGTTGAGCCAATAATTGGAGGTCATGGCCACCACCGTGGCGATGCCGAAGGCCGCCCAGAACGGGAGCGCACCCAGCAGGGCCAGCACGGTCAAGTTCACCAGCACGCCGGAGGCGCCCACCAAGCTGAACTCCACGAACCGGGAGGGGATCAGCCTGCCCGTCCGCTTTTCGATCAAGAGGCTGGCCAGATCCAGCATCACGCGGAGGTCCAGCTTGGACTCGCCGCCCCGCCGAGGTCGGAGCGCCGTGGCCAGCTCGGCGATGCGCGGCGCCCTTGGACTGGAGGCCACCAGATCCAGCAGGATTTTGAAGCCCACCGTGGACAGCTTGGGGCGAGCGGCCTCGTACCAGTTGCGCCGCATGGCGAAACAGCCGCTCATGGGATCGCGCAAAGGCGCCCGAAGCACCAGGCCGGCCATGCGGGTGGCCGCTCGGCTGATCCAGTGCCGCCGGCCGGTCAAGCCCGACCCGGCGTCCGACATGTAGCGCGAGCCGATGGCGAGCTCGGCGCCGCCTTCGCTCACCGCCGCGGCGAGACGGGGTATCAGGGCGGGGTCATGCTGGCCGTCGCCGTCCATCAAGGCCAGCACCTCGCCCCCCGCCTCGTCCCAGCCCCGCACCGCGGCCGAAGCCAGGCCCCGCACCCCCTTCCGCACGATCAGGCGAACGCGCGAGTCCTGCGCCGCAGCCGCCTGCACCGCCGGTCCCGTGCCGTCGCTGGAATCGTCGTCCACGACGATGATCTCGAACCCCGAGTGTCCCAGCGCGGCCCCAAGGGCGGCCCGGGTCTCGTCCAGCAGCGGCCCGATCGCCTCGCCTTCGTTCAAGGTGCAGATCACTAGCGACAGCATGGGGTCCGGCGTGGGCCTTCCGTTCACGAGGGCGCACACCCGCATCGGGCGGCGTCGGCGAGCTGTGTCGCTCACCTGCCCTTAAGCATTAACCAACACTGTGCCGCTGTTCCCATCCCAAGGCTGCGCGACCCCATGTTCCAGATCATCGGCATTGTCGTGCTGTTCTCCATGGTGTTCGGGAGCTATGTGATCTCCGGCGGCAAGTTCGGCGTCATCCTGCATGCCCTGCCCCACGAGATGATGGCCATCGGCGGCGCGGGTGTGGCGGCCTTTCTGATCTCCAACAGCCCACGGGTGATCAAGGCCACCCTGGGCGGCTTCGCCAAGACCTTCGCCGGACCCAAGTGGAAAGCGCAGGATTACCGCGACCTGCTGAGCCTGCTGTTTCAGCTCACCAAGACCATGAAGACCAAGGGCGTGATCGCCCTTGAGAGCCACATCGAGAAGCCGGCGGAAAGCCCCATATTCTCCAAATACCCGAAGATCCTGAAGGACCACTTCGCCGTGGACTTCATCTGCGACACCCTGCGCATGATGACCATGAACATGGAGGACCCCCACCAGGTGGAGGACGCCATGGAGAAGCAGCAGGAAAAGCACCACCACGAGGCCTTGGAGCCCGCCCACGCCCTGCAGAGCTTGGCCGACGCTCTTCCCGCCCTGGGCATCGTGGCCGCCGTGCTGGGCGTCATCAAGACCATGGGCTCGATCACCGAGCCTCCCGAAGTGCTGGGCGGCATGATCGGCGGGGCGCTGGTGGGCACCTTCCTGGGCGTGTTCCTGGCCTATGGCTTGGTCGGGCCGATCGCGGCGCGGCTCAAGGCTATCGTCGACGAGGAAGGCGCCTTTTATCGCATCATCCAGTCGGTGATGGTGGCGCACTTGCACGGCAACGCCGCCCAGATTTCGGTGGAGATCGGCCGGGGCAATGTCCCCAGCGCGGCTCAGCCCTCCTTCCTCGAACTCGAAGAAGCGTTGAGCACGGCGGAAGCGGCCTGATTCGGGGCTTAAGGATAATCGGCCGCTTGCCATTTTGCGTCCTCCCGGGCATAGTGCCCATCGGCGCAATGCCGCTTTTCCGCCCACTTGCAGCCCGCTGAAAAAGCGGGCACAGGAGCCATGGGCGCGGGGCAGCAATCCGATTGCGCTCTAACCTCCTCCAAGGGACTGGATCATGACCTCCGAAATTCTGCGTAAGATGCTTGTGGCCGGCGTGGCTGTTGCGGCTCTGTCCGTCGCGGCTTGCGGCGGCCAAGGCGGTGAAGAAGGCGAAGCCAGCGCCACCACCGAAGCCACCACGACCACCGAAGCCCCGGCCGCCGACGCCATGGGCACGGACGCCGGCGCGACCACCGGAGCCACCACGGGCGGCGCGACCGATCCGATGATGTCCGGCACGACCACCACGGGCGGCGCGACGACCACGGGCGGCACGACCGACACCATGGGCGCGGGCACCACGACGGGCGGCACGACGACCACGGGCGGCACGACGGGCACGACCGGCACGACCGGCGGCACGACGACCACCGACACCGCCACCACCACGACCACGACGCCCCAGTAAGCGTCAGGTTCGCACCTAGCGAGAGGGCCGCTCCGCAAGGGGCGGCCCTTTTCCTATGAGCGGTCAGTCTTCGAACGCCATCGCTGAGCTGGCCTGGTCCGAAGATGGACGGCCGCGCTCCACCCTCTTCGACGACATCTACTACGCTTCCGACGGTCTGGCCGAGAGCCGCACCGTCTTTCTCCGGGGCTGCGGCCTGCCTCGGACCTGGGCGGGCCGGCGCCGCTTCACCGTGGCCGAACTCGGCTTCGGCACAGGGCTGAACATCCTGGCGCTGCTGCAGCTCTGGCGCGATGCGCGCCCCCTCGACGCCCGCCTGCACCTGTTCAGCGTTGAGGCTCACCCCCTGCGCCCTGCGGAGGCCGCCCGCGCCTTGGCCGCATTCCCGGAGGTGCTTGAGCTCGCGGCGCCTCTGCTGACCCGCTGGCCGGGCCAGGCGCGCGGTTTCGAGCGGTATGAGTGGCCCCGGCTGGGCGTGATCCTCGACGTGGCGACGGCCGAGGCGGGCCAGGCCCTGGCGGCCTGGAGCGGGCCGGCCGACGCCTGGTTCCTGGACGGCTTCGCACCTTCGCGGAACCCGCAGATGTGGCGGCCGGAGGTGCTGGACCTGGTCACCGCCCGTTCGAACCCCGACGCCCGCCTCGCCACCTTCACCGTCGCGGGCGCCGTGCGCCGCGGACTGGAGGGGCGGGGCTGGAGCCTGACCCGGGCGCCCGGGCATGGCGGCAAGCGCGAAAGGCTGGAAGGGCGCCTCCCGGGCGCCCCCCGGATCCCCGCTCCGCCCCGGCAGGCGACGGTGCTGGGCTCGGGCATAGCGGGCGCGGCGCTTGCGCGAGCCTTCGCCCGCCTGGGGGCGCCCTGCAGGGTCGTGGATCCGGCGCCCGCCGGTGGAGCTTCGGGCAACCCGGCGGCGCTGGTCTCACCCAGGCTGGACGCCGGAGGCGGCCCGGCGGCGCGCCTCTACGCCCAGGCCTTCGCCCGAGCCGTGGACCTTTACACCGCCGAAACCGCCGAAGCCGTGATCGCCGAAGGGGCGCTACGCCTCGGGTCCAGCGCCAAGGACGAGGCTCGCCACGCCGTCCTGGCGGGGGCCGACCTGTTCCGCCCCGGGGCGCTGGCGCCCTTAGGCCCTGCGGAGGCGCAGGCCAGGCTGGGCGCGCCGGCCCCGCTCGCCCTGTTCCTGCGTGACGCTCTCACCATCTCCCCGGCCGCGGTGCGCGAGGTCTGGCTGGGGAGTGCGGATGGGCGGCCGGCCGGCGATGGCGCGCATGAGATCATCTGCATCGCCGCGGGCGTCGAGACGCGGGCGTGGCTGGAGCCGGGCTTGCTCCAACCCGTCCGCGGTCAGGCGAGCTGGACCGATCGCGTGCAGCTGCCCGGGCTTCCCGCGAGCTGGGGGGGTTACGTCCTGCCCCTGGCCGACGGAGGCGTCCTGTTCGGCGCCACGCACGCTCGGGGCTCCGAAGACATCGCGACCACGCCCGCGGACGACCTGCTCAACCTCGGAACCTTGGCCCAGCGTTTGCCGGAGCTGGCCGACGCGGTCCGCGGGGGCCCCCTCGCCGCCCGCGCCAGCCTGCGGGCCGCAACGCCCGACCGCCTGCCGCTCGCGGGCGCCGTGCCCGGGCGGCCCGACCACTTCGTCCTGAGCGGGCTCGGCGGTCGCGGATTCACCACAGCCCCCCTCCTCGCCGAGCACGTGGCGGCCCTGGCTGTGGGAGCCCCCTCTCCCCTGCCCCGTGATCTCGCGGAGGCGGTCGACCCCGCCCGCTTCATCGCCCGGGCGGCCCGTCGGCAGGCTCGCGCATGAGACGGCCGGCCCTGTTTCTCGATCGCGACGGGGTGCTCAATGAGGACATCGGCTACCCGCACCGCGTGGAAGACCTGCGCTGGACGCCCGGCGCGCGGGAAGCCGTGCGACTCGCCAATGAGGCCGGGTGGTGGGTGTTCGTGGCGACCAACCAGTCGGGCGTTGCACGGGGGCTGTTCGGGCCTGAGGCGGTGGCGGCCTTCCATGCCGCCATGGCCGAACAGCTGGCGGAGGCCGGCGCCCGCATCGACGCCTTTTACAGCTGTCCCTTCCACCCCGATGCGGTGAGGCCCCAGTGGCGCCACCCCGACCACCCGGATCGCAAGCCCAATCCAGGCATGCTGCTCCGCGCCATGGCGGAGCACCCGGTGGATCGCGCCGGTTCCGTGATGATCGGCGACAAGCCCAGCGACCTTGAGGCGGCGCGTCGCGCCGGGGTCCGCGGCGTGGCCTACGATGGCGGCGACCTGTCCGTCGTCGTGAGGCGTCTCCTCGCCCCCTGATCAGAGCAGGTCTTCGCGCCCCCGGGTGCGGAGTTCATCCACGACCTTCTTGACGTCTTGCGCCCGGTCCCGCGGCACGATCAGCACCACGCCGTCGCGGACCACGACCACCAGCTCGAGGCCGCCCAGCACGGCCACGGTCGGGCCGTCGCTGCTGACGAAGCTGCCGCGAGTGTCCACGAGCACGGCGTCACCGCTCACCGCGTTCCCGCCCGCATCCTTGGCCGCCGCTTCCCAGAGCGCGTCGAAACCGCCGATGTCCGACCAGCCCACGTCGATCGGAGCCATCACCGCACGGGTGGTCTGCTCCATCACCGCATAGTCCAGCGACTCGGAGGCGCAGGCCTCCAGGGCCTCACGATCCAGCCGGAGCGCCCCTTCAACCTCTTGGGCCCCCTCAAGCGCTCGGCGAGCGCTTTGCAGGATGTGGGGCCGGTACCGGCCCATCTCCTCCAGCAGCCGGTCCGCCCGCATCAGAAAGACGCCCGCGTTCCAGAAGTATCGGCCGTCGGCCAGATAGGCCGCAGCGGTGGCGGCGTCCGGCTTCTCCACGAACCGCTCCACCGGACGCACGGCGCCCTGTCCTTGCGCAAGGATGTAGCCATAGCCCGTCTCGGGCCGCGTGGGCCTCACGCCGAAGGTCACCAGCGCCCCCGCCGTCGCCGCCGGCGCGGCTTCGGCCACGGCGCGCCTGAATCCAGGCGCATCGGCGATGAAGTGATCGGACGGCAGCAACAGGATCAAGGCCTCGGGGTCTCCCGCCCCGGCGAGCACCGCCGCGATCACGGCGCAGGGCGCCGTGCTCCGCCCGAGGGGCTCCAGAACGAGCCGGCCGAGCGGCCGTCCCTCCAGCTGTTCGCGCACCATCGCCGCGTGGGCTTCGCCCGTGACCACGATGGGCGGCAGGAAGTTGGCCGCGGCGGCGCTTCCGCCCACGCGCTCGGCGGTGGTCTGCAGCAGCGATTGGTTTCCGAGCAGCGCGTGGAATTGCTTGGGCCGGCTCCGGCGCGAGAGGGGCCACAAACGGGTGCCCGCCCCGCCCACCATGATGACGGGCGTGATCTGCAGGCCGGCAGCCTCCCTCACCAGCGGACCGGGGCGAGGCGCGTGACCTGAACCAACTTCGCCGGCGCCGTCAGCGGCTCCTCCTTCGACATCTCTCGCCTCATGCAGCACGAGCCGCTTCCTCACGCGTATGAACCATCCATGCGCGCGGGGCCTTTCGGTTTGGTTGAGGCCAGTGGACGTGGGAAGCGGGTCGGCTACAAGGCCCTGCGGCATAGGCCCGCGCGCTCTGGATGGGTCGACAGGCCGACCAACGGCGTCGCCGGGTGATGGTTCAAGCCGACCAACAGCGGGAGGGGGTATGAAGGGCATCGTCCTGGCCGGCGGCGGCACGCGCCAACAGTCGATCACCGTCGACGCCAGCCGGCAACTGCTGGCTGAACGCGCGCCCGCGTCGCCCTGGCCGCGTCCCTGCGGCTACATTCAGTCCTTGCCGCCGTTTCTCGGGCGCAAAGCGCGCCCGCCTGCGAACGGGTCGGCCGCATGAACCTGCAAAGCCTCAAGGCGCGCCTGCGTCCCGCGCCTGCGACCTCCCCGCCGGAAGCTCACTTCGACGCCGCCTTCTACCGCAGCCACCACGCGGACCTGGCCGGCATGGGGCCGGGCCAGCTGTGGGCCCACTACGCCGCGCACGGTCGAACGGAGGGACGGTTCGCCAACCTGGCCGAAGCCGTCGCCGCCCTGGAAAAGGAGCTCGGCCCGCTCCCGCCCGGCTTCAGACCGGCCGTCTACCGCACCATGCATGCCGACCTGCGCGCGGCGCTGAGGACGGATTGGGAGGCGGCCGACCACTACCTCCGCAACGGTCGAACGGAGAAGCGGGCCTATCTGCAATTCGACGCCGACCTGTACCGAAGCCTCTACTTCGCGGACAAGATCCTCACCGACTACGAGTTGGAGCTCGACTACCGCGAACACGGCGTCGCCTCGGGGCGGGTGGGCTCCTGGGCGGAGTTCATCGAACAGCAGGGCGTGGCCAGCGGCGCTTGGCTGCGTCGGCTCAAGACCGACGAGTTCGAGCTGCTCAACTGGTCCTGGGCCGGGCCCGTACCGAACAAGCTCGCGGCCGTACGACTCTTCCTGGACAGCGGCCTGGACCGGCTGGCGCCCATAGCCTTCGACGCCGCCTTTGACCCGGCCTACTACCGCGAGACCCATCCCAAGCACGCCGGCGAGAGCGACCCGGCCCTGTACCGGCGCTGGCTCTTCCAGGGCCTGCCGCTGGGCGAGGCCGGCTCGCCGGAGGAGCGGCTGCGCAAGCTCAAGCTACGCCTGCGCGAGTACCCGGAGGCCTTCAACTGGCGAGCCTATGTCGCGCGCAACCCCAAGGCCGGCCGCGACCGCTGGTCCGCGCTTGAACACCTTCTGCGGAAGACGGAGCATAAGACGGTCCCAAGAACCGCCTTGATGCCGCAAACTCCGGTGGATCAGGCGGCGTTGGACGGGGCGCCGCCGGTCCCGGCCAAGGTCGCACCCCGGCCGCCGGAAATCATCAGCCGCGCCCCGGAGATCGGGGCCTTGAGCACCTCCGGCGAGGACGCCGGCTTCCTGGCCGAGCTGGGCCATCATTTCCGCGGTTTGGACGACCGGGCCGCCATCGCCGCCTTCCAGCGCGCCAGGGCCACGGGCGACCGCAGTTACCCGACCACTCACCACCTCGCCGACGCCCTGTACCGGGTCAAGCGCTGGCGCGAAGCCCTGGCCCTGTTCAGCGAAGCGGCCAGCTTCCCGGGTGCGGAGGTCTGGACCTTCGTCAATGGCAGCAAGGCCGCCGCCAAGCTGGGCGCCTTCCGCGCGGCCGAAGCGCTGCTCGCCCTGGGCCTGGGCTCCGTCTCCGGAGAACCCGCTTGGCGCGACGCGGTTGAGCAGTTGGCGGAAGCCCGCTTCGCCGCCCGGACCCGCCGCGCCCGCCAGCTTTACGGCCGACCGGACGGGCGCGCCCGCGCCGACAGGCACATCGAGCGCATCGCAGCGGAAGCGGCCGCCCTTTGGGAGCGACTGGACCCGATCGGCGCCCCCCTGCCCGCCTCTCCCGAAGGCCGGGTGGTGGTCCTGGCCAGCTACGATCTGCGCGTCTGCACCCACTACCGCATCGAGCAAAAGGCCGAGCTGTTCGCGCTCGCGGGACGCCCGGTGACCTTCTACGCCTTGCACGAATGGCGCGACTTCATCTCCGCCCTGCCCGGCGCTGCGGCGGCCATCATCTTCCGCCTGCCAGCCTGGCCTTCGGTGATGCGGGCCATGACCGCCGCCCGCAAGCTGGAGGTGCCGCTCTATTACGAGATCGACGACCTTGTCTTCGACAGCGCCGAATATCCCGACACCTGGGAGTCCTACGGCGGCCTGCTCAGCCGCGAGGACTACGAGGGCCTGCTTTACGGCGTGCCTCTGTTCCGGGCTGCGATCCAGCAAGCCGATTACGGGATCGTGTCCACCACCCCGCTCGGTCGCGCGGTGGAGCCGCTGGTCCGCACCGGCCGCTGGTTCTGGCTGCCGAACGGCCTGGACAGCCGCAATGAGGACTGGCTGGAGGAGCCGCCGGCTAAGGTGCGGCGGGACTCCTCCATCGTGATCGCCTACGCCAGCGGCACCAAGGCGCACAACAGCGACTTCAATGAGTTGGCCGGCCCCGCCCTGGTGCAGTTGTTGAAACAACGCGCGGACGTGAAGCTGCTCTTGGTCGGCTATCTGGCGCTGGATCCCGCCTTCGACGAAGTGCGCGAGCAGATCATCCGTTTCGACTACGTTCCGGGCTCGGAAGGTTGGTGGTCCATGCTGGCCGACGCCGACATCGGCTTCGCCGTGCTCAGACCCACCTGGGCCACCGACAGCAAAAGCGAGATCAAGTGGCTGGAAGCCGCCGTCTTCGGCATTCCCTCGGTGGTCAGCGACACCGCCATGTACTGCGAGGTTCTGGACGACGGCCGGGACGCCTTGATCGCGCGCACGCCCGAGGAGTGGCTGCAGGCGCTCACCCGGCTGACCGATGATCGCGAACTGCGCGCCCGGATCGGAGCCGCCGCGCACGCCAAAGCGGCCGACCGCTACAGCCGCCCGGCCAACGCCGCCCGACTGGAAGCCCTGCTGCAACCCGCGTACGAACGCCGTCGCCCGCGCCCCCCGGGACGCCAACCCGGGGCCAAGCCGCGCATTCTCCTGGCCAATGTCTGGTTTCCGCCCCAGAGCATCGGCGGCGCCACCCGGGTGCTGCACAACAATCTGGATGCTTGGCTGGACGGTCCGGAGCGCGACGAGTTCGACTTCGCCGTGGTGACCACCGATCACGACGTGCCGCTCCCACACCGACTCCGCGTCGACGACTACCGGGGTGTGTCCGTGCAGCGGATCAGCACGCCGTTGGAGCCCAACATGGATTGGCGGCCGGAGAACGAGCACGTCGGCGACAAGTTCGCCGACATTCTCGAGTCCTGGCGCCCGGACCTGGTCCACTTCCACGCCGCCCAGCGCCTCACTGCCTCGGTGGTTCAAGCCTGCCGTGAGGCCGGCGTCCCCTATCTGGTGACCACCCATGACGCTTGGTGGCTGTCCGACTATCACTTCCTGGTGGACGAGAAGGGCCGGGTGCGCCAGCCCTGCGAGGATTTCCCGCGCGACCCTCCGTCTGGTGTGTCCCTGGCTCAATCCATCGAGCGCCGCCGGGTGCTGACGCAGGCCTTGGGCGGCGCTGAAGCCGTGCTCGGCGTTTCGGAGACCTTCGCCCGCATGCATCGCGACTGCGGCTTCGACCGGGCCATCGCCGTGCCCAACGGCGTGCCGCCGGCGCCGGCGGTCCAGCGCCGCCCGTCCAGCTCCGCCCGCGTGCGGCTGGCCCACGTGGGCAACACCACCAAGCATAAGGGCTTTCACCTGGTGCAGGCGGCTCTGAAAGGCGCCGACTTCCGCAACCTGGAGCTTACCGTCATCGACCACGCCCGCGCGGGCGGCTCCGTGGAGCGCCAGCTCTGGGGCGGCACCCCCGTGCGCATCATCGGAAAGCTGCCCCAGCAACGGGTGCACGAACTGTACGCCGAGACCGACGTCCTGCTGACCCCCTCCATCTGGCCGGAGTCCTTCGGACTGGTGGCCCGCGAGGCGCTCCAGGCTGGCTGCTGGGTGGTCGCGAGCGACCGCGGCGCCCTGGGTGAGGACATAACTCCCGGCGTGAACGGCTTCGTAATCGACGTCTCCACCGTGGAGGGCCTGCTCGACGCACTGCGCGCCATCGACGCCCAACCTGCAACCTACCTCACCTCTCCCGCGATGCGTCCCCAGCTTCGCACCGCCGCCGACCAGGCCCGCGACGTGGCCGCCCTTTACCGCCGCGTGCTGGCCGAGACCGAAGGTCGGACGGTGAACCTGGACGCCTGGCGACGCAAACGCGAAAACGTCCTGCGCAACGCTCCAAGCCTCCCCGGAAAGTCGGCCAGGGCGACGGCCAGGTGAGCCAGGACCGGAACCCGCGGCCTCAGAGTTGGAAGCTGACCCGATAGCCTGAGGCTTGCGCCACCGCTCCCATGAGCCGCTCCAACCCGTGCGCCACCGTGCCGTCGATGCGGCCGAGTTCGGGCTCCACAGCCAGCCGCTCGGCCGTGAGGTCCGCCAGGCGCGCGAAGGCCGCCGTGCGCCCCCAGAACATGGAGCCGGCGGCGAATTCCGTGGACTCGTCGAAGCGGGCGTCCAGCATGCGGGCCAGGCGGGTCATGGTTTCCGCGTTGTTGTGCATCACACCGGGCGCGCTCAGGGTCATCCTCGCCTCTGCAGCCGCCAGCATTCCAAGCTGGGAGTCGGTTGCGAAGCTCGCCCGCGCGCGATCGGCCGCGCCGTCTCCGATCGCTTCGGTGACCAGTCGGTCGCGCCACTCGTCTCCGTCCGCGGTGTGCGGCGAGCGTTTGGAGTGCAGCTTTACGAACAAGGGATGACCCAGGGCGAGAGCGGTCCTGAGCCCGGCCATGAAGGGCAGGATGTCCCGTCCGCGGTTCTCGACGGCCTGCAGCCGCGCCCCGGGCAGGGCGGCCGCCAACCGAGCCAGCTCCGCCTCGGACCACAGGTCCGGAACGGTCACCAGCAGGTCGAGGTCGTCGCGCCCACCGAGCCGTTCGCCGAACCAGTCGATGAGCTCAGGATAGAAAACATGAACAATGGCCGCGACTTCCGTCTGTTTGCAAAAGTTCTCCTGCGAGTTCGTCAGCAAGGGATGGTCCAGCGCCAGCCGCGGCCCCTGGCTTTGCACCGCCGCATGCGTGGCCTGGAGGAAGCCGTGTCCGAACCAGCGGTCCGGCTCGAGATAGGCGCCCTCCGCCCATTCGTTCCAGGCGTTGATGAACACCAGCCGCTCGTCGGGCGGCGCGAGCCGCCGCGAGGTCGCCAGAGCCTCCGACAACCAGCGCCAGTAAGGCTCCGGCGCGGCCTCGTGGAAAGCGTGTCCCCGGCCCGGCCGCCGCGCTTCGTTGTCCCAGGAGGGCATCACGCCCGGCAGGAACCGGGGATCCTCGCGCTCGCGCAGCTCGGCGATCTGAGCGTCGGCCACCGTGGGATAGTGGTAGACCCGCCCGCCGGGCTGGGCGTTCAGCGGCTCCACATCCTCCGTGATCTCGCCCGTGCTGATGGCGTGGGGCGGGAACTCCACTAGGCCGTCGAACCCGAAGCCGGCATAGTCGGCGAACCCGAAGGCGTTGGAGCAGAGCAGGAACAACTCGCCCAACCCCGTCCGCCGCGCACGCTCGCGCCATCGCGCGGTCGTGGCCGCCGCGTCCGGCAGGATGTCCGGCCGGTAGACCACCAGCACCGGCCGTCCCCCCACCCGCAGATAGCGCGGATGGCGCATGTACCGCCCCAGGTCGTCCAGCACCGCGCGGTCGTCCTCCGGCGAGTGCTGCTGCGTCATCAGCAGCTCGCTCTCCTTGCCGTCCCACCGCCGCGTCCAGTTCTCATTGGCCCAGCACAAGCAGAACGGCAGGCCGATGGTCTCGTCCCCCGCAAAGGCGTCCAGCGGCCCTTGCAGCAGCCGACGTCCCCCGAACCAATAGTAATGGAAGCAGAAAGCCCCCACCCCCGCCCGCTCGGCCAAGGCCGCCTGCTCCCGCAGCACGTCCGGAAGGCGCAGGTCGTACCAGCCCAGGTCGGACGGCAGCCGCGGTTGATAGTGCCCGCGGAACTGAGGCGTGGCCTTGGACACATTGGTCCATTCGGTGAAGCCCTTACCCCACCAAGCGTCGTTCTCGGGGAAGGGATGGAACTGCGGCAGGTGAAAGGCCACCAGAGTCGGCGTCTGCGCCGTCCGCACCGGCGGCTTGAGCAAGGGCGCGGCATAGTGCGGGCTGCGCAGGTTCCGGGCGACCTCGAAGCCATGCACCCACGCCTCGCGCCATGGGTCCGTCCCGCCGATGTTGAGGCGAAATCTGCGCCCCAGCCGCCGCCGCGCGTCGGCGCGCTTCTTGGGATCGCCGCCGATCAGGTCGCGCCCGGCCCGCAGGAGGCTCTGCACCGGCACGGGCAATCGCCGAACCGCGCTCCTCAGCGCCCGCCGCTGCGGCGTCAGCCGCCGCAGGTGTTCGCTGGGCTCGCCGGAAGGCTCGACTGAAAAGCCGGTGACCACGAACCGGCAGGGCGCCGCCGAGGGATCCAGCCGCACGCTTCGGCAGGCGCCCGCATTGCTCTGAGCCACGGCCGTATAGTTGTCGCCCCCCGACGGACGCAGCCGAACCCGGGTCTCCTCCGTCCAGCCGTCGCCCCAGTCGACATAAACGCAGGGCTCGACCAGACGCCCTTCCAGCGCCCGCAGGCCCGCGCGGATGCGCACCGCCGGATGAGCGCCGAGGCCGTCCGCGTCCGTGGCCGTCCAGGTCATCTGGGGATCGTCCCCCGTGGCCTCGAACACCGGCCCGTCCGGAGACGCTCCCGCCGCCCGGACCTGGGATCGGGGCTTCAGATCGGGGGGC
The DNA here is from genome assembly GCA_030446805.1 of Caulobacteraceae bacterium. Lineage (GTDB taxonomy): Bacteria > Pseudomonadota > Alphaproteobacteria > Caulobacterales > Caulobacteraceae > JAHWJX01. The sequence continues at coordinate 506,639 of JAUJMO010000002.1, read as the reverse complement.
GGGCGCGAGGCCTCCACGGGCCGGCCGGGCTCAGGCCGCCTCGAGGCGTTCGAAATACTCTTCCACCGGGCCGAAGTAGCTCATCCGGCCGCCGTCCAGCACGCACACCTTGTTGCACACGTGCCGCACGAGGCCGAGGTCGTGGGTGCCCACCACGATCATCTTGGCGCTGGCCACGAAACGCTCCATGCGTTTGGCCGCCTTGTCGTGGAACGCCGCGTCTCCGGCCCCCATCCACTCATCCAGCACCAGGATATCCGCGTCCAGTTCGGTGGCCACGCCGAAGTTCAGCCGCGCGACCATGCCGGCCGAATAGGTCCGCACAGGCAGATTGATGAAGGCGCCCAGCTCGGCGAACTCCACGATGGAGGGGATGCGCTCCTTGATAACGCTTTTGCGGACCAACCGCATCAGGGCCATGTTGTAGATGTTCTGGATCCCAGAGGCCTCGGGATCCATGCCCAGACCCACCGCGATCATCGAGGTGAGGCGCCCCTTGACGTCCACCACGCCTTCGGTGGGCTCGAAGATGCCGGCGATCACCTTCAACAGGGTCGTCTTGCCCGCCCCGTTGTGCCCGATGATGGCCAGCCGGTCGCCTTCCTCGATCTTGAAGGCGATGTTGGACAGGGCCCGGACCACGGCCGTGTCGCTCTGGTCCTTCATCAGGCGGCCGCCCACGGCCAGGTTCATCACCGAGGAGCGCAGGGACTTGGCGCGGACGCTGTAGACTGGATAGTCGAGCGTGACGCCGAACAGCTCAAGGGACGTGCTCACCATACCGCTCCCGTCACAACCAGAAGATTACGCGCTTGCGGAACAAGGCCAGGCAGGTCACCGCCAGGACCACACCCACGCCCAGGGTCGCGAAAGACGCATACCAGTTCAGCAAGGGCGCAGCCTGTCCCAGGAAGGGCTGACGGATGATCTCAAGCAGGTGCGAGAACGGATTGTAGTCGGCGATCCAGCGCTTGTCGGGCTGAAGCTGGGCGCGGCTCCAGAACACCGGCGTGAGCAGGAACAGGGCGCCGAAGAACAGGCCGATCATGAAGCCGATGTCGCGGTAGCGGGTGGAGATCATGGCCACCGGAATCGAAAGAAAGAAGCCGGTCAGCGCCACAAGGGGAATGGCGAGCACCAAGGTCCAGTGCGGAACGGTGAGCAGCTTGAACAGCGCCATGACCGCCCAGAACGCCACGATCTGGTGCAGAAAGTTGATCAGGATGCGGTTGGCTGACAACAGGGAGTAGAAGCTCAGGGGAAGCCGCTGGACCTGCATCATGCCCGCCGCCCCCATGTAGGTGTTGGCGCCCTCGGCGACGATGCCGGACACCAGGGACCAGCAGAGCACGCCGCCCAGGATGTGCGGCATCGACTCCCGCCAGCTTCCGCCCAGAAGGGACCCGAAGACGAAGGACAGGGACAGTCCCGTGGTGAGCATGGCGCCCGCGATCCAGAACGGGCCAAGCAGCGTCCTTTGATAACGTCTGTAGGTCTGCTCCAGGCCGAGCCGCCACCACACCGGGGAAAGGCGGAGGCCCTCGCTGAGGTCGCCCACGGCGGCGGCGAGAGGACTGCGATTACGCATTGGACGACACCCGTTCCGTTCCGCTCACGCCGAAGCCCGCGTTCGGCGTCGCTTAGGCCCGAGCGGAGTTGGTCGCGCGCGCCGGCGCCGCGTCCCACCGGAGCTGCGCGCGCCGCCGAACTAGTGAACCGCACCTAGCGTGTCAATGAAGCCGCGGTTCCGCCCGGGCCCAGCTCAGACGGCGCTGATCGCGTTGGCCGCGTCGCGCCCCGACCGACCCTGCACGATGGGGATCAGCCCGCGTCGCGGAGCCGCACCGCCGGGACCAGGGAAAGCCTTCAGGAGACGTCCCGTGTCCGGGGGCCCAGCAGTTCGTCCAGCGCCTCGTCCAGCACCGGGCGCCAGGGCCGGGAAGCCACGCCCAGGCGGTTCAGCCGCCCCGAGTCGAGGCGGGCGTTCAGCGGTCGCCTGGCGGGCGTGGGGTAGTCGGCCGTGGCGATCGGAAGCACCCGTGCGGCGGGTCCGCCCCGCGCCGCGGATCCGGCCACGATGGCCTCGGCCAGCTCCGACCGGGTGGCGTCATCGGCGCCGGCGTAATGGAACAGGCCCTCGGCCGCGGCCTCGCCCGCGACCAGGAGATCGCCCAGGGCCCAGACCGCCCGGGCCAGATCGCCGCCCCCGGTCGGCCGCCCCACCTGATCCCCCACGATCCGCATCTCGCCCCCCTGCGCCGCCAGCCGGAGCACGAGCTGCACGAAGTTGGCGCCGGACGCGCCGAACACCCAGGAGGTCCGCACCACCGCTGCGCGCGCACCGCTCTCCAGAACCCGGAGCTCGCCGTCCAGCTTGGTCTGGCCGTAGACGCCCAGGGGCGCGGGAGGGTCGGTCTCGACATAGGGGCGGTCCTTGGCGCCATCGAAGACCATGTCCGTGGACACGTGAACCAGCGCCGCCCCGACTCGCGCGCATGTTTCGGCCACCACGCCGGGCGCCACCGTATTGGCCAGCCGCGCCGCTTCCGGCTCGCTTTCCGCCCGGTCCACCCCCGTATAGGCCGCGGCCAACACCACCAGAGCGGGCCGTGTCCGCTCCACCGCCGCGGCGGCCTCCTCCGGCCGGGTCAGGTCCACCTCCTCGCGTCCGAGGAAAACCGGCTGAAAGCGGAAAGGCGCGCGCGCGAGCTCGCGGGCGAGTTGGCCGGTTCGACCGATCACAAGCGCGGACGGATGCATGGTCGCCCTCATGCCCCGGCGGCGCGGCCGGGGGCAAGCCGGCTTGGCGCCCGCGAGATCGAGGTTAAACAGCGCCCATGCCCGCCCAGATCGACCGCCTAGCCATTCCCGACGTCCTTCTGATCACGCCCAAGGTGTTTGGGGACGCGCGCGGCGCCTTCGCCGAAACCTACAGCCGTCGCGAGCTGGCCGAAGCCGGCTTCAACGGCGTTTTCGTCCAGGACAACCACTCCCGCTCGCCCCAGAAAGGCACGGTGCGCGGCCTGCACTTCCAGCTGCCCCCGCACGCGCAGGACAAGCTGCTGCGGGTCACCCGCGGCGCCATCCTGGACGTAGCCGTCGACCTCCGCCCCGGCTCCCCCACCCGCGGCCGGCACGTCGCGGTGGAGCTCTCGGCCGACAACTGGCGCCAGCTGCTCGTGCCCAAGGGCTTCGCGCACGGGTTCCAGACGCTGACGGATGACTGCGAGGTGCTCTACAAGGTCACCGACTACTACACCCCCGCCACGGAACGCGGACTGCTTTGGAGCGACCCGGCGCTGGGCCTCGACTGGCCGATCGGGTTGGATCAAGCGGTGATCAACGCCCGCGACGCCGCCTGGCCCGGCTTGGCCGAACTGGGCGAACCCTTTGCCTCCGCCTCCGCCGCGCCGTAAGGACGCCGGAAGTTCAGGAGGGCGCGCGCATGTGGGGCATCATTCCGGCGGCCGGCAGCGGCACCCGCATCCAACCCTTGGCCTTCTCCAAGGAGCTCCTGCCGGTCGGCAGCCGCCACGACGGTGTGGTGGAGCGGCCCAAGGCCGTGAGCGAATACCTGGTCGACCGCCTGGTCCTGGGCGGCGCCCGCAAGGTCTGCTTCGTGATCTCGCCCAACAAGAGCGACATCATGCGATACTACGGCTCGCGCCTGGGCGAGGCCGACTTCGCCTATGTGGTCCAGCGCGAGCCCGCAGGCTTGTGCGATGCGGTTTTCACCGCCGCCCCGCTGATCGGCCCGGACGAGCCGGTCGCGCTTGGCCTGCCCGACACCATCTGGTTTCCTGAGGACGCCCTGCGCGCCCTTCCAGACGACCGGCTCTCCTTCCTGCTCTTCCCCGTCGACCAGCCGCAGCACTTCGACGTGGTCGTCACCGACGATCACGGCCGCGTCCAGGAGGTGCAGGTCAAGTCGGCCGAGCCCCGCTCCAAGTGGATTTGGGGGGCCATCAAGATGCCCGGCCGCGTGTTCCACGAGCTTCATGCGCTCTGGAAGGAGGAAGGCCGCGGTGACGAATACATCGGCACCCTGGTCAATGCGTGGCTGGCCCGCGGCGGCCAGGCGCTGGGCGTGCGCGCCGGCCAGAGCTATGTCGATGTGGGCACGCTGAACGGCTACCGCGAAGCCATCCGGCTGCTGACCAGCAACCCCCAGCAGTTCCCCGAGCTGTCCGCCGAACCGCGCTGACGCTGTTCCTCCCCGACGCCACGGGTGGGGAACAGCCTAGCCGAGCTCCACCCCGCTCAGCCTGAGCTCCCGCCGCACCTGGCTCATCAACCGCTCCAGCCCGTCCTCGTCGCCGGACTCGCAGCGGATGGTGAGCTTCGACTCCGTCCCGGAGGCCCGCAACATCCACCAGCCGTCCGGCGTGTTCACGCGAAGCCCGTCGCCGGTGTTCACCTCGGCGCCGGCCGCCAACAGCCGCTCGCCCACGTCGGCGACCAGCGCGCGCCGGTCGCCGGGGTAGGGGATCCGGTACTCCGGCGTGGCCACCGTCCGAGGCAGGTTGTTCCTGAACTCCGCCAGGCTCCGCCCCGACCGCGTGATGGCCAGCAGCAGTCGCATGGCCACGTACATGGCGTCGTCCGTGCCGTCCCAGCCGTCGTTGTAGAAGACGTGCCCCGATAGTTCACCGCCCAGCAGCGCCCCTTCCCGGCGCATGGCGTCGCGCACCAGCACATAGCCCGAGGGCACCATCACCGCCCGCCCGCCGCGCTCGGCCACCCCGTCGAACAGCACCCGAGAGCATTTCACATCGCCCACGACTGTGGCGCCCGGCCGGTCCTTCAGCAGATCGCTGGCCAGCAGCAACAGCATCTGGTCGGCCCACACCACCGCGCCCGAACCGTCCACCGCGCCCACGCGGTCGCCGTCGCCGTCGAATGCGATGCCCAGGTCGCAGCCGTGGCTGACCACCGCGCGTTGCAGGTCGCGCATATTGGCTTCCACCGCCGGATCCGCGTGGTGGTTGGGGAAGCGCCCGTCGATGTCGGTGTAGAGCAGCACATGCTCGCCCGGCAGGCGCTGCGTCAGCCGCTCCACCATCGGACCCGTGGCCCCGTTTCCGCAGTCCCACGCAACCTTCAGCGGACTCAGCCGCGAGGCCGAATGCGCCAGGGCCTCCAGATAGGCGTCGGCCACCGACACCTCCTCCACCGACCCGCCCGGGGCCGCCGCTCCGTCCCGGTCGAGCAAGGCCTTCAGGGCCGCCCCATGAATGCGCTGCTCTCCGAGCAGCAGCTTGAACCCGTTCTCGGGCGGCGGATTATGCGAGGCGGTCACCATGATCCCGCCGTCCAGGCCGAGCGTGCGCACCGCAAAAGCGAGCTGAGGCGTGGGCCCGACGCCGATCCGCGTGACGGCCATGCCGCCCTCGACCAGGGCCGCCACCAGCGCCGCTTCGAACGCCGGACCGCTGGTGCGCCCATCGCGGCCGACCCCGATCCGTTTCAGGCCCCGCTCGCGGGCGAGCGTGGCGTAGGCCCCGCCCAGGAGGGTCGCATCCCCCACGTCCAGGTCGCGCCCCACCACGCCACGGATGTCGAACGAGCGCACCGCCGCCATGTTGAACCGGGCCGGTCGATCGGCGTGCACGCGTGGCGTCTCCCTGGAAGCCGGCCCCCTTACACCAGCGGCGAAGCAGGCGTCCAACTGATCTCCTCCTGTCGCCCTTCGGCGAGCTTGCTCGGCGGGGAGGACAAGCAAGAAGCGGCGGAGGGCGTCCTTGGCGGCTCAGCTGACAAAGTGCGCGGGACACCCCAGGCCCTCTGCCGCTTGTGACATCCTCCCTGCTGGGCCGGAGATGAAACCCGTCGCGTCAGCGGCGCGCGAACGCCACCGTGCGTTGCACAAGCACATCGGTGGAGTTCACCAGGGGCGCGCCCAGCCCTTCGCCGTCGAGCACCAGAGGCACCTCCGTGCAGCCGGCGATCACCACCTCCGCCCCGGCCTGGACCAAACCTGCAGCCAGGTCCGCCATCGCGGCCCGGACCTCCGCCCCCCTGTCGCCCGTCTTGATCCGGCCGATCAGGGCCATGAGGACGGCTCGCGTCTCCCCTTCCGGCGCGAGAACCTCGACCCCGCGTTCGGCGAAGGCGTCGTGGTACAACCGCTCGTCCAGACACGCGCCGGCGGCCAGCACGCCGGCCCGGCTCAGGGCAGGCCTCACCGCCAAGGCAGCCTCGACCGTCGCCTCCACCATGTCGATGAACGGCAGGCCCGTAGCCGCCCGCACCTCCCCCGCCCAAGCATGCGCGGTGTTGCACGGCATCACCAGCACCTCCGCGCCAGCCTGCCGGAGAGCCTGCGCCATGGCCCTCAGGGCCGGGCCCGGCGAGGGCCCCTGCCCCGCCAAGGCGGCCTGTCGGCAGGGCAAGCCGGGGTTGCTGTCGATCAGAACGCGGATGTGGTCCTGGTCGCGCGTCGCCGTGGTGGCGGCCACCAGCTTGCCGTAGAAGTCGGCCGTCGCAGCGGGGCCCATGCCCCCCAGCACGCCAACGGTGCGGCTACGCCCGTCCGGCGCCATCGACTAGAACCGTGTTGTAGGCGTGCAGCGCGGGCGCACCGCCTGTATGCACGAACAGCACACGCTGCCCCGCCTTGAACGCCCCTCGCCGCACCAAGCCGATCAGCCCGGCCGCCGCCTTGCCCGTATAGACCGGATCCAGCAGCACGCCCTCCAGCCGCGCCAGCATCCGAACCGCCTCGACCATCTCGTCCGTAGGAACCGAGTAGCCCGGCCCCACCCAGTCGTCATAGGCCCTCACCGCCTCGCGCGGCACGGCCGCCGAGGCGCCCAGCAGTGCCGCCGTCTCCAGGGCGAGCTTATGGACGTTGGCCTCCTGCTCCGCCCTGGGTCGGCGGACGTTGATCCCCACCAGCGGGATCTGGGCGTCGGCGCCCAGCAGCCCGACCAGCAGCCCCGCATGCGTGCCCGCGCTCCCGCTCGCGCACACCACCGCGTCCAGCGCCAATCCCAGGTCGAAGGTCTGCGCCAGCATCTCCTCCGCGCAAGCCACATAGCCCAAGGCGCCCAGCGCATTGGAGCCGCCGCCGGGGATGACGTAGGGTCGCCCGCCTTCGGCCCGCACCACATCGGCCATCTCGCTCAGGCTGGCCGCCAGGTCCGTCCCGGGTCCCGTGACTTCGATCCGCTCCGCGCCCAAGAGGTCGAACAGCAGATTGTTGCCCACCGCCTCCGGCCGGTAGCTGCCGGGCACGCGCTCTTCCAGCAGCAGCCGGCACCTCAGCCCCTCGCGGGCCGCGGCCGCGAGCGTCAGACGGCAGTGGTTGGACTGCACCGCGCCCACGGTGACCAGGGTGTCGGCCCCTTGAGCCAGGGCGTCGGCGACCAGGAACTCGAGCTTGCGCGTCTTGTTGCCCCCGCCCGCCAGACCGAGCAGGTCGTCGCGCTTGACCCATATCTCCGGGCCGCCCAGCGCCGCGCTCAGGCGCGGCAGCGGTTCGAAGGGCGTGGCGCCCGCCGTGTACCGGCGGCGTGGAAAACGCGCGAGATGGATGCGTGGCCCCCGCGAAAACGGGGCGAAGCCCCTGGTGGACGTGACAGGGATTGAACCTGTGACCCCCTCGATGTCAACGAGGTGCTCTCCCGCTGAGCTACACGTCCGAACCGGGCGACCCCGACCGAAGCCGGTGGGCGGGAGCGGCGTCATACCGCCGCCGGGGGCGGCGGGCAAGCGTCAAGGCGATCCCGCGGCCCCAGCCCGCTACTCGGTGAAGGACCGCCGGTAGCTGCGCATCAGGGGCTCGAAGAAGTATTGCAGGGCGGTCCGCGACCCGGCGTCGATGGACACCTCCACCGGCATGCCCGGCGTCACCGGCTGCTTGATCTTTTCGCGTTCGGAGCGGGGCGCCTCGATCCGTATGTCGTAGCGCGGGGGCTGGTTCTCCACGACGATGACGTCGGGTGAGATGGACTTCACCTCGCCCTTCAGGCTGGGCGTCGAGCCGGATGGGAAGGAGGTGAAGCGCAGCGTCGCCCGGGCGCCGACGTTGACCCGGTCGACGTCGGCGGGGTTCAGCGCCGCGCGGACCAGCAGCGAGCCTTCCGGCACGATCTCCACCACCGGGTCGCCCGGACGCACTACGCCGCCCACCGTCACTGAGGGCCGGCCCAGCACCGTCCCCGCGAGCGGCGCACGAATGTCGATCCGCGACAAGGACAAGCGGGCGGAGGTCAACCGATCAGCCGTCTCCAGATACTCGGCCTCCACCTCCGACAGTCGCGAGGAGGCCTGTTCGCGCGCCTGTTGGTCGACCTGAAGCTGCTTGAGCCTGAGCTCGCCCTGCTCCACGGCGTCCGAGCGGATCTGGGCCAGGATCTCGCCCTGACGGCCCCTCAGCTGCGCTTCCGCACGCTCCGCCGACAGCACGCGGGACTTGGGGCTCAGGCCTCTTTCGTAGAGGGAACGGTAGTCGCGCAGCTCTTCCCCGACCAGATCGGACTGGTCGGTGACGCTTTCGCTCTGCATGCGCAGCCCGCCGCTGCGAACGCTCAGCTGCTGGATCTGCTGGGCCAGGACCGACTTCTGCGACTGCCGCAGGTTCTGCCGGGCCGCGAAGGCCGAACCCCAGATGTTCATCAGCGAGCGGACCTGCGGGTCCGTGCTGGTCCGCCAGTCGGCCGGCCATAGGGGCTGGGAAAGACCCGCCTGCTCCGCCTGGAGCACGGCCCGTTCAGCCGTGAGCTCAAGCAGCCGCTGTTCGAACCGGTCCACCTGCAACTGCACGGGCGCCTGGTTCAGACGCACCAGCAGGTCGCCCTTGCGCACGGTCTGGCCCTCGCTGACCAGAACCTCCGCGACCTCCCCGCCCTCGAGGTTCTGCACCACGGTGCGCCGGCCGGCGGTCTCGACTTGGCCCTGCGCCACCGCGCCGCGGTTCAAGGGCGCGAACGCCGCCCAAAGCATGAAAATGGCGAGCGCCCCCAGCGCCACCCACACCGCTGCCCGACCTGTGCGTTGAGGCCGCTGGGCTTCAGGCTCGGGCGGCGGAGCCGCCGGCGACGGAACCGGGGCGGGCTGAGGAAAATCCAGAACGGTCATGGGCCTTCGGTCCAGAGGTTCAGGCAGCCGGAAGGCTGGGCGTGAACTCCTTGAGTATATCATTGGTGGGCCCGAAACGCACCAAGCGCCCGTCCTGGAGGGCCGCGACCAAATCGAACCCCTTGAGGTGCGAGGGCTTGTGCGTGGCCAGCACCAGGGTTTTCCTGCGGGCGCGCAGGTTGCGGATCATCACCCACAGCGCGCGCTCGCCCTCGGTGTCGAGGTGCGCGAAGGGCTCGTCGAGGATGTACAGGGCCGGGTCGCCGTAACAGGCGCGGGCGAGCGCGATCCGCGCTCTCTGCCCGCCGGACAGGGCCGCCCCGCCGTCGCCGACCTCCGTGTCGTAGCCGTTGGCCAGCGAGAGGATCATCTTGTGGGCGCCCGCCGCATCGGCGGCGGCGATGGTGGCCTGATCGTTGCGGGGCCCCAGCCGCCGGATGTTCTCAGCCACCGTGCCCGCCACCAGGAACGGCGCCTGGGGGAAGTAGCCCACATGCGCCCCGAGAGCGTCCAAAGGCCACATGCCGAGGTCGGCCCCGTCGAACATCACCGAGCCCCCGGCAGGCGGCGTGGCCCCCGCCAGCACTTTGAGCATGGTCGATTTGCCCGAGCCGGACGGCCCCACCGCGCCCACGAAGGCGCCCGTAGGAATGTCCAAAGACACCCGCTTCAGCAACGGGTCCGGCCGTCCCGTCGTGAGCACGCTGACATCGGCCAGGGACACCGCGCCGGAAGGCGGTGGCAGGGTGGTCCGCGCCTTGGCTTCGCGATCCGCCTCCGCGGCGGCCAGGGCCAACTTGCGCCAGGCGATCCGCGCCAGCACCACCTGCCGCCAGCCGTTGCTGACCTGGTCCAAGGGCTGAAGCGTCCGCGCGCCGATGATGGAGCCGGCGATCATGGCGCCGGGCGTCAGCTTGCCTTGCAACACCAACAGCGCCGACATGGCCAGGATCAGCACCTGCAGCACGATGCGCAGCGCCTTCACCCCTTCCGCCGAAAGGTTGATCCGCTCGGCCGCCTTACGCTGCAGGGCCGCCGCGTCGACCGTTTCGCCCGCCCACTTGCGCCGCGCCGCGCCCGCAAAGCCCATGGCGCGCACCGCATCGGCCGCGCCCACGATATTGCCGGCGGTCTGCTGCGCCTTGCCGAGCTTTTCACCGGCCTGCTCCAGCCAGGGCCGCACGGCGGCGTCGGAGACCACCGCCGCCGCAAAGACGATCGCCCCGAACACCGCCACCAGCAGCGCGAGGGGCGGCGACAGCAGGATCAGCGCCACCAGGAAGATGGGCGTCCAGGGCAGGTCCAGCAGCGCGGAGGCGGCGCCGCCGGACAGGAAGTTGCGCACCGTGTCCAGGTCCCCGGAGAACCGTCCATGAACGTTGCGCCCGGTGCGCAGGCTCTCCGCCAGCGCCCCAAGCAGCACGCGGTCGCGCGCCTGGGCGTCGATGGCTGCGGCGGCGTCCATCATGGTCTTGGAGCGAAGATGGCTGAAGACCGCGCCCACCGCGATCAGGAACACTGCGATGAGCAGGAGGTAGGTAAGCGTGGATCTGCTCTGGCTAGGCAGGACGTTGTCGTAGACCAGCAGCATGAACATGGGCTGGACCAGCGCCAGCAGATTGGTCAGCACCGACATAGCGACCGCGATCCACAGCAGCCGGTGCACGGCGGAGGGATCGGTCAGCAGCTTTGGCGTTTGGGCCGCGGGCGCTCGGCTCACGTGACCTCCGGTCGGGGGAACTCAGTTAAGTAAAGGTCCGGAGCGTCTCATTCAAACCGGGTCTGCGCCCAAACCGGGTCTGCGCCTGTGCATCGGTGAGCCGAGGCTCAGGCCGCGATCATCCGCTCGACTTCCGACACGATCTCGCGCAGGTGCACCGGCTTGCTGAGCACCTTGGCGCCTTCGGGAGCCCGCGTTCCGGCCGACAGGGCCACGGCGGCGAAGCCGGTGATGAACATGATGCGCAGCCCCGGCGAACGCGCGGCGGCGATCCGCGCCACCTCGATCCCGTCCGTGCCCGGCATGACGATGTCCGTCAGCAGCAGATCGTAGGGTCCGTCGTCCAGGGCGTCGACCGCCTCGTCGCCGTCCGCGCAGACGCGCACCTGGTGCCCGGCGCGCTCCAGCGCCCGGGCCAGGAAGCCGCGCAAACTGTCGTCGTCTTCGGCCAGCAGGATGTGGGTCATGGGGCGCGGCGGGGCGGCGGGAGGGGACGCACTGTCGGTCATGAGAAGGAGCCTAAGCCGAGATCGTGAACGGAGCATAAAGCATGCGGAGCTTCCGTCACGTTGCCGTCGTTTCCCCGGACCCGATATGGTTTCCTCCATGCTCCAGCCCGCCGCCTCCCTCCCCGAGTTGGACGACGCCGTGGCCCCGGAGCCCGTCTTCGACCAGGTGGACCCGCCGGCCCTGCTCACCCCTCTGATCCACCTGTCGGCCCACTCCGGGCGTCACTATCCCCTGTCCATGACCTCGGCCTCCGACCTGGACGCGGTGACGATCCGCCGGTCCGAAGACGCCTGGGTGGACGCCCTGGTGGCCGGGGCGCCGCGCTCGGGCGGCCCCCTCCTGCTGGCCCGCTACGCCCGGGCCTATGTCGATCTGAACCGCGCGCCCGAGGAGCTGGATCCGGGGATGTTCGAGGACGTGCCCCCCGATCGCCTGGCCCCCGCCACCGCCCGCGCGGCCGCGGGCCTGGGCTCCATCGCCCGGGTGGTGGGCGACGGGCAGGAGATCTATCGCCGCAAGCTGTCCTTCGCCGAGGCCCACGCTCGGCTGGACGCCGTGCACGCCCCCTGGCACCTGGCCGTGGACTCCGCCGTGTCCGCCGCCTGCGAGCGCTTCGGCGCGGCCCTGCTGCTGGACTGGCATTCCATGCCCGCCGCCGCCGCCGGCGCGGGCCGCCGCACCCCCGACGTCGTTCTTGGCGACCGCTACGGATCCAGCGCCGCCGGCCCGGTGGTCCGCTGGCTCGAGCGCGAGTTCGAAGCTCGGGGCTACCTGGTCGCGCGCAACGCCCCCTACGCCGGCGGCTACGCCGCCGTCCGCTACGGCCGCCCGGCGGAAGGACGCCACGCCGTCCAGATCGAGCTCAATCGCGCCCTCTATATGGACGAGCGCACCCTGGAGCCCTCCGGCGGCTTCGGGGCCCTTCAGCGAGACCTCGACCGGCTGCTGCGCAGCATGGCCAGGACCAACTGGCGCGCGCTACTCGGGGCCTAGATCGCTGCCAAGAAAAGGGCCGCGTCCCGGAGGACGCGGCCATGAGTTTATAGGGAGGAAACGCCCAGAAGGGCGAACACCAAGCTAGTGTGCGGCGCAACATGACACAACCCACTTCCGCTGCATTGCAGCAATTTTCGTGAGCAGAAGGGGCGTCCGACTTGGCGCGGGGCGCCGTTCGGCTTACATTCCCGCCTGTCCCCCATCCGACCCACCCGTCCCACGGCCCGTTCCGGACCGTCCTCCAAGCTGCGCCCCAGGCCTCAATGAACCTACGCAACGTCGCCATCATCGCCCACGTCGACCACGGCAAGACAACCCTCGTGGACCAGCTCCTGGCTCAGTCCGGCGCCTTCCGGGCCAACGAGGCCACGGTGGAGCGCGCCATGGACTCCAACGACCAGGAGCGTGAGCGCGGCATCACCATCCTGGCCAAGGCGACCTCGGTGCTCTGGCACGGTGCGGCCGGCGACACCCGCATCAACATCATCGACACCCCGGGCCACGCCGACTTCGGCGGCGAGGTGGAGCGCATCCTGGGCATGGTCGACGGTTGTCTGCTTCTGGTCGACGCGGAAGAAGGGGTCATGCCCCAGACCAAGTTCGTGCTGGGCAAGGCGCTGAAGCTGGGGCTTCGCCCCATCCTCGTCCTGAACAAGGTCGACCGCCCCCACGCCGATCCCGACCGAGTTCTGAATGACACCTTCGACCTGTTCGCCGCCATCGGCGCTACGGACGAGCAGCTCGACTTTCCCCACCTCTACGCCAGCGGCAAGAACGGCTGGGCCGCCAGATCGCTGGACGACCCGCGCGAAAGCCTGGCTCCTATCTTCGACCTGATCGTCGCGCACGTGCCCCCGCCGAAGGCGGTCGAAAAGAAGGACGAGCCCTTCCAACTCCTGTCCGTCTTGATCGAGTCCGACCCCTTCCTGGGCCGTTTGCTGACCGGCCGTATCGAGGCCGGCAAGGCCGTCCCCGGCATGTCGATCAAGGCGCTGAACCGCGACGGCGTGGAGGTCGAGCGGGGCCGCATCACCAAGATCCTGGCCTTCCGCGGCCTCAAGCGTCAGCCCATCGAGGAAGCCGAGGCGGGTGACATCGTGGCCATCGCAGGTCTGTCCAAGGCCACCGTCGCGGACACCCTGTCGGCTATGGAACGCACGGACGCCCTCCCCGCCCAGCCGATCGACCCGCCCACCATCTCCATGACCGTTTCGGTCAACGACAGCCCGCTGGCCGGCCGCGAAGGCGACAAGGTCCAGTCGCGCGTGATCCGCGACCGCCTGCTCAGGGAAGCGGAGTCCAATGTAGCCATCAAGGTCAGCGAAACCGCGGAAAAGGACGCCTATGAGGTGGCCGGCCGCGGCGAACTGCAATTGGGCGTGCTGATCGAGAACATGCGCCGCGAAGGCTTCGAGGTCTCCATCAGCCGCCCCCGCGTGGTCTTCCAGACGGGCGAGAACGGGGAACGGCTCGAGCCCATCGAGGACGTCGTGATCGACGTCGACGACGATTATTCAGGCGTGGTCATCGAGAAGCTCTCCGCCCGCAAGGCCGAGCTGAAGGAGATGGGCCCCTCCGGCGCCGGCAAAACCCGCATCACCCTGCAGGCGCCCTCCCGCGCCCTGATCGGCTATCAAGGCGAGTTCCTGACCGACACCCGCGGCTCGGGCGTGCTGAACCGCGTGTTCAGCCACTACGAACCCTACAAAGGCGCGATCGAAGGTCGCCGCAACGGCGTTCTGGTCTCCAACTCGGACGGCGAGACCGTGTCTTTCGCCTTGTGGAACCTGGAGGACCGCGGGGTGATGTTCGTAGGCGGCGGTGAGAAGACCTATCAGGGAATGATCATCGGCGAAAACAGCCGCTCCGATGACCTCGACGTCAATCCGCTCAAAGGCAAACAGCTCACCAACATCCGCTCCGCCGGCAAGGACGAGGCGGTCCGCCTCACGCCACCTCGCCGCCCCACCCTTGAGCAGGCCATCGCCTACATCGAGGAGGACGAACTGGTGGAGGTCACCCCCAAGGCCATCCGCCTGCGCAAAACCGTCCTGAACCCCAGCTTCCGCAAGAAGCGCGTGAGGGAAGACGCCTGACACGCCGACCCTCCCCGTCGCGAGGGGAGGAGGCCTGTGCGGAAGGGCGTGAACGCACGCGCGCTCGCGTCAGGCCGCTGCAGAGCAACGGAGTTCCTGGCGCGGCCGGCCGTTCAGGAGCTCCGCGCTGTTCCGCGGGTCAGGAACAAGGGCGGTTGGGGGCGCCGACCGACCCCCGTCCGAATCGGAAAGCCCGGCGAGCGCGCTTCGCCACGGAGTCAACCCCGATACCCGACTTGGCTAGTCGGACATCACAAATCCGAGAGCCGCCTCGATTGCAACGCAACCTGTGACCATATTGGCTGGTTGAAGGGGTCGAGCACGCGGTCGCGACGGGCGACGCGGTCACCATCGGCCCCGGGGAAACACATGGCTGTCAATTCGATCGCCGCCATCTCACCCGAGGGCGGCCTGTCTCGCTATCTCAGCGAGATCCGCAAGTTCCCGATGCTGAGCAAGGACGAGGAGTTCATGCTCGCCAAGCGTTGGGCCGAACATGGGGATGCGGAGGCCGCGCACAAGCTGGTCACCTCGCACCTGCGCCTGGTGGCCAAGATCGCCATGGGCTACCGCGGCTACGGCCTGCCGATCGGCGAGGTCATCTCCGAGGGCAACGTCGGCCTGATGCAGTCGGTCAAGAAGTTCGACGCCGACAAGGGCTTCCGCCTCGCCACCTACGCCATGTGGTGGATCCGCGCCTCGATCCAGGAGTACATCCTGCGCTCCTGGTCGCTGGTGAAGCTCGGCACCACCGCCGCTCAGAAGAAGCTTTTCTTCAACCTGCGCAAGGCCAAGTCCGAGATCGACGCGCTCGAGGAAGGCGACATGCGGCCGGAGAACGTGGCCCGCATCGCCACCAAGCTGGGGGTGACGCACGACGAGGTGATCTCCATGAACCGGCGCCTGTCGGGTCCGGACTCCTCGCTCAACGCGCCCCTCCGGAGCGACAGCGAAAGCGAGTGGCAGGACTGGCTGCAGGACGACGCCCAGGTCTCGCAGGAGACCACGGTGGCCGAAAACGAGGAACGTTCCATCCGCATGGACCTGCTCGGCGAGGCCATGCAGGAGCTGTCCGACCGCGAGCGGCACATCCTCACCGAACGGCGGCTGCAGGAGAACCCCACCACGCTCGAGGAGCTCGCCTCACAGTACGGCGTCAGCCGCGAACGGGTGCGTCAGATCGAGGTTCGCGCTTTTGAGAAGCTGCAAAAGGCGATGCGCGCGGCCGCAACCGAGCGCAACCTGATCGCCGCCTAGGCCGCCTTGCCGCCCGCCAGTGCGGCCCCGGCTTCCGCCAAGTCGTTCAAGGGGTTGGCGCCTTCCTCCAGCAGCGCCTGGATGAGACGGCGCGACCCCGACTGGCTGGCCGTGGCGAGATAGCGATCCAGAGCGGCCACCGAGTAGACCAGCCGGGGTTGCCGCAAGGCCCCCGCCACCGCTGCGAGGGTCTCGATCTGGGCGTGCATGGCGCGCGTAGCCTGCGCCGGGTCGCTGTCGTACTGCTTCACGGCCGAACTCAGGATCGCCAGCGCCTGGAGGAAGCGCTGAGTCTCGCTCTGTGCGCCGCTCGCCTTGCGGTCGACGTCGCGCCGCTTCGCCCCGGCGTAGCCGCCGCTGTTGAACCGTCGCCGGTCCGGTCCGACGTAGCCTACCGCCTCGATCCAGGGCCGGGGCTTCAGCGCCACGTTTTCGATGCGCCTCTTCAGGTCGTTCGCCGAGAACGGCTTGCGCAGGAACTCATGGGCGCCCGCGTCCCGCGCTGCGGTGATGTCCGAGGCCTTGGTCTGGGCGCTGGCCACGACGATGGGCGCCTGCCGGCAGCTGAGACTGCTTCTGCGGATGGCCCGCGTGAACAGGGCCGCGTCGACGCCTGGAGCCTTGGCCTCGCTGAGGATGAAGTGCGGCGACCAGCCTTGCGCGATGTCGTAGCCCTTGCGCGACGTCTCCACCACCTCGACCCGCCAGGCGCCCAGGCCCCGGAGCAGCTCGCCGGCCGCCTTGGCCGAGGCCTCGTAGGGATCGATCACCAGCACCCGTTCAAGGTGGGGCGAGAGCAGCTCGACGAGGTGGGGATCGGCGTTGAACACCGCGACACCTTGACCGCAGGATGTAAACGCCCGCTTATCCCTGGAAGGGGTCACGCACCAGGATCACATCGTCCCGCTCCGGGCTGGTTGAGAGGATCACCACGGGCGCTTCGATCAGCTCCTCCAGGCGCCGCACATATTTGACGGCCGCCGCGGGCAGGTCGCGCCACGACCGGCCGCCCGCGGTGCTCTCGCCCCATCCCTCCAACACCTCATAGACCGGCTCGACCGCAGCCTGGGCCGACATCCCTGCCGGCAGATGATCGAGGAGGTCCGGGCCCAGCCGATATCCCGTGCAGACCATCAGCCGCTCGAAACCGTCCAGCACGTCGAGCTTGGTCAGGGCCACGCCATGGGCCCCGCTGATCGCCAGCGCCTGGCGCACCAGCACCGCGTCGAACCAGCCGCAGCGGCGTTGCCGCCCCGTCACTGTGCCGAACTCCCGGCCGCGCTCGCCCAGGCGCCGCCCGTTCTCATCGAACAGCTCCGTCGGAAACGGCCCCTCCCCGACCCGCGTCGTGTAGGCCTTCACGATCCCCAGGACGAAGCCCACCGCTTCCGGGCCCACGCCCGCGCCGGCGGCAGCCTGGCCCGCCACCGTGTTGGACGAAGTCACATAGGGATAGGTGCCGTGGTCCACATCGAGCAACGTGCCTTGCGCGCCTTCAAAGAGGATCCGCCGCCCGGCTCGGACGTCCGCCTGCAGCACCCGCCATGCGGGTCGGGCGAACGGAAGCACCTTGGGCGCGAGTTCGAGCAGGTCGCGCTTCAGCGCCTCCCCATCCACTTCCGGGAGGTCCAGCCCCCGTCGTAACGCCCCGTGGTGCGCCAGAAGCCGCGTGATCCGCGCCTCCAGCGCCTGCGGATCCGCCAGATCGGCGACCCGCACCGCCCGACGTCCGACCTTGTCCTCATAGGCCGGCCCGATGCCCCGTCCAGTGGTCCCGATCCGGCCCGCGCCCGCTTGGGCCTCCCTGGCTCCGTCGAGGTCTCGGTGCAGCGGCAGGATCAGGCTCGCATTGTCGGCCAGGGTCAGCAGGTCGGGGGTGACCGCCACCCCCTGAGCACCCACCCGCGCGATCTCATCCAGCAGCGCCCAAGGGTCCACGACCACTCCGGAGCCGATCACGGAGCGCTTGCCCTGAACCACGCCCGAGGGCAGCAAGGACAGCTTGTAGACCCTGTCCCCCACCACCAAGGTGTGCCCGGCGTTGTGCCCGCCCTGGAAGCGCACCACCACCTCGGCACGGTTGGACAGCCAGTCCACGACCTTGCCCTTGCCCTCGTCGCCCCACTGAGCGCCGATCACCGCGACATTGGCCATGGAAGGATCCCTCGCCCGGCGGGATTGCGGGCGCGCGGCTTATGGCCTCCCGCCCCGCTTTCGCCAAGCGCGGTTCCGGCCTATCCCCGGTCATGATCTCGAGGCGGGCCTTGCTCGATTGGAGCGTGCTGGTCGCGCTGGTGGTTGTTTGGGGCTCGGCCTTCGCCGGCCTGAAGATCGCCGTCGGGGGGCTTCACCCCGCCTGGGTCGCCTCCATGCGGTTGAGCACGGCGGCGCTGGCCCTGTTCATTCTCATGCAGGGCCGCGGCGAGCGGCCGCCACGGCTGTGGCCGCGACCCGACCCGATCTGGTCGACCTACGCCCTCTTGGGCGTGTTCGGCCTGGGGACGCCCTTCCTGCTCTTCTCCTGGGCCGCGACCGAACTGCCTTCAGCCGTACTGGCCATCTGCAACGGCGTGTCGCCCGTCTTCACCGCACTGTTCGCCCATGCCTTTCTGGCCGGGGAGCGGCTGAACAAGCGCAAGTCGGTGGGGGTGAGTTTGGGCCTGATCGGCTTCATCGCCCTGGTCGCGCCCGATTTGAGGACGGACGGCCTGGGGTCGGCGGTGGTGGCGGAGTTGGCCGCCCTGGCCGGAGCCGCCCTCTACGCGGTCGCCAATGTGGTCACCAAGCAGGCGCCGTCCGCCCCGCCGGTTTTGTCCGCCTTCATCATGTGCCTCGCCGGAGCGCTGTCGACCGCGGCGGCCGCCCTGCTGTGGGCTGGCCCCCCGCCCCTTCCCGGCCTGAAGGTCGGGGCGGTGGTTGTGGCCTTGGGCCTGCTGCCGACCGCGCTGGGCACGGTCGGCTATGTGTGGCTGATCCGCAGGCGCGGCGCGCTGTTCACCTCCTTCACCACCTATCTCGCGCCGGTCTGGGCCATCCTGATCGGAATCGCACTGCTGGGCGAGCGACCCGCGCCTGCGGAATATGCCGCCCTGGCGCTGATCCTGCTGGGCGTCGGGATCGCCAACCTCAGAGGCAAGACCGTGGAGCGCCCCCCCAGCCCCGCAGGTCAGCCCGCCTGAACCCGCAGCCTGCTTTCCACCACCGTCACCGCCGCCCCTCGGAGCAGGACGCGGTTCCCCCGGACCTCGCATTCGAGATCGCCCCCACGTCGTGGAAACGCCTGGTGGAAGCGAAGGGCGCCGCCGCCGAGCTTGTCGGCGTAGAGCGGGCCAAGGATGCAGTGGGCGGAGCCGGTGGCGGGGTCCTCCGGGACGCCGGACCCTGGCGCGAAGAAGCGGCTGACCACATGGTAGGGCCGGCCCGGTTCGGCCTCAGCCGCCACGATCAGATTGCCGCGCCCGCCCGTGGCCTCCCCCGCGATGAGATGCACGGCTGCGATGTCGGGCTCCGCGGCTCGGACGGCCGCCTCGTTCGCCAGGACGGCCACGAGGTAACGGCCCGCCCACGCTTCCTTGATCGGGGCTCGAACCGCCTCCTCGAGTCCGTCGGGAACGGTTGTCCGGCGGGGCGGGTCGGCGGGGAGGTCCATCTCGTAGCGGTCCCCCTGCCCCCCCACGATCAATTCGCCGGAGAGGGTGTCGAACCGAATCTGCTCCGCGCCTTCGCCCAATTCGACCATCAGGGCGTGGGCCGAGGCCAGGGTGGCGTGGCCGCACAGCTCCACCTCCTGCGTCGGCGTGAACCAGCGTAGGCCGTAGCGACCCGGCTCCTCCGTGCGGAGCAGAAAGGCGGTCTCGGCCTGGTTGTTCTCCATGGCCAGGGCCTGCATCCACCCCGGGTTGGGCCATTCGCCGAAGGGCTCCACCACACAGGCCGGGTTGCCGCGGAAAGGCGCCGCGGCGAAGGCGTCGATCGTCCATTGCCTCATGGCAGGCGCTCCCTCAGGGTCCAGGCGTGGTCCAGCGGGCCGTGTCCGCGCCCCAGCCCCGGCGCACGCCGGATGGCCTCGGCGGTGTAGCCGTGCGCCCGTTCCACGGCCTTCTCGAGCCCCATTCCTTGTGCAAGGCCCGCGGCGCAGGCCGAGGCCAGGGTGCAGCCCGTTCCATGCGTGTTGTTGCTGTGCACCCGGGGGCTCTCGAAACGGCGCTCCCCGCCCGTCCAGAGCAGCAGGTCGACCACCGTTTCGCCCTCGACGTGCCCGCCCTTCATCAGCACCGCGCGTGCGCCCTGTCGCAGCAAAGCCTCCCCGGCCCGACGCAGGCCGGACTCGTCCGTTACCGTAAGGCCGGTGAGGGCCTCCGCTTCCGGCGCATTGGGCGTCAGCAGCGCCGCGCGCGGAACCAGCAGGCTGCGCACGGCCTCCACCGCTTCAGCCGCCAGCAGCGGCTCCCCGCCCTTGGCCACCATGACGGGATCGATCACCGCGGGCGCCCCCGCCTCGTCCAACACTTCGGCCACCAGCTCCACGATCCCGCGCGAGCCCAGCATGCCCGTCTTCAGCGTATCGGCGCCGATGTCGTCCAGCACGGCTCGAGCCTGGGCTGAGATCACCTCCCGCGGAATCGGGTGGACGCCGAAGACGCCGGTGGTGTTCTGCACGGTGACCGCCGTGATCGCCGTCGCGGCATAGCCGCCCAGGGCGGTCACGGCCTTGATGTCGGCCTGGATCCCCGCGCCTCCGCCCGAGTCGGAGCCGGCCAGGATGAGGACGCGGCCCTTCACGCCGGGTCCTGGGCGATGGCCGCGCGGACAGCCAGCGCCTGAACCGTTTCGCGAACGTCGTGGACGCGCAGCACCGCTGCACCCGCCCCCGCGCCCAGCAGCGCGGCGGACAAGGAGCCGCCCAGCCGATCGCCGGCGGAGCCGGCCGCTGGGTCGACGGCGGCGATGAACCGCTTGCGGCTGACGCCCAGCACCACGGGAAAGCCGGACGAGACGAGCTCGGGCAGGGCGCGAAGCAGGGCCAGATTGTGCTCAAGCCTCTTGCCGAAGCCGATCCCGGGATCGAGGAGAAGCCGCTCACGACGGACGCCAGCCGCCACCGCCGCCTCCGCCCGTTCCAGAAGGAAGTCTCGGACCTCAGACACCACCTCCTCGTAGCGCGGGCTCTCCTGCATGGTGCGGGGCTCGCCCTGCATGTGCATCAGGATCACCTCGCAGCCGAGTTCGGCGGCCACGGAGGCGCTGTCCGGAGCGCCGCGCAGAGCCGTTATGTCGTTCCAGATGGTCGCGCCCGCGGCCACCGCGGCGCGGGCGACCTCGGGCTTGGCCGTGTCCACCGAGATCGGGATTGCCTCCCCGGCTCGCACCGCGCGCACCACGGGCAGGACGCGGGCGAGTTCGGCCGCGGCGTCGACCGGCTCGGCGCCCGGCCGCGTGCTTTCTCCTCCGATGTCCAGGATTTCGGCCCCGTCCGCGATCAGCCGCCGCGCATGCGCAACAGCGGCCGCTTCCTCGAAGAAGCGGCCGCCGTCCGAGAAGCTGTCGGGGGTGACGTTGACCACCCCCATCACCTTGGGCCTCGCCGCCGGGGCGCGCTCGCCCGGCAGACTAGTGGAGGTCACGCGTCGCGGGCTGAGGCTGCGGGCGGGTCAAGGGCACCGCCACGGCCGGGCCGCGGGGCGGTTTGGCGGCCGGGTCCTCGCGAACGGGCGGCACGCCGTTCAGCACGCCCACGATCTCATCACCGCTGAGCGTCTCATATTCGAGCAGCCCCGCGGCCAGCCGGTGGAGATCTTCCAGCCGCTCCGTCACGATCCGCCGCGCTTCGGCGTGACCTTCCTCGACCAGGCGGCGCACTTCGGCGTCGATGATCTTGGCGGTCTCCTCCGAGGTCTGCTGCTGGCGGCCCATGGACATGCCCAGGAAGACCTCCTGGTCGTTGTCGCCGTAGCTGACCACCCCCAGCTTGTCGGAATAGCCCCATTTGGTGACCATCATCTTGGCCAGGCGGGTCGCCTGGTCGATGTCGGACGAGGCGCCGCTGGTGACCTTGTCCTTGCCGAAGATGATCTCCTCCGACACTCGACCAGCCATCAGGATGGCCAGGCGCGCGGTCATCTGCTCATAGCTCATCGACAGCTTGTCCCGCTCGGGCAGCTGCATGACCATGCCGAGCGCCCGGCCCCGGGGAATGATGGTGGCCTTGTGCACCGGATCGGTGTTGGGCACCGTCAGCGCCACCAGGGCGTGGCCGCCCTCATGATAGGCGGTCATGCGCTTCTCTTCGTCGGTCATGACCATGGACTTGCGCTCGGCGCCCATCATGATCTTGTCCTTGGCGTCCTCGAAGTCGGCCATGGTGACCATGCGGCGCGTGCGGCGGGCGGCCATCAGCGCGGCCTCGTTGACCAGGTTGGCCAGGTCCGCGCCCGAGAAACCCGGGGTGCCGCGGGCCACCGTCTTGGTGTCCACGTCCGACGCCAGGGGCACGTTGCGCATGTGCACGCGCAGGATGCGCTCGCGCCCGATCACGTCGGGATTGGGCACCACGACCTGACGATCGAAACGGCCGGGCCGCAACAGGGCGGGATCCAGCACGTCGGGCCGGTTGGTGGCGGCGATCAGGATGATCGACTCGTTGGCCTCGAACCCGTCCATCTCGACCAGCAGCTGGTTCAGCGTCTGCTCGCGCTCGTCGTTGCCGCCCCCCAGGCCCGCGCCGCGATGGCGACCGACCGCGTCGATCTCGTCGATGAAGATGATGCAGGGCGCGTTCTTCTTGGCTTGTTCGAACATGTCGCGCACGCGGCTGGCGCCCACGCCCACGAACATCTCCACGAAGTCGGAGCCGGAGATGGAGAAAAAGGGCACGCCCGCCTCTCCCGCCACCGCGCGGGCCAGCAGGGTCTTGCCGGTGCCCGGAGGACCCACCAGCAGGGCTCCACGCGGGATCTTGCCGCCCAGCCGCTGGAACTTGGACGGCTCCTTGAGGAAGTCCACCACCTCCTGGAGGTCGTCCTTGGCCTCGTCCACGCCGGCGACGTCCTCAAAGGTGACCCGGTTCTTGTTCTCGGTCAGCAGCTTGGCCTTCGACTTGCCGAAGCCCATGGCGCCGCGCGCCCCGCCCTGCATCTGGCGCATGAAAAAGACCCACACCCCCACCAGCAACAGGATCGGGAGCAGGTTCAGCAGGATGGCCAGGAAGCCGTTTCCGCTCAGGCGGTCGAACCGGATGTTGACGCCGTTGCTCTCCATCCGCTGGACCAGGGCTTCCTGGGCCGCGGGGGGCACCACGGCGGCGTAGCGCTTGCCCGAGGAGTCCTGGGCGACCAGGGACTCGCCGCGAAGGCGCGCCTCCTTGATCTGGCCGGCGTCGACCATTTCGGTCAGCCGGGAATAGCTGAGCTCGTTGCCGCCCCCGCCGGCGGGCGACATCACGGTGTAGAGCGCGATCAGGATGGTGGCGATGACGCCCCAGACCGCGAGATTGCGAAGGTTCATTCCACGTTCGCCTAAATGCTTTGTCGTTGTCGAATGTAGGGGGAGTGCACGGTTCGCGCCATCTGCGACCAAAGCGTGTCGGGGCTCGCCTACCGCGCCCCTTGCCGGCTTGTTCTGGCGAGAACCAAGGCGCCGACCAGGCCAAGGCCCGCCATGGCGCTCATGACCCAGTAACCCCGCGCGCCCGCGGCGTCGAACAAGGCTCCCGAGCCCAACGTGGCCAGCCCGATGAACAGCCCGCTCTGCAAGGATGCGGAAACAGTGTGGGCGGCTGACGCGCTCTCGGGCGGGCTCGTGGTGTCCACCAGCCGGGTCGAGGCCACGAAGGTCCCGGCGAAGGTCAGGGCGTGCAGCAGGTGCAGAGGCACCAGCACCGCCAGCGGCGGCGCGGTCCCGGCCACCGTCCAACGCAGCACCGCGGCCACCCCGGACAGGATCAGCAGCGGCTCCGGGCCGAGCCGGCGGCGCCAGGAGTCCGACGTCCACAGAAACACGATCTCGGCCAGCACTCCGCCGGCCCAGAGTGCGCCCGTGACCGCTTCGCTGATCCCCTGGCCCCGCCACAGCAAGGTCGCGAAGCCGTAATGGAAGCCGTGGGCGGCCTGGATAAGCCCCGCCGAGACGATCACCAGCAGGAAACGCCGACGCCTCAGGAGCTCGCCCAATCCGCGCAGCCGCGCCACGCCGGCCGGAGCGTGCCCCGCTTCATGCACGGGTTCGCGCGGCAGCACGGCGGCGGCGGCCAGGGTCGTTGCGCATCCCGCCACGCCCAGCCAGGCCAGTACGAGCCAGGCCGGCGCCCCCGTCAGCGCCGCCCCGAGCACCAGATTCGCCAGGATGAAGGCCGCCGAGCCCGCAGCTCTCGGCCGCCCGAAACTCGTGCCCTGGCGCTTGGCCAGCCGTAATCCGATCACGTCCGTGAGCGGCAGGACGGCCGCCATCGCCGTTGCGCCCAGGAACCAAAAGAAGGCGCGCGCGGCGAACCCTTCGAACAGGGCCAGACCGGCGTAGGCCACGACCGCCACGGCCGCGAGGAGGGCCAGGGGCGTTCGTCGTTCGCGGAAGCCGTCCGCCCAGACCGCCAGCGCAGGGCCGGTCACCGCGCGCGCCAGCAGCGGAAGCGCCAGAATCACTCCGATCTCCGCGCCGCTGAAGCCCTCCGCGCGCAGCCAAACCGGCAGGTAGGGGAGGCTCGCGCCGGCGCCCAGGAAAACAAGGCCGTAGAAGACGCTCAAGCGCCAGACGGGCGAACCCTGTGCGGGCGGGCGGGCGGACATGGAACGGAGCCTCTGGCGGAAGGGGGGCCATGGGGCCTAAATGGCCGGTGCATGAACGTCCACCAGCGCTTCGACGGCCCCGCTCAACTCCGTTACGGTACGCCCGATTTCCAGGTGATCGTGCCCGGCGATTACGTTCTGTGCGCCGTGAGCGGCCGCCGAATCCCCCTTGAAGGACTTCGTTACTGGAGCGTCGAACGGCAGGAGGCTTACGCAGGTCCTGAAGAGGTCATGGCGCGCTTGACCGGCAAGGGGTGATTGCGTCACTCGCGTCTGACGGGAACGGTTCTCCTCACAGTTGCTATATGTTAGCTCCCGGAACTTCCGGGCCGACTCGCGGGAGATGCATGACGACAGGTCTGGACGCCGTTCGCGTGCTGGTGGTCGATGACAATCAGCACATGCGCTCGATCGTCAGCACCATGCTGCACAGCTTCGGCGTGCGCATGATTCGTGAAGCCAAGGACGGCGCCGAGGCCATCGAAATCCTGGGCCGCTGGCCGGCGGACCTGGCCATCTGCGACTTCCTGATGGAGCCGACGGACGGCGTGGGTTTCACTCGCCATGTGCGCACCGCGCCGGACAGCCCCAACCCCTATCTGCCGGTGGTCATGCTGACCGGGCATTCGGAGCTTGCGCGCGTAACCGAAGCGCGCGACGCCGGCGTGACGGAGTTCGTGGTGAAGCCGCTCACCGCCAAGGCGCTCGTCGACCGCATCAACGCGGTCATCTTCCGCCCGCGCCCGTTTGTCCGCACCCAGGACTACTTCGGTCCCGATCGGCGCCGGCGCGATGACCCCTTCTACTCCGGCCCTCGCCGGCGCGAGGCGGACCGCTCAAGACGTTAGCTTCGGGCGTACTCCGCCGCCGGCCAGCGCTTGTGCACCCAGAACCATTCGGCCGGCCGCTCGCGAACCCGCGCCTCCATGAAGGCGTTCACCGCCTCCACCCCGGCTCGGATGTCCGCAACGCGGTCCCCCGTTCGCGGGAACTCCAGGGGTTCGTGGACGACGACCCGGAAGCGCGCGCCGCGGGTGCGCTGCACGGACATGGGGATCATGGGCGCGTCGAACCTGAGCGCCATGCGGGTCGGCCCTGGGGCCGTCTGCACCGGCCGGCCGAAGAAGGGGGCAGTCACCCCGCCGTTGAACTTCTGGTCGTTGAGAAAGGCGACCGATTGCCCGGCCTTCATGGCCTCCAGGATCTCGCGCGATCCGTCTCCGCCCTTGGGCGCCAGCAGCCTGACCCCATAGCGCCGGCGCCCCTCGATGATGCGCCGGTCGATCGCTGGATTGTTCGCCGCGCGGTAGGTGATCTGGCAGTCCACGCCCAAGTGGACGATGGCCGCGGCCATGATCTCCCAATTGCTGAAGTGCCCGCTGATCAGCACCGCCGCCCGATGCTCGCGCGCAATGGCCGCCAGCCGCTCGCCACCCACGATCTCCACCCGGCCCGAGGCGGGCGTGAGCCGGTCTGTCAGCGGGAACTCCGCGAACAGCCGCCCCACGTTGTCCCATTGCGCCCTCAGCAGCGCTCGCCGCCCGGGTTCTTCCATCGCGGGAAAGGCGATGGCGATGTTCCGCGCCGCGGTCCGGTGAGCGGGCGAGAGCGGGCCGATCAGCCTCAGCAGCCCCGCTCCGGCCGCCGAAGCCGTGTCAACAGGCATCAGCCGGAACAGAGCGCTGAAGAGGTCGAAAGCGCCGGCCTCGAGCCGCCAGCCCAGGTCACGCCAGAGTGATCCGCGCGCCATGGTCCTGGACGGGCGCGCGCTTCGCCTAGTGGATCACCGACTCGCGCTGCACGCCCGACAGGAAGCCCCACAAGGCTCCGGCCAGCTCTTCGCCCGCCGCCGCCGCCTCCGCCCGCTCGGGTTCCGGCAGCTTGTCCAGCAGTTCGCGGCAGACCTCGGAATGCTCCACGTCCGCCAGCTCGTGCACGCGGAAGAAACGCAGCGTGCGCTCGTCCGTCACGCCGTAACGCTCCTCCAGCCCTTCGATCTTGGCCTTGGCGACACCGGGGAACTGGCTTTCATAAGCATAGAGCGCGCCCAGTCCCGCCGCATAGGACTGCTTGGACAGGCGCCGGAACGTGTCGATGAGCTCCTGGGTCTCGGGGTTGAGCACCTGGCCCCGCACGTCCGCCTCCGTGGCCCCCATGCCTTCGGCGAACATGAGCCACAGGGTGGCGTGGTCTTGCTTGCCCTCTCCCAAGCCTTCCTCCTCGGCCAGGTTCTCGGCCAGCATCCGCCGGCCTTCCTTGTCCGGGCACTCCGCATGAGTGCGGCTCACCGCCTGCGGGAAGACCTCCACGTGGTGGAAGTACTGACGCGCATAGGCCGCCAGCTCGCCCAGGGTCAGCCGCCCTTCGGTCCAGGCCTGATACCACGGGTGGCTCAGCATGGCGCGCGCCGCGACCGCCGCGTCGATCCGTTCCGAAGTCCTGACTTCGCCCACCATGCTCGTTCTCCGTTCAGCGACGATGAGCTTAGCCCCCCCGCCCCGTCGCGCCAAGTCGCGTGACACTCGAAGGCCCCGGCCCTAGGAGGCGCCATGGCCTACCGCTCTCTCCGTGAGTTCATGGCGCGCCTGGAGGCGACCGGGGAACTGGTCCGCGTGCGCGAGCCCGTCTCCTCCGTGCTGGAGATGACGGAGATCCAGACCCGACTTTTGGCCGCTGGCGGCCCCGCCGTCCTGTTTGAGACCGTGATCCGCGCCGACGGCGAACGCTCAGCCATGCCCGCGCTGGCCAACCTGTTCGGCACGGTCAAGCGCGTGGCCATGGGGGTCACCCTGCAAGGCCGGGAACGCTCCACCGCCGGCGACCTGCGGGAAGTCGGCGAACTCCTCGCCTTTTTGCGCCAACCCGAGCCGCCACGGGGTTTCCGGGAAGCCATGGACATGTTGCCGCTCGCTCGCACCGTCATGGGCATGCGGCCCCACATCGTGCGTCGCGCGCCCGTGCAGGAGGTGGTCCTCACCGGGCCCGACGTCGACCTAAGCCGCCTCCCGATCCAGA
Source organism: Caulobacteraceae bacterium (assembly GCA_030446805.1). GTDB lineage: Bacteria > Pseudomonadota > Alphaproteobacteria > Caulobacterales > Caulobacteraceae > JAHWJX01. The sequence goes on along the minus strand of JAUJMO010000002.1, from coordinate 479,184 downwards.
CCTGCTGGCCGGGGGAACCGGCGCCCCTCATCACCTGGCCCCTGGTCGTCACCAAGGGCCCGTCGGACGCGCGCGAGGACGCCTTCAACCTCGGCATCTACCGCATGCAGGTGCTGGGTCGCGACCGCACGATCATGCGTTGGCTGGCCCACCGCGGCGGGGCCCAGCACTACGCCCGTCACAAAGCCCTCAAGCGGGAGCCCCTGCCCGCTTGCGCCGTCCTGGGCGCCGACCCCGGAACCATCCTGGCGGCCGTCACCCCGGTCCCCGACACCCTGTCGGAATATCAGTTCGCGGGGCTTCTGCGCGGCGCCAAGCTGGATCTGGTTCCCGCCAAGACCGTGCCCCTCATGGTTCCGGCCGAGGCCGAGATCGTGCTGGAAGGCCACGTCCTGCTGGACGAGCACGCCGACGAGGGCCCCTACGGCGACCACACCGGCTACTATAATTCGGTCGAGCGCTTCCCCGTGTTCCAGATCAGCGCGATCACCATGCGCCGTGATCCGATATACCTCACCACCTTCACGGGCCGCCCCCCGGACGAGCCCTCCGTCTTGGGCGAGGCGCTGAACGAGGTCTTCATCCCCCTGTTGCAGCAGCAGTTCCCGGAGATCGTCGACTTCTGGCTCCCGCCGGAAGGCTGCAGCTACCGCATCGCCGTGGTCTCGATGAAAAAGGCCTACGCCGGCCACGCCAAACGCGTGATGCTGGGGGTTTGGTCCTACCTGCGCCAGTTCATGTACACCAAATGGGTCATCGTGGTGGACCATCACGTGGACGCGCGGGATTGGAAAGAGGTGATGTGGGCCCTGTCCACCAAGATGGACCCCGCCCGCGACATCACCGTGATCGACAACACGCCCATCGACTACCTCGATTTCGCCAGCCCGGAGAGCGGCCTGGGGTCCAAGATCGGCCTGGACGCCACCGACAAGCTTCCGCCGGAGACCCGGAGAGAATGGGGTCGCGAAATCCGTATGGACCCCGGCGTGGTCGAGACCGTTACCCAGAAATGGCCCCGTCTGGGCCTGCCGGGGGACGGCCGCCCGATCTGGAAGGCGTGATCCCGTTCAGCTTGCTGTCAGCCGGCTTCGGCCACAGCGTGATGCGAGGAGCCTCCCCATGCGTCAAGCCGCCCTGCTCGCCCCGCTTCTGCTGCTCTCGGCCTGCGCCTCGGTGCAGAATCAGGGGCCTCCACTGCCCACGGTGAAATACGCCACGGCCGGCTCCTACATGGACGCCCGAACGGCCTTCACGGCGCCCCCCTCGCCGGAGATCTTCGATCTCGCGGTGCGCAATTGGACGGAGGCCATCGCCGACTCGGCCGGGTGCCGCCTTCCCCGTGGCGAAGTCACGAGCGCCAGCCTGGTGGCCGCGCTCGAACTGGCCGCCATGGCCGGGTTCGCGAAGCAGGAAGGCGCCGACATCTCCGAGATGGGCCGCTACGCCGCCGACATGGCGTTGGCCGCCGGGGCCGAGAACCGTCGTCCGTCCCGGGCCCGCTGCGATCGCCTCTACCGCTGGCTGCCCGAAGTGAATCGGCAAGGCGGGGACGCCGTTCGCCGGGCCACCATCAACAGCCTCCGGCGGGGCCTGTTCGGTTCACCCCAAAGACCGTGAACGTGAGCTTAACCGTGAAGGGCGTCTGATGCGCTGCGGGCGCCGGCCCGCGCCGGACGGAACCCGCCATGGACGACCTTCTGCCCTCCGCCCGGGCCGCCGCGCTCTGGGCGGGGCTGTGCCTGCTGCTGCTCCTGGTTCTGTCGGCGCTCACCGTGCGCCAGCGCCAGACCCACAGGGTGGGGGTGGGCGACGCGGGAATCGACCCGCTCCAACGCGCCTCCCGCGCCTTCGGCAACGCTGCCGAATACCTCCCCGCCGGCCTGGCGGTGCTGGCGCTCCTGGTGCTGGTAGGGGCTCCTCCGCTCAGCTTGCATCTGGCCGGAGCCACCCTGCTGGTCGGCCGCCTGGCCCACGCCGTCGGCATGAGCCGGTCCACCGGGCCCTCGGTGGGCCGGGTAGGCGGAATGATCGTGACCTACCTGTTCCTGCTCTGCGCCGCCGTCACCCTCATCTTCTACGCGATCTGACCCTGCCCGCCGCTTCCTTGTGCGCCGCAGCGCGCGCGCTCATATCCCCGCCCATGCCCTCAAGTGGAGACGACATCCTCCGCGGCGTTCTCGACGCCGCGCTGAAGGCCGGCGCAGACGCCGCCGAAGCCGTGCACGCGGAGAGCCGCGCTCTCTCCGTGAGCGTTCGAAACGGAGAACTGGAGGAACTGGAGCGCCAGGAGTCCCGCGATTTGGGCCTGCGCGTCTTCGTGGGCGCCCGGCAGGCGGTGGTGAGCGGCTCCGACCTATCCCCCGGCGCCCTGCACAAGCTGGTAGAGCGGGCGGTCGCCACCGCCCGCCTCGCGCCCGAGGACCCCTACGCCGGCCTGGCCCCCACCGAGCGCCTGGCCGGCGGCCGCCACCGCGACCTGGACCTGTTCGACCCCGTCGAGCCCTCCGCCGAACACCTGGAGGAGATCTCGCGCGCCGCCGAGGACGCGGCTCGCGCGGCGCCGCAGGTCAGCAAGAGCGACGGCGCCAGCGCCTCCTGGTCCGCCTCCCAATGGCGGCTGCTGACCAGCGCCGGCTTTGACGGCCGCCACCACGCCAGCGGCTTCTCCCTCTCCGCTTCCGCCATCGCCCAGGACGAGGGCGGCATGGAGCGCGCGGGAGACGGCCGCCGCGTTCGCCACCAGGCCGACCTCCCCGACCCCCAGTCGATCGGGGCCGAAGCCGGACGCCGCGCCGCCTCCCGCCTGGGCGCGCGCAAGATCGCCTCCACCACCGCCCCTGTGATCTTCGAGAATCGCATCGCGGCCAGCCTCCTGAGCCCGCTGATCGGGGCCATCGCGGGGGCGTCCATCGCGCGCGGCTCCTCCTTCCTCAAGGACCAGTTGGGCGAGCGCGTCTTCGCCGCGGGGATCAGAATCATTGACGATCCTTTCCGCCCTCGCGGCCTGGGCTCCTCCCCGTTCGACGACGAGGGCGTGGCGCCGGAGCGCCGCGCCGTGATCGACGACGGTGTGCTCACCACCTGGCTGCTGAACTCCGCCTCCGCCCGTCAGCTCGGGCTGGAGACCACCGGCCACGCCTCCCGGGGCCTGGCCGGCCCGCCCGGCGTGTCCCCGAACAACCTGCACCTGGAGCCCGGGACGGACGACCTTCCCGCGCTCATGCGCCAAGCCGGGACGGGCCTGCTGGTCACCTCAATGTTCGGTCCGTCGCTGAACGGCAATACGGGGGACTGGTCCACGGGCGTGTCCGGCCTCTGGTTCGAGGAAGGCCAGCCCGCCTACCCGGTTCGCGAGATCACGGTGGCGGGCAATCTGCGGGATCTTTACGCGCGCCTGATCCCCGGCTCCGACCTGGAGTTCCACGGGGCCAGCAACGCGCCGTCCATCCTGATGGACGCCGTCGCGATTGCGGGCCGATGACGCCCCACGACCTCCAGGACGATCTCGAGCTCCTCCGCGACGCGGCCTTGGAGGCCGGCCGCCTGGCCCTGGCCCGGCGCGAGCGCGGCCTGCGGATCCGTTCCAAGCCGGGCGGCTCCCCCGTGACGGACGCGGACCTGGCCGTCGACGCCCTTCTCACCCGGCGGCTCCGCGCCGCGCGCCCCGCTTATGGCTGGCTGTCGGAGGAGACCGCGGACGATCCGGCCCGCTTGTCCGCCGAGCGCATCTTCGTGGTGGATCCCATCGACGGCACCACGGCCTTTATGAAGGGCCGGCCCTGGTTCAGCGTAGCCCTGGCGGTGGTGGAGCACGGCCGCCCGGTGGTGGGCGTGGTCTACGCCCCGGCGCTGGACGAACTCTACCACGCCGCCCACGGTTCAGGAGCCCGCCTGAACGAAGCGCCCATCCACCCAAGCTCGGCCCGGAGCCTGCGCAACTGCGCGATGCTGGGCGACGCCGCCGCCTTTTCCACTGATGCTTGGCCGCCCATGCGGGTCGAGAAGCGCAACTCCATCGCCTACCGCATGGCTTTGGTGGCCGCGGGAGCCTTTGACGCGGCCTACGCTCCGACGCCCAAGTGGGACTGGGACGTTTGCGCCGGGGCCGCTATAGCCGCGGAGGCCGGCGCCTGCGTCGGCGACCATGCAGGCCGGCCCTATCGCTTCAACCAGCCTGACCCGCACCAGCCCGGCCTGCTCTGCGCCGCGCCCGGCATCCACGCCCAACTCATCGCTAAGCACGCCCGCGCGGAGGCCGCCTGACGCGTCACGGCTAATGCAGCGTATGGTCCGACGGCAACGCGTCCTCGAAGCGGCGCGAGGCCGCCATGTCCCCTTCCAGGCGCTCGCAGACCGCCAACAACCCGTCCAGCTGCTCCAGCACGCTGTCAACCTTGGCTTCGATGCGCGCCATCAGGGCCAGCATCTCGATCCGTTCCGCGTCCGTCATGCGCCCTGCGTTGCCTTGCCGCCATGTCCTGACTATCCAACGCCGCTTCAGCCGAAAGGTCGCGTCATGCCCGACACGCCAGCCGTCCAATTGCTTCACCTTGTCATCGGCGGCGAACTCAGGGCCGTGGACAGCACGGAATTCCGTGACCTGAACCAGGTGGATTTCGTAGGCGCCTTCCCCAACTACGCCGCCGCGCACCAGGCCTGGAAGAGCAAGGCGCAGCAGACGGTGGACAACGCCCACATGCGCTACTTCATCATCCACGCCCACCGCTTGATCGACCCCGACATGGACGGCCGGCCGGGCTGATCGTGGAGCAGGCGGCGGTTCCCATCGGCGGCGAGGCCTTCGCAGCGCTGACCGTGCTCTTCGTGCTGGGCATGCTGGCCATCGCGATCGCTCGCATGCTCGCCAAGTCGCGCCGGCGCTCCGGCTCCGGAGGCGGCGGGAATGGCGGGGGCTACCTTGGGAGCGGCGACGGGGGCGACCGGCCGTCCAAGGCCGAGGGTTGCGACGGCGGCTCGGGCGGCGACGGAGGGGGCGGAGACGGAGGCGGCGGCTAGGCTCACTCCCGCCGGAGCAGCTTTTCGGTCAGAACATTGGCCCACCACTGCGCCTTGAAGTCTTCCTTGATCTTGACCGGGTCATAGGCGTCGCTTTCCACCCAATCCAGGAAGTCCTGCCCCTTCGGCTCACCCTCGGCCAGATAGCGGTCGAACAGGTAGTCCAGTACGCCCGTCTTGCCGGCCCGGACATGCAGGTACTTCCAGCCCAGCTGCGTCATGGCCTCCCGGATGGGCTTGCCCTGACGGAAATGCATGTACAGCACGCTCATGATCCCGGCCCGGTCCGCGCCCGACTTGCAGTGCATCAGCGCCGGATATTGGATGGTCTGGAACAACTCCTTGGCGCCCCGGACCCGGACCTTGGACGGCGCCTCGCGCGAGGTCACGGTGAAGTCCACCATGGTGAGCCCCAGCCGCTCGCAGGCTTGTTTCTCCAGAAGGTAGAAGCTGGAGTCGAAACCGCCGCGCAGATTGATGACCGTCTTGATCCCGCGCGCTTTCCAAACCTCGAGCTGCTTGGGCGAGGGCTGGTTGGTGCGCACCAGCTCGTCGCTGATCCAGTGCGCGTTCTGGAAGCGCACGCGCAGAAAGGCGTGGTCGTTCCACAGATAGTCGCGGTGCGCGGCGCGGAGCCCCGCGGGCGTGGAAAGATCGAACCGGCTCATCGCCGGCCAAGTTAGGGGCGCCTGGCCTCGATCCCAAGCGCCGGGGGGCGCAAGAGACAAAGCCGGTGCGAACCGCCATATTGCCCGACCCAATGCCCGCCCTCGCTTCCTCCACCCGCGAAGAGCCGTCCGAGCGCGATCTCATGCGCCGGCTGCTGCGCGTCTATCTCGCACCGCACTGGCGTTCGCTGTCCCTCGCCCTGGCGTGCGCCGCCTTGGTGGCCGTCGGCAGCTACGCCTTCGCCAACCTGCTGGAGCCGGCGGTGAACGACGTTCTGGTCCAGCCCGATCCGGACAGCCTGCTGCTTATCCCCGCCGGCATCGTCCTGGCCGGCCTCGTCCGAGGGTTGGCCCAGGTCGGCCAGGCCACCTTGGTGAACCGCGTCGGCCACGGCCTGGTCGGCCGCATCCAGCTGGAGCTGTTCGGCCGGCTCATGCGCGCCGATCTCGCCCGCCTGCGCCGGGTGCATTCGGGGTCGCTCCTGTCCGCCGTCATCTACGACTCCGGGTTGGTGCGAGAGGCGGCCACCAACGGTCTCATCAACTACGCCCAGCACGGCCTAATCGTGCTGGCGATGCTGATCCAGATGGCGCGGCAGGACTTCCTGCTGACGGCCATCGTGCTGGTCGCGGGGCCGCTGGCCTCCCTCATCATGCGCCGGTTCGCCAAGCGGACGCGCAAGGCGGCGCAGGGCGCCATGTCCGAAACCTCCGCCCTGTCCTCCAACATCCTGGAAGCCCTGAACGGCGTCCGGGTGATCAAGATGGAGAACCAGGAGGTCGCCGAGGAGAAGCGGTTCGCCGCGGTGGTCGCCCGCCGACAGGCCCATGTCATAAAGGGGGCCAACGCCCGCGCGGCGGCCGCGCCCGCCACCGAAACGCTTTCGGCCTTTGTGGTCGCCGCCATCATCGCCTGGGGCGGGCTTCGCGCCGGATCGGGCGCGGTGAACGCGGGCGAATTCGTCTCCTTCCTGGGCTCCCTGGGCCTAGCGTCCCAGTCGCTCCGCCAACTGTCCAACCTCCAGAGCGTCATGGCCGAGGGTCTGACGGCGGCGCGCCGCCTGTTCGCCGCGCTCGACATCGAACCCGAGATCCGCGAAGCCCCAGACGCCCTCATTCTTGACCGCGCCCAGGGACTGGTTCGCTTCGAGCACGTCGGCTTCAGCTACGGCGACGGCACGCCGATCCTGTCGGACGTGGACATCGAGGCCCGCCCGGGCGAGACGGTCGCCCTTGTGGGTCCTTCCGGCGGTGGCAAGACCACCCTGCTCAACCTCCTGCCGCGCTTCTACGACGTCACCGCCGGCCGCGTCCTGCTGGACGGCACGGACGTACGCGAGCTTACCCTGGCTTCCCTCCGGGCCCAGATCGCCCTGGTCACGCAGGAGCCATTCCTGTTCGACGACACGGTGCGCGCCAACATCGCCTACGCCCGTCGTGACGCCTCCCAGGCCGAGGTCGAAGCCGCAGCCCGTGCAGCGGCCGCCCACGACTTCATCCTGGACCTTCCCGCCGGCTACGACACTGTCGTGGGAGAAGCCGGCGCGCGCCTGTCCGGCGGCCAGCGCCAGCGCATCGCTATCGCCCGCGCCTTTCTCAAGGACGCCCCCCTGCTCCTGCTGGACGAGGCCACCAGCGCGCTGGACGCCGAAAGCGAGCGCCAGGTCCAGGACGCCTTGGAGCGCCTCATGACCGGTCGGACCACGGTCCTCATCGCTCACAGGCTCAGCACCGTCCGGGCCGCCGACCGCATCTACGTGCTCCAAGCCGGCCGCGTCGTGGAGCAAGGCCGCCACGCGGAACTCGTGGGGCAAGGAGGCCTCTACGCCCGCCTCGCCCGTGCGCAGAACCTCGATTTGACGCCCGCCGCCGCCGCCGAATGAAGCAGATTCTGCGCTCCGCCGCCGTCCAGACCGCGCTGGGCTGGCTCCTCGGCGGCTACATCCGCCTGATCCTGCGCACGGTGCGCTGGCGGCACCACAACCTGGAAGCCCTGACTCCCGTCCTCCAGTCCGACACCGGCATCCTCGCCTGCTTCTGGCACGGCCGCATCCCGCTGTGCATGAGCACCGCTCCCCAGTGGTGGACCCGCCGCACTCGCGCGCTCATCTCTCCTTCCGCCGACGGCCAGTTCATCGCCACGGCGCTGGAGATCAACGGCTTTCCCGCCGTACGCGGCTCCTCGGCCAAGCCCGGCGACAGCGCCAAGACCCGCCAGGCGGCGCTGGCGTTCCGCGAGGCGCTGAACTGGCTCAAGGGCGGCGGTTGCCTGATCGTCACCCCCGACGGCCCCCGCGGCCCCAACGAGGTCCTGGCCGAAGGCGCCGCCCAGCTCGCCAAAAAGGCGGGAACTCCCGTCTTCCTGATGGGGATCGCCGCCGCTCCCGCCTCTCGCCTCAAGGGCTGGGACCGTCAGATGTGGGCCCTGCCCTTCGGCCGTGGCGCGGTGGTCTGGGCGGGTCCCTTTCACGTCGGCGCGGAGACCACCGCAGCCCAGGCCGCCCAGGAATGGTCGGCCGCGCTCGCCGCGGCCACGCGTCAGGCCGAAGCCCTGGTTGCATGAACTCGATGGTCGGAGAAACCACGCCCGCCTTGGTGGCCTACCGTGCGGCCACCAGCGCGCTCCACCCGTTGGCGGCGGCCCTGCTCCAGAGGCGAGCCCGCGCCGGCAAGGAGGATCCGGCCCGGCTTGCCGAACGCCTGGGCCGCGCCTGCGTGCCCCGCCCGACGGGGCCCCTCGCCTGGCTCCATGGCGCCAGCGTCGGCGAGACCCTGTCGCTGCTGCCGCTCATCGCCCGCCTTCAAGCCGCTCGACCCGGGCTGCGCATTCTGGTGACCAGCGGCACGACCACCTCGGCCGAGCTCCTGGCCCGCCGCCTTCCTTCCGGCGTTCTGCATCAGTATACGCCGCTGGACACCCCGCCCGTGGCCGCCCGCTTTCTCGAGCACTGGCGCCCGGACTTGGCCGTCTTCGTCGAAAGCGACCTCTGGCCCAACCTGCTCCTGACGGCGCGACAGCGCGGTACCCGCCTGGCCCTCCTCTCCGCCCGCCTGTCGGACCGCAGCCTGCGCAACTGGTCCCGCACCCCCGGCTTCGCCCGCCGCCTTCTGGGCGCCTTTGATCTGGTCCAGGCGCAGGACGAACGGACGGCCACGGCCCTCGCCCGCCTGGGCGCCCGGGACGACGGCCGGCTGAACCTGAAGCTGGCCGGCGACCCCCTGCCGGTGGACGGAGCCGCCCTGGACGAGGCGCGCCAGGCCGCTGCGGGCCGCCCCGTCCTCCTGGCCGCCTCCACCCATCCCGGAGAGGACGAGCTCGTGTTGGCGTCCACTCCGCCCGAGGCCCTGGTTGTGATCGTTCCCCGTCACCCGGCGCGCGGACCGGCGCTCGCGGCTCTGGCCGCCACCGCAGGCCTAAGATCCCGGGGCGACCGCTTCGGCGACCAGCCCGTCCATGTCGCCGACACCCTGGGCGAGCTCGGCCTGTGGTTCCGGCTCGCAGACGCCGCCCTGATCGGAGGCTCCCTGCTCCCCGGCGTCGGCGGCCACAACCCGCTGGAGCCCGCCCGCCTGGGCCTGCCCTTCGCTTCCGGTCCACACGTGGACAACTGGCGGAGCGTCTACGACGAGCTCCAGTCCGCCCAGGCGGTGGCCTTCACTCCGGACGCCGCCGCCTTGGCCGCCTTCTGGCGCTCCCCTCCGCCCGGTCAGGCCGAGCGCGCCCGGGCCTTCGCCCAGGCCCAATCCGGCCAGCTCGACGCGGCGGTGGCCCGCCTGCTCCCCTTGCTCCCATGAAGCTCTCCACCCCCCGCTGGTGGTACCGCCGCGACCCGCCCGGCCACGTCGCGCGGATGCTGCTCCGCCCCGCCTCCTGGCTCTACGCCGCCGCCACCGACCGACGGATGGCGCGCACTCAGCCGTTCGAGCCCGGCGTTCCGGTGATCTCCGTGGGCAATCTCACGGTTGGCGGCTCCGGCAAGACCCCCGTCGCGCGCGAGATCCTGCGCCTGCTCCGGGAGGCCGGCGTGGACGCCCACGGCCTGTCGCGCGGCTACGGCGGTCGTGAACCCGGCCCGCTCCGCGTCGACCCCGCCCGCCACACGGCGGCCGAGGTGGGCGACGAGCCCTTGATGCTCTCGCGGGACGCGCCCTTCTGGATCAGCCGCGACCGCCCGTCCGGCGCCGCCGCCGCCGTCGCGGCTGGGGCCCGGGCCCTGGTTCTGGACGACGGGCACCAGAATCCGACGCTCGCTAAGACGCTCAGCCTGGTCGTGGTGGACGGCGAGACCCGCGGTGGCGAGTGGCCCTTCGGCGACGGCGCCGTCTTTCCGTCCGGCCCCATGCGCGAGCCGCTCCCCACCGGCCTCGCCCGCGCCGACGCGGTCGTCCTGCTGCTGCCGGCCGACCTGGTTGAAGCCGATCCCGAGCTCCTGGCCCTGTTCGGGACCACCCCCGTCCACATCGCTCGCCTGGAACCTGCCCGGCGCCCGCCGGCCGGGCCGCTGCTGGGCTTCGCCGGCGTGGCCAAACCCTGGAAGGTTGAGCGCGCCCTGATAGCCGCAGGGGCCGAACTGGCCGACTTCGCGCCTTTTCCGGACCATGCGCCCTATCGCGAGCCGGTCCTCCGCACTCTCGCCGACCGCGCGGACCATTTGGGCGCCACCCTCCTCACGACTGAGAAGGACTGGGTCCGCCTGCCCCAGCCTTGGCGAGAACGCGTCGTCAACTGGCCTGTGCGGGCCCGGTTCGAATGGGAGCCGCCCGTCCAAGAGCTTCTCAGAAGACTCCCAGCGCTCCGGGCCTGAGATAATCGATAACGCCGTTCTCGTACGGCAGGTTCTCGGGACTGGTCGACAGCTGCCAACCGTCCTCGAATTCGATCACCACACCCCGGCTCACCACTTCCACGGCCTTTACCGGCGCCTGGAGCCGACCCCACAGCAGGCTCAGATCTCCGCTATGCTCATAAGGGTCGATGTTCGTGGACTGGTGCGGAGCGTGCGCTCGAAGGTCCGTCCACATGCTGATCCGCGCACGTTCGAACAGCAACTGAACACCGCCCGTATCCAGGAGTATCTGGCCGATGGCGTCGCCGACCAGTTCCGGTCGCGGCCCGAGCTTACCGGTCTGCACGCTTGAAAATCGCCCCACCCTTCATCACGAAACGCACCCGCTCCAGTTCGCGCACATCCGCCAGCGGATCGCCCCTGACCGCAATCAGGTCCGCGGCCTTGCCCGGCGCCAGGGTGCCCAGCTCGCCGGCGAGTTGCAGGTGGTCGGCCGCATTGACCGTGGCCGCCTGAATGGCCTGCAGCGGAGTCATGCCGGCCCGGACCAGGAGTGCGAACTCACCCGCATTGTCCCCGTGCGCGCTGACGCCGGAATCGGTCCCAAAGGCGATCTTGACCCCGCCCCGGTGCGCCCGCCCCGCCATGTCCAGCATCTTGGGCCCTGCCTCGCGCGCCTTGGCCGTCTGCGCCGGGGTGAAGAAGTTGTTCGGCCCGTTGGCGATCCGCGCGACGAAGTCGCCGGCCATCAAGGTGGGCACCAGATAGGCCCCGCGTTGTTTGAACAGCCGCACCGACTCCCCATCCAGGTAGGTCCCGTGCTCGATCGAGTCGCCGCCGGCCTTGAGAAAGGCGTTGATCCCATCCGCTCCGTGGGCGTGGGCGGTCACGCGACGGCCCATGCGATGGGCGCTCTCCACGATCGCGGCCAGCTCGTCGTCCAGGAACTGCTGCCCGAGGCCCGCGGCCGTGTTGGACAGCACCCCGCCCGTGGCCGTGATCTTGATGACGTCCGCGCCCGCCTGCACCTGCTGGCGCACCGCTCGCCGGCAGTCTTCCGCTCCCGAGCAGACCGACTCGGGCCGCAGCAGGTGCATCACATCACCCCGGAACCCGTTCACATCGGCGTGGCCGCCGTGCACCGACACCGCCGATCCGGAGGCCACGATCCGCGGCCCCGCCACGTCGCCCTTGGCCGTCGCGGTTCGCAGAGCAAAGATGGCGTCGTTGTCCGCGCCCATGTCGCCCACGGTGGTGAAGCCCGCCTCCAGCGTGCGTCGGGCGTAGCGCGCGCCAACCATGGCCTGCTCCGCCGAGGACTGCGTCACCTCCTCAAGCCGCCCGTTCGGGTTCTGCTGGCTGGTCAGGTGCACATGGCTGTCGATCAGACCCGGCAGGACGAAGCTGTCCCGCAGGTCCACCACTTCGCAGCCGGCCCCCTGTGTGAAGCCCGCCGAGACGGACACGACCCGCCCGCCCTGGACGGTGATCGTCTGGTTGGTCAGCACGCGCCCGCTCGCCGGATCGGCCAGCACCCGCCCGGCCTGGATACAGCGGCTGGGCTCGGCCCCTGGTGCGCCGGCGGCCGGCGTCGGCGCTTGGGCGCCGGCGGCCCCCGCCAGCGCCGCCAGCGCTCCCGCGGTCATCAGAGCCCTGATCTTCATGCCTTGCCCGTTCACGCTTCAGCCCTCCTTACCTAACTCCACGCCGCCCCGCTCAGCGGCTCGACCCCGGCGGCTACGCCCCGCGCCCGCGAGCCGGCGGCCGGCGCGGTCGCGCATGCATCCCCCGATCCCCTGACAGATCGGCGCCTCTCGGAAAAGGTCGTAGCTGAACAGCCAGTCCAGCCCCCCACCCTCTCGCCGGTCTGCGCCTCGTACAAGCCCGGGCAGCCCGCACTGCATCAGCAAACAGCTGAACTCCGCAAGCGGGTCGCCTTCTCCCGCTTGTCCCAGGATCGCGCACCGAGGGCTCAGAGCTGGACGGCGCGGGCCCCGATGTCCCGCCGGTGGAACCCGCCCGGCCAGTCGATCCGCTCCACCGCGGCGTAGGCCCGCGCTCGCGCTTCGGCCAGATCGCCCCCCAAGGCGCACACGTTCAGCACCCGCCCACCGGCCGCGACCAGTTCGTCCCCCTCCCGTCGCGTACCTGCATGGAAGACGACCACATCCGGCCCGAAGTCCGCCTCCGCCCCCCGGATCACGGACCCGGTTTGCGGCGCGTCCGGATAACCTTGCGCCGCCAACACCACGCAGACGGCCGCCCTGGGGCTCCACTGCGGCGGCGCCATTGCGGCCAGTCCGCCCGTCGCCGCCGCGAACAGGTAGGGCAGCAGGTCGCCCTCCAGCCGCAGCATCAACACCTGGCACTCCGGATCGCCGAACCGCGCATTGAACTCGACCAGCCGCGGCCCGCCGGCGCCGATCATCAGCCCCGCATAGAGCACCCCGCGATAGGGCGCCGCCTCCGCATCCATCCCGGCGACCGCGGGCCGGACCAGGGTGTCGAACGCCGCCTGCTCCACCGCGGCCGACAAGACCGGGGCCGGACTGTACGTCCCCATTCCGCCCGTGTTCGGTCCTCGGTCGCCGTCAAAGGCCCGCTTGTGATCCTGCGCGCCCCCGAAGGGCAGCGCCGTGCGCCCGTCGCAGAGCGAAAAGGCCGACGCCTCCTCCCCCTCCATGAACTCCTCCAGCACCACCCGCGCGCCCGCCGCCCCGAAGCGTCCGCCCAACATCTCCCGGACAGCGGCTCGGGCCTCCTCGCGGTTCGCCGCGATCACCACGCCCTTGCCCGCGGCCAAACCGTCCGCCTTGACCACGTAAGGCGGCGCGCGCTCATCCAGCCAGGCGGCCGCGGCCCGCTCGTCCGTGAACACGCCGTAGGCCGCTGTGGGCAGACCGTACTTGGTCGCGAAATCCTTGGTGAAGGCCTTGGAGCTCTCCAGTCGCGCCGCTGAGGCGGTTGGGCCGAAACACGCCACGCCCGCCGCCTCCAGCCGGTCGGCCAGCCCGCGCTCCAACGCCGCTTCGGGCCCCACCACCACCAGCTCCGCCCGCACCTCCAAGGCAAGCGCGACCAGCCCGTCTACGTCGTCCGCCCGCACGGCCCTGAGTTCGCCCAGCGCCTCCATCCCCGGATTGCCCGGGGCGATCACCAGCCGCCTCAGCCCCGGCGACTGCGCCAGCTTCCACGCCAGCGCATGCTCGCGCCCCCCCGACCCGACCAGCAGAACGATCATGCCGGCGCTCTAGCACGTGCGGGCCGGACGCGAAGCCGCACAGCAATCCTGACGCACTTTGTCTTGTTGCCGACGCCGTGTATTCGCCACATGGGTCCCATACCTTCTCAACAGCCGCCACCCCGCCGGAGCTCCAGGCCTTGAAGAGACTTATGTTCGCCGCCGCCGCTTCCGCCCTCCTCGCGGGCCTGCCCGCAGCGGCCCAGGAGGCGCACCCCGAGCGCGACTGCCTCGATTTCTCCTGCAGCACCGTGGCTCTGTTCGCGCAGGGCGGCTCCACCGGCGGCGCAGCTGTTGCAGCCTCCACTGCGGCTCCGCGTTTCGGAACCTGGGGCTTCGACCTGGCCGGCATGGACCCTTCGGTGAAGCCCGGCCAGGACTTCTACGCGTTCGCCAACGGGACCTGGGACAAGAACACGCCCATTCCTGCGGACCGCTCCAGCTACGGCAATTTCGCCGCCCTGCGGGAGATCTCGGACGCGCGCACCCGCGCCATTCTGGACGAGACCGTGGCCGGCCAGGTGCAGGACGTCGACGCCGGGCGGATCGCCGCCTTTTACCGCTCCTACATGGATGAGGCTCGCGTCGAGCAGCTCGACGCCAAGCCCCTTCAGGCCGACCTGGCCGCGATCCGCGCCGCCGACACCAAGGCGGAGATCGCCCGCCTATGGGGCGCCAGCAACACGGGCTTCGGCGGCTCCTGGTTCGGCACGGGCATCAGCGACGACGCCAAGGCGCCGGACCGCTACACCGTCTACGTCGGCCAGTCGGGTCTGGGCATGCCCGACCGCGACTACTACCTCGATCCCAAGTTCGCCAAGCAGAAGGCGGCCTATCAGGACTACGTCGCCACCGTGCTGGGCTACGCCGGCTGGGCCGACCCGCAGGAGGCCGCCAAGGCCGTCGTGGCGTGGGAGACCCGCATCGCCCAGGTCCACTGGACCCGCGCGGCCTCCCGCGACCGCGACAAGACGTACAATCCCATGACGCGCGCCGAACTGGCCCGCTACGCTCCGGGCTTCCCTTGGCAGGAGTACCTCCGAGCCGCCCAGCTGAAGGGCGTGAACAAGATCGTGCTGCGCCAGAACACCGCCATCCCGGCGCTGACCACCATCTTCTCCGAAGCGCCGGTGGAGGTGCTGCAGACTTGGTCGGCCTTCCATCTGGTCAACGGGGCCTCGCCTTACCTGTCCAAGCGGTTCGCCGACGCCAACTTCGAGTTCTACGGCAAGACCCTCTCGGGCCAGCCCGAGCAGCGCGAGCGCTGGAAGCGCGCGGTCAGCTTCACCGACGGCCAGATCGGCGAGTCCGTAGGCCGCGTCTATGTCGCCCGCCACTTCACGCCCGAAGCCAAGTCCAAGATGGACGACCTCGTCGCCAATCTCCGCACCGCGCTCCAGGCTCGCCTCCAGCAACTGAACTGGATGGGTCCGGAGACCAAGGCCAAGGCGCTGGACAAGCTCGCCAAGTTCGACGTCAAGATCGGCTATCCGTCGAAGTGGCGCGACTATTCCGGCCTCCAGGCGGACCCGACCGACCTCTACGGCAACGCCGAACGCGGCGCCGCCTTCGAATGGGCCTATGACGTGGGCCGGCTGAACAAGCCCGTGGACGAGACTGAATGGGGCATGACCCCTCAAACGGTGAACGCCTACTACTCTTCGGTGAAGAACGAGATCGTCTTCCCCGCCGCCATCCTGCAGCCGCCCTTCTTTGACCCGGACGCGGATCCGGCGGTGAACTACGGCGGCATCGGCGGGGTGATCGGCCACGAGATCATCCACGGCTTCGACGACCAGGGCCGCAAGTCCAACGGCGACGGCCTGCTCACCGAATGGTGGACGGAAGAGGACGAGCGCAAGTTCGAAGTCCAGGCCGCCAAGCTGGGCGCCCAGTACGAGGGTTATGACGTGATCGACGGCCGCCGCATCAACGGCCGGCTGTCCATGGGCGAGAACATCGCCGACCTGGGCGGGCTCACGGTGGCGCTGGACGCCTACCACCGCTCGCTGGACGGCAAGCCCGCGCCCGTGCTGGACGGCATGACCGGCGATCAGCGCTTCTTCCTAGGCTGGGCGCAGGTCTGGCGCACCAAGTTCCGCGACGAGGCGCTGCGCCAGCAACTCGTCACGGGGCCCCACTCCCCCGGCATGTTCCGCGCCAAGACCCCGGTGCGGAACATCGACGCCTGGTATGAGGCCTTTCAAGTCCAGCCCGGCGATCCTCTCTACCTCGCCCCGGCCGACCGCGTCCGCCTTTGGTGAACAGGGGATCCTCCCCCGTTTACGGGGGAGCAGGCCACCCAAGGGGCCGGCCCTAGGCCGGCTCTGCAGTGGAGGGGACGGCGGCAATCCCGTCCTCTCCGCTTGCATCTCTAGGCTGCACCGGAGACTTCAATTTGCGCCCCGGCTCCGAGCGTGAGGACCTAAGCTCCTAAGGCCTCTTCCAGCATGTCCGCCGCTTCGCTGCGCGCGTCGAACACATATTCCGGCCGCGTCGCGGTCACCGGACCCACTCCAGCCTCCGCCAGGGCCGCCGCCGCCCGGAACACTTCGCCGGCGCGCACCAGCAGCCCTAACGCCCGCCAATCCTCGCCGAAGCCGGTCAGCGCGGTCCGCGCCGCCGCGTCCTGCTCCGCCGGCCACACCAGGGTCGCGGTGGCCTTGGCCCGAGCTCGGGCCTCCACCACGCCCAGCAGCCGTCGCGCCGCCGCCACATCGCCGGTGGACCAGTCCGCCCGCAGCGCCGCCGCCAACCGCGCCTCGCTTCGCAGCAGGGTTCCATCCGTCAGCCGTTTCAGGTGGTTGGCCTCCAGGGTGGCGCCCGTGGTGGTGATGTCGACCACCACCTCCGCCTGCCCCGCAGCGGGCGCCCCCTCGGTCGCTCCGCCCGAGTCCGCGATGCGGTAGTCGGCGATCCCGTGGCGCGCGAAGAAGCGCCGGGTTTGCACCGCGTATTTGGTGGCCACGCGCAGCCGCCGTCCCGTTCGGGCCAGCATGGCGTGCGCCACCGCCTCCAGGTCGCCCATGCTGTCCACGTCCAGCCAGGCCGCCGGGACCGCCGTCACCAGCTCCGCCCGGCCGAACCCCGGCGCGAGCAGCATCAGCACCCGCCCTTCCAGCGGCTCTTCGCGCTCGCGCAGCAGGTCCTCTCCCGTCACGCCTAGCTGCACCTGGCCCGCGGCCAGCGCCTCGGCGATCTCTCCCGCCGGCAGCAGCCGCACCTCCACCTCCGGCATGGCCGGGAGCGACGCCGTATAGGCCCGCCCGCCGGCGTTCAGCGGCAGACCGCAGTCCGCCAGCCAGGCCTCCACCTGCTCCTTCAACCGCCCCTTGGACGGCAGCGCCAGTTGCAGGCTCATGCGCCGCTCCCGGTACCGGACCAGGCCCGCCCCGGCCTCACCATGCAGCCGACCGCCGTGGCGTCCGCCCCCGGTTGCAGCCGCCCCAGCAGTCCGTCGTAACGCCCGCCCGCCGCAACAGGGGTGTCCTTCGGCAACGCCCCGCTGCGCACCTCGAACAGGAAACCGTCATAGTAGCCGAACGGCCGCCCCCACCCGAACTCCAGCCGCATCCGCTCCAGCCCCACACCGGCGGTGGCCAGGGCCGCCACCCGCCGCGCGCAGGCTTCCAGCCGCCCGTGAAGATCGACCCCCGCCCGCCGGCTCAGCACCATGGCCTGGGCGATCGCCGCCAAGGGCTCCCCCCCGATGTCCACCCAGCGATTGATCAGCGCCGCCTGGGAGGCCGACACCCCCGCCGTTCGCCCACGCTCCGCGAGCCGGCCGGCGATCTCGGCCGCAGAGCGTCCGCCTACGGGGGTCACGCCCGTCACCGCCCAAAGCTCCTGGAGCACGCCGGCCGCCGCATCTGGCGAGAGCCCCGCCAACAGCCGCGCCAGCCCGCCGTCCGCCCGCGCGGCCGGCGTCCGGTCCAGCTCCACCCGGAACGCCTCCCGATCGCCCAGCCTGAGCCTCAGCCGCGCCCGCAGCCCCGGCTCGACGCCCAGCCCCGCGCAGAAGGAGTCGAACAAGCCCAGCTCGCCCATGACCAGCTGAAGGTCCGTGCGCCCGCCGGCCTCGCAGGCCCGCCAGGCGGCCGTGGCGATCTCGGCGTCGTCGCGCTCGGACGCCTCGCCCCCGATCCGCTCCACGCCCAGTTGCAGGAACTCCTGCGGCCGCTCCGAGCCCGCCACCGCCGCCCTGAAGGCTGGCCCTTCGTAAAGGTAGCGCCCCGAAGACACGCCTCGCGCCAGGTGCTCGCGCGCGACCGCCACCGTGAAGTCGGGCCGGAGGCAAGCGTCCTCCGCCCCTTCCCCGCCCACGGTGAACAGCCGCGTCCGCATGCCCTCGCCCAGAAGGTCCAGCACCACCCCCAGGGGCTGCAGCACCGGCGGGTCCACCCGCTCCGCCCCCGCCTGCAGAGGCGCCCGGATCGCCTGCAGCACCCGCGGCGGCGGCGCCCTCTCCGCCCTCACGCGCCCGAGCCCGGCGCAGCCCGCGCCATGATGGCCTTGACCGTGGCCACAAGTTCAGCGCGCCGCGCGTTCACCTGCCCCGGTCGTCCCTCGCGCCAAGCCGCATTGTCCTGCGTTCCCTTGGCCAGCTCCCGGCCCAGGTCCAGGTCCTTGACCGTGACCGTTCCCGCCGCGAGCTCGTCGGACCCCAGGATCACCGCCGCCGGGCTTCCCCGCCGGTCCGCATATTTCAGCTGCGCCTTCATCCCCGCCGCGCCCAGGTAGACCTCCGCGGCGACCCCCGCGGCCCGAAGCTCGCCCGCCGCCCGCAGATACTCGGCCATGCCCGCCTGTTCGAAGGCCACCACCACCACCGGTCCACGCTCCGCGCCCGCCGCCTCGCCCCCCGCCGCCCGGAGCGCCGCGGCCAACCGGCTCACCCCGAAGCTGAACCCCGTGGCCGGCAGCTGCTGCCCGGTGAACCGCGCCACCAAGTCGTCGTAACGCCCACCGCCTCCGACCGACCCGAACCGCTGTGCGGCCTCGCCCAACAGCTCCGCCTCGAACACCGCGCCGGTGTAGTACTCCAGCCCTCGCACTACCGACGAGTCCACTCGCGCCCGCTCCGGGCTCACGCCCATGGCGTCCAGCGCCGAGCCGATCGCCGCCAGCTCCTCCAACCCCGCCCGGCCCTCATCCGAGCCGCCCACCACCGCCTCCAGCCGATCCAGCGTCTCGCCCCGCGACCCGCCGCCCGCAGCGGTGAAGGCCAGCACCGCTTCGGCGGCCTCGCCATTCAGGCCCGCACCCTTGGTGAAAGCGCCGCTCTCGTCCAGCCGCCCCTCACCCAGCAGCAGCAGCACGCCCTCGGGGCCCAGCCGATCCAGCTTGTCCACCGCGCGCAGCACCGCCAGCCGCTGCCCCGGATGGTTCACTCCCGCCCGGTCCATGAGCCCGTTCAGCAGCTTGCGGTTGTTGATGCGGATCACAAAGCCGTCCGCCGCCAGCCCGGCCGCCTCCAGCCCCTCCGCGGCCATGGCGATCACCTCCGCATCCGCTTCCGGCCGCGCGGAGCCCACCGTGTCCGCATCGCACTGGATGAACTCCCGAAAGCGTCCCGGACCCGGCTTTTCGTTGCGCCACACCGGCCCGTAGGCATAGCGCCGGAACGGCTTGGGCAGCGTCTCCCAGGTCTGCGCGGCGAACCGCGCCAGAGGCGCGGTCAGATCGTACCTGAGCGCCATCCACTGTTCGTCGTCGTCCTGCAGTGCGAACACGCCTTCGTTGGGGCGGTCGCTGTCCGGCAGGAACTTGCCCAGCGCATCCGCATATTCGAACGCCCCCGTGTCGAAGGGCTCGAACCCGTAGCGCTCATACACCCGCCCCACCGCCTCCAGGATGCGCCGCTCGGCGCGAAGATCGCGCGCACGCTTGTCCTGAAAGCCGCGCGGAACGCGCGCCTCGGGTCGGGGGAGGTCGGCCATGCCCGTGCGCTTACCGGGCCGGGGGCGGAGCGGCAACGCCTGCTCTCCTGTCCCGGCGGGAAGGGCGAGGGGTGCGCAAACGCCTCTGCAGGAGTTGCTATCCCCGCAGCCGCGCGATCAAGGCCGCCGTGGACGGATCGTGATCTCCTTCCGCCGCTCCCTCCAGCTCCGGCAGGATGCGTCCCGCCAGCACCTTGCCCAGTTCGACGCCCCACTGGTCGAAGCTGTTGATCCCCCACAACACCCCTTCCACAAAGGTCTTGTGCTCATACAGCGCCAGCAGCGCCCCAAGCGCCTCCGGCGTCAGCCGCTCCATCAGGATCAGCGTCGACGGGCGATCGCCTGGGAAGGTCCGTTGCGGCGCCAGTTCGTCGAGGGTGGCCCGGTCCAGTCCCTTGGCCTCCAGTTCGCGTCGAACCTCCGCCTCCGAGCGCCCGATCATCAGCGCCTCCGCCTGGGCGAGGAGATTCGCCAGCAGCTTCGTCTGCGCCCCTTGCGGCCCCTCCTCGCTCCGCGCCACTCCGATGAAATCGACGGGGATCACATCGGTCCCCTGGTGCAGCAGCTGGAAGAAGGCGTGCTGCCCGTTGGTGCCTGCGTCCCCGAACACCGCCGGAGCCGTTGGCCGCGGCACGGGCTTGCCGTCCGCCGTGACCGACTTCCCGTTCGACTCCATCTCCAATTGCTGCAGAAAGGCGGGCAGCAGCCGCAACCGCTGAGCATAGGGCACGACCGCCCGCGCGCGCCGCCCTAGCCCATTGGCGTTGAACACCTGCGCAAGCGCCATCAGCACCGGCGCGTTCCGCTCCAGCGGCGTTTCCACGAAATGCCGGTCCATGGCGGCCGCGCCGTCCAGAAAAGCGCTCCACCGCGCCCAGCCGAACCGCGCGGCGCATGACAGCCCCACCGGCGACCAGACGGAGAACCGGCCTCCAACCCAGTCGCGGAAGGCGAACACCCGGTCCGGCGACACCCCGAACTTCGCAGCCGCCTCGGGCGCCGCGCTTACGGCCGCAAGATGCTGGTCCCCCCGCTTGCCCAGCCCCGCGCGCAACCAGTCCCGCGCGGCGGCCGCATTGGCCATGGTCTCCTGGGTGGTGAAGGTCTTGGAGACCACCACCACCAGCGTCTCGGCCGGGTCCAGCCCGTGCAGAGCGGCGGCGATATCGTGGCCGTCCACATTGGACGCGAACCGTAGCTCCAGCCATCCGTCCAGCGCGCGCAGCGCCTCGTGGACCAGACGCGGCCCCAGGTCCGAGCCGCCGATGCCGATGTTGATGATGGTCCGGAACGGCCGCCCCGCCGCGCTCAGCACCGCGCCCGTGCGCACCCCTTCGGCGAAGTCGCGCATGGCGTCGCGCACGGCTTCCACGTCGCCTGAGACCGCTTCGCCCTCGGCGCGGAACCGGGCGCCCTCAGGCGCGCGCAACGCCGGGTGCAGCACCGCGCGTCCCTCGGACCGGTTCACCCGCTCCCCGCCGAACAGCCGGGCGCGGGCCTCCTCGACGCCGCAGGCCCGCGCCAAGGCAAGGGCGGCGTCCAGGCCGTCCAGGGTCCAGGCCTGTTTCGAAAGGTCCAGATGCAGCCCCGCCGCGTCCAGCGTCAGCCGCTCGAGCCGATCCGGCTCCGCCCCGAACATGTCGACGATGCGACGTCCCCGGGCCGCCCCCACGGCCCCAGTCAATGCGTCCCAGGCTGCACCGACTTCGCCTGGCGCGGGAGTTGCAAGGCGGGCCTCGCCATCCCGGAGTTGTCCCATGTCCTGCGCCATCGCTCTCGTCCTCACGCTTTTGGCCGCGCCCGAAGCCGCCGCGGCCGCCCCGACCGCCGCGCCGGCCGTGACGATCACCGCCGATCTGGCGCGGGAGCCCATGTACGCCGACATCGTTCGCCGTGCGACGACCCTCAAGGCCGAAGCCGCCCGCTTTGCTGCGCTGACGGCCGCCAACCGCCCCCTGCCCCGCTACGCCGGCTTCAAATCCGATCTCGCCGCCCTGGGGGCGCTCGACATGCAGGGCCACCTCGATCTCAAGGCTCGCGGCACGGACGGCGACCTGAGATGCATCCTCAAGGGGATCAGCGAAGATCTGCCCAAGCGCTTGGCCGACTATGAAGCGGCGCAAACGGTCGAGACACGCGTCGAAGCCCTCAAGGAGATGAGCTACCTCCTCAACGACAACGTCGAAGTCATAACGCGGCCCCCCGGGCCCGCGACCCCGCCCCCCGCGGGCTGAGGTCGCACACGGGGTTTCAGGGGCGCCCTTCGATGCCTGGCTAGGCCTCAGGTCGGGCTGAGAGGGAACCGGACGGCCCCGACGCCCTTGCGCCCCCGGCCCCTTCAAGAGCGCGCACCAGGGCTCCCGGCGTGAGCAGTTGCGGCAGCACGATCGGCGCTCCGCCGCCCGCCGGATAGAGCAGGTACAGAGGTACGCCCGAGCGCCCCTGCTCGGCCAGCGCCGCCGCGATCACCCCGTCCCGCCGGGTCCAGTCCGCCGTCAGGTGGACCACGCCGGACCGCTCAAAGGCCGCCGCCACGCCCCGGTCCGCCAAGGCCGCCCGTTCATTGACCTTGCAGGTCACGCACCAGTCGGCGGTGAAGTTCACGAACACCGGCCGTCCTTCCGCACGCAGAGCCGCCACCCGCGTGGGCGACCAGGCTTGGGAGGCCATCGGCCTGCCGCCCATGGGCGCCGTGCGCCCGCCGCCCCCGATCAGGTTCGAGATGGGCAGGGCCGCCAGGACCACGGCGGCCGCAACCGGCGCCCAGAGGGCGCGTTCGCCCCGCCGCTGCCGATGACCCCACCACCACCCAAGCGCGGCCAGGACGCCCGCCAGCGCGACCAGCTCCCATCCGCGATCGGTCTGGCGCCAGTACACCCAGCCCAGCCAGGCCGCGGCTGCATACATGGGCACGGCCAGCCATCGCCTCAGCCGGCCCATCCACGGACCCGGCCGCGGCAAGCGGCGCAGCAGACCCGGCGCGAAGCTCAGCGCCACAAAGGGCGCCGCGAACCCCAGGGCCAGAGCGGCGAACACCGCCAGCGCCACCACCGGCGCCTGCGTCACCGCCCAGCCGATCGCCAGCCCCATGAAGGGCGCCGTGCAGGGCGCGGCCACCACCACGGCCAAGGCGCCCGTGAAAAAGGCCCCTGCCAATCCGCGGCGGGAGGCCAGCTCCGACCCGGCGTTCTGCACCGATCCGCCCAGGTGAAAGGCCCCGGAAAGGTTCAACCCCACCAGCAGCATCAGCAGGGCGAGCCCGGCCACCACGCCCGGCGACTGCAGCTGAAAGCCCCAGCCCGCCGCCTCGCCGGCCGCCCGCAGCGCCAAGAGCACGCCGGCCAGCGCCAGAAAGGTCGTCAGCACGCCCGCTCCGAACGCCGCCCCGTGCAGCTGCGCCGCTCGCGGCTCGTGCGCATGCCCGGCCAGGCCCGCGGCCTTCATGCCCAGCACCGGGAAGACGCACGGCATCAGGTTCAGCACCAGCCCGCCCAGCAACGCCAGCCCGATCGCCAGCGGCAGGCTCAGCTCACCGGCCCCACCCCGGGGCG
The DNA here is from genome assembly GCA_030446805.1 of Caulobacteraceae bacterium. Taxonomy (GTDB): domain Bacteria; phylum Pseudomonadota; class Alphaproteobacteria; order Caulobacterales; family Caulobacteraceae; genus JAHWJX01. The sequence continues at coordinate 455,979 of JAUJMO010000002.1, read as the reverse complement.
CGCCCAGCCCGGAAGCCCCGGCCAGCCCCGCCCCGGAGATCGCCGCCACCTCCCAGGCCTGCCCGCCCGCGACCAGGACCCCCTCGACCGTTTCAGGCGCCCCGTCGGCCTGCACGCCCGGGCTGGGCGCCATGCTCAGCGTCAGGCCCTCCCGGCCGCGATCCACCGTCTGCGGCTCCGCATGGTCGATGACCGAGCCCGAGTAGGGGTAGAACCAGGCGCCCGCCAGCTCCGCCCGCCGAAGCGGCGCTCCGACCACAGCCAGCTTCAATCGTCCGTTCTCGATCCGCGTCGTGGCCTCCAGCCCCGAAGGCTTGGGCGCCTCGGCCAGGCTCCGGGCCACCGCCCGCCCATGCTGCGGGTGCGGCGCGGGCCGGCCCGCCGTGACCGGGACATCCACCCACAGCTCGGCCTGCTCCGGCACGCAGACCTGCTCGCACACCAGCCAAAAGGCCCGCGCGGTCAGCCGCACCGTCTCGCCCGGCCGCGCATCCGCCGGCACGGTGATCGGCACGGGCAGCAGCACCTCCCGTTCATAGCCGTAATTGACGAGCTGCGACCCTTCCGGCCCGATGGCTTGGCGTTCCGGCGCGGGCCACACGATGGGCCCTGCACTCCAGCCCGGAGGCAGGGTCCAGCGCACCTCCGTCGGCTCGCCGCTGTCGCCGGGGTTGCGCCAATAGGTGTGCCAGCCGGGCTTGATCACCTGCCTGAGCGCGATGTGCACCGTCCCGCCCGGGGCCGCCCCCGCCGTCTCGGGCAGCAACTCGGCGGTGACGTGCGGCGTGCGCGCCACCTTGACCGGCCCGGGCGCTCGGACCGACGCGGGCGAAGACGCGACGCTGGGGCCCAAGACGAGTCGCTCAGCCGCCTCCGGGCCTGGCCAGGCGCCAGCCACCCCGATCAGCATCAGTATTGCGGCGAGGAACGCTTTCATGCCGCCCAAGATAGAAGTCCGCGCGTCGGTCGGGAACCGGCGCGCGGAGACGCCGCGCTCAGGCGTTGGCCACCGTGGGCCGGTTCTGGGCCCGGATCAGCGCACGAGCGACCAGCCGGTCCCATCCCTGAAGCGAGATCAGGTGGGCGTAGATCTGGCCCAGCGCCCCGTTGTCGCGCAGCTCGACGAGCTTCTCGGCCGGAAGCGCGTTCAGCTTCTCCTCCGAGACCCCGAAATATTCCGCGATCTGCTGCGGCTCGCCCACCGTCCCGTCCACGTTGCGGGGCGTGAACATGGCCCGCTTGACGTCGAACAGGTCCAGCTCCTTGAGCACCTCGACGAAGCTTTCCGTTCGCCGCCGCTCCGTCTCGAAATCCTCGCAGAACCTGATGGCGTTCTGGGTGAATTCGGAAGGCTCGCCATTGACGAAGAAGGGCGCGTCCGGGTTCTCGCCCACCGCCTCGGCCGCGGTGTCGATGCACACGATCAGGCGCTCGCCCGTTTGATCGTTGGCGAAGACGAAGGGGTAGCGCCGCACATAGGCCGGCAGATAGCTGTCCGGATCGTAGACCCCGTTCTCGTCCACGAACAGGTTCTCGCCATGGGTGATCCCCATCACGGCCACCGGCAGCTTGGCGTCGCCCGCGAAGATGACCGGATAGGACAGGGCCGCCGGGGTGAACTCGGTCACCACCAAAGGCACCACATTGGCCTGCCGGGTGAAGGCGTAGGGCGTGGCCGACTGTTTCACGCCCAGCGCGCCGTGCTGCTCCTTCGTGAGCGGCTCCGGCCTGCTGTAGAACAGCACATTGCCCGACAGCTGAGGCGCGCCCGCCACCGTTTGAGTTTCCATGGAATCTACGCTCACGGCGCTGTTGAAAGGATCGGGCGTCTGTAGAGAAGCCCACGCGCGGGGGCAACGAAGCTCTGGACGCGAGCCAAGCTCTGAACGCAGACCAAGCTCTGGGCCCGACCGTGCATCAGGTGCGCGCGGCGGCCTCGGCCTCTTCGTTGCGCGTGATCGCCCGGCGGATCAACTCCCCGGCCTCCTCCGCGTCGGCCCAGCCCCGGATGTTGGTCTGCTTGCCCTTCTCCAGGTCCTTGTAGTGCAGAAAGAAGTGGGCGATCTGCTCCGTCAGGATCGCGGGCAACTGCCGCCAGGACGACACGCCCGCATAGAAGGGATGGAGCGCGTCCACCGGCACGGCAAGGACCTTCTCGTCCCCGCCCGCCTCGTCCTCCATCAACAGCGCGCCGATGGGACGGCAGCGCACCACCGCGCCCGGCACCACGGGCGTGGGCCCCACGATCAGCACGTCCATGGGATCGCCATCGTCGGCCAGGGTGTGGGGGATGAAGCCGTAGTTCCCCGGGTAGTACATGGCCGTGTGCAGAAAGCGGTCGACGAACAGCGCCCCGCTTTCCTTGTCCATCTCGTACTTCACCGGCTCGCCCCCGCCCGGGATTTCGATGATGGCGTTGACGTCGTACGGCGGGTTCACGCCGGTGGCGATCTTGCTCAGGTCCATGCTGCACCGCACTAAAAGACGGGGGTGTGTAGCCGCCCAGGCCTGCGCCGCCTAGTGCCCGTCCCCGGTTCGGCATGCAGGACAGAGGCCTCGCGCCTCCAGGGTCAGCCCTCGAAGGCTGTATCCATGGGCGCCCGCAGCCCTCTCCACCCTGTCGGCCACCCCCGGCTCGATCTCCACCGTCGCCCCGCAGCACTCGCAGATCAGAAAGGCCGCGGCGTGGACCTCGCCGGAGCGGGGACAGGCGACATAGGCGTTCAGGCTCTCCAGCCGGTGCGCGAAGCCCAGCCGCTCCAGGAACTCCAGCGCGCGGTAAACGGTAGGCGGCTTGGCCCCGCCCTGGCCATAGGCGGCGATCAGGTCGTAGGCTTTCACCGGCCCGCCGGCTTTCAGAAGCAGCTCGAGCACGCGGCGTCGGGAGTCGGTCAGGCGTTCGTCGGCCGCGGCGACCCGGGCGCCGGCCTTGCTCAGGGCCGCGTCCAGCGCGCGGCCCGCCAGTCCGGCCACGGCTTCACCCTCGTGACCACACGCGCCCTTTGACATGGGTGGGAGCTAACCACAGCCGGAACGGGGCGCAAGCGGGCTTGACCTCAGGATGTTATACCGTAACAGGGAAAGCTTCGGAAAGAGGTGCTCGATGCGGCGTTCTGCAATCCGGCTCGCAACGGCGAGCCTGTCGGTCCTGGCCACAGCGGCGGCGGCGCAAACGGTCCCGCCCGCCCAGGCGGAAGGCGCCACCGACGTTGAGGCCGTGGTCGTCACGGCGGCTCCCTTCGCCATCTCGGCCGATGCGCTCACGGCCAATGTGGCCGTGATCACCCGCCAGCAGCTGGATGTGGCCCCCGCCCAGGGGTTGGGCGATCTGCTGAGCGGCCTTCCGGGCCTGCGCTCCACCTTCTTCGGCCCGGGCGCCAGCCGACCGGTGGTGCGCGGCCTGGCGGGACCGCGCGTTCAGGTGCTGACAAACGGGGTGGGCCAGATCGACGCCTCGGCCCTGTCGCCCGATCACGCGGTGGCCACCGACCCGGCCGAGGCGAAGCAGATCGAAGTGCTGCGCGGCCCCTCCACCCTGCTCTACGGCGGCTCCGCCATCGGCGGGGTGATCAACATCATCGATGAACGCGTGCCCGACTCGCCCGCTTCCGGAGGCGCCGACGGGCGGCTGTCCGTCCAGGCCTCCACGGTGGACCAGGGACGGCAGGCTTCCGGCCAGATCAAGATCGGCGAGGGCCCTCTGGTCTTCACCGCGGACGTCCTCACCCGGCGAAGCGAGGACTACGACATTCCTGGTCCTCAGATCAGCCGACAGCTGGCCGACGTGCTGGGGGTGGAGCGGGAAGACACGGGAACGGTGCGCAACAGCGCCGTCGAGCTCGAGCAGATCGGGGCCGGGCTCGCCTATCTGGCGGGCGACACCCGCCTGGGCGCGTCGGTGAAGCGGACCGAAACCACCTACGGCATCGTGGCCGAGGAGGACGTGACCATCGCATTGGAGCAGACGCGGGTCGACCTGCGCGGGGAGACGCCCTTCCGTGCGGGCCCGTTCGAGACGGCTCGCCTCACGGCCGGTTTCGCCGATTACGAACACGCGGAGCTGGAAAGCCAGGAGGTCGGCACGCGATTCCTGTCCGACGGGGTGGAGGGGCGGCTGGATCTGATCCAGGCCAAGCGCGGAGACCTCAGCGGCTCCGTCGGGGTGCAGGCCTTGCGCCGCAGCTTCGAGGCCATCGGCGAGGAGGCCTATGTGCCGTCCACCGATATCGAAGAACTGGGCGTCTACACGCTCCAGCGGCTCGACCGCGGCGCCTATGGCGTGGAAGGCGGGCTTCGGCTGGACAGCCGGCGGCTGGAGAGCCTGGGCCGCGAGCGCGATTTCACCAACCTGTCCGCCTCGGCCGGCGTGTTCGCGCGGCCCTCCGACGGCGTCTTCCTGGGGCTGTCGATCGCCCGAGCCCAGCGCGCGCCCCGGGAGGAGGAGCTGTTCGCGGAAGGCCCGCACATCGCCAACCAGACCTTCGAGGTGGGAAACGAGGCCGTCGAGCAGGAGACCGCCTATTCCGTCGAGGGCGCGGCGCACATGGAGCGTGGCCGCTTCTCGGGCGACTTGCACCTGTACGCCGTCAGGTACGAGGGCTTCATCGACTTCCGTCCGACCGGGGAGGTTCGCGACGATCTGCCGGTGTTTCAGTACGTCCAGACGGACGCCGAGTTCACAGGGGCGGAGGCCGAGGCGAGCTACCGACTCTGGGAGGAAGGTCGTCGCGAGTGGCGGTTGGAGGGCGTGTTCGACATCGTCAGGGCCGACACCGACCTGGGCGCCCCGCCGCGCATCCCGCCCTACTCCGCGACGGCCCGCCTCGTTTACGAGGACGCCGCCCTGGAAGGCCGACTGGAGGTGCGCACAGTGGGCGAGCAGGACCGGGTCGCCGCGTTCGAACTGCCCACGGACGGCTACACTCTGGTGAACCTGTTCGGCTCCTGGAAGCCGCCCGCCGTCAACGGCGTCACCCTGTTCGCCGAAGCCCGCAACCTGACCAACGAGGAGGCGCGCGAGCACGCCTCTTTCCTGAAGGATGTGGCTCCCCTGCCCGGCCGTAATCTACGCCTGGGGTTGGCCTACCGCTTCTAATGGAAGTCGCGGGAACGGAGCAGGCGGCCCTGCACCTCCGTCTGCATCCGGGGCGGCTCGCCCACGCCGGAGCGGAGGTCTGACAGGCGCGGGCTCCAGTCCTCCACCGTTTCGGCCACCAGGTGGATCACGCCGTTCGCCTTCTGAAGCTGGCCGCGAACCAGAATAAAGGAGGCGGTCATCCAGGTCTTGCGGTTCGCCTGGAAGCGGTCCTGCCAGATCACGAGGTTTGCGGCCCCCGTTTCATCCTCCAGAGTGATGAAGGTCACGCCCTTGGCCGTTCCCGGCCGTTGCCGGATCAGCACCAGCCCCGCCACCGCCACCCGCCGCCTGCTGCGCCAGCGGGTCAGCTTGAGGTCCCGGGCGGGAACGGCGCCCGCCGCCGCCAGCGCCGGGCGGAAGAAGGACACGGGATGGGCCTTGAGCGACAGGCACACCGTCCGGTAGTCCTCCGCCACATGCTCGGGCAGGGGCATGAGCGGCAGCTGGATGGGCTCTCGGGCCGGGGCCGCGCCGTCCAGCAGGTCGCCCCTCCCCGCATCCGCGCCCTTGACCGCCCACAAGGCCGCCCGACGATCCAGGCCCAGCGACCGAAAGGCGTCGGCTTCGGCCAGCCTGTCCCAAGCGCCTTGGGAAAGCCGAGCCCTGGCCATCAGGTCTTCGAAGGTCCGCGCCCCGGCCGCCCGCGCCGCCACCAACCGTTGCAGCTCGACCTCCGGCAGGCCCTTAATCTGCCGAAAGCCCAGGCGAACAGCGAGCCAGGGTCCCTCGCCAGGCTCCAGGGTGCAATCCCAGTCGCTGCCGAGCACGTCGGGCCCGCGCACCTCCACCCCGTGCTCGCGGGCGTCGCGCACCAACTGCGCCGGCTGATAGAAGCCCATGGGCTGGCTGTTCAGGATGGCGGCGCAGAACACGTCCGGGTGCCGGCATTTCAGCCAGGCGGAGGCGTAGACCAGCTTGGCGAAACTGGCCGCATGGCTTTCCGGAAAGCCGTAGGAGCCGAAGCCCTCGATCTGGGCGAAGCAGTTCTCGGCGAAATCGCGCTGGTAGCCGCGCGCCACCATCCGTTCCACGAACTTGGCGTGGTGCTCGCCCACCCCGCCCGTGTGCTTGAAAGTGGCCATGGAGCGGCGCAGGCCGTCCGCCTCCTCCGAGGTGAACTTGGCGGCCACGATGGCCAGGCGCATGGCCTGTTCTTGAAACAGGGGCACGCCCAGTGTGGAGCCCAGCACCTCCTCCAGCTCGTTGGACGGGCCATGCTCGCGCGCCGGCGAGGGATAGGTCACCTGCTCATTCCCTTCGCGTCTGCGGAGGTAGGGGTGGACCATGTTGCCCTGGATGGGCCCCGGTCGGACAATGGCCACTTCGATCACCAGGTCATAGAATTTGGCGGGCTTGAGCCGGGGCAGCATGGACATCTGCGCCCGGCTTTCGACCTGGAACACGCCCACCGAGTCCGCGCGGGACAGCATGGCGTAGACCGCCGGATCCTCGTTCGGAAGTTCGGCTATGTCGTGAACGGGCCGCCCCTCGATCCCGCCCTTGGCCGCGTTCAGCAGGTCGAAGCCGCGCTTCAGCGTGGTCAGCATGCCCAGCGCCAGCACGTCCACCTTCATGAGGCCCAGCGCGTCGATGTCGTCCTTGTCCCATTCGATGAAGGTGCGGTTCTTCATGGCCCCGTTGCCGATGGGCACGGTCTCGTCCAGCCGGTGCTGCGTCAGCACAAAGCCGCCCACATGCTGCGACAGGTGGCGTGGGAACTTGAGCAGCTGATTGGCCAGAGCCACCGCGCGGCGGACCTCCGGATTGCCCGGGTCGAAGCCCGCCTGGAGCACATGGTCCTCGGGCAGATCGTCGCCCCAGCTGCCCCAGACGGTGTCGGCCAGGGCCGCGGTGACGTCCTCCGTCAGCCCCATGACCTTGCCCACGTCGCGGATGGCGCTGCGCGGCCGGTAGTGGATCACGGTGGCGCAGATGGCCGCCTTTTCCCGCCCATAGCGACGGTAGACGTACTGCATCACCTCCTCGCGCCGCTCGTGCTCGAAATCGACGTCGATGTCGGGCGGCTCGTCGCGGTTGGCCGACAGGAAGCGTTCGAACAGCACCTTGTGGTCGGCCGGATTCACCGCCGTGATCCCCAGGCAGAAGCAGACCGCGCTGTTGGCCGCCGAGCCCCGGCCCTGGCAGAGGATGCCGGCCTCCTCGCGCGCGAAGCGGACGAAGTCGTGCACCGTCAGGAAGTACTTCGACAGGCTCCGTTCCTCGATGAAGCGGAGCTCCTTGTTGATGGTCCGGCGGATGGGACGCGGCACGCCGGCCGGATAGCGCCAGTGGGCGCCGCGCCAGGTCAGCTCCTTCAACCGGCCGATGGGCGTGTAGCCGGACGGCACCGGTTCGTTCGGGTACTCGTATTTGACGTGGCTGAGGTCGAAGTGGATCCGCGTGGCGATCTCCAGGGTGCGGGCGATCGCTTGGGGGTGGGCCTCGAACAGCCGGGCCATTTCATGGGCCGGCTTGAGGTGGCGTTCGGCGTTGGCTTCGAGCCGCAGTCCGGCCTTGGCGATCGTTGTTTTTTCCCGGATGCAGGTGAGCACGTCCTGCAAGGGGCGGCGCTCGGGCTCGTGATAAAGGACGTCGTTCACGGCCGTCATGGGCGTTGCGTGCTCCCGAGCCAGGGCGGCCAGGCGGTGCAGGCGTCGGGCATCCCGCGCGGCGTAGGATCGCGCGGCGGCCAGATAGGCGCGGCCGGGAAAGTCGCCTGACACCCGGGCCAGCGCGGCCTCGAAGGCCGTATCCAGGGTCGGCGGGGGCACGACCATGACGATCTGGCCGTCGCCGAATTCGCGCAGGTCGGGGTATCGGAGATCGCACTCCCCCTTGGGCGAGCGGAGCTGGCCCGTGCTGAGCAGGCGGGTCAGACGGCCATAGGCGGTGCGGTTGGTCGGATAGCAGAGCACGTCGGGCGCGCCGCAGCTGAACACCAGCCGCGCGCCCACCAGCACGCGCGGCGGGTGGATGCCCAGTTGCTTGGCCAGGTAGTTGGCGTGAGTCCAGGCCCGGACCACGCCCGCCATGCTGTTGCGGTCGGTGATCCCGATGGCCGGGTGGCCGGCGTCATAGGCCGCGCCCACCAGTTCCTGGGGGTGGGAGGCCCCGCGCAGGAAGCTGAAGTTGGTCGTGGTCTGGAGTTCGACATAGCCGGCCATGGCGGGTCAGCCGAACAGGCCGTGGAGGAACCAGCGTGGGGTTTCGCCCGCCCGGTACAGGCCGTCGCGGAACAGCCAGAACCGCTCGCCCTCCCCGTCCTCCACCGCGTAATAGTCGCGCACGCGGTTCACCGCCGGGACGGCCGCAGCGTCCAGCCACCACTCCTCCGCGATCCGCTCGGGCCCTTCGGCGCGGCGCACGCGCCGCCGCCGCCCGCGCCAGGTGAAGACCAGCGGCGGATTGTCCGGCACGGCGGCCATGGCCTCCACCGGCTCGGGCCGAGGCAGGAGCCGCATAGGGCGGGGCCGTTCGGGATCCCAGCCGGGCCCGGACGGGAGCCCGAACCCGGACAAAGGCGCGGACGCCGGGCGACGGGTCACCGCGCGTTCCGGGACATGGCTTTCCTGCGGCGCAGCGCGCCAGACGCGGGACTCGCCCAAACGGGCGCCGAGCTGGTCCACCAGGGCGGCCAGGGCGTCTTGGACATCCGTTTCCTGATCCAGGCGCGTCTGGCGCTCGCCCAAAGGCTCCAGGCGGTCGGCAGTCAGGGTCACGGCGTCGACGCCGAAGCCCGGGTCGACGACCTCCAGCTTGGGCGCGAACAGCTTGAGCAGGCGGCCGGGATCGCGGGCGGGCAGGCCCGTGCCGATGCGGACGGGAAAGCTGCAACCGTCGGCGCGGTGGAACACGGTTTCAAAGCGTCGTGCGCCCTGACCTTCGGCGGCCAGGCGCTCGCAAAGGGCGTGAAGCAGGTCCCCCACCGCGCGCCGCAGGTCCTCGGGCGCGCTCAGGGGATCGAAAAAGGCGAGCCGTTCGAACCAGGGCGTGGGCGGCCGGCGAAAGGGCAGCGCTTCATCCGCCGTTCCCAGCGCCTGGTCCAAGCGGAGCAGGGTGGAGGCGCCGAACCGCTTGGCCAATTGGGCGCGCGGCAGGGTGGAGACCTGGCCCACGGTCGTCAGCCCCAGGCGGGGCAGCCCCGCCTGGGCGGCGGGCGGCAGGCGCAGGGCGGCCACCGGCAGGGGTCGAAGCGCGTCGGCTTGGGCGCCGGGCCGGATCCGGATCCGGTCCGCCTGGCCGAAGCGGGCCAGGGCCCAGGCAGCGCCCGCCGTATCGGCCACCGCTGCACGGGCGGGGACGCCTGCCCGGGACAGCCGGGTCAGCAGGTCGTGGAGCCAGGCCGCCTCCCCGCCCCAGGGCGCCGCGCCGCCCGTGACGTCCAGGAAAAGGCCGTCCGGCCCGTCAGGAGCTACGGCCGGGCTGAAGCGGACGCACCCGTCGGCCAGGCCCAGCAGGGCCGAGGCGTCCGCCTCCGGTTCGTGATCGGCGGTGCGCAATTCGGGAACCAGCGCCAGGGAGTCGGCCAGCTTCTTGCCGCGCCAGAGACCGGCGGCCTCCCCGGCCTCGTTCACCGCCGCCAAGCGGCGCGCGCCTCCCACGCTCTCCACCAGGGCGAAAGGCTCAGCCGGCCCTTCGGATCGAGGGTTCCGCCGCAGCCAAGCCGTCAGCGGCCAGTTCGGAAACCACACGGATGCGATCCGCTTCATCGCCCATCTCCATGATCCAGGCGCCCGGGCGACCGCCCGCGGCGCGTTCCAACCAGACCCGCCAGCGCGCAGGGCCCAGGCCCGGCAGGTCGCCGGGGTTGCTGGGCGCCGCGGCGATCCGCCACCGGCTGGCCGAGCCGGCGCCCGTCTCCGCCCCGCGCTTGCGCGCCCAAAGCCTTCGTCGCAGCACAAAGCCGGTGGCCCCTTGCGCCTCGCAGGCCAGCTGCAGCCGTCGACCGGCCGTCAGGTCCAGCCCGGCCACCTCCGCCCAGACGGCCGCCACGCCACGCGCGCGGAGCGCGTCCTCCGCCGCGGCCAGAGCCTCCGTGTCGTTGCGCACCAGAACAAAGATCGGACGCAGGCCCAGGGCGGCCAGCCCCGGCGCGTGCAGGTCTTCGCTTTGCCCGATCCACACCGCCTCGCCCCCGCCGTCCGCCAGGAGCCGCGACCCCAGCCGCGCGCTCCAAGCGGCGGGCGCCGCCGCCGTTTCCTGCTCCAGGCCCTCGCCCGTGATTTCGTGCCAGCGCCCCCGCGGCAGGCCTCCGCCGGGCAGGCAGGCGTCGACCCGCCCGTCGCCGAACGGGAGCACCCGCCCCGTGCGCTTTCCTCCCTCAATTGCGGCCAAGCGCTCCCGCAAGGCGCGCAGCCTGTGCTCCGCTCCCGACCTCATCCGGCCCTGTCCTGTTCGTCTTTTGTTCTGTGCATGGGCCGGCCCTGAGTCAAGACGCCGCAGCCGCACGCGTTAACCTTTTCGAATCACCGCGTCGGTTGCGACCCGAGGAGGCCGGGGTCGCCCGTCAAAGGCGGACGTGAGCGCCGGCAAGCCCGGGCTGAAGGTGAACCGTCATCGCCTCGTTCGCCGAAGCCATCCGCTCTGGAGGAAGCGCGACCTCATCACCCTTGCGCTGTCGCCGTACGTCCGCAGGAGCGATTCGCCGCGAATGGGGCGCAACTATCTCCAGGCCAGTTAGTTAAGCTGTACTCTCAAGATGGACGTGAGCAGCGCATGACTGACGCCCTGCGCGGTGACGCCGTCAAGCGAGTCCTCCTCGTCGAGGACGAACCCGAGGTTTGCGCCTTTCTAACAGACGAGCTTGAGCAGTCCGGCTACGAGCTCGTCTGCGTCACCAACGATCAGGCCGCGTACGACCTCCTGGATCGGGAGTGGCGCTCCTTCTCCGCAGTGATCCTGGACGTAAACCTTGGCCCGGGCACGACGGGTTTCGATGTCGCCCGCTATGCACGGCGGCTCAACGCCAGCATCGCCGTGATCTTCACCACAGGCTTCGACGCCAATTCCGTAGTGCGCTTTGGCGTGAACGAAAGCGTGTTCGTGCCCAAGCCTTTCACCGGCAAGGACATGCTGATCGCCATCCAGCAGGCCTCGGACGGTCCGGGCGCCGTGCGATAGCTCCGCAACACTGGCGATCTGTCGCCGTTCCGCGCGGGCCTTAGCGGCCCAACCGGTAAAGGTCGATGTCGAACTCGTCCTGTTGGGCGTAGATCACCTTGCCGTTGCGGACATCCAGCCCGGAAGAGCCGAAGGCGTTCTCGAGTACCCCGAGACTTTGTGTGCGTCCCGTGGACGGATCGGTCCGGGTGAGCGCCCCGCCCGACGTCAGGGTCCAGATCGCGCCCTCCCGGTAGGTCCAGTTCCGGGCCGGAGCGAGCGCCGGAAAGGGCGCGACCCGGGTAGGCGCGCCGGTCCCCGTCAGGCGCCATATCCCCTCCTGCTCCGGGCGGGTGACGTAGAAGCCGCCCGCCTCGGCCGGGATCGCCCGGAGCACGCCCTGGGCGACGACCTGCTCCTGTCCGGTGGCCAGGTCGCGGCGGACGAGGCGATGGTCGGCCCCCGTCTTTCGCGTGAAGAAGAGAGCCCCGTCGGCGGCGAAGAAGGGGTTCTGTTCGTCCTGGGCGGTACGCGACAGCTCGGTGAGCGCGCCGGATTGGGTGTCCACCTGCACCAGATCGTACTGTCCGCGCACGCCCCAGCTCATCACCACCGAGCGGCCGTGGGGCGCCCAGGCGAGCTCCTCCGGGTATCCCCGCTCCAGGAAGGTGAGTTGCTTCAGCCCCGAACCATCGGGCCGGGCCAGCCAGACCTGCTGCGCGCCCGACCGGCTGGAGATGAAGGCAAGCCGATCCCCGCGCGGCGAAAGGGCCGGGAACCACTCGCGCTGGTTGGTGCGCGTAAGGCGCGTCGCCTGCTTGCTGACGGGATCATAGCTGACCAGCGCGAAGCGGGAGCGGGGGCGCTCAAAGACGACCACGCGCCCATCTGCCGAGGATGTGATGTTCCAGTACTCGCCTCCCGTGGCCCGCCGCATCCAGCGACCGTCGCGCAGGTTCAGCGACCAAAGGGCCGGCGGCAGGTCGGCGCGGTTGTAGGCGGAGATCAACAGCCGTCCGGGTCCCCCGCTGGACAGCCCGAGAAGGGCCGATCTCTCCTGGGTGACCTGGCTCACCCTGCCGGTCACCAGGTCCAGGCGGAAGACCTCGCTGACGTCGCCTGAGACGCCCCTGAGAAAATAGATCGCCCACGACTCGGGCGCGTATACGGGGCGGGTGTCGCCGCTGGATCCTGCCGGCGGGTTGGTCAGGGGAATGGGGGCGCCCCCTTCGAGCGGCGCACGGTAGAGGCGAAAGCGGCGGGAGCGGCTGTCGCCCCGATCGGCGAACACCAGGCCGGCTGGACCGGCCCAGGCCAGACCGCCTCCGCGCGCGTCCTGGCATCTGGCGATCACCCGCGTCTGCAGCGACACCGGCGAGACGACCGCGATCTCGCAGCCGGCTTTGCCGTGTACGTGCCGGACAAAGGCGATCCGGTCGCCTTCCGGCGACCAGGCCGGTTTGCAACCGTCAAAGCCCGGGGTGGTCAGCCGGGCGGCGTCGTCTTCGGCTAGGCGCCGCCCATAGAGGCCGAAGCCGTGCGGTTCGGCGTCGGAAACATAGGCCAGCATGGCGCCGTTCGGCGACAGCGCGGGGTGCTGCTCGACGCCGACCAAGGCGGTGACCGGGAGCTCCGCGGCGTCCTCGGCCAGGGTCAGGCGCTGGGGCAGGAGCACAGCCGCCAGCACCAGGGCGGCGCCGGCGGCGGCCAGGCCTCCACCGAACAACAGCCAAGATCGTTGCGGTCGGGAGGGCTGATCCGAAGCCGAGGCCGACGGGACGTCCGCCACGGCGGGCGGCTCCGGACGGGCTCGCGTCACGGGCCCGACGGCCGGGAGAAGCAGCACGCCCACCTTGGGCACCGTTTGGATCACCGCGGGCCGACGCGCATCGTCACGGAAGGCTTCGCGCAGCTTGGCGATCTGCCGGCCTACCGCGTCATCGGTGACCGCGCGCCCGTCCCAAAGGCGGTGGATGATCTCGGCCCGGCTAACGGTGCGCCCGGCGTTCTCGGCCAGCAGGCAGAGCAGGCGCATGCTCAAGGGCTCGAGGCGCACCATCTCGCCCCCGCGCCGGATCTCGTTCCGATCCGGCGCGACCGTCCATTCCCCCAGTGCAAAGGGGGCGAGGGTTGGAGTGGTAAGCTCGAGAGTCATGCGGCGGTCCGGGTACACTGTAGGCGAAAACGGTAGCTTGTCTGCGAACTCATCCGTTTTGACCTTGAACAGATTTCACGAGCTTGCGTCGGCTCGGGCGCTGGTTCCAGTTGTGGCGGTCGGTCGCACCAGGAGAACCTCCGAGCGGAGCCGTCCCGACCGTTTCCGCGCGGACCCCCGACTTTTGACCGACTTCAGCCAGTTCTTCGCGCCGGCGGCTTGGCCGGCGGCGGACTGCGCGACTATCCGGTCGAGTCTGGTCGGGGCCTGCAGGTGATACGAGCGAAAAGCCCAGCTGATCCCCCTGTCCGCGCCGTCGCAGCCGGGGAAGGGATACGCATCCTGCTGGTCGACGAGGACGGCCCCTGGCGGGCTGAGCTGTGCGCCTATTTTCAGGCGGAAGGGTTCCAGGTTCTGCTCGGCTCGCATCCGGAGGAAGCGGAAGCCCTTCTGCAGGCCTCCCCAGCGGATCTGGTCGTGCTGCGGACGCCGGGCGCCGGCGGATTGAACCTCTGCCGCCGGTTGAGCGCAGGGGACGGCGCCCCGGTCATCCTCGTGTCTGATCGAGCCCAGGAGATCGACCGCATCGTCGGCCTGGAGGTCGGGGCCGATGACTTCATCGGCCCGGCCTGCAGTCACCGTGAGCTCCTGGCCCGGATACGGGCCGTGCTGCGCCGCCAGGCCCGGCGCGGACCGACGGCCACTAACGCTTCGGCGGCCGGCCCCGATCGCGCGCCCATCCGCTTCGCCGGCTGGACGCTGTCGCCCTGGAAGCTCGAAGTGCAATCGCCCGACGGCCAGCGCTCGTTGCTCACCGCAAGCGATTTCAAACTCCTGTCCGCGCTGCTGGAGCATCCCCGGGAGGCGATCACGCGCGAGCGGCTGGCCCACCTGCTAGGGCTGCTCGATCCCAAGCAGCGTTCCCTTCACACGGGCGTGTGCCGTCTTCGCCGTAAGCTCGGTTGCACGCCCGCCGGCGAGCCCCTTATCCGAACGGTGCACGGGATCGGCTACATGCTGAACTGCCCCGTCGAGGGGGACGAGAGCGCCCTGGCCGGCGTCTCACCCGGCCGCAAGGCTGCGGGATGAGCGAGTTCGGCGGCCGCCCTCCGCCGCGCCGACGCAACTCATGCCTGCAGGCCCTTGAAGAGATCCGCACGCTCTCGCAAGCGGCGACGCTGAAGGACGTGGTCGCATTTCTCTACGTTTGCGAGAACGAGGGCATAAACCTGCGCGAGCTGGCTCAGGTGTGCGGGTTCACCGACAGCACGGCTTCCCGCACCGCCCGCTCGCTGGCGCCGCACGGGGCCGCGGGGGCGCTTACGCCGGCGCTCGGCTTGATCGAACTCAGGACGGACCCTCGGGACGACCGCAGCCGTACCCTGCACCTGACCGACCTGGGGCGAGGCTTGCGCGACCGGATCGACCGTTTGATCGCCGAAGCGCGCCCGGTGCAGATCCGGATGGAGGCCGCCGGGACGTGCGAGCCGCCTCAGGCGTAGCGGTTCAGCTTCCCGGTGTAATGCTTCAGTTGGGTCACTCCCTCCGACCCCGCTTCCCCCGCGCGCCGGGCCGCCCGCACTCGGCGCTCCCGGAACTGGAACTCGGCCCCCGGATAGGCCGCGGCCACCGCTTCGTAGAGCTCCTGAAGCCGGCGCTGGTGGGCGGCCGCCTCGACGTAATCGGCGGCGTCGATGTCGACGGTGATGGACGCCCTCAGACGCATGAACAGCCCTCTCGCTCAACCGCAGTCAGAAACCGCCTTAGACGCCGAGCCAAGCTCCCCCATCCCATCCCCTGTCGAAGTCGGGAGAAAGTCGGATCGGTCCGGCGTCGGTCGGGGCGGACCGACCCTCGATCGCATGAAAGGGCGCATGAACTGGCGCATGAACTGGTGACCGGGCGCCTTGCAGCGATCAAGACCCACCGGAACCGTCCATCAAGGACTATAGAAGCATGTGCAGGTCTGCACGCAATTCGGCTAAGTTGTCGCTTTTGGGGTCAAAGGTAAATCGCAGGAATCCCTCAGCCTTGCGGCCAACCGTCATCTGAGTTCCCATGATGCGATGCTCTGAGCTGGTGAGACCAGCCGTGCAAACCGCTGTGGCTTTCTCCGCCCTTGCCGGGTGGGGGAGATGGATGGAGGGACGGGCTTGAAGATGATGTCTATGCGCCAACGCTTGCTCAGCACCGCCGGCGGGGCCTTCGCGGCCTTGACCGTCGTCGGGGGCCCGGTCCAGGCCCAGACCGCCCAGCCAGGCGACACCACCGCGGCCACCCAGGCGATCCAAGCGCAGTCCCCCCAACAGGGCGCGCCGCCGGAAGCCACTCCCGATCCGGCGGTGGTGGAGACCCCGGACAACCCCAATGAGGCGCGCAATAATCAGGGCGAGGCGGTGGCTGAAGCCGGCGAGGTCGAGGCGGTGGTGGTCACCGGCTCGCGCATCCGCCGCGACCCCACCAACGCGCCGGCGCCCCTGATCCAGGTCGGCCGCGAGGAGATCCTGCAGTCGGGCGCCACCAATCTGGTCGACTTCCTGGCCGACATCCCCGCCCTGCAGAGCTCCTTCACCCCCACCGACCAGACCACGGGCGGTCTGGGCGTTGGCGGTCTCTCGGCGCTCGACCTGCGCAACCTGGGCACCGCGCGCACCCTGGTGCTGATCGACGGCCGTCGTCAGGTCGGGGCCACGCGGGGCGGCCAGGTCGTGGACGTCGACACCATCCCCAGCCTGCTGATCGAGAACACCGAGATCGTGACGGGGGGGCAGTCGGCCCTGTACGGCACGGACGCCGTGGCCGGCGTGGTCAACTTCATCCTGCGCCGCAACTTCGAGGGCGTGGAGATCGACACCAGCCTGGCCCAACTGAACCAGGAGGGCCAGCTCAGCGGCCGCCTCTCGGGCCTGGTTGGGGCCAACCTCTTCAACGATCGGCTGAACATCTACGCCTTTGGTGAGTACCAGCGGGACGAGGAGGTCCTCGACCTGGACATCGACCACTTCCGTCGCGGCGAACTGATCCTCAATGTCGACAGCGACCCTTCCGCCGGCGAAGCGGACGGTGAGCTGGACAACATCCTGATCGCCACTGCGCGGACCCTGTCCTTCCAGCGCGGCGGCACCTTGATCCTGGCCAATCAGGTCCGCCCGAGCGTAGGCTTCATCCCGGGGACGACCCGGATCGCCGATCCCGACTTCACCATCGCCAACTGCGGCGCCGTCCCGACCGGGGGCGGGCTTCGGACCACCGTGCTGAACCAGGCCGGCTGCACCAACGTCCAGCCGAACCTGCCGAACACCGTGTTCACCTTCAACGCGGACGGCACCGGCCGGCTGGTCAACTTCGGCACCTTCCAGGACCCGCAGGGCAACAGCCGGACGATCAACATCGGCGGCGACGGCCTGAACCCGAACACCGAGTTCAGCCAGGGCGCCCGGTTCCCCGAGCAGGAGAACTATCGCTTCCAGACGGGCTTCAACTTCGACGTCACCGACGCCATCCAGCTGTTCGGCCAAGCTCAGTATGTGAAGGACGAGACTCTCCTTCGGGGCAGTCAGAACACCTTCTTCACGTCCACCTTCCAGCAGACCCCGGCGAACACCGTGGGCGGCATCACCGGAAACTCAGGCAACACCAACGTCTACGGATTGGACAACGCCTTCCTGCCGGCCAATGTGCGTCAGGCCATCCTGGCCAATACGCGGCCGGTGTTCGACCTGCGGCAGACCGTCGTGGTCGGGGGCGCGACGGTGGCCAATCCGGCGTTCGGGGCCCAGACCGGAACCGTGGCCGATCCCCGAGCCCTGCTCCAGACCTTCGGGCCTCCCCGGCCGCAGACCAACGAACGGGAGTTGGAGCGCTACGTCATCGGCGTGCGCGGCGACCGCGACCAACTCGGCTTCGTGCAGAACTTCGCCTACGAGGCCGCCTACCAATACAGCGAGACCCGCTTCAGCAACGTCGAGCAGGCGGTCGATTCCGAGCGCTTCTTCTACGCCACGGACGCGGTGCGCAACGCCCAGGGCCAGATCGTCTGCCGCGTGCAGGACCTTGCGGCCCGGGGAATCGCCATCCCCGACCCGGTCAGCGCGGGCCAGGTGCCGGGGCGTGGGACCGGCAACCTCGATCCGACGTCCGCGGCCGTCCGGGACTGCACGCCCATCAGCCTGTTCGGCACCGACTTCCGCGCGGACGCCAACCATGAAAACGTCACCGGTGGGGGGGGGCGGCCCGGCCTGACCGCGGCGCAGGAGGCCTACATCACGGCCACGGTCTCCACCCAGGACCGCAACGCCCAGACCAACTTCGTGGGCTTTGTCTCCGGCGAGTTGCTCGACAACGTCCTGCCCGCGGGCCCGCTGGGCCTGGCTCTGGGCTATGAATACCGCAAGGAGGAGTTCGAAGGGCTGGGCCGTGAGAACAATCGCGGCGCCCGCTTCCTGTTCCTGAACAACTCCTTCAACAACCCGGGCGCCGAGTACGACTTCAACGAAGTGTTCGGCGAGGTCCGCTTGCCGCTGCTTCGCGACCTTCCGCTGGCCGAGTCGGCCGAAATCAGCGCCGCCTACCGCAGGGCTAAGAGCTCGGTCGAGTCAATCGGCGAGATCGAGACCTACAGCCTCCAAGCCCAGTACCGGCCGACCCGCGATGTGCTCTTCCGGGCCACCTACGGCGAGTCGGTGCGTATTCCCACGCTGAGCAATCTGTTCGACCTCGGGTTCCAGACCTTCGCCCTGCTGACGGACCCCTGCGATGCGGCGCAACTGCGCTTGGCTGCAGGCACGCCGGCGGGCGCCAATCGACGTGCCAACTGTATCGCCCTGCTCGGGCCGGGGTATGATCCCGACAACACTCAGATCATCTACCAGTCCAGCGTCAACGGCGCTGGTGGCGCGGGCAATGCGAGCCTGGTGCCGGAGGAGAGCCGTAGCTACACGGCTTCCATCGTGTTCACGCCGCGGTTCGCTCGGCGGCTCTCGGTGGTGCTCGACTTCTACGACATCGCCATCACCAATGTAATCCAGACCGTGCCGGCGCAGACCAACCTGAATCTCTGCGTGTCCGGCGCGACCCTGAATCCGGGGACTTGCTCGCTCTTCACCCGCAACGGCCCCACCCCGCCGGGCAGCGGCCAGGAGGCGCAACCGTTCGGGCTCACCTTCTTCCGGCAGGGCGCATTGAATTTCGCGGCCTTGGAAACCAAGGGCATTGACTTCAACGCCCGGTACTCGGTCGACACCGCCGACTTCCTTGGGCGCGATCTGGGACGGATCGACTACTCCCTTCGGGGCAACTACCTGATCCGTCTCGAAGCCTTCACCAATCTCACCGATCCAGGCGACGCCACGGAACTGGACTCGGGCGTGGGCAATCCGCGGGTTCGCTTCCTGTCGACGGTGACCTACTCGCCTATCGATCGGCTCTCCTTCACCTGGGATTGGGACTACCAGACCAGCCAGGCGGTCCCTACGCCTTTGGGCGCGGTGGCCTTCGCCGACAGCGACGTACTCTTGCAGGATCCGGACAACCGTCGGGCCGAGCTGCTGGAGACGGGGGCGTTCAGCCAGCACGACTTCAGCGCGCGCTTCGAGGTTCGGGACGGGATCACGGTCCGGGCGGGGGTGATCAACGCCTTCGACGCCGAGCCGCCGCCCCAGGTTCCGGTGGGAGGTCTCGGCATCGCCGGCGGTCAGGGCGACATCTTCGACCTGTTCGGACGCCGCTTCTTCCTCGGCGCCAATCTGAAGTTCGGAGGGGCCCGCAACTGATCGGCTCTGAATAAGAAGCAAAGGGCGGCCCTGACAGGGCGCCCTTTGTCCATCCAGGACTGAGTCACAGGCCGCTGGCGGGGCGGTCCTCAAGTGATCCGTTCCACATCGGTCACTCGGGTCGGAGGGATGGGTTCAGCAGTCCGTTTGGAAGCGTCGCGGGCGCCTGGTTCGGCCAATGCACGAGCCCCCCCCGGAGACCTGGCCACGGTCGTCAGCCCCAAGCGGGGCAACCTCGCCGCGGCGGCGGACGGCAGGCGCAGGGCGGCCGCCGGCAGGGGCTGAAGCGCGTCGGCCAGGGCGCCGAGCCGAATCCGGATCCGGTCGGCCTGCCGGAGATGCGGGTGGGCCAAGAGTCAGGCGTCAGCGTGCGTTGCTCACCCCCGGCCCGCCGCAGACCGGCGGGGGCATCGATGGTCCGGCATCGAGAGCGTTCACCTGTTCACCCGGCTTTCACCCGTGCGCGGCACCTTGGCGCGATGTCGCCGCCCAAGCCCTTGCCGGACGAAGACGCCGCCGAGCAGCGCCGGGCGTCGCGCGAGCGGGTCCTTCACCGCGCCGTCTTCGTGGGCGAAGGCGATCAGGGAAGCCCATCGTGCATGATCCTGGATCTCTCCACGGGAGGCGCGCGCATGCAGATGCTGGGTGGGGGAAGTGCGCCCGACAGGGGAACCCTCCTGGATGCGCGAACAGGCGCCCTGCATGAAGCCACTACAGTATGGCGGTCAGGCTGCTTCGCCGGCGTGGCCTTCACCTCCACTGTGCGGTTGGACCAACCGGAGCCCGTGAACGCGAGCGCGGCTCCACCGCCGTTGCGGGTGCTGGCCGTTGATGATGACGAGATCAACCGCTGCGTGCTTGAAAGAGTGCTCAACAGATTAACTGCGGACGTAAGCTTCGCCGTTGACGGGCGAAGCTCCGTGGAAGCTTTCAAGCAGGGGCGTTTCGATGTGGTGCTGATGGACCTGCGGATGCCCGGCATGGACGGCTATGAGGCGATCCGGCGCATCCGCGGCGTGGAACGGGAGCGGGGCCTGCCTCGCACCCCGATCATCGTCGTGAGCGCTCATGACGAGCCCGAGGAAGTGGCCAGGGCGGCGGCGGCCGGCGCGGACGACCATGTGGTGAAGCCGGTGGTCGCGGACCTCCTGCTGCAGCGCATTCGCCAGCGCACCCGTCAGGTTGCAGCCGCCGGTACCGGGTCGTGACGGAGCAGCCGTTCCAACCGCCGGTGTGAGGCTTCCAGCCCCAACTCAGGGTGGACCTTCTGGTTCTCGCCGAGATCGCAAGTGCGCGAGAGCGGCTAGCGCCGACGAAGAGGTGAACGGCCGAGTTCGCGGCCGCCCTTCAATCCAGCGTCCGTCCCCGCGTTTCCGGTAGCAGGAACAGGCTCACCACCACCGAGATCGTCGTGAAAACCACCGGGTACCAGAGGCCGAAGTAAGGGTCCCCGGTGGCCGCCACCATGGCGAAGGCGGTGAAAGGCAGGAAGCCGCCGACCCAGCCGGTGCCGATATGATAGGGCAGGCTCAGCGCCGTGTAGCGCACCCGGGTGGGGAAGAGCTCAACCAGCGCCGCCGCCTGGGGGCCGTAGAGGGCGGTGGCGGCCACCATGAAGACCAGCAGCACGGCCAGGATCCCGCCCTTGTTGATGCGCGTGGGATCGGCGGCGGCGGGATAGCCCGCGGCGGTCAGGGCGGACCGGACTTCGGCGGCGACCCGCTGGCGGGCGGCCTCGGCCTCGGCGGGCGGCAAACCCAGGAGGCTGGGCGCCTGAACGGCCCCATCCCCCACCACCGCGACCGCCGGCCGGCCGGCGACGCCGGGCCCGGTCTTGTAGGGAACGCCGGCGTCGGCAAGAGCCCGGGTGAGCACATCGCCGCCCAGCACCGGCTTGTTGCGGCCGAGCGGGTCGAACTGGGTCGAACGATCGGAGGCCGCCGCGGTCACCACCACCGGGGCGCGCTGGGAGGCCTCCACCAGGGCGGGGTTGGCGGCGGCGCTCATGTAGCGGAAGCCCGGAAAGGCGGCGATCACGAACAGGATCATGCCGAACAGCATCACGGGTTTGCGGCCTACCCGATCGGACAGCCAGCCGAAGAAGACGTAGAGCGGGGCGGAAAGCGCCACGGCCGCGATCAGCAAGCCGTTCACGACGGGGCCCGGCACCTTGAGCACCCGTTCCAGGAAGAACTGGGCGTAGAAGTGGCCCGCGTACCAGACCGCGCCCTGAGCCAGCATGATGGCGAACAGCGCCAACAGGACGAGACGGAGGTTGGGCCAGCGGGCGAAGGCTTCGGTGAAGGGCGCCTTGGAGACGCCCTGCTCCGACTTCATGCGGGTGAAGGCGGGGCTTTCCTCCAGGCGCATGCGGATCAGCAGGGACACCACCAGCAGGGCCGCCGAGAGGATGAAGGGAAAGCGCCATCCCCAGTCGGCGAAGGTCTCCTCGCCCAGCACCGTACGGGTGGCGAAGATCACCCCCAGGGCCAGGATCAGGCCCACGCCGGCGGTGACGTTGATCCAGCTGGTCAGGAATCCGCGCTTGGCGTCCGGCGCATGCTCGGCGACGTAGATGGCCGCGCCGCCATACTCGCCGCCGAGGGCGAAGCCCTGGATCACGCGCATGAGCACCAGCAGGATAGGGGCGACGATGCCGATGTCCTCATAGGTGGGCAGGACGCCGATGGCCACCGTGGCCACGCCCATGAGGGTGATGGTGAGCAGAAAAGCGCCTTTGCGCCCCAGCCGGTCGCCGATGCGGCCGAAGAACAAGGCCCCCAGCGGCCGGACGCCAAAGCCCACGCCGAAGGTGGCCAGCGCCAGGATAAAGCCCACGGTCTCGTCCACGCCGGTGAAGAAGTTGCGCGTGATGATCGCCGTCAGCGTGCCGAAGATGAAGAAGTCGTACCACTCGAAGGCGGTCCCGGCGGCCGAAGCGGCCACCACCAGGCCGGTCTGGTTGGCGGGCGGGGTCGTGGCGTCGGCGGCTGCTGCGGTCATGGTCGGCCTGTCTCCCCACGCGCTCTGCGGCGCCTCTCCCGAACCTAACCGGGTCAGGGGGCGATAGGCCAGCGCGGCGCAGGAAGCGATTGTTAAGCTCGGGCGTCCTAATCTGTCGTTCAGCGGAACAGAGGGCGGCCTTGCTGGACGGACTGACCCACGTCGCCGAGGGCCACGACTGGCGCACTGTCGCCCTGGCCGCATTCGGCTGCGTGCTGCTCGAGGTGGCGGGGTTCGTAGGCTACCTCCGGATGCGGAGCGGCCGGCGCAACCGGGTGCATGAAACCAAGCTGCGCGACGTCATCGAGGCGCTCCCCGAGGGGCTGGCCTTTTACGACGCCGAGGACCGGATCGTGGTCTGGAACCGGCGCTACGCCGAACTGAATGATGAAGGCGGCGGCATGCTCCAGCCAGGCGCGAGCTTCCGCGAACTGCTGGAAGCGGGTCTGGACAACGGCGTCTACCCCGAAGCCGAGGGCCGCGAAGCGGAGTGGCTGGAGGAGCGCCTCGCGCGTCGACGTGCGGGCGAGGCGGTTCTCGAGCAGGAGAACAAGGGCCACTGGCTGCGCATCCTGGAGCGGCGCAGCGCTGATGGCGGCGTGGTGTCGATCTGCGAAGACATTACCGAGCTCAAGGCGCGCGAAGCCTCGCTGCGCTTGATGTTCGCGGACAATCCGGTGCCGATGTGGGTCACCGATCGCGAAAGCCGCGCCTTTATCGCCGTGAACGAGGCGGCGATGGTTCACTACGGCTACTCCCGCGAGCAGTTCCTGAGCATGTCCTTGATCGAGCTCTACGCCGCCGAGGAGCACGCCGCCTTGGCCCAACACGTGAGCCTGTATGGGGCGAGCCAATACCAAGGACTTCGCGTGTGGCGGCAAGTGCGCGCGGACGGTTCGGAGATCCATGTGCGGCCCTACGTGCAGGCCATCCGCTACGAGAACCGCGACGCCATGATCGCCGCCCAGTTCGATGTCACGGCGAGCAAGCGGGCCGAGGAGGCCATGGCCGACGCCCGAGATCAAGCCGAGGCGGCCAGCCGCGCTAAGGGCGAGTTCCTGGCGAACATGAGCCACGAGATCCGCACGCCCCTGAACGGGGTTACGGGGGTGGCCCAGGTGCTGGCGCGCACGCCGCTGTCGGCCCCTCAACAGGAGATGGTGCGCATCATCGAGAGTTCGGCCGAAACCCTGGAGCGGCTGCTGTCCGACGTTCTCGACTTGTCGCGTGTGGAGTCGGGGCGGATCGTGATCGAGGCGGAGCCCTTCCTTCTCGGCGACACGGTGCGCGCGACGGCGGCCCTGTCGGAATTGCGCGCGCGGGAGAAGGGCCTAGCCTTCGAGGTTCGTATCGATCCCGCGGCGGAAGGCGCGGTGGTCGGCGACTCCGGGCGGCTGAAACAGATCCTCTACAACCTGCTCAGCAACGCGGTGAAATTCACCGGGGCGGGCGCAGTGAGCTTGTTGGTGGCTGTCGACGACGAGGTCTCGCCGCCGAAATTCACCTTCTCGGTCTCCGACACGGGCGTGGGCTTCGAGGCCGAATGCAAGGAGCGGCTGTTCGGTCGCTTTGAGCAGGAGGACGGCTCCATCACACGTCAGTTCGGCGGTACGGGGCTGGGGCTGGCGATCTCGCGCGACCTCGCCGAGCTCATGGGAGGACGGCTGGACGCCTCGGCCGAGCGCGGCAGGGGCGCGACCTTCACCCTTGAGTTGCCCATGGCCCGCGCCGACGCGGCGCCCGGGCCGGAGTGGGAGGAAGCGCCGGCCTTTTTGAGCACGGAAACCCGGCCCTTGCGCGTGCTGCTGGCGGAGGATCACCCCATCAACCAAAAGGTGGTGGAGTTGATGCTCGCCCCTCTGGGCGTGATTCTGACAACGGTGGAGAACGGCGAGGAGGCGGTGCAGGCGGCGGTGACCGAGCGCTTCGACGTGGTGCTCATGGACATGCAGATGCCCGTGATGGACGGGCTCACCGCGATCCGGGCGATTCGGGCGCATGAGCGCGCCACGCACTCCCCTCGCTTGCCCGTCTTCACGCTCAGCGCGAACGCCATGGGCGAGCACGTGGACGCCTCCCTGGCCGCTGGGGCGGACAAACACCTGACCAAGCCGATCACCGCGCCCGTGCTGCTGAGCGCGCTGGGCGAGATCGCCGAGCAGGTGGCGCTGCGCGAGGCCGCCTGATCGCTCGGAGTCTGGGCTCGGGCCTGGGCCCGGAGCTCAAGGTTCGTCTCTAAAGATCCCCACCGACCGGGTTCCGTCCGCGCTGGCGCGGGCGCGGTACATGCCTGGCGTGTTGTAACTCCAGCCGGGCTCGCCTCAGGGGGAGATGACGATGACGCCGCCATCGCCGCCGATGGGGGTCAGGCGCCGGCCTTGAGCCTGGCGCCGTCCATGATGAAGGCGTCCAGCTCGTTGCGACCCTCGGCGGTGAAGACGGCCCCGCGGCCGGCGTTGAACAGGAGGTCGTTCTCCATGCCGGTGATCACGGCCTCCATGGCGTCCAGGGAGGAGCCGCCGCGGGCCAGGAGAGCGGGGCCACGGTCCAGGGCGGCGTCCATGGCGCCGCGGTGGGCGGCCTCGGTGGCGGCATCCATCTGGGCGCGCTCGATCACGCCGGCTCCGCCATGCATCGCCAGCGACCACTCGGCGCGCGGCGGCGGGACGGCGGCGCAGATCCCGCCAGCAGGGCGGCGAAAAGGGCGAGCGCGCGGATCATGACAAGCTCCGGGTCACGGGGCGGCGGCGGCGAACCGCAAGGGGACTCCACGCGAGCGCGCGGGCGATGGCAAGGGGGTGCGTCGACCGCCAGCGGCGGCGCTCAGCCAGGAAGGGCCGGAGGCCGCGAAGGCCTTCGCCCAGGCCGGCGAGGCGGGCCTGCCGGGACACGGCGTCGGGGCTGCGGACCAGCACAAAGGCCGTGGCGGCGAGGTGCAGCGGCAGCGCAAGCGGCATCAGCAGCAGCGGCATGTCGCGAGCGAAGGTCCACAGGCGGTTGCGCGCGCCATGGTGCTCGGCGAAGCCGGACACGGTCCGGCTGGAGGCGGAGCCGACGTGCCGGACCACGGCTCGGGGGCTGAACACGGTGCGGCCACCGCGCAGGCGGATGCGGAAGCCCAGATCCACGTCTTCGAAATAGGCGAAGAAGCGTTCGTCGAACCCCTCCAGCTCGCGCCAGACGTCGCGACGATAAAGGGCGGCCGCTGCGCAAGGGGAGAAGACCTCGGCCTCCTCTGTCGGCGCCGCCGCGCGGGGATGGCCGTAGCCGCCGCGCCAGCCGATTCCGAAGATGCTCATGCTGTCCCCTGCCCCATCGAGGACGGACGGGTCGGCGTCGTCAAGCTGGAGAGAGGCTACCGCCGCAGCCTTGTTCCGTTCGGCGGTGGCCAGCAATTGCTGCAGCCAGTCGGGTTCGGGAAAGGCGTCCGGGTTGAGGGCCGCGATCCAGCGGCTCTCCGACCGCTCGGCGGCGCGGTTGTTGGCGGCGGCGAAGCCCAGGTTGTGGGGCGAGCGGACCACCTCGGTGTTGGGCGGCAGGCGGAGGCGATCCACCGCGCCGTCGGTTGAGGCATTGTCCCAGACCACAGCCTCCCAGTCGGCGACGGTCTGGGCGGCGAGCGCATCCATGCAGCGCTGGAGGTGGACGCCGCTGTTCCAGGCGACCACGATCACCTGGACCAGCGCCACTCAGACCAACCGCATGACAAGGCCCTGCAGGCCTTCGATGTGGGCCGCGACCAGCTGGCCCCGGCCCATGGGGCCCACCCCCTCGGGGGTGCCGGTGAAGATGAGGTCGCCGGGGGCGAGCTCCACGGAGCGGGACAAGGCCGCGATGACCTCCGCAGGGCTCCAGGTCATGTCGGCGATGTCGGCGTCCTGCCGAATCTGGCCGTCGATGGACAGCATGATGCGGCCGGATCGGACATGGCCGCCGGCCGAAACGGGGCGGATGTCGGAAATGGGGGCGGAGCGATCGAAGCCCTTGGCGAGGTCCCAAGGGCGGCCGGCCTTTTTCGCCTCGGCCTGACGGTCGCGACGGGTGAGGTCGAGGCCTGCAGCGTAGCCCCAGACCTGGTCCAGGGCGGTGTCGGTCGCGATGTCGCGCCCGCCCTGCCCCATCGCCAGCACCAGCTCCACCTCATGGTGCAGGTCGGCCGTGTCCGGCGGGTATGCGATGTCGCCGCCCCCGGGAACCACGGCGTCCGCGGGCTTGGCGAAGAAGAAGGGCGGTTCGCGATCGTCATGGCCCATCTCACGCGCGTGGGCGGCGTAGTTGCGGCCCACGCACCAGATGCGGCGCACAGGAAACAGACCGCCGCCTTCGACCGGGACGGCGGGGCGAGGCGGGGCGGGGATGACGTAGTCCATGGCCACGTTTGTGCGTCTGAAGCCTTTGAAGAGTCCAGTTCCCGCGCTGGCCTCTGTGGCCGGCCGGCGGCGCCCTCGGCTTGACGCAAGTTGGCCCTGGTGCGAGTCGCTCCGCCCGAGCCCTGGTCCCCGCCCTCGGCCACCTCGGCGCGGAGCCGCCGTGCCGGCCCTGATGCCGCATCTTGGAGACGGCGTGAGCCAGCCCGCACTGTTCGATTCGCCGCCTGGGCTGCCGCAGGGCATGCGGCTCCAAGCCGAGCTTATCACCCCTGGCGAGGAAGGCGCCCTGATCGAACGCTTCGCCGAGCTGCCGTTCGAACCCTTTCAGTTCCGGGGGTACGAAGGGCGGCGACGGGTGGTGTCGTTCGGCCGGCGTTACGACTTCTCGCAGGGGAGACTCGCGGCGGCGGATCCGATGCCCGGCTTCCTGCTGCCCTTGCGGGACCGCGCAGCGGCCTTCCTGGGCGCAGAGGGGGCCGGGCTGGAGCACGCGCTGCTGACCGAATACGCGCCGGGCGCCGCGATCGGCTGGCACAAGGACCGGCCGGAGTTCGGCGAGGTGGTGGGCGTTTCGCTTGGGGCGCCGTGTACCTTTCGCCTGCGACGCCGCGCGGGGGCGGGGTGGGAGCGACGCTCATTCACGGCCGAGCCGCGGTCCGCCTATGCCCTGCAGGGCGCGGCGCGGTCGGACTGGGAGCACAGCATTCCAGCGGTGGACGCCCTGCGCTGGTCCGTGACGTTCAGAACCGTACGATGACCACAGCCAGACGACGCCAGCCTTGTTGCGCCGGAACGAAGTGAGCCGCCGCCTTATGCGTTCGCCGGGGTGGGTCTTAGATCGGGAGGCGGAGCCTCGACTCCGGACGTGAAGCATCCCGCGCAAGCGGACAGCTCCACCAAGCGCCGCTACGGGGCAGCGGCCGGGGCCTCGCGATCTGCTGCCGCCAAAGCGAGGTGGTGGGCGGCGCCCTGGCCGCGGTGAGTGCGCCAGGCCAGGGGTCGACGTTCACCTTGACGGTTCCCTTGTCGTCCAGCCCTCGGCGCCGGGCCGACAGGCCGCCTGAACACCGCACTGGATCGGCGGTCAGCGGCCCGCGGCCGCCGGCGCCTGCTCCGGCACGGTGGCCAGCTCGTCGAGCCAGACGCGGGCGCTCGCGTCGGACGGCATGCGCCAGTCCCCTCGGGGAGAGAGGCTGCCCCCGCTGCTGATCTTGGGACCATTGGGCAGGGCGGAGCGCTTGAACTGGTTGGCGAAGAAGCGGCGGAGGAAGACCTCCAGCCAGCGCTTGATCTCGGGAAGATCGTAGGCGTGCTTGGCCTCCTCCGTCAGGCCGGGGGGCCAGGCGCCCTTGGCGCGATCATGCCAGGCGTTCCAGGCGAGATAGGCGATCTTGCTGGGGCGGAAGCCGTAGCGGGTGAGCTGGTAAAGGTTGAAGTCCTGCAGGGCGTAGGGTCCCACAACCGCCTCCGTGGACTGGGCGGCTTCGCCCGGGACCAGTTCGGGGGAGATTTCGGCGCCCACGATCTCCAGCAGGAGGTCGGAGGTGTCGGCGTCGAGCTCGCCGGAACCGGCCACGTAGCGGATCAGGTGCTGGATCAGGGTCTTCGAGACGCCGCCGTTGACGTTGTAGTGGCTCATCTGGTCGCCGACCCCGTAGGTGCACCAGCCCAGCGCCAGCTCGGAGAGGTCGCCAGTGCCGACCACCAGGGCGCGGTTCTGATTGGCGAGGCGGAACAGGTAGTCGGTTCGCAGGCCCGCCTGCACATTCTCGAAGGTGACGTCGTGGACGGGTTCCCCTTCGGCGAAGGGATGGCCGAGATCGGCCAGGAACTGCAGGGCGGCGGGCTTGATGTCGATCTCGGCGGCGGTGATCCCCATGGCCTGCATCAGGCGCCAGGCCCGGCCCTTGCTGGTCTCGCCGGTGGCGAAGCCCGGCATGGTGAAACCCAGGATGTTGGTGCGCGGGAGGTTGAGCGCGTCCACGGCCTTGGCCGCCACGATGAGGGCCTGGGTCGAGTCCAGCCCGCCGGAGACGCCGATCACCAGCCGGCTGATCCCAGTGGCCTTGAGGCGTTCGGCCAGGCCCTGGACCTGGATGTGGTAGGCCTCCCAGCAGTTCTCCTGCAGCTTGGCGGGGTCGGAGGGAACGTAGGGAAAGCGCTCGAGCTTGCGGGCGAGCTCAAGCGCGCCCTCCGGCGGATGGTAGTCGAAGGGGATCGTGCGGAAAGGTTCGTTGCGGCGGACGTGCTCAACCTGGGCGTCGGCGATGGAGCCGGTGCGCAGCCGCTCCTGACGGATGCGGCCGATGTCCACGTCGGCGTAGCACAGGGTGCTGTCCGGCATGAACCGCTTGGTCTCGGTAAGCAGGCCCCCGATCTCGTAGATCGCCGCGTGACCATCCCAGGCCAGGTCGGTCGTGCTTTCGCCCGGCCCGGAGGCCGAGTAGGCGTAGGCGGCCGTGGCGCGAAAGGATTGCGAAGCGCACAGCATGCGGCGATCGTCGACCTTGCCCACCACGACGTTGCTGGCGGAGAGATTGAGCAGAACCTCGGCCCCGGCGAGCGCGCCGAGCGTGCTGGGCGGGGCGGCGACCCAGAAGTCCTCGCAAATCTCCACGTGGAAGGTGAAGGCTCCGGACGTCGTCGGGCTGGCGGCCTTGAACAGAAGATCGCGGCCGAAGGGGACGATGTGGCCGCCTGCTTCGATCTCGCGGCCATAGACCTCGGCCCCGGAGGTGAACCAGCGACGCTCATAGAACTCGCGGTAGTTGGGGAGATATATCTTGGGGACCACGCCCAGGATCCGGCCCTTCGCGATCACCACCGCGCAGTTGTAGAGGCGGCCGCCGTCCGCCAGCGGGGCGCCCACGACCACTGTGGGAAACAGGCTCCGGCTGGCCTCGACGATACGGGCGAGGGCCTGGTGCACGGCCTCCAGCAACGCGTCCTGCAGCAGCAGGTCGTCGATGGCGTAGGCGCTCAGGCCCAGCTCGGGAAAGGCGAGCAGCGCAATCGACTGCTCGTGGCCGCGGCGCATGAGCTCCAGGGTGCGGTCGGTGTTGAACACCGGGTCCGCCGGCTCGATGCGCGGAACGCAGACACCCACCCGAACCATGTCGTGGGCGTAGGGAGAGAAGAAGGAGCGCTCGGCCATGGCGGAGCTATAGTCGGGCCGGAGAGGCTGCGCGAGCCGGTTCCGGAGCCGACCTGAGCGGACCTGGGTCGACCTGGGCGGACCGCTTGATCTCGGCCGCTGGCAAGTCGACAAGGGGCGGGCTCTTGCGAAGATCGGGGACGACAGTGGGGATGAGCATGATCAAAGCAGCCGCCGCCGCACTCGTTCTGGCTTTGACGGCGTGCGCGCCGGCGCCCGCTCCGGAACCGCAGAAGCCCAGCCTTGGGTTCTTCATCACCAGCACGGGGGTGGGCGACGGCGCCGCCCTGGGCGGGCTGGACGGCGCCGACCGGCATTGCCAGGCCTTGGCCCGGGCGGTGGGCGCCAGTGGGCGCACCTGGCGCGCCTACCTCAGCACGGGCGGAGCTGCGGGTGCGCCGGGGGTGAACGCCCGCGACCGCATCGGCGCCGGGCCCTGGAGCAACGCCGCCGGGGTCGTCGTCGCGCAGGGCGTGGCCGATCTGCACGGCCCCGGCGCCCAGCTGTCCAAGGCCGCCTCGCTGAACGAGCGCGGGGAGGTGGTGAACGGCCGCGGGGACACGCCGAACCGGCACGACATCCTGACAGGATCGCAGGCGAACGGCGCCGCCTTCACCGGCCCGGAGGACAAGACCTGCCGCAACTGGACCAGCAACGCCGAAGGCAGCGCTCAGGTGGGCCACCACGACCGGCAGGGCGGCGGGGCGGACCCTACCTCCTGGAACTCCGCGCACGGCTCGCGCGGCTGCAGCCAGGCCAACCTGCAGAGCTCAGGCGGCGACGGCCTGTTCTATTGCTTCGCCGCCGACTGACGGGCGCGACAAGAGCGGGTCTCCCGCCGAGGGGCGCGCCGGGCTACATGCTCGGTCAATGAGCGTCCTTCCTCCCAAGATCGGCTTCGTCAGCCTGGGTTGTCCCAAGGCGCTGGTGGACAGCGAACGGATCCTCACGCGGCTGCGCGGCGAGGGCTACGCCACCTCCGAGACGCACGAAGGCGCGGACGCGGTTGTGGTCAACACCTGCGGCTTCCTGGATTCGGCGCGCGAGGAGAGCCTGGAGGCGATCGGCGAGGCGGTGGCCAAGAACGGCCGGGTGATCGTGACGGGGTGCCTGGGGGCTGAGGCGGACCTGATCCGGGCGCGGTTCCCCACCGTGGAATCGGTGACGGGGCCGGCGCGCTATGAGGAGGTGATGGAGGCGGTGCGTCGGTCCACGCCTCCGCCACCGTCGATCTCGGTGGAGCCCTGGGCGGAGCACGGCGTCAAGCTGACGCCCCCCCACTACGCCTACCTGAAGATTTCGGAGGGCTGCAATCACCGGTGCAGCTTTTGCATCATCCCGCAGATGCGGGGCGACCTGGCCTCGCGTCCGGTGGCCCAGGTGCTGCGCGAGGCGGAAGCGCTGGTGGAGGCGGGGGTCAAGGAGCTCTTGGTGGTGAGCCAGGACACCTCGGCCTACGGGCTGGACCTCCGGTACGGGGAAGGGCTTTGGCGCGGCCGGCAATGGCGCGGCGACATGACGGGGCTGGCGGCCGGGTTGGGCGAGCTCGGGGTCTGGGTGCGGCTGCACTATGTCTACCCCTATCCGTCGGTCGATACGGTCATACCCCTCATGGCCGAAGGTAAGATCCTGCCCTACCTGGACATCCCCTTCCAGCACGCGAGCCCCTCGGTGCTCAAGGCGATGAAACGGCCGGGAAACCAGACCAAGACGCTGGAGCGCATCCGACGCTGGCGCGAGATCGCCCCGGAGATCGTGCTGCGGAGCACCTTCGTGGTGGGCTTCCCGGGAGAGACGGAGGCGGACTTCGATCACCTGCTCCAGTGGCTGGACGAGGCGCAGCTCGATCGGGTGGGGGCCTTCAAATACGAGAATGTCCAGGGGGCGCCTGCGCGGGACCTGCCGGACCATGTGCCTGAAGAGGTGAAGCAGGACCGCTGGGATCGGTTCATGGCGCGTGCGGGCACGATCAGCCGGGAGAAGCTGCGCGCCAAGCTGGGCAAGACTGTGCGGGTCTTGGTGGACAGCGTGCGGGCCGACGGAACGGCGGTGGCGCGCTCGGTGGCGGACGCGCCGGAGATCGACGGGCACGTCTATGTGCGTAACGCGCGGTCGCTGAAGGCGGGCGATTTCGCCGAGGTCCGGGTGGAGCGAACGGACGCCTACGACCTGCACGCCGCCCTGCCCGCCTCCGTGAGCTCGGGCCTGAACGCGCCGCCGCGGCGTCTGCACCGGGTGATCGCCCGGTCGTAAGCGCCTCTCCCGATCACAGGAGAGCTCTCTGGCGTGCGCCCCTTCCGGCGAGGCTGAACTTGCGGCAAACAAACCGCCATGACTGATTTCGCCGACCGAACCTGGACCTCCGCCGACGGTTTGACGCTGTACGCGCGGGACTACGCCGGGGCGGCCGGACCGGCCAGGCTGCCGGTGATCTGCATCCACGGACTGACGCGGAACTCCCGCGATTTCGAGGCGGTGGCGCCTTGGATCGCGGCGCGAGGACGCCGGGTGCTGGCCGTGGACGTGCGCGGGCGAGGGCGGTCGGACCGGGACCCGAACCCGCAGAACTACCAGCCCGCGGTCTATGCGGGCGATGTGGTCAGCCTGATGATGCAGGCGGGACTGGGACGGGCGGTGTTCGTGGGCACCTCCATGGGCGGGCTGATCACCATGGCGCTCTCGGCCATGAACCCGCTGGCGGTGGCGGGCGCGGTCCTCAACGACGTCGGGCCGGAGCTGTCGCCTGTCGGACTGGGCCGCATCCTGGGCTATGTCGGAGACCAGAAGCCGATCGGGAACTGGACGGAGGCGGCCGAGTTCGCGGCCAGCATCAACGGCGTGGCCTTTCCGGGTGCGCCGCCGGAGC
>JAUJMO010000002.1:360776-423324 GCA_030446805.1 Caulobacteraceae bacterium | reverse complement strand
GCCGAGTTCGCGGCCAGCATCAACGGCGTGGCCTTTCCGGGTGCGCCGCCGGAGCACTGGTCGGCCTTCGCCCGGCGCATCTTCCGGGAGACGGAGAGCGGGCTCGAGCTGGACTACGATCCGGACATCACCGCGCCCTTTCGGGCCGCGCCGACCGGACCTGCGCCCGACCTGTGGCCCGTCTTCACAGGGCTGGCGACCGGGCGGCCCACCCTGCTGATCCGGGGCGGGGTCTCGGACCTGATTGATGGGGAGATCGCCGGGCGGATGCAGGCGGCGGCGCCGTCGATGGCCTACGCCGAAGTGCCGAACGTGGGCCACGCGCCCATGCTGACCGAGCCGGAGGCGCAGGCGGCCATGGCGAGCTTCCTGGACGGGGCGCCTTAGCCGGCGCCGGTTGTTGGCGTGCGGCCCGGCTGTTAGCAGCCCGGGTGCGCGTCATCGAGGTGGGGCTTGGCTGCAACGATCGACGTCTCCGATGACGAACTCCTGGAACTGGACGAGGCGCTCCGCGGACAGCGGGAGGTCGCCGGGGTGCGGCTGTTCGAAGGGGGCCAGCCGCTTTCGCCGCGCCCCATGCTTTGGCCTTGCCCGCTCGAGGCCGTGCAGGCGCCTCACCTGGCGCAAGCCGAGGCGTCCCCAGCCGACCTCCATGTGATCCGCAGAGCCTTTGTTGGTGGCGGGGGCTCGATCGCCGTCCGGAACGGCGCCTACCTCTACGCAGCCGGCGCCTATCCCAGCTATGTGAAGACCTATCTGGACGAGAACATCGCGCCCCAGACCTGGGCCTTCGAGACGGGCTGGTTCAAGCGAAAGACGCTGCACTTGGAGTGCGCCTTTGCACTGGTGCATTTCAATCTGATGTGGGGTCACTGGCTGACGGAGGTCTTCCCCAAGCTGTTCGTCATCCGGGCGCTCGCGGAGCGGGGAGTGCGCGCGCCGATCCTGATCCCGTCCAACGTCCCCGTGTTCGTGGCCGAGGTCATCGAAGACGTCCTGCCGGGACAGAAGGTGATCGTCTACGACCCTGGGACGCACAAGGTGGCCGTGCGGCGACTGCTCCTGCCCTCGATGCTGCAGCGCGAATACGTCTTCCACCCCTGGTTCGGCGAGGCGCTGGACGCCTATGCGCAGACCAGGACGCCGTCCCCGGACCGTTCACGCGTGTTCGTCAGCCGCGCCGCGATGCGGACCGCCTACGCATATCGGGAGATGAGCAACGAGCCTGAGATCGAGGCCATCGCCGAAGAGGCGGGATTCCAGATCATCCGGCCCGAATTCCTGCCCTGGCGCGAGCAGGTGGGGGTGTTCGCCGGTGCGCACGTGATCGCCGGGGAGTTCGGCTCGGGTCTGCACAACGCTCTGGTCTCGCCCCGCGGCGCCAAGGTGGTGGCGTTGAACTGGATCGGGGAGATTCAGTCCCGCATCGCCAACTTCCGCGGGCAGGACATCGGCTATGTGCTGCCCGATGACGGACAGCCCCGAATCTTCCACCTCGAAGGCTCCCTGCAGCGGTTCCGGATTGATCCCGTCGAGTTCCGCGACAGACTGTCCGAAGCCGTGGAGGCGGCCGAGGCGCGCTAGCGTCCCGGGAGCGGGTTCGGCGGCCCCGCCGATCACGGCCCAGAGCGGACGCGGGCTGGAAGGGGTTGAGGAAGGTCAGTCCGTTTCTGGACGCGGCCCCCCGGGCAGGCCAAACAGCGCCGCATGATTCCGGCGATCGAACATTCGGATGTCCGCGAGCTGAGCGACGAGGCTTGGCTGGAGCGGCTGAAACGCTCGATCTCGGAGCCCGTGCAGGACGGCCGGACCTGGCCGGGATTTCCGGACGAGGCGTTGCAGAAGGCGTTCGTGGGCTCAGCCTATGAGCACGCGCTGCAGGAGGCCTGGAACTTCCACCGCTACGCGCTGGCGGCCCTGGCGAGCCTGGCGCGAGGCTGTCGGGCGAGCCGCTATCTGGACTTCGGCTGCGGCTGGGGGCGGGTCGGACGGTTCTTCCTGCGCGAATTCGAGCGGGGCGACATGGCCGGCGTCGATGTCGATCCCGACATGGTGGAGTTCTGCACGCGAGCGGGGGTGCCAGGCTATCACTTGCCGGCGGAGAACGGGCGGCCCCTGCCCTTCCGCGACGGCGCCTTCAGGCTCGTCACGGCCTATTCGGTGTTCACCCATTTGCCGGAGCCCCTGTTTCGGGCGTGGCTGGCCGAATTGCTGCGTATCACCGCCAGAGGGGGGGTGATCGTGTTCACGGTTGAGCCGCCCCGGTTCCTTGACTTCGTGGCGGCCATTGATCCGGAGGCGCCGGAGACGGGGTGGCACGGGGCGCTGGCCGCTAACCTGGGCGACCTCGGAGCTCGACGGCGGGAGCTGGCGGAGCGAGGCGCCACCTATCTGCCCACGGGCGGGGGGCCGCACCGCCCGCCGGAGGCTTACGGCGACACGGTGGTGCGTCCGGAGTTCATCGCCTCCGCCGCCGGTCGACTGGGCAAGCTGCGGCGCTACCTCGACGAGCAGGACCGGTTCTGGCAGGCGGTGGCGGTGGTGCAGAGGACCTAGCCCAGGTATTCGTGAACGTTCCTGCGGTGGGCGACATAGTGCGCCAGTTCTTCCTCGGGGATGGGGTCGTCCAGCATCCAGGGCAGGTGGACTGAAGTATACCGGCCAGCCAATCGGTAGGAGCCGGGCATGTCCATGCAGTAGTAGACATTCTCGGCCCTGAAGTTCCGGACGTGCTCGTCGAACCGGGCCCGGTGATAGAGAGCGAAGGTGGTGTCCACCGGGGCCTTGTAGACTTCGAAGCCGCGAAACCGGATCGGCCGGCGCCAGAACTGCCCTTCCCACTCGGGGATGGTGTAGACCGACTCCCCGATCGGCAGGCCGACCCTTTTGATGTTCTCGGGGCGGGAGATGTCGAGAGCCAATCCGACCTTGGTGGCGTTGGCCGCCTTGGAGACCCGCATGAGATCACGAATCAGGCTTCGGGGCATGTCTGCAGGGAACTGGATGTCGGGGTCGGTGTAGATGAAGTACTCCGGGAGCATGGAGGAGAAGCCGCTGGTGAACAGCCAGTGGGGCCCGTTGTTGTCCCGCAACCGGATCACGGTGACCTCGCGTTCGATCTCAGCCAGGAGCCGGACGAGGGGCGGATAGGTGCTCGCCTGGTCGACGACTACGAGATTCCTGCAGCCCAGCCGGCGCAACTGGTCCAGCATCATGCGGAGGTAGGTCGGCTGGTTGAAGCTGTTAATCAGGACGGGCACCTGACTGGGGTCCATGCTGACTCTCCTCATCGATCACGCGCGAGAATGTTGACGCCAAGGACGACCCCGGCCGCCAGGCCCGCACAATCCTGTCCCCCGAGACCATCCCCTTTGGGCGCCGGCTCTGGACCTGCCCGCCCCCGGGCCCTTATTCTGCCGGCTCTTCGGGCTAGCGCGCCCACATGACGCCCGCGGGCGCTGACATCAAGGCTGTTCGATGAACGCGAGGTGGGCGTTGCGGCGATTGCGCGGCGGCGCGCGTGCGGCCTTGCCGGTGGCGCCGACCCCTTTGCTGGACGTGGAAGGGATTTGCGCCGTCTGCGACCAGGAGACCCGTTTTCAGGCCTGGGACCCGTGGCTGCGCGACAGCTTCATCTGCGTCCGGTGCCACAGCGTGCCGCGCCAGAGGGCGTTCTACACGGTGTTGGAGCGGGTCTGTCCGAACTGGCGCGACCTGGAGGTGCATGAGTCCAGCCCCTCCGAGAGCAGCGGCAAACTGGCCCGTGAATGCCGCAACTACACGGCGACCCAGTACGATCCGTCGCTGCCGCCTGGCGGACAGGGGCCGGGCTGGCGCAACGAGAATCTGGAAGCGCAGACCTTCGCCGACCGCAGGTTCGACCTGGTGATCACCCAGGACGTCTTCGAGCATCTGTTCGAGCCGGACCGCGCCATCGCCGAGATCGCCCGGACGCTGAGGCCGGGTGGGCTGCACGTCGGCACCGCGCCGCTGGCGAGAGCCGGGCTCCCCAGCGTACGCCGCGCGCGCAGAACCGCGGACGGAGCCGTCGAGCACCTCGACCAACCGCTGCACCACGCCAATCCGATCGACGAGCAAGGCTCGCTGGTGACGATCGACTGGGGCTACGACATCGCGGACTACTTCGACGCGCATGGCGGGCTCAACACCACCATTCACGCCCTGGACGACCTCAGCCGGGGGATCCGCGGCACGCTGCTGGAGGTGCTGGTCTCGCGCAAGGCGGCCCCGCCGACCCTGTAAGCCCGTGGTCAGCCCCGCAGGAACCGGCGGACCCAGTCGGCCGTCACCGGGTTGTCGCTGGGCGCCTCCAGGCTGGCCTTGGCGGACTCCACGACCCTGTCTGGGATCTGGCCCCGGCGGCGTTCGGCCAGGGCCTGGGCGTAGGCGGTCGTGAATTCGGGATGGCACTGGAAGCTGAGCGCGTCGTCGCCGTAGGCCAGGACGGCGTGCGGAGTGAAGGCGCTGCGGGCCACCACCCGAGCGGAGGGAGGCGCGGTCACCACCTGGTCCTGGTGGGAGACGGGTATGGCGATCTGGTCGGGCGCCGGCTCCATCCAGGGCTCGCGGGAAACGACATCGTAACGATGCAGGCCCAACCCCCAGCCCGCCGGCGCCTTGCGGACCTCGCCCCCCAGGGCCTGAGCGATGGCCTGGTGGCCGAAGCAGACGCCCAGCAGCCGGGTGCGTCCCCGCGCCTGGCCGATCCATTCGAGCAGGCGCGCGATCCAGGGGTCGCCGTCATAGACGCCGGAGGGGGAGCCCATGACCGCAAAGGCGGGGTAGGCGTCCGGAGCCGGCGGCGGCGACTTCTGGACGTCGAAGACCTCCACCTCGAACTCCGGCCCCAGAAAGCGGGCCAGCATGTCCGGATAGGTTCCGTGCTCCGCCACGAGGTGCTGGGGAGGGTAGCCGGTTTCAAGCGCAGCGATCCGCAAGGCTTTCCTCTGATTCCCGCCGGGGATAGCGTGCCGAGATGACGCTGAGCTTGGACGACATCAAGGCCGCCGCAAACCGGATCGCCGGGCAGGTGGTGCGCACGCCTACCCTTTATTCCCGGACCCTGTCGAACATCACCGGGGCGGATTGCTGGGTGAAGTTCGAGAATTTGCAGTTCACCGCCTCGTTCAAGGAGCGGGGCGCGCTGAACCGGCTGCTGCAGCTGACGGAGGACGAGAAGAGAAGGGGCGTCATCTGCGCCAGTGCGGGAAACCATGCCCAGGCGCTGGCCTACCATGCGGCGCGGCTGGGGGTTCCGGCCACCATCGTCATGCCGCGGCCCACGCCCACGGTGAAGGCGGAGCAGACCCGGGGGCACGGGGCGGAGGTGATCCTGGACGGGGAGGTGTTCGACGACGCTTATGCGCGGGCGCTCCAAGTGCAGGCGGAGCGCGACCTGGTGTTTGTTCACGCCTTCAACGATTGGGGCGTGATGGCGGGCCAGGGCACGGCGGCGCTGGAGATGCTCGAAGACGCCCCGGAGATCGACGTTCTGGTGGTCCCGATCGGAGGCGGCGGGCTGATCGCCGGCATGGCCACGGCGGCCAAGGCCGTGAACCCCGCGATCGAGGTGGTGGGCGTGGAAGCGGCCATGTACCCCTCCTTCAGCGCGCAGCTGAAGGGCGAACCGCCCAAATGCGGCGGCGCGACCATCGCCGAGGGCATCGCCGTCAAGGCCGCGGGCGAACTCAGCTTCCGGCAGGCGGCCCCGCTGATCGACGACATCGTGCTCTGCGAGGAATGGGCCTTCGAGCAGGCCATTGCGCTCTACTGCA
Source organism: Caulobacteraceae bacterium (assembly GCA_030446805.1). Classification (GTDB taxonomy): domain Bacteria; phylum Pseudomonadota; class Alphaproteobacteria; order Caulobacterales; family Caulobacteraceae; genus JAHWJX01. The sequence goes on along the minus strand of JAUJMO010000002.1, from coordinate 417,529 downwards.
TGGTGGAGAAGACGGTGGCCGAGGGCGCCGGGGCTGGTTCCCTGGCCGGGCTGTTGCAGCATCCGGAGCGGTTCCGGGGCCGCAGGTGCGGGCTGATCCTGTGCGGGGGCAACATCGACACGCGGTTGTTGGCCAGCGTGCTGAACCGCGAACTGGTGCGGGAGAAGAAGATCATTCACCTGCGCATCAAGGGCGACGACCGGCCGGGGATGCTGGCCACCTTGACGCGCGTGATCGGCGACCATGGCGGCAACATCATCGACGTCACGCACAACCGGCTGGCGCTGGACGTTCCGGCCAAGGGAGCCGTCTTCGACGTGTTGCTGGAGACCCGCGACGAGACGCACGGGCGGGAGGTCATGGACGCGCTGGCCGAAGGCGGCTACGCGCCCGCCCACATCTGAATTCCGGAAACCGCGTCATGAAGGCCGCCCTGCCCCCCACCCTGCTCGCCCTGCTTCTGGCCACGGCCGCCTGCGAGCGCGGGCCGGAGCCGGTGCCGGCGGCCGAGAGCACGGCGCTGCTGCAGCAGAATGCGGCGCAGCCGGGCGTGATCACCCTGCCGTCCGGACTGCAGTACAAGGTGGTGAAGGCCGGGGCGCCGGACGGTTATCGGCCCAAGCCGGGCGATGCGGTCAAGGTCCACTACGAGGGCCGGCTGCCCAGCGGCGAGGTGTTCGACAGCTCCTACGAGAGCGGGGCGCCGGCGGTGTTCACCGTGGGCCAGCTTGTTCCAGGCTGGAATCAGGCGCTGCAGTTGATGAAACCGGGCGACGTCTGGGAGCTGACCGTGCCGCCGAACCTGGGCTACGGCGAGGAGGGCGCCGGGTCCATCCCGCCGGGCTCGGTGTTGGTCTTCAAGATGGAGCTGCTGGACGTGCTCCCGCGGGAAAGCGCTCCGCTGGCGGGGTAGCGCTCTCCCCCGCTTGGCAGGTGAGCTCGAGTCGCGCCAGGGCCCATCGGGCCGCATCCCTGACCACCTCGGAGGCGTCCTCTACTCGCTCGGCCGCAACGGCGGCCAGCGCCGGATCGCCGCTGTTGCCGACGGCGTAAAGGACGTTGCGCACGAAACGGTCGCGGCCGATGCGCTTCACCGGGCTCTTGGTGAAAAGCGTGCGAAACGCAGCGTCGTCCAGCCGGGCGAGCTCGGCCAGGCGGGGCCGCTTCAGGGCCTCGCGGGCCTGCAGACGCAGTTCACGGCCGGCCTGGGCGAACTTGTTCCAGGGGCAGGCCGCCAGACAGTCGTCGCAGCCGTAGATCCGGTTGCCCATGGCCGCACGGAACTCCTCGGGCCACGGCCCCGCGTGCTCGATCGTCAAGTAGGACAGGCAGCGCCGGGCGTCGAGCTGATACGGCGCGGGAAAGGCCGCCGTGGGGCAGGCGTCCAGGCAGGCGCGGCACGACCCGCAGTGATCTGTTTCTGGCGGGTCCGGCTGAAGCTCCAGGGTGGTGAGGATGCTGCCCAGGAAGAGCCAGTTCCCGTGAGTGCGCGACAGGAGATTGGTGTGCTTGCCTTGCCAGCCCAGGCCCGCCCGTTGGGCCAGCGGCTTCTCCATAAGGGGCGCGGTGTCGACAAAGACCTTCACCTCGCTCGGGAAACGGGCGACGAGCCAGCCGGCGAGCTGTTTCAGCCGGCCCTTGATCAGCTCGTGGTAGTCGTCGCCCTGAGCATAGACGCTGACCGCGCCCCGGCCGAGGTCCGTCTGAGCCTCGCGCGGGTCATGGTCGGGGCCGTAGTTCATTCCCAGCACGACCGCGGAACGAGCCTCGCCCCACATCGCCTTGGGGTGGACGCGCCGTTCGGCCGTCTCGGCCATCCAGCCCATGGAGCCATGGCGCTCGGCGGCGATGAACTCGGCCAGGCGTGCGGAGGCGGGCCAGGGCGCCGTGAGGTCGGCGAATCGGCAGAGATCGAATCCCAGCTCCAGGGCGCGCTCGCGGATCCGCGCCTCCGCCCCGCCCTTGGCGAGGGAGAAGCGGGCAGCGCCAGGGCGGGTCGCCGGCTCGCAGCCTTCGGGATGGGGCGTCAGAACGGACGGCTCAGAAGTCGAGGTCGTCATAGTGGGCCGAGCGCGGGATGCCGGGCCAGCGGTCCTGGAGCAGCGAGCGGAAGCTCGGGCGCGATTTGATCTTGCTGTACCAAAGCTTGGTCGCCGGAAACTCGCGCCACGGGGCGTCCCCGAAATAGTCCAGCACCGATATGTGGGAGGCGGCCGCGATGTCGGCCAGCGACAGACGGTCGCCCGCCAGCCAGTCGCGCACGTCCAGCAGGTGCTCGAGATAGGCGAAGTGGTGGCGCAGCGCGTTCCAGCCGGACCGGATCGCCTGCATGTCGGGCGAGCCGCCGCCGGTGATGCGCTTCTCCAGCTTCTCGTGCAGCAGCAGGCCGTTGACCTCGAAGTCGAACTTGCGGTCGAACCAGGCCTGCAGGCGGCGGGTCTCGGCTCGACCCGCGGCGTCGGACGGGAGCAGCGGCGTTTCGGGATAGGTCTCCTCGAGGTGGTCCAGCACGGCGCGGGCGTCGCACACGGCGATGATCGGTCCGCCGATCGGCTCCTCCACCAGGACGGGGGGGAGACCGGCCGGGTTCAGGGCCATGAACTCGGGGCGCTGCTCCCAGAAGCGTTCGATCACCTCCTGCCAGAGCAGGCGCTTTTCGCCGAGCGCCAGCCGGACCTGGCGCGAAAACGGGTCGAGCGGGAAGTGGTAGAGGGTCCGCTCGGCGGCGGACAAGGGGGCTTGGGGCGCGTTCATGGGGGCGCGGTCAGGACTTCAACTTGGGGCGGTCCGGATAGCGCGCATCGGCCCGGTGCGCCAAACGTTCCTCGGAGTATTCCTCCGGATGGTGCTCGGCCTCGCCGCGCGGGTCGACGTGCAGGATCACGTCCGCGCCGGGGAACAGGGCCAGCAGCCGGCTTTCCGCCCCTTCGATGACATCGTGGGCCTGAAGCAGCGTCATGGTGGGCTCCACATCGATGTGAGCCTGGACATGGACGTAAGGGCCGGACGCGCGGGTGCGGAGCTGATGCACACCCTCCACGGCCGGGTCGGCGAAGAGCGCCTGGACCAGGGCCTCGCGTTCGGTGTCGGGCAGTTCACGGTCCATGAGGTGGCGCGAGGCGGCGCGGAAGACCCTGAAGGCGCCCCAGACCAGCCACAGGCTGACGACCAGACCCGCCGCGGCGTCCAAGGCGGGGCGGTCCAGCAGGACGGCGGCGGCGATGCCCAGCAAGGCGACAAGGTTCGACGCCATGTCGGCGGCATAGTGTGCGCGATCCCCCTCCACCGCCACCGAGCCGGTGCGGGCCAGCACGCGCGTCTGCGCCGCGACCAGCAGACCGGTGATGAGCAGCGAGGCCGCCATGACCCCCATGGCCCAGCCCTCGCGTGCGAGCGGCCGGGGGTCGACCAGGCGTTCGATGGCCTCGCGACCGATCAGGGCGGCGCTGACCAGAACCAGGGCGGCCTGAATCAGGCTGGCGAAGGCTTCGGCCTTGCCGTGACCGAAGCGGTGCTCCGCGTCGGCGGGGGAGGCCGCGTAGCGCACGGCGAAAAAGGTCGCGAGCGAGGCCAGCAGGTCCAGGCCCGAATCGGCCAGCGACGCCAGCACCGCCACCGAGCCGCTGAGGCCCCACACCACCGCCTTCAAAGCCAGCAGGAGCAGCGCCGTGGTCGCCGACAGCAGGGTGATGCGTCGGGTCAGGGCGGCCGCCTCCTCCAGCGAGGGACGCGTAGGAGAGGGGCTGGAGGCCATCGGGTTCCGCGTCAGGGGCTTTCGTTCTAGCTGCGACGCGCATTACAGCCCAGCGGCATGGGTGACTATCTCATTGCGGCGCTCCTGGGCCTGATAGAGGGCCTGACGGAATTCATTCCCGTGTCGTCCACGGGGCACCTCCTGCTGGCCAAGGAGGCCCTGGGGCTGACCGACGCGCGCTGGAACAGCTTCGTTGTGATGATCCAGCTGGGGGCCATCCTCGCGGTGATCGCACTCTACTTCGGGCGGTTGTGGGCGGTGGTGCGCACCCTGCCCACCCAGGCGGACTCGCGGCGGTTCGCGCTGAGCGTTCTTCTGGCCTTCCTGCCCTCGGCGGTGCTGGGGCTGCTGCTCTACGACTTCATCAAACAGGTGCTGTTCGAGAGCCCCACCGTGATCTGCGTCAGCCTGATCGTGGGAGGGGCGGTGCTGCTGGCCTTGGAAAGGTTCGCACCCCAGCCCCGCCACGACGACGCCATGAAGCTGTCCTGGTCGGCGTCACTGGGCGTCGGGCTGTGCCAGGCGCTGTCCATGGTGCCGGGCGTGTCGCGCTCGGGAGCCACCATCGCGGGGGGGCTGCTGCTGGGCCTCGACAAGCGAACCGCGGCGGAGTTCAGCTTCTTTCTGGCCATCCCCACCATGACCGCGGTCTTCGTGCTGGACGCTTCGGAGAACCTGGACGCCTTCCGGGGCGACTTCCTGCCCTTGCTGGCCGTTGGCTTCGTCGTGAGCTTCCTGAGCGGCGCCTTCGTGATCCGGACCATGCTGGACTTCGTGGCGCGGCACGGGTTCACGCCGTTCGCCTGGTGGCGGATCGTGGTGGGGACGGCGGGACTGCTGGCCGTTTCGCTGGGCGCCCTCTGACCCCCCGTACGGGCGCCGAACTCGGGCCGGGCTGGCCAAAATCAGGCGTGGCGAGGCGCGGTGTCGCGGCTGGCGCTCTTGTCGGGCGTGATGGTGCTGTACTGGCCGCCCCGACGGAAGCGGTAGAGGTAGCTGCCGATGATGCCCTCGGCCGCCACCGGCGTGACGCCCAGGTCGGCCAGGCCGGGCATGTTGGGGCTCACCACGTTGTCCTGGCGCAGCAATTCGACCTGATCGGCGGTGAGCGGCGGGTCGAAGGGCAGCACCGGGGTGACCAGGTCGAAGGCGCGGCCCATCAGATTGGCCGCGAAGAAGGGCAAGGGCACAAGCGGGCGGTTCCGGCCGGTCTCGCGCAGCACCAGCTCCAGGATCTCGCGGAAGGTATACACCGTGGGGCCGCCCAGCTCATAGGTGCGGCCGGCTGCGGAGGGGTCCTTGAGCGCGCGGACCACGGCGCGGGCCACGTCGCCGACGTAGACGGGCTGAAAGCGGGTCTGGCCGCCGCCGATCAGGGGAAGGGCCGGCGCGCTCGCCGCCATGTTGGCGAAACGGTTGAAAAACTGGTCTTCGCTGCCGAACACCACGGACGGACGGAGCACGACAGCCGAAGGGACGAGCTCAAAGGCGGCCTGCTCGCCTTCCCCCTTGGTGCGGGCGTAAGCGGAGCGCGAGTTCGCGTCCGCCCCGATGGCGGAGATCTGCACCAGGTGATTGATGCCGAAGTCGGCCGCCGCCTGGGCGAGGTTGCGGGCGCCCATGGCCTGGACGGCCTGGAAGCGCTGGCGGCCGCGCTCGAACAGCACGCCGACCAGATTCACCACCGCCACGGCGTCCGTGAGCATCTCGTGCACGGAGTCGGGCTTGCGGATGTTGGCGGGCAGCACTTGGATCTGGCCGACCTTGCCGTGGATGCGCAGGCGCTCCGCCTGCTCCAGGTGCGGGTTGCGGACCGCCGCGCGGATACGCCAGCCGTCTTGGGCCAGGGCGCGCACCACCTGGGAGCCCACGAACCCGGATGCGCCGAAGACCGTGACCAACCTGTCCATGAAGCTTCCCTGATCGCCGCGCGCGTTCGCTTAGGCCGAACCCGTGGACTGCGCAAACGCTCCCAACTCCGCCCGGAGCGCCTCGGCGGCAACCGCCACGATGCGGCCGCCCTTCTCCGGCGTGGCCTGGGCGGGGTCGGAGCCGATCCGGCCGTCGGGGAAACGGGCCCGATAGTCCTGGGCGTCTCGGATCGGACCGGTGGGCGCGATCCGCGGCTTGAGCTCGGCGGTCTTGATCCGGTCGGGATAGGCCCACTGGGTGACGGCCACCTCCGACGGGGTGGCGTGGCCGCCGTGGCCGGTCGGGAAGAGCTCGCCGATGAGGCGCATGACGCCGGGAAGCTCCCACCAGTTGCGTAGCTTGAGCTGCACCGAGGCGGCCCGACCCAGCAGGCTGTGCTCCGCATAGACCTCGCTGAAGGCGGCCTCCAGGCTGGCGACGTTCCCGCCGTGGCCGTTCAGCCAATAGATGCGCTCAAAGCCGTGGGCGGCCAGGGACTGGGTCCAGTCGCGGACGGCGGCGATGAAGGTGCTGGGGCGCAGGGTGACCGTGCCCGGAAAGGCCATGTGGTGCTGGGCCATGCCGACGTTGAAGCTGGGCCCGACCAGGATGGCGTCGTCGGCGCGCTCCGCTTCCCGGGCGATGATCTCCGGGCAGAGCGCGTCGGTGCCGAGGAGCCCGGTGGGGCCGTGCTGCTCAGTTGAGCCGACGGGGATCACGATCGCCCGCGAGCGGGTGAGCTGGGCCTCGATCTCGGGCCAGGTGGAGAAGGACAGGAACATGGAGGAGATATAAGGCCGCTGGACCGTCCGGCGTGCTGCGTCAGGCGGAGCGCGGACCGACCCTCACCGGAAGCTCACTTCGGCAACGCGGCGCGGCGCCTTTCTGAGCCGCCCTAGGCCAAGCATCCCGAAAGGTGATCCCCTCTGGCGGAGCTGGCCCCAGCCTCGCCCCACGCTGCGGCGGGGGGCGGCGGCGCGTTAGGCGTGCTCCGCAAGCTGGAGCCGGCCCATGGCGACCAGCAGGCGTTCGGCGGCGTCCACGCCGCTGCGGTAGGCGCCGTGGGCGGTGCTGAAGCTCTCGGCCGAGCAGTGCTCGCCGGCGAAGGCGATGCGGTTCTCCACCAGCTCTCGGAGAACCACTCGGGCGCCCGCCCGTCCCGGCAAGGCGTGAGAGTAGGAGCCGCGCGACCAGGGGTCGGCCAGCCATGCGGTCTCGGCGGCGGGATGAAGCTGGCGGCGCAGTCGCGAGCCGAACACAGCCGCGAGCTCCTCGATAGCGAAGGCGGCGGCGGCGCCGGGCCCCTCCTCCTCCAGCGTTGCGGCCCAGCGTCCGCCCAGGAAGACCTCGATCAAGGGTCGCTCAAACGGGCGCAGGTGGTAGCTGCCCGTGTTGCGGGTGTCCCGCCGGCCGAACAGGCCCGCCTCGGCGGGGAGGCCCGCCGCCGGGTCCAGGTGCAGGAACACCTTGTTCGCCAGCCCAAGCGGCAGGCCGGCGGCGGCGTCGATCATCTCCGGTAGGGCGGGGGTGATGCGCAGTCGCTCTTCCGCCAGGATCGGGCTGGGCACGGCCACCACCACCGCACCGGCCAGCAGCTCCCCGCCGGACGTCTCCAAGCGAAGCTCGGAGCCCGCACGGTCGATCAGGCTCACGGGCGTGGACAGCCGCACCGGCACGCCTTCGCCATAGGCCGCGATCAAGCCGCCGTAGCCGTCCGGCGCCCGCCAGTTGACCTCGTCGTCGTGGTAGGCGGCGTAGTCGAGCACGGAGATCTGTTCGAGCTCGGCGCCGTTGTACCAGGTGGACACCGCGTCCAGCGCGGGGTTCCACGCGTTCCCCGGCTCGAGGTGGTCGGAGGCCGGTCCTTCCCGTCCGGCTTTCGCAGCCGCGTCCAGCCGCTCGTCCAGGGCGGTCTGGGCGGCGTTGAAGCTTTCCCACTCCGCAGGGCTGAGCACGTCGCCGACGGGCGGCCTGGCCCAGGGCGGATTGCTCCGGTCCACCTCCAGGCCCAGCCGATCGGCCAGACCGGTCCAGGGGTTGCGATCGCCCGAGTGAAGCCAACCGCAGCCGAGGTCCATGGGGCCGCCGGCCCCGCCCACCGTATGCGCGCGCCCTCCGATGCGGTCGCGGGCCTCCAGGCAGAGCACGTCCAGCTCGGCCGCGCGGAGCCTGCGCGCGGCGGCCAGGCCCGCCGCCCCCGCCCCGACCACCGCCACCTCGACCCTGTCCATGCCGTCTCCTTTTCGCACGGCCGGAACGCGGCGACCCGCGATCGGGCTTCACCGGGAGGGGAACCCGGCCGGCTCCGGAACATTTTAGCAACGGAAGCTCAATCGGAGACCGTGTCGTGAGCGACGCCGACCACCAGCACAATCCCAAGCAGGACCAACACCCGGGCTCCAACGCCGAGAAAGACCCGCACGACTGGGTCACGGGCGAGGAGCCCATGACGGGCGCCCAGGCCAGCTATCTGAAGACCCTGTCGGAAGAGGCCAAGGACCCGGACGCCTTTCACGACAACCTCACCAAGGCCGAAGCCTCGCTGAAGATCGACGAACTGAAGCAGCGGGTGGGGCGCTAGCTTCAGCCCTTTTTGGGTGCGATCAGCAGCAGAAAGGGAACGGACGGCGCCTCGCCGCCGAGATGGAAGCTGCCCATGCAGCTGACGGCGCCGCGTTCGCGGTTCTTGAACGCGGCGTTCAGCTCCCAGTCCTCATGCTTGGTGCGGAAGCGGGACGGGTCGGAGCCGCCGAAAAAGGCGCGCACGATGCGCACCGGCGTGTCGTTCATCAGGTCTTCGTGGGCGTCGAACTCGAAGGAGTCCTCGCCCTCGGAAAGGGCGTCGATCAAGCGTGCGCGGAACAGGGCCATGCGCGAAGGCTCCTCTATCGGCCGAGTCGGATCAACCGCCGGAGGGGCGGCAGGGTTCACACGGCCAGACACAGCACCTGGGCCACGGTCCGCTCCCGGCGCAGCGCGTCCGCCACACGGCCGTAGTTCTCGATGCTGATCGGCTCGCCGGGACCGAAGCGGTCAGGCGGCGCCCGCTGAAGCGCTTCAACAAAGGTCTCGGGCGCCGTGGTGTAGATTCGTCCCCGGCGGGGCGCCTCGGCCACGGTGACTCCGATCACGCGTCCCTGGCTGTCCAGCGCGGGCGCCCCGGAGAGCCCGGCCAGAGTGCCGCGCAGACCGTCCGTGCGGCCGGTCTCGGCCCAGGCGATCACTGGCTCGGCCCGTTCGCCACGGCCCATGACGACCAGGGTTTCACGGCCGATCAGGCGTGAGGTGGCCTCCCCGGGCCGACCTTGGGGGAAGCCCAGGTGGAAGGCGCGTTGCCCCCGGCGGAAGGTCAGCTCCGGGTCGACGGGCAAGGGCTCGGGCGCACTGCCGGTGGTGATGATGGCCAGATCGGCCTGGGGGTGGATGGCGTAGGTGGCGGGCGCCACCCGGCCGAAGCCGGCCAGGATGCCGATGCGCGTGCAGCCGTCCACGACGTGGCGCGCCGTGAGCCACGTGCCCTCGTCGTCCAGGGAGAAGGCGGTGCCGACGCCCTGCTGAGCGCGTGCGGGCACTTCGACCAGGACCTGCGGATCGAAGCGGGTGGGACCGGGAAGAACGGGGCCGGTCAGCTCTTCGCCGGCCGCGGTGGGCGGGGGCGCCTCGGGCGCAGGGGCGTCCTCACGGCGCCCCCGTGCGGCGAACAGCAGCGCCAGGATGACGGCCAGGTAGATCAGCCAGTCTGGAAGGCGGGCGTTCACTCGGGCGGGATCAGCCGGCCACGGCTGCGGCCAGGACGACGGCGGTGGCGATCTTGATGGCGGCCAGGAAGGTGGCCGCGGCGATCTCGCCCGCCGCGATCCGCTTGGGCAGTTCGCGCAGCGCGATGTCCACCAGGCGGAACACGAGCAACTGCACGGCGATCACGGCCACGGCCCAGATCACGATCTCAAGCGTCGTCACGCCTGCCGCGAGAGACACGCTGAGCGGCAGCGCCAGCCCCACGAACACCGCCCCCAGGGAGATGGCCGCAGCCGTGTTGCCGTCCCGGATCAGCTGAAGGTCCCGGTAGGGCGTCAGCACGGCGTAGAGCCACGCGCCCAAAAGCAGCATGGCCACCGTGACGCCCCCGTGCAGGAGCGTGACGGGAAAGCCCGTGGCGAAGGCTTGGACCTCGGGAGTGACTTCGGGCATCAGGTCTCGAGCGCAGGAGCGGGCGGCGGCTTTAACATGCGGCCGCCCGCCTGTCGCAAGGGCTCAGGCGGCCAGCGGCGGAGCGATCGCGGCGGCGCTGCGTTCCCGGACCTCCGCCACGGCCGCGCTCACCGCGTCCGGCGCGAAGTGGTGCACCATGTGGCCGAGGCCCGGACGCACGGTGAGCCGGGCGCCGGGCACGGCGCGGGCCAGGCGTTCGGCCTGACGCGCGGGCTTGAGGATGCGGTCCTTGCTTCCCACCACGACGTGGAGCGGCGCGGGGTACCCCGCGTATCGTTGCGACGACGCCTGGAGATCCAGCGAGGCCCGAGTGAAGTCCGCGCTGTCGGCCACCAGCGCAAAGGGGCGCGACAGCAGGTCGACGTCGATCTCGGCCTTGAACGCCGGCGTGGGCTTCTGGGGCGCGAAGATCGGACGCAGCACCGCGCGCATCAGCAGCGGGTCGCTGAGCGCCAGGGTGGTGTTGGACAGCAAGGGTCCGAGAACAGGTGCGCCCCGCAGCGCTGAGCCGAGGTGACCAAGCCCCCACCCCGGATAGGCCAGGGGCGCGACCACCACCACGCCGGAGATGTCCTCCGGGAACTGCGCGCCATAGGCCAGGGCGACGGCCCCGCCCAGCGAGTGTCCGACCAAAACGGGGGAGCGCAGGCCGAGCTCAGCCGCCGCTGCGTGGAACAAGGCCGCCTGATCGTTCACGGAGGGTCGACGGCGTTGGTCGCTATGGCCGTGCCCTGGACGGTCGATGGCGGTGATGCGGTAGCCGGACAAGGCCTGGCCTAGCGCCAGCACCATCTCCGAGGCGATCATGGCCGCACCATGGATCAGCAGCACGTCCGGGCCCGAACCTTGCTGCAGGACATGCAGTCGCACGCCGTCCACTTCGATCAAGCGGCCGGGCGCGGGATTGCGCTTCTTGACTTTCGCGTTGAGCACGCGGGAGCTGATCAGCCCCGCCGCGGCGAGCGCGCCCGTGCCGGCCAAGGCGGCCGTCGCCATCGCTGTTCTGTTCAAACCCAAACTCCTCGTGAGCCCCAACAACCCCTGGGGTGGACGATGGTTGCTGCACTGCAGCATTCGGCCGTCTTGCTCCGGCTGGATCGCCGTGCCTAAGTGGTTCTTCAACCTGGGGGCGTGTGATGGCGAACAAGACTCGGCGAGGCGCGGCGGCGTTGGCGGGCGTGCTCCTAACGGCCTTGCTGGGCGGGGGCGAAGCGCTGGCGGCTTGCCAAGTGGGTCTGGTGGCCGAGCTGCCCATCGTCATGGATGGCAACCGGCCGCTGGTGCGCGGCGCCATCAACGGGAAACCGATGCTGGCCCTGGCCGACACCGGGGCGTTCAACAGCCTGGTGCGCCGCAATGCTGCCGAGCGGTACGGGCTGCCCGTTCGGCCCCTGCGCGGGCTCACGATCAGCGGCGTCGGCGGTTCACGGGAGGCGCAGGCCACCACCGTCAAGGAGCTCAAGCTTGGCGACCAAGCGCGCCGGGACGTGCAACTCCTGATGGGCGGCTTCAATCAGCCGTCCAGCTCCCGCGACTTCGCCATGCTTCTAGGGCAGGACATTCTCTCGCGCACCGATCTTGAGATCGACCTGGCCAACAACATCATCCGATTCCTGAAACCTGTCGGCTGCGGGCCCAACGACTCGCTGGCCTACTGGGGCGGAACCTATGCGGAGGCGCGCATCGAGCCCGTCTCTCGAGAGACGCCCCACATCATCACCACGGCCCAGGTGAACGGTCGGCCCGTTCGGGCCATGCTGGACACGGGCGCCTGGACAACCGTCCTGTCCTCCCATGCAGCGGGTCGCGCCGGCATGAAGCGGGGCGCGGCGGAGGCGGCCGGCCAAGCCAGCGGCATGGGGAAACGCAAGGTCGCGACCTCGGTGGCGACCTTCGACACGCTCACCATCGGCGACCAGACCGTGAATAATGCGAAGCTGCGCGTAGCCGACCTGTTCCGCCATTCCCGCACGCCCACCACCGGATCACGGCTGGCCAGCTCAGCCCTGGACGACAGCCCGGACCTGATCATCGGGGCGGACTTCTTCCGCTCCCATCGCGTGTTGGTCTCCTACAGCCAGCGTCGGATCTATTTCACCCACAATGGGCGTCAGATCTTCCAGGTCGAGGGCCCGCCGCTCGAGGAGGACGCCGGAAACGACCCGGTCTCGACCCGGGCTCCGGAAGGACCCCAGGCGAGCCGCTAGCTGGCGGCCGACAGCAGGCGCCGTTCGCTGGCGCGGAGCTTTTCGCTCTCGCTCTTGAGCTGGCCGCAGGCGGCCAGGATGTCGCGGCCGCGCGGGGTGCGGATCGGGCTGGCGTAGCCGGCGCGGTTGATCACGGCGGCGAACCGCTCGATGGCCTCCCAGGAGGAGCATTGGTAGGGGCTGCCGGGCCACGGGTTGAAGGGGATCAGATTGATCTTGGCCGGGATGCCCTTGATCAGCTGGACCAGGGCGCGAGCCTCGGCCGGGCTGTCGTTGACGCCCTTGAGCATGACGTATTCGAAGGTGACCCGCCGGGCGTTGCTGATGCCGGGATAGGCGCGGATGGCGTCCAGCAACTCGGCGATCGGGTATTTCTTGTTCAGCGGGACCAGTTCGTTGCGCAGGTCGTCGTTGGTCGCATGGAGCGAGATGGCCAGCATGGCCTGAGTCCGCTCGCCCAGGGGCTGCAGCTGGGGGACCACGCCGCTCGTGGACACGGTGATGCGGCGGCGAGACAGGGCGATGCCCTCCCCGTCGCTCACCACATCCATGGCCGCCGCCACACTGTCGAGATTGTAGAGCGGCTCGCCCATGCCCATGAAGACGATGTTGGACAGGGCGCGCTCGGGGTCCGTGCCCTTGTCGCCCACCCGGGGCCAGTCGCCCAGGTCGTCGCGGGCCACCTGGACCTGCGCGGTGATCTCGGCGGCGGTGAGGTTGCGGACCAGCTTCTGCGTGCCGGTGTGGCAAAAGGTGCAATTCAGGGTGCAGCCGACCTGGGAGGAGACGCAGAGCGCGCCCACCCGTCCCACGTCGGGGATGTAGACGGTCTCCGCCTCTATGCCCGGGGCGAAGCGGATCAACCACTTGCGCGTGCCGTCGCGGCTGACCTGCCGGTCGACCACCTCCGGCCGGGCCAGGGTGAAACGCCCAGCCAGCTTGACGCGCATCTCCTTCGAGACGTCGGTCATGCGATCGAGGTCCGTGGCGCCGAAATGGTGGATCCAGCGCCAGAGTTGGGAGGCGCGCATACGCGCCTTTTCGGGCGCGCAGACGTCGGCCCCGACCAGGGCCTGGGCGAGTTGATGCCGCGTCAAGCCAGCCAGGTTGGGCGAGGCGACGGGTTTCGGGCGGGCGAGGTCTAGCGTTTGCAGCACGAAAGCCATATAGGGCGCGCGTTCGTTCGAGCGAAGCGGCGACGGCGATTGCGGCTTCCTATATGTGCTACACCACCCCTTGCCCGCGCCCGGGCGCCCCTCCGAAGGACGCATGAGAGACCCACTGAAGACCGGCTTCGACGAACGCATCAAGTCGCAAGCCGAGGCCAAGAAGGCGCTGCTGGCCAAGTTCAAGCCCAAGCCCACTGTTGTGGGGAAAACGCCCGAAGAGCTCCGTGCGGAGCGCGAGGCGGAAAAGGAAGCCATCCGCGCCAAGCACGCCGCAGAAAAGATGGAGCGCGCGCGCATCGCGGCGGCCAAGATCGAAGCCGCCCGACAGGCCGAGCTGGAAGCCATCCGCTCCGCCGCCGAGGCCCGCAAGGGCGCGATCAAGGAACGCAAGGCCATGACCAAGACCGAGCAGAAGGCCCGCAAGGAGGCCCGCATGGCCGCCTATGCGACCCTGCGCCCTTCCCGCGGCGCCGAGACCGAATACTAGGGAGCACGTCCCTCCCCCGCTTAGGGGGATCGGCGCGAAACGGGGCGGGTCGATCGGCTCGCCCCCTATCCGGCTCCTGAACGCCAGCTCGCACGAGCGGGGCGGGAGTCCCCGAGTTCGCGGCCTTAGCAGGCCGACTTGAGCAGCCGCCTTCGCTCCACCGACGACGGAATGCGAAGCGCTTCGCGGTACTTGGCCACGGTGCGACGGGCGATGTCGACGCCGGCTTCTTTCAGGATCTCGACGATTCGGTCATCGCTGAGCACATCCACCTCGCCGCGTTCGGCGTCGATCAGCTGCTTGATCTTGTGCCGGACGGACTCGGCCGAGTGGGCCTCGCCGCCGTCGCTGGACTGGATGGCCGAGGTGAAGAAGAACTTCAGCTCGAACACGCCTCGGGGCGTGCTGACGTACTTGTTCGACGTCACCCGACTGACGGTGGACTCGTGCATGCCGACAGCGTCGGCCACGGTCTTGAGGTTCAGAGGGCGCAAGTGCTCCACCCCGTAGGCCAAGAAGCCGTCCTGCTGGCGCACGATCTCGCTGGCGACCTTGAGAATGGTGCGGGCCCGTTGGTCCAGACTCTTCACCAGCCAGTTGGCCGAGGCCAGGCATTCGGCCACAAAGGTCTTCTCCGCATCGCTCCTGGCGCCGCCTGAGACGCGGGCATGGTAGCGATGGTCGACCAGGAGGCGCGGCAGGGTGTCGGCGTTCAGCTCGACGTGCCACAGGCCGCCCGCGCCCTCCCGGACATAGACGTCCGGCACGACGGTGTTGGAAGGTTCGCTGCCGAAGGCCAGTCCAGGGCGAGGCGTGAGCGCGCGGACTTCCGCGATCATCTCGCGCAGATCCTCGTCGTCCACGCCGCAGACGCGGCGGAGGGAAACCGTGTCGCGGCGGGCGAGCAGCTCCAGATTGTCCAGCAGCGCCTGCATGGCGGGGTCCAGCCGTCCGCGCTCGGCCAACTGCAGGGCCAGGCACTCCGGGACGCTGCGCGCGAAGACGCCGGTGGGTTCAAAACCCTGCAAGGTGCGCAGCACCGCCTCGACCCGCGTTGGATCGACGCCCAGCCGGTCGGCCACCTCGGCCACCTCGGCTCGGAGATAGCCGCCCTCGTCCACGGCGTCCACGAGCACGATGGCGATGGCGCGCTCGGGCCCGGTCAGCCCGGCCACGGCCAGCTGGTCGGTGAGATGGTCCTGCAGCGTCTTCTCGCGGGTGAGCGAGCCTTCCAGGTCATCCTCGCCGTCGAAGGCGGGGCCGCCCTTGCCGGCCTTCGACCAATCGGTCGCCATGGGCGCATCACCGGCGTCGCCCATGGCGCGGTCGCCCGGGGCGGCGTCGTGCAGGTCGTCGTGGCGGACGTCC
The DNA here is from genome assembly GCA_030446805.1 of Caulobacteraceae bacterium. GTDB lineage: Bacteria > Pseudomonadota > Alphaproteobacteria > Caulobacterales > Caulobacteraceae > JAHWJX01. Next base: position 402,421 of record JAUJMO010000002.1, on the reverse strand, counting down.
AGCGAGGCCTCCGCCTCGCCCGTCGGACCGTCATGGCTGAGGGTGAGGTCTGCGTCGCCGCCGCTCGCGGGCGCCGCCTCGCCCTCCGGCTCGGCCGGGCCGTCCCGGTCCTCGCGGTCGAGCAAGGGGTTCTTCTCGAGCTCGCCTTCGACATAGGCCTCGAGCTCGATATTGCTCAACTGCAGCAGCTTGATCGCCTGCTGCAGCTGGGGCGTGATGACAAGGCTTTGGCCTTGTCGAATTTCGAGCCGGGCGGAAAGAGCCATGGAGCGAAGGCTAGGCCCGAGGCCCCACCGTTCGGTTAACGGGCGCGCAGGATCAGCTGAACTGGTCGCCCAGATAGACCCGGCGGACCTCCGGGTCGTGCAGGACCTCGTCCGGAGCGCCTTCGAACAGGACTTCGCCGGAGTGGATGATGCTGGCGCGATCGGTGATGCCCAGCGTCTCGCGCACATTGTGGTCGGTGATCAGGATGCCGATGCCCCGGCCCTTGAGGTAGCGGATCACCTCGCGGATGTCGGTGATGGCCAGGGGGTCGATGCCGGCGAAGGGTTCGTCCAGCAGCATGAAGGAGGGCTCGGACGCCAGGGCGCGGGCAATCTCGCAGCGCCGCCGCTCGCCCCCGGAAAGGGACACGGCCGGAGACTTGCGCAGATGCTCGATGCGCAGCTCCTCCAGAAGGCGGGTCACCGTCTCCTGCGCGCGGGCGCGGTTCTTTTCACGCATCTCGACCACCGCCATGACGTTCTGCTCCACCGTCATGCCGCGGAAGATGGAGGCTTCCTGGGGAAGGTAGCCCACGCCCAGCCGCGCGCGCTGGTACATGGGCTGACCGGTGACGTCCTCCCCGTCGAGGAAGATGGAGCCGTAGTCGGGCGATATCAGGCCCGTGATCATGTAGAAACAGGTGGTCTTGCCGGCGCCGTTGGGACCCAGCAGCCCCACCACCTCGCCGCGGGACAGGCGCAGGGACACGCTCTTCACCACCGGGCGGCGGCGGAAGGACTTGCCGACCTTGTCCACGAACAGGCCTTGGTGCTGCGTCGGGTCGGCGTGAAAGCCGATCACGCCGGGGCGCGCAGCCGGACGCGGCGGCGCAACCGGAGGCGCGGGACGCGCATCCATCTCCAGCTCGGGCGCGAGGCGCCTGAGGGCGGGCGCCTCGGTCACCGGGTGGCGGGCCTCGCCGGGGCGGCGGGAGCCGCGCCGCCGTTCTGCTCGTCCGGATAGATGACTGTGCGCACCCGCGGGGCCGCGCCGACAGCCTCCAGCCTGGTGTTGCGCGTCCGGGTGTTGATGGTGAGCCGGTGACCCTGCGCCACGTTCAGGCCCTGGCGCACCGTGACGTCGCCCGTGAGCACGATGGTGTCGTTCGACGCGGTGAACACGCCCGCATTGGCCCGCGCCTGCTCGGTCGGCGTGACGTAATACACAGGCCCGGAGCACTCGTACCGGTCGGCGTTCCCGCCTCCACCCGCAACCCCCCCGCCGGTGCTGGGCGGAAAGATGATGCGGAGTTCCGAGCAGTTCAGGCGCGTCTGGCCCTGGATCGCCTGCACCTGGCCTCGGTAGACCGCGACGTTGCCCAGGTACTCGAACTCGGCCGAGGTCACCGCCACCGGGCCCTCCCCCTGCCCGCCGATCTGGGCCTGGGCGCCGCCGAGGGCCAGCACGGAGGCCAGCGCCGAGAAGGCGGCCGTGCGCTTGAGAGTCTTGGCGACGTTCATGACGGTGTGTGGGTCCCTGCAAGGGTGACGGAGGAAGAGGGCCGGCTATTTTTCATCGGATACGGTGCGCACGTTACCACGAAGGATGACGCGTTCACCCTGATTATAGATCGCGTAACCATCGGCCTTGAACTGACCGCTCGGCCCCTCGCCCTCGATGCCGCGGTTGCCCGTCACCACGTCGCGGCGCGTGTCCACGACGGCGTTGGTGGTGAGGAATCGCCACCCGGCGGCGTCTGAATAGCGCACGTCGCCTTTCAGATCGAGGATCAGGGTGTCTTCGCGATAGACGCCCGTGGCCGCGCTGATGCGCGTGGGCGGCTCGCCGGGCTTTTCCTGGATCTCCATCTTGGGATCGACCAGGGCGATGCGGGCGTAGTCCTTGCCGTCGCGCACGGCCTCGCTGGCCTGGAGGATGAAGGGCCGGCCGTCGTCGCGGCCCTGGAACACGGGGTTCTTCATGCGGATCTCGACGGGGCCGGTGGGCGCCGCCGCGTCCGGCTTGCTGGCTTGCGAGAACAGCCACCAGCCCAGGCCGCCCAAGACGGCGATCATCATCAAGGGGAGGACGCGGCGGACCAGGTTGATGCCGTGACTTCGGCGACGCCAGTTGCGCACGGCCGCGCCCCGCCGTTCGGCGTCCGCGCCGGCGTCCATGGCGGGTCTGAGGGGAGCTAATGCGGCCATACGGGGCGAGCATATAGGCGCCGCACATGGCGGTGATGTGGCTGGCGCGCTTCAGTCGCAGCCTAAGTGTGCGCGAAGATGTCCTGGTCCTGCCAGCCGGCCAGATCGAGGCGGGCGCGCACGGGAAGAAAATCGAAGCAGGCCTGGGCCAGTTCAGCCCGCCCCTCGCGGACCAGAATCGCGTCCAGTCGAAGCTTGAGCGCGTGCAGACTGAGCACGTCGGAGGCGGCGTAGTTGAGCTGTTCGGGGGTGAGCTGGTCGGCGCCCCAGTCTGAGCTCTGCTGCTGCTTGGAGATCTCCATCCCGAGGAGTTCGCGGATCACGTCCTTCAGCCCGTGGCGGTCGGTGTAGGTGCGCGCCAGCTTTGAGGCGATCTTGGTGCAGTAGATCGACCGGGTCTCCACCCCGAGGTGATGCATGAACATGGCGATGTCGAACCGCGCATAGTGCAGCAGCTTGAGGACGGTCGGATCCGCAAGAAGCCGCTTGAGGTTGGGCGCCTGGTAGTCCGGGCGGCGGAGTTGGACGATGTGCGCGTCGCCGTCGCCGTCGGAGAGTTGCACCACGGTGAGCGCGTCGCGGTGCGGGTTGAGGCCCATCGCCTCGCTGTCCACCGCGACGCTGCCGCCAAAGCTCAGCCCGTCGGGAAGGTCGCCGGCGTGGAGGTGGATGGCCATGCCGGGTTCGTCTTAGCCCTGCTCGAGAGTGGTGCCCAGGAAAGGACTCGAACCTTCACGACCTTTCGGTCACTGGCACCTGAAGCCAGCGCGTCTACCAATTCCGCCACCTGGGCCCGCCCGCGGCCGTTGGCCCGCGCGGGAGGCGGTGGATTAGAGGGCGCGGGCTCCGGCGTCAACGCTCCGTCTTCAAAGGACGCGACAGCAGCTCGCCCATGGCGGCGTCGACATCCGACCGACCCTCCAGCAAGGCGCAGACGGCGCGGCAGATCGGCATGTCCACGCCCAGCCTGTCGGCCAGGGCGTTCACCGCCGGTGCGGACTCCACGCCTTCCGCCACGGTCTTCTGACCTGCGCGGGCCTCGGCCAGGGTCTGGCCGCGGCCGAGCGCCAGGCCGACGCTCATGTTGCGGGACTGGGGACTGGAGCAGGTCAGGACCAGGTCGCCCAGGCCGCAAAGGCCGGCCAGGGTTTCGGCCCGGGCGCCCAGCGCCACGCCCAGGCGGCTCATCTCGGCGAATCCGCGGGTGACCAGGGCGGCATGCGCGCTGCGGCCCAGGCCTCGGCCTTCCGCCGCTCCACAGGCGATGGCCAGCACGTTCTTGACTGCGCCTCCAGCCTCCGCCCCGACCATGTCGTCGACGAGGTAGGGGCGGAAGGCCGGCCCCGCCACGGCGCCGGCCAGGGCGCGGCCCAGCGCCTCGTCGGGGCAGGCCAGGGTCACGGCGGTGGGAAGGCCGCGCGCGACCTCGCCCGCGAAGGACGGCCCGGACAGGACGGCGGCGCGGGTCTGGGGCAGCACCTCCGCCAGCACCTCCGTCATCAGCTTGAGCGAGCCCTGCTCCACGCCCTTGGCGCAGAGCACCACCGGCAGGCCGGGGGCGGCGTGAGGCGCAAAGGCCGCCAGGGCGCTGCGCAGATGCTGCGCCGGCGGCACGGCCAGCCAGGCGTCCAGGCCGGCCAGGTCGGCGGGGTCGGCCGTGGCCCGCACCGCCGGGTCCAGGCTGACGCCGGGCAGGAAGGGGGTGTTCTCCCCGTCCTGGCGGATGGCGGCGACCACCTCCGGCTCGCGCGCCCAGAGCACGACCTCCCGTCCCGCCTTGGCCGCCGTCTGGGCCAGGGCCGTGCCCCAGGCGCCGCCGCCGATCACGCCGATCCTGTTCAAGCCTTTGCGCCTTTCCGGCCGGCCTTGTGGGTGGGGGCCGAGGCCGCCGCCGCCTGGTCCAGGGGCCAGCGCGGGCGCGCGGGCGCATCCAGCGGATCGGTGAGGCCGGCGCGGAGGCGTTCGGCCCCGGCCAGGGCGATCATGGCGGCGTTGTCCGTGCAGTAACGGAGAGGCGGGGCCAGGAATCCAAACCCGCGGGCGGCGGCGACGGCCTCCAGCTCGCGACGAACCGTGGCGTTGGCGGCCACCCCCCCGGCCACGACGAACAGCCGCCCCGCCCCGCCGTGCATGGCGGTGTAGCGGGCCATGGCGCGGGCGGAGCGGTCGGCCAGCTGCCGCGCGATGGCGCCCTGGACGGAGGCGGCGAGGTCGGCGCGATCCTGCTGGCTCTCGGCCGCTTCGGCCAGACGGGCGGCGGCGGTCTTCAGGCCCGAGAAGGAGAAGTCGTCCCGGCCGGCCAGGGCCAGCGGCAAGGGATAGCGCGCGGGATCGCCCGAAGCCGCGAGCCGCTCCAGCGCCGGACCGCCGGGATAGCCCAGCCCCAGCGCCTTGGCCGTCTTGTCGAACGCCTCTCCGGCCGCGTCGTCGATGGTGGCCCCCAGACGGGTGTAGCGGCCCAGGCCCTCCACCGCGAGCAGCTGGCAATGTCCCCCCGAGACCAGCAGCAGGAGAAAGGGAAAGGGCGCCTCGGCCTCCAGCCGGGCCGAGAGCGCGTGCCCCTCCAGGTGGTTCACGGCCACAAAGGGTAGGCTCAGGGCCATCGCGATCGCCTTGCCGGCGGACAGCCCCACCATGACGCCTCCGACCAGGCCCGGTCCCGCCGTGGCGGCGACGCCGGTCAGCCCGGCCATCCCCAGCCCCGACTCGCGCAGAGCTGCGGCGATCACCCCGTCGATGATCTCCACATGCGCCCGGGCGGCGAGTTCGGGCACCACGCCTCCAAAGGCTGAGTGCTCGTCCTGGCTGGCCACCACCGAGGACAGGACGTCCGCCCTCCCCGCCCCATCCAGGCGCACGACGGCGGCCGCGGTTTCGTCGCAACTGGTTTCAATGCCGAGCACGGTGAACACCCGGGCGATTTAGGCCGCCTCGCGCCGTCCCACAAACCCGGCCACAAACCCGGGCCCGAACCCGGGCGCGAACCGTGGCGCGTTGCGGGGCGGGCCCGCCTTCTGTAGCGAGCCGCCATGACCGCTCCCGTCCGCATCGGATCGCGCGCCTCCAAGCTCGCGCGGACCCAGACGCGCCAGATGCAGCTGCGCATCTGCCAGGCGCTGGGCGCCCCGGAAGCGGAGGCCGACCGGGTCGCGCCCGTGGTCCTGATCACCACCACCGGCGACCGCATCCAGGACCGTCGCCTGCTGGAGCTGGGCGGCAAGCAGCTGTTCACCAAGGAGATCGAGGAGGCGCTCCTGGCCGGGCAGGTCGACTGCGCCGTGCACAGCTACAAGGACGTGCCGGCCGAGGCCGTACCGGGCCTGACCATCGCCGCCACGCCCCGGCGGGAGGACCCGCGCGACGCCCTGCTTTCGCCCCTGCATGCAAGCTTCGACGCCTTGCCCGAAGGCGCCCGGCTGGGCACCGCCTCGCTCCGGCGCGGAGCCCAGGCCATGTGGCGGCGCGGCGATCTCCGGGTGGAGCTGATGCGGGGCAATGTGGACACCCGGCTGGCCAAGCTGGAGCGGGGCGAAGCGGACGCGGCGGTGCTGGCCGCCGCGGGGCTGAAACGGCTGGGGCTGGACCACCTCGTGCGCGAGTATTTCGACCCCGTCGCCCAACCCCCGGCGCCGGCCCAGGGCGCCCTCGCCATCCAGACGCGGGAGGCCGATGTGGATGCAGCCTGGGTGGAGGCGCTGCGCTGCCCGGAGACCACGGTGGCGGTGGCCGCAGAACGCGGGGCCCTGGTCGCTCTGGAGGGCTCCTGCCGCACCGCCATCGGGGCCCACGCCCGGCTCGACGGGCCGGAGGGGGCCCAGGTGCTCCGGCTGGTGGTGGAGGCCTTGGCGCCGGACGGCTCCGCCCGCTGGCGGCGCGAGCACGCCCACGACATGGCCGGCGAGCCGGACCCGGAGAGCACGGCGGCGGCGCTCGGCCTTCGGCTCGGCCTGGAGATCCGCGAGGAAGCGGGCGACCGCATCACCTTGGGCCGATGAGGCCGCCCCGGTGAAGGTCTGGCCGCGGTGAAGGTCTGGGTGACCCGAGCCGAACCCGGCGCCTCGGCCACCGCAGGCCGGCTGGTCGCCATGGGGCGCACGCCCCTGGTCGCCCCCCTGCTGGCCGTCAGACCCCTGCCCTTCCCCTCGCTGCCGACGGAGGTGGGCGCGGTGGCCTTCACCAGCGCCAACGCGGTGGCGGCCCTGACCGGCAGGCCGGAGCTCCAGCGCCTGCGCGCACTGCCGGTGTTCGCCGTGGGCGACGCCACCGCCTGGGCCGCGCGCGACCTGGGCTTTGAGCGGGTGCGTTCCGCCGGCGGCGACCTGGCCGCGCTGGGCAGGCTGATCGCGGCCCACCGGAACGACATCCGCGGCCCCGTGCTCCACCTGGCCGCGCGGGAACGTGCCGGCGAACTGGCGGACGGGGGCGGACCGGTCGTCGTCACCCCCGTGTACGAGGTGCTCGAACTCCCGCTGGACGACGCCGTGCGATCGGCCTGGACCGAGCTGGACGCCGTCCTGGTCCACTCGCCCAGAGCGGCCCGCGCCCTGGCCAGGGCCGCCGCCGCCCTGGACGTGTCGACCTCACCGCCGTTTGCATCTCGCCCGCCGCCGCCGCCGCGCCGCTTCGCGACCGGTGGCCCCGGATCGCCGTCGCCGAGGCGCCCAACGAGGCCGCCTTGCTGGCCCGGGTTGGCAAGCCCGGCCAGCCGGGCTAAACACCGCCCCGTCCGCGCCCGCTCCATGGCGAGGTCCAGGGCCGCCTTAGCTCAGCCGGTAGAGCGGCGCATTCGTAATGCGTAGGTCAGGTGTTCGAGTCACCTAGGCGGCACCATCACTTTCTTCAGGTAATTGGCGCGGATAAGACCGAAAGGCTTTAGCTTTGGGCCGCTCGGTGGGTCCAGTGTGGGGCGTTTCCATGAGGATGCGGCTCAGATAAACCGCCGGCCGGAGCGTCGAGCCCGGGTGATGGGCACAACATGCTGCGTGGCGTTGGCTCCGGTTTTCTCCGGGTGAACCGAGATCCCGGGTGAGCGACCGGCGGCCACCGCCGCCTTGAAGCGACCTCCGAACGTGGTCGGGCTGTCCTTCGCGACCCAACCTGGACCGTATAGCTTGGCGACCGTGTAGACGCCTGGAGAGGAGCGCCGGACCACGTCCGACGCCTCCTGCAGTTCATCGTCGCTGAGATCAAACGGCTCAACCAAGCTGGGACCTCTGCCAAAGCGCGGTCACAACCACACGCGCGAAGCCGGATGTTGGAAACCTGCAGTCACAGGGACCCGGCGCGCGACCACAACGATGCACGCCCTCGCAGTTGGCTCCAGAAAAAGCTCCACCAAACTCTGCATGAGGCATCGAGGGTCGGAGATGGTCGATTTCCGGGCCTATGCACAACGGGGCGACATCGACTGGGGGTCGTTAGACGTATGGCACCCCTACAGCACTGACCCTGCGGAGGGAGACGCCTTCATCGGGAGGGCGGAATTGGTGGTTGACCTCTCGAGCCGGCTACTCCGCAGTCCCATGGAGTCCTTCTATATCACCGGCCAAAAGAGGGTGGGCAAGACCTCGTTGGCCAGAGCGTGTGTCCGTCACGCGGCAGCGAAGAATTCAAATGTTGTAGCTCTTGAGCTTATCTGGGGAGCCATCGCTAACGAAGAGCCCAGGGCGTCACTTCGAGCTCTCGGGGAAGAGATCGAGTCGTTTCTGATGCGAAGCCTTCCGCATGGAATGAATCAGACGCCTGGCGTATTCGATGGAACATTATCTCCGCTTGTAAAGCTTGCTACCATGCTGAGGGAGCTAGCTCCAGATAAGAGATTCGTCGTGATTATCGATGAATTCGACGAGATACACCAAGAACTATACCTTTTTGGCAATCTAGCTGAGACGTTTTTCGCCAACATCAGAGCACCTTCGGCTTCAAAGAACATGGCGATCGTCCTTGTCGGCGGAGAAAACATGCCCTTTGTTATGGAGCGCCAGGGGCAAAAGCTAAACCGGTTTTCCGGAATAAACCTGAGCTACTTCTCTCGATCGAGCGATTGGAGCGACTACACGAGACTGGTTCGACACCCGTCAGAGCCCTATTTGCGGTGGACAGAGGATGGCATTTCTGAGGTGTTCAACATCTCCAATGGCAACCCCTTTTTTACCAACATAGTCTGCTCCACGGCGGCCCGCGCTGCCGTAGCGTCCAGGGATGCAGATCTCACAAGTCGCGAGGTGTCAGACGCCGCGGCACTTAGGCTATCGTCATTGGAGGCCAACGCTTTCGTCCACTTGTGGCAGGATGGAATTTTCAAACCCGTCAATGAGCGGGAGCCTGAAGTCCTGAGACGTAGTCGAGTCCTGGTGGCCATGGCGCGGACCCTCAGGTCCAAGCAGGGACTCACGCTACAGAACATTGCAAGTAATAAAGGACACAGCCTTCTTGCAAACTCTGAGATAGAGCCAGTCTTGAATGATTTCGTTAGAAGGGGCGTTTTGTCAGAAGATGGTGGAACATACCGCTTTCAATTACCGCTGTTCCAGAGATGGCTAGTTGACGTTGGATACGCGAAGCTAGTGTCCGACGCATTGAGCGAAGAACTCTCTGCGTCCGTCAGATCCGACGAGGAGGCCGCTCGGGTGAAATCGGCTGAGGTGGTGCTCCTTTCCCAGTCGTGGCCTCCATTCCGTGGTCAGCACATCTCTGCCGATGACATCCGCGGGTGGTTCGAACAAGTCCCAGGACATCGGGATCAACGACTGCTCTTCGAGGTGCTCAAGTTGACCCAGGTATTTGGCGAACCCGAGGTCCGGAGTCGTCTACGCACGGCTTACTTGAACTTGCGTCAAATGTTACCTCCGTTCGTCATGCAGAGATTGAATGACCGTCGGCGAGATATAGTGATAACGTACTTGGATGGTGAAGGTAAGAGCGGTCAATATTACGCCGGACTCTTCGCTGAAGAAAACAAAGTGTCGGTCGAATGCATAGTCCCTCGCCCAACCTTTGCTGCAGGCTTCGCAGCTCACGCCGAACGCCACGGGCTCCCTAGGGCGGTGGTCGCAATCGACGATATCGCTGGAACTGGCGGGACACTGTCCACAAAGATATCGGAGTTTTGCGACGAAATTCAGGACCTTCTAGGAGGCTCGGGGATTCACCTGCTCGTCGCCGCTCTCGTGAGCACTAAAGAGGCCGACCGTCGGATACGAAAAGTACTAAGCGAACTGGATGGAATCACTGCTGACTTCCGAAGTGGGGAGGTGTTGGGGCCCAACGCGTACGCATTCGACCCTGCAAACACGAATTGGGCTACCGATGATCAACGCTTGCGCGCGAAGGCGTTGTGTGCGGACATCGGTTCCAGGATCGAGAAAAGGACCCCCCTAGGCTATGAAAGCCAGGGGCTCGCGTTGGTGTTCCCGAACACGACGCCGAACAATTCTCTTCCGATATTGCGAAGCGCAGCCAAGACGGGGCTGCCCTGGCGCCCGCTTTTTCCAAGAATCTCGAACTAGCTAGGACAGCGCCTCGCCTCGCCTCCCCTGTCGGAGCTAACAGGCAGTCTGGACCGCCCACGTGCTCAGTTGCCCATGTCGCGGAGTTGCACGCTCGGCAGGCTGGAAATTCGAAACCTTCAGGCCCGATCTTTCCCAAAAACATCGCTCTTTGCGGGAAGCGATCGCGTGTTTCGGTTGGCCCGCCGCAAGAGCAGCAGAGCGGGTGCTCCCGGTCCTGCTCTCACCCATGTCTGTGCGACCTCCTGAGACTAAGGCAGTCGTCCATCGTAGCGGGGCTTCAGCCACCAGTCCGGCCCGGTCGATGCGCCAGGGGTTGGATAGTGCGATAGGCTGCATCAGCTCGGGGGGCGAGCCCAGGTCGACATCGCTGATGGAAGGCGGTTGACTGGCCTGAGGCCGCGGAGTTCGACGGACGGTACCATGACGATTGATGCGGCCGTAGCTGCAGCGGAGATCACGGTCGAAGCCACAACCAGAGCAGCCTGGATCGCAGGAACAGCTGCGGGCCTGACTTTGGCTGGTGTTCTGATCACCGCATGGGTGACGCTACGTAATCAAACGCGTACGAGCTTCGCTGCAACCATCACCACTGAACGAGCCCAGTGGCGACAGGACATTAGAACAGCCGTGACCGATCTAGCTGCGCTTGTGGCGAAGGCGAGAGATGATCGATCGTTCGATCCGGCTGAATTCGCGCTGCTGCGGACAGCAATCCGCCTTCGGCTGAACCCCTCGCTTCACCAACGTCACTGCCGCGATCAGGCGATCAGTCTGCGGTTGGAGGAAATCGGAGAAGCATTGAGAGCGGAGCCGATGCGGGGCAACGACGCGAAAGCAAAATTCAGCGCATTCGAACGAGAGGTTCGCTGGCTGCTGAAAGACGAGTGGGAGAAGTCGAAGGCCGAAGCAGAGAACCGGAAGCTACCTGCAGCAACGCCCTGTCCCGCTCCACCCACTCCTTAGCTACACTTTTCAGGTTGCGAGGCGGAAAGATGAGCGAGCCGGACCGAACGGTCGCCGACGCTCTCGCCCGAGAGTTGTGGGAAGCGCACGCTACGCACCACCAAGCGATGATCAACTTTCACCCCTACATGGGACGAGCTAGACCCGTTCAGCCAGGATCACTGGCGGTTCGCCTGGAGTTCGGACGGAAAGCTTTCGCCCAAAATCCGCGTCTGGCCGGCTTCCGGTGGGACCGCTGAGCATTCCACCTCGCCGCTCGGTCATGGCGCGGTTCGCTGGACGGTCCCGGCCACCCCCGCGGCTACGCCGCCCGGCCCAGCGCCTGCATCGACTCCAGCTCCTTGGGATCATGGGAGCACATCACCGTCACCGCCCCGCCCTGGAGCCGCTTCAGCTCGCGCAGGCGATGCTGATTGTTCATGCGCTGGGGGTGGTCCATCTCCATTAGGCGCTGATAGCCCGCCAGCCCCGGGGTGCAGTGCGGGCGGCGCAGGTCCATCTCGCCCCGGAAGAAGTAGGCGTCGCCGGCGTTCAGCAGCCAGCCGGAGCCGGTGTCGATCGCCACGCCCGCATGCCCCAGGGTGTGCCCCGGCAGCGGCACCATCAGGATCTCGGGCGGCAGTCCGTCCAGCGCGCGGACGGCCTCGAACCCGAACCACCCTCGCCCCGGACGTCATAGGTGCGCCAGTCGCGCACGGCGTCGAACTGCACGGGCTGATAGCGCCGCGCGTTGATGAACCCCCGCCGGTGGCGCTCGGCCAGGTCCTTTTCGATCGCGGTCACATGCACCCGGGCCTCCGGGAAGTCCTCGATCCCGCCCGCGTGGTCGAAATCCAGGTGGGTCAGCACGATGTGGCGCACGTCGCTGGCCTTGAAGCCCAGCGCCTCCACCTGGAACAGCGCGGTCTCCTCCCGCCGGAACTGGATGTTCAGGGCCGAGCGGAAAAAGGCCGGCAGCCGGCTGGGCTGCTCCACGTCCTGCATGCCGTAGCCGGTGTCCACCAGGACCAGCCCGCCGTCGGTTTCGATCAATTGGGCCGCGCAGACCAGCTTGCCGACCGGCCCCTTGCTGAAGCCGTCGAACAGGGCTCCGCCGAACGGGCAGTCGGTGCCGCAGTTGAGGTGGTGGATGCGCATGCCCGGTCTCCGATCCCACAGGCGAACGGGTCGGCCCGAACCTCCGTTCCACCTCGAAAAGCCGAGAGCCTGGCCTCCAGGCCCGCCCGGACGCCCGGCCATTCCTCGTCGGTGATCGAGAACACCGCCGTGCCCCGGATCCGCCCCGTCCAGGTGATCTTGTGCCGCCGGAGCACGCCCTCCTCCACGGCGCCCAGCTTGGCGATCGCCGCCCGGCTGCGGTGGTTCAGGGCGTCGGTTATGAACTCCACGCGCAGCGCGCCGGCCGCAAAGGCGTGGGCGAGCAGCAGCAGCTTGCAGTCCGGGTTCACCGGCCCTCCCCGCGCGTCCGGCCGGTAGAAGGTGGCCCCGATCTCCACGCCGCGGTGTTCGGGCCTAAGCTCCAGATAGCCGGCGCCGCCCACCACCTGCCCGTCGCTGAGCCGCCGAACCGCGAACACGGGCTCGCCCTTGCCCACCCTGACCTCGGCCGCCGCCCACCAGCCGTCGAAGCCGCCCGGTCCGCCGTTGGTGGCCATGATGGCCCAGCCCTCCGGATCGCTGGCCAGCGCCGCTTGCACCGCCTCCCGGTTGGCCGGCCCGATCGGCTCCAGCCGCACGAACCGCCCTTCCAGATCCCGGCTGTCCAGCTTCACCGCGCCACCCTAGACCGCCCCGGGCGGGAGCGCGATGACATGGGTCCGGGAGGCCAGCTTGCAGAGCCGGCGGGACGGCGCGCCCCACATCCCACAGTCGGCTCAGGCCTCCTGGCGCGCCAGGCTTTCGGCCATCAGCGCGGACCAGACGGTCCGCACCAGCCCTTCGGGCGCGACCTCGGAGGCGGCGGACAGGCGGTTCAGCACCTCCGCTTCCCGTTCAGGCCGGCGCTTGGGGCCCTCGCCCTTGCCGCTGGCCACGCGGCCGGCCAGGCGCAGGCGCATTTCGATCAGGGCCAGGATGGAGTCGTCGATGCAGTCGACCTCCGCCCGCGCCGCCGCCAGACGGCGGTCGAGAGCATCGGACGGGGCGGCCGGACGGCCGTGGTGCAGAGCGGTCATGGAACGGGCTTTCGCGCGAGCGCACGGCCGGGGCCGCGGCTTGGGTCTTCGGATGTCAGGGTGGGTGCGGTGTCCGGCGGGCCTTAGCCCTGCCGGCCGCTAAACTGAGCCGAGCTGCGATAGCCGTAATACACGCGCGTCGTCGGGATGGAGACCGAGGGGAGATTCAGTGCGTCTCGCATGAGACTACTCCGGCGCGTGGGGCGACATGCCCATCCTTAGCCTGTCCCGCTATGGCTCGATCTGTCAAGGTCGCATCAGCACGAAGGTGGTGTGGTTGCTTGCCCGATCCTGCACATCGGCGCGCAGCACCGGCAGGCCGTGCCGCTCCGCGGCCACCCGCGAGGCCAGCACCGCCCGCTTCGGCTCCGGCGCCTCGGCCAGCAGCCGGGCCGCGCCGGCCGTGTCGAAGGCCGCCTCCGTCTCCAGCCCCAGTTCGGCGATCAGGTCGCGGCACTGCAGCAGCGCCACCGGATGGCTCGCCACCACCCGCACGTCCTCGATCACCGCGCCCGGGGACCCAATGAGCATGATCCGGATCGGCAGGGCGAAGCGACCGGTCTCGCGCAGGCCCGCATCGGCCAGCAGCCGCAGCACGGGATGCACAGGCCCGGCCAGGCTGTTCTCGACCGGCAACATGGCCGCGCCGCAGCCGCCGCTGCGCACGGTCTCCACGGCCTCGTCGAAGCTGTCGAAGCCGACCGGCTCAGCCTCGGGCGCGAACCGCAGGCAGGCCTCGTGGCTGAAGGCGCCAGGCTCGCCCTGATAGGCCAGCCTCATGTCTCCGCCGCCTCCCGAGCCGTCGGGCGCACGGCCCGCGGCTCCCGCCCGCCGTCGATCTTGCTGCGGAACAGGTCGCGATACTCGTCGCGCTTCTCGTGGATGGAGGCGATCACCAGCCCCATGGGCACCCCGATGTCCACCAGGATGTTCTCCGCCAACTGGAGGCTGGCCTCGACATTCTCCGGAACGGCGTCGGTGGCGCCCAGCTCGTAGAGCCTGGCGGCGTGCTGGTCGTCGCGCGCCCGGGCGGACAGCACCAGATCCGGCCTCAGTCCCCGCGCGGCCTTGACCACGGCCTCCGCGGCCTCCGCGCCGGGCAGGGTCACCACCAGGGCGCGGGCGCCCGCCAGGTTGAACCGTTCCAGGAACTCCGGACGGGTGGCGTCGCCGAACACGATGGGGGCGCCGCGCTTGCGGTGACGCGAGACCACGGTGGGGTCGTTGTCCACGACCCGGTAGGTCCGGCCATGGCGGCCCAGCATGTCGGCCACGAGCTGGCCTACGCGGCCATAGCCCACCACCACGACTTCGGCCGCGTGCGGCTCGTCGGTGAGGCGATCCTCCGCCGGGGTGGATACGGCGTGGACCTCGGCGGCCCGGCCGATCCGCTCCCCAGCCCAGGCCAGCACGGGGATGGTGAACATCGACAGCGTGGCCGTGGCCACGGCCAGCTCCTCCAGCCGCGGGCCCAGGAATTGGGCGTCCAGCGCCACGGACAGGATCACAAAGGCGAACTCCCCGCCGGCGCCCAGCACCAGGGCGGTCTGGACCGCCGTGTGCGTGGCGGCCCCGAACAGGCGCGCCAGCACGAACAGGATCAAGGCCTTGCCCGCCACCAGCGCCGCCACCGCGCCCAACAGCACCCCCGGCCGCTCCGCCATCACCCCCCAGTCGAGGTCGATGCCGACCGCCAGAAAGAAGGCTCCCAGAAACAGACCCTTGAAGGGGGCCAGGGTCACCTCGACCTCGTGCTGATACTCCGTCTCCGCCAGCAGCAGTCCGGCGATGAAGGCCCCCAGCGCCATCGACAGCCCCGCCGCCTGCGCCACCAACCCCGTCACCAGCACCACCAGCAGACAGGCCGCCACGAACAGCTCGCGCGTGCCCGAGCGCGCGGCGGCCTTGAGCAGGGGCCGCAGGATCAGCGGTCCCGATGCGATCAGCAGCGCGAACACGGCCGCAACAGGCACAAAGGTGCGCAACAATTGCTCGCCGAAATCCAGCTCGTTGCGCCCGGCCAGCGCCCCCATGCCGAACAGGATCGGAACCAGCGCCAGGTCCTGGGCCAGGAGCACGGCGAAGCTCAAACGACCGCTGGCCGTGTCCTGGGCTTCACGCTCCTCCAGCACCGGAAGCACGATGGCGGTGGAGGAGAGCGCCAGCGCGGCCCCCAGCACGCCGGCCGTGGGCAGGGGCAGTCCCAACAGAACGCCCACCGCGCCGATCGCGGCGGTGGTGACCGTCACCTGCAGACCGCCCAGGCCGATGATGAAACGCCGGAGCCGTTTCAGCCGCTCCAGCGAGAGCTCCAGCCCGATGGAGAACAGCAGCAGCACCACGCCGAGCTCGGCGACAATGTCGATCTCCTCCGGATCGGAGATCGTCAGCAGCCCCGCCAACGGAATCTCGTCCGCCAGCCGGCCCAGCCCCCAGGGGCCGAGCAGCACGCCCGCGGCGAGAAAGCCCAGCACGGGGCTGACCCGCAACCGGCTGAACAAGGGCACCACAACCCCTGCCGCAACCAGAAACAGGATCAGATCGCGCAAGCCGCCGGACGCCACCGCCTCTTCCATGGGGCGATCATACCCGCCCCGCCCCCGGATGCGACCCGGAAAGGATCAGGCCGCGTTGGCGGCCCGCTCCGCGGCGGCGGCGGGCGCCCCGGCCGCGTCCAGGCGCTCCAGCAGGTACTCCAGATCCTCGCGCGAGGCGCCCTGATGCTGCGTCAGGAAGCGCTGGATCATGCGCTCCCGGAACTTCTCGCGGTCCAGCACCGCGCCCTCGAAATGCACCGACCGGTAGGTGTCCACGCCCGCCCGGAAGGCCGGGAACAGTCGCGCGGGCAGCCCGGCCCGTTCATAGATGGCGCGCAGCCCGAGCGGTCCGGCGTCGTGGATCATCATCCAGGTGCGCGGGTGAGGCACACCCGCCAGTTGGGCCACCCCGTGCTCGAAGAAGCGGATGTTGCCCTGCGCCAGGGTGCGCAGCAGCAGAGACGCCGTGAGACGGCCCGTCTGGGCCAGGTGCGCCGCAAAGGCGCTGGCGTCGTCCACCGCCGCGGCCTGCTCCGCCAGATCCACCGTGGCCCGCTCGGCGGCGTCCGCCGCGAGTTCGTCCGCCGGGCCGGCGGCCACGCCGTAATGGACCTGCAGGTGTTCGCGCAGCGCCTCGCCCGCCACCTGGGTCAGCCGCTCGGCGACGACCAGGGGCAGAGCCGCGCGGTAGCCGACCGAGGTCTTGACCGCGTCCGAATGCGGAAACCGCTCCAGCGTCTTCAGGAGCGCCGCCTCGCTGAAGTCGGCGTTGTCGTTGGCGCAGGCGATGCGGAGCGCCTCCTCCACCCCATAGTCGGCCAGCGCGGTGGTGACCGTTTGCGACAGCTCGGGGCGATAGGCGATCGCCGCCTGCCTCACCCCGGTGCCCTGCCGCACCAGCTCGGCCAGGTCCGCGTCCGTAAAGGCCGGCGAGAAGTTCAGGACCGGCACGGCCACGGCCTCGACGTCGCGCGCCAGCTTAAGCGCGACATCGCGCGGAAGCACGGGCGAGCTCTTCAGGGTGACGGCCAAGGCGCGCCGCACGCTTTCGGCCGCGTCGGCCGCCATGACGCGCAGGATCTCGTGCGCGGCCGCCCGCTCCTGGGGCGTCAGCGGATCGCTGAGCGGACGCTGATCGATGCTGCGGCAGATCTTGTGGGCGGCCGTGGCGCGCTCGTCTTCGTCGGTGCCGCGCACAAGGGCGCGGATGTCTTCTTGAGTCAGCCCATTGCGGGAAGTCGCCATCCGTCCCGAGCCCACATCGCCAGCCTGGGCACAGTGTGGTGATTCGGGGTTAACGCATCGTTTACACGTCTTAATCGCGCTTCACCCTGTTTCCGCCGCCGGATTAGGGCTCCGGCAAGCCCTCCGGGCGCATGCTGACGATCCTGCCCTGTTGAGGTCGTCCGTGTTCGCCCAGCCCGCCCAGACGCCTCCCCGCTCGACCTCCGCCGAGGTTCTGGCCTTGGACGCGCAAGCCTCCTTGCTGCCCTATGCGCTGGCCGCCTTCGCGGTAGGCGCGCCGCTTGTGGGCCTCGCGTCCGAGGCCGCTCCGGAAACCGTGTGGCTGGGCGTCTGCCTGGTCCAGGCCGCGATGAACTGGGCGGTCTTCTACGCGGCCGTGAGCTGGCTGAAGGGCGACCCTGCACGGCGTTACGACCTGCGCCGACGCACCGTGGTCCACATCGCCGGCGGCCTCGTCTGGGCGCTGGCCCTGGCTGAACTTTGCGCCGTGGCCGATCTCGCAGGCCCGGCGCGGGAGGCGCTGCTCCTGCTGGCGCTCTGCGGCGCCGTGACCTGCTTCTTCTTCACCGCTCCCCACCTGCTGTCCCTCTTGATCGTCGGCCCCCTGGCCGCCGGACCCGCGCTGTGGCTGCTGCATGCGCACCCGAACGACGAGGGAATCGCCAGCCTGGCCCTTGGCGGCGCCGCCCTGGCCTTCGCCCTGGCCCTGGTCGTCAACCGCCTGCTCCGGCGCTCCTTCGACATGGCGGTGGAGCGCGAGGGGTTGACGGAGGACCGCGCCCGCGCCCTCGCCCGCGCCGAAGCCCTGGCCGCCGACAAGTCCGACCTCCTCGCCACCCTGTCGCAAGAGCTGCGCGGCGGCCTGTCCGGCGTGGTCCACGTTCTGGCCGCCGCAGCGGGGCCGGCGGTCCGCGCCCGTCCCTCCCGCGACCAGCTGGCCGCCGCCCTGGAGGCCGCGCAGGACCTCATAGGCGTGCTCGACGCCACCCTGGATTCCGAACAGGCCGAGACGGGCCGCCTGACCGTCACGACCCAGGCGATCGCCCCGGTCGAACTCGCGCGCCAGGTCGTGCGCCAGCTGGAGCCCCTGGCCGGCGCCAAGGGCCTGATCCTTTCGGTCGAGCCGGGCGTGGCGCAGGGCGCCGTGATGGCGGACCCCGGCCGCACGCGTCAGATCCTCCTCAACCTCGTGGGCAACGCCGTGCGCTACACCGGTCGGGGGAGCATCACCGTGCGCGTCCTGCCCGCCGCGCCGGACCGCCTCCGGTTCGAGGTCGCCGACACCGGCCCCGGTCTGGACCCCGAGGAATTGCGGCTGGCGTTTGAGCCGTTCAAGCGGATCGCGCGCACGGGCGCCGGCGTTCCCGGGGCCGGTCTGGGCCTGTCGCTGTCCCGCCGCCTGGCCCGCCTCATGGGCGGCGAGCTGGACGCCGAAAGCCGCCCGGGGATCGGCAGCCGCTTCCGCCTCGAACTTCCCTTCGACGCCCAGGCCAGCACCAGCGAGCCGCCGGTGAACACGGCCACGCCCAGCCGGACGCTTCGGGTCCTCGCCATCGAGCCTGACAGCCTTACGGCCGCCATGCTGCGCTCGGCCCTGGACCAGCTCGGCCATCGCATGCTGCACACCCACGACGGCGAGCGCGCGCTGGAGCTGCTGCGGGCCTGCGACGTGGACGCGATCCTGGTGGGCGGCGTGGCGGCGCCCTCCGTCGTGCGCGCCATCCGGGCCCTGCCCTCCCCAGCCGCGCGCACCCGCGTCACCGCCGTGATCGGCGCCGAAGTGGAGGACGCGGACGCCTGCCTGCGCGCCGGCGCCGACGCCGTGCTGCGCAAGCCCGTCACGGTGGGCGCCGTGGCCCGCGCCCTGGCCGCGAGCGAGACTGCGCGGGCGGAGGCGGCCTGAGCGGGCGGTCCTGAGCTCCGCTCTCTGCGCGCAAGAGACGGTTCCCGCGCGCGACCGCTGTCCGGTCCGCCGTTTGCGGGCGGAGGGCGCCCCACCGCCGTGGCCGGCCCGCCACCCACAGCTGCGACGCCGCTGCTGCAGGCGGGCGCGCCACGCTCTCCTGGCGAAGGGGCTTTGAGCTGGTTGCGAGGCGCGG
Organism: Caulobacteraceae bacterium; assembly: GCA_030446805.1. Lineage (GTDB taxonomy): Bacteria > Pseudomonadota > Alphaproteobacteria > Caulobacterales > Caulobacteraceae > JAHWJX01. Next base: position 383,478 of record JAUJMO010000002.1, on the reverse strand, counting down.
GCGAACGAACCCGGGCTCAGGCGAACCCGGCCTGAACTGGATTCAGCTCAGCTCTCGTCCTTGCTGTTGGAGCCGGCCAGCACGGACAGCATCTCGGCGCTGAACAGACCGGCGCCGAAGCCGCCGTCCCGGGCGTCGCCGCCGTTCAGCACCTGCTGCACCAGCGACTGCTCCTGGCGCGTCTGCTGCAACCGGGTCTCCAGCGCATAGGCTGCGCGGGACGGCTCATCGCCCAGCACCCGATAGGTCGGTCGTTCCCGCGCCGCCGGCGCCGCTTCCCGAACGTCCGAGGAGCCGGCGTCGCCGGCGGGCGCGCTGCGGGTCAGGTAGGCGTAGACGTCCGCGGCCGAAGCGGCCCGGCCGTTGCGGTAGAAGATGGATCGGTTGGCCGAGGCCGCCTGGGGGAACAGGCCCGCCGCGCTGGCTTCCGGGCTGCGGGCCTGGGCCTCGATCAGCTTGGCCGCGCCCTTGGGCCCCATGAAGTGCGCCGCGTAAAGTTCGCCCTCGGTGGGATCGCGTCCGATCCGGCCCTTGAGATAGGCGGCATGGTCGCTGGCCAGCTCGCCCGCCATCAGCGACGAGCAGGACGCGTCGAAGCGCATGTTCATGACCGCGCGGCGGGCCTCGTCCGAGTTGCACCGCAGCCGTCCGTCCGCGCCCTTCTCGATCATGGCGGCATAGGCGCCGTAGCCGTGCTTGGCCCCGTGCCGCTTCATCTGGCCGAGCCAGGTCTGCTCCACGAACTGGAACAGCCCCGCGGCTGATGAGGTCCCCGCCTTGGCGCGGGGATTGAGGCTGCTTTCCCGGTGGGCCGTCTTGAGCAGGAAGCCGAAGTCCACGCCTGTCCGATCCGCGGCCTTGCGGATGACCCCCTCGATGGCGCTCCGGGCCTGAGTCTTGGCGACGCTCATGGTCCCCACAGTCATAGCCTATGGTTAAGCCTTCACTAACACGTGAATACATAATGCCCGGCAAGCAAGCGAATGTGATCCGATCACGGATGCTTGTCCTTCCGAGCCCTCAAACCCAGCTCACCTTTCCGTGCACCCGGTTTACACGCGCCGCCTCCAGACGAACGCTGCCCCGCAGAGCACAAGCACTGGGGAGCCGACGCCACGCCACGACCACCTCCGTTCTCGCCTTTGACCCGCCACGGCCAAGTCGCCGTCTGTCGCCGGCCCTGACCATCGGCAAGACGACCCGCCGCTCGAGCCCCTACACCCCCACCCCCGACACCTCCGACGCGGCCTTCCAGCCTGCGGGAATACTGCGCGGCCGCCGCGCTTGCCGCCATCCGGACGAAATCACCCGCCCCAACCGCGCTTGCCGGCCGAGCAGGTCGCGCGCTACTATCCCCAGCGGGCCCTGGAGCGGGAGCAGACGGGCACGGCCGTGCTGGCCTGTCGCGTTACCGCCGGAGGTGCGGTGGAAAGTCGCCGCGGCGGCCGGCGCTGTTCCTGGAAGATGACCGTTTTGACCTCGCCTTGCGGGCCGAAGTCCGTGCGGACCATCACCATCGCAGCCAGCCGTGGCGCAAAAGGCGCGTCAGCGTCCGCATTGAACGTCGACGAAAAGGCGGGGCGGCGGTTCAAGATGACGGTTTGACCTCGCCTTGCGGGCGAAGTTCGTGCGAACCATCACAAAAGCGCGTCGGCGTCCGCATCATGGCGGCCGTTGAACGGCTCTCGACGAAGCGGTTCAGATAGTCCCCGAAGGCCTGCGCCTCTTCACCCGGTCGCAACGGCAGGGTGATCACGAAGTCGGTCATCCCGTCCCCCTACATCGCGCCTTGTAGCACGCGCGATCGCAAAGGTTAACGGTGTTCGCGTCCGGGAATGGTACCGCCTCTCAGGCTTGAACTGAGGACCTCCGGTTCCACAAACCGGCGCTCTAACCAACTGAGCTAAGGCGGCCCGACGCGAGGCGGGCATCCTTAAGCCGGGCGCCCGCCTCGATCAAGCGTGCTCAGTTGTAACCCCGCGTGCGGACATAGGTCTCGAGCTGCTGAATCCGGGTCGCATCCGAGGGGTGGGTGGACAGGAACTGCGGCGCGGAGGCCGCGCGGCTGCCTTGGAAGTTGCGCCAAAGCGTCACGGCCTGCGACGGCCGGAAGCCCGCGCGCGCCATGTAGTCCACGCCCAGCCGGTCGGCTTCCAGCTCCTGCCGGCGCGAGAACGGCAGCAGGAAACCCAGCTGAGCTCCGGCCCCGCCGTAACGGGCGATCCGGTTGGCCAGCTCCGGGTCGTTCCGCCCGAAGATGCGCGCCCCCAGGCCCAGACCCAGCTGCGCCAGTCCGGTGCGCCTCGAGCGCTGGGCCGCGTGGTTGTACTGGGCGTGCGCGATCTCGTGACCCAGCACCGCCGCCAGCTGGTCGTCGTTCTGGATGACGCGGAACAGGCCGGTGTTCACGCCCACCCGGCCGCCCGGAAGCACAAAGGCGTTGGGGCTGTTGTCCACGAACACGCGATAGTCCCAGCTCTGCGCGCTGGCGCCGGCGGCCTGCGCCAGGCGGTCGCCCACGCTCCGCACGCGCCGGTTGAGGCTGGCGTCGTTGGATTGGGGCGTCCGGGCCAGGATCTGCGCCCAGGCCTCCGCGGCCGGATCGCGCGCGGGAGCCGATGGATAGCCCGGAGCCGATGGATAGCCCGGAGCCGACGGATAGCCGGGAGCCGATGGATAGTAGACTTGCGCGATCGCCTCGCTCGGGGCGCCGCCGACCAGCAAGGCGGCGGGCGCGGCGGCGCACAGCACGGCGGCGAGCCCCAGGGCCCGAAGCGGATGGGTGAGTGACTTGACCATGGAGCGCTCCTTCAGCACCGGACGAACGCCCGGCGCCCGGCCGGGATGCACGCATTAGGGCGATGGGGCGCTGAACCCGCACTGAACGCCGGTCCCAGGCTCGGGACAGGAAAAAGCCCCGGCGCTGGGCGCCGGGGCTGATCCGTCTTTCACGAAGGGCGACCGCTATTCGCCCAGTTGCCACACCAGAGGCACGCGGACCGTGCCGCCCTCGACGGGCTTGCCGTCCACCTGCTGCGGGCTCATCCGGAACCGGCCCGCGGCGCGGATGGTGGCCTGGCCGAAGCCGGAGCCGGCGGGCGTCTCGGAGACCACCGAACACCCGGTGAGCGTGCCGCGCGCGGTCACCTTGCACGAGATGGTGGCTCGACCGCTCACCCCGTCCTCGCGGGCCCGATCCGGGTAATACCGCTCCAGATCGGAGCCGTCCGGACGCGTGATCCAGTTCGGGCGCGTGATCACCGACGGCGCCGCGGGCGCCGGCGGCGGGGCGGGCGGGGGCGCGGGGGGCGCGGGCGGCGGGGCGGGCGGAAGCGGCGGCGAAGGCGGAACCGCCCGGGCCACCTGGTTGGGGTCGTAGGCCTGACGGTCCGGAACCGGCGGCAGCTGCAGCGGGGGCGGCGGCTGAACGTTGGTCGGCGGCGGCGGCGTCACGCGCGGCTGGATCGGCGGCGGTGGTTGCTGCGGCGTGTTGTCCGGCGGCGGCGGGGGAGGCGGCGGCGGCGGCGGCGGGGGCGGCGGCGGCTGATAGAGCTCCACCTCCACGGCCTCGTCGTCGTAGATGGTCTCCTGCAGGGTGAAGCGGGCCCGGTAGAGGTAGGCCAGCAGGGCTGCGTGCAGGATGCCGGAGATCGTGAGGCCCACGATCATCCCCGTTCCGAGCTTCTTCTTGCGAACCGGCGCCGCGCCGAAGTCGGTGACCACGTGCGGATCGTGATGATCCGCTTCAGCGGCGTGCGGCTGGGGAGGTCCGTCTGACGGTTTAGGTACGTCGGTCATGAGCTTGCCGTCGTGTTGTCTTCGCCCACAAGGGCCACGCTATAGAACCCGTTATCCTGCAGTGTGTTCATCAAATCCGAGAATTCGCGATACACAACTTCGCTATCGGCCCGGATGAAGATGCGCTCATTGGTCGGGTCGCGGCGGGGGATGTTGATCCGAAGATCCTCGCCCAGGCGGCCGAGGTCGGTCGGCTTGTCCCCGATATAGAGCGCGCCGCCGGGTTGGATGGAAAGGTAGACCGGCTTGGGCGGAGCCTCCTGGGGAGGCGCCACCGCCGGCGGAAGATCCACCTCGATCGACACGGTGGCCAGAGGCGCGGCCACCATGAAGATGATCAGCAGCACCAGCATCACGTCCACGAAGGGCGTGACGTTGATCTCGGCGTTCTGCTCGACTCCGCCCGACCCCCCGCTGGGACCTGAAAGCTTGGCTGCCATGGGACTTTAGGCTCCCTTGTCCAGTTGGCGCGACAGCGCGTTCATCAGCTCGGCCACGAACCCGTCGGTGCGGGTGCCGAACGCCGCGATGCGGGTCTGGAAGTAGTTGTACATGATCACCGCCGGGATGGCGGCGAAGAGGCCGATGCCGGTGGCCAGCAGGGCCTCGGCGATGCCGGGGGCCACCACCGCCAGGTTGGTGGTGTTCGACTCCGCAATGCCGATGAAGGAGTTCATGATCCCGTACACGGTGCCGAACAGGCCGATGAACGGACCGCCGGAGCCCGTGGACGCCAGGAACTGCATTCCGCCCGACAGCCGCTTGGCCAGGCCGGACTGAACGGCGCCCACCGCAGATTGGGCGCGGCTGATGGTGCTGTCGCGGTGCTCGCCGGAGACGTTCAGCCCGGCTTGCCGCGAGAGTTCGACCTCCTGCGCGGCCGCGCCGGCCATGTCGGCCAGGGGGTTGCCCGCGAACTCCTCGGAGGTGGCGATACGCCCCATGTCCTGGATGGAGCGGGCGCCGCGGAAGGCTTCCAGGAAGCGGTCCGTCTTGCGGTTCAAGCCGTTGAACTCGAGCAGCTTCACGAACAGCAGCGTCCAGGTCAGCGCGGAGGCCAGCAGCAGGCCGATCATGACCACCTTCACGACCGCGGTGGCGCCCATGAACATGCTGATGGGCGTGATCTTGCCGTGCTCGCCGGCGCCGGGTTCTTCAGCGGCGGCCTCGCCGTCGCCGTCGTTGTCGGTGGCCGGAGAGGCCGTGGCGGGCGACGCGGCGTCCGGAGCCACGGCGGGCTGACCGGCTTGCACCGTGGCGCCGGGGTCGGTCGGGGCGCCGGCGGGGGTGCCCGCGCCGGTCGTCGGGGCGGCGGCTGGAGCCGCAGCCAGGGCCAACGTGGGCGCCGCGCTTGTCAGCGCCAGGGCGCTGGCGAAGGCTAGGGTCGCCATCTTTCCTTTGAATTCGAGCATGTTCGCTGGTTCCTGCTTGTCTCTCCGGACCGCGCCGCGCGACGCGCTCCTCCCCTTAACGCCTGTAGTCCGATTTCGAGCCGTGGCCCGAAAACGAACTACTCACTCCCACGTGACGGACGACCCGTGACGCGCCAACATCCTCGCCTGATGCGGGAAGTATGAAGCGCCATTAAGGATTGCCCTTCGCGCCCTTTTGCAAGGGGTTTCTCAGTCGTCAAGGCGACGATCATACGATTGTTCGCGGGAATCGGCCGTCAAGGGAAACAAAGCGGGACCGTTTCACCTAAATGGAGCCCGCTTGCGGGGCGAGGCCAGCGGGGCGGGAGCGAAGGTTTGAGTGGGATCGTGATCGTGGGCGGGGGCCATGCGGGCGGAAGCGTCGCCAGCCTGCTGCGGCTCTATGGATTCGAGGGCGCGATAACCGTCGTGGGCGAGGAGCCGGTTGCGCCCTACCAGCGGCCGCCGCTGTCCAAGGCCTACCTCAAGGGCGAGGCGGATCTGTCCGCGCTGGAGCTCAAGGGCGAGGATTTCTACGCCGAGCACGACGTCACGCTCCTGACGGGCGTGCGCGCCGTGGAGCTCGACCGAGGCGCCCGGGCGGTGCGGCTCCTCGACGGCGGCGCCCTGCCCTACGACATCTGCATCCTGGCCACGGGAGCTCGGCCGCGGCGGCTCGAACTGCCGGGCGCGGACCTGCCGGGCGTGCTCGCCCTGCGCACCGTGCTGGACGCCGACGCCCTCAAGGCGGCGCTGGTCCCCGGCGCGCGCCTGGCCGTGGTGGGCGGCGGCTATGTCGGGCTGGAGGCCGCGGCCGGCGCTCGCGCCCTCGGCGCCGAGGCGGTGGTGATCGAGCGCGAAGCCCGGGTGCTGGCCCGGGTGGCCTGCGCGCGGTTGTCCGCCTTCTACCAGGACCGGCACCGGCGCGAGGGGGTGGAGTTCCGCCTGGGCGCCGAGGTCCTCCGGTTCGAGGCGGGCGCGGACGGCCGGGTCGCGGCGGTGCATCTGGCGGACGGCGAGCGGGTCGCCTGCACCGCGGCCCTGGTCGGCGTGGGCGCCGTTCCCAACGACGAACTGGCGCGCGCTGCGGGCCTCTCCTGCCCCAACGGCGTGGCGGTGGACGAGAACGCCCGCACGGAGGATCCGGCCGTGTTCGCCATCGGCGACGTCAGCTGGCGCCCCCTGCCCGTCTACGACCGCCCCTTTCGGCTGGAAAGCGTGCCCAACGCCCTGGAGCAGGCCAAGCAGGCCGCGGCGGCCATCGTGGGCAAGCCGCGGCCGCCGGACGAGACCCCCTGGTTCTGGTCGGACCAGTACGACATCAAGCTGCAGATCGCCGGAGTGCCCTTCGACGCCGACGAGGTGTTGCTGCGGGGCGATCCCGAGTCGGGCCGCTTCGCCGTGTTCCACCTGGCCGGCGACGTGATCCGGGCGGTGGAGGCGGTGAACGCGCCGGCCGAGTTCCTGGCCAGCCGCCAGTTGATCGCGCGGCGCACGCCCGTGTCCAGGGCCGCGCTGGGGGACCCGGCGGTCAGCATGAAGGCCGTCGCGGCCTGACCGGAGCTCGGCCGGGACGGGCCGCCCGCTGGAGGTGAGCCGATCCTAGCCGAACAGCTCGGGCCTTCGCGCCCGAAGCAGGGCGCACAGGGCCAGGGTCTTGAGGTCGTCCACCTCGCCGCGACCGACCCGGGCCCAGAGCTCGGCCAGGGGCATCTCCACCACCCGGATGTTTTCATGCTCTTCGGCCAGGCCGCCGCCCGGCGAGACCCGGTCAGTCCGGGAATAGGCGGCCAGAAAGAGGTGCAGGCGCTCCGTCGAGACGCCGGCGGTGCTGAAAGGCGCGCCGAACGGCTCCAGCTCGGCCAGGCGCACGCCGGCTTCCTCCAGCGCTTCCCGCCGGGCCGCGTCCGCGGGCTGTTCGTCCTCCAGCATCCCGGCGGGCGCCTCCAGCAGATGCGCGTCCTCCAGCCCCAGGTACAGCAGCGGCGGCCGCAGATTGCGCACCAGCAGAGCCGTCCGGCGCTCCGGATCATAGGGCAGCACGGCTGCCGCGGCCCCGTGATCCTCGATCTCCCGCTCCGCTTCCGTTCCATCATCCAACCGAACGGTGACCAGCGAAAAGCTGCCCCAGCCCTTGTGGATGCAACGGGTGTTCAGGATCGCGGGTTTGAAGTCGGCCATGCGCGGAGAACGCCAGCGACCGGGGGGCGTTGCACGGCCGCGTGCAGGGTTCCGGGGTGTGGTGCCTGGGGGCGGATTCGAACCACCGACACGCGGATTTTCAATCCGCTGCTCTACCAACTGAGCTACCCAGGCCCAAGGCGCGCTTGGAAGGCCGGGGTCTATAGGCGAGGACGCCGGGGGCTGTCCAGCCGCGGGCTGTCCAGCATGGAGGCCGGTTGCCCGGCCGGGCGCGATCAACCAAGCTGGCCGGAGGCGGAGGGCGGAGTTTGGCGGGATACAGGGATCGCCTGGAGGCTGATCTGGAGCGGTGGATCGCCGAGGGCCTGGTCGACCCCGTTCACCGCGACGCCATCCTGGCCGATGTGGGCGAGCCGCGCCGGCTGGACGCCGCCACGGCGCTGGCCTTTGTGGGTCTGGCGCTGCTGGGCCTGGCGGTGGTGGCCTTTGTGGCCTCCAACTGGAACGGCCTGCCGCGCGCGTTCCGGTTCGGCCTGATCCTGCTGGCCTTCGCCGGGGCGGTGGGCGTGGCGGTCTGGGCCTCCGCTCGGCAGCGGGAGGCGACCCGCAACGCGCTGCTGACCCTGGCGGCCTTCATCTTCGCCGGCGCGGTGGGGCTGACCGGACAGATCTTCGACATCGCGGGCGACCCTCGGGCCTCGCTCTATGGCGCGGGCCTGGCGGCCGGGCTCCTGGCGCTTGCCGGCCGCTCCACGGGCGCCGCAGCCACGGCCCTGGTGCTGATCGGGGCCGGCGACCTGACCGACGAGATCGGAACGGGGTGGACCTGGCTGCTGCCGGCCGCGGCGGCGGCGGCGGGTCTGGCCTGGAGCTGGCGCTCGGCCCTGCTGGCCCAGGCGGCCGCCATAGCGCTGCTGGTGGGGGCCGGGCGGTTCGCGCTCGCCTCCGGGGCGCCGGAACAGGTCGGGTTCGCCCTGAGCCTGGCCTTTCTCCTGCTCGCCGCGGGCGCGCGGTGGGCGGCCGAGCGGGAAGAGGGCGTGGTGGCCGCGACCGTCTACGGCTGGGCGGTCTGGGGCGCGCTGGGCTTCTTCAGCGCCTCCGGGTCGGGCGAGGTGATGGGCGGGGCGCCGCATCGGCTGGCCTTGCTGGCCCTGGCGAGCACGGCGGTGGCGCTGGGGCGGCACGACCGGCATGGGATGATCACCGCCGGCGGGGTGCTGGCCTTCTTCGGCGCGGTCTCGGCCGTGCTGTTCGATCTGGGGCTCGGGTTGATGAGCGCGGCAGGGCTGTTCGCGGTTTGCTCGGTCGTGGCGCTGGGAGCCGGCTGGGCGCTCCGTGGACGGAGGCCGGCGGCATGAGGTTGGGCGAACCCATTCGGATCGGGGCGGCCGGGGCGGCGCTGGTGCTGGGCTTGCTGGGTCTGGTCGCCCGGGAAGGCCAGGCCCGGGCGACTGGGCAGGAGGTGGCCCTGCCCATGGAGGCCCTGGACCCCCGCGGTCCGCTGACGGGGCATTACGTCGAGCTGGAGCTCCGGGAGGCTTTGCCCGAGGGCGCGCCCTGCCCGCCGGGCGCCCAGGAAGCTACGCGCGGGTCCTTCGAGGGCATGACGCCGGCTTGGGTCGCCCTGAACCCGGTAGGGCCGGGGTGGCGGGTGGCGGCGATCGCCCCCACGCGGCGAGAGGCTCTGAGGCTGGGCCGCGTCGCGGTCCGGGGATCGGCCTCCTGCGGCGGAGACCAGGCGGTCGATCTGGCCGTCGGGATCAAACGATTCCACGCTGACCAGGGCGAGGCGGAGGCGATGGAGCGGCTGCTCAGGAACCGGCGCCCCGGCGAGCCGGTCCGGGCCTACGCCCTGGTCTCGGTAGGGCGCGATGGGCGGGCGCGGCTGAACGGCGTCCAGATCGACGGACGCCGGGTGGAGCTGGACTGGTTCTAGGTCAGCCCCCGGTCATACGGGCCGGGCCTGACCGGGTAACCCCTAATCCTGCCCCGGCGTCCCAGCGGAGCGGCCGGTGTCTTCCGTCTCTTCGTTGTCGACGGCCGGGATGGCGTAGCGGTCGCTGAGCCAGCGGCCGAGGTCGATATCGGCGCAGCGCTTGGAGCAGAAGGGGCGGTATTCGGCCGCGACCGGCTTCTTGGCGCAAACGGCGCAGGCGGGAGCTGTCATCGCACAGTGACGTCGGTGCGGCCGCGGTCCAGCGCAAGGTCGGGCTGCAGCTCGAACCGGGGGCCGAGGCGCTCGACCAGCCGGGGCTGCAGGGCGCCAAAGGCGGCCAGCACCTCCGGGTGAGCGCGGGCGAGCAGGCGCGCGCCGCCGTGCACGCGCCCTTCCCGTTCGAGCGTGCGCGCCAGTCGGAGCGCGGCGGTCAGGGCGGAGAGACGGCCATGGGCGTCGTTGAGGCGCTCGGCCAGGGGGCGGTCGCGCCAGGGCTTGAGGATCTCCATCGTGCCGAAACGGCTGATCGGGCCCAGGTTCACGCCCGGCTGGTCGGGGTGGAAGCCTTCGCGGGCCGCCCGGCTCAGGGCGTCGCCGTCGTGGCCGCGGCCGGCGAGATCGACCACGATCAGCCCGCCCAGGGCTTTCAGGCGGAGCAGGCGCGCCAGTTCGGTCAAGGCGGTGAGATTGGCGGCCCGGGTCGCGCGTTTGGCGTCGGCGCCGCCGCCGCGGGCCCCCAGGTCGACATCGACGGCCACCATGCCGCGGGTGGGCTCGATGCTGAGCGAGCCGCCTTTGGGCAGGGGGTGGACGAGGGCCAGGACCGCGTCCTCCGCCTCGTCCGCCGCCTCGCGGGCGTCCGGGCCGCGGGTGACGGCGCCGCGGGCCAAGCTCTGCAGACGTTCCTCAAGGCTCGGAGCGGGGGCCAGCAGGCGGGGCGCCCCGCCCTCCGCCGGACCGAGGATGCGGACGGCCGCGGCCTTGCCGGCGCGTGGCTCGGCGGTGACTTCAACCTCCAGCGCGGCGCCTTCGACCAGCTTGGACGCGTCCGCGACGGCTTCGCCGCCTTCCCCGAGATCCAGGAAGGCCAGGTTCAGCGTGCGGTCCAGGCGGCGCACGCGGGCGGCCACGCGCGCACCCAGGCGCGTCGAGGCGGGGTCGCCTTCCCGTTCGATCAGCAGGCGTTCGGGACGGCCGCGAAGCTGCACCACGGCGCGGCTTTCGCCGACGCCCTTGTCCAGGAAGAGGGTGCGCGCGCTCATGCGGGCGCCTCCGCCCGCCAGCCCAGGCCGGTGAGGAGGTTCATCGTCTCGTACAGCGGCAGCCCGACCACGCCCGTATAGCTGCCGTTGAGCCCGCGGACGAAGGCGCCCGCACGGCTCTGGATCCCGTAGCCGCCCGCCTTGCCGCGCCAGTCGCCCGAGGCGACATAGCTCTCGATCTCCGCCTCGGTGAGGCGTTTGAACTGCAGCCGGGTTTCGGACAGCCGCGAGGCCGAGCGACCGCCGGGCGCGGCCACGGCGACGCCGGTCAGCACGCGATGCGCGCGTCCGGACAGGAGCTGGAGAAAGCGGCGGGCCTCCGCCTCGTGGGCGGCCTTGCCGAGCAGGCGGCGCCCGACCGCCACCACCGTGTCGGCCGCCAGCACATAGGCGTCGGGGCGCAGCCCGTGGACCGCCCTGCACTTCTCCGTCGCCAGGCGCTGCGCGAGGAGGCGGGGCGTCTCCTCCTTCAGCGGGGTCTCGTCCAGGTCCGCCGGGAGGATCTCGTCGGGCCTGACGCCCAGCTGCGCCAGCAATTCGAGCCGGCGCGGGCTTGCGCTCGCCAGCACAAGCCTCACCGGAAGCGCGCCGCGATGCGTGCACGCAGCTCATCGCGGACCTGACGAAAGGCCTCCAGCTGCTGCTCGCGCGAACCTTCGGTCAGGGTGGGGTCGTCGATCGGCCAGACTTCGACGGGGACGCCCGTCACCTGTTCCGCCCGGACCGCGGCATCCGGGGTGAGCGCCACGATCAGCTCCGGGCGGTCCTGGACGTCCTCAAAGGTCCGGGGATGGTGGTCGAGAAGGTCGACGCCGGCCTCGGCCATGACGGCGCAGGCGAAGCCGTTGACCTGTTCGCCGGCGTGGAGGCCGCAGCTGACCGCGGGCGCGCCGGTGGCCTGGGCGAACAAGGCCGCGGCCATGGGGGAGCGCACCGTGTTGTGCGTGCAGGCGAACAGGACCGTCGGGGCGCTCACGGGCGCGCTCACGGGCCCGCTCACTGGGGCGCTCGCCGGTGCAGGGCGCAGATCAGGGTGAACAAGCGGCGCGCGGTGTCGTGGTCGGTGTCGATCTTGCCCGCGAGGCGTTCGCGCAGGAGTTCGGAGCCCTCGTTGTGCAGGCCGCGCCGACCCATGTCGAGCGCTTCGATCTGCTGGGGGGAGCTGCCCCGGACGGCATCGAAATAGCTGTCGCAGACCATGAAATAGTCCCGGATGACGCCGCGGAACGGCGTCAGCGAGAGCCCGTGGGCGCGGCTGTAGCCAGGGCCGGACACCTCCAGCACCAACCGGTTGTCCTCGCGCGCGATGCGCAGGCGGTAGGGACCGCCCTCCCCGCCTGCGGGCGCGAAGCTGTTGGACTCCAAGAGGTCGGCGATGGCGATCTCGCGCTCCTGCTCGACCTCGGGACCGCCCGGGGCCAGGGAGGCGGCGTCGATGACCACGGCGGCCAGCCGGGACTCGCTCATCGCTGGGCCTTCAGGCGCAGCTGGGCGGAGCGGGCGTGGGCCGGCAGCCCCTCGGCTTCGGCCAGCACCACGGTGGGCGGGCCCAGGACGGCCATGCCGGCCGCCTCGAAGCTCAGCAGGGAGGTGCGCTTGAGGAAGTCGTAAATGGACAAACCGGAGGCGAAGCGCGCCGTCCCGCCCGTCGGCAGGACGTGGTTGGATCCGGCCACGTAGTCGCCCACGGCCTCGGGCGCGTGGCGGCCCAGGAAGATCGCGCCGGCGTGGCGCACGCGGCTGGAAAGCGCTTCGGGCTGGGCGGTGGCGAACTCCACGTGCTCGGGGGCGAGGCGGTCCACCAGGGCGGGCGCCTCATCCAGGGGCGCGACCACCACCGCGCCGTGGTCGCGCCAGGAGGCCCGGGCGGCCTCGCCGGTGGCGATTTCGCCCAGCAGGCGGTCGATCTCCGCGCAGACCCGCGCGGCGAAGCCTGCGTCGTCGGTGATGAGAACGGCCTGGGCGGCCGGGTCGTGTTCAGCCTGGGCGAGCAGGTCGGCGGCGATCCACGCGGGGTCGTTCGCCCCGTCGGCCACGACCACGATTTCGGAGGGGCCGGCGGGGGTGTCGATGCCGACCTGGCCGAAGACGCGGCGCTTGGCGGCCGCCACCCAGGCGTTGCCCGGGCCCACGATCTTGTCCACCGGGCGGATCGGGCCGGCGCCATAGGCCAGGGCGGCCACGGCCTGGGCCCCGCCCACACGCCAGACCTCGGTGACCCCGGCGATCTCCGCGGCCGCCAGGACCGCAGGGTCCAGGCGGCCGGGAGGGCTGACCATGGCGATGCGGCCCACGCCGGCCACGCGAGCCGGAGCGACATTCATCAGAACGGAGGAAGGATAGGCCGCGCGGCCCCCGGGAACATAGACGCCCACCGAGTCCAGCGCGGTCCAGCGCCAGCCGAGGGTGGCGCCCTCCTCGTCCGTCCAGCGGGCGTCGGCGGGGCGTTGGCGCTCGTGGTAGCGGGTGATGCGGTCGGCCGCGAAGCGGAGGGCGTCCCGGACGGGCTGGGGGCACAGCGCGGCGCCCTCGGCGATCTGGTCGGCGGTGACGCGGACGTTGGTCTCGTCCATCTCCGTTCCGTCGAAACGGGCGGTGAAGCGAGCCAGGGCGGGAAAGCCCTCGCGGCGTACGGCCTCGACGATCTCGGCCACAGCGGCGTCGACGTCGGGAGAGCCGCCGCGGCGTTCCTGGGCGAAGGCCTCGAAGCGCGCCTGGAAGTCGGGCTCGGACGCCCGGAACCAGCGCATCTCAGCCGGCCGCCAGATCGTGGCGGGGCTTGGCGCGGGCGGGCCAGGGCGCCGAGACGTCCGCCAGCACGGCGTCCAAGGCTTCCACCTCCAGCCGGATGTCGGCCCCGCCGGCGAAGGTCAGGGTGACGGTCCCGGAGGGGTCCTCGGGCTGTTCGCCGCCTTGCCAGGTCACGGCCAGAAGTTCGAGCACCGCGTCAGGCGCGTCGCGGCGGATGCGGCGGCTCTCCGCCGCGAGGACACCGCCGAACTGCAGCGCGGAGCGGATCCGCAGACGGCCGCTCCTTTCCCAGCGGAAGCGGTTCAGGGCCAGGGTGAAGCGCCGGGCGGCCGGCTCCCACTGCAGGTCGCCGACCTTGAGCACCGCGTCCTGCAAGGCGGCGGAAACGACCCGGAGGTCGTCCGCGTCCTGGGCCAGCAGCCGGAGAGGCGTGTCGGGGCGGGCCATCACTCGGCCTCGGCCGAGCCGCCGCCCCGGAGCCGGCGCACGGTGGCGCCGCAGTTGTTCAGCTTCTCCTCCAGCCGTTCGAAGCCGCGGTCCAGGTGGTAGACGCGGTTGACCACCGTCTCGCCCTGGGCGGCGAGGCCGGCGATGACCAGGCTCACGGAGGCGCGAAGGTCGGTGGCCATGACCGGGGCGCCATGCAGCGCGCCCACGCCGCGCACCCGGGCCTCGCCGCCGGAAACGGAGATGTCAGCCCCCAGGCGAGCCAGCTCGGGCGCGTGGAGGAAGCGGTTCTCGAAGATGGTCTCCCGGATGACGCTCTCGCCGTCGGCCAGGGTCATCAAGGCCATGAACTGGGCCTGGAGGTCGGTGGCGAAGCCCGGGAAGGGTTCGGTGGTGAGCTCCACCGCCTGGAGGCGGGCGCCGTTGCGACTGATGCTGACGGTGTTTCCCTCGTCGCGGACCGTGGCGCCGGCCTCCCGGAGCTTGGCGGCCAACGCGTCCAGCAGGCCGGGGCGCAGGCCCGTGAGGGTCACCTCCCCGCCGGCCATGGCGGCGGCGACAGCGAAGGTGCCGGCTTCGATGCGATCGGGGATGACCGCGTGGGTCGCGCCCTTGAGCCTGCTCACGCCCGTGATCGTGACCGTGGGCGTGCCCGCGCCCTCGACCTTGGCGCCCATGGCGTTGAGGCAGTCGGCGAGGTCGCCGATCTCCGGCTCACGCGCCGCGTTCTCCAGCACGGTCTGGCCTTCGGCCAGCACGGCGGCCAGCATGGCGTGCTCGGTGGCGCCCACCGACACCACGGGAAAGGTGATGCGGGCGCCCTTCAGGCCGCGCGCCGCCGTGGCGTAGACATAGCCCTCGTGGAGGTCGATGTGGGCGCCCAGCGCCTCCAGGGAGCGGAGGTGCAGATCGACGGGGCGGGCGCCGATGGTGCAGCCGCCCGGCAGACTGACCTTGGCGTGGCCGGTCCGGGCGATCAGCGGGCCCAGGACGTTGAAGCTGGCGCGCATCTGGCGAACCAGGTCGTAGGGCGCAAAGGACGAGGTCAGCTCCGCCGCGTGGATGATGGTCTCCGGGCCGCCCCGGCCCTCCATCTCCACCACCCGGGCGCCCAGACGCTCCAGCAGCTTGCCCAGAAAGCGGGTGTCGGCCAGGCGCGGCATGTTCTTGAGGCGCAGCGGCTGGTCGGTGAGCAGGGCGGCGGCCATCAGCTTGAGCGCCGAATTCTTGGCGCCGCTGACGGGAATGGCGCCCACCAGGGGCGCCCCGCCGGTGATGGCGATGCGATCCATGTCGAAGTTTACGCCGGGTCTGGAGTGAGGAGCGGCCGTTCTACAGCTTGTCGGCGCGCCCACAAGCTAGTCGTCGGCACCGGGCGCAGGTTTGGGCGGGGGCGGCGCCTTGCGGCGGCGGAGGTTGGCGCGCAGCGCCTGGGCCAGACGGGCCTCGCGGGCCTGGGCCGGCGAGGGTTTGGGATCCTTCTCGGCCAAGACGTCCTCCCGAGGGGAGTGGTGCCGCCGGGGGGAATCGAACCCACGACCTCAGCCTTACCAAGGATGCGCTCTACCACTGAGCTACGGCGGCAACGGGGCGGGGCTATAGCCGCCTTCCACCACGGGGGGAAGGGGCGTCATGCCCGCCGGTCCGGGGGCGGGAGGCGAGAAGGTCCTCGGGGGAGCGCACGGCCGCCTGGCCGCGTCCCGACGAGAGAGCCCGTTGACCTGAGGTGCTTCCCCTGGGCCGCTTCGCCACGCCCGTCTCCCGGCCTGTGAGCCTCTACACCCCGCAGAGCGCGCGCTTGGCGCGGGCGTACTCCTCCGCCAGCCGGGCGATGCGGTCGGCGGCGGGGAGGATGTCGCGGAGGGCGCCCACGCCCTGGCCGGCGCCCCAGACGTCGCGCCAGGCCTTGACCTGGGCCCCGCCGTCCTCGGCCCCGAGCTGCATCTGGGTAGGGTCGGAGGTGGCGAGGTTGTCGGGGTCGAGGCCCGCGGCCTCGATGGAGCCGCGCAGATAGTTGCCGTGGACGCCGGTGAAGAGGTTGGAATAGACGATGTCCGCGGCGGTGCTGGAGGTGAGCATGGCCTTGTAGGCGGCTTCGGCGCGGGCTTCCTCCGTCGCGATAAAGGCCGAGCCGATGTAGGCGAGGTCGGCGCCCATGGCCTGGGCGGCCAGCACGGCGCCGCCGGTGCTGATGGCGCCGGACAGCAGCAAGGGGCCGTCGAACCAGGCGCGGATCTCCTGGACCAGGGCGAAGGGCGAGAGGGTTCCGGCGTGGCCTCCGGCGCCGGCGGCCACCGCGATGATCCCGTCCGCCCCCTTCTCCATCGCCTTGCGGGCGTGGCGCTCGCTGATCACGTCGTGCAGCGTGATCCCGCCGTAGCTGTGGACCGCCGCGTTGACCTCCGGACGGGCGCCCAGCGAGCTGATCACGATCGGGACCCGGTGGCGCACGCACAGGTCGAGGTCGTGCTCGAGCCGCGTGTTGGACCTGTAGACGATCTGGTTGACGGCGAAGGGCGCGGCGGGGGCCTCGGGGTGGTCGCGGTCATGCCGGGCGAGTTCCTCGCGGATCCGGTGCAGCCATTCGTCGAGCTGGGCGGCGGGGCGGGCGTTGAGGGCGGGAAAGGCGCCCACGATCCCGGCCTTGCACTGGGCGATCACCAGATCCGGATTGGAGATGATGAACAGCGGCGCGCCCACCACGGGAAGGCGGAGGGACTGGAGAACCGGAGGCAGGGCCATGGCTTCCCATAGCCAACCCGCCGGAAAGCGCGAAACGCCTGTCCGGGTGAAGCCGGTTGGGTTGACCCCCGCCCTTCGCAGGCGTTTTTGGAGCCATGGACACGGAGACCACCCCGCTGGCGGAGGACTTTCCGCCCGCGGCCCGCGAGGATTGGGAGCGGGCCGCGCTCAAGGCCTTGAAGGGCGAGCCGCTGGCGCGGCTGCGCACGCGCACGGCGGACGGCCTGGTGGTCGAGGCGCTGGAGCGGCCGGCCGAGACTCACCCCCTGGCGCGGGCGGACGCGCCGGCCGATCCGGAGCGGCCCTGGGACCTCCGCACGATCGTGGATGGTCCGGAGCCGGCCCGGGCGAACGCGGACCTGCTGCACGACCTGGAGAACGGGGCGGCCTCCATCCTACTCGCGTTGGACCCGAGCGGTGCGCAGGGCGTAGCGGCCGGGTCGGCGGAGGACCTCGGGCGGGTGCTGGAGGGCGTCCTGCTGGACCTGGCGCCGGTGGCGCTGGACGCGGGATGGATGGGGCCGGACGCCGCGAACTGGCTGGCCGAGGCCGCCAAGGGCGGGCCGGCGGCGCCCTTGGCGATGCACATGGACCCCCTCGGGACCTGGGCGCGGGAAGGGCTGAGCCCGGGAGCGGTCGCGGCGCATGTGCAGGCGGCGGCGGAAACGGCGGCGCGACACGCGGCCACCTATCCCAAGTCCACCTTCTTCCTGGCGAGCGGGCGGCCCGTGCACGAGGCGGGCGGAAGCGAGGGCTGGGAGCTGGGCTTCGCGGCGGCGGCGGCGCTGGCCTACGCCCGGGCCATGGCGGCCGCGGGCGTGAACGACCCCTGGGGGCGGATCGTGCTGGGGCTGTCGGCGGACGTCGAGCACCTGACGACGATCGCAAAGCTCCGCGCCGCCCGGGTGATCTGGGCCAAGCTCACCTCGGCCTGCGGCGTCCGGGCTCCGGCTCGGATCGAGGCGCGATCCTCGCGGCGGATGCTGGCCAAGCAGGACAGCTGGAGCAATCTGCTGCGGCTGACGGCCGCCGGGTTCGGGGCCGCGGTGGGCGGGGCCGAGGCCGTTGTGCTGGAGCCGTTCACCGCGCCGCTGGCCGGGCCGGGCGAGCGGCCGAGCGGGCTGGCCCGACGGCAGGCGCGCAACATCCAGCTGGTGCTGATGGAGGAGGCTGGACTCGGACGCGTCGCGGACGCAGCCGGCGGATCGGGCTACATCGAGACCTTGACGGACGGGCTGGCGCGGGCGGGCTGGGCGGCGCTGCAGGCGATCGAGGGCGGGGGCGGGCTGGAGCGTGCGCTGGAATCGGGCGTGGTCGCGGGGGCTGTGGCGCAGACGGGGGAAGCGCGCCGAGCCGCCTTTGCGGACGGGACGCTGGGGCTGATCGGGGTGACCCGCTTTCCCCCGGCCCATGACGAACCGCCGGCGATGGCGGAGGTCAGCTCGGCCGGGACGGCGGGGCCGGAGGTGCGACGGCCGGGGGCGGACAGCCTGTGTCCGCCGCTCACGCCGGTGCGTTGGGCGGAGCCCTTCGAAGGGGAGGAAAGGCGATGAACGGAAAAGGCTTCGACGGCCGGTCCTGGACGGAGCTGGCGACGTTCTCCGGGCGCTGCGCAACGGCGCACGACGTGGACGGGGGCGCAGCGGTGTTCGCGCTGGGCGACACCTGGAACGGGCGCACCATGCCCATGACCCTGCCCCAACCCGTGATCTGGTGGGACGAGGATGAGGAAAAGGGCGCCGTGGCCGTCCAGGCGGAGGCGCATGAAACGGAGGACGGCGAGCTGATGGAGGTGCTGGGGCTGGTGCTGCCGGACGGACGCACGGCCGTAGCGCTGCACGAGGACGTGGACGAGGTGGACGCCACCGACCCCGTCTGGTCCGCCCTGGTCGAGGACGACGGAAGCGCCTTCGACGACGAGGAGGATGGCGAGTTACTGGACATAGGCCTGGACCATCTCGGCGACGGCACCCTGGACGACGAATGACGCAGTTCCCTGACTTCGCGATGCTGGACTTCGATTCCGTCCCGGCTGCGGCGGATTCGGACGGCGGGGCGCCTGGCGAGACACTGGGCGAGCCCTGGGCCACGCCGGAAGGCATCGCGGTGCGGACTCGTTACGGGGCGGCCGACGCGGCCGGGCTGGATTTCCCGGGCGGCTGGCCGGGGATCGCGCCCTTCGTGCGGGGTCCCTACCCCACCATGTACGCCACCAATCCCTGGACGATCCGGCAGTACGCGGGCTTCTCCACGGCGGAGGACAGCAACGCCTTCTACCGGCGCAATCTGGCCGCGGGGCAGAAAGGGCTGTCGGTGGCTTTCGATCTGGCCACCCACCGGGGCTACGACAGCGACCACCCCCGGGTGCCGGGCGACGTCGGCATGGCGGGGGTGGCGATCGACTCCATCCTGGACATGCGCACCCTGTTCGACAGCATTCCGCTGGACCAGATGAGCGTGAGCATGACCATGAACGGGGCGGTCCTGCCCGTTTTGGCGCTCTATATCGTGGCGGCGGAGGAGCAGGGCGTGCCCCCCGCCAAGCTTTCAGGAACGATCCAGAACGACATCCTGAAAGAGTTCATGGTGCGGAACACCTACATCTATCCGCCCGAGCCCAGCATGCGGATCGTGTCGGACATCTTCGCCTACACCGCGGCGAAGATGCCCAAGTTCAACAGCATCAGCATCAGCGGCTACCACATGCAGGAGGCCGGAGCGACGGCGGACCTGGAGCTGGCCTATACGCTCGCCGACGGGGTCGACTACATCCGCGCCGGGGTGGCGGCCGGGCTGGACGTGGACGGGTTCGCGCCGCGCCTGAGCTTTTTCTTCGCCATCGGCATGAACCACTGGATGGAGGTGGCCAAGCTGCGCGCGGCCCGGCTGCTGTGGGCGCGGCTGGTGAAGCGGGGCTTCCAGCCCAAGGATGAGCGCTCGCTGTCGCTGCGGACGCACTGCCAGACAAGCGGCTGGAGCCTGGCGGCCCAGGACGTGTTCAACAATGTGGCGCGCACGGCGGTGGAGGCCATGGCCGCGGCCGGGGGCGGGACGCAGAGCCTGCACACCAATTCGCTGGACGAAGCCCTGGCCCTGCCCACCGACTTCAGCGCGCGCATCGCGCGCAACACCCAGCTGTTGCTGCAGCTGGAGACGGGGCTGACGCGGGCGATCGACCCCTGGGGCGGGAGCTACTACGTCGAGCGGCTCACGCATGATCTGGCGCAGCGCGCCCTGGCGCACATCGAGGAGGTGGAGGCGCTGGGCGGGATGGCCAAGGCTATCGAGGCGGGCGTGCCCAAGCTGCGCATCGAGGAGGCCTCGGCGCGGACCCAGGCCCGCATCGACACGGGGCGGCAGAGCGTGGTGGGGGTCAACCGCTACCGGCCGGCCACCGAGGAGACGGTGCCGGTGTTGAAGGTCGACAACTCGGCCGTGCGGGAACGGCAGCTGGACAAGCTGCGCCGGCTGCGGGCCGAACGGGACGGGGCCGAGGTCGAGCGGACGCTCCAGGCCCTGACGAACGGCGCGCAGGGCGGCGGGAACCTGCTGGCCCTGTCGGTGGATGCGGCGCGGGCCAAGGCCACGGTGGGCGAGATCAGCGCGGCGCTGGAGGCGGTCTGGGGCCGGCACCAGGCGGAGGTGCGCGTGCTGCACGACGTCTATGCGCGCGAGGCCGGAAACGACCACACCGTCGCCCGCGCCAAGGAGACGGTGGCCGACTTCCACCTGGCGGACGGGCGGGCGCCGCGCATCCTCATCGCCAAGATGGGCCAGGACGGTCACGACCGGGGACAGAAGGTGATCGCCACCGCCTTTGCGGACCTGGGCTTTGAGGTGGTGCCCGGACCGCTGTTCCAGACCCCGCAAGAGGCCGCGGCGCTCGCGGCGGAGCGCGAAGTGCACGTGGTGGGCGCCTCGTCGCTGGCGGCGGGGCATCTGACGCTCCTTCCCGAGCTGAAGGCCGCGTTGGAGGCGCAGGGGCAGGGCCATGTGATGATCGTGGTGGGCGGCGTGATCCCGCCCGACGACGTCCAGGCGCTGCTGGACGCGGGGGCGGCGGCGGTGTTCCTGCCCGGCACGGTGATCGCCGAGGCTGCGATCAAGCTGATCGACCAGCTGAACGCGCGCCTGGGCTACGCCCAGCCGGCGGTCGCGGCTGAGTAGGGAACTCCGGGAGAGAGACGGCGGATGGGCGAGGGGAACGGTTCGGCGCGCCGAGCCTGGCCAGGACGCCCGTGCGTTCCGTCGGACCTCTCCGTCCAAAGGACCTCCAGAAAGCGGCGAGCTTTAGCGCATCTCGCGGCGGCTGAGATCGATCAGCATCAGCAGCCACGCACGCCGGGCTAAGTAGCTGGGTTGACACGAAAACTTAAGCTGGGCCCAGGGGAACAGCGCACGCCGTCGCCGGGTTGGGCTGGGTCGGGCGCGTCGGCGCCCACCCACCCATTCACGAGGACGGACCATGCCCGCGCAATCCCCCCAAGAGCTGCTCCTGACCGAACTCCAGGCTATCCGCAGCGCCGAAGAACAGCTCTCGCAACTTCTGCCCAAGCATGCCGAAAGGGTGCAGGCCGAACAGCTCCGGCCCCTGCTGGACGAGCGGCTGCAACGCGGCGAGCGGTTGCTGCAGCAGCTGGAACAAGGCCTCCAGCAGTTGGACGGCGGCGGCTCGAAAGGCCAGCAGAAGAACGAGGCCGTTGAGGGCCTGCTGCGGCTGGCCGACCGGGAGCTGAAGGAAGCCTCCAGCCCGCAGTTCCACGACGCTATCCTGGTGGGCAACATCCAGAAGATCGAGCACTACTGCATCGCAGCCTGGGGCGCCGCCAAGTCGTTCGCCCGGCTGTTGGGGCAGGAGGAGCTGGCCACGGCCCTGCAGGCCGCCTCCGACCAGGGCAAGCGCTTCGACGACCAGCTGAGCGAACTGGCCGAGCGCGAACTCAACCCGTTGCTGCTGCAAGGTGCGCAGGCGGGCGAGCAGGACGGGGCCGGCGAGGACGGGAACCAGCGGCGCCAGGGAGGCTCGGGCCGCGAGCAACGCAGCTTCTCCGGGAGTTCCGAAGGCGGCGAGGACGACCTGAAGGACCGTGAGTACCGCGACGAAGACGGCGAAATCCGCCACCACACCCGCAGCTATATGGAGCAGCACGGCGGCGGCCGGTAAGACCGGCGCCCAGGCTCAGGGGCGGGGGCGCAGGATGCTGCCGCCCCGGGCCTGAACTTCGGCCCGCAGCGCTTCCACGCGGCGGGCCTGCTCCCACTCGTCCTCCTCCGAGTGCGCGGGCTCGGTGCGCGCGGGCGGCTCAGGCGCCGGCGATGGCGCCGCAGCGAGGCTTTGGGCCTGCTGCGGCGGCGGGTGCGGGCAGGCGGATTCCGCGGCTGGTGGAGCTAGGCTGTGAAGACGGTCGATCTCGTCCTTGAGCACATCGGCCGCGCGAGCGTGGGCGCGGAAGACCACGTCGAAGATGTCCCCCGCCACGGGAAGGCTGCCCACAACCGCGTCCACGCCCAGCAGCATCGCCATGCGCACGATGGTTTCCTGAGAAGCGCCGGCCCGCGCGGCCTGCGCCAGCAGAAAGGCGCTGGCGCCCAGGCCATAGGCGTCGCCGACGCCGGGGATCCAGGTGAGGACGCCGTCCAGGCCCACCTTCAGAGGGCCCACACTGAAAAGGCGGTCGGACATCCGCCGCCAATCGTCTACGTTTCGCCGGATCCTCTGCAGCTCGGAAGGAGTAGGCGACATGAGCGACCAGCGTTCCTCAGGACCTTGGGGCGACTTCGCGGGCGCGCTCAGCGGACGCGACCGGGACGACCGCTCACCTTACCAAGGCCCGCCGGTGATCGTCACCACCACACCGGGGATCGAGGGCCGACCGGTGCAGGCCTATCTGGGCGTGGTCACGGGTGAGGCGATCCTGGGCGCCAACGTCTTCCGGGACCTGTTCGCGGGGATCCGCGACTTCGTGGGCGGACGGTCGGGCTCCTATGAGCGGGTCCTCAGGGCTGCGCGGGACGCGGCCCTGGCCGACATGATCGACGAGGCTTCGCGGCGCGGCGCCACCGCGGTCGTCGGCGTGGATCTGGACTACGAGACCATCGGCGAGAAAGGGTCCATGCTGATGGTCACCGCCTCGGGCACGGCGGTGCGGATCTGAGCGCGGCGAGGCCAGGCCCCGCCGGCTGAATCAGCTCGCCTTCTTCTTGCCGCCGCC
>JAUJMO010000002.1:346980-360676 GCA_030446805.1 Caulobacteraceae bacterium | reverse complement strand
GGCCAAACTGGCTTGAACCCATGACGCGGGCCCAATGCGTCATGCCCCACCAGGCGGCGCCCATGCCGGCCGCGGCGATAAAGGGCAGCCACATCGGCGAGACCATGCCGAACTGGGTGCTGGCCCACTTCTGCTGATCGGGGCGAAGTCCGTCGCCGAGGAAGGGGTTGGTGGTCATGGGTCGATCTCCTTGCTAGGCACTATAACGCGGAAGCCCGGCCTTTGGCGCCCCCCCTCTTCGCAGTTGCGAGATGGACCAGGCGGATACCGCCTCCAAGCTCTCCGAGCGCCGCCGCGATCCAGCCGCCCGCCTCGCCGAGCGCGGCCTCCAGGCCGGCCGGCGCGTTCACGGCGATCAGTCCGCAGCCGTTCAGCCGCAGGGGGTCGAAGGGCGGCCGGAGGCGCAGCAGGGCCGCCAGCGCCGGAGCGGTGATGCGGGCCTCCAGTCCGCGGAGCAGGGCGTCGAAGGTTTCCAGGTCCTTGAACGGCGTCCAGATCAGGATGGTCGCCTCCGGCCGGACGCGGAGGGCGTCGAAGACGGCCTGGGCGGTGCGATGATAGTCGTCCCCCCGCTCGAACGGCGGGTCGATCAGGACCAGCGCCCGGCCACGCCAGCTGCGCAGGGCGGACGCAAGGGCCTCGTAGCCGTCCGCAAGCCGGACTTCCGCGCGCGGGCCGTAGGGCTTGAGCACGGCGGCGAGTTCGGCGCCGTCGTCGGCGCGCAGTTCACAAGCGAGCAGGCGGTCGTCACGCCGCAGCCGCATGGCCGCGAGCAGGGGCGAGCCCGGGTACAGGACCCCTCCAAGCTGGGGCGTGACGGCGCGCTTGAGCGGCTCGAACACGCCCGGCAGGTCAGGGGCGGCCAGCAGGAGCCGCACGGCCGAGGCCTCCCCACGATCGAGTTGCTCCCTCGTCAGCCGATATCGCCCCGCCCCGGCATGGGTGTCGACCACCAGCAAAGGCCCCGGGTCGCCAGCCATCGCGTCCAGCGCCCGCAGCAGGGCCGCATGCTTGAACAGGTCTGCGAAGTTTCCGGCGTGAAAGGCGTGGCGATAGTTCACGGCCGGAGCTTCCGGAAGAACGGCTCATCGTGCAAGCCATGCCGCGCGACACGGCTGTTGACGCACATTCGCTACAGGTGTAGCGGTCCAACGTCAGCTGCAGCGTGACGGCGATGAACGCACCCTCCGACACTGAACTGGCCCTGCTGAAGCTGTTCTGGCGGCAGGGACCGATGAGCGCGCGCGAGACCCAGGCGCTCGCCGGACCGGAGCTCGGCTGGGCCGTGTCCACCACGCGCACCACGCTGGAGCGCATGAGAGCCAAGGGGCTGCTGGAGCGGCGCTCGGTTCACGGCATGGCGGTTTATGCGCCCGCGCAAGGCAAGGTGGACGTGGTGGGCGCCCTGCTTCGTCGGATGCGCAGCCTGCTCGACATCAAGGGCGCCCTGCCCGCGTCCGCCTTTTCCGGCAGCGAACTGCTGTCACCGGAGGAGGTCACGGCGCTGGAGGTCATGCTCGCCGAGGACCGGGAGCCGGAGGCGTGAACACGGCGGTTCAGGCGGGCGGACTTGCGCTGCTGGGCGGCCTGCCCTTGGCGGCCCTGGGCTGGGCCGCGGCTGCGGCGACGGAGCGGCTGACCCGCGACCCGCGCCTGCGCGAGCGGGCCTGGGCGCTGGCCTTCCATCTTCCGCTGCTCGCCGCCGTCGCCGCCTCCGCGGTCGCCCTGCTGGCGCCCTTGTGGCCGGCCCCACAGCCGGCGGCCGTCTCGGTGGAGGTTTCGGCCGTACTCGGCTGGGCCAAGCCGGGGGCCAGCCTGGCCCGGCCGACCCTGGACTGGTCGGCGTTCGCCGGTTGGACTGCAGGCGCCGCCTTGCTGGGCGCCGCCGTTCGGCTTGCGGCCGCGCTGGCGGGGGCTCGGCGGGCGGCGGGCCTGGCGATGCGCGCCCAGCCGTTCACGAACCCGCCCGTCTTGAAGGGCGCTGCGAATGCGGCGGCGCGGCTGGGCGTGGACGCGCCGGAGATCCGGGTGAGCCCGGAGGCAGGCTCGCCCTTGCTGGTCGGCCTCCGCCGCCCGATCGTGGTGCTGCCGCAGGCCCTGGCGCAGGAAACAGAGACCGCGGCCTTGACCTTGGTCTGCCTGCACGAGCTGGCGCACCTCCGGCGAGGCGACAATCGGCGGCTGCTGTTGGAGGCGGCTGTCCTGGGGGCGCTTTGGTTCAATCCCGCCGCCTACGCCCTGCGCGCCGGACTGCGCGCCGCGCGCGAGGAGGCCTGCGACGCCCTGGCTCTGGAAGCCGAACCGCCGGTCGTGCGGCGGCTCTACGCTGAAACCCTGGTTCGATCGCTCCGGCTCCGCGCCGGTCCGGAGCTGTCCTCGGCCTTCACCGGCGCGCGAAGGAGAACCGCCATGCGCCTGACAGCCCTGCTCCACCCCGCCCCGCCGCCCCGGCCGGGACGCCGCCTGGCCGCCGCCGGCCTGCTCGGGGGACTGGCGGTCGCCGCCGCCACCGGCGCGCTCGCCACCGGCCTCGCCCAAGACGGAGCGGCTTCGCGCAACAGCGTGCACAGCTACACCTCCGTCACCACCGCCGACGAGCCGGAAGGCGCGACGAACGTGGCCGTGACGGTGCTGTCAGACCGGTTCGAAGAGCAAGGCGGCGGCCGCAGTACGGCCACCGGCCAGGTCGAGGTGCGCGCCAGCGGTGCGCCGGCGGGGGTGATCGAGGTCGACGGCCGGCCCCAGCCGGCCGGCTATGACCCGCGTCCCTTGAAGGGTCGGATCGCCCGCGTGGAGACGCGCAACACCGAAAGCGGCGGCCACCCGGTGTTCAATCTGGTCACGGAAACGGCGGCGAAGCCCCAGATCACGCGCCCGAACTGGATCGAGCGACCCAGCGGGGCGGAGCTAGGAGCGGCTTATCCGGCTGCGGCGCGGGCCGCCGGAGTGTCCGGACGCGCCACGATCCGATGCACGGTCCAGCCGGCCGGAACCCTCACCGGATGCGAGGTCGTGTCCGAAGCGCCGGCGGGTGCAGGCTTCGGCCAGGCGACCCTGGCGATCGCCGATCGGTTCCGCCTCCAACCTCCGACCGAGAACGGCCGGCCCGTTCCAGGCGCCGTCGTGCAGGTTCCGCTGCTCTGGAAGGTGAGCGACGAGCCTCCCGCCCCGGCGGCGAGCGGACGTGCCGACGAACTTGCAGGCTTGAAGCCCGCGACCGTGCCCGGTGAGACCCCGACACCTTCTCCAATCAAGATGTACGCCGAGGTTTTCAGGCGCAACACGCTGGGCGACGGAATGGATGTCTACTCGGGGGATGTGAAGCTGGAGGGCCGCGTGCCTGAACAAGGACCCTATCCGATCTTCATCAACGGAGAGCGTGCGCCGGCGGGGCTCGACCTCAAAGGGCTGGGGAAGGTCTCCACCGTGGAGGTCAGCCGCACCTTCGTCAGGGCGGGCGACCCGGAGCGGCAGAAGGTCACCTCGATGCGGATCACCACAGGGCGCTGAGCCGCACCCGGCATGCGGAACCGCCCCGGTTGGCACGCCGTTCCGGGGCCATGCCGCACACCCAAGTCCCTTTCTCTCCCGCCGAGCTGACCCCGCCCGCCGCCGTGGCGGAGGCCGCCGCGAAAGGGCTGGAGCTGCGGGAGCGGTTTCACCGGGGCGGCACGGAGGTGGGCGAGCACCGGGCGGAGGGGCTGCGGGATCGCGCGCCGATCCGCGCGGACGAGATCGGGCGCATCTACAGCTATTTTCAGCGGCACGATGTCGACCACCGGCCGGACTGGGACAATCCGGACAATCCCACGGCGGGCTATGTGGCCTGGCTGCTTTGGGGCGGCGACGAGGGCCGCGCCTGGATCACGCGCCTGCACGACAAGCCGGCGGAGAGCCGAGCCGCTTCGACGCGAAAGGCCGACTGAGATGGCGTTCGACGCCGAAAAGGTGGGCCCGGCGCTGGAGCAGGGTCAGCTCACCTATGTCAACGACAACGACCCAGGGATCACCCGCAGGCGGGTCGGCAAGAGCTTCAGCTATCGATCTCCCGACGGCGGCCTGGTCAAGGATACGGAAACGCTGAAGCGGATCCGCTCCCTGGCTATTCCGCCGGCCTATGCGGAGGTTTGGATCTGTCCAGACCCGCGGGGCCATATCCAGGCCACCGGCCGGGACGTGAAAGGGCGCAAGCAGTACCGCTATCACCCCGACTGGGGCGAGGCGCGCGGTGAGACCAAGTATCACCGGGCCATCGAGTTCGCCCGCGCCCTGCCCGGGCTGCGGGACAAGATCGAACGGGATCTATCCAAGCCGGGATTGAGCAAGGCCAAGGTGGTGGCCACGGTGGTGCGGCTGCTGGAGCTCACGCTCATTCGGGTGGGAAATTCGGAGTACGCCAAGCAGAACAAGAGCTTCGGCCTGACGACCTTGCGCGACCGGCACGTCAAGGTGGACGGCGCGGAGATCCGCTTCAAGTTCAAGGGCAAGAGCGGGGTGGAGCACGAGACGGGGTTGAAGGACCGGCGGCTGGCGCGGATCGTGCGGGCTTCGCAGGACGTGGCGGGGCAGCACCTGTTCCAGTGGGTGGACCGCGAAGGTCAGCGCCACGAGATCGGCTCGTCCGATGTGAACGGCTATCTGCGCGAGGCCATTGGGGAGGACTTCTCGGCCAAGGACTTCCGTACATGGGCCGGCACGGTGGCCGCGGCCCAGGCGCTGCTGGGCTACCCGCCGCCCAAGACGGCGACGGAGGCCAAGAAGGTGCTGGCGGCGACGGCCAAGACGGTGGCCGCCCGGCTGGGGAACACGCCGGCGGTGAGCCGCAAGGCCTATATCCACCCCGCGGTGTTCGAGGCCTATACGGACGGCGTGCTGGCGCAGGAGCTGAAGGTCGAGGATCCGGACGACCTGCTGCAGTTCGAGACCGCCCTGGCCGACTTCCTGGTGCGCAGGGAAGGCAAGAGCGACACCCGTTCGCCCGAGGCCCAGGCCGAGGCGATCTAGGGCCGCAGGGCCGATCGGCGAGGGCGTTGGCTCGTCGGCCCTAGAACACCCATTGGTCGAAGAGCGGTTGGAGATTCCGGCCGCTTTCGGCCTCGAACGCCCGCTGGAAGTCGCTGCTGTTCACCGTCGCGCCGGCGTGGGTGCGGGTGAACCGCTTCAGGCCCGCCCAGAAGACGGCGTCGCCGAGCTCGCGGCGCAGCGCGTCCATGAACAGCGCGCCCTTGCTGTACTGAACCGCGCGGCGGAGCCCGAGCGACGGGTAGTCGCCGGGCCAGCTCAGGGGCTTGTCGAAGCCGGCCTCCGCGGCTCGCTCCCGTCCGCGGCGGGCGATCTCCATCTCGCGGTCATAGGCCGCTCGACCCCAGCGATGCTCCTTCCTGGCGGCCACCATGAAAGTGGTCACGCCTTCGTTGAGCCAGAACTCGCTCCAGCTCTCGCAGGTGACCAGATTGCCCCACCACTGGTGGGCGAGCTCGTGGGCGATGACCCAGTCTTCCTCCGGGCTCTTCAGGATGGGATCGAGAAAGGCCCGGCCGATCAGGGCATGTGAGGCTAGTTCCTGGGCGGCGTTTCCGGTCGTGAGCACCTGGGCGTACCGCGCATGCGGGAAGCTCACGCCGGCCTTGGCTTCGAACCAGCGCAGCATCTCGCCGGTCGGACGGAACAAGGCCGGGAGCGCGGCGGCCGGCGCCGCGTCGCTGAGATAGGCCAGCTCCACCAACCCCGACCGCTCGGACGCCTGGGCGAACTCGCCCGCGGAGAACCCGAACAGATAGGTGGAGTAAGCCCGGGTTTCGCGCCAAACATGCAGGCGATCGCCCGAGGGCAGACCGCGTTCGGCCAGCTGACGGCCCGCCCCACCGAGGTCATCCCGGGCGGTAGTTCGAGAGCCAGGTCGATGGTCGCCTTGTCGTCCGGCCGATCCTGGACGCAGAGCATCCAGTCGCAGGCCCAGTAGCTGGCGTGCATCGACCGGGGGCGGAAGAGGACGCCCCGCTCGGGTAGGCCGTGGTAGCTCGCCTTGAGCACCGTGGTTCGACCGCGCGCGAGCGGCCGGGGCAGCGGAAAGACCCAGGCGCCGTCCCGCAACTCCGCCCGGACGAGCCGACCGCCGACCGAGGCCTGATCGATGGTGAGCGCATTGGCGGAGAAGGAGACCTCGCGCAGCCCCTCCTGCTTACTACGGAGCGTGATCTCTGTTTCGCCGCTGAGCGATCGGCCGAGGACGTAGGACCGCAGCCGCACCTGGTAGTGGACCACGTCCATGCCTGCGCCGGGCGTGGGCGCCTGGGCCGAGGCGGCGGAAGCCAGCAGGACGGCGGAAAGGGCGGCAAGCTTGGCGGCTTGGACGCGGCGATCGGCGGGCGTTTGCATGAGCCATGGCTGCGACGCCGTGCATCGTCGGGCAAGGGACCTAGCCGCTCTGGCCTGGGCCGCACGGCGCGGGGGGCGCGACACCCGTCCCATGTGGACGCAGACGACCGGCGGCCGACCTAGGCGGCGGGCGCCGCTGGGCGCTCGACCGGGCGCCTCAAGGGAACGGACGGTCCGTAGCTAAGCCTGCGCCAGCCCCACTCCAGCGGCCCGGTGGTGAAGCGCGACAGCCACAAGGGCGACCAGATCAGTTGCAGCGCCCAGACCGCCAGCACCACGCCGGCCATCTCCGGCCACCCCAGGCGCCCGAACAGGCCAAAGCCGCGCCCGCCATAGAAGAGGGTCGTCATGATCAGGCTCTGGGCGATGTAGTTCGTGAACGCCATGCGCCCGACCGGGGCCAGAACCAGAGCCGCACGGCGGAACAGCCCCGAGCGCAGCGCCAGGTTCAACAAGCCGACGTAACCCAGGGTGACGACCGGCGCGAGCAGGGTGTTGGCGACGGACGCCCAGCCGAACACCTCGGGGGGCGAGAAGCCGCGCCGGGCCTCGCCCATCGCCTGCCAGGCGACGACGGCCATCGCGGCGGCTCCGACCGCCGCCATGGAGGCGTACAGCCGGGCCGAGCGGCCGCCCTGCAGCACCCGCGCCTTGAACAGGGCCAGGCCGATCAGCATCAGGCCCAGGGTGTCGGAGGCGTGATACTGGATCGCATCCGGCGCGACCCGGGCCCAGGCCTCGACGTTGGCGGCGGCCACCTGGGCGAGGTCGCCGCGGAAGGCGTCCACGGTCTGGAGGATCGCCGCGGGCTGGAACCGCTGGAAGGCGGCGACCTGAACTTCCAGGGGCGCGGCCTGAAGCGCGAGACCCGGCGCCAGGAAGTGGAAAGCGCCATAGGCGAACAGCACCACGCCGACGCCGGCCAGCCAGGCCGGGGGCCAGGACCGGCACAGAAAGGCGGCGAAGCCCACGATCGCGTACAGCAGGAGGATGTCGCCGAACCAGATCAGCGCGCCATGCAGGACGCCGAACAGGACCAGCCACCCCAGCCGCCGAAGCAGCACCCGCCCCCGGGCCCAGTCCGTCAGCTCTCCCCCAACCAGATAGACGGAAACGCCGAACAGCATGCTGAACAGCGCGATGAACTTCCCTTCAAAGGCGATGCGGACCAGCAGCCAGAGCCGCAGGGCCGCGTCATCGAACGGCACGGGCGCGATGTTCGGCAGGGTGAAGGCGTCCGGCGGCAGGGCGAAGGCGGACGGCGTGTTCACTGCCAGAATACCCAGAACCGCCAGGCCGCGCAGCACGTCGAGGTGGGCCAGGCGCTCGCCTTCCCGAACCGGAGCCGGTTGTTCGCCCAAAGCCCGCCCCTTCACCGCGCCGCATCTGAGCGTCAAAGGTGCGGCGGGGGCAAGATGACTCGGTACCTGATCGACTTTGATTCCACCCTGGTGGCGGCGGAGACGCTGGACGTCCTGGCCGAGATCGCCCTGGCGGGTGCGGTGGACCGGGAGGCGCGGACGGCCGCGATCCGGCGGCTGACCGACCAGGCCATGGCGGGCGAGCTGCCGTTCGGCGAAGCCCTGCAACGGCGCCTGGCGCTCCTCGAGGCCCGGCGCGAGCACCTGCCGGAGCTGATCGAACGGCTGCGGGCGAGCTTGACCGCCTCGGCGCGACGCAATGCGGCCTGGCTCGCCAAACCGGCGGTGAGGATCGTGTCCGGGGGTTTCGAAGAGGTGATCGCGCCGGTGCTGCAGCCGCTGGGGGTCCAGCCTTGCCGGATCCACGCCAACCGCTTCGTGTGGAGCGCGGAGGGTCTGGCCGTCGGCGTCGACCCGAGCTCGCCTCTCGCCCACGACGGCGGGAAGATCGCGGCGGCTCGCGCCTCTCCGGACGGCGAGGAGGTGGTGATGGTGGGTGACGGCTGGACGGACCTGGAGGTGTGGACATCGGGCGCGGCCGCTCGATTCTATGCTTATACGGAGGTGGTGGCGCGCCCGGCGGTGCTGGCTCGCGCGGACCGTAGGGCCGCGTCGCTGGACGATGTCCTGCGACAGGAAGGGATCACGACTTGAACGGGGGATCGGCGGAAGCCAGCGCGAACACCTATCCACGCGAACGCCTGCCCGTGCTGCTGCTGGAGAACATCCACCCGCGGGCGGCGGAGCGGTTCCGCGAAGAGGGTTATCCGGTGGAGACCTTGCCCGGCGCCGTGGACGAGGCCGCCCTCGCCGAACGGCTGGCCGGGGGCGTCTCGGTCCTGGGCGTGCGCTCCAAGACGCCTGTCACGGCGGCGGCGCTGGCCGCCGCGCCGCGGCTGCTCGCCGTTGCCGCCTTCTGCATCGGAACGGACCGGATCGACGGCCAAGCGGCGGCGACCAGGGGCGCGCCCGTGTTCAACGCCCCCTACTCCAACACGCGTTCCGTGGTGGAACTGGCCATCGGCGAGATCATCGCCCTGAACCGGCGGCTGTTCGACCGCTCGCGGGATCTGCACGCGGGGGTCTGGACCAAGTCGGCCGAGGGCGCGGCCGAGGTCCGGGGCAAGAAGCTGGGCATTGTGGGCTATGGGGCGATCGGCTCGCAGCTCTCCGTCCTGGCCGAGGCGCTTGGGCTTGAGGTGCACTATTTCGACACCGCCGAGAAGCTCGCCCTGGGGAACGCGCGCAAGCGGCGGAGCCTGCACGAGCTGCTGGGCGAGGTGGACATCGTCTCCTTGCACGTCGACGGCCGGTCGGAGAACCGCAACCTGATCGGGCCCGCGGAGTTCGCGGCCATGCGACCGGGGAGCCTCTTGCTCAACCTCAGTCGCGGCCATGTGGTGGACCACGCCGCCCTGGCCCAGGCGGTCCGAAGCGGGCGATTGGCGGGGGCGGCGATCGACGTCTTCCCCGAGGAGCCGGACAGCAACGGCGAAGCCTTCGACAGCGTGCTGCGCGGCTTGCCGAACGTCGTGCTCACCCCGCACATCGGAGGCAGCACGGCGGAGGCCCAGGAAGCCATTGCGGAGTTCGCGGCCGACCGGCTCCTGGGTTTCCTGCACCGGGGAGACACGGGCTTCGCCGTGAACATGCCCAATGTCGAGCTGCCGGAGGTGCGCGGCGCGCACCGGCTGCTGCACGTACACCAGAACCGGCCGGGGCTTCTGGCCGCCGTGAACGGGGTCCTGGCCGAGCGAGGGGCCAACATCCTGGCCCAGTACCTGCGAACCGACGAGCGGGTGGGCTATGTGGTGACCGACGTCGACCGCGACCACGCACCGGACCTGATCGCGGCGCTCAGGGCCGTGCCGGGGACCCTGCGGTTCCGAAGCGTGTACTGAGCCCACGCCGCAAACGCGGCAGGAGGCCGCGCCGGTCGATCCAAGCGGCGTAGGCCACGTAGTCGGGGTCGGCGCGAAGGTGGCGTTCCTCCGTCTTAGCCCGCCACCAATAGACGGCGTTGACCAGCCCTAGCAGCAGACAGTTGCGCAGGCCCTCGGCTGGGCCGGTGGTCACCAGAAACGGCAGGTGGGCGAACCACCAGAAGGTGTTCTTGGACAGATAGGCGGGGTGACGGAACCAACGATAGGGACCATTGGTGATGATCCCGCGGTGGGTGAGGTTGGAGAAGCGCAGGCCGAAGATGACGGTGGACCAGGCGTAGAGCCCGGCCAGAGCCGTCAGCAGGGCTCCGTAGAGCAGGACAAGGGCGGGATGGCCGGCCAGCCAGGCGTCCCAGCTGAGCGTGCCGGGCGTGTAGCTGAGGACGCCGCCCGGCCCCATCAGGACGAAGGGCGGGTAGCAGATCAGGGCTGCGACCCAGCCGGCCAGATACGGATTGGCGCTGCGGATGTGGGCGCCGAGCGCGCGCAGGGCGCAGAGGTAGCCCACCGTTCCGAACAGCAGGTCCAAGGTGAAGACGGCGGCGATGGCGAAGCCCGCGAGGCGGACCGGATCGTGCAGCAAGGGGGCCAGCGGCATGCCCGTCACCGCCTCCGTCCCGCCCGGCAGGATGGAGAACATGAAGCCCAGAAAGAAGCCCTTCACGAGCCAGGCGCGCGCGTGGTCCGCCAGCTGATGGCGATCGACGCCGGGGAGCCGCAGCAAGGCCGCGCCCGCGTGCCAGAGATCGTCCCTGGGTTCGCGCATGACCCTGTCGACGATCAGGACGTAGGCGGCCGATAGCGGGAGCATCCACGGCAGCAGTTGCGCGGCGATCCGGACGCCGTAGGCGACCGACCCGTGCAGGGGCCGGGCCAGCCAATAGGCCGCCGCGATCAAGGCCCAGGTGGCCCAAAGGCCGAGGATCTTGACGCCGGCGGTGGCCAGGGCGATGCGCCAGGGGCGGGGGCGGTCCCAGTCCAGCCCGGCGGCGGGGTCGCGGTGCGCACCCTCAACGATGACCGCCCAGAGCAGCATGGGGATGGCGGTGGCGGCGATCGCAACGAGGGGGCGAACGTCGGCGGCGAGCGGGACGGTCCGCAGGAACAGCACGCCTGCGATCAGGCCCACCATGCCGACCAGGCTGATCGCGATAGAACTGGCCGAGCGGGGCGGCGCGTCGGGCAGGGCCTCGGGCGCAAAGAAAAGGCCCCGCGGATTGCGCGGGGCCTGTATCTTGGGTGCGGGAACAGGATTTGAACCTGTGACCTTCAGGTTATGAGCCTGACGAGCTACCGGACTGCTCCATCCCGCGATGAACCTGATGTGGTCGTGTTGGAAGGGTATGACTTGTTTGTCTGTCGTATAGACCTGGCGGCGACCTACTCTCCCGCGCCTTGAGACGAAGTACCATTGGCCCTGGGGGGCTTAACGACCGAGTTCGGAATGGGATCGGGTGGGGACCCCCCGGCATAACCACCAGGTCGATGCGACGGACAGTTTTGAAGAACATCGTAAACAGCCAGCCGCAAGGCGACGTGAGGTCTGCTGAGCATCGATCAAGCCTATCGAGCTATTAGTACCGGTAAGCTTCACCCCTCACGGAGCTTCCACACCCGGCCTATCAACGTGGTGGTCTTCCACGGCTCTCAGCGAAGCCTTGTTTTGAGGTTAGTTTCCCGCTTAGATGCTTTCAGCGGTTATCTATTCCACACTTAGCTACCCTGCTGCACGGCTGGCGCCATGACAGGTCCACCAGAGGTGTGTCCATCCCGGTCCTCTCGTACTAGGGACAGATCCTCTCAAGCTTCGTACACCCACGGCAGATAGGGACCAAACTGTCTCACGACGTTCTGAACCCAGCTCACGTACCACTTTAATTGGCGAACAGCCAAACCCTTGGGACCTGCTCCAGCCCCAGGATGTGATGAGCCGACATCGAGGTGCCAAACTTTGCCGTCGATATGGACTCTTGGGCAAAATCAGCCTGTTATCCCTAGAGTACCTTTTATCCGTTGAGCGATGGCCCTTCCACGCAGGACCACCGGATCACTATGGCCGACTTTCGTCTCTGCTCGACTTGTCAGTCTCGCAGTCAGGCGGGCTTATGCCATTGCACTCGACGACCGATTTCCGACCGGCCTGAGCCCACCATCGCGCGCCTCCGTTACACTTTGGGAGGCGACCGCCCCAGTCAAACTACCCACCACGCCATGTTCCGGATCCGGATAACGGACCTCGGTTAGACGTCAGCAACAGCAAGGGTGGTATTTCAAGGATGGCTCCACCGAAGCTGGCGCCCCGGTTTCATAGCCTCCCACCTATCCTACACATGTTGCTGCTAACGCCAAGGCGAAGCTATAGTAAAGGTTCATAGGGTCTTTCCGTCTAACCGCGGGAACCCCGCATCTTCACGGGGAATTCAATTTCGCTGAGTCTATGCTGGAGACAGTGGGGAAGTCGTTACGCCATTCGTGCAGGTCGGAACTTACCCGACAAGGAATTTCGCTACCTTAGGACCGTTATAGTTACGGCCGCCGTTTACCGGGGCTTCAGTTCGCTGCTTGCACAGCTCCCTTTAACCTTCCGGCACCGGGCAGGCGTCAGACCCTATACGTCGCCTTGCGGCTTCGCAGAGCCCTGTGTTTTTGATAAACAGTCGCTACCCCCTGGCCTGTGCCACTCTCCCCTGGTTGCCCAGGAAAGAGTCACGCTTATCCCGAAGTTACGCGTGCAATTTGCCGAGTTCCTTCAGCATAGTTCTCTCAAGCGCCTTGGTATGCTCTACCAGTCCACCTGTGTCGGTTTCGGGTACGATCTCCGTTGGAGTTATTTCCAGGGACCTCTTCACTGCCGGACCAATCCAATAAGGACCGACAATATACGAGATCCGTCACTTCCAACTGGCTCAGGAATGTTCACCTGATTCCCATCGACTACGCCTTTCGGCCTCGCCTTAGGGGTCGGCTGACCCTGCGCAGATTAGCTTTACGCAGGAACCCTTGGACTTTCGGCGAGAGTGTCTCTCACACTCTTTGTCGCTACTCATGTCAGCATTCTCACTTCCGATACCTCCAGCAAGGCTCACGCCTCACCTTCACCGGCTTACGGAACGCTCCGCTACCACGTGCTATGCACGTCCTAGTCTTCGGCGCATGGCTTGAGCCCCGTTACATTTTCCGCGCAGGATCGCTTGACCAGTGAGCTGTTACGCTTTCTTTAAAGGATGGCTGCTTCTAAGCCAACCTCCTGGTTGTCAGTGCAATCCCACATCGTTTCCCACTTAGCCATGACTTGGGGGCCTTAGACGTAGGTCAGGGTTGTTTCCCTCTTCACGATGGACGTTAGCACCCACCGTGTGTCTGCCGGATAGTTCTCTCGGGTATTCGGAGTTTGGTTAGAATTGGTACAGCTCGCGCCGCCCGCATCCATCCAGTGCTCTACCCCCCGAGGAATTCGTCCGACGCACTACCTAAATAGTTTTCGCGGAGAACCAGCTATGTCCAGGTTTGATTGGCCTTTCACCCCTATCCACAAGTCATCCCAGAATTTTTCAACATTCACGGGTTCGGTCCTCCAGTTGGTGTTACCCAACCTTCAACCTGCTCATGGATAGATCACCTGGTTTCGGGTCGTCATCCCACGAACTCAAGCGCCCTATTCAGACTCGCTTTCGCTGCGCCTACGCCTAACGGCTTAAGCTTGCTCGTAAGATGAAGTCGCTGACCCATTATACAAAAGGTACGCCGTCACCGCGCTTGGCGGCTCCGACTGCTTGTAGGCTCCCGATTTCAGGATCTGTTTCACTCCCCTTGTAGGGGTGCTTTTCACCTTTCCCTCACGGTACTTGTTCGCTATCGGTCGTCGAGGAGTACTTAGGCTTGGAGGGTGGTCCCCCCATGTTCAGACAGGATTTCACGTGTCCCGCCCTACTCGAGTCTCTCGCTAATTGACGC
>JAUJMO010000002.1:299480-341980 GCA_030446805.1 Caulobacteraceae bacterium | reverse complement strand
TCGACGTGCTGTCGGGGATGGGGCTGAAGGCGGAATAGTAAACCCGACGAAGGTCATAGGAGCCGTAAAGCGTCGAGCTGCGGGTCAGGATGTCGGCGTCGGACGCGTCGTCGGCGCCGATGATCATCTGGGTGCTTTGCCCCGCTGGCGCGGTGCGGGGCGGCTTAACGCGGCCCTTTTCCTTGTGTACGGTGCGCGCCTCCTTCTGCTCGTCGATCCGGGAGCGGACAGCGCCCATGGCCCGCTTGATGACCACCGGGTTCTTTTCCGGCGCGAAGTCGGCGATGGACTCGTCCTTGGGCAGTTCGATGTTGATGCTCAGGCGGTCGGCCCAGCGACCCGCTTCCTCGATCAACTCGGGCGAAGCGTCCGGGATCACCTTGAGATGGATGTAGCCGCGGAAGTCGTGCACCTCGCGCAAGGTGCGCGCGACCTCGTTCATGGCGGCCATGGTGTAGTCCTCGTCCCGAATGATGCCGGACGAAAGGAACAGGCCCTCGATATAGTTGCGCTTGTAGAACCCCAGGGTGAGGTCGACGACTTCTTTCGGCGAGAAGCGTGCGCGCGGCGTGTTGGAGCTGACGCGGTTGATGCAATAGGCGCAGTCGTAGACGCAGAAGTTTGTCAGCAGAATCTTGAGCAGGCTGATACACCGGCCGTCGGGCGCATAGGCGTGGCAGATGCCCATGCCCTCCGTGGAGCCCACGCCCCGGCCGTTCGTGCTGTCGCGCTTACTGGTTCCGGAACTGGCGCAGCTCGCGTCGTACTTGGCCGCATCCGATAGGATGGCGAGCTTGCGCTTGAGGTCCAGCTGAGCCACGCCCCTAGCTAGGGTTCCGCATCCGTTCCGTCCAGAGCGGCGGAACGGCGCAACTCATTCCGGCTTCGACCGCTTCTCGCCGATCTGATCGAGTTGATCACGGACTCGCTCCACCGTGGCTTCGTCCACCGGGGGGTCGATCTCCTCTCCGGGCAGGAGGGCGTCGTCGGGAATCCCGGGGCCGGTCTGGGCGACCGTGTCGTTCAGCGGTCGGCTGTTGGCGCCGTTCGAAATGCCGCGTTCAGCCATGGCGGACCTCCTGGCGAGGTAAGTCCCGCCAGCAAGTCGGGTTCCCAGTCCGATAAGCAATCAACGGATCAGCCCCGAGCGCCGCCCTCGGACTTTTCGCCGGGCGCGCTGGTCTGCTCGCCGAGCGTGTTGCGGAGATAGAGCATCTTGACCATCACGAAGCCCGTCACGGCCAAGGGCGTGGCGAAAACCACGCCGAGCAGACCCAGGAGGCCGCCGATGCCGAGAACGGCGAACAGCGTCAGCACCGGCGGCAGATCGACGGTGCGTCCCTGGATGAAGGGGTAGGTGACGTTGCTCTCGATCTGCTGGACGAGAAAGTACATCAGCAGGGTCCATAGAACCATCTGCGGGCCTTGGAGCATGGCCACCAACACGCCCGGGATCACCGAGACGATGGGTCCCACGATCGGCACAAAGGCGGCCAGGCCTGCGAACAGGCCCAAGGCCGCCGGCGAAGACAGCCCCAGGATCAGCGCGCCGATGTAGGTGAGCACGCCCACGATGATCATGGACACAAAGGTGCCCAGCAGCCACAACTTCAGCGCTCGTCCCGTCGCGTTCAGGGCGTCGCGCACGCGCTCGCGCGGCCCCTGGGGGAAGAGCGCCAGCAGACCGTCGCGGTTCTTCTGCGGGTCGATCGCCAGATAAAGCCCGCCGAAGATCACCAGCAGCAGGTCGGTGCCGGCGCCAACGAGTGTGAAGGCGAAGCTGCCGATCCGAGTAAACAGCCCGCCGAGACGGGAGGCCATGCCGCCTCCGCCGCTCTGCAGCTGCGAAAGGATCTCCTGGCCGAACGGCAAGGCCGCGATCCGCGCCTGAACTTCGCCGATGGAAGCGGGCAGGCTTTGGGACAGCTGGGCCACCTGGCCGGAGATGGTGGAGCCGAACAGCCAACCCGCGCCGGCCAGAACCGCGACCACCAGCAGGCCGCCAGCCAAGAGCGACAGACCGCCACCTAAAGGGGTGCGCTTCTGGATCGGGTCCGCCAAAGCCCGCAGCAGCACGGCCACGATCACTGCGCCGAACGCCAGCAGGAAGACGTTGACCAGCCGCCAAGCTAGGAAGGTCAGGCCCGCCACAGCGAAGACGAACAAGGTTCGCCGCACGAAGGCGCGGTCAAGCGCCTTGGTCGCCGAAGCCTCGCGGGGGTGCGGCGCCACGATCAGCGCGCCGCGGTCTGGGCCGGCGCCGATCCGAACACCTTGCGGAAGAACAAGGTCTCCACCTCGCGCTGAACGTCGGTGTTCTGCTTCTTGCGGAAGCCGTGTCCTTCGTCGCGGGCGAGCAGGTACCAGACGTCGCCGCCGGCGCCGCGGATGCGGGCCACCACCTGGTCGGCTTCGGTCTTGGGCACGCGGGGGTCGTTTGCGCCCTGGATGACCAGCATGGGCTTGGACACGCGGGCTATGTTGTTCAGCGGCGAGATGCGGTCGAACACGGCGCGCATCTTGGGGTCGCGCTCGTCACCGTACTCCGCGCGGCGCAGGTCGCGGCGGTAGCCTTCGGTGTTGGTGAGGAAGGTGGTCCAGTTGGAGATCCCGACGATGTCGACGCCCCCGGCCAGGCGGTCGTTGTAGTTCACCATCGAGGCCAGGACCATGTAGCCGCCGTAGGAGCCGCCGTGGACGACCACACGGCTCGGATCGAGGTCCGGCTGGGTGGCGATCCAGTCCAGCAAGGCGCCGATGTCCTTGACCGAATCCTCGCGCTTCTCGGCGTTGTCCAGCTTGAGGTAGGTTTTGCCGTAGCCTTCGGACCCCCGGACGTTGGGGACCACCACCGCCGCGCCCAGTTCGTTCACCCAATATTGGACCGTGCTGCTGAAGCCCGGGCGCGACTGGCCTTCGGGGCCGCCGTGAATGCTGATGATGACGGGGCGGCGACCGTCGCCGGCGCGGGGCTTGTAGACGAAGGCGGGGATCTGGCGCCCGTCGAACGAGCGGTAACGGATCAAACCGGGCTCCACCAGCGCCGCGGGATCGAGGCCGCCCAGTTCGCTGAAGGTCCAGCGGTCAAGCTTTCCGCTTCCGGCGTCGAAGCTGTAAACGTCCCCCGCGGAGCTGGGCGTGGACAGGGTGATCGCCAGGCGGCGATTGTCGGGCGCCCACTCCAGCCCTCCCGCCACGCCGCGCGGCAGCCCCGGGGCCGGCAAGGCCCGCCGGGTGCGGAAGTCCTGAACCACGATGCGCGACCAGCCGTCCTCGTTGATCGCATAGGCCAGCCGGCGACCGTCGTCGGACAGATCGAAGCTTTCCACATTCCAGCGTAGGTCGGTGGGACTGATCGGCGCGGGGCGGCCGGTGGCCAGGTCGATCTGCACCAGCCGCTGCACGTCCGAGCCCTGGTCGGAGAGGGTCACGACGGATCGGCCGTCCGGGGTGAACTCCCCACCGCCGTAGGCGACCTCCTCCGGCCGCGGGTTGATCTCGGTCAGCCGGCCGGACGCAAGGTCCAGCATGAACAGCTCAGAATCGGTGATGGAGCGGTAGCGGCCGAGCAGCAGGGTCCGGCCGTCCGGCGAGATGTCCAGGGGACTGATGGCGCCCTGTCCCTCGTGCACCACGCGGCGGCTGGCCGGATCGGCCGGGTCCATCACCACGATGTCGTAGTTGGGATCACCGCGGGAGACGCGCGCCCAGGCCAAGCGGCGCCCGTCGTCGGAGAAGATGACGGACTGGTTGCGCGTGCCGGGCTCGGTGATGCGGGCCTCGGGCCCGCCCCGGGTCGAGGCGAGATAGGCCTGGAAGTATTCGTCGCCGCCGGTGTCTCGGCTGTAGACGTAGCGGTCGGTCCGGGGCTGGGCGACGGCCCCCGCGATCGGCTCGTCAAAGAAGGTGAGCTGGCCACGGGCCGCGCCGGGCGCCGCCACGCGGTGGAGCTGGGCCGTCTGGCCGAAGCGGGTGGTGATCAGCATGGAGCCGTCGGCCAGCCAGTCCTGGAAGGCGGCCGAACGCGCGTTCTGATAACGGCGGATGCCTTCGCGCACCTCCGGCGGCGTGACCGGGATGTTCTCCAGCACGAGCTGGCCGACCTCGCGGGTCTGCACCGGTTGGGCGGACGACCGCGGCTGGGCCGCAGCGCCCCCTCCCACGAGGATGCAAACCGCCGCCACTACCGAGCGCTTGAGCATGACCGCCCTCCCCTGTCCCGGAGCCTATCGCTTCGGAGCTTATCGGTTTCGCCGCTCGTAGCAACGTCGCGCGCGCGACACAGGAACCGGCAGGTCCGGGCGACGCTTCAAACGGCGAACAGGAGCGCCGCCATGCCCGAGTCCCCTCACCAAGAACCGCCCGGCACCGAGGCCGAACTCGCGCAGCGGGCCGATCACGGCGAATCCAGCTACAAGGGCTGCAACAAGCTCACCGGCAAGGCCGCGGTGATCACCGGCGGCGACAGCGGCATCGGCCGGGCGGTGGCCATCGCCTACGCCCGCGAGGGCGCCGACGTGCTGGTCGCCTATTTGAACGAGCAGGAGGACGAGGACGCCCGCGAAACGGCGCGGCTGGTGGAGGAGGCCGGGCGCCGCTGCGTGCTGGTTCGGGGCGACATCGCCAGCGCCGAACACTGCCGTTCCATCATCGGGCAGGCCATGAGCGAATTCGGCCGACTGGACATCCTGGTCAACAACGCCGCCTTCCAGCGCACCTACAAGACCCTGGAGGACATCCCGGACGAGGAGTGGGACTATCACTTCAAGGTG
The DNA here is from genome assembly GCA_030446805.1 of Caulobacteraceae bacterium. GTDB lineage: Bacteria > Pseudomonadota > Alphaproteobacteria > Caulobacterales > Caulobacteraceae > JAHWJX01. The sequence goes on along the minus strand of JAUJMO010000002.1, from coordinate 337,208 downwards.
AACATCACCGCCATGTTCCACCTCAGCAAGGCCGCCGCGGCGCACATGCAGCCGGGTTCGTCCATCATCAACACGACCTCGATCCAGTCCGACAAGCCCAACCCGATGCTGCTGGCCTACGCCTCGACCAAGGGCGCGATCTCCAACTTCACGGCCGGGCTGGCGCAGATGCTGGGCGAGCGGGGCATCCGGGTGAACGCCGTGGCGCCCGGGCCGATCTGGACCCCGCTCATCCCCTCCACCATGCCGGATGAAAAGGTGAAGACCTTTGGCGAGGACACGCCCCTGAAGCGGCCGGGCCAGCCTCGCGAACTGGCCGGCATCTATGTCCTGCTGGCCTCCGACGAGGGCAGTTACATGAACGCGGGCGTCTATCCGGTGACGGGCGGGACGCCACTGCTGTGAGCCCGGCAGGCGCGGGGCGGGGCCGCTCGGGAGTCTCCTTGCTCCAGGCCGGCTTCGTCCTGGGCTTTGCGCTGGCAGGCTTTTTCGACGGCATCCTGCTGCATCAGGTGCTGCAGTGGCACCACCTGTTGAGCCTGGCACCCGGCGAGAACTTCCGCAGGATCGAGGTGCAGATCCTGGCGGACGGCGCCTTCCACGTCCTGATGTGGGTGATCGCCCTGCTCGGGCTTCACCTGCTGTGGCGCGCCCGGCAGGACTTTGCATCCGACGGGTCGGGAGGGCGGCTGGTCGTCGCCGCCCTGCTGGGCTTTGCGGCCTGGAACGGGCTGGACGTGGTCGGCTTCCACTGGGCGCTGCACATTCACCGTGTCCGGGTCGACGTGCCCGTGGGCGACCGCCTTCGTTGGGACCTGCTCTGGCTGGCCCTCTTCTCCCTGCTCCCGCTCGGGGCCGCTTGGCTCGTGTCACGCAGGCGGCCAGGCGGGCCCGCGGGCCGGGTCGGACCTGCCGCCCTGGCCCTGCTGGTTGCGGCGGCGGCGGCTCTGTCTTTGCGCACGCCGCCCGACGCCGCGGCCCGCCCCGTGCTGTTCCGCGCCGACCTGAGCGGGGCCGAGGTGCTGGCCGCCGTGGCGGCCGCGAACGGTCGGCTGGTCAGCACTCACGCCGGCGGACGGCTGGTGGTGGTCGAACTTCCCGAGGGCTCGAGCGGCTGGCGCTTGTACAGGCATGGCGCCCTGGCCGTGGGCGGCCCAGGCTCGCCCGCCGCCTGTCTGAGCTGGACCCGAGCCTAGCCCGTCTCCAGCGTGCTACAAAGGCGCATGAAGCGGCCAGCCGACGAAATCCACCCGATCGAACTCGTCGCCCGCGTCGGCTATGGCGCGCGCGGCGTGGTCTACATCCTCCTGGGCGCCTTCACAGCCATGGCGGCCTTGGAGCTCAGGTCGCGCACCGTGGGCGCCGAAGGCGCGCTCAGGGCCTTTGTGGAGTGGCCGCTGGGCACGCTGTGGCTGGGAGCGCTCGCGGCGGGGCTGGCGGGATTCGTGGTCTGGCGGCTGTTGCAGGCCGTGCTGGACGCCGACCGGCGGGGGTCCAAGCCCAAGGACCTGCTCTTCCGTACGGGCCAGGGCTTCAGCGCGCTTCTCTACGCCGGCCTCGCCTGGTCGGCGGTGCAGGCCATCGACGGCGTGGGCGACCTCCGCGAAGGCGGCGGGCGGGTCCCTGCGGCGGCCCTTCTGGAACTGCCCCTGGGCGAGACGCTGCTGCTTGTCGCTGCGGCCGTGACCGCGGGGGCTGCCGCGGGCAACCTCTTCAAGGCGGCCTCGCGCCGGTTCGGGCATGAGCTGGCGTGCACGGAAGCGGTGCGGACCTGGGCCGTGCCCGTCGGGCGAGCGGGCTACGCTGCACGCGGGCTGGTTTTCGGAGGCCTGGCGCTGATCCTCGCCGAGATCGGCCTGGACCTGGTCAGCGCTCAGGAGGGCACGGTGGCCAGGACGCTGCAGGAAATGGAGCGTCTGCCCTTCGGCTCCGCCCTGTTGCTGGCCACGGGGGTGGCGCTGGCGGCCTTCGGCCTGTTCGGCTTGGTGGAGGCCCGCTTTCGCCGGATCGAGGCGCCGGAAGAGGTCGGCGGCTGAACGGCGCTGGCGCGGCGGGTAAGCGCGCAGGCCTTCGGGCCGCCCGCTCGCCGGGCGGCTGGACGCCTACTCGCCGGGCGCGAGGACTTTCCCCTCGGCCTCGCCGGAGGTCCGGGGGGTGGTGAGCCGGCCCAGCCGGGGCGTGAGCCAGTTCTCGAACCGGTCGATCAGCTCATAAGCCACCGGGATCAGCACCAGCGACAGGGCCGTGGAGCTGATCAGGCCGCCAATCACAGCCACGGCCATGGGCTGGCGGAAGCTGGCGCCCTCGCCCAGCCCCAGAGCCGTGGGCAACATGCCCGCCATCATGGCCAGGGTGGTCATCACAATAGGGCGCGCCCGCTCACGGCAGGCGGTCAGGATGGCCTCCCGGCGGCTGGCCCCGGTACGCTCGTGCTCGATGGCGAACTCCACCAGGAGGATGGAGTTCTTGGCCGCCAAGCCCAGCAGCATCAGCAAGCCGATCAGGACCGGCATGGTCAGGTCCAGCCCGGTCAGCAGCAGGGCGATGAAGGCCCCGCCCGCGGCCAGCGGGAGCGCCAGCAGGATAGTGACCGGTTTGAAGAAGGACCGGAACAACAGCACCATGACGCCGAGGATCAGGAAGACCCCCGCCCCCATGGCCCCGATGAAGCCGCCGAACAGCTCGGCTTGGGCTTCGGTGTTGCCGTAGGAGGCCTGGTGGACGCCGGCCAGTTCGCCGCTGCGGATCCGCTTCATGGTCGGCAGCTGGTTGATGGCGTCATTGGCCGTGCCCAGCACCACGCCCGGGCGGAGATCGGCCTGCAGAGTGAGGTTGCGCTCGCGGTCGAAGCGGGTGATCCGCCCGGCGCCCGCCGCGAACTCGATGGTGGCCACCGAGGAGATGGGTGTGGAGCCCCCGCTCGCGATGGGAACCTGGAGGTTGGCGATGGTCTGCAGGTCGGCGCGCGCATAGTCGGGCAGCCGGACGCGGATGGGCAACTGGCGCTCCCCTTCCGAGAACTTGGGCACCAGAGCGTCGATCTCGCCGCTGGTGGCGACCCGGGCGATGGCGGCCAGGGACTCGGAAGTGACCCCCAACCGCGCGGCTTGCTCCGTGGGGCGCAGGATCAGCTCCGGCCCCGGCGGCGGGGTGGCGGGACGCACGTCAGTGATCAGCCTGTCGAGCGTGCGCATCTCGCGTTGCAGCTGTAAGGCGGTGCGCTCCAGCAGCTCGCCATTCTCCGAGCCCAGGATGACTTGGATGTCGGCGGAGCCGAAGCCGCCCTGCATGGCCAGACGCGCGTCGGGGATGGCGCGCAGCAGCGGACGAACGGCGTCCTTGGACTCTTCCGTGCTGACCCAGCGGTGTTCCCCGCGAGGGCATTGACCGAACCAGCCGCCGGGGAAGAAGACCAGCACATTGGGGCAGTTCTCCTTCAGCGCCACGGTGATGGCGCCGGAGTTCATGGCGCCGCCGCCCCCGCCGGCGAAGGGATCGCCCCCAGGGCCGCTGCCGATCTGGGTGAAGACGTGCTCCACCTCCGGCCGGGTGTGCAGGGCCGCATCAGCCTCCTGCGCGATACGCTCCATGTCCTCCCGGCCCACGCCTGGAGGCCCCTGGACGTTGATGTAATAATATCCCGGGTCCTCGGTGGGGATGAACCCGGCCGGCACGCGGGAGGCGACGAACATCGACCCCACGAAAAAGGCCAGGCCGAGCCCCAGCGCCGCCCAGCGGTGCTGCAGGGACCAGTTCAGCGTGCGGCGGTAGTAGCCCGGCAGCTCGGGTTCGTGGGGCGGCCTCTTGGACGGCTTGAGGAAGTAGGCGGCCAACAGAGGCGTCAGCAGCCGGGCCACCAGCAAGGAGAAGAGCACCGAAACCGCCACGGTCAGGCCGAAGCTTTTGAAATACTGCCCAGGGATGCCGGGCATGAAGCTGACAGGGGTGAACACCACCACGATCGCCGCCGTGGTGGCGACCACAGCCAGGCCGATCTGATCGGCGCCTTCCAAGGCCGCCTCGAAGGGCGTCTCGCCCCGTTCCACCCGTTTCTGGATGTTCTCGATCTCGACAATGGCGTCGTCGATCAGGATGCCGATGACCAGGGTCAGCGACAAAAGGGTGACCACATTCAGGCTGAAGCCCAGCAGGTCCAGCGCAAAAAAGGTGGGGATTAGGGACGCGGGCATGGCGATCACCGTGATGGCCGTGGCCCGCCAGTCGCGCAGAAAGACGAACACGATCAGCGAGGCCAGGATCATGCCCTCGATCAGGACGTGGGTGGTGGCTTCGAAGTTGGCGCGGGTGTCCTCCACGATGGAGACGACCGGCGTGATGCGGAGGTCCCCACGCTCGGCCTGCAGCTTGGCGATCTCCGCGACCACCTTGTCCTCGACCTCCACGTCGCTGGCGTCCTGCGTCTTGTTGACCTGAAAGGCCACCACGGGGCGGCCGTCCAGCCGCGCAAAGCCGCGCTCGTCGGCAGGGCCGTCGCCGATCTCGGCCACGTCCGCCAAACGGACATGGCCGGCTCCGGTCGGAACCGTGGCGTCGCGAAGCGCTTGAACCGTCTCCGTCTGGCCCAGGATGCGAACGGTCTGTTCACGGCCGCCGATCTCCGCGCGGCCCCCAGAGGTGTCGATCACGAAGCCCCGGAGCGCATTGTTGATCTGAGGCGCGGTGACGTCCAACGCGGCCATGCGGGCCGGGTCCACGATGACGTTGATCGCGCGATCCACGCCGCCCACCCGGCTGACCTGGGCCACCCCGCCCAGCCCCTGCAGCCTGCGGGCCAGGGTGTTCTCCACGAACCAGGAAAGGTCCGTGTTGCTCATGGCGGGCGCCGAGACGGCGTAGGTCAGGATGGGTTCGTTGTCGACGTTCAGGCGCGAGACGATGGGCGCCTCGGCCGTCTGGGGCAGGTCGGAGCGGACGGCGTCGATGGCGGTCTGGACGTCGTCCGTCTTCTCCATCGGGTCTTCGCCGATCTCGAACTCGACGGTGGTGGTGACCACGCCCTGCACGATGGTGGTCCGGATGGCGTCCACGCCGGCGACCGAATTGGCGGCGTCCTCCACGATCTTGGCGACCTGATTGTTCAGCTCCTCGGGCGCGGCGCCCTGCTGGACCACCGTGACCACCACGATGGGGAAGGTCAGGTCCGGCCACTGTTTGATGGCCAGGTTCTTGTAGGACAGCAGCCCGGCCAGGGTCAGGGCCAGGAAGAGCACGGCCACCGGGATCGGGTTGCGGATGGCCCAGCGCGAAATGGGAAGCTGGGTCATTGCGCGGCTCCCCCGCCCGAGCGGGCCTGGTTCTGGGCGGGACGGCCCTGAGCTTGCGCCCCCGTTGCGGCCGACCGCTGGACCCCTGTCGGCTGGGCCTGAGCCGGGCCTTGCGCAACCGTTCCGGCGGCAGGACCGGCGATCAGTTGCGGGCGGACCGTATCGCCTTCCAGCACGAAGGCCGAGCCGCCAAGGATCACCATGGCGCCTTCCGGAGGACCGGTCAGCAGCTCCACATAGCCCCCGCCGCGGGCGCCGGTGCGAACGGGCAGGCTGCGCACCCGCCGATCCTGCGCGCCCACCACATAGACGGAGGCGCCCTCGGCGGTGAAGCGCACGGCCGCTTCGGGCACGGCCTTCACCGGGCGGCTCACGCCCGTGAGCGTGGCCTGGGCGAAGCCGCCCGGGCGAAGATCCTCGCGCGCCGGAAGCGCGATGCGCGCCCGGCCCAGCCGCGTTTGGGGATCGATGGTGGGGTCCAGGTAGCGGACGCTGCCCGTGATTGTCCCGCCGCCGGGAAGGCTGACCTGCGCCGCATCGCCCGGACGCACGCGCGGCAGCAGGGCTTCGGGCACTTCGGCGTCGAGTTCGACCAGGCCGGCGCGGGCGATGCGGAACAAGGGCGCGCCCACGGTGGCGATGTCGCCGGGACGGGCCGTGCGCTCCAGGATCCGCCCGGCCACTGGAGCCGCGATGCTGGTCCGCGAACGGCGGGTCTGGACCTGGGACAGCTGCGCCCGGGCCGCGGACGCGTCGGCGCGCGCCGCGTTGACCGCGGCTCGGGCCGAGCCCACGGCCGCGCGGGCGGAGGCCGCGGCCGAGCGGCGGGCGTCAATGGCCTCCTGCGACAGCACGCCCTGCCCGTCCAGCCCCGCCACCCGGGCGGCCTCGCCGGCGGCCTGGGCGGCCTGGACCTGGGCTTGTTGCAGCGCGGCTTGGGCCTGGGCCACGGCGGCCTGGGCGCGGGTGACCTGGGCCTGCTGCGTGCTGACGTCGGCGTTGATCAGGGTGGGGTCCAGCACGGCCAGGGTCTGTCCCTGCTGCACATATTGCCCTTCGTCCGCCAGGACGCGGGCGATTCGATAGCCCGCGATCTCCGTGCCCACCGCGGCCTCCTCGCGCGCGACCAGGACGCCGGAGACGGACAGGCCGCCCCCCAGCGGACGGGTCTCGACGCGGGCCACCCGGACGGCCCGAGCGGCTTCGACGTCGGCGGCCGGCTGCGCCTGGGCGTCGCCCTCCCCCCTGCCGCAGGCGGAGAGGCCCAGGGGCGCCAGGGCCATAACGGCCAGCAGGGCCCGGCCCTTCCAGTTCGGTCCGGCGGTCATCGGTCGGGTCCTTGAGAGGCGGCCGCAACCACCCTGGACGATGCCGGCGCATCAGGCGTGGACGGCGACTGGGGCGACCAGCCGCCTCCCAACGCCCGGAAGGCCTGAGCCGAGCGTTGAAGCGAGGAGGTGCGGGCGGCGGACAAGGCGGAGCGGGCGCCGCGATAGGCGCGCTCGGCGTCGAGCAGGACCTGGAGGTCGGTCAAGCCCGCCTGGTAGCCGCGCTGGGCGGCGTCATAGGCGGCACGGGCGCGGGCCTCCGCCTCGGTAAGCTGGACGACGCGCATGCGCTCGCCCTCCAGCTGGACCAGGGCCTGGTCGGCTTCGGAGACGGCGGTCTGGACCGCACGCTCATATCCGATCACCGCCTGTTCGGCCCGGGCGCCGCTGACCTGAACCTCGGCCAGAAGCCGGCCGCGATCCAGAACCGGGACCAGCAGGCCGGCGCCCAAATTCCAAAAGGCGTTGGAGGCGCTGAACAGGTCCGAGGAGGTGCGCGTCAGTCCCACGCCTGGGGTAAGGGTGAAGGTCGGCAGCAGGGCCAGGCGCGCGCGGCGCAGATTGCCGGCAGCGGAGTCGATGCGGGCCTGGGCTTCGCGCACGTCCGGGCGGCGCACCAGCAGGGCCGTGGGCACGGCGGCGGGAGCTTCCGGGGCGTCGTACAGCACGGCGCGCACCGGCACGGCTTCGGCAGGCTCTCCGCTCCGCCCGGTGAGCGTCAGGAGAACGCGCTGGCCGGCGCGCACCGCAGCCTCCAGACGGGCGATCTCGGCCAGGGCGTTGGCGCGCTCCGTTTCCGCCCGGTCGAACTCCGAGCGGGGCGACAATCCGCGCTCGGCGCGGATGCGGGTCACGCGCGACAGTTCGGTCGCGATCCGCAGGGTCTCGCGCGCGTCCTCCAGCTGCACGGCCGTGCCGCGGGCCAGGAACAGGGCGTCGGCGGTCTGGGCGGCCGCCGCGGCCCGCACCCTGTCCGCGGCGAAGCGAGAGGCCAGGAACTCGGCGTTGATGGTCTGGCGCGCCTGGCGGTTGCGGCCGAACACATCGAGCTCCTGCGAGCCGGTGAGGCCCAAATTGGCGCCGTTCTGCATTCCGGCGACCTGGCCGAACTGGCCCCCCTGGCCACCGCCTCCGAGGCTCCCGCCCGTGGCGCCGCCCGAGGTGTCCTGCACCTGCACGCCGCCCGACAGGTCGCCCCGCGGGCTCAGCCCGCGGATGAGGCTGGCGCGCGTGGCCCGGGCCTCCTCCAGGCGGGCCAGGGCGGCGCGGACGTCGGCGTTGGCGGCGAGGGCCTGCTCAACCAGGGCGGTCAGCTCAGGATCGTCGTACAATGTCCACCAGCGCTCCAGCGCGGCGTCGGGCAGGACGGCGCCCTCGCTTACGGCGAACGCGGCCGGCGTGCGGACCTCGGCCTGCCTCGGCCCAGGACCGCCCAGTCCCGCGCAGGCGGCCAGCAGGGGCGCCGCAGCGGCGAGGGCGAGGAGGCTTCGCGTCATGGTGCAGTTTCGTCCCGACATGCCGCAGGCTGACAAAGACCGGAGTCTCAGCCGGTCATGCGACGCACTTAGACCCCAAGCTCCGCCCTTGCCATGACGCCCCCGTGATCGGTGCATGAACAGCGGATGACACCCTTCGCCTGGGAGCTCCGGGCCGCATACTCCCGCTCAAGAAGTTCAAGCGGCCGTCCTTGCCACGCTCGCCGCCAACGTCCTGACCGCATTTGAGATGATGGTGGCCACCGGGTTGGTCAACTACGTCGCCGCCGAAGCCCGCCAAGCGTTGGAGACGACCCAGACCACGCACCGACTGGTCGCAGCTTACGCAGAGCTCAGCACCAGGCGGCCCGGGTGGAGGCCGAGGTCCGAGAAACGGTGTTCGCCGGCGGAACCGGCCCAGCCCCGCGGAGCTGCATGCCCGCCGGCGGCTCCGGGCCCTGCTGGAGGACAGCCGGGCCGCGGCCGCCGGGCGGAGCGCCCGCCATCAGCGCCAGGATCCGCCAACAAGTGCTGGCCGCCTATGACCGCATCCCGGAATCCGCCCGGTTCATCGACGCGGGGAGGCTTCTGCAAGGCTCGCCGGAGTTCGAAATACGCCGACGAAGGAAACCGCGTGGTGCACGCCGCCGAGCGCCGTCCGGCTGGTCACGCGCCTCCTCCGGCGAGCCATGGAACAATGATGATCGTGGACGTCGATCCGGAAACGGGCCTGACCCGCACCGTCCGCGGATACAGCTACAAGCTGGAGGCCTAACGGCGTTCACCGGGCGCAAAGGGTTGGGGACTAGTCCTGTGGGCCGGCCCGAGAAGCGGGCGGAGTCCCGCGATGTGGAAGGAAGCGACCGTCGTATTCACCGTCGTGCTCGGCGCGACGGGTGGGGTGCTGTCGCTGTTTCCGGGGCAGGCGCCGGCAGCCCAGCCTGCGCTGCGAGCCAGCATCACGTCTCCAACGGCGATCGTCGCGACCGCCGAAGCGCCGCCCGCCTCTGTGCGCAAGGCGGCCGACGGGCATTTCTGGGCTGAGGCCCAGGTGGACGGCGCTGGGGCCTCGCCCAGCCGGGTCAAGTTCCTGGTGGACACCGGGGCGACCATTGTTGCGCTCACCGAGGCCGACGCGCGTCGGCTGGGCTTGGATCCGGCGGCTCTGGACTACGCCATCGAGGTGCGCACGGCGTCCGGGGAAACGCGCGCGGCACGGGTGCGGCTCAGGTCGGTCTCCGTGGCCGGCGCCCGTGTGGAGGACGTGGAGGCCGTGGTGGTCCGCGACGGCCTCGACGATTCCCTGCTGGGCATGAGCTATCTGGGCCGGCTGTCGCGATTCGAGGCGACCCAGAGCTCGCTGATCCTCCGACCCTAGCTCCAGCCCTAATTCAGCGCCTTGGCCACGATGGTGGCTGCGGTGAAGACAAGAAACACGGCGAAGCACCGCCGCAGGGTGCGACGCGGGAGCCGGTGCGCCAAGCGCGCGCCAAACGGAGCCGTGGCCGTGGTCACCAGCGCCATGACCAGGGCGGCCGGAACGTTGACATAGCCCAGCGACAAGGGCGGCCGCCCCTCGGCGCCCCAGCCCGCGACCACGAAGCCCAGGGCGGCCGGCACGCCGATCCCCACCCCGAAGCCCGAGGCTGTGGCCACCGCCTGATGGATGGGCCGGCCGCAGAGCGTCATCAGCATGCCGCCGAGCGCCCCGCCGCCCACGCCCATCAAGGCCGACAGCGCACCGATCACCGCGCCCAGACCCGCGCGGAGCTGGCCGGTCGGGAGGTCTGAGCGCAGACGCCAGCTCTCGCGGCCCAACCCCATCTGGGCCGCCACGATCAGCACCACCGCGGCGTAGATCAGGCTGAGCCCGCCTTCCGAGAAGAAGGCCGCCAGCATGGCGCCGACCAAGGCGCCCAGGGCCACCCAGGGCGTCCAGGCGCGCAGGAGCGCCTCGTCCACCGCGCCGGCCCGGCGGTGCGCGCCCAGCGAGCGCAGGGCGGTGGCGATGATCACGGCCAGGGAGGACCCCACCGCCGTATGCAGGTTCCCCTCCCCGCCCAGCTCCAGGGCGGCGAAGGCGTAATAAAGGGCGGGCACGATCACCGTGCCTCCGCCTACGCCGAACAGGCCCGCGATCAAGCCGGCGAACAGGCCCGCCCCCAGCAAGGCCCCGAGCAGCAGGCCAAGCTGGGTCGGGTCCAATCCCAGATTAGAAACGATAGGTCAGGCCGACCTGAACAACCGGAAAGGTCTTCAGGTCCTCGGCGTCCTGTTGCAGCTCCGCTTCTTCATTGCGGAGCTCCCGGTCGAACTGCGTCTGGATGAAGGCGGGAAGCGGCTCCCCTCCCGTGCGGCGCAGGTCCACGCTGGGATCTTCGCCGAAGGCCGCGCCCACTACCGCCTTGAAGCCGATACGGCCGTTCGTGCGGAAGGTGTTGTTATAGCCAACGCCCAGGAAAGGCGCGGTTCCGCCGAAATCCACCGTGCCCGTCAAGGTGCCGATCTGCTGCGGCGTGAACACCACATTGCCGATCTCGGCGCTCGTGTTCGAGGTGGCGTTGACCTCGACCGAGCGGTCCCCGGCGTAGAGCCCGCCGGAGACGAAGAAGCTGTTGTCGAAGGGGTGAACATCGACGAACCCGCCGACCTGGTTGAAGTCGATCTCGGCCTCATAATCCACGTCATCGGTGGAGAAGTCGGTGTCGTAGCTGAAGACATCGCCGGCGACCCGCAGGTTGAGACGCGGCGCGGCGCGAAACTGGCCTTCGACGCCGAAGCCGGTGGTGCCGGCCGTGACGCCCACCGCGAAGCGCTCGGAGGTCTGGGCGGAGGCGGCGCCGGCCGAGGCCGCGAGGAGAAGGACGAGAGAAAGGGTGCGGATCATGGATCGGAGTTCCTGAACTGTCCGCCCCACCTGCCTGGATTCCGTCAACCGGCGGTTAACCACCGCGCCCCCGAGATCAGGCCGCCTCGGCCTGTTGCGGACGGGTCACAGCCTCCAGCGCGCGCTCGATGACCTCCACCCCGGCGCCCGGACCGATCGACTCCACGGTGAGGATGCGGCGCCAAGCGCGCGCGCCCGGGCGTCCATGAAACAGGCCCAGCATGTGCCGGGTCATGGAGGGCAAGGCCACGCCCTCCGAGAGCCGGGCGTGGACGTAGGGCAGATAGGCCGCGACCGCCGCCGCGGGCTCGACGTCGGTCCCTTCCCCGAAGAAGAGGCGATCCACTCGCCCCAGGAGAGCGGGCTCGTGATAGGCCGCGCGGCCCAGCATGACGCCGTCCAGCGCAACGCCGCCGCGCGGCTCGAGTTGGGCCTGGGCCTGCTCCAGCGTCCCGAGGCCGCCGTTCAGCACCACCGTCAGCTCCGGCCGCGCCCGCTTCAGCCGATGCACCAAGTCGTAATCGAGCGGGGGCACATCCCGATTCTCCTTGGGGCTGAGTCCCTGGAGCCAGGCCTTGCGCGCGTGAACGATGAACACCTGTACGCCCGCCGCCGCGCAAAGCTCGACCGTGCGGAACAGGCTGTGCTCCGGATCCTGCTCGTCCACCCCGATCCGGCACTTCACCGTGGCCGGGATCCGCACGGCCGCCACGATCGCGGCCATGCACTCGGCCACCAGCTCCGGCTCGCGCATCAGGCAGGCGCCGAAACGGCCGGACTGCACCCGGTCCGACGGACACCCCACGTTGAGGTTGATCTCGTCGTAGCCCAAGTCCTCCCCGACGCGGGCCGCGGAGGCCAGATCGCACGGATCCGACCCGCCGAGCTGTAGCGCCACCGGATGCTCGACCGGATCGAAGCCCAGCAGCCGCTGGCGGTCGCCATGCAGCACCGCCCCTGTGGTCACCATCTCGGTGTACAGCCGCGCGCGTTGGCTCAGCACCCGGTGAAAGGCCCGACACCGCCGGTCGGTCCAGTCCATCATCGGGGCTATGCAGAATCTATGTGCTTGAGTTTGCGTCATTTCTGGCGCACTCTCAATGTGTTAGGTGAAGTCGTGTGCACTCCAGAGCACGCCGGAATGCGACGTTTTTAGCCACTCTACGACGGCTCGGTGCACACGGAGCGCACACGGAAATGGCGGCGTTCTCGAAGCTCAAGTCAGGCTCCTGGCGGGCACAAGTCCGGCGGAAAGGTCGATACGTCGGGGAGACGTTCCTGCGTCTGGACGACGCTAAGAGATGGGCGCTCGACGTCGAGCGCCAAATCGATCGCGGTGAGACGCCCTCCCCGGCTCGCTTAGCTCGCCTCAACACGTTTGGCGACCTGATCGACCTCCACGTCGAAGACATGTGCGTTGTCGGCAAAGCGCCTTGATCCTCCCCCGTTCGGTGGACACCCATGCTAGCTTTTCGGAGCTGGAGAGGAGTGTCGGATGGAGCGTCGTCAGCGTCGGGTTTTCCCGGAGTCGTTCAAGCGTGAGGCGGTGGACCGGGTCGCGAGCAGCGGCCTGTCGGCGGGGACCGTTGCGGTCGAGTTGGGGCTGCATGAGACGGTGCTTCGCCGCTGGGTGAGCGAGTTCGGGCAGCAGGCGACGGGGACGTCGCGGCGCCCCACGACGCAGGCGGCGGCCCCGTCGCCTGCGGATCTGGCCGCCGAGGTCGCCCGTCTTCGCCGCGAGAACGGTCAGCTGCGGATGGAGCGCGACATCCTACAAAAAGCCGCGCTCATCTTCGGAGCGGCCGCCCGGTGAAGTTCGGGTTCGTCGATGAGCATCGCGAGGTCTGGCCGGTGCGGGTGATGTGCGCGGTCCTGAGCCTGTCGGCCAGCGGCTACTACGCCTGGCGCTCGCGGCCGGAGAGCCCGCGTGCGGCCTCTAGAAAACAGGTGTGTGAGCTTCCGCAGAGAGCCTGATCGGAACGAGCCCGCCTCACTCGGGTTTGAGTTAGATGGTGAAATGCTCGCCGGTCCATCACCAGCCGATGCAGGCCGTTGTCATAGAAGGCGAGGTGGTGGTGACCGGCCCCGGGCCGATGGCCGGAGCGTTCACGCCGCACGCCGCCGAACTTTCAGCGCACGCCATACTCGATGCAGCCCGCGAAGCCCGGGAGCACCCAGTGCCGGAATCGCCCGCGCGCCCGGACGGCTGCTGAGCCACTTAGGAGCAGGAGCAGAAGAAATCCCACGCTCCACGTCCGTTTTGCGCCAGAAGCGGCCATTCGTCGGAGCATGTAAGCGGACGTTCTCTGCTCCCTGCCGACGTAGGGCTCCGTGTCCTTCATCCTCCTGAAACCGGCTTCGGCGATCCTGTCGCATCCCACCCACCTTCGAGCGGCACTACTGCTGCCGGTCGTGGAGTGTTAGATCAGCGTGGAATGACGCGAGCGGGACGACACTGGGGAGCACGGACGCTGGCGCATGTTTTCGCCGCGCTGGTGCTCGCTCTTTTCGCTCTCGCTCCGTCAGTCGAAGTGGCGGCTTGCGGCGCTGAGCCGAGCGAGGCCGTCTTCGTGGCCGAGAGCGTTCAGGAGCAGGCGCAAGCGCCTTCTGCCCCTGACCAGGCGCCAGACGACATCGACCAGCACGCGTGCCCTCACGGCCACTGCCATCAAGCAGCGGGGGTGCTCGGCGAAGCCTACCTTCCTGAAAGTCCCATCGCGCTGTCCGACGCCCAGGGTCTGCAAACGCCATCGCAGGTCCCGCCGACGCTCCACTCCGCCCTTCCTGAACGCCCTCCCCGGGCCTGACGACCCGGCGCGCCTGAGCGCGCCCGTGTTCCGTCAGCTCGAAGGAGGAAGCCTTGCTCGCCCTACAACTCGCCCGTCCGTGTGCGGCGGCCCTCGCAGCGGCCGCGCTGCTGGCCGGCGGTCCCGCGGCTGCCCAGACCGCGCCGCCCTACCCGGAGCTGCTCCGGCGCGCCGAAGCCGCCATCAGCCCTCGCCTGGCCGTCGCCGAGGCGGAGGTCCGGGCGGCCCAGGGCCGCGCGCTGCAGGCCGACGTCCGGCCGAACCCGACGATCGGCCTGGAGATCGAGAACTTCGCCGGCAGCGCGCCTTTCGACGCTTTGCGGGGGTCGGAGACCACTCTGTCCACCAGCCAGACGCTGGAGATCTTCGGGCAAAGAGGCGCGCGGACCAGCGCGGCCCAGGCGGAGGTTGGAGCGGCCCGGGCACGGGCGGCTTCAGCCCGGATCAGCTTAGCCCATGACCTCGCCTCCGCCTACGCCGAGGCGGAAGCCCGCCAGCAGCGCCTGGCGGCGGCCGAGGAGGCCCTGACCATCGCCCAGGCCGATGCGCGGGTGACGCGCACGCTGGTCGACGCCGGACGGGAGCCCGCCATCCGCGCCGTGCAGGCCAACGCCGCCGTCTCCGCCGCCGAGGCCGAACTCGAAGGAGTGCGCGCACACCTGGCCGAGGCGCTCTCCCGACTGGCTGCGCTCAGCGGATCGCCGGAGGCGATCACCGCGGTCACGCCGGGCCTGCTGAACCAAGTCGCCGCGCCCTCCGGAGGCGCCTTCGACGGCGCACAAACGCCGGCGGTTCTGCAAGCCCGGGCCGAACGCGAAGCCGCGGCCCGCCGGGTTCGGGTGGAGCAGCTGCGCGGTCGTCCGGATCCGACGGTGTCGCTCGGCGTCCGCCGCCTGCAGATGGAGGAGGCCACCGCCCTCGTCGCCGGCGTCTCAGCCCCGCTGCCGCTCTTCGACCGGAACCGCGGAGCCACCCAGGCCGCGCGGGCGGAGCTGCAAGCCGCCGACGCCCGTCTGCGGCAGGCGGAACTCGAGGCCGAGACAGAAGCCCGGAGCGCCACGGCGCGGCTGTCCGCATCCGAGAGGCGCCTCACGGCCGCCCTCACCGGTGAAGCCGCAGCCGCGGAAGCCCTTCGCGCCGCCCGCATCGGCTATGAGGCGGGCCGTTTCCCGCTGACCGATGTGCTGAACGCCCGCCGGGGCCTCACCGAAGCCCGCGAGCAGACCATCGCCTCCCGTCTGGCGCGGGCGCAGGCCCAAGCCGCCCTCGCCCGGCTGCAGGGCCGCATCCCCTTCGGAGCCGACCAATGAAGCTTCGCGACATCGCGGTCGCCGCGGCGGCCGTTGCCATCGTCGCCGGCGCCGGCGGCTTCGGCCTTGCGCGCCTGACCGGAGGCGAGCCGTCCCAAGAGGCCGCTTCGGAGGAGGCCGGCCACGAGGGTGAGGAGCACGCCAAAGACGGAAGCGAAGGCTGGGCCGAAGCCGAGGAAGGCTTCGTCGCCCTCACGCCGAACGAAGCACAGGCGGCGGGCGTGACCGTCGTGTCCCTGCTCCGCGGCGGCGGTCAGGAGATTCGGCTTGCCGGCCGGGTCGAGCCCCAGCCTTCCGCTCGCGCCGCTGTCGCCGCCCCTCTGGGCGGCTCCGTGGAACGCGTGCACGTCGCGCCCGGGAGCTACGTCCGGGCCGGCGCTCCAATCGCCACGCTTCGCAGCGGTGAAGGCGCCGTGCTCCGAGCCGAGGCCGCGGTCGGGGGCTCACAAGCCGCATCCGCCCGCGCTGAAGCGCAGGCCGCCGCCGCCGCGTTCGCGCGCGAAGATCGGCTGCTCAAGGAGGGGATCGTAGCCCGGCAAGACTGGGAAGCCGTGCGTGCGACCATGCTCAAGGCCCAAGCCGAGGTGCGGGCGGCGGACGCCCAGTCCCAAGCGGCCCGGGCGCGGATCGCCGCCGCGGGCAGCCCGGGCGCATCGGGCCGGATGACGGTGGTCAGCCCGATCTCCGGCGTGATCACTGCGATGCAGACGGCTGCAGGCGGCTTCGTCGCCCAGGGCGGAACCGTGGCCGAGGTGACAAACCCCAACTTGGTCGAACTCGTCTTCACCGCCCCCGCCATGGTCGCCGGCCGGATCACGCCCGGCATGCAGATCGTGGCCCAAGGTCCGGAAGGGACCGAGTACAGGGCCGTCGTCACCGGCGTGGCGCCGGACGCCGTCGAGGCATCCGGCGCGGCCGTCGTGCGGGCTCGCCCCACCGGCTTGGTTCCTGCACCTGGCGCGCCGCTGTCCGGCCGCGTGGTCGTGAGCGGGTCCGGCGCGATCACCGTTCCCACGGACGCGGTGCAGACCGTCGAGGGGCGGACCGCGGTGTTCGTGGCCGAGGCTAGAGGCTTCCGCGCGCGTCCTGTTCTGACCGGCCGCACCGCCAACGGTCAGGTCGAGATTCTTCGAGGGCTGGAGGGCTCGGAGCGCGTGGCGGGCCGGGGCGCCTTCCTTCTCAAAGCCGAGCTCGCCAAGGGCGAAGCCGAGCACGGACACTGATCATGCTCGAACGCCTCATCGACGTCTCCATCCGCTGGCGCTGGATGGTCGTGCTCCTCGCCGTGGTGCTCACCTTGGTGGGCGCCCGGGAGCTGACCAAGCTCCCGATCGACGCCGTCCCCGACATCACCAACCGCCAGGTCCAGGTGACCACAGTGGCCTCCGCCCTCGGACCCGAAGAGGTAGAGCGGCAGGTCACCTTCCCGATCGAAACGGCGCTCGCGGGGCTGCCCGGACTGACGGACAGGCGCTCGCTGTCCCGCCACGGCATCTCCCAGGTGACGGCCGTCTTCACGGACAGCACGGACATCTACTTCGCACGCAACCTCGTGAACGAGCGGCTGCAGGCCGCGCGCGAGGAGCTCCCGGCCGGCCTGACGCCCTCCATGGGTCCCGTGGTCACCGGACTGGGCGAGGTCTTCATCTGGACGGTCGAGCTCAGTGGCCCGGCCGCTCGACCGGGCGTGCTCTACGTCACACCGGAGGGCGAGCGGCTCACGACCGAGGCTGAGAAGGCGACCTACCTCCGCACCGTCCAGGACTGGATCATCGCGCCCCAGCTGAAGACGGTCGAAGGCGTCGCCGGGGTCGACGTCCTGGGCGGCTATGTGAAGCAGTACGCCGTTCAGCCGGACCCGGCGAAGCTCGCTGCCTACGGCATCGGCCTGCAACAGCTCGTGGACTCGCTGGAGCACTCCAACCGGGTGGCGGGGGCCGGCTACGTCAGCCGCGCCGGCGAGGCCTATGTGGTCCGCGCCGACGCTCGCGTCCGCAGCTTGGAGCAGCTCGCGCAGACGCCGATCATGACCCAGGGCGGACTGGTCGTGCGCGTCTCGGACGTCGCCGCCGTGGGCGTCGGCCACGCGCCGCGGTTGGGCGCGGCCAGCGAGAACGGCCGCGAGACGGTCGTCGCCACGGCTCTGATGCTTCAAGGACAGAACAGCCGCACGGTAGCGGAGCGCGTCCGCGTGCGCTTGGAGGAGCTCGGCCCAAGCCTTCCGCCGGATGTCGTTGTCCGCCCCGTGCTGGATCGGACCAAGCTGGTCGAGGCGACCATCCGGACCGTGGAGCACAATCTGGCGATCGGCGCGCTGCTCGTTATCGGAGTGCTCTTCTTCGCCCTCGGCAATGTCCGAGCCGCGGTCGTCACGGCCTTGGTCATCCCGCTGTCGTTCCTGTTCGCGGCCGGGGCCATGAACCGGCTCGGCATCAGCGCCAACCTCATGAGCCTGGGCGCGCTGGACTTCGGCCTGATCGTCGACGGCGCCGTCGTGGTCATCGAGAACACGCTCAGTCGTCTCGCTCTCCGGCGGGAGGCGGAAGGCCGCGCCCTGCGGGCGACGGAGCGCCTGCAGGTTGCCGCTGAGGCCGCCAAGGAGATGGCCCGCCCGGCGGCCTTCGGGCAGGCCATTATCCTGCTTGTCTACGCCCCGCTGCTCGCCTTCGAGGGTGTCGAGGGCAAGATGTTCGGGCCCATGGCCGCCACGGTCATGCTGGCTCTGGCGGCCGCCTTCGTCCTGTCGCTGACCTTCGTGCCGGCCATGGCGGCGCTCTTCCTCAAGGAGCCGAAGGGGCACGGCGAGACCCGGCTCTCCGCCGCCGCCAAGCGCCGCTTCGAGCCGGTCCTCCGCCGCGCCGTCGCGCGGCCGCGGACGGTGGCGGCCGGCGCCCTGGGCGCGCTGCTGGTCGGCGTGCTGGCCTTCATGAGCCTCGGGCGGGAGTTCATCCCGACGCTGGATGAGGGCGACATGCTGGTCCAGGCGCTGCGCGTGCCCTCCACCTCGCTCGAGCAGAGCCAGGAGATGCAGCTCCGCGTCGAGCGGACGATCGCTGCCAACCCGGAGGTGGATCTCGTCTTCACGCGCACGGGCACGGCCGAGATCGCCTCCGATCCCATGCCGCCGAACATCTCCGACACCTTCGTCATGCTGAAGCCCCGCCGGGAGTGGCCGAACCCGAGTCTCGACAAGGCGGAGCTGACCGAGCGCATGGAGGGCCAGCTCTCCAAGCTCCTGGGCAACAACTACGAGTTCACCCAGCCCATCCAGATGCGCTTCAACGAGCTGATCGCCGGCGTCCGCTCGGACGTCGCCGTGATGGTCTACGGCGACGACTTCAACACCATGCGCCGGACGGCCGACCAGGTGGCCGACGTCCTGCGCGAGATCGAGGGCGCCAGCGGCGTGCGGGTGGAGCAGGTCTCCGGGCAGCCCACCATCACCGCGAGCCTGGACCACACCGCCGCGGCCGCCATGGGCGTCCACGCCAGCGACGCGGCCGACGCGCTCGCCATCGCCCTGGGCGGCCAGGAGGCGGGCCAGGTGCTGCAGGGCGACCGCCGGTTCGACGTCGTGGTCCGGCTGAGCGACGAGATGCGCAACGATCCCCTGATCATGTCGCAGCTGCCCGTCGCGCCGGAAGGCGCGGAGCCCGGCGCCCCCGTGGTCCCGCTCTCCTCCGTCGCCCGCTTCGATACTGCCGAAGGGCCCGTCCAGATCAGCCGGGAGAACGGCAAGCGCCGGATCGTCGTCCAAGCCAACGTCCGTGGACGCGATCTCGGCGGCTTCGTCACCGAGGCGCAGCGCAAAGTCGGCGAAGAGGTCAGGGTCGCGCCCGGAAGCTGGATGGACTGGGGCGGTCAGTTCGAGAACCTGCAGCGCGCCCAGGCGCGGCTGGCCGTCATCGTGCCGATCGTCTTCCTCCTGATCGGGCTGCTGCTGTTCCTGGCGTTCGGCTCCGTTGCGGAGGCCGCAATCGTCTTCGCGGGCGTTCCGCTCGCGCTCGTCGGCGGCGCCTTGGCCCTGCTGCTTCGGGGCATGCCGTTCTCGATCTCGGCGGCCGTCGGCTTCATCGCCGTCTCCGGCGTGGCGACGCTGAACGGCCTGGTCCTGATGCAGAGCATCAAACAACGACTCGCCGACGGGGCCTCTCCCGTCGAGGCCGCGGTCCAGGGAGCCACGAGCCGCCTGCGCGCCGTGCTCACGACGGGCTTGGTTGCGGTTCTGGGCTTTCTCCCGATGGCTGTTGCGGTTGGTGCTGGCGCAGAGGTGCAGAAGCCGGTCGCCACGGTCGTCATTGGCGGCCTGATCACGGCCACAGCGTTGACCCTCCTGGTGCTGCCCACCTTGACCGCTTGGGTCCTCGGTCGCCGGCATCGGCCGGAACGCAGCGCTGACTTCACGCCGATCCTGGCGCCTGCTGAATGAGCAGGGAGATCACCCCGTCGGCTCGGCGCGTGCTGGAGCTTCTGCGCGCGGCGGACCGCCCGGTGAAGGCCTATGACCTCATGCGTCAGCTAGAGGATGGGAGGCTCGCGAAGCCGCCCACGGTCTACCGTGCGCTGAACCAGCTCATGACGCTCGGCCTGGCCCACAAGGTGTACACGCTCGACGCCTTCACCGCGTGCGCCTCGCCCGACGAGCCGCACTACCCGCTGCTTCGCGTCTGCCCCAACTGCCGGCGCACGTCGGAGTTGCTGGTCACAGGCGAGGATCTGCAGCGGCTGCTTCCGGGCGGCGATTTCTTCACCAGCTTAGCCGTTCTAGAACTGACGGGCGTCTGCGAGGACTGTAGCTGATGGCCTGGGGGAGCAAGGACACCGCAGAGGTGATCGCGCCTCCCCCGGCAATCTACTCCGCCGTCCTCTTCGCGGCCGTGATTGCTGACCGGCTCTTCCACACCCCGCGCATTCAGCTCGACGGCCGCACACAGCGGGACCTTGCTGCAGGCCTCTCGGGGCCGAACGATCGAAGGACCGAGCTGTCGCCCTCTAGAACGCCCCAGGGCGGCCCCGTCGACCATGATGGGAACGTTGAGCACCGAGATGATGCCGTGCTCCTCCAGCAGCGGGTGCATCCTGAACTCGGGATCCTGGTCCATCGACTCGATGACGACGGGAAGGGCCGTCTGGAACGAGCGGCCGGGCGGAGACCCCAGGTCCGCGGGGAAGGCCGTGCTCTTCACCGCGCCGGGGCGCCAGCCGACGCCGGCCTCCATGAACAGGTCGCCCCGCTCGGGGCGATGCCGCATGATCTTGACGTGGTCGATCTCGATCGCCTCGGCCACCTGCATCGCGGCCTCCTGGAGGAAGTCGTCGAGAGCGACCTTCTCCGAAGCCCGGCGAGTCAGATTGATGAGAACGTCCTGGTGACGATGTAGGCGTTCGTTTTCGGCCCTGAGGTCGTCCTGCTTCTCGTCGCGATCCACCGCATCCCTCCCAGACCTTGTAGGAATACGGCTTCCGCACCGGGGGCGGCCCCGAGCGAAACTATGAACCCCAGCCCTGAGCGTTCCCTACGGGAGTTCCTGGCCAAGTTGAACGGGCGCTATGTCGCGGGTCACCCCACCACTCTGAGAAACGGGCCCTAAACGCGCCATCAGGACTTCCGTGGGGACCGCCGGACCGGGAGACTTGCCAAAAGTCCAGATTTGGAGCTATATGTCCAGCCATGGAGATAGCCACCCTTCCTGTCGACCTCGTCGAGAATGGGACCGAGTCGATCGCCGTCGAGCGGCGCCGCGACCCCGAGGTGCGCAAGCGCATGTCGGGTCCGGCGATGCGGACCTTCCTCAACATCGCCGCAGCCTGGGGGCTCACCGTCGAGGAGCAGCGCGGCCTGCTCGGCTGGCCCGCCGCTTCGACCTTTCACAAGTACAAGGCCGGCGACGTCGGCGCCCTCTCCTACGACACCCTCACCCGCATCTCGCTGGTGATCGGCATCTTTAAGGCGCTGCACATCCTCTACCCGGACGCGGCGCTGGCGGACCGCTGGGTCAAGCTGCCCAACAGCAATCCGCTGTTCGGCGGCGCCCCTGCCCTCAACCTGATGGTTGAAGGCGGCGTGGACGGCCTCTACCGCGTGAGGCGCCTGCTGGACGCGCGGCGGGGCGGCTGGAATTGACCCCACCGCTGACGGCGGTTCGGGTCACCAACACGCATCGCCTCATCCCGAGCCGCTACCCGCCGGTGGGGATCCTGGACGTGGTAGCCTCGCCTGAGGACCTCGACCTGATCATCGAGCTCGAGGGCTGGACCAACGACCGCATCTCCGCCGAGCTCGGCGTCCTCAAACTGATCCCGCCCGACGAGTGGGTGCTCGGCCGCCCGCACGCCACCATCGTCATGGCCGCCTTCTGCCACCCTCGCCCGGGCGGCGGCCGCTTCAACAGCGAGGATCGCGGCGCCTGGTACGCCGCCTTCAGCCTCGAAGCCGCCCATGCGGAAGTCGCCTACCACCGCGGCCGCGAGCTGGAGGAGATCGGCGTCACCGACGCGCGCCTCACCCTGCGCGAGTACCTGGCCGACTTCGACGCCAAGTTCCACGACGTGCGTGGCGCTGACCCGACGAACCCGCGTCTCCACGATCCTGACAGCTACCTCGCCTCGCAGGCCCTGGCCGCCGACCTCCTGGCGGCAGGCTCGAACGGTGTCCTTTATCGGAATGTCCGACGCCCCGCGGGCGAGTGCATCGCTTGCTTCAGGCCGCCTCTGGTCTTCAACGTGCGCCCGACGGCTCACTACGAGTACGCTTGGTCGGGCGGTCCCGCTCCTGAGATACGCCAGCTGGGAGGAGCCGCCTGAGGTGGACAGTGACATGAGTAGTGAGCTGAAGTTTCGCGATCTGAGCGCGCGGCACTACGGGCTCACCGACGCGGTTTCGTCGGGGTACGCAGAAGCAGCAACGGTGTGCCTCGAACGGCACCACAAGTCAGTTGTTCAGTTCGAGGTCTCGGACAACAAGGCCGTAAGCCAAGCTTCCGCCGCCTGGGACCCTGTCGACGAGGGGCGGGCGAACTCACGCTGCACCGAATGCTGCTTCAACCGTTGCGCTCGGCGCGTGAAGTCAGCCCGGCTTGTGGAGCTCGCGGCAAGTGCGGGCGCTTTGCGGTCTGACGAAGCTACTTTTCTTTCGGGCGCTTGATGATGGGGGCGGGAAGCTCGTCGTCAGGTGGACGGTCCCGGCGGTAGGTGGTCGGATCGACGCCGAACGCCGACCGGAAAGCGCGGGAGAAGTGGCTCCTGCTGGCGTAACCGACGGCCTGCGCGATCGCCGTCACCTGCAAGTCGCTGACCGTCAGCAGGCGGGCGCCGTAGCGCAACCGCACCATCTGAACGAACTCAAACGGGCTTTGTCCGTAGGTGACGTAGAAACGCTCCGCGAAGGCGGATCGGCTCATGCCGGCCTCCTCAGCGAGGCTGTCCAGGGTATGCGAAGCGCCGGGCCGTGCGATCACCAGGGCTACCACACGGGCCAGCCGTGGTTCTCCGAGCATCTTGAAGACCGGTGCGTTCGGCCCTGAGCGCGCCAGCTGCTCGCGGAGAAGCATGATGAGGCATTGTTTCATCAGGGCCTCTGTGAGCGCTCGTGTTCCCGCGCGCGGGTCGCTCAGCTCTCGCAGCAGCATGTCGAAAGCAGCCTGGAACTCAGGCCATCCGCTCACGTCCTCAGCCAGCGGCCCCGTCTGGTGGTCGAAGAGGCCGAACCGCCCTCCGAATGTGGCGCTGATCGTTCCGCAGGCGACGAGAAGATCGCCTTCCCCCTCGTGGGCGTCGAACTTCAAGAGCCCGTCCGCCAGCAGGCGACACGCCTTGGCGGCGAGCACGTCGTGGGAGACCGGCTCGGCGGCGAGGGTCTGCGCCCGGCCAGGGGCGACGATCATGATGCTCTTGGGTCCGAAAGGGACAGGAGCGTCGCCCTGCTGGTGCAGCATACCTTCTCCCCGAAGGACGTAGTGGACGACCACCGCGTCCATCGGATCGAAAGCCAGTCGGAAGCCCCGCTGGATTTCACACAGCGACCACGCATGCAAACGCACCTCAAGCGTCGTGAGCAGATCGTCCAGAATGCCGGGCCGGGCCCAACGATCGCGTGCCATCTTGACCTCTCCGTAGGCGGCCCGATCGGTCGGGACAGCACCAGCCCCCACGTTTGGAGGTGCGGGCGAAGACGCAACGGAATGACTGACGAGTGGTTCAGTCGCATCTTCTCCATCGTAGACGTCGAAGGGTTCCGTGGTGGAGTTCGCGACGTGAAGGCACGCCTTGTGGTCGCGAAGGCACCAACCCCTTGGGTCTGTTGAGGTGCTCATGCGTTTGTCGACTCTGCGACGGAACTTCGCTCACGCGGCGGGCCGGCATCGACACGAAGGGCTGACATGACCACCATTGAATCAAACGCGGCCGAGCGCACCGACACCTTGGCGATCAACGTGCTGCGCTGGACCTTCGTGCTCCTGTTCGGGGCCTTCGGGGCGCACAAGTTCCTCGCCTACGAAGCGGAGCTGATAGAGCCCATGGCCGCCAGCCACCCTCTGCTGTCCTGGCTCTATCCCGCCTTCGGAACCCAGGGCGCCAGCATTGCGATCGGCTCGGTCGAGCTGACGACGGGCTTGCTCCTGGCGCTGGGCGCCTGGTTCCGGCGGGCGTCCATGGCAGGCGCCCTGCTGGCCATGGGCACCTTCGCCACCACCGTGAGCATAATGCTCACCAACGCGCCTCTGGCGATACAGGACGGCTACGGTCCGCCCTGGCTCAGTTTCGAGGGGCAGTTCCTGAGCAAGGACATGGTGCTGTTCGCCGTGGCCCTGGCGATCTTCCTTGACGCGCACGCCCGCGGGAAGCGCAGCGCATGATGTTCCGCAGGCACAGGATTTCGCCACCACAGCCGCAGTCCGGCCGCCCCGGGGGCGCCGGCGTGAACGGGAGCGCGGACCTGGCCATCGAGGAGGGATGGGTCGACGTCGGTGACTTCCGAACGCGTTACCTTGCAGCGGGCGAAGGACCGCCGCTCGTCCTGCTGCACGGCCACGGGGAGAGTTCCGGATCCTGGCGCTGGGTGTTGCCCGCGCTGGCCCGCAGGCACCGGGTGTATGTGCCCGACAGCCCAGGCGCCGGCGGCACCACGAAGATCCCGACCAAGCCCGCGCCGCCCGCCTTCTACGTCGATTTCCTGGCCGGCTTCCTGGACGCCCTCGCTCTTGACCGGGTCGCCCTCGCCGGCGCCTCTCACGGCGGCAACACCGCGTTGCGGCTGGCCCTGGCTTCGCCGGATCGCGTGACATCGCTCTGCCTGGCCGGCAGCTCCGGTCTCGGTCGCGAGATCAATCCCATTCTGATCGGGCTGACGCTCCCCGGCTCCGCCGAGGTGGCGGCGGCATGGCTGAGTTCGCCGTTTGGCGCCCCGCAGTGGGTGTCGCTGCTCGCCTCTCTCACTTTCGCGCAGCCGCTGCTGGCGCCGCCCGAGTGGTTGGCGGAGCAGTATGTTCTGGCGCAGACCCCCGGGCACCTGAACGGGGTCGTTGCATGCCTTCGGGGAGAGCTCGACCTGACCGGACAGCGCGAGGTGCTCCTGGATGAGCTTCCCCGCTTGCCGATGCCGACCCTCATCACCTGGGGGACCAACGACATGGTCGTCCCGAGCCGTCACGGGACCGCGGCGGCGGATCGCCTGAAGAACGGCCGCCTGGTCATGATCCCCGGCGGCGGGCACCTGTCTCACGTCGAGCGACCGGAGCTGTTCGTAGCCGCCCTCGAGCAGTTCTTCACCGACCAAGGGGGCGCGCACTGATGTTGGCGGCTCGGTTCCTGGAAGCAGACCCGATGGGCGTTGAGGTCCCAGCCAGGGGGCCTGGAGGATGAGAGTGCGTCTCAAGCCGCTGTCGCAGCAAACAATCGTCATCACAGGAGCAAGCTCCGGCAACGGCTTGGCTACGGCCCGACGCGCCGCCGAGGCCGGCGCCAGCGTTGTGCTCGCCTCGAGAAACGAAACCGCCCTCCGTGAAGTGCGCGACGAGCTCAGGGCCCGCGGCGCGGAGGCGGAGTACGTCGTCGCCGACGTGGGTGATCGCGATCAAGTCGCGGAGATCGTGCACGCCGCCGAGCGGGCCTTCGGCGGCTTCGACGCCTGGGTCAACAACGCCGGAACGGGAACGTTCGGCAAGGTGCTCGACACCCCGTTCGACGACATGCGCAAGGTGTTCGAGACCAACTTCTGGGGTGTGGTCTACGGCTCCGTGCTGGCCATAGAGCACTTCGGAACTCGGCCCGGCGGCGGCAAGCTGATCAATATGGGTTCGGTGCTGGGGGACTTCGGTGTCCCCGAGCAGGGGCCCTACGTCGCCGCCAAGCATGCCGTTAAGGGGTTCACGAACACCCTTCGCACTGAGGTCATTCGGGACAGGCTCCCCGTGTCGATCACCCTGATCAAGCCGTCGGCCATCTCGACGCCGTTCAAGGATCACGCCCGCAACTACATGGACTCGCCCGCCCGTCTGCCGCCGCCGGTTTATGCTCCCGACCTGGTCGCAGACGCGGTCCTCTACGCCGCCCAGCATCATGTACGGGATCTGACGGTGGGTTCCGCCGGACGAGGTCAGGCTTTGTTCCAGCAAGTCTTCCCTGGCTTGGCAGACCGGGCGTTCGCGGCGTTCGGGCCGGCTCTGCAGAAGGATCTGCGCCCAGATCAGCGGATCGTGCGAGAAGGCAATCTGTTCGTGCCGGGCGCAGATGGTGAGGAGCGCACCGATCTTAGGTTCGTGCGCGAGCACAGCCTCTACACAGCGGCGCAGACGCACCCGCGCGCAACCGCGGCGGCGGTCCTCCTGGCAGGAGTGGTCGCCGCGGGCGCACTGGTCTCCTTCGGGCGTGCCCGAAATGCGTAAGACGCCGGAGACGGCCGATGGTCGACGCAAACGCTCACCACAAAGGGGTGAGACCGGCCTTGCGCCAACACCGGGACCAGGCGGGCTCCGGACGGTCCTGATCCTAGGCCTCGCAGGCGTGCTGCTGCGGCCAGGCGTTCGGAACCCTCAACGTGTCCGTCCAGCGCCGAAGCGGCTGCGGCCATCTCGGCCGTCTCCGGCCCTGGGCCATCGATCGCGCCTCGAAGTATCGTCGGAACCATTCGCTCCCTTCTTGTCATCGCGATCCGACGGGGGCGCCGAAGTCGAAGCCTTGAGGTAGCCGCACGAAGGCTTCGAAGAGGACGGCCTCTGACGTTCATGAAGCAAGCCATAAAGGCGCTACGGCAAGTCGCGGGCGATCGTCACGCACAGCCTGCGCCCGTACGGAGCAGTTCTGAGGAAATTCGGAAACGTCGACCATCAGGAGGTCGGGCGATGGTTCAACAACAGGGCACCTGCTCGATGCACTTGCTCAGCTTCATCGGCGTGAAGGTTTTGTCGCGGGTGTTCACGCATTGACCTTGCTGCCGTCCACCGTCGCGAGCGCCCGGGAGAAGAGGCCGATCTCCCGGTAGAGCACCAGGAAGTGCGCGCAGGCCGCATGGATCGCCGGGTCGTTGTCCTTCCGGAAGTCGGCGATGGGTCTCTGATCGGCGCCAGCTTCCCGGCGGCGGCGTTCAGCTCCGCCGGCCCGGCACGGGCCGTGGGGGAACGGGCGAATGCATAAGCTCTCTCCCGTTCCCCTGCAGGCCTCAGCGCTCAGCCACCGCGCGAGCCGTTCGACCTACCGGGATTGCCGTTGTTGCCGTTGTTGCCGTTGTTGCCGTTGTTGCCGTTGTTGCCGTTGTTGCCGTTCTTCCCGTTATCGCCGCGGCCATCGCCGCGGTCGTCATCGTCATCCTGGTCGTCGTCTTGATCCATGCCTCGACCGCGATCATTAGACTGGCGGTTCTGACCGTGACCTTGGAAACCGTGATTCTGCTGCGAGCCCTTGCTTTGAGCCAGCTGGAACCCGGTCTGCTCAGCCGTCGTGAGAGAGTTTGAACCCGAAATGGGGGTGGCGGCCTGTGCGGAACCGATTCCGATGAGCAGAGCCGCAACTGAAGCAGTTGAGAGTACGGTAAGTCGAGCCATGACAAGTCGTCCTTTCGATGTGACGCAGACGTAACCTGACCTTACCGGGAAGGTTCCGACGGTCCAAAGGCTGGCGATCTCAACGCTCAAGAACTGGACGACGGAGCACGTTTTTCGCCAATCAGGCGAAGTATCGACCCACATCGCACAGACAGGGCTTCCCAAGCTGCGGGAAAGAATGATCACCGGCCATCTCCGGGATCGCCCGCAAGAAACGCAGGAGTGAAGCCGAGAGTTCTGCCCGACGCCTATCACCCTTCGCGGCTGGGGAGGTTCAATCGTTCGACCGCGCTTCCGGAGCGAAGGGCGAAGCTCCCGCCCCGCCTTGCCCTGGCCTCTGACAACGCCGCCCTGACAGCTATGGCGCCGCCTGAAAGGCGGACGCCCCGCTGTATGCGTGTTCTCTTGGGCCAACCCTCGCCCCAGAGGCCATGATCTCCAGCAGAACGCGTCTACTCCTCGGAGGCGCCTCACCGGCCACTGCTTTGTCGGCGTTCGAGGCGGATTGAGTCAAAGGTGGCTGACGGGCTCCGCCGCGATCTGTTCGATGAGGAGATTGAGTTCACGCGCGATGATTTCCGGATGGTCTTCGGGCGTGAAGTGTCGGCCGCCACGGATCCGATGCAGCGGTGCCTGCAGATCCCGTGCGAAACGCTCGCCGTACTTGATCTCCTGGAACTCGTCGGCGTCGCCCCAGACGAGACGGGCTCGCTTCCGCAGCTTCGGTAGGTCATCCCTTAGGGCGAGCGTATCGCGGGCATCCAAGAAGCCGATTTGTCGGAGGAAGGCGTCGGCGCCGCCGCAGGCCTCATAAGCCGCCCAGTGCTTAGCGAAGGACTCCTTCGCCCTTGCTGGATCATCGTGGCCCCGCGTGATGAAGCTGCGAAACATCTGTTTGAACACCGCGTCTGGAAGATGACGCACCAGCCCCCCGGCCGGCCGCATCGCTTTCATGCTGGGTAGGGGCCAGGAATCGTAACCCACCGCGTTTGTGAGGAACAGACCGGCGCAGATCTCAGGCCGGCGGACAGCGACGATCTGGCCTATGCCCCCGCCGAGGTCATGGCCGGCGAGGACAGCGCGGTCGATGCGGAGGTGAACGAGCCAACTCTCTAGGTAATCGGCCTGTCGCCGGATCGAAAGATCCCGGTTCCGGCCTGCGGGAATGGACGAGCCGTACCCGACCATCTCCCAAGCCAGGCAGCGACCCGCCACGCCCTCTCCGATCACGTGACGCCAGAGGTCAGGGCTCGTCGGTATCCCATGAAGCAGGACTACTGGCAGCCCTTCGCCGTACTCCAGCCAGCGCATCGTCACGCCATCTACGACGTCTTCTCGGGAATCCATGATCTCCTCCGATCTGGACTGAGGCGGCGCCACCGCGAAGTCGGAGGGACCCCAATCAAGGTGGATGAACGAGCGCTGCGCCGAAGCGTGTGCGAGGCGGGCGCCGAACCGACTCCTTGCGTGGCCTCCGGCGGAGGCACGAAGCCCCTGACCGCGGATCGCTTCCCCGGCGGCCCGTCGGCGAGGCCGGTTGAACGTCTCATGCCAAACGGCCCTGAGCTTAGACGTTGCTCGACTCCCCTGTCTAACGGCTTGGTCTTTGTGGGGGAGCCGAATCCTCCGTGCCTTCAGTCACGCATCCGGTGTGCCTAGGTCCAGAAGTAAGTGGTTCCGAGCTTCAGGAGGCCTTGTCAGGTAAAGGCGTTGTCAGAGCAATCCACGGCGACCGCCGTTGTGCTCCCTCCGGGCGTTTCAGGAGGGCATGGCGAAGTGGTCGCACAAGGCGAAGCGGGCGTGAGGGGGCAGCTACCCTCGAATTGGCTAACAGTGACAACGACCCGCACGGAGCGCGCGACTTTGGGGCCTTTGATCTTTGGGGCGAGCGGGTGATGTGGAAGATCGACTATTATCATCCCGAGTGGGGAGGAATATTCCGTAGCGCCGTAGAGCGTGGAGCTGACCCGCCGGGTGCTAACCTTGATGCTTCCGCTAGAATACTAGGACAGGGAGGGAGGCGGCTGGCGACCGCCTCCAGCTCCCGAACGATCAGCCTTGGGGGCGGCGGCGTCGCACCAGCTTTGCCCGCGCTCGCGCAGCCACTCCGTGACCTCCTGTAGAGTTGTTCGGCCGACCTTGGGGAGGCGCAAGAACTCCCGACGACCGAAGGCCGCGACCCGCTTGGCCCCCGACGCGTCGGCTTCTTCAGCCGTTTCCTCGACACTCTCCGGGAAGACGAAATCGCCCACCGCGTTGCGCGCCCGAGGGCTGAGCGCCGCGAAATTGGGCATCCGCTCTTTGGCCGGCCCGTTCACACGGACACCACGGACGCGGCCCCGGTAGCTTGGCGGATCAGCTTGTCGTCGATCACCGTCAGGGCCACAGGCTCCCCCTCCCCCTCCCCAGGAAGCAGCGCCTCGCCGAGCATGGCCGCCACCTCGGCGTCACCGTGAACCAGGCGGTCAGCCCTGGCCAAGCGCCAGGACTCGGCGTCGGGCGACTCCGTCACGGCCATGAGGAGGCCGTCGCCGCTCGACACAGCCGGGAGGGCATTGTCAGACTAACTCAGTGTCAGCGAGTTCGGGCCCCGGTCTACGGCAACGTGCAGGTGCTGGTCGCGGATCTCGACATGAGAGAGATCACGCGGGCCAAGCACGAGTTCGACGCCGTGGGTCACCACGCCCGGCCCGACATCTTCGACTGCGTGTGGACCGCACGCCACGCTCGCCCGTGACGCTGTCGCCGGATCCGGGTGGGAACTGTGTTTAGTCGGGGCACACCTGATGATGGGCGACCTGGTAAGGGACCGCGCTAGCGCAGAGTTGGGCAGGAGCAAGCCGGTGGGGGCAGCGCGCCAACAAGTCCACGTGTCGCGCGCGGCGCTGCTAGAACCACCGCCGGTCCCCGGCTCCCCGGTACCAAGCGAGGCCACGCCCTGGCGGTCAAGGCCGGGGCGGAAAGCGGGTCAGCTCGGCCTTGCGGACTTTGGGCGTGTCCGTCCTTAACATTCTTGGGCCTTCTGGGCTCAATCCCCGCTCAACGCCACCGATCCTCCGTTCTTCTGGATCACCGGTCATGCTGATGTGGGGAATGGGCGCCGCCTGAAAGCGGCGCCCATCCAGCAAAGCTCCAAACTCTGAAGCCGGTCGACGATCAGCCTCCCCGGCCGCCATGACCCTGCGAGCCGTTCGACCCGCCGCGATTCCCCTGGCCCTGCTGGCCGTTCGAAGCGCCAGGGCTGCCGCGACCCTGTTGCCCGTTCGACGTGCCGGGATTTCCACGGCCCTGCTGACCATTGGAGAAGCCGCGGTTGCCCTGGCCCTGCTGGCCGTTATTGAAGGCGCCGTTCTCGTTGGCCCGCTTGAAGGCCTGCTGACTGGGGCTGGGAGCGCTCTGTTGATTGTTCTTGTTCTGGGTGTGTTGACCGTTGCTTGCCTTGCCGCCCTGCTGGCCGGCATAGGCCGCCGGCGCCAGGGCAAGCACGGCTAGAGCCGCAGTCGCGGTGATTAGACGTCTGGTCATCTCAGGTCTCCTTTGGTTCAGCCGCTCTTTCCAGCGGCTTACGTCCAACGCCTGAGCAGTCTCGCGGTAGCGAAGTGTGCGTGCCCTTCGTCCCGGAATGGGTGCTCCCTGGTCCATCACTGCGCGGCGAAGCGGAACAGTGGAGCCAAATGGGGGTTCAAATCCCGTCATTCGTTCGCCCCGACGGCTTAAATCCGAGTTCAAGGAAACTGCACAATGGCTCAGTCACGTACGATCTCCACCTCACAAACAAGGGTCCTCCGTGGCTTCGCCCGATTGGACGCTGCGCACCGACGGGAGATCGCCAGCATGGGCGGCCAAAGCGTGCCGGAGGAGAAGCGCAGCTTCAGCCAAGACCGCGAGTTGGCCGCTCAGGCCGGGCGTAAGGGCGGCCAGAAAGGCCGAGGGTCGCGGCTCGAATGAGAACCCGGCCAACATCATCGCCGAATAGCAACGGACGGTTCTGGAATAGGTAGGTACCCTGCTCGCCTGCACGCGCGCTAGTATGGGGCGGCTCCCTAGCTCGGACTGTCCGGGCGACGAGGCTGCTCTACCGTCACGATCGGCCGCGGTGGCGAGCAGCCCCCAACTCGTCGCTGACCGATGTATTTGTTGCGTTGCGCGGGCCGGACAGGCCGCGGTAGCGGGAGGGATCTATGCCGTAGGCAGCGCGGAACGCTCGTGAAAAGTAACTGCGGCTGGAATAACCCACCGCAGCGGCCACCACCTTCACAGGGAGCCCAGCCGCTACGAGAAGACGCGCGGCGGCCTCAAGGCGCACCGCGTGCAGGAACTCGAACGGAATGCGCCATAGGCGCTCGTGAAACGTGCGGCGAACGCCGATCGACTCATCCCCGCAGTGGCGGCCAGGCTGCCGAGGCTGTGGGCCGCGGCCGGCGCGCTGACCATGAGGTCGACGGCTCGGGCCAGGCGATCATCGACGAGATGGGCAAGAAACGGAGAGGCCAAGCCAAAGCGTTGCACGTGAGACCGGAGCATAAGCACGAGGCACTGCTTCATGAGCGCCTCGGCGAGAGTGACAGCTCCCGCGGCGGGCTTGGAGAACTCCTCCAGCATCGCCGCAAAGGCCGAGCGGAACGGCTCGGGATCCTCCACCCGCTCGACGAGCGGATCGGATAGGCGATCGAACAAGCCGTAGCCGCCGGCGCAAGTGGCGGATACTGCGGCGCACGCCACAACGAGATCCGCACGCGTTTCGCAGGCTCGAAAGCACGCCAATCCGTCTTCTCTCAAGACGCACGCCTCTCGCGCGGCGATCTCGTCGCTCATCTCGCCGGGACCGACGAAGTTCTTCCGTGCGCCCGAAGGGGCGACAATGATGTCTCCGGGCCCGATCGGCACGCGGGAGTTCCCGCTTTCCAGCACGCCTTCACCCTTCAGGACGTAGTGGAGGGTGGGCGAGTCCATCGGGACCGAGGTCAGGCGCCAACCGCGCTCGACCTCGCAGACTCCAAAGGCCTCCAAGCGCACGTCCAATGTGCGGAGCAGCCGGTCCAGGGCATCGGTCAGAATTGGGGACCTCCTATCCGCTCAGGAACTGCCACGCTCCGGCCGCGCCGTCCAGCAACTGTGGACGCTAGAGCACACGGTCCGTTTCCCTAGAGCACGGTGGCGGGACATCCATTTGGGCCCGCGCACGTTCACTCGTCAGGCGAACGTCGGCGGCACGCCGAACCTACTCGCACGTCTCTTGGAGAGGACCCTATGAGCTTGAAGACCCTTTTGGCCGGCGCGAGCGCGGCTCTAGCGCTCATGGCCGCCGGCGCCGCCTCCGCGCAGGATCTGAGACCTTTTCCCAAG
This sequence comes from Caulobacteraceae bacterium, assembly GCA_030446805.1. Classification (GTDB taxonomy): domain Bacteria; phylum Pseudomonadota; class Alphaproteobacteria; order Caulobacterales; family Caulobacteraceae; genus JAHWJX01. The sequence continues at coordinate 304,732 of JAUJMO010000002.1, read as the reverse complement.
GCGCAGAACCCAGACGTTCCCGCCGACGCCAGCCGGATCGCGAACGGCGGCAAACGCATCCGGATCACCTACGAGAACCTGACGCCCAGCCAGCTCCTCTGATGAGCACCTTCTACAGTCACATCGCGGGCCTGCCGCCGCTCTTCGCGCCGGGTAAACCTGCCACGATAGGCGTGATGCGGACGGCCGAAGAAGGCAACGTCGGGGTGCAGGTCGAGGAGGTGACGGTCAGGATCGGCGGGCCCTACGGCTCCATTGCAGTGGCCCCAACAACCCCAGCTGGCGGGACACGAACGCTCGAGTTGGACGTGAGCGCGCAGTACCCGATGATCACCGGCTTGGCCATGGTCGTCCAGACCAATGATGGGTTCACAGGCGTCACGGGTGTGGACGCTTACCGAATGACCGCTCCCGTCAGCATGGACCTGTTCGCCTACGACGCTGGGACTGAGCGGAACAACGAGCTCGCACCCTACCTGATCATCCAGGGGGGTGGAGCGGGACCCCGAGGTCGAACCGGTCCGTCGCCACCCAGGCATCCGCGGAGATGCCGACCTGCCGCCGAAGTGGAGGTTCGATCCCGCCCGGCCGGTGGCCCGCATCACCTTCACCCCCGTTTCCGGCGCCGGCAGCTGAGCCGGACCCGCATCCCCACGCTGGAGAACACGAAATGAAAAAGCTCTTCCTTGCGGCTGCCGCCGCCACTCTCCTGGGCGCCTGCGCTCTGCCGGGCATCGGCCCCGGAGGCAAGCTGCCTCTGCAGCCCCCGCCCATGGGCGTCCCCCACAACGCGGTCGAGTACCTGACGCTGGCCGCCTCCGGCGACCTGTTCGAGATCCAGACCTCGCAACTGCTGCTGCAGCGGGGGCGGACTCCCGAACTCCGCGCGTTCGCCCAGCAGATGATCGAGCACCACACCCGCCTCAGCGCGGCGGCCATGGCGGCGGCCCGCGCCGGCGGCTTGAACCCGCCGCCGCCAGCCCTGCTCAATCGCCACGCCAACATGCTGAACATGCTCTCGGCCGCGGGACCGGACCAGTTCGAGCTCACCTACCTGCGGATGCAGCTTGCAGCTCACAATGAGGCGCTGCTGGTCCACACCGCTTACGCCGCCGCCGGCGAGAATCCGTCACTCAAGGCCGCCGCCGCAACCGCCGCGCCCGTTGTGCAGGGTCACCTGACGCAGGCGCGGGTTCTGGGCATGCCGCTCACGCTGTGAGTCCAGACGGCTCGGGGACGCGGCGGCCGCGCCCATCCCCGAGTCTCAGACCACGCGGCCTGGAGGTGTTTCGATGTTCGGATGGCGAACGCATGGCGGTCGGCTGACTGGCGCTCCGGGCCGTCAGCGCCCGAACGGGGCTCTTGCCCCTGACGACAGTGACGACAGCTCCAATCCAGGCAACTGGAACGAAGAGGTTGTTCGCTTCACGACCAAGAGGATCGACAGCTACGGTGTCCTTCTGAACGACGTGGGTGGTTGCCGAAATCTGCTTGATCTTGTGCAAGTCCAGCAGAGATGGTGGCTGAGCACAGTCCAGGATTACGCCGGCTTTGCGACCGGACTGTACGACCGAGCTCCGCAGATTTCGACAACCGCCGCTTCGGCCGAGTCGGAGCAAGGCCGTGCAGACGAGGGACGATCCGCTTGAATCGAAACTGCGCCCGGGCTGGCGTACTCCGACGGGCGATCGCGGAGGCGACAAGGCCGACTAGGCGCGGCGGGATGGGAAAACAATCGCAACAAAGGCTCCGGCGGGCATGATCCAACGTGCCGCCCGAGCCCTTTGCGTCCTCGAAGGTCTGGACCCTGACGCTGCCGCAGCGGATGCGGACCCCCGGCGGAGAACTGGCGGACCTTCGTCCCGGTGGTCGAAACCGTGCTGAAAGCCACCATGCTGCCCCCCATACCGGTTCTCGAGGGGGACAGGCCGGAAGCTCACCCGGAGCTGAATGACTGGGCGCGCTACCGAAAGACTTTCGGGGAGGCGGGGGCGCGAGCGCGCGAACCGGAGCTGCGGACGATCACCGGCTGGCACGTGCTCGCCGCCTGGAAGGCCTGGAACGGCATGGTCCAGGCGGCGCTGCTCGAAGCGATGGAACAAGCTTAGGAAGGGCGATCGCCGGCGGCATCGCGGCCGAGCCTGGAATGGGACAGATGACGGAAAGAAGACTCCGGTGGCCCTGCTGGGCTTGCGATTCTCGCTCGCCCTCGTGTCCGCGGTGCGGAGAGGCCCCTCGAAAGGACCACTACTCGTCGGATCGGCGGTCTTCGATGCACGATCTTGGCGTCAGCCCGACTGAGCACCCGCCTCCTCGTCTTCACGCGCACCCAGTCGTTCCGCAAGGAAAGCCAGCACACGGTCAACGGCGAGCTTTGTCGGCTCGCCCTCCGCATCCACGAGGCCGATGGTGAGGACGCTGTGTGGGGGCTCAAGGTGCGGCTTGGCGGAAGCGGCGGGAAGTTCGAGACCTTCAAAGCCCTCGCCCAATTCACGCCGCAAGGTGTCGAACCGCGCCGATCTGCAAAACAGCACGTCGCCATGGAAGCGTACGCCCAGCACTCTCAATCCGTCTTCACGGACTCTGCGCCGCGCGTTGGCGAGAGTCTCGGGCGTCACATGGATAGCCGCGGCCTTGGCGCGGGTGATCGGCAAGGGGAAGGATGGGTGGGCCATGACAGGCGCGACGACCCAGGGGTCGAGAGTCAGTGTCAGAGCGAAGTTCCCGGTGACGCACATGCCGATCGCACCCACGCCGCGACCACCGATTTCCTCGAAAACACGACGCCCGAGGGCGCGCAACCAGTCAACGACCGGGCTTGAGCGATTTTCCGCAAGAACATGAAATTCGCGGCTGATGCAGAGCTTCGCCAGTTGGGCTGTGCGGTTGAACTCGGTCGTGTCGACGCCCACCGGCCCGAACAACCGCGGCATGAACACCGTGAACCCCGCATCCACGACTTTTCGGGCGAACCGCGCCACCTCGGCCGAGATGCCGGGCACCTCGTGCATGACGATCACGGCCGGACCCCCGCCTTTCCGGTAAACAAGCCGCTCGCGTCCAGCGTGCGAGAAAGCGAAGGTGGTGAAGTCCCGGAGCTCGTCCACGAGCCTAGAACGCGCAACACACGAGTCGGAGCCCCGAGATCGCTGATCCGCGCACGAGTTGAGAACCGCGCGGCGAAGGACGGTGATCGGCGTCGCCTATTTTGCCGGCGGGGGGCGCGCCGACCAGTGTGCTTTTACGGCGGTCATAGGCGTGGAACTTCCAAGGTGTCAGACGTAGCGCCGTAGGCTCGGAGCCTAGGCCCTGAGCCGGTCTCTATAAGCGTCAGACTGCCGGACGGCGGGGGAGCTAGGCCGTCCAGCGCAGATCCAAGCAACAGGGACAGCGTCACGCGGATGACGGCTCCGTGTGTGACGACCAGGGTCGCGCCCTCCCGCGGGAAGCCGGCGAGCGCCTCCGCCACCCGCGCATGGAACATGTCCCAGGCCTCTCCGCCGGGCGGACTGGAGCGACCAGCCCACCAAGATCGCCAAACATCCTGATCTTCGGCCTGAAGGACGTCCACGGACCTGCCCGACCAAGCGCCGACGTCGATCTCCCGCCAGCGCGGATCCAAGTGGATCCGGTCGTACCCCATCAGCAGCGCCGTCCTGCGGGCCCGCTGAAGGTCCGAGCATACCGCGCGGTGGAACTGCACACCTGCCAGCAGTTTGCCCATGGCCGCCGCCTGGTTCTCTCCTTCAGGGGTGAGCGGCGGATCGGCCTGGCCCTGAAGCTTTCCTTCGGCGTTCCATGTGGATTGGCCGTGGCGGACAAGGAACAAGAGGCCGTGCTCGGCCCGTGAAGGTACCGGGTTCCACATAGGGTCTGATCGTGAAGGACGTCAGGACGGTCAAGCGCCGGCGGAGGATTGTCATCGGCCGCCAATCCGGTTGGCGTGGTTTGCTCAATCGGCGCCTGATCACCGCTTCCCCTGGGCCGTGGGTAGCGGCTTGGAGTAGAAGGGCTCACGCGAGCGCCTGCTTTCCGATGCCTGTTCGCATTTCTGCTCAAGAAGGATCAGCCTGAGGTGCGGCAGTCAGCGACCGCTATCCCGTCTGAGGCCTCCGCCGGTCCGGAGGCGCCCTCGGCCCAAGAATCACCGGCTTTCAGCACGGCCTTTCAGGCTGAGTTCGAGCAGCTGCTCCGCTGGCGGCGGGATGTGCGGGCGTTCAAGCCCGAACCGCTGCCGGAAGGCCTTCTTGACCAGCTGTTGGATCTTGCTTGTCTCTCGCCGTCGGTGGGTTTCAGCCAGCCTTGGCGCTTCGTGCTGGTCGATGATGCTGACCGAAGGCAAGCCGTCCGCGAGAGCTTCTCCGTTTGCAATCGGGCCGCCCTGTCCAACTATGAAGGCGAGCAGGCTCGCCTTTACGCCAGTCTCAAGCTGGAAGGCTTGCACACGGCGCCCGTTCAGCTTGCGGTGTTCACAGATATGGGCTCGACCACCGGCCATGGGCTGGGTCGATCCACCATGCCGGAAACACTGCAGCATTCCACCGTCGGCGCCGTGTTCGCACTCTGGCTAGGGGCCCGGGCCTGGAACATCGGCGTGGGCTGGGTCTCCATCATCGACCCGGTGGTCGTCGCGCGTTTGCTCGACGTCCCGGAAGCCTGGAGCCTGACCGCCTATCTCTGCCTCGGTCGCCCCGATAGCGTCTCCCGTACGCCGGAGCTGGTCCATCGTGGCTGGGAGTCCGCCGATACGCAGGCGCGGACCGTGACGCGAAGATAGTGCTCCGTCTTCGCATGCCCCGCCAGGGACACCTCGAGGGCTCTCCTCGCCAAAGGCCTAGCCTGTCGCCGGGAGGCGGAAGGTCGTACCGGTGCAACACTCTCGCCCCCGGCCAAGCCCGGCGATCGCCCGGGTCATGGCGCCGCCTCGCTGGAGCAGGTCGTCCGCCAAGGCCACAATTCTCGGGTTCGGGGTGGCGAACGGCGCCGCGGCCCGAAGCTCGAGCGCCAGCGCCGTTTCCGCTCCAGGCGGATGGCCTCCGCACGCTATGGCGTAGGCCGCGGCGGGCGATCGGCTCACACCAGCCCAGCAGTGGATCAGCATCGGCTCGGACCGAGGCCAGGTTCGCGCGAAGGCCAAAAGCCGGACCAGATCGTCGACCGAGACCGCGTTGAGACCCGGACGCGGCTCGGCGATGTCGTGAAAGTTCAAAACGAGCCGCGAACCCGAATGTTCAATCGGCGCCGCGGGCCCG
>JAUJMO010000002.1:215663-299380 GCA_030446805.1 Caulobacteraceae bacterium | reverse complement strand
GCGCCGCGGGCCCGTGAGGCGAAGCCAGGGTGACGAGGTGCGACGGCTTTGCGGAGACCAGATTGGCCCTCACCTCATGCAAGGGGCAGACGATCAGCTCCATGAAAGCGCCCCTGCAACGGCCAGAGCGAAGGCGGCTTCATAGACCTGCTCAGTGGCCCCGAGGGTATCGCCGACCCAGCCCCCGAGAGCTTTCAACCCCCACAGACTGACCACGGTAGCGGCCCCCATGCTCGCCACGGTGGCCGCAAGGGCCGCGCCCGGCGCAATCCAGAGAAGTGGAACGGCGGCCGCGGCGGCCGTTACGATGCAGAACGCCGCTTCACGCCAGCTCGCGCCGCCGGTGGCGGCCTTCACCTTGGCCGACGCGGGGTCGCCCGCGTAGGTTTGCACGCGCATAACGGTCACCGCCGCGGCACGGGCGCCTGCGTGCCCCGCCACCAGCGCAGCGGCCCCCCATAGGGGTGGGATTTGACCCAAGGCCAGCACCTTGGCCCCGAGCACGAAGCCGAGCGCCAAGGTCCCGAAGGTCCCGATTCGGCTGTCCTTCATGATGTAAAGGCGGCGCTCGCGGGTTTGTCCGCCACCCAGCCCGTCGAAGGCGTCGGCCAGACCGTCTTCGTGAAAGGCGCCGGTGACCAGCACGCCGAACAAGACCGCCAGGAGCGCCGGCAGGGCGCCGGTCCAGAGCTGGGCGGCGCCCAGGAGCACCAGCCCGCAAGCGCCTCCCACCATCGCACCAACGAGGGCGAAGTAGCGCGCCGACCGAGCGGTCCAGTCGGCCTGGAACTCACGGAGTTGCGGCGTCGGCGCCCGGGTCAGGAACTGAACCGCTGCCCAGAAGAGCGCGACCTGCCGAAACACTCAGACCCGCCCCGACACGACGTCCTCCAGGGTGGCGACCTCGTTGAGCAGGGCCACGGCCGCCCGCAGCAGCGGGACGGCCAGCACGCCGCCGGTCCCTTCGCCTAGCCGTAGCCCGAGATCCAGCAAGGGCTCCGCGTCCAGAGCCGTCAGCATGCGCCGGTGCCCGGCCTCCTGTGAGCAGTGAGCGAAGATGCACGCGGTTCGCGTGCTCGGTTGAAGCCGCACGGCGGCAAGCGCCGCGGCCGTAACGATGAAGCCGTCCACCACCACCGGCGTGCGTCGGGCCGCGGCGGCGATCAGCGCCCCGGTCATGGCCGTGATCTCGAAGCCGCCGAACTGTTGCAGCACGGCCAGCGGCTCCGTCACCTCGGAGCGCGCGGCCGCCCGCTCCAGCGCTGCATGCTTGTGGGCCAGGCCTTCGGATGTGTGGCCCGCGCCCAGGCCCACGCAATCCTGGAGCGGGGCGGGCGCCAGCCGGTGCATAAGCAGGGCGGCGGAAGCGGTGTTGCCGATGCCCATCTCGCCAAGCACGAGAATCTCCGCGCCCTCCGCGATGGCGGCGCTCGCCTCCCGTGCGCCGAGCGACAGGGCCGTCTGCACCTCCTGGACCGTCATGGCGGGCTCGCGCGCCGCGTTGCGCGTGCCTCGGCGCACCTTGCCCACGCGCAGGTCGGGGTGGGCCGGCAGGTCCGCGTCCACGCCAGCGTCGACGATGCGCACCTCCACTCCGACGCTCCTGGCGAAGGCGCTAGCGGTGGCCCGCCCCGCAAGCAGCGTCCCCACCATGGCGGCTGTCACGCTGGCCGGGTAACTCGACACGCCTTCCGCCGTGAGGCCGTGGTCGCCGGCGAAGATCAGCAACACGACCCGGTCGGCGCGGGGATCGGGCCGGCCCTGGATGAGCGCGAGTTGCACGGCGAGGTCTTCGATGCGGCCGAGAGCGCCCGGGGGCTTTGCGAGGTCGTCCAGCCGCCTCCTGAGAGCAGCCTCGGTCCCTTCACCCCAGCTCGGCGCGTCGGGGCAGGCGCTCACGTCGCGATCTCCAGACCGGCGATCCGCGCCAGCTGGGGGATATCCAAGTGCTGCTCCAGGGCGCGGGCCAGCTCATCCAAAGCCGCATCTACGATCCCGCGTTGGTCGCCGCCCACTGAGGACGCCCCGAAGCGCGCAAGCCATGCCGCCCGAGCCGTACCTTGATCAAAGAGCCGGTGAACGTAGCAACCGCTGACTTGCCCGTCCGCCGAGATCGCGCCCTCCGGCGAACCATCCGGCCAAGACAGGAATGGGCGTTGCAAGCCTGCACCTCTGGTGCGCCCCACGTGCATCTCAAAGCCCTCGAAGGCGGCCTCGGTCCCGGCGAGGCGCCCCCGAACGGGGCGAAGCACCTTTTCTCCGGTCAGATCCGTCTCGACGTCCAGCAGCCCCAGCCCTTTCGCTTCGCCCGGCGGACCTTCGACGCCGGCGCGATCCCGGACCCATCGGCCCAGCATCTGGAACCCTCCACAGATCCCGAGCACGTGTCCGCCGCGGCGCACGTGCGCCAGCAAGTCTATGTCCCACCCTTGCGCGCGAAGAAAGCCGAGGTCGGCCAGAGTGGCCTTGGTCCCCGGCAACACCACCGCGTCGGCGTCGCCGGGCAGAGGCCGGCCCGGCGCGACGAACGTCAGCTCCACCTCGGGTTCGGTGCGTAGGGGATCGAAGTCGTCGAAGTTGGCGATGCGGGAGAGTCGCGGCACCGCAATCCTGATCCGGCCGGAGCCCCCTCTGCGCTCCGCTTCCAGGCCGACGGCGTCCTCCGCAGGCAGGCGAGTGGCCGCGGGCAGCCAAGGCACGAGCCCCAGGTCGGTCCAGCCCGTGCGGCGGACGACCTCGGAGCGACCGCCGTCGAACAGCGCCGGGTCGCCCCGGAACTTGTTGATGATGAACCCCGCGACCATGGCCCCGTCCGGCTCGTCCAGCACCGCGCGGGCGCCGACCAGGGCGGCGATGACGTGGCCCCTGTCAACGTCGCCCACCAGCACGACGGGAACGCCCGCCGCCCGGGCGAAGCCCATGTTGGCGATGTCGCCAGGCCGCAGGTTCACCTCGGCGGGACTGCCGGCGCCTTCCACCAGCACCAGATCGGCCTCGGCCGAGAGGCGCCGATAACTGTCGAGCACCACCTCCAACAGGGTGGCCTTCCGGGTCTGGTAGTCCAGCGCTCGGTAGGTCCCGTCCATGCATCCACGCACCACCAGCTGGGCGCCGATCTCGCCCTGCGGCTTCAGCAGGACGGGGTTCATGTGCACGTCCGGCGGCGTACGGCAGGCTTGGGCCTGCAGCGCCTGAGCGCGGCCGATCTCGCCGCCATCAGGCGTCACGGCGGCGTTGTTGCTCATGTTCTGCGGTTTGAACGGCCGCACGGCGAGACCCCGGTTGGTGAATAGCCGGCACAGGCCGGCCGTCAGCACCGACTTGCCCACGTCGGAGCCGCAGCCTTGGATCATCAGCGACGCCATGGCCGAGCCTCCACGGCCAGGAGCGTCCAGAGCAGTCCGCAGGCGACGCGGTACAGGTGTAGACCCCGGCGTAGGTCGCTGACGCCCGGCAGGGGACCGGCTCCGAATGCGGGCCGTTCCACGCTGATCCCGTCGTAGGTGGCCGGACCGCCCAGCCGAACCCCGAGCGCGCCCGCCATGGCCGCTTCCGGCCAGCCGGCGTTGGGCGAAGCGTGCCTGCCGGCGTCCGACAGCATGGTGCGCCAGCCACGACCACCCGCCATCGCGATCAAAAGGCCGGCGAGCCGGGCGGGCGCCAGGTTCAGGGCGTCGTCCGCGCGCGCGGAGGCCCAGCCGAAAGCGCGCCAACGCGGTTCGGTATGTCCGATCAGGCTGTCGGCCGTGTTGACCGCCTTGTAGGCGTACAGCGCCGGCAAGCCGCCCAGCTGCAGCCAGAACGCAGGGGCGACCACGGCGTCGTTGAAGCTTTCCGCCAGGCTCTCGATGGCCGCGGCGACGACTCCCGAAGCATCCAACGCGTCGGTATCGCGCCCGACGACCTTCCCCACCGATCTCCGCGCGGCCGGCAGATTCCCCGCCTCCAGGTCGTGAAGCACGGCGGCCACGTGCGTGTAGAGGCTGCGCTGCGCCAACCCGACGCTGGCGGCGGCGACCCGGGCCGGCGGCGGCAGGCGCGCGGCCGCCGCGCCGAGCCCCACAGCGGCGCCGGCCACTGCAAACAGCGTCAGGACACCGAATGCCCGCCGTGTTCCAGGCCCCCTCTCAGGCGTGTTCAGGCTACGCTCGAGCAGGTCGATCAGGGCGCCGGCCCAGGTGATCGGATGGGGCACGACAGCGTGAACGCGGTCCGGGTAGCCGATCAGCGCCTCGACCGTGAGCGCCGCCAGGGTCGATCGGGCCGCCTCAGCCCGCACGGCGCACCACGTCGATCAGCGGGCCGCCCGCGCCTTCGGTCAGCCGCGCGTCGATGCCGTACGCCCGCCTCAGGACGTCGGGGGTGAGCGCCACCGAGGGCGGGTCGTCGGCCAGCACCCGCCCGTCCGCCAGCACCACCACCCGGTGTGACAGACGCAGGGCCATGCTGAGGTCGTGAAGGGTCACCACCACTCCCGTGCCCGCGCTGGCCAAGCTCCGGAACAAGGCCGCCACGTCGAGTTGGTGCGCGGGGTCGAGCCCGGTGAGCGGTTCGTCGGCCAGCAACCACTCCGGGTCGCCCGCCAGCGCCCGGGCGATCAGCACCCGGGCGCGCTCACCGCCCGAAAGCGTCGTCACCACGCGGCGCTGGAAGGCCGTCACCTGCGCCGCCGCCATGGCGCGATCGACGGCGGCGTGATCCGCCGCGTCCGGTCCCAGCGCGCCCAGGAACGGCGTGCGACCCAGCCCCACGAGCGTACCGACCTCGACCGACCAGGCGATCTCGGGCGTTTGCGGCAGGAAGGCGATCCGGCGAGCGCGGGCCTTGGGTCGCATGCCGGACAAGGGCGCGCCGTCCAGGGTGACCGCGCCGCCGGCAGGAGTCCGAAGCCCGGCGAGGCACGACAGAAGCGTTGACTTACCCGCGCCGTTGGCCCCGACGATGGCGGTCACGCGGCCGGGATCGAGCGCCAGGTCAACACCGTCGACCACTGCCCGGCCGCCGAGCACGACGGCCAGGCTCCGGCACGTCAACCGGCTCATGCGATCCTCCGGCGGAGCATGAACAGCAGCCCCAGGAAGAAGGGGCCGCCCAGCGCGGCCATGGCCACGCCCAGCTTCACCTCCCCGGCCGCGGGGGTGAGCCGCACGAGTATGTCCGCCGCCAGCACGATAAGGGCGCCGCCCAGCGCGCTCGGCCACAGCAGCGCGCCCGGCCGCGAGCCCACCAGCGGGCGCAGCAGGTGCGGCGTCACCAAGCCCACGAAGCCGATCACGCCGCTGACGGCGACGCTGGCGCCCGCCGCCAGGCCCACACCCGCGGCAAGCGTCCAGCGGGTGGCGCTCATGGACATACCTAGCGAGAGCGCGCCCACCTCGCCCAGCGTTAGCGCGTCCAGCGCCCGGCCGGTGGTCAGCAGAAGCGCGCAACCCAAAGCGATGAAGGGGGCGGCCAGCCGGAGCTCCTCCACGCTGCGGTCGGCCAGCGAGCCCATCAGCCAGTCGACGATCTCGTTCACCGCCCAGGGGTTGGGCGCCAGGCTGAGCGCCAGCGACACCCCTGCGGAGGCGATGACGTTCAGCACAGCGCCCGCTAGGATAAAGGTGACCAGGCTGGACGTGGCGCCGGCGAGAAGCAACAGGGCGGCCACGCCCAGGGCCGCCCCGACAATGGCCGCGACGGGCAGCAGCCAGGGCGTAGCGTCGGTCACGCCATAGTAGAGCGTCAGGACGGCTCCGAGCGCCGCCATCGCTGAGACACCCAGCACGCCGGGATCGGCCAGCGGATTGCGCGTATAGCCCTGAAGCACCGCGCCGGAGAGCCCCAGCGCTGCGCCCACGAGCATGCCCAGCAGAGTTCGCGGCAGGCGCAGCTCGAAGACGATGGCCCAGCGGGGGTCCGCTCCCGCCGACGTCCAGGCGCTCCAAGGCACCCAGACCTTGCCTGCAACAAGGCTGAGCGCGCCCAGGATCAGCAGCCCCAGCGCCAGAGCGCCGAACAGCCAGGGCCGGCCAAGCCGCTTCACGCTCGCCTCGCCACGGCGTCGCGGCGCGCCTTGGTCAAGGCAGCCGCGCTGTCGATCAGGACCGGGCCGCCGCAGAAAAGCAGGCGTTCGGGAAACACGGCGCGATGCATCCGCCCGGCGATCCGCGTCAGCGCCGGATGCTCCATCACCCGTTCCGCCCAGCTCGGCGCGCCGGGATAGGCCTCCCCGGCCAGCAGCAGCTCTGGCGGATCGGCGATAAGCCGTTCCAGCGGCACGTTCATTGAGCGTTTCAGGCCGTACCGCGCCGCTGCGTTCTCCAGCCCCGCGCGGCGCATCATTTCGTCCATCAGCGTGCCCGGCGCGGAGGCGAAGCCGCCCGGCATGAACACCAGGGCGGAGACGGGCCGCTCGCCACGCGGAGGTGCGGCCCGGCGCAGGGCGTCTTGGATGCGGCGCACCACCGCCTCGCCCCGCTCGGGACGCCGGACCAAGGCTGCGATGCGCCGGACCTGTTGAAGGCTCTCGTCCAGCGTGTCGGGCACGCCGAACAACTCCGTCCTTACCCCCAACCGCTTCAACGCCTGTCGGGTGGCCAGAGAGGAATGCCGGCCGCTAAGCACTAGGTCCGGCGAGAGGGCGATGACCTCCTCGGCGGTTTCGAAGGTGTACGGCAGCGTTCGGGCGACTTTGGCGATGGTCGAACCGTAGGCCTCGCGCGCGTAGTGGCTGAGCGCCGCGATCTGCCCGCGGTCGGCGACATGGACGAGGATGACGTCCAGGCACGGGTTCAGGGACACGACTCGCCGGGGCGCCGCAGGCGAGGCCGCGCCGAGCCCGACCGCAGTCAAGCCGGCCGCCGCCGCCCTCCGGGTCAGCGCCAAGGTCAAAAGTCCACGCCGCGTTGAGCCTTCACGCCCTGCTCGAACGGATGCTTGACCAGGGTCATCTCTGTGACGAGGTCCGCGGCCTGCAGCAGCTCGGGCTTGGCGTTGCGCCCCGTGACGCAGACGTGCTTGCCGGCGGGCCGTGCGAGCAGGCCGTCCACCACGGCGTGGATGTCGAGGTAGTCGTAGCGCAGTGCGATGTTGAGCTCATCGAGAAGCACCAGATCCAGGGTCGGATCGGCGATCATCTCCAGCGAGGTGCGCCAGGCCGCCTCAGCGGCAGCCACGTCGCGGGTCCGGTCCTGGGTGTCCCAGGTGAAGCCCTCGCCCATGACCTCATAGCGAACCTGGTCCGGGAACCGGCGGAAGAACTGGCGCTCGCCGGTGATCCACTTGCCCTTGATGTATTGCACGATCCCGACCTTCTGCCCCCAGCCGAGCGCGCGCGCGACCATGCCGAAGCCGGCGGTGGACTTTCCCTTGCCGTCCCCGGTGTGAACCAGCAGCAGGCCCCGGACCTCCGTCTTGGTGGCCATCAAGGTGTCGCGCTCGGCCTTGAGCGCCTGCATGCGGGCCTTGTGCTCGCGCTCAGCCGCCGTTTGATCGGTCATTGGGCGCTCCTGTCCAGGGCGGCTTCCAGTCGTCGCCAGCTGCCGTCGGCCGGTAGACCGAACCGCAGCAGCGTGGGGTCATGGTCGAACGGACGCACCAGAACGCCTTGCTGAGCCAGCGCCCGGAAGCGTCGGGCGGCGTCGTCGCACCGCACCAGGCGGAACAAGCTGGCCCCGCCGACGATCTCAAGTCCGGCTCGGGCGAGGAGGGCGTCGAGCCGCAACGCTGCTTTGGCCAGCCGCCGTCGGGTCCGCTCCGCCCAGGCGCGATCGGCGTAAGCCGCGCAACCGATGGTGATCGCGTCGGCGCCCACCGGCCAGTCTCCCGTCCGGCGCCGTACCTCGGCGGCGACCGCGGGCTCGGCCACGACAAAGCCCAGCCTCAAGCCGGCCAAGCCGTAGAACTTACCGAACGAGCGCAGGACGATGGTCCGGGTCCTGGCGAAAGGGGCGACGCTTAGCTCCGGCGCAGTCTCCACGAAGGACTCGTCGACGATCAGCCATCCGTGGTCCGAGGGCCCGGGGAGCGCTCCCGGGCGGGTCGAGGCCCCGTCCGGATTGTTGGGGTTGACGATCACCCAGGCCTCGGCATCCGCCGTGGCGAGCCGGTCCCGATGGACGGAGAGCACCTCGGCTCCGGCCAGCCGCCAAGCGTCGGCGTGCCCGGCGTAGGTCGGAGACGCCACCGCCACTCGTCTCGCGCCGGTTAGCGCCGGCAGCAGCCGAAGGCCCGCCTCGGCCCCAGCCACCGCCGCCACCCGCGCCGGCTCGACTCCGAACGCCCCCGCCGCGACCGCCTCCAGGGCTGCGGTTCCCGCAGGGTCCGGCAAGCGGGACAGAGCCGCGAACGAGGCCCGCGCAGACCGCCACCCGTGCGGATTGACGCCGGTCGACAGGTCGAGCCAGGGTGTAGGGGCCCCAGGAAAGGCGGCCTGGGCGTCGGCGAGCCGCCCACCATGGCCTTTGAGCACGGCGGCTTCCGACATGCGTCAGAATCGGCCGCGGAGGCCGATAAAGCCGCCCCGGCCCGGAACGCCGAAGTTCCGCGCCGTCTCATAGGTTTCGTCCGTCAGGTTCTCTACCCGGGCGTAAACCTCGACGCGCTCGCCGATCGGATAGGCCGCGCGCACATCGACCAGAGTATAGCCCTTCAGCCGGATGCTGTTGGAGGCGTTGTCGAAGCTTTCCCCGGCGTGACGCACCGCCACGGTGCTCGAAGCGCCCGAGGCGAAGGTCCATGTCGCCCCGAGGTTGGCTTGGTGCTCCGGCCGACGCGGCAGGCGCCGACCTCGGTCCGAACCCGGAGAGTCGTTCTCGGCGTCCGTCCAAGTGTAGTTCGCCGACAGCCCGAGGCGTCCAAGCTCCGCCTGGCCCTGCAGCTCCACTCCTTGCGCCCGGGTTTGGGACAGATTCTGGAAAAAGCCCGACCGTCGGCTGCCCGCGTTGAAACACAGCGGGTCCACAGCGCCGGCGGCGCAGGAGACGAAGTTGATCTGCTGCTCGGTCCGGCGAGCGAAATAGGTCGCCGACACCGTCGCCCGCCCCTTCAACAGCCGCTGCTCCACGCCGGCGTCGTAGCTGTCGGCCTGTTCCGGCTCCAACGCTAGATTGCCGAAGGGGCTGTAGAGCTGGAACAGCGTCGGCGCCTTGAAGCCCTGCCCAAAGCTGGCGCGCAGCACGCTCGACCCGTCGTTCAGAGACCAGGCCGCGGCGAGTTGGCCGAGCGTCGCCCCTCCGAATACCTCGTGCTCGTCCCGGCGTAGCCCTCCCGTCAGGGTCAGCCCCGGCGCGACCTCCGCCTGCACCTGGCCGTAGACGGCGTCTATGCCGACCTCAGCCGACGCAACGGGCGGATTGGGCCTGAAAGCCGTGGGAGAAGCGGTGCGAAAATCGCTGGTCTCCGTCTCAGCTCCGAAGGTCGCGATCAACTCGTCGCGGACAGCGAACACGCCCTGGTACTCCAGCCGGCGGTTCTCGCCCTGGGCGGCGAAGGTGACCGTCGTATTGGCCTGATCGGGATTCGAATTATTGCGCTCCGTCCCAGTGTAGCCGTAACCCAGCCGGTTGCGGAAGCGGCCGTCCATGAGATCGATGTTCAGCCCCGCGTAGCCGACGAGCTCCGTCGTCTCCCCGGTATCCCGGGTATCAGCGAAGCTGAAGCGCGGCGGCGGGAATCCGTCGAAATCGAGCCGTCCGTTCGAGCGCACGGCCCGCAGGTCGAGCGAGACCGTGTCGGTGATCAGGACCTGTGCTCGGGCGCTGAGGCCTGTGTTCTCGTAGCCGTCGTTCTCCGTCCCGCGAACAAATGCGGAGAAGCCCTCCGTTTGAAAGCGACCGCCCGCCACCCGCCAAATCACGCGCTCGTTGGCCCCGCCCAGCGCCCCTCGCAGGTAGGCCGTCTCACGTGAGCCAAGTTCGAAATCCAGCGAGGCTTCAAAAGCCTCCGTCGGTTCGGCCGTGATGATGTTGACGACGCCTCCGATCGCTTGGCTGCCCCACAGCGTCGACTGGGCGCCCCTCAGAATTTCAATGCGGCTGACGTCGCCCACAAGAAGATTTCCGAAATTGAAGCCCCCCCCGGGCGAAGACGGGTCGTTCAGCTTCACCCCGTCAATGACCACCACCGTCTGGTCCGCCTCGGCGCCGCGGATCCGCAAGGCGGTGTTGGAGCCGATCCCGCCATTGCGGGACAGGCTGACGCCCGGTGTCTGGACAAGAAGGTCGGAAACCAGAACGGCCTGGCTGGCGTCGATCGCGGCCTTGTCCAGCACGGTGACAGACTGACCCACCTGGTCCGCCCGACGCGGCGACCGGTTCGCCGTCACGACCACCGCGTCCACCGTTGAAGCCGCTTGGCCGCCGGGTGAGGCGGCGGGCGGGGGGGCGACCTGCGCCGCCGCGCCGTCCGCCGCCTGGGCCGCAGCCGCAAACGCCGTGGCCGCGGTGGCCGCCAACAGTGATCGTTTCATTCCGGTCCACCTTCGCTCGACGACGAGCCGAACGCCGCAGCGAACCATGGACGAACGGCCCGCGGTCCGCGCCGGAGCGCAGCTCTGAACTGCCGTCATTCGGGTGAATCCCGTTTCGCTCGGCGCACCCCGGCCGGGCGAAGGACGACCGCGACGGGCAGGTCTCCTGGCTCGCGGGTCAACGCCCTTTGCACGCCGCCTTCCCAGGTGAGCGGCTTTCACCGACCCACCCAGTGGCCTATGACGCGCGGGCTCGCCGCTTACAGTTGCGGGGGCAGCCCAGGTTTCACACCTGAGTTCCCTTTTCATCCCCGTCGCCGGGGAACCTGTCGCAGCCGGGCGATTAGGCGCTGCGGGCAGGTCGGTCAATGGAGGTGCGCGCTGCCGGCTACATTGATCTTGGGCGGCGCGCGATCCGGCAAAAGCGCCTACGCCCAACGGAGGGCCGAAGCCGAGGCCGGGGATACCTACGGGCGGCGCTTGGTGTTCATCGCGACGGCGCAGGCCCTTGATGAGGAGATGACGGCGCGGATCCAGCGACATCGCGCCGAGCGCGACGCGCGCTGGACGACGATTGAGGCCCCCCTCGAACTTTCAGGAGCCTTGAGGCGCCTGAATGGCTCCGACGTTGTCGTGGTCGACTGCCTGACGCTGTGGCTGTCCAACGCGCTGCTGGCTGGGCTCGACCTTCGGCCGCTTGCCGCGGAGTTGCAGGGCGTAGTGGCGACAAACCCTGCCCGGCTCTTCCTAGTCTCAAATGAGGTCGGCTGGGGCGTCGTGCCGGACAATCCACTCGGTCGGCGCTTTCGGGACGAGGCGGGCCTTTTGCACCATCGTCTGGCCGAGAGCGCTGACGAGGTTCGATTGGTGGTCGCCGGGCAGGCTCTAGAACTCAAAGCCTAGCAGCACCGTTGGGGTGTTGCGCCGCCGACTTGCCGGTCGCCTCTTGGCGTCGATCCTCGAGAGGTGGCTGAAGCGATCCTGGCCGAAGACGCACCCGGGGCCGAAGCGGGGATGCGGAGCATCATCCTGGATGTGCTTGAATTGCTGAACGCGGCAAGAGCCACCTCGGCTGAAACAGCGACGGAGCTTCGACGCTCGGCCTGACTGGGTGCGCCGGTTGAAACCACGCGGGTGCGAGCGGGTTAGCCAGGAAGACCCCGGAGTGGCCCCGATGCGCTCAATGCTGCTGATTTACACGTCCGCCGCCCTGCTCGGGCTCGCGGCTTGCGGCGAAGCCGCCGTCAATGAAGGAGCAGCGCCGGAGGCGGCGGCCGACGCCGCCGCCGTTGATGACGCGCTCGCCGCAGGACAAGCCGGAGCCGCTCCGGCCACTGGCGGTTCGGAAACGACAGACGTGCTTGGCACGACCGGCACCGCGCCTCCCGACGGCTCCGGCAAGCCCGGGACGACCCTGCCCACCTTGCCCGCGGGCAGCCCCGAAGCATCGAACGCCTCGACTCCCGGATCAGCGTCGAACTAGGTTCTGTTGACGAAGTGTCTGACCCAGAGGCGGGCGGAGGCGACGAGGATGAAGCCGAGGTAGCTTTCGGCGGTCTTGTCGTAGCGGGTGGCCAGTCTGCGGCTGTGCTTGAGCTTTGAGAAACATCGTTCGACCAGGTTTCGCAAGGCGTAGAGGTAGCCGTCGATGACGGGCTGAACCTTGCGGTTGCGCTTGGGCGGGATGACGGCGGCGACGCCTCGATCTTCCAGGTCGGCGAGGATGGCGTCGGCGTCGTAGCCCTTGTCGCCCAAGAGCACCTTCGGCTCAGGGCCGCTCGGCGATCAGCGGCGCGTAGCCCCGGACGTCGGAGACCTCGCCTCCGGTCAGGATCACCGCTACCGGCAGGCCCAGGCCGTTGGCCCTCAGATGGATCTTGGTCGAGAAGCCACCGCGCGAGCGGCCAAGACCCTGGTCCTGAGCGCCCGCTTTTTTGGGCGCCGGCGGCATGCTGATGGGCGCGCACGATGGTCGAGTCGATCATCTGCACGCTGTCCTGACCCTCGTCGCTCTCGTTGAGGGCCGCCAGAAGCACGTCCCAGACCCCCGCCAGCGTCCAGCGCCGAAACTGCTGGTAGACCGAGCTCCACTTGCCGAAGTGGTCATGCAGATCGCGCCAGGGCGAACCGGTCCGCGCAATCCAGAACACCCCGTCCAAAACCAGACGATGATCTCGAGGCCGCCGCCCCCGTCGGCGCCCCGTCTCGATCACAAACGGCGCGAAGAACGCCCACTCCTCGTCCGACATCAAGCCACGAACCAAGGCCGCTCTCCCAAAGAGCAGCCTTGAATCAGCGATCAGGCGATTTGGGATCCACTTCGTCAACAGAACCTAGCGCTCCCTCTCCCGTCACCACCAGGTCGCGTACAAGGCGATCAGGATGAGGATCACACCGACCGAGGCGATGTTGAAGCCGGCGCCCGTTTTATAGCTGACGTCGCTGGTCGTGATGAGATTGGCCTCTGCAGGTCGAGGCCGCAGCACGGACACGATCATGGCCAAAGCCAGCGCCAGCAGGAACACGACAACCATCCGGTTCATGAAGGGCAGATCAGGCCAGGCGAACTTCAGGATCAACGACAGCACGAACGATCCAACGGTGGCGGCCAGCGCCCCTTCCTCCGTAGCGCGCTTCCAGAACAGCCCCAGCATGAAGATCACCACGATCCCAGGGGTGAAGAAGCCGGTGTACTCCTGGATGTACTGGAATGCCTGGTCGAAGCTGCCGAGTAGGGGCCGGGCGGTCAGGATGGCGAGCAGGATAGAGACCACGGCCGCTATCCGGCCCACGCCGACCAGCTTCCGCTCGTCCTTAGGCCTGCCGATCTTGTTGTAGAGGTCGAGCGTGAAGATCGTCGCCACTGAATTGATCTTGGACGCGGTGGACGCGACGATGGCGGCCACCAGCGCGGCGAAAACCAGGCCCAGTATGCCCGTGGGCAGCAGCCGCATCATGGTGGGATAGGCGTCGTCGGGCCGCGTCAGGTCCGGCGCCAGAACCACGGCCGCGATGCCGGGCACCACGATGATCAGCGGCATCAGCAGCTTGAGGAACGCCGCGAAGATCACGCCCTTCTGGGCCTCGCCGATGTCCTTGGCCGCCAGCGCGCGCTGGATGATGTACTGGTTGAAACCCCAGTAGCTGAGATTGGCGATCCACATGCCGCCGATCAGCACGCTGATCCCGGGCAGGTCGTCGTAGTAGGGATTATCCCGGGACAGGATCATGTCGAACTTCTCGGGCGCCTGCGCCGCCAGCGTCTGGAAGCCGGCGAACACGCCCCCGCCCCCGCCGATCTCATTGAGGGTGAGGCCGGTGACCAGAAGGCCGCCCAGCACCAGCAGGGTGACCTGAACGATGTCGGTCAGGGCCACCGCTTTGAGCCCGCCCCGGAGCTGATAGACGAGAGCGAACAGCCCTAGGCCCACCAGCGCCACCGTTTGGTCGAGGCCGATCACCGTGGTCACGGCGATCGAGCCCAGCCAGATGATCGAGGTGAGGTTCACGAAGACATAGAGCCCCAGCCAGAAGACGGCCATGAGCGTACGGATGCGGGTCCCGTACCGCTGCTCCAGGAACTGCGGCATGGTGTAGATGCCGTTTCGCAGGAAGATGGGCAGGAACCACTTGCCCACGATCAGCAGCGTCAGCGCCGCCATCCACTCATAGGAGGCGATCGCCAGTCCGATGGCGTAGCCCGAGCCCGACATGCCCACGATCTGCTCGGCGGAGATGTTGGCCGCTATCAGCGAGGCCCCGATGGCCCACCAAGGCAGCGACTTGGACGCGAGGAAATAGTCGGTGCTGGTCTTCTTCTCGCCACCCTTGTCGCGCGACACCCACTGGGCGAGGCCGAAAATGGCGATCGCGTAGATGACCACCACCGCGATATCGATCGGCGCAAGTCGCATGCCTTGTCCTCCGGACGCGCCCAACCGGAGGCCGCTTATTCATATCAATCGGACCTCGGAACCTGTCCAGCTTACCTCTGAATCACCTGTGCGAACGGTTCCTTGAGCTGGGGGGACCGATCCCGCCGAGCGTGGTGGCTTAGACCCGGTGGGCCACCCCGAGCTCAAGGCCACCCGGAGAGCGCTCCAGTCCGCCGATTTGCTGCGCTGAGAAGTTCACCTGGCCGGGGTCAAGTTAGAACGGCGCCGGCAACTGGCGAGCCGCCTAACGAGACAGCTCTGGGCCCCACGGCGGACAGTTCGAAGGCATGGGGGCTCGGGGCTGAACGCCGAATCGACCGGGGCGAAACTCCGGCGTCGTTCAGGATCGCCGGACCCACCTGCGCCTCGAGGAGATGTGCGCCGTCGGCAAGGCGCCTCGGCGTACAAAGGCTGCAACGCCTCGAACGCCTCAAGCGTGAGATCAACGGCCTGCAACAGGGTCGAGCTCGACCGGGAGCGGCTGATCCGCGTCGGGCGGGAACGCGCGAGCGACATCGCGGGTGTGCATCGACGTTCTTGTCGGTCGTAACTATTGCGGCTCGCCTCGCCCGATGCGAGGTCTAACCTTTCCTCGTGACTTACCCACCCTCTCCAAAGCCAGGGTTCGCCGATCATGCGCCGAACCAGTCGGAACATCGCCCAGGCCATCGTCTGCATCGTGTTCGTCCTACTGCTCGTCGGGCTGGCGTGGAGCGCGCGTGGAGCGGCCACGGATCGGATGGCGATCCAACCTAACGCCCGGGACGCGTCCGGCTCGGAGCTGAGACTGCCGAGAGACCCGCCCCAAAAAGCCGCCCAAGTCAGGGATGGGCGCATCACCACGGCCAGAACAGAGAAGCCCTAGAGCGGTTTTCGATCACGTAGGGCCGTATCCGCAAGCGGTGAAGTAGTTGGCGCATTCGGTGGGGGTGAAGGCGTCGAGGAAGCGGCCGATGGCGGTCCAGAGGCCCTCGACGGTTCGCTCGGCGGCCTTGCGCAGCAGCGCTTTGAGCTTGGAGAAGGCCTTCTCGATGGGGTTGAAGTCGGGGCTGTAGGGCGGGGGGTAGAGCAGTTGAGCGCCGGAAGCGTGGATCATCTCGCGCACTCTCGGCCCTTTGTGGCTGGACAGGTTGTCCATGATCACCACGTCGCCGGGCCGCAGTTCGGGCACGAGCACCTTCTTGAGGTAGACCTCGAAGGCGTCGCGGTTGATCGGGCCGTCGAGCACGAAGGGGGCGACCAGGCCGCAGGTGCGGATGCCCGCCACGAAGGTGGTGGTCTTCCAATGGCCGTGCGGCGCCCCGGCCCGCAGCCGCTTGCCTTGCGGCGCCCGCCCGTGGGTGCGGGTCATGTTGGTTGACGCCCAGGTCTCGTCGATGAACACCAGGCGCTCAGGGTCGAGGTCGAGCTGGCCCTCGAACCAGTCCTGGCGCCGCTTCAGGATGTCGGGACGGTCCTGCTCTTGAGCGTGCGCGGTCTTTTTTTGCGCGTGATCTTGTGGCGGCGGAAGAAGCGCCAGAGCGCGGCGATGCTGACGGGAGCGCCCTGGCCGGCGAGCTTCTCCTTCAACTCCGAGAGGGTGGCGTCGGGAACCTCCGCCAGCGCCGCATGGATCAACGCCGCGTGGGCCTCGGTCTTGTGTGAGAGCCGGTCCCCGCCCTGCGGCCGGGGCCGGGCGTCGCCGCCCGACCGACGCAGGGCCACCCAGCGGATCGCACTCGACGGGCTAACCCCGAAGCGCTCCGCCGCCTGACGGCACGACAGCCCTCCATCCACGGCGGCCAGAACACGCGAGCGAAGGTCGAACGACAGCGGCTTGGGCATGCGGGCCGGCCTCCCTCGCCAGCCCCGACCCTGAATCAGATCAAACCGCCCTTGGGAATCCCGCGCGATTCCACCCGCGTGAAAACCGCTCTAGAACCTGCAAGCCGATCGGAGCCTCTCTCCGCTGATGTGACTCACGCAGGGGCGCTTCGAATGCTCGAGAGACCCGACCTGTCCTCCGCCCGTTCTTCGTCAAAGCGAGAGCAGAGGTTGGCCGGCGCCGCACCCGGGCGGCTAGCTCAAGTCCGCCGAGCCTCGATGAGGTCACGTCCGAGTTGGGTTATTTGGACAGCTCCATCGCCAAAGCCGACGAGCACGTGCTTCTCGACCAAGGTGGACATGGCCGCTGCGATGCGCCCCGCGTCGAAACCCGTCCGGCGCGCCGCCTCCCCGATCCCCTCCTCCTCAGCCGCGACTTTGAGCGGACTCATGGCCAGCTCATCGAGTGTCTGAAGCAGGACCCATTCCGGATCGTCTAAGATCGGGGCCGCCGGCGGTGAATCGGTGCTGATCATCCTCAGGTGAACGAGTCGCGAGGGAGCAGGGTTCTGCTCAGGCCTGTTCAGGCGATCACGTCCCCTTCAGCCTTTTCTTGAGGCTCCTTGTCGTCGCCGGGTCGATCAATGAGCCGCATCAGAGGCGTCGACGTGATCCCGTGGATGAGGATCGAACACAGGATGATGAACCCCGTCAGCGCCCAGAGACGATCACTGACGCCGAACTCGCCGTGATTCAGGCCATGAATCCGATCAGGAAGAGGATGTAGGGGTCGGGCATGAGACGCGAACGGTGGAACAACGCCCCTTGTTCATAGGCGCTCGAAGCTTCCCCAAGCTCCCCGCGCATGCCTAGGTGTCGGCTTGAACGCCTCGCCGATTCCTCCTGCGGCCTCCAAGGGCCCACTCCGCGTCAGGCTGCACGCGCTCTACCATGGGGAGTCCGACGCATCCCTCCGTTTTCGGGTCACCTGGATCGCCATCGACCTGGTCATCATCGGCTTCTTCATCGCCGCACCCCTGATCCGCGAACGCCCGATCTTTCTGATCATCGACTACGCCATCGCCGCCATCCTGGCCGTGGACCTTGTTGCGCGCGCTCTCGCCTGGGGAAGCCTCCGCGACTGGCTACGCCGGCCCAGCGTGCTGGTGGACCTTTTCGTTCTCCTGACGCTGCTCTTTCCCTACTGGCTCTTCAACCTGGGCTTTCTTCGCGTGCTGAGGCTCTACACCCTCGTCCACAGCGAGATTTTCTGGCGCACCATCGGCCGACGCTTCGACGACACGCGGGTGGAGGACGTGGCGCGCGCGCTGGCCACGATGATCACCTTCGTCTTCGTGATCACCGGCTTCGTGTACACCAGCTTCGCCGGTCGGCACGACGGCATCGACGGATACCTGGACGCGCTCTACTTCACCGTAACCACGCTGACCACGACAGGCTACGGCGACATCCTGCTGCCGGGGGCCTGGGGGCGGGTGCTCTCCATCATCACCATGGTGGTGGGAATCACGCTGTTCGTTCGCTTGGCGCAAGCTGTGTTCCGGCCTCACAAGGTGCGGTTCCGCTGCCCTCGCTGCGGCCTGGGCGTACACGATCCTGACGCCGTGCACTGCAAAGCCTGCGGCGAGCTCCTCAACATTCCCAACGACGAAGCATGACGACGCACCCAGGAGCTCGCCGCCCGGCGAGCGGAAGTCGCGTCCGCCAAGTCGCCTAGGCGTGCTGGCGCTCCCTCCTCGTCCCGCGCGTCACCGTGTGAGGGAGGTCATGAACGCCTGCGCGCATGGGTCGAAGGGCTGGCTGCGGACGCAGCTCGTCTCCATGGTGGTGGTGGGCGTTCTGACCGGAGTCTCGCTCCTGGGTAATAGGAGCGCCCTCCCGCGCTCCTCGGGCTGCTCACGGGCTTGGCTCAGCTCGTGCCCATCGTCGGGCCCATCCTTCCGCCGTTTCCGCACCCTGCTCCTCTAAGTCGGCGTTTCTCAGCTTGAGTCGAACCTAATCACGCCCCTGATGCAGAAGAACGTCGCCTTTCTGGCCAATCGTGCTCGGCATATCCTCGGTCGCGGGGTGCGGGCATTCTGTTCGGACCGCTTGGTGTTCTGTTCGCCACACCTCTGGCTTGGTGTTCTACGCGGCCGCAAACATGCTCCACCGTGTGGACGTTTTGGGAGACCGCACAGAGCCAAGGGCGGAGTAGCAGGTGCCTCAGACCCGAACCGCAGTCCTGGCGGCACAGTGCTCGGCCGACGCTTTGATGCAACAAGCTGAACACCCAGTCTGACGAACAGCAGATCAGCTGGGCGCGGGCCAACCTTATACTGTCCTTATGCTGGTCTCGGCACGCGGTCGAGTTAGGATGGCCAAGATCTGAGGAGAGAAGCACCATGTCGAAGATGCAGCTGTCCGTCCTCCAGGTAGAAGGTTCCTGGCGCCTCCTGTTGGACGGACAAGGGCTGGGTCGGTTTACACGCCGCTCCGCAGCCGTGAGCTGCGCATCCGAGATCGCGCGGCTGAGCAAGGCTGACGGCGTCCAGGTCGAGCTGCTCGCCCAGACGGAGTTCGGCGAACTGGTGGCCCTTCCGGCGTCGGCCTGAGACGGTGCTTCGACAAGCCTGACGCCAGAGAAGAACTTCGAACCGAACTGCGCGCTTGAGCGAGCACCCGTCCATAACCGCGCTGTGCACCCGGCCAAGCCGTTCCACGCGGAGAGCATCCATGACGCTGACGAAATCATCCGAACGACGGGCCCTGACTGCGGCGGAGTGGGAAGCCGTCGAGCCATCGCACTACCCCGGGCTTTGCGGGCTTGAACGCGATCAGGTCACCGGCTTGCGGGTCCGCGTACGCGAGATGCGCAACAAAGCCCGGGATCGCTTGAGTGAGCAGCGGCGAGAGATGCGGGGCAAGGCGGCGCCTCGCGGGGTGCAGGCGGCCGGGGGAGACACCGGCTCGGCGCTGAAACTCCGGGTGCTCTCCGCGGCGCTGAAGCGGCTCAACAAGGAGGTTGACCGTCTCGCGCGAGGCAGGACGTCGATCCCAGGCCGCCCTGAGCCGAAACGCACTGGCTCTGAAGCGCGAGAATGCCGAAAGCCCGCATCACCCGAAGCCGGGGAGCACGCCCGGCCAAGGCATGGACGCCCAGCCGAACGCCTCCACTGCGCCGTCGGGCGCACTGAATCAAGAAGGTCATCGGCCTGTCCTAGAGCGGTCCCGGAAGGTCCGCTGATGTCCCATCCGGCCCCGGCGGGGGAAGGCCGACGCTTCTCGATGCTCCGCGACTTCATCGACAGCGAGTCCTCGGGCGGACTGGTCTTGATGGGCGCGGCCGCTTTGGCGCTCCTGGTCGCCAACTCGCCCTTGGCGCCTGCCTACTTCGACGCGCTTCATGCGCCCTTGGGCGGCCTCGACCTCCTGCACTGGATCAACGACGGCCTGATGGCGGTCTTCTTCCTGTTCGTCGGGCTGGAGATCAAGCGGGAGGTGTTGGACGGTCAGCTGTCAACCTGGTCCCGACGCACCTTGCCGGGCGTGGCGGCGTTGGGCGGCATGGTTGTACCGGCCGCGATCTATTTGACCCTGAACTGGGACGATCCCGTTGCGGCCCGGGGTTGGGCCGTTCCGGCCGCGACCGACATCGCCTTCGCGCTCGGCGTGCTGTCGCTCCTGGGACCGCGCGTGCCGGCGTCTCTGAAGGTGTTTTTGGCGGCGCTGGCGATCATCGACGACTTAGGGGCCGTACTGATCATCGCCTTGTTCTACACCGCCGACGTCGCGGTCGGGGCTCTGGTGGGGGCTGCCGCCGTGCTGGCGGCCTTGATCACGCTGAACCGCATGCGCGTCCATCTTCTTGCGCCATACCTCCTGTTGGGAGCCTTGCTCTGGTTCCTGGTGCTTCAGTCCGGCGTCCACGCCACCCTCGCGGGCGTGGCGCTGGCGTTCACCATCCCGCTCCGCTCCGCCCCGGCCCGTCCCGACGACCGGAACTCCCCCTTGCACAAGCTTGAGCACGGTCTGGCCCCATGGGTGGCGTTCCTCGTCGTTCCCATGTTCGGCTTCGCCAACGCCGGAGTGTCTCTGACCGGCGTCGGTCTTTCCGACCTGCTCAGCCCTGTGCCTCTCGGGGTGGTGGGCGGGCTGTTCATCGGCAAGCAACTCGGCGTCTTTGGTTTCTGCTGGGTCGCCGTGCGGGCCGGGCTCGCCGAACTGCCGGCTCACGCCAGTTGGACGCAACTGTTCGGGGTGGCGCTGCTCTGCGGCATCGGTTTCACCATGAGCCTGTTCATCGGCCTGCTGGCTTTTGCGGACCCGGACCTGCAGGATCAGGTGAAGATCGGCGTGCTGGCCGGATCCCTGGTGGCCGGACTGTCCGGTTGGCTCGTGCTCCGGCTCGCAAAGCCTCAGCCGCTGGCGGTAGCGGGACGACCGGCGGGGACCCAAGAGCTGGAGGCTGGGATCTGAGATGCAGCTGCCGATGAGGAGCCCTGCGCCGCTCTGGCTCGCTGCGGCCGCGACGGCCGCCCTGGGCCTGCTGACGGGTCTTTGGCTCGTGGTGGAGTGGCTGCTCGAAGGTCTCGAGGAAGCCCGCAGCGACTGGTGGGAGCACTTTTGGGTGGGAGCCTGCTGGGTGGGATTGTCCAGCGTCTGGCTGGCGTGGCGTCGTCCAGCGTCGCGTGGGCACGCCTTGTTGACGATCCTTCTTTGGGCGGCCCTGGTGTACGCGGTCAGCCTGACACTCCTGTTTCGATTCCTCGCTGAGGATTTCGGGCTCCCGGCCCGGGTCTCAGGGATGCTGGTGGCTGCCATGGCGGCGTTCCTCGTTGTTTACCAGCTCATCGTGGCCGCTCTCCCTGCCGCTCTGTTGCAGGCCGTGTTGTTCAAGTCTGGGGCGGAGCGACGCCGGATTCGCTCGCGATCGCCCTCCAGCCCGACGGCCTCGTCATGACGCCACGCGCTGCTGCGGCAAGCCTGCTTATCCTCTCGACCATGCTCACCGGATGCGGCCGCCGCGGCTCGCCTTTTTCGGAGAATGCAGGCCAGTCCGAAGAGGTCGAAGTCCTCAGCCCGGCGACCCTGCGCGTCGGTGAACGCACGGTTCGACTGGCCGACATCAGCGTACCTGACGCGGCGCCTCGGGCGCGTTGTTGGGCCGAGGCTCTGCTGGCGCGCGAGGCCATGGAGGTGCTTCGAGCCGAGACGGACTATGTCCGCGATTTGGAGATCCTGCCCGCCGGCGATGACCCGAGTCGAGCCAGGGTGCTCGTGCATGGCCGCGATCTTTCGAGGTTGCTCTTGGAGCAAGGTCTGGCGGCTCGGACCATGGGTGGCTGGGACTGGTGCGGTCCAATGGTCCTCGACGCGGCGGGGGCGCCTCGGTTGGGTTACGCGGCGCCGTCGGTTCCGCAGGAAGCTCGTCCCGAGAGCGCGGCAGGCGTCGACCGAGCCGGAGAAGAAGGGTGATGTCGTCCAGTTCTCCGGGAGACGGAAGATTGAAGGTCGCCAAAGGGCTCCAGCTCGCAGGGGCCGTCTGAGTCTTCGGCTGCGTTGCTCTTTTTGTTCTAGGCGCGCTCAGCCGGGACTGGCTGAGGCTGGATCAGCGCACAGAAGACTGGCTGCTCGATTTCGCAGCCGCGACGCGTCTGGAATACACCTTGGTTCGCTTCCTGGTTCTCGCGCCAGGCTTTCTTCTGCCGGCGGGCGGCTATGCCTTGAGACGGCGCCTCGCCAAGTCCGGGGCGGTCGCCCCTTGAAGCTGCAGAATCGGGCGGCGAAGAGAGCGATCGGAATCTCCGTGCTCACCGTGCTCGCATTCGAGCAGGGTCTTCGACGACCTCGCGAAGAGACTCTGATCGCTATCCGGCGGGCCTTCCGAAACGCGGAGCTGCCGAGACCGTCCTCCCCCTCCCCCGTCCACCTCGAAGCCGCAAGCCAAGGCTGACCCGCGGTGCGGCCCGATTCCAGACGCTCTCGAAAAAGGCTTGAGCCGGCTCTGGATGTGCAAGAGGTGGTCCGCTTGGTCAGGTTCGAACTGAAGTCCCGATGCAAACCCAAGCTCTTTACGATCTTCCGACGATCTACGACCGCGTGGTCCCGCCAGGTCCCTGCGATCCATTCTATCGCGGGCTGGCCGCCCAATCGGGAGGCTCCGTCCTCGAAATGGCCTGCGGCACGGGACGATTGACCGTGCCCCTGGCCCAAGACGGCCACAAGGTGACCGGCCTGGACTCCTCGGCAACGATGCTGACGGCCGCACGGTGCAAGGCTGAAGCCGCCGATGTCGCCATCGAATGGATTCAGGCCGATATGGCGAGCTTCGACCTGGGCCGGCGCTACGACCTCATCATTGTTAGCTGCAATTCGCTCGCGCACATGATCACCGCCGACGCGCTCGTCGGCTGCCTGCGCGCGACCCGTCGGCACCTGGAGCCCTGGGGCTCGCTCGCCTTCGACATCGTCAACCCAAACCTCAAGCGGCTGACCCGCCCCTCAGCCGAGAGATTTCGTCGGGCGCACTCGACGCCCGAGGGGGTCCGCATTCATGAACGCGCGTCTTACGATCCCGAGCGGCAGGTCATGGAGGCTCGCTGGCGTGTTGAGGACCCGACCGGCGTCACGCATCACTTGGAGCCGCTTCGCTTGCGCCAGACCTTCCCTTCGGAGTTGCCGGAGGTCCTTGCCGCGGCCGGGATGCGATTGGTCGACCGGTTCGGCGACTTCGAACGTCGGCCCTTCGGCAAAACGAGTCGGAACCAGGTCTGTGTTGCGCGACATGGTTCGGCCGAAGCCCCCCGGCGCAGATGAGGTCAGCAGCCTCCTATCCGCGCCAGGTGATCGAAAGCGCAGCTCGATCTTCTCGCGGGCGTTTGGACGGACCCTCGCCTTGCACTCCCGAGGAGGGACCGGGTCGCGGCCGCTTCGGCGGGGAGATCACGCCTACTGCGGACGGATGCAGATCCATTCGCAGCCGTTTAGGCTGGTCCCTGGAGCGACTGGCCGAGGCGGATTGCTGGGCCGAGGCGCTCCTGGCCAGGGAAGCGCGCGACGCCTCGCCGTGTCGGTGCAGGAGCAAGTCGAGATCGCGAGAGCCGAGGACGATCCCCCTGACCGTGTCCGGATTTTCGTGAACGGGCGGTCGCTCTCCCGCCGACTGATCGAGAAGGGCTTGGTTGCTTCCACCCCTGACGCGTGGAACTGGTGCGGCCCTGTCGACACCTCCACTGCGCACGCTCCGCAACTGCATCATCGCATCCGCGACGCCGCCGGCTTGGCGCCGTCCCAGTCGCCGGGCCAAGAGGGCGACTGGTCTGGCCAGGAGAAGGCGCCTTGAAGCCAAGCGACGCGACACGCCCCCGCTCCGCTTTGCGGGAGTTCATCGACAGCGAGTCCGCCGGCGGGCTCGTGCTCATGGCCGCCGCCGCACTGGCGCTCTTCGTCGCCAACTCCCCCCTGGCTGGCCCCTACTTCGCCGCCCTTCATCAACCGTTGGCGGGCTTGGACCTGTTGCACTGGATCAACGACGGTCTGATGGCCGTCTTTTTCCTTTTCGTGGGTCTGGAGATCAAACGGGAGATGCTGGACGGCCAGCTCTCCACTTGGTCGCGCCGCGCCCTGCCGGGGATCGCCGCCGCGGGCGGGATGATAGCCCCGGCCCTCATCTACCTCGCTTTCAATCTGGACGACCCCATCGCCATGCGGGGCTGGGCCATACCCGCTGCGACCGATATCGCCTTTGCTCTGGGAGTGATCTCTCTCCTGGGCTCGCGCGTGCCCGCCTCGCTGAAGGTGTTCCTGGCGGCTCTCGCCATCATCGATGACCTGGGCGCCGTGGTTATCATCGCCTTCTTTTACACGGCCGAGGTGTCCTGGTGGGCGTTGGGAGCGGCCGCCCTCATCCTCGGCGGCCTGCTCGCCCTCAATCGGCTGCGGGTCACGCGGCTGGGGCCCTACCTCGTGCTTGGTGCGGCGCTGTGGCTCTTCTTCCTGCAATCGGGCGTCCACGCCACCTTGGCCGGCGTGATCCTGGCCCTGACGATCCCGCTTCGAGCCACGCCCGCCCGCCCTGAGTCCACCGAGTCGCCGCTCCACCGCTTGGAGCATGGTCTCGCACCTTGGGTCGCCTTCCTCGTCGTCCCGGTCTTCGGCTTCGCCAACGCCGGAGTCTCGCTGGCCGGCGCCGACCTCCCGGGGGTGCTGGGCCCTGTGCCCCTCGGGGTGGCGGCTGGCCTCTTCTTCGGCAAGCAGGTCGGCGTGTTCGGCTTCTCCTGGTTGGCCATCAAGGCCGGTTTGGCCGACCTACCCGCCAACGCGAGTTGGCTCCAGCTCTACGGCGTAGCTCTGCTCTGCGGCATCGGCTTCACCATGAGCCTGTTCATCGGCTTGCTGGCCTTCACCGGCCCCGAACTCCAAGACGCCGTGAAGATCGGAGTGCTGGGCGGTTCGCTCCTGGCGGGGGTGCTGGGCTGGATCGTGCTCCGGATCGCGCGTGGCGAGTCTCGAACGTGAGCCGACGGATGCTCAAGTTCGTCCTACATCCCCGGCAGTCTCCCGTAGTGCAAACAATGCAACGGACGGACGGGGGAGTGTCTCAGGTCAGCGTCCCTGCCTTTTCCGCTCCCTATGTTCAGTCTTGAACAAAGGGCCTGGACGATGTCGCGGATAATCCGAGGGTGAACCTACCTCATCACCGTTGCACCTCCGTCCCTGGAACCATGAGACCGATATCTTTCGGCCTCCGCCCCAGGCATCGACCGCATAAGATCGTCGCCGTTCTGGCCGCCCTGAGTTTCTCCTCGGCTCTCGTCGGCTGCGGCGGAGACGAGGACGCGCGCGCACGGGCGACCGAGGGGCTGGCTCTCACGGAGGCTTGGTGCCGGGCCACGCCGCAGGGAGCCACCACCACCTCCTGCTTCTTCACGGCGGCGAACAATTCCGCCCAGGAGGAGCGCCTGACGGGCGGCTCCACGAATGCGGCGGACGGGGTGGAGGTCCACGAGACCTTCGTGGACGGCAACGTCATGCGCATGCGGCCGGTCGAGGCCGTCACCATCCCCGCCAGGGGCGCGGTTCAGCTCGCACCGGGCGGCTATGTCATGCGTCTGGTCGGGTTGAAGGCGCCGCTCGTAGCCGGAACCGCCGTGCCCGCCCAGCTTACCTTCGAGCATGCGGGGCCACAGCAGCTTCTGTTCCCGATCCGGATCGAAGCCGAACCCGCCTCCTAGACCGCAGGAACCCCATGGCTGAGATCAGGCTGAAGCGTAAAACGACCCCTTGGTGGCTGCTGCTCCTGCTGGCCCTGGTGACGGCGGGACTGCTCTGGTTCCTGTTGTCGCGGCTGAACAACGACGGCGACCAACTCACTGACACTCAAGCCGCGTCGGCCGGCTTGCGGGCGACGCAGCCCGTGCTGCCCGTACCCGTGCCCCCCGCCGGCTCCGCAGCAGGCGCTCCGGCCGCCTCCGCGGCAGGTGAACCGATCACAAGCCTCCAGCCCCTCCTGGCCGCGAGCGACCCGAGTGCGCTGTCCGGACGTCCGGTGCGACTCGAGAACGTTCCCGTGCCGGAGATGGTCGGAGACGCCACCTTCTGGATCGGCGAGGGCGCCGGCCGACGCGTTCTGGTGGTCCTGGACCAGAAGATCCCGTCCCCGCCCGCCTATGTCGAGGGCCGGGTGAACGTCAACGCCGGACAACGGGTCCGCGTCGACGGCATCGTCCGCCGAGCCGACGACCCGCCTGCCGGAGACGTTCTGGACGCTGGGGATCGCGCCGCCCTCGCCAGCCAGCCGGTATACGTCTGGGCCAATTCCGCCCAGGTCGTCAGCCCGGCGGAGTTCGCCCCCGCGGGTCCTCCGGGCCGGGCTCCCCAATAACAGGAGGCGACACCATGGCGCTGCAGACTCTGAGCGAACTGAACGGCTGGACCCTGGAGGACAGCGATCAGGACATTCGGGAACGTCCGTTGCTCAACAACTCGGGTCGACAGGTCGGGGTGATCAAGGACCTCGTGGTCGATCTCGATGGCGAGCGCGTGAAGTCCGTGGTGACGGACCAGGGCGAGGCCTACGCCGTCGAGGGGCTGGAAATCCGGTCCGATGACGTCGTCGCTCACGATCCTCCGATCAGCGGCGGAACATCCCAGGCGGCGTCCCTCCGCCCCTCGGCCATGCCGCCCTACCAGGGCCGCCTGATGCGCCCGAGGTAGGCGAAACCCGCCCCGCTCACCCCAAAAGCCCTACCGAAGCCCGCATGCCTCGCAACACGATCCTCGTCCGACTGAGAGCCCTGGCCATCCCGGCTCTCCTGGCCGCTGGCGTGGTCAGCTCCGGCGCGCCCTCCGCCTTCGCTTCTGCGGCCGAGAGCGCCATCCAGGTCTCCGATCCGGGCCTCGATCAAGCTCCAGCCCAGCTGTTCTCGGAGCGGCGACGGCGAGAGGTGCTGGCTGCGCAGGTTTGGCTCGACCAGGCCCGGTTCTCTCCTGGACCCGTCGACGGCGTGTGGGGCGCCAACACCGCTCGGGCGATACGGGCGTTCGAACAGAGTGCGGGCCTGCCGGCGGACGGGAAGATCGATCGACCTCTGATGCAGCGGCTTCGAAAGGCAGGTTCGGGAGTGGTTGTCGTCCGCTACACGATCCAAGGGGCCGACGTCACGGGACCGTTCCTGGACCACGTCCCCGCCAGCATGGTGGACCAGGCGAAACTGGAGCGGCTGGGCTATACGAGCCCGCAGGAGCTGCTGGCGGAGAAGCACCACACGACGGTGGCCCTGCTGGAGGCTCTCAATCCCGGGGCGGATTTCACTCGCAGCGGCGCAGAGATCCTGGTTCCTGCCTCAGGCTCCGATGAGCTTGGAACAAAGGTCGCCCGGATCGAGGTGGACAAGGGCGACAACGCCGTTCGCGCCTATGACGCGGCCGGAAAGCTGGTCGCCCTCTACCCCGCCACGATCGGCAGCCAGAGCCTCCCGTCTCCGGACGGAAGCATGAAGGTCCGGGTGGTGGCGCCCGATCCGGCCTACTACTTCGACCCGAGAGGCCGGAGCTGGGGACCCGACCAACGACTGAAGATCGCGCCGGGCCCCAACAATCCGGTCGGATCCATGTGGATCGACCTGACCAAGGACGGGTACGGCATTCATGGCTCGCCCCTCCCCCGCATGATCGCCAAACAGGCCAGCCACGGTTGCGTGCGCCTGACCAACTGGGACGCGAAAGAGCTCGGCGCGGCGGTGAGGGCCGGCACGGACGTCGTCTTCATCCCGGCCTGAGCAGACTTCTGCCGGAAGGCGCCCATTGCCGTGGAGCGCTTGGACGGGCGTGGGGGTCGCGGAAACGAAAGCCGCCGCCGGATGCCCGAGGATCGCTCGCAAGCTTCGCCCGTATGTTCAACGTTGAACCGAAGCCAGGGCGAGGTCGCCCTATGCTGCGTCATGGCCCCAGCTCAAGACGACATCCGCATTCTGGCCGTGATCGCCTTTCCAGACGGCTGGAGAGTCCTGCCTGAGGCACGCGGCTCTCAGATCTTCGCTTCCCGCGAGGCCGCCCTGGCCGGAGCGCTGGATCTGCTTCAGTTGGAAGCAGCATCGGAGCGCGAAGTGGAGCTTCTGGTCCAAGAACCCTTTGGCGAACTGCGACGCCTGGGCCAGACGGCGTCGCCCGCGCGCGCAGTCTCCCCACCGGAGCGCCCGGGCGCCCGACAGCGGCCGGCTGTCCCTCCTGGAGAGCGCCGAACTCGCTCCGACGGATCACGACCTAGACTCGACAGGGCGCCGGGACCTCGGGTGCTCCCCTCAAGCCCTGCCGCGAGACAGCAGGATCCTCTAACGATTGGAGCACGAACGCTTGGAACGCCCCTCCTCCTATCGGTGTTCCTCGCCGTCGGGTCGGCGGGATGCAACCGTGACGGGGCGGACGCGGATGCGCGGGCGGCCGCGGCGCGGCCCGAAACCCTGACGGGCGCGGTGGGGACCGTATCACAGGAGAATGCAGGCGCGGCGGTCAATCCCGTGACGCCGACCGGAGACTCGGGTGGGCCGGCCGGTCAGACTCCGGCTTATGGAGAGCCCGGCGGCGCTCCCGCAATGGTCAGACCCTGAACGATCCTGCCGGCGCCCTCGCCTCCGGGTCCAGGAGACCTCCTTGCAGGTCTGGCGATTGAACGCCGGCGTCGTCGGCGGCCATCCGCGGAGGCGGCGCGCCCACGATCTCAGAGGTCGCCGCGGTCCCAAGCAGCATTCAGCACCCGCCCGATGAGGTAGGCTGCGAAGATGAAGGCCAGGGCGGGCGCTATCCGCGATCCCCGGGGTCAGGCGCCGGCTGACGGAACCCGGGCTGGAGCGCGACCGCACGCCTGATCGCGCGCCGGAGTAGAACCCTGCGGAACGGCCGCCGTTGGGCTCCGCTAAGGTGCGGCGCTCGAGCAAGGCCTCGGATCGGAGAGATGACCATGAGCGTGCCGGACATGCTGTTTCAGGGCTGGACGGGCATCGGGCGTACGCTGCTCGTCGGCGTGCTGGGCTACGTCAGCCTGATCCTGCTGTTGCGAGTTTCGGGCAAGCGAACGCTGTCCAAGCTCAACGCCTTCGACCTCGTCGTGACCGTGGCGCTCGGATCGACCCTGGCGACCATCCTGCTGTCCCAGGACGTGGCCCTCGCCGAGGGGCTATCCGCCTTGGCGCTGCTCATCGCCCTGCAGTTCGCCGTCACCTGGACGTCGGTCCGCTCCTCCAAAATCTCCAAGCTCATCCGCGCCGAGCCCACGGTGCTTCTGCGCGGCGGCGAACCGATCGGCCCGGCGATGCGTAGAGAGCGGATCACCGAAGCTGAACTCATGAGCGCTGTTCGCGAAAGCGGGGGGCGAGACTTCGACGAGGCCGAGGTGGTGCTCCTCGAATCGGACGGTTCGCTGACCGCCATCTTGAAGCGGTCCTGAGGATGCGGGAGTGGCTGTTCACGCTCTCCCAAGCCGGACGTCAGCTGTGGCTGCGTGTGGCGGCCTACAGCATCCTGGGTCTGGTCACCGCGCTGGCCGCCGTCGTGTTCCGCCGCTGGGTGCCGGAGGACCTCGCGCTCAAGATCGGAACGAATGGGGTTGATGAGGTGCTGTCGATCCTGGCCAGCAGCATGTTGGCGGTGGCCACCTTCTCGCTCGCGACGCTCGTTACCGCCTACACCGCCGTGGCTGCGCTCGCGACGCCCCGCGCGGCCAAGCTCATGGTCTCGGACGGTCGCGGGCAAGGTTCGCTCGCCACCTTCGTAGGCGCCTTCATCTATGCGGTGGTGGGCATTTTCGCGCTGCGCACGGGTTACTACGGCGCTCAAGGCCGGGTCATCCTGTTCTTCGTCACGGTGGTCGTGCTGCTGCTGGTGGTCGCCGCCCTGATCCGCTGGATCGCGCAGCTGTCACTCCTGGGCCAGGTCGACGAGGCCATCGACCGCGTCAAGCACGCGACGGAGAGCGCCTTCCACGCGCGCAGTAAGATGCCGACCGCGCCGGCAAGCGCGCACGACCCCGGAGTGGCTGTGGACGCGGACGCAACCGGCTACGTGCGCGCCGTCGACCTCGATGCTCTGCAGAAGTGTGCTGGCGCGCTGGGCGTGACTGTCCAGGTGGAGGCCATGCCAGGAATCTTCGTGCACGCCGCCCAGCCCTTGCTGCGCTTCTCCGGGCGAGCCAATCTGACCACGGACGAGGTCGGCCGGCTGCGTGCCGCCTTCATCCTGGGCGAACGTCGGACGTTCGATCAGGACCCCCGCTTCGGTCTAACCGTGTTGGGGCAGATCGGGGCCAAGGCGCTCTCGCCGGGCGTCAACGACCCCGGGACCGCCATCGATGTGATTGCGACCGGCGTGGACCTCTTGACCCGCTGGGTGCGCGAGGCGCCCGCCCCGGACGCGCGGGCGGACTTGCCGAATCTACGGGTTCAACCGCTCCGCCCGGAGGAGCTCCTTGACGATCTCTTCACCCCGATCGCGATTTACGGCGCGCGCGACGCGGTGGTTGGCGAGCGTCTGCAGGAAGCCCTGGCCGCGCTCGCCGCGCTGGGCGACGCTTCTCTGCAAGCCGCGGCGCGGGACCATTCGGCCCTGGCGCTCGAGCGCGCTATGGGGGAACTCACCTTGGACGCCGACAAATCGCGCCTGACGCGGGCCGCGCGGGGGCGTCCTCCTGAAGACTGAAGCCGCCGTTCGATGCGCGTGCGTCTGGCGCCAAGACGAGCGCTGAAGGGGATAGGATGAGCCTGCTGTTTGAGGAACTGGACCACCAGGAAACCGTCATGGGGACGATCAGTCTTCGACGCCGGCGAATCCTGTCGCTCGACACCGAGGTCCACGAAGTGATCCTGGGCGAAGAGTTCCTCATGTCCAGCCTGTTCACCGTGGGGGAGACGGCGCTTGCTCAGCTGGGCTTGGCGGTTCTGGCGACCCACGGCCTCGACGTGGTGGTCGGCGGGCTGGGCCTGGGCTACACGGCGCGCGCCGCGCTCGAGGATCCGCGCGTGTCTTCCCTCCTGGTTGTCGAGGCTCTGGAGCCCGTCATAGACTGGCATCGCCGTGGATTGGCCCCTCTCGGGCCGAGCTTGTCGGGGGACCCGCGGTGCCGACTCCTGTTGGGAGACTTCTTCGCCCTGGTTTCAGGTTCGGGCGGCTTTGATCCCACCCAGCCCGACCGAAGGCACGACGCCATCCTGCTCGACATCGACCACTCACCGGGAGCCCTGCTCAACTCGGATCACGGCGCCTTCTACACCCGCCAGGGGCTCGGGCGCCTCCGCGGCCGTTTGAAGCCGGACGGCGTGTTCGCCATGTGGTCCGACGCCCCGCCGGAAGACGCTTTCTTGCAGGACATGCGAGCCGTGTTCCAGACTGTTCAAAGCCCGGTGGTCGAGTTCGACAATCCCCTTCAGGGCTGCCGGTCGAGTTGCACGATCTACATCGGACGAGTCGCCCGGAACGGTGACCCGACCGAGGACGGAACCGCGCCCTGACGGAGTTCTTCGTCGCCGGAGCACGATGGCGATGGCCTCAGATGAGGGACCCCATCAGCCGCACCGGCCGCGGCGGGCCTGGCTGGAGCGCTTCGGGGGTTGCCCTGGCGAGCCCGGGCGGCCATAAGGTTTGTTGAACGCGCGCTTGCGCGATGATCGGCCGGCCCCGCGTATGGCAGTGAACGGCTGCGGATGCCGAGCCCAGGCCCGGCCGCCCTTAGTGCAAATCGGACCTGGAAGGGTCCTCAAACATGAGGCGACATGGCTTTACCCGCCGTGGGGCGTGAGCTTTCCCTAGCTGCGTTCCGGAGAGATTGGCTCTTCAACATCCGAGGCGACGTCCTCGCCGGTGTCGTCGTCGCTCTGGCGCTCATCCCCGAGGCGATCGGTTTCTCCATCATCGCCGGAGTCGACCCGCGCCTCGGGCTCTACGCCTCTTTCTCCATCTGCGTTGTAACCGCCTTTCTCGGAGGACGGCCGGCCATGATCTCGGCCGCCACCGCCGCGATCGCACTCCTGCTCATCGATCTCGTCCGCGACCACGGGATCCAGTACCTGTTCGCGGCCACTGTGTTGATGGGGCTCATCCAGATCGCCGCCGGGGCGCTTCGCTTGGGCGCGCTCATGCGCTTTGTCTCGCGTTCGGTCCTGACCGGCTTCGTCAATGCGCTGGCGATCCTGATCTTCATGGCGCAGCTGCCCGAGCTGACCGGCGTGCCCTGGGAGACCTACGCCATGGTCGCCGGCGGACTGGCCATCATCTACCTGCTCCCGCGCATCACCCGGGCGATCCCTTCGCCGCTGGTCGCCATTGTGGTGCTGTCCGCCTTGTCCATCGTCCTCGACATGGACGTCCGCCGCGTGGGCGACATGGGCGAGCTGCCGTCGTCTATTCCCACCTTCGCCTGGATCCAGGTCCCGCTGACGCTGGAGACGCTGCGGATCATCTTCCCCGTTTCGGCGACCATGGCGGCCGTGGGCCTGCTGGAGTCGTTGCTGACCGCGCAAATCGTCGACGACCTCACCGACACGCCGTCGAACAAGAACCGGGAATGCGCAGGCCAAGGCGTAGCCAACATCGTGACCGCTTTCCTGGGCGGCATGGGCGGCTGCGCCATGATCGGCCAATCCGTCATCAATGTGAAATCCGGCGGCCGCGGACGCCTGTCCAGCCTGGTGGCCGGCTGTTTCCTCCTCTTCCTGATCGTGGCCCTGAACGACTGGGTGCGTCAGATTCCCATGGCGGCCCTGGTGGCCGTGATGATCATGGTGTCGATCGGCACCTTCAACTGGGGCTCGATCAAAAACCTGCGCAAGCACCCGCCGACGTCCAGCATCGTTATGGTGGTCACCGTGGCCGTCGTGGTCCTGACCCACGACTTGGCCCAGGGCGTGTTGGCCGGCGTCCTCCTGAGCGGGGTCTTCTTCGCCCGCAAGGTGGGCAAGCTGGTGAGCTTCAGCTCGGAGCTGTCTCCCGACGGCGCCGAGCGGACCTACACCGTGGAGGGCCAGATCTTCTTCGCATCAGCCGACACCTTCGCCAGCGCCTTTGACTTCAAGGAGGTGCTGCAGCGGGTCCGCATCGACGTGAGCCGCTCCCATTTCTGGGACATCTCCGCGGTCGCCGCCCTCGACAAGGTCGTCCTCAAGTTCCGGCGCGAGGGCGCGGAGGTGGACGTCGTGGGCCTGAACGAAGCGAGCTCGACCATGATCGACCGCTTCGGCGTCCACGATAAGCCCGGCGCCCCCGACACCCTGGCCGCGCACTAAGGAGGACCACGATGAGCAAGGTGCTCGCCTGCATCGACGCCTCGGTGTACGCCGACAGCGTCGTCGACCACGCCGCCTGGTGCGCCCGCCGCATGCCCGCGTCGGTCGAGATTCTGCACGTCCTCGACAAGAGCGAGCGTCAGGGAAGCCCCGACCTCAGCGGCAGCATCGGGCTCGGCGCCGGCGAACATCTGCTGCAACAGCTCGCCCGAGCCGACGAGGTCCGCAGCCGGCTGGAGCAGGAGCGCGGGCGCGCCCTCCTGAAGCGGGCCGAGCAGCGCGTTCGCGACGCCGAGGTGCTGCAGGTGACCACCCGCTTCCGGCACGGCTCCTTACTCGAGACGGTGACGGAGCTTGAAGCAGGCGCGGACCTGGTCGTGATCGGCAAAAGGGGCGAATCGGCGGACTTCGCCAAACTTCACCTGGGGTCGCAGCTGGAGCGGGTGGTGCGCGTCTCCGCGCTGCCCGTCCTGGTGGCCTCTCGCGCCTTCAAACCGACCGAGACCGTTGTGATCGCCTTCGACGGCAGCCCAAGCGCCCAGCGTGCCGTGGAGCGCGTAGGCGTCCGCCCGGCCTTCGAGGGGCTGCGCCATCAGGTGCTGATGGTCGGCCCCGACGACGCGGAGCACCGCCGTCAGCTCGACTGGGCTCGAGAGGCGCTTGCGAAGCACGGCGAAGCCGCGGAATTCGTCTTGCGGCAGGGCGCCGTCGACAAGGTGATCTCGGAACACGTGCGGGACAGCGGCGCCGACCTGCTGGTGATGGGCGCCTATGGCCACTCTCGGCTGCGCGAGTTCATCGTCGGGAGCACCACCACGACGCTGGCACGGACCTGCCCCATCCCTTTGCTGATGTATCGTTGAGCGGGCGAGGCTCATCGCCCGCGACCCGCCGCCCGAACACCGGAGGGGCCTTGGTCTCCTCTGAGCGCAAGGAGCTGCGCTGCGCGCGGCCGCTCCTGGCCGTGTTCGGTGACGGTGGATTCGAAGCGCCGCCCCTTCTCAGGGCTCTCCAGTCCCGTCGCCAAGACCTCGCCCACACGGACAAGGACCTTGGGCTGCTTGTTGTCCCGCGAGATGACCCGTAGTCCCTGGACCGACTCACAGAAGGAACGGTTCCCGCCAGCGTACACCCACCCCGCCGCGTCGGCTCCTACAGGGAAGCCGGAGGCGTGCAGGAGCGTCTATGATCCACGGGCCGCAATCGAAGCCGAGCCACCCTAGGTTCGACAACAAGGAGCCGACCTCGGCAGGAGCGACATGAACCCGCGCGTCGTAAGTTTCGAACCCTTTCCTGATCAGCGGCCCGGCACCTCCGGCTTGCGCAAGGCGACGAGGGTCTTCCAACAGCCGCACTACCTGGCGGCCTTCGTGCAGGCGATCTTCATCGCTCGCCCGCCGACCGCGCCCTTGGTGGTGGGCGGGGACGGCCGCTACTACAACGCCGAGGCGCTGCAGATCATCATCCGGATCGCGGCGGCCAACGGCTGCCCCCGGTTGGTCGTGGGCCGGGACGGCGTGCTGTCGACGCCGGCGGCCTCCAACCTGATTCGCAGCCGGCAAGCCCTTGGCGGGATCATCCTGTCGGCCAGCCACAACCCGGCCGGACCCGAGGGCGACTTCGGCGTGAAGTTCAACGGCCCGAACGGCGCTCCTTCGGCGGAGGATGTCACGGAGGCCATTTTCGAGGTCAGCCGCACTCTTCGAAGCTACACCATCTTGGACGCCCATCCTGTGGACCTGTCCGTAACAGGTACGCAGCGCCTGGGTTCGACGGAGATCGAAGTGGTCGATCCCGCCGCCGATTACGCCGATCTCATGGAGCGATTGTTCGACTTCGACCGCATCCGCGAGCTGCTGCGCGCCCCGGGCTTCAGCATGGCCTTCGACGCCATGCACGCAGTGACGGGCCCTTATGCGGTCGAGCTGTTCGAGCGTCGTCTGGGTGCACCCGGCGTGGTCATGCGTGGCGCGGTGCTGCCTGACTTCGGCGGCGGCCATCCGGACCCGGATCCGACGCACGCGGCCGAGCTGATGGCGCGTATGAACGGCCTCCATCCGCCCCAGTTCGGCGCGGCTTCGGACGGCGACGGCGATCGACACATGATCGTGGGTCCCCGTTTCGTCGTGAGCCCCAGCGACAGCCTGGCCGTTCTGGCCGCCAACGCCGAGCACATACCGGGCTACCGCGGCCGATTGTCCGGCGTGGCGCGTTCGATGCCGACCAGCCGCGCCCTCGACGTGGTGGCGGAGCACTTGGGCGTGCCCTGCTACGAGACGCCGACCGGCTGGAAGTTCTTCGGCTCCCTGCTCGACGCCGGAAGGATCACGCTCTGTGGCGAAGAAAGCGCAGGCGCCGGTTCGGATCACGTCCGGGAGAAGGACGGCCTGTGGGCCGTGCTCTACTGG
The DNA here is from genome assembly GCA_030446805.1 of Caulobacteraceae bacterium. GTDB lineage: Bacteria > Pseudomonadota > Alphaproteobacteria > Caulobacterales > Caulobacteraceae > JAHWJX01. Next base: position 264,012 of record JAUJMO010000002.1, on the reverse strand, counting down.
CTGAACATCATGGCCGCGCGGGGCCAGTCTGTTGAGGCGGTGGTCCGCGACCACTGGGCCCGCTTCGGGCGGCACGGCTACGCCCGGCTGGATTACGAAGGTCTGGACACTGAACGGGCCGCGGCCTTGATGGACGGTCTGCGGGGGCGGCTCGCGAGCTTTCCCACGGGGGTCCTAGTCGGCCGGCGGGTCGAGAGCGCCGACGATTTCGCCTATGTGGACCCTGTGAGCGGAGCGCGCTCGGAGCGTCAGGGAGTCCGGCTGCTGCTTGCAGACGGGGGTCGCATCGTGTTCCGCCTCTCCGGCACGGGGACCTCGGGGGCCACCCTGCGCGTCTATCTCGAGCAATACAGTCGGGCTCCACAGGCCGCCGACCGTAGCGCGCACGATCTCGTCGCCGAGCTCGAGGGCGTCGCCGCCCATGCGGCCATGTTCGAAAGCTTCGGCCTGAGCCGGCCATCGCACCGGGTTTAGCGGCGGGGACTAGGATAGCTCCGCCTGCCCAAGCCGGCTCTTCTGGCTGGGTCGCCCCGCTTAGTGCGAGACGTTCAGAACGGTGAGAACATCGGAATCACCAACACGGCGGCGAGCCAGGTGAGGACGTTCAGCGGCAGGCCTACTCTCAGAAAATCGGCGTACCGGTACTTGCCGAGTTGAAAGACGAGAACGTTCGTCTGGTAGCCGAAAGGCGTCGCGAAGGCGTTGCTGGCGGCAAGCATGACGGCCACCAGAAACGGTCGCGGGCTCACGCCCAGGCTTTCGGCCAGCGCAACCGCGACCGGGGTCACCAGCACGGCGACTGTGGCGTTCGATAGCGCCTCGGTCAGGAACAAGGTCACGCCGTACAGCATGAGCAGCGCAACGTGCGGTCCGAGCGGTTGAAGCCAGCCGATCATCCCTCGCGTGGCCAGCTCGGCTAGACCGGTGACTTCTAGGGCCAAGCCCACAACGACCATGCCGGCGATCAGAAGGAGCACGTCGGGGCGCAGACCTTGGTAGGCGTTCTCCGCGCTGATGGCTCGGACCAAGATCAGCAGGACGGCTCCCGCAAACGCCGCGGCGGCGATGGGCGCCAGTCCCACAGCGGCGATCACCACCACGCCCACAAACACGGCGAGCGAGGCCAGGGCGCGGTTCACGTCCAGCGGGCGGTCGATCGTGAACATGTCCGGGTCGCCCAGAGCCGCATCGTCCGGAGGCTCGCCCGGCTCCAGCTGGTGAGGGACACTCAGCGGAGCCGTGGGTGGAGGGCCCTTGTCGCTGAGGAGGCGCTCACCGAACACCAGGAGGTAGAGTCCGCCCACGGCCGCCACGATCAGGCCTGCCGGAGCCATTTCGAACAATCCGATCGCGGGCTGGCCGGCGTTTCTCGCCATGTCGGCCACCAGCAGATTGGTCGAGGTGCCGATCAAGGTGCAGGCGCCGCCCATGATCGTCACATAGGAGAGCGGGATCAGGAACCGCTTGGGCGACAGGTTCACCGAACGCGCCACGTCGCGCACCACGGGCGCCGCCAGGACCACGATCGGCGTGTTGTTGAGAAAAGCCGAAGCCCCGCCGCACAGTCCGATGACCAACCACAGCCCGACCGCCCCTAGACGACCGCACAATCGGGTGGCCGAGCGGATCAGCAGACTCAACAGACCAGAGCGCTCGATGCTGTAGGCTATGACGAAGAGCGAGGCGAGCGCGATGACCGCCGGGCTCGCGAACGCCGCCTGAACCTCGACAGGTCGAATGGTTCCCGAGATCAGCAAGGCGGCCGCGCCGGTCAGAGCCACGACGTCCGCACGCATCCGGCCGTGCACCAGGGCGGCTACGACGGCCAGAAGGACGAAAAGGGCGACGCCCTGGTCTGGGCTCAAAGCCGGCTCACGCGGAAGCGGTTCCTCGCAGTACCCGCAACAATTCAGCCTCCCAACCCAAGCTGCGCACGTTATACAAGTGCAATGGCCGAGGCAGAACCCTCAAAGAACCTTCGCCGGCTGGTGATCGGGATCGCCGTAATCGCGGCGGCCGCGGTGGCGGCCGTCCTGGCGCTGGGGCGTCCAACCGATCCGCCCTCCCCTCCCCGCCCGCTCCCCGCGCGGTCGGAGGGAGTCGAGCCCCGGCCCGATCAGACCGGGCCGACGCCTCCTGCCGCCGATGCGGCCGTTCTTTCCCGGGAGGATCTTCTCGCGGCCGCTCGCGCCGGAGCGGCTGCGTACGCCGAGGGCAGGGACAGGCCCGCCGAAGTCGACGCACTGGCCGGACGCCGCTTCCAGCTGCGCATCCCGTTCGGCTGCCGAGGTCCTCAGGTCCCGGACCCGGAGAGCACCGCCTCCTGGGAGGTCGGGCCTGAGGGTGAAACGCTCCGCGTCCGCGTACGGCCGCAGGTGTGGACCGCATCGCCCTTCGCACAGATGCTGGCGGGCCCCGATGTAGAGGCCGTGGAGGGCTTCTGGATCCCTCGTCCATGGCAAACGTCCGAGGCCTGCCCGGCGCGGACCGAGGATCCGCTGCTCGCCGAAGCGCCGCCTCCTTCCCCTCAGACTGTGGGGATCGCCACCGTGTTCGGGCCGGAAAGCTCGCGCTTGGGCCGCCGGGGCGATCGCCCCTATGAACTGACCCTCCCTTTGCAGGAGGTGGCCCGGCCCACTGAACAGGGCCTGCAGCTTGTGCTGGAGGGCCGGATCGCGCCTTTCGGCCGCGCCGGAGCGGTGGCCTGCCGCAGCGCCAACCCTGACCAGCGACCCGTCTGCCTGATCGGAACCACCATCGAGCGTGTGGCGGTGCGGGACCCCGCGTCCGAGCGCCTGCTGGGGGAGTGGCGGGACGCGTCCACACTCACGGCTCCTTCTCCGCAACCGTCTTCGCCAGCGGAGTGAGCACCAGAAGCACGGCAAGGTTGAGCACGCTCAGCACCACAGCGATCTCCAGCCGACCAAAGGCGACGGACGCGCCGATGGCGCCCACGTTCCAGACGCTGGCCGCCGTGACCAAGCCCTTCACCGACCCTCCGCTCTTGAGAATGGCGCCGCCTCCGATGAAGCCGATCCCACCCATCAGGCCCTGCAGCAGACGGGTCATGCTTTCGGCGTCCGCGCCCTGGAAGCTCCGCGCGAGCAGGGCGAAGCCGCAACTGGCCATGGCCACGATCGGGAGGGTCCGGAAACCCACGCTGGAGCGGCCCGAGCCCCGTTCCCAACCCAACGGGAGCGCCAGCGCAAAGGCGAGCGCGATTCGTCCAAGGTGCTCGAGGACCAAGGCCTCGTTGAAATTCAGAAACACGAGCTTCTCCTGAGCGCCGTTGAGCCGAGAAGCGTCTGATGCGTTCCGGTCGGTCGCACGCTGGCCTACGGGCGCCGGGCCGCCAACCCCGGACACCAAGAAACGGGATCGGCTTTGGACTCAATACTTCGGTGGTGCGCCAGGTCGTGCTGCCGGCGGCGGGGCCCGTCCTGTTCACCCCCCTCCATACGGAGACGCGACGTACGCAGGTGTGGCTGACGCGCTTCGACGATGGCGCATGAACATCGAGCTCGTGATCTGGCGACCTTGGACCCGGTGAACTCAAAGCGGCCAGGCAGGCCCCTTCTGGAGACGGGAAGGCTGCAGCTAGCCTTAGTGGCTGGCAGAGCGTGGGCGTCGTTCGAGGATGCTCCGTCTGACATCGCGGAGAACTTCGTAGCATTCGCACACGTGGCGTTTGAGACCCTCGACGTCGGTGATCACGACGACCCCGCGAGTGTAGCGAATCAGCTTGAGGTGCTGGAGCCGACCTGCGGCATGGGTCACCGTGGTTCGGCCGACGCCGATCATTCCCGCCAGGAACTCCTGGGTGAGCGGCAGGCGGAGCTCTCCCGTGTGGTGGTAGCACTCCAGCAAGGTACGCCCGAGCCGACCCGAGGCGGGGTGAACCGCGCGGCAGGCGCTGCCCTGGCGGGCGTCCGCCAGCAGGATCTCCGTCCGGCGCTGGATGAGATTCCGCATCGCCCCGCTGCTTTCATAGACCTCCCGGTAGTCGCACGCGGCCAGACACCAAGCCCGCCCTTCGATGTGAACCACGGCGCGGGACACCATCATCTCGCTGCCGCAAGCCTCGACGTACCCGATCCCACCGTCGCGACCGCGGCTGGTGTTCTCTACGTCCTGCCCGTTGCGCATGGGGGTGACGAGCGAGATCAGCCCGGATTCGGGAAAGTAGACGTGGTCAACGTCGTCACCGGGCTCGTACAGCACCTGCCCAACCACAAGCTTGATCGAGCGTAGCTGGGGTCGCAACCGCACCAGGACCTCGGGCGGCAAGGATCGCAGGATCTCGTTGCTCAGCTCCGCAACGGCCGCCGCAGGCCGTGTCGCCTTTCCTCTGACCGGCACGGCGATCTCGTCGACGTCTCCGGAATCGGGATGCATTTCCGTGTCGGTCGTCGGACTGTTGAGAGTGCGGTTCACGTGCGGAGCCTCCGTGCTCGCAGTCGCCGCTTTCCGACGCAAGGCTTGCTCACCTGGGAACCTCCTCGTTGCGGACCGGACGCTCTCCGGGCTCGTAGGCTGGGCCGGACGGTGTTCAGCCGACGCTGAGATCCGCACCCCATTTCCCGCCTGCGCTCACCCGGGGCGCGACCGCCCTTGCTGCACCCCAGCTTGGCGGCTGGCCGTCCCTGTGCATAGTCCCAAAGGGGGGTGACTTTGGCGAGCCTGGAACTGATCGAGGTCCGCAAGGCGTACGGCGCCGCGACGGTTTTGGACGGCGTGTCGCTCAGCATGGAGACCAGGGAGTTCCTGGCCTTCCTGGGGCCGTCGGGCAGCGGAAAGTCCACGCTTTTGCGCGTGATCGCCGGCCTGGAGACGGCCGACGGCGGCGAGGTCAGGCTGGGCGGGCGACGCATCGATCAGCTGCCCCCCGGCGACCGGGGCGTCGCCATGGTCTTCCAGCACTATGCGCTCTACCCGCACATGTCGGTGCGCGACAACATGGCCTTTGGTTTGCGCAACGCCGGCGTCGCCAAGGGAGAGATCGGCAGGCGCGTGCTGGAGGCCGCCCGGGTGCTGGAGATCGAACCGGAGTTGGACAGAAAGCCGGCGCAGCTGTCGGGCGGCCAGCGGCAGCGGGTCGCCATCGGCCGGGCGATCGTCAAACAGCCGCAACTCTTCCTGCTGGACGAGCCGCTCTCGAACCTCGACGCGGCGCTCCGGATGCGTACGCGCGTGCAGCTCGCAGAGCTGCGCAACCGGGTGGACGCGGCCTTCATCATGGTGACCCACGATCAGGCCGAGGCCATGACCCTCGCCGATCGGGTGGCGGTCATTCACGACCGGCGCATCCAGCAGGTCGGGCCGCCGATGGAGATTTACGCCCGGCCGGCCAATGTCTGGGTCGCGCGCTTTGTCGGTTCGCCGGCCATGAACGTGGCGCCTGTGGAGCTCTTGGACGGCGAGAGCGGCCGCGCCAGCGTCCGGCTGGGCGACGGTTCGCAGGTGGACACGCGCGTGCCGCGGGCCGGATTGGCGGGCGCCGGGCCGCTGCAGATCGGTTTGCGCGCGGAGAGCGTAAGAGTGACGGGAGCGGGGGCCGGGACCACGGACGCGCGGGTGGAGCTGGTGGAGCGCTTGGGCGACCGCACGCTCGTCTACGCCCGCCTTTCCGACGGCCAGGCGTTGACGGGCGAAGACCGAGGGGCCAGCCGGGTGCAGGCTGGCGATATCGTCGGCCTGCACATGGAGGGCGCGGCCGCGCACCTGTTCGCGCCTGACGGCTCGGGACGTCACCCGGTCGAGTCCACGGCATGAACGCGCTGGGCCGGCGAAGCCTGCTCCAGGCCGCGCCCTTCATAGGGCCCTTCCTGCTGCTCTATGTGGGGCTGCTGATCTACCCGCTCATCGACGGGCTGGCGCTGAGCTTCCACAGGGCCGACCCGTTCGGCGGGCGCGCCTTTGCAGGGCTGGAGAACTACGCGCGACTGGCGTCGGACCCGGTGTTCGGGCAGGCGCTGGGCAACACCTTCAAATACGCGGTCCTGGTCGTGCCTGTGCTGACCGCGATCACCCTCGCCCTGGCCCTGGCGCTGAACAAGCCGGGGCGCACGGCGAGCGTCTTCCGGGGCCTGTTCTTCTCCTCCTCCGTCCTGTCCGTCACCATCATCACGCTCATCTGGCGCTTCGTGCTGACCCCCGACGCCGGCCTGCTCGCGGAGGCCTGGGAAGCCGGGGGGCGCGAGCCGGTCCCCTTTCTCAGCCAGCCTGACCTCGCCCTCCTCGCCGTGGCGGTTGCGACCATCTGGTGGAGCATCGGTCTGCCGATGATGCTTTTTCTGGCGGGCCTGCAGCAGATCCCCGAGGATATCTTCGAGGCGGCGGCGCTCGACCGGGCGAACCGTTGGACCACCTTCCGGCGCATCACCCTGCCCTCGCTCCGGCGCACGGTGGTGCTGGTGGTGATGCTGCAGACGGCGGCGCAGCTGCAGCTGTTCGGCCAGGCGCAGCTGCTCACCGCAGGCGGACCGGGCGGGGCGTCCCGCCCCGTGGTGCTGTTCATCTATGAAACCGCCTTCACCCGCTGGGAGCTCGGTTACGCGTCGGCCATCGCCCAGGTGCTGTTCGTACTCATCCTAGCGGTCACCCTGCTGCAGTTCCGCGCCGGAACTTCCCGGCGGGAGCCTTGAGGGTGAAAGGCCTCGCGGACCGCCACCGCCTCACGCCGCTCGCCTTGGCGGGCCTGAGCCTCGCGGCGCTGGTCATGGTCGCGCCCCTGCTCTGGACGGTCGCGCTGTCGCTCAAGTCCAATGCGGAACTCATGCGCGACAGCGGCACGGCCTTTTCCGCGCCCTACACCCTGGAGAACTACCGGGCGATCCTGCAGGGCTCGCAGGTGTTCAGCTGGCTGTTGAACAGCCTGATCGTCTCGCTGGGAACGACGCTGGGCGTCCTGGCGCTCTGCTCGCTCGCCGGCTACGGGTTCGCCCGCCTGGAGTTCCCGGGTCGGCGCGCGCTGTTCGTCTTGGTGCTGCTGGGCTTGGCCGTCCCCGAGCAGGCCGTGATCCTGCCGCGGCACCAGCTGTTCGCCGATCTTGGGCTGCACAACAGCTACCCGGGCCTGATCCTGCCCGGTCTGGCGGCGCCCTTCGGCGTCTTCTTCATGGCCCAGTACTTCCGCGGGATCCCCAGGGAACTGGACGAGGCGGCGCTGCTGGACGGCGCGTCGCGATGGACGCTGTTCTGGAAAGTGCTGCTGCCCCTGACCTGGCCGGCGCAGGCGACGCTGGGCGTGTTCACCTTTCTGGCGTCCTGGAACGACTATTGGTGGCCGCTGATCTCGGCCACGCGCAGCGACCGATTCACCCTCACCGTAGGGCTGGCCTCGTCCCAGATGAACTACGCCCAGACGAGCGGCCTGGGCTATCTGATGGCGCAAGCGGTGTTCGCAGCCCTCCCCATCCTGATCGTCTACGCCCTCTTCCAGAAACAGATCGTGGGCGCGATGGCGGGGGCGGCGGCGCGATGAAGAGCCGGGCTCTCCTGCGGCTCGCCGCCGTGGCCATCCTGGGCGCAGGCGTCGGGTGCGGTCCGGAGGAGCGGCGGACCGAGATCAGCGTGCAACGCTTCTTCGGAGAGTGCGGCGCCGTCTACGGACGCAGCACCGAGGTCGCCGCGGCCGAGGGCGAATGCGGAATCGTCACCACGCTGATCAACCGTTTCGCCGCGGACAACCCCGACCTGGACGTCGACGCCAATGTGGTCGCCTGGCCCGGGTACGCCCAGCTCACCGCCCAGATCGCCGCCGGGGACCCGCCGGATCTGGTCACCATGCACCAGTCCGTGATCTCCGACTACCAGGCCAGGGGACTGCTGGAGCCCATGGACGACCTGCTCCGCCAGGCGGGGGTGCGGCCCGAAGACTTCACCGCGGCCGGCCGGCGCGGAGTCAGCAAGGGAGGAGCGGTCTACGGCCTGCCCTGGGACACGGTTGGCGGACTCTATCACGTCAACACGGGCCTGTTCGCCCAGGCCGGTCTGATGAAAGACGGAAAGCCGGTGGTCCCGCGCTCGGCGGAGGAGCTGCTGGAGCATGCGCGGCGGTTCAAGAGGGCCACGGGCAGGCCCTATCTGATCCAATCGCAGGTCAACGATCCCGCGACCCATGTGCGCAACCTTTACACCTATCTCTTGGCGCAGGATGCGGTGGTCTTTCCTGATCCCCAGCACATCCGGCTGCGCACGCCCGAAGCGCGGCGGGTGGTGGAGCTGTTCCGCACCTTGGAGCGGGAAGGGCTCACCACGCGCAATCAGGACTACCCGGCGGCCACCGCGAGCTTCCTCAACGGCGAAGGCGGCGTGTTCCTGACCGGCACCTGGATGCTCGGGCCTTTCGAAGAGGAAGCACGCACGCCCGGGCGTCCGCTCCACGACAGCTATGCGGTCGTGCCCTACCCCCGCCTGTGGGGCCGGCAGGCGGCCTTCGTCGACGGTCACGCCTGGGTGGCGCCGAAGCGCGAACGATCGCCGGAGCAGAGGCGCGCCTTGGCCCGGTTCATCGGCTTCATGGCGGGGCACAACTTCGACTGGTCGCGCACGGGCCACCTGCCGGCCTTCCGGTCGGTGGTGGAAAGCCCGGAGTTCCAGGCCCTTCCCCACCGCAGCGACATCGCACCCTTGGCCACCGCCGGTGCGCCGCTGCCGTCCTTCGTGCAGCGGCAGGCCGCCATCGAGGGCATGGTGGGCGAGGAGCTCGCCTCGGCCATCACCGGGGCCAAAACGGTGGAGGAGGCGCTCCGCGACGCGGAACGGCGGGTCAACGACCTGCTTTCGCGGCTCTGAGCAACCCGGGGGGCGCTTCAACGGTCGGAGTCAGGAGCCCAGGACGCCTCGGCTCGTGTCCTGACTCATGACGGTGACCGAGGCACGGCGCGGGAGCACGTCGGCCGCTGGTCTCCCCCAAGCGCACCGGACGCTGTGGCCTGAGCTGTTCGCCCCTGAACCTCATGACCGGGAGCGAGACCCCCGCCGGGGATGCGCCTTGGCCCACGCGGCTTCGGCGTTCGCCCTCCCCGTCCGGCCGGTCCGGGCCGTTCCCGGCCCCCCGATCACCGGCTAAGGCTCGACGATGAACCCCTCCATCTTCGCGGCCCTCGCCATGCTGTCCGGCGGCGCCTTTCTGGCCCTGCAGGCGCCCACCAACGCGGCCCTGGCCCGCAGCCTCGGCTCACCCGTGAACGCCGCCTTGGTCTCCTTCGCGGTGGGAACGGCGGGGCTGCTCCTGGCCGCCGCCCTGCTGGGCGTGCGACCGGAGGCGGCGGGCGTTCGGGCGGCGCCCTGGTGGGCGTGGCTGGGAGGGCTCTATGGAGCTGTGCTGGTGGCGGCCACCGCCTACGCGGCCCCGCGGCTGGGCGTGGCCCCGGCGCTGACCCTGGTGGTGGCGGGCCAGTTCGTCGTGGCCGTGGCGCTCGACCACTTCGGCGCGCTCGGGCTGGCCGCCCGACCGATCAGCGCGTCCAAGCTGGCGGGACTGGGGCTGATCGCGGCGGGCGTGCTGCTTGTCCGGCGACCCTGACACGGGCCGTCAGCGTGCTCGTGGCGGGCGCGATGATCGTGCTTCCCGCCGTGTTGATCTGGCGAGAAGGCGTGCGCCTGCAGGAGGGCGAAGAGTCCGCCCAGCGTCTTCGGATCGAAGCCGAAGAAGCCAGCAGCGCCAAAAGCGCCTTCCTGGCCACCATGAGTCACGAGATCCGCACGCCCTTGAACGGCGTGGTAGCCTTCTCCAGCGCGCTCGCCCACACCGAACTCACCCCCATCCAGGCGGAGATGGTGGGCGTGGTGCAAACCACCGCCGCCTCGCTCGATCGGCTCCTAGGGGACATCCTCGACGTTAGTCGCATCGAAGCCGGGCGTCTGGAGCTGATCAATGAATTCGGCGACCTGGAGGAGATCGTCGCCACCACCGTGGCCCTGTTCCAACCCGCCGCACGGGATAAAGGACTTGAGCTCACCGCGGAAGTCCGGGGTCGCGAAGCCCGGGGTTTCTGGGGCGACGGCTCTCGCATTCGGCAGGTGCTGACGAACCTGCTCAGCAACGCCATCAAGTTCACCGAGGCGGGAAGCATTCGGGTCGAGGCGGATCTCCAGCGAAGCGGCGACGAGACGGTCGTCAGTCTGGCCGTCACCGACACCGGTTCGGGTTTCGATCCGGCCGAGAAGGAGCGCCTGTTCGCGGCCTTCGAACAGGGCGACAGCTCCAGCCGCAGGCGTCACGGCGGCGCAGGCCTGGGCTTGTCCATCTCCCGCAGCCTCACCGAAGCCATGGGCGGAACCTTGGACGCGCATGGCCGACCGGGCGAGGGATCCACCTTTTTGGTCACCTTGCGTCTGCCCTCCTCCGCGATCCAGACGCCTGTTGAAAGCGCACGCGAACCGCCTGAGAAAGCCGAGCCCCTGCGCCACCATGCTCCCGTGCTCGTCGCCGAGGACGCTCCCAACAATCGCCGCGCTGTGGAGTTGATGCTGACCATCATCGGGGTGGAGGCGGTTTGTGTGAGCAACGGCGCCGAAGCGCTCGAGGCCGTCCGCACGGGCTCTTTCGAACTGGTTCTGATGGACATCCGCATGCCCGGCATGGACGGGCTGGAAGCCATCCGCGCCATTCGCGCCTGGGAAGTCGAACGCCAGCTACCCCGAACGAACATCCACGTGCTGAGCGCCCAGGCCTTCGAGCGCGACATTCAGGCGGCGAGGTCTGCGGGCGCGGACGGCTACTCCACAAAACCCATCGCCGCGCCTGAGATCCACGACCTGGTGCGACGCGCCTTGGCGATGAACGACGAACCCGCCCCGGCGCAAGCTGTCATTCGAGGCGCAGCCTAGGCCGTCGGGACTGGGAGCCCGCGCCCAGCCCGCGACGGGCATGCTTGCGTGCCAACCTCCTGGTCGCCTTGGTCCTCTCTCCCATAGCAACACACGCCGCCAAGCGGACCGGGGCTCTCCCCGGCGGGACGCCGGTTGACGAACCGTCCTTCCGAGCTGGGGGGTCTTGCCGCACCGATCGGCCCGAGCGGAGCATCCGCACCCCCGCCGGCTGCGGCGTCAGCAACCCGACCGAGCATCCTCCGGGCGGTCAGGCCGTTAACAGCTCATCGCCGGCGGCCTACGCCACCGGCTCGGAGAAAGCTGACCTATGACGCACAATCCGGACACGCCGCGCGCGCGCGGCGACCACGACTCAGCGCACATGTCGCCGGTCCTGCCCAGCGAGGACGCCCGCACCATCCTGCTCAACCGCGTCGCCTGGGGCGCCGTGTTCGCCGGCGTGGTGATGAGCCTGGTGGCCCAGCTGATCCTCAACATGTTGGGGGTGGGCGTGGGCCTGTCCACGCTTGACCCCGGCACGGGCGACAGCCCCAGCGCCGAGGCCTTCTCCATGGGCGCAGGGATCTGGTGGGCGGTTTCCGGCATCCTCGCCTCCTTGATCGGCGGCTTCGCCGCGGGGCGGCTCTCGGGCGAGCCCAAGGAGTCCACCGCCGCCTGGCACGGCCTTACCGCTTGGGCGGTCGCCACCCTGGTGGTCGTCTATCTGCTCACTTCGGCGATCGGCAATGTGATGGGCGGGGCGATGAACGCCGTGACCAACGTGGCCCCGGCGGCCGCCCAGGCGGCCAACAGCGGCGGACTCGAGGACCAGCTGCGCAACGCCGGCGTCAATCCTGACGCCTTGGGAGCGCAGGCGGCCGACGCCGCCCGCTCGGCGGGCGACAATCGGCAACGCACCGCCGAGACCGCGGATCGCGCCGCGGAGGGCGCGGCCACCGCGGCCTTGGTCAGCGCGCTCGCCCTGCTGCTGGGCGCCGTCGCCGCCTGGTTCGGCGGCCGCGCCGGTGCGGTGAAGCCCACCGTGACCTCCGGCGCGCTCGCCCGCAGCCGCGAAACCGCGCGGATGTAGTCCACCGGGGCCCTCCCCCGCCCGGCGGCGCGGGGGAGAGCTTGGGCGGCCGACAGCTCGGCGGAAAGCTGGGCCACCGACCTCCGCCGATGGGTGGAGCAAAGCTATCGAGCCCCAAGGCCTGTCTTGCGGGCGTCTCCTTCCCGGCTGCCGCGCCAAGCGGAGCCGCGCGTCGATAGCCTGCGCCTGAACGATTCCGCTCCGTAAAGCGACAGGGCGGCCAAGCTCAATCCGGCCAGGAACGTGATCAGCTTCCAGAGGAGCCCTCCCACCCTCGACGCGTGCACCGGCCAGAAGCTATTGAACAGGCGCGCACCCGCCGCCTGTTTCTGGGCGTCATCGGCGCCGAGCAGAGCGCCTTCAGCGCTGGTCCAGACGACTGTACGCCCGTTGGCGTGCCACTCCTCAGGCTGACGCAGGCGTACCTCCGCCGGCGCTTCCGCCGTCCCGGGCCACACCAGAACCCGGAGCTGCGCCGCCGGGAAGCGCCCCTGAGCCGCGGAAACGGCTCGGGGCCAGTCGACGCCAGCGCTGTTCTCGGCGCGGGGCGGAACCGTTGGGGTCTTCGCCCCGCCCGCTGCGCCCAACAGGGGCTTGGCCGTTTCGGGCAGCGCGACCGCTGCGCCGCTCAGCGTTAGAATCAGGATGACCGGCGCGGCCATGAGGCCCAGGTCTCGATGGGCGGCAAGAAGGCTGGCGCGCTTCAGGGAGCGCGGCGCGACCAGGCCGCGGAAGGAGCGACTTGCGGGCGCCCAGACCACCAATCCGGTCAGCACCATCAGCGCGGCGGCGACGCCGATCCACCCGGAGATCTTGGTCCCGGTCTTTCCGGAAAGGAGATGGTGGTGCAGATCGAACAGCCAATCCACGACCCGCCCGTTCTTCCGCCAGCGCTGGACCACGCGCCCGTCGCGCGGATCGAGATAGGCGCCGCCTTCATCGCGCAGATAGACTTGGTGCAGGCCGAAGTCCGGCGAGGCCAGGACGACGGAACGGACGGCCGCGCCGCCAAAGGCGCGCTCGGCGGCTCCGGCCGCCGCTGCGGAGGCGAGCAAGTCCGGCTGCACGGCGCGGGCGGCTCCCGGTACGGTCAACTTCAGCCATTCGGCCTTGAAGACGAGGGCGGCGCCCGAGAGCGCAATGACCGCGACCACCAGGCTGAGGGCGAACCCGGTCCAGGCATGAACCTGCCGCAGACCGCCCAGGACCGTCACCTCCGTTCGTCCGGCCGGGATCGGTCTCCTCGCGATCTGGTCCACCGCGTCGTGCACCTAGTAGTCGACGCCGAGCCGCAGGAAGAGCGTGCGGCCCTCCGCCTTGCTGTAACGCTCGTTCCTGTTCAGCATCTGCGACGTCACCGGGAAATAATCCTCGTTCAGCAGGTTGTTGACGCCGAGCGACAGGTCGACGTTCCCGACCTTGACCCGAGTCAGCGCGTCGACGCGGGTGGTGGGTTCGACCCGACCGGTGAAGAAGCTCCCGACCCGGGCGTCCGGGAATGCGTTGCGCGCGCCGGTGTGGATCAGCTGCGTGCGAACCATCCAGTCGGGCGTGACGTCGTGCTCGACAAAGGCGTTCAACTGCTCAGGCGCGATCCGCCGCCCGCTGAGCGGCGTGTCCACCTGCCCATCGCCGTTCGCGTCCCTCTCGCCTTCGGACCAGGAGAAGTTCCCTCCCCAGCGCGTGTCTTCGCCGATGCGGCCGTCGAGGGCGACCTCGAAGCCCTCGATGCGCTCCTTCTCGCGGATGGTGAGCGCTTCCGTCGGACTGTTCGGATTGATGACGAAGTCGGTTCCGAGCTCGGAGGTGCTGAGGAAATAAGCGGCGGTGAAGCGTATCCCGGACACCGATCCGCGCACCCCCAGCTCATAGTTGTCGACCAGCGCCGCCTCGGGCCTCAGCGCCTCGATGGTGGTGAAGCGAGCGTTGCGCAGGGGCCCGCCGATGTCCGGCACGGAGAAGCCTTGCGAGAAGCCGCCGAACAGCTGGAGGGCTTCGGTGGCCTGGTAGGTGCCGCCGATGTTCACAGGGGTCGCCGAATACTCGAGTTCGCCGCCGGCCACTCGCACGCCGGTAAGGCCGGCCACGAAGGGCTCGGCCTCCAGGCGGAACTCGTCGTGCCGCAGGCCGGCGCGCAGCGTCAGCCGCTCCGTAAGCGGAAGCTCCAGCTGGGCGAAGACCGCGGTGTTCATCTGCTTGAGCGGCGGGGAGAAGGTCCGGCCGTTTCCCGGCAGATCGGTCAGGGGCAGAAGCGGCTGCTCGGTGACGTCGCGGTTGACGTCCGCCCCCCAGAGCAGCAGGCCGCGGGCAAAGCCCAGGCGGTCGAGCGGGGTGCGAAGGTCGGTCTGGAGGCCGAACTTCTCCGAGTCGATGGCCGTCTGCGTCCCACCCAGACGGGCGGGTTCAAAGCTGAACACCGCGCGGTTCTCGACATAGTAGAGCTGGCTTCGCAGCGCGCTGCCGAGCACGTCCTCGTGAGTGTAGGCGAGATAGGAGACCAGCGCGCGGTTCTCCTGGTCGAGTGCGCGCGGGTCCTGCGCGCCCGGGCGAGAGCGGGTCGGAACGCCCCGGGCGATGTCTCCGGGCACGAGAACGTGCTCGGTCGACTGCGTCTGGTCGTAAGCGTTGACCATCAGCTCCAAGCGCTGTCGGCCAAAGCTGTAGCCGACCTTGCCGAAGAGATTGTAGATGTCGGACTCGGCGATGCCGCCAAAAAGGTGCGGGTCAGGCGGCAGCCGCTCGCCGTCGGCGTCGAAAACGCTGTTCACCCGCTCATAGGTGGCGTTCAGGTTGACGTCGAAGGCGCCGAGGCCGCCGGCCGCGCTCTGGAAGACGAATGGGTGCGCGCTGTCCCCAACATGGGTCAGCGACAGGCTCGTCCCCACCTCGGTGCGGTAGCGCCAAGCGTCCCCCCGGGCGCCGCGCTTGGTGATGTAGTTGATGATCCCGCCGGCGCCGCCTTGTCCGTAGAGCGCCGAAGCCCCCCGGATCACCTCGATTCGCTCCAAAGCCGTCGGTGCGATCAGACGCACGTCGCGGCCGCCGTCCCGCAGCGGGTTGGAGACGGGGACGCCGTCGATGAAGATCCGCGCCACCCGTCCGCGCAGACTCTGCTCCACATTCGCCGCCGTGCCGCTGCTCTGGGCCAGGCCGGGCACGTTGAACGCCAGGATGCTCGCCACGTCTCGTGTGACGGCGAGCTGCTCGGCGATCTCCTCTTCGCCCACCACGCTGAAGGAGCCCGGGAAGGTGCGGATAGTATCGGAGAGCCGCGAGCCGGTAACGACCACTTGCTCGACCTCCCCGGCGCCGTCCACGCGCTGATCCGCTTCAGACGGCGTTCCCAGGGCCTGTTCGGAGGGATCCGAAGCCGCTGTCTGCCCCCAGGCGGCGCCGCCCATCGCGGCCAGGACGAAGATGCTCGCGCACGCACGGGAAATCAGCAGCGCGCGGCCCGCGCCAGACGCAACATGCGGCAAGGCGTGCTTCTCCGCTTGACGGTTCATAGGGCTGCCCTGACTTCGAATTTGACGGTCCGCGGCTGGCCGACACCAAGGAGATTGTTGCCCGCCGTATTCCAGTAGGCCTCGTCGGTCGCGTTCTCGACGTTGGCCTGGAAGGTCACATCGCGTCCGCCGAGCTCGCGCGTGTAGCGGGCTCCCAGGAGGGCGGTCGTATAGCCTTCGACAAAGGCTTGATTCAGCGGGTTCACCGCGCGCTCGCCCACGTAGAACAGCCCCGCGCTCAGCCCGAGCCCCTGCACGGGGGCCGGACGCCACTCGCCGAACAGGCTGCCGGTCCACTCCGGCGTGTTCTCCGGGCGCTTGCCGATCAGTCGCGGGTCGGCCGCACGCTCCTGCGAGGCCTCCAGCCAGAGAGCGGAGGCCACGACCGAGACCGCCGGTGTGAGCTCGCCCGAGGCGAAGAACTCGACGCCGCTGTAGTCCACCTCGCCGTCCAGAACGAAGCGGTTCTCGGTGTTGCGTATGGCGGAAGGTCGGGTGATCTCGAAGTAGGCCAGAGAAGCGGTGAGCCGCTCGAACAGCTCGGCCTTGGCCCCGACCTCCTGCTGGTCCGAAACCGCCGGCGGCAGCACCTCGAAGGCGTTGAGCGTGTTGGCCGGCGCCGTCCCGCCCTCCTCGAGCGCCTTCAGATAAGTGGCGTAAAGACTGACGTTCGGGATGGGCCTGTAGATCACCGAGACCGTCGGACTTGTATCCTCGGCCGTGTAGCGGGTGACCCGAGCGACGCTCTCATAGTCGGACCAGCGCAGGCCTGCGATCAGCTGCAGCGTCTCGCCCCACCGTATCCGGTCGAAGACGTAGACTCCGGCGTCGGTGATCTCCGAGGGGTTCAGCGGGATCGTCGCGGTGATGGTGCGCTCGGCGACGGACCGTGGCCGATAAAGGTTCTGCTCCACGCGGACGATCTGGCTGCCCCGGCCGCTCTGATACCGCTCGTTGCGCGTGGCGCCCACCGTAAGCTCGTGGCGGACCGGCCCGATCGTGAAAACGCCGGAGATCTCGCTCCTGACGTTCTCATTGACGAATTCCTGGCCCGGATTGAGGAAGAGACGCAGCGTCCCCTCCCCTGTGCCGAGATCGTAGTTCTCGAATTGCGAGAAGACCCGCTCACGGAAGGTGCGTGCACGGCCGACCTCCAGGCTGGTCGCCCAGGCCGGTGAGAAACGGTAATCGACTCTCAGGAGGATGTTGTCGGCGTTGGCGTCGTAGCGTTGCCAGCCGCCCGCCAGGTTACGCGAGGGATCGGGAATCTCCGGCAAGACGACGACCCCATTCACCGCCGGCAGAAGCGCGATGGCGGCCGGCTCGGCGATGTCCTTGGCGATCAGCTCAACGTCGGCGCGAAGACTGAGCCGGTCCGTCGCATCCCAGTCGAAAGCTCCTGCTGCGAGGTAACGCTCGCCCTCGACGTTCTCAACGCCCGTGCGGATCCGCCCCGCCGCCAGGTTCACTCGCGCCCCGAACCGCGTCCCAAAGCGCCGGCCGAGGTCGACGGAGGCCACTGCGGTCCCGTGCTCGTCGCCCCGCAAGGTGAGCTCCGCAACCGGAGCGCCCGGTCGCTTGGTCGTCATGTTGATCACGCCGGAGGGCGGAACGAACCCGTAGTAGAGGCCCGAGGCGCCCTTCAGCACCTCGATCCGCGCCTTGTTTTCGAGCGGCTGCTCGAGAGGTTGATCACCGGCAGCGAGCCGTTCAGGCGGTAGTTCCCCCGGTTCTCCACCAGAACGCCGCGGATGGCGATGTTGTCGTAGGTGCCGCCGCTGAGCTGGGAGCGGGTGACGCCGGCCGTGTTGCGCAAGGCGTCGTACAAACCTTCCGCCGCTTGGGCGTCCAGCACCGCGCGGGGAACCACATTGACCGTCAGCGGTGTGTCCAGCACGCGCGCGTTCCTGAAGGCGCCCGCCTGCACGGCGTCATAGGCGAACCTGTCGCGCGGTTCGGCGGTGACGACCACCTCCTCCAGTTCGGTGGGCTGGTCATCGGCTGGCGTTCCCACGCTCTGCGCCCAAGCCGGCCCAGCGAGCGCCGCCAACCCCAACAAGCTCGCCCCGGAAAGCCGCCCCTTCATGCCCAGCCTTGCAAATGCTTCTCAACTGCAAGGGCTCCTACCGAGTCCTCCGCGCCGCCGCAATTGCCATTGCGAACTATTCGCAATAACAGCGGGCGCCGCTCAATGGAGGTCCGATGCTCCGCCCCATCACGCTCGCGCTTGTGCTTGCCGCCTCCGCCGGCTGCGCCAGCCTGCCCGGCGGCCCTCGCCCGGCCTATGTGCAGACGAACCTCGCGGCCACCGAAGCCCGCTTGGGCGCCCCCATCGTCGACCCTGCGCTCGCGAACGCCTGGGGCATCGCCATTCGCCCCGCTGGCTTCGGCGGCCATTTCTGGGTCACGGGCCAGGGCTCCGGAGAGTCGGTCGAGTATGTGGGCGACGTCGCCGGCAAGCCGCTGTTTCAGGATGAATTGAAGCTCGTCGCGGTGCCCGGTCCCGCCGGCGGCCAGGGAACGCCGACCGGCGTGGTGTTCAACAACGGGCCGGGCTTCGTGATCACCCAAGCCCATCCGTCCGGAGCGATCACTGGACCGGCGAAATTCGTCTTCGCTACGGATACGGGCACGCTCTCCGCCTGGACCGAGCGCAAGCGGGCTGAAGGCGGCTTCGACTGGCCGCGGCGCGCCGACCTCAAGGTGGATCTCTCGGGCGAAGGCGCGCAGTTCTTCGGTTTAGGGATCAGCGCGAGCGGACACCGCCTCTATGCGGCCGATTTCGGCGCGGCGCCGCAGCTGCGGGTGTTCGGCCCCGACTTCCAACAGCTCCCGAGCGGCCGCGCGTTCACGAACCCGTTCGCCAGAGGAGCTCCCAGGCCCGGCGACTACGCGCCCTTCAACGTTCAGCAGGTGGGGCCCGGCGGTCGCGTGTTCGTGACCTACGCCAAGACGCAGCCCAGCCCGGAGGACAGGACGCGCTTCCACGCGGGAGAGGAGGCATCCGGCCGCGGGCTCGGGCGACTGGCCGAGTTCGATGAGGATGGGGGGTTGGTGGCGATCTGGCGCGACCGCGGCCTCCTCAACGCTCCTTGGGGCTTGGCGTTCGCTCCGGAAGATTTCGGCGCCTACGGCGGCATGCTCCTGGTCGGCAACTTCGGCGACGGCACGATCATCGCCTTCGATCCGACCACCCGGACCGCTGTCGACTATCTCCGGGACCCTGCAGGGAAGCCGATCGTCATTGACGGGCTTTGGGGCCTGCAGTTCGGCAATGGCGCGAGCCTGGGCGCCGCGGACGCCCTCTACTTCGCGGCCGGTCCGGAGGAGGAAAAGCAGGGCCTGTTTGGAAGGCTCGTCGCTGCGAGCCAGCCGCTCACCCCGCGGCCATAGGGAAGGGCGGCGCTCCACAGCGGTCCTGATCCCCAACGACGGCCGGATCGCCTGGACGGAGCTCCGACGCAAGCTGCTCAGGCGTGACGGGCGAACACCCGGGTGGAACCGTCCGGCAGCAGCAGCAGCACCTCAAAGGGCTCCCGTTGTCCCTGGGGGTTCTCCATACCGGGCGAGCCCATCGGCATGCCGGGCACGAGCAGCGCCTTGGCCTTTGGCCGCTCCCGCAACAGACGCAGAACATCGGCGGGCGGCACATGGCCTTCCAGCGCATAGCCTCCCGAGACGCCGGTGTGGCAGGAGGCCTGCTCGGAACGGATCCCGTACTTGGCGCGGATCGGCGCGAGATCCTCCAGTTCGACGACGGTGGCGTTGAAGCCGGCGCGGCGCATGTGGGTGACCCAGCCGGAGCAGCAGCCGCACCAGGGCGTCTTATAGACGGTGAGCGCGCGCGCTTCGGCGCGGGCGCAGCCGGTGGCGAGAAAGGCGGGCGCCGCAAGCAGAAGAGCGCGGCGGCTAGGACGAAGTGTGGTCATCGCGGGCGTAGCTCCTCCGGTGGAGAGATGGGACGGGCGGGGACGGGCGGAAAGGTCAGAGCCCTCCGGCGGCGTCGATGGCCGGCGCCAGGACGCCCAGCACGCTCACGGCCAGGAGAACGCCCAAGCCGAGTTGG
The DNA here is from genome assembly GCA_030446805.1 of Caulobacteraceae bacterium. Taxonomy (GTDB): domain Bacteria; phylum Pseudomonadota; class Alphaproteobacteria; order Caulobacterales; family Caulobacteraceae; genus JAHWJX01. Next base: position 244,532 of record JAUJMO010000002.1, on the reverse strand, counting down.
AACTCCCAACGGACATGCGCGCGCAGACGGACCAGCCAGACTTGGGGCGGAAGCCCCTGATCCAGAGCGGCCTGCAGCCTCGGGACGAGCCGCAGGCGGTTGTCGGCGGCCAGCCCGACCATGGCGGCGAACAGGGCCAGCTTGACCAGCAGCAGGCGGCCGTAAGCGGTGGTGAGCAGCGCGCGAACATCCCCCACCAGGAACCAGCTGTTCACCAGGCCTGTCGCGATCAGGGCCGCAACGGCCAGGAGGCCGACCAGGTGGAAGCGTTGAAGCAGCCGACCGGCGCGAAGCGCCTCAGGCCCCGATGGCGAGGTGCTCAGCAGAAAGAGAAAAGGCGGCAAGGCGCCCAGCCACACCGCCGCGGCCGCCAGATGTCCAGCGTCCGATATCCGGTGCACCAGTCCCGCGATCCCGGTGCGGATCTGCGCGTGGCCCGTGAGCGCCAGGGTGGTGAGCACGGCCGCAGCCAGAAGCAGCACGACCCAGTCGCTTCCCCGAAGCCCCTGCGTCCTTCGCCTCGCCGCAAACCAGCCGACCAGAAGGGCGGCCGCGACCAGTCGAAACAACCAAACGCGCCCGAAATCGGTGTCGATCAGAATGGTCTGCAAGGTCGGGAGGTCGACCATCCCGCTGAGCGCGCCCGCCATGTTCGCCGCAGTGAACGCGAGCAGGAGGATCGCCGTCGCGAGCGCGGCCAGGCTGCTCCAGAGCAGGCTGCCCCGCAGTGAGCGAACCAGGCCCTGGCCCTGATCCGCCGGGTCCTCCGGGCCTTGCGGAGTTGCGAAAAGCAGGAAGGTCGCCGCCCCGAAGAGCACGGCCAGGGCCGTGTAGTGGGCGAAGCGCGCGGCGACCAGGCCGGCCAGGATCACGGACGAACGGTGAAGGTGTAGGCGCCCGTCATCTTGTGCATGTCGCCCGTGGCGGCGGTCCATTGAACCTTGTAGACGCCGGGCGCTCCGGCCCCATGCAGGGGCGCGGTCACGACCGTCTTGTTCTTCCGGTCGACGGACACGGGACCGGCGTGCAGCGGACGTCCGTCCGGGCCTGCGACCGTCAGGCGGGTGAACTTGGGGATGACGGCTTCGTTGAACTGCAGGCGCAGCGTCTTGGGCGCGGTCTTGACCACGGCGGCCGGCGCAGGATCGCCCGATCGCAGAACGGCGTGCGCTTCGGCGGCCACGCCGGTCGCAGCGGCGGCGCCAAGCGCGGCGGCGAAGACGAGAGCTTTCATGAGGTCGACTCCTGACCGCGACGCGGTCCATCTACGGCGGCTGGAAAAGGAAGGGCGGCCGCGGGGCTCATCCCTCCGGAGAGGCTCCACTAGACCAGTGGATATGAACGATGACCCAACCGGCGCCGCGACGACGCAGCAGCACGGTTTCCGTGGTGACGCGGTTCAAGGCCCTGCCCTTCCACGTCCCGGCCGTGCGTCCTTCGCTCGCGATCCAGGCCAGGTCACCCTCGACCCGCCCAGTCCGTCTCACCCGAGTACTCGGAACGGCCTGGGCGAAGGCGGCGTCGGCCGCCAGATGATGCGAGGCGTACTCGGCCCTGCCCCGCTCCACGCCGCCGGACTCGAAGATCAGGGCGTCTTCGGCGAGAGCCGACAAGGCGGCGGCCGTGTCGCCGCGGCCCAAGGCCTGGTGAAAGCCGTCGACCACGCGCGCCGCCTGCGCCGCTTCGCCCGTCAAAGCGGCTGGCGACGGAGCGGCGGGCTTCGCCGGCTCGTGAGCCGCGGCCGGAGCCCAGGCGCAGGCCAGGACCAACGCCGCCGAGATTGCCCGAAGGTGCATGAAAGCCTCCGCTTCTTCGTCTAAACCCACATCAGACCTCTTATAGGCTGAAGCGGAACCCTTATGAGGAAAATGGCTGCGGCGCGTCGTCCCTTCCGAACCCTGCTCTTACCCTCCCGCGGTCGGAAACCCCATCTCCCGTCCGCCTAGACGACAGGACACCTTATGCGACCTTTAAGCCTCGTGCTGGCCGCCGCGACGGCTCTGACCACCGTGCCCGCTCTGGCTTGGGCGGGCGAGTACCTGCTCGTGATCGACGAGCAGGTGGTCAACATCACCGGCAAGCCTTTGAAGAAGATCACCGTCAATGGGACCATCCCCGGCCCGGCGCTGCGCTTCAAGGAGGGCGAGCAGGTCGTCGTCCGCGTGACCAATCGCCTGAAGGAGAACACCTCCGTGCATTGGCACGGCTTGATCCTGCCGCCGGAGCAGGACGGGGTGCCGGGCTTCAACGGCTTTCCGGGCATCAAGCCAGGCGAAACCTATACCTACCGCTTCCCGATCCAGCAGAGCGGGACCTACTGGTACCACGCGCACTCGGCCACCCAGGAGCAGTCCGGCCACTACGGGCCGCTGATCATCGAGCCCGCGACCGCGCCAGCCGTGCAGGCGGATCGGGAGTACACTGTGCTCCTGTCCGACTTCACGGAGGAGGACCCCGAGGAGATCATCGAAAACCTCAAGGTCGACCCCGGCTTCTACAACTACGAAAAGCGCACCCTGCCCGACTTCTTCCGCGACGCGCGCAAGTTCGGGCTTCGCGCCGCCTGGCGGGACCGCAAGGCCTGGGGCCGCATGCGCATGGACCCCACCGACATCGCGGACGTGGCGAACTACCACTTCCTGGTCAACGGCAAGCCGGCCGCCAAGAACGAGACCTTCCTGTTCCGGCCGGGCGAGCGGGTGAAGCTGCGGTTCATCAACGCCGCGGCCATGACCTATTTCGACGTACGCATCCCGGGGCTGAAGATGACGGTCGTGGCCGCCGACGGCCGCCCGGTCGAGCCGGTCCCTGTGGACGAGTTCCGCTTCGCCGTTTCCGAGACCTACGACGTCATCGTGGAGCCCAAGACCGAGCAGGCCTTCACCCTGTTCGCCGAGTCGATCGACCGCACCGGCTACGCGCGAGCCACCCTCGCTCCGCGCGAAGGCATGGCGGCGCCCGTGCCGGCGATGCGCCCCCGCGCGCTCCTGACCATGGCCGAGATGGGCCACAACATGAGCCGGATGGGCGGCCACGCCGGCATGGATCACGGCTCCGCGCCCGCGGCGGCCGGCGTCGATCACGCCGCCATGGGCCACGGCGCCCCGCCTGCGGCTCAGGCGACTGTTGATCACTCTGCAATGGGTCACGCGCCGTCCGGAGCCGCCCAGCCCTTCGATCACGCCGCCACCGGCCACGGTCCGGCCCCGGCGAGTGGGACGGATCACGCCGCCGTGGATCATTCGGCCATGGGTCATGGCTCCGCGCCCATGCAGGCCGGGCAAGAGGGCGCAAGCGGGACGGATCCGTCCACGGTGGACCATTCCGCAATGGGCCATGGTCCCGCGCCCGCACAGACGACTCAGCCCACCGCGACGGATCACGCCACCATGGATCATTCAGCCATGGACCACGGCTCCGCTCACGCCGGAACGGATCAACCGGTGCGCAAGCAGGCCGCAGGCCGCACCGCCTTGCCGCAGGTGGACTACGGCATGGGCACGGCGGTGGACATGGCGGGGATGGACCACGGCTCCACGGCGGGAGGAGACGGCGGCATGGACATGTTCGCCCTTGCTCCCGAAGGCGAATTCGACGGCTCCGGCCGGGTGTTCGGCTGGGCCTCGGGGGCGCCCTACGGCTCCAAGGTCTTGAGCTACGCCGACCTGCGCTCGCAGACGCCGCAACAGGACCTCCGGCCCGCGGAGCGCGAGCTGATCGTGCGCCTCAGCGGCAACATGGAGCGCTACATCTGGACGCTGAACGGGGCCAAGTTCGGCGAAGCCGAGCCTTTCCAACTGCGCTACGGCGAACGGGTGAAGCTCACCTTCGTCAATGAGACCATGATGGCCCACCCCATGCACCTGCATGGGATGTTCATGCAGCTGGACAACGGCCAACCGGCCGAGCGCATTCCCGACAAGAACGTGGTGAGCGTGGCGCCCGGCAAAACCTATTCGGTCCTGATCACCGCCGATCAGGCGGGCGAGTGGGCCTTCCACTGCCACCTGCTCTACCACATGGAGTCCGGCATGATGCAAAAGGTGGTGGTGGCCCGACTGGACGGGACGGCGGCTTCCGGGACCGCGCCGGCCCGGCCCGACCCCCACGCTGGCCACGGAGGCGCTTCGTGAGCCGGACCGCGACCCTCGTCCTGGGGCTGGGGTTGACGCTCGGGGCCCCGGCGGTCGCCGCGGCTCAGCCCGTGCAGGCGCCCGCCACGCCGGCCAGCCCGGCGACCCGCGCGGACGCGGCCCATGACCAGGCCGTGATGGAGCACACGCGCAGCTTCAGCTTCCTCCGCGCCGACGTGGATGCGGGCTTCGGTGCGGACCACGAGGTCTTCACCTGGGACGTCGACGGCTGGCGCGGCGGGGACCGCAACAAGGTCTGGCTGAAGTCTGAGGGGGAAGCGGCGGACGGCGAACTCGAGGAGGCCGAAGTCCAGCTGCTCTACAGCCGCAACGTATCCACCTTTTTCGACGCCCAGGTGGGGATCCGCTACGACTTCGAACCCGACGGCACGGCCTATCTCGTGGCCGGAATCCAGGGGCTGGCCCCCTACCAGTTTGAGACCGACGCCGCCGCCTTTTTGAGCGAGGAGGGCGATCTCAGCTTTCGCTACGAGCAGAGCCTCGATCTGCTGCTCACCCAGCGCCTGGTGATCGAGCCCGAGATCGAGCTGGAGGCCTTCGCCCGCGATGTCGAAGAGCGCGGGGTGGGCGCCGGATTGTCCTCCGCGGAAGCCTCCCTCCGCGTGCGCTACGAGATCACCCGCAAGTTCGCGCCCTATGCCGAAGTCGCCTACCAGCGGCTCCTCGGCGAGACCTCCGCCATCGCCCAACGCCGGGGAGAGGACGCCGAGGAAACCGCGTTCCGAGCCGGCGTGCGAGTGTGGTTCTAGCCAGCGGTTGTTCAAGCTGAGCTAAGTCGGCGCGCTCACCCGGCGTTTGTGCCGCCCGCCTTCTACCCACCACAAAGATCGTCACCCTTGGACCTGTTCCGATCGCCCACGGTTCGGCAACATGGGTCCTTCAGGCTGAGAGGTGGATGATCTCACGTCCGGATGGCCCACGGCGGCGGAGCGGGCCAGAGGTCGGGCCGAAGGCTCGGCGGGGCTCCGTGGCGCCCGAGCCGTGCTCCCGTTCTTTTTCGATGCGAGGCGCCGCATGGCGTTGACCAACTCGGGGTCGCCCTGCCACCCGAAGGGCCATGTTCTCAGACCAACCTCCTCCGCCCGTCCAAGAGGTCATCGTGACCGCAGCCAGACTGCGCGCCGGCGCGGGCGAGGCGGCCTTCTCAGTGGTGCGGGTAGCGCCGGAAGACACGAGCCAGATCCGCCTGGACGAGGCCCTCAAGCAGGTGCCGGGCGTGTCGCTGTTCCGGCGCACGTCCAGCCTCGCCGCGAACCCGACCACCCAGGGTTTGACCCTGCGCGCAATCGCGCCTTCCGGCGCGGGTCGGGCGCTGGTCACGCTCGATGGCGTTCCGCAGAACGACCCGTTCGGCGGCTGGGTGATCTGGAGCCAACTGCCACCCGAGACGATCGAGGCCGCCGCCGTTGTTCGCGGGGCCGGAGCCGGGCCGTACGGGGCCGGTGCGCTGACGGGGGTGGTTGCGCTGGACGAGCGCAGTCAGGGCGGGGCGGCGGACCTGCACCTGGGCGAACTCGGAGGAGCTCGCGCGGCCGGAGCCGCTAGTTTCCGGACGGGGGCCGCGCACGTCCTTGTCGCCGCAGCGGGCGAAAAGAGCCGCGGCTATGTCCCTGTGCGAGGCGCGGAGCGCGGGGCGGCGGACACGAAGGCCGACCTGGAGGCAGGCGCAGCGACCGGGCGGCTCACCGCCGATCTTGGCCCGGCGCTGATCTCCTTACGAATGAACGCCTACAGTGAGGCGCGCGGGGCGGGCTTGGCGGGGGCTGGGTCCCGCGCCCGAGGCGGCTCCGCCAGCGCCACCCTGGCGCGCGCGCCTTCCCCCTCGCAGTTGGGCTGGCGCCTGCAGGGCTGGGTGCGAGAGAGCGACCTGGCCAACACCTCCGTCGCGGTGGCTTCGGACCGCAGCAGGACGACCCCGGCCAACGATCAGTTCGAAACACCGGCGGCGGCGCACGGGCTGAACGCTGCGCTGCGCCGGCAAGGCGACGACGTCGAATGGGAGATCGGCTTCGACGCCCGGAGAACCGAAGGCGAGGTCCGTGAGCTCTTCCGCTTTCAGAACGGCGGTTTCACGCGACTGCGGCGAGCCGGGGGACAAACAGCGGTGGTGGGCGCCTATGGCGAGGCGACCTGGACGGGCGGACCTTGGCTGGTCACCGCCGGGGTGCGTGGGGACGCCTGGTCGGCCACCGAGGGGCTCCGGACGGAGATCGACCGGACCAGCGGGGCCGTGCTCCTCGACTCGCGGCCGGAGGACCGGGAGGGCCTTGTTCCAACAGGCAGGCTGGGCGCGCGCTTGGCATTGGGGCGCGGCGTGTTCGGGCGCGCCGCCGCCTATGCGGGCTTCCGCCCCGCGACGCTGAACGAGCTGCATCGCCCGTTCCGCGTCGGCAACGACCTGACCGAGGCCAATCCGGGACTGGAGCCCGAGCGGCTGTACGGCGTCGAAGCGGGCGTGCAGGGATCCGGGGCCACGTTCCGGTGGAGCGCCGGAGTGTTCTTCAACCAGCTGGAGCAGGCGATCGCCAATGTGACGGTGGGCTTCGGGCCCGGGACCTTCCCCCGGGCCGGCTTCGTTCCGGCCGGCGGCGTGTTGCGGGAGCGGCGCAACGCCGGCGTCGTCCAGGCCGTCGGGCTTGAGGCCGAGGCCGAACGGGAATTCGGCGAGCTTTTCAGCCTACGTGCCGCCCTCTCCGCCACGGACGCGCGACTGGACGGCGGGAGTTTGGCGCCGCAGCTGACGGGCAAGCGCCCCGCCCAGGCGCCGATCTGGACCATCACCGGCGGTGGGGCCTGGCGCCCGGCCCCCAACTGGACCGCCCGCGCCGACCTGCGCTGGGAGTCGGCGCGCTTCGAAGACGACCTGAACAGCCGCAGGCTGGGCGCCGCCTTGCAGGTCGACGCCCGCCTGGAACTGGCGGTCCGGCGAGGCGCATCAGCCTACATCGGCGCCGAGAACCTGTTGGACGCCGAAGTGGAAACGGGCGAGACGGGAAATGGGGTGGAGCAGTTCTCCGCCCCGCGGGTCCTGAGGGCCGGTCTCAGGCTGAGCTACTGACGCCGGATGATGCAGGCAGACTCGGAGCGGCGCGCGAACCCGCACGCCGCTCCGATCTCCCGGCTCGTTTCGCCTTTAGCGCGGAGCGCGGGCCGCGCGGCCGCCTTGGCCGAGTCCCATCTGCTTGGCCAGATCCGAGCGCGCCTTGGCGTAGTTGGGCGCCACCATCGGATAGTCCTTGGGTAGGCTCCACTTGGAGCGGTATTCCTCAGGGCTCATGTTGTACCGGGTCCGCAGGTGCCGCTTGAGCGACTTGAACTTGCGGCCGTCCTCCAGGCAAACGATGAAATCCGGGTGGACGGACTTCTTCACCGGCACGGCAGGCTCGCGCGGAGCGCTTTCGACCACTTCCGGAGCGGTGGTCACTCCCGACAGCGCGCGGTGCACGCTCTGGATGAGCGCGGGCAGTTCGGTCGCCGGCACTGAGTTGTTGCTGACAAAGGCGGAGACGATGTCCGCCGTCATTTCGATCACTTCCGACCTGTCGTCCATGGTGGTCTTCAATCCTCGCTGGAGCCCGCGTGCACAATTGCGGCCTCCTTCCGCTTGGGACGCGTCCCTATACAGGTTCGAGGCTGATGCCAACAGCAAAGCGTCAGTTCCGGAGAGATAGCCGGACATCGTGAACGAAGTTTAGTCTCATTCCGCGCGCGGAAGGACGATCTCCACCTTCAATCCACCCAGAGCGGCTGAGTCGAGCCGGACGTCGCCACCGTAGGCGCGCGCAAGCTCATCGACGATCGACAGTCCCAATCCGGAACCGGGCGCCGACTCGTCGAGGCGAGCGCCTCTCTGCATCACCTCCGCGCGGCGTTCCGGCGGGAGCCCCGGGCCGTCATCCTCGATGCTCACGCGAAGCCGCTCGGGATGGTCGTCGACCACCGACGCTCGCGCTCGAACTCTGCGGCGGCACCATTTGCAAGCGTTCTCCAGAACATTGCCGACCACCTCCAGCAGGTCCTGGCGCTCGCCCAGAAAGGCGAGCCCGTCGGGCGCGTCCCAGTCGATCTCCACACCCTTGTCCTGATGGATGCGCTCCAGCGCGAGAACGAGCTCCTCCAGGACGGGCGCGACCTCGGTGCGCTCTCCCTGCCCCTGGGCCCGCGCGGCCGCTCGGGCTCGGCGAAGGTGGTGATCGACATGGTCGCGCATGGCGTTGGCCTGGCGATGGACCACGTCCGCCAAGTCCCCTGGATGGGCGCCCGCTTCGGCCAGCATGACGGAGATGGGCGTCTTCAACGCATGGGCGAGGTTGCCGACGTGGGTGCGCTGCCGCTCCACCACCTCCTGGTTGTGGTCGAGCAGCGCGTTCAGCTCGCCGGTCAGCGGGGCCAGCTCTTCCGGATAGCTTCCTGTGAGACGTTGCGCCTTGCCGCGCCGCACCCGCGCGATCTCGCGGCGGATGTCGAACACGGGTCGCAGCCCGAATCTGACCTGTACGAAGACCGCGACCACCAGCCCGCCGCCGAGCAGCAACAGGGCTATGGCGGTGGTCAGCGCGAAGCGAAGCGCGTCGGCGTCGAGAGGCGTGCGATCCTCCGCGGCCACGAACAGGATGGGCGCCGCCCGTCCGGGAAGCCGGGACAGCAAGGCGGCCGCCCGAAGCCGCTCCTCCGCCGGGCCGCGAAGATCGAAAAACAGCGTGCCGCCTGGGTCGGCCTGAGCCTGCCGGATCACCGGCTGAGGAAGGACGAGCTCCGCGTCCCAGAGCGACCTCGACCGCGCAAGCGTGGGCGCCGTTCCGTCCGGGGCGACCTCCGCGATCTGATAATAGCGCCCTGAATAGGCGCGCTGATGCCCTGCGTCGCCCAGCACCGCAGGCAGCAGGGCGCCGTCGGGATCGATGTTGGTGCCCGCCAGCAGGGCGGTCACCGTCTCGTCCAGGCCGCGGTCGAACTGGCGCAGCGTGGCTTGCTGAAAGAAGGCGCTGAGCGCCACGCCGGTGAGCAGCAGGGCGGCGAGGATCCATCCGGCGGCCAGCCAGACCAGCCGCCGAACCAGCGAGCCCGGCCTCATGCCCCGGCGCCGGCCTCGTCCTCCAGGCAGACCAGACGATACCCCAGGCCGCGCACCGTCTCGATGCGGTCAGCGCCGATCTTCTTGCGCACGCGACCCACGAACACTTCGATCGTGTTGCTGTCGCGGTCGAAGTCCTGGTCGTACAGGTGTTCGACCAACTCCGTTCGGCTGATCACACGGCCCTGCTGCATCATGAGATAGTGGAGCAGCCGGTACTCCAGCGAGGTCAGCCGCAAGGGCTCGCCGTTGACGGAGGCCCTTGCAGACCGCGGATCCAGACGCAGGCCGCCGCAGGTCAGCGTTGGCGAGGCCTGGCCCGCCGCCCGGCGCAAGAGGGCGCGCAGACGCGCCAGCAGCTCCTCGGTGTGGAAGGGCTTGGTGAGGTAGTCGTCCGCGCCGGCGTCGAACCCCGCCACCTTCTCGCTCCAGGCGCCCCGGGCGGTGAGGATCAGGACCGGCGTGGTGCGTCCGTCGCGCCGCCAGCGCTCCAGAACGCTGACGCCGTCCACCTTGGGCAGCCCGAGGTCCAAAATGATGGCGTCGTAGGGCTCCGTCTCCCCCAGGAACTGCGCTTCTTCGCCGTCGGGCGCGTGATCCACGGCGTAGCCGGCGTCGTCGAGCGACGCTTTCAGCTGGCGCGACAGATCCGGATCGTCCTCGACCAGCAGAACGCGCATCTATTCTCCATCTGCGCGGATGACCGCGCCGGTTTGGGCGTCCACGATGTAGTCGATGCGTCGTCCATCGGACGCCGCCCAGCGCACGCGGTAGACGACCCGATCGCCTTGCTGTTCCTGGCCCACGTCGAGATGACGCCCCGGCGTGCGGCGGCGCAGCTGATCCAACACGCGGCCGAGAGGCACCTGCCGGCCCCGGCGCACGGCGTCGCGCGCCTCGTCCTGCTGCGCGCGGTAACCCGCGCCGAGCGAACTGGGCTGGCCCAGTTGGACGGGGAACAGGCTTGGGAACGCCGAAGCCGAAGCCGGCAAGGCGGTCAGAAGCGCGATGGTGACTGCGAGCCTTCGCATGGGGTCGAAGCTATGCCGAAACAACTGAACCCGGCCTGAATGCGGGATTCACGCATAGGGTTGCGCCGGCGCACCCCGCCGGAGGGATCACCGCATTTGAAGGCGCACAAACCGTCATCCGCGATCTCCCCCAGCTCAGCCCGCCGCGCGACTCCGCGGGGTGACCGTGTCGGGGGGGGAGCGGCGGGGCGACCGCGAGCGGCGGTCGCCAACCCTCGCCCCTCATCCGGCCCTGCGGGGCTGATAGGGCCGTTCGCGTCGCCAGCGCTCGGCGAAGGCCTCCAACTCAGGATCCGGAGCCTCGGGCAAGGTGACGGCCAAGCGCACGAACAGGTCGCCCCGCCGACCCGTGTCACCGTCCGCGGCGCCCCGGCCCTTGAGGCGCAGCGTCTTGCCGGTGTTGGAGCCCTTGGGCACGGTGAGGGTCACGGGACCCTCGGGAGTGGGCGCTTCGATCTTGGCGCCCAGCACCGCATCCGGCACGGAGACCGGGAGGTCCATCTGCAGGTCCGCGCCTTCGCGCCGGAACACGGGGTGCGGCCGGATCGCCAGCTCGATCATGGCGTCGCCGGAAGCCCCGCCCCGACCGGGAGCGCCCTGTCCCTTCAGCCGAAGAGTCTGGCCGTCCGCGGCCGCGGGCGGGATGGCGACCTCCACCGTACGGCCGTCGGAGAATGCGATCCGCTTCTTGCCGCCCAGGATCGCCTCTTCGAGGTCGATTTCGAGCCGCGCGCGAACGTCGGCGCCCCGCGCCGCGCCGCGGGCGCTTCCACCCATGGCCCCGAAGGGCCCGCCCCCGCCGAACATCTGGCTCAGGATGTCGTCGAAGTCCGCACCTTCGTAGCGCGCGCCCGCTCCGTTGGGGGAGCCGCCGAAGCCGCCGCGGCCGAAGCCGGTCTCGCGTCCGTCGGAGTCGATCTCGCCGCGGTCGTATTTCTCGCGCTTCTCCGCGTCGCCCAGGACGTCGAATGCGGCGTTGATCGACTTGAAGCGATCTTCGGACTTGGTGTCGCCCGGGTTGCGGTCCGGATGCAGATCCTTGGCGAGCTTGCGGTAAGCGCTCCGGATCGTCTCCGCGTCCGCCGTCCGGGACACGCCGAGCTCCTGGTAAAGGTCTTTGGCCATTTGCCGTTGAGGTAGGCTGGCCGCCCCGTCCGGGCAAGGCGGGCTGTGACCCTACAGCCACAGCGTTCCTGGAGGCGAAGCGCCCACCCGAGGGGGTTCGAGCCGGTCCTCAGTTCGGCCCCGCAGCCGCCCCCACCTCGGCCGCCAGCGCCCGCAGCCGCACCACCGTGTTCCAGTTCCGCCCCGTTCCGCTGCAGCCCAAGGTCCGGCGGTAGGCCGCGGGCGTGAGCCTGCTCAGGCTGTCCGGACCGCTGAACACGATCCAGGCGGTGTCGCCCACCACCCGCACCTTGTCCGGCGGCTCCACCAGCGCCTCAAAGGCCCGCGCGCCCGCCTCGCAGGGCGCCTGCTTCAGCAGCGTCGCCAGCAGCTTGCTGGGCCGCTCCGCCGCATCCTCGGGAAACGGGTTCCCCGCCATCATGGCGTCCCAGGCGGCCAGATCGCGGACCATGACGTCCAGCTCCGGCCCAATCCGCCGCGCGATCTCCTGCTCCAGCAAGGTCTCCAGCTCCGCCCCGACCGGTCCCGAACTTCTGAACACCGCATTGCCGCTGGCGATCAGCGTCCGCGCGCCGGCAAATCCCAGGTCCCCCAACAGGGCGCGCAACTCCGCCATGGGCACCCGGTTCTTGCCGGTGGGCATCACGCCCCGCAGCAGCGCGATCTGGATCAGGGCCGCTTCCTCCGCCGAAACTGATCGCGCTCAGCCTCCGAGTCGCCACACCATAGGCACCCACGCCGACTTGCCCGCGTCGGCTCCGCCTACCGGGTGGAAGCGGAAATGTCGCTGGGCGGCCAACCGGGTAGCTTCACCGAAGCCGTATCCCGCTGGCGATTCATAGAGAGAGCGGCATTCGTCCAGAGAACCGTTCGCGCGAACGATGCAAAGCACGTTGGCCTGCCCGCTGACGCCGCCTTGCCGGGCTCTGTCAGGATACAGGCGCGCCAGGTCCGCGCCGCTGGGGCGCGACCGCCATTCGAGATTCTCGATCAGCGGCGGGGCGTCAGAGGGCGTGATCCGTTGCTGCCCCGCTTCCTCGACCGAGAGGTCGAAGCGCACGGGAATGGTGACCGCCTCTCCCTTATTCGGCCCGCCGTTCATTGGCGGTTTCAGCTTGAAACGGGGCGCCATGCGTAGCGCCGCCGAACCGAAACCTCGCGCGGGCGGCTGCTCGGAGAGGACCGCGCACTCCCGAGCTGTTGCATCGCCGCCCGCTTGGCAGCGCAGTCTCGCCCCACCTTGGATGCGGGTCTCGCGACCGGAACCGCCCTCCTCAGGGGCCGCTGGCGTCGCCTGGAGCAGGATCAAACCGGCCAAGACGGACCCAATCATCGAACCTGCCCCCTGGTCACGCCGCCGTTCTACCCCCGCTCCTTCGTTTTACCGAAGGTCACCTCGGGGTAGCGCTCTCCCACATAGCCGATCTCCCAAGCGCTCTTGGCCAGGAACACCGGCGCGCCGTCGATGTCCTCGGCCATGGCCGTCCGGTGCTTGCCGGCGAAGTCCTCCACCGCGGCCCGGTCGCCCCCGACCCAGCGCGCCTCCGCATAGGGCGCGCTCTCGAACACCACCTCCAGCCCGTATTCCTCGGTCAGCCGGTCCGCCATCACCTCGAACTGCAGGGGCCCCACCGCGCCCACAATGAAGTCGCTCGACCCCACCACCGGCCGGAACAGCTGGGTCACTCCTTCCTCGGCCAAGCCTTCCAAGGCGCGCTTCAGGTGCTTGGCCTTGAGCGGATCCTTGACCCGGACCCGCCGCAGGATTTCGGGCGCGAAGTTCGGCAGTCCGGCGTAGCGCAGCGCCCCGCTTTCGCTCAGCGAATCGCCCACCCGCAGCACGCCATGGTTGGGGATCCCGATCACATCGCCCGCGAACGCCTCCTCGGCCAGCTCCCGCTCCGAGGCGAAGAACATCATGGGGTTGTGCACCGACAGCTGCCGGCCCGTGTTCTGCACCTTGAGCTTCATCCCCCGCGCGAACCGCCCCGAGCACAGCTTCACGAACGCGATCCGGTCGCGGTGGGCCGGGTCCATATTGGCCTGCACCTTGAAGACGAACCCGGTGACCTCCCGGTCTCCGGGCTCCACGATGATGGGCGCATCGGCCTTGACCGCCTCCACCGGCTCCGGCGGGGGGGCATAGCTGCCGATCCCCGCCAGCAGCTGCTCCACCCCGAACTTCCGCAGGGCCGAGCCGAAGAAAACGGGAGTCATGTGCCCTTCGCGGAAGCTCTGCAGGTCGAACGGCTTGGACGCCTCGCGCACCAGCTCCGCGCCTTCCTCCACTTCGGCGAGCTCCGCCTCGTCCAGGTGCATGGCGATGGAGTTGCCGCGGGTGGACACCGGCTCGGCGTCCAGCCCGTCCTCGCCTCGCTTGAACGGCAGGAACTGCTCGCCCCGTAGGTCCAGCATGCCCTTGAACCGGTTCCCCGATCCCGCCGGCCAGAACAGGGGCGCCGGATCGAGCGCCAGCTTTCCCCCGATCTCGTCCAACAGTTCGAAGGGGTCCTGCGCTTCGCGGTCCATCTTGTTGATGAAGGTCACGATGGGGATGTCCCGCAGGCGGCAGACCTCGAACAGCTTCAAGGTCTGCGGCTCGATCCCCTTGGCCGCGTCCAGCACCATGATGGCGGCGTCCGCAGCCGTCAGCGTCCGATAGGTGTCCTCCGAGAAATCTTCGTGCCCCGGCGTGTCCAGCAGGTTGAACAGGAGCCCGTCCCGCTCGAAGGTCATCACCGACGAGGACACCGAAATGCCCCGCTCCCGCTCGATCTTCATCCAGTCGGAGCGCGTGCGCCGGTTCTCGCCGCGTGCGCGTACCTGTCCCGCCGCCCGGATGGCGCCGCCGGCCAGCAGCAGGGTCTCGGTCAGGGTGGTCTTCCCCGCATCGGGGTGACTGATGATCGCGAAGGTGCGCCGCCGCCCGGCTTCGCGCGCCAGCTCGCCCCCGCCCGCGATTGGGATCACAGAGATTTCGGACATGACCGCGCATATAGCCCCCCGGCCCGCCTCCGGCGAGAGCCGGCGCGGTCGCGACAGGGCGTGCGGGGACGCCGCTGGGCGTCAGGCCGCCAGGCGCCGCCAGACTTGGCGGTCGGCGATGACGGGGGTCAGGTTGCGCCGGTTCTGCTCGCCCTGGAGGTCGGCCATGACGTCGATGGACAAGGACGCATAGCGGACCGCCACGGCTTGAGGGCTGCACCCCTTGGCGGGGGCGGCGAAAAGGGCCGCGTTGATCTCAGGGCTCTTGGTGGCGATCAGCAAAGCCAGACGCTGAGCCCGCCCCGGATCCTTCCGGTGCAGGAGGGGCTCTTCGGCGTACATGTCCTGCGCAAGGCGGGTCACGGCGTGGAGCGACAGGGCGTCCAGGCTGCGCAGATCCAGCGGCGGCTTGGCCCGCAGATCCAGCGTCAGCATCACGTCGTTCAGCAGAAAGAGCATGAACCCCTCGAGACCCGACGACCTCGGGCGAGGACAGGCTTACGCCGCCCCCGCTTTCGCCTGCGTTAGGAGGGATGGTTCACCGATTCTCACCGAGCCGTGGGCGCGTTAACCTTCGCGTCGCTCCACGGGCTCCGTCAGGAAATGGCGGCCCTTGGAGTCGTCCACCTCCACGATCCAGACGTCGGGGTCGCGTGACCAGGCCCGCTCGGCGTAGGCGTCCAGCACCGCCTCCTCCTCGGAGGCGACCGGTTCCATCCAGCCCGTCTCGCCACCGCCGCGCAGCGCCTCGGCGTAGAGTCGAGCCCAGCCTTCGCGCCGGTTCACCACCTTGACCAAGACGGCGCCCGCTCGGGCGTCTCCGCGACGGAGCACGGCGGCATAGGCGCCCCCCGCCTCGGCGCGGCGGATCAGCGCCTGAACCCAGAATTCGCTCGGCAGCAACATGGCTCGGAAGGTCGCGCGGCGCTCGGTTGGCGGCAAGCCCGCTAACGCGCCGGTGACGGCTTTGGCCCAGGATGACCGCTCATGCGCGCCCTGCTCACCTTGTTCGCCCTGTTCGCGGCCTCGCCCGCCTTGGCCGATCCGTCCGGCAGGCTCTATGAGCGCGCTCTCATGGCCGAGGCGGATCGACGCTGCGGCCTGTTCACGCCGGAGATCCGCAGGGCCCTGGCTGTGGGGCGCATCCAGGCGCGCAATGCAACGCTGAGGGCCCGAGGCGACGCCGCCCGTGTGGAGCATCGCGCGCGAGAACGCGTGGCCGCCTTGGCCTGCACCTCCCCGGACCTGAGGGTCGCGGCGGGCCGGGTGCGGGAGGGACATGCGGGTTGGGCCCAGCTCTACCGCATGGACTTCCCGGCCGCCACGTCCGGATGGCGCGCCGACCGCACGCGTTCCGCCGAGACCCGCTGGAGGGTGGTCCAGACCACGCCCAAGGCGGCCCTGGGGCTGGCCGGGGCGGACGCGGGGCGGGCGGCCCTCTACGCCGTGGCCCGGTTTCGCAAGGCTGAGACCCCGGCCTCCGCGCAGCTGAGGGTGGGGCGCCGGACCTTCCTCGCCGCCTCGCGGGAGACGGCCCCAGTTGTGCTGAGCTCTGCAGGCAAGGGCCGGGCGTGGGCGTTCCGCTTTCCGCCTGCGGCCGTACAGGCGTTGGCGGCGGCCTCCACCCGGGACACGGCCGAGCTCAGCTTCATCCGGGCGGGGCGGGGCCAGACCCGCTCCGTTCCGATCGAGATCGGCGACTACGCCGCGGCCCAGGCCTTTATCGGGCGCTAGCGGCCCGTGAAGGGGATCACCTGCGCGCCCCCGGCCGCGCTCCCGCCGGCGCTCCCCTCATCCTCGGTGAACAGGTCCGCTTCCGGCGCCAGCACAGGCAGACGCACCGTCACCGCGGTCCCCTCGCCCAGAGTGCTTTCCAGGCTCATGGTCCCCTCATGCAGCCCGGCGAAAGCCCGCACCAGGCTGAGTCCCAGGCCGGCGCCGAGAGCGCGGGTGTCGGCGTCTCCCGCCTGTTCATAGGGCCGCCCCAGACGCTCCAGATCCTCCGGAGCGATGCCGATGCCGGTGTCGGAGACGACCAGCTCCAGGCACCCCTCCACCTCGTCCAAGGTTATCCGCACTTCGCCGCCCGCCGGGGTGAATTTCAGCGCATTGCCGAGCAGATTGAGCGCGATCTGCTTGAGGGCCCGCTTGTCGGCCTCCACCGCGAGGCTTCGCTCCGGCGTCCGGGTCACAAGATCCACGCCGGCCTCCCTGGCCTGGGTCCGCATGAGCTTGACCACGGACTCGATCGCCTCGCGCGCATCGAAGCGCTCCCGCTCCAGCCGGTAGCGCTCCGCCTCGATCTTGGACAGGTCCAGCACATCGTTGATCAGGTCCAGCAGGTGCGCCCCGCTCTCGTGGATCAGCTGGGAATATTCGGCGTAGCGCTCCGGCAGGGGGCCGAACAAGCGGTTACGCATGATGTCGGCGAAGCCCATCACCGCGTTCAAGGGCGTTCGCAGCTCATGGCTCATGGTGGCTAGGAAGCGCGACTTGGCCAGATTGGCCGCTTCGGCCTGCGCCCGCGCAGCCTCCGCAATCTGGAGCGCAGTGTTCAGGGACCCGATCTCGCCTCGTAGCCCATCGGCTTCGCTCCGAAGCGCCACCATCTCCTCGCGGCGGCTATCCTCGCCCTGGCGCCGAAGCATCTCGGCATCGGCTCGGGACGCCTGCAATTCGAGTGCAAGCGCCCGAGCCCGCTCCGCTTCGCGTTGATCCACCACGGTCAGGGGCGTCGCTTGTCCGGGCCGCAGCCGACCGGCGCTGACCAGGGCCCAGATGACGGTCGCCACAGCCGCCAAGGCCGTCATGCCCCCGGCAAGGCCGCCTGGAATGCTCCCCGCGACCGAGGAGGCGTCGGCTGCAGCCGCAACAAAGGCCACAAGCGACGCACAGGCGGCGCGCTCCACCCATCCTCGACCCAGCACCGCCCCCGCGGCCACCGGCAGCAAGGTCCAGACCGCGCCAGGTCCGGTGATCCCGCCCAGCGCGCCGGCCGCAAACAAGGCGGCCCCTGTCCAGACCGCCATCAGGATGCGGTCGTGGCCATGCAGCAGCCAGCCCAGCACCCCCGCCCCGGCCAGAGCCGCGAAACTGGCCAGCACGCCGGTCGTAGGCTGTCCTGCCGCCAGAACCACAAGGCCCACCGCCGCCAGACAGGCCAGCGCCCATGACGCGTGCCATCGCGCGACCGCCGGGTCCGCCTCGTCCGCCGTCATGCTCGGGAGAAAACTCACCATGGCCTTCTAGGACCTGCGTTAACCTCACGCGAGCCGGCTCCCGCCACAGGCGAGACGCCGCTCCCGCCAGGGCCCGACGGCTGCGGCCGAGAACGGTTCGGTAAGCCTGGGGGCCTACCCTCCAGGCTCGCCTCCGAGTTCGTCCGATGTCGGCTTCCCCCGAGCCCGATCCGCTGCACACCGCCGATCGGCGCGCCTTTCTGAAGGCGGTCAGCCACGAACTGCGCACGCCGCTCAACGCCATCATCGGCTTCTCCGAGCTGATGAGCCACGAGCTGAACGGCCCCCTGCCCGACAGCTACCGCGGCTATGCCGACATCATCAGCGAGAACGGCCGCCACCTGCTGCAGCTGGTGGACGACTTCTTCGAGACCGCCATGGCCAAGGCCGCCGAAGACGCCGCAGCGGCCTGAGCGTTGCCCAGGGGCTTCGGCTCCCCTACCTGCGCCCTCATGACCGCCGCCGTCCTGGAGCATGCTCCCTCGCCGCCCGAAGCCGCGCTGGCCGAGCTCGCCGAGGAGTTCGAACTGTTGGGCGACTGGGAGGAGCGATACCGCCATGTCATCGACCTCGGCCGCGAGCTGCAGCCGCTCTCCCCTGTAGAACGCACGGACGCCAACAAGGTGCGCGGCTGCGCAAGCCAGGTGTGGCTGGTCACGGAACCCCAAGGAGATCGCCTGCAGTTCCGCGGCGACAGCGACGCCCACATCGTTCGCGGGCTGATCGCCATCCTGCTGCGCCTGTACTCCGGCCGCAGCCCCGACCAGATCCTCAACTTCGACGCCAAGGTGGCCTTCGCGGGGCTCGGCCTGTCGGGAGCCCTGTCCACCCAGCGCTCCAACGGACTCAACGCCATGCTGGCCCGCATCCGGGCCGACGCGGAGCGGCTCGCGGAGAATTGACCGCTTCCTAACCACCTTTGCTTACCAAGTTTCAGCGCTCAGGAGGCATGCTCGCGGTCTGATCCGGAGCTCCTCATGACAGCTCGCTTCACCTGGTTAGCCGCCGCCCTGATCGCCGCAATGGCGAGCGGCGCCGCCCTCCGCGCTCTCCGCCGGCCGCAGCTCACGCCCAAGCTCGAGAAAGCGGCCCGCCGGCTGGGCCGCACGGTCTCGAACGATTGGGACGCGCTGTTCATCTGACCCGGCCCGCGTGCCTGGCCCGCGTGGCGAGGCCATCCAGGGTCGGCTTGAGGGATAGGTGGGCGATGCCCGCCCGGAGGTCAGGACGGACGGATGCCCGAACGCTGCTGCGCCGTGTTGTTCAAACCGACCAGGCCATCGTAGCCGAGGATCATGTCGACCTCACGCCCGTTCGAGGCCAGGGGTAGCCGCAGCCAGACCACTGAAAGATGTCCCAGGCCGCGCCAACTCAGCGAATGCACTCCCGCGCCCGGCTTGCGGCCCGACACCACCGTGTCCAGTTCGGCTCGCCAGTAGGGAGCGCTGGCCCCATAGGCCTGCTCCAGGGTCTTGCCCGTGATCTCCTGGCCATAGACTCCGTACAGGCCCGTGCCGGCCAGGCGCACGCGGTAGTCCACCCGCCCCTCCGCGTCGCGGATCACATCGATCAGATTGATGGCGGGCAGGTGCCGCTTCATGTCCACAGGGTGGATGTGCCGCCGTGCCGGCAGGTGCCCGCGCCGACGGCGGCGCGAGGCCCAGTAGGCGAACAGCTCCTCATGCGCCCGCACCGCAAAGGTGGGCGTGGCCGTGTTCTCGGTGGAGCCCCCGTTTTGCGGCTGCATGTCCGCCTTCCCCCGCAAACCCTGATTTGCGCGGCGAGTTTTGCGCGAGAGGGCGGCGCTTCGCAAGCATCGATTCGCGCGACGGGGGATGGGTGCACGATGACGGCGAGGGTCGGTTCGGCAACTGGAGGGTGAGCTAGGGGCGCGTTCATCGATGACCGACCATCCCCGGCCGGAAGTTGGGGCGGAAGGGCCGTGGTCGCCAACCTAGGTCGCGCAGGGCAGGGGCGGAGTCGAAGGCGAGGTCGGTGTCCATGCGGGCGCCCATGGCGGGGTTCACGCCGGGCAGAAAGGAGCCGGCCAGCTCCAGGCCCAGCCGCCACAGCCGGGGGGGGACGGTCAGGATGCGCGGGCGGCGACCCAGGCCGTGGAAGATGCGCACCACCATGGCGCGATAGGTCAAGGTCTCGCCCCCGGGCAGGTCGTAGCTGCGGTTCAGGCTCTCAGGGCGGCGCAGCGCCTCGATGGCGGCCGTGGCCAGGTCGTCGGCGTGCACCGGCTGGCGAAGGCCTCCGCCCTCGCCGGCCAGGGGAAAGACGCCGAAGCGGGCGATCAGCCGGGCCATGCGGGAGACGTTGGCGTCATGGCCCTCCGCATAGATCAAGGTGGGACGCAGGACGGTCCAGCCGATCCCTTCCGCCTCGCAAAAGGCGGCGAGCGCGGCTTCACCCTCGGCCAGGCGCCGGGCGACCTCGCGCTCCTCCGGCTCGGGTGACTGGGCCTTGGTGAACCGGCTGGTGGAGGAAAAGGCGACCAGGCGGGTCACCCCGGCCCGCTTGAGCGCGGGAAGCGCGGTGGGCAGCAGCCAGATCGGCGACAGGCTGAGCGCCGCTTCCGCCGGAGGAAGGACGAGATCGGGCGCCTGAATGTCCGCTTGCACCCAGACCAGCCCCGCGCCGTCCCCGCCGGGCTGGCGCGACACCGCCCCGACCGAGACGCCCGCAGCGACCAGCCGGGGCAGGGCGAAGCGGCCGATCAGGCTGGTGGCGCCCAGGACCAGGACCCGCGCCGGACTCGAACCTTCGTGCACCACGCGAGTTTAGGTCCCCGACCCGGCAGGCGGGTCGCAGCCGGAGACGCCCCCGATGGGATTGTTCAACTTCACGCGGAACCTTGGCGAGAGCATTCGCAACGCCGTGACCGGGGGCGACGATCCCAGCGCCGACGATCTGAAGAAGGCGCTGCTGGGCAAGGGCGTGACGCTGCAGAATCTGCAGCTCAGCGTCAACGACGGCACGGTGCAGATCGGCGGGATCGCCGACAACAACGCCGAACGCGAAAAGGCCATCCTGATCGTGGGCAACACCAAGGGCGTGGAGAAGGTGCAGGAAAGCATTCAGGTGCTGCAGCCTCGCTTGGCGCCGGCCGCCACGACGGCGCAGCAGACCGCCGCGCCCGCCCAGGCCCAGGCCCAGCCGCGCACCCCGGCGCCCGAGGAGACCCGCTTCTATACGGTGCAGTCAGGCGACACCTTGAGCAAGATCAGCAAGCAGCTCTACGGCGAAGCCAGCAAATACATGCAGATTTTCGAAGCAAACAAGCCGATGCTGTCGGACCCGGACAAGATCTATCCGGGCCAGGTGCTGCGGGTGCCCCCGGAGGTGTGACGCCGCGCCATCCTCCCCCGTTCACGGTGGTGGACGGCGGGCTCCGGCGCGGCTTGGCCGCTCACGACGAGGAGGCTGGCGGGGACGTCGGGCCTCCCGCCGCCTCTCCCGCTGGGCGGGTGAGGATGGGGGCCTCCCGCCGCCTCTCCCGCTGGGCGGGTGAGGATGTCGCGGTCGACAAGCTGCGAGAGCTGTGGCTAGCCTGCCTCATGCGCCGCCGTTCCTTTCTCGCCGCCCTTCCCGCCACCGCCGCCGCAACCGCTGCGGCCGCCCAGCAATCCAAGGAGCGGAACACCCGCCCGGTCACCGACGACGCGCCCGCGCGCGCGCAGCCGGCCGCCTCCCCTGACCCGGTGCGCCATCCGGAGATCCGCTCCGGCGACCGGGTTTCCGGCGCGCCCTGGGCCAGCCGCTCCTCCGTCTGGGGCGTGAGCGGGGCGGCGGCCACCGCCCATCCCACGGCCACCATGCTGGCCATCGACATCCTGCGGCGGGGCGGCTCGGCGGTGGACGCGGCCATCGCGGCCAATGCGGCGCTAGGCTTCCTGGAGCCCACGGGCTGCGGCATCGGCGGCGACCTGTTCGCCATGCTGTGGGATCCGAAGCTGGGCAAGGTCGTGGGGCTGAACGCCTCCGGACGCTCGCCGCGCGGGCTCTCCCTGGCGACGGTCCGGAGTCGGGCGAAGAAAGGGGCCATCCCGTCCTTCGGGGCGATCTCCGTTTCCGTGCCGGGCTGCGTGGACGGCTGGGCCGAGATGCACGCCCGCTACGGCCGTTTGCCCTGGAAGGAGGTGATCGAGCCCGCCGCCGCCCTGGCCGAACAGGGCGTGCCCGTGCCCCAGACCATCGCCTACTACCTGGAACGCAACTTCGCCCGCTTCGGCTCGGCCGGCGTGCCCATTGAGGAGCTGGAGAATGCGCGGGCCACCTATGCGCCGGGCGGGCGCACGGCGGCCGAAGGGCAGGTGTTCAAGAATCCGGACCTGGCGCGGACCTACCGGCTGATCGCGGCCGGCGGGCGCGACGCCTTCTACCAAGGGCCGATCGCGGAGACGATCGAGCGCTACTTCCGTCGGATCGGGGGCTGGATGACGCGGGCCGACCTGGCCGCGCACCGCTCGGAGTGGGTGGAGCCGCTGCGGACCAGCTACCGCGGCGAGGTGGAGGCCTACGGCCTGCCGCCCAACAGCCAGGGCCTGTCGACGCTGCAGCTGCTGAGCATCGCCGAGCAGTTCGACCTGAAGCGGATGGGCTTCCTCTCCGCCGCCTCCATCCACCACCAGGCGGAAGCCAAACGGATCGCCTTCGAGGACCGGGCGCGGTATTTCGCCGACCCGGCGTTCGGGCGCATCCCGCTGGAGTGGCTGAACAGCAAGGCCTACGCTCAGGAACGGGCGCGCCTAGTCCGGCCGGACCGCATCAACACGGGCTTGCGTCCCGGCCAGGCCCCCGCGCAAGGGGACACGACCTATTTCACCGTGGCCGACCGCGACGGCATGATGGTGAGCCTGATCCAGTCCAACTATCGGGGCATGGGCTCGGGGCTGGTGCCGGACCGGCTGGGCTTCATGTTCCAGGACCGGGGCGAGCTGTTCGCCCTGACCGACGGGCACCCCAACCTTTATGCGCCGGGCAAGCGCCCGTTCCAGACCATCATCCCGGGGTTCGCCACCCGGGGCGGCAAGCCCTGGCTGTCCTTCGGCGTCATGGGCGGAGGCATGCAGCCGCAGGGACAGGCGCAGATCATCATCAACATGGTCGACTACGGGCTGGACCTGCAGGCCGCCGGCGACGCGCCGCGGTGGCAGCACGAGGGAAGCCCGGAGCCCACGGGCGCTCCGGCGGAGGGCGCGGGCGTGCTGCGGCTGGAGTCCGGGGTGCCGGACGCGGCGCGGCGCGGGCTGACGGCCCTGGGTTGGAAGCTGGGCGAGCCGGACGGCGGCTTCGGCGGCTATCAGGCCATCCTGCGGGGGCCTGAGGCCTATGCGGCGGCCAGCGAGGCGCGCAAGGACGGGCTGGCGCTGGCTTACTGATCGGTAACTTTACGGCCGCGCTTCGTGTGTGTTCAATCACCTCGCTGTCGCACTCGGGGCCTTTCAGCTTTGTGCGGCTGACCAACGACGGTGGCTTCTGCGCAGCAATTCGGTTGCGAGCTCCTGTCCGTTCATAAAGCGGACGCTAGGACCGACCGCTCTGCGTGGCGCTACTGGGCAGCGTTCAGGGTAAACGGAGCCTCTGAGCAGTCGAATCGTCGGCAGCCAGAGGTCTAGTGAGGCTCGTCGCAAGCTCGAACCACGAGGTTAGCCCGAGACCACCGCGAGCAGCTGCAGGGGGACGTGGGCCAGTGCATGCGCGATCATCGCAGACTCCAAGCCACGACGCCAAAACAGCCACCCGAAGACGACCCCTCCAAGGCCGTTTAACACCACCACGCGCGTGACAACGCCTGGAGTCAAGCCGCCCATAGCCGAGGCCGCCGGCAAGTGGCCAACGCCGAACAGGAGGGCCACTAGAACGATCGAAGCACTCATGACCGCCCGCCCGGGCGGTTGCAGGGGGCCACGACGCCAGCCTCTGGTTAGCGTCCAAGCGACGAGGCTCACTAGGAACAGGCGCATCAGCACCTCCTCGTTGATGCCGCCGTAGACCATCCCGGCTACCAGACGGGTCAATAGGGTGATGTTCTCCGTACCCTGGCTGCTGACCGCGGCCGCCTCCCTGAAGATTGAGCGGTCAAGGAGGGCTAGGGTCAGGCCTAATGCCGCGCCCAGCGCCGCCGCGAAGAGCAGACGCCGCCAAACGCCGGATGGCGGACGACGAGCGGCGACTACGCAGTCCATGATCGGGCAGCGCAACTGCAGGCGCGAGGCCAGCGCGACGCCAGCGAAGCTGGCCACTCCGAACAGGATCAAGGCTTGGCCAAAGGCGAAAGGTAGCAAGACCAGCAATCGCGGGCCAGGAGCGACAGCCAAGGGTGGCATGGTGTCCATGATGGCCAGAGCCAAAGGCAGCACGGCGCCGACCCCGACCAGGCACAGGGCGGTGAGCAGCGCTGCTACTCGGAGATCTCGATCAGTCATGGTGGTCTTCGCCGCCGGGCGTCCCACTTGCCTAACATGGCTGCGCCTGGACCGCTCCTGTCCTCAGTTCCCCAGCTGCGTGACCCAGCTACTCGGCGCGGAGCGCTTCGATCACTTCGAGATCGGCCGCGCGAACCGCCGGGGCCACACCCGCATTGAAGCCGATCAGCACGCTAATGGTGACGGACAGAACAATCCAGGCCAGCGGGGGCGGCGGGACCTGGAGCCCGGGCAGCAAGGCACAGGCGGCGACTCGGGTCGAGTGTGATGATCCTGACTGGCAGCGTTCCGGACGCGGCGCGGCGCGGGCTGACGGCCCTGGGTTGGAAGCTGGGCGAGCCGGACGGCGGCTTCGGCGGCTATCAGGCCATCCTGCGGGGGCCTGAGGCCTATGCGGCGGCCAGCGAGGCGCGCAAGGACGGGCTGGCGCTGGCTTACTGATCGGTAACTTTACGGCCGCGCTTCGTGTGTGTTCAATCCCCCGGTGTTCGGGGATCCATCATGCGCACCGCCTTGCTCGCCGGCCTGCTCGCGGCCGCTTCGCTCACCACCGTGGCTGCGGCTCAGAACGGGCCGGCTGCGGGTCAGCCGCGGCTGATCGAGCGCACGGCCTTTTTCAGCAATCCCACGCGCACCGGCGGCCGGATCAGCCCGGACGGCCAGTGGATATCCTTCATCGCTCCGCGCGACGGGGTGCTCAACGTCTGGGTGGCCCCGGTCGCCACCCCCGACCAGGCCAGGCCGCTGACGGCGGAGAAACAGCGCCCCATTCGCCAGCACTTCTGGGCGGAGGACTCCAGCCGCATCCTGTTCATCAACGACAAGGGCGGCGACGAGAACTTCCTGCTGTATGGCGTGGACGTCCGCAACGGGGAGCAAAAAGCGCTGACCCCCTTCGAAAAGACGCGGGTGCAGATCGTCAAAACCAGCCGCGACAAGCCCGACCGCATCCTGGTGGGCGTCAACAACCGCGACCCCAAGTGGCACGACACCCATGAGCTGAACCTGACCACGGGCCAGCTCCGCCCCGTGTTCCAGAACGAGGGCTACAGCGGCGTGCTGGCCGACGAGAGCCTGACCTTGCGCCTCGCCTCCAAGACCCGCGACGACGGCACGCAGGAATTCTACCGCTTCGCCGACGGCAAGGTGGAGGCCACGCCGTTCGCCACCGTTCCCTTTGAAGACAATGCGACCAGGCCGGCCGGTTTCAGCCGCGACGGCAAGACCCTCTACTGGATCGACACGCGCGGTCGCGACAAGGCGGCGGTTACGGCTCAGGACATGGCCACGGGCCGCTCCCGGGTGATCGCGGCCAGCGAGCGGGCCGACGTCTCCAACCTGATGACCGACCCGCGGACGGACGAGCCGCAGGCCTACGCCGTCAATTACCTCAAGACCGAATGGACGCCGATCGGCGCGGCGGTTGCCGGCGACCTGGCCTTCCTGCGCAGCCAGCTGAGGGGCGAGATCAGCGTCACCTCCCGCTCACGCGCAGACGACAAGTGGACGGTGGCCGTGGATCCGGTGACCGGCCCCGCAACCACCTACCTTTACGACCGTCCGGCCAAGCGGCTGCACAAGCTGTTCGTGAGCCGGCCGGAGCTGGAAGGCGCGCCGCTGGCGGCCATGACCCCCGTCGAGGTCCGCAGTCGGGACGGCAAGACCCTGGTCAGCTACGTCACCCTGCCGGTCGGGTCCGACCCCGACGGCGACGGTCGGCCGAACAGGCCGCTGCCCACCGTGCTCTATGTTCATGGCGGCCCCTGGGCCCGGGACACCTACGGCTACAACAGCTGGCACCAGTGGCTGGCCAACCGCGGCTATGCGGTGATGAGCGTCAACTACCGGGGCTCGACCGGCTTCGGGAAGAGCTTCACGCGGGCCTCGGACGGCGAGTGGGCCGGCAAGATGCATGACGACCTGATCGACGGGGTCGACTGGGCGGTGAAGCGGGGCGTGGCCGACCCCGCCAAGGTGGCCATCGCCGGCGGCAGCTACGGCGGCTACGCCACCTTGGTGGGCATGACCTTCACCCGCGACCGTTTCGCCTGCGGGGTGGATATCGTGGGGCCGTCCAACCTGAAGACTCTCTATGACACCTTCCCGCCCTATTGGACCTCGGGCCTCAGCCAGTGGCGCAAGGCGCTGGGCGACCCCTCCAAGCCCGAGGGGCTGGCGCTGATGCAGGCGCGCTCGCCCATCAACAGGCTGGACGCGATCAAGAAGCCTTTGCTGATCGGTCATGGCGCCAACGACCCGCGCGTGAAGAAGTCGGAGAGCGACCAGATCGTGGCGGCCATGCAGGCCAAGAACATCCCGGTCACCTACGTCCTGTTCCCGGACGAGGGCCACGGCTTCGCCCGGCCGGTGAACAGCATCGCCTTCAACGCGGTCACGGAGAACTTCCTCCAGGCCTGCCTGGGCGGCCGCGCGGAATCGATCGGGGCGGCCCTACACGCCTCCACGGCCCAGGTTCCGGTTGGAGCGGAGATCGTGCCGGGACTGAAAGAGGCGCTTCCCGTGCGCACCGCCGCCACCAACTAGGCGTCTTCGCGTTCCTCCCGCTCGGTCAGTCCGGGCGGGAGACGTTGATGCAGACGATCAAGGCGAGCGGGGCGGAGATTCCCGCGATCGGGTTCGGCACCTGGCAGCTGGAAGGACCCGACGCCCAGCGCATGACGGAAGCGGCGCTGGCCATCGGCTACCGCCACATCGACACCGCCTACATCTATCGCAACGAGCGGGAGGTCGGGGCGGGCCTGCGCGCGGCCGGGCTCTCGGAGAGCGAGGTGTTCCTGACCACCAAGATCTGGACGGACGCCTTTGCGGACGGCGACCTGCAGCGCGCGGCGGAGGGCAGCGTCGAGCGACTTGGGCGCGTGCCCGACCTCTTGCTGCTGCACTGGCCCAAGCCGCAGCCGCCCGTGGCCGAAACCATCCGCGCGCTGAACGACGCGCGGGCGCGCGGCTTCGCCCGCAACATCGGCCTGTCCAACTTCAACTCCGCACAGATGGAGGAGGCGCAGGGACTGTCCGAGGCCCCCATCGTCACCAATCAGGTGGAGTACCATCCCTTCCTGACTCAGCGCCGGCTGCTGGACACCGCCAGGCGGCTGGGATCGAGTCTGACCGCTTGGTCGCCGCTTGCGCAGGGCAAGGTTGTCGATGATCCGACGCTCGCCGCCGTCGCCCAGGCGCACGGCAAGACGGCGGGCCAGGTCACGCTTCGCTGGCTGATCCAACAGGGGGTGATCGCCATCCCGCGCACCACCAAGGAACACCGTGCGCGCGAGAACTTCGACCTGTTCGATTTCGAACTGTCGGGGGCGGAAATGGAGCGGATTTCGGCGCTGGGCTCGCCGGGGGGCCGCATCGGCGACTGGCTCGACCCCGCCTTCCAGTGGGACCCTGAGTAGGCGTTGTACGACGATCGTCTTTTTCCCTCCCCTCCCCCGCGAGAGCGAGCTCGGGGCAAGGACGGTGTTTCAACCTCCCGCTTTGTCGGGTTGCGTGCCTACAGGCGTCGCCGCCTTGACGGGGGCGGGCCCCGCCGGCCCTGGCCGGTCGAGCATGGCGATCGCTTCGCGCACGTGCCGGGCATGGACCACGACGCCGATCTCCAGCCGGTCGCCGCGGCTTTCCACCTGTTTGGTCAGCACGCCGGCTATGAAATAGGCGCCGGGCCCGCCCTTGGCTGCGGCGGCCCCCTCCCCGCGTCCACGGTCGGGGTCGGCCATGAAAACCGGCCCGCCGGAGTTGCCGTCGAACACGCGGAAATCCAGCAAAAAGGTCGGGAAGTTCTGCACGGGGCTTAGGGGATAGCTGGCCACCCGTCCCCAGCGCAGGATGGGAAAGCCCGCCCGGTTGCTGGACAGGCCCCGGGGGAAGCCCAGAGCCATCATTTCGTCCCCTGGCCGGACGCCGTAACGCGTGAAGGTGCGATCGTCCGCCAGCCAGTTCAGCGGGATGGCGGACTTGGCGAACTCCGGCGGGGCCTGGATGGCGATGGCGGCGATGTCCTGGCTGGGATGGCGCACCCAGATCGGCCGGCCTTCGGAGGCGGAGATCATGGGCGCGGCCGCAGGGCTGGACGAGGCGTTGGCGTCAACCGGCGACGGGCCGGGCGTGCGAATGGTCAACGGCCCCGGCGCGTAGCGCCAGTCGCCTACGGACGAACCCAGGCGCCAGCCGATGCGCACCTCGGGCCTGGGCATGCGCTCGAACAGGTGGCCCGCTGTGACCAGCACGGTTCGCGGCCTCCCGTCCGGCGTGGGCGCGGAGACTAGAAAGGCCGTGCCCACCGTCTTGGTGTTGTTGCCCAGGTCCTGTTCGATCTGGACGGTGGCGTTGATGAGCTCGACGGGGAAGTCAGCGTCCATGAGCTGAAGCTAAACGCGCGATGGTGACCAGCTTATGTTCACCGCGCACCCCAGTCGCTAAAGCTGGGACGCCGCCCCGAGAACCCGACATGACCCGCCGCCTGCTCCTTGCGACCGCCGCCGCCCTGCTTCCGCTCGCCGCCCTGGCGCAGACCCGATCGGCGGCGGGCAAAGCCCGGCCCGCCGGGCTCAGGCCTCCGGTCGCGCCCAAGCGGCCGAAGCGCATGGAACAACTGGGACGAGTGCGCACGGACGACTACGCCTGGATGAAGGACGACAACTGGCAGAAGGTCATGCGCGACCCCAAGGTGCTGCGCGCGGACATCCGCACACACCTCGAGGCCGAGAACGCCTACACCGCCGCCCAGCTGAAGAGCACCGAGCCGCTCCAGGCCAAGCTGTTCGAAGAGATGAAGGGCCGGATCAAGGAGGTGGACAGCTCGGTGCC
>JAUJMO010000002.1:201011-215563 GCA_030446805.1 Caulobacteraceae bacterium | reverse complement strand
GCCACGGGCCACGCCTTTTACGACATCGGCACGGCCTCGCATTCGCCTGACCACAAGCTGTTCGCCTACGCCGAGGACGACCAGGGTTCGGAGGTCTACACGATCCGGGTCAAGGACCTCGCCACGGGCCAGCTCCTGCCCGATCCCGTGGACAGCTCCACCGGTGACTTCACCTTTTCGCCGGACAGCCGGCACCTGTTCTGGACCTTCCGGGACGAAAACGGCCGGCCGACCAAGATCTTCCGCCGGCCCGCCCGGGGCGGCAAGGCCGACGACGTCCTCGTCTACCAAGAGACGGACCCCGGCATGTTCATCGGCGTGTCCCGCACGGCCGACGACCGCTTCATCACCATCGGCATCGGGGACCAGGAGACCAGCGAAACCCGCTTCATCCCCGCCGCCACGCCCACGGCCGCTCCGGTCGTGCTGGCGCCGCGTAGCAAGGGTGTGAAGTACGACGCCGACCACTGGTCCGACCGCTGGGTGATCCGCACCAACGCCGACGGCGCGATCGACTTCAAGCTCGTCACCGCGCCCACGGAACAGCCCGGCCGCGGGAACTGGCGGGACTGGATCGCGCACAAGCCCGGGAACTTCATCACCGGCTTCGCCCCCTACAAGGACCACCTCGTCCGGCTGGAGCGGGTGGACGCCAACAGCCGATTGGTCGTGGTCGAGCGGGCCGGCGAGGAGCATGCCGTCAGCTTCCCCGAGCCGGCCTACGCCCTGGGACTGGAGGGCGGTTATGAGTACGACACGCCGCTGGCGCGCTTCGTCTATCAGTCCCCGACCACCCCGCGGCAGACCTTCGACTACGGCATGGCGAGCCGGGAGCGGACCCTGCGCAAGACCCAGGAGATCCCGTCGGGCCACGATCCGGCCAAGTATGAGGCGCGCCGCCTGCAGGCCCGCGCGCCGGACGGCGAGCTCGTGCCCGTGACCGTGCTCATGCAACGCGGCCAAAAGCTCGACGGCTCCGCCCCCCTGCTGCTGTACGGCTATGGCTCCTACGGCATTCCCATGGACGCGGGCTTCAACACCAACCGCCTGAGTCTGGTGGACCGCGGCTGGATCTTCGCGGTGGCCCACATCCGCGGCGGGTCGGAGAAGGGGTGGAACTGGTTCCTCCAGGGCCGCCGTGAGAAGAAGCCCAACACTTTCACGGACTTCATCGCCGCGGCCGAGCACCTGATCGGGGCGGGCTACAGCCGCCCCGGCAGGATCGTGGCGCAGGGCGGCAGCGCGGGCGGCCTGCTCATGGGGGCGGTGGCCAATCTGCGCCCGGACCTCTGGAGCGGCGTGATCGCCCAGGTGCCCTTTGTGGACGTGCTCAACACCATGAGCGACACCAGCCTGCCGCTGACCCCGCCCGAGTGGCCTGAGTGGGGCAACCCCATCGAGGACCCGGCCGCCTATGACCTGATCGCGAGCTACAGCCCGTACGACCAGGTCCGCCCCAAGGCCTACCCGGCCATCCTGGCCGAAGGCGGACTGTCGGACCCGCGTGTGACCTATTGGGAGCCCGCCAAGTGGGCGGCCAAACTGCGGGAGCATACGACCGGGTCCTCTCCCATCCTGCTGAAGATCAACATGGAAGCCGGCCACGGCGGCGCGTCGGGACGGTTCGACTATCTCAAGGAGGTGGCGCGGGCCTACGCCTTTGCGATCTGGGCCCAGGAACGGGGCTGGGAGCGACCGTCTCGAGCGGCTTGAGCCTGCCGGGTTCGATCGCGCGAGCCGTAAGCGCGCAGCTTGCGAAGCTGTCGCAAGTCTGTCTAGATGAGAACCGTTCTCAGCTTGGGTCGACGGAGAGGGCGATGCTGGTCGTTCAGACACTCGGGGCCGCTCGGCTGGCCGCACTGATGGGCGGCGACGCCAATCCTCGCCCGCCGCTGGTCCGCCCCTCGAAAGAAATGCGCCCCGGCCGCGAACGACCGGGGCGCTCAGCCTAGGCTGGAGGCGCTCAGTTCCGCGGCGCCGCCGCGCCGCCCGCTCCCGCCGGACCGGGCGTGACCGGAGCCGCCGCCCGAACCTCGACGGCGCCCAGGTTCAGCGCGCGCAGGGGCGCCTCGACGCGGGCGCGGTCGCCCACCACCACCCAGGTCATCCGGGCAGGGTCGATGGCTCGCACGGCGGTCGAGAGCTCGGACGCCGACAGGGCTTGATAACGCGCGGGCAGCCGCTCGAGGTAGTCGTCCGGCCGGTTCAGAAGCGCGTTGCGCTCCAGCGCGGCCAGCACTTCCGAGCTCGTCTCATAGTCGCCCGGCAGAGACCGGACGTTGCTGTTCACCATGCGGCTAATCTCAGCCGGAGTGGCCGGCTTGGGTCCCTGGAACTCCCGCACATTGTCGATCAAGGCCTTGAGCGAGTCCGCGGTGCGGTCCGTCTGCACGGGCGCGCTGACTATGAAGGGAAGCTGTTCGCGCACGGGCGTGACCTGGCTGCGCACGCCGTAGGACCAGCCCTTCACCTCCCGAAGGTCGGTGTTCAGGCGGGAGGTGAAGCTGCCGCCGAGGATTTCGTTGGCGGCGCTCAACTGCAGCGGGTCGTCCGTCCCCTCGATGGGGAGAGGCAGGCCGCCAAGGATCACGCTTTGCGGCGAGTTCGGCCGGTCGATCAGCACGATCCGTCCCCTCGCCGGCGCCTGGGCCGTGGTGAACACCTTGGTCCCGCGCGGAACGACCGGAGCACGCCAGGTCCCGAACGCCCGTTCCAACTGGGGGCGGAGTTCGGCCAGGGTGGCGTCGCCCACCACGAACAGGGTCGCGGCGTCCGGGCGCAGCCAGCGTTGCTGATAGGCCTGGAGGTCCGCCCGCGTGATCGACTGCACCCCTTGCGGCGTGCCGGAGCCGGTCAGCGGCTTTCCATAGGGGTGGTTGGGACCGAAGATGAGCGGCGCGATCTCGCGCGCGGCGATGGCCGAGGGCTGGGTCAGCTCCTGGGCGATGCGGTTCAACTGGATGGTCCGCAGCCGCTCCACATCGGCCGGGTTGAAAGCCGGATTGCGGACCACGTCGGCCATGAGGTCGAGCGAGGCGGCGAGGTTGGGTTTCAGCGCCGACATGAAAACGCGCGTGCGGTCCAGGCTGGCGCCGGCGCCGAGGGTTGCGCCCAGCCGCTCGGCCTCCTCGGCGATCTGCACGGAGGTGCGCCGCGCCGTTCCCTCGTCCAGCAGGCTCGCCGTCAGGGTGGCCAGCCCCAGCTTGTCGGCAGGGTCGGACGCCGTGCCCGCGTCGAAGCTCAAGGCCATCTGCACCACCGGCACGGTGGCGCGACGGGCGAACTGCACCTCCAGCCCGTTGCTGAGCCGGATGCGCTCCACCGCCGGGAAGTCCAGGGCGGCGAAGCCCCGCACCGGCGGCTGCTGCTGGGGACGGGTGGAGCGGCGGGGCCGGTTGGCCTCATCGGCCAGCGGGCGGGTTTCGGGCGCCTGGGCGTCCTGGGTGGCCTGGGCCGGCGGTTGGCCGGTGGGTTGCTGCGGCGCTACGGGCGCGGCCTGCTGGACGCCGGCGCCCGGCGTATCGCGGGCCTCGCCCGGCGCGGGGCTGGCCGGGCGCGCCGGCTGCTCCGCAGCCCGCGGCGGGGTGGGCGAAGGCACGACCGGCTGCCCAGGCTGTCCGGTCCCGGCGGGCTGCTGGTAGAAGCGCGGGCGGCCCGGCCCGCCCGCGCCGCCGGCCGTCGCTCCGGCCACGGCGGACTCGTCGGCTGGACGCGCGCCGGGCAGCACCGTCAGGCGCAGGTCGCCGTCGTTGATCCAGCGGCGGCTGGCGGCCAGCACGGTGGCGGGCGCCGCGCGAGCGTAGATGTCCAGCTGCTTGCGGTAGAATGCGGGATCGTCCGCGTACAGCTCGCCCTCCGCCAGGGTGACGGCCTTGCCGCCGAATCCGCCCACCTCCTCCAGGCCGCGGATCGTGCCGGACACGGCCCGGGTCGCCACGCGCGAGACTTCGTCGGGCGTGGGACCGGTGCGCAGGAAGTCAGCCATCAGTTGGTCGAGGCGCGTCTCCACCGCGGCGACGTCCACGCCGGGGCGCACGTCCACCTCGAGCTGGAGCAAGCTGGAGAGCTGGTGCTCCTGCAGGTAGCCGCGCACCGCCACGGCCAGCTTCTTGTCGCGCACCAAGTCATTGTACAGGCGCGATGTGGTCCCGCCGGCCAGCACTGCGGCGGCCGTGTCCAGCAGCGGGCCTTCGGGGCTCAGCCGGCCGGGAACCGCCCAGATGCGGTAGATGCGGGGGTTGGCGACCTGGTCGCGCATGGTGACGCGCGTGATCTCCGTGCGCTCGGGGACGCCCGCCGTTCCCTTGGGCGGGGTGCGGCCGCGCGGAATGGAGCCGAAGTACTTCTCCACCAGCGGTCGGGCGGTCCTGGCGTCGATGTCGCCCGCCAGCACCAGCACCGCGTTGTTAGGACCGTAATGGGTGCGGAACCAGTCGCGCACCGTGTCCAGCGTGGCGGCGCTGAGGTCGGCCATGGAGCCGATGGTGCTGTGCCGGTAGGGGTGCGCCTCGGGGAAGAGCCCCTCCAGGATGGCGTATTCGGTGAGGCCGTAAGGCTCGTTGTCGCCCTGACGCTTTTCGTTCTGCACCACCCCGATCTGGTTGGTCAGGTTCTGCTGGGTGACCGCCCCCAGCAGGTAGCCCATGCGGTCGGATTCCAGGAACAGCGCCAGCTCCAGCGCCGGCGTGGGCACGTTCTGAAAGTAGTTGGTCCGGTCGAACCAGGTGGTGCCGTTGTAGTCGGTGGCGCCCACGTTCTCGAGGGGTTCGAAGAATTCGCCCGGGGCGTTCTCCGAGCCGTTGAACATCAGGTGTTCGAACAGGTGCGCGAAGCCGGTCCGCCCCTTCGGCTCGTCCTTGGAGCCCACGCCGTACCAGACGCTGACGGCCACGATGGGGACCTTGCGGTCGGTGTGGGTGATGACCCGCAGGCCGTTCGGAAGGGTGAACTCCTCATAGGGAATGTTCACCGCCTGCACGAGGCTGGACACGGGCGCCGGCCGCGGCGAAGCCGGGGCTCGGGTCTGGGCCGAAGCCGTTCCCGCCAGGAGAACGGCCGCGACCGCCGCCGTGCCGAAGAGTTCACGCCCGAACCGTTTGCGCGCACGTCCGCTCATCTCACCGCCCTTGTGATCGCTAAGCGGCGCAAGCTTTCGCCTCCCCGCCGCCCCTTGGCAAGGCGTCGGGACGCAGGTGAACAATCGTTAAGATTGGGTCCGAGCGGCCGGGGAAGTGGCTGGGGAACTAGGGCTCGAACCTAGAATAGCGGTACCAAAAACCGCTGTGTTACCATTACACCATTCCCCAGCAGGGCCGCGGGCCGGGGGCCCGGGTGGGTGCGGAGCGCGGAGATAGCGCAGGCCGCCGGGCAGGGCAACCGCCCATTGCTCAGCGAGGAAGCCGTCGCTATAAGCCCGGCCTTCGTCGGAGTGTGGCTCAGTCTGGTAGAGCACCGCGTTCGGGACGCGGGGGTCGCAGGTTCGAATCCTGCCACTCCGACCACCTATCCCGCATCATCGGCCGCATTTGCCGCTCGGGGGCGCCGTCCCTAGGTGTGGACCCCCATCGTCGCGGGCGCCTGCATGAAACAGTTCCTGATCACCATCGCCGGCGTCTTCGTGGGGCTGCTGCTGTTCTTTGTGGCCATTCCGATGCTCTTGATCGCCTCCGTGATCGGGGCGGCGTCCAAGGGTCCGGACATACCCGCCCAGTCGGTCCTCATGCTCGACCTGCGCGAGAGCCTGACGGACCAGGCGGGCTCCAGCCCGTTTGCGGCCTTCGGCGGCTCGGGCCTGTCGGTCATGAAGGTGGTCACCACCCTGCACGAAGCGGAGGACGACGAGCGGATCAAGGCCCTGTTCATCCGCCTGCCCGAGGGCGGCATGCCCCCAGCCGCGGCCGAGGAGATCCGCGGCGCGGTGAAGAGCTTCCGCGCCGCCGGCAAGCGGGTGGTCGCGCACAGCCAGGGCTTCCAACCCACCGGCGTCGTCACCTCCACCTATATGCTGGGCGCGGCCGCGGACGAGTTCTGGATGCAGGACACCGCCTCTTTCCAGGTCACGGGCATCGCCAATGAGGAGGTCTTCCTGAAGGGCTTGTTCGACCGCTACGGCGTGGTGGCCGACTTCCAGCAACGCCACGAGTTCAAGAACGCCGCCAACCCCTTCCTGTACGAGACCTATACGCCCGAGCACCGGGCCGCGACGCTGTCCTGGATGACCTCGGTCTATGACAACGCCCTGCTGAACGCCGCGGCCGACCGGCGGCAGTCGCCGCAGGCCCTGCGCGCGGCGCTGGAAAGCGGCCCCATGAGCGCGCCCGAGGCGCAGGTCCGTCGGCTGGTGGACCGGCTGGGTCAGGTGGAGTTCGCGGAGGAGACCCTGCTGGACCGGTTCGGCGACGACGCCGAGACGCTGGAATTCGACGATTACGCGGCCACGGCCGGGGACGGCGGCGGCGACAGCGGTCCGGAGATCGCGGTGGTCGAGGCCGAAGGCGCCATCGTGACCGGCACCGGCGACACCGACCCGTTCGGCTCCAACGCCAACGCCTATTCCGACGACGTGGCCGAGGCGCTCTACAAGGCGGCGAAGGACGACGATGTCCGCGCCGTGGTGTTCCGCGTCTCCTCGCCGGGGGGCTCCGACACCGCCTCGGACCAGATCCTGGCCGCGGTCCAGGCGGTGCAAAAGGCGAAAAAGCCCGTGGTGGTCAGCATGGGGACCTATGCGGCCTCCGGCGGCTACTGGATCAGCTCCAAGGCCGACGCCATCGTGGCCCAGCCCTCCACCCTGACGGGCTCCATCGGCGTGTTCGGCGGCAAGTTCGCCATCGGACCCGCGCTGGAGCGCTATGGCGTGAATGTCGAGAACGTGTCGGTGGGTGGCGAGTTCGCCGACGCCTTCACCTCCGAGCGCGCGTTCAATCCGTCGGAGCGGGCGGAGTTCTCCGAATTCCTGGACCGCATCTACCAGGGTTTCATCACCCGCGTGGCCGACGGCCGCAACCTGTCCGTGGCGCGCGTCAACGAGATCGCTCGCGGCCGCGTCTGGACCGGCGCCCAGGCGCGCCAGCTGCAACTGGTCGATGAGACCGGCGGCTTCTATCAGGCCCTGGCCACGGCCAAGCGGCTGGCCAAGATCGACGCGGACGCGGAGGTGGACCTGCGCCGCTTCCCGGCCCAGAAGTCGCCCTTCGAAGCGCTGGAAGGCCTGTTCGGCGCTTCAGCCGCCTCGGTCCGAACCCTGGCCGCCGCGGCCTGGGTGTTCGGCGATCCCCGCGCCCAGGCGCTGCTGGACAAGATGGCGGAGGCGCGGCTGCGAGCCGAGGGTGCGACGGTGCTGGAAAGCGCGCGGGTGGACTGAGCCGCTCGTCCGAGTGACGGGCCCCGTCGAGACCGGCGTTCTCCATTGCTGGGGGGAGCTTGACGGGGCTGGGTGCTGCCGGCGAAACTTCGGCCCGCCCAAGCTGTTCCGGCGAAGGCAGGCCCATAGCAAGGCTTCGACCTGCGACGGCGCAAGCTCCGGACCTTGGTGACGGGCGGTTCATATTCAGCTTCGACCGACGCGCGAGGACCGGGCTTACACGCTTGTCCCCGGGTTGCGGAGCAAGGCTTCCCCTCCCCGATTGGGGGGAGCTGGCCCAGAATCCCCCTCCTGCCCGTTGGGCGCCGTCCCCCCGAGCCCGCAAGCTCTCGGGAAAGGAACGCGCAGGTCGGCACATCTCACGTCCTCTCACCCGCGGAGCGGGGCAGAGATGCGGAGCGACAGAGGGTGGCTGCGAAGAAAACGCGCGGACCTCGTCTAGAGCAGGCTGGCTGGATTGTTTGTTGGCTACCGATCTCGACCTCGTCGCAGTTGTTTCTATGGAGGCCAACCGTGGCTTCAATCTCGGGTCTGGTGACTCTGCCCTTCGGGATACGCTGATCGAGCGTTCCGACTTCAGACAGCTTACCGGCGCGACTATCCTCGGGCCAATAGCCGAGTTCGAAGTAGAGCAGCAGCTGCGCTCGAATGGCGAGGGATCCGCGAATGCACGTCAGGCCCGCTGTCGAGAACTCCAGATCATCGCTGGTGATTCAGCTTGCGCCGTCGGAGGCGTTGCGCCTTCCTACACTCGCATTCCAGGGCCTTTCAGTGACACGCCTGATCCCCCCCCGTTTGAGCAGCACGCTGCAGCCCGAAGCCTACCGGTCCGCGTTCAAGGGCCATCGGCGACTGCACATCCCCAGCATCCTCGAACCGGCATCGGCCACAGAGCTTCATACAGAGCTGGTGGGCACGGCCGACTGGACGCGCTCGATTCACCTCGGGCCCGGCAAGGACGTCGACATCCGCATGGATGAACTGAACTCCCTATCGGCCCAGGAGCGGGCAGAGTTGGAGCGATCACTGCTTGCTTCGAATTCCGACGGTCTGAGCTACATCTTCGACACCGTACGGATAACAGGGGCGCTGATCGATGGACGGCCCCTAGCTGAACCGATGCGCGCGATCCACGATTTCGTGAACGGGCGAGACTTCCTCGACTTTATGACGCGGCTTACGGGTGACGGCCGGGTGGCCTTCGCCGACGTGATGGCGACCCGGTATATGCCGGGCCACTATGCGACCGCTCACGCTGACGAACTTCCTGATCAGCGACGGCTCTACGCCTATGTGCTCAATCTTACGCCGCACTGGCGTGCGGACTGGGGCGGGGTGCTGATGTTCCTGGACGACGACGGACATGTCGCGGAGGGTTACGTGCCGAAGTTCAACGCCTTGAACGTGTTCGCAGTCCCCCAAACGCACGCGGTGTCGGCGGTGTCGCGGCTGGCGCGGGCCCCCCGGCTGTCAATCACGGGCTGGATACACGCGGCGGATTGATTGATCTGCCGGCGCTTGCACGAGTTTCCCGCAGGCGGGATGTGCGGGTCCGCCAGAGGACACAGCTGATCATGCGCTGCGGGGTCACCTCGGCGAGTTCGGCTTCGTGGTTCGGCGAGGGGCGGGTCACGCGACCAAGCTGATCGACCTGGTGGGCGACCCCTCCTCCGACCTCCTTGAGCGTTCGGTTCATTCGCTCGACCTGGCCGTTGGTCCACGGTGGCAAGGCTTGGCCAGGCGGTGGTCGACGTTCCGCTCGGCGCAGGCAAGTTTGAAGTTGTGGGCTCGGAAGAGCTCACCGGAGGCCAGCGTCGCCCGGATCCCGGGAACGGCGGAGCCCATGCTTCCCGGGCCGGTGAAATGCGTGTCGTTGTCGGTCAGCACGGTGTGCACTTGGTAAGGCACGGCTTGGAGCGGGTGGAGCTCGGCGCGCCCAGGGGGTGCAACAGTCGCCCCGGATAGCCGCTTCGCGGTCCCGGACTGACGACGGGCGTATCGCCCACCCGCACGAAAAGGGCGGCTCCGGAGAGCCGCCCTTCCTCTGAGGTTCGTCCTTTGGTGAGGCTTAGCGCACCGCCCCTCCGAACTTCAGGTTCGCGCCGACGAAGAAGCGCCGGCCGAACAGGTCGAACACGTCCGCCGAGGTGGTGCTGCCAACCGCCAGCGGCGGATCGGCGTCAAAGGCGTTCACGATGCCCGCGCGGATCAGGACGTTCTCCGTGATCTCGTAGCGGGCCGTGAAGTCGTGCACGCTGTAAGGCCCCGTCTCGGCGAACCGAGCGTCACGGATATCGCCGTTCTGCAGGAAAACGTCGGAGTCCAGGATCTCCTGGCTGGTTTGGTAATCCCAGTCCCAGCTGAAGGAGACCCGGTCCGTCGGCGAGTAGATCATCGTCTGCAGGAAGCGGACTCGCGGGAACTCGACGGTTCCGTCCAACGGCTCGGCTCGGCTTGGATCGGCGAAGTTCAGGAAGTCCTCTCGCCGGATCAGATAGGTGCCACGGATGCTGTAGTCGAGCCGGCCGAAGTCCCGCCCGATCACATCCGCCGTTTCCAGCCGATAGCGCCCGGTGAAGTCGATACCTTGCGCGCGCAATGCCGCGAAGTTTAGCGATCCCTGAATGAAGTCGATCACGCTGAAAGGCGTGACGCCTGCAGCCGGAGTGCCGCCCGCTCGGAAGATGGTGTTGCACGCATTCGCGTTGAGGCTGGCCCCGCTCACGCAGTTGGTGGCCGCCGCTTGCGCCGGCACCGCGGCGATCACGTTGGTGATCTTGATGTCGAACAGGTCCGCGGTGATGGACAGACCGCGGGCGAAACCGGGCGTGAAAGAGAAACCGATCGTGTAGCTCCGTGAGTCCTCCGGCACCAGGAAGGGGTTGCCCGCGTTCCGTCCGGGCACCCCGCTGCTGTAGGTGATGCGGGTTCCCGTGTTGGGTGCGTCCGTGCCGGGATTGTAGCCGGCCCCCAGCAGCGCCACGCAGTTCGCCCGGCGGTTGGCCCGATC
Source organism: Caulobacteraceae bacterium (assembly GCA_030446805.1). Taxonomy (GTDB): domain Bacteria; phylum Pseudomonadota; class Alphaproteobacteria; order Caulobacterales; family Caulobacteraceae; genus JAHWJX01. Next base: position 205,190 of record JAUJMO010000002.1, on the reverse strand, counting down.
GGTCAGGTTGTTGATCCCACGGATCACCTCCGCGTCGCAGGGATCCACGAAGCCGTTGGCGAAGGTTTGGGTGGCCGGGGCGAAGTTCTCGCCCAGGTTGGGGATCCGGGTGGCCTGGCCGTAAGTCGTGCGGAACAGGAAGGTCCGGTTGGGACGATACAGACCTTGCAGGCTGTAGGTCTCCACCTCGCCAACCGTCGTATAGTCCGACTTCCGGTAAGCGCCGCTGACCTCCAACGTGTCCGCGAAGGGCAGGTCCCTGAGCAGCGGGAGACGAACCTCGGTGAAGAACTCCTGGGCCTCGTAGGACACCTCGGGGAAGTCCGGCCCGGTGTTCAGGAACAGGAGGCGGTCGCCCGTTTCCCGGCTTCGGCCCTGACCGCTGGTGGTTTCCTCGCGGGTCTCATAGCCGATGGCGATGCCGATGGGCCCGGCAGGGAGGAAATCGCCCAGGATCTCGCCGGACGCGAACGCCAGCACATTCTGCTGTTCATTGCGGTTGGTGACATTGATGCCCGCGCCGAAGTAGGCCTGCTGCTCAGCCGTCAAACCCGGACGACCGCCTCCGCCGCTTACATTTTCGTTGTTTGCGTCGTTTCGGAAGTCGCTGCCGAAGATATTCGTGGGAACGCAGTCACGCACCTGCGGGCTGTTCGCGTTGAGAGTGGAGCCCGCCGGGCGAATGCGGGGACTTCCCACCCCGGTCAACTGGTCAGGGATGGTTCGCCCGCCCGCTGTGAGAAGCTGGACGCGGCACACGATGGCGTTAGCGCCCCTGCCCGTGACGTTGTTCACGTCGCGCACGGCGTCCGTGGCGAAGAAGAAACGTTCCACGTCGACCGCCGCTTCCAGGTTGCGGTTCTCGACCTCGCCGTAGGTGTAGCCGATCTCATAGGAGAGATTGTTGATGAATCCCAGGCGGTCACGGTCTCCGCGAAGACCCGCCACGTAGCGGGTGAGCTCGCGCTCGTTGTTTTGGGTCCGCGACGGACCGAAGACCGACAGGAATGCGCGGGGATCCAGAACTGTGCCGGTCTGCACGCCGGATGCGTTCAAAACCGGGCGGGTGTTGGCCCGGACGCGCGCGACCAGGGCGGGCGAGTTCTGGTTCAGGAATGCGTTGTCCAGACCAAGATTGAACACGGCGGTGCTGAAGAGCGTTGGACTTTCGCCGGCCCGGACATCGGCCACGCCGATCTGGAAGAAGGTCGGCTGGCTCGTGAAGTTGGTCAGCTCGCGGACGAACTTCGCCTCGGCGTACAGCTGGATGTCTTCCGTGATGTCGAAGTTGGCGCCCGTTTGGTAGCGGAAGTTCTCCGATTCCGGCAGGCGATCTGCCTGTCCGAACTCAGTGGCGATGTTCAGCCCGTCGCCGCCGACGTGCAGGCGGCGGCTAAAGCCCGCGGTCTGCTGGAAGCTGCCGAAGTTGAAGGGGCGGGCCTGGCCGTTGGCGTCGAAGACGAAGATGCTGTTCGGGTTGTCGGGACGGACCGGGTTGCAGTTGGTGCTGTTCAGAGCGCTCCGAGCCGGGTTGGCGGGCACGGCCCCGCAGTTCTGGAACGGGGTGTCGGGATCAGCGGCCGGCGAAGGGATCGGCTGGTTGGCGAGGATGAAGGTGCCGCCGCGCGAGAACAGCGAGTCCCGCAGGCCGAAGCGGAGATTGTTGTCCAGCACGCCGTCGTCGTTCAACGTGGCCGGATCGGCGTCGTCGAAGGTGAAGCCGTAGCCCTCGCGCCGGTAGTCGAGGTCGAAGTCCTGGACCCGGTCGCTCGCCTGATACTCCCCGAAAGCGTAGAGGTTCAGACGGTCGTTGAAAAAGTTGTGGCCGATCAGGCCGGAGATCCGCCTGTTGGTCCGATCGGTGCCCTGGGCGATGTTGGCCAGGGAGCCGTCGATCTCGATGCCTTCGAAGTTGCGGCGCAGGATGAAGTTCACCACGCCCGAGACGGCGTCGGCGCCGTAGAGCGCCGACTGCCCGCCGGTCACGATTTCCACGTTTTCGATCAGCAGGGACGGGATGGTGTCCACGTCGACGGCCAGCGAGCCGGGAGCGGAGCCCACGTGGCGACGCCCGTCCACCAGCACCAGAGTGCGGACCGCGCCCAGGTTGCGCAGATTCAGCAGGCTCAGCCCGCCTTGGTTGAGCACCCCGCCGGTGGTGTCTTCCGGCACCGTCGAGCCGGACAGGGCGGGAATGTCGGCCAGGAAGTCGACGACATTCGGCTCGCCCGATTGCAGAACCTCTTCGCGACCGACCTGGATCAGGGGCGTCGGCGCGTTGGTCGGGTCGCGGCGGATGCGCGAGCCGGTGACCACCACCGCCTCAACGGCCTCGGCGTCATCGTCGGTCGGCTCGCCCTGATTGTTGCGGGCTTCGTTCGGGTTGTCCGGCTGGTTCACCACCGCCGGGTCCGCGGGCGCCTCCTCGGGCGCGTTCTGTTCCGGCGAGCCCTGGATGATGTCTCGGGTCGTGGCGGTGGTGTCGCTGCTCTGCGGCTGGGCGGGGGGGGTGCCGGTCTGCGCGTAAGCGGGCGCGCTCATCACGCTCAGGGCGGCGAAGCCGGCGATGACCGTGGTGCCGAACAGGATGTTCTTGTCGAACGCTTTGATGAGCATGAGCCCAGAGTCTCCCGAAGTGCGGCCGCGGGACTCGGCCGCACGCCTTTGCGAAGGCGCTTCCGGCCGCACCTAACAGGACCGTAAGGTCCGTCACAATCCGCCATAATCGTCAGGGGGATGTTCTTTCCGGAATGTATCCGCGCGGACACACCAGCGCCGCAAAGCCACCGTCAAGCTTGCCGCGTCGAGCCCCGCGTCGGCAGGCGAAGGCCGGCCCCCGCGACCACGGCGAGGGGAGTCCCCCAGTTGCGGCCGGCGCACGCCGGCAACGAAAAAGGGCGGCTCCTGAGAGCCGCCCTTTCCGATTTCGCCGAAGCGGGGGGATCAGTCCCGCGCCGCGCCGAACTTGAGGTTGGCGCCGACGAAAAAGCGGCGGCCGAAAAGGTCGAACACGTCGATGTTGGCGGCGTTCGCGCCTCCGCCCGCCGTTATCTGCTGCACATGGGCCGCCGGCTCCGCGTCGAAGGCATTGTTGACGCCCGCGCGGATGCTGAGGCCATCCCGCACTTCATATCGGGCCGCGAAGTCGTGGCTGCTGAACGAGCCGGTCTCCAGCAGCTCAGCCCGGCGGTTGTCCGGGTCCTGCACCAACAGGTCGGAGTCGAACAGCTCCTGGCTGGTCTGGTAGTCCCAGTCCCAGGTCAGCGAGAACCGGTCGATCGGCGAGTAGGTCACCGTGGAGAGGAATCGGACCCGGGGTTGGCCCGGCGTCGCGTCGTTCTCCGTCGCGTCCGAAGGATCGGCGATGTTCTCGAAGAACTCCTGGCGGATGTTGTAGGTGCCCCGCAGCGAGTAGTCGATCCGGCCGAGATCCCGGCCCAGGAAGTCGGCCGTATCGATGGCGTACCGGGCATTGAAGTCCATGCCCTGCGCCGTGCGCGCCGCGAAGTTCTGGGGGCCCTGAGCGAAACTGGTGACCGCGAAAGGCTGGTTCACCTGCCCGGTGGAGCCAGAGGGGGGAACAAGCCCGTTGCGCACGAAGGTGGAGCAGGCGACCGTGTTGATCACCGCGCCGCTCACGCAGTTACTGACGTTGGTGTTGGCGAAGACCGTTTCGATCGCATTGTTTACATTGATGTTGTAGTAGTCCAGCACCAGCGAGAACCTCGGGATGAACCTCGGGGTGAAGGACACGCTGAAGGTGTAGCTTCGCGAGTCCTCCGCCGTGAGCAGCGAGCTGCCGGCGCCTCCGCGACCTTCGACCGTTTGCGTGTAGGTGATCGCGGTGGAGTCCGGATCATAGCCAGCGCCCAGCAAGGTCACGCAGTTGGCCCGGCGATTGGCGCGGATCACCGGATCCGTCGTGTTTCGGATCACGCTTGCGTCGCACGGGTCCGTGATGAAGGCGAAGGTCTGGAAGCCTCGGTTGAAGAGGTTGCTCAGGGTCGGGATCCGCACCGCCTCGCCATAAGTGGCCCGGAACAGCAGGTCGCGGCTGGGGCGGTACAGCGCCTGGACGCTGTAGGTCTCCAGCTCGCCCACCGACTCCACCGAGTTCTCGGCCTTACGGTAGGCGGCGCTGATTTCCGCCGTGTCCACCAGGGGCAGGTCGCGGAGCAG
>JAUJMO010000002.1:190553-200911 GCA_030446805.1 Caulobacteraceae bacterium | reverse complement strand
TACGGTAGGCGGCGCTGATTTCCGCCGTGTCCACCAGGGGCAGGTCGCGGAGCAGCGGGACGCGAATTTCGCCGAAGACCTCGTTGGACTGGTAGCCGACCTCGGGATTGTCGAACGAGGTGTTGAGGAACAGGAGACGACGGCGGCCGCGCTCGTCGAAGTTGGACGCGGTTCTGCCGATCCCGCTGAACTTCTCTTCCCGGAACTCGTAGCCGAGCGCCAGGCCAATCGGGCCGGCCGGCAGCACGCCGTCCAGGAGCTCGCCCGAGACGAAGCCCAGGAAGTCTTGCTGCTTGTTGGTTTCCTGAACATTGACCGATGCCGTGACGTAGGCGAGCTGCGCGGCGTTCAGCCCGGGACGGCCGCCGCCGCCGGTAGTGTTCTCCGCGTTGGCGTCTTGCCGGAAGTCGGCGCCGAAGGGATTGATCGGCACGCAGCCGGTGATCGTCGGATCGTTCGCCGCCAGAGTCGGGCCGCGGCCGGTCGCGCGGGTAAGTTCATCTCCCGTCGCGGGAGAGATGAAGCCGCGCGTCTGGTCCGTGATCGGGACGCCCGCGGCTGCGAGGGCCTGCACGCGGCACTGGATCTGTCCATTGGCCCCGCGCACGGTGTCGAGCGCGAAGAAGAAACGCTCGGAGTCGAGCGCGCTTTCTTCGTTCCGGTTGCGGACCTCACCATAGGTGTAGCTCGCCTCGTAGGACAGGTTGTCGATGAACGCGAGGCTGTCCCGGTCGCCGCGGAACCCGATGACATAGCGCTGCAGCTCGCGCGTATTATTCTGGGGACGACCAGGGCCGAAGAACCGATAGAAGGCGCGGGGATCGGCGACGGTGCCGGTCTGGGCGCCGAACGCCGGGTTCGGCTGGCCGGCGATCGCCGTCCGAAGATCGTACACCGGCCGCACGTTGTTACGAATGGCGGTCACGACATTGGCCGGCAGGAACGGGTTGTCCAGGCCGAGGTTGAAGCCCGTAGTCCCGAACAGCCCGTTCTGGGACCCGGCGGGCACGTCGGTGATGCTGAGCTGGAAGAAGCTCGGCTGGCCGACCAGCAGAGACTGTTCGTCGACGTACTTGGCCTCGCCGAACACCTGGAAGTCATCGGTGACGTCGAGGTTGAACCCAGTTTGGAAGCGCATGGCCTCCAGCTCCGGAAAACGAAGGCCGGCGAAGAACTCCGTGGCCTGGTTCAGGCCGTCGCCGCCGATGTTGATCCGGCGGTTGTTGCCCGCAATGCCGGCGCCGCCGGGATCCTGGAAGGTGCCGAAGTTGGCCGGGCGCGCCGTGCCATCGGCGTTGAACACGAACTGCGTTCCCGGTTGGTCCGGCGAGACGTTGACGCAGCCCCCCGGTAGGAAGGCAAAGGGCCGCGTCGTCACTGCCGGGTTGGTGCTCGTCAGCGGGGGCACCGCGCCGCAAGCCTGTGGGGACAGAATCGGGTTCGCGACTCGAGAGGTGCCCGGGATGAAGCCGGTGCTCGGACGCACCTGATTCGAGAGGGTCAACAGACCGCCGCGCGTGAACAGGATGTCGCGCTGCCCGCTGATCAGGATGTTGTCGAGTTGGTTGTCGGACTCTGCGTTCGAGGGGTCCGCATCCACCTGCAGGACGTTGTTGCCCTCACGCAGGTAGTCGATGTCGCGGCTGGTGACCTCGTCGCCCTTCTGGTACTCGCCGAAGGCGTAGACGTTCAGGCGGTCGTTGAAGAAGTTCTTGCCGACCAGGCCCGAGATGCGGCGGTCCGCCTGACCGTCCTGGTTGATCTGGCTGTAGGCCGCGTCGAGCTCCACGCCTTCGAAGTTCTTGCGCAGGATGAAGTTGACCACGCCAGCCACGGCGTCCGTGCCGTAGAGCGCCGACTGTCCCCCGGTGACCAGCTCGATGCTCTCGATCAGCAGCGAGGGGATGGTGTCGATGTCGACGTTCAGGCCGCCGATTTGGGAGCCGACGTGGCGACGGCCATCCACCAGCACCAGGGTGCGCTCGGAGCCAAGGTTGCGCAGGTTGACGAAGGACAGACCGCCGATGTTCAGCCCGCCCGCGGCCTGGTCGGCCGGGGTGAAGGAGGTCTGCAGGGCGGGAATGTCCGCCAGGAAGTCGACGATGTTGGCTTCGCCCGACTGGAGGACCTCCTCGCGGCCGACCTGGATCAGTGGAGCGGGCGCGTTGGTCGGGTCGCGGCGGATGCGAGAACCCGTGACGATCACGGCCTCGACCTCGCCCGCGCCTTCGTCGAGCGCCTGGCCCGAGTTGTTGCGCGACTCTTCCGGGTTGTCCGGCTGGTCGACCACGGCGGGGTCGGGCGCGGTCTCGGGCGGAGCGCCTTGTTCGGGCGATTGCGCCTGGGTGGCCTGGGTCGCCGGGGTGGCGTCGCCCGGCTGGGCGGTCTGGGCGTGGGCCGGGCCGCTGACCACGGTCAGGGCGGCGAAGCCCGCAATGACCGTGGTGCCGAACAGGGTCTTCTTGTTGAACGCTTTGATGAGCATGAGCCCAGAATCTCCCGAAGTGCGGCCGGGGGACTCGACCGCACGCCTTTGCGAAGGCGCTTCCGGCCGCACCTAACAGGACCGTAAGGTCCGTCACAATCCGCCATAATCGTCAGGGGGATGTTCTTTCCGAAATGTATCCTTGCGAACACACCGATGTTGCAAGACCGCTTTCGCATGATTTTGTCAGGCTTCGAGGCGAAGCTCCCCCGGGGGGAGGGGCAGGGCCTCGACCAGGGTCGGCGCATGCAGGCGGGATTGAACGTGAATCTTCCATTGACACGCCTCAGTTGCAAGATCACGCTCCTCTCTCTTAAAGGGAGCTGGCCATGTCTTTTCTGCTCGCGTTTCTTCTGTCGTTCCTGCCCGTCGACCTCGCCCCGACCAACTTGGACGAGGCCGGCATGGACGTAAGTTCGCAAACGACGAATCCCTGCGATCCCAACGCCGTTCTGGTCGAACCTGATAGCACGGCCTGTCCCGAGGAAGTTGCTCCGGCCTAGTCAACGAGGGGCGCCGCTGCGGCGCCGCCCCTAACTGCCTCGTGTCGAGTTCGATCAAGGCACTGGTCAGACCGGCATCGGCCACCTGGCCCAGCACGTCGTAGAGCGCGGGGAAGGTGTTGCCTGAGTCGGCGGAGGTGGCGCCGGCCTCGTTGCCGGCTACCGGCGGCTTCTCCTCGAAAACAATGGCCACCCCAGCCGTGAAGCGCACGGATGGTACCTTGCGGCCAGCCCAAAGTCACAAATCCGCTTTCGCAAGCCAGTCAAGCTTCGAGGGCGAAGGTCCTCGCCGCGGCGGCCATGGCCTGGACCATGCGCCGCTCCGCCGGCTGCAGGAGCGGGTTCCAGACGTCGAAGATCAGGACCACGCGCGGTTGGTCGCTGTCGTTGCGCGCCTCGTGCTCGATCGTGTCGTCGAAAACCAGCAGCTCGCCTTCCGTCCAGCGGCGGTTCTCATAGCCGACGCGATAGGCGCATCCAGGCGGCACGATCAGCGGCAGGTGGGCCACCAGCCGGGCGTTGGTCTCGCCCGTGTGCGGCGGGATGGCCGTGCGGGGCGCCAGGACGGAGAACATGGCGTTGGGGCACAGACCGCCGATCTCGGCCATCTCGACCGATCGGAGGGCGCGCGCAGTTTCGGGGCAGCGCTCCAGGTTCTCCACCACGGGCTCCCCGCCCCGCCAGAGGTGGTAACTGCTCCAGCGGGAGCTGTGGTTCAGCTCGCGCCACTGGTTGACCGGGTCTCCGGGGCGATAGGCGATATAAGGGGAAAAGGCGTCCGCCTGCTCCCGCATCACCGCCTCCAGTTCGCCGCGAATGGCCTCCGTTCTGAACTCCAGTGCGGCGGCCCAGGGGAAGGCGGCGCGATCGAAGAAGGGAATGGCCGGCAGGCGCGGGACATGGAGCTGGTTGGATTCCGAGCGGTACGGGCGGCTCAGCCCGGCCATGATGGCCGCGGCCTCGTCCCAGCGCTCGGCTAGGTCCGGGGCCAGAGCCTCGCGCGCGCCCGCGAGCGCGGTCTCGAGATGGGCGGCCAGGGCCTCGCTGTTGGCGTCGACGACCTGGCGTGCGCGCTCCAGCCCCGGGCGGAGAGCCGGCGGCCAGTGCGGCTCGGGCGGGGCCACCTTGAGGGCGTTGGCGTAGGCCGTGGCGGCGGCCCGGCGCCGGCCGCGCCGCTCCAGGAGGTCGGCGCGGGCGAGCAGGCCCGGGAGAAAATAGGCGTCGACCGCGAGCGAGGCTTCGATCGCGGCGTGCTCGCCCTCAGGATCGCCCAGCTGACGATGCACCACGGCCAGGGTGAGCGGGACAATGGCCTCTCCCGGCGAGGCGGCCGCAGCCGCGCGCAGCCGGTCGCCCGCCGTGGCGAGATCGCCCCGGGACAAGGCCTCCACGCCTTGCTGGAAGAGGGCGTCGGCGTTGCTGGACATGGCGGCGGCTCAACGAAAAACGGCGGGCTCTCGCCCGCCGTTTCCTTACGCTGTTTTCGCCTGGGCCTAGAAGCGCAGGTTCACGCCGACCGAGAACACCCGGCCCAGCACGTCGTAGAGCGCGGGGAAGGTGTTGCCCGAGTTGGCCGCGGTGGTGCCGGCCTCGTTGCCGACCACGGGGGGATCTTCGTCGAACACATTGGTCACCCCGGCCGTGAACCGAATGGCGTCGTTGAGGTCGAGGGTCGCCGCCAGATCGATGTAGTCATAGGCCTCGATCTGCTGGAAAGCCGCGAAGATATCGTCGTCGCCAACGCCGTCCCGACGGGCCTCATCGACCTGCAGCTCGCCAAGGTGGCGCCAAAGATAGGAGAGCGAAACGCGACCAAGGTCCAGCACCGTCCGTTGGGCGTGTCGATACTCCGGCAGAGGCTGACCGCAGGTGGTGAACGTCGTGAAGACGCCGAGGCAGTCAACCGTGGGCTGGGTCACATTGCTCTGGGATTCCTGGGTGAGGTACTGGTTGCCCACATACTGCATTTGGAGGCGACCGAAGCGGCCCAGGCCCAGTCTCTCCATATCCAGTTCGGCGTTGGCCGAAAGCTCAATGCCTTCCGCCTCCTGCCGCAGCAGGTTGGTGGTGAAGGTCTGAACGCCCGAGCCCGGGAGCGTCAGAGTGCCCCCGATGCGGACGATCTTGGCGCACTGATCCAGCTGGCCGCCGGTGTAGCAGGCGTCCAGGATCTCCTGCGGATCGAAGGTGCCGATCACATCGTCGATCTCGATCTTGTAGTAGTCCAGCGAAACCGACGTGTTGCGCAGGAAGCTGAAGAAGCGGGGCTGGAACACCACGCCCGCCGTGAAGGTGTCGGCGGTCTCGAAGTCAGGCAGCGCGTTCAGGTCGGTGCCCGAGAAGGTGTTGATCTGACCGGAGACGATGTCCTCGACCGTGCCCACCTGGGCCGGGGTCTGACCCGTGCTGATGCAGCGGGCGCGGATAGCGGCCGTGATGTTCCGCGCATTGGCCACCGAGCAGGGGTCGATCGACGCGTTCTGCAGGCTCGCGGTTTGCGGGGCGGCGAGTTCGCCCACGTTCGGCGCCCGCACGGCCCGCTGCTGCTGCACGCGGAAGCGGAGACCGTCGAAGGGCTCGTAGTTGATGCCTGCCTTGTAGGCGTTGGCGATGCCCGTCGGATTGTAGTCCGAGAAGCGATAGCCCAGCTCAAGGTCCAGCGCGTTGAAGAAGGGGCGGTCCTGCACGAAGGGAACGATCAATTCGCCGAACAGCTCGTGCGTATCGAACCGGCCGACGATGGGCAGGGTGTTGCCGCCCGCGCCGCCGAGGCAGCTGGAGGGCGCAAGCTGCAGGCACTCGTCGGGCGTGGTCTCGCCGGACTCTTCGCGGTACTCGGCGCCCACGCTGAAGGCCAGCGATTCAGTGGCGAAGGGGCTGGTGATGAAGGGCAAGGACCCGCTCACCGAACCGGTGATGATGGTCTGCTCATAGTCGCTCTTGAGAATGCCGATCGCTTCAAGATAGGCGGCGGCGGCGGCGGAGATGGCTCCCTCAGCGCCGAACAAGTTGGCCGGCACGCAGGCCGACCCGCCGGTGCGGCAGGTGGTTCCGTTGACCGTGTTCACCGCGTTCACGAGGTTGGCCACATTCGTGTAGCCGGCCTGCACGTTGGTCCGGTCGGACTGACCGTGCTGGACCGACACGTCGTAATTGAGGTTTTCCGTGATGTCGCCGCGAGCGCCCAGAACGAACTGGAAGTAGTTCTGGTCGAAGTTCGCGGACCGCGGCCCGAGTTCGGTGGTGCGACGGCGGATGGAGAGCAGCAGATCGTCGGCCTGGTCCACGCGTCCGTTGTTGTTCACGTCACGGAAGTTGGGCAGGGCGCCGGTGGTGGTCACCGTTCCGGCGGCCAGACCCGCGTTGGCCCGGTCGATGATGAACTGACGGGCTTGCGCCGTGAGGAACGGATTCGCCAGCGGCACAAAAGCCGTGTTGCCGAAGAAGCCCGACGGGGCGATCTGCTGCCTGACGCTGGTGTTCGAGAAGGTGAACCGCGAGTAGGCCTCGATCTTGTCCGTCACCTCGAAGCTGGCCAGCGCCGTCCCGCCGTGACGCTCCTGCGGCGTTTGATAGTAGTTGTACGGGTTGAAGTTGAACACCGAGCAGTTCGCGCCAAGCGTGCCGTCCTCCCGGAACTGGCCGAGCCCGGGACCGCCGGCGATGGCCACACGCGTCGGGATGGTGGTCGTCGAGCCGCCCGCTGCGACGGAGTTCGTTCCGCCGCAGTTGGCTGGCGCAGGTACGGGGCTTTGGCCTTGCTGGAACTGGGTGAAATTCCCGCCCGTGGCGGTTACGATGCCTAGAGTTCCCAAGAACCGGTCGCCCAGGAGAACGCCGTCGCGCTTGGAGTAGTTGAGGTGCACCACCGCATTGCCGCGGCCGTCGAGGAAGTTGCCGCCGATGGTGGCCGCGTGCTGGGTGATCTTGCCGTCGCCTTCTTCGGTGACGCGGTAGTTGGTCTCGAGCTCCACCCCTTCGAAGTCGCGCTTCAGGATGAAGTTGATCGCGCCGGCGATGGCGTCCGAGCCGTACACGGCCGAGGCGCCGCCGGTGATCACGTCCACCCGCTCAAGCAGGGCGGTCGGGATGACTGAGGTGTCCACGACCCCGAACACGTCGAAGGGCGTGGCGCGCTTGCCGTCGATCAGGATCAGGTTGCGCTGCGCGCCCAGGCCGCGAAGGCTGATGGTGGCCGCGCCGGAGGTGCCGTTGTTCACGCTGGCGTTGTCGGCGGGCTGGATGGCGGGCAGCTGCCGCAGCACGGCCTCCACTTCAGGCTGCTGCTGCAGCCGGATCTCCTGTTCGCCGACCGACTGGATCGGGCTGGTGGAGACCAGGCCGGGACGGCGGATGCGCGAACCGGTGACGACGACCTCGGAAACCTCGCCGGGCTCGTTCAGGTCGGCTTCGTCGGTCGGCGACGCCGACTGCGGCACGCCCAGGCCGGCCGTGCCTTGATCTTCTTCCTGCGCGGGCGGCTGCGTCGGCGCTTGCTGCTGCGCCCAAGCCGAGGTGGCCGACGCCATCACCACGCCGCAGATCATGGTCGTGGTGAGAAGGCGGGCGCGATTGGTGTGCTGACTCAAGTGTGGCTCTCCCGGGACGCGTCGGGCGCCCATGGCCCGAATTCGTGGCTTTCGAAGACGAGAGTCTCCGATTGCCGTCAGGCTTAACGACGCGCCGAGACTATGGTCAACAGGTACGAAGCCGCCTGACGCACGAGCGGCGCCGCACTGTCGCAATCTCGCCACAGGCCTTGCGGCGTTAGTTGGCGGTTAACTTACAAGGAGTTCCGGAATGCAGCGTCCCTCACAGGCCGCCCTGGCGGTCGCCGCCCTGCTGGCGACGGCCATCCCGGTCCTGGCCCAGCCTGCGGGACAGGCGGCGCCCCTGCGGGGGCTGGAGGCCTGCCGCAGCATCGAAACGGACGCCGCGCGCCTGGCCTGCTACGACCGGGTCGCCGCGAAGCTGACCGCCGCGGAGCGATCCGGAGAGGTCGTGGTCGTGGACCGCGAACAAGTTCGCGCCGCGCGCCGGCAGGCGTTCGGGTTCAACCTGCCGTCCTTGGACCTGTTCGGCCGCCGGGGGGACGCGGTCGAAGCCGTCGATCGGGCGGCCCTGGTGGTGGCGCGCGCCTATCAGGACGGCGACGGCAAATGGGTTCTGCGGACGGAGGAAGGCCAGGTCTGGCGACAGACGGACACGGAACGGCTCGGTCGTTCGCCTCGCGCGGGATCGAAAGCCGAGGTTCGCCGAGCCACCATGGGCAGCTATCTCATGAACCTCGACGGCCAGCGGGCCATCCGGGTCCGCCGCGAGCAGTGAACCTGGGCCTCAGCGCAGCGAGTCCAGCTCCTCGATGCGACGGCGATAAGCGTCGGCCACCGCGTCGGGATCGGGCGCCGCGCGTTCGCGAACGCCCAGCCACTGGTCCTGCTCGGTCCGCAGGCTTCGTCGATCCGCGCCGGCCGCGATGGCGTCCTCATAGGCGGCGTTGAGACGGCGGTCGAGCGAGGCCAGCTCGGGATCCTGGCAGATCAGGCGCTCCGCCGAAGAGCGGGCGCTGCGGCAGTTGAAGCTGGGCCCCCTGCCCGTCCGAGGCCGCGCGGCGGCCACTTCGGCCGCCGTGGGTCCCCCGCGCGCGGCGGCGTAGGCCCGGCGTTCGGCTTCGCCGGGAGGCAGGCGGGCCGGGCGAGGCGCTTCGGCGCGCCGAACCGGGGCCGGCGGAGCGGTGGGAGAAGCCGCGCCGGGACCCGACGGCGCCGGAACAGTCTCCAGCTCCACCGATCGCGGCAGCCCCGCAGGGCGGGTGGGCGCAGGCGCAACCGTGGCGGCGGGTCTGGGCGCGGCCGGCGCGGGGTCTGGGGGGGGCGAGGCTGTGGAGGCCCCCTGCGCGCTCGACGCCGCGGCGAACGCCGGCCCACCTTCGCGGGCGACCTCGATCGCCAGTCGGCGGATGTCGACAAGGCGGGCGGCGGCGTCCCGTTCGGGGCCCATGACCTGCTCGGCCGTGCTCAGATAGCGCCCCTCCGCCTGGCCGAACCAACTGTCGGGCGCGGGCGGGGCGCCGTTCACGCGCTGGGCGAAGGCGGCCCCGAACGCGTCCAGCGCCGTGCAGTAATCCAAGCCGCGATAGCTCGGCTGCTCGGCCAGCCCGGCGAAACAGCTCCGGCCGACCTCGGCCAGGCCCGACACGCCCGAGGCCCGGTACACGCGGCCGACCTCCGCATAGGCTTCGCGCACCGCCTCGCGGTCCGGCGGCACAAAGGCCCCGGCGGCGGCCCCGTCCGCTTGCTGCTGCGTTTGAGCGGCTTCCGGCGGCTCCGAAGCTCCGCCCTCGCGATCCGACCACAGCAGGGCCACCGCGGCCAGGGCGGCCACGGCCGCCAGCCCAATGACCCCTCCCACCAGCAGAGGCGCCCGACTCCGCTCGCGCGGAGCGTCCCGGGGATCCACGCCCGCCAAGCGCGACCCCCGCAAGGGCGTCGAGGCCGAGTGCGGAAGCTCGTCCGCAAGAGGCCCGCTCGTGCTGGTCGAGGGCCGGGCGGCTTGCCGGACAGGCTCGCGGGCGGGCTCGGGGGCCGGCTGGGGAGCGGGACGAGCGGCCGGAGCCGCTGCGGTGCTGCGCTCCGCGACCGAGCCGACGGCCGGTGCAGCACGGTCGGCCTCAGGGGTGAAGACCGCCCCGGCCCGAGAGTCCCGTGGCGGCGAGGCGGATTCCGCCACTGGCTCGGCCGCGAACCGGTCGCCAGCGTTCCGCTCACCCGCGGGTTGAGCGCCGGGGTCGCCGTCCCGGACCACCGGTCGGGGCGGCGGTTCAGCCTGGACCGGAAGGGCGGCCACCTCTTCCGGGGCGTGCTCGTGTTGCGGTTGAGCCCGGATGATGAAGGTGGCGGCAGCCAGCTCCGGAACGGGAGGCGCCGGAGGCGAGGCGGCAGGGGGTGGAGGGGGGGCGGGAGGGGGGGACGCGGCGGGGAGCGGCGGGGCTGCAGGGGTGGACGCGCCCGCCAAGGCGCCCAGCTCGACCGCCCCGGGTGCGGACGGGGCCGGAGACGCCGGCGCAGGCGTTGCTGGAGACGGGGCCGCAGAGGGGGCCGGAGAGGAGGAAGGCGGCTCCGTCCTGGAAGGGCTCCAGCGAGGACGTCCACCCTTTTCCGTGTCGCTCATCTTGGGCCGCACCTCCTGTGCAGCAATAAGCCGTGTGTCAGGGTTCGGGTTGCAGCCCGGCCGCCGTTGAACCTCACCGCGCGGCTCGACCTACTGCATGGAGCGGAGTTGACCGATGCGGCGCTGGTAGGCGTCGGCCACGGCCCGCGGCTCGACCTACTGCATGGAGCGGAGTTGACCGATGCGGCGCTGGTAGGCGT
>JAUJMO010000002.1:175143-190453 GCA_030446805.1 Caulobacteraceae bacterium | reverse complement strand
CGGCCACGGCCCGCGGGTCGGGCGCGGCCGCGTCGCGACGGCGGCGCCAGTCGGCTTGGTCGCGCAGGAGCAGGTCGCGACGATGGCCGGCCGCCAGGGCGGCCTCCAGCTCCGCCTCCATGCGGCGGTCGAGCGCGGCCAAATCGGGAGAACCGCACACCATCGCCTCCGCCGCGCTGCGGGCGCCGGAGCAGTCGGGAGCGGGCGGCGGCGCAGGCTCCGCCACCGGCGACGAGGTCACCGGAGGCGGCGCAGGCCGTGCGCGAGGCGGGGGGGGTGGCGCAGAGCGTGGATAGGTGCGCACGGGCGGCGCGGCCTCCGCCAACAGGACCGGGGCCTGACGGGGCTGCGGGTTCGGAGCGGGACGGGCCGCCGGCGCGGGTCGGGCGGCGGGCCGACCCAGTGAACGCAAGAGATCGCTGGCCGACCGCTGAATCCGGTTCGGCTGGGCGGCCCTTTGGGGCGCCGGTGCGTCAGGGCGGGCAAGGACCGGTGCAGGGCGAGCCGCCGGCGAGGGAGGCGGCAGGGCTGGGGCCGGCGGAAGAGCCGCCGGCGAGGGCGCGATGTCGGCGACGGCCATTTGCAGTTGAGCTTGCAGGGCGTCGGCCTCGGCCAGCGATCCGTCCGGCTCCGGGCCGGGCGGGGCGGCTTGCACGGGCGCCGATGGCGACGCCTCGCGAAGGGCCTCGGCCCGTGTTTCGGCGTGAGGGTTCTTCTCGAAGTCCGGCTTCAGATAAAGGCCGGCGGCCGCGCCAGCGAGACAAACGGCGGCGACCCCCGCCCCAATCTTGAGTCCGCGACGGCGGCCCCGGTTCTTGTCGGACGGGCCGATCGGCTCGGGCGGTCCATAGGACCGCCAGACCTCCTCCATACGCGCGTAATTGACCACAGCCCCAAGCTCCCGGCGCGCGTACGTCCCGATTCTAAATGATGTGGCCGCCCGGGAAGTTGCAAGCCCTCCGCGGGCCTTGCGCGAGCCTTGCCGCGCGCCGATCCTCCGGGGGAGCTAGGAGCCCAAGATGGCCGACGTCCGCCCCGTCACCGACGCCTTCGCCGTGTCCGGCCAGATCCTTCCAGAGGAGGTCGCCGAACTTGCCGAGCGCTACAGGGTGATGATCAACAACCGGCCGGACGGCGAGGATCTCGGCCAACCCACGGCGGCGGAGGTGGGCCGCGCCGCACAGGCGGCCGGTCTGGCCTATCATCACATCCCGGTGTCCGGGGCGCCCAGCGCCGATCAGGTGCGCCGGCTGCAGGCGGTGCTGAAGGACACGGACGGCCCGGCGCTCGCCTTTTGCCGCAGCGGCACGCGCTGCATCGTGACCTGGGCGCTGGGCGAGGCGCTGGGCGGGCGCCCTGTTGAAGCCTTGGCGGAACAGGGCCGGGCGGCGGGGTACGACCTGGGCCCGCCCCTCCAGAACCTGCTGCCCCGGTTGCAAGCCCAGGACGGGGCGTGATCCCCTTCGTTCGTGATTTCGACTTCGATTACGGCCGGCCGGATCAGGTCTCGCCCCTGATCCGGCGGGTGGTGGCGCCTAACCCCGGACCGTTCACCTTCACCGGCACGGGAACCTATATCGTGGGCCGGGGGGAGGTGGCCGTGATCGATCCCGGCCCGGCGGAGGACGTCGCGCCGACCCATCTGCCGGCCTTGCTGGATGCCCTCGAGGACGAGAGGGTCGCCCACATCCTGGTGACCCACAGCCACCTGGACCATAGCCCCTTGGCCGCCGCGCTGCAGGAGCGGACGGGCGCCCCCGTCCTGGGCCGGGCCGCCGCCCGGCCGCACACGCCCCTGACCCCCACCGAGGAAGGCGGGGAGAGCGCCTTTCGCCCCGACCGGGAACTCGCCGACGGTGACCTCGTGGCGGGCCCGGGGTGGACGTTGCGAACCCTGGCCACCCCCGGTCACGCCTCCAACCATCTATGTTTCGCCCTGGAAGAGGAGAACGCCCTGCTGTCGGGCGACCACGTCATGGGCTGGTCCACCACCGTGGTGAGCCCGCCGGACGGGGACATGGGCGACTACCTGCACAGCCTCGATCGGGTGATCGAGGCGAGGTTCGCCACGCTTTGGCCGTCCCACGGACCCCCGGTGCGGGAGCCGGCGCCTTTCCTGGCCGCCTATCGCGCGCACAGGCTGGAGCGGGAGAGGCAGGTCCTGGGTGCGCTCCGCGCCGGCCCGGCGCGGAGCGCCGACCTGGTCCCGCGGCTCTACACGGGCGTGGACCAGCGTCTATGGCCGGCCGCAGCCCAGTCGATCTGGGCCCACCTGATCCATCTCGTCCGGACCGGCCGCGTTCAGGCGGAGGGCGATCCAGCTCTGGACAGCGTCTACCGCCTGCCTTGATGAAGCTGATCCGCGCGCGGAGGACCGTCCCGCTCACCGCGCCGTCAGCGCCTCCGCGATCCGGGTGACCCGGGCGCAGTTGGCCCCCAGGTCGGAGCCGCCCACCCGGCTGATGGAGCGCAGGTCGACGCGCGAGCCCCGCCCTTCGGGCTCGATCCTGGCGATCACGTCATCCTTGAAGCCGTACCAAGTGCTGGTGTGGGTGGCCTCCACTCGCCCCAGTTCGTCGCCCCGGCGCACCTCCAGGCCCACCTCGTCCAGCACGCGCTCGACGCGCGCTTCCGCCTCGGCAGGCGCGTCCGGCAGGACCACGGGGCGGGCTTGCGGGCAGATCTCGGCGCTGATGCGCAGGACGCGATCGTCGGCCCAGTTCTCCAGCTCGGGCCGGCCCTTGCGCACTTTCATGCGCGGGGTCCGTTCGATGGGGTTGGCGTCCGGCCCGCGCTCGCGCAGCAGGGCGGCGGAGGCCATGGGCGGGTTCTCGACGTCGGTTGACACGTCATGAACCGGATTGGCTGCCGCTTGGGTCTTCAGCCCGTTCCTGCCGGCCAGCACGGCCGCAGGAACCAGAACCGCCAGCACCGCCGCCAACCACAAGCGGCGCGCTCCGACGACCAGAGCGAGCACCACGGCGATGATTCCCGCGGCCAGGCCCACAAAGGCCGCCTTGGGCGCCCAACCCACCGTCAACAGGCCGAAGCCGACCTTCCAGCCGAACCAGCCGAGCTTGCTGCCCATCGCGCCCAGCAGGACCAGCAGCAGGGGCGAAAGCCCCAGCAGGAGCAAGAAGGCGAAGGCGGGCCGGGCCCAGGGCCGGACGCGCGCGCGCACCGCGCTCACGCTGCGGCCCCCACGGTGGGAAGTTGGTAGTCCTGGTAGCGGGCGCGCAGCAACTTCTTATCGATCTTGCCCGTCGCACCCAACGGAATGTGGTCCACGAACAGCACCTCGTCGGGGAGCTGCCACTTCGCGACCCGGCTCTCCATCCAGCTCAGGATCTCCTCGCGAGTGGCCGTCTCGCCGGGCAGCAACTTGACCAGGAGCAGCGGACGCTCGTCCCACTTGGGGTGTTTCACCCCGATGGCCCCAGCCAACTCCACCTTGGGGTGGCCCACCGCGATGTTTTCGATGTCGATGGAGCTGATCCATTCGCCGCCGGACTTGATCACGTCCTTGGCCCGGTCGGTGATCTGCATGAAGCCTTGCGTATCGATGGTGGCCACGTCGCCCGTGTCGAACCAGCCGTCCTCGTCCAGGACGTCTCCGCCCTCGCCTCTGAAGTAGGCGCCGGCGACGATGGCTCCCTTGACCATCAGCCGCCCCGGCGTGACTCCGTCGTGCGGCAGCTCGCGGCCGCCCTCGTCCTTGAGGGTGAGCTCCACGCCCACCGGCGCGCGGCCCTGCTTCAGGCGCCAGGGGACCTGCTGGTCGAACGGCAAGGTCTCCACCTCCGGCGTGGGCGAGCCCATGGTGCCCAGCGGCGATGTCTCCGTCATGCCCCAGGCATGCAGCACCTCCACGCCGTAGTCGTCGTTGAACGCCCGGATCAGGCTCTCGGGACAGGCGGAGCCGCCGATCACCACGCGCTTCAGCGTCGTGATCCGGCCTTGAGTGGCGCGCAGGTGCTGCAGCAGGCCCTGCCAGACCGTCGGCACCGCCGCGGAGAAGGTTACCCCTTCGGTCTCCAGAAGCTCGTGAATGGAGGCGCCGTCCAGCCTGGCGCCAGGCATCACCAGCTTGGCCCCGCTGGCCGGGCCGGAAAAGGCGATGCCCCAGGCGTTGGCGTGGAACATGGGCACCACGGCCAGGATGGTGTCCCGGATGGACGCCCCCATCACGTCCGCCTGCATGGTCAGCAGGGTGTGGATGAAGTTGGAGCGGTGCGAATAGAGCACGCCCTTGGGATTGCCGGTCGTGCCGGAGGTGTAGCAGAGCCCGCACGCCGTGTTCTCGTCGAACCCGCCCCAGGGCGTGTCGGCCGGCCGGCCGCCGATCCAGTCCTCAAAGCTGATGGCCCGCGGCAGCCTGCCCAGGTTCTCCGCCGGCGGCATGTGCTCGGTGTCCGTCATGACCACCACGCCCGTCACCGTGGGGCAGTGTTCGATCACCGCCGCCAGCAAGGGCACGAAGGTCAGGTCCACCAGGACCAGCCGGTCCTCCGCATGATTGATGATGTAGGCGAGCTGCTCGGGGTGCAGGCGCGGATTGAGCGTGTGGCACACCGCGCCCACGCCCATGATCCCGTACCAGGCCTCCATGTGGCGGCTGGTGTTCCAGCCCAGCGTGGCCACCCGATCGCCCGCCCCGATCCCCGCCTCGCGCAGCGCGTGGGACAGCTGCTTCGCCCGGGTGTGGATGGCGCCGTAGGTGGTTCGCTGCACCTGTCCGTCCTCGACCCGGCGGGTGACCACTTCCCGGCCGGCGTGCCAGCGCGCCGCGTGATCGGCGATCTTGTCCACCGTCAGCGGCCAATCCTGCATCAGCCCCAGCATAGGCGTGTTCTCCGAAGGTGCGCCTTAGGGCGTCTGCCCGGCAGGCTATGCGGGCCGCTGCGGGAGAGCAACGCAACATCGCCAGGATGACGCGGTGAGCGGCTGGGCTTAGACATGAGGGCATGCGCCAGACCTTTGACGAGACCACCGATCCGAGTTTCGGGCCCAAGCACATCCCGCTCGTCCGCGAGCAGCTCGCCCGTCAGGGCCTGGACGGCTTCCTCATTCCCCACGAGGACGAGCACGGGAACGAGTACCTGCCGGAAGCCAACGACCGGTTGGCCTGGGCGACCGGCTTCACCGGTTCGGCCGGCGCGGCGGCGGTGACGGCCGAGGCGGCCGCCATCTTTGTGGATGGCCGCTACACCATCCAGGTGCGCGATCAGGTCGACCCCAAGCTGTTCGAGATCCGCGATCTGGTGGAAGGCGGGGTCGCCGCCTGGCTGCGCGAGCGCACCCGCCCCGGCCAAGTGATCGGCTACGATCCTCGCCTGCACAGCCCCGAGGCCCTGGCGACGCTTCGGGCGGCCGCCAGCCAGACCGGCGCTGAGCTGCGGCCGGTAGGGGAGAACCCCGTGGACGTGGCCTGGGGCGGCGTCGAAGAGGCGCCCAGGCCCGCCCAGCCCCAGGCGCCCGTCCATCCGCACCCGACCGAGCTGTCGGGAGAAGACAGCGCGGCCAAGCGCGCCCGGCTGGGCCAGGCCCTCTCGGCCGCCGGCGCCGACGCCGCCGTTCTGACCGCGCCGTCTTCGGTGGCCTGGCTGTTCAATGTCCGCGGCGGCGACGTCATCCGCTCCCCCCTGCCCCTGTCCCAGGCGGTGCTGCACGCCGACGGCACGGCCGAAGTCTTCCTGGACCCGGCCAAGGTCACGCCCGACCTGCACGCCTGGCTGGGGAACCAGGTCAGCCTGCGACGTCCGGGCGACGTCCCCGCCGCCATCGCGGAGCTGGGCGACCGCCGCGTCCTCGTCGACCCCGCCCTGTCCTCATCCTGGTGGTTCGACCAGCTGGAGGGCGCCGGCGCGACGGTGGTCCGCGCCCCCGACCCCACCGCCCTGCCCCGGGCCCGCAAGAACGCGGTGGAGGTTGAAGGCTCCCGCCGCGCCCACCGCCGGGACGCGGTCGCGGTGTCGCGCTTCCTCCATTGGCTCGCGACCGAGGCTCAGGAGACCTTGCCGGACGAGATGGAGGTGGTGAGCAAGCTGGAAGGCTTCCGCGAGGCCACCGGCGCGTTGAAGGATCTGAGCTTCGACACCATCGCCGGCGCGGGCCCGAACGGAGCGGTGGTCCACTACCGCCCGACCCGCCGGACGAACCGGCGCACCGCCCCTGGCGAGCTGCTGCTGGTCGACTCCGGGGCTCAGTACGAGGACGGCACCACCGACATCACCCGCACCGTGGCGATCGGAGCCCCGACGGACGAGATGCGCCAGCGGTTCACCCTGGTGCTCAAGGGCCACATCGCACTGTCCCGCATTCGCTTTCCCAGCGGCACGAGCGGGCACCAGCTGGACGCCCTGGCCCGCGCTCCTCTGTGGCTGGCCGGCCTCGACTACGACCACGGCACCGGCCACGGCGTGGGGTCCTACCTGGGCGTGCATGAAGGCCCGCAACGCATCGCCAAATGGGTCAATACGGTCGCCTTGGAGCCCGGCATGATCGTCTCCAACGAGCCGGGCTATTATCGGACCGGCGCCTACGGCATCCGCATCGAGAATCTGCAGGTGGTGACCGAGCCCGCCGAGGTTCCAGGCGGCGAGCGCCCGATGCTGGGGTTCGAGACCCTGACGCTGGCGCCCATCGACCGCAGCCTGATCGATCCCGCCCTGCTAGACCCTGCCGAGCGCGCCTGGCTGGACGCCTACCACGCGCGCGTGGTGGCCGAAGTCGGCCCGGAGCTGCCAGCAGAGGTGCGGAACTGGTTGGTGGGGGCGTGCGCGCCTTTGCAGGGCTGACGTGATCGGGTGAAAAATCGCCCATTCACGTCTACCTAGTCAGTGATCCATGCTGAACATCAAGAACAGGGAAGCTCACGAACTTGCCCGCGAGGTGGCGGCCATGACGGGCGAGAGCCTGACTGCGGCGGTGGTCCATTCGCTGCGGGAACGTCGCGACCGTCTCCGGAACGAGAACAGCCGGGAGGCGAGGATCACGCGCATGCTTGAAATCGGCCGCATGGCGGCGGCGGAAGCCGATCCCCGTTCAGCAGGGCGAGGACGCTACGGCTTTCCTGTCTGATCCGCATACCGGGATGCCGCGGTGATCGTGGACACGTCGGCGTGGCTGGCGATCATCCAGAACGAACCGGAGGCGGCGCGGTTCTCGGCCGCCTTGGTCGACGCGCCCGCCGTAAAGGCTTTCGGCCGCCAACTATGTAGAACTGTTCCTGGTCGCCGACAGCCGACGAATCGCGCAACGGGCTGAAGCACTGCTGGAAGTCGCACCAGCTTCGATCGCGCCCGTAACCCGCGACCAAGCCAGACTCGCCCGCACGGCCCACCGGCGGTTCAGTTCCGGCAAGCACGGCCTCAACTTCGGGGAGCTCAAGGCCTCCGCTACGAGTTCCGCGACCTGGTCCAGCGTGAGCGCATCTACAGCCGCAACGGCCTGAGCTGGCAGGAGCACGCGGATCTGAACGCCCGCTTCGAGCGGCTCAGCGCTCGCGTCCGCTTCGAGCGTCAGGATGGCGAGGACCGGGGCCACCATCCGCTACGATCGCCGCGGATACTAACGCGGCCTTAGCACCTCCGGGTTGACCCCTCCGCTCCGCCGGAGAGGTCTTCCTTGAGCATTCGCACCCTGCTGACCGCTATAACCTTGGCCTTGTCGGCCACGGCTGCAGCCCCGACCCAGCCCGTCCTCACCGGCCGCGTCGTCGGCGTTTCCGATGGCGACACCCTGACCCTGCTCACGCCCGACCGGGTGCGGCACAAGGTCCGGCTGGACCAGATCGACGCCCCGGAGAGCGCCCAGCCCTGGGGCGCCGACGCCAAGCGCCGTCTCAGCGCGGCGGTCTTCAACAAGACGGTCACCGTTCGCTCCAGCGGCAAGGATCGCTACGGGCGCACGCTCGGCCGCGTGCAGGCGGGCGGGGCGGACATCAACTCGGCCATGGTCCGCGACGGTTCCGCCTGGGCGTATCGCCAATACCTGACGGACCGGCGCATGATCACGCTGGAGGCCGACGCCCGCAGCGCCAACCGGGGACTCTGGGCCTTGCCCGACTCGCAGCAGACGCCGCCATGGGAATGGCGGGCGGCTCAACGCACTGGAAGGATGCGCGCCGACGCAGGCTCCGGCCAACGTCGATCCGAGGCGCCGCCCGCCGGGCGCGCCAGCCTCAGCTGCGGCGCCAAACGGACCTGCACCCAGATGTCCAGCTGCGAAGAGGCCCGCTTCCACCTCCAACGCTGCAGCCTGCCCCGCCTGGACAACGACCGGGACGGCGTGCCCTGCGAGAGCCTCTGCCGCGCGGGCGCTTGAGGGGCGGCTGGCGCGGATCGGCGGCTTGCCTGACGCCTTCCCGGGAGCGCCGAGGGGAGACGGCAGGCGGGCCTATCCCGAACCTCCAACGCCCCCCTGATCCCTGACATCTTTGCGCAGCAGCAACAGATCAAGCCGGCGACCGAACTTTTCCGCCACGCCGGGCAAGAGCGCCGCGCGCTCGAAGCCCAGTTGTTCGTGCATGCGGATGGACGCCGTGTTCTCCGCCGCCACACCGGCCACCGTGCTCCACCGGCCCTCAGCCGTCGCCCGGCGCATCAAGGCCTGCAGGAGCGCGCGGCCCAGGCCGCGTCTCCGTCGGTCGGCGCGAACGTGGACGCTGTGCTCCACCGTGGGCCGGTAGGCGTCGCCCGTACGGAACGGGCCGTAGCTGCCGAACCCGACCACCATCCCGTCATCCTCGGCCACGATCACGGGATAACCCTGGGCCAGCCGTTCCGCCCGCCACGCCCGCCGATCGTCCAGGGTGACGAGCGTTTCCGAGAAGACGGCCGTCGTGGTCGCGATCACCTCGTTGTAGATCTCGACAAGGGCGGGCAGGTCCGCCTCCTCCGCGTCCCGGATCCTCATCCGCTCAGCCGCCGACCAGGGTGAGCCAGTCGTCCTCGCTCAGAACTTCCAGCCCCAGTTCGGCGGCCTGCTTCAGCTTGGACCCCGCGCCCGGTCCGGCCACCACCAGATCCGTCTTTTTGGAGACGGAGGAAGCCACCTTGGCGCCCAGGCTTTCCGCCTGAGCCTTGGCCTCGTCGCGCGTCATGCGTTCCAGGCTGCCCGTGAACACCACCGTCTTGCCCGCCACCGCCGTGTCGGCCCGTGGCCGTTCGGCGGCCTGGATGTCCAGCTCCGCCACGAGCCGGTCCACGGCCGCGCGGTTGTGCGCTTCGGCGAAATAGCTGCGCAGGGCTTCAACAACGGCCTCGCCGATCTGGTCCATGGCGTCGAGCTCCGCGGCGGCCGCCTCGTCGCCGGCCGCGAGCCGGTCCATGGCCGCCCGGAACGCGACCCAGCTCCCATAGCCGCGCGCCAGGGTCACCGCCGTGGTCTCACCCACGTGGCGGACGCCCAAAGCGTAGAGCATGCGTTCGAGGCTGATCGTGCGTCGCGCCTCGATGCCGGCCAGCAGGTTGCGGATCGAGGTCTCGCCGAACCCGTCGCGCGCCCGCAGCGCCGCCAGCGCCGCCTCGTTCCGGGGGAAGGCGAAGATGTCGGCGGGTTCCTCCACCCAGCCTTCCGCATTGAACAACTCGAGCTGCTTGGCCCCCAGTCCCTCGACATCGAAGGCTCGCCGCGACACGAAGTGGATCAGGTGCTCCAGCCGCTGGTAGGGACAGGCGAACTCGCCCGTGCAGCGCCGCACCACCGTCTCCACTCCCGACGGACGCGTCTCCTTGGCCACCGGCGTTCTCAGCGGGCACGGGCACACGCCGGGAAAGACGTAGGGCTCTCCCCGATCCGGTCGATCGGCGTCCACCACGCCCAGCACCTGCGGAATCACGTCGCCGGCGCGCTGCAGCCGCACCGTATCGCCCACCCGCACGTCCAGCCGGGCGATCTCGTCGGCGTTGTGCAGGGTCGCGTTCTTGACCACCACACCGCCCACCGGGACGGGCCTGAGCCGGGCCACGGGTGTGAGCGAGCCCGTCCGCCCGACCTGGATGTCGATGCCCTCCAGCACCGTCTCGGCCTGCTGCGCAGGGAATTTACGAGCTACGGCCCAGCGCGGGGAACGGGAGACGAACCCCAGCCGGCCCTGCCAGTCCAGCCGGTCGACCTTGAACACCACCCCGTCGATCTCGAAGCCGAGCGTCGGGCGCGCTCCCTCGAAACCGCGATAGGCCGCCAGCATCCCCGCCGGGCCCTCCACCCGGTCGGACAGCTCGCTCACGGGAAAGCCCCAGTCACGGAAGCGGTTCAGCGCCTCCCACTGGGTTTCGGCGAAAGGCGCGCTCGCCCGCCCCCAGGCATAGGCGTAGAAGCGCAAGGGTCGGCCGCGGCTGATCTCCGCATCCAGTTGGCGCAGCGAGCCCGAAGCCCCGCTCCGCGCATTGGCGTAGGTTCGCCGCCCGGCCTGCGCCTCCCCCGCGTTCATCCGTTCGAAGTCGTCGAGGCGCATGTACACCTCGCCGCGAATCTCGATCTCGTCCGGCCAACCCTGGCCGTGCAGCCGCTGCGGGATCTCTCCCATTGTGCGTATGTTGTCCGTGATGTCCTCGCCCGTGCGCCCGTCGCCGCGCGTCGCCGCCTGCACCAGCCGCCCGCGCTCGTAGCGGAGATTGGCCGACAGCCCGTCGATCTTGGGCTCGGCCGTAAAGGCGACCGGCTCCTCCTCCGGTACGCGCAGGAACCGGCGCACCCGCGCCTCGAACTCCAACAGGGCGGCGTCGTCGAACGCGTTGTCGATCGACAGCATGGGCAGGCCATGCTCGACGGGCGCGAACCGCGCCGCCGGGGTCGAGCCCACGCGCAGGCTGGGCGAGTCCGCTCGCACCAGTTGGGGGAAGCGGGCCTCCAGCAGGGCGTTGCGCCGCCGGAGATCGTCATAATCGGCGTCGCTGATCGCGGGCGCTTCCTGCTGGTAATAGAGCCGGTCGTGGGTGGCGATCTGCTCGGCGAGCCGCTGCAACTCCTCGGCCGCTTCCGCCTCTTCCGGCGTCAGACCGCTCATGCCGCCTCCGCTGGTGGGGCCAGCTCAAGGTCCGCCAGCGTGAGTCCCCAGCGCGCCGCATCGGCCTGCGCCATCATCCGCCCCAGCCGTTCCGTTTCCCGCACCACGCCGGCCTTCCAGTCCGCGTGCGGCCCGATCAACTCCGAATTGTTCTCGCCCGTGTTCACCAGATAGGCCGCCTCCGCCCCGATCGCGGCCAGCTCCGCGCCCTGCGCCCGGGCGTCGTCCACCCAACGGCTGTGCACCGGCAGGTGCGCCAGCGGATTGCGCCGGAACGGCTCGGCCGCCTCCGGTCGCAGCCGGAACACGCCCGAACTGCCGCACACGCGATGGAAGGGGCCGTCGAAGATGCGCGCGTCGGGCAGCGCCGCCGCCTTGCGCGCCCTCAGGTTCACCAGCGTTCCCCGGTCCACGACCCCGCCGACGCGTTCCGGCCCGACAGCCGCCCGCGCCGCCGCCACGAAGTCCTTCTCCACCCAGTCGTCCGCGTCCAACAGCATCAGCAGTCCCCCGCCCCGCTCCATGACGCGCTGCTGGAGGAGCCGCTGCTTGCGCCCGGCGTCCTGCATCTGCGCCGCAAAATCGGCCCGGCCCGGGGCCGGCCAGTCGGCCAGGAGGCTTTCGACGTGCGCTGCGGCGGGCTCGTGCCCCGCCACCAGCACCTGGGTGTCCGCATCTCCAGCCGCCTTCGCGGACCGCAGCGTCATGGCGAGCAGACGACGCACGCGGGCCCAGTCACGGGCCGTCGCCCGCGCCATCACCGCGATCCCAAAGGTGAAGGGCTCCACCATCCCGTGCTGGTTAAGGCCCGAGCGCGCCGGACGCCAGACCGGCCCCGGCTTCTCAGCGGCGCCCGGCTAGGCCGCGATCAGCGCCCGCGCCGCCGCCCGCGCGGCATCCGTCACCTCCGCGCCGGCCAGCATGCGGGCGATCTCCTCCTCGCGGGCGGCCGGGCTGAGGATCTCGACGGCCGTGGCGACCCGCTCGGCGTCGCCGCCCTTGGTCACTCGCCAATGGGCGTCGGCGCGGGCCGCCACCTGCGGGCTGTGAGTGACCACGATCACCTGGGATGCGCAGGCCAGGCTCTTCAGCCGCAAGCCCACCGCGTCGGCCACCGCACCGCCAACGCCCTGGTCCACCTCGTCGAAGACCAGCACGGGCCCGCCCGATAGGCCGTGGGCGCCGGACGCCAGCACCGCCTTGAGCGCCAGGGCGAAGCGGGCCAGCTCGCCGCCGGAAGCGATGGCCTCCAACGGGGCGAACGGGGCGCCCGGGTTGGTGCTGATCTCAAAGGCCACCCGGTCCGCACCGGCTGGCCCGGCCCGCTCCGGCGGCAAGGGTTCCACCGCCACCCGGAACCGGGCGCGGTCCAGCTTCAGGGGCTTGAGCTCCCGCTCCACGGCCGTGCCGAGCCTGGCCGCAGCCTTCGTCCTGGCTGCGGTTAGACGCTCCACGGCCGTGCGGTAATGGGCTTGGGCGGTTTCGGCCTGGGCGCGCGCGACCCGCAGGAGCTCGTCCGAACTCTCCAGCGCCCGCAGCGCGTCGGCGGTCTCCGTCCGCACGCGGGGAAGATCGTCGACTCCCACGCCCAGCCGCCGCGCGGCGC
The DNA here is from genome assembly GCA_030446805.1 of Caulobacteraceae bacterium. Taxonomy (GTDB): domain Bacteria; phylum Pseudomonadota; class Alphaproteobacteria; order Caulobacterales; family Caulobacteraceae; genus JAHWJX01. Next base: position 177,836 of record JAUJMO010000002.1, on the reverse strand, counting down.
CGCGCAGGGCGAACAGCCGGCTTTCCGCCGCTTCCAGTCGGTCAGGCTCGAACAGGAACGCCTCGGCGGCGCGGTCGATCGCGCCCGCGGCCTCGTCGGCCTCCACCAGCGCGCGCTCCAGCGCCTCGGCCGCCTCCGTCAGCCGGCCGGCAGCGGCGCCGTTCGAAGCCGCGCCCGCGCTCACCGTCCGCTCGCGCGCGCGCTCCATGGCCCGGAGCGCCTGGGCCAGGCGCCCTGACACGCCCTCGCCCGCCAAGGCCTGACGTGCGGAGGATATGTCGGCCAGCGCCTTCTCGGCGGCGCCGAGCAGGGCGCGCTCCTCCGCCAGGACCGCCTCTTCGCCCGCCCTGGGGTCCAGGCGATCCAGCTCCGCCAAGCGCTCGGCCAGGATGGCCGCCTCCGCCTCGGCACGGACCGCCGACTGGCTCAGCGCCCCCAGATGCGTTTGCGCCTCGCGTGCTGCGGCGTAGGCCGCGGCGGCCGCCGCGAGCATCGGTTCGGCTCCTGAGAAAGCATCCAGCAACGGACGGTGGGTGCGAGGATCCAGCAGCCCCACCGTCTCGTGCTGCCCGTGAACTTCCAGGAGCACGGCCCCGAGGTCGCGCAACGCCGTCACGCTTGCGGCTTGATCGTTCACGAAAGCGCGCGAGCGCCCATCGGCCCCGACCTGCCGCCGGAGCACCAGATCCTCGCCGGGATCGCCGTCCAGTCCCTTGTCGGCGAGCATGGACCAGACCGCATGAGCGGCGGGCGGCGCGAACACAGCGCTGGCGACCGCCTGGGCGGCGCCCTGCCGGACCAGCGAGACTTCCGCCCGCTGCCCGGTGGCCAGCCCAAGGGCGTCCAGCACGATCGACTTGCCGGCGCCCGTCTCGCCCGTGAGCGCGGTCAGCCCCGGCCCGATCTGCAGATCTAGCCGTTCGATCAGCACCAGGTCGCGGATGGACAGCCCTGTCAGCATCCGACCGTCAGCAGGCTTCGCCGGGCGTCACTGCCCTGACGAGGCGGGGGCGGCCGTCTCGGATGGCGGGGTGCTCAGGCTGACCTTGGGGGCGGCGGCGCGAGCCTCCGCCCGACCCCGCCCAAGGCCGAACAATCCCCGCGAGCGGGGCGCCGTGGCCGGCCGCAGTCCCTTGTCGGTCAACAGGGCATAGGCGTCGGTGTACCAGGGATCGCCGCCATAGTTGTAGCCCAGCACGGCGCCGTTGCGCTTGGCCTCGTCCGTGAGGCCCAGCATCAGATAGGCCTCGACCAAGCGGTACAGCGCCTCGGGCGTGTGGGTCGTGGTCTGGTATCTGTCCACCACCGCCCGGAAACGACCGATCGCCGCCAGGGGCTGGTTCTGACGCAGGTACCAGCGGCCGACGTTCATCTCCTTGCCGGCCAGCTGATCGTTGGCCGTATCCAGCTTGAGCCTCGCATCCGAAGCGAACTCGCTGTCCGGGAAGCGCCGGATCACGTCGCGCAGCGCCGCCTGGGCCTGGGCCGTCGCCGCCTGGTCGCGCGCCACGTCGGTGATCTGCTCATAGTAGCTGACCGCCTTCATGTAATAGGCGTAGCCCACCTGCGGATTGCCCGGGTAAAGCTGGATAAAGCGCTCGGCCGCGGCGATCGCCTCCGGGTAATCGTTGGCCTGGTGGCGCGCATAGATCGTCATCAGGATCGAACGGCGGGACCACTCCGAATAGGGGTGCTGCCGCTCCACCTCGTCGAAATACTGGACCGCCTCCGTCCAGCGCCGCTGGTCCAGACGCTTCGCCCCAGTGGCGTACAACAGCTCCACCGGGCGTTCGACATAGGCCAACCTGGGCTTGTCCTTGTCGCCCGCGCAGCCGCTCACGACCAGGCTCGCGCCCATGGCCAGGGCCAGACCCGCGCCGGTTGTCAGCCGCAGTTGATTGCGCACCACGCACCTCTTCGATTGGTGAGGCGTATGTATTCGCCCGCGAGCATGGCGACAACGCGGCATCCCGGGCCAGGTGCGAGGGCGGCTAGACCGCTTCGGCCAGCTCCGGCGTGGACAGGGCCAAGCGCCAGGCGTCCGGCTGGGCCAGCAGGGCGCGGCAAAGCTGGTTGTTCAGCCGGTGGCCCCCGCAGCTGGATTCGAACCGACCCAGGATGGGCGCCCCTAGGACGTACAGATCGCCAAGGGCGTCCAGGGCCTTGTGGCGCACGAACTCGTCCGGGCGGCGCAGGCCTTCCGGGTTCAGGACCCGGTCGCCGTCGATCACCACCGCATTGGCCAAAGAGCCGCCCCGCGCCAAGCCCGCGGCCCGCAGGCCCTCCACCTCATGCAGAAAACCGAAGGTGCGACAATCGGCCAGCTCCCGGCGGAAGCCCGCCTCGTCCGCCGCCGCCACCACACGTTGGCGCCCGATCGCGGCGGACGCGAAGCGGATCTCGAAGTCCACCTCGAACCGCTCGGCCGGCAGCAGGGAGGCGTGCTTGTCGCCTTCGCTGACCGTAACCGGCCGCAGCACCTCAATGACCCGACGCGGGGCCGCCTGGGCGCGCCGCCCGGCGCGGTCCAGCAATTTCACGAAGGGCAGGGCCGAGCCGTCCATGATCGGCACTTCGGGCCCGTCGATCTCAACCAGCGCGTTGTCCACGCCCAGGGCCGCCAGGGCCGCCATGAGATGTTCGATGGTGGAGACCGTCACGCCCGCCGCATTGGCGATCACCGTGCCCAGTCG
>JAUJMO010000002.1:121949-175043 GCA_030446805.1 Caulobacteraceae bacterium | reverse complement strand
GTTCGATGGTGGAGACCGTCACGCCCGCCGCATTGGCGATCACCGTGCCCAGTCGAGTGGCCACCACGGCCTCGGCCGAGACCGGCACGCGGTTGTCCCCCCCGTCCGAGCTTGGCCCGCCCGAGCTTGCAAGGTCGCTGCGCACGAACACGATCCCACCGTCAACCGGAGCCGGACGGAGGGCCAGACGCACGCGCTGTCCCGTGTGCATGCCCACGCCCGCGCAGATGGCGGGCCCGGCGACGGTGTGCTGACGCGCGTCGAGGATCATGGTGAACAGTTTGCAACCGGAGCATTGAAAGGCGGTGAACGCGATGCGCCACCCCGCTCAGCTAGGCCCGCCTCCGTCCAGCGGCAAACCAAGAGGTGTTTCGGAGTGTTTCGGGCGCCGGCCGACCGGTGGACCGACCGCGGCGGCCGTTGGAGGCCGCCGCTCAGGGGCTCCTAATTGGCCAGGCGACGCAGGAAGCTCGGGATCTCCAGATCGTCGCTGGCGTCCAGCGGCTCCTGCTCCTCCGCCAGCTTGGGCGCCGCGCCGCCGCGTGTGACGGGCGCGGAGGCCTGCCGGTAGTTGGGCGCGCCGGACGGGCTCTCCTCCGGGCCCGCGGCGCGGGCTCGGCCGCCGAACAGGCCCAGGAAACCGCCGCGACGACGGTCCCCGGCATAGTTGCGGTCCGGGAACAGGGGCGCCTCCTCCTCCACCTCGGCCGCAAGCGGCTCCGGCTGGCGCTCCGGAGCGAGCGCGGGGCGCGGAGCCGGTGCGGAGGCGGACTGAACCGGAGCGGCCGCGGGCTCGCCGTACAGATCGGCCTGCGCCTGCGGGGCGGCCTCCGCGGCCGGCGCTGCGGCGTATTCTTCAAAGGCGACCCGCTTGGGTTCCTTCCACATGGTCGCGGACTGCGGCTGGGCGGCCGGCGCGGGCTCCATGGCGGCCACGGGCTGCGGCTCCGGCGGGGGCGCGTACTGCGGCTCCGGCGCGTGGTAGGCGGCGGGGCGGATCGGCTCAGGCTGGCGCACCGGCGGAGGGACGGGCTGAGGCATGGGCGCGCGCCCCTGGGCCTGGATGGGCGCGGCGCCCCGCCGCGGGTCCACCGCCTGGGCGGCCGAGCCTTCCATGCCGGTGGCCACCACCGCCACGCGGATCTTGCCTTCCAGTTCCGGGTCGAAGGCGGCGCCGAAGATGATGTTGGCGTCGGCGTCCACCTCCGCGGAGATGGCGTTCGCCGCCTCGTCCACCTCGAGCAAGGTCATGTCGTATCCGCCGGTCACATTGACCAGCACGGCCTTGGCGCCCTTGAGCGACACCTCGTCCAGCAGGGGATTTTGGATGGCGTTCTGCGCCGCCATCAGGGCGCGGTCTTCGCCCGAAGCTTCGCCCGTCCCCATCATGGCCTTGCCCATCTCGGACATGACGGTGCGCACGTCGGCGAAGTCGAGGTTGATGAGGCCCGGCAGGACCATCAGGTCGGTGATGGAGCGTACGCCCGAGTGCAGCACCTGGTCGGCCATGGCGAAGGCGTCCGCGAAGGTCGTCTTTTCATTGGCGATGCGGAACAGGTTCTGGTTGGGGATGATGATCAGGGTGTCGACGTGGCGCTGCAGCTCGGCGATGCCCGCCTCGGCCATGCGCATCCGGTGGCGGCCTTCGAACTGAAAGGGCTTGGTGACCACGCCGACCGTGAGGATGCCGCGCTCGCGCGCGCATCGCGCGATGATGGGCGCCGCGCCCGTCCCGGTTCCACCGCCCATGCCTGCGGTGATGAAGACCATGTGCGCGCCTTCAAGGTGCTCCACCACCTCCGGCGTGCTTTCCTCGGCCGCGCTCATGCCCACCTCGGGGTGGGCTCCAGCGCCCAGACCCTGGGTGATCGCCACGCCCAGTTGGATGCGCTTGTCCGTCTTGGCGAACTGGAGCTGCTGGGCGTCGGTGTTCGCGCAAACGAATTCGCAGCCCTCCAGCCCCGTTTCGATCATGTTGTTGACGGCGTTGCCGCCGGCCCCGCCCACGCCGAACACGACGATGCGAGGCTTCAACTCGGTGGTTCGCGGGGCGGAGAGCGAAATCGCCATGGGCCTGCTGTTCCTTCAGAACTCGCGTGGGAGGTCGGCGGCCCCACGCGGTTGGTAACCAATTAGAAACCGGCGTCGTTAATCAGCGGTTAAGAACCCGAGCTCGTTCCACGACCGGAGAAATCGGAGAGCTAGGCCCCCGCTCGCGAATCGGCTCCCCCCATTGTTCGCCCCGAGCCCCCCGCTCGCGCAAGGGGCGAACGGCGTTGGGGAGTCAAGAGCTGGGGACTTTCGCCAGCGCAGGGCCCTCAGGCGTCCAACTTGCCCCGACTCGCCTGCTTCCCCACATCCCCCGCATGAGCGATCGCTCCACCGGCGCTGCGCCGTCCCGTCTCATCGCGGTGCTGGGGCCCACCAACACCGGCAAGACCCACCTGGCGGTCGAACGCATGCTGGGCCACGGCACCGGCATGATCGGCCTGCCGTTGCGCCTGCTGGCGCGCGAAATCTACGACCGGATCGTCAAACTGCGCGGCGCCCGCTCCGTGGCCCTGATCACCGGCGAGGAGAAGATCGTCCCGCCGCACGCCCAGTATTTCGTCTGCACGGTGGAAGCCATGCCGCTGGCCCGCGAGGTCGACTTCCTCGCGATCGACGAGATCCAGTTGGCCGCAGACCCCGAGCGCGGCCACGTCTTCACCCACCGCCTGCTCCACGCGCGAGGTCGGCACGAGACCATGCTTCTGGGGTCCGCCACCATGGGCCCGCTGATCCGCCGTCTCCTGCCCGAGGCCGAGTTCCAGACCCGGGAGCGGTTCAGCCGCCTCACCTACGCCGGTCCCAAGAAGCTGACCCGCCTGCCCCGACGCAGCGCCGTGGTGGCCTTCTCCGCCGAGAACGTCTACGCCATCGCGGAGCTGATCCGCCGACAAAGAGGCGGAGCGGCGGTGGTCATGGGCAGTCTCAGCCCGCGCACCCGCAACGCCCAGGTGGCCCTGTACCAGTCCGGCGAGGTCGACTTCCTCGTGGCCACCGACGCCATCGGTATGGGCCTGAACATGGACGTCGACCACGTGGCCTTTGCGGGCCTGCGCAAGTTCGACGGCAAGCGGAACCGCTGGCTGCACGCCCATGAGCTGGGCCAGATCGCCGGCCGCGCCGGCCGCTTCCGCACCGACGGCACCTTTGGCGTGACCGGCGAAGCCCCGGACATGGACGCCGACCTGGTGCAGGCCATAGAGGAGCACAGCTTCGAGCCCCTCCCCGCCGCCGAGTGGCGCAACGCACGGCTCGACTTCGGCTCCCTTCCCGGTCTGCTCCGCTCCCTGGCCGCCCCGCCCCCCGAGGGAGGCCTCCACCTCGCCCGGGAAAGCCTGGACGAAACCACTTTGCGGCGCCTTGCGGAGGACGAAGACATCGCCCGCGGGTGTCGCTCGAAGTCCTGCCTCCTGCGGCTCTGGGACGTGGCCCAGACGCCCGACTTCCGCAAGTCGCCGCTGGACGAGCACGTTCGCCTGGTCCGATCTTTCTACGAACACCTGACCGGCCGCCACGAACGCGTGCCGGACGACTGGATGGCCGCCCAGCACGCCTCGCTGGACCACATGACCGGCGACATCGACACCCTGGCCAGCCGGCTCGCCTCCGTCCGCACCCTGGCCTATGTGGCCGCGCGGCCCGACTGGCTACGCAATCCGGGCGAATGGCAGGCGCGCACCCGCGCCCTGGAGGACCGGCTCAGCGACACGCTGCACGAGCGGCTCATGGCCCGCTTCATCGACCGCCGCACCAGCGTGCTGATGCGGGCGCTCAATGTCCGGGAGGACGTCCTGGCCGGCGTGGCCGACGACGGCGAGGTCACGGTGGAAGGCGTCCACGTGGGTCGCCTGCGCGGCATCGCCTTTCAGCCCGCCGCCGGAGGCTCGGCGCTTGAAGACAAGGCGCTGCGCCACGCCGCCCAACGCGCCGTGGGCCCGGAGATCGCCCGCCGCCTCGGCCGGCTGGCCGCAGACGGGGACGAGGCCTTCGCCCTGGCGACCAACGGGGTCCTGCTGTGGCGCGGAGACCCGGCGGGAAAACTGGCGGGCGGTTCCCCGTTCGCGCCCAAGGTCACGCTGGCCGGCGACGCCGTCTCCGGAACGGGCGGCTCTCCCGCCGCTCGCGAACGCGCCGCCCAGCGGCTCGAGGCCTGGCTGCTGGCCGAAGCCGGACGCCGGCTGCGCGCCTTGAAGCAACTTCGGGAGGCGGTGGACGGAGGCAAGCTCTCCGGCATGGCCCGAGGCTTGGCTTATAGGTTGCTGGAGGGCGGCGGCCTGCTGGACCGCCGCTCGGTCGAGACGGAGGTCCGATCGCTCAGCCAAGCCGAACGCCGCGCCCTGCGCAGCCTGGGCGTCCAGTTCGGCGCCTTCACCCTGCACCTGCCTTCGCTCGCCGCCCCGGACGCTCACGCCCTTCTGGCCGCCTACGCCGAGCTGCAAACGCCCGGCTGGCGGGCCCCCGCCGGAGGGATCGCCCGCGGGCCCGCCCCGCCGCCCTCGCCCGAGACCTTGGCGGCGCACGGTTTCCGTCCGGCGGGCGCCTGGATCGTGTCGGTGAGCGCCTTGGAGCGCCTGGACGAGCTCCTGCGCGCCAACGAACACCTCACCGGCCAGCGCCGGCTGTCCGACCAGGCCCGCGAGGAGCTCGGCTGGAGCTCCGCCCAGGCCGACGACATCCTGCGCGCCCTCAGCTTCGCTCCCACCACCCGCCGGGAACCCGATCAGCCTCCGCCGCTCCGCCGCCGCGAGCCCAAGCCCGCGCCGGCGCCCGTGCTTCGCCCAGATTCGCCCTTCGCGGCCCTGGCCGCACTCCGGCCCGCTCCGGCCGGAGCACCCCCCCGGCGGCGGCGCAAGCGGGCCCGACCCGCGCCGGTGGCATGACGGAGGCGACCGAGACCACGCGGGTGGACGTGTGGCTCTGGCGCGCCCGTTTCTTCAAGACCCGGGCGCTCGCCTGCCGCGTCGTCGAGGACGGCCGCGTGCGCCTCACCCGCGGCTCCGGCGAACACAGCCGCCTGGACAAGGGCAGCCGCTGCATCCGCCCGGGCGACCAGTTGGTCTTCGCGATCGGCGGCCGCGTCCATGCCGTCCGCATCTTGGCCTTGGGCGAGCGTCGCGGCCCCGCCGAGGAGGCCCGCACCCTCTACGCCGCCCTGGACGCGGCCCAGGACGACGTCGCGCCCGGCGTTGACACGCCCGACCCGGCCCGGCAGGGGGACGGCCCCGAACAGTCCCCCTCCTCATGACCTACATCGTCACCGAAGCCTGCATCAAATGTAAGTACATGGACTGCGTGGAAGTCTGTCCGGTGGACTGCTTCTACGAGGGCGAGAACTTCCTCGTGATCAATCCGGACGAATGCATCGACTGCGGCGTGTGCGAGCCCGAGTGCCCCATCGACGCCATCAAGCCCGACACCGAGGACGAGCCGGACGGCAAATGGCTGGAGATCAACAGCCGTTACAGCAAGAGCTGGCCCAATATCACGCTCAAGGGCGAGCCCCCGGCCGACTCGGCGCAGTACGAGCGGGAGACGGGCAAGCTGGAGAAATACTTCAGCCCGAACCCCGGCAAGGGCTCCTGAGCCCCCCGGCGCCGTCCGGCTTTGAACCAGGCCGGACCTGTGGTAAGGGTTCACCATTCCGTCGCAGACCCCTTCGGGTCCGGCGGTTCGTCGCTCCCGCGTCGCTTGACGCGTCGGAACCGGGCCTGGTCGCAGCGGACGCCGCTCCAAGACAGGGTTCACCCCGCCCTCTTACGGCGGGTTTCGGCGCGTGAACGTCAGCGAGGCGACGCTCGCAATTTGTCTTTCGGCGAGAGGCCAGAAACAATGTCGGTGAAGTCAGCCCTCGACTACAAGGTCGGCGACCATGTCGTTTACCCCGCGCACGGCGTGGGCAAGATCGGCGGGGTCGAAACCCAGGAAGTGGCGGGCCTGTCCCTCGAAGTTTACGTCATCACCTTCGATCACGAGAAGATGACGCTTCGCGTTCCCACCAAAAAGGCCAAGACCGCCGGCCTGCGCCCGCTCGCCAACAGCGAACTGGTCGGTCAGGCCCTGACCACGCTCAAGGGCCGCGCCCGCGTCAAGCGCACCATGTGGAGCCGCCGCGCTCAGGAGTATGAGGCCAAGATCAACTCCGGCGACCTGATCTCCATCGCCGAGGTGGTGCGCGACCTCTATCGCGCCGACAGCCAGCCGGAGCAGTCCTACTCCGAGCGGCAGCTGTACGAGTCCGCCCTGGACCGCATGGCGCGGGAAGTCGCCGCGGTGGAGCGCATCGACAAGGACAGCGCCGTGGCCATGCTGCAGAAGAACCTGAACCGATCGGCCGCCGCAGCCTAAGCGGAGCATGTAGCGGGTCTGCCCACAGCCCAGAGTCCCAGCCCAGAGCCCAAGTTCACGGCCAAGGCTCAGGCCCGGAGGGCGACCCGCTCCAGCACGCCTTCGGACACCCGCGCGACCGTGAGCAACAGGCGCAGCGCGCCCGCGCTGTCCAGCAGGCGGGGGTCCATTCCGCCTCGGGCGCCCAGCATGTCCAGAACGGGCGCAGCCGCTGGCGTGATCGTTCGGGCGGTCATGCTCCAGCGGCCGAACAGCCGGGCGTCGATCGGTCCCGCGCTGATCATCTCCAGCACCGAATGCCTCGGGTCCTTCGCGATCCGGCTGAAGGTGGCGGAGATTTCGGCCCGCGATCCCTCCAGCGCCTGCAGGAACCAGCCGTCAAAGGCCGTCAGCAGCCCCGTCACGCCCACCCGCGCGTTGTTGCGGGCGGATACGGCGACCACGTCCTCGGTCAGGATCTCGAACTCGCGACCCACGCAGTCGGCGCGGCTGACGTAGAGCAGACGGTGCAGGGGCGCAGGCGGCATCACGCATCCAGATCGGTCCCTGCAGCTTGTCTCAGCCTTGTCTTGACGGCCGCTTAACGTTCGTCGAGCGGCTCGATCCGTTCCGGATGGTCGACCTCCAGCACCCATCCGGCGCCTCGGCGGCGAACCACCCCGCGCACCCGGATCAGCCGGCCCGCCAGGGCGTCGAGCGGTGCGCCGGCTGCGGCCATGTCCGCCGTCGCGCGGCGCGAGGCCTCCAGGGTCAGCGCCCCGTCCCCCAGCTTCGCCGCGCTCCCGGCGAAGCGCCGATCCAGCCGTCCGAGCCGGCCCTCCACGAGTTGGAAGCCCGGCTCCCGGATCTCCTCCGGCAGCCGCACCCGCCATTCGGGCGATGTCCACAGCCCGCGCCCGCCGGCGCGCGCCCGCGCCTCGAGCCTCAGCATCGGACGCGCCAGCGCCCGGTCGTCCGCCCTCGTGTCCACCCGCGCCAGTCCCGCCTGCAGCAGCTCGCCCTGAGCCCAGCGACGCCGGCCCAGCGTGCGCACATGGGCCACCGCCCTGCCGAAGCCGTCCCGCCTCGGCCCGCCATAGAGCAGCGCCACGGGCTTTCCGCCCACCACGCCTTCCAGCGTAGCCTTGGCCTCCGTCGCGCCCGCCTCGCCCCGGCCCGGAACGTTCACACCGGCCAGCCGCAGCTCCGTGCCGTCCTCCAGCCGCATGCGCCCGCCGAAGAAGACGGTCTCCACCCGTCCACGCTCGCCTTCGGCCAACTGGTCCAGCGGATCGCCCCCGCACGCCGTGGCCACGAGGCCGGCCGAAGCGGCTATCGCGCCCCGGCGCGTCTTTGCTAGAAGGCTCACGGCGTGACCCCGTAGCTCAGCAGGATAGAGCAGCGGTTTCCTAAACCGGAGGTCGGAGGTTCGAATCCTCTCGGGGTCGCCACTCCGCCCGACGTCATTCGGGGGCGAGCGCGTAGGCGGCGCGGGTCTCCTCGATGCGGGCCAGCTTGGCGTTCAGGGGGGCCCAGTCGTCCGCCTCGGCGATGGGCGCCCAGAGCGCCTCGACCTCTCCGATGAGCAGGGTTTCCGGCTCGGGGCGCGCAAAGGCGGGATGGGCCAGGCGTTCGGGCCGCTCGGGTTCGGCCTCCGCGATCCTGCTGCGGAAGGCGGCGAAGGCTTCGCCCCGGTAGAGCGCGCCTCGCGGGCCGGCCAGGGCGCGGGCTTCCGAAGCCGGTCCGCCGAACCAGTCGAAGAAGAGCGGCTCCCAGCCCAGCGCCTCACCTCCTGCGGACAGGGCGGCGAAGGCGGCGTTGACCAGCTCCACATCGGCTTCCGGCGTTCGCGGCTTCACCCCCAGCCGCCGGATGGCGGCGCGGCGGAGCGCCTCCTGATAGCGGTCCAGGAAGGTGTTGAGCGCGGCGATCAGCGGCGCCTGGTCCGTGACCAGGGTCAGGCAGGCGGCCAGCTGCTGCAGGTTCCAGAACGCCGCCTCCGGCTGGCGGCCGTAGCTGTACAAGCCGTACTGGTCGAAATAGGCGGCGGTGAAGTCCGGATCGCTGCGCGGCAGAAACCGCCATGGGCCGTAGTCGAAGCTCTCGCCCGTGACGTTCATATTGTCGGTGTTCAGCACGCCGTGGACGAAGCCCGCGACCATCCAGGACGCGGCCAACTCCGCCGTTCGTCCGACCACGGCCTCCAGCACGGCTGCGGGGCGATCGGGCTCGCCGTCCAGCTCGGGAAAGTAGGCCTCGACCACATGGTCCAGCAGCACGGAGATCAGGTCCGCCCGGTCGAGATAGGCCAGGCGCTGGAAGGTGCCGAAACGGATGTGGCTGTGCCCCAGCCGCGTCAGCACCGCCGACCGCGTGGGGCTGGGCTCGTCGCCGCGGTGCAAGGCCTCGCCCGTCTCGATCAGGCTGAAGCTTTTCGAGGTGGGCACGCCCAGGGCTTCAAGCATGGAGGTCGCGAGCACCTCGCGCACCCCGCCCTTGAGCGTCAGCCGCCCGTCGCCGCTGCGCGACCACGGCGTCTGCCCGGAGCCCTTGGTGGCCAGATCCAGAAGTCGGTTCCGGCCGTCGCGCAGCTGGGCGTAGAGAAAACCGCGTCCGTCGCCGAGGTTCGGATTGTAGGCCCGGAATTGGTGGCCGTGATAGCGCATGGCCAGGGGCTCCGGCTGATTGTCCGGCAGGGGCTCGAACCGAGCAAAGGCGCCCAACCACTCCGCCGCATCCAGCGCGCCCAGGCCCACCCGCTCGGCCCAGCGACCGTTGCGGAACCGCAGCACCGTCTCGGGAAAGGCCGCAGGGCGCACCGGATCGGCGAACTCGGGGCCCAGCCGGGCGAACCGTGGGTCGGGACGGTAGTCGGCGGACACGGGCATGAGCGGGAGATGCGGCCTCCCGCTCCGTGCGGCAAGCACGGCCGCCAGCTCCCAGAGCCCCAAGGGGCAGCGTTGGACCAGCTCTCGATGGGTGTTAGGCGCGGGCTCTCTTAGCGAGTTGTCCATGGCCCGGGTCTTCACCCTCGATTTTCTGCGCAACGAGACGGCGGCGGGCGCGGCCCTGAGCCTGGCCGCCGTGGCGGCGATCGTCATGGCCAATTCGCCCCTGGCGGAGAGCTATTTCACCTTTCTCGAAGCGCCGTTCGTGCTCCAGGTCGGCGGCTGGCGCGAGGTCCACAGCAACGCCGATTGGGTCAAGGAGGGGCTGATGGCGGTCTTCTTCTTCATCGTGGGTCTGGAGATCAAACAAGAGGTTCTGCGGGGCGAGCTGTCCAACCCGCGCAAGCTGGCGCTTCCCGTCCTGGCGGCGCTGGGCGGCATGGTCGCGCCGGCCGTCGTCTTTCTGCTGCTGAACCTGGGTCCCGAGGGCCATCGCCAGGGTTGGCCGGTGCCCACCGCCACCGACATCGCTTTCGCGGTCGCCGCGCTGGCGGTGCTGGGACGGGGGCTGGCTCCCTCCCTGCGGATATTCCTGCTGACTCTGGCCATCGTCGACGACCTGGGGGCGGTGATCCTGATCGCCCTGCTCTTCTCGACCGGCTTCGCGCTGGGCCCTCTGCTGCTGGCCGCCGCGGCGCTGGGCGCCATGGTGCTGGTGTCGCGCTACAAGCGGGCCTCGCCCCTGCTCTACGCCTTTGGCTTCCTGCTGGTCTGGGCGGGGTTCCTGGAAGGCGGGGTAAGCACCTCCCTGGCTGGGGTGGCCGCCGCCTTCACCATTCCCTTGGCCTCGCCCGGTCCGGATCACGACGGCGTGCTCGAAGACTATATGGAAAGCCTGCACCCCTATGTGGCCTACGGGATCCTCCCCTTCTTCGCCTTTACAGCCGCGGGCTTCAGCTTCGACGCCTTGAGCCCTTCCGTGCTGCTGGAGCCCGTGACCCTGGGCGTGATGACGGGGCTCTTCCTGGGCAAGCAGCTGGGGGTTTTCACCTTCGCCTGGCTGGCCGTGCGGCTGGGCTGGGCCAAGGCCCCCACCGGCGCCGGCTGGCCGGAGCTGTACGGGGTCTCCCTGCTCTGCGGGATCGGCTTCACCATGAGCCTCTACGTCGGCTCGCTCGCCTTTCCCGGGGACGCGGTGCTGCAAACGGAGGTGCGGCTGGGCGTGATCGCGGGCTCGCTGATGTCGCTGGCCGCCGGCGGGATCGTCTTGTCGCTCGCGCGCGGATTGCGAGCGCGCGGCCTTGACGCTGGGTCACCTGTGACCCTTGCAGCACAATAGTTCGGCAACCCGGCGCGGCCGCTTGTGGCGCGAAAGCCTTCGGCTAAGGTTCGGCGAATAAGCAAGGCGCGGGGCGCTTGAGTCCCGGCCGACAACGCCAGGTAGGAAATGCGCCACTCTTTGCTGCTGCGGAGCTCGGCCTCGCTGGTCGCGCTCACGGCTCTGACGTCCATCGCCGCCGCGCAGACGCCGACGCCCCCCGGCGAGAACCCGACGACGGGCCCGCTTCCCCAATCGGAGGCTCCAGCTCAGGAGCAGAACACGGTGGACGCCATCGTGGTCACCGCCCAGCGCCGAGAGCAGAGCCTCCAGGACGTGCCGGTGGTGGTCACCGCCATTTCGGAGGAAACGCTGGAGGACGCCGGCGTTCGCGACATCAAGGACCTGCAGGTCCTGGTGCCGGGCCTGACCGTCACCTCGACCACCAGCGAAACCTCCACCACCGCGCGGATCCGTGGCGTGGGCACGGTGGGCGACAATCCGGGCCTGGAGTCCTCGGTGGGAGTCACCATCGACGGCGTCTACCGGCCGCGCAACGGGGTGGGCTTCAACGACCTGGGCGAGCTCAGCCGCATCGAGGTGCTCAAAGGGCCGCAGGGAACCCTGTTCGGACGCAACACCTCCGCCGGGGTGATCAACATCATCACGGAAGCGCCCGCCTTTCAGTTCGGTGCCGAGGCGGAGCTGACGGCCGGGAACTACGGGAACTATCGCGCCGCGGGCTCCGTCACCGGCCCGCTCACGGACAGGCTGGCCGGACGGCTGTTCGTCGCTCGAGAGGTCCGCGACGGCTTCTACGACGTCCGGGTGGGCGAAGGCCCGCGCACGGAGACGGAGGACCAGAACCGGAACTTCTACACCGTCCGCGGCCAACTTCTGTTCAACGTCAGCGACGCCCTGAATCTGCGACTCATCGCCGACTATACGGACCGGGACGAGGACTGCTGCGTCGCCGTTCAGGTCCGCACCGGCCCGACCGGGGCCATCATCGACGCTTTGGCCACCGACGAAGGCCTGCTCAACCCCGCCCGGCCCTTCGATCGTGTGGCCTTCTCCAACCGCGGCACGGAGCAGCTGCTCCAGGACGGCGGCGTATCGCTGGAAGGCAATCTCGACCTCACGCTGTTCGGCCAGGAAGCGACGCTGACCTCCGTCACCGCCTTGCGCACCTTCGAGTCCGTCAACGGCCAGGACAGCGACTTCACCAGCGCCGACATCTACTACCGGCCGGCCGACGGCAGCTTCAACCAGAGGTTCGACACCTTCACCCAGGAGGTCCGGCTGGCGGGCACGGTGGGCCGCCTGGACTATCTGGTCGGCGGCTTCTACGTCGACGAGCAACTGGAGCGGAACGACCGTTTCCTGTTCGGCGCCGACAGCGAAGCCTACCTTTCGACCATCATCATCAACAACCTGGCCGGGATCGTCCGGGGGGCCGGCGCCCCGCTCTCCGCCACGGCCACGGCGAACGGCCCAGCCTTCCTGAGCCAGGCCACGGGCCGCGCCTTTGGTACGAACTACGCCGCCGGCGAGGGCCTACGCGATCGCTACGAGCAGGACACCAAGTCCTTCGCCGCTTTCACCCACAACATCCTGGCCTTGACGGACCGGATCGACCTGACCTTGGGCCTGCGATACACGACCGAGGAGAAGTCGGTCCGCTCCCAGTTCAGCAACTCCGACAACGCGGTCGGATGCGCCAGCCTGATCGCCAACCCGCAACGCATCCTTGGCGTGCTCGACGCCCGGGGCTTCCCCGTGTTCACCCGCAACGCTGCAGGAAGGATCACCGGGACCACGCCCTTCGCCACGCCGCTGGCCCAGACCACCACAGTGCTGGGCTGCCTGCCGTTCAACAATCCGAGCTTCAACAACCGAACGACCAACCAGGATCGCGAGGAGAAGGAGCTCACCGGCACCACCAAGATCAGCTACCGGCCGAATGAGGACCTGCTGCTCTACGCCTCCTACGCACGCGGCTATAAGAGCGGCGGCTTCAACCTGGACCGCGGAATCAGCGCCACCGGGCTGAGCACGGGCGGGACGGGGCTGCTAGCCATCACCGACACCAGCTTCCCCGCCGAGTTCGTGGACAGCATCGAGGCGGGCTTCAAGTCGACCTTGCTGGACGGCTCCCTGCTGTTCAACGCGACCCTCTTCAACCAGAAGTTCGAGGACTTCCAGCTCAACACCTTCCTGGGCACCACCTTCGTGGTGGAGTCGATCCCGGAGGTGGAGTCCTTCGGCATCGATGTGGACACCATCTATCTGGCGCCGTTGGTGGACGGCCTGACGCTGCAGGGCGGCTTCACCTACGCCGACACCCGCTACGGCGTCTTCCGTCCCGAGGACCTGGCCAACCCCGGCCGCTTCAACCAGCTGCAACTGCTGCCGGGCCAGCGGCTGAGCTTTGCGCCGGAGTTCTCCGGCTCGGCCTCCGCCACCTATGAGCGGCCAATGGGCGCCCTGACGGCCCGGTTCTTCCTCGGGGCCAAATACACGTCCGAGTACAACACGAAGTCCGACCTGCTGCCGGTGGGCAACCAGGAGAACTTCACCTTGGTCAATGGCCGGGTGGGCCTCGGCACGGCCAACGACCGGGTCCGGGTGGAGCTGTTCGGCCAGAACCTGCTGGATGAGGAATACTACCAGGTGGTCTTCAACCAGACGCTTCAGGGCGCGGCGTTCCAGACGCCCGCGGCGGGCCAGGTCTTCGCCCCTTATAATCCGGCGGCCGACACCCAGACCTACGGCGCCTTTCTGGGCCAGCCGCGCACCTTCGGCGTGACCCTGCGCCTGAGATACTAAAGCCGAAGGGGGCGGTTCGCCGCCTCCTGTCTGTTCACGGCCGCCAAGAAGCGGGGCGGCGGCTAGACCCTGATCTCGCCGGAGACGATCCGGGCGTACAGCCCGGCGTCAAGGGGGACGTACCCCGCCTGCGGGTCCTTGAAGAGCACCGGATCGGGCACGCGACTGAGGTCGAAACCATCGGCCACCAACTCGGCCTTCCGGTACTTGAAGGTGCCGGTGGTCTCGATCGCGGGCTGGATGCGCAGAAACAGCGGCCGGGCGCAGCCAGGCAGCTCGGCGTCCAGGTGACGGGCTAGGCCCGTGGGATCGAACCCCGGCCCGACCACCAGGGCGGCCATGCCGGCCCGGCCCTCGGCGCCTGGAACCTCCACGCCATAGACATTGGCTTCCTGCACCCCAGGCGCGGCGAGCAGCGCCTCGGCCACCTCGCCCGTGGAGACGTTCTCGCCCTTCCAGCGGAAGGTGTCGCCGATCCGGTCCACGAAGTAGAGATAGCCGTCGCGGTCCTGGCGCATCAGATCGCCCGTGCGGAACCAGCGGTCGCCCGGCTTGAAGGTGTTCGTCAGGATCTTGCGCTCGCTCTCCCCCCCAGCGCGCCCCGGCTCCGCATAGCCGACGTACTGGGTGCGGGCCGTGGTCCCGATCTCGCCCAGGGCCTCGCCCACCTCGCCCGGCGGGCAGGCGATGCAGAAGCCGTCCGACCCGCGGATCGGAAGCTCCAACTCCGGATCGAAGCGGACCAGGCGGACATTGAACTTGCGCCGCAGATAAGGGGCCACCCGACCGATCGAGCCCGGCCGGCCGTCGAAATTGACCACCGACACATTGCCCTCGGTGGCGCCGTAGAACTCAAGCACCTCCGGTATGGCGAAGCGCGCCTGGAACCGCCGCCAGACCTCCGGCCGCAAGCCGTTGCCAAAGGCCGCGCGGAGTTTGTGCGCGCGCTCGACGGGCCGCTCCGGCTGGTTGACCATGTAGCGACAGAGCTCGCCGACATAGACGAACAGCGTCGCGCGCTCGGCCTCAACGTCCTCCCAGAACGACGAGGCGCTGAACCGCTTGCGCAGCACCGCCGCGCCGCCGGCCATCAGCGCCGCTCCCACCCCCACCAGGCCGCCGGTGGAATGGTAGAGCGGCAGGACCACGAAGACCCGGTCCTCCGGCCTGGCCCGCAGCGCGCCTGCGAAGCTGCGCAGGTACATCTGGGCGCGGACGTGGGTGACCTTGGCGGCCTTGGGCAGGCCCGTCGTGCCGCTGGTATAGATGTACATGGCCGCATCGCCGGCCGTCATGCCCGCCCGGATCGCCGGGTCCGGGCGACGGTCGGGCGTGTTGTCCAGCGCCGACTGGAGGTCCGCGTCGCCCGCCGCGCCGTCTAGGGTCCAGAGCGTGACCGGCTGAGCAAGCCGGCCGCGGACGGCCGCCACCGCCGGGGCCGTGTCGGCGTCGGCGATCACGTGGCGCGCGCCCCCGACCGAGATGCAGTGGCAGAGGGGCGCGCCTTGCAGATTGCAGTTGACCAGGGCCGCCACCACCCCGGCCTTGGCCAGCCCCAGCCAGAGCGGGACATAGTCCAGCCGGTTGGGCAGCACGAGGGCCACCGCCTCCCCCCTGTTCAGGCCCTGCGCGCGCGCCCAGTGCGCCACCCTGTTGGCCAGCGCATCCGCCTCGGCGTAGCTCAGGCTCCGGCCATCCATGGACAGCGCGGTCCGGGGCCCATGCCGGTCCACCGCCCGTTCCCAGTCGTCGCACACCAGGTTGGGGCTGCCGGAGCTGACCGTCCTGACCGCGCTCAACGTCCCGCAGACCCCGCGCAGATAGCGCCCCTCCCGCGCGATCCGTTCCAGCAGACCCATGGCGACCTCACAACAGCACGGTCGATACAGACGGGCGCGGCGGCCCCGTCAAGCAGCCCCCCGCGCCGCCTCCGATCAGGGTCGCGGGCCTAAAGCTGGCGGGCGTTGAAGGTGTCGCAGCGGGCCGGATCGCCCGACTGCAGACCGACCCGGAACCAGCGGACGCGCTGGGCGGAGCTACCGTGGGTGAAGCTGTCGGGCGCCACCCGCCCCTGAGCTTCGCGCTGAAGCGTGTCGTCGCCGATGGCGTTGGCGGCGGTCAGCCCCTCCTCCACGTCTCCCGGCTCCAGCAAGGGCACGCCGCGTTCCGCCTGGAACCGATGGTTGGCGTGGAAGGCCCAGACCCCGGCGTAACAGTCGGCCTGGAGCTCCAGTCTGACCGAGCCGCTGGAGGCGCCGCGCGCGCCCAGCCGATCGGCCTCCTGGTTGGCTCCGGTGAGGTTCTGGACGTGATGGCCCACCTCATGCGCGATCACATAGGCCTGGGCGAAGTCGCCAGGGGCCCCGAAGCGACTCGACAGCTCGCGGAAGAAGCTGAAATCCAGGTACATGCTTCGGTCGCCCGGGCAGTAGAAAGGGCCCATGGCGGCCACTCCGCTGCCGCACGCGGTGCCCACCTGCCCCTCGAAGACGTTCAGGGTCGGCGGTTCGTAGCGCGCTCCGCTTTGGGCGAAGAGCGCCGTCCAGACCTCTTCGGTGGACTGGTTGATCCGGTCCGCGAACCGCCACTCGGGTGTCTGCTGCAAAGCCTCCGCCTGGGCCGGGTCCACCGCCTGGGCCTGCTGGGGCAGCTGCTGAGCGCCTTGCAGCACCACGCGCGGGTCGACGCCGAAGAACATGGCGATCACGGCGATGGCCACCACGCCCAGCCCGCCCCCGATGATGGGGATGCCGCCGCCGCCTCCACCGCCGCGGAACTGGATGTTGCTCCCGCCGCGCAGGTCCTCCCACCGCATCTCAGTCTCCGATCAGCCTGGGGGAACGAACGCGCGGGCGCCCCCGCGGCTCCGCCTAGCGCGGGGTGAGGGGCAGGCCGGTTGCGTAGCCCAGCTCCCGCAGCCGCTGGTCATAGGCGGGAGTGGCCGCGCGCAGACGGGCGGCCCTGGCGGTGGAGGCGGCCTGGGTGGCGCGGAGCAGGTTCTGGGCCTCCACGGCGTCCAGCTCGGCCTGGCGACGCGAAACGGTGGGATCGGGCGCGCGGCGGGTCTCCAGCCCGCGCAGCGTCTGCTCGGTCTGCAATCGACCCGCTTGCGCCTCCAGCGCGCGGATCTGGCCCTGCTGCCAGCGCAGCTCGTTCTGCAGCCGCAGCATCTCGCCCGGATCAAAGCCGATCTGAGCGGCGGCGGGCGTGGCGGCGGCCAAGGCAAGCGCGAGGGCGAGGGGACTGCGCATCCAATGAATGTGGGCGCCCGGACCTCACCCGTCCAGTGCCGCAGCCAGCGCCTGATCGGGCGTGCCTACCCGCGCGAGATCCAGCCAATCGGCGAGGCGCCGCACCTCCGCGGCCAGGGCCCGGTGGAGGTCGGGGTCGGCGCCGGGCTCGAGGTGCACCGCATGGACGTCCAAACGGCCGGCCGCCCGCACGCTGCGCACGTCCAGCCGCGCTTGCAGGCGCTCGCGGTGGAGAAAGGGCAGGACGTAATAGCCGTGAACCCGCTTCTCGGCCGGGGTGTAGATCTCCAAGCGAAAGCGGAACCCCCACAGGCGCTCCGCGCGGGGCCGGAACCAGATCAGATTGTCGAAGGGGGACAACAGGGCCGTCGCCTCCACCCGGCGAGGACGGCGCGCCTCGGGGTCCAGATAGGCCCGGTCGCGCCAGCCCTGCACCGCCACGGGCAGCAGGGCCCCCTGCTCCACCAGGGCTTCAACGCCGGCGCTCCCTTCGGCCGGGCCGAGCCGCCAATAGTCCCGCAGGTCCCTTTCCGTGGCCACGCCCAGGGCTCGGGCCGCGATCCGGAGCAGACCCCGCTGCGCCTCGGCCGGCTCCGGAACCGCGGCGCCCGCGACCCCGGCGGGGAGCACGCGCTGGGGCAGATCGTAGAGCCGTTCAAACCCGCGTCGCGCGCCCGTGGTGACCAGGCCCGCCCAGAACAGCCATTCCAGAGCGCGCTTGCCGTCCGACCAGCCCCACCAGCTACCCTGCCCCTTGCCGCCGCCGGTGAGCTCGCCCGCGGCCAGCGGTCCGCGCTGCTCGATCTCGCGCAACACCGCGGCGATGAAGTCGGCCCGCTCACGACCGAAGCGGGCCAGCCCGCCGTAGACGCCCTCGCCCGCCCGCGCGCGCGCCATGCGCCATTGCAGCAGTGGCCAGACCTCGACGGGGATGAGCGAGGCCTCATGTCCCCAATATTCGAACAAGCGTCGTCGGCGGCCGAGCTGCAGTCGATCCAGCTCGGCGCGGGCGTAGGAGCCCTGGCGAGCGTAGGTGGGGAGGTAGTGGGAGCGGACAACCGCGTTGACGCTGTCGATCTGCAGCAGACCGGTCCGGTCAACCGCCCGCAGCACCTTGCGGCGATCGTCCGGCGCGGGGCGGGCGCCGAACCCCTGGGCCGCAAGCGCGATCCGGCGCGCGACCGCCAGGGACAGGGTTTCGGTCACGCGCCTCCGGTGTGAGCGGCCGGAGGGGACAAATAACGCTCCACAACGGCGGCGATCACCTTACCCACATAGGCGGCGTCGGCCGGGCGGGTGAGCAGATGGTCCGCGCCCGCCAGCGAGATGAAGCTCTTGGGATGGCGCGCCGCGGTGAAGATGGCCGCGGCGTTGTCCGCGCTCACCACCTCGTCCTCCGGCGCGTGGAACACGAACAAGGCGCGGTCCAAGCGGCGCACATGGTCCAGCAATCGGTGGCCGGCGGTGGCCTCCACGAACTCCCGCGTGATGCGGAACGGCCGGCCGGCCAAGGTGACCTCGCAGGAGCCGCGCCGCTTGATCTCGTCCAGCTTGCCGGCGAAGTTGTGCAGCACATGGGCCGGATCAGCCGGCGCGCCCACCGTGACCACGACACGGGATTCCGGCGCCGCCTCGGCCGCGGCGAGCACGGCGGCCCCGCCCAGGCTGTGACCGATCAGGAGCGTGGGGGCCTGGCCGCGCGCCCGGAGCGCGTCGGCGGCGGCGCGGAGGTCGTCCACGTTCGAGGCGAACCCGGACAGTTCGCCCCCGCTGTCCCCCACACCGGCGAAGTCAAAGCGGAGCACGCCCCAGCCGTGGGCGGCCAGGGTGTCGCAGATGCGCCGGGCCGCGATGAAGTCCTTGCCGCAGGTGAAGCAGTGCGCGAACAGGGCGTACCCGCGCGGCGTACCCGCCGGTCGGTCGAGCACGGCGGCGAGTTCGTGGCCCGCCGGGCTGAGGAAGCGGAAGCGCTCGTCGGGCGGGTTCAGGCCCATTCGCCTCGCACGAGGGGCTCCAGCGGCGTGTCCCGAGGGGACAACTTCAACCGGCGGAGCACCGCCTCCGGGCTGGGCTCCTGACGCTCGGCCGGAAGGGCGGACGGATGATCCGTGGCGCCGATCATCACGAACTCCGCGCGCTCAAAGTCGAGCAGGTGCTTGTCGGCCGCGCTCCAGCCCGTTCCGTGAAACTGACGCTGCTCCTTCGCCGGGAAGTGAACGCGGTCCTCCTCGCGCAAGCCGATGTTGGGCGGGTTCGGCACGTCCGGGTTCTTGAGCGCGATCACATAGGCCGCCTCCTGGACGACGCCCAGCTCCTCCTGCACCGGCCCGGGCTCCGTGGGCAGCTCCAGGCGATAGGCCAGCACCAGGTTGCGGCCGTCACGCTGCAAGGCGTACGCGCCCTCCCCCGCCGGGCGGGCCGCCGCCAGGTGGCGCACGCCCCGCGTCTTGGTCTCGTAGGTGGTTGCCCTCAAGGCTTCGGCCACGGGCGCCACGTCTTCGCTGACCAGGTCCACGAACCCCCACTCCCGCTCGTGCGCCTGGAGGTCGGGCAGGTGCTTGCGCCCGATCGTCAGCATCCGGAACAGCCGCCCGCCGGCCGTCCGCATCACCACCTGGAACCGCTGGACCTCGTCGATCCCGTGCGCCTCCTCCTGCTCCACCTTGGGTCGGTAAAAGAAGAAGATGTCGCCGCGCTCGAGCAGCTCGGGTCCCGCAGGCTCCGCCATCAGCGCCGTTGCACGGTGAAGCGCGCGAGCTCTTGCCGCGGCAGGCTCCAGTCCGGCTTCAGCCGGGCGGCCTGGAGGTAGTCGCGGTAGGCCCCCGCCGCGTCGGACAGCTCCTCCCGCGCGATCGCGCGGTTGTAGAAGGCCTTCTCCGGCTGCCGCAGACCGAGCGCGAGGCTGCGGTCGATGTCCGCCATCCCCTCCGAGAAGCGCCCCTGGGCGATGAACACCGAGCCTCGGTTGAACAAGGCCTCGCCCGAGGCGGGCGACATCGCCAGCGCGGCCTCGAAGTCGGCCAGGGCCGAGGCGTAATCCCGACGGTTCATCAGCAGCACGCCCCGGTTCACCAGGGTGCCCACGCGGTTGGCGGGGGTGAGCAACCCCTCCGCCAACGCCATGTTGCACCACTCCAAGGCGGTGGTGGCCGTCGAGCCTGCGAAGGCCGCGTTCATGCACCGGCGCGCGTCCGAAGCGCCGAACGTCTGAGTTCCTGCAACGGCCGAGCCGGCCGCGCCGACCGAACTCAAGGCCACACCCAAGGCCGCCGCCACAGCCGCAATCCGAGCCATCCCAACCTCCTGCGTCATGCCGGATGAGACTAGCACGAAGCGCGGCCGTACCGAACAGCTCAACGCGGCTTCAGCACGACCTTGGTGTATTTGTCCTGCTCGGATTTGAAGCCCTTGTAGCCCTTGGGCCCGTCTTCCAGCGACATGCGGTGGCTGATCAGGAAGGTGGTGTCGATGGTCCCCTCCAGGATCATCTCGAGCAGCTTGGCGGTGTAGCGCTGCACATGGGTCTGCCCGCTCTTCAGCGTCAGTCCCTTGTTGACGATGGCGCCCAGCGGGATGTTCTGACCGAAGCCGCCATAGACCCCCGGCACTGAGACCGTGCCGCCCTTGCGCACCGCCAGGATGGCTTCACGCAGCGCATGGGGCCGCTCCGTATTGCCGAGCTTCAGCTCTTGGGTGACGAAATCCAGCAGATTGTCCGGCGAAAAGCCGTGCGCCTCCATGCCCACGGCGTCGATCACGCTGTCCGGCCCGCGCCCGCCGGTCATCTCCGTCAGGGCCTCGCGCACCTTGACCTCGTGGAAGTTCAGCGTCTTGGCCCCGAACCTGGCCGCCAGCTCCAGCCGGTGCGGATAGTGATCGATGGCGATCACCTCGGCCGCTCCCATCAGAAACGCGCTTTGCACCGCAAACAGCCCCACGGGCCCGCAGCCCCAGACCGCCACCGTGTCGCCGGGTTCGATCTGGGCGTTCTCCGCCGCCATCCAGCCGGTGGGCAGGATGTCGGTCAGGAACAGCACCTTGTCGTCGTCCACCCCGTCCGGGATGATCTGCGGCCCCACGTCGCCAAAGGGCACGCGGGCATACTCCGCCTGTCCGCCCGCATAGCCGCCCAGCATGTGGGAATAGCCGAACAGGCCCGCGGGGCTGAACCCCAGCAGGGCGTCGGCGATGTCCTGATTGGGCGCCGGGTTGGAGTTGTCGCAGCAGCTGAACAGCGTCTTCTCGCAAAAGAAGCACGAGCCGCAGGCGATGGTGAAGGGCACGATCACGCGGTCGCCCTTCTTGGGCGCGCCGGGCTTGCCCTTCACGCCGGGGCCGACCTCTTCGACGATCCCCATGAACTCGTGCCCCAGCACGTCTCCCGCCTGGAAGGTCGGGATCATCCCGTCATAGGCATGCAGGTCCGAGCCGCAGATGGCGGTGGAGGTGACCTTGATGACGATGTCTCGCGGATTGACGATCTCGGGGTCGGGAACGGTGTCCACACGCATGTCGTGCTTGCCGTGCCAGGTGAGGGCGCGCATGGGCGATGTCCTTACTGCTTGACTTTGTCACGGCCGGAGGGCGCGGCGCCCGGGCCTTCGGTGGTGGCGATCTCGCCCGTCTCCATCAGCTGCTTGAAGCGACGGAGGTCGCGCCGGACCTGCAGCTCGGGAGCCTTCTGGGTCACCAGGGCGGCGACCTTGCCCAGCGGCCCGCCGGGCGGATGGTAGGTCATGGTCGCGTGGATCTCCGTGCCCCGCCCGCCAGGCGCGTCGCGGAACTCCAGCCGGTTGGTGCTGCGCACGGTGGCGCCTTTCACCGACTCCCAGGCCAGGACCTCGCCCGGCCGATCCTCGGTGATCACCGTGTCGTACTCGATCCGCTTGTCGCCCGGCCCGCGCACCACCCAGTGGTGGCCTTCGCCCGTTTCGGAGACGCTTTCCACGATCTCCATCCAGCGCGGCGCCCGGGCGAAGTCCCGCCATTGGGCGTACAGCGCCTGGCGCGGCATGTTGACCGTGACTGCGCGCTCGATGGCGCCTTTCTGCGGCATGTCGGAGGTGCCGCCCTTGGTCTTCTTGGCGTTCAGCACCGCCAGGGTGACGGCGGCCGCGCCCAAGACCAGCGCCGCCCCTCCACCGGCCAGCACCCGCTTGTCGTTCAGCCGCGCGCGCCGCGCCAGCAGAACGGCTGCAGGCAGCACCTTCTTGGCCAGATGCGCCTTCTTGGTCAGGTGCGCCTTCTTGGTCAGGTGCAACTTCTTGGTCAGGTGTTCGCCCATCATGCCCGCGGCTCCTCTCACCCTTGCGACGCCCGGTAACTCGCGACCGAACAGACCGGTTGCAGGGTCCGGCCGGCTCAGCCGCAGGGCCAGGGCGACGTCGGCCGCCGTGATGGCCAGCATACCGGCCAGGGCGGAGCGCAGCGTCGTCCGCTTCGGATTGTCCGACCGGTCCCCGGCGATCAGCGTGGCGATGTCCAGCGCATCGCCCGCCACCCTGGCCCACATCCACTCCGGCCGGTGCGGCTGGGCCAGCAGGGCCGCCCCGACGCCGAACTCCCGGGCGCCATAGGCGGCGCGAACCACCTCGTCGGACGGATGTCGCAGCCCCAGCGCGCCTTTCAGCGCCCCGGGTGCAAGCAGCTCGGCCAAGCCCAGTCCCAGGCTGAACACGCCGAAACCGCGCGCCGCCGCCGGGCCCACCCGATCCTCGCGCGCCCGCAGGGCCGCCACTCGCTCCAGAACCCACATGCCGAAAACTCCCGCCGCCGCACGCAAGCGACTGGGCGGGCCGGAGGGTTCCACGCGGGCCGGCGGGCAAGCGCCGGCCTGTACGAAGCGGATGGCCGCCGCATCGACGCGGGCGAAGCGCTGGAGCCGGTGGGAAATGCCGGGACTCTGGCGAAAACAACGGAGGGCGCCGCGCGAGAGCGCAAGACTCCTCGAACGTTTCGGAACCGGCCTAAGCTGAGCAAGCTCTGGTGCCCCGGGTCGGACTCGAACCAACACGACCTTGCGGCCAGCAGATTTTGAGTCTGCCGCGTCTACCATTTCGCCACCGGGGCACGGCGGGCGGCGACTTTTAGCGGGCGGGCGGCGGCGGTCAACGCGTGGGGCGTGTTAGGGTGAAGCATGGCGGTCATCGGTCATGCCCTGTTCCCGACGGCCCTGGGCTGGGCGGGCGTGGCCTGGAGCGCGGCGGGCGTGCGCCGGCTGCAGTTGCCGGAAGCCGATCAGGTCCGAACCCGGGCCAGGCTGCTGGGCTCAGTGGCCGCGCCCGAAGCCCCGCCGTCAGCCGCCGCCCGGCTGGTGATGGAGGGCGTGAGCGCCCTGCTGGCTGGCCAGGCGCCCGACCTGTCGGCCGTGGACTTGGACATGACAGGGGTCAGCCCGTTCGAACAACGCGTCTACGGGGCGCTTCGCGAGGTCGGCCCCGGCGACACCGTCACCTACGGCGAACTCGCGCGGCGGATCGGCGCGCCTCGGGCGGCCCAGGCGGTGGGGCGGGCCATGGGGCGCAACCCGTTCGCGCCGGTCGTGCCTTGCCACCGGGTGTTGGGCGCAGACGGGCGGGCCGGCGGCTTCTCGGGGGGCGCCGGGGTCTCCACCAAGATGCGGCTGCTCCAGATGGAGCGCGCGGGGGGCGGCGGCCTGTTCGGCGACCTCCCGCTGGCCCTGCGTCCCTAGCCGGCGCCCGCGCGCTACGCCGGCCTGGCGAAGGTCACCACCCGGGGGCGCGGAACTCCACCCGGCCGTCCACCACGGTCATCAGCGCCTTGCCCTTGGGGATGTCCGCCACCGGGGCCGTCATCAGGTCCACGGAGAAGACGCTCAGATCGGCCGTCTTGCCCACTTCGATGGTGCCCAGCTCGGCCTCGGCGAATCGCGCATAGGCCGGCCAGGCCGTGAACAGCTTCAGCGCCGCCTGCCGCTCCAACGCCTCCTCCGGGTGCCAGCCCGGGCCGGTGAAGCCCGACAGGTCGCGTCGCGCCACGGCCGCATAGAATTCGATCAGGGGGTCGCCCCGCTCCACCGGCGCGTCCGAGCCGCCCACCACCACGGCGCCGGCGTCCAGCAGCGTTCGCCAGGCGTAGGCGCCGTCCAGCCGGGCCTGGCCCAGCCGCGCCGGGGCGAAGTGCAGGTCGCCGATCGCATGGCTGGGTTGCATGGATGCGATCACATCCAACTCGGCGAAGCGCGGGATGTCCGCGGCCCGGACCACCTGGGCGTGCTCGATGCGGAAGCGCGGCTCCAGCACCGCCCGCTCGGCCGGGGGCGTGTTGCGCATGGCCTCCCCGTACCAGTCCAGCACCAGGCTGTTGCCCCGGTCGCCGATGGCGTGGGTGGTGATCTGGATGCCGCGTTCCAGCGCGCGCTCGAACAGCGGCAGGGCCTCGTCGTGCGCCAGGGTGACCAGGCCGCGCGTGTCCGGCCGGTCGCTATACGGCTCGAACAGCGCCGCCCCGCGCGAGCCCAGCGCCCCGTCGACATAGAACTTCACCGCCCGGGTGGTGATGCGGCCGTTGGTCGATGCACGCGGGCCGTCGCGCAGCAAGGGCTGCAGGCCGTCCGGCGTGAGCGCATTGTACACGCGCACGGGCGCCTGACCCCGACCCGCCATCCGCTCCATCAGCGGCACGTCGGCGGGCTCCACGCTCATGTTGTGCACGCCCGTCCAGCCATAGGCCGAATAGACGCGGAACCCCGACTGGTAGGCGCGGAGCCGCTCGGCTTCGCTGGGCGCCGTCTGCAGCTTGGCCACCAGGTTCGCCGCATTGTCGATCAGCATGCCCGTGGGCTGGCCCGCCGCGTCCTTGAGGATCTCGCCGCCGGAGGGCGCGGCGGTGGCCGCCGTGATCCCCGCCGCGCGCAGGGCCGCGCTGTTGACCACCGTGGCGTGCCCGTCCGCCCGCTCCAGCAACACCGGGTTGTTAGGCGACACCGCGTCCAGGTCGGCCGCCGTCGGGAACCGCCCTTCCGGCCACCGCGTCTCGATCCAGCCTCGGCCGCTGATCACGGCGCCCGGCGCAGCCGTCGCGACCCGCTTCCGCACCGCCTCCACCAGGGCGGCCAGCGACGGCGTGCCTTCCAGGTTCAGCGTCAGCTCCCGTTCGCCGATCCCGCGCAGGTGCGCATGGGCGTCGGTGAAGCCCGGGTAGAGCGAGGCGCCGCGCAGCTCGATCACGCGCGTGCCGCGGCCCACAAAGGCCTGAGCGCCCGCGCTCGGCCCGACATAGACGATGCGGCCGCCGTCCACGGCCACCGCCTCCGCCGCGGGCTGGGCGTCGTTGGCGGTGTGGATGGGTCCGCCGCGGAACACCAGGTCGGCGGGCTCGGCGGCCAGCGCGACGGCCGGGAGCAGCGCCAGAACCAGAGCCGCCCCCCAAACTCCTCTCCCGGTCACGAGAGAGGAAGGGGCCCGCTCGGCGCCAGCCGAGTGGGAAGGTGAGGGCGAGCCCGTCCGGGCCGGCCGACCGAGTTCGCGGGAGCGAGCCCCCGTTGAGTTCCGCCCCATAGCCCTCACCCTCCCACGCCGGCTTCGCCGCCCCGGGCCCCTCCCTCTCCCGGGACCGGGAGAGGGGAGATGGTCTGCTCGATGGCTCCGAAGATGGAATGCCCCGCCTCGTCCCTCATCTCGATGCGCACCCGGTCGCCGTGCTGCAGGAACGGCGTCTCCGCCCCGCCGCGCAGGATGGTCTCCACCGTGCGCACCTCGGCGATGCAGCTATAGCCCACCCCGCCCTCGCTGACCGGCCGCCCCGGCCCGCCGTCCGGCCCCCGGTTGCTGACGGTCCCGGAGCCGATGATCGACCCCGCCCCGACCGAGCGCGTCCTGGCCAGGTGCGCGATCAGCGTGCCGAAATCGAAAGTCATGTCCTGGCCCGCGTCCGCCCGCCCGAACTCCCGCCCGTTGAGCTCGACCAGCAGCGGCCGGTGCAGCTTGCCGTCGCGCCAGGCCCCGCCCAGGGCGTCCGGCGTCACCGCCGCGGGCGACAGAGCCGAGGCCGGCTTGGACTGGACGAAGCCGAACCCCTTGGCCAACTCCGCCGGGATCAGGTTCCTGAGCGAGACGTCATTGACCAGCACCACCAGCCGCACGGCCGCCAGCGCCTCCTCCCGCGACGCCCCCTGCCGCACGTCCCCGGTGATCACCGCCACCTCCGCCTCCAGGTCGCAGCCCCAGCTCACGTCCGCCAGAGGGATCGGATCGCGCGGCGCCAGCATGGAGTCCGAGCCGCCCTGGTACATCAGCGGGTCCGTCCAGAAGCTCTCGGGCATCTCCGCGCCCCGCGCCCGCCGCACCAGCTGCACATGGTTCACATAGGCCGAGCCGTCGGCCCACTGGTAGGCGCGCGGCAGGGGCGACAGCGCGTCGCGTTCGTGGAACCGCCCCTTGGGCACGGCGTCGTGGGCGAGGCTCTCCGCCAGGCCCCGCAGCTCCGGCTCGCACCGCTCCCAGTCGTCCAGCGCCGCCTGCAGCGTGGGCGCGATCAGAAACGCGTCGGTGAACCAGTGGAGGTCGTTGGACACCACGACCAGCCGCCCGTCGCGGTTCTTCGGATCGGCGGACTTCAGGGACGCTAGCTTCACAAGGAACTCCCGCGGCGGTGAAGGGGGTCTAGCAAGCTCGGCCGCTCCATGCTACGCGCTCCGCCGCCGAGAGACCCCATGATCTGCAAAGGCTACCCCGTCCGCACCACCCGCATGTTCGCCCGCCTGGGCGAGCAGGCTGGTGCGCGTGCGCGGGAGGGCGGCGGAGTCTGAGGTCGGAGACCTCGGCGTTCGTAGAACCCCTCCCGGTCCGGCCGGGAGGGGTTCTTCGTTTCTGGAGACATCCTTGACGGTTCGGCTCGGGGGCAACCGGAGAGGAGAGCGTCCAGATGTCTGGATACGACTTCATCGAAAGCGGGGGCGCGCCCATCAAGGCGTGGACCCGAGGCGTGCCGCTTGAAGAGGCGGCGCTGAAACAGCTGCGCAACGTCGCCAGCCTGCCGTTCATCCACAGCCACATGGCCGTCATGCCGGACGTGCACTGGGGCATGGGCGCGACCGTGGGCTCGGTGATCCCGACCGTGGGCGCCATCATCCCGGCGGCGGTGGGCGTGGACATCGGCTGCGGCATGGTCGCGGCGCGCACCTCCGTCCGCGCCGAGCACCTGCCCGACAACCTCCACGCGCTGCGCACGGCGCTGGAGGCGGCCGTGCCGCACGGGCGGACGGAGAACGGCCAGCGCGGCGACGTGGGCGCCTGGCAGGGCGAGCCGCCCGCTGAGGCCGTCCAGGCCTGGGCGGGGTTGGACGCGGGTTACCGCGCCATCGTGGACAAGCACCCTAAGGCGCTGCACCCGCGCACCCTGGGCCACCTGGGGACGCTGGGCACCGGCAACCACTTCGTCGAGCTGTGCCTGGACGAGGACGGTCGGCTGTGGGCCATGCTCCACTCCGGCTCGCGCGGCGTGGGCAACAAGATCGGGACCTACTTCATCGAGCGGGCCAAGGCGGAGATGCGGCGCTGGTTCATCAACCTGCCCGACGCCGACCTGGCCTATTTCGCCGAGGGCTCCGAGGGGTTCGACGACTATGTCGAGGCCGTCGGCTGGGCGCAGAGCTACGCCCGGGCCAACCGCGAAGTGATGATGGGCCGCGTTCTGGACGTGCTGCGGACGGCCTTTCCGGGCCTGGCCTCCACGGAGGTCGCGGTGAACTGCCACCACAACTACGTCGCGCGGGAGAAGCACTTCGGCAAATCGGTGTTCGTGACCCGCAAGGGCGCGGTGCGGGCCGGCCTGGGCGAACTCGGCATCATCCCGGGGTCGATGGGGGCCAAGTCCTTCATCGTCCGCGGCAAGGGCAACCGCGACTCGTTCGAGACCTGCTCGCACGGCGCGGGCCGGGCGATGAGCCGGAACGAAGCCAAGCGCCGCTTCACCGTGGCCGACCACATCGCCGCCACCGCCGGCGTGGAGTGCCGCAAGGACGAAGGGGTGATCGACGAGACGCCGATGGCCTACAAGGACATCGACGCCGTCATGGCCGCCCAGGCCGACCTGGTGGAGGTGGTCCACACCCTTCGCCAGGTGGTGTGCGTGAAAGGCTGAGGGGGAGGGACGCCGCATGTCCAAGCGCGGCGTCCCTCTTGGCCCTGCCCGGGGCTCCGCCCCTCCGCCGCCTTGACTTCAGGCGGGGGGCGGCCACCTTCGCCGCTCCCCACCCGAGGCTCTGAAACATGGCGCGTTCACTCACCTTTTCCGCCATGCTGCTCCTGCTGAGCTCAGCCGCGGCCTGCGCTCCGTCGGGCGCGCCCTCCGGGTCGGCGACGTCCGCAGCCGCCGCGGTCTCCCGAGAAGACGGGGTGCACCGCTTCAAGCTGGGCCGCCTGGATGCGGCCGTGATCAACGACGGCTATCTGCCCGTGGCCAACGACGGAAAGGTCTGGAGCGACCCGGCGCCGGCCGAAATCGGCCGCGTGCTCGCCGCCGCCGGCCTGCCCGCCGACGCCGCCTCGCTGGACGTGGACGTGCTGTTGGTCCGCAGCGGGGATCGCGTGGTGCTGATCGACACGGGCCTGGGCGCGATGGCGCCCACCACCGGCCGGCTCCTCCCCAATCTGCGCAAGGCCCGGGTGGTCCCGGCCCAAGTCACCGACATCCTCATCACCCATGGCCACCCGGACCACATCGGCGGACTGGTGACGGCTGCAGGAACCCTGGCCTTCCCGAACGCGGAGGTGCGCATGACGGCGGCCGAGTGGGCCGCCTTGCGCGCGTCCCCGCCTCCCGGCTTCGTCGACGTCGTCGGTCCGCAGGTGGTCACCTTCGAGCCCGGCGCCGAGATCCTGCCGGGATTCACCTCGGTGGAGGTGCGCGGCCACACGCCCGGGCACACGGCCGTGCGCATTCAGTCCGGCCGTCAAAGCCTCCTGGCGATCGGCGACACCGCCCACCACTACGTCGTCTCGCTCCGCGAGCCGGAGTTCACCATCAGCTTCGACGCGGACGCCCCCACCGCGGAAGCCAGCCGCCGCGCCCTGCTCGCCCGCGCCGCGAACGGAGGCGAGCGCATCTACGCGCCCCACTTTCCCTTCCCCGGCCTGGGCTCCGTGCGCCGCGAGGGCGACGGCTTCGCCTGGGTCCCGCGCTGAGCCGATCCGGGGCGAGAGCCTTCAGCTCAGGTCATTGAGCCGCACGCGAACGCGGCAACTTCAGCCGGCGGCGGCGGTTCCGTTCGGGAGTTTCCTCCAGCGGGCGCCCCACATGCGACATCCGACAGGACCGATGCAGGCGGCCCTCGCCGCCGGCGGACTGGCCGCCCTAGGCCTGGCGGGGCTGGCGTTCGGCGCCGCGCGGAACCGTGTGGTGGAGGGGCGCAATCCTCCGACCGGGCGGTTCGTGGACGTGCACGGCGTGCGCCTGCATGTGCTGCAGAGCGGCTCGGGCCCGGACGTTCTCCTGATCCATGGCGTGGCCATGTCCGCCGCCGAACAGATGACGGCCTTGAGCGGCGTTCTGGGCGGCTACCGCCTGACCGCGCCCGACCGGCCCGGCCACGGCTGGAGCCCGGGGGATCTGCACGCCGGCTCGCCCCTCGAGCAGGCGCGCAAGCTCAAGGCCGTTGCGGACGCCCTGGGCTTGGTGCGGCCCACGGTGGTGGGTCACTCGCTGGGCGGGGCGGTGGCCCTGGCCTATGGGATGGAGTTCGCCGCGGAGACTTCGGGGGTCGTGCTGCTGGCGCCCCTGGCCTATCCCGGTTGGGGCCCCGGGCACCTCAAGCGGGCGTTCCGGGCCGCGCCGGGCGTGGGCGCGGCCTACACCCACGGGCCCGCCGCCTTGTTCGATCCGTTGCAGATGCGGGCCTATCTCCGGCTGATCTTCGCGCCCCAGAAGCCCACGCCCGAGTTCAAGCGCGATGTGCCCTTTGCGCTCGCCAGCCGCCCGGTCTCCATGCGCTCCGACAGCGTCGACTTCAGCGCAACAGCCCTGGCGCTCCAGGCCATGCAGGCGCGCTACGCCGACTATCCCGCCCCCGTGCACCTGGTGGTGAGCCTGAAGGACAAGATCCTGAAGCCCAAGAAGCACGGCCTGCGCCTGGCCGAGGCCCTGCCGGACGTGCGGGTGACCACCGTCCCGGGCCAGGGCCACATGGGTCACCACTTCTCGCCGGAGCTGGTCCGGGCGGCGGTGGACGAAGTCCGGGCACGCGCCGGCGCTCCCGCCGAACAGGCCCTGGCCGCCTAGTTCGGCCAGCTGCGCGCGCCCGCTCGGCGCACGAGCCCGCCCCTCCGTCCCGCTCTCCCCGGCGAAAGCCGGGCCCAGGCGCGGCCTGGCGTGGATCTGGGTTCATGGCCTCGGCGCAGGTTGCGCGTCTGAGGCGAGATGGACCCCGGCTTTCCCGGGGGAGAGCGGTCATGGGGGCTCATGGCCGCCCCGCGGCCGCTGACGGAGCCGCCGCCTAGAGGCCGCGCTACCGCCGGATCACGCAGGAGCGCCGGATCACATGCCCCGACCGGTCGGGCAGCTCGTGCACCGTGACCTCGCAGACCATGTCGCCGCCCTCCGTGTCGGCCCAGCGATAGCTGCGCGTCACCGGGTGCGGCCGCCGGTCGTCGGCCGGCAGGGCGTCCGTCCAGGGCACCAGGGTCTCCAGCTCCAGCCATTGATGCGCCACGGCGTGGCTGAGCTCGTCGTCCGCGTGCCGCTCCATCTCCGGGTGCGGCTCGGAAGTGAAGGCGGCCGGAGAGTTGGGCTGGGCGCTCATGCGGGTCTCCGAATCAGCCGGGTGCGTGTCGCCGCATGGTCCTGGAGTTCCGGATGGACGTAAACCGCCACCTCCACCAGCACGTCGCCGCCTTCCCCCTCGGCCCAGAGATAGCCCCGCTCATAGGTCGCGCCCTGTCCGCCCGGCGTGATCCCCTCGTAGCTGTCCCCCCAGGGCACCACCCGCGCCAGCTGCGCCCAGCTGAGGTCGCACGCCCGCGCGATCTCCTCCTCGGCCGCCGCCTCCAGGTCCGGGTCCAGGCGCCCGCCCATCCCTGCCATCCTCAGCCCCAGCCGTAGTTGAAGGACAGGCTGATCCGCTCGCCGCCGGAGCCAGGACCGGCCTTGCCGCCGTGCGGCATGACCTCGTGCCGCAGCCAGCTCTCCCACAGCAGCAGGTCCCCCGGCCGGGGCTGGTGGCTGTGAAAGCTCCGCAGCGCTTCGTCCGCATCGGGCCCGACGGGCGGCCGGGCCATCATCATGGGCAGCCGCGGGTCCTCGAACCGGATCGCGCCGGCCCCTTCGGGCGTGGCCACATACAGGGTCCCCGACAGCACGCTCAGCGGGTGAAGATGTCCCGAGTGCGCCCCGCCCGGGCGCAGCACGTTGACCCAGAGGCTGTCCAGCTTCAGCCGTCGCCCGCCAAGCTCGAGCCCCAGCTCCGCGGCAAAGGCGCCGGCCTCCCGATCCAGCCGCCGCTTGAGCGCGCCGAACACCGTGGCCCGGCGCGGCAGGTCGTCCAGCGAGGCGTAGGAGGTGTAGCCGCGGTAGCCGTGCCGCTTCGACCAGGCCCGCCCGGCCGCGTCCTCCGCGGCCAGCCCGCGGCAGGCCTCCTCCAGCTCCAGTTCCAGGGCCGGCCACCCCGGCTCGCTCGAGAGGGCCGTGTGGCGAATCCGCGTGGGAAAGAGGGACAGGGTGGGCACGTCCCCTCTCCGCACACCCGTGATGCCGCCGCAACCCTGGCTGAGCCGCCAGAGGGGGCTTCACGACCTCGGGAAGACGCGCGGAAATCACGCCTTCCCTGCCTGGAGCCGCCCGCCTCCAGAGCTTGATGAGCCTCCGGGTGCGGGTGAAGACCCCCGGCCGCGTGTGCTAAGCCGCCGCATGGCCCCGCCTCCCGCCGCACCGCTGCAGACCGACGCCGCCGCGCTCTCCCAGCGGCCCACCCGCGACTTCGACCTGGTCATGGCCGCCTTTGTGGCCGTGCTCCTGCTCAGCAATGTGATCGGCGCCGGCAAGCTGGCGGCTCTCGATGTCCCCGGCCTGGGTCCCGTGACCTTTGGCGCGGGCATCCTCTTCTTTCCGCTGAGCTATGTGCTGGGCGACATCCTGACCGAGGTCTACGGCTACGCCCGCGCCCGCCGCTGCATCTGGGCCGGCACGGTCGCCATGCTCTTCATGGCCGCCATGAGCCTGATCGTGGTGGCCCTGCCGCCGGCCCCCGACTGGCCGAACCAGAGCGCCTACCAACAGGTGTTCGGCCAGGTCCCCCGCATCGTGGCGGCGTCCATCGCCGCCTTCTGGGCCGGCGAGTTCGTCAACGCCTTTGTCCTGGCCCGGCTCAAGATCCTGACCGCCGGCCGCCTGCTGTGGCTGCGCACCATAGGCTCCACGGTGGCCGGCCAGGGCGTCGACAGCCTGATCTTCTACCCCCTCGCCTTTGCGGGCGTCTGGTCAACCGAGACCCTGGCCGGCGTGATCCTCACCCAGTGGGCGCTCAAGGTGGCCTGGGAGGCGCTGCTGACCCCGGTGACCTACGCCACCGTGAACACCCTCAAACGCCGCGAAGGCCTGGACGTGTATGACCGGGGGACGGACTTCACGCCGTTCAGGGCGGGGGTGTAGCCGCCCCCAAGCGCCCCGCTCCCCTCCAGCCCTTTGTTCGACGCGCCGCAGAGCCTGCCCTCGGGCTTGTTCCGAGGGCCGTCGAAACTCAGGCGGGACGCCCCTCGTCCCGACCTTGCCAGGTCCGCCGTCGCGCGCAGGGCGGGTCAAGGCAGCGCGAAGCGCTCCCCGCAGGGGTCGCCTCCACCCGCCCGAGCCCGGCGGCAGGCCTTCCTTCATACGCTTGCAGCCCGCCCTCGAACCACGCGACAACAGGCGGGTGACCGCCGCCGAGTTCATCCGCAAGTGGAGCGACAGCACGCTCCGCGAACGCCAGGGCTCCCAGGAGCACTTCATCGACCTGTGCCGTCTGCTGGGCGAGCCTACCCCGGCCGAGGATGATCCCACGGGCGAGCGCTACTGCTTTGAGCGCGGCGCGGAAAAGGTCGGCGGCGGCGACGGCTGGGCCGACGTCTGGCGCCGCGGCTGCTTCGGCTGGGAGTACAAGGGCAAGCACAAGGACCTGAACGCCGCCCTGCGCCAGCTCCAGGCCTATGCGCTGGATCTCCAGAACCCGCCCTACCTCGTGGTCAGCGACATGGCCCGGATCGTGGTTCACACCAATTGGACCAACACCGTCTCGCGCCGCATCGAGCTCTCCCTCGACGACCTGCATGAGCCCGCCAATCTCGACCTGCTCCGCGCCGTCTTCCAGGGCAGCGAGCGGCTCAAGCCCCGCCTCACGCCCCAGGACCTCACCGCCACCGCCGCCCAGCGCTTCGGCGAACTCGGCCGCCGCCTGCAGGAGCGCGAGGCGCCGGGGGGCGAGCCCCTCCACGACCCGCGCGCGATCGCCCACTTCCTGAACCAGCTCGTGTTCTGCATGTTCGCCGAGGACGCCAAGCTCTTGCCGGACGGCCTGTTCACGCGCACGATCAAGGCCACCCGCACCCGTCCCGCCGCGGCGCGCGCCCAACTGCGCGAGCTGTTCCGCAAGATGGCCACCGAGGCGGAGGAGGACCGCTTCTTTGGTCCCGACCTGATCCGCTGGTTCAACGGCGGTCTGTTCGACGGCGCGGAGCCCCTGCCGCTGGAGGCCTCCGATCTCGAACTGGTCGCCAGGACCGCCGAAGAGCACGACTGGTCCCAGATCGACCCCGCCATCTTCGGGACGCTGTTCGAACAGGCGCTCAAGGCCACCCGCGAGCGCCCGGCGCTGGGCGCCCACTACACCGACCGCGCCAAGATCCTGAAGATCGTTGAGCCGGTGATCATTCGCCCGCTCCTGGCCGAGTGGGCCGGCGTTCGCGCCGAGATCACAGCCGCCATGGCGGAGGCCCGGGCCGCCGAAGACCGCCGCCGCGCCGTGTTCGAAGCCGCCGCAGAAGCTTTGAAGGCCGGCGACGCCAAATCCGGCGAGGCCGCCCGTCGCAAGGCGGTGGGCACAGCCGAGCGCGACCGCGTGGCCGCCGTGGGCCGCGCCACCGAGCTGCTCGACCGGTTCCAGACCCGTCTCGCGGCCTTTCGCGTGCTGGACCCCGCCTGCGGCTCGGGCAATTTTCTCTATGTCGCTCTGCACGCGCTCAAGGACATCGAACTCCGCGCCCTGGTCGACGCCGAACGGCTTACCGGCGTCCAGGCGCCTCCGCCCCGCGTGAGCCTGGACTGCGTGCGCGGTATAGAGATCGATCGCTACGCGGCCGAACTCGCCCGCGTGACGCTATGGATCGGCGACCTGCAATGGATGCGCGCCAACGGCTTCACCGCCTACAATGAGCCCATCCTGTCCAGCCTGGAGCAGATCGAGAACCGCGACGCCCTGCTGAACCCCGACGGCTCGGAGGCGGAGTGGCCCGAAGCCGACGTCATCATCGGCAACCCTCCGTTCCTGGGCGGCAAGCGCCTCCGCGACAGCCTGGGCGACTCCACTGTCGAGCGCCTCTTCGCCGCCTACGCCAACCGCGTGCCCCGCGAAGCCGACCTCGTGGCCTACTGGGTCGAGAAAGCTTGGCGCGCCGTCGCCGGTGAGATCCCTCGGCCGCCCTCCCCCCAAC
Source organism: Caulobacteraceae bacterium (assembly GCA_030446805.1). Taxonomy (GTDB): domain Bacteria; phylum Pseudomonadota; class Alphaproteobacteria; order Caulobacterales; family Caulobacteraceae; genus JAHWJX01. The sequence goes on along the minus strand of JAUJMO010000002.1, from coordinate 140,749 downwards.
CTTCCGCTCATCCCCGCGAAAGCGGGGACCCAGGCGTTTTTCTTGTGCCTGAAGCGGCGAACGGCGCGCGGGAGCAGTGGGACAACAGCCGGACCAACTCGGCCGGAGTTGAAAAAGCCTGGGTCCCCGCTTTCGCGGGGATGAGCGGTCATGAGGGAGCCCAGCGCGCCGGCCTCGTCACCACCAACTCCATTCGCGGCGGAGCCAGCCGCCGCGTGCTGGAGCCCATCGCCGCCGCAGGCCTGATCCGCGAAGCATGGCCCGACGAGCCCTGGGCCCAGGAAGGCGCCGCTGTCCGCGTCTCCATGATCGGCTTCGGCCACGGCATGCCCGAGCAGCGCCTGAACGGCGCGGTCGTGGGCCAGATCAACGCGGACCTCACGGCGGGCGATGTCGATCTGACCAAGGCCGTGCGGCTGAAGGAGAACGCGGGTGTCGGCTTTCAGGGCGTAACGAAAGGCGCTCCGTTCGAGGTACCGGCCGACCTCGCGCGAAATTGGCTCAGGCAACCACTCAATCCCAATGGTCGGCCCAACTCGGATGTCGTAAGGCCGATCACCAGCGGTGGAGACATTGTACGCCGCAATGACCTTGGCTGGGTGGCGGACTTCACCGGCTTGGACGAGAGCGAGGCGTCACTCTACGAACTACCGTTTCAGCACGTGCATGCTCATGTACGACCGGCGCGTGAGGCTAGCCGGGACGCGGCTGCGCGGGAGCGGTGGTGGCAGTTCACAAGACCTCGAACTGAATGGCGGCGCGCATCAGCCTCACTGACGCGGAACATAGTCACCCCTAAGGTCTCCCGGCACCGCCTATTCGTTTGGCTCGACGCCGCAGTGTTGCCTGACAATGTTGCCGTTGTGATCGCACGAGATGACGATGTGAGGTTCGGCTTACTCTCAAGCAGAGTGCATGAAGTCTGGGCCCTCAGTCGTGGAGCCTGGATCGGCGTCGGTAACGATCCTACGTACACCCCCTCCACCACCTTCGAGACCTTCCCCTTCCCCGAAGGCCTCACCCCCAACATCCCGGCCGCCGAATATGCCGACGACCCCCGCGCCCAGCGGATCGCCGCCGCCGCCACGGAGCTCGACCGCTTGCGCGAGAACTGGCTGAACCCCGCCGATCTGATCCGGCGCGAGCCGGAGGTCGTGCCCGGCTACCCCGACCGCCTGCTGCCCGTGGACGATGAGGCCGCCAAGACGCTCAAGACCCGCACCCTGACCAACCTCTACAACGTCCGCCCCGCCTGGCTCGACAACGCCCACCGCGCGCTCGACGAAGCCGTCGTCGCCGCCTACGGCTGGCCCGCCGACCTCCCGGACCACGAAATCCTGGCCCGCCTTTTTGCTCTCAATCAGCAACGCGCCGCGGCGGGGCGGTGAGGCCTCGCAGCCCGCCTCAGGGCTGACGCCCCGTCAACCACGTCTCTACGCGCACGCTTAAGCTCCCCGCTCCAGGATGCCCCCTCGCCAGGAGCCTCCGCCATGCAAGCCCTGACCACCGCGGCCTTCGGCATGCAGGCTGCCTTCCAGCGCGCCGACGCCAGCGCCGCCCGCACCGCGCGCTTCGGCGCCACGAGCGAAGACGTCGACCTCGCCTCCGAGGTCGTCGAACAGATCAGCGCCAAGTCCGAGCTCAAGGCCAATGTGGCCGTGGCGCGCACGGCCGACGAGATGCTGGGCGCCCTCCTGGACATCAAGGCCTGACACCCCGGCCCTAGGACCAGTCGAAACTCAGAATCGCCGTGAGACAACGGGTCAAACTGGGCAAGTCGCGAGGCAGCGACCCGCCTCCATGCGCTTCGCCCGCCTGGCCAGCCTGTGAGATCGCCCCACGAGGGCGTCGCTTCGGGGTGGGTGGTGGCCGTTGGCCCAGCCCCGTAATATATGGATTGGTCCTAGCCCGATCCTGGCGGGCTCGCTGAAGTCGGCTAGAGCCGCAACAAAGACCGACTAACCAAAAGCACCAAGAACTCCACGGAGGTCACCAAGACCGTCGTGCCCTTGGCGGCCCGTTTGCGCCCTTGGTGAGCCCCCCTAGGAGTCCAGGAAGCTTCGCAGCTTCCGCGACCGGCTCGGGTGCTTGAGCTTGCGCAGCGCCTTGGCCTCGATCTGGCGGATGCGTTCGCGGGTGACCGAGAACTGCTGGCCCACCTCCTCCAGGGTGTGGTCGGTGTTCATGCCGATGCCGAAGCGCATGCGCAGCACCCGCTCCTCCCGCGGCGTGAGCGAGGCCAGCACGCGGGTGGTGGTTTCGCGCAGATTGCTCTGGATGGCCGCATCGATGGGCAGGATGGCGTTCTTGTCCTCGATGAAGTCGCCCAGGTGGCTGTCTTCCTCGTCCCCGATCGGGGTCTCCAGGCTGATCGGCTCCTTGGCGATCTTGAGGACCTTGCGCACCTTCTCCAGCGGCATGGCCAGCTTCTCGGCCAGCTCCTCCGGCGTGGGTTCGCGGCCGATTTCGTGCAGCATCTGACGGCTGGTGCGCACGATTTTGTTGATCGTCTCGATCATGTGCACGGGGATGCGGATGGTCCGCGCCTGATCGGCGATGGACCGCGTGATCGCCTGACGGATCCACCAGGTCGCGTAGGTGCTGAACTTGTAGCCGCGACGGTATTCGAACTTGTCGACCGCCTTCATCAGGCCGATGTTGCCTTCCTGGATCAGGTCCAGGAACTGCAGCCCGCGGTTGGTGTATTTCTTGGCGATGGAGATCACCAGGCGGAGGTTGGCCTCCACCATCTCCTTCTTGGCCTGACGCGCCTCGCGCTCGCCCTTCTGCACCGTGGAGACGATGCGGCGGAAGTCGTCCACCGGCACGCCCGTCTCGGCCGATAAGGCGGCGATGTCCTGGCGGATGTCGGCGATGCCGCGCGCGTCGTTGTCGGCGAACTTGGTCCAGCGCACGCCCTTGTCGCGCACCGCCTCCGTCCAGTTGGGCGACAATTCCGAGCCCAGATAGGCCTTGAGGAACTCCGAACGCGAGATGCCGTAGCTGTCGGCCAGCCGCAGCAGCCGGCCTTCCAGCCCGATCAGCTTCTTGTTGATCGCGTAGAGCTGCTCAACCAGCGCTTCCACGCGGTGATTGTTGAGCCGCAGCGTCTTGAGCTGGCCGATGATGCGCGCGGCCAGCGCGTCGTACCGGGCCCGCTCCTCCGCGGTGAGGTCCGTCCCGCCCAGCCGGCGCTCGATCAGCGCGGTCTGCAGGCCGTTGAACTCCGCGAAGTCGGCGGCGATGGCGTCCAGCACGGCCATCACGCCCTCGCGCAGCTCGCCTTCCATGGCCGAGATGGTGGGGCCGGCGCCGTCGTCGAACTCGTCCTCCGCGGCTGCGGCGGCCTCCGCGGCCTCTTCGGCTTCGGCCGCGGCGCGTTCGGCGGCGATCTCGTCGTCAGGGTCCGGGCGGCGGGACTTGGGCGGGGCGGCGGGCTTGGCCGCGCCGTTGGCGCCGGGCGCCACCAGGTCGGCGCCGGGGGCGGCCGCGGGGGCCACGCCCGGGGCGCCGTGGATGCCGCCGTAGGTCTGCTCCAGGTCGATGATCTCGCGCAGCAGGATGCGGCCCTGCTTCAGCTCGTCGCGCCAGGCCATGATGGCTTCAAAGGTCAGCGCGCTCTCGCACAGGCCGCGGATCATGGTGTCGCGGCCGGCCTCGATCCGCTTGGCGATGGCGATCTCGCCCTCACGCGAGAGCAGCTCCACCGTGCCCATTTCGCGCAGGTACATGCGCACGGGGTCGTCGGTGCGATCAAAGGCGGGCTTGGACTCGGTGACCTCGACGGCGGTGTCGGCGCGCACCACCACCTCGCCGCCTCCGGGAGCGGCCGCGGCCTCCTCGCCGGCTTCCTCGTTCTCCACCACATTGACGCCCATCTCCGAGAGCATGGCGAGGGTGTCCTCGATCTGCTCGGAGGTGAACTCTTCGGACGGCAGCACCTTGTTCAGCTCGTCCATGGTGACGTAGCCGCGGGCCTTGGCCGCCTTGATGAACTTCTTGACGCCCGCGTCCGTCAGGTCCAGCAGGGGACCGTCGGCCGGGGCCTCGGCTTCGGGGGTCTCGGCCGTGTTCGCCATCACCAAATCTTCTCCAGCCGAGCGCCGATGCGTCCGGCTTCGTAAAATCGGGGCCGGAAGCGGCAGGCCGCCGACGCCTCGAATGTGTGTGGTATCGACGTTTGAGGACCCCGAACGGTTCCCTCCGAGGTCGTCTCGCCGACTTTTCAGCTGGCGCACATGGCGAGCGGGACACGCCCCGTCAAGGCGAACGGCCACCCAGGTCCATGACGGAGCACGGGTTTGTCAGCTTCAATGCAGGGCGGCGTCGAATATGGCTCCGCTTCGGGCCCGACGCTGCAGGTCGTCGCGCTCCGTCTTGATGCGGATCAAGGCGGCGGAGTCGGCTTCGGTGTGCAGATCGGCGCGGGCGTCGTGGAAGGCGCGCTCCAGGGCGGCGATCTTGAGCACGACCTCATAGGCCTGGCTCCAAAGCGCGTCGGCCTCTTCCGGCGGCAGGGCGGGGTCCAGGAAGGGCGCGCTCACGCCCGACCGGGCCGCGGCGGCCGACAGCCGCGCCAAGAGGTCGTCAAAGCCCGCCGCGGACAGGCGACGGCGCAGCAGGGCGGGGTCCAGCGCGGCGGCTTCGGCGGCGGCGGCCACGATCTCCCCGGCCAGGGGGTGGAGCGCCGGGTCGCCGAAGCCCTGGGTCACCAGGGATTCGAGGTGGTGGTCGGCGCGGGCGGGCGCACGAAGCAGGCCCTCGACCACGGCGGCGGTGAGGGGGACCACCGCCTCGGCGATGCGCTGGGCGGCCAGCCGGCCTTCGGGGCTGGCGTGGCCAGGCGGCGGCTTGGCGCCGCGCCCGCCCCACCAGCGGGCGCGCGACAGGGTGCTGGCCGCCCGGCTGCGCTCATCGATCGTGGGTGACCACAGGGCGTCATAGCGCGCCAGCAGCTCCTGTTTGTAGGCGGCCGACAGGTCCGGATCGGCGATGGCGGCCGCCAGCTTGCGCAGACGCGCCTTGAGCCCGGCCCTCCGCTCCGGGGTGTCCAGCGGTTCGGACTCCAGACGCTCGCGTTCCCACAGCACGTCCACCAGGGGACGGGCGTCGGCCAGCACCTCGCGCAGCGCGGCCGGGCCCTTGTCGCGGAGCAGGTCGTCCGGGTCCTGGCCCTGCCCCAGCAAGGCGAAGCGCAACGAACGCCCGGGCTGCAACAGCGGCAGTGCCGTGTCCAGGGCGCGGTGGGCGGCCCGCAGCCCCGCGGCGTCCCCGTCGAAGCTCAGCGTGGGCTCCGGGTGCTGCCGCCACAGCAGGCCGAGTTGATCTTCCGTCAGCGCCGTGCCTAGCGGAGCCACCGCGGCGACCTCGGCCCGCCAGCAGGCGATCGCGTCCAGATAGCCCTCCACCACGACCAGGGGCGCGCCGCGCCCATCCCCCCCTGCATTCACGCCAGGAGCTGGCCCGGATCCTGGCTTGTCGTTGCGGGCCAGCAGCTTGCGGGCTTCGGGCAGGCCGTAGAGCGTGCGGCCCTTGTGGAAGAGCGGGGTCTCCGGCCCGTTCAGGTATTTGGCCCGCGCTTCGGGATCCAGCGCCCGGCCCCCGAAGGAGATCACCCGGCCCCGCGTGTCGGTGATGGGAAAGATCACCCGGTCGCGGAAGCGGTCATAGGGCGCGCCCCCGCCTTCCGGCGCGATCAGCAGGCCGGCCTCCACCAGATCGGCCGGCTTGGCTCCGCGCTGGACCAGTGCGTCCTTCAGCGCGGTGCGTTCCGCCGGCGCAAAGCCCAGGCCGAAGCGGGCCCAGTCGGCTTCGGGCAGGCCGCGCCGGAGCAGATAGGTCCGAGCCCGCTCGCCAGCCGGTCGGCGCAGCTGGGCGGCGAACCACCCGGCCGCCAGCTCCAGCCAGTCGCCCAGGCCCTGGCGCTTCTCCTCCGCCTCCGCGGTGCGGGCGTCCGGCTTGGGCAGGTCCACGCCGGCCTCGGCCGCCAGGCGCTCCACCGCTTCGGGAAAGGAGAGCCGTTCGGTTTCCTGCCAGAAACCGATCAGGTCGCCGTGCTTGCCCGAGCTGAAGTCGTGCCAGAAGCCCTTGTCGTCATTGACGAAGAAGGACGGCGACTTTTCCTTGTTGAAGGGCGAGAGCCCCACGAACTCGCGCCCCTGCCGCCTCAGCTTGACGCTGCGCCCGATGGCTTCGGACAGCCGCACCCGGCTCTTCAGCTCCTCCAGGAATCGATCGTCGAAACGCACGGCGGATACCTAACCCACGCCGCTGAGACAGCCTGTGCGGGCCTTGTGGACGGACCCTTTCCCGCTGAAGCGACATGCCGAGCAGTTGGGGAGGATCACGGGAAAAGCTGTGTATGACCTCTCCCCGTCAGCCTCGGACGCAGGCTACTTCCGCATCGCGGGCTTGGACTTGGAGGCCGAACGGGCCGCGGCCGCGCGCTCGGCCTGTTTGCGGCCGCCGGCGCCGTGGGCGGGCGCGGTCTTGGCGGCCTGGCGCTTCATCTCCAGCGCGCGCTGGGCGGGGCTCAGGCTGGCCGCCTGGGGCGGCGTGTCGGAAGGATCGGTCATGGCCCACCCTAGCACGATCGCCGCGCCCGGAGCATAGGACGCCCGCTCGCGCGTCCCCAGGGTCGCACCGGCCTTCGCCCCCGGGTCCCCCGCCCTACCTCTGCCGCCGTGAACGCGTCCGCCTCCCCATCGAAGACCGCCAAAGCCCCCAACCCCTATGACGTGGTGGTGATCGGCGCGGGCGCGGCCGGCATGATGTGCGCGGCCGAGGCCGGCCAGCGCGGCCGCTCCGTGCTGGTCGTCGACCACGCCTCGGCCCCTGGCGAGAAGATCCGCATCTCCGGCGGGGGCCGCTGCAACTTCACCAACCTCCACACCGCGCCCGACCGGTTTTTGTCGGAGAACCCCCGCTTCGCCATCTCGGCGCTGCGCCGCTACACCGCGCGCGACTTCACCGACCTGGTGGAGCGGCACGGCATCGCGCACCACGAAAAGACCCTGGGCCAGTTGTTCTGCGACGGCTCGGCCAAACAGATCGTGGCCATGCTGCTGGAGGAGATGCGGCGGGGCGGGGTCGAGCTCCGCCTGGGGGTCCGCGTGGAGGCTGTCGCGCGGACGGAGTCAGGCTTCTCCGTATCCCTGCCGGAGGGCGCCGTCGCCGGCCGCTCGCTGGTGGTGGCCACGGGCGGCAAGTCCATCCCCAAGATGGGCGCCACCGGCTTCGGCTATGACCTGGCCCAGCAGTTCGGCCTGCGCCTGACCGAGACCCGCCCCGCCCTGGTCCCGCTGACGATCGAGAGCCAGGCGCTGGAGGAGCTCAAACCCCTGGCCGGGGTGGCGGTGGACGCTACGGTGGGCTGCGGCAAGACCCGCTTCGAGGAAGCGGTGCTGTTCACCCACCGCGGCCTCAGCGGGCCGGCCGTCCTGCAGATCTCGTCCTACTGGCGCGAGGGGGGCGAGATCGCCCTGGCCATGGCCCCGGGCGTGGACGTCTTCGCCGCCTTGCGCGCCGCGCGCGCCGCGAACGGGCGTCAGGCGCTGCAGACGGTTCTATCCACCCTGCTGCCCAAACGGCTGGCCCAGCTGCTCGCCGAGCGCGAAGGCGCGGCTCGCAATCTGGCCGACCTGTCCGACGCCGTGCTGCGCCGCATCGACGCCGCGGTGAACGACTGGCGCATCAAGCCCGTCGGTTCCGAAGGCTATCGCACCGCCGAGGTGACGCTGGGCGGCGTCGACACCCGCGACCTCGATTCACGCACCCTGGAGGCCCGGGAGGTCCCGGGCCTGTTTTTCATCGGCGAGGTGGTGGACGTGACCGGCTGGCTCGGCGGCTACAATTTTCAATGGGCTTGGTCGTCCGGCTGGTGCGCCGGCCAGGCGGTGTGAGTTCCCCTTCCGCTCTCCCCGGCGAAAGCCGGGGTCCAGCTGGCCTCGCACGCCCAGCCTGCTGGCGGCGCCAGAACCCGGAAGCATCCGCCGGGCCCGCGCCAGCTCGCCTCAGACGCTCAGGCTCACCACCTCGTCGTACAGGTCCCGCCAACCGGGGTTGGACGACTCGATCAGCTCCAACTTCCAGGCGCGGCGCCAATCCTTGATCTGCCGCTCGCGGGTCCAGGCGGCGTGCCGGCTTGCGTGCGGCTCGTACCAGACCAGCTGGGTGACGTCGTATCGGGCCGTGAAGCTGCCGGGACTCGTCCGCGCCCGGTGCTGGCCGATGCGGAAGACGAGATCGTCCGTGTAGCCGGTGTAGAGGGTCCCCTTCCGCCTGCTGGCGAGGATATAGACCCAGAAGTGCACGTCAGGCCCGCGCCTGGACCCCGGCTTTCGCCGGGGAGAGCGGGACGGAGGGGGGCCGGCGGCGCTTGGAGCGGACCGGCGCCCGCCCCTCCTCTTCGAAGAGCGCGGCCAGCTGCTCGGTCATGGCGCCGGCCAGCTGCTCCACGTCGACCAGCGTCACCGCCCGGCGGTACCAGCGCGTCACGTCGTGGCCTATGCCGACGGCCAGCAGCTCCACCGGCGAGGCGGTCTGGATTTCGGCGATCACCTGGCGCAGGTGGTGGTCCAGATAAGCGCCGTTGTTCACCGACTGGGTGCTGTCGTCCACGGGCGCGCCGTCCGAGATCACCATCAGGATGCGCCGCTGCTCCGGCCGGGCCAGCAGCCGCGAATGGGCCCACAGCAGCGCCTCGCCGTCGATGTTCTCCTTGAGCAGGCCTTCGCGCATCATCAGGCCCAGGTTCTTGCGCGCGCGCCGCCAGGGCGTGTCCGCCGCCTTGTAGACGATGTGGCGCAAGTCGTTCAGCCGGCCGGGCTGTGAGGGCTTGCCGTCCTTCAGCCAGCGGTCGCGCGACTGCCCGCCTTTCCAGGCCCGGGTGGTGAAGCCCAGCACCTCCACCTTGACGCCGCAGCGCTCCAGCGTCCGCGCCAGGATGTCGGCGCAGATCGCCGCCACCATGATCGGCCGTCCACGCATGGAGCCCGAATTGTCCAGCAGCAGCGTGACCACCGTGTCGCGGAACGGCGCCTCCTCCTCCTGTTTGAAGGACAAGGGCGAGGTGGGGTCCGTCACCACCCGCACCAGGCGGGCGGTGTCCAGCACGCCCTCCTCAAGGTCGAACGACCACGCCCGGTTCTGCTGCGCCAGCAGCCGCCGTTGCAGGCGATTGGCCAGGCGCGCCACCACGCTGTGCAAAGCACTTAGCTGCTGGTCGAGATAGGACCTGAGCCGGGTCAGCTCCTCGGGGTCGCACAGGTCCTCGGCCCCGACCACCTCGTCAAAAGCCGTGGTGTAGACCTTGTACTGCGGCCGCTCCGGCCCGAGGTCTCGCAGCTGCGGCTTGGCGGGCCGGGCCTCCTCGCCCGCTTCCGTGGCCTCGTCCCTCAGCTCCGAGTCCGGCGCCTCGTCCATCTGCACGGCCCCGTCGCGGTCGGGCGAGCGCTCCGGCTCGCCGTCCTCGCCCGAAGGCTGGGGCTGCTCGTCCTGCGGCTCGGGCGCGTCCTCGCCCTCGTCGCCCTCGCCCTCGTCCGGCTCCGTCCCTTCCGCGTCCTCGTCGTCGCCCTGGTCGCCCGGGTTGTCCGAGGCGTCGTCGCCCATGTCCAGGTCGCTGACGATGGCCCGGGCGATCCGGCCAAAGGCCTCCTGGTCGTCCACCGCGCCCAGCAGCCTGTCCAGGTCGGAGCCGGCCCGCCCCTCCACTTCACCCCGGACCAGGTCCACCACCGCCTGCGCGCCCGCCGGCGGGGCGTCGCCCGTCAGCCGCTCGCGCACCATCAGCGCCAGAACGTCCGGCCAGGGCACGGCCGTCCGGTCCATGGCGTGAGTCAAACCCTTGCGCTCCAGCTCGTGCTCGAGCAGCACCTGCAGATTGGCGCGAACCCCGCCCAGGGCGTTGGCCCCGATCGCGTCCGTGCGCGCCTGCTCCAGGGCTTCGAACAGCACGGACCCCGCCGCATTGACCGGCTTCAGCCGCTGGTGCGCCGCCGCGTCGTGGTGCGCCAGCCGCAGCGCCATCTGGTCCGCCACGCCCCGGATGCGCGCGGCCTCCTTGCCCGTCAGGTCCTTGGGCGGATGGGGCAGCACGGCGCGGTGACCCACCAGCGAGGGGCCCTCGCCTCCGAACACCACCTCCAGATCGGGCTGCTCGGCCAGGGACCGCGCGGCGTGGGCCAGGGCGCGCTTGAAGGGCTCGGACGGGGACTCGGGCTTGGCCATGACCCGGCTAGATAGGCGCTTCGGAGCGACGGCTCACCTGCGCCCCGCCTTCTTTGGCGTCGCGGAACGCGCGGTGCAAAAGCACGGTGCGTCGCTGTTGCTCTTCTCCCCGGCGCGTCTTGGTGCTTTGATCGGCCTGCACACGGAATCCCGCCCTTGAAAGTCCCCTCCGCTCTCCTCGCCCTCGCCCTCCTGTCCGCCTGCGCCGCCCCCATGGGGGGCGGCGGAGCTCCGACCGGTCCTACGGCCCGGACCGCGCCCGCCATCGACCCGTTCAGCAGCCTTTCCACGCTTTCGGCCGAGCTGAACGCCGGCCGGATCACCTCCCAGCAGCTCACCTCGGAGTATTACGGCCGCATTCTCGAGATGGACCCGACGCTGCGCAGCGTGCTGGCGCTCAATCCCAATGCGCTGGCCGACGCCGAGGCGCTGGACGCCGAGCGCCGCGCGGGCCGCATCCGCGGCCCGCTGCACGGGGTGCCCGTGCTGCTCAAGGACAACATCGAGACCCGCGAAATGCCCACCACCGCGGGCTCCCTGGCGTTGGCGGGGAACAACAACAACCGCGACGCGCCCTTGGCCGCCCGGCTGCGCGCGGCCGGCGCCGTGATCCTGGGCAAGACCAATCTCAGCGAATGGGCCAACATCCGCTCCGGCGACAGCATCAGCGGCTGGAGCGCGGTGGGCGGCCAGGTCCGTAACCCGCACGCGCTGGACCGCAACCCTTGCGGCTCGTCCGGCGGCTCCGCCGTGGCGGTCGCCGCAGGCTTGGCGGCGGGCGCCATAGGCACCGAAACCAACGGCTCCATCGTCTGCCCCGCCTCCGTCAACGGCGCCGTGGGCTTCAAGCCGACCGTGGGTCTTGTCTCGCGCACCCACATCATTCCGATCAGCCACAGCCAGGACACCGCCGGCCCGATGACCCGGACGGTGGCGGACGCAGCGCTGATGCTTTCGGTCATCGCCGGCTCGGACCCGGCCGACGCGGTCACGGCCCAGGCCGACCGCCGTCGCGGCGACTATCTGGCCGCCCTGTCCGGCGAGCGGCTGCAAGGCGCCCGCATCGGCGTTCTGCGGTTCAACGCGGGCTTCGACCCGGAAGTGGACGCGGTTTTCGCCAAGGCGGTCGACCAGCTCAAGGCCGGCGGGGCCACCGTGGTCGAGATCACCGCGCTGGAGAACCGAAGCCAGGTCGGCTCCAACTCCTTCCAGGTGCTGATGCACGAGCTCAAGGCCGACATGGCCGCCTATCTGGCCACCACCAAGAGCCCGCACCGCACCCTGGCCGACCTGATCGCCTTCAACGAGGCGAACAAGGAAGTTCAGATGCCGCTGTTCGGCCAGGAGCTATTCATTCAGTCGGAGGCCACCAAGGGCCTGAACGCCCCCGAGTACAAGAAGGCCCTGGCCACCGCGCGGCGCTTCGCCGGGCCCGAGGGCATCGACAAGCTGCTGCGCGAGCACAAGGTCGACGTCCTGATCGCCCCCACCACCGGTCCCGCCTGGCTGATCGACGTGGTCAATGGCGACCAGTACACCGGCGGCGGCGCCAGCACCCTGCCGGCCGTGGCGGGCTATCCGCACCTGACCGTTCCCATGGGCCAGGTTCGCGGCCTGCCGGTGGGCCTGAGCTTCATCGGCCCGGCCTGGTCCGAGGCCCGGGTGCTGGGCATCGGCCACGCCTATGAACAGCGCCGCGGCCCCCTGCCCCAGCCGCGCTTCCTGCGCTCGGTCGAGGCGGACCCCGCCGTCAGCAAGACGCTGCAGCCCCGCACGCTCACGCCCCAACCGGTCGAGCCCACCTTGTGAGCCCACCTTGTGAGCCCACCTTGTGAGCCCATCGCCCCCGGGACGGCATGCAGCATGCCGTCGCGGGGGCGATGGGACCTTTCCGCCGCCTGCGTCGTTCCAAGCTCCGCAAGCCGGAGCCGCTCGTCCATGGAAGGCCAAGTCCTGACCAACGCCATCGGCACCGCCGCGGCCCTGTTCTCCATCAGCAGCTTCGTCTTCCAGATCCAGAAGATCATGGCCACCAAGGACGCCTCGGCGGTGTCGCTGAAGACCTACGCCTTTACGGTCACCTGTTTCGTGCTGTGGGTGATCTACGGCATCCGGCTGGGCGCCTGGCCCATCACGGGCGCCAACGCCGCCGCCCTGGTGCTCTGCAGCACTGTGCTGGCCCTGAAGTGGCGCTACCGCGACAGCCACCCCGCCGCGGCGGATTAGCCGAAGCTGGCCTGCAGGATGCGCTCGAGCCACAGCGCGTCCGTTTCGTCAAAGGCGCCGTGGGCGGTCGAGTCGACGTCGAAAACCGCGATCAGCTCATCGGCGGCGTTGTGCACCGGGACCACGATCTCGCTGTTGCTGCGGCTGTCGCAGGCGATGTGGCCGGGAAAGGCGTGCACGTCCGCCACGATCTGGGTGCGCCCCGTCTCCGCCGCGGCGCCGCACACGCCATGCCCAAAGGCGATGCGCAGACAGCCCAGGGTGCCCTGATAGGGCCCGACCACCAACTCGCAAGGCTTGTCCGGATCCACCAGGTAGAAGCCGGTCCAGAAGAAGGGCTCGAAGGCGTCCGCCAGGAGCGCCGAAACCGTGGACATCCGGGCCACGAGGTTGGGCTCGCCGTCCAGCACGGCCGCGATCTCCTCCGCCACCTCCGCATAACGGGCGGCCTTGTCGGCCGGACGATCCGGGTTGCGGACAGCTGCGCTCACGCGGTCACCTTCTTGATATCGGGCTTCATCTTCGGGCCGGGCATGTAGCGACGGGCGGACGTTCGCCCAAGCGGGGTCAGTCCGAGGTGCGCCGCCGGGCCGCCATCTCCGCATGCAGGCGGGTCACGGCCCGCGAGGCGGTCTGCACGAAGAGCCAGGGCGCCACGGCATGCACCATGCAGGCCGCCCCCGCCCCCAGCATCCGCGCACCGAACGGCAAGGCCACGGCCATGTGCTGCAGATAGGTTTCGCCCACCTCGTGCAGGTGCCCGGTGAAGCGGCCTGGCCCGTTCCCCGATCCCGGTGCGGGCGGGGCCAGGCGAGCGGCCAACTCCGCCGCCTGCTCCCGGATCTCGGGCACCGCCACCACCTCCCACAGCCGGCCGCGGGTCAGAGGCCCCATGGCCCAGAGCCGCGCCTGAGCCCGCCCCGCGCGGTCGAGCACACGCGCGTCGTCGTCCACGTCCAGACCGAGGCGCAGCGGATCGGTTCGCGCGCGCCCCTGCGCCAGCAAGGCGTCCAGCACCGGTTGACCCGCTCGCGAAGGATCGCCCTCCGGTCCCGTGCAGTTGATCAACCGCCCCGCGCTTGTGCGCATGACGCCTTCGCCGCCCCGAGGCCGCCAGGTCACGGCCAATCCGTCGGCCTCCGCCTCCGCGCTGAGCAGCCGTCCGGCGGCGACGAGCAACCGGCCCTCGGCCGCAAGCCGGTCCACCGCCGCGCCGATCTCGGGCGCCATCCGGTGCCGGTGCACGTCCCACCAGGGCCGCAGATGCCGCAGAAAGCGGCGGCGCTCGCCGGGGCTCGCGCCGCGCCACATGGCTTGGCCATGAGGGCGCAGCCCGTCCATCACCGCCGTCCATGACGCGTCCCGTGCGCGGCGGCGCACCTGTCGCAGCCGCACGCTGAGAGGGCCATCCGGGATGCCGCCTTGGCCCAGCTCTCCCCCCGGCCCATGCGTGCGCGGCAGCAAACCCCGGCGGGACACCGCCACCGCCCGGCCTCCCCAGCCGCCGGCGTCCAGCGCCAAGAGCACGTCCACCGCGGTCAGGCCCGTGCCCACCAGGAACACGTCTTCCTCCCGCCCCACGGCCTCCAGCACCCCGGGCGCCCAGGGATCCGGCACGGACCGTTCGCCCAGCTCCTCCAGCCCGCTCAGGCGGAGCCGGCCGGGCGGGGGGTTGCCGTTGGCCAGCACCACATGCTCCGCCGGCATCGACCGGCCGTCGGCGAAGGACACGACGGCGCCGTCCGCCTCCGTCCGCACTTCGGTGACCTCGCCCGGGTGCAGGGACAGACGCCCCGGCGCTCGGGCCTGCGCCTGCGCCAGACAGGCGGCGATATAGCGGCCGTAATCCGCGCGGCGGGCGAAGCCCTCCGGGTCGGGGTCCAGCCCCTCGGCGGCCAGCCAAAGCGTGAAGTGATCGGGCGCGTCGGGGAACAGGCTCATCCGCCTCGAGCGGACATTGAGCAGGTGCCGTCCGCACCGCGTGCCATAGGCCAGCCCCGGCCCGAACACGCCCGACCGCTCGATCAGGGCCACGGGTCCGCCGCCCCGGGCCAGGAGCTGGACGGCCAGCGCCGTCCCGCTGAAGCCGCCGCCGATGATGGCGATCCGTCCGTCGCCCGCCCGCAAATCCCGCTCCCGACGCCTCCGGTCGACCCTACCGCGCCCGCCCCCGGCTAGGCCAGCGCGCGTGGTGGCGAACCAAAGGGCGTGCAGGCCGGCCGGCGCGGGCCCCGCGGCGGTCGCGGCGACGCGCTCAGCGCCTTCCTGAGCGGCGGCGGCCGCCGGTCCAGGCCGGGGCCACGCGAACGGCGCGCAGCTCGCTCAGGGTCAGCCGACCGTCTCCGGCCGCGTCGAGCCGATCGAAGCGGGCGTCGGCGGCGCGCCCGAACTCCTCGCGGGTGACGCTCTGGGACTGGTCGTAGTCGGCCGCCAGGACGGGCTGGGACTGCTGCAGCAGGGAAAGCACGGAAGCGCCCCGCGACCGCCCGCGTCCGCCCCCCCGGCCATCGTTGTCGGGCAGACGAAGGATTCCGTCCTCCCCTCCGGCGCCGTCCGAAGTCTGCTGTCCGGCGCGGCGTCCGAAGTCCGGCGCGATCTCCGGCGCGATGTCGCGCTCATAGGCCTGGATCTCGGGGTCGCCGATCACTCCGTCCCGACTGAGGTCCAGCCGTTGGAAGAAGCGTTCGGCGTCCGCCCGGAGCTCCGTCCTGCTGAGGTCGCCCGACCTGTCGGCGTCAGCCCCTGCGAACCAGGCGGCCAGGGGCGAAGCTCCCGCCTCAGAAGGGCGGAACGGCTCGCCGCTGGGGCTGAGGAAGACCCGGGCCCCGGCCTCCAAGGCGCCCACGGGCGACGCGCCGCCCGCCGGACCGCCCGCGCAGCTACAAAGCGCCACCGCGGCGAACAGGACGGAGGGTGCGCACTTCATCATCACCAGCCTCATCTCGGCAGCATGGACGCGGGCGCCGGGAAGGGCCGCTGGCTTCGGCGGCAGACGCCGAACCCGGGGCTGCGCCTCAGCCTCTCCCGTACAGATAGGTGTCGCCCAGGCCCAGGCGCCGACAGGCCTGCACAGCGGGCGAGGACCGCAGGAGCAGGCGATCGGCCGCAAGGCCCGCGGCTCGGACCACCGGTCGTTCCCAGGTCTTGAGACCTCCGCCCTCGAGCTCCAGGCGCCGGGCGACCCAGGGCGGCAGGGTGTCGACCGCGGCCCTAATCAACAGAGGTTGCAGCGGCCGGGCGAACCCCGGAAGCGGGACCTCCGCCATGATCTCGAGGAACTCGAACACCACGGGGCTGCCCGTCAGCCGGTCCCGCACGGAGTCGAACAGCGCCTGGAGTTCGCGGCGGGAGCGGGGGGCTCCCAGCGCTCCATAGAGCTTCGCGGCCGGCTCCGCTTCGCTCAAGAAGCCGTCCCGTTCCGCGGGCGACAGGGGGCGAGCGTAACGGCGGTAGGCCTCCATGAACCCGAAGGCGGCGGTTGCATGGACCCAGGTGAGCAGGTCCGGATCGTTGGCCGCGTAGGGCTGTCCTTCCGGCGTGACGCCGCTGACCCGGCCGTGGGCGCGGACCACGCCGGCGATCATGGCTTCGGCGCGGCTACGAGGTCCGTAGACGGTGACCATGGCGGCCAGGCCTGTTCGCTGAAGCCGGCCAAGCGGGTCGGTGCGGAAACCACTGTGCCGCCACACGCCCTCGCGCACCCGCGGCTCCGCCAGCTCCAGGAGCACGGCCGCCACGCCGCCGATGAAAAGGGTCAGGGGGTTCTTGAACACGCGCCATGAGACCGAGTCGGGAGGAAGGAGCGCCGGCTCGCCTGGGGGTGCGGTGAAGTCGAACCGGGGCGCCGCCGCCGGCTCGATAAAGGCTTCCGACAGCGCCTCCAGGCGGTGCTGCAACGGCCGTGGAAGGGTGAAGGAGCCTGGAAGCTGAGGCATCGCCGTCCCTGCTCCCAAGGCGGGGCGCTGCGTGGGGAGGAGGCTCACTTAGGCCGGTTCACACGGCTTCATAGGGCTGGAGGCGGCGGCCGTTCAGACGAGGGCCGAGGAACAGCCTCGATGGCGGCCGCTTGGCAGTTCAGCCCCCAAGCTGCAGCCAGCAAGCCCTGCAGCCGCGAGAACCGCTACCCAGCTCAATCCGAAGGCCATGATCAACCCTTCCCTGCAGGCAAGAGCTGTAGCGGGCCGAAGCGCTGGCAAGCAATGGCGCCTGCCGGAGCAGTGAACCCGAGCCGCAACGCCCCGCTCATAGGGAAGCCCAAGGTCCGCATTAGCGGATCTCGTTGCTGAACGTCTGTTGGGCGAAGACTCGGGCCTGACCACCTGCGGGCCAGGAGAGGATCGGCCTTGGTGTTTCTCGGCGACGGGCGTTTCGCCCTGGACGCCTGGGGCGGCTTTCGGCGGGAGAACAGGACCTGTAGTCTCAACCCATGATCATGGCGCCGCCGCAGTCCTTGCCAGACGAGTCGTTCCGACTGCTTGTGGAGAATGTCCGGGACTACGGGCTGTTCATGCTGGACCGCGAAGGACGGATCGCGACCTGGAACGTCGGAGCGCAGAGGATAAAGGGCTACGTCGAAGCCGAGGTGGTGGGCCGGCACTTCTCCCTCTTCTACCCGCCGGAGGATGTGGCGGCGGCGAAGCCGCAGCGTGGGCTGGAGATCGCCGCGCGAGACGGCAAGCACGAGGATCAGGGCTGGCGGCTGCGAAAAGACGGTTCGAGATTTTACGCCGACATCGTCATCACCGCTCTGTTCAACCCGGCCGGAGAACTCGTCGGCTTCGGAAAGCTGACCCGCGACGTCACGGAGCGGCGCCGGGCGGAGGAGCAACAGCGCCTCTTGCTGGACGAGCTGAACCATCGTGTGAAGAACACCTTGGCCACGGTTCAGTCGATCGCGGCCGGGAGCGCGCGGGACACGGCTTCCGTTGAGGACTTCCGCAGGAGCTTCGACCGCCGGCTGGTGGCGCTCTCCCAGGCCCACGACCTGCTCACCCGCACCTCTTGGGAGAGCGCTGAACTCGACGACATCGTGCGCCAGACGCTGGCGCCGTACTTGGGTCGGCCGAGCGTGGTGCTTGCGGAGGGCCCTTCCGTGCGGCTCAGCCCGAAGGCGGTGGTCGCTGTGCACATGGGCCTGCACGAGATGGCCACCAACGCCGCGAAATACGGAGCCCTGGCTTACGAAAGCGGCCGCCTCGAGGTGGGATGGCGCATCGTAGCCGGCGAACCGCCCAGCATCATCTTCGACTGGCGCGAGTCGGGCGTTCCGGGGCTGCAGCCTCCGTCCAGAGAGGGGTTCGGCACGCGCCTCATCAAAGCCGTCGGGCGGGAGCTGGACGCCCGGGTGGAGCCTCGGCTGCAACCTGACGGCATGTCGTTCCGCTGGACGGCTCACCCGTCCGAAAAGATCGCGTTCTGACCGGTGGGCGCCTTTTCCGTGCGGCGCTGAAAGCCGCCGGCTTCATGCCGTCACGCTCGTTTGACGGCGGCCAGACATGGCCGCGCCCAGGAAAAGGCCGGTGGCGAGCACCCTACGCGCTCGGTGAGAGACTGCCGAACAGCGTCTCGAGCGCCCTGGCCATGTCCGGGTCGCGCCCGTGGCATAGGTCCGCGCGCGTCCATTCCACCCGCTCGTGCGGCTGAACGGCCTGATCACCGAGGTTGCGCCCGTCCGGAGTCCAGACGCCGCTCACCGGCACGACCAGGGACCAGCCCCCGGCCAGGGGGAAGGTCTGCCCGTCGAGCAGGGCGCCGGCGCTGGGGCGGCCGATCAAACGGGCATCCGTTCGCATACGCATGTACCAGCCGAAGCCTTCAGCGGCGCTGCCCGTATCGGGCCCGATCAGGACGACCACCGGCTTGGCGTACCGCTTGGCGCCCAGATCCTCGCTGTAGAAGGCCGCGCCGCCGCGGTTCGCGACCATCGCGCTCTGAACCGCCTTGCCGGTGTAGGCGCGCCGCACGGGCGGCGCCTTGTCGAGGTCGGCCTTGGTCACGGGGCGGCCGAGGGCCTGGAGGTAGGGTCGCGCGAGCAGAACGACCGCCGGGCTTTCGCCCTGGCCGAAGTAGCTGGCGAGACGCATGGCGCTCATGTTGCCGCCGCTGTTGTTTCGGATGTCGATGATGAGGCCCGAGGTGTCGGCCAGATCCGCCATGGCCTGGTCCGCCAGGACGTCGGATCCATCGTCGAAACGGTCCGCGCGAAGGTAGCCGATCGTTGTGCCCGGCTTGGCCGTCACTCTGGACCATTGAAACCCCGGCCGCGCCGGCGGCCAAAAGGCCCGTTCCCGGCGGACGGAGACGGCGCGGTCGCGGCCCTCGCAGTCGCGCACGCTCAGCTGCGCCTT
>JAUJMO010000002.1:92166-121849 GCA_030446805.1 Caulobacteraceae bacterium | reverse complement strand
TTGAGCGCCGGCGGACGCCGCCCACGCCCAGGCGGCTCCACACAGCACCAGCGCACGAACTCTTTTCATTCTCTCGCCTCATCTCCCGCGCCCGTACGGCGTTGGAGGCGCATCCTCGCCTCTCCATGGGCCGGCCGCCGCTCAGAACCCGAGAAACTGTTCCTCAAAACCCGGTCGTGGCTCCAGATCGCTGCTGCGAGAGCCCGGCCGCCCCAGTCTGCGTCCCGTTGGCCGCGAGCCGTTCGGCGCGATAGTCCGTGGGGGAGCGGCCCTCCACCAGCCGGAAAGCTCGATTGAACGAGGCCAAGGACGCGAAGCCGACGTCGAAGGCCAAGGCCAGCATCTTCTGACCTGCCCGAGCCGGGTCGACCAGCGCCTCCCGGGCTTCAGCGACCCGGTAGGCGTTCAGGAAGCTCCGGAAGTGCTGGTATCCGAGCTGCTGATTGATCAATCGCCGGACCTCGGCTTCGGAGCCGCCCATCCTTGCGGCGAACTCAGCAAAGGTCAGGTCGGGGTCTCGGTAGATCCGCTCGGAGTTCATCAGCCGGCCGAGGCGCTCCAGCAGCCGGCCGTTCGGCGGGGGCGCGCCGGAAGCCGCCGCTGCAAGCCCGGCCGCTCCTGCGAAGCTGTAGGCCGCAACAGGCGCCGGACCGGGCGCCCCCACGGGCGTGAACATCAAGGCTCCGGCGTGGGCGCGCAGCAGCCAGCGCGTGATCTGGATCGCGAACGCCAGGATGGCGGCGTTCTGGGCGATGGTGAACCAGCGCGGTCTCCACCCGAACCCGAACGCCACGTCGATCGCGAGATCCACGAGCAGAAGCGCCGGGGGCGCCGCCGCAAGGGCCACCCGAGCCCTGCGCCGCGGCTCAACGAGGTCGCCCTCGCGCTCCCGGAGGAGGTGGTGAGCCAGGTGGGCGACCATGCCGGTCCCCATCACGACCAGCACCCAGGACAGGCCTGCATCGGAGAACCGATCGGTCAGGAGACCCCGATCCAGCAGGGCGACGGTGAACCAGGCGGCCCCGACGCCCAGCTTCAGCCGGTCGAGTCGGAACTCATCATCAAAAATCGCCAGCGAGAACCACCACAAGAACACCGCGGCGTTGCCGCTCAACAGCGACGCGAGCACGGCGGAACTCCCGGACAGCGTCAGGCTTTGGTCGGGCGTGTTCCTGGCCAGGAAGCCGCACACACCAAGCGCCAGCAGCAGAAACAGCCACACGACACGGTTCCGTCCGCCGTCCCGGACCAGCAGCAGAGCCGAGTTCAGGAGCAGCACGGCGCCGGTGACGCGGACGAGGACGTCGATCTCCTGCATCGTTGAGCCTTCGCGGTCGTCCTCTCAGCGCCAAGGTCTTCAACGAATGCGGCGCTTGGGCAAGGCCTTCGGCGGCGGCCCCGGCAGAGATGAGGGCGGTTGGGGCAGCCCGCGGGAAACGGGCGCTCGCTTGCGCAGGGGAACGCTTCTCCACGGAAGCACGCCTGCCGGTCGCCTTGTCGGGCCTGCGGCTCTCGCTAACGCTGGTCGTTCGGTGGGGTCGCTGGACGGGTCCATGACCCCGACCGCAACCCTGATCACAGATGGCGGTTATCTCACCCCAGGGGATGCTGAGATTTTGGCGCAGGTTTCAAATGAGCTACGAGGCACGCCGCATTCCAGAGCCGTGCTTCCGGACGCGCCGTGCTGCCCCGAGCCCTCGCTGAGGGATGAACCCGCGCGGGCGCAGGCGCTGGCGAGCTACAGCATCCTGGACACACCCAAGGAGCCCGTTTTCGACGACATCGCCGAACTCGCAGCCGAAGTGTGTGAAGCCCCCATTGCGGTCGTCAACTTCCTCGCGACGGATAGGCAATGGTTCAAAGCTGAGACGGGCATCGGGACTCGTGAGCTCCCGCTGGACGTGTCGATCTGCCGGTACGCTCTCCTTCAGCCCGGACTTTTCGTGGTGCCGGACTTGGCCTGCGACCCTCGCTTCGAGCAGAACCCGCTCGTCACCGCTGCGGGCGGTCTTCGGTTTTACGCGGGAGCCTTGATCGAAACCCCTGAGGGGCTGCCGCTGGGCACCGTGTGTGTGCTCGACAGCAAACCTCGTCCGGCGGGCTTGGCCGAACGCCAGGGTCGAGTGCTGCGGAGCCTGGCCCGGCAGGTCATGTCGGAACTAGAGCTCCGGCGTGCGATAGCTGAGCGCGATGCCGAAGCGGCGAAGCGGAATGCGGAACGAGAGCGACTTTGGCGTCTGTCGGCCGACGCCATGGTGGTCACCCACTCTGATGCTTCCATCATAGCGGCCAATCCCGCTTGGACGGCCTTGCTCGGCTGGGACGACCAGGAGCTGATCGGCCGGTCCTTTCTGGACTTCATTCACCCAGACGATCTCTCAAGGACGGTCGCGGAGACGGGACGGCTGAGCTCCGGGCTGACCACCAGCCGTTTCGAAAACCGCTATCGCCACAAGGACGGAAGCTATCGGTGGCTCTCATGGACGGCTGTGCCGGAGGGCGGCTTCATCCACGGGGTTGCGCGAGACGTGACCGAGGAGAAGGCTCGTGAGCGCGAATTGGAAGCTGCACGCGAGCAGCTACGACAAGCTCAGAAGCTGGAGGCTGTCGGCCAGCTGACGGGCGGGGTCGCCCACGACTTCAACAACCTGCTCACGATCATTCGGGGCTCGGTGGAGCTGCTGATGCGCCCCGGCGTCACGGACGAGCGCCGCGCCCGCTACATCCAGGCCATCGCCGACACCACCACCCGAGCCACGAAACTCACGAACCAGTTGCTCGCCTTCGCCAGGCGTCAGGCCCTCCGGCCCGAGGTCTTCGACGTTGGTGAGAGCGTCTTGGCGGTGAGCGACATGGTTGGAACCCTCATGGGAGGTCGGATCAGGCTCGAGACCCACGTGCCCGACAGCTCGCTTTACGTCGACGCCGACCCCAGCCAATTCGATACGGCGATCATCAACATGGCCGTGAATGCGCGCGACGCCATGGAGGGGGAAGGAACGCTCACCATCACAGTTGAAGCCGTCGCCGCGCTGCCCGCCGTTCGTGCGGCGCCGGGCGTCGCAGGGGACTACGTTGCGGTGTCGCTCAGCGACACGGGACCAGGCATCTCGCCTGAGATATGTGAGCAGATCTTCGAGCCCTTCTTCACCACAAAGGGGGTGGGCCAGGGCACAGGGCTCGGCCTGTCGCAAGTCTACGGTTTCACGAAACAATCCGGGGGTGAAGTCACGGTGGAAAGCGAACCGGACCGAGGTTCGACCTTCACGATCTATCTTCCTCGCGCTGACAAAGCCGATCGTGCGCCGGAGCCGGTGCTGGCGGAACCGCTCATCGATGGGCAAGGCTCCTGCGTTCTCGTCGTCGAGGACAATGCAGAGGTAGGCGAGTTCGCAAAGCACACTTTGTCGGAACTCGGCTTCGCCACCATCCTAGCTCCGCACGCCGACGCCGCCCTGCAAGAGTTGGACAGGGACCCGACCCGGTTCGATGTCGTGTTCTCCGATGTGATGATGCCCGGCATGAACGGCGTTGAGCTTGGGCAGGAGATCCGTCGCCGTTTTCCGGATGTTCCCATCGTTCTGGCGAGTGGATACAGCCACGAGATCGCAAAACATGGGACGCATGGGTTTGAGCTGCTGCACAAGCCTTACTCCATCGAGGCGCTCTCCCGTGTTCTGCACAGAATGGTCCGGTGGCGGCTCAGGGATGGCCTTCGGCGCCCCCCTGCTCCGGGAGAGACGCAGTTGCGATAAGCGAGGCGCGATCGTGTTGGTGGCACGGCGGAGTTCAGTTCGGCCAGTGTCAAAGTTCAGCATCGAACTCCACGGCCGGTGTGGCGCAAGCGCCAACGGCCGGCAGATCATGACCAGAAGCTTGCGTAGGGGCCCAACGTCGCCTTTTCCAGGCGACCCGCAGGGTGGAGATTTGATCGGGCGGTGGAGAGCATATCAGGTGAGAGGCTCACCACCGCTCATCACTCAGGTAGGTGTCACGGCCGGCTCAGGCGATCCCGAGCAGCCGAACCAGGGCTAGCGCTATGGCGGCCAGCAAAGCCAGGGAGAGGGTGACGGCGGCCGCTACACGCGGGCCGGCGCGCGCCACGACGCGGACGTCCACGCCCAATCCAAGCGCCGCCATCGAGAGCACCGTGAAAGCGGTGCTCAGTTGAGACGAGCCAAGCACGAGCGGCTCGGGAAGCCACCCTGCGGAACGAAGCGCCACCATCAGCAGGAAGCCGATGATGAACCAAGGAACCAGAGCCTGCAGCTTCGGGCGCCGCGAGCCGGGGCGCTCTCCAGCGACGATCCGGTGCTCCAAGCCGCCGCCTTTCGGGAGGGGCTCTTCGCGCCAAGTGCGCGTGACCCAGGAGATGACGAGGATGACGGGCCCAAGGGTCAGCACGCGCAAGAGCTTCACCAGGGCGCCGGCATGCACGGCCCCCGGTCCCACAGGGGCGGTCGCGGCCAGGACCTGCGGAACGGCGTAGACGGTCAGTCCCGCCAAGGTCCCGTATTGCATCTCGCTCAAGCCCAGAAGCGGAGCCAAGACCGGCAGGAGCAGCACCACGCCCACGCCCAGAACCGCCGTAAAGGCGATCGACGCCGCGACGTCGTCGCCATCGGCGCCGATCACGGGCGCGACGGCCGCGATCGCCGAGTTGCCGCACACGGCATTGCCGCAGGCGACCAGCATCGCCATCCGGCGAGGGAGCCCCAAGAGGCGCCCCAGGGCGTAACCGCCGGTGATCGCTGTGGCGACCACAAGGATCACTCCGATCAGCAGCTTCGGGCCTTGAGACAGTATGGCGGCCGCGCTGACCGAGGCCCCAAGGAGCACGATGGCGACCTCCAGCAATCGGTGCGCAGCGAACTCGATGCCGGGCAACAGGCTCGGGGGCGGCGTCCAGGCGGTGCGGAGGGCGGCCCCGATCAAGATCGCCAGAACGAGGGGCTCCAGCCATGCCCTTCCGAGCGTTCGGACCTCCAGGCCTTCCAACATCAGAGCCGCCGCGCTCACCGCCGCGCAAAGGAGAAGACCGGGGATAAGGCGCGCTGCCCGAGCCCAGGAGTTCCAGGAGCGGCCGCTCACCCCGTCGCACCCTCGAAGGCCCGGGTCCAGATGCCGACCAGGGCCGTTAGCACGACGGGGACGAGAAAGCCGTTCACGCCGATCAACAACACCGGCGGCAGTCGACGTGCGTCGGCCTCCGGCCAGAGGGTGTCGGGGTCAATCTCGCACCAGAGGCCCGCGGCGAAGCACAAGGCGCCGAACAGGACCAGCACCGCCGCCGTCGCCCCGATCAGCAGCTCGGGGAGCGCGCCCTTAAGGAGAGGACGCGCGCCCACGCCGCTGGCCAGAGCCGCAAGTCCGGTTCGCACCCAGGCCGCATAGGTCCGTTCCGCCGCCAAGACGGTGCGGTCGCCCGCCAACTCCGTGCGCGGGTCGGCGCTCTGCGTGAGGTTGCGCGCGCTGTGCTCCACCGCACCCGCGCTCTGCTCCAGCCGCTCGGCGGCCTCCTGGGCCGCAGGTGTGTCGGATTGCATGCTGATTCATCTCGGGAGGATTGCGGCGCGCGCCCGTCGCACCGGGCAGCGGAAGTCGGTATAGCCGCGCCGGTCCCGGCGAACAGCCGACGGTCGTCCGTGCGCCTGACCAGCAATCGGGCCACACCCCCATTGTCGACACTCCCACGGAGCCCAGGCGCTCGGGGGACAGCCTTGCATCGAGCTTCGGTGGACGGCTAGGAGCCGGTGAGGTGAACAGCGCCTCCTCATACCTTTGGGTCGCGACAGGGGCCGCCCTCGGCGGCGCTTTGCGTCACGGGGGGGTCGGTTGAGCCTGGCCCTTGTGGGCCCGGGCTTTCCCGCCGGCACGCTGCTCGTGAACCTGGTCGGTTGTTCGCCATGGGCGTGCTCGCGGGTGGGTTCGCCTTGCGCGGCGACGTCGTCAACCCGGCCCTGCGCCTTTTCCTCACGACGGGCGTCCTGGGCGGCTTTACGACGTTTTCGGCCTTCTCGCTGGAGGCGGCTTTGTTGTGGGAGCGCGGTCAGCCCGATCTCGCCGCAGCCTACGTTGTCGCCTCCGTGGCGGGGTCCGTCCTGGGGGTGTTCGGCGGCCTGGCTTTGATCCGAACGGCACTCACCTGAACTTCGGCCCGTGCAGGCTCGCGGTGCTGGGCGACAAGCTTGGACACCCCTGCCCCCGCCTGAGCCCGACAAGGGGATGCTGCTTCTCGATCCGATGGAGGAATGCTGATAGGCGTCGCGAATGCAAACAGGCGTGGATCTGACCGCGGCGGCCAAAGCGCTGACCGAGCACTGGTCTCCGCGTGTGGTCGGCCGCGTCAACGATCAGTACGTGAAGGTCGCGAAGGTGAAGGGCCGCCTGGCCTGGCACGCTCACGAGAAAGAGGATGAACTCTTCCTGGTGCTGGACGGCGTGCTCGTCCTGGAGTTCGAGGATCGTGCGACGGTCACCCTGAAGGCCGGGGAGATGTTTGTCGTGCCGCGCGGCGTCCGACATAATCCAGTCGCCGAGGAAGAGTGCCTCGTGGCCCTGGTGGAGACGGTCACGACCGAGCACACGGGCGATGTACAAACACCACTGACCCGCTCCATCGCCGAACAGCTCGGAGCCTAGGCCCGCCGGCTCTCAGTGAGCCTTCAACGCGCGGACCTCCGCCTTCCCGCCATTTCCCGACGTCGGCTCCTGATGACGTGGACGGCTCTCCACCCCTGCTGCAGCTTTGCTGCGGCTGAGAGCCACAAGAGCGGTCACGACGCCAGGGTTGGACATCGCCGAGTCGGTACAGGTCCACGGGATGCACGCTGAGGGCGCGACCGTGCTCCAGCGGAAGCTGACCGCTCGCTGGTCACCAGGGGCTGCTCACGCTTCCTGCCGCACGCGATCCTGTAGCGCCGGGGTCCGCGGTCTTGGCGGCAGCACCAGCCCGCGCCAGCCGCGGCCGGTGAGAAGGGCGACGTCGAGCAGCACGGTGGCCATTGGAGCGCTGGCGGGGGCTGCGAGGTAGCGCGGCTCCCACACGGGATCGAACTTCTCCTTGTAGGCGCGCAGCCCCTTGAAGCTGTAGAGCGCCCCGCCTTCCTCGAACAGCAGCGCGCCCAGTCGAGTCAGCAGCGGCGCGAGTCGGTGCTCGTGGAGCCCGGACAGCGGCGCGCCGCCCAGCCCGAAACGCTCCGCGCCTTGCGCCTTGGCCCACAGCAGCAGCTCGGCGAACAGATAGTCCATCACGTACGGCGGGGCCTCGCCGGCGTAGCGCATGAGGTCCACCGCCACCGCGCCCGGGGTCTCCCAAAGGTTGGCGAAGGCGACGATCCGGTCCTCCAGCCGCACCACCGCCAGACGGGTGCGCGCGAGGTAGTCGAGGTCGAAGCGGCCCATGGAGAAGCCCTTCTCGCCGCCCTTCTGCCGCGACAGCCAGCTGTCCGAGACGGACTTGAGGCGCTCGGCCTCGGCCCAAGCGGCGCCGCGATCCAGCACTTCGAAGCGGACGCCTTCGCGCGCCGCGCGGTTGCGCGCCGTGCGCAGCGCCTGCCGCGGTCGTCCCTCCAGCGAGAAACGCGCCAGCTGCACCTCGGCGGTCTCGCCGATCTTGCGCACGGTCAGGCCGAGATCGATCAGCTCGGGCAGCAGGTCGGGGGAGACGCCGTAGAACACCGGTGCGTCGCCGTCGCGGTCGGCCATCTCGGCGAACCGCCAGAGCAGCGCCCGACGCTCGTCGCGGCGACCGACCGGCTCGCCCATGGCGATCCAGCGCGAGCCGCGCACCCTGAACATCAAGAAGCTTCGGCCGGAGTCCGAGAACAGCAGATCCTTGTCGCCGAGCAGCGCCAGCGGCGCGTCCTCCTGCGCGACCTCCGCACGCGCGATCACGGCGGCGGCCCGGTCCAGCTCCTCGGGCGCTGGCCGGCCGCGGAAGCTGCTCACCGGCGACGTGAGCAGCACGCGCGCGGCCAGCAGCAGTGTGAGAACGGCGAGCGCCGCCTCGGTCCGCAGGAAGCGCGACGCGTCCGCATCGCGCAGGAAGGTCCACCACAGCTCGTCGGTGTAGGCGACGTCGCGGTAGGCGAAGAAGCCCAGCCAGGCGATGGCGCCGACAACCGCAACGATCAGGGTGAGCCAAGCGCCGCTCAGGTTGCGGGTGAGGCCGACGTTGAGCCGTGAGCGCCGGTTGAAGGCGCGTCGGCAGGGCGCCAGCGCCGCGGCGCTGACCCCGAGCAGGGTGGCCACCTCGAACTCGAGCCCTTTGAGCAGCGAGAAACCGGCCCCGAGCAGGAGCAGGGTGAGGGCGGTCCAGTAGGCCCCCTCGCGGCGACGCCACAGGCCCGCGGACACCACCAGCAGCAGAAAGCCGACCACGCTCGCAGCGAAATGGGAGAGCTCGATGACGAAGATAGGCGCGACCTGCAGCAGCGCCGACAGGCGGTCGCGCAGCAGCGGCGTGGCGCTCGACGCCAGGATCAGCACACCCGCAATAAAGGCCAGCGCCGCAAACAGGTACGGGGTGAGGTCGAGCGCCAGGCCCGCGAGCTTGCGGGCGAGCCCCGGACGCCGCGCGCGCCGCGCCGAGCTCGATCTTCCCGTTCATGCGCCGCCTCCCACCCTGATTCGGCGTCTGCAGCGAAGCGCCACCAGCCCAGGCGCTGTCGCCTAGACGATCGCGTGCGCTGAAACACCCGCCTTGTCGACGCGGCGTAAGCCGGGCGAGGCGAGGCTGCCAGGGGGAGCGGTGACAACCGCCTGGACCATCCTTGGCCTGGAGACCAGCTCCGACGGACGCGGCGGCGGTGGTTTCCCGCGAGGGCGAGGCAACCGTGCTGTCCTCGCGAGCAGACCTAACAGCACGCTTCCTTCGGCGGGGGTGGTGCGTCGCAAGACCAAGCGTCCTCCCTGGACAAGGGGACCTGCCCCGCCATCGCCGCATAAGCTCAAAGTCCTCCAGCGCGTACGGGCGCAACAGGAGGCGGGGCGTTTTGATCAAATTCGCACCGCTCGTGAACTGGAGTGCTCAGCTAGAGCGGTTTTTCCGCGGGTGGAATCGCGCGGGATTCCCAAGGGCGGTTTGATCTGATTCGACCGCCTGGACCCTCGCGAGCAGACCTCCTTCGGCGGGGGTGGTGCGTCGCAAGAGCCGATCCTTGGCCTGGAGACCAGTTCCGACGGACCGCGGCTCAGGCGGTGGAATCGCGCGGGATTCCGCGATGCCCAAGCCGCTGTCGTTCGACCGTGCGTGTTCTGGCCGCCGTGGATGGAGGGCTGTCGTGCCGTCAGGCGGCGGAGCGCTTCGGGGTTAGCCCGTCGAGTGCGATCCGCTGGGTGGCCCTGCGTCGGTCGGGCGGCGACGCCCGGTCCCCGGCCGCAGGGCGGGGACCGGCTCTCACACAAGACCGAGGCCACGCGGCGTTGATCCATGCGGCGCTGGCGGAGGTTCCTCCAGCGAAGGACGCCGGCCAGGGCGCAACAGCATCGCCGCGCTCTGGCGCTTCTTCCGCCGCCACAAGATCACGCGCAAAAAAAGACCGCGCACGCTCAAGAGCAGGACCGTCCCGACATCCTGAAGCAGCCAGGACTAACCTCGACCCTGAGCGCCTGGTGTTCATCGACGAGACCTGGGCGTCAACCAACATGACCCGCACCCACGGGCGGGCGCCGCAAGGCAAGCGGCTGCTCCACGGGGAAGACCACCACCTTCGTGGCGGGCATCCGCACCTGCGGCCTGGTCGCCCCCTTCGTGCTCGACGGCCCGATCAACCGCGACGCCTTCGAGGTCTACCTCGAGAAGGTGCTCGTGCCCGAACTGCGGCCCGGCGACGTGGTGATCCAACCTGTCCAGCGATCCGAGAGTGCGCGAGATGATCCACGCTTCCGGCGCTCAACTGCTCTACCTCCCGCCCTACAGCCCCGACTTCAACCCCATCGAGAAGGCCTTCTCCAAGCTCAAGGCGCTGCTGCGCAAGGCCGCCGAGCGAACCGTCGAGGGCCTCTGGACCGCCATCGGCCGCTTCCTCGACGCCTTCACCCCCACCGAATGCGCCAACTACTTCACCGCTTGCGGATACGGCCCTACGTGATCGAAAACCGCTCTAAGTGAACGGCGGCTGATCACCTCCGGGTCAAGCCGTGGCCGCCCATGGGCGTGGTTTCGGCGACCCTCTCCATGCCGGCGATCAGTGGGCGTCCCTTGGTGATCGCATCACGTACCGAAGGCAGGCCCAGTGAGGCTGCGTGAGCCTCCTTGCTTTGCCAGGCCTCAGTCACCCAGATCAGGTCGGGCTGGGACGGGTCCTTCGCGACGACATAGCTCAAGCATCCCGGCATATCCGCCAGTCCGCGAATCAAGATTTCGATCAAGACGTCGCGCTGGCCGCTGTGAGTCGTGATCTTGCCGATCAAGCCGTACATGAAGTGCTCTTTTCCTCGTCCCGGGCCGCACTCGGGATAGAAGCAAGACCGGCAGCTCCGACCAGCATGGTGCGTCGCCTGATGCGCGTGCCGGCCTGGTAAGGCGGCGGCGCGCATGGAGCAAGCAACCCCCCAGCGGGCCGCTTTGAGCCCCTTCGGAACCAGGGTCGCGAAGCCGGCTCGATGTGGCCGTTCTTCAGCGTCGTCTCAGGCCGCGACGGCGCGGAGCTCGGGCGCCGTCGCCATTTCCGCGTGAAGCCGGCGGAGCTCGCGGACCGGGTCCATCTCCGCCTCGAGCTGGCGGAGTTCGCGCCCCGCCTCCATCTCCGTCTGGAGCCGGCGGAGCTCGCGGGCGAGAGGCCCGAACACCGGGCGGCGGCCCGTCTCGTCGGGCGCCCCCAGCAGGCCCGTGGGGCACAACCGGTCATCGTTCCAGCCGCGGTAGTCGCAAACAGGGTACAGGCAGATGCCCTCGATCGAAGCGCCGGCCTCGCGGGCTTCCTCCACCTCGCCGGTGATGTAGTGGAGCCAAGCCGAGCGCGCCGAGCCCTCCGCGCCCGTCTCGGCCACGATCACGGGTCGCCCGTAGCGGCTGGCTACGTCCCGCAGAAGCTGGCTGAACGGCCGCCAGGTGTAGTGGCCGAAGGGGATGAACTCGCCCCCGGGGCTCCACTGGTTGTGGGAGTAGATGTTGACTCCGACCACGTCGAGCACGTCGGGACGGCCGCCCAGTTCGGGCTCCACCCGGCCGGACAGCATGTCGAAGGCCTGAAACTGAGACTCGGACTCCACTCGAGCCCGGGTGATCTCGGCCGGTTCGCGCGAGCCGGGCGCGATGCTGACCAGGGGCTCGCACCACAGAATGCGGGCGCGGGGGTCCACGCCGCGCACGGCGTCGGTGGCGGCCACCGCGGCCCGGATGAGCTGGCGCTTGAGCTCCAGTCCTCGGCCCGTGGCGTAGGGCCGCCACTCCGCTTGGTCGCCGGCCATGTAGGCGAAGTAGGAGATCTCGTTCGCCGGACACCACAGGGGGACCTCGTCGGTCTCCTCGGCCCGCACCCGCGCGGCGGCTTCCGCAAAGGCCGCCATGCGCGAGACGAAGTCGGGCGACCAGATATCGAGCCAGTCGGGCCAACCGTAGTGCCACAGGTCCCAGACCACCTGCACCCCCGCCTCGCGCGCCGCA
The DNA here is from genome assembly GCA_030446805.1 of Caulobacteraceae bacterium. Lineage (GTDB taxonomy): Bacteria > Pseudomonadota > Alphaproteobacteria > Caulobacterales > Caulobacteraceae > JAHWJX01. Next base: position 110,238 of record JAUJMO010000002.1, on the reverse strand, counting down.
CGCAGCATGGCGCGCCAGCCGTCCCATTCGTATCGGCCCGGGGCGGGCTCGATAAGATGCCAGCGCAGGCCGTCGCGCACCGTATGCAGCCCGTGGGCGGCCATGGCGGCGTAGTCGGACCCGGCGAACCGATCATGGTCCTGCCCGACGACGGCGTCCACGCGGGCGCCGTCTCGACGGCGGTGGGTGGCGCACTCGAAACCGCCCATGAAGAAGCTTTCGAACGGAACGTCCGACCGTATCGCTGAAACGTTCATGGACGGACGCAGGCCGCTCTGAGGCGGGGCGCCGTAGGCGCCCGGTGGCCGGCATGACTGTCCGCGGCGTGATCCCGCTCATGGCGGACCCCGAAGAGCTCGGAATGGCTAACCTTCAACATGAGTTCTCGGCGCTCGACGCACCCCGGCCCGACTGCTGGGGGGTGTTGGACAAGTTGGGCCGGCATGGTTAGCGAGGCGTTAAGGGAAGCCCTGCTCAGCGCCCTTGTTTTGCAACTGAGTCCTCTCGCTAGCTGGGCCGGGAAGCGGACGCGCGTACGCGGCCCTCGGCCTCGGCTCGTCGCTCGGAGGAATGTATCCGATGAGCAATTCGTACTCTTGATGGCGGAACCTTCCATGCCCAGTCAGCCGAATCCCCGCTCATGCACGGCTGCCGCCCGCCCATCGTGGGACGAAAGCGACCGGCTAACCGCGCTCAACCGCTATGGCGTTCTCGCACGCCGCGCGAGCCCGAGTTCGACGATGTGGCGCGTCTCGCTGCGGATGTCTTCGAGGCGCCGATCGCAGTCGTGAACTTCCTCGCGGAAGGACGGCAGTGGTTCAAGGCGGAGGTCGGGATCGGCGCCAGCGAGTTGCCCCTCGACGTGTCGATCTGTGCGCACGCAATCCTTCAGCCTGGCATCTTTGTCGTGACGGACACCACTGAGGACGAGCGCTTCGCCTGCAATCCGCTCGTCACCGGTGAGCCGAACTTGCGCTTCTACGCCGGCGCGCTGCTCGAAACGCCCGAAGGATTGCCGCTTGGCACTGTTTGCGTGCTCGACACGAAGCCTCGACCAGAGGGCATCAGCGACCGGCAACGACTGACGCTCGATGTGCTGGCGCGCCAGGTGATGTCGCAGCTCGAGCTGCAACGCGCCATCAGGCAGCGAGATGCGGAAGTCATACGCGCCAGAGCGGGGGAGGATCGGCTCCGCTTAGTGCTCGAAGGGGCTGTAACCGGCGTCTATGGCATCGACCGAGAAGGCTCCACCACCTTCTGCAACCCGGCCTTCCTTCGCATGCTCGGCTTTGCACGGGAGGAGGACGCGATCGGGCGCAAGCTTCACGACCTCATCCACCATTCGCACCCGGATGGCTCCCGTTACGACGCTGCTGACTGTCGTCTCTACAAGGCGGCTCGAGCAGGCATCGAGGCCCATGTAGAGGAAGAGCAGTTCTTCCGCCTGGACGGCACGGCCTTCCCGGTTGAGTACTGGGTGACTCCAGCAGTCCGCGCGGGGGAGCCCCAGGGTGCAGTCTGCACCTTTGTCGATCTCACCCAGGTGAGGGCTCGCGAGGCGGCGCTGCGCGCGAGCGAGACGCGCCTCCGGCTGGCCGTGGAAGCCGGGCAGATAGGCGAGTGGGAGCTCGACCTCGCCGCCGACACATCGTTTCGCGCCCTGCGCCACGATCAGATCTTCGGCTACGAAGAGCCCATTCAGGACTGGGGCTTCGAGACGTTCATCCGTCACGTCGTGGCTGAGGACCGGCCGCAGGTGGAGGCGGCCTTCCGGCATGCGGCCGAGACTGGCGCCGGCTGGCACTTCGAGTGCCGTATCCGGCGGGCGAATGACAACGAGTTGCGCTGGATCGCCGCTCACAGCGCACCGGAGCGGGACACCCAGGGCCGCGCGACGCGCCTTTTCGGCTTGGTGCAGGACATCACCGAGCAGCGCCGCGCCGAGGAGCGTCTGCGCGAGCTCAATCAAAGCTTGGAGGAGCAGGTCGCCGAGCGCACCGCGGAGCGCGACCGCACCTGGCAACTGAGCCGGGACATGCTTTCGGTCTGGGGTCTCGATCGTGTGCTTCGGCGCGCGAACCCGGCCTGGACCACGATCCTAGGTTTTCGGCCCGACGAAGTAGAGGGCAAGAACGGAGCCGAGTTACGGCACCCTGACGATGCGGCCGGCGGCGCTGAAGCCCTGGTGCAGCTCAGTAACGGAAAAACGGTCGCAAATTTTGAGAATCGTTTCCGCCACAAGGACGGCAGCTGGCGCTGGATATGCTGGACGGCCGTGCCGGAGGCGGGGTTCGTGTACGCGGTCGGCCGGGACGTCACCGAGGAAAAGGAGCGCAAGAAGGCGCTTCTGCTCTATGAGAACATCGTTCAATCCCACCGCTCGCCAGTCTGCGCCTTCGACAAGAACTACCGCCTGATCGCCTTCAATCAGGCCCACAGCGATGAATTCTACAGGATCTTCGGCCATCGGGTTCAGGCCGGCGAAGTCTTCCCCGACCTCTTCCCACCCGACCAGGCGCCGGTGATCCGCGGGTTCATGGCGCGCGCTCTGTCTGGCGAAGTTTACACGGTGGTGGAGGAATTCGGGGACCCGAAGCTGGTGAAACCCTATTGGGAAGTCTCGTATTTCCCCTTGCGGGACGAGGCGGGCGAGATCGTCGGCGCCTTTCATCACGCCAACGACATCTCTGCTCGCCTGCGGGCGGAGGCCGAGCTTCGGCAGGCTCAGGAGGCGCTGCGCCAAAGCCAGAAAATGGAAGCAGTTGGCCAGCTCACCGGCGGTATTGCGCACGACTTCAACAATCTGCTGCAGGGCGTCTCGGGAAGCCTCGATCTTATCCGGCGAAAGCCGGACGATGTTGCTCGCGTGCGCCGCTGGGCGGAGGCGGGCCTTCGGGCCGCGGAGCGGGGCGCGAAGCTCACGGGCCAGCTGCTCGCCTTCTCTCGCGCGCAGAAGATCCAGCTGCAGCCCCTGGTCTTATCCGATCTCGTCGCCAGGACGCAGGACCTGCTCACCCGCACACTTGGCCCGATGATCAAGCTCAGGCTAGACCTCGACGAGGCTCGTCTGGTGGTCTGCTCCGATCCCACGCAGCTCGAGATGGCGGTGCTGAACCTTGCCATCAACGCCCGGGACGCCATGCCGGGCGGCGGCGCGCTGACGATCGCCACCAGACCGGTCCGGATCAACCAGCACCCGGAAATGGAGCCGGGCGAGTATCTGGAGCTGGCCGTGGCGGACACCGGCGCGGGCATGTCGCCCGACATCGCCGCCCGGGCGTTCGACCCGTTCTTCACGACCAAGGAGCTGGGCAAGGGAACGGGCCTGGGACTCAGCCAGGTTTACGGGATCGCCAGGCAGGCCGGCGGGACGGCAAGGATCGAGAGCCGGCCGGGGGAAGGAACCACGGTTCGGCTTTTCCTGCGCCGAACCGAAGCCAACGTGCGCGGGGAGGAAGAGATCCATCTCCGTGAAATGGCGGGCGGCAACCGTTCCGCGACGGTGCTGGTGATCGATGATGATCCCGACGTGCGCGGTTTCCTCATCGACTCGCTCGATGCTCTCGGTTTCCGGACGATCGAAGCCCAGGACGGTCCGGCAGGGCTGGCCGCGCTCGACGAGTCTGAACCGGACCTGATGCTGGTCGACTTCGCCATGCCTGGAATGACGGGCGCCGAGGTCGCTCGAGCGGCGTGGGTCAGGTTTCCAGGCCTGCCTATCGTCTTCGCTAGCGGCTATGCCGACACCGCCGCCATCGAGGATGTAGCTGGGGCCGGAGCGACAATCCTGCGTAAGCCATTCAGAGTAGATGAGCTTCAGACCGTGTTGATCCAAAGCTTAGGAGCCGCCAGCTCTCCGCTCTCGTCTAGTACAGGCGAGTAGTCGAGGTTCATCCAGACCCGCTCGGGCTGGCCGTGGCGGTAGATGGTTAGCTCCGTGTCGCGGTAGGCCAGCGTGCCGCCGGCGAGCCCTACCTTCATGACGTCGTCGTTGAAGTCGGCGAGCTCGGGCCGGGGTGGCCGAACCAGCCGGTGGTCGCCAGCGCATCACCAGAAGCTCGCGTGGCGCCCAGTGTCGCCTTGCTGAGCAAAGCCCCCCAGGCTACCGACCTGACGGGGCGCTGGTGAGCATCTCAGGGTGTAGAGAAGCTGACCATTATGGAACCGGCGTTTGCTTTCGGATCGCACGACACCTTGGAGCTCCTGCGGTAGCGATCAGTCGTCCCATGTTGAGCGGCCACGCTCGCCCGACTTGCACACCAACCCTGTGTGGACGTGCGCGATCAACCAGCGGACGTTCGAAAAGCCAGCCATGCGGCGGCTCACGACCGCCGTTCGCGGATTACCGTTCGTCTGCGGGCGAGTTCTTGGCCGAGAACGTCAAGGTGAAGAGCACCCGCCCGCTCTCATCGCGGACACTTAACCGCCAATCGCCGCTGTCCCAAAACTTCCGGCCCAGGTCGGCCAGCAGGCGACCCGCGAAGACAACAGCTTCGGCTCGGGCGGCGTCCTCGTCCGCGAGTTCCGTGCCGATATCATCCGGTATCTCAGTCGCGTCTCGGACGTCGAAGAAATAGCGAGGCATCAGGCCGCCAGGCGGCGGACGTGAAGATAGGTGGGGTCGAACTCCGAGAACGCCTTCAATTTCGCCCAGTCCGGCACGGTGATGGTGTTGCGAGCCCCGCCGATGAGGCCCTCGTTCTTCAGATCCTGGAGAACCCGGTTCACGTGCACGGCCGACAGACCCTGTGCGTCCCCTAGCTCCTGCTGCGTGAAGGGGAGGACCAGGGTTTCATCCTGAGTCAGGCCAACGGCCCTCATCTTGACCAGCAGTTCACAGATAAGATGGGCGAGCTGCTGTTGCGCCGTCCTGCGGCCCAGGCCCACGAGCCATTCGCGGAAGATCGCAGCGTCGATCAGGGTGTCGCGCCAGAAGATGGAGCCCAGGCCGGGTTCGCTTCGGATCACCTCGTGCAACGCTTCATGCGGGATGAAGCCCACCACCATGGGGGTCAGCGAGCCGAGGCTGTGGTCCATGACCTTCAGGTGCAAACTTTGGAGATCGGGGACGTCTCCAGCCATGTGGAAGGCCATGATCTGGCGCCGTCCGTCACGGAGGACCTTATACCGGCAAGCGTAGCCCTCGATCACCAGGCAGCAGGCGGACGGAGTGTCGCCTTCGGGCACGAGGTCAGTATCCTGAGGGACCTCCCTGACGGCGATGGGAAGCCTCGCGACAGCTTCCCTTTCCGACTGGGTGACGTCGGCGATGCTCTCAAGCTTCAGGATCAGTCGCTCGTGGGGCGACAGTGTGTTGGAAAGCAAGGCGCATGGCTCCCGGGGGTTGCTGGCGTGGAGTGTGCGGCTCCGCTGAGCGGAGGACAGGGTCTCTCAGCCGTCGACGCCAAGGCGTGAGCCGACGATGATGAACCCTACCACAGAACACGGCCGGTGTGACAGGGTTGCCCATGCTCGCCCTCTTCGGCGTGCGTCGTGGGCCGGCTTAGGTCCTCTGCGTGAAGCCGCCGAGCGGGCCATCCGGAACCGAGCGAACGGCCGCCCAGCCGGTCGAGTAACCACTGACCAGCATCAAGTTCGGCCATGAGCCAAGGACTTAGCCCGCGCCCTAGGCTGACGCTCGGCGAGGGCCAGGAGCGGAGATTCGGTTGTTGCTCCTTCCAACAGGGCGAATCTCCTCGGCCTAGCGGAACCGCTGGGCCACTCTCGTTCGCCGAGCGCTCCCAGCGACGAGCAACTTCTGTCGGCTCCGCGACGTTGCCCCGTTAACCTATGGCGCGCCGCGAACTTGGACGGGAAGCGGTTCCTCACCTCCAGTGCCCGTCTCCCGGACCTAAGCACCTATGTGCAACCTCAACACCGCGAGCCTGGAGGAGATCTCCGGGCTGCCTGGCATCTCGCTCGCTCGCGCTTGCCAGGCGTCTTTGTGGGCGCCCTACGCGTCGTGGGATGAGCTAGAACGCCACCTCGACGACGGATCGGAAGCGGTGCGCTACTTCAAGGGCGTTGGGGCGGTGATCGGTCCGTGGGGTCCACGGGTAGGGAAGCATGGCTAAGGTCCGCTTCGTGCGCCTACGTCGATGGCGGAATGTGGCGCTTGGCGGACCTTCGTCCGCTCACTGTAGGAGACCGGGGCAGACCATCATCCAGTCCGCTTTCAGGCGCTTGGGATGTCAAACCGCCGCCTCGCGAGCTACGAAACTTGTAGCTAGTCAGCAGCTTACGGTGTCAAACCTGGGTGTGGTGGGCCCGGCAGGAATACGCCAACTCAAGCTGTTCAACCACTTAGGCTGTCAAACCACCAAAACAGCTCTCGTTGAGTTTGTTGGTCTATTTCGGGCGGTGTCAAACCTTGGCGTCAGACCCTCGGGCCGGTCTCGGGTCGGTGTAGCGAACCAGCCGGTGGTCGCCAGCGCATGACCAGAAGCTTGGGGCGCCCCGCGTTGGCTTCCTGGGCAAACCCCAGGCAAGCCATGTGACGGGGCGCTGGGGAGCATCTCAGGGTCGTAGAGAAGCTGACCATCATAGAACCGCGTTTGCTTTCTGATCACACGACACCTTGGAGCCCGCTAGCGGGCTGATACGCCCGGTCTTCCGGCCGACTGCACACCCGAGAGCAGCCTCACTCATATCGGACCCTGCGCGTGGCCGTTCTCGGGCAGCTTGGTATCCAGCGAAGAGGCGGCGAGATCCGCGTCGAGAGCGGGCTCTCTGACGAAGGGGAGGAGCGTTCAAAGTCGCTATTGAGGGCTTCGCACCCCAACCGAGTTCTGTAAGACTCGCGTCATGCCGTTTGGCGAAACCGACCTCCTTTCCGCACTCCAGCCCGTGCTGGCCACGGCCCTCGACGCCGTCGTGGTGATGGGGCGCGACGGGCTCGTCACCGACTGGAATACACACGCTGAAAAGACGTTCGGATGGAGCCGCTCCGAAGCCATGGGCGGCAACATGGCCGATCTGATCATTCCTCCGCAGTACCGCGAGGCTCACTCCATTGGCCTGAAGCGCTACCTCGAAACCGGCGAGGGACCGGTGCTCAGGCGCAGGTTCGAGATCACTGCACTCCATCGAGACGGTCGAGAGTTTCCCGTGGAGCTCTCCATCACTCCAACCGAGGGCGGAGACGGCCTGCTGTTCCTGGGGTTTCTCCGCGACATCAGCGACCGAAAGCTCGCCGAAGACCTGCTGGCCCGGCGAGCCCGAGAAGCCGAGCTTCTGTCCCGCGTGACCAGGCTGGCGTCCGAGACCGAGTCGTTCGACGAAGCCCTGCGGGCCTGCCTCCAGACAATCTGCGACATGACGGGCTGGCCTCTGGGACACGCTTTCATTGCAGCCGAGTCCCAAGGTGAAGGTCTGGCCGCAACCAGGATCTGGCATCCGCAGGGGCTGGATCGCTTTCAATCGTTTCGAGAGGCCACCGACCGAGTCCGCTTCCTGCCTGGAGTTGGATTGCCCGGCCGGATCTTCGAAAGCGGGCAGCCGGCTTGGATCGCCCAGATCGATGCCGATCCGTCTTTCGTTCGCGGCGAGGCTGCCCAGCAGGCCGGGATCGAAGCGGCGTTCGGCTTCCCGATCAAGTGCTCGGGTGAGGTCATAGCCGTGCTGGAGTTCTTCGCCGAACACACCACCAATCCGGACCCTGACTTGATGCTCAGCATCCACACGGTCGGCGAGCAGGTCGGTCGCGTGTTTGAGCGGAGACGCGCGGAGGACCGACTCCGACGGGAGAAGACGGCCCTCGAGCTGGAGGTGGGACGCAGAGAGGCTGTCGAGGAGCATCAGAAGCTCCTGCTCGGCGAGCTCGACCACCGGGTGAAGAACATGCTGACGGTGGTGTCCGGCATCGCGATCCAGACCGCGCGCGCCAGCGGCTCGATGGAGGACTTCACCCGCAGCTTCATGGACCGCTTGACGGCCCTTTCGCGGGCGCACAGCCTCCTGACGTCTCAGAATTGGGAAACCACCTCGCTGAGGTCGCTCGCCCAGGAGGTTCTGTCTCCGCACGTTCAGTTGAACGACCCGCGGATGGACGTTCAGGGACCTGAGGTCCTGCTCGCTCCGAAAACCGCGCTGTCCGTAAGCATGATCCTCCATGAGCTGATCACCAACGCAGCCAAGCACGGGGCGCTCGGATCACCGGCGGGCGCTATCCGGGTTCGATGGACGCTTGAGCCGACGGAATCCGGGCGTCTGGTATTGATCTGGCATGAAAGCGGGCTGGCGGGTATCAAGCCGCCGGCTCACACGGGGTTCGGGACGAAGCTTATCCAGGCGAGCGTTCGTGGGGAGCTACGCGGCGCTGTTTCGACGCACTGGCGCGACGACGGCCTAGAACACCGGATGGCGTTTCCTGTTTAGGTGGGAGCAGCTGATGAGCCCAAGCCAGCGAATGATTGGATCGCCCCCGATGCGGTTCATGGCGGCGGAACCCCCCAAGCGGGGGTCCGCCTTCGCTCACGAACACAACCTGGAGAAGCAGCCCCTCAAGGCCCTGATCGTCGAAGACGAAGTCTTGGTGGCTTGGCACCTCGAAGCACTGCTCGCGGACATGGGACACGAGGTCTGTGCGGTGTCCACGCACGTCGACGCCGCCCTGTCGGATTTCGCAGACTTCGAGCCGGATCTGGTGTTCATGGACGTCAACCTCGGCCCAGGTCCGAATGGGATCGAGGTCGCCCGCCGCCTGCGCGGCGTCCGAGAGGTGCCGATCGTCTTTGTGACAGCCTACACTGACCCCAAGACCAAACAAGAAATGGCCAAAGCCGCGGTCGGCTCGGTAGTGCTGGCTAAGCCAGTCTCTCTTGGATACCTCGCGCAGGCCATAGAAGCCGTGACCGGAGTTCAGCATTAGCAGGCTGTCCCCACCGGAGGGTTCAAACCACCTGCCATTTTGGAGCTCCAAGCTTGTCAGGGCAGGAAGCCGGATCGCAGAGGTGGCGGCCTGAGCATCTCCAACTCGCCGTAGAGGCGGCGGAGGTGGCGTTGTGGTCCTGGCATGTCGACAGCGACCGCTTCATGGCGCGCTTCGCGGCCCTCAGCGGACCTTCGTCCGCTCGCTGTAGGAGACCGGGGCAGACCATCATCCAGTCCGCTTTCAGGCGCTTGGGATGTCAAACCGCCGCCTCGCGAGCTACGAAACTTGTAGCTAGTCAGCAGCTTACGGTGTCAAACCTGGGTGTGGTGGGCCCGGCAGGACTCGAACCTGCAACCAGACCGTTATGAGCGGTCGGCTCTAACCATTGAGCTACAGGCCCCCCGTTCAACTAGCAGTCAGCCGCTGGTAGCGAAAGCTTGACGGCGGCCGCCTTGGAGGTGCGATGCTTCACCCAGAGGTGCTCATGACCCCCAAGTCGCTTCTTCTCGCCGGCGTGCTCGCGCTGGGCGCCTCGCCCGCGGCGGCCCAGCCCGCGCCGATGGAGGGCGACGCCGCCTTTCGCGCGACCACCCTGACCCTGTCGTCCTATGGCGAGACGCGCACGGCGCCGGACCAGGCGACGATCTCCATGGGAGTCACGGTTGAGGCGCCCACAGCCGCGGCGGCCCTGGCGCAGAACCGCACGCGCATGACGGCGGTGATCTCGGCCATCCGCGGGCAGGGCGTGCCCGAGCGCGACATCCAGACCTCCGGTCTCGACCTCAGCCCTCAGTACACCTACCCGAACCGGAGCACCGGAGGCTCGGGGCCGCCCCGCGTGACCGGCTATCGGGTGTCCAACCAGGTGACCGTGCTGGTGCGCGACCTGACCCGGCTGGGCCCCGCGGTGGATGCGGTGGTGGCCTCCGGCGCCAACCAGATCAACGGGATCACCTTCGGCCTGGCCAACGCCGACACTCGTGCGGACGAGGCGCGTCGCCAGGCGGTGGCCAATGTCGCGCGCAAGGCCGAGCTCTACGCCCAGGCCGCGGGCCTGCGGGTGGTGCGACTGGTCACCCTGTCCGAAAGCGGCGGCTACCTGCCGCGGCCGCCGGTGGTGATGATGCGTCAGGCGATGATGGAAGCCGCCGACGCCTCCACGCCCGTGCAGCCCGGCGAGGTCGGCGTGCGCGTCGACGTCACGGCCGTCTACGAACTGTCCCGCTGACGAACCGCCCCTGCAGCCGCTGACGTCGCGGGCCTGCGTCGTCTACGGCCTGGGCGGCTGAACGGCGACCTGCGCCTGGAGGAAGCGACTGACGTCGTTCAGCACGGGGGCGCGGCCTCGGAACAGGGGCCCCAGCGCCGTGACCATGCCCACATGGCCTAGGCCCGGGTAGATGTGCGTCTCCACGGGCACGCCCACCGCCTGCAGCCGTCCCGCGAGCTCGCGCGTGTGGCGGGGCTCCACGGTGGTGTCCTCAGTGCCGGCGGCCAGCAGGGCGGGTGGGTCGGCGCGGTCCACGTGATTGATCGGCTGGGTGGCGGGAAGGTCGGGCGCGCCGCTGAAGGTGGCGATGGTGGACGGGATGTCCAGCGGCAGGAAGTCGTAGGGGCCCGCCAGGCCGGCCCAGGCCTTGATCGTGCCGCGGGGCAGCCCCGCCCCGGCCAGCCAGCGCTCGTCCAGGGCCAGCATGGCCGCGTTGTAGGCCCCGGCCGAATGGCCCACCAGCACCATGCGCTCGGGGTCCCCCCCGAAGCGGCGGGCGTTGTCGCGGGCCCAGCGCACGGCGCGTGCGTTGTCCTCGATGAAGCCCGGATAGCGGACCTGCGGCACGAGGCGGTAGTTCGGGACCACCGTCACGAACCCTCGGCCGGCGAAGGCCGCTCCGGCGAAGGGATAAATGCTCTTGTCGCCCGTGTCCCAGGACCCGCCGTGGATGAACACCAGCAGCGGTTTCAGGCCGCCCCCGTTTGTTTTCGGAGCGTAGACGTCCAGCCGATCGCGCGGGTCGGGGCCGAAGGGGAGGTCGCGCGTGGTCTGGACTCCCCCGACGCTGGCCAGGGCCAAGCGGTTGTAGGCGGCGGTAGGAGAGCAGGCGGCGAGCAGCCCCGAGAGCAGGGCGAGGGCGAGGAGGCGAAGTGCGGGCATTCAGGTCCGATCTGGGCGCCTTCGGACCGCAGGCCAAGCCCGAACGGCGAGAAGCCGACGATACGCCGCACAGGCGACCCCGGTTCCACCCGAGCGCGAACGCGCCTATATGCCGCGCAACACCCGCCCGGCGCCCCCGCGCCGGGCGCCGCTGTTTCTGGCCGGGAAAACCGGCCCCAAAACGACCGGCCGCTGGCCGGAGGCCCGGAGGGACCCATGACCGAAGTTCTCTACCCCAAAGCCACCGCCGTCTGGCTGGTGGACAACACCGCCCTGACCTTCGGCCAGATCGCGGAGTTCTGCGGGCTGCACCCCTTGGAGGTGAAGGCCATCGCCGATGGGGAAAGCGCGCGCGACATCCGCGGAGCGGACCCGATCGCCAACGGCCAGCTGCACCGCGACGAGCTGGACCGGGCCCAGGCCGACCCCAGCTATCGGATGCACGCGGCCAAGAGCCGGCACGCCGACCTGGTCAAGCCGCAGAAAAAGGGCGGCCCGCGTTACACGCCCGTGTCGCGGCGCCAGGACCGGCCGGACGCCATCGCTTGGTTCGTACGCAATCATCCCGAGGTGACGGACGCGCAAATCTCCAAGCTGCTGGGCACCACCAAGGCCACCATCGACAGCGTGCGCGAACGGAGCCACTGGAACTCGGCCCAGATCAAGCCGGTGGACCCGGTGACCCTGGGCCTGGTCGGGCAGCTGGAGCTGGACGAGGTGGTCCGAACCGCCGCCGCCAAGGCCAACAGGGGCAAGGCGGACGAAGGCGAGACCCTGCGCCCGGCCGCTGAGACCGGGCGCATCGAATACAATGTGGGCGAAGACGCCGGCGCGGCGGACTGATGCCGATCCTCACCCGCCCGACGCGGGAGGGGGGCCGCTGTAGGCGTTGCACGGAGCCGGGGCGGCAGGCGCCCGGTGCCGTTCGGCGCGGATCGGCTGGGAGGGGGCGCGGTCCCGCCGCCCCCTCCCCCGCTCCGCGGGTGAGGATCGGTCAGCCGGGCGGTCGCAGCGCCTCCAGCTCTTCCTTGAGCTTGAGCTTCTGTCGCTTCATCTCGGTGACCTTGACGGGGTCGAAGGACGGGCTGCGCGTGGCTTGCTCGATCTGGCGCTCCAGGTTTTCCTTGCGGGAGCCGAGTTCGCGAATGCGGCCGTCGATCGCCATGTGCGCCTCCTTGTCTGAGCTGCGGCGGGATGGAACACCCGCAGCGCGGGAATGTCACTTCACAATCCGCGGGCCGGAGCTTGCCGGGCCGCTTTGGGCGGGAATGGGGCGATGACCCAGCCCCGGCGCGTGGTGGTGGGGATCTCCGGGGCCAGCGGAGTCGCCTACGGCGTGCGCACGCTGGAAGCCCTGCGCGAACTGGAGGTCGAGACCCATCTGGTGGTGACCAAGGCGGCGCTGCTGACCCTGCAGTCGGAGACGGAGCTCACGGCGGAGACGCTGGGCGCCAAGGCGGACGTGGTGCACCGGCTGGCCGACGTGGGGGCCTCCATCGCCTCCGGCTCGTTCCGGACCCTGGGCATGGTCGTGGCGCCCTGTTCGGTGCGCACCATGAGCGAGATCGCCACGGGCGTGACCTCCACCCTGCTGACGCGAGCGGCCGATGTCACGCTGAAGGAGCGTCGGCCCCTGGTGCTGATGGTGCGCGAGACTCCGCTGCACCTGGGGCATCTCAGGACCATGACGGCCTTGGCCGAGATGGGGGCGGTGATCGCCCCGCCCATGCCGGCCTTTTACACCAGACCCGCGACCCTGGAGGAACTGGTGGACCAGTCGGTCGGGCGCGCGCTGGACGTGTTCGGCCTGTCCTGGCGGGCGGTGCGCCGCTGGGGCGAGGACCTGGCGACCCCACGGTGACGGGAGTGCGGCGATGACCCGCTTGTGGGACTGGGCGGTGCAGACCTACGCCCGGCCAGGCGTGGCGGAGGCCTGTCTGGAGCTTCAGGACCGGCACGGTCTGAGCGTTCCCCTGCTGCTGTGGACGCTGCGGTCGTGGGAAGGGGGAGACCGGCCCGATCTGGAGGCGGGCGCCCGGGTCGCCCGGAGCTGGGAGGTCGAGGCGGTCGGCCCCTTGCGCCGGCTGCGGCGGGCGCTCAAGGCCTTGAACTCCGACCCGGACCGCGAGGCCGTGCGCGACCAGGTCAAGGCGGTGGAGCTGGACGCCGAGCGGCGGCTGCTGGGCGCGCTGGAGCGGCTGCCCGCCCTTCCCGGCCCGCCGCCGCCCGCGCCGGAGCTGCTGGCCGCGGCCGCGACGGCCTACGGGCGGCCGCTGAGCCCGGAAAGCTTCGCCGAGTTGCTACGCCGTCTTAACCTCGGAGCGGCTTAGCCTAAAGGAAGCGCGGCGGCGGTTGAGCATGAACGATCACGGACCCGACGAGGAGAAGGCGGCTTTCACCCAGCTCGCCATCCTGAAACAGGAGCACGGCGACCTCGACGCCTCCCTGAGCGCCGTCCTGGCCCAGCCCATGCACGACCAGCTCCTGGCCATGCGGTTGAAAAAGAAGAAGCTCGCGCTCCGCGACCAGATCGTCTCGCTCGAGGGGCGGCTCACGCCGGACATCATCGCCTGAGGTCAGGGCCCGGCCTAGGCGCGAAATTGAGCCCGGACGTGGGAGGTTGAGCCGACCGGCGTCCCACGCGTTGCTTGGAGTTGCACCCTTACTCCCGGCGCGCCAGCAATCCAGGGTTCATGCAAGAGATCACCGGTTTCAGGCTCGTGAGCATCGGCGGAACGCCGATCACCGTGGGCGGCGTGCTCACCGCCTTGCTGATGATCGCAGCCGCGATCCTTGTGGCTCGGCTGATTCGAAGCGCGCTCGAACGCGTGCGCGATCGGGCCGGCCTCAGCGTGAGCTCCGTCTATATCGTCGAAAAGCTGGTCGGCTACGCCGTGGTGCTGGCGGGGATCTTCGCGGCGCTGACCACGCTTGGGCTGAACCTGACCTCGTTCGCGGTGTTCGCCGGCGCGATCGGGGTGGGGGTGGGCCTGGGGCTGCAGGGGGTGGTGCGCGAGTTCGTGTCGGGGCTGGTTATCATCTTCGACCGGCAGGCCAATGTGGGCGACTTCATCGAGTTGGAGACCGGCGCGCGCGGACTGATCATGGAGGTGGGGCCCCGCGCCACGCGATTGCGCGACAACGACGGCGTGGACATCATCCTTCCCAACTCCAAGCTGATCGAGAACCAGGTCACCAACTGGACCCTCAAGCGCCAGACGCGGCGCATCCACGTGCCCTTCTCCGCCGCCTACGGATGCGACAAGTCGGTCGTGCGCGAGGCGGTGCTCAAGGCCGCCCGGGCGGTTCCCTTCACCCTGCCCGACACGGAAGCGCGCAGGACCCAGGTCTGGCTGACCGGCTTCGGCGACTCGGCGATGAACTTCGAACTGGTGGTCTGGCCCACCCTGGAGGCGGTGAAACGCCCGGCCGCCATGCAGGCCGCCTATCTGTGGGCCATCGACGACGCGCTTCGCGACGCGGGGGTGGAGATCCCCTTTCCCCAGCTGGACGTCAGATTGCGCAGCCTGTTCGGCCACGAGGGCGACGCAGCCATGGCCGCCCTGGGCATGGAAGGCCCCCGCGCCACGCCGCCTTCGCAGAGCGGGTCGCACAACGACGCGGCCGAGACGCTGGAAACGGAGGCGGCCGCAGGTCCCGCCCAGGGCCCGGACCCGGGCGCCCGGGACACCGCCCGAAACTCCGGCCCGGACTCCGAAGGCGCCGGCCCGCCCTCCTGAACGGAGTGCCCTCGCTCATCCCCGCTTGCGCAGGTACATGGCCGCGTCGGCTTCAGCCAGGAGTTCGGCCGCGCTCTTGCCCGGTTCGAAGGGGCGAACGCCGTGTGCGATGGACAGCTTGAAGGTCTGGCGCTGCCAGCGAACGGGCGACGCCTCGATCATGGCGGCGAGCTGGGCGGCGCGCTTGGCCGCATCCGGGGCGTTGGCGCGCACCAGGCAGGCGGCGAACTCGTCCCCGCCCATACGGCCCACGATGTCCGAGCCGCGCAGGCTGCTCACCAGGACCTCGGCGGTGTGCTGCAGCGCCGCGTCCCCGGCGGCGTGCCCGAACAGGTCGTTCAGGTCCTTGAAGCGGTTGAGATCGAAATAGACCAGGCTCAGCGGCTCGCCATAGCGTTCGGCTGAGGCGATCGCGCGGGCCAACTCGCGTTCAAAGGCCCGGCGGTTGAGAACGGGGGTGAGCGGGTCCTGATCCGCCAGGGTCTCGGCGGCTTCGAGACGGGCGCAAAGGCGCGCGATCTCCTGCTCCTGACGCTCCAGCGCGGCGCGCACGGCGGGCGTGATCTCCCCGGCGTCGAGCCGGTGGCGTTCGGCGAAGGCGTCAGGCGCGGGAAGGACGACGGGAGCGGCCACAGAGGCAGGTTAGCCCGGCCGCTTGCCCTTGCAATGCGGGGACGCCTAGAAGGCGCGCTTTCCCGGTCAGGAGAGGCCCGTGACGGCTCCGGCGGTGGCGATCGTGATGGGCAGCCGGTCCGACTGGCCTACGCTCAGGGCCGCGGCCCAGGCGCTGCAAGCGCTCGGGGTGGACTACGAGGCCAAGGTGGTGTCCGCCCACCGCACGCCGGAGCGGTTGTACGATTTCGCCCGCGGGGCGGCGCGCGAAGGTTTCAAGGTGATCATCGCGGGCGCGGGCGGGGCGGCGCACCTGCCCGGGATGGTGGCCTCGCTGACCGACTTGCCGGTGCTGGGCGTTCCGGTGGAGGCCACCAGTTTGAACGGGCTCGATGCTCTGCTCAGCATCGTGCAGATGCCGGGCGGCGTGCCGGTGGGAACGCTGGCGGTGGGGGCGGCCGGAGCCAAGAACGCGGGGATGCTGGCCGCGCGCATCCTGGCGCTGTCGGACGTGGCTCTGGCCAAGCGGTTGGCCGCGCACCACGCGGCGGTGACGGCCGAGGTGCCGGAAACGGTGGAGGACCGATGAAGCCGCTCCCGCCCGGCTCGACGATCGGTATCCTGGGCGACGGCCAGTTGGGGCGTATGCTGGCCCTGGCGGCCGCGCGGCTGGGGTTCGACGCGGCCGTGCTGAGCCCGGAAGCGGACGGGCCCGCCTCGCGGGTGGCGGCGCGGAGCTGGGTGGCCGACTACACCGACCCGGCGGCGCTGGGCGAGCTGGCCCGGGCGGCCGATGTGGTCACCTTTGAAATCGAGAACGTGCCGGTTGCGGCGGTGGAGCGGCTGGAGGCGCTGGGGGCCACGGTGCTGCCGGGTCGGCGCGCGCTGGCGGTGGCGCAGGACCGGGTGGCCGAAAAGACCTTCATGCTGGAGCATGGATTGAAGACGGTGGACTTCGCGCCAGTGGACGACAGCGGGTCGCTCGCGGCCGCGCTGGAGCGGATCGCCCTTCCCGCCCTGCTGAAGACCCGGCGCGAGGGCTACGACGGCAAGGGGCAGGTCTGGATCGAGGTCGCCGAGGCGGCGGAGGCGGCCTGGGCGGAGATCGGCCGGGGCCCGGCGATCCTGGAAGCGCGGGCGCCGTTCGTGCGCGAGCTGTCGGTCATCGCGGCGCGCGGGCGGGACGGCTCGGTGGCGGTGTACCCCGCCGGGGAGAACCGGCACGAGGGGGGGATCCTGCGGGAGACGAGGGCGCCGGCCCGAAGCGCGCCGGAGTTGGAGGCCCGGCGCATCGCCGAGACGGTCCTGAGCGGGCTGGGCTATGTGGGCGTGATCGGGGTCGAGCTGTTCGAGCTCGCCGACGGGCGACTGCTGGTCAATGAGATCGCACCCAGGGTGCACAATACGGGGCACTGGACGCAGGACGCCTGCCAGGTGGACCAGTTCGAGCAGCACGTCCGCGCTGTGGCGGGCTGGCCGCTGGGGCCCACCCAGCCCCACTCCGCGGCCCTGATGCAGAACCTGATCGGGGAGGATGCGGAGCGATGGGCCGAGCTGGCGGCCGACCCCTCAGCCCGGCTGCATCTCTACGCCAAGCGCGAGCCGCGGGCCGGGCGCAAGATGGGGCATGTGAACCGGCTTCAGCCGCGCGCTGATCCGTAGCGGAGGCGGGCCAGGGCGCCGGCGAGATGATCACCCAGCCCCAGGCGGGGCAGGCCCGCCTTCCACTTTTCAAAGCTCATGACGTTGTCGATGCGCGCGGCGAGTTCCTCCTGGGCGGCTTCGCGGCCGCGGGTGAGGCGCACGGCGATGACCTCGGCCAGGACGGCGGAAAGGATGAGGCGCTTGGTGTAGTGGTTCTCGTCGGTGGCGGTGTCGCCGGCCCAACGCCAGATCGCGTCGGCCGCCTCCCACAGCAGGCGGGTCCCAAGGGGCAGGTTGGGCGGCAGGGCGAGAAAGCCGGCCAGGCGACGCGAGGCGCGGCCGTCGGCGGCCGTGGCCTCCATCTTAGCCTCCACGCCGCGAGCGATACGCTCGCGGACTTTCAGGGTCGAGGGATCCAGGCGGGCCAGCTCCGCCATCGCCACGCGCAGGTGCCGGCGCGAGGCGAGCGCGGCCAGGTCGCGCGCCCCCTGGGGAAGCAGGAGTTCGGCGTCGCCGGGAGAAAGGCCGGCGCCCTTGGCGGCGCGGGCCACCAGGGTCGAGTTCCAGCCGATGTCGCCCGCCAGGCCCAGAGCCGCCAGGAGCACGCGCTCTTCGGCCGCGTCGGCCCAGTCCGGTTGAGGCGCTTCGATCACCTCCGACAATTAGGGGCTGGGGAGCGCCGACGCCATCGGCGCGGGCTGTCCAGGGTCTCCGTGTGCCCCCATGACGGAAATCCCGGTGGTGTCTCAGTTTGAAATGCGGGGCTGTTGCCGGCATGGCGTCCAATGCGCGCTGCGCTTATGATGGGATGCGTCAGAGGGGAAGGGTCCGGCTTCCGAAAGGGAGCTTCCAGAGGCCGAAAGGCTGACCGAGCCCAGGGACTTGGGCACCGTCTGGGGAAACAGGATCAGGCCCAGACCTTGCCTCTGACACACCAGTTTGGAGACGCGCCCATGCCTAAAGGTCCACGCGGAGAGAAGCGCCCGCCCGACGTGATCGGCGCGGCCGTGCTGGTCGGCAGGATCGCCACCGGCGAGGTTGAGGATGCCGTG
>JAUJMO010000002.1:0-92066 GCA_030446805.1 Caulobacteraceae bacterium | reverse complement strand
GGATGCCGTGCAGCCAGGCCGGCAAGGCGGCAGGAAGCGAGCCGAGGTGTTGTCCCCAGAACAGCGGGTGGAAATCGCGCGGCGGGCCTCTTCAGCTAGATGGAAAGCGAGCGCTGCCGACGCGTCACAAACTTCTCAAACGTCTGGCGCCGAAGCTTGCCGTTCTGAAGAGCCCGAATAATCACATAGGGCTGCATAACTGCGTCGGTGAAGGCGTACCTATAGTTCCTTGCGTCTCCGTCTCTCTGGAGAACGCATTTTCTCTTCGTCTCTGTGAACTCGTTCATGTGGAAGGCAAAAGTCGCGGCGGTATATGGCGGCGTCCTCGCCGAGATTTCGCCAAGTGGAGCCGCTACAGCAGCCTGCTGAAATTTTCCGAGTTCGTCCGGCTCCGCGAGAGCGCAAGCAATAAGAACGGGCTCAAAAAGCGTCTCCTCGTTGCGCTGACTTCGAGGTCATCAGGCGTAATTAGCCCAGGGTAACGTTGATCAAGCGTGCGAGTGCCGTCGTCGTCGTTAACAGTTATACGCCTGAAGACCTTTCTCCAAATAGCCGAGAAGTCGCTAGTCCCGCAGTTGATGTGAATCGCGCGAACTCGGCGAGTCGGGGCGTTTAGACTGGCATAAAACGTGTTTGAGATAGACGTTTTGCCGACACCGCGTTCTCCATATATTAGAGCGTGCTCCCCTGCACTTAAGATGATGCTGCGTAAGCGTGAGGCCTGCTCCTCTCGACCGGAGAGTTCTTCTTGCAGCTTGATAGGCGCTCCCGGGCTGAAAGCGCCGTAGATGTCGCCCTTCAGTGCCATCCAATCCGCCTCCGCCTTAGCCATCTGATTCTCCAGGCACGCCCACGGCTTCCAATCGAGCCGGTGCCCATGCAAGCTCACAAAATAGCGCCCGGTGCGCAAGCGGGTTTCGGTCTCAGGCACGCGCTAGCGCTTGACTGCAAGCATAAAAGTTCATATTGAAAAGGCATGAACCGGCTGCCTCTCGCGACCCGCGTCCAAATCCTCTCGATGCTCTGCGAGGGTTCGTCCATGCGGTCGATCAGCCGCGTGTGCGGCGTGTCGATCAACACCGTCACCAAGCTGCTGGAGACCGCTGGCGAGGCGTGTGCGGTCATGCACGACGAGATGGTGCGCGACGTGAAGGCAAGCCGTATCCAGGCCGATGAAATCTGGTCATTCTGCTACGCCAAGCAGCGCAACGTCGGCGCGGCGGAAGCCGCCCCTGAAGGGGCTGGCGACGTGTGGACGTGGACCGCCCTAGACGCCGACTCCAAGCTGATCGTGTCATGGTTCTGCGGCGACCGCTCGGGACAGTCTGCTATCGCCCTTATGGACGATCTGCGGGCTCGCCTGAGCAACCGGGTCCAGCTCACGACGGACGGCCACCGCGCGTATCTGGAGGCCGTGGAGGGCGCTTTCGGCGGCGACGTGGACTATGCCCAGCTCGTCAAGCTCTACGGCAACGCGCCCGGCGGCGTGACGGGCCGCTACAGCCCGCCGGAGTGCGTTGGCATCCGCAAGAGCCGGGTAGAGGGAAACCCGGAGGAACGCCACGTCAGCACGTCCTACGTAGAACGTCAGAACCTCACCATGCGGATGTCCATGCGCCGGTTCACCCGCCTCACCAACGCGTTCAGCAAGAAGCTGGACAACCACATGCACGCCTTGGCGCTCTACTTCGTCCACTACAACTTCTGCCGGATGCACAAGAGCCTCCGCATGTCGCCTGCGATGGCGGCAGGCGTGACGGACAAGCTCTGGTCGTTGGAGGACGTGGTGAACCGGATGGACGCCGCCGCTCAGGCGCCGGTGAAGCGCGGCCCCTACAAGCCCCGCAATTCAAAGTGAGACACTACCGAAATCCCCCAACGGTGACCGCGCTCAGACAGATGTGAGACGGCCCTCTTGATTGAGGGTGGGGGTCCCTGAAGCTTGGGTTTGCCGACTCAAGGACAGGAGACCCCCGTGCAGGTTTTTGGCCTACAAGGATCGATCTATCGCGGCGCGAGCTGGGCGTCACGCCTGGGCGCGCAGACCTCGGACATCGGAGCGGCCAGGCGTGACGCCCTTGGCCGGTTTGAGCGGGCCCGCCGGGATGGACTGAGCGCGGAGCAGGCGGCCCGCGCCGTGGGGGCGAGCCGGGCCAGCCTGCACCGTTGGTCCGAGTGTCTGGAGCCCAAGAGCCGTCGGCCGCTCCGGGTGCGGCCCAAGACCTGGAGCAGCGCCCTGATCCGGGCGGTGGAGCGGCTGCGGGACGACTTTCCCATGTGGGGCAAGGCCAAGCTGGGGCCGCTGCTCCGGGAAGAGGGGTTCGAGGTCTCCGACTCCACCGTGGGCCGCATCCTCCAGAGCCTGATGCAGCGGGGCCGGGTCCAGCCGGTCGCCCGCCTGCGCAAGAGCCCCGCCGTTCGCCGCAGCTGCAGGCGACGTCACGCCGTGCGCCTGCCCAAAGGCCTCAAACCCGACCGGCCCGGCGCCGTGGTGCAGATCGACACCGTGTTCGTCACCCTCGCGCCCGGCAAGCCCATCAAGCACTTCACCGCTTACGATCCGGTGGCCAAATGGACGGTGGCCAAGGCCTCACGCGCCGCCACCGCCCGCGCCGCCAGCCTCTTCCTGGACAAGGTGCTGGCCGAAATGCCCTTCCCCGTCAGGGCCATCCAGGTGGACGGGGGATCGGAATTCAAAGCCGAATTCGAGGACGCCTGCGCCGCCAAGGGCTTGGTCCTCTACGAACTTCCGCCCAAACGACCCCAGCTGAACGGAGCCGTGGAGCGCTGCAACGGCGCTTGGCGATACGAGTTCTACGGCGTCTACGACATGCCGAGCTGCATCGAGGCCCTCAACCCGCTGCTGGACAGCTTCCAGCACCTCTACAACCACCACCGACCCCACGGCGCGCTTGACGGAATGACCCCGGCCCGCCACCTCGGACAAACGGTTGCCATTGGGGCCGGCCTGGCGTAAGAGCGCGCTCCGAGCTGGGGTTCGCCCCGGAGCGATGGGCCGTTTTCGACGTCCCGCAAAATTTCCACACCGCGGGCGTCCTTGAGGAGGGCCTAGTCATCGTTCAGATTTTCGTGCGCGACAACAATGTCGATCAGGCGCTCAAGGCGCTGAAGAAGAAGATGCAGCGTGAAGGCACCTTCCGCGAGATGAAGCGGCACGTGCACTATGAAAAGCCGTCCGAGAAGCGCGCCCGCCAGGCCGCGGAAGCCGTGCGCCGGGCGCGCAAGCTGGCCCGCAAGCGCATGCAGCGCGAAGGCCTGCTGCCCCCGCCCAAGCCCCGCGTCGCGCGCTAGGCTAAGCGCCAGAGTTCAAGATCAGGAAGGCCGCGTTCGGTAGGCGCGGCCTTTTTCGTGCCGCTCGGATCAGGCGGCCTTTGCGGGCCTGAGCCGAGACAAGAGCCGCTTCAAGTCGACGGGGCCGCTCGAAATGGCGCCGGCCTTGAAGGCGCGGCCGGAGAGGTGGACCACCGCCGCGGTCGTAAGCAGCATGAGCAGCAGCGTGCCGACCACCTCCCAGAGCGCCACCTCGGAGCCCGCGCGGGCCAGCATGAGAAAGGGCGTGAAGGGCGGGATCCAGGACAGAACCTGCAGCAGGGGCGAGCCCGGGTCGCGGACGGCCAGGCTCATGAACAGGATGGGCACGGTGGCCAGCAGGATCACCGGGGTGAGCAACGTCTGAGCCTCGCGCGGGCTGTCGCAAAAGGCGCCGATGCCGGCGAAGATGGCCGCATACATGACATAGCCCAAGAGGGCGTAGAGCACGAAGTAGAGCAGCAGGCCCCGGCCCATCAGGACCGAACCCACGTCGGCGGCCATGCCGGGCGCGCCCTGGATCAGGGCCAGGGTTCCCAGCGCCGCCCAGGTCAGCATCATGGTGGCCGTAAGCGCAGCCACCCCCAGGATCTTGCCGCCCATGATCTCGGTGGTGGAGGCGGAGCCGGCCAGGATCTCGAGCACCCGGCTGGATTTCTCCTCCATGACGGAATTGAACAACAGGCCCGCTCCGGCGAAGATCACCATGAACAGGCCCACGCCCAGGGCGAAGCCCACCACCGTGGGCAGGCGGTCGCGCAGCGAGACCTCGCCGCCGCCGGCGGCCTTGGGCGAAAGCTCGCGGATCTCGGGCTGCAGGTCCTCCACCTGTTCCAGAAGGTCCGGAGACAGGCCCGCGGCGGTCAGGCGTTCGGCCCGGAGCAGGTCGCGCATGGCGACGCGCACAGCGTCCTCCACCGTGTCGGCGCCGAGCTCGGCGGTCCACAGATCGACGGCGATCTCCCCCTCGCTGCGGTGCAGAACCACCGCGCCGTCGAGCTGCTCGCCGCCGGGGAGGGTGCGCTCGCCCGAAATGTAGGGGCGTAACGCGGCGTTCACGGCTGCCCGCTCTCCCGGGAGGCTGGGCGGGGGCGGTGCGATGCGGAAGGGCGGCGGGGGCGCCTTGAAGCGGGAGGCGGCGCCCGGGGCCACCCGGGCGAGCTCGGCCCGGGCCGCGGGCTCGCCGCCGCGACCGCCGGCCTCGCGGACGGCCTTGGCGGCGTCGGGTCCGGCCGTGGTCAGCGCCAGCAGGCGCATGGCCTGGATGCCGCCGTCCCGGACATCCTCATCGAGGCGGGCCCGCAGCCGCGCGGCGTAGTCCCCACCGGTCAGGTCGACGATGGCCACCGTCGAGCCCTGCTGGGCGCGGTCCATGAAGACCGGCAGGCCGAGGCCCACGACGAGGCCCAGAGGCGCCAGCGCCAGGGACAGCCAGAAGCCCGCGGTGCGCACATAGCTCATGTACTCGCGGCCGGCGATGATGAGCAGGCGCCTCATGCGGCGGACTCCAGGGTCTGGGGTGCGGGAAGGCTTTCGCCGGTCAGCACAATAAAGGCGTCGTGCAGGCTGGGCTCCTTCATCTCGAAACGCGAAACGTCGAAACCCTGGGAGAAGAGCGCGCGCAGCACCTCCTGCACCGGCGCGTGCGGGGCCACCACGGCGGTCAGGCGGGGGGCGCCGCCCCGTTCGGCGGGCGGAGCGGGCTGGACGGCGACCACGCCGGGCAGGCGGGCGAGCGCCTCGGCGTCGGCCTGGCCTTCCAGGGTGAGCACCCGCGGGGCGGCGGCCCGCGCCTCGGGCACCGTGCCGTCGAAAGCCTTGCGGCCGCGGGCCAGCAGCACGACCCGGTCGCACAGGCGCTCCGCGTGCTGCATGACGTGGGTGGAGAAGAGCACGGTGGCGCCCCGGGCGGCGATGTCGCGGATCACGCCTTCCAGCGCCTGCTGGTTGACCGGGTCCAGGCCCGAAAAGGGCTCGTCCAGGATGACCAGGTCGGGGTGGTGGGCCACGGCCGCCACCAGCTGGACCTTCTGCGCCATGCCCTTGGAGAGCGCCTTGATGGGCTTGCGCAGGTGGCCGCCCAGGCCCTGAGCTTCGAGCATGGTGCGCGCCCGGCGGCGCCCCTCGGCCGTGGGCACGCCCTTGAGCGAGGCCAGAAAGGCGACCGCGTCCACGGGGTTCATCCGTTTGTAGAGCCCCCGCTCCTCCGGAAGGAAGCCCACCCGGTCCTGGACAGGGCGAATGGTCTGGGAGCCCAGCACGGTGATCCGGCCCGCGGTGGGCGCGATCAGACCCAGGATCATGCGCACGGTGGAGGTCTTGCCCGCGCCGTTGGGGCCCAGGAACCCCGTGATGCTTCCCGGCTCGACGGAGAAGGACAGGTCGTTCACGGCGGTCTGGACGCCGTAGCGTTTGGTGAGGCGGTCGACGACGAGCGCGGAGGTCATGCCCGCTGCTTAGCTGAGCCGTGGCCGCGGGGTAAGCAGGGGCATAAGCCTACGGGCTCCGCGAAGCGAGCTCGCCTCGCGGGTCATCGCAACGCAGCCACCGCGGCGGGGCCCAAATCCGGCTGCGAGGGCCCGAAAGTCGGCCCCAACGCATTCCTTGCAAGAAAGTTGCCAAGCTTGGTTAATCCGAGCTTGACCATAATTTTATTTCACCCAAGCTGAGCTGGTAGTTGGGGAGGCAAGGCGATGCTGAGAACAGATGCTGTGCGCCAAACGCGCGACGAGCTGCACAAGGCCGAAGCGGCCATGCAAAAGGCGATGGAGGATGCGCGCTTGGCGCACCAGCGGCTGATCGCCGCCAAAAAGGACTTGGGGCTGACGGGCAGCATGGGCGATCGCGCCATCGCGCGCTGGGGCGAGTCGGTCGAAACCATGGAACAAGCCTGGGAGTTGATGGTGGAGGGCCACCAGGAGGCCTACGCGGTGCTGAAATACACGAACCTTCGGCACGTGGCCGGACCCGGCACCTGGGAGACGGAGCTGAACACCAGCGTCGAAGCGCCCCGCGCAGTAGCGTAAGCAACCTCTTAGGTTCTGAGCGTTACAACGCCCTCCACCCTGCGTGGGGGGCGTTTTCGGTCATGAGCTATCTGATCAGTCTATTGGTCCTAGCGGTCTTCGCTTTGGGCATCCTTTTCGCGGTGGTGTTTGGTCGGACCGCTGAGCGCACGGGCGCGGCCCTGCTTGCGGCCAACGCTGTTCTCACCCTCGCGGCTCAAGCCACTATCGACTTCGCGCCCCTCTATTGCTTGCTGGCCATTGACCTAGCGACTTTCCTGGGACTGGCTTGGCTCACCTTTGCAAACCGCGAGAAGCTCTGGCCCGGCCTGGCGAGCTGCGCTCAGCTGCTCGTGGCCATGTTCTCCGCCACCCGGCTCATCGATTTCCCGCTAACAAGCAATCAATACATGATGATGGTGAGCGTCTGCAGCGTGCTCACGGTCTCCGCCCTGGTCGGCGGTACGGCGGTGTCTCGATTCTTCCCTCGGTCTGCATCGGATTGGGACATGGCCTACAAAGCCGTGGCATCCGAAGCGGGCTGACGCGCGGGCGCATTTCGTCATAGAGTTGACGTTCACGTAAGCTTGCGCCAGACGACCGCCCATGGCGGCGGTCCAAAAGCCTGAGCGGTCCTGGTCGATCCAGCAGCTGTGCCGCGAGTTCGGGGTCACGCCGCGCGCGCTGCGCTTCTATGAAGACAAGGGGCTGCTGGAGCCCGGGCGCACGGGGCAGAACCGCGTTTATTCGGGGCGGGATCGGGCGCGGCTGCGGCTCATCCTGCGGGGGCGCCGCGTCGGACTGAGCCTGACGGACATCGGCGAGCTGCTGGACCTGTACGACCGGCGCGACGGCGGGGCGGCGCAGATGGCCGCCTCCCTGGTGCGGTTCCGGGCGCAGCTGGAGACGCTCAAGGCCCAGCGCGACGATCTCGATTCGGCCATCGCCGAGCTGGAAGGCGGCTGCGCCTGGCTGACCGAACGGCTGGCCGCGATGTCGCCGGACCAGCTGCCGCAGGCCCAGGATTACGAACAGGCGATCCGCGCGCGTCTGCCCGAGCTCTGGGCGTCGGCGGAATGACTCTCCTTCCGGACTGCTAAGAGAGCGCGATGGCTTACACCGCCCCCACACGCGACCAGCTATTCATCCTGAACGAGGTGCTGGGCCTCGAACGCTACAGCAACCTGCCGGGGTTCGCCGACGCCTCGCCCGATCTGGTGGCGCAGATCCTGGAGGCGGGCGGGACCTTCGCCGCCGAGGTGCTGGCCCCCATCGACCGCACGGGCGACCGGGAGGGATGCTCGCTCAAGGATGGCGAGGTGACCACGCCCACCGGATGGAAGGAAGCCTACGCCCGGTTCGTGGAGGCGGGATGGCCGGCGCTGAGCTCCGACCCGGAATACGGGGGTCAGGGCATGCCGGCGGTGGTGAGCTTTGCGGTGAGCGAGTGCACGGCGGCGGCCAGCGCCGCCTTTTCCATGTATCCGGGGCTGAGCCACGGGGCCTATTCGGCGCTGCACGCCAATGGATCCGACGCGCAGAAGGCGGCCTATCTGCCCAAGCTGGTGTCCGGCGAATGGACCGGGACCATGAACCTGACGGAGCCGCAGTGCGGCACGGACCTCGGCCTGATCCGAACCAAGGCGGTTCCCCAGAGCGACGGCAGTTACCGCATCAGCGGGCAGAAGATCTGGATAAGCGCGGGCGAGCACGACTTCGCCCCCAACATCATCCATCTGGTGCTGGCCCGGATCGAGGGCGCGCCGGCGGGGGTGAAGGGCATCAGCCTCTTCGTGGTGCCGAAGTTCCTGGTGAACGATGACGGCGGCCTGGGCGCGCGCAACGGGGCGGTGTGCGCGGGGCTGGAGGAGAAGATGGGCATCCACGGCAACGCCACGGCCGTGATGGTCTATGAGGACGCGCAGGGCTGGCTGGTCGGCGAGGAGAACGCCGGACTGAAAGCCATGTTCGTGATGATGAACGAGGCCCGGCTGGGCACCGGGCTGCAGGGGCTGGCGATCGGATCGGCGGCCTATCAGGCCGCCGCGGAGTTCGCGCGGGAGCGGCTGCAAGGGCGCTCCTTGTCCGGACCCAAGAACCCAGAGGGGCCGGCGGACCCCATCATCGTGCACCCGGACGTGCGGCGGATGTTGATGGAAAGCCGGGCCTTCATCGAGGGCGGGCGGGCGTTCGTGCTGTGGACCGCGCTGCAGGCCGACCTGCAACAGTCGCCCGACCCGGCCACCGCGCAAAAAGCGCGGGACTTCATGGCGCTGCTCACGCCCGTGTTGAAGGCCTATCTGACCGACCGCGGCTTCCACGTGGCCTCTCAGGCCATGCAGGTGCACGGGGGCTCCGGCTACACCGAGCATTTCCCGGTCTCGCAGCACCTGCGCGACGCGCGGATCACCATGATCTACGAAGGCGCGAACGGGGTGCAGGCCCTGGACCTTGTGGGCCGCAAGCTGGCCGCCAACGGAGGTCGCGCGGTGATGAGCTTCTTCGCCGAGGTGGACGCCCTGGTGGCCGAGATCGAGGCGGATCCGGCGCTGGCCGTCTATGCGGACGGGCTGCGGGGAGCCAAGGCGCAGCTGCAGGAGGCGACCCTCTGGCTGATGCAGAACGGGCTGCAGAACCCGGAGAACGCGGGCGCGGCCTCCACCGACTACCTCCACCTGTTCGGGCTGACGGCCTTGGCTCAGATGTGGGCGCTGATGGCCAAGGCGGCCCAAGGCAGGGTCAGTTCGGGGGCGGGCGACCCGTTCTACGACGCCAAGCTGCTCACGGCCCGCTACTACATGGAACGCGTCCTGCCGGAGGCGGCGACGCACCTGGCCAGGTTGAAGACGGGCGCGGCCACCATGATGGCCATGCCGGCCGAGGCATTCTGATGCACGCCTCCCCGCTCAACGTACCCTCCCCCGCCTGGCGGGACGAGGAGCTGGTCATGTTCGAAGACTCGGTGGACCGGTTCCTGAAAGACCACGCCACGCCGTCGGCGACGGAGCGGTGGCGCGAAAACGGGGCGGTGCCACGCGAGCTGTGGATCCAGGGCGGCCGGGCGGGGCTGTTGTGCCTATCGACGCCCGAAGAGTTCGGCGGCATGGGCGGCGACTATCGGCACGAGGTGGTGCTGATGGAGCAGTTGGCGCGGCACGGGGCCGACCACTGGGGCGTGTCGCTGCACAACGCCATCGTTGCCCCCTACATCACCCACTACGGCACCGAAGAGCAGAAGCGCCGCTGGCTGCCGCGGCTGGCCACAGGCGAGCTGATCGGGGCCATCGCCATGACCGAGCCGGGCGCGGGCTCCGACCTGCAAGGGGTCAAGACCACGGCGCTGCCGCAGGGAAACCAGCTGGTGGTGAATGGGTCCAAGACCTTCATCACCAACGGCCAGATGGCCAACTTCATCCTGGTGGTGGCCAAGACCGACCCGACCCAAGGCGCCAAAGGCATCTCGCTGATCGGCCTCGAAACCGACGCCGCCGAAGGCTTCCGGCGAGGGCGCAACCTCGACAAGATCGGCATGGAGGGAAACGACACCTCCGAGCTGTTCTTCGACGATGTGAGGACGCCGGCGGAGAACCTGGTCGGAGCGGAGCCGGGGCGAGGCTTCTACCAGTTGATGGAGCAGCTGCCGCAGGAGCGGCTCAACATCGCCGTCCAGGGGTTGGCTGTGATCGAGGCGGCGCTGGCCTATACGCTGGAGTACGTCAAGGGCCGCAACGCCTTTGGCAAGCAGGTGATCGAGTTCCAGAACACCCAGTTCAAGCTGGCCGAATGCAAGACGGAGGCGACCGTGGCGCGGGTCTTCGTGGACCATTGCATCGAGCGGCTGGTGAGCGGCAGGCTGGACGCGGCCACGGCCTCCATGGCCAAATACTGGGTCACCGATCTGCAGGGCAAGATCGTCGACGAGTGCCTGCAGCTGTTCGGCGGCTACGGCTATATGAACGAATACCCGATCGCCCGGATGTGGAAGGACTCGCGAGTCCAGCGCATCTATGGCGGGACGAACGAGATCATGAAGCTTCTGATCGCGAGGACGCTCTGATGAGCAAGCACACGGCGGTCCTCGAGTGGATGCGGGGCGAGGCGGACTTCCTCGACGGCCTTTATTCGCGCGTGCACCGGGTGCTGTTCGACGGCGGCGTGAGCTTCGACGGCTCGCCGTCGCCGGGCGTGGTCAAGCCGCCCATGGCGTCCGCGGCGGCGGTCGACCCGGAGGAGATGTTCGTGGCGGCGCTGTCGAGCTGCCACATGCTGACCTTCCTGTATGCGGCGCAGAGGGCCGGGTTTCGGGTCGACCACTATGTGGACCACGCGGAGGGCGAGCTGGGGCGCAACGCGGAGGGAAGGATGGCGGTCACGCGGGTGACGCTCAGGCCCGCCGTCAGCTTTCACGCCGACCACGCGGCGGACGAGGCGCAGCTGGCCCAGCTGCACGAAAAGGCGCACCACGGCTGCTTCATCGCCAATTCGGTGAACACCGAGGTGCGGGTGGAGCCGCGATGACAGGGGAGTACGACCATGGCTGAGGCCTACATCTACGACGCGGTTCGCACCCCCCGGGGCAAGGGCAAGAAGGACGGAAGCCTGCACGAGATGACCGCGTTGGCGCTGGCCACCCAGGTGCTGGAAGCGCTTCGCGACCGCAACGGGCTGGACACCTCCAAGGTGGACGACGTGATCCTGGGCTGCGTGGCGCCGGTGGGCGAGCAGGGGGCGGACATCGCGCGCACCGCCGTACTCAACGCCGACTACGCCCAGACCACCGCCGGAGTGCAGATCAACCGCTTCTGCGCCTCCGGCCTGGAGGCGGTGAACATGGCGGCGGCCAAGGTGGCCAGCGGCGAAGCCGACATGGCCATCGGCGGCGGGGTGGAGAGCATGAGCCGCGTGCCCATGGGCGCGGACGGCGGGGCCTGGCCGATCGACCCCAGCTCGGCCTTCAAGACCTATTTCACGCCGCAGGGCGTGTCGGCGGACCTGATCGCGTCGAAGTACGGCTTTTCGCGCGACGACGTAGACGCCTATGCGGTGGAAAGCCAGAAACGCTCCGCGCGCTCCTGGCAGGAAGGGCGGTTCAAGAACTCGGTCATCACCGCCCGCGACCAGCTTGGCCTGCCCTTGCTGGAACGCGACGAGCACATGCGGCCGGACGCCTCCATGCAGTCGCTGGGCGCGCTGAACCCCTCTTTCGCGGCCATGGGGCAGATGGCCTTCGACGCCGTCTCCGTGCAGCGCTATCCGGAGGTGGAGCGGATCAACCACGTGCACACGCCGGGCAACAGCTCGGGCATCGTGGACGGGGCGGCCGGCGTGCTGATCGGCTCGCGCGAGATGGGCCAAGCGCTTGGGCTGAAGCCGCGGGCTCGCATCCGCGGCGCCGCATCCATCGGCTCGGAGCCGTCGATCATGCTCACGGGGCCCGAGCCGGTCACGCGCAAGCTGCTGAAAAAGCTCGGCATGGAGCCGGGCGACATCGACCTTTACGAACTGAACGAGGCCTTTGCGGCGGTGGTGCTGCGCTACATGCAGGCGCTCGACATCGACCACGACAAGATCAATGTCTGCGGCGGGGCCATCGCCATGGGGCACCCGCTGGGAGCCACCGGAGCCATGATCCTAGGCACGGTCCTGGACGAGCTTGAGCGCAGCGGCAAGGGCACGGCGCTGGCCACGCTGTGCATCGGCGGCGGCATGGGGACGGCCACGGTGATCGAGCGGGTCTGAGGCGCGGCTGAGGGGCGACCGCAAGCGGTGCGCATGGAGCCGTCCCTTCCACCGTCGAGCCTGTCCTCGGGCCGGCCTCCGGCCGGTCCCGTGGGCGGTCCCCGTCACCCGTTTCGCGGGTGAGGAACTGAGGAGAGCGGAATGGACACCTTCAAGATCGAAGTGGATGCAGACGGGATCGCCCTGGTCACCTTCGACGTGCCCGGCAGGTCCATGAACACCCTGACGGCGCAGGTCACCCGCGAGCTGCCCGAGCTGGTGGCGCGCATTCGGGATGACGCGGGGATCAAGGGCGCGGTGATCACCAGCGGCAAGAGCACCGGCTTCTGCGCGGGGGCGGACCTCGCGGAGATGGGCTCGGGGCTGTTCGGGGACACCAGCGGCGGCGAGGCGGCGCTCAAGGGGGTCTATGACCGGGTGTTCGCGCTTAACCGCACTTTCCGCGATCTGGAGACCTGCGGCAAGCCGGTGGCGGCCGCGATCAACGGCCTGGCCCTGGGCGGCGGGTTCGAGTTGACGCTGGCCTGTCACCACCGCGTGCTGGCGGACGGTCCCAAGGCGCAGGTGGGGCTTCCGGAGGTCAAGGTCGGCCTGCTGCCCGGCGGGGGCGGAACCCAGCGGGTCGCCCGGCTGATCGGGGCCCAGGCGGCGCTGATGGCCATCACCGAAGGCAAGAGCCACCGTCCGGCCGAAGCGCTCTCGGCGGGGCTGGTGCACCAGGTGGTTCCGGCCGACCAGGTGGTCGAAGCGGCCAGGACCTGGGTGCGCGACGGCGGCGACGCCGTGCAGCCCTGGGACAAACAGGGGTTCAAGCTCCCGGGGGGCGGCCCGTACACGCCGCAGGGCTCGCAGGTGTTCGTGGTCGGCAACGCTCTGCTGAGGAAGCAGAGCTATGGCAACTACCCGGCCGTCGTGAACGTCATGAAGGCGGTCTACGAGGGTTTGCAGGTCCCCATGGACGCGGCGATCCGGATCGAGAGTCGCTACTTCGTCAAGACCCTGATGACGCCCCAGGCCCGGGCCATGATCCGCACCTTGTTCCTGAGCCTGCAGGAGCTCAACAAGGGTTCGGCGCGGCCCAAGGGCGTCGCCCCTTCCGAGGCGAAGAAGGTGGCCGTGCTGGGGGCGGGCATGATGGGCGCCGGCATCGCCTATGTGCAGGCGATGGCCGGCATCGAAACCGTGCTGATCGACACGGCCCAGGAGGGCGCCGACAAGGGCAAGAGCCACAGCGAGGGCCTGCTCAAGAAGCGGGTCTCGCGTGGACAGATGGACGAGGCCGGGGCGCAGGCCGTCCTGGCGCGGATCACGCCCAGCACGGACTACGCGGCGGTGGGAGGCTCCGACATGGTCATCGAGGCGGTGTTCGAGGCGCGCGAGATCAAGGCGGAAGTGACCCGCAAGGCCGAGGCGGTGCTCGGGCCGGACGCCGTGTTCGGCTCCAACACCTCCACCCTGCCCATCACCGGCTTGGCGGAAGCCTCGCAGCGGCCGGAGAACTTCATCGGCATTCACTTCTTCTCCCCGGTCGACAAGATGATGCTGGTGGAGATCATCAAGGGCGAGAAGACGAGTGAGGAGACGATCGCCAGGGCGGTCGACTATGTGCTCAAGATCAAGAAGACGCCCATTGTGGTGAACGACAGCCGGGGCTTCTACACGTCCCGCTGCTTCTCCACCTACCTGACCGAGGGGCTGGAGATGCTGGCCGAAGGCATCGCACCCGCCATCATCGACAATGTGGGCCGGATGACGGGCATGCCGCGCGGACCGCTGGAGATGCACGACGACGTGGCGCTGGACCTGTCCTACAAGATCGGCCAGCAGACCCGGAGGGACCTGGGCCAAGCCTATGTCGCCTCGCCGGCCGAGTCGATCGTCGAGACCATGGTGACGAAGCTAGGGCGTTTCGGGCGCAAGAACGGCAAGGGCTTCTACGACTACCCCGCCGACCAAGGATCCAAGACGCTGTGGCCCGGGCTGTCCGACCTCGCCTCCGTCAAGGTGAGGGAGACCGATCCCGCCATGGTGCAGGAGCTCAAGACCCGACTGCTCTACCGTCAAGCCGTTGAGGCGGCGCGCTGCATGGCGGAGGGCGTTGTGAGCGATCCGCGCGACGCCGACGTCGGCGCCATCCTGGGCTGGGGCTTCGCACCGTGGACGGGCGGGCCCTTGTCCCTGATCGAGAGCGTGACGCAGTTCGTGGACGAGTGCGAGCGGCTGGCCGCCACCTATGGCGAGCGGTTCCGGCCTCCGGAGCGGCTCCGCGAAATGGCGACGCGAAGCGAGAGCTACTACGCCCGGAGCGACGGCGGGGGGTCGGCCCAGGCGGCTTGAGGACGAAAAGGCTGCAGCCCCAGGGGGCGCCTTCACCGGGCATTAGGGCTCCCGGCGCATAGTTCCCGGATGCCCGAAAGTCGTTACGCAGCAACGGTCAACGCCTTGGCCGTACGCGTCAGGACGACACCCCAGCGTGTCGGGGCGGCGGTTGCCGTGGCCAGCGCCATGCACCTGGGGCTGAAATGGCCGGCGGTTTGGCTCTGGGTGATGGCCTACGCCGCCGTACAACTAGCCGAGTGGGTCTGGCTGAACGTCTACCTGCGCGCGCCCGGGTCGAGGTCCGGAGCTCGCTCGGTCCTCGCGCTCGCCGCAGTGGTTGCAAGCTCCTTCGCCTTCGGCTCGATAAGCGTGGCCCTGACCTTCACGCAAGGCCACCACGGAGGCCAGGTCTGCGCGGTGCTGCTGCTGTGCGGCGCCATGACGAACATGCTGATCCAGGCGCGCGGTTCCCGGGCCGTCTTCCTGGCCTCCAGCCTGCCCTATGCGATCTACCTCCTGGGGCTCCCGGTGGCCGGGATCGTCGCCGGTGGGGGGCAGGGCACGGAGCCCGTGGTGATCTTCGGGGCCTTGCTGCTCGTGGGCTACACCTACACCGCCTGGTTGGCGCATGACCGCACCCATCGTGCAGAGGCGCGAGCCCGCGCTGAGCTGGAGGCCCGACGACGCGAGGCGGAAGCCGCGGTGGCGGCCAAGTCTCAATTTGTGGCCATGGTCAGCCATGAACTGCGCACCCCCCTGTCCGGCGTGCTGGCCGCCGGCGAAGCGCTGCAGGGCCGGCTGGAGAAGGCGGCCAATCGGGAAGCGGCTGCGGTGCTGGTCGACGCCGGCCGTTTCATGACAACCCTGCTGAACGACCTGCTCGACTTCGCCAAGCTGGATGCGGGAAAGATGACGACGGAGGTGGTCGAGTTCGACCTGGGCCCGTTGATCTGGACTTTGCAGCGGCACTGGAGCGCGGTGGCGGCCGCGGAAGGGAAGTCGGTCCAGCTGGTTTCGGCCAGCGGCCTGCCGATCCTGGCCGCGGGGGACCCCACGCGGATTCGTCAGATCCTCAACAACCTGTTGTCGAACGCCGTGAAGTTCACGGGACCGACGGGCGTGAGCTGGACCGTCGACGTCGCCACCGGGCCGAGCTGCGCCACCCTGGGGAGCCTGGGGTTGACCGTGCGGGTGACCGACACCGGCCCGGGCATCAGTTCGGAACAGCTGGGGCGGCTGTTCACCGCCTTTGACCAGACCTCCGAGACGGTGGCGCGCACCCACGGGGGTACGGGATTGGGGTTGGCCTTGTCGCGTGAGCTGGCGCGCCGCATGGGCGGGGAGCTTTCGGTCGAGAGCCAGCCCGGGCAGGGCAGCACCTTCCTCTTGCACCTGCCGCTGGGGCCCGCGGAGGTGCGGCCGACGGCCAAGGCCGCTGACGCGAAGGACGGGTGCAGCCCGCTGAGTCGGTCGCTGCGCGTGCTGGTGGTGGACGACCATCCGATCAACCGCCGCACCCTGGGGCTGCTGCTGGAGCCTTCGGGGGCGGAGGTGACGGCCGTGGAGAGCTCGGCGGAGGCGCTGGAGCGGCTAGGCTCCGAGAGCTTTGACGTGGTGCTGACGGACCTGAACATGCCGGGCATGAACGGCCTAGCGCTGGCCCGGGCGATCCGGGCGAGGGCGGGGCCGAATGCGGGGGCGCCCATCGTGGCCGTGACCGGCGCAGACAGCGCGGAGGAGCGCGCGGCGTGCTCGGCGGCCGGCATGAACGGCTATGTCACCAAGCCCATCGATGTGGCGGCGCTTTACGCAGCGCTGGCCGAGGCCGTGTCACCCGACCCGGAGGCGGAAGCCGGCGCGCCCAGGGCCGCCTGAAGGCGGGCCAGGACAACGGCGGGCTGTTTGAGCTCGCATTCCCACACGGCGTAGGCGGTCCAGCCAAGGAGACCCAGGCGCGAGGCGGCCTCGGCGTCGCGGGCGCGGTTGCGAGCGATCTTGGCGGACCAATAGGCGGCGTTGGCCTTGGGCGCGCGGGCGCCGCGCGGGCAATGGTGGCCGTGCCAGAAGCAGCCGTGGACGAAAACGGCGGCCCGCTTGCGGGGAAAGACGAGGTCCGGGCGGCCCGGGAGGTTCGGGCCGTGCAGGCGATAGCGGTAGCCCGCGGCATGCAGCAAGCGGCGTAAGGCGAGCTCGGGGCCGGTGTTCTTGCCCCGCACCCGCGCCATCACCGCGGAGCGCTGCGCAGGGGTGAAAACGTCGGTGCGTTCCCCAGGTGGAGGAGGGTGAGGGAGGGAGACCGCTCGGGGCGGAGCGGGCGACCGCTCGCGCGGAGCTTGGGGTCGCGCCTTTTCTGTTCCGGCGGCTGAGGGCGGGCTCGGCCCGCCCCGCTCCAAGGCTGGGTGCGGGCCAGCCTTCGGCTCCTGGTCCGCCTCCCCCGCTTTGCGCGTGAGAGCAGGATTCGTCACAGCCCCTCGAAGAGCACCGTGCTGAGGTAGCGTTCGGCGAAGCTCGGGATGATCACCACAACCGTCTTGCCGGCCATGGTCTCACGCCCAGCGACCTGAAAGGCGGCGAACAGGGCGGCTCCGGAGCTGATGCCGACGGGCAGGCCCTCCTCACGGGCGGAGCGGCGGGCCCAGGCGAAGGACTCGTCGTTGCCGACCTGGATCACCTCGTCGATGAGGTTCCGGTCGAGGATGGAGGGCACGAAGCCCGCGCCGATTCCCTGGATCTTGTGCGGGCCGGGCGCGCCGCCGCTGAGCACGGGGGAGGCTTCGGGCTCCACGGCGATCATGCGCAGGTCAGGTTTGCGGGCCTTGAGGACCTCGCCCACGCCCGTGACCGTGCCGCCGGTGCCCACGCCCAGAACGATGGCGTCCACCTGGCCGCCCGTGTCGTTCCAGATCTCCTCGGCGGTGGAGACGCGGTGGACCTGCGGGTTGGCCGGATTGTCGAACTGGGCGGGCATGACGGCTCCGGGCGTCTGGGCCAGGAGTTCGTTGGCCCGGGCGATAGCGCCCTTCATGCCGAGCTCGGCTGGGGTGAGCTCGAGCTTGGCGCCCAGCAACAGAAGCATCTTGCGGCGCTCCTGGGACATGGACTCCGGCATACAGAGCGTAAGCGGGTAGCCCTTGGCCGCGGCCACAAAGGCCAGGGCGATGCCGGTGTTGCCGCTGGTGGGCTCGATCAGGGTCGAGCCTTGGCGGAGGACGCCGCGCGCTTCCAAGGCTTCGATCATCGCGGCCCCGATGCGGTCCTTGACCGAGTTCAGAGGATTGAAGAATTCCAGCTTGGCAAGGACCTCGGCCCGGGGGTTCTCGGCGGCCGACAGACGCGGGAGGCGGATCAGCGGCGTATCGCCTATGGTGTCGACCACGCTGTCGTAGATGCGGCCCCGGCCGGCGCGCTTGAACCGGGCGGCGTCATAGGTCGGGAGGGCGGATGCGTCGTCCATGGCGTGAGCCTCGTTGCAGCGCAACACAGATAGGCAACCGTGACGGTGGCGGAAGGCCTCCCCGTTGTGGAAACCAGGTTCAGGCCGCCCGGTGCAGGCTGCGGCCAACCATCGGCGCCAAGACGAAGCGCGCCAGCCAGGCCACCGCTGGAACGGCCACGCCGTCGCCCACCACGCGCCAGGCGGCGGTGGAGCCGGCGGGCAGGACGTAGCTGTCGGGCAGGCCCATGAGCCGGGCGCCCTCGCGCGGGGTGAGCAGGCGCGAGCGGGCGTGGGCGCCGTCCCAATCCAGCACGAACTGGCGGGAGGAGCCGCCGGCCGGCGTTCGCAGACAGCCGGCCAGACCGTCGGTGCGGAGCTCCAGCCGTTGGGTCCGGAGGCCGCCCTCGACACGCACCCGGCGATAGGCCAGGGCCGTGCAGGGCCGGGCTGTGAGACGGGCCCGGTGCAGCGGGTTGAGCAGCTGGAGAAGACGTGCGGTGTCGGCGGGCGGTGACCAGAGCGCGGCCGGGTCGAGAATGGCTTCGAGCCTCACGCTGCGGCCGGGCGGCGACGGCGGTTCGGGGATGGGGCCCCCACGGCTTGCGACCACGAAGACGCGTGGGCGGGACTGGGGGAGAAAGGCCGCCGCGTCCAGAAGGAAGGGCGTAGAGCGGTAGCCCAACTCGTCCAGGGCCGCCCGGAGCGCGGCGAAGTCGGCCCCGCCCCGGGCCGACAGCAGGCCGGGGACGTTCTCGATCACCAGCACGGGAGGCGCCCTCCCCTCCCCGCCCAACTGGCTGATGAGACGGAGAAAGCCGATCAGGGCGGAGGAGCGGCCGCCGCCCAGGCCGGCGCGGGCTCCCGCGAGGCTGAAGTCCTGGCAGGGCGAGGAGGCCCAGGCCAGGTCCGCGCGGCCTGGCAGGTCGGCGGGGGTCAGCGCGTGGATGTCGGCGGTGCTGAGGTGCTCGCCGCCGAAGTTGGCGCGGTAGGCGGCGGCCTTCACCGGATCGAAGTCGTTGGCGAAGGTGGCGCGGAAGGCGGGCTCCAGCCCCAGGCGGGCCATGCCGCCGCCGGCGAAGAACTCCCAAGCGGTGAAGGGGGGGTGATTCACGAGGCGGAGGGTAGCGCGCTTCTTGAGGGTGTGGGGTGTGGGGTCTGGGTGTGCCCCTTTCATCGTTTGCGTCACTTCCCCCCTCAAGAGCGTCACCCTCGGACTTGGTCCGAGGGTCCACGTCGCCGCGCACTCGACGGCTCAGGGGGAGTCGCGGCTTCACGCCGCTTCGGAGAGGGAGCGGGTGGCGGAAAGGTGGATCCTCGGACCAAGTCCGAGGATGACGATCTGCTTGATTGACTTGGCCGGGGCACACGGCCAGCTTGGCCGCATGCGGTTGCTAATCGCCGTTTACCTCATGACCAATGTCCCGCGCGGAACCGTCCGGGCCCGGAAGGTCAATGCAGTAGAGCGCGAGAACCCGCACTGGATCGACCTGGGGCCGGCGTTGCTGGGCGGCTACGAGCATCGGCTGTGAGGCGCGCTGCAATGTTGTTTGCATCGGTCCTGCTGCTGAGCGGGTGCGCGACCAAGCCGGTGGCGCCGGGGCTGCGGTTGGTGGGCACGGAGCCGTTCTGGGGCGGGACGCTGACGCGGGAGCGGCTGACCATCTCGGGGGCGGACCGGCCGGAGATCACGGTGCTCAATCCGGGCGCTGGTCCGTGCCCGCCGCAGCAGGCGTGCTTCTTCGGGAACTTCAGGAACCTCGGGCCGCGGTACGTCAACGCCGTGCTGCCGGGAGGACGACGGCTGTCGCTGGTGGTCGATCCGGGAGCGTGCAGCGATGGGATGAGCGATCGACGCTATCCCTTCAGAGCCAGCCTGAGCTTTCACGGCGGGGCGGACGGCCGGGTTGAACGACTGCAGGGATGCGCGGGGCCGGAAAGCCTCTTCCTACGGAAGCGCACGCGGATGTTCCGCTAAAGGCGGCCCGCCCCGGATCCCAGACAGCGCTGGACGCCTCCGGGATGACAAGCTGGGGTCGGCGGACCACTTGGCGCCCATGCTCCCTATCGTTCACCATCCGGCTTACCGGGCGGAAACGCCCGTCGGGCATCGCTTTCCCATGGGCAAGTTCGCGCGGCTGGCGGAGGTGTTGGTCGAGGAAGGGCTGGCGCCGGACGGGTTCGTGCGGCCGGAGCCGGCGAGCTTCGAGGTGGTGAGCCGGGCTCACCATCCGGACTATGTGCGGGCGGTGTTCGATTGCGACCTGCCACGGGAGGCGGAGCGGCGCATCGGGCTGCCGATCACGCCCAGCGTGGTGATGCGGTCACGGGCGGCCACGGCGGGGACCTTGCTGACCGCGCGGCTGGCGCTGGAGCGCGGCCTGGCCTGCAACACGGCGGGTGGGAGCCATCACGCGGCAGGGGCGCACGGCGCGGGGTTCTGCGTGTTCAACGATGTGGCGGTGGCCGCGGCCAACCTCTTGGCCGAGGGGGCTGTGTCGCGCGTGCTGGTGGTGGACCTGGACGTCCACCAGGGGGACGGTACGGCGGAGATCTTCGCCGGCGACGAGCGGGTGTTCACCCTGTCGGTGCATGCCGCCAAGAACTTCCCTGCACGCAAGGTGGCGGGCGACCTGGACCTGGAGCTGGCGGACGGTGTGGAGGACGCAGCCTATCTGGCGGCGGTGGCCGGAGTGCTCCCGGAGGCGCTGGAGCGGGTACGGCCGGAGCTGGTGTTCTACAATGCGGGGGTGGACCCGCACCGCGACGACAAGCTGGGCCGGCTGGCGTTGTCGGACGAAGGACTGGCGGCGCGAGACCGGTACGTCTTGGCGCAATGCCGGGAAAGGGGCCTGCCCGTGGCGGGGGTGATCGGGGGCGGTTACAGCGACGACCTCGACGCTCTGGCGAGACGGCATGCGACGCTGCACCGGGCGGCTTGGACCATAATCGGGGCCTGACCGTCGCCAGACGCGGCCGGTATCCCGTCTCCCCGGCGAAGGCCGGGGTCCATGAGGGGCGCCGGACATCCAGTTCCGAGTGAGCGACATCGGAGAATCAGGCCCCGGCGTTCGCCGGGGACTGGGGCAGCAAGGGCGCTACGTCCCGGCCCCCAGCAGGAAATGGCCGCGGAGGGCGGCGATGGGCTTGGCCCGGGCTTCCTGCCAGGCCTCGACCTGCACATTGGCGATCCGCCGCCCGACCTTCTTCACTTCGGCGCGGGCGAAGGTGTCGCGCGGGCGTCCGGAGCGGAGGTATTCGACGGTGACGTCGATGGGCTTCGGCGCGCCGTCTCCGGACTGAAGCGAGAGCTGGATGACGGCCGTCAGTTCCATGAAGCCGCCGATCACGCCGCCGTGCAGCGCCGGCAGCATGGGGTTGCCGATGAGGTGCTCGGAGTAGGGCAGGACGGCGGTCATCTCGTCGCCGTGAAGCTCGGCGTGGACTCCGAGGTGGGCGACGTAAGGGATGCGGGCCAGGACTGCGGCGAGAACCTCGGGGGTCATTGCGGGTCCTCAGCGAGCGAGCGGTTCGTGGCCGCCCCCTTCCCCGGCGCCCTCCACCGCCGGGAGGGATCGACGGCGGAGTTCGGCGCCCGCCTTCTTGTCGGTCAGGACGAAAACGCCTTGGGCGGCGGCGACGGGGTCGGCGGGATCGGTCTCAAAGGCCAGTCCCCGGGCAAAGGCGATGGCGCGGCCGAGCTTGTAGCATTCGGCGCGGGCCTGGAGGGATTCACGTGGGCGGGCGGGGCGCATGTAGTCGATGCGCAGGTCCAGGGTGGCGATGGGGGCGAAACCGTCCAGGGCGGACCAGACGGCGTAGCCGCAGGTCTGATCCAGCAGCGCGGTGACGACCCCGCCGGCGATCACGCCCGTGGACGGGTCACCGATGAAGGCGTTCTGGTAGGGCAGGCGCAGCAGCGCCATGCCGCGCTCGACTTCCCCCAGCTCGGCGCCCAGTGCGCGGGCGTAGGGCGAGGCGGCCATCATGGCGGGAGCCAGCGCGCGGAGCTGCTCGGTCCAGGATGACGGCGGGGGCTCGGTGTGGCTCATGCGGCCCGGTGTAGCGGGCGCGTCAGCTTCCGGCGAGAATGGCGTTCAGCATGCGGCCGGGCGCCACCTCGAACAGGCCGGCCATGAGGAAGACCCCGGCGAACGTCGCCGTGACGATGCGCTGGCGCCCCAGACGATGACCCTGACGGGCCGCGACCACGGCCGCGCCTGCGCCCGCGAGCGCCAGAAAGGCGAACCCGTGGTGGGGCGTGACGCCGTAGAGGTTCGGAGCGCCGTCTGGCGCGTCGAGGAAGAGAGCGCCCGCAGCCGCGAGCACCAGAAATCCCAGAAAGCCCCAGCCGAGGGTGCGTTCCACCCGCTCGTCCTGCGACCAGACCAGCCGGAGCGCGCCGAGAAGGAGGGCCAGCGCGCCCGCGACCACGTGCACCTGCACCAAACCCGGCGCGCCCAGCAGGGGCGCCAGAAAGGCTGCGCTCATTCCCGTCCTCACGCCGTCCCCGTCCCCATTGGCCGCCGCGCTCCCCAGGCCCTAGTTAGACCAGGCGGAGGCGGCCCGTCCCCGCGACATGGACGCACTGCGACAGGAGAGGCCGTGAAGCCGCAGGAGCTGCTCTGCCCCCAGGCGGCGGGTTTGTACTGCGCGCCGGGCGACTTCTACATCGACCCCACCGCACCCGTGCACCGCGCGGTGATCACGCACGGCCATGCCGACCACGCGCGCGCCGGGCACGGCACGGTGCTGGCCACCCCTGAGACCCTGGACATCATGGCCGAACGCTATGGCGCGGAGCATGCGGCCAGCACCCAGGCCGCGGCTTATGGCGAGGTGGTCAACCGGGACGGGGTGGAGGTGACGCTGGTTCCCGCGGGGCATGTGCTGGGCTCGGCCCAGGCCGTGGTCGAGTTCGGCGGACTGCGCATGGTGGTGAGCGGGGACTATAAGCGCCGACGCGACCCGACCTGCCGGGCCTTCGAACCGGTGCGGTCGCCGGACGTGTTCGTGACGGAAGCGACCTTCGGCCTGCCGGTGTTCCGCCATCCGGATAGTGCGGAGGAGGTCAGCAAGCTGCTGCGCTCGGTGCAACAGTTCCCGGACCGGACGCACATGATCGGGGCCTACGCCCTGGGCAAGGCGCAGCGGGTGATCCGCCTGTTGCGTGAGGGCGGGTGGGAGCGGCCGATTTTCGTCCACGGAGCGCTGAACCGGCTGAACGCACTCTACGAGCGGCACGGGATCGCCTTGGGGCCGCTGCTGCCGGCCACGGAGGACGCCAGGGCGGCCGAGAAGAAGAACTTCGCGGGGGAGATCGTGCTCGGGCCTCCTTCGGCCCTGCAGGACCGGTGGGGACGGCGGTTCCCGGACCCGGTGCTGTGCTTCGCGAGCGGCTGGATGAGCGTGCGGGCGCGGGCCAAGCAGCGGGGCGTGGAGCTGCCGCTGGTGATCAGCGACCATGCGGACTGGGACGAGCTGACGGCCACTGTGGAGGAGGTGGACCCGGGCGAGCTATGGATCACCCACGGGCGGGAGGAGGGGCTGGAACGGTGGTGCGAGCTGCACGGACGCCGGGCCAAGGCGCTGAGGCTGGTGGGCTATGAGGACGACGACGACTGAGGCCTCCGGGGGGTCCGGGCGGAACCGGCTCAAGCAGGCGGGGGTTCTGTGGGCCTGAGATCAGGAGCGCGTTCGATGTCCAGCTATGAAACCTGGGTAGCCACCTTCGACGGTCAGGTCGGGCGGGTCTACGGCGTGGATGAACAAAAGCGGCTCCGCCACCTGGAGAGCGAGGGGCGCGATGCGCGGCCCAACACCGACAGCCAGCCGGACGGGTTGCGCGTGCCGCACACGGCCGAGGTCGCGGGCTACATCACCGAACCGCAGTTCGTGGAAAGCTTCGCCAAGCACCTGGACCAGCGCGCGCGGGCGGGCGCGTTCCAGCGGCTGATCATCTCGGCCGACCCGAACGCCCTGCACTATTTCCGTGACGCGGTGCCCGCCACCTTGAAGCCCAAGGTGGTGAAGGAGCTGAACAAGGACCACGTCCACACGCCGGTGAAGGCGTTCGAGTCCGCGATCAGCGAGCACCTCTGATCCTTCCTCCCTCGTGAGCTTGCTCTCGCGGGGGAGGAGCAGCCGCCGAGGCAAGCCGGAGGGGCTTTTGGCGTCACGGCCCTCCGTCCGACGCGTCACGCTCGGAACATGTCCGAGGACGGCGTCAGCTGGTCGCCCCGCGCACCACCGCGTCCACGGAGGTGTAGGTCACCGGATGGTAGCCGGGGCGGGCGCGCTCGTAGAGAGCCCGGGCGAAGGGACGGCCCCATTCGCCCTGGGCCATCAGATTGCGGAAGGTGGGCAGGACGAACTTGCGTCGGCCCTGGCTCAGCAGGAAGCGTTCGATCTGCGGCTTGGCGGGGTTGTAGCGGTTCTTGATCGCCAGCTGCAGCCAGTCGAAGACGACCTCGCTGTTGCGCTCGCTCGCCAGCCCCAGGCTCCTTTCCAGCTCTGCGAGTTGGGCGCGGGTGAGCTTTTCCGGCACGGAGGCCAGGAAATGCTGGCGTTCCTGCGTCGTCCAGCTCCGCCACGGGAGGGCGGAAGCGGGACGTGATCCGGCCGCCCAGGCCTTGGCCTCGGTCTCAACCCTGGCGAAGGCGGTGGACTGGGGGACCACCACATTGCCCGGCACGCCCGGCTGATAAACCCACTGGTTCAGCTGGAGGCGTCGCTCCAGGTCGGCGTCGCCACGGATCAGATTGGCGCGCATGTCGGCCAGCATGGCTTCGGTGGTCATGGGCTGAAAGGCGTGCCGGTCGAAGTAGCTGCGCAGCCAGGCGTCGAAGCGCTCGCGCCCGACCGTGTGTTCCACCGTGCGCAAAAAGGCCTGACCCTTCTCATAGATGACGGTGCTGCCGCCCTCCTCGGGGTCGGTGACGGAGGCTTCGACCTTCAGGGCGGAGCGGGGCGAGCCCTTCGGCAATTCGGCGATGCTGTTCTGCAGGGTGCGGTATTCGAGCGCCGCTTCCATGGCGGCGCGCTCGGGCCCGTAGAGCGCCTCCATGATGCGGTTTTCGAAATAGGTGGTGAAGCCCTCGTTGAGCCAGCTGTCGGCCCAGATCGCGTTGGTGACGAGGTTGCCGGACCAGCTGTGGGCCAGCTCATGGGCGACCAGGGAGGTCAGGCTGCGGTCCCCGGCGATGATGGTAGGGGTGGCGAAGGTCAGCCGCGGGTTCTCCATGCCGCCATAGGGAAAGGAGGGCGGGAGCACCAAGAGGTCGTAGCGGCCCCAGCGGTAGGGGCCGTAGAGCGCCTCCGCGGCCGCGATCATCTTCTCCGTGTCGACCAGCTCGGCGGCTGCGGCGTCCAGCATGGAGGGCTCGGTATAGACTCCGGAGCGGGGACCCAGGGGCCGGAACTCGATGTCGCCCACGGCCAGTGCGATCAGATAGGGTGGAACGGGCTGGTCGAGGCGGAAGCGGTAGGCGCGGCCGCCGCCGGACGCCTCTGGGACTCGCTGGCCGTTCGGGGTGAGCTGTTCGGCGCTCATGACCGCCCGCAGGTCTTCGGGAACGGTGATGCGGGCGGAGTAGGTCTGACGGATGCCGGGGCTGTCCTGGGTGGGCACCCACGAGCGGGTCAGAATGGCCTGGCCTTGGCTGAAGAGGTAGGGGCGACCTTTTCCGGCGGTCTGGGCCGGGGTGAGCCACTGCAGCGCCGCCGCGTCGGGGCTGGTCCGGTAGTCGACGATGATGCGGCGAGCGCCGGCCGGGATCTGCACGGCCAGCGGCCGGCCGCGCACGCCGGCCGCTTCGCCCAGAGCGTACGGCAAGGAGCGACCCGAGGCGTCGGTCACCCCGCGGATGTCCAGGTCGCGGGTGTCCAGCACAATCTCGGTGGCGCCGGGGGCCGTGAGGATGTCGAGCGCGGCCTTTCCCGAGAGCCGGCGCGCGTCGAAATCCGCGCGGAGGTCGAGATCCACGTGGTGCACCCGGGCGATCTCGGGCCGGGCGAAGCTGTGCACGTCGCGGGGCAAGGGGGCCATGCTGGGCGCGGGCGCGGCTTGGGCGCGGATGTCGCCC
Source organism: Caulobacteraceae bacterium (assembly GCA_030446805.1). Classification (GTDB taxonomy): domain Bacteria; phylum Pseudomonadota; class Alphaproteobacteria; order Caulobacterales; family Caulobacteraceae; genus JAHWJX01. Next base: position 66,156 of record JAUJMO010000002.1, on the reverse strand, counting down.
GCGCCGTAAAAGCCGCCCTTGCCGGCGCAGCCGGCGACGGCCAGGGCGGCGGCGGTGGCGGTGGCGAGCAGCAGGGGGCGCAGCGTCATGGTCGGCTCCGGGACTCAGAGATCATGTATGGCGCAGCCGAGCCGTTCCGAAAGAAGTTCGGCGATCATCGCGCGGTGGCAAACCGCCGCGTCCTTCTCGTAGCACAGGAGCGCGCTGGGGCGAGCGGCCGCGGCCTCGGCGGCATGGAGCAGCGCCAGTTGGGTGGCGGGCTCCTCCAGATGGGCGGCGAAGATGGCCCGCATCTCGGCGGTGCGGCCTGCGCGAGCGGCGGCGCGGCCCTCGGACGGGGTGCCGAGCGCGCGCAGGTGAAGGTAGTCGATCCCGGCGTCGGCCAAGCTGGCCGACAATGCGGTCTTGCTGAAACCGGGGCGGCGCGAGGCCGCGATCGCGCGCACGTCGATCAGCAGCCGGACGCCCGCGCTTTGCAGCCGGCCGACCACCTCGGGCAGGGTGGCGGCTTCGTAGCCGACGGTGAACAGGTCCATGCCGCCTAGCTAGGCGGCCTCCGCTTTCGGCGGAAGCGTCCGCTCAGAGCTGGTTGACGATGGTCAGGCCGGCGACCTGCATCAGCAGGATGGATTGAAACTGCATCTGGAACCAACGCTTGTGGGTCTTGTGCTGCATGAGCTGCATGCCGACGAAGGCGCCCAGGCTGCCTCCCAGAAGGCACAGCAGGAGCAGCGAGCGTTCCGACAGCCGATACAGGCCGCGGCGGGCCTGTCGCTTGTCGATCAGGAAGACGACGCAGGCGATCAGGTTCACCAAGACGAGGTAGGCGAGGAGAGCCATCATGGGCCTAGCCTGCCACACGGCCGGTGAAAGCATGGTGTGGAAAGGTGGTGAAGAGCCCTTTCACCACCGGTTCCGACGAGCGCGCATCACCCCGGCGTCGCCGGCGCGGGGGTCTCTTGCGGAGGTGAAGCGCCCTGAGCGCCTTTCACGGTCGGCTCCGGTTCTCTCCGCGCCGGCTCCGGGCCAGGGTCCGCGGGCAGGCGCGGCTCCGCCTTGCGCACGGCCTCATCCGCCCGCTGGGCCGCCCCGGCGATATCGGCCCCAAGCGTAGCCGCCGTCCGGTCGAGCTCGCGCATGGCCGCCTCCGCTTGTTGGCGAGCCTGCTCCGTATCTCCCGGCTGGGCCTGCATCGGCCTGAGGGGAACCTCGGGGCCGCGTGCAGCCGCCCTGGCCCGGCTGGGACTTTGGTCCGCGACGACGTCCTCCGCCGCGGGTGCAGCGGAGCTTGACCCCGCCGGCTCGCAGCCGCCGAGCATGACGGCCGCCGTGAAGATCAGCATCGCGAGGCGCATGTGCTTCTCCGCATTCCTTCCCCGGCGGAACGCGGCAAGGGCCAGGGAGCTTCCTCCGGGACGCGCGTGATTGTAGCACACCGCCATGCGCGCCTTCGCCGCCATGCTGGACAGGCTGTCCCTGACCGGAGGGCGGAACGCCAAGCTGACCCTCATCGGCGATTATCTCCGGGCGACGCCCGATCCGGACCGGGGCTATGCGCTGGGCGCGCTCACGGGCAACCTGGTGTTCACCGACGCCAAGCCCGCCATGATCCGGGCGGCCATCGAGAGCCGGATGGACCCGGTGCTGTTCGGCTGGTCCTACGACTATGTGGGCGATCTGGCGGAGGCGGTGGCCTTGGCCTGGCCCAGCCCCCTCCTCCCCGGCTCCGGTGCGGTTCCCCTCCCCCTCGCCGCAGGGGAGGCGGTCCGCGAGCTGACGACGGGCGAGCACGGCCGCAACGATGCGGCGCCCAGCCTCTCGGAAGTGGTGGAGACGCTGCGGAGCACCTCGCGCGCGGGCGTGCCCAGACTGCTCGAGGGGTGGTTGGATGCGCTGGACGCCACGGGCCGTTGGGCGCTGCTCAAGCTGCTGACGCGGGAGCTGCGCGTGGGGATCAACGCCCGGCTGGCCAAGGCCGCGGCCGCGGCCGTGTCGGAGGGGCGTACCCACGAGGCGGGCCAGCCGGAGCCGGAGCCGATCACGGCGTCGGACGTGGAGGAGGTCTGGCACGCGGTGGCGCCGCCCTACTCCGAGCTGTTCGCCTGGTTGGAGGGGCGGGGTGAGCGGCCGCGAGCCGATTTCCCCGGGCGGTTCCGGCCGGTGATGCTGTCCGTGGCGCTGGACGAAGAGGCGGACTTCGCCAAGCTCGACCCGAGCCACTATGCGGCCGAATGGAAGTGGGACGGCATCCGCGTGCAGGCCGTGCATGAGGGCGGGGTGCGGCGGCTCTATTCCCGAACCGGGGAGGACATCAGCCGGAGCTTCCCTGACGTGCTGGAGGCGCTCGACTTCGAGGGAGCCGTGGACGGGGAGCTGCTCGTCATCCGGAACGGGGAGGTGGCCCCCTTCGCCGACCTGCAGCAGCGGCTCAACCGCAAGAGCGTGGAGCCCAAGGCGCTGGCGGCCTACCCGGCGGCGATCCGGGCCTATGACATCTTGGCGGACGGGGGGGCGGACACGCGCCCCCTGCCCTTCCGCGAGCGCCGCGCCCGGCTGGAGGCCTTTGTGGCGCGGAGCAACTCGAGTCACATCGACCTGTCGCCCTTGGTGCCCTTCCAACGCTGGGAGGACCTCGCCGCGCTGCGGGCCGACCCGGCGGCGCTGGGCGCGCAGGCCGGCGCGGTCGAGGGCGTGATGCTGAAGCGTTGGGACAGCGCCTATGTCTCGGGCCGGCCGAAAGGGCCGTGGTTCAAGTGGAAGCGCGATCCGCATCTCGTCGATGCGGTGCTGATGTACGCCCAGCGGGGACACGGGAAGCGGTCGAGCTTCTATTCGGACTACACCTTCGGGGTCTGGGACGCGGAAGGCAGGCTGACTCCCGTGGGCAAGGCCTATGGCGGCTACACGGACGCTGAGCTGCTGCTGATCGACAAGTTCGTGCGCGACCACACGGTGGAGCGGTTCGGGCCGGTGCGGGCCGTGCGTGCGGGCCGCGACTTCGGCCTGGTGCTGGAGGTGGCGTTCGAGGGGCTGCAACGCTCCACGCGGCACAAGTCCGGCGTGGCCATGCGCTTTCCGCGGATCAGCCGGCTGCGGTGGGACAAGCCGGCCGCTGAGGCCGACACCCTCGAGACGCTGGAAGGCCTGCTGCAGCGGATGGAGACGCACGGGCGGGCTTAGGGAGGGCCGGGTTTTCGGGAAGCCCACGAACCATCCCCCCCGCCATCACGCCGCCGTGACCGACCCCTCCGGGCCGCGGAGGCGGCGAAGGGCCAGGGCGCCGATCAGGGCGGCCTGGACCAGGGCGGAGACGAGGCTGATCAGCGGGGCTTCGGGACTGGGCAGCGCCAGGGCCACGGCATCGCCCAGGTTGGAGGTGATCAGCGCGCCCAGGCCGTAGAGCAGGACCAGGGCCAGCACCGCGCCGAAGTCGCCGCGCTTTGGGCGGGGACCAAAGCGGAAAAAGGCGATGACGGCCAAGTCCCGCAGCACGAAGGCGAGAGCGGCCGCCGCGAAGAGAACAATCTGCAGGCGGCCGAAGTCCTCGTCGTCCACGGCCGCCGCCGGGAGGCCCAGTACGCTCACGATCACGCCCAGGAACGCCACCACGGTCAAGGCCAGGGCGGGCGCGACGGCCGGAACCTGAACGGTCCAGCCTGACGCCGGGTTGGCGAAGCGCCGCAGGCGGACGCGGTCGGCCGGTTCCGCAAAGGCGGCGGCGTAGACTCCGGCCAGGAAAACCGCTGCGGCCGCGCCCCAGCGGGCCAGGGCCGTGGGATCCAGCTCCGCGCCGTTCACGCGCGCCACATCGAAATCCGGGTTCGCCTGACCCGCGGTCCAGAAGGCGGCGAACAGGAGAAAGGCGGTCCAGTACAGGGGGCCGTTCTGCTTCTGCAGCTCCAGCCGCATCAATCGCCAGGCGGCCACCAGCGCCCAACCTGCAAAGGCGACCAGGGACAGGGTGGTGAACAGGTTGGGGTCGACGGACGCGCGCCAGAACCGGACGGGCTGGGCGTCCTGCAAGGGCGTGAAGTCGGTGACGCCGCCCACGAAGAAGAAGCGGCTCATCGCGCTCGCCACGGCGATGGCGAAGAGCACGAAGAGAATGGAGAACACCCCGCCGGCGGCGGAGCGGAGGGTGTTGAGCCGGCCCTCGGCGCGGGCCTTGCGCACCCCGATCAGGGCCGCCGCAAAGCCGGAGGCCTGCAGCAGCACGGCCAAGGCCACAGCCGCCACGGCGAACAGAAGCGCCGGTCCGGGACCCGCCAGGAAGGCGTAGGCCAGAACGGAGACGACTAAGCCGGCCAAGCCCACGGCCCAGGCGAGCGCAGTGGCCCCGAACAGCTTGCCCCAGGTCATGCTCCAGGGGTCCAGCGCGGACAGGCGTTGAAAGTCCCAGGTGCGTTCGCCGATTTCGGAGGCGACCGACTGACCGGCCAGGCGCACGCCCCAGACCAGAGCGCTCGCGAAGAAGATGAAAGCGCCTACGGCGCCCAAGGCGCGCCCGAGCTCGCCAGGCTCCGAGCCGTCGGCCGCCAGGTAGACTGCGGCGTAGACGCCGGCTACAGCGACTGCGGCCCAGGCGGCGCGGCGGGGCGAGGCTTCGAGCCAAAGGTTGCGTTGCAGTTCCGGGTTCATGCGGCGGCTCCCTTGGACGGGGTGGCGGGGCTGCGGCCGGCTTCTTCGAGGTAGGTCTGTTCCAGCGTGCGGCGGGCCGGGGCGAAGCTGCGCACCGGCAGGCCGGCCCCGATCAATTGGGCCAGGACGGCCGCTTCCTGGTCGGGGCCGCCGGGGATGGCCACGGTCGCCGTGAGGTCCGTGGCCTGTTCAACCGTGACCCCCAGGCGCGCCACCGTCTCCCGGAGGTCTGGGCGGGGATGGGCGATCACGAAGTGGGCGTGGGCGGTCTCGGCTGCGAGACCGGCGGAGACCACGCCGCCTCCCGAGATCCGGCCGTCGCGGATCATCAGCATGTCTGTGGAGTAGTCCTCCAGCTCGGCCAGGATGTGGGAGGAGACGACCAGGGTGATCCCCTCCCCGCTGAGGCTGGTGACCAGGTCGGAGAGGGCCCGGCGGGCTTCGGGGTCGAGGCCCGAGGCGGGTTCGTCCAGCAACAGGACTCTGGGGCCGTGCACGAGGGTGCAGGCGATGGCCAACCGCTGGCGCAGGCCGCGGGACAGTTCGCCCGCGCGGGTCTCCAGTCGATCGTGCAGATCCACCCGGCGGGCGGCCGCCTCGGCCGCCGCTCCGGCGCGGGCGGCGGGGACGCCGCGGGAGCGAGCGGCGTAGATCAGCGATCGCCGCACGGAGAGCTCGTCATAGAGCCCGAAGAAGTCGGGCAGGTAGCCCAGCAGGGCGTGAACGCCGCGGGGGTCCTCCTGGGTGTCCAGGCCGGCGATGCGGATGCGGCCGGAGGTGGGCGTGTCCAAGGCGGCCATGCAGCGGAGCAGGGTCGTCTTGCCCGCGCCGTTGGGGCCGACCATGGCCAGGACGGCGCCCGGCCGGACGGAGAAGCTGATCCCGTGCACCGCACGAGCGGCGGGGTAGTCGTAGATCAGGTCGGTGACTTCGATCATCAGGGCGTTCCCCAGCCTGGGAGCGGAGCCTAGGCGTGGACCTCAGGCCGAGCCAGTTAAGCTTTGGACAGGTCGGAGCGGAGCCTAGGCGTGGACCTCAGGCCGAGCCAGTTAAGCTTTGGACAGGTCGCGAGATGGTGGCATCATTCTCCTCCCCATTCCCGATGGGGAGGTGGCGAGCGAGCGGAGCGAAGCTTGACGGAGGGGCCAGTTGCGCGGAAGCCGGCGCCGACCTCGGCTCAGCTGCACGCCCGCGCCGCCGAGCAGCGCCGGGCGATGCGGCCCTCGGCCCGCCGGCTTTGGGAGCTCCTGCGGGGCCGCCGAGCCGGCGGGTTCCGCTTCCGACGCGAGCATGTCTTCCCACCCTACATCTTGGACTTCTACTGCGCCGAGCTGCGGGTCGCGGTGGAGGTCGACGGCGGCGCGCACGAGAGCGGAGAGCGGATGGCGTACGACGAGCGACGTGACGGCTTCCTCAAGCGCGCCGGCGTGAAGGTGTTGCGCGCGCCGGCTCAGGCCTTGCTGCATCGGCCCGAGGCGGTGAGAGACTGGATCGTGTCCCGCTGTGAAGCCGTAGCCGCGGAAAAGGCCCCTCCGTCACGAGGCGCTTCGCGCTCGCGCCACCTCCCCATCAAGAATGGGGAGGAGAGATGACCCCCGCCAGAACGGTCGAGGGCAGCTTCGCCGAGCAGGCGGCGGTGGCGAGGAAGTTCGCCGACGTGTTGGGCGACCTCGCGATCAATCTGGTGATCGCCGCGCTCATCCTGGCGATCACCTTGTGGGCGTCCGGCTGGGCCAGCGGGCTGGTGAGCCGGGCGCTGCAGCGGTTCAGCAAGACCCGCGAGGACCGCACGCTGCAAAGCTTCGGGTCCTCGGTGACCCGCTGGGCGGTGATCATCGTGGGCATGATCGCGGTGCTGACCCGGCTGGGGGTGGAGACCACCTCCATCATCGCCGTGGTGGGGGCGGCGTCGCTGGCCATCGGGCTGGCCATGCAAGGCACTCTGAGCAATGTGGCGGCCGGGGTGATGCTGCTGGTGCTCAGGCCCTATCAGGTGGGCGACTTCGTGGAGATCGCCGGGCGGCAGGGCGAGGTGAAATCGCTGAAGCTGTTCACGACCGAAATCGACACCGCGGACAACGTCCGCATCACGGCGCCCAACGGCAAGGTGTTCGGCGAGTTGATCACCAACTTCACCGCGCATGGAGAGCGGCGGGTGGACGTGCTGGTCTCGGTGGACGTGGAGGACGACCTTGGGCGCGCGATGGAGGTGCTGCGGGCGGTGGCGGACGCCGACCCGCGGGTGCGAAAGACGCCGGAGCCGATCGTGGAAGTGACGGACATCGCGGACGGCCGCGCCAAGCTGGCGCTGCGGGCCTGGGCGGGGCGCAACGACTATGGGCCGGTGAAATCGGCCTTTCTGGTCGAAACGCAAAAGGCGCTGGCCGCGGCGGGCATTCACCCCGCCTATCCGCGGCAGGTGACCTATGTTCGGGGCCAGGAGCGGGACCAGGGGCGGGACTAAGGGCGGATTGGGGGCGAACTGGGGGGCTCAGGGGCCGACCGCCTCGGCCACGCTGCCGAAACCGTCTGCGCGCAGGCGAGCCGAGAGGTCGCGCTTGATCCGATCGACCAGGCCGGGACCGGCGTAGATCAGGGCGGTGTAGAGCTGGACGGCGGAGGCGCCCGCACGGAGCTTGGCGTAGGCGTCCGCACCCGAGGCGATCCCGCCCACCCCGATCAGCGTCAAGCCGCTCTGCATCTCCGCCACCGTGCGCAGGACCTGGGTGGCGCGCTTGAACAGGGGCGCGCCCGACAGCCCGCCAGCCTCCGTCCTCTCGGCCCCGCGCAGGCCGTCGGGACGGTCCAGGGTGGTGTTGGAGACGATCAAGCCGTTCAGGGCGTGGCCGGCCGCGCTGTCCACCACGTCACGAAGCTCGGGCTCGGAGAGGTCGGGGGCGATCTTCAGGAAGATCGGGGTGGAGCCGGTGCGGGCTTCGCGCAACCGACCGAGCAGGTCGTCGAGGGCGTCGCGGGACTGGAGCCCGCGCAGGCCGGGCGTATTGGGAGAGGAGATGTTGACGGTGAAATAGGCCGGGACGCCGGCGAGGCGGCGCAGGCCGGTCACATAGTCGCCGGCGCGGTCCTTGGAGTCCTTGTTGGCGCCGAGGTTGGCGCCGACCACCCCGGAGACGCGGGACAGGTTGCCCGCAAAGGCGTCGAGGCCGGCGTTGTTGAAGCCGAGGCGATTGATCACCGCCCCGTCCTCCGCGAGACGGAACAGGCGAGGGCGGGGGTTGCCCTGCTGGGGCCGGGGCGTAACCGTGCCGCATTCCACCCAGCCGAAGCCGGCCCGGCGCAGGGGTGCGTGGACTTCGGCGTTCTTGTCGAAGCCGGCGGCCAAGCCGATCGGATTGGGGAGGCTGAGCCCCGCGACGGTGGTCGCCAATATGGGATCGTCGGGCGTGCGTTGACGCGGACCGAGGCCGGCGCTCAGAGCGCGGATGGTCAGGTCGTGCGCGGTTTCAGCTTCCAAGCGTCGAAGCGTCGCGGCCCCCAGGGCGGACAGGCTCACGCGGTGTCGCCGGGCGGGAAAAAGCCTTCAAAGCCCGTGACCGCCTTGCCGTCATGGCGGAACACGGCCGCCGCTGCGGTCGGAAAGCTGCGGCCGATGCGACCCGCCTCCGGGGCGTCGGACTCGCGAGCGAGGTAGGCCGCCAGGGTGGCTATGCCGGGGTTGTGACCGACGACGGCGACGACGCGGGCCTTGGCCCCTCGCGCGACGGCTTCGGACAGAATGGCCTCGGGCGAGGCTTCGTAGAGGCTGTCCAGGGCTTCGGCTTTTCCGGGCGGGAAGGAGGAGCTGGCGGCTTCCCAGGTCTGAACGGTGCGAACGGCGGCGGAGGCCAGCACCAAATCGGGTCGGAAGCCGGCGTCGCTGAGAACGCGGCCGATCAGACGAGCTTCGGCCCAGCCGCGCTCGGTCAGCGCCCGGTCGAAGTCCAGCCCGCTGTCGGCTTCCGGCTCGGCCTTGGCGTGGCGCAGGAGGATGAGAGTGTGCATGGGGCTCCTTTAACACCCGCGTTCTCCGGCGGAAGCCGGGGCCTGACGGCCTCAGGACGCGACCTCTCCGGCTGGGCGAGCGTCCGCCGCCGGTTGGACCTCGGCTGTCGCGGGGGTGAGCGGCGAGGTGAGAAAGGCCTGGGTGGCCTCGATGGCCTCCACCAGCCCCACGCGCTCCAGCGGCACGCCCTCCGGCAAACTGCTGAACAAGCGCGTGGGCGCTGCGGCGTCCAGCAGCACGAACACGCCGCGGTCGTCGGCGCGGCGGATCAGACGGCCGAACGCCTGGCTGATGCGCGCGCGCGCCAGGGCGTCGTCATAGGTGCGTTGGCCGAAGCGAGCGCGGCGGGCCTTGTGCAGGATGTCGGGCCGAGGCCAGGGGACGCGGTCGAAGCACAGGAGGCGTAGCGCGCGGCCGGGGACGTCCATGCCGTCGCGGACCGCGTCCGTTCCCAGCAGGCAGCTGTCCTCCTCGGCTCGGAAGATGTCGGTCAGGGTTCCCGGATCGAGGGGATCGACGTGCTGCGCGTGGAGGGCCAGGCCCGCTTCGGCCAGGGCGGGCGCCAGGCGTTCGTGCACGGCGCGGAGGCGGCGGACGGCGGTGAACAGGCCCAGGGCGCCCCCGCCGGCCGCCAGGAACAGCTCGCGCATGGCGGCGGCGACCTGACGAGGATCGTCGCGACCGACGTCGGTGACCACAAAGGCCCGGCTCTGGGCGGCGTAGTCGAAGGGGGACTGGACGCGGAGCAGCTTGGGCGGCTCTGGCAGGCGGGCGGAGCCGGTGCGCGCTTCGGCCAGGGCGAAGGGCTCATCGCCCGCCGGGTCGGTCAAGGTGGCGCTGGTGACCAGCACGCCATGGGCCGGCGCGAGCACGGCGGCGGCGAGCGGGGCGGTGGGGTCGACCCAGTGGCGCCTCAGGGCGGCGTCCATGACCCGGCCGTAGGCGACGGTGGCGCTGAACCAATCCACAAAGTCGGGATCGCCCTCGCCTTCCGGGTCTTCCTGGAGGCCCAGGAGCATGGAGCGCCAGGCGGGAAGCGTCATGCGGGCGCGGCGGTCCAGGCCTCGAAGCGCGCCTTCGATGCGGGCGCGGTCGCCCGTGGGGAGTTCGGAGGCTTCGTCATCGAGCAGGTCTTCGAGCGCGCGGGCAAGCGCCAGCAGCGGCGCTTCGACGGCGGCCAGCGCAACCGCCGCCTGGGCGGCGGCTTCGCGCACCGACGGCTCGAGCGGGCGGATGGGGCACTCCATCCCCAGATCGTTCTCGGAGGCGAGCGTGCGGGCGCGCAGCTGTTCAAGCGCGGCCGCCAGGAAGCGCTCAACAGGACCGATGGGGTTCACCTCCCCCGAGGGTGGGGCGACCCGCCCGGACCAGCCTTCGCCGGGAAGCTGGGCGGCCGCCCGGAGCGCGTCCTGCAGGGCGCGGCGGGCGTCCTGGCGATCGGCGGCGATGTCGCCCAGGCGGGCGTCGAGTCCCCTACCCCGCCGGCCCCGGCCCTCGGGGCCGCGGATCCAGCGGCGGAGTTCGGCGGCTTCCTGGCCGGACAGGCAGGAGGAAAAGGCGCTGTCGGCGGCGTCGAACAGGTGGTGGCCCTCGTCGAAGACGACGCGGCGAAGCTTGGTGGTCTCCACGTCCGTGGACAGGCCGCGGGCGGCCCGGGCGCCGTCAAAGGCGGCCTGGCTGAGCACCAGGGCGTGGTTGGCGATCACCAGCTCGGCGCGCCGGCTGGTGCGGACCGTGCGTTCGACGAAGCAGGCCTTGTAGTGCGAGCAGGCGGCGTGGACGCACTCACCGCGGCGGTCAACGAGATTGCCGGGGCCGGCCTGGGCCGCGGGCGAGACGGCGAACAGGGTGGGCAGCCAGGCCGGGAAGTCGCCGCCGGTCATGTCCCCGTCCCGGGTGGCGCGGAGCCAGCGGGCCACCAGAACCGTGCCGATCAGGTCCCCGTTTCCGAGCTGGGCCGTGTGGGCCGCCTCCTGATAGTTCAGCAGGCAGAGATAGTTCTCGCGACCTTTGCGAACCACCGCCTTTGTGCGCCGGAGCTCGGGGTCGGGATAGACGGCGTGGGACTCACGCTCGATCTGCTTCTGCAGCGCGCGGGTGTAGGTGGACACCCAAACGGAGCCGCCGTTGCGCTCGGCCCAGAGCGAGGCGGGGGCCAGGTAGCCCAGGGTCTTGCCCACCCCCGTACCGGCCTCGGCCAGGACCATGCGGGGTTCGCCCTCCCGGGCCCGGGGTGCAAAGGCATGGGCCGTCTCGGCGGCGAACTCCGCCTGGGAAGGCCGGGCCTCGTCCAGGCCGGCGCGGGCGAGGAGGTCGACGAGGCGCTGGCGGGCGTCGTCGGGGTGCACGGACTGAGCGCCGGGCCGGCCTTCGGGCGCTTCATCCTCCCACTCGGGCAGGCGCGACCAGGCGTCCAGGCCGGCGCCGCGCCAAGGACGACCGAGCTCGCGGGAGCGCAGGGCGGCGACGGCGAAAGCCCCCCAGGGCCAGCCGGCGCGGGCCAGGGTTTCGGCCTGGGCGAGCGCTTCCTCGCGGGAGGGCGTCGGCGCCTCGGCGAGTTCGGCCAGAAGTTGGGCGGCGGCCGCCCGCAGGGTTTCGGCCTGGGCGGTGGGCGTCCCCGGCTCCGGCAGACCAAGCGCGAGCGCCAGCCCCGTGGCCGACGGCGCGGCGAAGCGGGCCGGGCGGACAAAGGCGAAGAGCTCGAGCATGTCCAGCAGCTTGGGCGAGCGCGGGGGCGGAGCCAGGTCCAGCCGCCGGGCAGACAGCGCCGCATGGCAGACGATCAACGGCTCGCGGCCCCACCATTCGCGCGCTTCGACCCCGCGGAGCGGACGCGTGCGCTCCCCCTCCGCCCAGGCGGCGCGCCCACCGGGAAGGACGACCAAAGCGGGCGGAAGCTGCTGTCCGGGAGTCACGGGGGCAAGATGACCGTTGGATTGGAACAGGGCAAGAACGTGCTAGGGCTTCCTTCCCCTCGCTCATCCCCGAGCCAGCGGGAACCCAGGCGTTTTCGAGCCCATCACCCTTGCCAGCGAAGAAACAGAACCTGGGTCTCCGCCTCGGCGGCGATGAACAATTGGAGGAGCTCCCGCCCGTGTTCCGGGACTGGTTCGCCTCGCGGGGCTGGGCGCCACGGCGGCATCAGTTGGAGATGGTGCGAAAGGCGCGGCTGGGGCGCCATGCGCTGCTGATCGCGCCTACGGGGGGCGGAAAAACCCTGGCGGGTTTCCTGCCGAGCCTAGTGGAGCTGTTCGAGCGGGGGCCGGTGGAGGGCGTGGGCGTCCACACGCTTTATATCTCGCCGCTGAAGGCGCTGGCGGTCGACGTGCAGCGCAACCTGGAAGCCCCGGCGCGGGAAATGGGACTGGCGGTCTCCATCGAAAGCCGGACCGGCGACACTTCCGTGTCCAAGCGGCAGCGGCAACGGCAGGCGCCGCCAGACATCCTGCTGACCACGCCGGAGCAGCTGGCGCTGTTCTGCGCCTGGGAGGGCTCCCGGGACTACTTCAGGGACCTCCGCTGCCTGGTGATCGACGAGGCGCACGCGCTGCAGCCGTCCAAGCGGGGCGATCTGTTAACGCTGGGGGTCGCCCGGCTGCAGGCCCTGGCCCCCGCCATGCGGCGCGTCGGCCTGTCCGCCACGGTGAACGACCCGGACATGCTGCGGCGCTGGCTGGGAGGGGGCGGCCGCGAGCACGACCTCCAGACATGGACTTGCGGACAAGAAAGCGATGGGGTCCGCTCCGTCCCGCCCCCGCCACCGGCCGCGGCCGTCCCCTTCTCCCGCTCCACCGGCGAGGGCGAGGTGGACCTCGTCATGGGCGAGCCGGGGGCGCCCGCCTCGATTGAGGTGCTGCTGTCCGAGGAGCGGGTGCCCTGGTCGGGGATCACGGCGCAGCACGCCATGCCCGAGGTCTATGAGGAGATCCGGCGCGCCACCACCACCCTGGTTTTCGTCAACACGCGCTGGCAGGCGGAGTTCGCCTTCCAGGAGCTGTGGAGGCTGAACGAAGACAACCTGCCGATCGCGCTGCACCACGGGAGCCTGGCGCCCGAGCAGCGTCGGAAGGTCGAGGCGGCCATGGCGCGGGGAGACCTTCGCGCCGTGGTGGCCACCTCCACCCTCGATCTCGGCATCGACTGGGGAGCGGTGGACCTGGTGATCCAGCTGTCAGCGCCCAAGGGGGCTTCGCGGCTGGTGCAACGGATCGGGCGCGCCAACCACCGGCTGGACGAACCCTCGCGCGCGCTGCTGACCCCCGCGAACCGGTTCGAGATGCTCGAATGCCAGGCGGCGCGGGAGGCCGTCGGCGAGGGGGCGCTGGACGGCGAGCTCGCGCGAAACGGAGCCTTGGATGTGCTGGCGCAGCACGTCATGGGCGTGGCCTGCGGCGATCCGTTCGAGGCGGATGCGCTCTATGCGGAGGTGCGCACGGCGGCGCCCTTCGCCCAGCTCTCGCGTGAAAACTTCGACAGCGTGGTCGAGTTCGTCTCCACCGGCGGCTATGCGCTCAAGGTGTACGACCGCTTTCGGCGGATCGTGAAGGGCGGCGACGACAGATGGCGCGTGCGCAACGGGCTGGTCGCGCAGCGCCACCGCATGAACGTGGGCGCCATCCACGCGGCCTCGACCCTGAACATCCGGGTGAGCATCGGGCGGGGGCGCGGCGGCCGCAAGATCGGCGAAGCGGAGGAGTTCTTTTTCGAGCAGATCACCGTCGGCGACACCTTTCTCTTCTCCGGAGAGGTTTGGAGGTTCGAAGGCGTGGTGGGCGTGGACGCCCTGGTCTCGCCGGCCAAGGACAAGGAGCCGCGCATCCTGAGCTGGGGCGGATCCAAGTTCGCGCTGTCGACCTATCTGGCCGCCCGGGTGCGCCGGATGATCGCCGACGAGGACAGTTGGATCCGGCTGCCGGCCGATGTGCAGGAATGGCTGCACGCGCAAAAGGCGCGCTCGCTGATCCCGCGTGAGGATGAGCTGCTCATCGAGACCTATCCCCGGGGGAAGCGGTTCTACATGCTCTGCTACCCGTTCGAGGGCCGGCTGGCGCATACCACCCTGGCCATGCTGCTGGCGCGGCGGCTCGACCGCGAAGGTGTGGGGCCACTGGGCTATGTGTGCAACGACTATGCGCTCGCGATCTGGGCTGTGCGGCCATTCGACTCGCTCGACATGGATGACCTGTTCCAGCAGGACATGCTGGGCGACGACCTCGAAGCCTGGCTGGACGAGAGCTATCTGATGAAACGCGCCTTCCGGGGGTGTGCGACCATCTCCGGACTGATCGAGCGGCGCTTTCCCGGCGCGGAGAAGACCGGACGCCAGGTGACCTTCTCCACCGATCTCATCTACGACGTGCTGCGGCGGCACCAGCCGGACCACCTGCTGCTGAAGGCGGCGCGGGCGGACGCGGCCACGGGATCCTTGGACATCCGCCGTCTGGGGGTCCTGCTGGCGCGGGCCCAGGGTCGGCTTCGGCCGATGCACCTGCCCAAGGTGTCGCCCTTCGCGGTGCAGCCGATGCTGGAGATCGGGCGCGAACGGATCGCGGGCTCGGTGCAGGACCTGATCCTGGCCGAAGCGGAGGAAGACCTGATCGCGGACGCGATGTCGTGAGCTGGCGCTACGCCGCGCGGGCTCAGGCCCTCAAGGCGGACAGGCCGGAGCCACCGACCTTTGCTTGGAGCTGCGGCGACGACGGCGAGCTCTGCCTGGAGCTTGCGGGCGTTGCGGTCCGCATGCGGCCCTCGGGTGCGCTGTGGCTGGAGCCGCGGCGTTGGCTGGTGGCGGGCGACCTGCACCTGGAGAAGGGGTCGAGCTATGGCGTGCGCGGGCAGCTGCTCCCGCCCTACGACACCCGGGCCACCCTGGAGAAGCTGACGGCGGAGGTGGCCGCGACCGAGCCCGAAGCGGTGATCCTGCTCGGCGACACCTTCCATGACCGCCAGGCGGTGGAGCGGCTGGACGGCGAGGATCGACTGCGGCTGGAATGGCTGGCCCACGGCCGGACGCTGGTCTGGGTGACGGGCAATCACGACCCCCAAGCGCCGGCCGGCCTGCCCGGCGTTTCACGCGGGAGCGTCGAGGTCGACGGACTGGTGCTGCGGCACGAGCCGGAAGCGGGGCCGTGGTCCGGGGAGATCTCCGGCCACCTGCACCCCTGCGCGCGGGTGCTGGGCCGCTCGGGCGCAGTCCGCACGCGGGCGTTCCTCACGGACGGCTCGCGCATGATCCTGCCGGCGTTCGGCGCCTATGCGGGCGGGCTGAACTGCCGGGACACAGCCTTCGACGGGCTCTGGAGCGGGCCGGTGCTGGCCGGCGCGCTTGGTCGGGACCGGGTGCACGCGGTCGGTTGGGGCAGTCTGGTTCCGGATTAGAGCACCTGGCGGGCGGCCGTGCGGGTCAGGCTGAACACCGAACGGAAGATGAGGGTGCTGAGCGCGCCGGCGATCAGGCGCGCCAGGATCGGCGGATCCTCTTGGTCGTTGGGCTTCCAGCCGAGGCGGGGGACCCGGCTCGCGATCTCCTTCACGGCGGGGCTTTTCTGCAGAACAAGGGCGACGGCCAGCGCGGCGCAGGCGCCGGCGGCGGCTTCGGCGATGAGGTCGTGAATGTCGGAGCGTTCCATGCAGCCCCAACTGCGCGGAAGGGCTCGGGGTTGCGAGCGGCTTGCAAAGGGTGCCGGGTCAGAATGAGTGGGCAGCGGGCGGTTTGGGTCGTTCTAGCCCGCAGTTTCCGGCCTAACGTGAGGTCCAATCCGAGTTTTTGGCCGCCGTGCCCAGGCGCCCGGCTGGCCGCTGAGTGCCTAGGACGGCCAGCATGTGATCGCGGTTCCCCGGGGGCGCACTGGCCATCATGTTGAGCGCCTCGAGTCGCTTCAGTCTGCCCAGACCGGGACAACAAGGCGCCGGCGCCCAGGGTTGCTGCGCTCCCTCAATGCCCCCTCAGTCAGGCCTTCTGTCATCCGCGGCGAAGGCCGGGATGACAGAAGGAGTTCGTGGACGTCCTTAGAACCTGAAACGCAAGCCGGCGCGATAGGACCGGCCCAGCAGGTCATAAATCGTCGACGTGCCGAACGAGGTGCCGCTGCTGGGGACCGGTTCGGGATCGCGATCGAACAGGTTCTCCACCACGCCGAACAGCGTCACCGTGCGGCCGCCGATGGTGACCTCGTAATTCTCCGCAAGGTCGAAATACAACACCGGGTCCACACGGTTGAATTCCTCAGGAATGCCCGTGCGGCTGGTCTCCGGCTGGTTGGTGATCTTGCCCCCACCGATATAGCGCGTCGTCAGGGTCGTACTGCTCGGGCCGACGGCATAGGTGGCCGTCATCAGGCCACGCCACTTCAGGCTGCCGATGGTGCCCAGGATCGGAGGCTGGGCGCTGCCCGGCAGGTTGGTCTCGTCCGCAAGCCGCTGCGAGACCAGCAGCCGCAGGTTGATCGAGCCCGGCGCAGCGCCGATGATCCGGTCGAGGTCGGTCCGATAGCTCGCCTCGTAATCCACGCCCTCGGCGAGCACATTCTGCGCGTTGATGCCGCTGGTGAAGATCGTGGCGTTGACCAGATTGGTGGCGCCCGGCGCCCTGACGATCGAGTCGCAGACCGCCGGATTGGCCGGCCGTCCGAAACCAAAGCAGATGTCGATAATCTGCTGCCCGCCGACGGCGACGATCGCGTCCCTGATTTCGATTTTGTAATAGTCGACGGAGAGGCCGAAACCCGGCAGCCACTGGGGCTGATAGACCCCGCCCGCCGTCGAGGTGTCGGCGATCTCCGGCGTCAGGTTTGGATTGCCGCCGTTCAAGGTGATGTTGGGCACCTGCGGGCTGCCCGGCTGGCTCCGATCCAAAAAGGCGTTCACGAACTGGCTGCTGGGGGCGAACAGGTCATTCAGGTTGGGCGCCCGGATGTCGCGCGAGCGCGTGCCGCGCAACCTCAGGTCGTCGTTGATATCCCAGGTCAGACCCGCCTTCCACGTGGTCACCGGGCCGCTCGTCGAATACTCCGTCCGCCGAACCGCGCCGTTGAACTCCAGGTTCTTCGCCAAGCGCGCATCGCTCAGCAGCGGCACAAGGACTTCGCCGAAGGCTTCCTTCACATTGTAGCCGTTGCTCGCGGCCTTGAAGTTGCCCACCGCCCAAAGAGACTGGAGGGAGAGTTCGTCGGCGGTCGCGGAGAAGGACTCCTCGCGATATTCCAAACCGGCGGCGACCGAGACCGGGCCGGCCCATGTGGAGAAGGGGCTGTACTGGCCGTCGATCGACCAGACATCCTGGTAGACATCGAGATCCTGGCGCGTCCGCAACCCGTCGCTAAGGCCCGTGACCCAGGCGATCGAGGCGGCTCCCAGCGATCCCTCGCCGAACAGGTTCATAGGCACGCAACCATTGGTCGGACTGGCGAGCGTGGAGCGGCAGATCGGCGCCCCGGCCGCGACCCCCGGCACGCCGCCGGTCGCTGGATTGGCGATCACATCGATGGCCAGGTTCAAGCGCCTGGGAATGATATTGTTGTCGCGGGTGTAATATACGTAGCTATGGCCGCGCTGATAATAGGCCCGCCACCTGCCGCTGCTGAGGAAGCTGCCTTCCAGCGCCGCCAGGATGCGGTCCTGACGCCGGTTGTAGCCCGCCTCGCCGATGTGCGTCCCGGGCGTGTTGATCACGTCATAGAAGAGCCGGTTCATCTGGAACGACCTGACGCCGGCCCGGTCCATCGCCTGTTGCGTGGCCGCCGGGATGAAGGGGTTGTCCCGCGTGATAGTGATCGCGGTGGGACCCTGGCGGTTGAACACCGCGGACCAGTTGATGGTGTCGTTTCCGGCGTAGCTCGCTTCGAAGATGGCGGTGATATTGTCGGTGAGCTCGTAACTGGCGCGGCCATAGACGCTCCAGTGCTCGTCGTCGGGCAGCAGCGCTCCACGGATGGGAATGGACTCCACTGTGCCGCCGGCCTGCACTTGGCCTTGCTGGATGGGCCCGAAGATGAACGAGCCGACCGTTCCGCCGGGACCGAAGGCCGTGCCCCTCAGCGGGCCCGTGGCGATGACGCCGCCAGGGGTGCTGTTGAAGCCCGCGTCGGTGCGCACGATTTGCCCGGGCTGGCCGTTGGTCGCCGTCCAGGCCGGATTGTTCAGCAGGCGAAGCCCAGGCTGGAACCAGTCGCGGGGATGCTCGAAGAAGTCGATCCTCTCCCCCTTGTAGTAGTTGCCGCTCAGCAAAAGGTGGCCCCTGCCGCCCGCGAACGGCCTGCCATGAGCAAGATCGCCGGAGGCTATCCTGCCGTCGCCGTACTCGGTCTGACTGAAGTTGAGCCCGCCCTTGAGGCCGGTGAACCTGGTATCCAGGATGAAGTTGACGACGCCAGCGACCGCGTCAGACCCATAGGCAGCCGAAGCGCCGCCCGTCACTACATCGACACGCTGCACCAGGTTCTGCGGCAGCAGGTTGATGTCCACCGCCGGCAACAAGCCGGAGCCTACGACGCGGCGGCCGTCAAGCAGCACCAGCGTCCGGGTGACGCCGAGGCCGCGCGCGCTCAGCAGGTTCGCCCCGCCCGTGGCGTTGGCGAACAGCGTCGTCGTGCGCGGGGTGTTGCCTATGCCCATCGACGGCAGCTGGGTGATATAATCGGCGATGTTGGTCGGGTTGCGCTCCTGAATGTCCTCCGCTGACAATACGGTGGTGGGCGTCGGAGCTTCATTGCCGTTGCGCACGATGCGCGAGCCGGTGACGATGACCTCCTCGAGTTCCTCGACTTCCTCGTCGGCGGCGGGCGCCGTCTGAGGAGCGGCGGGTGCCGTCTGAGGAGCAGGCGTCTCGGCTGCAGTTTGCGACCAGGCCGGATGCGCCAGCACGCCGGCGAAAAGCCCCACAAGCATGCTTGTGCCAAACAGTTGTCTTCGCACGCCCCGTTCCCCTTCTCTGACTCGGAGGCCGGGCGCTCTCTCGCCGCAAGGCTTCCGCCGCAGAGTTCGCCCTCCGCAGAGCTTTGGACCGTAGCGCCTCCTCGGCCGCAGTATCATCTCTTTATCCGGGCTCCGGCAGAACTTCCTTCGGAGGAAACCTTCGAGGGGAGAAGGTTCTTCCGCGCCAGACTGGGCGCGCGGCGTCCCATGGACGGGCCCTGCTCTCCACAAGGACGGTTTCATGCTCGACGAGATCCACAGACGCATCCTCCGCGTCCTTCAGGCGGACGCCCGGATCACCAACCAAGAGCTGGGCCGACGGTGTCACCGGTTCCGCAGATGTGCTAAGCTTCGCCCGATCCAGGAGGCTCGCCATGTTGGTTCTGCTCGTTCTCTCGGTCACGGCGGCTGTGGCCGCGCCCGGGCCACGCCCCTGCCTTCGCGAGGGTGTCCAGCACGCGGGCCCGTCCGTGTCGCCGCCCCGGAGCGCCGCCCCGCTCGAAGGCCGCAAGCTGGGAGAGCTGCCGGACGCACATCTCATGCAGGCCCTGCTCAAGCGGGATGAGCGGGGCTGCTCCATCCTGCCGATCGTGCAGCGGAACGTCAGCCGGGCGCGGCCGGCCCCTTCACGCCCGCAGGGTGGTCGCGAGCGCCAGCGCTAGAGCCAGGCCGGCGCCCAGGGTCAGAACGCCCCGCAGCCGCCGGTACCAGGGGGGCGAGGCGGAGGCGCGGACGTCCCAGGCGCCCTGAACGGCGAAGGCCAGCAGGAAGCCGCCAAGCGCCTGCACCTCCGTGAGGCCGAAACCGCCGCCGCCGGCCAGCAGCAGCCAACCGGCGAGCGGCGGCAGGTTGGACAGGGCCAGCACGGTCGCCCGCGGCGGGCGGCGGGCGGCCAGCTCCAGGCCCCAACGGGCGCCGCCCAGGAACGACAGGATGGCCGCCGAATAGGCCAGCAGGGACAGCAGAGCCGGGCCAGCGAGTTGCGGTGAGCCGAAAGCATAGGTTCCGGCCGCCAGCCAAAAGGGGATCAGGCCGGCCAGCCCCAAAAGCCAAGCCGCGCGGGAGTGGCGTTCAGCGTCTTCGGAAGACGGCGGACGCGGTCCAGCCTGCGGTGAGGGCGAGGAGGACGGAGACGACGCCATAGGTCCAGGGCCTTTCATGGGCGAGAATGTACAGGAACCGCTCCAGCCCGACCTTCTCCACGGTCAGCGTCCGGGTGCGGAGAGCCACAGGGCGGCCATCCCGGAACAGGTGGATGTCCGCCTCGTAGCGCCCCGTGGGAGCGACGGCCGGCAGCGCGATGTCTGCGCGGAAAAGTCCGTCGTCGACGAAGCGCACGGCGTCGCTGTCGGCGGCGTAGAGGCCTTCCCGCTGTTTCAGCCGAACGACGGCGCGCCGGAAGTCGAAGTAGTCCTCCTCCAGAGGGCTCACGAGCACGCCCTCGACGCCGTAAAGCGTTTCGGTGCGCTGCGCCTCCTGCTCCAGGGCGATGTTGTCCACCCCCAACCTCAGGCGCCGCCTCCAGGCGAAGCCGGTCACCTCCGCCAAGGGCCGGTTGGAGGCGGCCATGTAATAACCGGGTGCGCCGCGGAAGACCTCGGGCGGGGTGTTCAGCCACAGGCCGGCGATGCGAACCTTGCGCACGATGCGCACCGGCTCCTCCGGACCGCGAACCACCACCACCACGTCGTGCCGCGCACGCTCGGGGTCGAACACGGCCCCGTAGAGCACGATGCGCGCGCCGCGGAAGTCGGAGCTGACCTGGATTCGTGTGTCCGTCAGGGCCGCGCTGACCCGGGCGCGCGGGGGCGCGAGCACGACCGGCGCGGGCGGTGGAGGCGGAAGCGCGACGCCCACCTAGGAGCCTCCCGGCGCGAGCTGGAACATGTCCTCCGGACGGACGATCAGACTGAGCCCCATGCGCAGGCCCACCAGGAGCACGATCAGGCCCAGGACCGCCCGCAGCGTCTCGGGGCGGAAACGCATGGAGAGCCGCGCCCCGAACTGGGCGCCGACCACTCCGCCCACGAGCAGCAAGGTCGCCAGCACCACGTCCACCGTCTGATTGCGTCCGGCCTGGAGAACGCTGGTGATGGCCGTGGTGATGACGATCTGGAACAGGCTGGTGCCCACCACCACGCTGGCGGGCATCCGGAGCAGATAGATCATGGCCGGCACCAGGATGAACCCGCCGCCCACGCCCATGATGGCGGACAGCACGCCCACGCCAACGCCCAGCAGCACGGGGGGGATCACGCTGATGTAGAGCCGCGATCGCGGAAAGCGCATCCGCCAGGGCAGGCGATGCCAGCCGGGCCGGCGGGCGCGTAGGGGCCTGGTCAGGGCTTCGCCGCGCCGCCGCCGGAGCACCTGTCCCAGGCTTTCCGAAAGCATCAAGGCGCCGATGATGCTCAGAAACACGAGATAGGAGAGCGAGACCACCAGATCGGCCTGGCCCAGCAGGCGCAGCCAGCGAAACACCTCCACCCCGATGAAGGACCCGATCGCGCCTCCGGCGGCCATCACCCCTCCCATGCGGAAGTCGACCGCCCGCCGTCGACGATAGGCGATCACGCTGGAGACCGAGGAGCCGGTGACGTGGTTGGCTTCGCTGGCCACGGCCACCGCCGAGGGCACGCCCATGAGCACCAGCACCGGCGTCATCAGGAACCCGCCGCCGATGCCGAACAGGCCGGAGATGAATCCCACGGCCGCCCCCAACGCGACCAGCAGGGGCGCGTTGACTGAAATCTCGGCAATGGGGAGATAGACGTCCACGCCCTGTCCTTAGCACCCGGACGGGGCGGGCGTGGAACCCCTAGCCGGCCGCCGACTGCAGCCGCTGCAGCGTGTCGCCCGTGACGGCTCCCGTGGGCTCCAGGCCGGCGCTGCTCTGCCAGGCCGCGATGGCGCGACTGAGCGCAGGCGAGGGCACGCCGTCCGACGGACCGCGATAGTAGCCCAACCGTGACAGCGCTTGCTGCGCCGCCGCCAGTTGGGGCTGCACCGTCGTCGCGGGCGCGGCGGCCGGAATCGGCGTCGCCGCCGGACGGAAAGCCAGGGCGGTGCGTTCGGCCGTGGCCTGGGCCACAGGCGTCAGCGTGGACCGCAGCCGCTCCGCGCTCGAGCGGGCCTCGGCGTCGCCGCCCAGGCGGGCCGCGATCAGATACCACTTGTAGGCTTCGGTCGGGTCGGGGGGCACGCCCCGGCCCTGCTCGAACAGGTAGCCGAGGTTGTACTGGCTGTCCGTCAGGCCAAGGTCGGCCGCACGCCGGAACCACTGGGCCGCCGCTGCGTAATCGGTGGCGCCGCCCTCTCCTTCCACGAAGGACATGGCCAGGTTGTGCATGGCCGTCCGATTGCCCAGCGCCGCGGCGCTGGCCGTCCAGCGGCGCGCCTGCACCGGGTCGCGTTGCAGCCCGCCCCGGCCTTCGCTGTACAGGGTGGCGAGGTAGAGCTGGGCGGGCGGATGACCGCCCTCCGCCGCGATGCGGAGGTCGCGCTGGCCCGCTTCGTTCTGGCCGGCCTGAAAGGCGCGTACCGCGCCCGCATAGAGCAGGGGCCCGTCCGGGTTGGGCGTGGGCGGGGCCACGGCCGCCGCCGTGGCGTTGGGGCTGGTCACCACCAGGGAGGCGGCCAGGGGCGTCGCACCCTGGGACGAGGCGGCGGGTCCGGCCGCGACCTTGGCGGAGGTCTCCGCTTCGGCCCCGTCGCCCTTCTCGTTCAGTAGCCAGGTGCCTGCGAACATGGCGCTGGCGGCGAAGCTGACCCCCGCCACGAGCGCCGTGGTGCGCACGGTGGAGGCGTCCTTGTCCTCCTTCTTCTTGCCCAGGCGGCCCAGGAAACCGCCTACATTGGGCGCGCGCAGGCCCGAGCCGCGCAGCCCGATCATGGGCGGCGGGGGTCCCAGGTCCAGCGCGGAGACCTTGCCCTTGCGGGCCGGCTTGCCGTCGTCGCTGGCGGCCTTGGCCTTGGCCCGGGCCTCCTCGATCAGCCGCCGGGTGGGCGACAGGCTCGCGGCGGCCTCTACGGGGGCGCTTTCGCCCTGCGGTGCGGCGGGCTCGGAGGCGACCGCTTCCGGGCCGGCCGCTTGCGTGGGCTCGACGTCGAAGCTCCACTC
This sequence comes from Caulobacteraceae bacterium, assembly GCA_030446805.1. GTDB lineage: Bacteria > Pseudomonadota > Alphaproteobacteria > Caulobacterales > Caulobacteraceae > JAHWJX01. Next base: position 43,483 of record JAUJMO010000002.1, on the reverse strand, counting down.
CTCCGCGGGCGTCCCCTGGACCGGGAGCTCGACCGGCGGAGCGGCGGCGAGGGCGGGAGCCGGCGTGGCCGTCACGAACTCGTCGTCCACGTCGAAGTCGGCGCCGTAACCCTCGTCCATGAGGCTCGCCGGGGTGGGGGCCGGGTCGGCCGCCGCGGCTTCGACCGGAGCGGGTTCAGCCGGAGCGGGTTCAGCCGGGGCGGGTTCAGCCGGAGCTGGTTCAACCGCCGGCGCCGCATAGACGACCGGCTGCTCGGGCTCGGCGACTTCCGCCAGAACGGTGGTCACCACCGGCGCGATGGCCGCCGGAACGAAGGGATCGTCCAGCTCCAGCGGGGCGTGACGGAACCCGTCCGCCGTTGCGAAGGCCGAGAAGGGTTGGAGGTCGTCGTCCTCCTCGGCTCCAGCGGGGATGGTGTCCACCGCGCCAGCCTGGGCCTGCAGGCCGGTCTCCGGCAGGGCCAGGTCGGCCGGATCGGACTTGAACTCGTCCAGCGCCTCCACAGAAACCTGGTCCACCCGCGAGACGAGTTGGGCCAGCGAGCTCTGCAGCCGGTCGGAGGCGTCGCGCTCCGTCTGGTCCAGCCGCTGCTCGAGATCGGCGATGACGCTGCGAGGCTCCGCCACGGCGGCTTGCAGCGACTGGGACCAGTCACGCTCGGTCTGCTCGATCGTCTCGGAAAGCCGACTGGCCAGCTCGCGCTCCGTCTGGCCGAGCCGCGCGCCGACGACTTGCTCCAGTTCGCGGCGGGTCTCCCCCACCGTCTGCTCCAGGCGATCGGCGAACCCGCGTTCGGTTTCGCCGACCTTGGCGTCCAGCGCCTCGACCAGCCCTCGCTGCTCCCAGGCGGTGCGCTCCAAACGAACGGCCAGTTCGCGCTCGGTCTCGCCCACACGGGCGTCCAGCGTCTCGGTCAGGTCGCGACGGGTTTCTCCGACCGACTGCTCCAGCCGTTCCACGAAGCCACGCTCCGTTTCGCCCACGCGAGCGTCAACGGTCTGGACGAGCTCGCGGCGGACCTCGGCGACGACCTGGTCCAGGCGGCCGGACAGGCTCTGGGCGACGTCGCCGACTTGGGACTCAAGCGCTTGGCTGAAGCCGCGCTCGGAGCTCCCGACCCGGTGGTCGATGGTGTCCATCAGGCCGCGCTGGGCTTCGGCCAGGCGCGCGTCCAGGCGCGCGCGGGTCTCCTCCAGCACACGGGCGAGGCGCTCCTCGCTCTCGCGCATGCGCTCGGACAGGCTGGTGGCGGCGCGCTCATAGCGCTGATTCAGCCGCTCGCTGACCTCGCCGACCTTGTCCCCGACCTCTTCGATGGCCTCGGCCGAGCGGCGCTCGGCATTGTCGATGCGATCGGCCAGCCGCTCGGAGATGCGGGCCATTTCGCCGCCCAGAGTCTCTAGGGCGGCGGCCTGGGTCTCGTCCGTGCGCTGCAGGCGCTTTTCGACGATGCCGATCACGCGGTCCACGGCTTCGCCGGTCTGGGCCTCGACGGATTCGACGCGGGCGGTGAGCGCCTCGGTGGCGCGCGCCACAGCCTCGCCCGCCTGGGTCTCCGCCCCGGCCAGGCGATCGTGCAGGGCGTCCGTGACCTGCTCCAGCGTGCGCCGGCCCTGATCGGCCAGCTCGGCCTCCAGTTCGGCCACGCGGCTGGTGAGAACCTCGGACGCGCGGGCCACGGCCTCATCGGCCTTGGACTCCACGGCGGCGACGCGGGACCCAAGCAGGTCGGTCGCCTCCAGCACGGCTTGGCCGACCTGGGTTTCGGCAGCTACGACGCGGGCGCCCAGCGCCTCCGCAACCTGCTCGACCTGAGCCTCGACACCGGCGACTCGCGAGGTCAGGGCCTCGGCGGCGCGGGCCACGGCCTCGTCGGCCTTGGCCTCCACGGCGGCGACGCGGGACCCGAGGGTCTCGGTCGCCTCCGTCACCGTCTGGCCGACCTGGGTTTCGACAGCGGCGACCCGGGCGCCCAGCGCCTCGGCGGCCTGCCCGAACTGGACCTCGGCGCCGGCCAGCCGCGAGGTCAGCGCCTCGGCGGCGCGCGAGACGATCTCGCCCGTCTGGGTCTCCAGGGCGCCCACGCGGGTGTCGAGCTTCTGAACCGTTTCGGCCACGGCGCGGTCCGTCCCGGTCTCCACTTCCAGCAGACGGGCGCCGAGCTGCTCGCTGAGGCGGGCCACCGTTTCGCCCGTTTGGACCTCGACCCCCGCCACGCGGGCGTTGAGCGCCTCGGTGACGCGCATGACCTCGCGGCCCATGCGCTCGATAGCGTCGCTTTGGCGCCGTTCGGCCGCCTCGGCGTGACGCTGCAGGTCGCGAAGCGCGGCTTCCATCTCGTCAAGCCGACGATTGTCGGCGACATCCGTCAGACGGTCCGCCATCTCATGGCGCGCCGCCTCCATCTGACTGGTCAGCTCGGCGGCGAGGCTTTCAAAGCGGGCGCCGACCTGCTCCTCCAGAGCGGCGGCGGCCCTGGGATCCAGCTGGCCTTCGGCCGCCTGCAGCCGCCGGTCCAGGGCGGCGAAGGAGCTTTCGAGCGAGCGCAAGGCTTCGCCCGTCTTGTCCTCGGCTCGCTCCAGCCGCTCGGCCACACGGGCGACCACCTGCTCCACCAGAACGCCCGGCTCCGGCTGGGGCCGCGGCGGCAGGAGCGGGGCTGCAGCGGCGCGCTGCTCGGCCCGCTCCACCCGGTTCTTGAGGTCGTCCACCGTACGGCGGGTCCGGGTCTCGATCTCGCCGAGCTCGCCCCGGAACTCGCCCAGGGTGTTCTGCGTCCCGGCCGCCTCACGCTCCAGCTGCTGGTGCAGCTCGGCGCGGACCTGCTCCAGGGCGGCGCGAGCCCCCGTTTCATTGACCTCGATCTGGACCTGCAGCGCCTCGGCCGCGGCGCGGGCGCGGTTGTCCCCTTCGTTGATCTCCTCCCGCAGCACGGCGAAGGCGGCGCGGGCGCGGTGCTCCGCACTTTTGCCCTCCTCGCGGATCTCGTTAAGCGCGGCGCGGACGCGGGCCTCGCTCTCACTGAGACTTTCGCGGACATCGGCCTGGATCTCGCCGGCCACGCGCTCGATCCGGGAATCCACGTCCTTGAGACCATGACGCAGATCCGCCACCGCGGCCGAGGTCCGCTGCTCCCCCTCGAAAAGCTGCAGGGCCACCTTGCCCAGCGCGCTCTCCAGCTGCCGCACGGCCTCCAGTTGACGTGAGCCGCCCTCGTTCTCCTCCAGGCGGCGCAGGCGGTCCTCGACCGCAGACTCGAGACGGGAGACCACCGCGCTCTGGTCGCGCTCGACCATCTCCAGCCGGCTGAGCACCCCGGCCACGGCCTGGTCCACGCTGGTCACCGCCATGGTGGTGCGGCCGTCGGCCTGCTCGACCCGCGAGCCCAACCGCTCAACCGCACGCGCCAACCGCGTCAGCTCGTCAACGCCCAGATCCTCGAAATCGAAGCGCGAGCGGGCCGGGGGCGCCGCCCGGGGCGCCTCGGGGTACAGCCCCGCGGTCGCCCGGCGGCTTCTCGGTTCGGCATAGCGCTCCGGCTCCGGCTGCCGGTACTCGTCGAAAAAGGCGTCGCGCTGGTCGGCGTAGGCCGGCTCTCGGGCATATTCCCGATCTCGGGGCGCCTCACGCTCCGGGCGGCGATCCTCGCGCGCGGAGATGCGGCCCGGCTCAGGCTCGAGGCGGGCGGCGGGCGGCGGGGCTTCACCCTTGCCGCCCTCGATGATCATGGAGTTGATCCACTCGCCCAGGGTCTGGCCCGAGCGTCGTGCAAGATCCTTGGCGATCTCGCGCGCTTGGGGGTCGATCCCCTTCACGCTCCACGGCGCGTTCGCGCTCATCGAATCATGCTCCCCGGTCCTACTCAGACGCTACCCGTCGACTCGTGGGGTGAAAAGCAGGTCGCACCCCAAGATATTGCGGGTCGCCCATCTTCTGTGGACAAAGTCGGCCCTTCCTTCCGTAGTCGGCCGAAAGGGTTAACGAGAGGTTAAAGTTAACGCCGTGTTGCGAGGTCCATTGTGTCGCTGGTCGTGACGCTGTCGCTCTTGGCGGCCACGCTTGGGCTGACCCTCTTTTGCGGGTGGCGGGGCGCCCGTCCGCCCGATCTCCACCGAGGACCCCGCCTGGCGCCCTGGCGTTTCCTGATGCTGCTGAGCGCGGCCGGAGCCATGCTGCTCCTGGTTCACCTGGTCAATCTGCTGGGGGTTCGGACGGGCCGCTAGGACCGGCTCGCCGCCCCTGTCCGCCCGCGCGCATGTTTCGAGGCATGACCGCGTCCGACCTCCAGACCTTCCGCCGGGGGCCCGGGATCGGCGGAGGCGAACCGCCCGTCTCTCCATGTATGCCGGCGGGCGGAAGCGAGGTCGTCTGGCGCGGACGCAAAGCGCGCTTCGCCTCAGACGAGGTCCGCCTCTGGCTGGAGCGCATGGCCGGCCGGGGCTGGACGGGCCTGTTCGGCCGCCGGCCTATGGCGGCGGGCTCAGCCGGGCGGAAGCCCGAACCGTGCTCCCCGGGAGGCGTGCGCCCTGGTCTGCCGCGGCGTGTGGATGTGGGCCGGTGCTGCTGGGATAGGCCCGCGAAGAACAGGCACGGGACCCTCCGCCCCGGATGCCCGCGGCCTGATCCGGTGACGCCAAGGGTGTTGCGAGCCCGTCGCCGGGTCGGACTGGCGGCCCCACAGACCCGCGCACAGGACCTGGGTGTCGTCGGCGCGCGGGCTGGGCCTGCTGAACCAGACCCAGGGTTCAGCCCCAGCGCACGCCCGCCAGCCGTTCGGCCTCGTCCCAGAGCCGCCGCGCCGCCGCTTCGTCACGCGCATGCGCCGCGATCCTGGCCGGCTCGGGCGGGCCGGTCAGTTCCATGAAGCCGGCCGGCCCCCAATAGCTGCCGCCTTGCGCCGTGGGATCGGTCGCGGCGCGCAGCACCGGCAAGGCGCCGTCGCCAGCCGACTGGCTGATCAGCGGTTCCATCCAACGCACCGCACGCCGCGCCAGGGTCGGCATGGGCTTTCCGAGGTTGGGGCCGGTCTTCATCAGCTCGGTGCGCGCATAGCCCGGGTGGGCGGAGAGCGCGGTCAGGCCCCAGCCCTCGCGTGCGCTCCGTCGCTCCAGCTCCAGCGCCCACATCAGCATCGCCAGCTTGGACTGTCCGTAGGCCTTCCACGGCCGATAGCCGCGCTCCGCCTGCAGGTCGCCGAAAGCGATCCGCCCGCTCAGATGGGCCAAGCTGGACAGCGTCACCAGCCGGCCGCCCGAGGCGGCCCGCAGACAGGGCAGCATCCGCGCGCCCAGCGCGAAATGCCCCAGAAAGTTGGTCGCGAACTGGAGCTCGAACCCGTCGGGCGTGGTTCGGCGCACGGGCACGGCCATCACGCCCGCATTCGCGACCAGCAGGTGCAGCGGCCGCCCGCCCCAGCGCTCGGCGAAGGCGCGCACGCTGTCCAGCACCGCCACGTCCAGACGCTCGACCGACAACCGTGCCCGCGGGATCTCCCGTCGGACGGCGTCGGCCGCAGCCAGTCCCTTGTTCACGTCGCGCACCGCCAGGACCACTTCGGCGCCCGCCCGCGCCAGCCCCAGGGTGGTGTGAAAGCCCAGGCCGCTGTTGGCGCCCGTGACCACGGCCAGGCGGCCGGCTTGCGAGGGGATGGCGGCTGGTGTCCAAGTCGCCGAACGAGACATCGCGCCTCCGGAAAGGTTCCGGCTCTTTAGGGCCGTGCCGACCGAAGGCCAAACCCCTCGTCCGCGACGCGGCCCACGATCAGGCGTGGGAGACTTGCGAACTGGTGACCGTGCTCCTCCCCCGTTCAAGAGTGGGACGGTCTTCAACGGGCGGGGACGCGGGCCGGAGGAACCGCCCCAGGGGTGGCGGGTTCACCCCACCGAACCGCACAACAGGAGCCCCCGATGGCCGAGATGGATCACGCCCAGGTCGAAGAGCGCATGTGGAAGGCCATCGGCGACGACCGTATCGGCATGCTGGGCCTGACCGGACCGGACGCCGGCCATTTCCAGCCGATGAACTCCTATCATGAGGAGGAGACCCACACCCTGTGGTTCTACTCCTACGCCCACAACAAGCTGGCCGGGCCGCTGGCCGACGGCAAGAGCGAGGCGGCCATGTTCCATTTCGTGGACAAGGACCGGCAGGTCTGGGCCTGCGTGATGGGCACGTTGTCGCGCAACCACAGCCAGGAGCATATCGACAAGTTCTGGGACGCCCAGGCCAAGGCCTGGTTCGAGAAGGGCAAGGATGATCCCGACCTGACCATGCTCAAGTTCACGCCCAGCGAAGCGGAGGTGTGGATCAACGACAAGGGCCTGATCCGCTACGGACTGGGCGTGCTCAAAGCCAACCTGACCCAGTCCACGCCCGATCCGGGCGTGCACGAGAAGATCCAGCTCTAAACACCGCTCCTCCCCCATGCCGAAGAGCATGGGGGAGGGACCCGCCTAATCCACGGCCTCCAGCGGTTTGGTCGCCGGTCCGGCCAGCACCCCGCCGTCCACCCCGTACTGGCAGCCGTGGCAGGGGCAGTCCCAGCAGCGCTCCCAAGGGTTGAAGCGGACGAGGCAGCCGGCCAGGCTGCAGGCGGCGGAATGCTGGTGCAGCCTTCCTTCGGGGTCGCGATAGGCCGCCACCTTGGAGAGACCCACCCGGACCACCGCGCCCGCGCCGGGCTCGATGTCGTCGGCGGTCTTCACCTCGCCAGGGGTCAGCAACTCCACGAAGCGGCCAACCGCGCCGGCCTGCTCCTTCACGAACTCCGCCATGGCCGCCGGCGCCGAGCTGGTGCGCGACGGGTCGTAGATGGCGGCCCACCCGTGCTCACGCCCGCTCATCAGGTCGGGCAGGATAAGGCCGGCCGCCGCCGCCGTGGTGGCCTCCTCGCCGCTGGCTCCGGTGACGAGGAACAGGCCTTCCACGCCCGGCGCCGCTCCAATGAGGGGAACGAAGTCGGCCGTCTCGTACACCAGGCCCGACCACCGGTGGGTCATCCCGCCCAGCTCGGGGTAGTGCGAGCGCGCCCAGGCATGCAGCGCCTCGAAGCGCGTCTCGGCCTGATCGGCCGTCCCGCTCCGATGATCCTGCCCGCCGACGATCAGGAGGTCGCGGTCGCCTCGGGGCTGCAGCCGGACGTAGGTGTAGGGGCGGGCGCTGTCCCACAGCAGGACGTCCGCGGCCTCGCCGCGAGCGATCTCGGCGGCGATCAGATAGGTGCGGTAAGGGACCTGCCTCCCGTGAAAAGCCGGCGCCACGCCTACGGGGCCATGGGTCGCCGAGACCGCCTGAGCGGCCCGCAACACCCCCCCGCTCTCCAGCGCGATCTCCAACCCGCCGCCGGCCGCCGCGCTCACCTCCGTCACCGCCGTGTCGCCGAAGATGCGACCGCCCGCCCGCTCAAAGGCTGTCGCCAAGCCCAGCACATATCTTAGCGGGTGGAACCGCGCCTGGTTCGGGAAGCGGAGCGCCGCCCCGGTGTCGACCCCCTTCAGCGGAGCTTCGTTGACGAAGTCCACGCCGAGCAGCCCCGCCCCGCGTGCGGCCGCGTGCTCGCGGTCCATGCGCTCGTTGTCGTCCACGGAGGCTGAGATTAGGTAGCCGTCCACCCGGGCGAAGTCGCAGTCGATCCCCTCCTCCCGGACGATGGCCTCGATCCGGTCCAGCGCCGCCGACTGGCTCGCGCGGTAGGCTCGCGCCCCGTCCGGTCCGTGCTGCCGCACCAGGGTCTCGTAGAAGTCGTCGGGCTCGAAACTGAGGTGGCCGCTCGAGCGCGCCGTCATGCCGCCCCCGACGCGGGCGCGGTCCAGCACCACCACGCTGCGGCCGCTCCGCTGCAGCTCATAGGCGACCGAGAGCCCGGCGATCCCGGCGCCGATCACCACCACCTCCGCCTCGACCGGGCCGGCCAGCGGGGGGCGGGCGGCGGGCTCCGCGTCATCGAGCCAGACGGAGCGGCTCTGTTCCTGGTCGGCGTTCACGGGCGGTCCTTATCTGAGCGACTGGACGGAGCCGTCCGGTTCGGCTGTAAGCCGGACCTTCCCTCCACGGTTCCGCGTTCACCCCCGCACATGCCTCCGCCCGCGCCGCCATCCCTGCCATTGACAGACGTGGCGCTCTTTCTCGACCTGGACGGGACGCTGTTCCCGTTGCAGGCCCGCCCCGAACTGGTCTGGGGCGACGCAGAAAGCTCCGCTCTTCTTGCCGACCTCCAGCGCGCGCTGGACGGCCGCCTGGCCGTGCTGACCGGCCGCTCGCTCCGGGACGCGGATCGCATCCTCTCCGGCGAGGTTCTCGCGGTGTCCGGCAGCCACGGGCTGGAACGGCGGGACGCCCAGGGCCTGGCCCATGTCGCTCCCGTGCACCCGGCCCTGGACGAGGCGCGCGCGGCCTTTACGGCCTTTCAAGCGGCCCACACCGAACTGGTGCTGGAGGACAAGGGCCTGGGCGTCTGCCTGCACTACCGCACCGCCCCAGGGCTGGAGGCCGAGGTGCTGGAGCTGGGCCGTGAATTGGCCGCCCGCCTCCCGCTCACCGCCCAGCCCGGGTCCATGATGTTCGAGCTGCGCACGCCTGGAGGGGGCAAGGGGGAAGCCCTGCGGGCCTACCTGGCCGAGCCGCCCTTCACCGGCGCCCTGCCCGTCTTCGTCGGCGACGACCTGACCGACGAGCACGGCTTCGAAGCCGCAGCGGCGCTCGGCGGATACGGCGTGATCGTCGGGGACCGGCGCCCCACCGCCGCACGCTTCGCCCTTCCGGACGTTTCCGCGGTCAGGCGGTGGCTGGCGCGGTCGGCGGCGGGAACGGTTGCGGCATGAGCCTGGCCGCCGACGAAAGCTGGGGCGACCTGGATCTGGCCCCGATCGGCAATTGCGCCGTCAGCGCTCTCGTGGATCGACGGGGCGCCTACGTCTGGGCCTGCGCGCCGCGGGTGGACGGCGATCCGGTGTTCAGCGCCCTGTTGGGCGGGGTGGACCCCGCCGCGGAACAGGCTCGTGGGCTGTGGTCGGTGGACCTCGAGGGGTTCGCCCGCTCCGAGCAGGCCTATCTCCGCAACACGGCCGTGCTGCGAACCGTACTGACCTCCGAAAGCGGCGCCTCGGTCGAGATCCTCGACTTCTGCCCCCGCCATCGCCGCTCCGGCCGGACCTACCGCCCACTGGCCTTTGTGCGCCTGATCCGACCGATCGCCGGCAGCCCTCGCATCCGCATCCGCATGCGGCCCACGGCCGACTGGGGCGCGCGCGCGGCCGAGTGCACGGCCGGCTCCAATCATATTCGCTACATGGTCACGGGCGCCACGCTGCGGCTCACCACCAACGCCCCGATCGGCCACATCCTGGACGAGCGCGTGTTCCGCCTGGAGGAGCCGCTGGCCATGTTCCTGGGCCCTGACGAGCCCTTCGTGGGCGACGTGCGCGAGACCGCCGCCGGCATGGCGGAGCTCACCGCCGCCTATTGGCGTGACTGGGTCCGCACCCTGGCCGTGCCGCTCGACTACCAGGCCGCGGTGATCCGCGCCGCCATCGCACTCAAGCTCTGCGTCCATGAGGAGACGGGGGCCATAGTGGCGGCGCTCACCACCTCCCTGCCGGAATTCTCAGGGTCCGGCCGCAACTGGGACTATCGCTACTGCTGGCTCCGCGACGCCTATTATGTCGTGCAGGCGCTGAACCGGCTGGGCGCGGTCGACATCCTGGAAGGCTACCTCGGCTACCTGCGCAATCTGATCGACATGGCGGGCGGCGGCCACCTCCAGCCGCTCTATGGCGTGGGCTATGAGCCCGCCTTGCGCGAGCGGATCGAAGAGGGCCTGCCCGGCTTTCGCGGCATGGGCCCGGTGCGGGTGGGCAACCAGGCCCACGAACACCTGCAGCACGACGTGTACGGACAGGTGGTCCTGTCCAACGTCCAGGCCTTCTTCGACGAACGCCTGCTTCGCCCGGCCTCCGCCGACGACTTCCGCGCCCTTGAGGCCGTGGGCGAGCGCGCTTTCGCGCTTCACGATCAGCCGGACGCCGGTCTGTGGGAGTTTCGCACCATCGCCCGGGTGCACACCTACAGCGCCGTGATGTGCTGGGCGGCGTGCGACCGGCTGGGCAATGCGGCGGAGAAGCTGGGTCTCGGCGACCGCGCCCGGCACTGGCGCGAGCGGGCCGAAACCGTCCGGGCCCGGATCGAGCGGGATGCGTGGACGGAGGCCCACGGCCGCTTCGCGGCCAGCTTCGACGGCACGGAACTGGACGCGTCCTTGCTGCAGATGGTCGACCTGCGGTTCGTGGCGGCGGACGACCCGCGCTTCCGCTCGACCTTCGAGGCGATCGAGGGCGAGCTCCGCCGAGGTCCTTACCTCATGCGCTACGCCGACCCGGACGATTTCGGCGAGCCGGAAACGGCGTTCAACTTCTGCACCTTCTGGTTCATCGAGGCCCTGCACCTGGCCGGCCGCACGGACGAGGCCCGCGGCCTGTACGAGGAGATGCTCTCCCGGCGGACCAATGCTGGCCTGCTTTCCGAGGATATCGGCATCGACGACAGCCGTTTGTGGGGGAACTACCCCCAGACCTACTCGCTGGTAGGCCTGATCAACTGCGCGGTCCTGCTGAGTCGACCGTGGTCGTCCGTGCGCTGATGGAGCTTTTCTGATGAGCCGCCTGATCGTCGTGTCCAACCGGGTCAATCCGCCGGCCAACCCGGGCGAGGCCTCAACCGGCGGTCTCGCCATGGCGCTGTCGGCGGCCTTGCGCGAATACAAGGGCCTGTGGTTCGGCTGGAGCGGACAGACGACGGACGAATTCAACGGCCGGCTCAGCATCCAGAAGGTCGGGGGCGTCACGGTGGCCACCGTGGACCTGGAGGCCCACGACTTCGACGAGTACTACAACGGTTTCGCCAACCGGACGCTGTGGCCGCTCTTCCACTACCGCATCGACCTGACGGCGTACGACCGCTCGTATGGCGAGGGTTACGCCCGGGTGAACCAGCGGTTCGCCGAGACCCTGGCCCCGCTGATCGAGAGTGACGACCTGGTGTGGGTGCATGACTACCACCTGATCCCCCTGGCCACGGGGCTGAGGCGTCAGGGCATCGCGGGTCCGATCGGCTTCTTCCTGCACATCCCCTGGCCGCCGCACCAGTTGCTGGCGACCCTGCCCCGCGCGCGGGAGTTGGTGGAAAGCCTGTTCGACTACGACCTGATCGGCTTCCACACGGGGGAGTGGCTGGACGCCTTTCGCGATTACGTCCTCAAGGAAGCGGGCGGCGGCGAGGGCCCGGACGGGCGGCTGCAGGCCTTTGGCAAGTCGGTGCGCGCCATCGCCGATCCGATCGGCATCGATGCGGCCGACTTCGCCCAGGCCTCGCGATCGGCGGCGGCCGACGAGCATTTCGAGACCATGGTCAACAGCGCCGGCGGTCGGGCCATCATCGTGGGCGTCGACCGGCTGGACTATTCCAAGGGGCTGGAGGACCGCTTCCTGGCCTATGAGCGTTTCCTGGAGGACAACCCCGAGTGGCGCGAGCGCTGCTTCCTCCTGCAGATCGCGCCGACCTCCCGCGGCGAACTGGAGGCTTATCAGGATATCCGGGCCGACCTGGAGACGCTCACGGGGCGGATCAACGGCGCCTACGCCGCGCTGGACTGGACGCCGATCCGCTACGTCAACCGCAACTATCGCCGAGACGAACTGGCCGGCGTCTACCGGGCCGCGCGCGTCGGGCTGGTCACGCCGCTCCGCGACGGCATGAACCTGGTGGCCAAGGAATATGTGGCGGCGCAGGACCCCGACGACCCCGGCGTGCTGATCCTCTCGCGGTTCGCAGGCGCCGCGGTGCAGATGCCCGAGGCGCTCATCGTCAATCCCTTCAGCCAGGAAGACGTGGCCGACGCCCTGAGGCGCGCGCTGGAGATGCCCCGCGAAGAGCGGATCACCCGCTGGCGCGCCTTGATGGACGGCGTGGAGCACGACGACGTGCTGGCCTGGCGCGAGACCTTCGTCGAGGCGCTGGAGGCGACGCGGCGGGAGGAACCCGCGCCCTCCCCTGCCGTTTGACGGGCGCCCTCTTCCCCGGAACGCCTCATGAAGCCGCGCCTCAAGCCCCTGGACCAGCAGGTCATCGTGATCACGGGGGGCAGCTCGGGGATCGGGCTGTCGACGGCCCGACGCGCGGCCGAAAAGGGCGCCCGTCTGGTGCTCGCCGCCCGCAACGCCGAGGCGCTGGCCGCGATCAAGGCCGATCTCGAAGCCTTGGGGACGGAAGTCGAATACGTCGCCGCCGACGTGGGCGACCGGGAGGACGTGCGCAGCATAGCCCAGGCGGCGATCACCCGGTTCGGCGGGTTCGACACCTGGATCAACGACGCCGGCGCCGCGACTTACGGCAAGATCGTCGACACCCCGGTCGAAGACATGCGCCGGGTGTTCGACACCAATTTCTGGGGCATCGTGCACGGCTCGCTCGAAGCGGTGGAGCACCTGCGCAGCCGCCCCCACGGCGGCAAGATCATCAATCTGGGCAGCGTGTTGTCCGACTTCGCCGTTCCGGAACAGGGGCCCTATGTGGCGTCCAAGCATGCGGTGAAGGGTTTCACCCACTCGCTGCGGATCGAGATGCGGCAGATGCGGCTGCCCGTGTCCGTCAGCCTGATCAAGCCCTCGGGGATCGACACGCCCTACAAGGACCACGCGCGCAACCGCATGGACCAGCCCGCGCGCATCCCGCCCATCGTGTACGCGCCCAACGTGGCCGCCGACGCCATCCTCTACGCCTGCCAGCACGACGTGCGCGACCTGACGGTGGGCTTCGGCGGCCGTGGCCAGCAGCTGTTCCAGGAATACCTGCCGGAGTGGGCGGACACCCTGTTCGCCGCCTTCGGCTCCGAGCTGCAGAAAGACCGCCGACCCGGCCATGAGATCGACCGGCAGGGCAACCTCTACCAACCGGAGCCGGACGGGCAGGAGCGCAGCGACCACCGCTTTGTGCGCAAGTTCAGCGCCTACACCGCGGCCCAGACCCATCCGCGCACCACGGCCGGGCTGGCTCTGGTGGCCGGCGCGGCTGCGGCCGGCGCCCTGCTGAGCCGCCGCCGTCTCTGACCCTATCCGAAGGAACCCCTATGCCGACCATCAACAAGGACATCGCCCAACAGGCGCAGGACAACACCGACTTCCGCCGGGTGATCCTGACCAACAAGCACAGCCAGGTCGTGCTCATGAGCGTGGAGCCGGGCGACGACATCGGCGAGGAGACGCACGAGGTCGATCAGATCCTCTACTTCGTCGACGGCGAGGGGGACGCCGTGCTGAACAGCAAGACCTCCAGGATCCACGCGGGAAGCCTGGTCTCCGTCCCAGCCGGAACCCTGCACAACTTCGTCAACACGGGCGACAGGCCGCTCAAGCTCTACACCATCTACGCCCCCCCGGAGGAGGAGCCCAACACGGTGCACAAGACCAAGGCCGAGGCCGAGGAGGCCGAGAAGCAAGGCAGCTAGGCCTGAAGCGGGCGCGGGGGGCGCCCGAGCCTACGTCCGAACCTCGAGCTTTTTAGCGCGCTCCTCATTGATCTGGGTGATCAGGGTTCGAACGAGCTTCTTTCTCACCTTCGCGGCCTGCTCCCAGTCCTGCTCATGCTCGTGCTTGGCCGCGAGCAGGACGTGGTCGTTGATCGTGACGGGCTTTCTGAGGACGCTGTCGCGCCGGATCCCGAGTTCGGTCGCATAGCTGAACCACAGGTCGGCCGCCCGTTGGTCGCTCCATTCCGACCAGGGCTTTGTGATGCCGCTGAAGTGGAGAATCCCCTCCCCACCATAGCTTTCGAGCTGAGGCACGAGTTGGCCGAACTCCAGGTCGTGGCTCAGGATGTTCCACCGGGGCGCGACCACCACCTTGCGGCCTTCCGCAACCTTGTTGATGATGCACTGGTCGCCGAAGTTGAGGGCCTCGCCATGCTCCCGGCGAACAGCGTTGCAGCGGGCGAAGAAGTTGTTGGCTCTGAGCCGCCCGATATCCATCAGCAGCACGCCGGCGTTCAGGTACGGCTCAGCGGCCGGGAGCGGAACGGTCGTCATGCGGCCGCCCTTGCGATCGACGCATCCCCCAATCCAGGCTCCACCCAGGTCCGTGTCGTAGAGTTCGCCCAGGTCGCAAGTGACCAGCACGTCGGAGTCGAGATAGATCGCCCTTCGCTCGGGCACGGTCTCGGGCGTCAGCAAGCGGTTGAAGGTGGCTGACGAGATGTGCGCCATCCCGGTGTCCCAGTCCTGGAATCGGTCGGTGTCGACGGGAACGAGAACGAACTGAGCCTTGGCCCCGGCGAACAGCCTTTGCAGGATGCGCTGGTCTGAGGGGGTCAGGTCGAAGACCAGGCAGTAGATCCTGTATGGACCGGCGGCGTTCTTCAGGAGCGATGAGATCGCCACCAGGGCGTACCTCAGGAAGGCGGAGCTGAAGCTGAAGACGCAGGGGATGAAGGTCTCAGCCCGGCTCGGTTTCGGCGTGGCGGTCATTCCTGCCTGGGATTGGGCTTGCTGTTGGAGCGGGCGGCGGGAATCGAACCCGCACGAAAAGCTTGGGAAGCTTTCAGGCTACCACTACATCACGCCCGCTCAGGCCTGACGGCCCCCGCTTCTAGCGAGGCGGGGACCGTCCTGCAATCAGGCTCAGCGCCGGGCGGCCTTCACGCCCAACTCGGCGAGTTCGGCCTGGACGCTGTCGGGGCCAATCAGGTGGGCGGCGCCCACGGCCACGAAGGTGGTGCCCGATCCCTTCAGGTGTTCATTCAGCGCCCGCGCCCAGGCGGCGTTGCGGTCGGCCAGCACGACCTTGTAGAAGGCGGGCGTCTCGTTCTTCATGTCGGCCACCATCTCCCTTTCCAGGGTGCGCAGGTCGCCGCGGGACCAGGCCTCGCTCATGCGGTCGATCATGGCGGGTCCTTCCTCCACCTCGTCGAGGGTGGACAGGAGCATTTGCTTCTCCAACTCCGGCGACAGATCCGCGAAGAAGCGCAGCTGCTGCTCGCTGGTTTCGAAGCCGCGAATGGTCTTGCCCTCCGCGCGGGCGGCGGAGGCCAACAGCGTATCCACGCCCAGCTGGGGGTCGTAGCCCGCCTTGGCCAGCGGCACGAGCGCGAGCTGGAGCGCGGCCAGCCAGGGGCGCAGGGGCTGGAGCTGGGCCGGGTCCACGCCCGCCTTGGCGGCGGCCGCGGCCAGCTTGGCGTTCTCGGCCGCGGTCAGCTTCGACGACAGCGGTCGGGCCGGGTCGAGGCCGTAACGCTGGATCAGGGGCAGGGCGGCGGCGTCCGCGCCCGGCGCGCCGATGTCGGCCAGCTCCAGCCAGAGGATGGAGCTGCTCCGAAGCGCCGCCTCCACCTTGGGCGTGCGCCACTGGGTGGCGTCCTTCAGCGCGTGAAAGGTGCCGAACAGATAGATGGTCGAGTCCGCGTCGCTGACGACCCACAGCGCGGGTTCCGCGGCCGCGGGCGGCGGCGCCGCAACAGCGGCCGCCGTAGTTTGCGCCTCGGCCAGGGGAGAGTCGGCGCAGGCGGCGAGCAGAGCCGAGAGGCCGAACGCGGCGAGGGTCTTCAGCTTGATCATGGCGGTTCCTTGAAGCTTCTGCGAGCTTTCATCTCGTTGAGGCAGGTGATGCGGAACGAGTCCCAGGGGAAGTGCTGTCAGCTCCAGGCGCGGAAGTGTTTGGAAAGCTTGAGGCCCTGGCGCTGGTAATGGCTGCCGTCCTCGCCATAGAGGCGGGTGGGGCGGTCGGTCAGGGGCTCGTAGACCAGGCGGGCCACCGTCTGGCCGTCCTCGAGGAGAAAGGGCGTTTCGTGGCTGCGAACCTCCAGCACGCCCTTGCTGCCCTGGCCTTGGGCTTCCTCCGTGCCGAAGCCGGGATCGAAGAATCCGGCGTAGTGCACGCGGAACTCGCCCACGGAGGGGTCGATGGGAGTCATCTCCGCGGCCTCCAGAGAGGGGATCTCGACGGCCTCCTTGGACGCCAGGATGTAGAATTCGCCCGGATCCAGGAGCAGCTCGCCGCGGCGGGGTTCGAGCGGCTCCCAGTAGTCGCGGGGGTCGTGGCCGTCCTCGTGGTCGATGTCGATCACCCCTGCGTGGCGCCGCGCGCGAAAGCCGGCCAGGTCGCCGGTCAGATCGACGCCCACGGTGCGGCTGGACAACAGGGCGGGCGTGCCGCGCTTGAGCCGGAGTTGATTGAGCCGCGTGCCCGTGCGCACCAGGATCGAGAAGGTCTGGGGCGCGATCTCCATGTACAGCGGACCGTCATAAGCCTCGGCCACGTCGTCGAAAACCCGGCCGCGGTCAGTCAAGAGACGCACGAAGACGTCCACTCGCCCCGTGGAGGACTTCGGATTGGCTCGGCCCGCGATGCCCGGCGGCAGCTTCAGCCGTTCCTGCAGCTCGGCGATGTAGACGCAGCCCCGCTCCAGCACCGCCCCGCCGGTCAGGTCGAGTTGATGCATGGCCACGTCGGCCACCCGCTCGGTGACGCGTCGCGCGTGGCCGGGCAGGAAGGACGCGCGCACCCGCCAGGCGCGTTCTCCCAGGCGCAGATCGAGGCTGGCGGGCTGGACCTGATCGGGGTCGAAGGCCGTCAGAGAGGTCACGGCTCCGCCGTCGATCAGCGCCTGGATGCTCTGGGATGGGAGGATGCCCGCGCTGTGCGCCGTCTTCATGACCTCTGGACCCTGACCTCTGAACCGCGGGCGGCTCGGGCCGTTGGGCATAGGTGAGGAGGCCCCCGTGACGCAACTGTATGAAGCAGAGACCCGGGGGGTGCGGGTGCGCGTGGCGCCCAGCTTCCTCCCCGAGCACTCCGACCCGGACGAGCGGCGGTTCGTGTGGGCCTATACGGTGGAGATCGAGAACGGCGGGCGCGAGACCGTGCAGCTGGTCGACCGCCGCTGGATCATCACGGACGCGCGCGGCCACGTCGAGGAGGTCAAAGGACCGGGCGTGGTGGGCGAGCAGCCGACGCTGCACCCGGGCGACAGCTACCAGTACACCTCCGGCTGCCCCCTGCCGACCGACAGCGGGGCCATGGTGGGCAGCTACGGCCTGGTGACCGATGCCGGGGAGCGGTTCGAGGCGGCCATCCCGGCCTTTTCGCTGCACCTGCCCGGCGCTGAGCGGCTGGTGAACTAGGGGCGGCTGACCGGCTCCGTCGGCACGGAGGCTCCGGCGGCCTTCCCCGTAGCGGGGAGCATGGTCAGACGCTCCCCGGCTCCACCTGGTAGACGCTGGAGCAGTATTCGCAGGTCACCCGGATCAGTCCGGTGTCGGCTTCGACCATGTCGACGCGCTCCTCGGCGGGGAAGGAGCGGAGGACGTCCATGATGCGCTCGTGCGAGCAGCGGCAAAAGGCGCGGAGCGGCTTGGGCGTGAACAGGCGGACGCCGTCCTCGTGGAACAGGCGGTAGAGCAGGCGGTCGGTCGCGACCTCCGGATCGATCAGCTCGTCGTCGCCGGTGGTGGCGAAGAGCGCCTGGGCCCGCTCCCAGGCGTCCGCGGTGGCGCCGCGGGCCTGGTCCTCGGCCACGTTCTGGATCATGGCGCCGCCGGCCCGCCAGCTGCGCAGCCCCTCGCCGGTGGTGAGCTCGCCCACCGCCAAGCGCACCCGGGTGGGCACCTGCTCGGACTGGGCGAAATAGTGCTCGGCGCAGAGCGCCAGGGTCTCGCCTTCGACGGCCGTGATCCCCTGGTGGCGCTCACGGTCGGGCCCCTGATCGATGGTCATGATGAACACGCCCTTGCCCAGCAGCGTCTGGGCGCCAGGGCGGGCGAAGCCCTGCGAGGCCTGGTCCACCCGGCCGGCGTCATAGCGGCAGTAGCCCCGCAGCGACCCTGAGGTGTCGTAGTCGGCCACGACATAGGCCACGGGACCGTCGCCCTGGGCCTGGATGATGAGCTTGCCCTCGAACTTGAGCGCGGAGCCGACCAGGGCGGCCAGCGCGCAGGCCTCGCCCAGCAGGTTGGCGACTGGCTCGGGGTAGTCGTGGGCGGCCAGGATGGTGTCCACGGCGGCGCCCAGCCGAACGACCCGGCCGCGGACCTGCTGGTTTTCGATCTGGAAGCCGGCGACCAGGTCGTCGGTGGGAATGGAGGCGGTGTCGGTCAAAAGCGCACTGCGGCCCCGCGGCGAAGCGGTCCGTCCCGATGAGGCTGAAGGGGGTCGGAAGGGGATGTAGGGAGAGAACCGGCAGGGCGCCATTCCACCGCGGGTCCTCACGGGGCCGGCAGGACCGCCGTCAGTCCAGCAGGCCCCAGCACCACAGGAGGATCGCCTTCTGGGCGTGGATGCGGTTGGCGACCTGATCCCAGACAAGGGAGCGTGGGCCGTCGATGACCTCGTCGTCCACCTCCTCGCCTCGATGGGCGGGGAGGTTGTGCATGAACACGGCCTCCGGCGCCGCTTGCGCCATCAGGGCGGCGTCGACCTGGTAGGGTTCGAATACGGCGACGCGGCGGTCGTAGTCCTCGTCGCCCATGGAGACCCAGGTGTCGGTGATCACCGCATCGGCGTTGGCGACGGCTGCGCCGGGATCGGCCATCATCTCGATGCGGCCGCCGCGCTCGGCCGCCTTGGCCAGGTCCATCAGGTCCGGGTGGTACTGGGGCGGGCAGGCGATGCGCAGGGTGAAGCCGAACAGGGCGGCGGCGTGAATCCAGCTGGCGCAGACATTGTTGCCGTCCCCAACCCAGGCCAGGGTGCGGCCGAAGATCGGGGCCACGCGCTCCTCAAAGGTCAGCACGTCGGACAAGACCTGGCAGGGGTGGCTTCGATCGGTCAGGCCGTTGATCACCGGAACGGAGGCGGCGTAGGCGAACATCTTGAGTTCGTCGTGGCTTTCCGCCCGGACCAGCACCGCGTCCACAAGGCGGGACAGTGTGCGCGCGGTATCCTCGGCCGTTTCGCCCCGCCCCATCTGCAGCTCATCGGCGTCGACGATATGGGCCTGGCCGCCGAGTTGGCGCACGGCGGCGTCGAAGGACAGGCGGGTGCGGGTGGAGCGCCGCTGGAACACCATGGCCAGGGTGCGGCCGGCGGCGGGGGCGTCGTCGTCCGGGGCGCCGGTGGGGCGGGCGCCGCGGGCGGCTTTGCGACGCCGGGCTTCGTCTACGATCGCGCGGAGCTGGACCGGCTCGAGCTTGAACAGGTCGAGGAAGTGCCGGGGCGTCACGCCGCGGCCTTGCTGCGGGCGGCTTCGAAGGTCCGCTCCAGCTTCTCCACCGCTTCGCGCGCCTCCTCCAGCGTCATGTTGAGCGGGGGCAGCAGGCGGATGCAGTTGTCGCCGCCGCCGGCGACGAGGAGCCCGTGGTCGCGGGCCACCGCCATGACCTCGCGGTTGTTGGGGATCAGCTGCACCCCGATCAGCAGGCCCTTGCCGCGGATGTCGGAGACCACGTCGGGGAAGCGGTCCTTCAGTCCATGAAGCTGCTGGCCGAGGTAGCCGGCGATGGAGATCACGTTCTCCAGCGTCTCCGGGCGGCTGATCTCGTCAAAGGCGGCCAGGCCCACAGCCATGGCGAGCGGATTACCGCCGAAGGTCGAGCCGTGGGCGCCCACGGTCATGCCTTCGGACCCCGCCTCGGTGGCCAGACAGGCGCCTACGGGGAAGCCGCCGCCCAGCGCCTTGGCCACCGCCATGATGTCCGGCTGGCCGGCGCCGCCCGCCCACTCGTGGGCCCACAGGCGCCCCGTTCGGCCCATGCCGGACTGGACCTCGTCATAGATCAGCAGGAGGCCTTCCTCGTCGCAAAGGGTGCGCAGGCCGCGCAGGCAGACGTCCGGCAGGGCGCGGGCGCCGCCTTCCCCCTGCACGGGCTCGACCAGGATGGCGGCGGTGGTGGGGCCCACCGCGGCGCGCATGGCCTCGTGGTCGCCGAAGGGGACGGAGACGTAGCCGGGGAGCGGGGGGCCGAAGCCTTCGACATAGCTGGGGTTGGCGGCCGCATTCACGGCGGCGTAGGTGCGGCCGTGAAAGGCGCCGGTGAAGCCGATCACATCGATGCGCTCGGGGTTCCCGCGGGCGTGATGGAAGCGGCGGGCCATCTTGAGCGCGCACTCCACGGCTTCGGTCCCGGAGTTGGTGAAGAAGACGCGATCGGCGAAGGAGGCGGCGGTGAGCCTGTCGGCCAGCGCCTCCTGGCCCGGGATCTGAAAGATGTTGGACACGTGCCAGAGCTTGCGGGCTTGGTTCGTCAAAGCCTCGACCAGCCTGGGATGGGCGTGGCCCAGCCCGGTGGTGGCGATGCCGCCCACGCAGTCGAGATAGGCCTGGCCGTCGGCGGTGAAGAGCCGGGCGCCCTCCCCACGGTCAAAGGCCAGCGGAGCGCGGTTATAGACGCCGAGCAGATGTCCGGACACGGGCGCGCCTCCTTGAGTTGGAGGCGGTCTTAGCGGGGCGCGGCCGGCGCGTCATCCTTTTGCGGCGCAGGCGAACTGCGAGCCGCCGGGCCGGCCGGCCTCAGCGTGCATCCTTGGCGACCACGCCTGCCTTGATCACCACGGGCACGGTCTCCAGCACGCGGACGTCCGCCAGGGGGTCGCCCCGGACCGCGACCATGTCCGCCTGTTTGCCGACCGCGAGCGCGCCCAGATCGCGCCCCTGGGTTCCCAGCGCCTCCGCGGCGTTGACCGTGGCCGTCCGGATCGCCTCGAGGGGAGTCATGCCGTAGCGCACCATGACGGCGAATTGCCGGGCGTTGTCGCCGTGTGGATAGACGCCGGCGTCCGTCCCGTAGACGTGCCTGACCCCGGCGCGGTGGGCGCGGGCGAAGTTCTGCCGCTGAGCCTCGCCGATGTCGCGGTCCTTGCGCAGATTGTCCTCGAGAACCCCGTTCTTCTTGCCTTCGGCCTGGGTGTAGTCGGTGTTGTAGATGTCCATGGACAGCCAGGCGCCACGGGCCTTGGCCAGGCGAACGCCTTCCTCGTCGATGAGCGAGGCGTGCTCGATGGTGTCCACGCCGGCGCGGATGGCGTCCTTGATGCCGGACGCCCCGTGCGCGTGTGCGGCGACCTGAAGGCCCTGGAGGTGGGCCTCCCCGGCTACGGCCGTCATCTCCTCTAGCGAGAGTTGCTGCGCGCCGGGTTCGGTGTTGCGCGAGAACACGCCGCCGGTCGCGCAGATCTTGATCACCTGGGCGCCGTATTTTCGCACTTCGCGAACGGAGCGGCGGGCGTCGGCGGGAGAGTTGATGTTGTAAGGGTTGGCTTCGGCCATAGAGGGCGGGAAGTAGGTGCTGTCGCAGTGGCCGCCGGTGGCGCCGAAGCTGTAGGCGGCGCTGATCACGCGAGGGCCGGCCACATGGCCCGCCTCGATCGCCTGGCGCAGGCCCACGTCGTTCCAGGCCTCCGAGCCCAGGTTGCGCACGGTGGTGAAACCGGCGTCGAGCGTACGCCGCGCGTGGGTGACCTGGATGGCCGACCAGAATCGATCGTTGAACTGCAGGCCGGTGTAGCCGCCGTACAGGGGAGAGCTGTCCAGGTGGACGTGCATGTCGATCAGGCCGGGCAACAGGGTCAGGCCCGGGAGGTCGATCGTCCGCGCGCCGGCGGGAACGGGCGCGCCCTGGCGCCCCACGGCGGTGATGCGACCGTCGGTGACGGTGATGGCGGGGCGCTCCAGGTATCGGCCGGACGCCACGTCCAGCATGCGGTCGGCGGTGACCACGGCCGTGTCGGCCGCGGCCGGGCCGGCGGCCGCAACCAGGGCGGTGACGACGGCGAGGAAAGAGCGCATGAAGACTCCGGGGGGCTTGGAGCCTGTCTAGGGCCATGACCGGCGGCCGTCGAGACGGTTGCGACCGTCCACAGGCGCGCGGCGATCCGTCCACAAGATGTAGGCCGAAAGGCTGGACGGACCACAAGCTGTGGCCCATTGTGCGATCACCAACGTCGGAGCCCGCCCGTGTCCGCCTCGATCATCAGCTTTCCCCAAACCCCCGGCCTGCTGACGCCCTCGCACGCGTACAAGCCCTTCCGTTACCCCTGGGCGCACGAGTTCTGGAAGCGGCAGCAGCAGGTGCACTGGATGCCGGAGGAGGTTCCTCTTGGCGAGGACTGCAAGGACTGGGCGGCCAACCTCAACGACCGCGAGCGCAACCTGCTGACGCAGATCTTCCGCTTCTTCACGCAGTCCGACGTGGAGGTGAATGACAACTACATGGAGCGGTACGCGCGCGTCTTCAAACCGACAGAGGTGAAGATGATGCTGTCGGCCTTTTCGAATATCGAGACCATCCACATCGCCGCCTATGCGCTCTTGCTGGAGACCATCGGCATGCCGGAGACGGAGTTCTCGGCCTTCCTCGAATACGAGGCGATGAAGGACAAGCACGATTACATGCAGAGCTTTGGGGTGGAGACCCACGCCGACATCGCGCGAACCCTGGCCATGTTCGGCGCCTTTACCGAGGGGCTGCAGCTGTTCGCCAGCTTCGCCATGCTGCTGAACTTCCCCCGTTTCAACAAGATGAAGGGGATGGGCCAGATCGTGAGCTGGAGCGTGCGGGACGAAAGCCTGCACTGCGAGGGCATGATCAAGCTCTACCACGCCTTCAACAAGGAGACGGGCGCCGTCACCAAGTCGGTGGGCGAGGACATCGTCGAGAACTGCCGCACCGTGGTGAAGATGGAGGACAAGTTCATCGACCTGGCCTTTGAGGCCGGCGAGGTGGAGGGCATGACGCCCGAGGACATCAAGCAGTACATCCGCTTCATCGCCGACTGGCGGCTGCGCCAGCTGGAGCTGCCGGAGCTCTACGGCGTGAAGCAGAACCCCCTGCCCTGGCTGCAGTCGCTGCTGTCGGGCGTCGAGCACGCCAACTTCTTCGAGGCGCGCGCCACCGAGTACTCCAAGGCGGCCACCACCGGCGCCTGGCACGGGGCGGACGGCGTCTGGGGCGAGTTCGACCGCATGATGGCCCGGCGCGACATGGGCAATGTGCTCCCGGCGGAGTGAGCCGGGAGCCTGAACGCGCACCTCTGGCCGGGCGCCGACGCGCCTGGAAGCCGGCGGCCCTCCTGGGGCTGCTGGTTTTCGGGCTCTACCTGGCGGTGGTCGCCGTCTTCCACCTCAACCAACGTAGCTTCCTTTATCCGCGCACCAGCACCCGAACGGCCCCAGGAGCGGCGGGACTGGAAGGTTTGGTCGAGGTCACCCTGCCCACAGGGGACGGCGAGACCCTGGTCGGCTGGTGGCGACCGCCGCCGGCCGGGGCGGGCGCGGTTCTCTACTACCACGGCAACGGGGGCTCGCTGGTCCAGCGCCGTGACCGGTTCGAAGACATGGCCGAGGCGGGCCTGGGCGTGCTGGCGGTCAGCTATCGCGGCTACAACGGGTCCACGGGCACGCCATCCGAACGCGCGCTGATCGCGGACGCCGAGGCCGCGCTGGACTGGCTGGGCGCGCGGGCGCCGGCGGGGCGCACGGCGGTGTTCGGCGAAAGCCTGGGAAGCGGGGTGGCCCTGGCGCTGGCCGCCGAGCGCCAAGTGGGCGGGCTGGTGCTGGACAGCGCCTACGCCTCCGTCGAGCGCACGGCGGCGCGGCTCTACCCCTTCCTGCCCGTCGCTGGCTGGCTTCGGATCGCTACAACAGCGAGGCGCGCATCCGCAGGGTGCGGGAACCGGTGCTGATCGCGCACTGCGAAGACGACCGGTTGATCCCGCTGTCGGAGGCGCGTCGCCTGCATTCCCGGACGCCGGGCCCTCGGACGCTGATGCTCCTGCCGCGCTGCGGCCACGTGCAGACCTGGGAGGCGGGAGGCCGGGCGCGGATGCTCGGGGCCCTGCTCGCCTTTACAAGCGGCGCGCCCTGACCGCCCCGGCTCTCGCCAGCTAACGCACGGGTGTGATGGAGGCCGTGCCGACGGGCGGCTGCGCCCGGGCCTGGCCGCCCGCTTGCCCGCCCAGCACCTCGTCCGCGAAAGCGCCGATCTCGCGGTTGTACTCGCTCGGCAGCTCGTAGAAGCCCATGTGGCCGCAGCCGGGCATGGTCTTGAGGCGAGCGCCCGGGATGGTGCGCGCGATGGTCTCGCCGGCCTCGTGCTTGGTGATCAGGTCCTTGTCGCCGGCCAGCACGAGCACCGGCACGTTCACGCCCGGCAGCTTGGGCGTGATGTCCCATCCCTGCATGGCGAAGACGCCCTTGGCCTCCACGGCGGGGTTGGCCTTGGTGGACAGACGGGTGATGTGCTCCAGCTGGCCGCGGGTGACGTGCTTGCCAAAGCCGCCGATGCGCGTGGCGATGTGCGCCTGACCGGACATGTAGCTCTGCCATTTGACGAGCCAGGCCAGGGGCGCCAGCGGGATCTGCAGGCGCAGGAAGATGCTCGCGAGCGGATAGAGCCCGTCCACCAGGCCGCTCATGAAGGTCGTCTTGGATGGCCGCAGATGCGTGGTGTTGACCAGCACGATCCCCTTGACCTTATCGCCCAGCACCTCGGGCCGGAGCCCCGCCAGGGTCTGGGAGGTCATGCCTCCGATGGAATGGCCGACCAGCACCACGGGCCCGCCCGCCGCGTCGGCCACCGTGTGCAGGTCGTCGCCGAAGCGCTCCAGAGTGTAGCGGCCGTCCCCGGGCTGACCGCTCCGGCCCAGCCCCGGCAGGTCCCAGACCAGGAGCTTGAAGCGCTCGCCCAGGTCCTTGCGGGCGTAGCGCCAGACGGTGCTGTCCAGGCCCCAGCCGTGCGTTAGCACGATGGCGGGGCCGTCCGCGCGGCCGAACTGCTCCAAGCGGATCTGGGAGCCGTCCGCGCCCTGGATCGTGCGTCCTTCACCCCGCTGGATGGGCGGGTCGTTGCGGCCGTTCCCCTTGGCCAGGATCAGCGGCCAGATGAACCGGCCGAACAGCGACAGGAAGAGCAGGGCCCAGCCCACCCACATGCGCCACTCGTCGCCCTCCTCGATGAGGCCAGGGCGGACATCGGGAGCATCCTCGTCCGAGCGCTCATAACCGGACCACAGCAGATAGCCGGACAGGGCAAGGATCAGCCAGGAGAGCAGGCCGAAGAAGCCGCGCAGCAGGGAGAAGAAGGTCATGCGGTCAGAAGCCGCAGGGTAGGGCGGCGGTTCCGTTGGTCCTCGCCACGAAGCGGTGGAGGGGCGTGGGCGCCCGCCCTCCAGCACCTGGTAGTCCCCTCCCCCGTCCTCTGCGGGACAGGGATCGAGCTGGCCTAATCCCGCAGCAGTTCGTTTACGCCGGTCTTGGCGCGGGTCTGGGCGTCCACCGTCTTGACGATGACCGCGCAGTAGAGGCTGGGCCCGCCCTTGGGATCGGGAAGGGCGCCCGGGACGACGACGCTGTACGGGGGGACGGCCCCGCGGTGGACCTCGCCGGTGGCGCGGTTCACGATCTTGGTGGAGGCGGACAGGTACACGCCCATCGAGAGCACGGCGCCCTCGCCCACGATCACGCCTTCGGCCACTTCGGAGCGGGCGCCGATGAAGCAGCCGTCCTCGATGATGGTGGGGTTGGCCTGCAATGGCTCCAGCACCCCGCCGATCCCGGCGCCGCCGGACAGGTGGACGTTGCGGCCGATCTGGGCGCAGGAGCCGACGGTGGCCCAGGTGTCGACCATGGCGCCTTCGCCCACATGGGCCCCGATGTTGACGAAGGAGGGCATCAGCACCGCATTGCGGGAGATGTGCGACCCGTAGCGCACGATGGCGCCCGGGACGGCGCGGAAGCCGGCGCGCTCGAACCGTGCGGCGTCCCAACCCTCGAACTTGTTCGGGACCTTGTCCCAGGCGGGGCCCAGGCCCGGTCCTTCACCGGTGGGCATCAGGCGGTTGGGGTGCAGGCGGAAGGAGAGCAGCACCGCCTTTTTGGTCCACTGATGCGTGATCCAGGCGCCGTCCACCTTCTCGGCCACCCGGATCTCGCCGCGGTCCAGAGCCTGGACGGCGGCCTCCACGGCCTCGCGCATGGCGCCGCGCGTGTCGGGGCCGATGCTGTCGCGGGCCTCCCAGGCGCCGTCGACGATGCGTTGCAGATCGCTCATGCCGCCTGCTCCAGGACGCGGGCGGACAGGAGGAAGTCGGGGAGGCTGGCCGCGTGGTGATGGACGAAGTCGGCCGGCGGCGCGGCCAGGGTGGCGCCCACCAGCACGGTGGTCATGCCCAGCTCGGCCGCGGGACCCAGGTTGCGCTCGGTGTCCTCGAAAAAGGCGGAGGAGCGCGGCGACACGGCGTGGGCCTGCGTCATGTTCGCAAAGGCCGGGGCTTGCGGCTTGGGGATGAAGCCGGGCGCGGTGTCCACGGCGAACACGCCCTCGAACAGCCCGGCTATGCCCAGCGCGTCCAGCACGCGGGCGGCGTGTTTCTGGGAGCCGTTGGTGAAGACCAGGCGGCGCCCGGGCAGGCGGGCCAGGCCGTCCGCCAGACGCGGGTCGGGGATCAGCCGATCCAGAGGGATGTCATGGGCGTGGTCCAGGAACTCGTGCGGGTCCACGCCGTGATTGGCCATCAGCCCCGCCAGGGTGGTGCCGTGCTCATGCAGATAGCGGCGCTGGAGCGCGCGGGCCTCCTCGCGGCCGAGGCCCGTCTGCTGAGCGGTGAAGTCGGTCATGCGCTCGTCGCAAAGCGCCAGCAGCTCGCATTCCGCAGGGTACAGGGTGTTGTCGAGGTCGAAGATCCAGGTGTCGATCTGGCGCAGGTCGGGGCGCGCGTCAGGGGCGTTCAAGCTCTGTCCTCCCCGCCCTGGATTTCGCGCGGATGATTGTCGTCGCCCAGCGCCACGAAGGTGAAGACGCCGTCGGTGACCTTTTCCGCCGGCTCGCCGCCCCGGCCTCGCGTCCAGGTCTCTATGTGGACGGCGATGGAGGTGCGGCCCAGGTGATCCAGGCTGCAATAGCAGCTCACTTCGTCGCCGATGGGGATGGGCCGCAGGAACTTCATGGCCTCGATGCCGACCGTGGCCACGCGGCCGCGGGCGCGCTCGGCCGCGAAGGTGGCGCCCGCGAGGTCCATCTGGCCCAGGGTCCAGCCGCCGAACATGACGCCGCTGGGATTGGCGTCGCCCGGCATGGCCACCGTTCGCAGGTGGGGGCCGCCGGGGACCTCGGGGGGTTGTGGGGGCATGAGGGATCCTCGCGGGCGCCCGCCAGGAAACCAAGGCGGCTGCGAACGGTTCAGGTGGAAAGGAGCTCGTCATGACGGATCAAGAGCCGGTCCTCAACCCCGGGGACGACGCGGCGGAAGGAACGCCCGGCGTCGGAGAGAACACCTGCCGCGTGTGCCGGGGCACGGGTCGTCTGGAGGGCGGCGCGCAATGCCAGACCTGCGGCGGCACGGGCGTGGTGGAGGAAGGGATGGGCGGCGGCTAGGCTGCGGCGTTGAGCAGGACCACGCCGGTCAGGGCCGCGACCACCCCCGCCCACTGCTGCGCCGAAAGCCGGTCCCCCAGGACCATGAGGCCCAGCAGCACGGTCACGGCGCCGGCCAGGGAGCTCAGCACCGTCACCACCGCGACCTGGCCCGTGGTCAGCCCAACCAGATAGGCCATAAAGGCCAGGCTTCCGATCGTGCCGGTGGCGGCCACCAGCCAGGCCGCCCCGCCCGTCGGCACGGCCAGCGAGCGCCGCGTCACCAGAGCCGCCGCGGCGACGCAGACCGCGCTCACGGCGGCGTTCAACCAGACGGGTGCGAACGGCCCCAGTCGTGAGACCACGAAGGCGCCCTGGATCCAGAAGGATACGCCGTAGCCCAGGGCGGAGCCCAGCGCCCAGCCGACGGAGCTGGGCGGAGGCGCCGGCCCGGAGGGTGCGGCGGGAGCCGGTCGGCTCCAGGAGGCCAGGGCCACTCCGGCCAGGCAGATCGCCAGGCCGGCGCCCACGGTGGCGGAGAGGCGTTCAGCGCCGGTGAGCAGGGACAAGGCGGTGGTGACGGCGGCGTAGCTGGCCACGATGGAGGCCACCAGGGCCAGCACACCCCGGCTGAGCGCCTGGTAGAGACAAACGCTTCCCAGCAGGCTGCAGGCGGCGGAAAGCAGGCCGAAGCCCCAGCCGGACGGCGGCGCGGCGAGGAGGCCGGCGCGGACGGGCTCGGCCCCGAGCAGGACGGCGCTCATGATCAGCAGGATCGGGACCTGGCCGTAGACCATGGCCCGCGCCACGCCCAGCCGGCGCGTAGTGAAGCGGATCAGGAGGTCGGCCACGCCCCAGAGCAGGGCCGCCAGGAGGCCGAAGCCCACCGCCACCGGTCAGGTCTGGGCGGGCGCGATCAGGCCGGCGGCCTGCCCGATGGCCAGCCGGAGTTCGGGCAGGCCGGCGCCGTTGCTGGACGAGGTGGCCAGCACCTCGGGAAAGGCGGCTGGCCGTTTGCGCACGGCCGCCGCGGTGGCGGCCAGGACCTCGGACACCAAGGAGGCGGGGCGGAGCTTGTCGGCCTTGGTGAGGACGATCTGGTAGGACACGGCGGCCTGGTCCAGCGCGTCCAGCGCCTCGGCGTCGGGGGGCTTGAGGCCGTGGCGGGCGTCGATGAGGAGGTAGACCCGGGCCAGGTTCACGCGGCCGCGGAGGTAGGCGCGGCCAAGGTTCTGGAAGTCCCGCGCGGTGGAGCGGCTGACCTTGGCGAAGCCGTAGCCGGGAAGGTCCACCAGGCGCAGACGCTCGTCGAGGAGGAAGAAGTTGACCTCGCGGGTGCGGCCGGGCTCGGTGGAGGCGCGGGCCAGGCCGGGGCGGCCGACCACGGCATTGATCAGGCTGGACTTGCCCACATTGGAACGGCCCGCAAAGGCCACTTCGGGCAGGTCGGGCGCGGGGAGCTGCTCGATCTTGGCGCATCCCATGACGAAGCGCGCCTCGCGCGCGAACAGCACGCGCGCGGCTTCCAGCGCCTCGGCCTGCCCGGCGTCCGGGTCTGGCGCACTCACCCGGCAGCGGCGGCGGGCGGCGTCCGCCCGGTTACACGCGCGATAAGGCCGTCGATGGGGTTCTCCACCTTGTAGCGGCGCATGATCAGCCACTGCTGCAGGATGGTCAGCAGGTTGGACCAGGTCCAGTAGACCAGCAGGCCCACCGCGAAGGGCGCCATGATGAAGGTGAAGACCACGGGGAAGAACTTGAAGATCTGCCGCTGGATCGGGTCGGCGGACATGGGCTGCATCGACTGCTGCAGCCACATGGTCACCCCGTAGAACAAAGGCAGCAGGCCGATGTGCAGCGGGCCGTCCAGCAGGCCGCCGATGAAGCCGGGAGCGTCGGCGGGGTTGAAGGGCAGCAGGCCGAACAGATTGACGAAGGTCGTCGGGTCGCGGGCGGAGAGGTCCTTCATGTAACCGAAGAAGGGCGCGTGGCGCATCTCCAGCGTCACGGACAAAACCTTGTAGAGCGCGTACCAGACGGGAATCTGGATCAGCACGGGCACGCAGCCCATGACCGGATTGATCTTCTCCTTCTGGTACATGGCCATGATCTCCTGCTGCTGCTTGGCGGGATCCTTGCCGTGCTTGGCCTTGATCTCCTCCATGCGCGGCTGGAGCTTCTTCAGCTTTGACATGCTCTCGAAGCTCTTGTTGGCCAGTGGGAAGAAGAGCAGCTTGACCGTCACGGTCAGCAGCATGATGGCCACGCCGAAGTTGCCCACCAGGCCCTGAAAGAAGTGCAGCAGGCTGAACAGCGGGCGGGTCAGGAACCAGAAATTGCCCCAGTCCACAGCGCCGTCGAAATTGGGGATGCCCAGCTGGCGCTCATAGTGGTTCAGCACGTCCACGCTCTTGGCGCCGGCGAACAGCCGGCTGGCGGCGGTGAGCTGGGCGCCGGGGGGCAGGGTGCGCGGGGCGCCCGTAAAGGCCGCGTCGAAGACGTTGACGGCGCCCGCCGGCGTGCGGCGGAAGGCGCCCTCGATCGGCGCCTGCTGGTCGGGGACGATGGCGGCCAGCCAGTATTTGTTGGTGATGCCCAGCCAGCCGCCGGTGGATTGGCTCACCAGCGGCTCGTCGCGCTTGCGCCAGCGGTTCCACTTGATCTGGTCCAGCTTGCCGTCCAGCACGCCGATGGCGCCTTCGTGGATGATCTGGTTGTTCAGGAAGTCGGGCGGAACGCCCTGGTGCTGGACGGAGCCGTAGGGCCGCAGGGTCGCGGCTGAGCCCGAACGGTTCGCCACGGTGTCGGTGACGGTGAACATGTAACGGTCGTCGACCGCGATGCGGCGGGTGAACAGCAGGCCCGCGCCGTTGTCGTGGGTCAGCACGATGGGCGTCGACGGGGTCAGCACCCGGCCCTGGGCCAGGCGCCACGGCGTGGACGGGCCCGGCAGATTGGGGAGGTTGGCGCCCACCCAGCCGAAATCGGCGAAAAAGGCGGCGCCCGAACCCTCGGGACGCAGCAGCTCGACGTTGGGCGAGCCCTCTTCGAGAGTCTCCTTGTACCGGCGCAGCAGCAGGTGGTCGATGCGGGCGCCCGTGAGTGACAGGGAGCCCCGCACGTACGGCGTTTCGATCGGCACGCGCGGGCTTTGGGCCAGGGCCTGCTCCACCGGGACCACGGCCGCGGGCGCGGGACCGGCGGCCGGGGGTGTGACCTGCCCGGGCGTCTGGGCCTCGGCCGCCACCTGGGCGCTGCGCTGCTCGGCCTCGCGGCGCAGCTGGTTGGGACGCAGCACCAGCAGGTCGTAGATCAGGAAGATGGCCACGGCGCAGACGACGAAGATGATCGTGTTGCGGGCGTTGTCTTGGGCGGGCTGCATCAGGAACTCGAGGGGGCGGCGCGAGGCTCGTCGCCGGAGAGGGGCGAAGCCGGGGGAAGCCGGTCGTGCGCGGCGGCGAGGCTTATCAGCGCGCTCCGGACATCGTCAATCAAGCGCGGCCAGGCACGCGTCGCCGTGCCGCCGCGGGCGATCAGAACATAGTCGCAACCGGGACGGCCGAGCTCGGGGATCAGCGCACGGGCCGCCTCGCGGAGTCGCCGCTTGGCGCGGTTGCGGACAACGGCGCCGCCGATCTTCTTAGTGGCGGTGAAGCCCACGCGAATAAGCGGATGGTCGTCGTGGCGGGGACGCATCTGCACCACGACCCCGCCCTGGGCCTTGGACGGCGCGCGGGCGGCCTGGAGGAAGTCGGGGCGGCGGCGGAGCCGCTCCACAACCCTCGCTGTGGACGAGGTGATTAGGCGGTCAGCTTCTTGCGGCCGCGGGCGCGGCGGCGTTGAACGATCTGGCGGCCGTTCTTGGTGCTCATGCGCAGGCGGTAGCCGTGGCGGCGCTTGCGCACGAGTTGGCTCGGCTGATAGGTGCGCTTCACAACGTCAACTCCGGAACAACAGCTTGCGCGCGGGGTCTCCGGGACCGCCGCGGGAAGGCCGGGGTGGTTACAGAAAGGCGGCCCGGGTGTCAACGATACAGCCGCCGCATACGACACCGGCGCCGGGCGCCAAGCGCCGCCGGGGCTGGACCCGCTTTCTGCCGCTGGCGGCGGTGGCCCTGGGGCTGGGGCTGGCCCTGGCCTTTGGGGTCACAGACTATCTGTCCCTGGAGGCGCTGCAGGACCGCCGCGAGGCCTTGCAGGCCTATGTCGCCGACCACCCGGTGCTGAGCCTCGGGCTCTACATCTTGGCCTACTTCCTGGTGGTGGCGTTCTCCCTTCCCGGCGGGCTGGTCATGACGCTGACGGGCGGCTTTCTGTTCGGGACCTGGCTGGGCGGCGGGGCGGCGGTGATCGGGGCCACAGCCGGGGCGGCGGCCCTGTTCGTGGCGGCGCGAACCGCCTTTGGCGACGTCTTGCGCACCCGGGCCGGGCCCACGGTGAGCCGGATCGCGGAAGGCGTACGCACCGACGCCTTTTCCTACCTGCTGACCCTGCGGCTCCTGCCGATCGTGCCGTTTGCGGTGCTCAACCTGGCGGCGGGTTTCGTGGACATACCGCTGCGGACCTATGTGCTTTCGACCTTACTGGGCATCCTGCCCGGAAGCCTGATCTACGCCGGGCTGGGCGCCGGCCTGGGTTCGGTCTTCGAAGGCGGCCGCGAGTTGGACGCCGGCCTGATCTTCGAGCCGCAGATCCTGATCCCACTGGCCGCCCTGGCCGCCCTGTCGCTTGTGCCTGTGATCTGGAAACGGGTGCGGAGGCGGCCGTTATGAAGCGTGAACTCACCGTCGACTTCGCCGTGGTGGGCGCGGGCTCCGCGGGGCTGAGCTTTGCGGCCGGCGCCGCGCAGCTCGGCCAGTCCGTGGCGCTGTTCGAACAAGCCGACATGGGCGGCGACTGCCTCAACACGGGCTGCGTGCCGTCCAAGGCCCTGATCGCGGCGGCCGCCGTGGCCAAGGCGGTGCAGGGGGCCGGGCGGTTCGGCGTGAACGCCGCCCAGCCGGAAATCGATTTCGGCGCGGTGATGAGCCACGTGCACGGGGCCATCGCCGCGATCGCGCCGCACGACTCCCAGGCGCGGTTCGAGGGCCTGGGCGTCCAGGTCGTGCGCGAGCACGCCGTGTTCACCGACGGGCGCACGCTGGAAAGCGACAGCACGCGGGTGCGCTTCCGCCGCGCGATCCTGGCCACGGGCTCACGCCCCACCGCCCCGCCGATCGACGGGCTGAAGGACACGCCTTTCCACACCCACGAGACGGTCTTCGGGCTGCAGGAGCGGCCAGGGCGGCTGGTGATCCTGGGCGGCGGGCCGATCGGCTGCGAGCTGGGGCAGAGCTTCGCGCGGCTGGGCTCGCAGGTGGTCATCGTCGAGGCCGCGACCCTGCTGGGGCGCGAGGATCCCGAGCTGTCGGCGGCCGTGATCGATGGCCTGCGCGCGGACGGGGTCGAGCTGCACACCGGCGCGGGCGTGGTCCGGGTTGAGCCCACCCCGGGCGGGGTGGCGCTGCACCTGCTCGGCGGAGGCAGGATCGAAGGCACGCACCTGCTGGTCGCGGCCGGCCGGGCGCCGAACGTGGAGGAGCTGGGCCTGGAGGCGGCGGGGATCGCCTATGACAAGCGCGGGATCACCGTGGATCACCGGCTGCGCACCAGCAACCGCGCGGTCTACGCCGCCGGCGACGTGACCGGCCGGCCGGCCTTCACCCATGCGGCCGGCGCCCATGCCTCGCTCTTGATCAAGACACTGCTGTTCGCCCAGCGGGTGAATGTCGAGAAGCTGGTCATCCCGCGGGTGACCTACACCCACCCGGCGGTTGCGGCCGTGGGGCTGACCGAACCGCAGGCGCGCGAAACGCACGGGGAGGCGGTCAAGGTCGTCACCGTCCCCTTCGACAAGAACGACCGCGCCATCACAGAGGGCGAGACGACCGGCTTCGCCAAGCTGGTCACCGACGGCAAGGGCCGGGTGCTGGGCGTGGGCATGGTGGGCGAAGGCGTGGACGAACTGCTGGCGCCCTGGGTGCTGGCCCTGGCCAACGGGGTGAAGCTCAGGGCCATGGCGGGCTGGGTCCCGCCCTACCCCACCCGCGGCGACGTGAACCGCGCCCTGGCCTCGGCCTGGTATGCGCCCGTGCTGTTCTCGCCTCGCACGCGGCGTCTGGTTTCGTTGTTGAGGTTGTTCGGCTAGACCACGGGCTCCCCTGTCTCGAGGCGCCATGCCTGTAGCCGAGGCGGGCCCGCAACGCCCCCGGCGCCGGAGGTTCATCCCCTGGTGGCCGGGCGGGCTGTCGGGCCGCCTGCTCTTTCTGACCGTGCTGTTCGTGGTGACGGCGCAGTTGCTGATCCTGGCGCCGTCCCTGGCGGCCTTCCAGGAGCAGTGGCTGAACGACCGCGTGCGCGCGGCTGAACTGGCCTCGCTGGCCGTGGACGCCGCCCCGGCGCAGATCGTCACGGACGAACTGGCGGGCACGCTGCTGGAAGGGGCGGGCGTGGTCTCGGTGGCCGTTCGCGACCAGGGGGTGCGCAGCCTGCTGCTGGCCGCGCCCCGGCTGCAGGTGCGGCCTCGGACCATCGACCTGCGCCGCTCGAGCGGGCTGCGGCGGCTGGCCGGACCCTTCGAGACCCTGGCGCGGCCGGACGGCGGCTTTCTGCGCGTGGTGGACTCGCCGCGCTTCCGCGAGGGCGACTTCGTCGAGATCGTGGTGCAGGAGGGCCCGCTCCGCGCCGGTTTGCTGGATTACCTGCTCAGCATCGGCGCCAGCACCGTCTTCATCGGCCTGATCGCCGGAACCCTGGTCTATCTCACGCTGAACCTGGTGCTGGTGCGGCCCATGCAGGGGATCACCGGCTCCATGGAGCGGTTCCGCGCCGACCCGGACGATCCGGAGGCGCGCGTGCCCTTGTCCGGCCGCGGCGACGAGATCGGCCGCGCGGAGGCGGCGCTGTCGCGCATGCAGACCGACCTGCGCGCGGCCCTGCACGCCCGCGCGCGGCTGGCGGCGCTGGGCGAGGCGGTGGCCAAGATCAACCACGACCTCCGCAACATGCTCACCGCCGCCCAGATCGCCAGCGACCGGCTGTCGGCCAGCGGCGACCCCGCGGTGGCCCAGGCCATGCCGCGCCTGGAGCGCGCGCTGCAGCGGGCGGTGAACCTGGCCCAGAACACCCTGGCCTACGGACGCAGCGAGGAGCCGCCGCCCCAGCCGCGCGCGCTGACGTTGCGGCCGGCGCTGGAGGCGGCGGGCGAGGACGCCGGGCTCTCGCCCGAGGGCGTGCGGCTGGAGGTGGCGGCGCCCGAACGCCTGCCGGTGCGCGTGGACCCGGAGCACATGCACCGCATCCTGGTGAACCTCTTGCGCAACGCCCGCGAGGCGGTGGAGGCCTCGGGCCGCAGCGACGGGCGGGTGCGCGCCAGCGCCTCGCGCGTGGGCGGGGTGGTCACCGTGCGGCTGGTGGACGATGGCCCGGGCCTGCCGCCCCGCGCGCAGGCGCGGCTGTTCCAGCCCTTCTCGGCCACCACCCGGCAGGAGGGCGCGGGCCTGGGCCTGGCCATTTCGCGCGAGCTGGCCCAGGCCAACGGCGGGGATCTGCAACTGGCCTCCACCGGGCCGGAGGGGACCACCTTTGAATTGAAGCTGCCGGCCGGATAGGCGCGCAAGAAGCGGAGTGCGCGCGGCCGCCGGGTGCGCTAACTCCCGCGGCCCTCCGGAGCCCGCCATGCCCGCCGCTCACGCCATGAACCGTTCCGAATGGGCCCTTTTGCTGATCCTGGGCGGGCTGTGGGGCGGGTCCTTCTTCTTCAACAGCGTCGCCATGCGCGAGCTGCCGCCGCTGACCTTTGTGGCGCTGCGCGTGGTCCTGGCCGGGGCGCTGCTGCTCTTGGCCATGCGCGTGCGGCGCCTGCCCTTTCCCCGCTCGCGCGCGGTCTGGGCCGTGGCCTTCGGCATGGGCGTGCTGAACGCCGCCCTGCCCTGGACCCTGATCAGCTGGGGCCAGATCCGCGTCCCCGCCGGCGCGGCGTCCACGCTGCAGGCCTGCACGCCGCTCTTCACCGTGCTCCTGGCCCACGCCCTGACGCACGACGAGAAGCTCACGGGGGGCAAGATCGCGGGCGTGCTGTTCGGCCTGGTGGGGGTGGCGGTGATGATCGGACCGGACGCCCTGGGCGGGCTGACCCGGGACTTCGTCTCCCAGGCGGCCATCGTGCTGGCCGCCGTCTCCTACGCCGGAGCGGCCGTGCTCAGCCGCCGTTACGCGGCGCTGGGCGTGGCCCCGCTGGCCGCCGCCACCGGCCAGGTGCTCTGCGCCGCGGTCTTGCTGGTTCCGCTGGCGCTGGCGGTGGACCACCCCTGGACCCTGCCCCCGATCAGCCTCCAGGCCTGGGGCGCCGTGATCAGCATCGCCGCCTTCTCCACCGCCCTGGCCTATGTGCTCCTGTTCCGCCTGGTGGCCACGGCCGGGGCGTCCAACACCTCGCTGGTGACCCTGCTGGTCCCGGTCAGCGCCATCCTGCTGGGCGCGATCTTCCTGGGCGAGCGGATCGAAGGCGGGCAGCTGGCCGGCATGGCCCTGATCGGCGTGGGCCTCTTGATCAGCGACGGCCGGCTGGGCGCCGGCCTGCTGCGGCGCGGTCGTCCGGTCGCGGGCGGAGCCGCTTAGCGGCGGCGCCGCTTATCCGCGCGGCGGTCTCGCGGCCGACACGCCCAGCGGCCGAACCGCCGGGCGGCTCACAGGCCCCGCGCCACGCCCTCGCGCCGGGGATCGGCCGCGCCCTCCAGGCCCCGCGGGGTGCGGCGCACCCCGTGCAGCCCGCTGTTCTCGCTGCGCGGTTCACCCAGCGGGATTCCTCGCGCGCGCAGGCCTTCCACCACGCCGGGCGCGAACAGGTTGGTCTCCGCGCTGTAGCTGTTGCCCCGCGCGACCAGGTTGGGCAGGGCAAAGGCGGACTGCAGCGGCAGCCCCCAGTCAAAGGCGCCCACCAGGGCCTTGGCGTTATAGGCCAGGATGGAGGAGCCGCCGGGCGAGCCCAGGGCCGCCACGAACCGGCCGCTCCGGTCCAGCACGATCACCGGGCTCATGGAGGAGCGCGGGCGTTTGCCGGGCGCTGCCGCATTGGCCGCGGGCGTGCCGTCCGGGTCGCGCGGCTGAAAGTTGAAGTCCGTCAGCTGGTTGTTGAGGAAGAAGCCGCCCACCATGCGGCCGGAGCCGAACAGGCTCTCCACCGTGGTGGTCATGGAGACCACATTGCCCTCGCGGTCGACCACCACGAAGTGGCTGGTGCCGGCGGGCTCCCGCGTGCGGTCGGCGGCGCGGGCGGGGGCTCCCGGCGGCGCGCCCGCGCTGACCGTTGCGGCCGCGCGCCGGCCGATCAGGGCGGCGCGGCGGGACACATAGGCGGGGTCGAGCAGGCCCTGCACAGGCACTTGCACAAAAGCCGGGTCGCCGATGTAGCGGTCGCGGTCGGCGTACATCAGCCGGCTCCCCTCGGCGAACAGGTACCAGCCCTGGGGATCGGCGGGGCCGCGCCGCGCGATGTCCGTGCGCTCCAGCATCAGCAAGACCTGCAGCAGGGACACGCCGCTGGAGGGCGGCGGCGGCACGCAGACCCGATACAGGCGCCAAGGGCGGCACAGCGGCTCGGCCGCGCGGGGCTGGTAGCGCGCCAGGTCCGCGGCGGTGAGCCCGCCCGGCAGGGGCGCTTCGGCCGTCTTGGCCGCGATCTGGGCGGCGAGCGGGCCCTCCAGCAGCGCCCGCGGACCCTCGGCGGCGATGCGCCGGACGGTGGCCGCATAGGCGGGGTTGCGCAGCGTCTCGCCGGCCTGGAGCCGCGTCCCGTCCGGCTTGGAGAAATAGCGCGTGGCGTCCGGGGTCTTGGACTGGGGCGCGCCGCCGTTGATCATGCCGGCCAGCCGGGGGCTGACGACGAAGCCGGTCTCGGCCAGGCGCGCGGGCTCGGTCCAGAGCGAGGCCCAGGGCCGGCGGCCGTGCGCCCGGTGCGCCAGGCCCAGCATGGCGATCGCCCCCGGCGCGCCGGTGGACCGCCCGCTCAGGATGGCTTCGCGCAGCGGCAGGGGCGTGCCGTCCGGGCGCAGAAAGCGGTCGGGCGTCGCCGAAGCCGGCGCCGTCTCGCGGCCGTCATAGGCGGTCACCTTCCCGGTGCGCGCGTCGTAGTGCATCAGAAAGGCGCCCCCGCCCAGGCCCGAGCTCTGCGGCTCCACCAGGCCCAGCACGCCCTGAACCGCCACGGCGGCGTCCACCGCCGAGCCCCCCGCGCGCAGCACCTGCAGCCCGGCCTCGACCGCCAGCGGGTTGGCGGCGGACACCATGGCCTCGCCGCCGCCGCCGCCGGCGGTGGCGGCGGGCGGAGCCGCGGAGGCGACCCCGGGGGAGGGCCCGGGCCCCGCGGGCGTCGTGGGCGCGCAGGCGGACAGCAGAGCCGCGACCACTAGGGCGCGGAGGGAAAAGGCTCGACGCAAGGCGCGGGCTCCAGCAGGAGGTCGGCAGAAACAGATGGGCGCAACTGCATGACGGCTCGGCCCGGACCGCGCAACCTCCTCACCGATGTACCGGGCCTGCGCGTCGGCCAGGCGGAGGACACGCAAGTCCGCACGGGCGTGACCGTGGTCCTTCCCGACGAACCCGCGGTGGCGGCCGTGGACGTGCGCGGCGGCGGGCCGGGCACGAGCGAAACGGACCTGCTGGCGCCCGACACCCTGGTCGAGCGGGTGGACGCCCTGGTGCTGTCCGGCGGCTCCGTCTACGGCCTGGCGGCGGCGGACGGGGTGGTGGCGGCGCTGGGGGCGCAGGGGCGGGGCTTCACCTTCCGCTCGACGGACGTACCCGCGCCCATCGTGCCGGGCGCCATCCTGTTCGACCTGGCCCATGGCGGAGACAAGGCCTGGGGCGAACAGCCGCCCTACCTCCGGCTCGGCCGCGCGGCCCTGGCCGCGGCGGACGCGCGGTTCGCGCTGGGCACGGCGGGGGCGGGCTATGGCGCCCGGGCCGGCGCCCTGCACGGCGGGGTGGGCTCGGCCTCGGTCCTGACCGAGGACGGCTGGACCGTGGGCGCGCTGGCCGCGGTCAACAGCTTCGGCTCCGTCGTGGCCCCTGGCGGCCGCGCCTTTTGGGCCGGCGCCTATGAGGTGGGCGCGGAGTTCGGCGGCCTGGGCCCGCCCGCCGCCCGCGTGGCCGCCGACGACTGGGGGCTGGCCAAGCGCGACGCGCTGGCGCGCGCCAACACCACCCTGGCCGTGGTGGCCACCGACCTGGCGCTGACCCCGGCCGAGGCCCGGCGCGTGGCCGTGATGGCCCAGACCGGCCTGGCCCGCGCCATCCGCCCGGTCCACACCCACTTCGACGGCGACGTGGTGTTCGCCCTGTCCACCGCGCGCCGCCCCCTGCCCGCCCCCGCCCCCTGGAGCCTGACCCGCCTGGGCGCCCTCGCCGCCGACACCCTGGCCCGCGCCGTCGCCCGCGCCGCCTATGAGGCCGAAGGCTGGCCGGGCAGCGGGGTTCGTCGCTGGCGGGACCTCGCCTGAGTTGGGGCCGGTATCCGGGCCCGGGGTTCAGGCTTCAGCCCTGAACCGGCTGACCGCGCTCAGACAGATGTGAGACGGCCCTCTTGATTGAGGGTGGGGGTCCCTGAAGCTTGGGTTTGCCGACTCAAGGGACAGGAGACCCCCGTGCAGGTTTTTGGCCTACAAGGATCGATCTATCGCGGCGCGAGCTGGGCGTCACGCCTGGGCGCGCAGACCTCGGACATCGGAGCGGCCAGGCGTGACGCCCGTGGCCGGTTTGAGCGGGCCCGCCGGGATGGACTGAGCGCGGAGCAGGCGGCCCGCGCCGTGGGGGCGAGCCGGGCCAGCCTGCACCGTTGGTCCGAGCGGCTGGAGCCCAAGAGCCGTCGGCCGCTCCGGGTGCGGCCCAAGACCTGGAGCAGCGCCCTGATCCGGGCGGTGGAGCGGCTGCGGGACGACTTTCCCATGTGGGGCAAGGCCAAGCTGGGGCCGCTGCTCCGGGAAGAGGGGTTCGAGGTCTCCGACTCCACCGTGGGCCGCATCCTCCAGAGCCTGATGCAGCGGGGCCGGGTCCAGCCGGTCGCCCGCCTGCGCAAGAGCCCCGCCGTTCGCCGCAGCTGCAGGCGACGTCACGCCGTGCGCCTGCCCAAAGGCCTCAAACCCGACCGGCCCGGCGCCGTGGTGCAGATCGACACCGTGTTCGTCACCCTCGCGCCCGGCAAGCCCATCAAGCACTTCACCGCTTACGATCCGGTGGCCAAATGGACGGTGGCCAAGGCCTCACGCGCCGCCACCGCCCGCGCCGCCAGCCTCTTCCTGGACAAGGTGCTGGCCGAAATGCCCTTCCCCGTCAGGGCCATCCAGGTGGACGGGGGATCGGAATTCAAAGCCGAATTCGAGGACGCCTGCGCCGCCAAGGGCTTGGTCCTCTACGAACTTCCGCCCAAACGACCCCAGCTGAACGGAGCCGTGGAGCGCTGCAACGGCGCCTGGCGATACGAATTCTACGGCGTCTACGACATGCCGAGCTGCATCGAGGCCCTCAACCCGCTGCTGGACAGCTTCCAGCACCTCTACAACCACCACCGACCCCACGGCGCGCTTGACGGAATGACCCCGGCCCGCCACCTCGCCAAGCTCCAGGCCGAAGAGACCCCGCCGTCTCATATGTGCTGAACCCGGACACCGGGTTGGCAAGCCCGGCCAGCCGGGCTAAACACCGCCCCGTCCGCGCCCGCTCCATGGCGAGGTCCAGGGCCGCCTTAGCTCAGCCGGTAGAGCGGCGCATTCGTAATGCGTAGGTCAGGTGTTCGAGTCACCTAGGCGGCACCATCTTTTCAATAGTTTAGCGCTCTGAAACCTGCTTCCCCGCCCCAGTGGGCACCTCCGGGGAAGCAAGGGGGAAGCAGCCGAAAGCGAGCTTTCGGACAGATTGTCGCAGCGGGCGTAAGTGCGCGGCGAGCGGCTTTGCCGCGCTCCCGGCACTTGCTGCGATTCCACACAGTCGGGGCTGGGTTCTAGCGTCCTGAGGCCCCACCGCATTGACTTGCCGGTGCCTGAGGCTCTACGTTGCTGATACCGCGACGTAGCTTCGTGGGACCCCTAACCCTTGCGCTCTTCCGCGCCAGGGGCGGTTACGCGGAACATCGGCTCTTTTGCCTCTCGTCCCGTACGCCTCGATAAGGTCTCGCTCCGCTAACGCCGCCTTCGGTGACGCCGGGAATTGCCCGGTAAGCGGAAGGAGGAAGCGCACGGACCCACACGGTCCTTGGCACCTCGGATCGACGTCAACCCGTCGCGATCGAGGCCCTACCAGGCTCTGGCCCGGTCGCGCATGCCAAGGAACTATGACATGCCCAGACTCAACGACACTCCCGTCCTCCCGCGTCCCGTGGAGGCGCTCCCCGAGTACGCCCACGCCGCGGCCCGAAAAACGCTAGGCGACAAGCTCGTCGAAGCTTTTGGGCTCTCGCGCGGGGCCGCTATGGCCATCGCCGACGGGGTAGTGGACCCCGCCGCAGTTCGTAAGAGCATTGGGGAGCCTAGCGACCCTAACGCCGAACACATTGCCGTGCCCGGCGGCGTGCTGCTCGGAATCCGGACGACTGTATGGGCCCGCAAAGCTGTGCCGGATGCTCGGAACCCGCGCACTCTGCCGGCTCGCAAGCATCCATTCGCGGTCGATCCTGGTGCTGGTAAGGAAGACTCCAAATTCCGTCCTTTGCCCGAGCCTCGCACGCCTAAAGGGGCATCGCCTACGACGGCCGAGCTCGCCGTCGAGATCGAAAACCGCCATCACCTGACCTGGGCCGCGGAGCAGGCAAAGGCTTACGTGCTGGCGAACAACGACTGGAGCGACTCGATCCGCGCTCAGGGCGTGATGGAAGCGGTGTGGCTGGTGGCAACCACCTACCGTCATGCTGACGATACGGAGCCCGTCACCGTGCTGACCACGGCCGAAGGCTCGTCGCGGCTCACGGCGGCTCACGCGATCCTCGGTGTCCGTTCGGCCGACGTGCCTTATGACGAGGGTGACGCCAAGTTCCGGGCACACATTCGGCGGCTGAACGACACGCTGCAGTCGGGCGCGGCGGACGGCGACGACCAGGCTGTCCTGCGCTGCGAACGCGTTCCCGCGCTGGTTATCGTCGGCTTCGAGCCTTACGGCGTCGGCACTTCGGACTTCCCGACCGGCTTCCCGACGGCGTTGAAGTCGCTCGTGGCCTTGCGTCACGTGGACCCGCCGACACCCTGGGGCGAAGGCCCGGAGAACGAGTCGCTCGCCGACGAGGTGTTGGACGAGCTGGAGCGTCGTCGCCTTATTACTTCAACGCAGGCCGCCTACTATGCAGGGAGCTTGACTAAGGGCGAAGCTCGCGCGGCTCACCTCTCGGACGACCCCGCACGACGGGCGGTTGAGATCGTGCGCTCGTTGACCAATCCCGACCCGCATGTACGCGAGGCGATTCGGGTCGCGGTCACCAGCCAGTCCACCCGCAAGAACATCGGCCAGGGCCTGCTGAACGCCCTAGCGACAGCGCTCATCCTGCGCGCGGTGGCGGACGACCCGGGCCGCCTTGACCAGGCCCGGCGCTATCTGCGCAAGGCGTTCGGGAAGGCTGTGCATGCCGGCGGCTGGGCTCCAACCGGTCGGCATACGGACAAGCTCGTGTCCGACGCCTTGGACGAGCTTCGTGCCGCCACCGTGGCCGGGGGCGCCGAGGAGCCCGGCCCCTCGACGCTCGAACTCGCGGTCCGGTCGGCCCTGCCGCTCGTCATCGACGGGCGGCTTAGCGGGGATCGCGGCACGGCGAACAACCTCCAACCGGATCGGCGCTTGCCGGGCGAAGTGATCGAGGCCATGCGCCAGACGCCGCAAGGCGTGCAGCAGCTCGGCCAAGCGCTGCGCGACCATGCCGCCGGCCGGGCGATCCGAATGGTCGACGAGGCTGGCGATGTTGTCGTTGACGAGGAGGGCGGCGAGCGGATCGTCAACGACATCTATCTCCGAGGCGAGTTCCCGCCTCCTGGTAAGTCGAAGGCGCACCGTTCGGGCGACACCCCGGCCGATCGCTTCCACAACGCCACCGCCGCGCTGGCGACGGCGATGGACGGGGTCGCGGCGGCGTTCGAAGCGCTTGGCAAAGTGGCGGGCGACGACGGACGGCCATCGGTCGAGGTCAAGGGCCTTGATTCCCGCGACTGCAAGGCATGGCGCGATCTCATCGCTCAAATGGACGAGGAGTTCGTGGTCTGGTCCCGCACGTTCCGGCGCGTCCACGGAGTCGATACCGCTCGGCCTGCTCCCGCGATGGCCGAAGCGGAGGATGCCGAGGCCGATGATCTCGCCGATGATGATGAGGAGGTCTTGCACGCGGCCGAGTAAACGGCAGGGGACCCCGGCGGCACTGCCGGGGTCCCTTCCAGCCGATGGCCCTCGAAAGCTTCCTAGAGAAGCGCTCCGCTCCTGATCCGGCTTAGGCGCATGGAGGCCCGCTTCCGGGCCGGAGACGGTCGGTCAAGGATGCGCCGCAGGCGCACCGCGGAGCGGCGGCGAAGCCGTCCTTGAGGGGCCGGCTCCGGTCCGGTCCCCTCTCCTCCTCCGCCAAGCCTGTCAGCGGCCTATCCCCCGCGAGCGGCCGATCTGTCACTCGATGCCTCCGCCGCCGCGTATAATCCCCCGCACCTCGCGCCCGAGCATCGGCTCGAGAACGGCCGGCGGAACATCACGTTGAACGTACTTGCCCGACTCGCCTCAGCGTTGACGCTGAGCGAAGAGGATTTTGTGCGCCGATCCTAGATCACCCGCGATTGCAGGTCGGCGAGAGCGCCGCGCCGAACGGACGAGCGCGGGTTGCGCGAGCGAGGCGGCGGGAAGCGGCGAATCGCGCCGGGGTGGACGCCTGCCCGGGGCGCGCCAGCGCGAAGGATGGTCACCGAACGGCCCAGAGGCCGACCCGCGGCTCGGGGAGCGGCGTCAGCCCCGAGTAGAGCCTGGTCGGCCTCCGGCCCACGCCCCCATCACGCTCTAGAGCGGTTTTCACGCGGGTGGAATCGCGCGGGATTTCCCGAGGGCGGTTTGATCTGATCCAGGGTCGGGGCTGGCGAGGGAGGCCGGCCCGCATGCCCAAGCCGCTGTCGTTCG
>JAUJMO010000006.1 GCA_030446805.1 Caulobacteraceae bacterium | reverse complement strand
GCACCATCGCCGTACAGGCCCAATGTGAATAGAAACTTCTGCGACGGGACACTAGGGTCTGTTGACGTTCAGCGCGAAGCGATGATCGCGGCGGCGAGATAGATGGTGGCGGCGTAGCTGGTATCGGTCTTGTCATAGCGGGTGGCGACGGCTCGGAACTCCTTCAGCTTGGCGAAGGTGTTCTCGATGAGATGGCGCCAGTGGTACATGTCGCGGTCGAAGCTGATGGCAGCCTTGCGGTTGGCCTTGGGCGGGATCACCGCGGCGGCGCCACGGTCGTCAAGCTCCGCCCTGAGCCAGTCGGTGTCGAAGGCTTTGTCGCCGAGCAGGGCGCCGAAGGCGATGCCCTCGATCAGCGGCTGCACGCCGACGCTGTCGTGGCGCTGGCCGGGCAGCAGAAGGAAGCGCACCAGATTGCCGAGAGCGTCGACGAGGGCGACGATCTTGGTCGTCAGGCCGCCGCGCGAGCGGC
Source organism: Caulobacteraceae bacterium (assembly GCA_030446805.1). GTDB lineage: Bacteria > Pseudomonadota > Alphaproteobacteria > Caulobacterales > Caulobacteraceae > JAHWJX01. Next base: position 1,597 of record JAUJMO010000006.1, on the reverse strand, counting down.
CGATGGCCTGATTCTGGGTCCCCCCCTTGCGCCACTCGCCTTCTGATGAGCGGTGACGATGGTGCCGTCGATCAAGGCGTACTCGAAGTCCGGTTCGTCAGACAGGCACGCGAAGACGCGCTCGAACACACCGCCCTTCACCCAGCGACGGAACCGCTGGAAGACGCTGTTCCAGCGACCGAACTCGCCCGGCAGATCGCGCCACGGTGCGCCCGTCCGCACCCGCCACAGCACCGCCTCCAAGAACCGCCGATTGTCCCTGGCCGTCGCACCAGGATCGGACACCTTGCCGGGCAACAGTGGCGCGACCTTCTCCCAAACCGCGTCGCCCACCACGAACCGAGCCTTTTCCAGCATCGCCCCAACCCCGCGAAAGCGGAGCTTGAACCACGGCCGATCAGCCGGGGGAATCCCCAATGTCAACAGACCCTAGCACTACAGTTGCGCTTTCCACGAAGGAGCATTTTCGGGGGGCGTAATCCACCGTGAGTAGCCAGCGCCTCCAATTGGTCCCCGGCAGCTTGGCCCGAGGCCCCGCGCCTGATACGCGCAAACCGCGGGCGGTTATCGCCCGTAGCGGGTAAGGGCAACTGTAGTGTTAGGGCTCACGGGACGACTGGAACACCGGCACCCGCTTCTTGGGCGGGTAATCCGTGCCGAAGGCGCCGCCCTGCGGGTTGTCGATCCATTCGGCCGAGGCGGGATGGGAGCCGCATCGGCTGCATCCAATCGGGTTCGCGCGGGTCCGGGCCGTCGAAGATCGTCACCTCGCGGAAGGTGGCGAGATAGGCGCGCGCGTCTGCTATTGATCCGGCCTGGGTGATCTTGAGCTACGCGGCGTAGCGGAAGGTCTTGTGCCCGAAGAAGCTGCGGACGCGTGTGGGCGACTTCGACAGCTTGCGCATGTGCCCGACGACGGCGCGCTTGAGCTGCGCCTTGCTGCGCGCCGGCTCCTGGCGGGTCACCGCCTGCTTCAGGTCGCCGTTGATGCCCTCGTCCGGATTGAGCTCCGGGCTGTACCCGGGCAGGTGGAACACCTCGATCTCGGCCTCCCGCCCGGCCAGCCAGGCGCGGACCTTGGCGGAGCGGTGGACCGGCAGGCGGTCGAGGATGAGGAAGACCTTGTGGCCGGCATCCCGGACCAGGCGGGCGAGGAAGCGGAGCAGATCCGGCGCCTTGATCGCGCCGTCCAGCACCATCCAGCGCAGCTCGCCCCGGTTGGTCACGGCCGAGATCAGGCCGAGGTTGGCCCGTCTGTGGTTGACCCGCACCTCCGGCGTGCGGCCCCGGGGCGCGTAGCTGCGGCCGCGCACGTCGTCGGAGCGCAGGCCGGTCTCGTCACCCCAGAAGATGGTGCCACCTTCTGCTTCGGCCCGGGCCGCGATGGCCGGGTAGTCCCGCCGCAGCCAGCGCCGCACCGCCGCCGGGTCCTGCTCGTAGGCCCGCCGCAGCGGCTTCTGGGCGGTGAAGCCCCAGCGCGCCAGGTAGGTGCCCATGGTGCGGACCGCCAGGCGGACCCCTAAGCGCCGCCGGATCAGCTCCCGCACCGCCGCCCGGCTCCACAGCGCGAAGGGCAGGTCCAGCTCGTCCGGCGTGT
>JAUJMO010000005.1:89058-152279 GCA_030446805.1 Caulobacteraceae bacterium | reverse complement strand
TGGTGGAGCTAAGCGGAGTCGAACCGCTGACCTCTTGAATGCCATTCAAGCGCTCTACCAGCTGAGCTATAGCCCCATATGGGTCCGGCGGGGGGGACCCCGCCGGAAGGCCGCGGAAACTAGGCCGGGCTTGGGAGCGGATCAAGCCCCGGGGCCCGGCTTTGTCGCCGCTTATTGTTCGTCCTCGTCGGGGCCGGGGATCAGGTCGTCGTCGGGCAGGTCGTCGTCCTCGTCCTCCAGGAAGGGAACGGCCTCGTCGTCCTCGTCCTCGTCGGCCGCCTCCTCTTCGAAGTCCACGCCCAGGTCGTCGCCGCCGGGGGCGGGGGCGGGCTCGCCCGGATCGACGTCCTCGTCGTCGGCTTCCAGCGGCTCGGCCGCGGCGGGCTCGTCGATCTCGGGGGTAACCTCTTCGGTGTCCTCGTCTTCGTCCTCGTCGGCGTCCTTCTCGACGACCTTGTCCTCGGCCTCCTCCTCATAGTTCGGAGCGGCGCGGCCGCGCACGACGCGGCGGACCTTGGCCTCGTCCGGGTCGAACTCGGCGTCGCACTTGGGGCAGTGGGCGGGGCGCCGGTTCAGGTCGTAGAATTTGGCCTGGCAGTTCGGGCAGAGCTGCTTGGCGCCGAGTTCGGGTGCGGCCAACGGGGGAACCTTGCGGTGGAGATGAAGCGGCGCTCGCTTGCCACCGCCGGACGGCGCTGTAAAGCGAGGGGGCTTTGGAACCGGCGCCAGATGGACAGAACACCCACGCCCCGCAAGCCCGCCGGTTGAAGGCCGGTCCGGGCGGGCCCCTGCGCGGCCGGGTGACGGCCCCGGGGGACAAGTCCATCTCGCACCGCGCCCTGATCCTGGGCGGCATGGCCGAGGGCCGCACCACCGTCGAGGGCCTGCTGGAAGGGGCCGACGTGATGGCCACCGCGGCCGCCATGCGGGCCTTTGGCGCGGAGGTGGCGCGGGGCGCGGACGGGCTCTGGACCGTGAACGGGCGCGGCGAACTCCGCCAGCCGGACGGCGTCATCGACTGCGGAAACTCGGGAACGGCCTTGCGGCTGCTCATGGGCGCGGCTGCGGGCTATCTGATCCAGACGGAGTTCGACGGCGACGCCTCCCTGCGCGGACGTCCGGTGGACCGGGTCATCGCCCCCTTGTCGGCCATGGGGGCCACCGTGCGCGGCGACGGGCTGCCGGTCACGGTGATCGGCGCCTTTCTGCGCGGGCTGGCCTATGAGCCGCCCGTGGCCTCGGCCCAGGTGAAGTCGGCGGTGCTGCTGGCCGGGCTGCACGCGGCCTCGCCCACCACCGTGCTCGAGCGGAGGCCCACGCGCGACCACACCGAACGCATGCTGCCGGCCTTCGGCGCGGACCTCAGCGTCGAGCAGACCGAGATCGGACGCGCGGTGCACCTGCGGCCGGGTGCGCGGCTGCGGGGGACGTCGGTGCGGGTTCCGGGGGACCCCTCCTCGGCGGCCTTTCCGCTGGCGGCCGCCCTGATCACGCCCGGGTCGGAGGTGACGGTCGCGGGCGTGCTGCTGAACCCGCTGCGCTGCGGCCTGTTCCAGACCCTGAGGGAGATGGGGGCCGAGCTGGAGATCGCGGTGCGCGAGGATGCGGGAGAGCCGGTGGGCGACGTCACAGCCCGATTCTCCCGCCTGCGGGGCGTCGTGGTGCCGCCCGAGCGGGCGCCGTCGATGATCGACGAATATCCGATCCTGAGCGTACTCGCCGCCTTCGCCGAAGGAACCACAGTGATGCGGGGCGTGGAGGACCTCCGGCGCAAGGAGACCGATCGCATCACGGCGGTGGCCACGGGACTGCGCGCCTGCGGTGTGGAGGTGGACGAGGAGATGGACGGGCTGATCGTTCACGGGCGCGGCCGGCCTCCGCGCGGCGGGGCGGCGGTGGAGACGCATGGCGATCACCGCCTGGCCATGGGCTTTGCGGTTCTGGGACTGGGGGCCGAGGCCGCGGTCACGGTGGATCGCGCCGAGATGGTGGCCACCAGCTTCCCCGGCTTCCTGGCGATGATGGGTGGGCTGGGAGCGGATCTGGCCCCCGCATGAGCGGCTTCGTCATCGCGGTGGACGGCCCGGCGGCCAGCGGCAAGGGCACGGTCGCCAGCAAGCTGGCGGCGGACTACGGCCTGCCGTTTCTGGACACGGGCCTGCTGTATCGGGCCGTGGGTCTGACGGTGCTGGAGTCCGGGGGCGACCCCGGCGATCCAGGCCTGGCGGAGGCGGCCGCCCGGGACCTCGACCTCGAGCGGCTCCACTCACCGCGGCTGGGGGGGCGCGAAGCCGGCGAGGCGGCCAGCCGGGCGGCGGCCCACCCCGGCGTGCGGGCGGCGCTGATGCAGCTGCAGCAGGCGTTCGCCGCCCAGTCAGGGGGCGCGGTGCTGGACGGGCGCGACATCGGCACGGTGATCGCGCCGGACGCCCCAGCCAAGCTCTACGTCACCGCCTCGCCTCTGGTGCGGGCGGAGCGGCGCTGGAGGCAACTGGTGCTCCAGGACGCCGACCTGAGCCTGCACGACGTCCTGGAGGACATCCGCCGCCGGGACGATCGCGACAGCCGCCGCCAGTCCGCGCCCCTGCAGAAGGCCGACGACGCCGTCTTGCTCGACACGACCGAGATGGGTATATCGGCGGCTGTCGAGGCGGCCCGCCGCATCGTCGACACCGCCCGCGCCCGCTGGTTGGAGAGCTCCGCTCCCGGCCAAGGGTAATCCAACCGGGCGACCGAGCTTCCGACCACCACCCCTCATCAGCAAAGCCGCGAGCGCGCGCCCACCCGGGCCGACTTGCGCCAACCGAGACATTCATGACCGACGTTCAAAGCTTCACCCCCTCCCGCGACGACTTCGCGGCCCTGCTCGAAGAGACCCTGGGCGGGCGCGACTTCGCCGAAGGCTCCGTGGTTCCCGGCAAGGTCGTCGGCATCGACCGCGACTTCGTCATCGTCGACGTGGGCCTGAAGACGGAAGGCCGCATCTCCACCAAGGAGTTCACCGGCCCCGGCGAGGGTGAAGCGCCCAAGGTGGGCGATACGGTCGAGGTCTTCTTGGAGCGCGTCGAGAACGCGCTGGGCGAGGCGGTGATCAGCCGCGAAAAGGCCAAGCGCGAAGAAGCCTGGACCCGCCTGGAGGTGGTGTTCGCCGACAACCAGCCCGTCAACGGCACCATCGTGGGCCGCGTCAAGGGCGGCTTCACCGTGGACCTGGGCGGCGCCTCGGCCTTCCTGCCGGGTTCGCAGGTCGACATCCGTCCCGTGCGCGACGTGGGCCCGCTGATGGGCAAGGAACAGCCTTTCGCCATTCTCAAGATGGACCGTCCGCGCGGCAACATCGTGGTTTCGCGTCGCGCCATCCTGGAGGAGGCCCGCGCCGAGCAGCGCACCGAACTGGTGAGCCAGCTGCAGGAAGGGGAAGTGCGCGAGGGCGTGGTCAAGAACATCACCGACTACGGCGCCTTTGTGGACCTGGGCGGCATCGACGGCCTGCTGCACGTCACCGACATGAGCTGGAAGCGCGTCAACCACCCGAGCCAGGTCCTGGCCGTGGGCGACACGGTCAAGGTGCAGATCGTCAAGATCAACCCGGACACCCAGCGCATCAGCCTGGGCATGAAGCAGCTGCAGTCCGACCCGTGGGACGGCGTGGACGAGAAATACGCCGCCGGCACCCGGCACACCGGCCGCGTCACCAACATCACCGACTACGGCGCCTTTGTGGAGCTGGAGGCGGGCGTCGAGGGCCTGGTGCACGTGTCCGAGATGAGCTGGACCAAGAAGAACGCCCACCCGGGCAAGATCGTGTCCACCTCGCAGGAGGTCGAGGTGGTCGTGCTGGACGTGGACGGGTCCAAGCGCCGGATTTCGCTCGGCCTCAAGCAGGCTCAGGACAATCCCTGGGAGACCTTCACCGATCGTCACCCCGTGGGCTCGGTGGTCGAGGGCGAGGTCAAGAACATCACCGAGTTCGGCCTGTTCATCGGCCTGGAGGACGACATCGACGGCATGGTCCACCTGTCGGACATCGACTGGAGCGCCTCGGGTGAGGAAGCCGTCGCACGCTACAAGAAGGGCGACGTTGTCAAGGCCCAGGTGCTGGACGTCGACGCCGAGAAGGAGCGCATCTCCTTGGGCATCAAGCAACTGGGCGGCGACCCCATGGAGGCGGCCGGCGACGGCCTGCGCCGCGGCCAGACGGTGACGGTGGAGGTGAGGAGATCACCAGCGGCGGCATCGAGGTCAGGTTCGGCGACGAAGAGACGCCGATGACCGCCTTCATCCGCAAGGCCGACCTGTCGCGCGACCGGGCCGACCAGCGCCCCGAGCGCTTCGCGGTGGGCGACCGCGTCGACGCCCAGGTGACCAGCATCGACAAGGCCGCCCGCAAGGTCGGCCTGTCGATCAAGGCCCTGGAGCTGAAAGACGAAAAGGCCGCCATGGAGCAGTACGGCTCCCCCGACTCGGGCGCCTCCCTGGGCGACATCCTGGGCGCGGCGCTGCGCGGGGCGCAGACGAAGGAATAGGCCGCGGCGTCAGTGTGAGAAGGGGGCCCGCGTCGGAAACGGCGCGGGCCTTTTTCATGCGGGGTCGGCCACGACGTAGGACCAGTAGCCGCCAGCGCTGGGGCGGAGAGCGGCCGACCACCACCAGGCGGAGACGTCCGACCAGCTCCGGCCTCGGGCGTCGGTCAGGTGTTCGCACACGGTCAGGGCCCGGCCGTCGCGGGTAGCGCGGAAACAGGTCGAGGCCGCGCCGGCGGCCGTGCGGGTCATGGGGGCAGGGCGGACGGCGTAGCCCGCGCCCCGGAAACATTGCACGGCCGGGTGCAGGCGGCGGGTGGGTCCGGCGGTCCACCGGAGCACGATCTGCCGCCGCCCGTCCTGAAACCGGGCGACCCGCCCGGGGAAACCGCGGGCGAACCCAGCGTCGCGGGGCTGGAGCGGGACGGGCGAGAGGGCCCGGCCCTCATACCGGTTGGGCCAGCCGGGGAAGGCTGAAGCGGGCTGACCTCCCGCGCGCTCACGGAACGCCGGGGCCGCTGCGGCGGCCAGCGCGGCCGCGGCCAGGGCGATCGCGGCGGGCCCCCTCACCGGAGGCGTTCCGGCAGGCGGGCCACAGCCGCCGCGAGCAGGGCGGCTGTGAGCAGAAAGGCGGCCATGCCCACGGCCTCGTGCGCCCAGGGCCCGGGGGCGGCGACCAGTTCGGCTTCGAGGTAGAAGAGGCTGGAGGCGCGGATCACATTGCCCAGCACGGCCAGGACGAGCGCCAGCAGAAGCGCGGCCGCGTAACGGATCGCGCCGTAGCCGCGCGCCCAAGCCAAGGCGCTGGCCAGCAGGACGGCGGCCCAGAGCATGCGCACGCCGCTGCAGGCAGCGTCGAACTGGATGGTCTCGCCGCGCCAGATGAGCCCTGCGCCGGCCTGGGTCACGCTCAGCCCGCTCATCTGCAGAGAAGCCGCGGTGAGGCCGCCGGCGACCAGGCGCAAGGGATGGGCGGCGAAGAACTCCAGGCTGGGCAGAACGGGCAGGGCCATGAGAACGAGGCCATAGACGGCCGGCGAGGGCGCACGTCCGGTGGCGGCGTGGTGGAGCGCATAGGCCAGGGTCGCCACGGCGAGGCCCAGGCTCAGCATCGGAGGCGCGAGCGCGGCGGCTGCCGTATAGAGCGCAAGGCCAGCCACCAGGGGGGGCAGAGGTGGTCCGGACAGCTTGCGCCGTCGCGCGACGGCGAGGCCCAGGCCGGCGAGCAGGGCGCCGCCCGCCAGCAGCATGGGCAGGCCCTCGCCGGGCGAGGCGGCGATGCGAACGGCGTAGGTGAGCCAGGCCTTCCAGAAAGCGGCGGCCAGGAGCAGCAGGACGAGGATGGGCCGGGTCACGCGAGCGCCCACCGGCGCCGTCGGTGCAGGGTCCAGGCCAGCACCGCCGCGGCTAGCCCGAGCAGGGCCCATTCGGAAGGCTCCGGCACGGTGGGCACCTCGGCGGCGTTCGGCGGCTCCAGCCCCGACTGGGCGTAATCGGCGTCGGTCTCCAGCACGACCGCGCCGCTGACCGGGGTGACGAGCTTGAGGTGGGCGGCGATGGCTTCGGCCTGGGCGCGTCCGGTGGGCGTGTTGGCGGCGAGCAGGTCCAGCACCGCCCGGTAGCCGGCCAGCCGCTCCCCGTGCGCAGAAAGCCCGTCCGCCGTCGGCCTCCAGCGGGGCCCAGGGGTGAGCAGGCCGGCCAGCGCGCCTCCTACGTCCTGCGCCGTGTCCCCCGTGCCGGGAAGGCTTTGGGCCGTCCACCCCCAGGGGGAGTCCGGCGTGGTCTGGTCGGGGCCGGGAGCGACGGTGTGGCTGATCAAACGCGCCGGGCGGCCCAGGCGCTCCACCGTCTGCTCCAGCCGCGCGGCGCCTGCGGCGAAACGCACGGGCTGAGGACCATGCACCCACAGCACGGCGCCTGCGGGCCCGACCGCTTCCAGCGCTTCGGCCAGGGCTCCCGCATTGTCCTGACCGCCGAGGAAGCGACCGGCGCCTAGCACCTGTTCGAACGCCCGTCGTCGTTCGGGCGACCAGGGCGCCGGGGCCAGCGCCTGCGGTTCCTCGCGCGCGAGCACCAGGCCTACCGAGGCGCCTGGCGGAATGCGGCCCAGCGCTTCGCGCAGGGCCCCGGCGTGGTTTCGCAGGGCGACGGAGCCGTCCACCACCAGCATGAGGTTCGCGACCGGGGCGGAGGGCGCGAGGGCGTAGGCGTTCTGACGTGGGGATCGCGCCGTGATCGTGGGACGGCTCGCGGACAAGGCGACGTCCGTGAGGTTTCCCCGCAGGCGGGCGACTCCCACCGGGGCCTCCGCGCGGAACAAGGCGGAGTCGCCGCTCAAGGCGCCGTCCCCTTCGATCCAAACCGCGTGCTTCAAGCCGTCGCCGATGGTGAAGTTGCGGTCCACCATGGCCGGCAAGGTGAGCCGGCCCATGTCCGGAGCCGAACCCTGGAGCGGCGCCGTGAGGCCCAGGCGGAACTTCATCGTTCCGCCCGCGGGCACGGGAAAAGCCTGCACCAGAACCCGGCCGCCTGGGCCGGCGGTGACCAGCAGGGGATCGCGCCGCTCGCGCACGACGATCTGCTCATAGGCCGCCCGCACCGCGCCCCGGTTGGCGAAGACCGCCTCGCGGGGTTCTCCGTTCACCCAGAGCGTGGCGCGGGTGACGACGCCGCCCGGCGGAGGCTGGAGCTGGAAGCGCGCTTCCGCGGGCTGATCGCCCCGGTTGCGGACCTCGAAGGTCCATTCCAGGTAGGCGGCCCCGGCGTGGTTAGCCACGGAACCATCGATGCGGGAGGACGCAAGGTGCAGGTCGCGGAGGCGGCCCCCGACCTGGGCGCCGCCCTGGTCCCCGTCGAAGGCGAACTCGCGGGTGAAGCTCCAAGCGCCGCCGTCATAGGGCGGGCGAACGGTGTTGAAGGCCTGACCGGTGACTCGGTAGTAGAGCTCCCGCGCCCCTTCGGAGCTGACGGCTTCGCCTCCCGAGGCGAGGAGGCTGAGCAGCCCGCTGGGCTGGCCCGCGCTGTCGTAGCAGAGCCGGAGCAGAAGGCCCCGATCGCCGATCGCCCGCATGGTGTCCAAACCGCGGCGCTGGTCCACCGCGTGGGGACTGGCGCTCCAGGTGAGCGCGAGGCGGGTGGCCGCCGAGGGCAGGTCGATGAGCAAGAGGGCGACCAAGCCCAGCAGGACGCCGGCGAACGCCGTTCGCCCGCTCCGGCGGCGCGGTTCGGTGGCGGAACTTCGGCCCGCCTTGCGCGTGAGCACAACGGCCACGGTGCAGGCGGCCACGGGGCCGAACGGCAGCAGGCCCAGGCCGAAGACGAGGACGCCCACGGCGGCCAGGGGGTAGAGCGGGGTGAAAATTAGCGCGTAGCAGGCCGCCACCGCGGACGCCGAGCCGCCCGCCAGCAGCCATCGCCCGCTTTGCAGGGGCTCCCGTCGCTGAAGCCGCAGCCAGAGGGCGAGATTCACCCCAGGAACCGCCGAGACCAGCAGGATGCTGGCCGCGCTGGGCATCGGGTTGAAGAAGACTTCGGCGCAAAGGCGGGTAAGCAGCTCGAAGCCGATGACGAAGGCGGGAAAGAGCACGCCGAACAGGAGGCTGATCCAGCCGGGCCGCTTGGGTGGGGGCGTGGGCGGGGCCTGCGTCATGACTCACCTGGGGTGTGCGGCAGGCACCCCTAGACGGGGCGTTTGCAGGCGAGAGGGGGGATGGTTGCAGCTTGCGTGCAGACGGGGTGGAGATGGCGGGCGCAGCCGCCCCTCCACGACCTGGTGGTCCCCCTCCTCCATGCTGTTCGGCATAGCGAGGACCGACGTCGTCCCGCCGATCGCTGCGGGGCTTCGAGGGCGGCTCGACAAGCCGGCGTCGCGGCGGACAAGGTGGGGACTACCCGTCCCCGGAGGTCGCCATGCGTCGTCTATTGCTCCCTGTTCTGCTGGCCGGGGCCGCGGGCTGTGCGCCGGAGGCGGATCCGCGCGGGGTGGCGCGTAACGAGGTGCTGCTGCAGGCGGCGGCCACGGGGCGGAGCGAGGTTCGCCCGGACGAGGCGCGGTTCACCGTGGGAGTGACGACCCAGGCGGGGACGGCGGCAGCGGTCAGCGCGGGCAACAATGCGGCGGCCAACCGCGTGGTGGCGGGTTTGGAGCGGCTGGAGGTGAAGGCGGACGACGGCGGCGTGCAGGGCGCGCCGATCCGCTCTGACTATGCTGTCGCGACGGAGGCGGCCTCTATGGCGCCCCCGCGGATGGCGGCGCCTCCGCCGGTGCAGGCGGGGGTGGACGTGCGCGAGGTGCGGGTGCGGGCGGACTTCGCGCTTCGATGATCAGATGGGAGCAACTGGGGGCGGCGGAGATGCCGGGCGGGGGCGGCGAGCTCAGGCTCATGCGGCGCGGCTCGGAGCTGTCGATCATGGCGGGCGCGGTGGAGCTGATGAACAATCGGCTGACCGGTTCGGAGGAGGCGCTGGCGACCATGGCCTGCGCGAAACTGCGCGATCCCGGCCGGGCGCGGGTGCTGATCGGCGGTCTGGGCATGGGGTTCACCTTGCGCGCGGCCCTGACGGTGCTGCCGCCTGGCGCGCAGGTGACGGTCGCGGAGCTCGTGCCGGCGGTGGCGGAGTGGGCGCGGGGCCCCATGGCCGAGCTGTTCGCGGGCAGCCTGGACGACCCCCGGGTGAGGCTGAGGGTGGAGGACGTGGCCGCCGTGATCGCGACCGGCGACTGGGATGCGATCCTGCTGGACGTGGACAACGGGCCGGAAGGGCTCACGCGGACCGAGAACGACCGGCTCTACGACCTGGGCGGGCTGTCCACGGCGCTGCGGGCGCTGCGGCCGGGCGGCGTGCTGGCCGTCTGGTCCTCGGCGCCCCACCCGGGCTTCGCCAAGCGGCTGCGGACGGCGGGCTACGCCGTTGCGGAGGTGGGGGTGCGCGCCCGGGGCGGGCGCAAGGGCGCGCGGCACGTGATCTGGCTGGCGACGGCGCCGGGGTGACTAGGCGCCCGCCTTGGATGGAAGCGGGAACAGGGTGACGAAGCGCACGGCCAGGGCGCGGTCGCCGCTGAGCTTCAGGGCGCCGGCGGCCTCCAAGGCCGCCAGCGGCTGGCCGCCGTAGATGGCGGCGGCGAGCACGGGGGGAGCGGCTTCGAGCAGGAGGTCGACGTGGTCGAGGTGGTCCCGGGCGTAGTCGATCCGGCCGTCGTCCAGGCGGATGAGGACGGACTCCGCGCCCAGGCGCAGGCCGATGCGGGCGTGCAGGCCCCGGGCGCGCTCCGGGTCGATCATGGTGGTGAGGGACAGCACCAGGGAGGCGGCGCTGAGGGGCAGGGTCGGATCGTGGTGGGGCGAGCGGGCCGCCCAGCGGCCGAGGACCTGGAAGATGGGCCGGGTTTCATAACCCCAGGGCGTGAGCTCATAGACCTGAGTGGAGGCGGGCGGCGGGAGGCGTCGCCGTTCCAGCACGCCCGCGGCCTCAAGCGCGTCCAGCTTCTGGGTGAGGACGTTGGCGCTGATCCCGGGGAGGCCGGCGCGGATGGCGCCGAAGCGGCGGGGTCCCAGCATCAGCTCGCGCACGACCAGCAGGGACCAGCGGTCGCCGACCAGGTCAAGTCCGTGCGCCGCGCCGCAAGCATCGTCGTAGCGACGGCGGGTGGGCTCAGACAGGCCAGTTATGTTTTCTAACTGTACAGTTGACATAGATAACCATTTGGGTCATCAGAGCCGAACCGCAAGGGAGGAGACCCGACATGGCGCAACTGATCTTCATCAATCTGCCCGTCCGCGACCTGGAACGGTCGACCGCCTTCTACGAGAGCGTGGGTGCGCGGAAGGACCCGCGCTTCAGCAATGAGGAGGCCGCCTGCATGGTCTTCTCCGACACCATCCACGTGATGCTGCTGACGCACGCGTTCTTCGGGCGGTTCACGCCCAAGGCGATCCCGGACGCGCGGAACAATGCGCAGGTGCTGCTGTGCCTGTCGGCCGACAGCCGCGCCGGGGTGGACGGCTGGGTGGCGCGCGCGCGCGACGCCGGCGGGGCGATCGATCCCACGCCGACGCAGGATTACGGCCTGATGTACGGCCGCAGCTTCGAGGACCCGGACGGCCACATCTGGGAGGTGATGTGGATGGACGTGGAGGCCTTCCTCGCGGCGCAGGGCGCCGGCCAGTCGGCCGATGCGGCTCCGGCCGCCGCCCAGGCGCAGCTCGAGCCCGCCTGAAAACCGAGGCGATCCGCAGAAGACGTTCATGGCGGATCCGCGGCTGGCCCAGTTCCCCGGGATGCCTTTCGACGGCAAGCGGATGGTGTTCGGAGGGTTCGAGGTCCTGCTCGACCAGAACGGGCCACTGTAGGGGGCAGCCGAAGCGGGATAACCGCGATCCCAGGCTGCCCTGGGCCAGGGTTCGGCGCCGTGGCCCTGGGTCCCGGACAAGGGCCGCGCCGTTTCCGGGATGACGAGGGTGGGGGTAGAAGCCGACCCATGTTTCAGGCCACCGTTCTGACCATGTTCCCCGAGGCCTTTCCCGGGCCGCTGGGCGTGAGCCTGATCGGCTCGGCTTGGCGGGAGAAGGGGCTGTGGGCGCTGGAGTGTGTGGACATCCGGGCCCATTCCGGCGATAAGCGCGGCTTCCTGGACGACACGCCTGCGGGCGGGGGTCCGGGGCAGGTTCTCAAGGCGGACGTGATCGACCGGGCGCTCTCCAGCGTGGCCCACGCGGAGGGAGGATGGGCGGGGCGGCCGCTTTTATACATGAGCGCCCGGGGGCGGCCCCTGACCCAGGCGCGCGTCAAGCAATGGGCCGCCGGGCCGGGTCTGGTGATCCTGTGCGGTCGGTTCGAGGGGGTGGATCAGCGCGTGATCGACGCGCGCGGGTTCGAGGAGGTCGCGGTCGGCGACGTCGTCCTGGCGGGCGGCGAGGCCGCGGCGGCCCTGGTGATCGAGGCGGCGGTGCGGCTGGTTCCCGGCGTGCTGGGCGAGGCGGCGTCGCTGAGCGAGGAGAGTTTTGAGGACGGCCTGCTGGAAGGTCCGCAGTTCACGCGGCCCCGCCAGTGGGAGGACAGACCGATACCGGAGGTGTTGCTCAGCGGCGATCACGAGCGGATCGCGGCCTGGCGCCGGGCGGAGCGGGAGACGACCACGCGGGAGCGGCGCCCGGATCTCTGGGCGGCGCATCTCGCCGAACGACAAGCCCCGCGAGGCGAAAGCCTCGCCAACTCACAACTAAAGGGCGCTTCAAGCCCGACGGAAAAGGACCAAGACTGATGAACATCCTCCAGCAGCTGGAGCGCGAAGAAGCCGACCGCCTGGGCGCCCTGCGCGGCACGCCCGACTTCCAGGCCGGCGACACCGTGCGCGTGAATGTGCGCATCAAGGAAGGCGAGCGCGAGCGCGTGCAGGCCTATGAGGGCGTGGTGATCGCCCGCGCCGGTCACGGCGTGCAGGAGAACTTCACCGTCCGCAAGATCAGCTTCGGCGAGGGCGTGGAGCGGGTCTTCCCCGTGCTGTCGCCCATGATCGAGAGCATCGAGGTGAAGCGTCGGGGCGTCGTGCGGCGGGCCAAGCTCTATTACCTGCGCGAACGCCGCGGGAAGTCGGCCCGGATCGCCGAACGCCAGATGGGCCGCGCGGCCAAGGACGAGAGCAACGCGCCCTCGGACAACGCGCAGGAGTAGACGGCGCTGTCTCCTCCCCTGCGGAGCGGGGGAGGAGGATTGGGCTGTAGGCCCGAGACGGAGGGGGCCAGTTCCTCTGAGTCTTGCCCCCTCAGTCTGGTCGCTTCGCGCCCAGCCAGCTCCCCCGCTGCGCAGGGGAGCAGACGGAGGGGTCAGAGCTTCAGGCGGGCTTGGGCCGACTCCAAGATCTGGGCCAGCACGGATTCGGGAGTCACGCGGACGGCCTCGGCGGGAATGCGTAGGGTTTCGATCCCTTGTTGCCCTCGCCAGGCGTCGCGGCGGGCGTCGCGCGCCATCGTAAACTCGTGTGTCTGGCCGTCGATCTCGATGCAGAGCCTGGCCTGAGCACAGTAGAAGTCGAGCACGTAGGGGCCGACCGGGTGCTGTTTGCGCCAGTGCAGCCCGCCGAGGGCGCCGGCTCTCATGTGCTTCCAGAGCCGGGCTTCAGGAGGGGTGAGCGAGCGGCGGAGCGCTTTCGCCCGTTTCATAGTCGCGTCCGGAGCGCGCATGGGCGGAGCTTAGCCCCGGTCTGCTCCCCTGCGAAGCGGGGGAGCTGTCAGCGCGCGTGGCGCGATGACTGAGGGGGCCGGTGTCCGGGGTGGAGGAGACTTTAAGGCTTATGGGCGAAACTCCGGCCGGATCGGAGGTTCGCCATGTCCTTTGCTGACGCCTTGCACCGGGACGTCCAGGCCCGCGACGCGGCCGTGGAACAGCGGCGCTGCAAGCGCAACCGCGTGCTGCTGGCCGCCAAGTTCGTCTATGGCGATCAGCGGCAGTTTACGCCGGAATGCACCATCTGGAACCTGACGCCTTGCGGGGCGGCGGTGCGGTTCCCCGACGGACAGCCGCTGCCGCCGGCGATGGAGTTGGTCGAGAGCCGCTCGGGCCGCGCGCACCGGGCCGTGGTCATCTGGCGCCGGGGCGGCTTCATCGGGCTGGAGCTGTCGAACACGCGCGAGTTGCGAGCCGCCGTCCCGGGCGACCCGGTGCGGCGGCTCTGGGCGGTGAACCAGTTGCGCTAAAAGCCCAGGCTGAGCCGCAGACCCAATCTCACGCCATGGAGAAGCGGTTCTAGCCCCGCTTGCCCGCGATGTAAGCCTCCACCTGCTGCTCCAGCACGTCCAGCGGCAGGGCGCCGTTGTCCAGCACCGCGGCGTGGAAGTCGCGGATGTCGAACCGGGGCCCGAGCTCACGGCGGGCCCGGTCGCGAAGCTCCAGGATCTTGAGCTGGCCGACCTTGTAGCTGGTCGCCTGCCCGGGGTTGGTGATGTAGCGCTCGACCTCCTTCTGAATGTCGAGGTCGCTGAGCAAGGTGTTCTGCTTGAAGTAGTCCATGGCGCGCTCGCGCGACCAGCGCTTGCTGTGCAGCCCCGTGTCGGTGACGAGGCGCGCGGCCCGCCAGAGCTCCAGCGAAAGCCGGCCGAAGTCGGAATAGGGATCCTGGTAGAAGCCCATCTCCTTGCCGAGCTTCTCGGTATAAAGCCCCCAGCCTTCGGAATAGGCGCCGTAGCCGCCGAACCGGCGGAACTTGGGCAGCTGAGCCTGCTCCTGGGCGAAGGCGATCTGGAAGTGGTGGCCGGGCGCGCCCTCATGGTAGCTGATGCCCTCGATCTGGGGCTTCAACACCTGAGTCATGTCGGCCAGGTTGACGTAATAGATGCCCGGGCGGGAGCCGTCGGGCGTGCCGCGGCTGTAAAAGGCCACGGACGCGGTGGCCTGCCGCCAGGGCTCCACCGCACGAACCTCCAGCGGCGCCTTGGGCAGGCGGTGGAAGTACTGGGGCGCCTTGGCCATGAGGCCGGCGATGTAGGCGCGGGCGTCGGTGAGGTACTGCTGCCGGCCCGCGTCGGTGTTGGGATATTCGAAGCGGGGGTCGTTCTTCAGATGGGCGAAGAACTGCTGCAGGGTGCCATTGAAGCCGACCTGGCGCTTGATGGCCTCCATCTCACCCTGAATGCGGGCGACCTCGGACAGGCCGATCTGGTGGATCTGGTCGGGGGTGAGGTCGGTGGTCGTGGATTGGCGCACGCGGTGCGCGTAATAGGCGTCGCCGTTGGGCAGGCGCCAGACGCCGGCGTTGGAGGTGGCGCGCGGGCGCACGGTCTCCAGCGAGGTGATCAGGCGCGTGACGCCGGCCCGGAAGGAGCCGGTCATGGCGGCGCGGCCTTCGGCGAGCAGGCGCGCCTTGACGGCGGGATCGGCGTTCAGCTTGCCCACCTTGGCCTGGAAGTCGGCCCAGACGGCGGTGTCGGGACCTGAGCCGAACGGTGCGCCGGTGATCACCTTGCGGGCGTCGGCGATGGCGGGTGCGAAGACAAAGGTGGGCGGGATGATCCCCTTCGCCGCGCGGCGTTCGAAATCGGCGGCGATCTCACGGCCGACGCGATCCATGTCGCGCAGGCGGGAGACATAGGCCTGGGCGTCGGCCACCGTGTCCACACGGTGGTTGTTGATGAGGAATACCGGAAGCTCGCCCGCGGGGCTGCCGTTGGCGGCGAAGATGAAGTCGTGGTCTCGCCAGGGGACCTCGGCGCGGGCGCGTTCGACCTGGCTCTCGAACAGCTGGTAGGAGAGGCGGGCGGCGGGGCTCAGGCGGGCGGGGTCGAAGTCGCGCTTCAACTGGGCGAGCTGCTGTTCGAGCAGGGCCAGTTGGCGGGCGTCGGCCGCGGGCGTGTAGTCGTCCAGCTCGCCGTAACGGTCGCGGGAGCCCAGGGTGGTCAGGAACTGCGGGCTCAGCGCGGCGCGGGCGTCGAAAGCGGCGTCGAGAAAGGTCTGCAGGCGGGCGTCCTCGGTCGAGGCGAGGGCGGCCGGAGCGGGCTGTCTCGGCCCTCGGTCGCTCGTTCCAACGGGAACCGTCTCGGGTGCGTTCGCTTGTGGCTGGGCGCTCTCCGGCGTGGCGGCGCAGGCCCCTAGCAGGGCGAAGAGCGAGATGGCGGCAGGGCGGATCATCCCGCGATCTTAGCGCGCCGGGAGCACCGCGGCGAGGGCTCCCCTTCTCAGTGAAGACGCCCTATCTGCCGCAGCTGCGAACGGGGAGAAGCGGCATGGGCTATCGGGTGGCCGTGGTGGGGGCGACGGGCGCCGTGGGGCGCGAGCTGATGGCGGTGCTGGAGGAGGTGAACTTCCCCCTCGACGACATCCACGCGATCGCGTCCCGGTCCTCCAAGGGCGTCGAGGTCTCCTACGCCGATCGCATCCTGCGCTGCGAGGACTTCGAGCAGTTCGACTTCTCGGGCGTGGACGTCGTGCTGATGAGCGCCGGCGCGGATCTGAGCCGGCAGCACGCCGAGCGGATCGGGCGCACGGCCGCGGTGGTGATCGACAACTCCTCCGCCTGGCGCATGCACCCGCAGGTCCCGCTGGTGGTCCCGGAGGTGAACCCGGACGCGGTGGACGGCTTCCGCGCCAAGGGCATCATCGCCAATCCGAACTGCTCCACTATCCAGCTGGTCACGGCGCTGAAGCCGCTGCACGACGAGGCGCGGATCAAGCGGGTGGTGGTCTCGACCTACCAATCGGTCTCGGGCGCGGGAAAGCCGGCCATGGACGAGCTGTGGGAGACCACCAAGGGCCTGTTCGTGCTGGGGGCCGACCAGCCCAAGCACTTCACCAAGCAGATCGCCTTCAACGTGATCCCGCACATCGACGACTTCCTCCCGGACGGGGCGACCAAGGAGGAGTGGAAGATGACGGCGGAAACGCAAAAGATCCTTGATCCCTCTATCCAGCTCACCGCGACCTGCGTGCGCGTGCCGGTGTTCGTGGGCCATTCGGAAGCGGTGAACATCGAGTTCGAGACCGAGATGGACGAGGACGAGGCCCGCGAGATCCTGCGCGAAGCGCCGGGCGTGCAGGTGATCGATAAGCGTGAGGACGGCGGCTACATCACCCCGGTCGAGGCCGTGGGCGAGTTCTCGGTCTATGTGAGCCGCATCCGGCGCGATCCGACCGTGGAGCACGGTCTGAACCTGTGGGTGGTCAGCGACAACCTGCGCAAAGGCGCGGCGCTGAACGCGGTTCAGATCGCGCAACTGCTGGACGACCGGGGGTTGATCGGCGGCAAAGCCGCGGCGTGAGCGACAGGCAAGCCGATGTCCGGGCCCCGCTGCTGGCGGGGACAGCCTGCTATGGGATCTGGGGGCTGTCCCCCTTGGTGTTCCAGGCCATCGGGCGGACGGGGGCGGACGCCTGGGAGATCATCGGGCACCGGGCCGTGTGGGGCGTTCTGTGGGCCGCGGCGCTGGTGCTCCTGGCGCGGCAGGGGCCGGCCGTTCGCGCCGCGCTGAGGCGGCCGCGCACGGTGGGGCTCCTGATGGTGTCCACGGTGCTGATCGTGGTGAACTGGACCCTGTTCGTCTGGGCGGTGAACAACGGACGGACCTTGGAGACCAGCCTTGGCTACTACCTGAACCCGCTGCTGAGCATGGCGGCCGGCGCCTGGCTCTTCCGGGAGAAGCTGGACCGGTTCGGCGGCGCGGCGATCGCGGCGGCGGCGGCGGGCGTTGCGCTGCAAGGGCTGGCGCTGGGGGCCGTGCCGCTGATCTCGCTGGTGCTGGCCTTCAGCTTCGCCGCCTACGGGATCATTCGCAAAGGCGTCAGCGTCGACGCCCAGACGGGGCTGTTCATCGAATGCCTGCTCATCGTGCCCTTCGGCCTGGCCTATGTCCTGTGGCTGGAGCGGACCGGGGCGGGGCATTTTCTGGACGCGCCGGCCAGCGCCTTGTGGCTGTTGGCCACGGGGCCGGTCACGGTGGCGCCGCTGATGCTTTTCAGCTGGGCGGCGCGGCGGCTGCCGCTGTCCACCGTGGGGTTCCTGCAGTTCCTGGCGCCCACCCTGAGCTTCTGCATCGGGGTGAGCCAGGGCGAGGACCTGAACCCGCTCCGGGTGCTCAGCTTCGTCTTCATCTGGACGGGGGCGGCGGTGTACGCGATGGGCGCCTGGCGGCGCTCGCGGGCGCTGAAGCTGAGCGCCGCGCCCGCCTAAAGGCAGGCGTAGGCGGCTTCGATCAGCCCCACCGCCCGGGGATCGCCGATCAGGATGTTGCTCTGCTTGTTCATGACATAGGCGCCCGACAGGCGGCGGTCGGGATCGGCGAAGGCGCAGCTGCCGCCCCAGCCGTAGTGACCCAGGCTGCGGGGGCCGGGGCCGAAGAAGCGCTGGGCGGGGTCGTTGCGGGTGAGGCCCGCCGCCCAGGACAGGTGAAAGGGCAGCACCAGATCCTGGCCCGTGATGCGTTCGCGACGGAGCGCATCCACGGCGCTTCGGGAGAGCACCGTGCGGCCGTCCAACTCGCCGTCGCAGGCGACCACCGCCATCAGACGGGCAAGGGCTTCGGCCGTGGCGTGGCCGTTGGCGGAGGGGATTTCGGCGCGGCGCCAGTCGGCGCTCGAACGACCGGAGGGCGAAGCCCATTTGGTCAGAAAGGCGACGCGGCGCGGCTCGGTGATCGGACCCAGGTCGGGCATGGCGCCAGGGCGGACCATCTCGGCCACGCGCCCGTGCTGGAGGTCGGGGAGGCCGATGTGCAGGTCGAGGCCGAACGGGACGGCGATGTCCTCCGACAGCGCGCGGCCCAGGGTGCGCCCGTCGGCGCGGCGGAACATCTCGCCCGCAAGATAGCCCCAGCTTATGGGATGGTAGCCGGAGGCGGTTCCCGGGGGCCACAAGGGCGCCATGGCGGCCAGCCTCCTGGCGATCTCGTCCGGTTCGAACCAGAGCTGGGGGTCCATGGGCTCGGGGAAGCCGGGGAGGCCGGCCTGGTGCGACAGGGCCTGAGCCACCGTCACGGCGGCCTTGCCGGCTGCGGCGAACTCGGGCCAGCCGTCCGCGACGGGCTTATCATAGTCGAGACGACCGCGGTCGACCGCGCGGGCCAGCATGAGGGCGGCCGCGGCCTTGGTGACGGAGAAGACGGGCGTGAGGGTGTCGGGGCCGAACGGGCGCGTGGCGGCGCGGTCCGCATGGCCGGCGTAGAGGTCGAGCACGACCTCGCCCTCCAGCGCGAGGGTGAAGCGGACGCCCAGCTCCAGGCCGGCGGCGAGGTTGCGTCGAAGCTGGTCCCGGACGGGCTCGAACCGGGGCGGGCAGAAGCCGTGAATCTCACTGGTCATGAGGGCTGTCAGGCGCCGCCGGAGGACCCGGCGTCAAGCGGCTGGACCCTTACCTCCGCCGTGGGCGTGCGCAGGCGGGGACCCAGCGCCACCACGGGAAGTTCGGGGGCACGCCAGGCGGCGGCGGCGAAGACGCATTCCGCCACGGCTCGGATGGCCGACTCGGCGGCGGCGGCGGCGGCCGCTCCGTCCACGATCGCCGCGGCCAGCACGGCGGCCACCACGTCGCCCGTGCCGTGGGGCGTGTCGGGCGCCTCGGAGTGGGAGAACAGCAGCGCCTGGACCTCGTCGGCGTAGACGGCGCCGATGCGGCCCGGGCCGGTCGGGACGGAGGTGACCAGGACGGGGCGGCCCAGGCTGCGGGCGGCCGCCGCTGCGGCGGCCGGCGTCCCGGCCTCCGCGCCGGACAGCCGCCGAAGCTCCCACAGATTGGGCGTGAGCAGGTTGGCGCGGGGGAGCAACTCGGCCGCGATCGCATCGGCGACCTCCTCGCGGACGTAGAGGCCGTCGGGCGCGTCGCCCATGATCGGGTCCACGACCACGGTGAAGGCGGATCCGAAAGCGCCGGTGCGGTCGGCGGCGCGGATACGGTCGATCAGGACGGCCGCCGCGCCGACCTGGTCGGCGGAGGCGAAATAGCCGGTGACCACCGTGTCGAAGAGGCCGAGCAGGCCATGGGCCTCCACCCCCTCGAGCATGCCGCGAAAGAGCCCATCGTCCACCGGACCGCCGCCGGGGGGCGCGCCGCGGCCGGGGCGCCGGCCGAACAGGACGGTGGGAACCAGCACGGGGTCGATGCCCCACTGCGCCAGCGCCAGGGCCTGGGGGAAGCCGCCGACGCGGCTTCCGGCCACATGGCTCGACAAGATCAGCGCGAGGGGCATAGGAGTTCGGGGCCTGCCATGAGCGTCCTATACCCCGTCGCCGCCACGGCCGAAGAGGCCTTGAATCGCCCTCGCGCCCGGGCGGCGCGTCAGCGCGAGGCGCAATTGGCGGCGGGCGAGGCGGTGATCTTCACCACCGAGCCGGCCGGGCCCGCCTTCGCCACGCGCGAAGCCTTGCTGGACGCCTATCCCGGGCGCCTCGCGGACGACCGGCCGGGGCGGAGCCTGCCCGCGGCCGAAGACCGCTGGTGCGGGCTGACGGAACTGTCGGTCGTGCGCCCCGAGCCCGTGCGGCCGGTGAATCGGGACGGACGACGGTGGCCCGCCCCGCCCCAGGCCTCGGCCACGGTCTGGCGGCTGCAGGTGTCCTATTGGCGGATCGGGACGGAGACCGCGGACGCCCCGCTGGACCAGGCGCGCGAGCTGCGGCGCGAGCGGGACGCGGCCTCCCTTCAGCCGGCGGCCCTCAAGGCGCTGGCGCGCCAGCCGCTCCGTCCGGTGCGACCGCAGCAGCCGCTGGAAACAGGCCTGTTCGAGGTGCGCCCGCCGGACGCGCCCCACATCCTCATGCCCGATGAATGACGGGCTCGCCCCTTCGCTGGACGACTTCGCGCGCATGGCGGAGACGGCGTTCGCGCGGCTGCCGGACGGCTTCCGGCGGATGACGGGGCATGTGGTGTTCCGCATCGACGACTGGCCGGATGACGAGGTGCTGGACGCGCTGGAGATCGATGATCCGTATGACCTGACCGGGCTTTACCACGGCGTGGACCTGACCCGGCGCTCGGTGCTGGATCCCGCGCCGGAGGCTTCGATGATCTTCCTCTACCGCCGTCCGATTCTGGACGAGTGGGCGGCGCGGGGCGACGTGAGCCTGCCGGATTTGATCGCCCACGTGTTGGTGCACGAGGTGGGGCACCACTTCGGACTGAGCGACGAGCAGATCGAGGCCATCGAGGCGGAGTGAGTCTAGGGGCCGCCGGCCACGGCGCCCACGACCGCCATGGCGAGGGTCTCCAGGTCGACACGGCCGTTCAGGGTGACGGCGCCCTCGTCTTCCGGCTGGACGGTGAGGCCGCCGGCCTCGGCCTGGCGGGTGAGTTCGTCGAGAATGGCCTCGCGCACCTGCGCTTCCATGTCCATCAGGCTTGCTCCTTCAGCAATTGTTCCACCCAGTTAGGCACGACGGCGGACGCAGGGCCGTAGCGCCCGTGGTCGAAGGCGGCCGCAGTGTCCGAGGCTTCGAGGTTGAGCTCAATGGTGCGGGCCCCGTGCGCCTGGGCCTCCAGCACGAAGCCGGCCGCGGGCCATACGGCGCCGGACGTGCCGACGGCGGCGAACAGATCGGCCCGGGCCAGGGCGCCTGCGATCTCATCGAGGTGATGCGGAACCTCGCCGAACCAGACCACGTCGGGGCGCTCCGTCCCGACCGCGCCGCATTCGGGGCAGGCGCGCTCCAGGGCCAGCAGACCGCGGTCGGGCCAGACGGCTCCACACCCGGCGCAACGGGTGCGCGCCAGCGAGCCGTGCATGTGGATCACGCGCCGGGCGCCCGCCTGTTCATGCAGGGAGTCCACGTTCTGAGTGACCAAGGTGAGCTCGCCGCCCCGTTCGGCCAGCCCGGCCTCCAGGCGCGCCAGGGCGTGGTGGGCGGGGTTGGGCCGGGCTTCGGCGCCCTGCGCCCGGCGTGCATTGTAGAAGGCGTGCACCTTGGCGGGGTCCCGGGCGAAGCCTTGCGGCGTGGCGACCTCCTCCAGGTCGTAGCGGCTCCACAGCCCGTCTTTGTCGCGGAAGGTGCCGAGGCCGCTTTCCGCGGACACGCCGGCGCCCGTCAGGACGACCACCCTCACGCCGCCCCCGGCGCCTTGCGGAAGACCACGGTCGTGCGGCCGATGCGAACGCCCCATTTGTACACGTCGGCGGTGTTCAGCACCGTGCCGTCCGGGCGCAGGCGCAGCGTCTGCTCGAAGCGGGCGGGGAAGGGGCGATCCACCAGCGGCGCGTCCGCGCGGTAGCGCATGGTGACCGTGTCCCCTTCCGCGGTGATCTCCGCCGGCCCGTGACCTGTGGTGAGCTCGCCCAGATAGGAGTGTCGGCCTGTGGGGGTGATGGTCCACACCCGGTTCCAGCGGCCGGGGCCCGCGGCGCCGGCGGGCCTGGTGAAGGTTTCGTCCATGGTCAGGACGCGGCCGTTCCAGGCGCCGTCGATCACCATGTCGAAGCGGCTCGGGCTTCCGCCCAGGCTGCGGCGGAACTCGCCCCGCCCGACGGTGCGGCCTTGGAACCACTGTTCCGGGACGAAGCGCGGCTCGGACCGGGTCGGGGCGGGAGGCTGGGCGCAGGCGCCCGCCAGCGCGAGCGCCAGGAACAGGGGAGCGACTTTGGCCATGGGGGACAGAACCAACGGCGCGGCGGTTCGTTCAGGCTTGACCGTTTCGGAGCCGCCCCATGCGTCCACTCGTCGCCCTCGCCCTGGCGCTCGCGATGGTCACCCCGGCCATGGGCAAGGCGCCGGAACCGTCCAAGCCGGTGGACCCCGCCCGGTTCTCGGGCCGCTGGTACGAGTTCGCCCGCCTGCCCAACCCCAACCAGCGGGACTGCCAGGCTCCGACCTATGACTGGAGTCGCGGCTTGGCCGGCGAGCTGGCGATCGCGCTGACCTGCCGGGCGGGCTCGCCGACCGGCAAGGCCAGCGTGCGCCGCGCGCGCGCTGCGGTGATCCCCGGCAGCAACAACGCCAAGCTGCGGGTCAGCTTCCTGGGCGGGGTGGTCAAGGTGGAGTACCGCATCCTGGACCACGCGCCCGATTACAGCTGGGTGCTGATGGGCACGGAGGGCGGCAACTATCTCTGGGCCCTGTCCACGCGCCCGAACCCGCCCCAGTCCGTGCGGGACGCCGCGATCGCCCGGGCCAAGGCGCTGGGCTATCCCACGGCGCGGTTCGAGTTCCCGCGGCAGGCGGGTGAGTGAGGGGCTGGAGCCGGCAAGGTCGATTGGAGCCGGCGCCAGTGCCGAGATCCTTCAGCCTCATGGAACGATGAGGAAAGCTGTACTCGCACTGCTTCTGACTTGTTCCGCGTGCGGGGTAGCCCCGCAGCCAGAGAGCATTCGCACGGTCGCGGCTTAAGGCTATGAGCCTCTGAGAGAGAGGAGTTTGGCCTGCGCCAAGACCTAGCGAAGTCAGTTCTCATCCAGTCCGCCCCTCCGTCAACAGTGTCCCGATGACTATCCATGCCGCTGTTTGGCGCGGTGAGAACGATGAAGAACTGGTCGCCTCGATTTCGACAGCGAGGACCATCTCGGTCGAGCATGGATCATGAGAAAAATGCGCGGAGTAGCGCATTTGGTCGATGATCGCGCCGCGCAACGTTGGCCAGGAACCGATGATGCTGGCCACCGCCTCCACTCATATCGGCGGGGAGCGGCCGAGCGCCTCCGCGGCCGCCGGCTTCCGGGTCGGGCTGAAGGTGCCGTAGGCGATGGCGCGCAGCAGCCACTCCATGGGGCCGATGCTGCGGTGCTTGAGCCACATCATGCTAAAGAGGGCGGTGCCGACGGAGATGCAAACGGTCGCCAACAACAGGTTCGCGGCCCCAAACTTCCCCAAATAGCCCATTGCGTAGAACAAGATCGAGGTGAGGAGCGACTGGAGCGTGTAGACGGTCAGCGCCATGCGCCCCATTGCGCGGAAAGGCGGCGTCCAGGCCCGCAACCCCGCTCGCCACAGCAATGCGAACAAGCCTACATAGGCCAGGGTCAAGGCGAGGCGGGCCGGCTGGTACCAGGCCGATCGCAACAGCGACATCGCCGGGTTGAGCTGGTGGACGTCGAGCTCGAAGCCGGTGCGCGCCTGCCACCACATGTCCGCTAGCCGAAGCCCTAGTCCGATGCCGCCACCGGCCAGCAGCATCCACCAGTACAGGTGCATGGGAGCTGCGCCGGTAAGGATGCGCGAGCGGTAAAGCGCCATGCCGACCAGCATGAAGGCGAGGCTCTCGGCCACCCCGATCCAGCTATAGATTTCGAGATGTCGGGACGCCCAGCCAGAGGAGCTCCACTTGAGAAGCGGGATCAGACTGGTCCGCTTCTCGACGTCGGCGGCGACCGCTTCCGGGGTGGGATAATTTGCGCTCACCGCCGCGGCCGCGGCGGCAAGGCCGGCTTCCTGTTCGGGGGTGAGAGCACGGCCCTGCTGGCGCGCGCGCTCGCCGTCGAGCGCGGACTGATACTCGTCTACATAGCCGCTCGTGCTGTAGGCGCGGTGGGCGCTGAGGCAGGCGATGATGACCAGCGCCCAGATCCACAGGGTCCGCGGCCGCGCCGTCCGAAAGGCGAGCAAGGGGAAAGCGGCGACGCCCAGCGTCCACAAGATCTCCCCCGGCCACATCAGAACCAGGAAGTGGACGACGCCGAGCCCGAGCAGCGCGAGCGAACGGCGGGCCCAGACGTCGATCGGCGCGACTTCCGGATGCTCATCCTCGCTCTTGCGCAGCATCATCAGCATGCCGGCCCCGAAGAGGATCATGAAGAGGCCCCGCATCGGGCCTTCGAGGAGCAGCCGCTGCCCAAACCAGGCGACCCAGTCGGCATTCCATTGTGCCGGAAAGGTGCGCCCCTGGGTGCTGCCGACCGTGCCCATGACGAAGATGTTCACCGCGAGGATACCGCACACGGCGACGCCGCGGATCACGTCCAAGAGGTCGATCCTTTGGTGGGCCGGAAGAGGGGCGATCGGCTGGTGCGTCATGAGGGCCACGGCGAGTGTGAAGCGTGGCTAAGGCGAACGCCGCCTGAGAGCAAACCGCGCCACTTGAAGACTCCAGCCTGCAAGAATAGCGCGGCTGAGGAGACCTCCCCAAGCAGGTCCAGCTCATCGACGAAGACGTCGATCACCCGCGCCGGGTTCTCCTCGCCCACATAGCCCCTGCGCTTGGCGGACTGTCTTCGCGGGTTGGAGCACCGCCTGTGCCGCGAGCGAGCCGCTCGTCGGAAGGAACAACGACCTGCCCGCTTCAGGCTGAGACGCCCGCCCGCCGGTAGTGTCTCAGTCTGAAATCCAGCAGGGCTTGGTGCGTTAGCCTCGGGCAATGACCTGGCTTATTATGCGGCATGGCCTCAGACCCGGAATTCGCCCGCCATCGCATCGCCTACTATCGCGCTGAACAGGAGCGCTGCTCCTACACCCTGCAGCTTATCGATACTGGACAGATGCGCTTCCACGCCGCCACTGGCGACGCACCGGTGCGTGATGTCACTGAAGAGCGCCGCGAGGAAGTAGAGCAACAGATCAGGATGTACGCCGAAGCCATCACCCTGTGGTAGCGTGACCTTGCCTGAGAGCCCGCGCCGGGAACGGTGTGCTGCGATGGTCAATCACGCGCCCTACGCCATACGCGTGACCCTCGGCGGCGGGACTAAGCTGGTGCTACAGCCGGGACAGCGGCGAGAGTTCCCCCGGCCCGCGACCCTGCAACATTGGAACCCCGTGGGGAGGAAGAAGAATGCCGAAGGGTCCTAGAGGTGAGAAGCGGCCCGCCGATGTGATCGGCAACGCCGTGCTGATTGGGCGGATCGCCACCGGCGAAGTCGAGGACACGCAGAACGACCCGTCCAAGGAACACCACCGCCGGGGCGGCAAGGCCGGTGGGGCGGCCCGTGCGGGCGCACTTACACCGGAGCAGCGCTCGGAGATCGCGAAGAAGGCGGCGGCTAAGCGGTGGGGCCCGGGCTAGGCGGCTTCAGCCGCTTGATGCGGAAGTCCAGATAGTCCCGGATGAACTCATAGCGCTCGACCGAAGGCTCCCCCTTGTAAGAGAGGAACGTTTCCTCCCCAGCATCATCGATCAGGCGCTCTTCTTTCCAGCCCGCGCCTTTGGCGGTGCGCGCAGGCTCCGTCGAGCCTGACTCCAACGGCAGCACCGGGGCTGCGCCCAGCGGCTGGACTGGGGGCGGGGTAAGCCCCTTCTGCACTAGTTGGACCTGCTCCATACGAACACCCGCCTCGCTACCGTCGAGGAAAACCCATTGCACCCCGCCGTGCTCTTGCACGGCCCGCACCCGCGTGGGCGCGGGGAGGACCTGTTGCCCGTTGATCTCCACCTGCACAGTGTCGCCGACGTCAACAGCCGAAAGTGGCGGGGCCTCTTCCTCTGGGGCCTTCTTATCAGACTCTCCGAGTCCTGCATAGGCGATAGTGGCATCATAGACCCGTAGGAAGGTCTGGGCCGCGCCGATCGTGAACCCATGTTTGAAGTGCAGGTCATCGATGCAGATGTCATCAATGGGCCGGTCCGCACCCCATTCGTGCCAAAAGCGTTCGATGATCTTTGGCTTGAGGGCGGCGCGGCGGAGCACCTCGCGCTTGATCGAGTCCTGCTGGGCCCGGAGGAGCACACGCCCCTCCTCAGTTATGAAAGTAGGACGGGTCGGCCCTGAGCCGCGATAGTCAACGAAACCAAACGCTTTCAAAGCCGCCGTCGTCTGGAACGCTTGGCTGCTCCCGTCCTTCATCCCCCACGCCTTGCCGGCCTTTATAGCGGGCGTATCGTGTCGGCCGAACATCTGCTCGAAAGCAAGCAGACGCTCGACGGCTGTCTGGAGCGGTATAAACGGAAAACTCGGGCTCCGATCTTTGGGAGCCTTTCCCCCGACCTGGTCGTCCGACATACTGTGAGCCTTTCGTCCAACAGGCGCGATTTACGGGCCCGTATCACGAACCTGTTGACAGAGCAAGGCGCGCGCGTATGCTGGCCAACAGAATCGGAGGCGAAGATCATGGCCAGGAGGGACAGGAGCCCCGAGCGAGACGCCGACCGGCGTTCGGGGCGAGGACACATAGGAAAGGCCGCTACCCGGCTCCCCTGAGAAGGAAAGGTAGCGGCCTTCAATCGGCTCCCATCCGCGCCCCTTCCAGAAGGGGCGCGGAGCAACGGCGCAGCGGGGTCCACACCTCTGCGCCGTTGTGCACTTTTAGCACGCACTCGCTCTCAGAGCAAAGCGTGAGAGTGAGTCGTTATGCTTGACACTCAAGCAGAGTGTTCACATCAAATGAGCATGAACCGGCTGCCACTCGCCGAGCGCGTCCAAATCCTCTCGATGCTCTGCGAGGGATCGTCCATGCGGTCGATCAGCCGCGTGTGCGGCGTGTCCATCAACACCGTGTCGAAGTTGCTGTCCGACGCTGGCGAGGCGTGCGCCGCCTACCATTGGGAGCACGTGCGGGGCGTAAAGGCCCGCCGTGTCCAGTGCGATGAGATCTGGTCCTTCTGCTACAGCAAGGAGAAGAACGTCGCGGACGCGAAGGCCGCGCCCTACGGCGCGGGAAACGTCTGGACGTGGACAGCCCTCGTCGCCGACTCCAAGCTGATCGTGTCCTACATGGTCGGCGGGCGGGAAGCCGAGACGGCCAACTTCTTCATGGACGACGTTCGGCAGCGGCTGGACGGCCGGGTGCAGCTCACCACGGACGGCCACAAAGCCTATCTGGACGCCGTGCGGGGTGCGTTCTCAGAGAACGACGTGGACTACGCCATGCTGGTTAAGCTCTACGGCGAAGCGGCCGGGAGCGGCCCGGAGCGCCGCTATAGCCCCGGCGAGTGCTGCGGCACCCGTCAGGTGGAGATCGCCGGCAAGCCCGACCCGAAGCACGTCAGCACGTCCTTCGTTGAGCGCCAGAACCTCACCATGCGCATGTCGATGCGCCGGTTCACCCGCCTGACGAACGCCTTCTCCAAGAAGCTCGACGCCCATGTGGACGCCCTCTCGCTCTACTTTGTGTTTTACAATTTCGTCTGCACCCATAAGTCGCTGCGTATGACGCCCGCCATGGCGGCGGGCCTTACGGAACGGCTCTGGAGCATGGAAGATGTCGTGTCGCTGATCGACGCCCGCGCGCCCGCTCCGGCTAAGCGCGGGCCATACAAGAAGCGGGGCGGCTAGTGCCGATCAAAGAGCATCCCGAGATCGGCACGGTTATGACGTGCGACTTCAACGCAGGCTTCCGAGAACCTGAGATGGTGAAGCATCGCCCTGTCGTGGTGATTAGCCCTAAGATCGTCGCGCGTCCGGGGCTCTGCACTGTCGTGGCGCTCAGCACGACCGCTCCCGATCCGGTCATGCAGTACCATCGGCAGATCGACATCCGCCCCCGATTGCCTGCCCGCTGGGACAGTGATGGCGTCTGGGTGAAGGGGGACATGATTGCTGCCGTAGGCTTCCATCGTCTTGATTTCCTTCGATATGGTAAGGACGTTCAGGGGCGTCGGCTCTACCACTACAGCCCGGTAAGCGACGAAAACCTAAGGGTTATCAGAGCCTGCGTTCTGAGCGGCATGGGGCTCGCTCAGTTGACAAAATCGCTACGGTAATGCATATGAGCGCAGCGGCTCTCGCTTCGGCGATCCGCGTCTAAGACCCCACCAGGGGCCGTCGTGAGCCGTGGCGAACGCAAGCCACTTCACGACGTAGATCAGCCCCGCTCCGGCGGGGCTTTTCGTATGAACAAACGCATCGTGATGGTGTCAATACGTCCCCGGGTAGCCTGCTGCCCACTCTAGAGGGGCGTGCCCATGGCCAAGCGGCCGATCGCATTCATCAGCTTCGAGTTCGAGCCCGTGAGCGAGGTCGTAATCCTATCCGAGCCTAACCCGCGCATGCAGACCGCCCGGTTGAGTCTACTGATCTTCCGCCGGAAAGCAGATGGGAAAGCTGAGCTTAGCG
Organism: Caulobacteraceae bacterium; assembly: GCA_030446805.1. Taxonomy (GTDB): domain Bacteria; phylum Pseudomonadota; class Alphaproteobacteria; order Caulobacterales; family Caulobacteraceae; genus JAHWJX01. Next base: position 124,372 of record JAUJMO010000005.1, on the reverse strand, counting down.
AGACTCACCCGCTTGGTGAGGCCCATAGCGGGCGTGACTTCGACCAACTGATCACCAAGTTGAAGGCCGACCTGGAGAGGACTCGAACGGAGGGGCGCGACTGGTTCGGCCGACGTCGGCCGCTTTGGTGAAACCAGGAATTCAAACTGAGACACTACCCGCCCGCCGCTCCGCTTGACGGAGACGAACAGAGACGGAACACAGGCGGGGTGGAAGTCGCGGTCGCCCTCGCCCTTACGCGCCCGGAGACGACGGAGCTCGTCACCCGAGGCGCCGCGCGCCTGTTGCAGGCGTTGGGCCATGCGCCCCTGCTGGAGTTTCCGCTGCCCAACGGCCGGCGTGCGGACATCATGGCCCTGGGCGCCAAGGGCGAGCTGTCCGTGGTGGAGGTGAAGTCCTCCGTGGAGGACTTCCGCGTGGACCGGAAATGGGGGGAGTATGCGCCCTATTGTGACGCCTTTTCCTTTGCGGTGCCGCCGGACTTCCCGCGCGAGATCCTGCCGGAGGATGCGGGGCTGATCGTGGCCGACGGTTTCGGCGGGGCGGTGCTGCGGCCGGCGCGGGTGGTCCCGCTGGCGCCCGCGCGAAGAAAGGCGTTGCTGCTGCAGTTCGCGCGGCTGGCGGCGTTCCGGGCCTTGGCCTAACGCGGCGCCCGCTTGGCCAGGATGCGCTGCAGGGTGCGGCGGTGCATGTTCAGGCGCCGTGCGGTTTCGCTGACGTTGTGGCCGCAGAGTTCATAGACCCGCTGGATGTGCTCCCAGCGGACCCGGTCGGCGGACATGGGATTCTCCGGCGGCGCGGGTGGGGCGTCGACCTGGGCCAGCAGGGCGCGGGCGACGTCGTCGGCGTCGGCCGGTTTGGCCAGGTAGTCGATGGCGCCGGCCTTCACAGCGGCCACGGCGGTGGCGATGTTCCCGTAACCGGTGAGCATGACGATCTTGGCGTCGGGCCGGCGTTCACGAAGCGCGTTGACCACCTGCAGGCCGTTGCCGTCCTCCAGCCGCATGTCCAGCACGGCGTGGGCCGGCGGAGCGCCGCGGATGGCCTCCAGAGCCTCGGCCACGCTGCCCGCGAGCGTGGGCTGGAAGCCGCGCGCCTCGAGCGCCCGGCCCAGACGAATGCGGAGCGGCGCATCGTCGTCCAGGAGAAGCAGAGTCTTGTCCGCGAGCTGGGCAACGGCCTCGGGCAGATCGGTCATGGGGGCGGCGATTCCTGAAGGGCGCCACAGCTAAGCGTCAAGCTGAAGCCTGCGGTTCCAAGCCGGGGGCGACCTCGACGGCGGCCCGGGGCCAGCAGACGCAGACCACCGCCCCGCCCCGGCGGCCGTTGCGGAAGTTCACCCGGGCGCCCGTGCGTTCCAAAAGCGTCTTGGCGATGAAGAAACCCAGGCCCATGCCGGTGTGGCCGGTGCGCGAGTTCTCGCCGTTCGGGCGCGTGGTGACATAGGGCTCCCCCAGCTTGGTCAGCACGGCGGGCGCAAAGCCCGGGCCGTCGTCGGCCACCTCCACCGTGATCGTGTCCCGGTCGTGGGCCCCCAGGATGATGACCTGGGCGTTGGCGAAGTCGACCGCGTTCTCGACCAGGGCGGACAGGGCGTGCACCGCTTCCGGCGAGCGGACCACCACGGGGTGGGGCGAGCCGTCCGTCGACCGAACGGTGGTGGTGATCTCCGGTCCGACGCCCTGGTGCGGGTCCGCCGCCTCGTCCAGCAGTTGGATCAGGGAGGCGGCGCAGGCGACGGGATCGCCTTCCTCCGGATCACGGGAAAGCCGCTTCAGGATATCGCGGCAGCGTTCGGCCTGGCTGAGCAGCAGGCGGGCGTCCTCCGCTGCGGGATCATCGGGCGCCAAGCCGCGGCACATCTCCTTGGCGACCACCTGGATGGTGGCCAGCGGCGTGCCGAGCTCATGGGCCGCCGCGGCGGCCAGGCCGCCCAGCGCGCCCAGGCGCTGCTCGCGGGCCAGCACCTCTTGAGTGGTGGCCAGCGCCAACTCCATCCGGGCGGACTCGCGCGAGGCCGTAAAGGCGTAGCCGGCGGTGAAGAGCATGCCGATCACGGTCGCGGCCCACATCCCCACCTCATAGATATAGGGCAGGTCCAGGCCGGCCGGCGTGGACCAGGGCATGGGCAGGTGGACGTATTTCAGGGCCGTGGCGCAGCCCAGCCCCACGGCCACGATGCCCAGCGCGGGCCGGAGCGGCAGGGCCGCGGCGCCGACCGCCACCGGCCCGATCAGCAGGATCACGAAGGGGTTGTTCATGCCCCCGGTCAGCCCGAGCAGGACGCCCGCCTGCAGGATGTCGAAGCTCGTGCCCAGGAAGGTGTCCAGGTCCGAGGCCTCGGCCTGCATGGGCCGCGTCAGCAGAAGCGCCACGTTGAACCATGTGCTGACGCCGATGGCGAAAAGGCAGGCGCTGAGCGGCGTGTGGAAGCCCAGGCCGAAGTGCACGGTCAGCAGCACGGACGTCTGGCCCACCACGGCGATCCAGCGCATGTTGATCAAGGTGCGCAGGCGCGGGCGGCGTTGCCGCGGCGCATCGACCCCGGAGGGGGACGCGGGGCCGCCCGCGGCTTGTGAGGCCGCGCGGGCGGGCTTAACTGATCGGGCCGGGACGCCCGGCGGCGTCAATTCGAGTGCGAGCGCCATGTCCGAAGCGGAGCATGAACCAAAACAGCCGGGGCGCAAAGCCCATGGGCGCTGGACGGCCATAGCCCTGGCCGCGGTGGCGGGCGTGGCGATCGGCGGGGGCGCCTATGCCTGGCGCGCCTCTCAGGATGGGCCTGCGGCGTCTCAGGTCACGTCCTTGGGGCAGGCGGGGATCGGCGGCCCGTTCCAGTTGGTGGATCAGAACGGCCAGTCGGTCGACGAAAGCGCGTTGCGGGGCAAGTGGACCGCCGTCTTCTTCGGCTACACCTCCTGCCCGGACTTCTGCCCGGCGACCCTGCAGACGCTCCAGGCGGCTTCGGAGCAATTGGGCGAGGACGCCGAGAAGCTGCAGGTCGTGTTGATAACGGTGGACCCGGAGCGTGACACGCCTCAGGCGCTCAACGCCTATCTGGAAGGCTACGAGTTCCCGGGCGGGGTGCGTGGGCTCACGGGCACGCCCGAACAGGTGGGGGCCGCGACCAAGGCCTGGAAAGTGTATCACCGCAAAGCGCCCGCGGCCGGCCCGCACGCCGCTCACGGCGGCTATCTCGTCGACCACACCACGGTGGTGTACCTGACCAACCCCCAGGGACAGCTCGTGGAAGTGCTCGCCCACGAGAACACCCCGGCCGAGGCGGCGCGCCAGATCCGCCAAGCCATGGACGCCTAAGGCCTCGTTCATCCCAACCCTGTACCCCGGAGCCGAATGCTCTATTCCCTGCACGAACTCGGCTATCAGGCCGCCATGCCGTCGCGGCTCGCCGCCCGAGCCGCCCGCGACTGGCTGAACTGGCCAGGCAATCCGTGGGGCGGAACGGACTGGGGCCGCCAGGCGGCCGCAGGCGCCGAGCTCTTCGGAGACGCCACGCGGCGCTACACCAAGCCGAAGTGGGGCATCGACACCGTGCCGGTCAACGGCGGGGACGTCCGGGTCCGGCCCGTCACCGTGTGGTCTTCGCCCTGGTGCCGCCTGGTGCACTTCGCGCGCGATCGCAGCGACCTGCGTCGGGCAGGGCTGCGCGAGTTCCAGCCGGCCGTGCTGCTGGTGGCGCCCTTGTCCGGCCACTACGCCACCCTGCTCCGCGGAACGGTGGAGGCCTTCCTCCAGGACCACGAGGTCTATGTCACCGATTGGGTGAACGCCCGCATGGTGCCGATGCAGGAAGGGCGTTTCGACTTCCACGACTATGTCGACCATGTGGGCGAGATGCTGCGCGCGATCGGCGGGCGGCCGCACGTGGTTGCGGTGTGTCAGCCGGGCCCGCCGGTGATGGCGGCGGCGGCGCTGATGGCCGAGGACGGCGATCCCTGCCGCCCGGCCTCGACCACTTACATGGGCAGCCCCATCGACGCGCGGCTGGCGCCCACCCAGACCAATGACTTGGCCGCGGCCCGGCCGTTCGCCTGGTTTCAGAACAACATGATCCACACGGTGCCGCCGCCCTATCCGGGGATGATGCGGCGCGTCTATCCGGGCTTTGTCCAGCTCTACAGCTTCATGAGCATGAACCGGGACCGGCACCGCGACGCCCACCACCGCCACTTCGCCAACCTGGTCCGCGGCGACGGCGACGCTTCGCAGAAGCACCACGAGTTCTATGACGAGTACCTGTCGGTGCTGGATCTGACCGAGGAATTCTACCTCCAGACCATCGACCTGGTGTTCCAGCGGCACAGTCTGCCGAAGGGCGAGCTGGAGCATCGCGGACGGCTCGTACGGCCCGAGCAGATCACCGACATCGCCCTGATGACGGTGGAAGGCGAGAAGGACGACATCTCGGGCGTGGGCCAGACCCAGGCGGCGCACGCCCTGCTGCCCAACCTGCCGGACGCAATGCGCGAGCTGTATGTGCAGCCGGAGGTCGGCCACTACGGCGTGTTCAACGGGCGTCGCTTCCGCGAGGAGATCTATCCCCGGGTGCGCGACTTCATCCGGACGCACGACGGCCGGTGAGGCTGCTGCCCGGCGGCGTGGTGGAGGTCGCCGGACGGCCGGTGAGACTGCGCGTGAACGCGCGGGCGCGGCGGCTCACTCTGCGGGTCGACGGGGCCACGGGAGAGGTGTCGGTGACGGCGCCCAGCGCTCGGCGGCTGGCCGAGGCGGCGGAGTTCGCCCGACGGCGCTCGGACTGGATCGCGGAGAAAACGGCGGAGCGCCCGGCAGGACGTCCCTTCCGCGTGGGGGCCGTCATTCCCCTGCGAGGACAGCCTTTCCGGCTGGAGGCTGCGCCCGGTCGCGGGGCGGCGAGGCTGAAGAATGGCGCCATCGTCAGCGGGGGGGAGGGGGAGGCGTTCGAGCGACGCGTGCTGAACCTGCTCAGGCGCGAAGCCCTGGCCGACTTGACCGCCCGGACGGCGGTGCATGCCGCAGCGCTGGGCCTGCCCATGCCGCGCATCACCCTGAACGATCCGCGCGGACGCTGGGGCTCCTGCACCCCGGCGCGAAGTGCGATCCGCTACTCCTGGCGGCTGATCGGGGCGCCGCCGTTCGTGCTGGACTATCTGGCGGCGCACGAGGTGGCGCATCTAAAGGAAGCCAACCACGGCCCGGGCTTTTGGGCCCTAGTCGAGCGCTTGTTCGGGGACCCCCGGTCCGCGCGCGCGTGGCTACGGGCGGAAGGAAGCGCGCTGCACGCCCTGGGGCGAGATTAGGCGGGCGAGACTGGGAGAGCCTCCGCGGCGGGCTTCATTTGCGGTGGAGGTCAGCCCACGCCGGCGGCGATGTAGTCCTCCAACGAGGGCGGGCCGTTGTTGGGCGGCGCCGGTTGCGAGGGCGGGGGCAGGTAGGCCGGCTCGCGGGGCTGCTGCGAGGGCGGGGGCAGGTAAGCCGGCGGGCTGTAGGGCTGCGGATCGTACGGCGCCGGTTGCGGCCGGGCCGGCGACGGCAGGGGAAGGGCCTCGGCCAGAGGCGACTCCTCGTAGGTCGTCACATCCTCCTCGAAGAAGGTGTTGGCGGCCTCCAGCAGGGAGCCGATCGGATCCTCCAGCGAGGGGGAGGGCAGGGCCTGCGGGCCTTCGGGGATGGGCCTGACATCCAGTCGCGGCAGGGCGGAGGCCATGAAGGTGCGCCAGATCTCGGCGGGCGCGCCCCCGCCCGTCACCTTGCGCATGGGGGTGTTGTCGTCCTTGCCGACCCAGACGGCGGTGGTGAAACCGCCCGTGTAGCCCACGAACCAAGCGTCCTTGTAGTCGCTGGTGGTGCCCGTCTTGCCGGCGATGTCATAGCCGGGAAGCGCGGCGCCGGTGCCCGTGCCGCCCGTCACCACGGCCCGCAGCACCTGGTTGATCTCCCCCAGGGCGGGATTGCTGACCACGGGCGCGCGCTCGCTCGCGCGGCGCTCGTAGAGCACCTGGCCGCCGCGCGTGCGGATGCGCTCGATGCCGTAGGGGCTGGCGTAGAGCCCCCCGTTGCTGAGCGGGGCGTAGGCCTTGGCCATCTCCAGCGGGCTCACCTCCACCGCGCCCAGCGCCATGGAGGGACCGGTCTGGATCTTGGAGCTGATGCCCAGCCGCCGCGCGGTGCGGGCCACGTTGTCGCGGCCGACCTCGTCGGCGACCTGAGCCGCCACGGTGTTGACCGACTGAGCGACCGCCCGCTCCACGGTCATCTGCCCGCGGAAATCGCCCGTGTAGTTCTGAGGCTCCCAGTTGCCGATCTTGATAGGGCCGTCGGTGACCACGGTGTCGGGCGAGCGGCCCTGCTCGAAGGCGGTGAGGTAGACGAAGGGCTTGAAGGCCGAGCCCGCCTGGCGGCGCGCATCCACCGCCCGGTTGAACTGGTTATCGGCGTAGTCCGCACCGCCGATCATGGCGCGGACGCGCCCTTCGCCGTCGAGCGCCACCAGCGCGGCCTGGCGCACGCCCAGCTTGCGGTCGCGCTTGACCACGGCGCGCACCGCGCTCTCGGCCGAGGCCTGGATGGGCAGGTCGAGCGTGGTCTGGACGATCAGGTCCTCGTCCGTTTCGCCCACCAGGGCGCGGACTTCCGCATCCACCCAGTCGACGAAATAGTTGGCGTGCTGGTTGGCCAGCCGCTTGGCCACCCGGATGGGCTTGCTGAAGGCCTGGGCGCGCTCCTCGGGTGTGATCACGCCCATCTCGACCATCTCGGCCAGCACCACATTGGCCCGCTTCTCGGCGCGCTCCGTGGAGGAGATGGGGCTGTAGCGCGACGGGCCTTTGAGCAAGCCGGCCAGGAGCGCCGCCTCGCCCAGGTTGAGGTCCTTGGCGTCCTTCTGGAAGTAGCGCTCGGCCGCGGCCTCGATGCCGTAAGCGCCACCGCCGAAATAGACGCGGTTCAGGTACAGGGCGAGGATCTCCTCCTTGCTGAACTTGGCCTCCAACCAGACGGCCAGAATCAACTCCTGCGCCTTGCGGCGGTAGGTCTGCTCCGAGCTCAGGAACAGGTTCTTGGCCAGTTGCTGAGTGATGGTGGAGCCCCCCCCGGTCACCCGACCGGCGCGTCGATTGCGCACCAGCTGCTGCGCCATGCGCACCGGATTGAACCCGGGATGGCGGTAGAAGTGCTGGTCCTCGATGGCGATAAAGGCCGCCGGGACATAGTCCGGCAATTCCTTCAGATCGGCCGGGGGCGCTTCCTGGCTGCCGCGCACCGCGATCAGCCCGCCGTTGCGGTCGAGGTAGGCCACCGACGGTTGGCGATTCACGGCGTAGAGGCCCGAGGTGTCCGGCAGTCCGGGGATGAACACCATCAGGAAGGCCGCCAGCCCGATCAGGCCCCACACGCCCAGCACCAGCGTCCAATAGACCAGCGAGCCGAACACGCCGCGCCCGTTCCTGGGGGAACGTCCCTGGGGCTGACGGGCCGGAGGCGCCGCGCCGGGGTGGCGCGCCCGCACCCGGTCGTCTGGGCCGCGATCGCTCATGATGGGAAACTCCGGAGCCCGGCGAGGATGGCTCGTGCGCATTTAATCCGCTTCGCCATGAACCGGGAGTGACCTTGACGAAAGGTGAACGCGCGCCGTGCTTCTTCATCATTTGTCAGCAAAGCGTGGCCGCAGAAGGGCGCCTATATCGGCCGGTTCGAGCTTCGAGGGCCCCCAATGGCGGACAAGAGTCTGGTCGCGCTTCATCCCGCGCTTCGCGACGACATCGCCGATCTTCAGACGCGTCGGCCGTTACCCGGACCGCGCCTGCCGCAGCTCGATCCTTTTCTGTTTCTGAACCACCACGGACCCCAGACCTATCCGCCGGGCAACCGCGGCCTGCCGTTCGGGCCCCATCCGCACCGGGGCTTTGAAACCGTGACCTTCATCCTGGAAGGCGAACTGTCGCACTCCGACAGCGGCGGGCATGAGAGCGTGATCCGTGCGGGCGGCGTGCAGTGGATGACCGCCGGGAGCGGCCTGATCCACGCCGAGCTGTCGCCCGAGGACTTCAAGCGCCGGGGCGGGCCGCTGGAGATCCTGCAGCTGTGGGTCAATCTGCCGTCCCGGCTCAAGATGACGCCGCCGCGCTACACCGGCCTGCAGGCCCCCGACATCCCCAAGATGTCGGTCGACGGGGTCACGCTGGAGCTGATCTCCGGCCAGTGGCGGGGGCGGGCGGGGCCGGTGGCCTCCTTGACCGGAGTCTTCATGTCGGTGGTCAGGATGGAGACGGGCGCGCGGCTGGCCTTCGACGGCCTGGAGGGCCGGGCCGTCTTTCTTTATGTGGCGGGGGGCGCGGTCCGGACCGCCGGGGCCGAGGCGCCGGCCTTCAACCTGGTCGAGCTTGGCCTGGAGGGCGACACGCTCTCCGTCGAGGCGGTTGGGGACGCGGTTCTGGTGTTCGGCCATGCGGAGCCGATCGGCGAGCCGGTGGTCTCCCACGGCCCTTTTGTGATGAACACGCGCGAGGAGATCATGCAGGCCATGCGCGACTATCAGGCCGGCCGCTTCAACGTCGCGGCCGCCTGATTCCCCTTAGGTCCCGCGCCTTCCTGTGCCATGAACCCGACGTGCCCCCGACTCTAGACCAAGCTCGCGAGACGCTCCGGCGCGTCTGGGGCCACCCCGATTTCCGTGGACGCCAGGCCGAGGTCGTGGCCGAGATCCTGGCCGGGCGCGACGCCCTGGCCGTGCTGCCCACCGGCGGCGGCAAGAGCGTCTGCTACCAGATCCCGGCGGTGCTGCGGCCGGGGACCGGGCTGGTGGTCTCGCCCCTGGTGGCGTTGATGGCCGATCAGGTCGCGGCCCTGAAGCAGCTGGGGGTCCGCGCCGAACGGCTGGATTCCGGCGTCCAAGGGGCGGACCGAGCGCGCATCTGGCGCATGCTGGAGGTGGGCGAACTCGACCTGCTGTACATGTCGCCGGAGGGCCTGATGGGGGGCGGCGGGGCGCTCGACCGTCTGCGCGCCTCGCGGCTGGCGCTGGTGGCGGTGGACGAAGCGCACTGCGTCAGCCAGTGGGGCCACGACTTCCGCCCGGAATACCGCCAGCTGGGCCGGCTGACGGACCTGCTGCCCGGGGTGCCGCGCCTGGCGGTCACCGCCACCGCGGACGCCCGCACCCTGGCCGACATCCGCGTGCAGCTGCGCATGGAAGAGGCCGCGGAGTTCGTGGCCAGTTTCGCCCGTCCGGAGCTCCGCCTCAACGCCGAACGCAAGGACAAGGCCGGCCGCGCCGTGGAGCTGGCGGCCGCGCGCCGCGGCCGTTCAGGCATCATCTACGCCGGCACACGCGCCCGCACGGAACAATTGGCTTCCGACCTCAAGGCCGCGCGCGTGCCGGCGCTGGCCTACCATGCGGGTCTGGACAAGCAGCTGCGCGACGACCGCCTGCACCAGTTCCTGGAGGCGGAAGGAGCGGTGATGTGCGCCACGGTGGCCTTCGGCATGGGCGTGGACAAACCCGACGTGCGCTTCGTGATCCACGCCGACCCGCCGGAGTCGGTCGAGGCCTATTGGCAGGAGGTCGGCCGCGCGGGTCGCGACGGGGACCCCGCCGAGGGCGTCACCCTGTACGGCGCCTCGGACCTGGCCAAGACCCTGCACCGGATCCAGCACGGGGAGGCTGACGACGCGGTGAAGGCGGTGCGCACCCGCAAGGCGCGCCAGCTCTACGCCATGCTGGACGGCGCCGGCTGCCGCGCCGCCGCCGTGCGCCGCTACTTCGGCGAGGCCGAGGGCGTGGAGCCCTGCGGCGTCTGCGACCTGTGCCGGAGCGAGGCGGACGGGATCGCGCTGGTCGACGTCACGGAGGCGGCGCAAAAGGCGCTGGCCGCCGTGCACCGCCTGGGCGGACGCTTCGGCCGAGGCCGGGTGGTGGACCATCTGATGGGCCGCACCAAGGAGGTGCAGCCCTGGGAGGCGGCGCTCACCACCTTCGGCGTGGGCGCCGAGTACTCGCCCGCAGGCTGGCGCGACCTGTTCGAGCAGCTGCTGTTCGAAGGCCTGCTGGAGGAGGAGCCCAACGACAACCGCCCCCTGCTGCGGATGGGCGACCCCGAGGCGGTGCGCGGCGTCTACCGCGGCGAGCGCCGTGTGGCGCTGCGGACGCGGCCGGAGGCGCACGACGCCTCCACCCGCTCCGGGCGGCCGCGAAAACGCGACGCCCGCGGCGCCGCTCCGGCCGCCACGACGGTCCCGGCGGCCGACCAGTCCCTGTTCGAGGCGCTCCGGGCCTGGCGGCGCGAGGCGGCCTCGGCCCAGGCGGTGCCGCCCTACGTCATCTTCGCCGACCGCACCCTGCTGGACATCGCGGCCCAGCGCCCCCGCACCCCGGACGAACTCGCCGGCCTCTACGGCGTGGGCCAGGGGAAGCTCGCCCGCTATGGCGAAGCGGTGCTCAGGGTGGTGCGCGACGCCTAGAGCCGGGTCGGAAAGACGGAGTTTGGGTGCGCGGCTCACCCCTAACCCCCCGTGGGGTGTGCGTTCTCGAAGATGTTCTCCACGGACGGTCGAAGACGGCCGCGATGCGGAAGGCTAGGCCCAGCGAGGGGCCGTGCTTGTCAGTCTCCAGCGCATTCACAGCATGGCGCGAGACGCCGATCTGTTCGGCCAGTGGCTTGCCTTCAAGCGCTTCGTCGTAGGGAGCGGATCAAGAACGGTTCCCTATAAGGATTTACTGCATTGATTTTAGGGTGCTTTTACCGGGAGTTGCGACGGACCTTTATAGGCTATATATATAGCTCGAAAGGACGGCCCAACCCCTTCATTGCAGCTTGCAAGAGTATAAGCTTTAAGTGGCTGATATCAAAGGGAAAGGTGGACGCTGAGCCAGGAACCTTTATGGGCTATATATAAACATGGAACGCCCCGCAAAGCCACCGGCAGCCTCTGAAATCATCAATTCGATGGTTCGAGAGCGCCCGGAACGGCTTGGCATTATCGCGAAGCACCCGCCGGGTTTGGTGGATCAGAAGGGCCGATACCTTCACTGGGAAGAGTTTCGGTTCAAACCTGTTCCTGCCGGAATAGCCCCCCAAGAGCTGTGGGCCATGACTCGCATGGCACGTCAGTTTGCGGCGCAGACGATACCTTTGAGCGACATAAGCGGTGCAAAGTTTGCGTTTTGCGAGCCCCCCTCCCTGAAGGCGGCACTACGGCATCTCGATATGAACGCGGGAGGTTCTTTGGCTTCTGACATCACTACCCTCTCGACAGGTGAGGGGCGTCTACACCTTACACGTTCTCTGGCGGAAGAGCCGTTTGCCAGCTCGTTGATTGAAGGCGCAGCAACGACTCGGCAGATCGCCAAAAAGCTCATTTTCGAAGGGCGGGCACCAAGGACCAAAGACGAGCGCATGGTGCTCAACAACTTTAGGGCTTTGGAATTCGTCAAGGTGCACAGAAGGGACCCCCTCACACTTGATCTTCTTTTGGAGCTCCATAAGCTTGTTACTAGCGAAACTTTAGATAACCCGAGGGACGCTGGACGACTGCGCACCACAGATGACATCCAGGTAGTCGACGATTCTTCGGGCGAAATACTGCACCAGCCGCCCCTGGCAGTCGACCTGAGGCAACGCCTCGAACGCCTTATCGAGTTTGCAAATAAGCCAAACGAGGCAGCCTCTTGGCTTCATCCGCTCGTCAGAGGGTTTGTGCTGCACTTCATGCTTGCTTATGAGCACCCGTTTGTTGACGGCAACGGCCGGGTTGCCCGGGCGCTATTCTACTGGTCAGCTCTAAGGGACGGATACTGGATGACTGAATACGTGTCAATATCCAGTGTTATAGCAGAGTCTAAGATAGCGTATGGTAAGGCATTTCTCTTCGCTGAAACCGACGACGGTGACCTCACATACTTCCTCATCTATCACTCAAAGATATTACAGGCGGCAGTGGAGAGGCTTTCCGCCTATGTAGGAAGACGTAGAGAAGAGGTCCAGGCGTTTGAAAAGCGGCTTGCGGACAAGAACTGTAAGGATGCATTCAATCATCGTCAATCATGGTTGATGAACGAGCTTGCCAGGGGTCGTTTGCCAAGAGTTACTATTGCTGAGCATCAAGAGAGGAATGGCGTAACCTATCTGACGGCCCGAGCTGACCTGGAATCGCTTGCCGAGGCAGGCCTCCTGCGGAAGACGAAAGTAGGCAGAGCATCGGTCTACACGCCAGTCCGTGACCTAATATCTCGCCTGATTAGGCCTGAGGCCGCTATGGTCACCCAAGCGGCTAAGGCTTCCGTTTAGCTGGGCTAGCCTCTTCTTAGTGTGGTCACCTCGTTCTCGCTGCAGCTTCTCAACCAGCTCGGCGGGCGTCGTGCGGGGGAGCCTAGCGACACCCACAAGGCTCATCCACCGGTTTAGGAGCGGGGGAGGAGTCTGGACTCCTAGAGCGGTTTTCGATCACGTAGGGCCGTATCCGCAAGCGGTGAAGTAGTTGGCGCATTCGGTGGGGGTGAAGGCGTCGAGGAAGCGGCCGATGGCGGTCCAGAGGCCCTCGACGGTTCGCTCGGCGGCCTTGCGCAGCAGCGCCTTGAGCTTGGAGAAGGCCTTCTCGATGGGGTTGAAGTCGGGGCTGTAGGGCGGGAGGTAGAGCAGTTGAGCGCCGGAAGCGTGGATCATCTCGCGCACTCTCGGCCCTTTGTGGCTGGACAGGTTCGGGCACGAGCACCTTCTTGAGGTAGACCTCGAAGGCGTCGCGGTTGATCGGGCCGTCGAGCACGAAGGGGGCGACCAGGCCGCAGGTGCGGATGCCCGCCACGAAGGTGGTGGTCTTCCAATGGCCGTGCAGCGCCCGGCCCGCAGCCGCTTGCCTTGCGGCGCCCGCCCGTGGGTGCGGGTCATGTTGGTTGACGCCCAGGTCTCGTCGATGAACACCAGGCGCTCAGGGTCGAGGTCGAGCTGGCCCTCGAACCAGTCCTGGCGCCGCTTCAGGATGTCGGGACGGTCCTGCTCTTGAGCGTGCGCGGTCTTTTTGCGCGTGATCTTGTGGCGGCGGAAGAAGCGCCAGAGCGCGGCGATGCTGACGGGAGCGCCCTGGCCGGCGAGCTTCTCCTTCAACTCCGAGAGGGTGGCGTCGGGAACCTCCGCCAGCGCCGCATGGATCAACGCCGCGTGGGCCTCGGTCTTGTGTGAGAGCCGGTCCCCGCCCTGCGGCCGGGGCCGGGCGTCGCCGCCCGACCGACGCAGGGCCACCCAGCGGATCGCACTCGACGGGCTAACCCCGAAGCGCTCCGCCGCCTGACGGCACGACAGCCCTCCATCCACGGCGGCCAGAACACGCGAGCGAAGGTCGAACGACAGCGGCTTGGGCATGCGGGCCGGCCTCCCTCGCCAGCCCCGACCCTGAATCAGATCAAACCGCCCTTGGGAATCCCGCGCGATTCCACCCGCGTGAAAACCGCTCTAGGGCGAACGCTCACCACGATGTCCATGCGTTTGCGGCGGTATGATTCGGGGTCGAGCGCCAACTCGACCCCGCTTCATTGCCCATTGGGAAACCCGGGCTCTTACGCTGGCGCACCGTAGCAACCGCTACGGGTGCACTGGGGGCTACCGCCGAGCCCCCTTTGTGCGCGGGATTCGTGTGCAGCCGGTGCACAGTTTGTAGACTCTCCGTAACCGTCTGTAACGGTCCGTAGCCCTCCGCATCGTGAAAAAGTCTGCAATCTGCAAACCCTGACGCCTTATTCAAAACGCCGGCCTGTCATGCTCGCCGACAATCTGCGTCCAGCTGACAGACCGGTTGCTCGCCTCGGGGCGCGACGTCCGAAGTGGACGCCCCTTTCTCTGATGAGCTGAGCTGACCCCCGCTCTCCCCGGCGAAAGCCGGGGTCCATGGCGCAGCAAAAGGGAACGGGAGCGTGCCGAAACACCCGCCGGATGAGCCGTCGCCGCCAGAGCGGGCAACCTCTCCCCCTTCCCGGAGTCTCGACCCCGGCCTTCGCCGGGAGAGCGGGAGGGGGCGGTCGGACTCCGGGCTGGGCCTCAGGGTTGAAGGAGGAAGCTCTGCGGCCGGGATCTCAGGCGGAATTGCGTTGCTGGGCGGCCTGGCTGCGGCCTGCGAACTCCAGCACCACGCCCAGGATGTCCATGCGGCGAACGGGCTTGCAGATGTGGGCGTCGGCCCCGGCGTCCTGGCTGGCGCGCATGTCCGCGGCGCTGTCGTTGGCGCTGACCACCACGATGGGGGTGCGGGGGCCGCCGCCCTCGTCGGCGCGGATGGTGCGGATCGCCTCCATGCCGTCCATCACCGGCATGCGCAGATCCATCAGAATGACGTCGTAGCTGTGCTGCCGCGTGAGCGCCACGGCCTGGGCGCCGTCCTCGGCGAAGGTGAGGTCGAAACCCTCGCCGCCCAAGTGTTCGCGGATCACGGCCCGGCCGGTGGCCGTGTCCTCGGCGACCAGAACCTGGATCCGCCGCTCTAAAGCATCGCTCACACCCGAACTCCGAACGCCCCTGCCCGTTCAGGACCACGGTTGAGCTTTCGGATCAATCCCGCACCCCTTGGCGGGCGACGTTAAGCCGCTCGCCGATGCAGCCGTGCATCGGCCCGGTGGCGGCCGGGGCGTCGGTCCGGCGCTCAGGCGGGGCGGTCGCCGGGGTCGGAGACGTCCTGAAGGATGTCTTCCGCGCGATCGCCATCCTCCAGGGCCACGTCGCCCAGGGACAGGATGCCCGCAAGCCGGCCATCATCGCCCAGCACGACCAGGCGGCGGATCTGCATCTGGGACATCTTCTTCGCGGCGGACTTGAGGCTGTCGTCGGCCTGCACCGTCTCCACGCCCGTGGTCATGACGGAGGACACGGGCGCGGTCACGTCGCCGCTCTCGGCCACGATGCGCAGGACGATGTCGCGGTCGGTGATCAGGCCCACGACCCGGTCCCCTTCCGCGATCGGGATCACCCCGGTGTCCACCTCCGACATGCGGCGGGCCACCGCCTGGATGGTGTCCTCGGGCCGGGCGGTCACCACGCCGGCCGTCATCACGTCGCGAACTTTCATGGACGGAGCTCCTGCTGGCGGGGGTAACCACCCCGGAGCCCGGACGTTCCCGACCGCGCTATCGGAGCTCGACCCAGGCGGGCGCGTGATCGCTGGCGTTCTCCCGCCCCCGCACCCCGCGGTCCACCCCCGCGCCCGCCAGCCGGTGGGCGAGATCAGGGCTGAGCAGGAGGTGGTCGATGCGCAGGCCCGCGTCCCGCGCCCAGCTGTCGCGGAGATAGGCCCAGAAGGTGTAGGGCGGCCCGTCGGGACAAGCGGCCGGCAGGGCGTCCGTCCAGCCGGCCTCCAGCAGCGCTTGGTAGCGCGCGCGGGGTTCGGGCTGCAGCAGAGCGTTCTTGGCCCAGGACCTGGCGAAGGACTTGGACGGGTAGATGTCGCGGTCGGTCGGCACGACATTGTAGTCGCCCGCCAGCACCACCGGCAGGCCTGTCGCCCGCAGCCGGGCCGCATGGGCCGTCAGGCGATCCAGCCAGGCCAGCTTGTAATCAAACTTGGGTCCGGGCTGCGGATTGCCATTGGGCGCGTAAAGGCAGCCGATCAGCACGCCACGGACCGCGGCCTCGATGTAGCGGCTTTGCCCGTCCTCCGGATCGCCCGGCAAGCTGGAGCGCGTGAGCACCGGCTCGGCCCCGCGGGCCAGGATGGCCACCCCGTTCCAGGACCGCTGCCCGCGCCAGACTGCACGGTAACCGGCCCGCTCCAGCGCCGCCGCCGGAAACCGCCCGTCCTCGGCCTTCAGCTCCTGCAGGCAGACGACGTCCGGCGCGGTCTCGCCCAGCCAGTCGAGCAGGTTCGGCAGCCGCTTGTTTACGTCGTTGATGTTGAAGGTGGCCACCCGCACGGTCTGTCCCCTGCTCCGGTTGTCTGCGAACACCAGGCCCAACTCCACCCGCGCGCGGCGTCATAGGGCTGCGAACCAAAAATCCGCGCCTTGAACCGAGACTTCCGCCGGAGATTCGGGGTGGCGAGATGTTGGAACACGAGCGCCTCGCGGCGTTGAACTCGTACAGGATCCTCGACAGCCTGCCGGATCCGGCCTTCGACGAGATCACGACGCTGGCGGCGGAGCTGTTCGGCGCGTCGTTGGCGGCCATCACCCTGATCGACGCCGGCCGGCAGTGGACCAAGTCGCGCCTGGGCATGGAAGGCCCGTGCAGCATGCCAAGGAACGAGGCGTTCTGCGCACGCGCGATCGAGCTGCCCGGCCACGACGTCCTGGTGGTTGAGGACGCAACAACGCACCCGCAATTCGCAGAGTACCCGGCTGTCACCGGCCCGATGCAACTGCGCTTCTATGTCGGAGCGCTGCTGACGGATAGCCGAGGCCATAACCTTGGCGCCTTGTGCGTGATGGATACGGCGCCTCGCCCGAAGCCGACCGAAAAGGAGCTCAGCCGGCTGCGGACCTTGGCGCGCATGGTCGTGCGGCAGATCGAGCGGGTGCAGCAAGACCGTCAGGTCCTCGAACAGCAGCACTTGCTGGCGATGGCGGAGACGATGTCTGGCGTGGGCCGCTGGCGTTACGAGATCGGGACGGGCGGAGCAAGTTTCGGCTTACATCTCCGCCGGCATGAACGCGCACCTGCTGAAGCCGCTGTCGCCGGAGGAGCTGGAGCGCATGCTGCTGCAGGTCTTCGACCCGGCGGCTTCGGCGGAGGCGCTAGACGGCGAGCCGGAGCCGGACGGGAACGATTCGGACGATGAGGAGGCCCAGGCGCAGGCCGCCTTCCAGACGTCCATGGGCGTCGAGGCCTCCTTGCGGTTCATCGGGCAGTTCCAGAAGCAGCTGGAGCAGCGATTCGGCGAGGAGACGCGCGAAGCATTGCAGTCGGACGCGCACAAGGTGGCGGGCTCGGCCGGACTGATGGGGCTGCCCCGGCTGGGCGCGGCGGCGCGGCGATTGGAGGACGCCTGCGAGGCCGGCGGGGACTTCTCGGAAGCCCTGGCCGAACTCCGCCGCGGCCTGACGCAGGGCCAGGCTTCACTGGCGGCTTGGTCCGCCCGGCTGTCGAAAGAGGCTAATGCCGCCGCTTGACCCGGGTCAGGCCCGGCCATGGGAGTAGTTCCCGTTGCAGGATCTCTGGCCTCGCCAAACCGCGCCGTAGCCGGCCCGCTCCAGCGCCGCCGGAAACCGCCCGTCCTCGCCTTGAGCTCCTGCGGGCATACGACGTCCCGCGCCGTCCCGCCCAGCCAGTCCTGCCGGTTCGGCAGCCGCTTGGGCGAGGAACAGCCCCACAAGCTGGAGGACTCGGAGCAATGGAGGCGGTTCCTGAAGCCGCGCGGGAAATCGAAGCGGCTGACGGACTCAGCTCATAGCAGGCAGGGACGCGCTTGAACCAGCTGTGGGAAAGGTGGTCGCGGAAAGCCGCCTAAGTCGCCCGAGCCATAGCGCGCCGCGCGCCTTCGCGCAGCGCAGTCAATGGTAGCAGGTCGGCGACTTGCCGGATCAAGGCCGCGTCTTCCGTTCTCAGAGGCTTATCGTGCACAGAAAGCCGCGGAACGTTGTCGTCGGCTCCGATGTCGCTGAATGCAGTGTAGTTGGTACTGATCGAGACATGGTTCGGAGTGATCGATTTAATCAGGATCGGACGCTCTCGCTTCAGGATCGCGAAATCAACGGGCCATATCTTGCCGCTGCTTCCCCGGTACTCATAGCCATCGGCCAGAGCGCCGGGCGGAGCGATCTGCTCAAGCTCCTTCAGCATCCGTGACCTAAGCGCATTTTCCTGCGCAACGGCCATGTGCTCCACAGCGGCGCTGGCGGCCATCGCAGAGCCGTTCGCGACCGCCAAAACGGCGGAGCGCAGCCAATCAACGCTAGGCACCTCCGCGAGGAGCATCCCGTTCTTCATCGCTAGAGAGTGCCGGAGGCAGGCGTTCTTAAGTGCACCCTGCATCGCGCTTTCGTCCCGGCCGTGCCGAAACGCGACCGTGCACGCCCCGCCTGCGTCGGAGACGCGGTACCCGTCACCGAAGCCGGAGACGTATACTGCTACCCGTTCAAACGAGGGATAAAGACAGTCGGTGAGCAGGCGCAGGCCGTCCGGGGTGGCCTGGCATCGGCCTCCCTCATTCAGCACGGCGATCAGCTCCTCACAGTTCATCGCCTCACCTAGAACAGCTCGCCCTGATCGGGCAGCCTCAAGTCTCGTTGCCCCGTCGTTAACTGAACGTTCGCAGCGTCACATACGGTCGCGAGCATCTGATCGATGCTCCTCAATGCCCTCGATGTTGGGCGGCGGAAGGGCAACTCGCCAAAGCCGTTCACGCGGACCCATTCCCGGTTCACGTCCCAAGGATGCTCGTGCGAGCCGCACACCTGCGGAGGCAGCCCCATGACTAGAGCGCCATAGGGGTTATCTTTGCACTCAACGTCTGGCACCAAGTCTAATCGATGAATCAGGCGGCGTTGGGTGAGCAGGACGACGCTGGGTTTCTCGAGCCGGGCATCGATCGTGAAAGCAAGCTCCCCACGCTGAACCCCGGCGGGGTCAACTAGCCCCCAGCGTAGAGTCCAATCGCGGCCATAGCTCTGGGTCCAGAGCGGCGGCGGGCCGTCGAGATGCTTCTCTTCCGCAAGGAAGGCGTCGATTTCGGCTATCTCAGCGTCGCAAGCCATAGGGCCCAGCTTACACGGCTCGACTGGAGAGCGAAGGCGGATCCAGGACTCGCTCGACTGGACGCACTGCCCCTCAGGTACTGCGGCCACGGCCGAGTGGTTGCCTAGCTCAGGCCAGGCTGTCCCAGTTCCATTTGGAGTGGACGAAACTCGTTTGGCGTGGACGCCACTCACTTATCTTTGGACTGAGCTCAGCCCCGCCGAGCTTAGACGTCGACCTCCGCGTCCAGCGCGTTGTCCTGGATGAATTCGCGGCGGGGCTCGACCAGTTCGCCCATCAGGCGGGAGAACATCTCCTCCGCGTCGTCGGCGTGGTTCACCCTGACCTGCAGCAGGGTCCGCGCGTTGGCGTCCAGCGTGGTCTCCCAGAGCTGTTCGGGGTTCATCTCGCCCAGGCCCTTGTAGCGCTGGATCGACAGGCCGCGCTTGCCCGCGTCCAGCACCGCGCCCACCAGGTCCAGCGGACCCCGCACAGTGGTGCTCTTGTCCTTGCGGCGGAACACGGCGGGGCGGGCGAAGGTCGCCGCCAGCTCCGCCGAACGCTCGGCCAGGCGCCGGGCGTCCAGCGCCCCGATCAGCTGCTCGTCCAGCACGATGCGCTCGTTCACCCCCCGCTTGATGCGGGCGAAGACGAAGCCGCCCATGACGCTGGCCGCGGGCTCGCCCGTCCACCGGCCGTCGCCTTCCTGGGCGTAGAGGTCGAGTCGGGCCGCCGTGGCCGCCGGATCCGGGCTCTCACCGAACAAGCCCGCGATCGCCGCCTGCTCCACCGCAAAGGCCGGCGCGCGGGCGGATAGCCGCTCGATGTGGGCCTTGGCCGTCTTGGCCTCGCGCACCAGGGCGTCCAGATCCCGGCCGGTCAGGCGCGAGCCGTCCGCCAGATCGAGCTCGGCGGCGTCGACCCCCTCGTCGATGAGGTAGGCGTCCATCTCCGCGTCGTCCTTGAGGTAGCGCGAGCTCTTGCCCTTGGCGGCTTTGTAGAGCGGCGGCTGGGCGATGTAGAGGTAGCCGCGTTCGATCAGCTCCGGCATCTGCCGGTAGAAGAAGGTCAGCAGCAGGGTGCGGATGTGCGCGCCGTCCACGTCGGCGTCCGTCATGATGACGACCTTGTGGTAGCGCAGCTTGTCGATGTTGAAATCATCGCGCCCGATGCCCGCGCCCAGGGCCGTGATCAGGGTGCCCACCTGCTCCGACCCCAGCATCTTGTCGAAGCGGGCTCGCTCCACATTGAGGATCTTGCCCCGGAGCGGCAGCACGGCCTGGTTCTCGCGGTTGCGCGCCTGCTTGGCTGAGCCGCCGGCGCTGTCGCCCTCAACCAGGAACAGCTCGGACTTGGCCGGGTCGCGCTCCTGACAGTCCGCCAGCTTGCCGGGCAGGTTGGAGATGTCGAGCGCCGTCTTGCGCCGGGTCAGCTCGCGTGCCTTGCGCGCCGCCTCCCGGGCGGCGGCGGCCTCCACGATCTTGGAGACGATCGCCTTGGCCTCGTTCGGATGCTCCTCGAACCAAGTGGACAGGCCGTCGGCCACCAGGCCCTCGACCGCGGGCCGCACCTCGGAGGAGACCAGCTTGTCCTTGGTCTGAGAGGAGAACTTGGGATCGGGCACCTTGACCGAGAGCACGCAGGTCAGGCCCTCGCGCGCGTCCTCGCCGGTGACGGACGACTTGTCCTTTTTGGCGTTCTGCTCGACGTAGCCGCCCACCACCCGGGTCAGGGCGGCGCGAAAGGCGGCCAAGTGCGTGCCCCCGTCCCGCTGCGGGATGTTGTTGGTGAAGCACAGCATGGTCTCGTGGTAGCTGTCGTTCCACCAGAGGCTCAGCTCCAGTTCGACCCGCTCCCGCTTGCCGCGGATGGTGATGGGCGCCGACAGCACCGCCTGCTTGGACTTGTCGATGTGGCGAACAAAGGCCTCCACGCCGCCGTCGTAGCTCAGCACCTCTTCATACGGCTCCGGCCCGCGCAGGTCCTTGAAGCGGATGGTCACGCCCGAGTTGAGAAAGGCGAGCTCCCGCAGCCGGTGCTCCAGCGTCTTGCGGTCGAACTCCACCATGGTGAAGGTCTGGGTTGACGGCAGGAAGGTCACGCTGGTGCCCGTGAGCGGCTGGCCGCTCGCACGCAGGGGCGAGGTCCCGGTCACCTTCAGCGGCGACACCGCGTCGCCGCGGGCGAAGCGCATCTCATGCACCTGGCCGCCGCGGTGGATCTTCAGGTCCAGCCAGTCGGAGAGCGCGTTCACCACCGACACGCCCACGCCGTGCAGACCGCCGGAGACCTTGTAGCTGTTCTGGTCGAACTTACCGCCGGCGTGGAGCTGGGTCATGATGACCTCGGCGGCCGAGACGCCCTCGCCTTCGTGCATGTCCACCGGGATGCCGCGCCCGTCGTCGGTGACCGTGGCCGAGCCGTCGGGGTTGAGGGTCACCTCCACCAGGGTGGCGTGGCCGGCCAGCGCCTCGTCGATGGCGTTGTCCACCACCTCATAGACCATGTGGTGCAGGCCCGAACCGTCGTCGGTGTCGCCGATGTACATGCCCGGCCGCTTGCGCACCGCGTCCAGGCCCTTGAGGACCTTGATCGAGTCCGCGCCGTACTCGCCCTGCCCATTGGCGTCGAGGCCCGCCTCTTCGGCCAGGATATCGGGCGTCCAGTTCTCGTCGCTCAATTCTTTTCACCCGAAATCTGAAGCCGACCTGCGTCGACCTCGATGAACTGCGCCCGGCCGGAGAGGCCCCCGTTCCCGGATTCGAACAGGCTCCGGTCCGTTCCCGTCAAGAAGGCCTGAAGCCCGAGCGCCAGGATCTCCTCGAACAGGGCGGCCCGGCGTCCCGCGTCCAAGTGGGCCGCAACCTCGTCCAACAGTATGACGGGATTCGGCGCGCTTGCATCGCGCGCCAACCGCCCCGCCTGGGCGAGAACGATATTTAAGATCAAAGCCTTCTGTTCGCCAGTCGAGCTTTCGCCCGCCGGCCGGTTCTTGAGCCGGTGCGTGACCGCCAGATCGCTGCGGTGCGGGCCTGCGAGCGCCCGGCCCGCGATGGCGTCTCGCTCCCGCGACCGGCGCATCGCGCAGCCGATCCCCGCCGCCAGCTCGTCCCAACTCGCCGCGTCCGGCGCGGCGCCGAACTCGCCCGACAGCTGAAGGTCCGCCAGGGGAAACGGCCTGGCCGCCCGCCCGTCGATCTCGTACTGCAGCGCCCGCACGGTGCGGGTGCGCGCCAGCATCACCGCGGCGCCCGCTTCGCCCAGCCGCCCCTCCAGCGCATCCAGCCAGGCCGGATCGCGCGGCCCGTCCGTGAGCAGCCGCATCCGCTCGCGCAGCGCCTTTTCATAGGCCGCCGCCGCCGCCGCATGCCCCGGCTCCGCCGCGAAGGTCAGCCGATCCAGAAACCGGCGCCGCTCCGTCCCCCCTTCCAGAAACAGCCGGTCCTGCTGCGGCGTCAGCCACACCAGCCGCACCACCTCCGACAGCCGCGCCGGCGGTGCGGGCGCCCCGTCGATGCGCACCAGACGGCGGGCCCCGCCCTCGGTCCCGGTGCCCACCTGGATTTCGCCCCCGTCCGTGTCGATCCGGGTGGAGACCGCCCAGGGCCGCCCCGTGCGCTCCTGCGGCGTCCGCCGCCCCACCTCGGCGGCGGCGGTCCCCCGCAGCCCCTTGCCGGGCGCGAGATAAGACACCGCCTCCAAAAGGTTGGTCTTGCCCGCCCCGTTCGCCCCGAACAGCACCACGGGCCCGCCATCCAACCGAAGTTCGGCCCGGTCGTAGGAGCGGAAGTCGGTCAGGCTGAGATGGCGGAGCACGGCGCGGGGCATGGGCAGGGTCTAGCAGAATGCGTCGTTTGACCTGCGAGCTTCCGTCAGCGGCGGCGTGCTTCGACAAGCTCAGCACGAGGGGCGGGGTGTCATCGCGCTTGCGACTTGACCAGCTCTCCGCAGCCCTCATCCCGAGCCTGTCGAAGGACGAGGGCGGCTGCGCGACGGGTTTGCGGCATGAGCGCCGTGCTCCCGCTCAACACTCGCTTTCTCCCTGGATCCCGCTTGCCCCGCCCCCGCTTCCGACCCTACCAAGGAAGCGGAACCACCCGGGGGCTCTCCAATGAAGCGCGTTCTTATCGGCCTTGCGACCCTCCTCGCCCTGGCCGGAGGCGTCGCGGCCCAGGAGGCGCCGCGCTATCAGGTCCCGCCGGATCCGATCGGGCGCATCCTCGACACGCCGCCGCAGCCGCTGGTCGCCGTCAGTCCGGATGACGACAGCATGGCCCTGCTGGGTCGGTCCAACCTGCCTCCGATCGCGGAGCTGGCCCAGCCGAGCCTCCGGCTGGCCGGTCACCGCATCAATCCGCGCAACAAGGGTCCGGCGAACAGCCGGGTGCAGTGGCTGACGTCCCTGGCTTTCCAGGGCGTGGACGGAGGTCCGGTGCGCACCGTCACCCTGCCCAAGGACGCGCGCTTCACCAATCCGGTGTGGTCGCCGAACGGCGAGCACCTCGCCATTCTGGTGGACGCCGGGGTGAACCTGGACCTGTGGATCGCCGATCGCGACACCGGCCGCGTGCGGCGGCTGCGCGCGCCCGCGGTCAACGCCACCTTCCCCGGTGCGGTCAGCTGGCTGCCGGACAGCTCCGGCCTGCTGGTGCGCCTGGCCATGCCCGTCCCCTCACAGCCGGAAACGCCGATCGTGCCGGCCGGCCCGGTGGTCCAGGAGAACGCCGGGCGGACGGCGCCGGTGCGCACCTATCAGGACCTCCTCGCCAGCCCGAGCGACGAACGCCTGTTCGAGCGCTACTTCACCAGCCAGTTGGCGGTGGTCCACCTGGACAACCGCGTGCCGCGCCGGATCGGCGAGCCGGGGCTGATCTGGGGGTCGTCGGTGTCGCCCGACGGCCGCTTTGTGCTGCAGACCCGGGCCAAGCGGCCTTTCAGCTACGTGGTCCCCGCGCGACTGTTTCCGACGGAGATCACCGTCACCGACCTGAACGGGCGGGTGATCCGCCGGGTGGCCGACCTGCCGCTTCGGGACGACGTGCCCCCGCCGTTCGACGCCGTGGCCCCTGGCCCGCGCGACGTTCAATGGCGCTCGGACGCCCCCGCCACCCTGGTCTGGGCCGAGGCCCAGGACGGCGGCGATCCCCGCCGGCCGGCGCCCGTCCGCGACCGGCTGTTCACCCAGGCCGCGCCCTTCACCGCCGCGCCACAGGTTCTGGTCGATCTTCCGGAGCGCTACAACAACATCGAATGGGGGCGCGGCGACTTCGCCCTTGTCTATTCGGGGACCTACAACACCCGCAACGAAACCCGTACGGCGGTGAACCCGTCGCAGCCCGGCGGGCCCGGCCGCGTCCTGCTCAGGCGCAACTATCAGGACCGCTACAACGACCCTGGCGCGCCCATCCTGCGCGCCAACGCCCAGGGCCGCCCGGTGATCCACTTCACGCCGGACGGGCAGGGGCTGTTCACCACCGCCCAAGGCTCCAGCGCGGAGGGCGACTTCCCTTTCCTGGCTCGGATGAACCTGGCGGACGGCAAGTTCGAACGGCTGTGGCAGGCCAAGGCGCCGGCCTTTGAGACCGTGGTGGCCCTGGTCGACGACGCCGGCCGTCAGATGCTCACCCTGCGCGAGACCCGGACGGACCCGGGCAACTACTTCCTCCGCGACCGCGCAGGCGACGCCCAACCGCTGCAGTTGACGCGCTTCCCGGACCCCGCGCCGCAGTTCGCGGGCGTGACCCAGCGCCTGATCACCTACAGCCGCCCTGACGGAGTGAAGCTGAACGGCACCCTGTACCTTCCCGCCGGCTACGACGCCGCCCGCGATGGTCGCCTGCCGCTGGTCATGTGGGCCTATCCCGCCGAGTTCACCGACCCCGCCGTGGCCGGCCAGGTCAACAACCGCACCAACCGCTTCGTGCGGCCCGCGGGGGCCAGCCACCTCTTCCTGGTGACTCAGGGCTATGCAGTGCTGGACAATCCGACCATGCCCATCGTGGGCGTCAACGGGGCCGAGCCCAACGACACCTATGTGGAACAGCTCCGCGCCAACGCCCAGGCCGCGGTGGACGAGGTGGTCCGGCTGGGCGTGGCCGACCGTGACAAGATCGCGATCGGCGGCCACAGCTACGGGGCCTTCATGACCGCCAACCTCCTGGCCCACACCGATCTGTTCCGCACCGGCGTGGCCCGCTCGGGCGCCTACAACCGCACCCTGACGCCCTTCGGCTTCCAGGCCGAGCAGCGCACCTATTGGGAGGCGCCGGAGACCTACACGGTGATGAGCCCCTTCACCCATGTGACCAAGATCAAGGAACCCATCCTGCTGATCCACGGCGAGGCCGACGACAATTCCGGCACCTTTCCGGTCCAGAGCGAGCGCTTCTACGCCGCCCTGAAAGGGCAGGGGGCCACGGTCCGCTACGTCGTCCTGCCGCTCGAGGCGCACGGCTATCGCGCACGGGAGTCGGTCATGCACACCCTGTGGGAGACGGTTCGCTGGCTCGACCAGCACGTGAAGAACGCTCCGCCGCGCGCCTCGATGGCAGGGGGCGGAGGGCTGGAGGGAGCGGTCGCGCCGCGGTAGGCGGCCGGTCGGGTGGGCCGATTGGGAGGCGACGCCGCCTCCGGGCGGATGAGGCTCCAACATGGAGGGCGACGTCCGCACGGCTGCGCCGCTGCTCCGCGTTGACGGCGGCCCGCCGGCCCTCCAAAAAGCGGGCTGGCGAACGGAGCCCCAGTCCCCCATGCCCCAAGTCACGGCCGATCTGCAGGGCGCCTCGCGCGACGCCAGTGCGGCGCGCACGCCCGGTTCGCGGCCGCTCTCGCCCCACGTTCAGGTCTGGCGCTGGCACCCCACCATGGTCGCGTCCATCCTGAGCCGGATCACGGGCGTGGGTCTCTATCTGGGCGCTTTCATCGCGGCAGGCTGGGCTTGGGCCCTGGCCTCCGGCCGCGAGCCCTACGACCGCTACATGGATCTGCTCGGATCGCCCCTGGGCGTTCTGGTGCTGCTGGGCCTGACCCTGGCCTATTTCTACCACTTCGCCGGAGGCATCCGGCACCTCGTGTTTGACGCCGGCAGGGGGCTCA
The DNA here is from genome assembly GCA_030446805.1 of Caulobacteraceae bacterium. Taxonomy (GTDB): domain Bacteria; phylum Pseudomonadota; class Alphaproteobacteria; order Caulobacterales; family Caulobacteraceae; genus JAHWJX01. Next base: position 98,633 of record JAUJMO010000005.1, on the reverse strand, counting down.
ATCCCAAGCTGGCGGACATGACGGCCCTGGCGGCCATCGTGTTCGCGGTGGCCGCCACCGCCATGGTCTTCGGCGTGGCTTTTGTCACCGGCGCTCTCGACGGGCTGATCTGATGGTCGGCAAGGACGACAGCTTCAAGACGGACCTCAAGCGCGCGCGCGGTTCCGGCTCCGCCCACCATGGGCTTGGCATGTGGATGGCCGAGCGGATGACGGCGGTGGCCCTGATCCCGCTGGGGCTCTGGGCCGTCTACTCCGTGCTGCAGTTGGCGGTGATCGGCTACGACGGCGCGGTGGATTGGCTTCAGTCGCCGGTGAACATCGTGCTGATGCTTCTGACGCTCGCGATCAGCTTCTATCACATGCACCTGGGCATGCGGGTGATCATCGAGGACTATATCGAGCACAAGCCCAGCCGTCTGCTCTGGATCGGCCTCAGCGCCGCAGCCAGCTTGCTGGGCGCGGCGTTGGCCCTCATCTCCATTCTCAAGGTGGCGCTCGGCGGCGCCCCCGATTGACCGTTAGGACAACCGAACTCAGATGGCCGCTTACGAACTGACCCAGCACACCTACGATGTCGTGGTCGTGGGGGCGGGCGGCTCGGGCCTCCGCGCCGCCTTGGGCTGCGCCCAGGCCGGGCTGAAGACGGCCTGCGTGAGCAAGGTCTTCCCCACCCGCTCGCACACCGTAGCCGCCCAGGGGGGCATCTCCGCCGCGCTGGGCAATATGGGCCAGGACGACTGGCGCTGGCACATGTACGATACCGTCAAGGGGTCGGATTGGCTGGGCGATCAGGACGCCATCGAATACCTGACCCGCAACGCCCCGGCGGCCGTCTATGAGCTGGAGCACTGGGGCGTTCCCTTCTCCCGCACGGACGAGGGCAAGATCTACCAGCGCGCCTTCGGGGGCATGACGCGCAACATGGGCGAGGGCCCCGTCCAGCGGACCTGCGCCGCCGCCGACCGCACCGGGCACGCCATCCTCCACACCCTCTACGGCCAGAGCCTGAACCATGCGGTGAGCTTCTTCACCGAATACATGGCGCTGGACCTGATCATGGACGAGGGCGAGTGCCGCGGCGTCACCGCCTGGAAGCTCGACGACGGCAGCCTGCACGCCTTCCGGGGGCACCAGACCATTCTGGCCACCGGCGGCTACGGCCGGGCCTATTTCAGTTGCACCTCGGCCCACACCTGCACCGGCGACGGCAACGCCATGGTGCTCCGCGCCGGGCTGCCGCTGCAGGACATGGAGTTCGTCCAGTTCCACCCGACCGGCATCTACGGCGCGGGCGTGCTGATCACCGAAGGCGTGCGCGGCGAGGGCGGCTACCTCACCAACTCCGAAGGCGAGCGCTTCATGGAGCGCTACGCCCCCTCGGCCAAGGATCTGGCGTCGCGGGACGTGGTGTCCCGCTCCATGACCGTGGAGATCAATGAAGGCCGCGGCGTGGGGCCGGGCAAGGACCACATCCACCTCCACCTCGATCACCTCGATCCGGCCATCATCCACGACCGCCTGCCCGGCATCAGCGAGTCGGCCGCCGTCTTCGCCGGCGTGGACGTGACCAAGCAGCCGATCCCGGTCCTGCCGACGGTGCACTACAACATGGGCGGCATTCCCACGAACTATCACGGCGAGGTGCTCACCAAGCGCGGCGACGACCCCGACGCCGTGGTGCCCGGCCTCATGGCCATCGGCGAGGCGGCCTGCGTGTCGGTGCATGGCGCCAACCGCCTGGGCTCCAACAGCCTCACCGACCTGGTGGTGTTCGGCCGCGCCGCCGGCCTGCGCGCCGGCGAAACCGTGGAAGCCGGCAAGCCCCACCGCGACCTGGAGCCGCGTCACACAGAAGCCCACCTGGCCCGTTTCGACCGCTTGCGCCACGCCAGCGGCTCCACCTCCACCGCCCAGCTCCGGCTGCAGATGCAGAAGACCATGCAGACCAGTTGTGCGGTCTACCGCACCGGCGAACTGCTGGAGCAGGGCGCGGTGGACATCGCGCGCATCCACGGCGGCTCCGGCGATATCCGCGTGACCGACCGCGGCCTGATCTACAACACCGACCTGGCCGAGACGATCGAATACGACAACCTGATCGCCCAGGCGGTGGTCACGGTGAACTCCGCCGTGAACCGCACCGAGTCCCGCGGCGCCCACGCCCGCGAGGACTTCAAGGATCGCGACGACGTGAACTGGATGAAGCACACCCTGGCCTGGTTCGACGAGGGCACGGGCCAGACCCGCCTCGACTACCGGCCGGTCCACACCTACACGCTCAGCAACGACATCGCCTATATCGCCCCCAAGGCGCGGGTCTACTAAACCGACATGGTCCAGCTTACGCTTCCCAAGAACTCCAAGATCGGCAAGGGCCGCCACTGGCGCGCCGTCGACGGCGCCAACAAGAAGGACGTCCGCACCTTCCGGGTCTACCGTTACGACCCGGAGACGGGCGACAACCCGCGCTGGGACACGTTCGAGGTCGACACCTCCAAGCACGGGCCCATGGTCCTGGACGCCTTGTTCCACATCAAGAACGAGATCGACCCGACGCTCGCCTTCCGGCGTTCCTGCCGCGAGGGCATCTGCGGCTCCTGCTCCATGAACATCGGCGGGCGCAACGCCCTGGCCTGCACCAAGGGCTGGGACGACTTCGGCTCGACCATCACCGTCAGCCCCCTGCCGCACCAGCCGGTGATCAAGGACCTGGTCCCCGACCTCACCATGTTCTTCGCCCAGTACAAGGCCATCGAGCCCTGGCTGCACACCGAAACACCCGCCCCCGAGACGGAATGGCGGCAGACGCCCAAGGACCGCGACAAGCTGAACGGGCTCTACGAGTGCATCCTGTGCGCCTGCTGCTCCACCAGCTGCCCCAGCTATTGGTGGAACGGCGAAGCCTTCTACGGCCCAGCCACCCTGCTGCACGCCTACCGCTGGCTGATCGACAGCCGTGACGAGGCCACCGGCGAGCGGCTGGACGCGCTGGAAGATCCCTTCAAGCTCTACCGCTGCCACACCATCATGAACTGCGCCCAGGTCTGCCCCAAGGGCCTGAACCCGGCCAAGGCCATCTCCGAAGTCAAGAAGATGCTGGTGGAGCGGGCGATCTAGGGCCGCCCCGGCCGCCAACTCAAACGGGGCGTCACTTGGGACTTGTTCGGGGGGTCCATCCCCTTGCCTCCGCCCCGAGCGCCGTCATGCTGGCGCCATGCACGACCCGGCTCCCGCGGCTCCAAACCCCGTCACCTCCCGCAGGGCCCGGGTCAGCTGGGCCTTCTTCGACTGGGCGCAGCAGCCCTACAACATGCTGGTGGTGGGCTTCGTCTTCGGCCCCTATTTCGCGTCCGAGTTCGTGGGAAACCCCGTCCGTGGCCAGTCGCTGCTGGGCTTCGCCATCGGCTTGAGCGGCTTGTTAATCGTGCTGTTGAGCCCGCTGGTCGGGGCCTCCATCGACAGCCGGCGCAATCCCAAGACCTGGATGGCGCTACTGGCCGTGCCCTTTGTTCTGGCTTGTTCGGTCCTGTGGTGGGCCGAGCCGGGCGCGTTGGCGCTCCTGCCGGTGATCCTGGCGGCTATGGTCGCAGCCAGCACCAGCACCGAGCTGTCCATCACCGCCGCCAACTCCATGCTGCCCTATGTGGCCGAGCCCGGACGGATAGGCCGGCTCTCCGGCTGGTCCACGGGCCTGGGCTATTTCGCGGGCCTGGTCTCGGTCGCGCTGGCCTTGTTCATTCTCCCCAGCCTTCTCGGTCTGGATGAAGCGCGGGGCGAAAGCGCCCGGATCGTGGGGCCCCTGGCGGCGCTCTGGTATCTGGTCTTCGTCATCCCGCTTCTGCTGTTCGTGCCCAAGCCGCCGCCCCTGGCGCGGCTGGAGGGCGCACCCTTGTCCGAGCTCTGGGCCACCCTGCGCGGCCTCCCCCGAAACCGGATGATGCTCACCTTCCTCCTCGGCCGCATGCTGGTCGGGGAGGGCACCAATGCGGCGGGCCTGTTCGGCCCGGTCCTGGCCAAGGGTCTGTTCGGCTGGACGGTGACCGAGACCGGCATGTTCGGCCTGATCCTGGCCCTGGTGGCGGGGGTGAGCTCCTGGGTCGCCGGCGTCTTCGACGACCGGTTCGGCTCCAAACGCACGGTGCTGGTCTTCACCGCCCTGCTGGCGCTGGCGGTGGTGGGCTTCGCGGGAATCGAGGCCGACCGGGTCTTCGGGCTGGCCGTGGCCCCGCCCGTACCCGGCGACGGCGTGGCTTTCGCCAGCACGGCCGAGCGCGCTTTTTTCGCCTGCGGCGTCCTGATCGGCATCGCCTTTGGGCCGATCGGCGCGGTGCTGCGCACCTGGATGGCGCGGCTGGCCCCGCCGGGTGAAGAAGGCCGCTGGTTCGGGCTGTTCGCCCTGTCGGGCCGCGCGTCGTCCTTCTTCGTGCCCACCCTGATCGGGGTTCTCACCGCCGCCACCGGCGACCAGCGCGTGCTGGTCCCTGTGGTGCTGGCCTTCTTGCTTGCCGGCGCCGCCTTTCTCCTGGCCACCCCCGGAGCCCGGTCCGCGACATCCTGAGCGGTCGCGCCCCGCGCGAGCAGGCTGGCCCGCCCCGCCCTGCGTGCTAGCCTAGGCGGGACCCCGTCCGGAGCGCCTATGCGTCCCTTCCGCCTGCTCGCCGCCCTTTTGGCCCTCGCCGTCGCGCCGGCCGCGACCGCGCAGACCCAGACGACCCGTCCCTTCGCCCCCCGCGACCTGGCGGAGCTGGAACGGGTCGGCGAGACCCGCGTCTCTCCGGACGGTCGCTGGGCCGCCTACGGTCTGCGGACCACGGATTATGAGGCCAATCGCGGGGTGAACCACCTCTACGTCGCCGATCTGCGAAGCGGGGCCGCCCCGCGCCGGTTGGCCGCCTCCGCCGGCGGTGCGTCCAGCCCGCGTTGGTCCGCGGACGGCGGGCTGTATTTCCTGAGCTCGCGCTCCGGCTCCTCCCAGGTCTGGCGCACGGACGCGGGAGGCGCGCGCGCCACCCAGGTGACCAGGCTGCCGCTCGACGTCCAGGCGTTCCGCCTGTCGCCCGACGGCCGCCGCATGGCCGTGGCGCTGGCCGTCTATCCCTCCTGCGCGAGGGGCGGGTCCGGCGACGAGATCGGCTGCACGGTGCAGACGCAAAAGGCCAAGGCCGGGACCAAGGCCAGCGGACTGGTGTTCGACCAGGTGTTCGTCCGCCACTGGGACACCTGGGCCGACGGCACGCGGAACCACCTGTTCGTTCTGCCGATCAGCGGGACGGGAACGCCCGTGGCCATCATGCCGGGCTTCGACGGCGACAGCCCGACCAAGCCCTTCGGCGACGACGCCGACTTCACCTTCAGTGGCAACGGCGAGAGCGTGATCTTCACCGCCCGGCTGGCCGGCCGGACCGAGCCCTGGAGCACCAATTTCGATCTGTGGCAGGCGCCGGCCGACGGCTCCCGCCCGCCCATGAACCTCACGGCCGCCAATCCGGCCTGGGACGCCGCCCCCGCGGTGTCTCCCGACGGCCGCAGCCTGGCCTGGCTCGCCATGGACCGCCCGGGCTTCGAGGCCGACCAGTTCGACATCATGATCCGCGACCTGGCGACGGGCCGGGTGCGCGAGGTCACGGGCGCCTGGGACCGCTCGCCGGACCACATCGCCTGGTCCCCAGACGGCCGCACTCTGTACGCCTCCGCCGGGGACGTGGGCCAGACGCGGATCTTCGCCGTGGACGCCGCCACCGGCCGGGTGGCGCCGCTGACCGGCCAGGGTCAGGTCACCGGCATGGACGTGGGGCCGGACGGCCTGGTCTATACCCAGGCTTCGCTCGCCGGGCCCGCCCAGCTCTACCGGGTGGGCTTCGACGGCACAGGCCGCACCCAGCTGACGCGGCACAACGCCGAACGGCTCCGGGGCGTGCAGCTGGGCGAGTTCGAGCAGTTCTCCTTTCCCGGCTGGAACGGCGAGCGGGTCCACGGCTACGTCATGAAGCCGGCCGGCTACCGCGAGGGCCAGCGCTACCCCGTAGCCTTTCTGATCCACGGCGGCCCCCAGAGCTCCTTCGGCAACGCCTGGAGCTATCGCTGGAATCCGCAAACCTATGCAGGCGCGGGCTATGGCGTGGTGTTCATCGATTTCCATGGCTCCACCGGCTACGGCCAGGCCTTCACCGACAGCATCACCGGCCATTGGGGCGACCGGCCCCTGGAGGACTTGCAGAAGGGTTGGGCTGCGGCCCTATCCCGCTACCCTTGGCTGGACGGCGAGCGGGCTTGCGCGCTGGGCGCCTCCTACGGCGGGTACATGACCAACTGGATCGCGGGGGTTTGGCCCGACCCCTGGCGGTGCCTGGTGACCCACGCCGGCATCTATGACACCCGCTCAATGGGGGCCGCCACCGAGGAGCTGTGGTTCACCGAATGGGAGTTCGGCGGCACGCCCTGGGACAATCCGGAGGCCTATGAGCGGTTCAACCCGCGCAACCATGTGCAGAACTGGCGCACGCCCATGCTGGTCACCCAGGGCGAGCGCGACTTCCGCGTCATCGGCGAGCAGTCTCTGGCGGCCTTCAACACCTTGCAGCGGCGCGGGATCGACAGCCGGCTGGTCTGGTTCCCCGACGAGAACCACTGGATTCTGAAGCCGCAGAACTCGGTGCAATGGCACGAGGAGGTCGGGCGCTGGCTGGACCGCCACACGGGCGGGACCGTCCTGCCGGGACGCCACAGCGCTCCTCCGCCACGCGGGCGAAGCGGCGCGGTCCGCACCTCCACGCCGCCCACGATGCGGCAGGCCGGCATGCCCGTTCACGACAGGGGGACCACGGAACGGCGCACCGCCTCCACGAACCCGGCGGCGGCGTCCGGAGCCGTGTTCGCCCCGGCTCCGCACCTCTACACGACGCCGCCGGCCGGTCCGGTGCAGTATCGGTGCCGGGGCGGCCGCAGCTTTTCCGCCGTGTTCAACGCGGCCGGAGCGCGGGTCACGGCGGGGCGGATCACCGCAACCCTTCCTCCCGCCGGAGGGGAGGGCCAGCGTTATTCGGACGGCAGCACCGAATTCAGGGCGGGCCCCCACCCCATGCTGAGCGGCCTACCCGGCGGGCCATACACCGGGTGCCGGCCAGGCTGATGACAGCGATATTAGGCGCGGCCGGGCGTCGCGCCGCTTGACCGCTCCGGCCGTGCGCCCGATGTCGTCTGCACGACTTTCGGAGCCCCTGATCCCATGCGCTTGATCCTGTCCGCCGGCGCTTCGGCGCTGGCCTTGCTGACTCTTTCGGCCTGCGCCACCACCGGCGCTGACGCCATCGCCACCACCGAGGCGGTGGCCTCGACGGAGACCGCCGTGAGCGAAGCCGACACCGCCGCCCGGGCCGAGGCCCGTCAGGACGTCCGCGCCGAAGCTGCGCCCGCCACCGCTGCGGCCCAGGCGCCGGCCGGCACGGCCGATGCGGCGGCCTCGCCCCTGTTGGCCGAGTGGACCGGCCCCTACGGCGGCGTGCCGCCCTGGGATCAGGTCCGCCCCGAGCTCTTCCCCGCCGCCTTCCAGCAAGGCATCGACGGACTGCTGGCCGAGGTGGACGCCATCGCCAACAACACGGCCGCGCCGACCTTCCAGAACGTGATCGTGCCGCTCCAAGGCGCCGGCCGGGGGCTCAGCCGGGTGAATGCGCTGTTCGGCGTGATGACCTCCAACGTGTCCACGCCCGAGTACGAGGCGGTGGACAAGGAATGGTCGCCCAAGCTGACCGCCGCGTCGAACCGGATCACCTTCAATCCCAAGCTCTTCAGCCGCATCGAAGCCGTCTACAACGCCCGCAACAGCGCGGGCCTCACGCCCGAGCAGAAGCGTCTGGTGGAGCGCACCTACGCCAGCTATGTGCGCCAGGGCGCCAAGTTGTCGGAAGCGCAAAAGGCCGAGGTGGGCCGGATCAACGAACAGCTCTCCAGCCTGTTCACCGACTTCTCCGCCAAGGTCCTCGCCGATGAAGGCGCCTTCATCGCGGTGGCGGACGAGCGTCAGCTGGCGGGTCTGCCCGACGCGCTCAAGGCCAGCTACCGCCAAGCGGCGGTCGATCGGAAGCTGCCGGCCGGTCAATGGGCGATCGTCAACACGCGTTCGGCGGTGGACCCCTTCCTGACCTTCGCCACCGACCGCGCCCTGCGCGAGCGGGTTTGGAAGGCGTTCAAGAACCGTGGCGACAACGCCGACGCCGAAAACACCAACGCCAACATCGCCCGGATCACGGACCTGCGGGCGCAGCGGGCCAAGCTCCTGGGCTTCCCGACCCACGCCGACTTCCGCATGGACGACACCATGGCCAAGGATCCGGCCAAGGCCCAGGCGCTGATGATGCGCGTCTGGCCCGCCGCCGTCGCCCGGGTGAAGGAAGAGGTGGCCGACATGCAGAAGATCGCCGTCCGGGACGGCGTGCGCACCTTCGAGCCCTGGGACTATCTCTTCTACGCCGAAAAGGTGCGCAAGGCGCGCTATGACCTCGACCAGAACGAGATCAAGCCGTACTTCGAGCTCAACAACATGCAGCAGGCCGCCTTCTACACGGCCAACCAGCTGTACGGTCTGACGTTCACGCCAGTGTCGGGCGTTCCCGTGTTCGCGCCGGACGTGAAGGTCTATGAGGTCAAGGACAAGGACGGCTCGTCGCTTGGCCTGTTCTACGCGGACAATTTCGCCCGCACGGGCAAGCGCTCGGGCGCCTGGGCCACGACCTACCGGAGCCACGAGAACTTCAACGGCCGCGAGACCAACGTCCTGGCCTCCAACAACAACAACTTCGTCAAGGGCGCGCCGGGCGAGCCGGTGCTGATCTCTCTGGACGACGCGCAGACGCTCTTCCACGAGTTCGGCCACGGCCTGCACTCCCTGCTCTCCGAGGTGAACTACCCCGGCCTGGCGGGCACGCCGCGCGACTTCGTGGAGTATCCGTCACAGGTGATGGAGCACTGGGTGCTGACCCGGCCGATCCTGGACCGCTTCGCCAAGCACTATCAGACCGGCCAACCCATGCCCCAGGCCTTGGTGAACAAGATCGACGCCTCGTCCAAGTTCAACCAGGGCTACGCCACCGTGGAGTATCTGTCGTCGGCGCTGGTGGACATGGCCATGCACAATCGTGCGACGGGCGTGGCCGATCCCGCCGGCTTCGAACGGGAAACGCTGCAGCGGCTGGGCATGCCGCGCGAGGTGGCGATGCGCCACCGCCTGCCGCAGTTCAACCACCTGTTCTCGTCCGACGCCTACTCGGCCGGCTACTACAGCTATCTGTGGTCGGAGGTGATGGACGCCGACACCTGGGCGGCGTTTGAGGAAAGCGGCAACGTGTTCGACCCGGTTCTGGCCGGCAAGATGCGCAGCATCATCCTGGCGCCGGGCAACACCACCGACCGGGCGGACGCCTTTCGCGCCTTCCGGGGCCGGGATCCGGACGTGACGGCCCTGCTGGAGGTGCGCGGCTTCCCCACCGGCGCGACCACCGGCCCGGCGGGTTCGCGGGCCAAGTAAAGCTTGGGCGGGAGCGGGTCCGGCCCGCTTCCGCCCACCTCCGTTCCGGC
>JAUJMO010000005.1:24021-88958 GCA_030446805.1 Caulobacteraceae bacterium | reverse complement strand
CGACATAGGGTCGAGCTCGGAACAAGGACGTTCCGTTGCCCGCGACCTCGCACGAACACGATCGGCTCATCCGCAAGTTGGAGAGCATAGGAGACCTGAGCGCCGGCGAGAAGGCCGCGATCGGACGGCTACCGCTGGATGTGCGGGTGTTTGGTGCGGGAACGGACCTCGTGCGGGAGGGTGATCGCCCTTCGCACTCCTGCCTGATCGTCGAAGGCATGACCTGCCGTTACAAGATGACCGGGGATGGGCAGCGTCAGATCATGGCCTTCCACCTGCCGGGCGACATCCCCGACCTGCAAAGCCTGCACCTCCAGACCATGGACCACGGCCTGGGCGCCATCACCCGCACCACCGCGGCCTTGATCGCCCACGAAAGCTTGTACGAGCTGTTTCGCGCCCATCCGAGCATAGGCCACCTGATGTGGCGCGACACCCTGATCGACGCTGCGGTGTTTCGCGAATGGCTGGTGGGCGTGGGTCGGCGCTCGGCCTATTCGCGCATCGCCGATCTGCTTTGCGAACTGTTCGTGCGCGCCCGGGCCGTGGGATTGACCCACGGCGACACCATGGAGTTGCCGATCACCCAGTCGGAACTGGGCGACGCGCTGGGGCTTTCCGCCGTTCACGTGAACCGGGTTCTGCAGGAACTGCGGGCCGACGGCTTCATCTCCAGCCGGGGTCGCACCTTGGTGATCAACGATTGGCCGGGTCTGGAGAAGGCGGGCGACTTCGACCCGACCTATCTGCACATCCGGCGGATGGCGGCTTGACGCAGGTGATCCTTCAGCCCGTCCGCATCTCTCTCGGAGACGATGAGGAAGGTCGGCTGGTGTTCGTGGCCGACACCCTTGTGGCCGTGCTGGTCCGGCTCTCGGAATTGCACGGGGCCGAGGCGGGGGGCTGGTTCCTGGAGGCGGGCTTCGGCCGGCTGGACGGGGCCGACCACCCCATCTTCCCCGACCTCGAGGCGGCTCAGGTCTGGGTGGTCGAACGTCTGTGCGACGGGCCGCGCATCTCCGCCCGCTGACGCCCGCCGCCCCGGGGGTACGCCAGCGCCTCCGGGAGGAGGTCGCCCCTGCAGCCGTGCTGCGAAGCCCCGCGTGGACCGACTTGGATCCCGGCGGCTCGCCATTCAGCTGCTCTGCAACCGGCGCGCGAAACGTCGCACCGGAAATGTCGGGCGGCTAACATTAGTGATTGAGGCATGACGAAGCTTGCGGCATGTTCACCTTGCTGAACAAATATAAAAAAAAGGAGCGGGGTCATGCTGGACGGGCATGTGGTTGGGAGGAAACAAGAGGCGCACCGGGCGCCCGGCGTGCGTCTGGCGGTGATCGAGATGGACGGGGCTTGGCGCTTGTTCATGGACGGCGAGCGAGTGGGCCGTTTCGGCGCGCAAAGGGACGCGCTGAACTGCGTTCTGGACATGGCGCGGGAGATGCGCGGGGCCGGCATGACGGTCGAGGTTCTGGCCCAGAACCAATACGGCGAACTGGCCCTGGTCGAAGGCGCGAGCTTTCGTCGCCAACCGAACTTGACCCTGGTGGCTTCATGATCGTGCAAATGGAGACTGCAACGGCGGCCCGCGCCGTCAACGGCCAGATCGCAACGGACAACGCCCTGCTGGCCCGCCTGGACGCCGAGGATCGCGAGGCGCTGGAGCGGGCGGGCAAGCGCGTGCGCCTGACGCAGGGTCAGATCCTGTTCGAACCCGACGACGAGATCACGGCCGTCTTCTTCCCCCTGAGCGGGGCCATGTCCCTGGTGGTGGTCATGGGCGACGGCTCGGCGGTGGAGGCGCTGATGGTCGGCCGTGAAGGCGCCACGGACACCTTGTCCTACGCCATCCCCCATCGGGCGGCGGCCCGGTGCGTCGTCCAGCTGCCGGGCGAAGCCCTGCGGGTGGACGCCGCGCGCCTGCGCGAACTCGCGCGGAACCGTCCGGGCGTGCAGGCCGTGATGGAGCTGCACGCGGGACGCGCGTCGCTGGAGCTGCAGCAGAACGCCGCCTGCAACGCGGTGCACCGGCTGGAGCCGCGGCTGGCGAAATGGCTGCTCAACTCACACGACCGGGCGGGCGCGGAGATCCTGCCCCTCACCCAGGAGTTTCTGGGCGAAATGCTGGGCGCCCAGCGCACCACGGTCACCGCGGTGGCCAGCGCGCTGCAGAAGTCGGGCGCCATCGGCTACAAGCGCGGCCGCATCACCGTGCTGAGCCGCCCGGCGCTCGAGCGGGCCAGCTGCGAATGCTACGCTGCGGCGCAGAAGCGGACAAAGGCCGCGCTCCGGCCGGTCTGAACGACCTGGGAGCGGGACCGGGCCGACACGCCCGGCCCTCGCCTGCCGCGACCGGGGGCGAAGCTCAGGCTTGACCAGCGGGCCCGTCCGGGCCATAGCCCCGCGCTTCCGGCGCAAGCTCGTCCTTTTGGGCGTTTGTCGCCCTCCACCGTCACGACCCCGGCGCCCATCTGCCGGCTGAGGACGGGGAGGACCCCCGTCGACGTGATCGTCCACGGGGGCGCGCTTCTGCGCGCCTCCGACGTCAACGAAGACAGGGCAGCGGCGTTGGCGCGTGAGGTAGGGTGATGTTCGAGAGCCTGGGCGACAGATTAGGCGCGACCTTCGACCGGTTGACCGGTCGCGGCGTGCTGTCGGCGGCCGACGTCGACGAGGCCATGCGCGAGGTGCGCGTGGCCCTGCTGGAGGCCGATGTGGCCCTGCCGGTGGTCAAGGAGTTCATCAGCCGGGCCCGCGAGCAGGCCACGGGCGAGGCCGTGTTGCGCTCGGTCAAGCCGTCGGAGCAGGTGGTCAAGATCGTCCACGACGGGCTGGTCGAGATGCTGGGTGGCGACACGCCCACCGACCTGGACCTGAACGTCAATCCGCCGGCCGTGATCATGATGGCCGGGCTGCAGGGCTCGGGCAAAACCACCACCGCCGCCAAGCTGGGGCTCCGGCTGCAAAGGGGCGGCCCCGTTGGCGCCGGAATGGGCGGAACGGGTCGCAAGCGCGTGCTGATGGCCAGCCTGGACACGCGACGCCCCGCGGCCATGGAGCAGCTGGCGACGCTCGGCGAACAGGCGCAAGTCGACACCTTGCCGATCGTGGCGGGGCAGACCGCGCCCGACATCGCCCGCCGCGCGCTGAACGCGGGCCGGCTCGGCGGCTATGACGTGATCATCCTGGACACCGCCGGCCGCATCACCCTGGACGAGGCGATGATGAACGAGGCGGCGGAGATCGCCCGCGTCTCTTCGCCGACCGAGACCCTGCTGGTGGCCGACAGCCTGACCGGCCAGGACGCGGTGCGCACCGCCCGGGCCTTCCACGAGCGCCTGCCGCTGACGGGTCTGGTGCTGACGCGGACGGACGGCGACAGCCGCGGCGGGGCGGCGCTGTCCATGCGCGCGGTCACGGGCCTGCCGATCAAGTTCCTGGGGTCGGGCGAGAAGATCGATGCGCTCGAACCCTTCGACGCTCAGCGGGTCGCCGGGCGCATCCTGGGCATGGGCGACGTGGTGGGCCTGGTCGAGCGCGCCGCCCAAGACATGGACCAGGCCGCGGCCGAACGCACGGCCCGCAAGCTGGCCAAAGGGCAGTTCGACCTGGACGACCTCCGCAGCCAACTGCAGCAACTGCAGAAGATGGGCGGGATGGGCGGGATCATGGGCCTGCTGCCCGGCGTGCAGAAAATCAAAAAGCAGCTCGCCGACGCGGATCTGGCCGGTGGCGACAAGGCGCTGAAGCGGCAGGAAGCCATCATCAGCGCCATGACCAGGGCCGAGCGCAAGAAGCCCGAAATCCTGAACGCCTCACGCAAGCGCCGGATCGCCAAGGGCGCGGGCGTGGAGGTGGCCGAGCTGAACCGCCTGCTCAAGCAGCACCGCCAGATGGCCGATATGTTCAAGGCCATGGGCAAGGGCGGCGGACGCGGTTTCGCCCAATTGGCCCAGGCCATGGGCATGGGCGGCCCGGGCGGGGCCCCCGGCATGGGGGCGGGCGCGCCCGCCCTGGGCGGTCCCGACCTGGCCCGACTGAAAGCCCTGGGAGGCGGCAAGCTGCCGTCCCCCGATCAAACCCCGCCGCCTTCGGGCGGCCTCCCCGGCCTTGGAGGCCTGCCCGGATTGGGCGGCGGCTTCCCCGGCTTCAAAAAGAGCTAAGGACCACTCTCGATGCTGAAGATCCGTCTCGCCCGCGGCGGCGCCAAGAAGCGCCCCTACTACCAGATCGTCGTGGCCGACAGCCGCTCGCCCCGCGACGGCAGGTTCATCGAACGCGTGGGCAGCTATAATCCGCTGCTGGCCAAGGACAGCCCGGACCGCATCAAGCTCAAGAGCGAGCGCATCACCGAGTGGCTGAGCAAGGGCGCCCAGCCGACCGACCGCGTGGCTCGTTTCCTGAGCAACGAGGGCCTGGTGCAGTGGGCGCCCGGCAACAACCCCGCCAAGGGCGCCCCGGGCAAAAAGGCCCAGGAACGCTCCGCCGAACGCGCCCAGCGTGACGCCGACCGCGCCGAAGCCGAAGCCGCCGCGCGGGCGGAGGCCGCTGCTGCGCCCGCCGCTGACGAGCCCGCCCTGGCGGACGAGGTTCCGGCCGGCGACGTCGATACGGTCGCCGACACCGAAGCGCAGCCCTCCTAAGCTTTCCAGGGAAAGAGACGGAGGACGCGATGAGCGCGGCCCTCATCCTCGTGGGGCGGGTCGCGGGCGCTTTCGGCGTCCGCGGCGAGCTGCGCATCACCAGCTACACGGAGGCGCCGCTGGCCCTGGTGGGCTACGGCAGGCTCCTGCGGGAGGACGGAACGCCGGCGCTCACCCTGACCGGCGGGCGTGCGGTCAAGGACGCGGTGATCGCCCGTGCGGAGGAGGTCGCCACTCGCGAACAGGCCGAGTCGCTGCGCGGGCTGCGCTTGTTCGTTCCGCGCGGCGCCCTGCCGGAGCCGGAGGAGGACGAGTTCTACCTCGCCGACCTGATCGGCCTGAGGGCCGAGACCCCCGGGGGCGAACCGCTGGGCGTGGTGAAATCGGTACAGAACTACCGCGCGGGAGACCTTCTCGAGATCGACCCTGGCGAAGGCCAGCCAAGCTGGATGCTCCCCTTCACACGCGACGCCGTGCCGGAGGTGCGGCTGGGGGAGCGACGCCTGATCGCCGTCCGCCCGGAGGAGACGGAGTGAGATGCCGGCCGTCGAGTCCAGCGCCATCCGCGGGATCGACTACGAGCCGAGTTCGCGCACCCTGCTGGTGATCTTCATCGACGGCGACGGTTACGCCTATTTCGAGGTTCCGCCGGCCCTCTACGCCGACTTCCTCCGGGCGGAAAGCAAGGGCCGCTTCTTCGCCGAGCAGGTGAGGGACAGCTTCGGCTACCAGCAAGTGACATAAAGACATCCTTATGTGTGCGTTGCCGCCTGGGCTCCGGGCGGCTATATCGCGCCCGTCCCCGCCCGAGGTTCCAAGCATGGTCGACCATATCGTTCGCGATCTCTCCCTTGCCCCCTGGGGCCGCAAGGAGATCGAGATCGCCGAAACGGAGATGCCGGGGCTTATGGCGCTCCGTCGCGAGTTCGGCGCCGAACAGCCTCTCAAGGGCGCCCGGATCGCGGGCTCCCTGCACATGACGATCCAGACCGCGGTGCTGATCGAGACCCTGCAGGCCCTGGGCGCCACGGTGCGCTGGGCGTCGTGCAACATCTTCTCGACCCAGGACCACGCCGCCGCCGCCATCGCCGAGACCGGCACGCCCGTCTTCGCCGTCAAGGGCGAGACGCTGCAGGAGTATTGGGAGTACGCCCACAAGATCTTCGAATGGGCCGACGGCGGCCATCCCAACCTCATCCTCGACGATGGCGGCGACGCGACCCTGCTCTGCGTGCTGGGCCCTAAAGCCGAGAAGGACGCCTCGGTCCTCGACAAGCCCGAAAACGAGGAGGAGGAGGCGCTCTACGCCGTGATGAAGCGCTACCTGCGCGAGAAGCCCGGCTTCTACTCCGCCATCCGCGACAGCATCGGCGGCGTTTCGGAGGAGACCACGACCGGCGTCCACCGCCTCTACCAGATGGCGCAGCGGGGCGAGCTTCCCTTTCCCGCCATCAACGTCAACGACAGCGTCACCAAGTCGAAGTTCGACAACCTGTACGGCTGCCGCGAGTCGCTGGTGGACGCCATCCGCCGCGGCACGGACGTCATGCTGTCCGGCAAGGTGGCGGTTGTCTGCGGCTACGGCGACGTGGGCAAGGGCTCGGCCGCGTCCCTGCGCCAAGGCGGCGCCCGCGTGATCGTGACGGAGGTCGACCCGATCTGCGCCCTGCAGGCGGCCATGGAGGGTTACGAGGTCAAGACGGTCGAGGATGCGGTCAACTACGCCGACATCTTCGTGACCGCGACCGGCAACAAGGACGTCATCACCGTGGACCACATGCGGGCGATGAAGAACAACGCCATCGTGTGCAACATCGGGCACTTCGACTCCGAGATCCAGATCGGGGGCCTGCGCAACTTCAAGTGGGACGAGATCAAGCCGCAGGTCCACCATGTGGAGTTCCCGGACGGCAAGAAGATCATCGTGCTGTCGGAAGGCCGGCTCGTGAACCTGGGCAACGCCACGGGGCACCCGTCCTTTGTGATGAGCGCCAGCTTCACCAACCAAACCCTGGCCCAGATGGAGCTGTGGACCAACAAGCAAGCCTATGAAGACAAGGTCTACACTCTGCCCAAGCGGCTGGACGAGAAGGTGGCGGCCCTGCACCTCGACAAACTGGGCGTGAAGCTGACCCCGCTGAAGCCGGAGCAGGCGGCCTACATCGGCGTGCCGCCGGCCGGACCCTTCAAGCCGGAGCACTACCGCTACTGATCGGGGTCAGGCTAAGCTGAACCCCGATTCGGGGAAGTGATGGCCGGTTCCGACGCAGCCTTCGTGGCGACCGCAGGGGCGGTGTTTCTGGCGCTGGCGGTCACGGTGTGGGCCTTTATGGTGCGCCGCCGCGAGGAGCGGCGCGTGGCGGCGCTGCAGCGCAAGCTGGCGGAGCTGGAGCTCAGCACGGAAGCGGCCCAGGCCGGGGCCGAAGCTTTTGACAGTGCGGTGGTCATCCTGGAGGACGGGCGGGCGCGCCTGGCCTCCGGCGAGGACAGCCTGCAGCTCTGCGCCGAAGCGCTGGGCTCGGAGCCGGACCCGGGCGCCATGGTGGCCGCCTTGGCCGACGCCAACCCGGATCATGCGCGCAAGCTCGCCGCCCTGTGCGAACGGGGAGAGCCGCTGTCCTTCGAGGCGCGCGGACCCAACGGATCCGTGCTGGTGGAGGGCCGCACGGCCGGCGTGTTCGCCTGGCTGCGCCTGTCGCCGGCTATCGAAACGGAGCTGCCGTCGGCCAGCCGCTTCGCCGCAGTGCTGGACGGGCAGGATACACCGGCCTGGATCACCGGGGCCGACCGGAGGCTGCGCTGGGCGAACCGCGCCTGGCTCAAGGCTGTGGGCGCTTCCAGCGTCGACGACGCTGTGGAGCGTGGTCTCGGCTTCGACCAGGGTGCGGACGCCGCGGCGGCCGAAGCGGCCGGCGGCGGCGCCCGACGCGAAACCGTTCGCTGGGTGGCCGTCGGAGGGCAGCGTCGCGCCTTCCGTGTGGTGGCCGAGCCTTTGGAGGGCGGGGGGGCGGCCGGCTGGGCGCTGGACGTGACCGAAGCCGAGGAAAGCCGCGACGTTCTCAAGCGCCACGTGGAGGCGCACGACGAGACGCTGAACCATCTCGCGGACGCGGTGGCCATCTTCGACAGCGCCAAGCGGCTCAGCTTCCACAACACGGCCTTCGCCCACCTGTGGGGCCTGGAACCCGCCTGGCTGGCCGAGCGGCCCAGCCATGCGGAGGTTCTGGACCGCCTGCGCCAGCGCCGGCGCCTGCCCGAGACGGTTGATTACGGCGTGTGGCGCGCTCGCGAGCTGGGCTTCTACGAGACCCTGGATGCGCCCCCGGACGAGCTCTGGAGCCTGCCGGACGGCCGAACCCTCCGCGTCGTCAGGCAACCTCACCCGCTCGGGGGACTGCTGCTGCTGTTCGCCGACATCACGGGCGAGGTCCGGCTCAAGGCGCAGTACAATTCGCTCATCAAGGTGCAGCAGGCCACGCTGGACAAGCTGAACGACGCGGTGGCCGTGTTCGGGTCCGACGGGCGGCTGCGGCTGCATAATGAGGCCTTTGAGCGGTTCTGGAACATTCCGCACGAGGCGATCGGGGACGCGACGGACTTCGACACCGTGGCCGAGATGTGCGTGCCCCTGCTGCACGACATGCAGTTCTGGCGCGACCTCAAGGCACGCGTGGCCGACCCCGATCCCCAGGCCCGCGCGGCCATCAGCGGCGAGGCGCGGACCAGCGACCGCCGGGTGATCGCATTCCAGACCCGTCCCCTGCCCGACGGGGCGACGCTGATCGCCTTTACGGACGTGACCGCCACGCGCGAGCTCGAAGGGGCGCTGGCCCGGCGGGAGACCGCCCTGGCGGAGGCGGAGAAGCTCAAGCGCGACTTCGTGGGCAACGTCTCCTACGAGCTGCGCACGCCGCTCACCACCATCATCGGCTACAGCGAGCTGCTCGACCGGCAGGCCTCGGCCTTGCCCGACCGGGCGCGCGGTCACCTGGCGGCGGTGCGCACGGCCGCCGCGCAACTGGCGCGCTCCATCGACGACGTCCTGGACATGGCCATGATGGACGCCGGGGAGATGGCGCTGGTGCTGGGCGATGTGGATGTCCGCCAGCTCCTTTGCGCCGCCCGCGACCGCAGCAACCGCGAGGCGGAGGCGGGCGAGGTCACGGTGGAGATCACCGCCGACGAGCTGGCCGGCGTGATCCGGGCGGATGCGCGGCGGCTCGCCCAGATCCTCGATCACCTGATGGAGAACGCCATCCGGGCGGCCACGCCCGGCGGCACGGTGAAGCTGGGCGCGCGGCGGACCTTCGGCGAGGTGCAGATCTCGGTGCAGGACAGCGGCCGCGGCATCCCCTTCCACGTCCAGGCGCACATCTTCGACCGCTTCACCAGCCGGGACCGGGGCGGTCCCGGCCTGGGGCTGGCGCTGGTCAAGGCCCTGGTCGAGCTGCACGGCGGCTGGGTGGCGCTGGAAAGCGTTCCGGGCGAGGGGGCCACCTTCATCTGCCACCTGCCCGAGCGCGCGTGGGCGCTGGTCAAGGCCCTGGTCGCGGCTTAGCTGCACGTCGCCACGGAGGCCCCGGCCCCCGCTTGTTCAGGCGCGCGCCGCAGAGAACTGAAGCGTCCCGACCCCACCCGGGCGAGGGGGCCAAGGCCACGCCTTCATCTGGCCCGCGACCTGCCCCCGGGGCTGGAGCGCGCCTGCTCGCGGGCGTCAAGGGGCCCCTGCGGGGCGCTGGCGCGCAACCTTGACCCCCGCTCCGCGCGACGCCGTTCGGGCGCGGCCCCTTTTCTGAGTTCGACGGCCTGCCGCGTGTCGAACAAAGGGCTGAGCGGGGCCCGCATCCGCGGGCTCAGTGCTCGCCGACCCCAGCGGCCCTAGTGCTGGGCATCCGCACGACCAGCCCGTCGAGGGCGTCCGTGACGCGGATCTGGCAGGACAGGCGCGAATTCGGCTGCACCTCTTCCGCGAAATCCAACATGGACTCCTCCATGGCCGAGGGCGTCCCCGTTTTCGCCGCCCAGGCTTCATCCACATAGACGTGGCAGGTGGCGCAGGCGCAGGCGCCGCCACAGTCCGCGTCGATACCGGGGACGTTGTTCTTCACAGCGCCCTCCATGACGGACAGCCCCGATCTCACCTCCACTTCGTGCTCGCGGCCGTCGAACTCGATGTACTTGATCCTGGCCATGGTCGCGGAAACGGTCCTGAAGGGCTGAGCGTCCGTCTATTCCGGACGGAGCCCCCGCGCGCAAGCTTGCCGACGGCGGGAACGCATGCGAATCCCGCGACATGGAACTGCCCCTGGAGGACGAAGCCGCCACCGCGCGCCTGGGCCGGGCCGTCGCGCGCGCGCTGCGGCGGGGCGACGCGGTGCACCTGAAAGGCGGGCTGGGAGCGGGCAAGACCACCTTGGCGCGGGCCGCCATCCGCGCCCTGACCACGCCGGAGGAGGAGGCGCCCAGCCCGACCTTCACCCTGGTGCAGACCTATGACGGGCCGGACTTTCCGGTGGCGCACTTCGACCTGTACCGTTTGAGCGGACCGGCCCAGGCGCGGGAACTCGGGCTGGACGAGGCGGTGGACGAGGGCGCGGTCCTGATCGAATGGCCGGAGCGACTGGAAGGTCGGCGTGCGTCCGCGCACACGCTCGAGGTCGAGTTGGCGCACGAAGGCGCGGGACGGCGGGCCCGGATCACCGCGCACGGGGATTGGAGGCGGCGTGACCTACGACTCTAGCGGCGTGTCGGGCGTGGACGCCGGGCGCGAGGGCCCGATCCGCCGCTTTCTCGCCGATGCCGGCCTGGGCGGCGTGCGCCGTGAGCCCCTGCCCGGGGACGCCTCCACCCGCCGCTACGAGCGGCTGCACCTGCCCTCCGGCGGGACGCTGATGCTGATGGACGCGCCGCCCTCGGCCGAGTCGAAGCCCTGCCCTCCCGGAGCCACGCCGCAGGAGCGCCAGGCGGCCGGGTACAACGCCATGGCGCGCCTGGCGGCCGGCCGGGTGGACGCCTTTGCAGCGGCTGCGGGCTGGCTCCGCGAGCAGGGGTTGTCGGCGCCCGAGGTGGTGGCGGCCGACCCTCGGGCGGGGCTGGCCGTGCTGGAAGACCTCGGCGAGGATCTGTTCACCCGGCGCATCCAGGCCGGGGCCGATCCGCGCGAGCTCTATCATGGGGCGGTGGAGGCGCTGGCGCGGCTGCATGCGACGGAGCCTCCCGCGGTGATGCGGGCCCACGGGGTCGCCTGGCCGCTGTTGGACTATGACGGCATGGCGCTGACCACGGGCGTGGACCTGTTCCTGGAGTGGTGGCCCAAGCTGGTCGTGGGCACGCAGCTGGAGGCGGAAGCCGTGGAGCAATGGTGCGCCCTGTGGGAGCCGGTCGTGCGGCGCGGCGCCCAGGGCGCCGCCGTGTTCGCCCACCGCGACTACCATGCGGAGAACCTGATCTGGCTGCCGGAGCGCGAGGGGCCGGCCCGGGTGGGCATGCTGGACTTCCAGGACGCTGTGCGGGCCCATCCGGCTTGGGACTTGCTGTCCCTGCTGCAGGACGCCCGGCGCGACGTGCCCGGCGAGCTCGAGGCCGCGGCGCTGGGGCGCTATTTCGAACTGCGCCCGCCGGCGGACGTGGCGTCCTTCATGCAGGACTATTGGGCGCTGGCGGCCCTGAACAATGCGCGCATCCTGGGCATCTTCGCCCGGCTGATCGTGCGGGACCACAAGCCGCGTTACGGGCGTTTCCTCCCCCGGGTGTGGGCCAATCTGGAGCGCGACCTCGCCCAGCCGGGGATGAAACCGCTGCAGGACTGGTTCAGTCGCTACGCGCCCGCCTCCCCGCTCGTGCAGGCTTCGGCGTGAACGCACCCCCGGCCGGCCCCAAGACGGCGATGGTGCTGGCGGCCGGACTGGGCACGCGGATGCGCCCGCTCACGAACGATCGCCCCAAGGCGCTGGTGGAGGTGGGCGGCCGCGCGCTGATCGACCACGTTCTGGACCGTCTGGCCGATGCGGGCGTGGAGACGGCCGTGGTGAACGTCCACTGGTTCGCCGACCGGCTGGAGGACCATCTGGCCAGGCGCACCGCGCCCCGGATCGTCATCTCCGACGAGCGCGAGCAACTGCTGGAGACGGGCGGCGGCCTGAAAAAAGCGCGGCCGCTGCTGGGCGACGATCCCGTCTGGGTGGCCAACATCGACTCCGTCTGGACCGGCGGGGTGGGAGCTCTGCGGCGCTTCGCCGAGATGTGGGATCCGGAGCGGATGGACGCCGCCCTGCTGCTGGCCTCACGCGAGCAGTCCATCGGGTTCGAGGGGCGAGGGGACTTCTTTCTGGAGGACGACGGGCGGCTGCGCTTCCGCGGCCAGTCGGACAGCGCCCCCTACGCCTATATGGGCGTGCACATCACCAAGCCGCAGATCGTGGACGACGGTCCGGCGGGCGGGTTTTCCTTGACGCCGACCTGGCGGCGCCTGGCGTCCGAGGGACGGCTGTTCGGGGCGGTGCTGGACGGCGTCTGGATGCACGTGGGCGATCCCGGCGCGCGGGACGAGGCCGAAGCGCATCTGGCGGGTGTCGCCGCGTGACTCCGGGCGGCCTGTTCGCGGGGCCGGGGCCGCGCTGGTTCACCATCCCGGCGCACCGGCCGTTTGTTGAAGATCTCGCGCGGGGGCTGCTGGACGCGCTCGGAGCGGACGACCCGGAGGCGCTGGCCGACGCGGTCGTGCTGCTGCCTACGCGCCGGGGGGCGCGCGAGCTGGTCAACGCCTTTCTGCGGGCCTCGGCCGACCGCCCGCTGCTGCCGCCCCAGGTGCGCGCTCTGGGCGACCTCGACGAGGGCGAGCCGCCGTTCGAGCCCGGCGACCTGGCTTTGGACCTGCCGCCGGCCATCGGCGCGCACCAGCGCCGCTTCGAGCTGGCCCGGCTGGCGGCCGAGCATGAGGCCGCCCTCGGCCGCGAGCTGGACGTGGCCGGCGCGCTCGATCTGGCGGACGCGCTGGGCGCCTTCCTGGACAGCGCGGCCATCGAGGAGGTGGATCCGCGCGAAGGTCTGGACAGCCTGACCGACGGCGAACACGCCGCGCATTGGCTGCGCTCGGCGGACTTCCTGCGCCTGGCGGTGGACGCCTGGCCGAAACGTCTGGCGGAGCTCGGGCTGGTGGACCCAAGCACGCGGCGTGTGGCCTTGCTGCGCGCGCTGGGGGAGCGATGGGCCGCGGCGCCGCCCACGGGCGTGCTGGTGGCTGCGGGCTCCACCGGCTCGGCGCCGTCCACGGCCGACCTGCTCCGGGTGGTGGCGGCGGCCCCGCGCGGGTGCACGGTGCTGCCGGGCCTGGACAAGAACCTGGCCGACGAGGCCTGGGCGCTGGTGGATCGGGCCGAGGCCGCCCAGCATCCTCAGCACGGTCTGGCCCGGCTGCTCCGGCGCGCGGGGGTCGGTCGGGAGGAGGTGCAGACCTGGCCGGCTTCCCCGGAAAGCGTGCGGGGACGGGCGCGCCGCCGCTTGATCAACGAAGCGCTACGCCCGGCGGAGGCCACAGCCGACTGGCTCCGCATCGTGGCCGACCTCAAGGCGGAAGGGGAGGCCGCGGGCGCCGACCCGGTTGCGGAGGGCCTCCAGGGCCTGTCCATGCTCACGGCCCGCGACGAGGACGAGGCGGCGGCGGCCATCGCCCTACTGCTGCGCGAGACGCTGGAGACGCCCGGCCGCACCGCCGCCCTGGTCACGCCCGATCAGGCGCTTGGGCGGCGGGTGTCCGCTCGGCTGCTGCGGTGGGGCGTGACGGCGGACAGTTCGGCGGGCGCGGCGCTGTCGACGGCGCCGGTCGGCGTGCTGGTCCAGCTCACGGCTGGGCTGATGGACGGGCGGGCCGACCCGGTGGCCGCGCTGGGCCTCTTGAAGCACCCACGGGTGCGCCTGGGCCGCGACGGCGAGGCGCTGTGGAGCCAGCGGACCACCCTGGAGCGCTACGGACTACGCGGCGCCCGGCCGCGCGACTGGGGGGTGGTTCGCGACCGGCTGGAGAAGGAAGGCGAACGCCGCCACGCCGCCGCCCTCCAGCACGGGAGTTCGGCCGAGGAGGCGGCCGCCCTCCTGCACCGCTTCGGCCTGGCCGCCGACCTGGTGGACGATCTGGAAGAGGCGCTGGCCGAGGCCTGTGCGGTGTTCCACGACGGGGCGGCGGAGACTGCGGTTGCGGCGCGCGCGCACGCCGTCCTGCTGGAGACCTTGGCCGCGAACGCCGACGGGCGGGCCGGCGCGCTCTGGGCCGGCGGCGACGGCGACGCCGCCGCGGGTCTGTTCACCGCCCTCTTGGAGGAGAGCGGCGGCATGCCCCCGGTGACCCCCGGCGGGTACGCGGAGCTGGTGGAGCGCGTGTTCGCGGGGGAGATCGTGCGAACCGGCGGCGGAGCCCATCCGCGGCTGCGCATCCTGGGCGCCATCGAGGCGAGGCTGGTGCGGGCGGATCGGCTGGTCCTGGCGGGGCTGGAGGAGGGCGTCTGGCCCGCCGCGCCGCCCACCGATCCCTTTCTGAGCCGCCCCATGCGCGCGCGCCTGGGCCTGCCCTCGCCCGAGCGCCGGGTCGGCCTGGCCGCTCACGACTTCTCCCAGGCCGCCTGCGCGCCTGAGGTGTTCCTGGTCCACAGCCAGCGCCGGGGGGGGCAGCCGGCGGTGAAGTCGCGCTGGCTATGGCGCCTGGAGACCCTCGCGGCCGGAGCGGGCGTGGCGCTTCCGGAGGCAGGAGGGACCTTGTCGCTGGCCCGCGCCCTGGATCAGCCGGCGGAGTTCCGGCCGGCCAAGCGTCCGCGCCCGACACCCCCGGTCAGCGTTCGCCCCCGCGAGCTGTTCGTGACCCGTGTCGAGGCCTGGATCCGCGATCCCTACGCCATCTATGCGCGCAACATCCTCAAGCTGGACGTGCTCAGCCGTCCGGACGAGCCGGTTGGCCCGCGCGAGCGGGGCAGCGCCCTGCACCTGGCCTTTCAGCGCTTTGCGGAGCGGCACCCTGGCGTGCTGCCCCCCGAGGCCGACGTCGAGTTCGAGCAACTCATGGGGGAAGCCCTGGTGGAGGCCGGGATGCACGACCACGCCATGGCCCGCGAGAACGCCTTGTCGCGCAAGGCCGCCGGATGGTCGGTGGAGTTGGAGCGTCGCCGGCGCGGGGGCTGCGCCCGTTTGCTGATCGAGCAGACCGGAACCCTGCAGCTGCCGGCCCTCGACTTCGTCCTGAAGGCCAAGGCCGACCGGCTGGAGATCAGCGACTGCGGCCACGTCATCGATTTCAAGACAGGGGAGCCGCCCTCGAAGAAGCAGGTCAAGGCGGGGCTGGCGCCTCAGCTGACGCTCACGGCCGCGATCCTGGCGGGCGGAGGCTTCGAAGAGGCGGGGCAGATCGAGCCCGGGCAGCTGGTCTATGTGAAGATCACCGGCCGGAGCCCGCCGGGCCGCGAGGTGGTCGTGGCCGAGCCCGGGGAGAGCGCCGACCTGGCGGCCGAGGCGTTGGCGGGACTGCGGCGGCGCATCGCCTGGTTCGACGACCCGGCCACGCCCTACAGCTCCCGCCCGGTGCCGGCCTTCGCCTCAAGCCATGGCGATTACGACCAGCTTGCGCGCGTGTGGGAATGGGCGGTGATCGGCGGTGACGAGGAAGGGAGCGAGGCATGAGCGCCAACGCTCGCACCGGGGACCCGCAGGTCCTGGCGTCGGATCCGGCTTGTTCGGTCTTCCTCACGGCCAACGCCGGGTCGGGCAAGACGCGCACCCTGGTGGACCGCGTAGCGCGGCTGCTGCTCCGCGGCGCGCGGCCCGAAGCGGTGCTGTGCGTGACCTACACCAAGGCGGCCGCCTCCGAGATGCAGCGACGCCTCTTCGAGCGGCTCGGGGCCTGGGCGGTCATGCCCGATGCGGCGCTCCGGGCGGAGCTGACGGCCTTGGGCGAGGGCGAGACCGTGCTGCTGCCGGTGGCCCGGGCCCTGTTCGCGCGCGCACTGGAAACCCCCGGCGGGCTGAAGGTCCAGACCATTCACGCCTTTTGCGAGCGCCTGCTCCGCCGCTTTCCGTTGGAGGCGGGGGTCTCGCCGCGCTTCCAGGTGCTGGAGGACGCGGGGCTGGCCGCCGTGACGGCCCAGGCTCGCGAGGCCGTCGCGCGCAAGGCCCTGGCCGGCGAAGGGCCGGTGGCCGAGGCCTACGCCCACCTGTCGGTGGCGCTGGATCTGCGCAGCTTCGACGGGCTGTTCGGCTGTTTCGACGCGGAACGCGAAGCGGTGGCCGCCTATGTCGAGCGCTGGGGCGGGCTGGTGGGCGCGCAGGCCGACGTGTGGGACCGCTGCGGCTTCGCCGCGCCCTCGTCGGTGGACGCGCTCCAGGCGGAGGCGCTGGCCGGAATCGACCGTGGGCTCTGGCGACGCGCGGCCGAAACGCTGACCGCTGGCGGCGGCAAGGCGGACGGGGACTGCGCCGCCAAGCTGCTGCGCGTGCTGGACTTGATCGGAGCGGGCGAGCCGGCCTGGAGCGAAGCCCTGGACGCGCTGTTCACTTCGGGCGGCGAGGGCACGCCGCGCACCCTGTTCGCCAAGAGCCGGGCGCTCAAGGACGCCGGCCTGTGCGAGCGGATGGAGGAGGAGCAGGACCGGCTGCAGGCGGCCCGGACGCGCTTCAAGGCGGCGCTGGTGGCGGTCGACACCGTGGCCGCGCTCACCCTCGCGGTGGCCTACCAGGTCGCTTATGCGGAAACCAAGCGGCTCGGGGGCGCGCTGGACTTCGCCGACCTGATCGCGCGCACCCGCGCCCTGCTGACCGAACGGGCCGATGCGGCCTGGGTGCTCTACAAGCTGGACGGCGGGATCGACCACATCCTGGTCGACGAGGCCCAGGACACCGCGCCCGACCAGTGGCGCATCGTGGGCGCGCTGGCCGCCGAGTTCTTCGCCGGCCACGGGATCGACGCCCCGTGCGAACGCACCGTTTTCGCCGTGGGCGACGAGAAGCAGTCCATCTACTCCTTCCAGGGCGCCCAGCCCGAGCGGCTGCTGGAGGAGACCGAACGTTATCGGCGACTGACACAGGAGGCGGGCTGCCGCTTCCGCGACCCCGCCCTGGTCAAGTCATGGCGCTCGACCCCGCAGGTGCTCCGTTTCGTGGACGCCGTGTTCGACGACCCGGCCGCTCGCGCGGGTCTGCAGCCCGGGCGTGAGGACCCCATCCGGCACGAAACCGTGCGGGAGGAGGCTTCGGGCTCCGTCGAGCTCTGGCCGCTGATCCCCGAGCCGTCGGTGGAGGACCCCGACCCCTGGCGTCCGCTGGACGTCGAGGCCCCCGGCAGCGGCCGCAAGCAGCTGGCCGAGGCCATCGCCCGTTGCATCAAGGCCGCCGTGGAGCGTGGCGAGACGGTGGGCGGCAAGGGAGGGGCCCGGCGTCCGGTCGACTACGGCGACTTTTTGGTCCTGGTGCAGCGGCGCGACGCCTCCTTCGAGGAGGTGATCCGCGCCTGCAAGCTGCAGGGCGTTCCCGTGGCGGGCGCCGACCGGCTCAAGCTGTCGGAGCACATCGCCTTCCAGGACCTGCTGGCGCTGGTGCGCTTTGTCCTCTTTCCCGACGACGACCTGACCCTGGCCACCCTGCTGCGCAGCCCTTTCTGCGATGTGAACGAGGCCGACCTCTACGCCCTGGCCCAAGGCCGCGAGGGCCGGCTGTGGAAGGCGTTGCGCGAGCGTGCGGACGAGCGTTCCGGCTGGGCTGCGGCGCGGGACCTGCTCCGATGGGCGCAAGCCCAGGCCGGGCGCACGCCCTTCGACTTCCTGTCGCGCACGCTGGAGCGCGCCGACGCGGAGGGCCGGTCCAACCGGCTGCGCTTTCTGACCCGTCTGGGCGGCGAGGCCCAGGACGCGCTGCACGAAACCCTGTCCCAGGCCCTGGCGGCCGAGGCCAGGGGGATCGTCGATCTGGAGAGCTTCGCGGCCGCCATGGCCCAGGCCGATGTGGAGGTGAAACGCGAGCTGGAGGAGCCCCGCGGCGAGGTCCGTGTGATGACGGTGCACGGGGCCAAGGGGCTGGAGGCTCCGATCGTGATCCTCCCGGACACCACCGCCAAACCCCGCGTGGACGGTCCGGCGCTGCTGAAGACGGAGGACGGCGGCTTTCTTTGGTGCGGGAGCAAGAAGGCCGATTGCGAGCCGACGGAAGCCGCCCGCCAGCTTCGCGAACAGGCCCGGCGCGACGAGGCGCTGCGCTTGTTCTATGTGGCGCTCACCCGGGCGCGGGACCGGCTGATCCTGTGCGGCCGCCTGGACAAAGCGCAAAGCAAGACGGGCGAGCCCGCTCCGGATAGCTGGTACGCCCTGGCCCGCACCGCCCTGGAGCACGCGGACATCGCGCCGGAGACGCGCGACATCGAGGCGGGCGTCCGCCGTTTCGGCCCCGATCCCCAGCGCGCCGGGGCAGGTCCGGCAGGCGCGTCGGCCGCGGGGCAGACGCCGGATTGGGCCCGCCGTCCCGCCGCGGCGGAAGCCCGGCCGGACTTCACCTCGCCCACGCGCATGGCCCATGCGGGTGGAGGCGCGCCCTCGCCCCTGGCCGAACAGGGCGGGCTGGGCCGGTTTCGCCGGGGCGAGCTGATCCACAAGCTCCTGGAGTTGCTGCCAGACCTGCCCCCGGGGCGCCGCGAGGCGGACGCGCGGACCTATCTCTCTAAACAGACCGGCCTGTCGGAGGCGCAACGCACCGAGATCGCCGAAGCGGCGCTGGCCGTGGTGCGCGAACCCGCCTTTGCGCCCGTGTTCGGCCCAGGCTCGCGGGCGGAAGCGGCGCTGGCCGGGGCCGCAGTCGGCCTGCCCCCCGTCTCCGGCCGCGTGGACCGGCTGGTGGTCGGGCCCGACCGCGTCCTGGTGGTCGACTTCAAGACCAACCGAACCGCGCCCGCGTCGATCGAAGCGGCCGACCCCGCCTATCTCGACCAGATGGCCGTCTACACCGCGGTCCTTCGTGAGGTGTTTCCCGGACGACGAGTGGAGGCCGCGCTGCTATGGACGGACGGTCCGCGGCTCATGCCCGTGCCCGAGCTGCTTGTGGAGCAGCGTCTGGCCGCGCTTCGCAGCGCACATTGATCCGGCTCTGGCCCAGGCATACATCGACCACCTGCCGAGGCGCCGAGATACGGCGAAAGCCCGGCTTTGGAGCGTGCGACCATGGCCACAGTGTCCGTGAACGACGAGACCTTTGAACGCGACGTCCTGCAGTCCGCCACCCCGGTGCTGGTGGACTTCTGGGCCGAATGGTGCGGCCCCTGCAAGCAGATCGCCCCGGCGCTGGAGCAGATCTCCGAAGAGCTGAGCGGCCAGATCGTTGTGGCCAAGATGAACATCGAAGAGGCGGACCGCACACCGGCGCGCTACGGCGTCCGGGGCATCCCCACCATGATGCTGTTCCGCGGCGGCCAGATGGCCTCCATGAAGGTCGGCGCCATGCCTAAGCAACGCATCCTCGAGTGGCTGAACGAAGCCGGCGTGGAGCGCTCAGCGGCCTAGGTCGGCCAGGTCTCGGGCGAGCGGCTCAGCACCTCTCCGGCGAGGTAGAGCGAGCCCGCGATCAGCACGCGCGGCGGCGGCCCTTGCATCGCCAGCGCGCGTGCGAGCGCCCCGTCCAGCTCGGAGCAGGCACCCGCCTCGAGCCCAAGGTCTTGCGCCACCCGCGCGAGGTGTTCGGGGGCGGCCGCGGCGTCCGCATAGCCGCCGACGGTCAGCACCCTTGGGCGAAGCGGGACCAGGGGCGCGAACCAGCCAGCCGCGTCCTTGTTGGCCAGTAGGCCCACGATCAGCGTCGTGGGCCGTCGGTCCCGCGCCTCCATGCGCGCCAGGGACGCTGCTAAGGCGGCCGCCGCGTGCGGGTTGTGGCCGCCGTCCAGCCAGAGGTCCGCACCGCGGGCCCGCGCCGCTTCGGCCAGGGGCCCGGCCGTCAACCGCTGCATCCGGGCGGGCCAGGTCGCGCCGGCGACGCCGGCGGCGATCGCTTCCGGCGTGATCCGCCGATCGCCCAAGGCGCGCGCCGCCGCGATCGCCAAGCCCGCGTTGTCGACCTGGTGGCCGCCGAACAGGGAAGGCGCCGGCAAGTCGAGCAGGCCGGCCTCGTCCTGGAAGACCATCCCGCCCCGGTCCGGCCAGGCGTCGAATTCGCGGCCCAGCACCCTGAGCGGGGCGCCCAACCGCTCCGCCTCCCCCTCGATGACGGCCAGGGCGGCCTCGCCCTGCCGCCCGATCACGGCAGGGCGCCCGCGCTTGAGCACGCCGGCCTTTTCGGCCGCGATGGCCCCGATGTCGTCACCCAGGAATTCGCGGTGGTCCAGGTCCACCGGCGCGATCACCGACACCGCCGGGGCGGCGACCACATTGGTGGCGTCGAAGCGCCCGCCCAGTCCCACCTCGAGCACCAGGAGGTCGGCCGGAGTTTCGGAGAAGGCCAGCAAGGCCGCTGCTGCGGTGATTTCGAAAAAGGTGACGGGCTTCTCCGCATTGCCCCGCTCCGTGCGCGCCAGGAACTCGGCCAGGGCCTCGTCTTCGATCAGCGCCCCCGACAGGCGGATGCGTTCGGCGAAGCGCACCAGGTGCGGCGAGGTGAAGACGTGCACCCGCAACCCCGCCGCCTCGGCCGCGGCCCGCAGAAAGGCCGCGGTGGAGCCCTTGCCGTTGGTGCCGGCGACATGGACGACGGGCGGTAGGCGATCCTGCGGACGGCCCAGCCGACCCAGCAGCCCTTCCATCCGCCCGAGCGAAAGGTCGATGGCTCGCGGGTGCAGCCGCTTCAGCCGCTCCAAGGCGGCGTCATGCGCCCTGAGGACGTCCGTCAGGCCGCAGCCCTGGCGCGGCCCGCCATCAGGACGCTCAGGATGGAGCCCAGCACGGCGGGCAGCTCGGCGCGGGGGGTGACCCGGTCGACCATGCCCTTGTCCTGCAGGAACTCGGAGCGCTGGAATCCAGGGGGAAGCTTCTCGCGAATGGTCTGCTCGATTACGCGAGGGCCGGCGAAGCCGATCAGGGCGCCGGGCTCGGCCAGATGCACGTCGCCCAGCATGGCGTAAGAGGCGGTGACGCCGCCGGTCGTGGGATCGGTCAGCACCACGATGTAAGGGAGCCGTGCGGCCTTGAGCTCCTGGATGGCCAGGGTGGTGCGCGCCAGCTGCATAAGGGACAGCGTTCCTTCCTGCATCCGCGCCCCGCCCGAGGCGGTGAAGGCCACCAGCGGGGCCTCCCGCTCCACCGCCGCCCGCGCCGCGGCGATGAAGGCCTCGCCGGCGGCCACGCCCAGCGAGCCGCCCATGAAGCCGAAATCCTGAACCAAGGCCACCGCCGGCGTGCCCCGGATCTTGCCGGCCGCGATGGCCATGGCGTCCGAGCGGCCGGTGGATGCCCGGGCTCCGTCCAGCCGCTCGCGATAGGGTTTGCCGTCCGAAAACCGGAGCGGATCCTCCACGCCTTCCGGAGCGGCGACGTCCTCCCACAGTTCGTCGTCGAAAGTGGCCCGGAAGCGCTGCTCCGGCCCGATGCGCATGTGACGGCCGGAAGGCGTGACCCAAAGCGCCGCCTCCAGGTCGGGACGGTAGAGCAACTCGCCGGTGTCGGCGTCCTTGACCCAGAGGTTTTCGGGGGCGTCCCGCTTGGCGTCCGAACGCACGCCCGGCGCGAAGCGCGACAGCCAGCCCGAGCGGCGTCCGCGAGGGGGCGCCTTCGGCCTTTCGCCGCGGGAGTCCGTGCCGTCCGTCATCGGCGCGCGTTTCGCACGGCTTGGGCGAGGGCGGAAGTCTGGGCCAGGGCGGCCTCCACGCCCTGATCGGCCAGGGTGTCGACCAGGGCCGAGCCCACCACCACGGCGTCAGCCGCCTGCGCTACGGCCGCCGCCTGCTGCGGCGTGCGGATGCCGAAGCCCACCGCCACGGGCAGGCCGCCCGCCGCCGCGCGGATGCGCTCCACCGCCGGGGCGACCGTCTCGGCCGCCGCCGACTTCACCCCCGTCACTCCGGCCACGGAGACGTAATAGACGAACCCAGAAGCGCGCCGGACCACGGCCGGCAACCGGGCGGCGTCGGTGGTGGGCGCCGCCAGCCGCACCAGGGCCAGCCCCTGCGGGTCCAGCGCATCGGCCAGATCGTCGGCCTCTTCCGGGGGGCAGTCCACGACGAGCAGGCCGTCCACCCCCGCCTCGGCCGCATCGGCCGCGAACCGGTCGTAGCCATAGCTCAGCACGGGATTGAGATAGCCCATCAGGATGAGCGGGGTGCCCGTCTCGCCCGCCCGGAAGCGGCGCACCAGCTCCAGCGTGGAGGTCAGGGTCGTTCCCGCCTCCAGGGCGCGCAGCGAGGCGCGTTGGATGGGCGGGCCCTCGGCCATCGGGTCCGAGAACGGAAATCCCAGCTCGATCACGTCGGCGCCCGCGACCGACAGGCCGCACAGCAGCGCCAGCGACCGCTCCGCGTCAGGGTCGCCCGCCATAAGATAGGCCACGAAGGCGGCCCGGTTCTCCGCCCGACAAAGGGCGAAACGGGCGTCCAGCCGTGCGACGCTCAAAGCTTGGTCTCGGCCGGATGGTCGGCGTGGCCGGCGAGCGCGTCGGCCACCGTGTAGATGTCCTTGTCCCCGCGGCCGCACATGTTCAGCACGACGTCGCCGCCTCGGCCGACTTCTCGGGCGATCTCGCCCACCCGGGCCAGGGCGTGGGCGGGCTCCAGGGCCGGGATGATCCCTTCCAGCCGTGCGCATTCCTGAAAGGCGGCCAGCGCCTCCAGGTCGGTGGCGGTGCGGTACTCGGCGCGCCCGCTGTCCTTCAGCCAGGCGTGCTCCGGGCCGATGCCGGGGTAATCGAGACCGGCGGAGATGGAGTGGGCGTCCAGGATTTGACCATCCTCGTCCTGGAGCAGGTAGGTCTTGTTGCCGTGAAGCACCCCCGGGCGACCTCCCGTCATGGAGGCCGCGTGCTGGCCGCTGGTCAGGCCGTGGCCCGCGGCTTCGATGCCGATCAGGCGGACGTCGTCCTCCAGGAAGGGATGGAACAAGCCGATGGCGTTGCTGCCCCCGCCGATGGAGGCCAGGCAGGCGTCGGGCAGCTTGCCCGCCCCCTCCAGCATCTGGGCGCGCGCCTCCCGCCCGATCACCGCCTGGAAGTCGCGGACCATGGCCGGGTAGGGGTGGGGCCCGGCCGCCGTGCCGATCAGGTAATAGGTGTCCTCGACGTTGGTCACCCAGTCGCGCATGGCCTCGTTCATGGCGTCCTTGAGCGTGCCCCGGCCGCTGGTGACCGGCACGATCTCGGCGCCCAGCAGGCGCATGCGGAACACGTTCGGCTTCTGCCGCTCGACATCGGTCGCGCCCATATAGATGACGCAGGGCAGGCCGAAGCGGGCGCAAACGGTGGCGGTGGCCACGCCGTGCTGGCCGGCGCCGGTTTCCGCGATGATGCGGGTGCGACCCATGCGGCGGGCCAGCAGGATCTGGCCCATGCAGTTGTTGATCTTGTGCGCGCCCGTGTGGTTCAGCTCGTCCCGCTTGAACCAGATGCGGGCGCAGCCTCCGCCCTTGGCCCCGTTTCCAGCGTGGTGCGCCGTGAGCCGCTCAGCGAAATAGAGCGGGCTGGGGCGGCCGACATAGTGGGTCAGGAAGTCGTCCAGCTCCGCCTGGAACGCCGGGTCCGCCTTGGCGGCCTGGTAGGCCCCATCCAGCTCAAGCACCAGCGGCATCAGGGTTTCGGCCACATAGCGACCGCCATAGTCGCCGAAGCGGCCGCGCGCGTCGGGATAGGCGGACCAGGTGTTGGCGGCGGGTGCGTTCAAGGGCTCGCCTAGGCGTTGCGGGCGGCCTTGAGGAAGGCCGCGATGAGGGCCGGCTCCTTTACGCCCGGCGCGCTCTCCACGCCAGAGGACACGTCCACGCCCGGCGCGCCGGTGATGCGCAAGGCCGCCGCCACGCTTTCCGGCCTCAGACCGCCCGCCAGGAACCAGGGCTTGGCGAAGCTCCGCCCCGCCAGCACGCCCCAGTCGAAGCCCACGCCTGCGCCGCCCGGCAGGTCGCCCGAGGGATGGGCGTCGAGCATCAGGTGGTCGGCCGCCCTCTCGTAAGCCGCCGCCCCGTCGAGGTCGGAGCCGGACTTCACCGCCAGCGCCTTGATCACCCCGGCCCCGGTTCGGGCGCGGATCTCGGCCACCCGCTCCGGCGTCTCCCGCCCGTGCAACTGGTACAGGTCCGGTCCGACCTCCAACTGCAGCCGATCCAGAAGGGCGTCGTCCGGATCGACGCACACGGCCACGCTCAGCGCCTTGCCCCGCGCCATGCCGGCCAGCTCCGCCGCCATCAGGGGATCGATGTCGCGCGGACTCCTGGGGAAGAAGACGAAGCCCAGGTGGGTGGCCCCGCCGTCCAGCGCCGCGTCCACGGCATCGGGCGTGGAAAGACCGCAGATCTTGACCAGGGGGTTCACTCCTCGGGCTCGGCGTCGCCTTCCAGGTTTAGGGTGGCTCGGAGCTCCTTGCCGCTCTTGAAGAAGGGCACGGCCTTGGCCGCCACCTCCACCGTTGCGCCCGTGCGAGGGTTGCGGCCGGCCCGCGCAGGGCGCTCCCGCACTGAAAATGCGCCAAAGCCACGCAGCTCCACCCGGCCGCCTTCCTCCAGCGCGTCCGTCATGCGGTCCAGCACGGTGTTGACCACGCGCTCCACGTCCGCGCGGGTCAGGTGCGGGTTCTCCCCCGCCAGTTTGGTGATCAGCTCGGATTTGATCATACGCGCGCCCTGGCCCGACTCAGGCTTGGGGCAGGAGTGAAGCGAAACGCGTGCGGCTTCAAGGGGATGGGCGGTCCTGGCGACGGCACGCGCACGCACGGGCCCACAGGGCCATTGTGCGCCGTTAGCCGCGGTGAGCCCCTTCCACCCCGCCCCAGCTCGCGCTATATGAGTGCGGAGACATCGCTGAACGCCTCGGATGAGGCTTTCGAGCGGCGGCCGAAAGGCCCGCCGCTTTTTGTTTGGGCAAACGACCGCGGGCGGCTGCGCGGCGGCCGGAGAGACAAGACATTGCGCGCCAAGACGGCCGAAGACCGAAAGATACTGGAGCTGATCGACCCCGTGGCGGAGAGCCAGGGCGTCGAGATCGTCCGTGTCCGGCTGATGAGCGGGGCGGTGCGCCGGCTGCAGGTGCTGGCGGAGGATCCCGCCACCCACGACTTCACCATCAACCAATGCACGCGGCTTTCGCGCGCGATCTCGGCGGTGCTGGACGCGGTGGACCCGATCAGCGGGGAGTACACGCTGGAGGTGTCCAGCCCCGGGATCGACCGGCCGCTGACCCGGCTGCAGGACTTCGAGACCTACGCCGGGCTGGAGGCCAGGCTGGAGCTGGACCGGCTGGTCGAGAATCGCAAGCGCTTTAAAGGCGAGATCGCCGGGGTCGAGGGCGACACGGTGGGTCTCAATCTCGAGGGCGAGACGGAGGAGACGGCCTGGCTGCCTTTCGCCTGGGTCTTTGAAGCCAAGCTGGTGATGAACGACGCGCTCATGGAGCGCGGGGCCGAGGCGCGGGCCGCCCGCATCGCGGCTGAGGCCGACGAAGATACAGAAACCGAAGAAGAGGAAAGCTGATCATGGCCGTATCCGGCGTCAGCGCGAACCGCGCGGAGCTTCTGCTGATCGCCGACGCGGTCGCGCGGGAGAAGAGCATCGAGCGCGAGATCGTCATCGAGGCGATCGAGGAGGCCATGCAAAAGGGGGCCAAGGTCAAATACGGCGCCGAGCACGACATCCGCGCCAAGATCGACCACAAGACCGGCGAGCTCACCCTGACCCGCCACATCACAGTGGTGGACCAGATCGAGGACCCCGAGCTGGAGGGCATGCAGGAGACCCTCGCGGAGGCCAAGCGCCACGACCCCGAAGCCTATGTCGGCAAGGAGTATGTCGAGACCCTGCCGCCCTTCGAATTCGGCCGGGTGCAGACCCAGATGGCGCGCCAGGTGGTGACCGGGAAGGTGCGCGAGGCCGAGCGCGAGCGGCAGTTCGAGGAGTTCAAGGATCGCGTGGGCGAGATCGTCAACGGCACCGTCAAGCGCGTCGAATACGGCAACACGGTCGTGGACCTGGGTCGCGGCGAAGGCATCATGCGTCGCGACCAGTCGATCCCGCGCGAGCTGTTCAACGTGGGCGACCGAATCCGGTCCTACATCTACGACGTGCGGCGCGAGACCAAGGGTCCGCAGATCATGCTGTCGCGGGCGCATCCGGGGTTCACGGCCAAGCTGTTCGCCCAGGAGGTGCCGGAGGTCTATGACGGCGTGATCGAGATCCGGGCGGTGGCCCGCGACCCCGGCTCGCGGGCCAAGATGGCCGTGCTGAGCAACGACGGCTCGATCGACCCGGTCGGCGCCTGCGTCGGCATGCGCGGCTCGCGCGTGCAGGCGGTGGTGGCCGAGCTGCAGGGCGAGAAGATCGACATCATCCAGTGGAACCCCGACGAGGCCACCTTCCTGGTGAACGCCCTGGCTCCGGCCGAAGTGTCGAAGGTGATGATGGACGAAGAGGAGGAGCGGGTCGAGGTGGTGGTGCCGGACGAGCAGTTGTCGCTGGCCATCGGCCGCCGCGGCCAGAACGTGCGCCTCGCTTCTCAGCTGACCGGCTGGCAGATCGACATCATGACGGAGTCTCAGGAAAGCGAGCGCCGTCAAAAGCAGTTCACCGAGACCACCCAGCTGTTCCAGGAAGCCCTGGACGTGGACGAGGTCATCGCCCAGCTGCTGGCCACCGAAGGCTTCACCTCCGTGGATGAGGTGGCCTATGTCGAGCCGCACGAGATCGCCAACATCGAGGGCTTCGACGAGGACACCGCCGAGGAGCTCCAGGCCCGCGCCCGCGACTCGATCGAGCGGGAGAACGCCGCGCTCGACGCCCGGCGCATCGAACTGGGCGTGGAGGACGGCGTGCTGGAGGTCCAGGGCGTGACGCTGCCCATCGCCGTGGCCCTGGGCGAAGCCGGCGTGAAGACGGTCGAGGATCTGGCCGACCTGTCCACCGACGAGATCCGGGGCGGCTACGAGCAGCGTCCGGAAGGCCGCGTCCGGGTCCCCGGAGCTCTGGAATCCTTCAACCTCTCGCCGCAGGACGCGGAGATGCTGGTGCTTCGCGCCCGCGTGGCGGCCGGCTGGATCACCGAGGCCGACCTGCCCCAGCCCGAGCCGGAGCCCGAATACGAGGACCAGGGCGAGGACACCGCGCAGGGCTACCACCTGTCCGCGGAGGACGCCGCCGTGTTCCGCAGCCCGGCGCCGACGGCCAGCGAGGCCTGACTGCCCGTCGTCCGCCGAGCTCCTCCGCGCACCGGACGATCGAACACGCCGCACTTGCCGTTCCCACCCGGCTCGCGGCATGATGCGGGCATGAGACGCGCGGCCAGCCTGCTGAGCGGTTTCCTCCTGTTCGCCGCCGCGGCCTGCGACGGGGTGGACCAGGAGAACGTGAGTGACCGCCTGCCCACGGCGCCGCCTCCCATAGCGAGTTCGAGGGGGGCGGCTCCGCTCCTGCCCACCGTGGCCACGGGCGACTGCCTGCGCGGCGGGCCGGCCGAACAGGCCTCCGCCCAAACCAACGCCATCTCGCGCCGGAGCCTGTCCTGGTCGCCGTTCGGTCGGCCGGAGTACGGCTGGGAGACCTACGCCCCGCGGATCGCGCGGACGATCGGCACTTTGTGCCCCCCCGACACCCCGGGCTTCGCCGCCGCGCTCCGCCGTTGGCAGGCGTCCCGCGCCTTGCCGGCCGACGGCGCGCTCCGCCCCGAGCAGTTTGATCTGATGAAGGTCGATTGGCACCGAGAGCGGCCGTATGTGGAGCTGCGGGGCGACGGCGTGTGTCCGGCGCCGCCGCCCGATCGCGTCCTGGCCGTGGCGCGTGTCGATGAAGGCTATGGCGGCAAGGTGGTGATGATGCGTCCGGCCGTGCTGACGGCGCTTCGCCGGATGCAGGCCGCGGCCAAGGCGGAGGTCCCCGAGCTCGCCCGGGACCCGCAGATGCTGAAGGTCTTCTCCGCCTACCGCGACCCTGAGGCCGACGCCGCCCGCTGCGCGCGCGAGGGCAATTGCGACGGGATCCGCCGCGCCTCCTGCTCCGTGCATCGGACGGGGCTGGCGGTGGACATCGTAGTGGGCAATGCGCCGGGCCATCCCGTGGACTCCACCAACGACATCAATCGTCTGGCGATGTCGCAAACCGCCGCCTACCGATGGTTGGTCCACAACGCGGGGCGATTTGGATTCGTGAACTACGCCTTCGAGCCCTGGCATTGGGAGTATGTGCGCGAACCCATCGAGGTCGCGCCCGCAGGCTACCGCCTGGCGCCCGGCCGGGGTCGGGTCACCGCGGAAACGGGCTACGGCCAGGGGGCGGCTGGAGCGGGAACGGAAGTCGGGGGAGCGACTTACGGTCGGGGGACGCGTCCACGATAGGAAGCCTGACTGTGAAAAGAACCGTTCTGAGCGTGAGCCCGCTTGTCCTGGCCCTGGCCTTGAGCGCTTGCAACGGCGCCGACCAGGAGAACGCGGCCGATCGGGACGGCGCGCAGACCGCCGGGGCTCCCGCACCCGCCGCGGCGGGCACGACCGCTCTCGGCGGGGCGGCCGGGATCCAGCCGATGGATCCGGCCGCCGTGGATGCGGCCAGCTTCTCCACGGACGCCGCCTCCACCAGCGACCGGTCTCCAGCCATTCTCAGGGCTCAGGTGCTGCTGGATCGGGCGCGCTTCTCCCCGGGCGTGATCGACGGCACCATGGGCGAGAATGTCCGGCAGGCGATCGCCGCCTTCGAGCGGGCCAATGATCTCCCCGTGGACGGTCAGCTGGACGAGGCGGTGTTCAACAAGCTCACCCAGCTCGACAACCGCCCCGCCTTGGCCGAGTACACCATCGTCGAACAGGATCTGCGCGGCCCCTTCGTCGAGACCATCCCCGACGACTTGGAGGCGCAAGGCAGGCTGCCGGTGCTGGCTTACACCAGTCCCTTGGAGCTCCTGGCCGAGCGCTTCCACATGACGGAAGAGGCGCTGCAGGCGCTGAACCCGAACGTCGACTTCCGGCGCGCCGGCCAAACGATCCTGGTGGCGGCCCTGGCGCCCGACCAGCTCCCGGGCGCGGTGACCCTGATCGAGGTGGACAAGGCCGAGCGCGCCGTGCGCGTCTATGGCGAAGGCCGCAAGCTGTTGGCCTTTTATCCGGCCACGATCGGCAGCTCCGTCCTGCCCACGCCGGGCGGCGAGATGGCCGTCAAGGGCGTCGCGCCGGAGCCGACCTACACCTTCGATCCCAAGAAGATAAACTCCGGCGCGGCCGACAAGGTGGTCAAGGTCGCGGCCGGCCCGAACAATCCTGTGGGCTCGGTCTGGATCGATCTCACCAAGGACACCTACGGCATCCACGGCACGCCCGAGCCGCGTTTCATCGGCAAGACCGCCTCCAGCGGGTGCGTGCGGCTGACCAACTGGGACGCCGAGGAGCTGGCCGCTCAGGTCAAGCCCGGCGTCCGGGTGGTGTTTCTGGAGCGATCCAAGCCGATTTGACTGGTTCGCCCCTGCAAAACAACAAGCCCCGAACCTCGCTCGGGGCTTGTTCGCTTACGCTCAGCGATCGGCTTACATGACGCCCGTCTGGCCACCCATGCGCGACTGCATGGCCCCGGCTTCGGCCAGGTGATCCGTCACGATCGGCACGGCGGCTCCGGCCGAGGCGCGCAGGGACGCCACGTCGCCGGCCCGGGCGTAGTTGGTGTGCAGCGCCAGGGCCTCCTGGTGGGCGGAGACCTGCTGGCGGATGTAGAGCTGGTCGAAAGCGGCGCCCGTCTGGCCCTCGAGCTGCTGGACCATGGCGCGCTTCTGCGGGCCCAGCACGGCGGGCGGCGGAAGCACGCGCCCCGCCTTGGCCGCGGCCAGTGTGGCGTTGGTGGTGCCCGTGTGGTGGTCGATCAGTTTGGTGGCGTAGGCTCGAATCTCAGGGTTCTGGGTCCGCTGCAGCGCCAGCTGGCTGGAGGTGATCTCGTAGATGTCGCTCTCGCCCGCGGCGCGGAGATAGGCGTTGGCCTGGGTCGGCATGATCATGCCCGGGGTGGGCGCCGCCATGGGCATGGGTGGGCCGGCCATGGCCCCGTGGCCCATTCCGGCCATGCGGTTAAGGGTGGAGCAGCCGGAAAGCGGGATGGCGGCGACGGCCAGGAGGAGAAGGCGCTTCATCCGAATGTCCTGTGTTGAGGATTGCGGCCCTGCAACACGCCGCCACCGCCCAGGTTCCGCCGCATCGCCGCGGGAGGAGCGCCGGTTCGGGCGCCGGTTTGCCCCTGCCGCTCCCCTCCCCTAAATCCCGCACACCATGGCCGACATTGCGCTGATCGACGACGACGAAAACATCGTGGCCTCCGTGTCGCTGGCCTTGGAGAGTCAGGGGCACAAGGTGCGCGCCTATCACGACGGGGCCGCGGGCCTGACCGGGCTGGAGCGCGATCCGCCGGACCTCGCCATCCTCGACGTCAAGATGCCCCGGATGGACGGCATGGAGGTGCTCCGGCGGCTTCGCCAGACGTCGGAGCTGCCCGTCATCATCCTGACCTCCAAGGACGAGGAGATCGACGAGATCCTGGGCTTCAACCTGGGCGCGGACGACTACGTCCACAAGCCGTTCAGCCAGCGACTGCTGCTGGAGCGCGTCAAGGCGCTGCTCCGCCGCGCCGGCGCCGACGCGGAGGAGGCGGCGCAGCCTGCCGGCACGCCGTCCAAGGCCATCAAGCGAGGCAAGCTCACCCTGGATCCGGCACGCCACGCCTCGGTATGGGACGGCAAGCAGGTCAAGTTGACCGTCACCGAATTCCTGCTGCTGCAGGCGCTGGCCTCCCGGCCCGGGTTCGTGAAAAGCCGGGACAATCTCATGGACGCGGCCTACGACGACCAAGTCTACGTCGACGATCGCACCATCGACAGCCACATCAAGCGCATGCGCAAGAAGTTCCGGCAGGTCGACCCGGAGTTCGACGCCATCGAGACGCTGTACGGGGTCGGCTATCGCTACCGAGAAAGCTGAGCGCCGGCGCCGGATCCGGGCGCTGCCCTTTCTGGGCACGCGCCTCGGGCGGCTGATCGTGGCGCTCAACCTGCTCAGCCTGGCGATCCTGGTCGCCGGCGCCCTGGTGCTCAACGAGCAGCGCCAGGCGCTGGTGGACGCCCGCAAGGAAAGCCTGACCATCCAGGGGCGGTTCCTGGCCGAGCTGATCGCGGCCTACGCCACCTTCGAAGACCCCGCCCAGGGTTTCGACCAGTTGACCGCCTCGGAGATCCTGCAGCGGAGCTTCATCTTCGAGGACCAGCGCGCGCGCCTGACCGACGCCCAGGGCCGGGTGGTGATCGACAGCAACACGGTCACGAACGTCATCGAGGCCCGGCCGCTGCCGCCGGTCTCGGCCAAGCCGGAAGCGCGCCCTTCGCCGGAGGACATCGCCCGCGCGCGCAGCCACTTCGAAGCGGAGGTGGCGCGCGCTCGCACGACGGGCGAGATCATCTCGGAAGTGCGGCGCTCGGTGCTGGGTGAGCGAGTGGTCTCCGTCTCCATCCCGATCCGGCGTGTGCGGGCGCCCCTCGGCGTGCTGACCATCGAGGCCGGCGATTTCAACGAGGTGCTGGCCGCGCAGCGGCGCAATCTGATCCCTTTCATTCTGGTCGCCGTGGCCGTCAGCCTGCTGTCCTCCGTGCTGCTGGCCCGCTTCGTCGCACGGCCGATCGTGGAGTTGGCGCACGCAGCGGACCTGGTGCGCCTGTCCAGGGCCCGATCGATCCAGCTACCGCGCCTCGCCGGCCGGGACGACGAGATCGGCGACCTCACCCGCGCCTTGCAAGCCATGACGGGGGCGCTCAGCCAGCGCATGGACGCCATCGAGGCCTTTGCGGCCGACGTGGCGCACGAGATCAGGAACCCGCTCACCTCCATCCGCTCCGCCGTGGAAACTTTGGAGCTGGTCCGCGACGAGGCTCCGCGCGCCCGGTTGCTCGGCATCCTCAAACAGGACGTGGGCCGGCTGGATCGGCTGATCACCGACATCTCCAACGCATCCCGGCTCGACGCGGAGCTGTCGCGCGACGCTCCGCATCCGGTGGACCTGGACGCGCTCCTGGCCGAGCTGATCGCCTTTTACGGCGAGACGCGCCGGCCGTCCGAGACCGAGGTGCGCTACGAGCGGCAGGCCGATCCGCCCGTCTATGTGCAAGGTCGGGACGGACCGCTGGGGCAGGTGGTGCGCAACCTGATCGACAACGCGCGTTCGTTCAGCCCGCCGGAGTCGGCCGTGCGGGTGCGCCTGCTGCGGCAGGACGGGCAGGCGGTGGTCGCCGTGGAGGACAACGGGCCGGGGGTGCCGGTGGACAATCTCGAAACCGTGTTTGAACGCTTCTACACCTCACGGCCGAAGGGCGCGGCTTTCGGCGGCAACTCGGGCCTGGGACTGTCCATCGCGCGTCAGATCGTCGACGCCCACGGCGGGCGTATCTGGGCCGAGAACCGGTTGGACGAGACGGGCCGGCTGCTCGGGGCGCGGTTCCAGATGGCCCTGCCGGAAGCGGGCGCACGTCCGTGATCGAACACGCCGGCTGCGTGGCCCGGCGCACCTCGGCGGGGTGGGCCGGCGTTCTGCTCACCGGCCGGTCGGGAGTGGGCAAAAGCGACCTGATGCTGCGGCTGATCGAGCGCGGGTGGTCGCTGGTGGCCGACGACCGCGTGCAGCTGTGGGCGTCCTCGGGCCGGCTCTACGCCAAGGCGCCGCCCGCGCTCGCCCGCCTCCTCGAGGTTCGCGGGCTGGATGTGCTGGCGGTTGGGTGGCGCGAACTGACCCGGGTGGCTCTGGTGGTCCACTGTGTGGCTTCCGACATCGAGCTGGACCGCATTCCGAATCGCGCCCGACAGACCCTGGCCGGGGTGGCTGTGGAGCGCACGGTGCTGCGGCCGTTGGAGGCCTCCGCTCCGGCCAAGGTCGAACTCGCCCTGGCTCACGCCCTTGCAAGTCGGCCAGGCGACGCCGATTTTTGACTCCCGGCGCCAGCGGCGTATAGCGGCGCTCCGCGACCGGGCCGCGCACTCATCGCCCGTCAATTCGCCGCCGGCGCCCCATGCGTCGGGGCGGGGAGCATTTCACCTCGCATGATCGGTTTGGTGATCGTCACCCACGGGCGGCTGGCGGACGAGTTCGTGCTGGCCATGGAGCATGTGGTCGGGCCGCAGACGGCGGTGGACGCCGTCAGCATCCAGGCGGACGACGACATGGAGCAACGTCGCCGGGACATCGTGGAGGCCTGCCGGCGCGTCGACAGCGGCCGCGGCGTGATCCTGCTGACCGACATGTTCGGCGGCACGCCCTCCAACCTGGCCATATCGGTGATGCGGGAAACCCACGGCGAGGTCATCGCCGGTCTGAACCTGCCCATGCTGATCAAGCTCGCCAGCGTGCGCGCGCGCGAGCCCATGGAGGTCTGCGTCCAGGCCGCCCAGGACGCCGGGCGCAAGTACATCTCCGTCGCCAGCTACCTCATGGCGGGCGGCGCTTGAGCGCCGCCCGTCGAACGGTGGGCGTGTGCAACACCCGCGGCCTGCACGCGCGCGCCTCAGCCAAGTTCGTCAAGCTGGCGGCCCAGTTCGACGCGGAGGTCCGCGTCTCCAAGGACGGCCAGACCGTCGACGCCCAGTCGATCATGGGGCTGATGATGCTGGCCGCGGGCCCTGGCTGCGCGCTCGACATCGAGGCTGAGGGCCCGGAGGCGGAAGCCGCCGCCGACGCCCTTGTCGCCTTGGTCAGCGCCCGCTTCGACGAGGAAAGCTAGGCCGCCTCACCGGCCCGCTCCGCCGGCTCGGCGTCCCGGGCCGCGCGCACCAGCCGCAGGAACTCGGCGCGGAGCCCCCAAGGGTCGTCACCCCGCGCGCCTTGGGCCAGTCGCTCCAGGCGGTCCCACCCGAAGCGGGGACCCAGGTTGGGGTCGTTGCGAAGCCGCTGGCCGTAGCCGGCCACCGCCACCGCCCACCGGGTGGACTCCGGCGCGGCGTCCAAGGTGGGGTAGGCGTCCTGCTCGGTGACCGGGCGTTCGCGCAGCGCCGTCTGCGTCCCGCCCGGCCGTTTGAAGCGGTAGCGCACCAGGGCGATCTCATCCCCGCCCGCCCGGCGGGCCTCCAGCTCGGCCCGGGGCTCGCCACCGTAACGCAGCGGGTCCACCGCGACCGGCCCGCCCGGAGGGGTGATCTCATATATGGCCGTGACCGTTGCGCCGGCTCCGACCTCCCCCGCGTCCACCCGGTCGTTGTTGAAGTCTTGGCGCGCCAAGAGCCGGGTCTCATAGCCCAGCAGCCGCCATTCGGCGACGGCGGCCGGGTTGAACTCGACCTGGATCTTCACGTCGTCGGCGATGGGGAAGACGGAGCTGGTGAAGTCGTCGCGAAACACCTTCCGGGCCTCGTCCAGGGTGTCGATGTAGCCGGCCGTGCCGTTGCCCGCCTGGCTGATCGCCTGCATCCGGCGATCCTGGTGGTTGTCCTGACCGAAGCCGTAGACGGACAGATAGATTCCCGTCTGCCGCTGGTCGGCGACCATGTCCTCCAGCTGGTCTTCGGAGATGACGCCCACGTTGAAGTCGCCGTCCGTCATCAGGATCACGCGGTTGACCGCATCCTCGTCGAAGTTCTCTCGCGCTAATTGATAGGCGTGCTCCAGCCCCTCCGCGCCGGCCGTGGGGCCGCCCGCGCCGAGTTCGCGGATCGCCCGCATGATCTTGGCCTTGTTGCGTCCGGAGGTGGGCTCCAGCACCTCCCCGGACTGGCCGGCATAGACCACCATGGCCACTCGGTCCTGCGGACGCAGCTGGTCCACGAGCACGCCCAGCGCCTTCTTGGCCAAGGGCAGCCGATCCTCGCCCTCCATCGAGCCGGAGACGTCGACCAGGAACACCAGGTTCAGCGGCGGCCGCTCGCTGCGCGGAATGTCATAGCCGGTGAGCGCCACATGCATCAGCCGCTTGCCCGGAGCCCAGGGCGAGGGAGCGACGGCCACGAAGGGCTTGAACACCTCCTCGCGGGCCGGGCGCGGATAGTCGTAGGGGAAGTAGTTGATCAACTCCTCCACCCGCACCGCGTCGACCGGCGGCTTGGCGCCGGAGGCCAGGAAGCGGCGCACCACCGCGTAGGAGGCCGTGTCCACGTCGATGGCGAAGGTGGAGACCGGCTGCTCGGCCGTGCGCTTGACCGGATTGGGCTTTGCGTCGGGATAGCGGGCGGGCTCGCCCGTGCGGACGCTTGGGTCCACCGGATAGGGCGGGTAGGCCGGATAGGGGGGGCCCGTCTCCGCCGCCGTGGCCTCCGTCTTGGCTGTTTCGGCGTAGTCCGCCCCGCCGCCTGATCGCCCACAGCCCGCCGTCAAAGCCGTCAGCGCCACG
Source organism: Caulobacteraceae bacterium (assembly GCA_030446805.1). GTDB lineage: Bacteria > Pseudomonadota > Alphaproteobacteria > Caulobacterales > Caulobacteraceae > JAHWJX01. The sequence continues at coordinate 53,868 of JAUJMO010000005.1, read as the reverse complement.
GCCAGCCACACGCTTCGACCCTTCATGGATCTGCTCCCCTGTAATCACAAACTCGTGATCACAGCGGGAACTCCCGATCACAAATTTGTGATCCCGCCGCCTGGATTAAGTTTTCGTCACCTTGTCAGGCGCGGGCCGGCGGGGCCGGCTCCGCCATCGGGCGCAGGCCGAGGTCGGCGAATAGGGCGGCGTCCGTGTCGCGCTCCGGGTTGGCCGTGGTGAGCAGTCGCCCGCCCACGAAGATGCTGTTGGCGCCGGCCAGGAAGCACAGCGCCTGGAGCTCGCGGCTCATGGTCTCGCGCCCGGCCGACAGGCGCACCATCGCCCTGGGGCAGACCAGCCGCGCTACGGCCACCGTGCGAGCGAACTCCAGCCCGTCGAGCTCGCCCTCCCGCCGCACCTTGTCCCCGATCGGCGTCCCGGCCACGGGAACCAGGGCATTGACCGGCAGGCTGTCCGGGTGCGCGGGCAGGGTGGCCAAGGCGTGCAGCAAACCGGCACGGTCACGCCGCGACTCGCCCATGCCGACGATGCCGCCGCAGCAGGTGCTCATGCCTGAATCGCGCACCGCCGCCAGCGTATCCAGTCGGTCCTGGTAGGTGCGCGTGGTCACCACCGCCGCGTAATAGTCCGGCCCCGTGTCCAGGTTGTGATTGTAATAGTCCAGCCCCGCGGCCTTGAGCTCCTGCGCCTGGGCCGGCGTCAGCATCCCAAGCGTCGCGCAGGTCTCCAGGCCCAGGGCCTTCACGCCGGAGATCATGGCCGCCAGCTTGGGCAGGTCGCGGTCCTTCAGCTCGCGCCAGGCCGCGCCCATGCAGAAGCGTTGCGCGCCCCCGGCCTTGGCCTGCTCCGCCTGGGCGATCACGACCTGAGGATCCATCAGCTTGGAGGCCCGGAGCCCGGTGTCGAACGAGGCCGACTGCGAGCAGTAGCCGCAGTTCTCCGCGCAGCCCCCCGTCTTGACGCTCAGGAGCTGCGACAGCTGCACCTCGGAGGGATCGAACCAGCGCCGGTGCACGGCCGCCGCCTGGAACACGAGTTGGGGAAAGGGCAGGGCGAACAGCGCCTCCACTTCAGCCAATGTCCAGTCATGACGGGGCTGGGCGGGGTCGATCATGCGGGCGCTCCTCAACAGTCCGATTGCTTAGCGCCTCCCCCGCACCGGCGGAAGCGGCCGCTGCCCGTCAGCGCCGCCGCGGTCGATACGGCGTCCAGGAGCCGGCGCTGCCCGGGGTGTGGTGGACCCCGCCACGGCGGTGAGCCGTCGACCATCTGGTCGGTAGCCGCAAACCGCGACCCGGGTGGAGCATGGAGCGGGACGGTTCCGCTCCGGCCTGGCGAGCGTGGCGGGCCGTGCTAGACCCGCGCCATGAGCGTCGGCCGCCTTTCCTGCCTGCTGGTGATGGCCTCGGCCGCCGCTTGCGGGCCGCAGCTTCCTCCGCCGCCAAGGATCGAGGGCCCGGCCTGCGCCGGTGCGGACGCGGCCGCCTTTGCGGGACTGGGCCGACCTCTGAAGACGGCGCAGTTCAACGACGTGACCTTTCGCCGCCGTAGCGGCCACGTGTCCTGCAAGGCCTACGACCGGGCCACGATCTGCCATCTCTCCTCGCCCGGTCTGCTGCATGTGAACAGAGGCGGCCAGGATTGGTGGTTCAACCCGGGTTCCGGCGAGCGCGTGGTCCTGGTGGTGGCGGAAGGTCGCCCCCGCTGCGTGATCGACGGCTCCCAAAGCGTCGAGGACTGGGCCAAGGCGCACATGGGCGCCACCTGCGGCGCGGCCCGCATCAAACACTGCCCCTGAGCGGCCTGGCGCCCGGGTCCCGGACACGGCTCGCTTCCGGCGCGCGGGGCCTACGTCCGCACCCGGCGCAGCACGGGTTCATCCACAGCCGATCCACGGATGCGGGCGCCGCTGTCGTTGACGTCTGCTTAACCCTGTGGCCTAGATATTGGGGTCGCCGAAGCCGTCCAGACCTAAATGTGGGTGGCACGACGATTTTTCAGTTCGAACGATTCGGGGCGGTTATGCTGGGCGCGAGTGAAGCGGTGCGGTCCGAGACGATGGACGGGAGCTTTGCACCGACTGTGGTCAGGACAGAGGCCAAGCCTCATCTGCAACTGGTGCGCAAGGTCGAGGTGGACCGCTCACGCGACGACCTCCTGACCGATTTCGGCAAGAAGACGCTGGAAGATCGCTACCTGCTCGCGGGCGAGAGCTACCAGGACATGTTCGCCCGCGTGGCGACCGCCTACGCCGACGACGCCGACCACGCCCAAAGAATGTACGATTACATGAGCCGGTTGTGGTTCATGCCGGCCACTCCCGTACTGTCCAACGGCGGCGCGGATCGCGGCCTGCCCATTTCCTGCTTCCTGAACGCCGTCTCCGACAGCCTGGAGGGTATCCAGAGCGTCTGGAACGAGAACGTGGCGTTGGCCTCGAACGGCGGCGGCATCGGCACCTATTGGGGTGGGGTCCGCTCCATCGGAGAGAAGGTGAAGGGCGCGGGCCAGACGTCCGGGATCATTCCCTTCATCCGGGTCATGGACAGCCTGACCCTGGCGATCAGCCAGGGCTCCCTGCGGCGGGGTTCGGCGGCCGTCTATCTCGACGTCCACCATCCGGAGATCGAAGAGTTCCTGGAAATCCGCAAGCCGTCCGGCGACTTCAACCGCAAGTCGCTGAACCTGCACCACGGCATCTCCATAACGGACGAGTTCATGGAGGCGGTGCGCGAGGGCGCCCTGTTCGGGCTTCGCTCGCCCAAGACGGGCGAGGTGATGCGCCAGGTGGACGCCCGCTCCCTTTGGCAGAAGATCCTGGAGATCCGGCTGCAGACGGGCGAGCCCTACCTGATCTTCTCCGACACGGTGAACCGGGCGCTGCCGTCGCACCAGCGCGAGCTGGGGCTCAAGGTGACTCAGTCGAACCTCTGCTCCGAGATCATGCTGCCCACGGGCATGGACCACCATGGACGGCAGCGCACGGCCGTCTGCTGCCTGTCGTCGGTCAACGCCGAGACCTTCCTGGAGTGGCGCGACCATCCGACCTTCATCGAGGACACCTTCCGCTTCCTCGACAATGTGCTGCAGGACTTCATCGACCGCGCCCCTCCGGCCATGGCCGACGCCATCTACGCCGCCGGCCGCGAACGCTCCGTGGGTCTGGGCCTGATGGGCTTTCACAGCTTTCTGCAAGGACAGGGCGTGCCGTTCGAGTCCGCCCTGGCCAAGAGCTGGAACCGGCGGCTGTTCCGCCACCTGCGTTCGCGGGCCGACGCCGCCAGCCGCACGCTGGCCGCCGAGCGTGGCGCTTGTCCGGACGCCGCCGACCGCGGCGTGATGGAGCGGTTCAGCCACAAGCTGGCGATCGCGCCCACGGCTTCGATCTCCATCATCTGCGGCGGCACATCGGCCGGCGTGGAGCCGATCCCCGCCAATATCTACACGCACAAAACCCTAAGCGGCTCCTTCGCCGTCAAGAACCCTTACCTTCAGCGCCTGTTGGCCGAGCGTGGGTTGGACACGGCCGAGACCTGGAGCTCCATCCTGGAGAACGAGGGATCGGTGCAGCACCTGGACGCGCTCACCCCCGACGAGAAGGACGTGTTCAAGACCGCCTTCGAACTGGACCAGCGCTGGATCATCGAACTGGCCGCGGACCGCACGCCGGAGATCTGTCAGTCGCAGTCGCTGAACGTCTTCCTCCCGGGGGACGTCGACAAGTTCGACCTGCACATGATCCACTGGAGCGCGTGGGAGCGCGGCGTGAAGTCGCTCTACTACCTCCGCAGCAAATCCGTGCAGCGGGCCGCCTTCGCGGGCGCCGACCCGGCGGCGGAGAAGGCGGTCAAGGTCGCCGCACGGGTCGACTACGAGGAGTGCTTGGCCTGCCAGTAAGGCAGGTCAGCTCTTCAGCTTGTAGCCACGCCGAAACAGGATCCAGCAGAGCCCGCCCAGCGCCACGGTCAGCACGGCCGTGAGCGTCACGCCGATGCGCAGGTTGCTGTCGGCGTGGCCGATGAACCCGTAACGGAAGCCGTCGATCAGGTAGAAGAACGGGTTGAAGCGGCTCAGGGTGGCGAAAGGCTCGGGCAGGCGGTCGATCAGGTAGAAGGTGCCGGACAAAAAGGTCAGGGGCACGATGACGAAGTTGGTCACGGCTGAGAGCTGGTCGAACTTCTCCGACCAGAGACCCGCGATCACGCCGGCGAAGCCCATCATGAAGGAGGCCGTGATCCCGAAGTAGAGCACGGCCCAGGGCTCGACCACGGTCACGCGTCGCGCCAGCAGGAAGACCACCAGGGCGGTCACGGCGCCCACCACCACACCACGGGTGGCGGCGCCCAAGGAAAAGCCCGCGGCCTGTTCGGCGGGGGACAGGGGCGGGGTCAGGAAGTCGGGCGCGGTGCCCATCAGCTTGGCTTGGATCAAAGACGACGAGGCGTTGGCGAAGGCGTTGTTCAGTATGGCCATCATGACCAGGCCCGGCGCCACGAACTCGGCAAAGGGCACCGTTCCCACCGGCGGGCTGACCCCCTGCATGGCGACCACGAAAATCAGCATGTAAAGCAAGGTGGTGACCACCGGGGCGGCCACCGTCTGCAGGCCCACCTTCCAGAAGCGGCGCACCTCGCGGGTGTAGAGCGTCCGCAATCCCAGCCAGTTCACGCCGCGGTACCGACGCGGCTCCAGCGACTGCGGTCGGCGGGGGGGAGGGGCGAGGTCGGACGCGGTCATCCGCGCCATGTGCGCCGGGTCCGACTGCGGTGCAACCCGGTAGCGAGCTGGTTCTCCCACAGGAAACACTCGGCGCCACATCTAGTTTCTGTGGACAGACCTAGCCCTACGTATTGTGCCCGTTAACCGTTTGTTTACTGTATCTGGTGTTGGGCGCGGCGATCCAGCCGCTTCCGAATCCAGATATAGTCGCCGACGTCTCGTCGGCGGGAGATGCGCCAATGAGCTGGACGGATGATCGCGTCGAAGTTCTGAAGAAACTGTGGCTGGACGGCCTGTCCGCCAGTCAGATCGCCAAGCAGCTGGGCGGCGTCACGCGCAACGCCGTGATCGGCAAGGTCCACCGCCTGGGCTTGTCCGGTCGCGCTGCACCGTCTCAGCCGGCCCGGGCGACTTTGCGCACGCCGCGTCCGGCGCGTCCGGCTACTGTTTCCGCACCCCGCCGCAGCGAAGCCGGCCAGGGCGCCGGGGCCGGCGCCGCTCCGCGCTCGGAGCCTGTCCGGGTTTATGTGACGGAGGCGCCCGGCACGGCGACCGTGCTCACGCTTTCGGCCCACATGTGCAAATGGCCGATCGGCGATCCGTCCAGCGACGGCTTCACCTTTTGCGGTCGCGGCACCGAGGGCACCTACTGCTCCGAGCACAGCCGGGTGGCCTACCAGCCGCCGCAATCCAAGAAGAAGTCGAGCCCCAGCGAGCTCGCGCGCAGTCTCCGGCGCTATATCTGACCCGGCTTCAGCGGAAGGGCTTGCTGAGGAACGGCGAGCCCTTCAGGCCGAAACGCCAGGGCTGATCCACGGCCTTGCTGATGCCGACTCGCGGTCCCGCGACGACCTCCGGCGGCGTCGCGGGCGCGTCCACCTTGAAAGGCCGCCGGTCGAGGGACAGTCCGTCGTGGCTGCGGGTGATCCCAAGCGCCTGGCCGACGCGGCCCGGACCGGAGCAGAGCCGCCGGGGGTCGGCTAAGCCACGGCGCTGGATCATCTGGTCCAAGCCGGCCGTCGGCCGCAGTGCGCGGATCAGCACGCCCGTGCCCCGCGGCCCCACAAGGTTGAGGCACCAGTGAATGCCGTAGGAGCGATACACGTAGGCCACGCCGGGCCCGGCGAACATGGAGGCGTTGCGGACCGTGGGCCCTGAGCGGCTGTGCGAGGCCGGGTCTTCATGGTGATAGGCTTCCGTCTCAACGATCACGCCGCCCACCTCTTCGACCAGGAGGGTGGCGCCGATCAGGAGCGGCGCGAGCTCCAGCACGGGCAGGTCGAAATCGGCGGCGGTCATCATGGCTGAAAAGCTCTCGGGAAGGCCGTCCCTCTAGCGCGGGCTTGTAACCCGAGGAGGATTACCGCGCAGCGGGCTTGGAGCGGCCCCCCTTGTGCGGCGCAGCAAAGTCCGGCTTGTGGATGAAATGAGACGCTTTCCACTCGCTGCGCGCATCCTGCTGGGCCTGATCGCCGGGCTTCTGGTCGGGACGGCGCTGCGGGGCGCGGACGCCACGCTGCGCGACGGCGCGGTGGCCGTCGCCGAGCCGATCGGCGGGGTGTGGCTGGACGCGTTGCGAATGACGGTGATCCCGCTGGTCTTCTCCTTGATCGTCACGGGGGTGGCCTCGGCGGCGGACGCGGCCCGCGCGGGACGGTTCACCGGGCGGGTGATCGCGATATTCGCCGCTCTGCTCTTCTTCGGCGGGTTGGTCGCAGCAGGTCTGACGCCCTTGTTGCTGCAACTGTGGCCCGTGCCGGCGGAAGCGGGCGCGGCGCTCAGGGCCGGGTTGGCGCCAGGAACGGCCGCCCCGGAGATCGCCTCGGCCGGCCAGTTTCTGCGCTCCTTCATCCCGGCCAATCCGGTGCAGGCGGCCGCAGAGACGGCTGTGGCGCCCTTGGTGGTCTTCGGCCTGCTGTTCGGCTTCGCCGCCACCCGGATCGAGCCGGACCTGCGCGACCGGATCACCGGCGCCTTTCGCGCCATCGGGCAGGCCATGCTGGTGCTGGTGGGCGGGGTGCTGTGGCTCGCGCCGTTCGGGGTGTTCGCCCTGGCGCTGGTCGTGGGCGCGCGGGTGGGCATCGGCGCGGCCGGCGTGCTGGTCCAGTATGTGGTGGTCGTCTCGGCGGTCATGACCGCGGCCATCCTGCTCCTCTACCCCTTGGCCGTGGTCTTCGGCCGCGTGGGGCTGCTCAGGTTTCTGCGCGCCGGGGCGCCGGCCCAGGCCGTCGCCCTCAGCACCCAGTCCTCTCTGGCGACCCTGCCCGCCATGCTGACCGCCGCCGAGCGGTCGGGGGTGTCGGAACGGGTGCGCGATCTGGTGCTGCCCCTGGCCGTTTCGGTGTTCCGGTATGCGAGCGTGCCCGCCAATCTCGCAGTGGTTATCTACCTGGCCGCCTTGTACGGGATCGAACTCGGGCCGGTGGAGCTGCTGGTCGGGGCGGCGGTCGCGGCGGTGGCCAATCTGGCCGGCGTGGGACTGCCGGCCCAGGTCTCCTTTTTCGCCATCATCGGGCCGGTGTGCCTGGCCCTGGGCGTTCCATTGGAGCTGCTGCCGCTGCTGCTGGCGGTGGAGACCGTGCCCGACATCTTCCGCACGGTGGGCAACGTCACAGCCGATCTGGTGGTGGCCCAGACCTCCACCCGCTTCGAGCCCGCGCCCGAAGCCGGGCTGGAGGCCGCCCCGGCGGTCACGGGGCCCCTCCCGCCGGGCTCGGGAACCGTTTAACAGGCGCGGGTGCACGACCTCATCCTGCTTGGCGGCGGGCTGGCCAACAGCCTGATCGCCCTGCGCCTGCGAGCGCTCCGGCCGGAGCTGCGCCTGCTGCTCGTGGAAGGGGGCCCGGTCTTGGGGGCCCGGCACACCTGGTCCTTCTTCGACACGGACGTCTCGCCCGAGCAGCGGGGGTGGCTCCAACCGCTGATCGTGCACCGTTGGCCCGGCTACAGCGTCCGCTTCCCGGGCAAGGAGCGCCGGCTCGGCACCCCCTACCAGTCGGTCACCTCCGAGCGCCTGCACCAGGTCGTCACGGCCGCCTTGCCGCCCGACGCCGTCCGGTTGAACGGGGAGGCGGTGCGCAGCGCTCCGGACCGCGTGGTGCTGCGCTCGGGGGAGACCTTGCCGGCGCGCGCCGTGATCGACGGCCGAGGCCCCGGACCCTCACCCGCGCTGGTCCTGGCCTGGCAGAAGTTCGTCGGCCGAAGGCTCCGGCTGGCCCAGCCTCACGGCCTCAGCGAGCCGGTGATCATGGACGCCACCGTGCCCCAGATCGACGGCTACCGCTTCGTATACCTGCTGCCCCTGGACGAGCGACGGGTCCTGGTCGAGGACACCTACTACGCCGACGCCCCTGCTCTGGACGCCGCCGTCCTGCGCGCCCGGATCGACGCCTACGCCCTGTCCCGCGGCTGGCGGGTGGAGGCGGTCGAAGAGGAGGAGGAGGGCGTGCTGCCCATTGCGCTGGGCGGGGACATGGCGCGCTTCTGGGCGGGCGCGACCACCGCCCGGTCGGGCCTGCGGGCCGGCCTGTTCCACCCCACCACCGGCTACAGCCTGCCCGACGCGGCCGCCATGGCCGAACGCATCGCGGCCGCCTCCGACTTGTCCGCTGACGCCTTGCTGGCGCTCACGCGCGAGCACGCGCTGGAGGCCTGGCGAGCGCGGAGTTTCTACCGGCTGCTCAATCGGCTGCTGTTCCGAGCGGCCGATCCGCAGCTCCGCTGGCGGGTGCTGGAGCGGTTCTATCGCCTGCCGCAGCCTTTGGTGGAGCGCTTTTACGCCGGGCGCACTACCGCCCGCGACGCCGCGCGCATCCTGGTCGGCAAGCCGCCCGTGCCCGTTCGCCGCGCGCTCGCCTATCTGTGGGAGGGATCGGTGAAGGCGGACGGGTGATGGTGGAGGTGAGCGCCAAGACGGCGGCGGTGATCGGCGCAGGCTTCGGCGGGCTGGCGCTGGCGATCCGGCTGCAATCGGCGGGCGTGCGCACCACCGTGTTCGAGGCCCGGGACAAGCCGGGCGGGCGAGCCTATGTCTACCAGGACGAAGGTTTCACCTTCGACGCCGGCCCCACGGTGATCACCGATCCTTCGGCTCTGGAGGAGCTCTGGGCGCTCTCCGGCCGCAGGCTGTCGGACCATGTCGAGCTCCTGCCCGTGAGCCCCTTTTACCGCCTGGAGTGGAGCGACGGGTTCAGCTTCGATTACGTCAACGATCAGGCCGAGCTGGATCGCCAGATCGCCGCGGTCTCGCCCCGCGACGTGGACGGCTACCGCCGTTTCCTCGCCTACTCCGAAGAGCTCCTCCATGAGGGCTATGAGAAGCTGGGAACCACCGCCTTTCTCAGCTTTTCCCAGATGCTCCGCGCCGCGCCCGAGCTGACCAAGCTGCAGGCCTGGCGCTCCGTCCACGACAAGGTGGCGGAGTTCATCAAGGAGCCGCACCTGCGGCAGGCCTTCAGCTTCCACTCCCTCCTGGTGGGCGGCAATCCGTTCGCCACATCCTCGATCTACGCCCTGATCCACGCGCTGGAGCGGCGCTGGGGCGTGTGGTTTCCGCGCGGCGGGACGGGCGCGCTGGTGCGCGGCATGGTGCGCCTCTTCGAGGAGTTGGGCGGCGAGATGCGGCTGAACACGCCGGTGGACCGCATCACCACCGGGGCGGGCCGCATCACCGGCGTGGCGCTCCCCGACGGCTCGGAGCTGCCTTTCGATCTGGTGGCCAGCAACGGCGACGTGGTTCATACCTATGACAAGCTGTTGCGCGCCGACCGCCGCGGCCAGGCGGCGGCCAGGGCGGTGAAGCGTAAACGCTTCTCCATGTCGCTGTTCGTCATCTACTTCGGCCTGAAGCGGAAGCATCCGCAACTGGAGCACCACACGGTCATCTTCGGCCCGCGCTACAAGGAGCTGATCGGCGAGATCTTCAAAGGCCCGGAGCTGGCGCAGGACTTCTCGCTCTACCTGCACGCGCCGACCAGGACCGACCCCTCCCTGGCTCCCGAGGGCTGCGAGGCCTTTTACGTCCTGTCGCCCGTGCCCCACCTGGGCGCCGCCCCGGACATCGACTGGGCGCAGGAGGGGCCGCTCTACCGCGACCGCATCCTCGACCACCTGGAGGAACGCTACATTCCGGGTCTCAAGGCCGACCTGGTCACCAGCCGGATCTTCACCCCTTGCGACTTCCGCGACGAACTGGGCGCCCACCTTGGCAGCGCCTTCAGCCTGGAGCCGATCCTGACCCAAAGCGCCTGGTTCCGCACCCACAACCGCGACGACGTGCTGCGCAACCTTTACTTCGTCGGAGCCGGCTCCCACCCCGGGGCGGGAGTGCCGGGCGTGGTGGGCAGCGCCAAGGCCACTGCGGAGTTGATCCTCAAGGACCTGCAGGCGGCATGACAGCGACGGAGCGGGGCGCGCCCGCGGGCGACCTCGTCGACATGAGCCGGGCCATGATGGGGGAAGGGTCCAAGTCCTTCACCCAAGCCGCCGCTCTGTTCAGCCGCGACACGCGCGCGGGGGCCTATCTGCTCTACGCCTGGTGCCGGCACTGCGACGACGTCATTGATGGGCAGGAGCTCGGCCACGGGCGCGAGACGCTCACGCCCGAGGAGCGGAAGCAGCGGCTGGAGCGCCTCTACGCCCGCACGCGTTCGGCGCTCGCGGGCGAGCCGCAAGCCGATCCCGTGTTCGCCGCCTTTCAGGCCGTGGCGCAGCGTTACCGCTTTCCGCCGGAGCCGGCGCTGGCCCTGATCGACGGTTTCGCCATGGACGTGGAGGGGCGGCGATACCGCACGCTGGATGAGCTGCTGCTCTACTGCTGGCGCGTGGCGGGAGTGGTCGGCGTGATGATGGCCCGGGTCATGGGCGTGACCGATGCTGCGACCCTGAAGCGCGCGGGCGACCTGGGATTGGCGTTCCAGCTGACCAATATCGCCCGCGACGTGGTGGATGACGCGGCGGGCGGGCGCGTCTACCTCCCGCTCGACTGGCTGGCCGAGGCTGGCGTGCCCGAGGACCGGGTGGACGATCCGGCGCTTCGCACTGCGGTGTTCGACGTGGCGCGCCGGCAGCTGGAGGCGGCGGAGCCCTATTACGCTTCCGCCCGGATCGGAGTATCGCGGCTGCCGTTCCGCTCGGCCTGGGCGATCGCCTCGGCGCGGGGCGTGTACCGCCAGATCGGGCGCACCCTGATCGCCGGCGGGCCGCAAGCCTGGGATCGGCGGGTGGTCGTGTCCAAGCCCGCCAAGCTCGCTCGCGTGGCCGAGGCCGCCTTCGTCGCCGCCAAGGCGCGGGGCCTCGAGGCGAACCGGCCTGAGCCCGACCGTCACGGGCTTTGGGATCCGCCGGTCTAGCCCCGCCGCGCTTCGGGCAGCCGCCACCAGGGCAGGTGCGGGTGAGTGTGGTGCTCGTGGTGATACCCGCCGAAATGGAAGCAGGTCAGCAGCGACAGCCACTTCGGCAGGTCATTGGAGCGGGCTCGGTGGTGGTCGAGCAGGTCGTCCCCGTGCCGGTGCGGCAGCCAGGTGCCGAAGGTGAACAGTTGCAGCGAAGACAGCAGCGCCGGCCCCGCCCAGAACAGCCAGACGTTCACCAGCGGCGCCCGGAGCAGCAGGATGTAGAGCGCGGAGACCCCCGCCACCCAGGCCAGTTCGCGCCAGCCGAAATACTCGCGGAAGAAGCGGAGGTACCAGGGCCAGAAAGCTCCGGGCTTGTCCGGGTGGAAGTCAGGGTCGTCGGCCGTGCCCGGATTGCGGTGGTGGGCGTGGTGCTTGGGCAGGAGCGCGTCGAACCAAAAGCCGGCGTAGATCAAGAGGCAGGCCGTGCCGATCGCCCGGTTCAGCTGCGGCCGCCCTGGCGCCAGCGCGCCGTGCATGGCGTCGTGAGCGGTGATGAACAGCCCCACGCTGAGCCAGGTCAGGGCCAGCACGATCAGCGGCGCCGCGAGCATGCCCGCCCGCGTGGGCCGCCAGAAGAACACGCCATAGGCGTGCAGACCCGTCCAAACGGCCAGCAGCGCGACGGCCAACAACAACCCGGTGGCGGCCTGGCGCACGGGCGTCACGGTTGCTGCTCGCGCGACTGGAGCTGCGCCTTCAGGCGGCGCACGGGCGGGGCGTAGAGAAAGCCGAAGGACACGGCGCCTTCGCGGGCCTGGGTGGCGTGGTGCAGCCGGTGCGCCTGGACGAGCCGTTTGAGATAGCCGCGCTTGGGAGTCCACTTCAGCGGGACGCGGCGGTGAACGAGCACGTCGTGCGCGATGAAATAGACCAGGCCGTAGAGGCTGATGCCGACCCCCACGAAGTACAGCGGGGCGTAGCCGTCCCGCGACGCCGCCCAGATCAGGGCCACGGCCCCCACGCCGAAAAGGACAGCGTAGAGATCGTTCAGCTCCAGCCAGCCCCAACGCCCCGGGCCGTGCGGCTCGTGATGCGAGCGGTGCCAACCCCAGCCGATCCCGTGCATGACATAGCGGTGCACCGCCCAGGCCACGCCCTCCATGGCGAGAAAGCTCGCGATCAGCAGAACGGCGTTGAGCAGGGCGCGCGGCACCTCTGCAGTATAGGTCCTCTCGCGGCCTGCGGGGAGGGTGGGCGACGTATCGAGCGCCTATCGCGCCCCCGTCGTGGCTCAGCCGGGAAAACTCCACTGCGCCAGTCGCGTCAGGGGGCCGTCGCCGGCGGCGGCTTGGGCCGCGCTGAGCTCGGCCGCCAGCCGAGCGCGGGCGCCCTCGGCCCCGAGCAAGGAGACCACGGTGGGCTTGTCGCCGTCCTGGCCCGCGTCCTTGCCCGTCAGGGCGGCCTCCGCCTCGACGTCGAGCAGGTCGTCGCGGATCTGGAAAGCGGCGCCCAGCCGCTCGCCGAAGCGACGGGCCGCCTCGACCTGGCCGTCCGCTCCAGCCGCCAAGGCGCCGGCCACCGCCGCAAGTTCGAACAACAGGCCGGTCTTCTGCCGATTCAGCAAGGCGACGTCTTCGAGCCCCGTCCCGTTTCGCTGATGCAGGTCGCGCGTCTGCCCGGCGGTCAGCCCCTCGAAACCGACCGCCCCCGCCAGCTCCGCGGACAGCTGCAGCCGCGCTTCGGGCGCGATCGTCGAGGGCGCGCTGAGCACCCCGAAAGCCCGGGCCAGCAACGCCACCGCCGCCAGCACCGCCAGGTCCTCGCCGTACACGCGATGAACGGTGGCCCGCCCCCGACGCAAAGCGGCGTCGTCCATGGACGGCAGGTCGTCCAGGATCAGGGAAGCGGCGTGGACCATCTCCACCGCACAGCCCGCGTCCAGGGCGGCGGACGGATCGCCGCCCCAGTGCTCGGCGGCCGCCATGGCCAGCAGGGGACGAATCCGCTTGCCCGGCGCCAGCAGGGCGTAGCGCGCGGCTTCCGTGAGCCGGGCCGCGGCCCCGGCGGTCTCGGGCACGAGCGTGGCGAGCCGGCGGTCCACCGCTTCGCGCCTGCCTTCGGCCGCTCCCTCCTGCATGCTGGCCTTATGTCCGGGCGCGCGCGCCGGAGCAACGGCGTCGCCAGCGACCCGAATGGCTGTCATATTGCTAAGGCATGAGGCGCGCCCGCCCGCTTGGTCCCATGACGCTTCAGCCGCCCCCTGCCGTACCCTTCCGACGCACCTGGTCAGCCGCCTGGACCGGCGCGGTGGCCGTCGCCGTGCTCCTGGCCATGGCCCTCGCCGATCGGGCGGACGGCCGGGCGGTCGCGGCCGCGGTCGCCCTGGTGGCCCTGGTGGCGGCCTGGCAGACCGTTCGAGCCGGCCAGGTGCGTGCGATGAGGCTCCTGCCGCGCGGGGAGTCGGGACCGGAGCGCCCGCCCGATCCGACCGCATCGTTTGCAGCCGCCTTCGAGCTGCTGCCGGACCCCGCCCTGGTGGTCACGGCGGCCGAGCCGGAGGACATGGCCTCGCGCCGCGTGGAAGCGGCCAACCGCGCCGCCCGCGAACTCCTGCGCATCCCTCGCCAAGGCGCGCTCCTGGTGGCCGCCGTGCGTGATCCGGAGGTGCTGGAGGCGGTGGAGGAAAGCCTCTTCGGCGCGATGGCGCGAACAGCCGTCTGGGAAAGCGGCGGGGTTCAGGAGCGCGTGTGGCGGGTCTGGACCACACCGCTCGCCTCCGCGCCGGAGCGTCGGGTCCTGGTGGTTCTGCACGAGGAGACCGACGTGCGTCGGGCGGAACGCACGCGCGCCGATTTCCTGGCCAACGCCAGCCATGAGCTGCGGACCCCCTTGGCCTCGTTGTCGGGCTTCGTCGAAACCCTGCGCGGCCATGCCCGGGACGACCCGGCGGTGCGCCAACGCTTTCTGGCCATCATGGCGGGACAAGCCGAGCGCATGGCGCGGCTCGTGGACGACCTGCTGTCGCTCAGCCGTGCGGAGCTCAACGAACACGTGCCGCCTGTCGGGGCCGTGGACCTGCGCTTGGCGGTGGCGGACGTCGTCGACGCCCTGGCGCCCCTGGCTTCCCGGCGGTCGGTGCAGCTGGAGACCGAACTCCCGGCTGAACCCGTGCTCATCTCCGGCGAGCGGGATCAAGTGGTTCAGGTGGTTCAGAACCTCGTGGACAACGGCCTCAACTACTCCGCCCCGGGCGGGCGGGTGTGCATCGAGCTGTCTCCGGGCCTGGACGCAGAGGCCGCCGGGGCCGCCGCCCATCCCGGGGCCGCGCGCCTGTCCCTGCTGACGCCGGACCGGGAACCCGGCCGGCGATACGCGGCTGTGAGGGTTCGCGACTTCGGCCCTGGCATCGAGCGCGAGCACCTTCCCCGTCTCGCCGAACGCTTTTACCGCGTGGCCGGCCAGAAGAGCGGCGAACGGCCGGGTACGGGCCTGGGGCTGGCGATCGTGCGCCACATCGTCAACCGCCACCGGGGCGGATTGTCGGTCGACAGCACTCCAGGCGACGGCTCGACCTTCATCGCCTACTTCCCTCAGCCGGATGCCGTGTCCGGCTGAGCGCCCCACGCTGAAACAGCGGCGCCCTGAAACAAAACTGTCACCGCTTTGTCGCATCGGGGCGAAGTTTGTCGGGCATGAGTGAACCTTGGGCGGCCCCGCGGACGAGACCGTGGGTGGCGCAGTCCTGAAGGCGCGCACGACCCCATGTCCACCGGTCTGCTCCTGTTGGCGCTGTTCGCCTTTTCCGCCCTCACCTATGTGCTGGCGCGCCGAAAGGTGCTGGCCGCGGCGGGCGGGGGGCGGCTGAACTCCCTGCCAGGTTATTACGGCAGCTACGTCGCTTTGTGGACGGGCGTGCCCGCGCTGCTCTTGCTGATTGTACTGACCTTGGCCGGCGACCAGTTGCCCGGCCGCGCATATCTGCCCGGGCTTGCGCTGGTCCTGGCGGTGGCCGGCGCGCTCTGGGCCTATCCCAAGGTGCAACCGAGCTTTCGGGCGCGCACGCGGGTGGACGGCTGGGTGCGCGCCGTACTGATGGCCTGCTCGGGCGTGGCGATCCTGACGACGCTCGGGATCGTGTTGTCCTTGCTCTACGAGAGCCTCCGCTTCTTCGACGCCGTTTCGCCGTGGAGCTTTTTATTCGGCACGCATTGGAGCCCGCAGATCGCGCTCCGCGCCGACCAGGCCGGGGCCTCCGGCGCTTTCGGGGCCGTGCCTCTGTTCGCGGGCACCTTCCTCATCATGCTGATCGCCATGAGCGTGGCCGGACCGGTGGGCCTGTTCTCGGCCATCTATCTCTCGGAGTACGCCGGCCGGACCACCCGGGCCTGGGTCAAGCCCGCCATGGAGATCCTGGCGGGGGTGCCCAGCGTGGTTTACGGCTTCTTCGCCGCGCTGACGGTTGGGCCGGCGCTGCGGGGGACGTTCAACGCCGTCGGCGCGCAACTGGTGGGCGGCCCTCTGAACGGGCTGGGGCTCTACCTGTCACAGGTGCAGAACCAGATGGCCCTGGTGGCCGGATTGGTGATGGGCATCATGCTGATCCCCTTCGTCAGCTCGCTGTCGGACGACATCATCAATTCAGTGCCTCAGTCGCTGCGCGACGGCAGCTACGCCATGGGCGCGACCAAATCGGAGACGGTGCGCAAGGTGGTCCTGCCCGCCGCGCTTCCAGGCGTGGCCGGCGCCTTTCTGCTAGGCGTGAGCGCCGCGATCGGCGAGACCATGATCGTGACCATGGCCGCGGGGCTCCAGCCCAACCTCACCGCCAATCCGCTCGACACCGTGACCACCGTAACTGTTCAGATCGTCACCCTGCTCACGGGCGACCAGGAGTTCGACAGCCCCAAGACCCTGGCCGCCTTCGGCCTGGGCCTCACGCTGTTCGTGGTGACCCTCATCCTCAACATCATCGCGCTCGCGGTGGTGCAGAGATACCGTGAGCAATATGACTGAGGCTCTGCCCCCCCTTGCGGGCCTGCGGGCCGCCTCGCCCGCCGCCTCGGCCGTGCAGGTCGCCGCCGAACGGCGGCTGAAACGTCGCTACGCCGCCGAGCAGCGATTCAAATGGTACGGTCGCCTGGCCATCATCCTGGCGTTGAGCTTTCTGGCCGTGCTGCTGACCCGCATCGTGGGCCAGGGCTACACCGCTTTCTGGACGCACTCTGTTACAACGCAGGTCCGCATCGATCCGGCGCGCGTGGACCGCAGCTACATCGAAGGCACCAACTTCGACCAGATGATCGCCGAGGCCGTGCTGGTTCGACTGGGCGGTCGTGACGATCCGGAGGGTTTGGCCTCCGGCCAGATTCGGCGTCTGCTGTCCCCGGACCTCGGGCTCAACCTGCTTGTCCGCGTTCGCGAGGACCCGAGCCTGATCGGCCGGACCGTGACGGTCGGCGGCGCGGTCAGCGACGAGGCGGATTTCTACTTCAAGGGCGGGATCACGCGCGAACAGCCCGAAGGCGACCGCCCGCTCAGCAATCAGCAGCTCGACACGCTGGACCGGCTTCAAGCCGAGGGCTTGGTCCGCTCCGGCTTCAACACCACCCTGTTCACCCGCACGGACAGCACCCAGCCCGAGATCGCGGGGTTGCTGGGCGCCGTGATCGGCTCGGCCTTGACCATCCTGGTGGCGGCCCTGCTGGCGGTCCCGGTTGGCGTGCTGGCCGCTTTATACCTCGAGGAGTTCTCGCCCCGGAACCGGCTTACGCAGTTTATCGAGGTGAACATCAACAATCTCGCGGCGGTGCCCTCCATCGTCTACGGCCTGCTGGGCGTGGCGGTGATCCTGAACACCTTCGGCCTGCCGCGCGCCTCCCCGCTGGCGGGCGGCATGGTGCTGAGCCTGATGGCCATGCCCACGGTGATCATCGCCACCCGGAGCGCGCTCAAGGCCGTGCCGCCCTCCATCCGGGAGGCCGCCTTCGGCGTGGGCGCCAGCCGCACTCAGACGGTATTCCATCACGTCCTGCCGCTGGCCATGCCGGGCGTGATGACCGGGGCCATCCTGGCCCTGGCCAAGGCGCTGGGCGAGACCGCGCCCCTGTTGCTGATCGGAATGGTGGCCTTCACGCCATCGATTCCCAGCGGGCCCACGGACGCGGCCACCGTTCTGCCCGTGCAGATATTCCTCTGGAACAACGCCTCCGAGCGCGGCTTTGAAGAACGCACGGCGGCCGCCATCTTGGTGCTGCTGCTCTTCATGATCTGCATGAACGCGCTCGCCATCACGCTCCGCCGCCGCTTCGAACGCCGCTGGTAAGGACCCCATGAGCCTGCTCAATCGCGCCGTCACCGCCGACACGACCCTGCTCGCGCCGGCCGTACAGCCTCCGCACGCTGACAACTCCGGCGTGGACGGGCCCCTGCCGCCGGAGCCACGGCGGGCCGCGCCCACCCTGGAGATCCACACCGGTCCGCAGGCCGGAGCCGCGGTGGGCGCCGTCAAGGTGTCGGCGCGGGACGTCAACGTCTTCTACGGCGACAAACAGGCGATCTTCGACGTCAGCCTGGACATCCCCGACCGGGCCGTGACCGCCTTCATCGGCCCGTCCGGCTGCGGCAAGTCCACCTTCCTGCGGACCATGAACCGCATGAACGACACCATCCCCAGCGCACGCACCACCGGCTCCATCACCATGGACGGCGAGGACGTGAACGCGCGCGACGTCGATCCCGTGGTCCTGCGCGCGCGCGTCGGCATGGTGTTCCAGAAGCCGAACCCCTTCCCCAAGACCATCTATGAGAATGTGGCTTACGGGCCCCGCATCCACGGCCTGGCCCGCGGCAAGAGCGAGCTGGACGGCATCGTCGAGGCCTCCCTCAGAAAGGCCGGGCTCTGGAACGAGGTGGCCGACCGGCTGGACCAGCCGGGCACGAGCCTGTCCGGAGGCCAGCAACAGCGGCTGGTGATCGCGCGCGCCATCTCCGTCAGCCCGGAAGTGATCCTCATGGACGAGCCCTCCTCGGCCTTGGACCCCATCGCCACGGCCCGGATCGAGGAACTGATCGACGAGCTCCGCGGCCAGTACTGCATCGTGATCGTGACCCACTCCATGAGCCAGGCCGCGCGCGTGTCGCAGAAGACCGCCTTCTTCCACCTTGGACGCGTGGTCGAAGCCGGCCCCACGGAGGACATCTTCACCAACCCCCGGGACAAGCGCACCCAGGACTACATCACCGGGAGGTTCGGCTGATGACCAACACCGACAACCACATCGTGCGCGCTTTCGGCGACGAGCTCTCCCAGCTGGCGGCGGAGGTGGCCCGCATGGGCGGCCTGGCCGAGGCCCAGGTCTCGGACGCCGTGGACTGCGTGGCCCGCCGCGACACCACCCTGGCCCACCAGGTGATCGAGCGTGACGAGAAGTTGGACGCGCTCCAGCGCGACATCGAGAAGCGCGCCATCCGCCTCATCGCGCTGCGTCAGCCTAAGGCCAACGACCTGCGCCGCGCCGTCGCGGCCATGAAGCTCGCGCACTCGCTGGAGCGTACCGGCGACCTCGCCCGCAACATCGCCAAGCGCTCGCTGGTGCTGGCGGACGCCGCGCCCATGAGCCCGCTCACCCGCTCGATCGAGCGGATGGGCCGGCTGGTCACCTCGCGCATGAAGGAGGTGCTGGACGCCTACACGGGCTCGGACCTCGAAGCTGCGCTCGCCGTTTGGCGACGGGACGAAGAGGTGGACGAGCACTACAACAGCCTCTTCCGCGAGCTGCTCACCTATATGATGGGCGACCCCCGGACGATCTCGCCCTGCGCCCATCTGCTGTTCGTGGGCAAGAACCTGGAGCGCATCGGCGATCACGCCACCAACGTCGCCGAGATCATCCACTACGAGATGACGGGCGAGGACATGATCGACGCCAGGCCCAAGGCGGACGCGCTGGCGCCGGCTCCCGCCGGCGTCTAGGTCGGTGGCGCAGCCTTCGATCCTGGTGGTGGAGGACGAGGACGCCCTCGCCACCCTGTTGCAGTACAATCTCGAAAAGGAAGGCTACCGCGTGTCCGTGGCCGGCGACGGCGAGGAGGCGCTGGCCCGTGTCGAGGAAGCCCAGCCCGACCTGGTCATCCTGGACTGGATGCTGCCCAAGGTGAGCGGCATCGAAGTCTGCCGCCGCATTCGCGCGCGGGGCGAGAGTCGCAACCTGCCGGTGATCATGCTGACCGCCCGCGGCGAGGAAAGCGACCGGATCCGCGGCCTGGACACCGGGGCCGACGACTACGTCTCCAAGCCTTTCAGCATGACGGAGCTGACCGCCCGGGTCCGCGCCGTGCTCCGCCGCATCCGCCCGGGGCTGGCGGAGGATCGGGTGCAGCACGGAGACCTTTCGGTGGATCGGGTGGCTCACCGCGTCCGCCGCGGGGGCAGGGAGGTTCATCTGGGCCCGACCGAGTTCCGCCTGCTCGACTACCTGATCCAGCACCCCGGCCGCGTGTTCTCCCGCGAGCAGCTGCTGGATGCGGTCTGGGGCTCGGAGGTCTATGTGGAAGCCCGCACGGTGGATGTGCACATCGGTCGGCTGCGCAAGGCGCTGGGCGCCGACACCGCACCCAATCCCATCCGCACGGTGCGCTCGGCCGGCTACTCCCTCGACCTCGAGGGTTAGTGGCGTTCCTGCAAGGGCCTGCGGAGCCGGTCCCGCAACGCCCGGCGCAGCGGCGCCGTAAACGCAGCCGACCCCCGCTGTCCCGCCTCAGAGGCTCGAATCCCGCGCGGGAGCCCATTATAGGGTGGTCATGTTCACCGACCCCTCCGCCGCCGTTGACCAGCTTCAGGCCCATTACGCCGAGGCCGCGGAGGCCTTGAGGGCCGCGCTGGCCTCCTACCTCGACGGCGGGCCGCCCCCCGATCCCGCGCTGCGCCGGGCGGGTGTGTTCGCCTATCCCGAGCTGCGCATCACCGCGCCCGACGTGGCCCGCCCTCGCGTGGCGCGCGCCTACGCCCGGCTCTCGGCGCCCGGACCCTATGCGAGCACCGTGACCCGGCCGGAGATGTTCCGCGCCTACCTCACTGAGCAGATCGGGTTGCTGGTCCAGGACTACGGGGTCAGCGTCGAAGTTGGCCGCAGCCGTCAGGAGATACCCTTTCCTTATGTGCTGGACGGAGCGGGGTTCAGTCTGGACGCCGCCGTGTCGGCCGACCTCGCGCGCTGGTTCCCGGCCACGGAGCTGGCCCAGATCGGCGACGAGATCGCCGACGGCGTGTGGCGGCCAGGGGCGTCGAGGCCCCTGGCGCTGTTCGACGGGCTTCGTACGGACTTTTCCCTGGCCCGCCTGCGCCACTACACGGGAACGCCCCCGGAGCACACGCAGCAGTTCATCCTGTTCACCAACTACCACCGCTACGTCGACGAGTTCGTGGAATGGGCCTGCGCTCGCCTGCGCGAGGACGGACCCTATGAAGCGCTGTCCTGCGCGGGCGGGGTGGTGGTCACGCCCCAGACGGCGGAGCCGGAACGCGCCATCGCCGACGCAGCCTGGCGGCGGCATCAGATGCCCGCCTACCACCTCATGGCGAAGGACGGCTCGGGCGTCAGCCTCGTCAACATCGGGGTCAGCGCCACCAACGCCAAGACGATTTGCGACCACCTGGCCGTGCTGCGCCCGCAGGCTTGGCTGATGATCGGCCACTGCGGCGGGCTGCGCCCGTCGCAGACCATCGGGGACTACGTCCTCGCGCACGCCTATCTCCGAGACGACAAGGTGCTGGACGAGGTGCTGCCGCGCGAGATCCCCATCCCGCCGATCGCCGAGGTCCAGGTGGCGCTGCAGCGCGCGGCCGAGATCGTGACCGGGGAGGGCGGCGAGGCGCTCAAGGCGCGGCTGCGCACCGGCACGGTGGTGTCCACCGACGACCGCAATTGGGAGCTCCGCTACTCGACCTCCGCGCTTCGTTTCAACCAGTCCCGTGCGGTGGCCATCGACATGGAGTCGGCGGCCATCGCCGCCCAGGGCTACCGCTTCCGAGTGCCTTACGGCACGCTGTTGTGCGTGTCGGACAAGCCGCTGCACGGTGAGATCAAGCTGCCTGGCCAGGCCAATCTATTTTACGAACGCGCGATCAGCGAACACATCCGCATCGGGATCGCGGCGACGGACCTGATGCGCGCCGAGGGGCCCAGCCTGCACTCCCGCAAGTTGCGGGCCTTCAACGAACCCCCGTTCCGCTGACCACAGAAACCGACTGTGTTGAGGTCCGGTAAGGGCGCGACGCTTGCGCGCAGACCTGCGACCTGCGGAACATTGCGCGATTCAGGCCCGTCAGCTACCGAGCGGGGCTCGCAACCTCCCGCATATGAACGATATCTCGCCCTTCCTCCGTCCCGGAGCCGCCGACCTGTTCGCCGCCGGGGGTGAAACGGGCCGGCTGATGCGCGACCGCAACTGGACCGCGACCCCCCTGGGCCCGGTGGAGCGGTGGCCGCAGTCGCTGAAGACGCTGGTCCAACTGACGCTGGCCTCGCGGGAGCCCATGTTCGTCGCCTGGGGCGACGGCCTGACCCTCATCTACAACGACGCCTACGCCGCCATCCTCGGGGCCAAGCACCCCGCCGCCTTGGGACGGCCGTTCGCGGAAGTGTGGTCCGATATCTGGGCTCAATTCGAGCCCATCGTGGCCCAGGTTCTGGCCGGGGAGTCGCGCTCGTACCAGGACCTGCACATTCCGATGCGCCGCTTCGGATACCAGGAGGACACCTGGTTTTCCTTCTCCTACACGCCGGTACGCGACGAGCAGGGGCGGGTGGCGGGCTTTTTCTGCGCCTGCACAGAGACGACCGGCAAGGTGAAGGGCGAGGCCGCGCTCCGCGAAAACGAGGAGAAGAATCGGGCGGTCGTCGAGAGCGCGCGGGATTATGCGATCCTCATGACGGACTCGTCCGGCGTGATGACGAGTTGGTCGCCGGGCGCCGAATCCATCTTCGGCTGGTCGGCCCAGGAAGCGATCGGCTTGAACGCGGAGGTGATCTTCACGGCCGAGGACCGCGCGGCGGGCGCTCCGGCTGAAGAATTGGCCACCGCTGCGCGGGAGGGTTGCGCGCCGGATGAACGCTGGCACGTCCGGCGCGACGGCTCGCCCGTTTACATGAACGGTTCGGTGCGGCCCCTGCACGGGGACGGAGGCGAACTGCGCGGCTTCATCAAGATCGCCCGGGATGAAACGCAGCAGCGGCGCTTGACCCAAACGCTTGCCGAGGACGCCCGCCGCTTCCAGGAGATGGCCGACTCCGCCCCGGTGATCCTATGGGTCACTGATCCGGACGGGGTCTGCACCTACCTGAACCAGCCCTGGTTCGCCTTCACCGGCCAAACCGAGGCGGAGGCCCGGGGTCACGGCTGGCTGCAGGCGACCCACCCGGAGGACAAGGAGCGAACGCGCGAGATCTTTCGCCAGGCCAATGCCGGCCGGGCTCCCTTTCACGCCGAGTACCGCCTGAGGCGGGCGGACGGGAGCTACAGCTGGGCCATCGAAACCGCCCAGCCCCGTTTCGCCCCGGACGGAACCTACCTCGGCTACGTCGGCGCGGTGACCGACATCAGTGGGCGCAAGGCCGCTGAAGACTCCCTGCGGGCCAGCGAGTCCCGCTTCCGGACGCTGACCGACACCATCCCCGCCTTTGTCTGGTTCGCCGATCGGGACGGCGCGGTGACCTATCACAACGCCCGATGGTACGCCTACTCGGGCCTGACCGAAGCCGAGTCGGTGGGGCCGGGCTGGCTCCGGACGCTGCACCCGGACGACTTGGCCCAGACCGCGGCGGCCTGGGAGGAGGCTCGCGCCGGGTCCATGAGCTATGTCGTCGAGTGCCGCTACCGGCGCCTCGACGGCGCCTACCGCTGGTTCGTGGTGCGCGCCGAGCCGCTTCGCGATGAAGCGGGCCGCATCACCGGCTGGTTCGGAACCAGCACGGACATCGACGACCGGAAGCGGGCCGAGGAGGCCTATCTGGAGACCGCCCGGCGCTTGAACGCCGTGCTGAACAACGCCAGCGTCGCCATTCTCATGATGGACGAGCGCCAACAGTGCGTCTTCATGAACCCCGCCGCCGAGCAGCTCACCGGCTACACCCTGCCGGAGACGCAGGGACGGCCGCTTCATAACGTGGTGCACCATACGCATCCGGATGGGCGACCCTTTCCCCTGTCCGAGTGCCCCATCGATCAGGCCTTTCCGGAAAACAATCAGGAGCGGGGCGAGACGGTGTTCGTTCACAAGGACGGCCGCTTCTACCCCGTCGCTTTCACGGCCAGTCCGATCCGCGACGACTTCGGCCAGCCGATCGGGACGATCATCGAAGTTCGCGACATCACGGAGGAAAAGGCCGCGGCGGAGGCGCTGCTCCAGAGCGAGCAGCGGTTCCGCGACATCGCGGACTCTATCGACCAGATGATCTGGTCGACCCGGCCGGACGGGTTCCACGACTATTTCAACCGCCGCTGGTACCAGTTCACCGGCGTGCCAGAAAGCTCGACCGACGGGGAGGGCTGGATGGGCATGTTCCATCCGGAAGACCAGCCGCCGGCCCAGGCGCTCTGGGCGCGATGCCTCGAAACCGGGGAGCCGTACCGGGTGGAGTACCGGCTGCGCCGCCATGACGGCCAGTGGCGCTGGGTCTTGGGTCGCGCCTTGCCGGTGCGGGACGCCGAGGGGCGCATCACTCGCTGGTACGGCACCTGCACCGACATCCACGATCAGAAGATGGTCGAAGCGCGCCTGAACTCGATCATGGACGCGCTGCCCGTGGGCGTGCTGCTGGCCGAAGCTCCGGCCGGGCGGGTCGTCCAAGCCAACCGGTACATGGAGACCCTGCTGCGTCGCCCGGTGCGCACAGGGAACGATACGGCCAGCTACAGCGCGCGGGAAGCCTATACGGCCGAGGGCCATCGCATCGAGCCCGACGAATGGCCGGTTCGGCGCGTTCTGGCCACCGGGGAGCCCGCCGAAGCGGAGGTGCGCTTCCGGCGTGGCGACAACAGCTTCGGCTGGCTCCGCATCCAGGCGGCCCCGCTTCGGGACGCCACGGGCGACACCGTGGGCGCCGTCGCGGGCGTGACCGACCTCGACGAGATCGTGGCGGCGCGCGATGTCCTGGCGCGCTCACGCGCCGAGCTCGAGCAGCGCGCCCAGCAGCTCGCCGCTGAGCGGGACAGGATGTGGCGGGTCTCGCGTGAGCTCATGCTCGTGGCGGGTTTCGACGGCCGCATCGACGCGGTGAATCCAGCCTGGACGGATCAACTCGGCTGGGCCTCCGCCGAGCTCATAGGGCGGTCCTTCCTGGACCTGGTTCACCCGGACGATGTGGAGAGCACCTCGGCCGAGGCGTCGGCCCTGGGCGCGGGCCGGCCGAAGCCTCGGTTCGAGAATCGCTACCGCACCAAGGATGGCGACTACAGATGGCTGTCCTGGACCGCCGTGCCGGAAGCCGGCCGGATATTCGCCACAGCCCGCGACGTCGACGCCGAGAAGCGTCAGGCGGAAGCCCTGGAGCGCGTGCAGGACCAGCTTCGTCAGGCGCAGAAGATGGAGGCGGTGGGCCAGTTGACCGGCGGCGTCGCCCACGACTTCAACAATCTGCTGCAGATCGTCGTCGGCAACCTCGAGCTGCTGGGCCGCAGCCTGCCTGCGGAGGCGGCGCGGCAGCGGCGCAGCGTCGACAACGCCATGAGCGGGGCCAAGCGGGCGGTGACCCTGACCCAGCGGCTCCTGGCCTTCTCCCGCCGTCAGCCGCTCGATCCCAAGCCCGTGTCCGTCAACCGGTTGGTGGCCGGCATGAGCGAGCTGCTGTCGCGCGCGCTGGGCGAGACCATCGAACTGGAGACGGTGCTGGCGGCGGGCCTGTGGAAGATCGAAGTCGACCCCAATCAGTTGGAGAACGCCATCCTGAACCTCGCCGTCAACGCTCGGGACGCCATGCCGGACGGCGGCAAGCTAACCCTGGAGACGGCCAACACCCGGCTCGACGAATCCTATGTTCAGCAGAACGTCGAGGTAACGCCCGGCCAGTACGTCGTGATCTGCGTTTCCGACACCGGCGTCGGAATGGACAGGGAGGTCGCCGCTCGCGTTTTCGAACCCTTCTTCACCACCAAGGAGGTGGGCAAGGGCACGGGCCTGGGCCTCAGCCAGGTGTACGGCTTCGTCAAACAGTCGGGCGGGCATGTGAAGATCTACTCCGAGCGCGGCTCGAAGGAGAACCGCGGAACAACCGTCAAGATCTACCTGCCACGCTATCTGGGCCCCGGCGAAGAAGAGGCGCAGGCGGACGAGCTTCAGGCGCCCGAAGGGGGGGCGGAGGAGACGATTCTGGTCGTGGAGGACGACCCGGACGTGCGCGCCTACACGGTCGAGGTGCTCAGCGAGTTGGGCTACCGCGTTATCGAGGCGGGAGACGCCCGCCTGGCGCTGACGCTGCTTCGCGATGGGGCCACGCATTGCGACCTGCTGTTCACGGACGTGGTCCTGCCGGGCGGCGTCAACGGCGAACAGCTGGCGGCGGAGGCCCATGTAGCCCGGCCAGGGCTGAAGGTGCTGTTCACCACCGGCTACGCCCGTAACGCCATCCTTCACCAGGGCCGGCTGGGCCCGGGGGTGCGTTTGATCACCAAACCCTTCACCTACGCCGACCTGGCGGCACGAATCCGCGACGTGCTGGACGAGCCGGCGGCGCCCTTGGAGGACGCATGACCTCTTCGGACGACCGGCTGCTGCGCTTCGAAGGGGTGGAGAACTTCCGCGACTTCGGCGGCTATCTCGGCGCTGGGGGCCCGCTTCCGCGCGGGCGGCTGCTTCGCTCCGCTCACCAGGGCCGGGCGACCGAGAGGGACCTAGAGCGGCTCGGCGCCTTGGGTCTGGCCGTGGTGGTCGATCTGCGCCGGCCCGACGAGCGCCGCCGCGATCCCTGCCTTCGCCCGCCCGCGTTCGGCGCCCAGGTGATCGAAACTGCGATCGAAGGGGATGCGGAGGCGCCTCATATCAAATTCCTCCGTGAAGCGGAGCTGACCGCGCAAACCGCTCACGCCTTCATGTTGGAGGAGTACGCCCGGCTGCCGTTCGAGCCGGCCCATCTGGATCTCTTCGGCCGGGCGTTCGAGGCCTTGGGCGACACGGGCGGCCCCATCCTGATCCATTGTGCGGCGGGCAAGGACCGCACCGGCCTGCTGGTGGCGCTGATCCACCACCTTCTGGGCGTGAGCCGGGCCGACATCGAAGCCGACTACCTGCTCACCAATGCGGCGCGGCGCACTCAGGACTGGGTCGCCCGCTTCTCGGACCTGATCGAGCGCGAATTCGGCCATCGCCCGCCGCGCGACGCGGTTCAAGCCTTTCTGGAAGTGCACCCGGAATGGCTTCGATCGGCCTTGGCCGCCATCGAGGGCCGGTATGGGAGCCTCGACCGGTACATCGAGACAGCGCTCGGGGTGAGTCCGGCGCGTCGGGCCCGGATCATCGACGGGATGCGCTGAGACAGTGGCTGCGCTGAGAAAAGGAGCGCGTCCGCCCCCGGGCGGCCCTGGGAACCAGAGGGCGGCTCGGCGGCGGACGCCACGGGGAACCTCCACCCCGTTTCCGCATCATGCGTCGCGAAGCCGACAGGCGCCAATCACACCCGCGTGAGTCGCGCGTTCAGCCGCAATCGGTGCAGCCGATCACGTCCTGTTTGCGCGGGCGCAGCTCGGCCTTGTGCGTCAACACCTTCACGCCGGGGATGAAGTAGCCGATGGAAGAGCTGTAGTTGTAGCTCAGTTCGGCCACGATCAAGCTCTCGCCGGGGTTCAAGGGCGTCGCCGGTGCGAAGGTCGAACCGTTGGGGCGGGCCCCGGACGGACAGGTCGGGATTTCGCCAAGCACCCCCTCGCAGCTCCAGTCGACCTTGATCAGCCCCGTGCTCGCGGTTTCCTTGGTGACGCTGAAAACTCGCATGGTCAGGGGCGCGGTCGGGAATGGGGCCATGATGCTTTCCGCCGCCAACATCTGATCCCGCAATTCGTCCTTGGTGGTGAATGCCGCGTCCGTCTGGCTGATCAGGTCGGCCACCGCGGCGCCCGAATGGCTGACCCGTCGCTTGGCAATGAGCAGCTGGCAGACTTCGGCCATGCCGAAGTAGAACACGATCAGGATGGGCGCGATGAAGGCGAACTCGATGGCCGAAACGCCGCGGTCATCGCCGGCGAAGCGCCGGAGGAAGGCGGTGGCGCCGCGCGGGGAGACCGTCATTGGTACGGTTCCGTTCTGAAGGTCTGGGTGGAGGACACGACGGCTATGCCGCCCTCGAGCCTTTGCAGGGCGCTCACGAAGGGCGTGATCAGCGGCCATTTGTAGTAGCTCTGAACCACCACGATCCGAGAGGGCGGGATGTCCGCCGGGAAGTCGGGTTCCGGGTTCATCGTCCATTCGCCGTTCACCAATGTGAATTGCTCGTGGGGCGCTGCTTTCCACTGGGTGTAGCTGTCGTAGGTGGTCACGGCCACGATCAGGCTGCTGCCGCAATTGCCCGCCAGCCAGGTCATGCCGTTGCAGATCTTGTCCTTGAAATCCTGTTTGGTGTGGGTGGCGGCCGTCTGGAACTGTCCGGTCCGGATCTCTCGGCTGGCGCGGTCGCTGGCCGCGTCCAGGGAGGTGGAAAGCAGAAAGATCAGCGCCAGCTCGATCAGGGCGAACAGCATGAACAGGAAGGGGCCGGCCACGAAGGCGAACTCGATCGCGGCGGTGCCGCCGCGATCGCGCGCGAAGTCCCGCAGCCGGCTGATCGGGAGGGAGATGGACACCATGGGCGGAAGCTTAGCCGACGGCCCCTAAAGGAGTTTGAAGACCGGCTACCGATCCGACGTCGGCGAACACACGCCGACGCAGGTGAAGACGCGTTCCTGGGCCGGCGACCCGCCTTCCGAACCGCGCACCATCGCAACGTGACCGCCCGAGACCCCCACGCTCACCGGCCCCTGGAAGATCACCCGCTGGGCCCGATCAAAGACCATCAGGCTGGTCACGCCCGTCTTCTTGCCGATGACCACCAGGGTCTGGGGGCCGACCAGGGCCACGTCGGCCACGTTGGGGTCGCCCACCACGACGTCGGAGGCCCAGCCCGCCAGCGCGACGCGCTTGGCTTCGCTTGCGGCCACGAACACGCCGTCGGCCGAGGCGGGGCCGGCGGCGCTGAAGACGGCCAGGAGGCCGAGAGCGGCGGAACGGAGATTGGAGAGGCGCATCGGGGGTGTCCTGCGACGGAGTCTGGGGCGGGCGTTAAACCCGGCGCCGCGTTACTCTGACCGTCGACGGTCAATAAACCCTGAACACCTCTCGCGCACGCGCGCGCGAGACTCAGATGTCGATCGCCCAAAAACAGGGCATGGTTAACGGTTGTTGATCATGAACGGCTGTGAACCACGATTTATATTTCAGGGGCTGGGCTTGTTAGGCGACCATTAAGCGAGATGCGCGAAAGTCGGCCAGTGTTCGAGGGCTGAGCGAGCAGGAAAGGCTCGGTCCCCAACTTTCGCTCAGTCTGAACAAGGAGACCCTCAATGACCACCTTCTTCAAGCGCTTCGCCCAAGACGAGTCCGGCGCCACGGCCATCGAATACGGCCTGATCGCCGCCCTGATCTCCATCACCATCATCACCGCCGCCACCAAGATCGGCGGTTCGGTGGGCGCCAAATTCGGTGAGGTCGAGAGCGCCGTCGCTCCCGCCTCCTAAGTCTCAACCGGGGGATCGGGGCTTCGCCCCGGTCCCCCCTTTCTCGGGAGGAAAGCTTGAGCGACTTCTGCCGGCGTTTCCTCCGCGACCAATCCGGGGCCACGGCCATAGAGTACGCGCTGATTGCGGGACTCATCTCGATGGTCATCATCACGGCCGCCGTGGCTATCGGGGGCGGCGTTCAACGCAACCTCGAAAACGTCGAGACCGCCGTCCAGAACTGACATCCAGGTTTGCGAAAGGGCCGCGAGCACCGCTCGGGGCTCTTCTTGCGTCAGGGCCTGGGCCCCGGAGATAACGTCCGGAGCCTCCAATAGCCGCGCTCCCGACCCCCAGCCCGTTGGTAACCCCGGGTTCACTTGAACGGAGCGATGGTGGGCCGTCCGCCCTCGGCCGGAGGATCGCCATGTCGCCGCAAGATCTGCTTCTCATGTCCGTCCTCAGCTTTCCGCTGCTGGTCTTGTGCGCCGCGGCGAAGGACCTGACCAGCTTCACCATCCCCAACTGGGTCTCCCTGGGCCTGCTTGCGGGATGGATGCCCGCAGCCGGCGCGGCCGCCGCGGCCGGGGCGCCTGCCGGCGAGCTCCTCACCTGCCTGGGCGTGGGCTTCGGCGCCCTGGTCGTCGGCATGGGCATGTTCGCCATGCGCTGGATCGGCGGGGGCGACGCCAAGCTGATGGCGGCCGCGGCCCTCTGGCTGGGCGCCCCTGGCCTGGCGCCCTTCCTGATGTGGACCACCCTGGCCGGCGGCGCGCTCACCTTCATGCTGATCGCGGCGCGTCGCCATGCGCGAGACTTCGTCGGCGACACGGGTCCGGACGCCTCCCATTGGGTAGGACGGCTGATGGATCGCCGGGGCGACGTTCCCTACGGCGTGGCCATCTGCGTGGGCGCCCTGGCCGCCTTTCCCTACGGCGTGGTCACGCGCGCGGTGATCCTGCCGTTCTGAACCTCACCCCTCGCCGCCTTTACGAAGAGCGCCCCACCCGAGGCTTGGCTCTGGCGCGTTAGGTCCAGGAGATCGACGGGTTTG
>JAUJMO010000005.1:5197-23921 GCA_030446805.1 Caulobacteraceae bacterium | reverse complement strand
CGCCCCACCCGAGGCTTGGCTCTGGCGCGTTAGGTCCAGGAGATCGACGGGTTTGAACCTCCCGGATCCCAAGCCGCACCACCCCGCTCCGAGGGCTGAAACCCAAGCTCAAGCCCCACAAAGATCAGGCGTTTAGGCGGGCGTTAACTACACGCCGTCCACAGTCGGGACGACAGACGCCTCCCGGCTCCTGCGCCCAAAGCGCGCGAGACTTTTGGTCGGCGCCGCCCTCTGGAGCCCCCGATGGGAACCACCCGCATGCTGATCCTGGCCGTCGCCGCCGTGGCGGCCATGGCCTTGGCCTTCATCGTCAAGAGCATGGCGTCCGGCCCTGCGCCCGTGGCCGTGGCCGCGGCGCCCGTGGCTCCGCCCAAGCCGATGACCAAGGTGCTGGTGGCCAAGCGCGACCTGCCGATCGGCACGCGTCTCGTGCCCGAAGACCTGACCTGGATGGAGTGGCCGGTTGAGGCGGTGAACGCCAGCTTCATCACCGACGGCGCCGTGGCCGCCGCCCAGCCCGCCGCAGCGACCAGCGGCGCGGACGGCAAGCCCCTGGATCCCGCCGTGGCCGAGAAGCTCGCCGCAGCCGGCGAAGCCATGAAGGTCGCGCGCGCCGCGATCATGAACGACCCCGGCGGCCCGATCAACGCGCTCGCGGGCGCCATCGTCAAGGAGCCGCTGTTCGCCAATGAGCCCGTGACCGACCGCAAGCTCGTCCGTGCGGGTCAGAGCGGCTACATGGCCGTTGTGCTCCAGCCGGGCATGCGGGCCATGGCCGTCCCCGTCTCAGTGGAGACGGCCGCGGGGGGCTTCATCCTCCCCGGGGACCGCGTGGACGTGCTGCTGAGCCGCTCGCTCGGCTCCGGGCAGAACGGGGGAGCGGCCCAGTTCACCAGCGAAACCGTGATGCGAAACGTGCGCGTCCTGGCGGTGGACCAGACCTCCACCCCCGTTCCCGGCGCCAACGCCGTGGTCGGGGCCGTGGCCACCATCGAGGTCTCCCCCGGCGACGCCGAGGCGTTGAACCTCGCCCAAGCGCAGGGTGACCTGTCGCTGACGCTGCGGTCCTACGCCGACATCACCGGGCCGACCGGCCGGACAGTGCGCGCCGCGGCGCCGGTGGCCAGGGCCGCGGCTCCGGCCGCCGCTCCGGCGCCCCCCCAACCCGTGCGCGTGTGGCGCGGCGGCCAAGCGTCCGAGGTGACGCTGAGCCAGGCCGCGACCGCCCCGTCCAACTGATCGGAACCCCGATGCGCATCCTCCTCGCCGGCCTGCTGGTCGCCTCCACGGCGCTGACCCCCCTGATCTCGGCCCCCGCCTACGCCCAGTCCGTTTCGCTGGGCACGCAAGGACCCGCCACGCGCGCCTTGTCCCTGCCCAAGGGCAAGTCGGCCATCATTGACCTGCCCACGGACGCCCGGGACGTGCTGGTGTCCAATCCCAAGGTGGCCGATGTTGTGCTGCGCACGCCACGCCGCCTCTATGTTCTCGGCGTGGGCTCCGGCCAGACGGACGCCGTCTTCTACGACGGCTCGGGCCGCCAGATCCTGGCGCTGGACATTCGCGTCGACCAGGACGTGGCCGTGCTGGCCGACACCATCGGCCGGATGATCCCCGGCGCCCAGGTCAAGGTCGAGGCGCTGAACGACAGCATCGTCCTGTCCGGCCTGGTGGCCAGCGCCTCGGACGCAGACCGCGCGGTCAAGCTGGCCGAGGCCTTCTCCGGGACCGGGGGCGGCGTCCGCGGAGGGCCGTCCAAGGTGCTCAACATGATGACCATCGCGGGCAAGGACCAGGTCATGCTCAAGGTCCGCGTAGTCGAGATGCAGCGTTCCGTCATCAAGCAGCTCGGCGTGAATCTGAACGCCGTGCTGAACCAGGTGGGCGAGCCGCAGTACCTGATCGGCACCGCCCTGGGCTTCGGCGCCAATGGAGGGATACTGGGGGGTCTTGGGGCCCGGTACGACTACGACACCACGAAGCAGCCGGTCGCCAATCGGGTGGATCCCGCCACGGGCCGGGCCACGGACGCGGAGGTGGTCGACCGCGAGTACCCGCTCTCCAGCGTCCAATCGGATCGGGCCGGCGATCCCAACCTGAACAGGGCGCAGGCCGCGCTCCAGGCGCTCGAGCGCGTGGGCCTGATCCGCACCCTGGCCGAACCCAACCTCACCGCCGTATCGGGTGAGAGCGCCAAGTTCCTGGCCGGCGGCGAGTATCCCGTCCCAACATCCCAGGACATCACGGGACGCGTCGGGGTCGAGTTCAAGCCCTTCGGCGTGGGGCTGGGCTTCACGCCGGTGGTCTTGTCGGGCGGCCGCATCTCCCTGCGCCTGTCCACCGAGGTGTCCGAGCTGACCAACAACGGCGCCTTCACCCTGGCGGGAACCGGAGGTCAAGCAGGTTTGACCATACCCGCGCTGAACGTCCGCCGCGCCGAGACCACGGTGGAACTGCCGTCCGGCGG
Source organism: Caulobacteraceae bacterium (assembly GCA_030446805.1). Lineage (GTDB taxonomy): Bacteria > Pseudomonadota > Alphaproteobacteria > Caulobacterales > Caulobacteraceae > JAHWJX01. Next base: position 21,454 of record JAUJMO010000005.1, on the reverse strand, counting down.
CTCCATGATGATCGCGGGCCTGCTGCAGGAACGCACCCGCCAAAGCGTGGACAGCCTGCCGGGCCTGATGAACCTGCCCGTCTTGGGCGGCCTGTTTCGGTCCCGCGACTACGTTTCCGGCGAAACGGAGCTGGTCATCATCGTCGAGCCGTACCTGGTCAGCCACACGGCCCCCTCGCGGATGCAGACGCCGGCCGACGGCTTCAAGGTGGCCAGCGACCCGGAAGCCGTCCTCCTGGGTAAGCTCAACAAGCGTACAGCAGCGCCCAAAGGCGCCCCGCCGCCCGCGCCCTACCAAGGGCCCGTCGGCTACGTCATCGAATAGGAGAGCCTGTCTTGCGCCCCTCCCTACTCCTCCTGCTGGCCGGCTCCGCCCTGCTGGGCGCCTGCGCCACAGCGCCGGCCCCCGGGACCGGCCCGGTCAATCCGCTCGCCCGTACCCCGCTTGAGCAATATCCGGCGACTTTCGCCCAGGGTGTGGATGAAATCCTGCTCGCCCCGTCCGGGGGCCTCAGCGCCAGCCAAGCCGCCGCGCTCGGCGAACTTGTCATGCGCTGGCGCGAGGACGGCGAAGCCGGCCTCATCACCGTTTCCGCCGCGGCTTCCGGCCCCGCTCACGACACCGCCGCCGCTGCGGCGCAGGCCTTGGTGAGCTTCGGCGTGCCGACGGCGGCCGTGCAGGTCGCCGACGTCCCGCCGGCTGGTCCGGCCGCCGAGCCGGTGCGCGTGGGCTTCGCCCGCCTGGAGGCCGTGGTCGCGGACTGCTCCACCCGCTGGAGCAATCTCACCGCCACCAGGAACAACGGGGTCCACGCCGGATTCGGCTGCGCCGTGTCCTCCAACTTCGCCGCTCAGGTCGCCAATCCGCGCGACCTGGTCCAGCCCCGCGGGGGCGCTCCGGCCGACGGTGAGCGCCGGGCGGACGTGATGTCGAAATACCGCCAGGGCCAAGCCACCGCCTCCCAGCGCGGCGAGGACGAGCGCGGCACAGTCAGCAATTCCGTTCAATAGGGGCCGGCGTCAGATGTCTTCTCAAACCGTGGCCCGCATCATCGACCCGTCCATCACGGAGGAGGAGGACTCCGCCTGGGGCGAGGACCCCTTCGTGGCCGCCGGACAGGCGCCGAGCTTCACCCGGAGCGAAGAGGCCTGGCTCCAGCCGCCTGCGGAGCCGCTCCGTCCGCACGAAGTGCACGATCTCCTGCGCAACCCCGAAACCCCCGCCGTCAATCCCGTCGGCTCCATGATCGCCGACGTGGAACAGGCGCTGGGCGCCGAGGCCGCGGTTGGCGAGCAGAGCCTGCCCCGCATCGGCATCGACGTCTTCACCCTGCAGGCGTCCACCCGCGAGGCCGCAGATCGGGCCGCCGCGGACCGCCGCTTCCAGCGGGCCACCACCACGGTGCGCTCCGGGGGCGTGACCGCCGCCATCGAGCACTATGGGGCGCAGGGCACCCCCGCCCTGGTCATCGTGGAGTCCGACAAGACCGGCGCCGAGCTGCTGGGAGAACTCGACCGTCTGGCCGAGACCTGCGACGCGGGAACCAAGGTCGTCGTGGTGGGTCGGTTCAACGACATCGCGCTCTACCGCGAGCTCATGCGCCGCGGCGTCAGCGAATACCTCGTCGCGCCGCTCCAGACCCTGAACCTGATCAAGGCCGTCACCGGCCTCTTCACCGATCCCGACGCGCCCTTCGTCGGACGTACCGTGGCCTTTGTCGGCGCCAAGGGCGGCGTGGGCGCCTCGGCGGTAGCCCACAACATCGGCTACGCCCTCAGCGAGCGAATGGGCACGCCCGCCGTGATCGTCGACTACGACCTGCCTTTCGGCACGGCCGGGCTCGATTTCAATCAGGATCCGCTCCAGGGCATGGCCGACGCCCTGACCCAGCCGGAACGGCTGGACGCCACCCTGCTCGAGCGGATGATGGTCCGCTGCACGGACAAGCTCAGCCTGTTCGCCGCGCCCGCCACCCTGGACAGCACCTATGAGATCGGCGCGGAGGCCTTCGAGGAGGTCGCGGCCAAGATCCGCACCACCGCGCCTTTCGTGGTCATGGACCTGCCGCACGTCTGGTCCGCCTGGATGAAGCAGACCCTGCTGGGCGCCGACGACGTGGTGATCGTGGCCACGCCCGACCTGGCCAGCCTGCGCAACGCCAAGAACCTGTTCGATCTGATCCGCCAGGCGCGTCCCAACGACGCCCCGCCGCGGCTGGTGCTGAACCAGGTGGGCGTGCCCGGCCGGCCCGAGATCCCGGTCAAGGACTTCGCCGCCGCCTTGGGCGTCGAGCCCTCGCTGGTGCTGCCCTTCGACCCCAAGACCTTTGGGCAGGCCGCCAACAACGGCCAGATGGTGCTGGAGTCCGGAGCCAAGACCAAGACGGCCGAGGGACTGATCCACCTGGCCCAGCTGATCTGCCGCCGCGAGGCTCCGCCCCAGCGCGCGTCCAAGTCCATCTTCTCCGGCCTGCTCAAGAAGAAGTCCGCCTGATGTTCGGCCGCCGCACCGCCGAAGCCGAGGCTCCGCGCCCGGCCCTCCCGACCGCCCCCCCTCCGGCGCCCGCCGGCGGGCCTCCTGTCGCGACCCGTCCCCAGCCGAAACCTCTGGCGGCGCGCGCCGCGGAGGAAGACGGCTTTGGCGCCGACGATGAATTCATCGTCGTCCAGCCGCGTCGCGAGACCGCCGCAGCGCTGCGTGAGCGGGCCAGGGCCGAGCCGACCGCGCCCACTCTGCCCCAGAACAGCGGCGGTCCAAAGAACACCGCCGGCTTCGAACAGCTCAAGGCGGCTCAAAACGCCGTCCAGGTGGTCAAGGACCAGACGGAATACTACCACCAGACCAAGACAGCTATCTACACGGCCCTGATCAACACCATCGACCTGAGCCAGCTGGCCCAGCTCGACACCAAGACGGCCGCCGCCGAGATTCGCGACATCGTCGCCGAACTGGTGGCCATCAAGTCGGTGTCCATGTCGGTGTCCGAACAGGAGCACCTGGTCCAGGACATCATCAACGATGTGCTGGGCTACGGCCCGCTCGAGCCCCTGCTGGCGCGCGACGACATCGCCGACATCATGGTGAACGGCGCCGGCCGGGTGTTCATCGAAGTGAGCGGCAAGGTGCAGCTGACCAACGTCCGCTTCCGCGACAACGTCCAGCTGATGAACATCTGCCAGCGCATCGTGAGCCAGGTCGGCCGCCGCGTGGACGAGTCCTCCCCCATCTGCGACGCGCGCCTGCCGGACGGCTCGCGCGTCAACGTCATCGCCCCGCCGCTCGCGCTGGACGGTCCCACCCTGACCATCCGCAAGTTCAAGCGCGACAAGCTCACCATGAAGAACCTGGTCGAGTACGCCTCCATCAGCCCCGAAGGGGCGCGGGTGCTGGGCGTCATCGGCGCCGCGCGCTGCAACGTCCTGATCTCGGGCGGCACGGGCTCCGGCAAGACGACGCTTCTGAACACGCTGACCGCCTTTATCGACCCCACCGAGCGGGTGGTGACCTGCGAGGATGCGGCGGAACTGCAACTGCAGCAGCCCCACGTCGTACGTCTGGAGACTCGCCCGCCGAACCTGGAAGGCCAGGGCCAGATCACCATGCGCGACCTGGTCAAGAACTGCCTGCGGATGCGTCCCGAGCGGATCATCGTCGGCGAGGTCCGCGGTCCCGAAGCCTTTGACCTGCTGCAGGCCATGAACACGGGCCACGACGGCTCCATGGGCACGCTCCACGCCAACAGCCCTCGCGAAGCCATCAGCCGGATCGAGTCCATGATCACCATGGGCGGCTACGGCCTGCCGTCCAAGACGATCCGCGAGATGATCGTGGGCTCCATCGACGTGATCATCCAGGCCGCCCGCCTGCGGGACGGCTCTCGCCGGATCACCCAGATCACCGAGGTGCTGGGGCTGGAAGGCGATGTGATCGTGACTCAGGACCTGTTCGTCTATGAGATGAACGGCGAGGACGCCCAGGGCCGCGTGCTGGGCAAGCACCGCTCGACCGGCATCGCCCGCCCGCGCTTCTGGGACCGCGCCCGCTACTACGGCCTGGACCGCGAACTGGCCGACGCCCTGGACGCGGCTGAGTGAGCTCCCCGTCATGAGCTCGATGATCCTGGCCGTGCTGGCGGCCCTGCTTGGTTTCGTCACGATCGCGGGCTTCGGTTTCGCCTTTGCGGGCGGAGCCGAGAACGAGCGCCTGCTCAAGCGCGCTCAGGGCATCACTCGCGACACCCGCGAAGGGACGCGCGCCCGGGTGCGGCAAGGGGCCGCCGCCAATGATCCGACCCAGCGCCGAAAGCAGCTGCTGCAAAACCTCAAGGAGGTCGATCGCAAGCAGCGCAAGGCTTCCCTGAGCCTGAATTCGAAGCTGCAGCAGGCCGGGCTCACGTTCTCGCCGACACTGTTCTGGATCGTCAGCGGCGTGCTGGGCCTCGTGTTCGCCCTGCTGCCCATGATGGCCGGGCTGAACCCCCTTATTGGATTGGGCCTGGGCGTGGTGATCGGCTTCGGGGTTCCGCGCTGGGCGATCGGCATGCTGGGCAACCGCCGGCTGGCCAAGTTCACCGAAGAGTTCCCCAATGCGATGGACATCATCGTGCGGGGCATCAAGTCGGGCCTGCCGGTGCACGACTGCCTCAAGATCATCGGCCAGGAGAGCCCGGAGCCCCTGGGCCTGGAGTTCCGCCGCATGATCGAGCAGATCGGCATGGGGATGACGGTCGAGGATGCGCTGGAGAAGACCTACGAGCGCATGCCCACCTCCGAGCTCCGCTTCTTCGCCATCGTGCTGTCGATTCAGCAGAAGACGGGCGGAAACCTGGCCGAAGCGCTGGGCAACCTGTCGGTCGTGCTGCGCGCCCGCAAGATGATGCGCGAGAAGATCAAGGCCATGTCCGGCGAGGCCGTCGCCTCGGCCGCCATCATCGGCGTGCTGCCGCCCGGGGTCATGGCCCTCGTGACGGTGATGACGCCCAGCTACATGATGGTGATGTACACCGACCCGCGCGGCCAGATGCTGCTGGCCGGCGGTGCGATGTGGATGGCGATCGGCGGCTTCATCATGAAGCGCATGATCAACTTCAAGATTTAGGGAGACCGGACGATGGCCGCCCTGTTCACGATCGACAACCTGTTCACCGCCCTGGTGGCGGTGGGCGCCTTTCTGACCATCCTGACCCTGTTCGCCCCCATGTTCGGCGGCAACAAGCTGGAGGGGCGGCTGAAGTCGCTGTCTTCCCGCCGCGAGGAGCTGCGCAAGCGCTCCCGTCAAGCCCTGGCGCTGAACCACTCGAGCGCGTTGCGACAGGCGGATACGGGCCTGGCCAAGAAGATCGTCGAGCGCTTCCAGCTCAACAAGTTCCTGGCCGACCCCCAGGTTGCCGAGAAGATGGCGCAGGCCGGCTATCGCGGGCCCAAGCCCATCACCCGCTTCTACTTCTTCCGCCTCATCCTGCCGTTCGTCTTCGGCGGGCTGGCCGCCTTCTATCTCTACGCGATCTCGCCCTTCGAGTTCGCCGGGAACATGAAGCTGACCTTCAGTGTGGCGGCCTTCGTGCTGGGCTATTATGCGCCCAACATCTATCTAAAGAACCAGATCTCCAAGCGGCGCGAAAGCATCGTCCAGGCCTTTCCGGACGCCCTCGACCTGCTGCTCATCTGCGTGGAGAGCGGCATGTCGGTCGAGGCCGCCATCCAGAAGGTCTCCGGCGAGATCGGCGGGCGCTCCATCGAGCTCGCGGAAGAGATGACCCTGCTGGGGGCGGAGCTCTCCTACCTCCCGGAGCGCCGCATGGCCTATGAGGGCCTGGCCAAGCGCACCAACTACCCGGGGATCAAGTCGGTCACCACCGCCATGATCCAGGCCGAGAAATACGGCACGCCCCTGGGCGCCGCCTTGCGCGTCATGGCCAAGGAGAACCGCGACATGCGCCTCATGACCGCCGAGAAGAAGGCCGCGGCTCTGCCCGCCAAGCTCACCGTCCCGATGATCCTGTTCCTGCTGCCGGTGCTGTTCGTCGTGATCCTAGGCCCCGCGATCCTGAAGGTCACCGACATGGGCGGCATGGGCTGAGGCTGGCGGCTAGACTAGGAGTCGGCAACCTTTAACCAAACCGAAGCCTCAGCCAATCTATCGTGTTTCACCAGGAAGCGAGGGAGAACGGGGCGATGATGGCCAGTGCGGACCCTGCCCCGTCGCGCCTGCACCTGGGCCTGCTAGACGCGTCCGAGCGGATCTGGATGGTCGTCCTTTTCTCGTGCCTGGTTTGGCGGCTGCTGCAAACCTCGGCCACTCCGTACGACGGGACCATTCTATTCTCGGAGGGACTGGTCCTGTTCTTCCTCCTGACACGCCGCCCGGCGAAGTCGGTTTCCCCTCGCCTGCTAGATTGGGCGCTCGCCTTCGCCGCCGCGTCCGGCCCCCTGCTGGTGAGCGGCGGCGGCCAAGCCCTCGCACCCGGCGCGGTCTGCATGACGATCATGATGATCGGCACCGCCATACAGCTCTGGGCGAAGCTCACCCTGCGGAGAAGTTTCGGCCTGGCCCCAGCCAACCGCGGGGTCAAGGCGGGCGGACCGTACAGGCTGGTGCGCCATCCGATGTACGCGGGCTATCTGGTGACCCACGCGGGCTTCTGGCTGCTCCACCCGACCGGCTGGAACGCGGCGGTCTACCTCGGCAGCTTCGGCCTGCAGGTCGCGCGCCTGCTGGCCGAAGAGCGCGTCCTGCGCCAGGACCCATCATATCAAGTCCTGTGTAGCCGGGTGCGCTACCGCTTGGCGCCCGGCGTTTTCTGAGGCCGGTCTAGAACTGGGTCGGAAACGCCTGCACCTCCGCGCCGAACCGCTCGGGTTCCTCTTCCGTAATGAAGCGTCGCGCCCGCACGGACCAGCTTGGCCCCGGGGCACGTTCCTGGCCTTGGACGTGGGCGATTCGGCCTGGGACCATTCGAGCTTCAAAAAGAGCCTGGGGGACTGGCCGGCGAGATCGCGGCCGAGTTCCTGCGCGCCGTGCTGGCCCAGCCCAGGGTGGGGCAGCTGATCTCGTCGGACCATTTCTCGGTGGACGGCACGCTCATCGAGGCCTGGGCCTCGCTGAACGCTTTCGGCGCTTGGCTGGCGGCGACAACGACTTGACGGTCCGGGCCGCAACGCCGAAGGCGGCTTTGGATGTCGAGACGCCCTCAACTAAGCCCACCAGAGCACGACCGATCCGGAGGCCAGTCTCTAACCTCTTCAACAGCCACTAGCCACTAGCCGCAAGCCACGAGCTTCGATAGGCTCCGTCGATGAGCATCGGAGCGTGCTCGCTCACGTCCTGCTGAACGGCGATTTCGACGTCCCGGGGGAAGCCGGCGGTCACCAACTCTCGCCCGGAGACCGACCCGGCCACCATGGCTCGGATGTTCCCTCCGGCGGAAAGAAAGGCGTCACGGGCGACCTGGGCCTCGGGTGTGCCGAGCAGCCCGAGGTGCTGGACGATGGCGCCTGCGCCCAGGAGATCCTCGATGGCCGGTCGCAGACCGCCGTCAGGCCAGCGTTCTCCGGCAGGAACGACGCCGATGGCGCCGTCTCCGGCCAGATCGCGCGCAGCCCGGGCGACCGCGCGCGCATTGCGCAAGCAGCCCGTGAGAGCCCTCGTCGATCCACACGCAAGCGACAGGCGCGAGCCGTTCGGCGAAGGCAGCAGCAGTTGAGTGCCGGGGAGGATGGCCTCCAGGCTGACGGGGGAGAGACTGAACTGACTTCCGCACGCGCGGCGCGGTTCAGCAAGCACGGCGCCCAGCCGGTCCGCGGCCGCCTGGGCGTCCTGGTCGCCATGGGCGAAAGGGTGGACCGCCGCGCCCCTCGACACGGCCACGTCGACCGCGGTCGAGAACGAGAGCACGTCCACGATGACGAGCACCGACACCTGATAACGTAAGGTCTCGACTCCCCGCAGGCCCCAATCGACCATCACCGACGGCATGGGCGCGCCAGCCGTTCGCCGCCGGCGCTAGCTCCCTCGGCCGACCCCGCTCCATGACCGGCCCGCGCCCGCGCCCGCAGCGCTCCGCAGCCAGGCCAGATTGGCGGCCGCCTGCTCCGGCGGCAGGTCGTCGCGGATCAACCGCTCGGCTTCCGCCGTCTTTCCCTGCAGCCCCAGCACCAACGCCAGGTTCTGGCGCACCTTGGCGCCGGCTTCCGGCCGCGCCGCCGCCCGCCGCAGCAAGCCTTCGGCGCGCGGCAGGTCGCCCGCCGCCGCCCAACTCAGGGCGAGATTGGCCAGCACGCCCGGGTTCTCCGGCGACAGTTGCAACGCCTGCTCCCAGGCCGTCCGCGCCTCCGCCGCCCGGTCCACGGCCTCATAGGCTACGCCCAGCAACGACGCTGCGCGCCAGTCCCGCGGCGCCAGCCGCTGGGCCTGCCGCGTGGGTGCGATGGCGTGGAAGGCCTGCCCCCGCGCGATCTGCGCCCGCGCCAGCTCCAGCAAGGCGTCGACGTGGTCCGGCTTGAAGGCCAGCACGGCTTCCGCCGCGCCTACCGCCTCCTCGTTCTTGCCCATGCCGCGGAGCGCCGCGCTGAAAGCCACGCCCGCTTCGGCGTCCCGGGGGTCGCGGCTGACCTCCTGCGCCCAGAAGGCCGCGCGGGCCAGCGCCGGCTGGCGAGCGACCAGGGCCCGCGTCTCGGCGGTGGCGCGAGCGGGCGCGGGCTGGGCGGGCGCGGATGCAGGCTTGCCGGGCGCTATGGCGGCGGACGCCGTCGAGGCGGGCTTGGCCGCTTCGGGCTTCTTTCTGCCCAATCCGAACGGGCCGGCCTCCGCCGGCGCGGCGGCCGCAAGCACGAAGAGGGCGGTTGCGGCGAAAGCGGGGTTGCGGGACATGAACGATCTCCGGGAGCCTTCCAGGGTCGCCCGCCCGCTTCAAGGAAGCGTTAAGCACGAGGACGCCGATGACCGAGGTCGTGACCGCCCAAGCCGCCGGCTCCGCCGTCCCCATTCGCTGCGTGCGGGAAGACGAGCCCCTGGAGGGCGCGGCCGCCCGCCTGGCCGCAGCCGCCGACTTCAAGGGCCAATCCGGCCGGCTGCTCCTCGTCCCTGGCCCGGACGGCGCGCTTGACCACGTCCTGTTGGGGCTGGGCTCCGGCAAGGCCCAGCCCGGTCTGGCGCGCGGCCTGCCCAGCCGCCTGCCGCCCGGCGACTACCGGCTGGAGAACGCCCCCGCCGACTGGGATCCGACCCTGGCCGCCATCAGCTTCGCCCAAGGCGCCTATGTCTTTGACCGCTTCAAGCCCGCGCCGCACGCCCAGGTGCGCCTGGTCGCCCCCGAGGCGGACCTAGCGGAGGTCCGCCGGGTGGCCCACGCCGCCGCCATGGCTCGCGACATGGTCAACACCCCGGCCAATCTGATGGGCCCCCGCCAGATGGAGGCGATCGCCCGCGAGGTCGCCGAAAACTCGGGCGCCAACGTCTCGGTCGTCACGGGCGACGCCCTGCTTCAAGCCGGCTATCCCGCCGTCCACGCCGTAGGCCGCGGCGCCACCGCCGAACGCGCGCCGCGCGTGGTCGAGATGAGCTGGGGCGCGCAGGGCCCGCTGATCGCCATCGTCGGCAAGGGCGTGGCCTTCGATACCGGCGGCTACAACATCAAGCCCGGCGCCGGCATGCGCCACATGAAGAAGGACATGGGCGGCGCCGCCCACGCCCTGGCGCTGGCTCGGATGATCATGGAGGCGAAGCTCCCGGTGCGCCTGGTCGTGCTGCTGCCCCTGGTGGAGAACATGATCTCCGCCGACGCCTTCCGCCCCGGTGACGTGCTGGACACTCGTGCGGGGCTCACCGTGGAGGTCGGCAACACCGACGCCGAGGGCCGCCTCATCCTGGCCGACGCCCTCACCCGCGCGGGCGAGCATGCGCCCGACCTCACCGTGGACCTGGCCACCCTGACCGGCGCCGCCCGCGTGGCGCTAGGGCCCCAGGTGATCCCCTTCTACACCGCCGATGACGCGCTGGCCGCCGAGATCGCCTCAGCCTCCCGGGCGGTGCACGATCCGCTCTGGCGAATGCCCCTCTGGCCCGGCTACGCCGAAGCGCTGGACAGCGAAGTCGCCCACCTCAGCAACGACGGGGCGGACTGGGCTCAGGCCGGCTCCGTCACCGCCGCCCTTTTCCTGCAGCGCTTCGCGCCCACCACCGGATCCTGGGTCCACCTCGACATCTTCGCCTGGAACACGCGCTCGAGGCCCGGCTGGCCCTTAGGCGCCGAGGCGCAGGCCGTGCGAGCGCTGTATACGATGCTGAAGGGGCGATACGCCCGCTGAGCTCAGATCCTCCCCCGTGAACGGGGAAGGATGTCACCTGGGCTGCGTCTGCCCCGGGCTGGCCGAGTTGGTGTTGCCTTCGTTCACCCGGCCCGGCCCGCCCCGCGTGGGGGCGCGTTGGGCGGGGGAGGGCTGAGCCGTCGGCCGCTGGGCCTGGGGATTGGTCGCGGGACCCGCGCGCGCCGCCGCGCCCGTGCCCGCGGGATTGGTCGTGCCGCCGCCGCCGGGGCTGGTGGATCCCTGGCCTCGTCCGCCTCCTTCGCCCGCAGGCGAGATCTGCATGGCCTGCGGCGCGCCGCCGGGCTGTCCGTAAAGCGGGGTCTGGCCCGCCATGCCGCCGCCCTGGGCGGTGGGCGGGGTGCCGGTGGTTCCGCCCGCGGGGGCGGGCACCGTGCCCGCCGCACCTTCCGGCGCGCCCGGAGTGGTGGGCACGGCCGAAGCGCCGTCCGCCGGCGCGCCGCCGCCCGTGCCCTGGGCGCCCTCTTGGCGCGAGGGATCCGGCGCCGGGATCGGCACGGGGCTGGCCGTCATGGTGTTCAGATAGGCCATGATGTTGACCCGCTCGTCCTCCTTCTTGAGGCCGACAAAGGTCATCTTGGTGCCGGGGATGTGCCGCTGCGGCGCCAGCAAGAAGGCGTTCATCTCGTCCAGCGTCCAGCGCCCGCCGACGGCGCCGGCATGGGCCTTGAGCGCGTCCGAATAGGCGTAACCCGCCTTGGCCGCGATGGGCCCGCCTAGTATGCCGAACAGGTTCGGCCCGGTGCCGTTGGGCCCGCCCTGCTCGAAGTTGTGGCAGGAGGCGCACTTCTTCGAGGCCGTGGCGCCGTCAGCCACATTGGCTGAGACCAGCAGCGTGCCCCAGTCCAGCAGACGGTCCGGGGCCGGTCCCCCATCCCCGCCCGCGGCTTCGTCGGGCACGTCGATGGCGTAGCCGGGCTTCTCGGGCGCCTCGGTCTCAAAGGCGATGGCCGAGACTTCGCGCAGGCCCATGATGGCCAGGCCGGTCGCCAGAATGCCGGCGGCGATCTTGTTGAACGTCAGGTCAGAGGCCATGAGGTGCGGAGCTTGCGCCAAACTGTTGATCGGCGCCCGTTTCGCACGCACGCCCGCGACGTTCAACCGAACGCCGCGTTTCCTTCCCTGTTCCTGCCCCCGTTCCTGCGCCGCTTCGCCGAGGCTTCCATGTCACAGCCCCAAGCCGCCCCCCTTATCCTGATCCCTGCGCGCATGGCGGCCGAACGTCTGCCCGGCAAACCCTTGGCCGACATCGGCGGGGCGCCCATGATCGTCCGCGTGCTGCGCCAGGCGGAGGCGGCCGGCGCCGGTCCCGTGGCCGTGGCCGCGGGCGATCAGGAGATCGTGGATGTAGTGGAGGCCGCGGGCGGCCGGGCCGTCCTGACCGACCCCGCGCTCCCTTCCGGCACCGACCGGGTCCGTGCGGCCGCCGACCTGCTCGATCCCGGCCGCGTCCACGACACGGTGATCAACCTGCAAGGCGACATGCCCTTCGTCGATCCGCAGGTCGTGTCCCTCTGCGCCGGCGTGCTTCGCGACCGCCCCGATTGCGACATCGCCACCGTGGTCGCGCACGAAGGCTCCCCGGACGAACGCACCGACCCCGCCGTGGTCAAGGCGGTCCTGACGGGGGAGGGCAGGGCGCTCTATTTCACCCGCTCCACCCTCTACGGCGAGGGGCCGATCTGGCATCACCTGGGCGTCTACGGCTACCGGCGCTTCGCCCTGGACCGCTTCGTCGCCGCGCCGCCCTCGCCGTTGGAGCGGCGTGAACGCCTGGAACAGCTTCGCGCCTTGGAGATGGGCATGACCCTCTGGGCCGCGATCACCGGCCGCGCCCCCGTCTCCGTGGACACCCCCGCCGACCTGGAGCGCGCTCGCGCGCAGGCCGGCTGAAGTTTCCCCTGATCTTCGCTGCGGGAGAGTGGGTTATTCCTCCAGCCAGGCGCGGATGAGCTGGTGGGCGATGGCCATGGCCGGAGGCGCCGTGACCTCGGGGTGCGTCCCCGCCAGCGCCGCAGAGGCGTCCCTCCGCGTCAACCAGCGCACATCGGACAGTTCCCTTCCGTCCGCCTCCGCCTGGTCGTCCTCCACCTCCGCGAACAGCCCGATCATGAGCTGCCCGCCCAGTGGGCTGAGGGGCCAGGGCTGGCTGGAGTGGTAGCGCACGCGCACCGCCGTCAGCCCGGACTCCTCCTTCAGCTCCCGCGCGCAGGCGTCCTCCACGCTTTCTCCCGGCTCCAGGAATCCGGCCAGGGCCGAGTAGCGGCCCTCCGGCCAGCTTGCATTCCGCCCGAGGAGGCACCGCGCCCCGTGCAGCGCCAGCATGATCACCACCGGGTCCGTGCGGGGAAAGTGATCCGCCCCGCAACTCGGGCAGGATCGCTTCCAGCCTGCGTCGGTGACGCCCGTGGGCGCGCCGCAGTTGGGGCAGAAGCCGTGCCGCGCGTGCCACCCGAACAACGCCCGCGCGGTCGCCGCCATGGACGCCTCGGCGGGCGTCAGCGCTCCCGCCACGCTGCGCAGGTCCGCGAAGGCTCCCGGCCCGTCCTCCCGCGCCTCCACCGCGAACACCGGCCCGGTCGCGTCGAAGCCCAGGAACAGCGGCGTTCCATCCCGGCCTCCCGGGAGCGGAAGCGGCCCGTCGCTCCCGGGTGAGGCGGGGCTCACCGGCGCCAGGGCCAACCGCCCGCCGTCCATCGCCGGGTCCCCCGCGCGCATCGTCAGAACCCTGGCGCCCGGGCGGGCCCACTGGGCCGCCACCCAGGTCGCATCCCGGCGCGTGTCGCTACGCCGGTCCAGCCCGCCGGAGGCGAAGGTGTTCGGGGCGGCCGGGGTGTTCACGGGCGAAGCCTAGATGGTCCGGACGTGCGTGCAAGCCGGCGAAGCTCGTGCCTGTCCGCTTGCTTCACGTCCCCCGCCGCGCGATATTGCAGTCGGAGGCTGGCGGCGGGCGTAGCCCTCGCCAACCGGGTCAGGTCCGGAAGGAAGCAGCCCTAACGAGTTCCGCTCCGGGTCGCCGTTCAGTCTCCACCCCACCCTTGCAACCGCTCATTCCCGCCCAGGCCCGCCCAGGCGGGGACCCAGGCTTTTTTTGGAGCCGGCGGCCGGTTAACCTCCATCATGGCCGACACGGATTTCGCGCTCCACGACGACCTCGCCCCCGAGGCGGATGAGCGCGACGACGCCACCTTCTCCATGTTCGAGGACGACGGGGCCGCCGACGTCCCCGCCGACCTTCCCCCGCCCGACGCCCCGCCCGTCGCCGCCGCGCCCTACACGGTGCTGGCCCGCAAATACCGCCCGCGCACCTTCGAGGACCTGATCGGCCAGGAGGCCATGGTCCGGACCCTGACCAACGCCTTTTCGACGGGCCGCATCGCGCACGCCTTCATGCTGACCGGCGTCCGCGGCGTGGGCAAGACCACCACCGCCCGCCTGCTCGCCCGCGCCCTCAACTACGAACGCGAGGGGGTGAACGGTCCTTCCGTCGACCTTTCCCAGCCCGGCGTCCACGACCAGGCCATCAACGAAGGCCGCCACATCGATGTGATGGAGCTGGATGCGGCCAGTCACACCGGCGTCGACAACATGCGCGACCTCCTGGACAGCGTCCGCTACGCCCCGGTCCAGGCCCGCAACAAGGTTTACGTGATCGACGAGGTCCACATGCTGTCCAAGGGGGCGTTCAACGCCCTCCTGAAGACGCTGGAGGAGCCCCCGCCGCACGCCAAGTTCATCTTCGCCACCACCGAGATCCGCAAGGTCCCGGTCACCATCCTGTCCCGCTGCCAGCGGTTCGACCTCCGCCGCGTCGAGCCCGAGGTCCTGACCGCCCACCTGCAGAAGGTCTGCGACGCGGAAGGCGCCCAGGTGGACGAGGAGGGCCTGCGCCTGATCGCCCGCGCGGCCGAAGGCTCCGTCCGCGACGCCTTGTCCCTGCTCGACCAGGCCATCGTCCAGGCCGACCGCGGCCAGGTGGTCGATGCGGTGATCGTCCGCGACATGCTGGGGCTGGCCGACCGCGCCGCCACCATCGGCCTGTTCGAAACGGTGATGAAGGGCGACGCCGCGGGCGCCTTGCGCGACTTCCGCCTGCTGCACGGCTATGGCGCCGATCCCGCCCAGGTCACGCTGGACCTGCTGGAGCACGCCCACGCCGCGTCCGTCGCCAAGACCCTGGGCGAAGGCGCGCTCCACCTTCCGCGGGACCAGTCGGCGCGACTGGCCGCGCTAGGCTCGGAGGTCTCCGCCGGTACGCTGGCCCGCACCTGGCAGATGCTGATGCGCGCCCACGACGAGGTCCGCCGCGCCCCCGACGGCGCCGCCGCGGTTGAGATGGCCCTGATCCGGCTCTGCTACGCCGCCGATCTTCCCGGCCCGGAGGAGGCGCTGCGCCGCCTGGCCGCCGGGGAACCGCTCACCCCTGGCGCCCCCCCCCCGTCCGGCGGCGCCCGCCTGAGCGCCGGCGGGGGCGGGGCGGCCCGCGCCGTGGCCGCGCCTGCGCCTGCGCGCAGCCCGGCCCCGCAGCCCGAACCCGGCGTCAGCCAACCCGGCCCCGCCATGGCCAGCCTCGACGACCTGGCGGCCCTGGTCGCCGCCCGCCGTGATCCGCTGCTGGCCATGGACATCGCCCAATATGTAAAGCCCATCAGCTTCGCCCCCGGCCGCATCAGCTTCGAGCCCGCGCCCGGCGCCCCCGCCAGCCTCGCGCCCAATCTGTCGGCCAAGCTCAAGGCCTGGACGGGCCGCCCCTGGATGGTGGTGGCCGAGCCCTCGGGCGGCGGCGAAACCCTGAACGCGCGGGCCGCCCGCGCCCAGGCCCAGGCCCACGCCGAGATCAGCGCCGACCCCTTCGTCCGCGCCGTCCTCCAGACCTTTCCGGGCGCGGAGATCGTGCGGGTGGACGGGGGCGAAGGGCCGACCTAACCCCTATCTGCAGGGTTCCCGGGGTTGTCCGAGAAGCCAGGCCACCCGCCCTTGAAGCCCCCAACCTCCACGGAGCCGCCCCATGGACCTCAACGCCATCATGCAACAGGCCCAGGCCATGCAGCAGAAGCTGCAGGACGCCCAGTCGCGCCTGGGCGAGACCACCGTGGAGGGATCCTCCGGCGGCGGCCTGGTCCGGATCACCCTGGCCGGCACGGGCGAGCTCAAGGCCGTGGCCCTGGACGACAGCGTCCTCCAGCCCGGTGAAGGCGAGATCCTGGCCGACCTGCTGGTCGCCGCCCATGCGGACGCCAAGCGCAAGCTGGACGAAGCCAGCGCCAGGCTCATGCAGGAGGCCGCCGGTCCCATGGCCGGCATGATGGGCGGGGCCGGAATCCCCGGCCTGAAGTTCTAAGGCGCCATGGCCGCCTCCGCCGGCCCGGAGATCGAGCGGCTCATCGCGCTGCTGGCCAAGCTCCCGGGGCTGGGTCCCCGCTCGGCCCGCCGAGCGGCGCTCGCCCTGCTCAAGCGCCGCGAACAGCTGCTGACGCCGCTGGCCTCCGCCCTGGCCGAGGCCGCGGCGGCCGTGCGCGCCTGCTCCGAATGCGGCTCCTGGGACACGGTCGACCCCTGCAGCGTCTGCCGCGACCCGGAGCGCGACCGCACCCAGCTGGCCGTGGTCGACGAGGTGGGCGCCTTGTGGGCGCTGGAGCGCGGCGGCGCCTTTCGCGGCCGCTACCACGTCCTGGGCGGGCTGCTCTCCGCGCTGGACGGGATCGGCCCCGAGTCGTTGCGTATCGGCCCGCTGGTGAACCGGGCGGCCTCCGGAGAGGTTCGCGAGGTGATCCTGGCCCTGCCCGCCACCGTGGACGGCCAGACCACCGCCCATTACGTGTCCGACCGCCTGGCCCCCACCGGCGTCCCCGTCACCTCCCTCGCCCGAGGCGTCCCTGTGGGCGGCGACCTCGACTGGCTCGACGACGGCACCATCGCCACCGCCCTGCGCGC
>JAUJMO010000005.1:0-5097 GCA_030446805.1 Caulobacteraceae bacterium | reverse complement strand
TGGGCGGCGACCTCGACTGGCTCGACGACGGCACCATCGCCACCGCCCTGCGCGCCCGACGCTAGGGGGGCGGACTTACCTCACCCCGCCTCACCCCCGCGAGCGACGGCTCAGCAAGGGCAGGCCGAACACCAGCGGCAGCCCGAGGAACCAGATGCGGCCGTCGCTGAACCACCAGAGCGCCGCCGTCAGCAGCAGGGAGGCGACGATCACGAGGAGCAGGGCGCGGCCGGACATGGCGGCTCAACGCGCGCGTGCTCGCCTCGGTTCGCCGCTTCCGCCTCGGGGAGAGTCACGCTAACGAACGGAGCATGAACACGCTCCTGCTTCTGTTGACGGCGGTGGCCGCGCTCGCCGCCTGCGTTGCGGCGGTCTGCGCCTGGCTCGCGCTCCGCCGGGCGGGGCGTCCGGCCGAGGCGCCGCGCGACCTGACGCACAAGCTCCTGCTGATCGAAGCCGCCGTGCAAGGACACCCTGCGCACGTCCGCGACGAGTTCCGATCGCTGCGGGACGGGTCGGAGACGCGCTCCGCCGCGCTGCGCGAGGAGCTCCGGAACATGGTGGCCTCCTTTCAGCAGGCGCTGGAGGGCCGTTTCGGCGCCTTGGGCGAGGCGCAGACAGGGTCCGCCGTCCAGCTGCGCAAGGAGCTCACGGACGGGCAGGTCGCGGCCACGGAGGCCGTGGCCCGCTCCACCAAGGCGTTCGGCGAGTTCCAACGCGAGCGGCTGGATCGTATGGAGCTGGCGCAGAAGACGGGGCTGGAGGCGGTGGCCGGCCAGCTCAAGGAGATGCGCGAGGCCGCTGCGGCGGACGGGGCCAAGCTGCGCCAGAACCTGGCCGACCAGCTGGAGCAGGTGCGCAAGGAGAACGAGACCCGGCAGGACAAGATGCGCGAAACCCTGACGCTGCAGCTCGACCAGCTCCGCAAGGAGAACGAGGCCAAGCTGGAGCAGATGCGGCTCACCGTGGACGAAAAGCTGCAGGGCACGCTGGAGCAGCGGCTGGGCGAGAGCTTCAAACTGGTCAGCGACCGGCTGGACCTGGTGCACAAGGGCCTGGGCGAGATGACGGAGGTCAGCAAGGGGGTGGGCGACCTCAAGCGCGTCCTCACCGACGTGCGCCAGCGCGGAGCCTGGGGCGAGGTGCAGCTGAGCGGCCTGTTGGAGGACATGCTCACGCCCGACCAGTACGAACGCCAGGCCAAGGTGCGGAAGGGTTCGGGCGAGCGGGTCGACTTCGCGGTCCGGCTGCCCGGCTCGGACGACGAACAGGTGCTGCTGCCCATCGACTGCAAGTTCCCGCAGGAGGACTACGACCGGCTGCTGCACGCCCACAACGCCGGCGACCCGGTCGCGGTGGAGGTGGCGGCCAAGGCGCTGGAGGCCGCCGTGCGCCGTCAGGCCAAGAGCATTGAGGAGAAGTACGTCGAGCCGCCGGCCACGACCAACTTCGCCATCATGTACCTGCCCACCGAGGGCCTGTTCGCCGAGGTCGTCCGCCGGCCCGGCCTGGCCGCGGAGCTGCAGCAGAAGTACCGCGTCACCGTGACGGGGCCCACCACCCTGGCGGCGGTTCTGAACAGCCTGCGGATGGGCTTCACCACCCTGTCCATCCAGAAGCGCTCCAGCGAGGTCTGGACCACCCTGGGCGTGGTGAAGTCCGAGTTCGAGAAATACGCCGGGCTCTGGGACAAGGTCGCCGACCAGCTCCGGACCACCAGCAACACGGTGGAGAACGTGCGCAAGAAGACGGGCACCCTGCACAGCAAGCTGCGCAATGTGCAGAGCGCCGAGCTGCCCGTCTCTGCGGTGGAGCCGGGGCCCAAGCTCCTGTCCCTGGCCGGTCTGCCCGACGAGGACGAGGCGGCTTGATCGTGGCCCGGCCCCCGCCTACCTCGCGGCCATGGCCCTTCGTCGCATCCTCACCGTCGCCGATCCCAAGGATCTGGCCGTCCTGAAGCAGGTCTCGGCGCCGGTGGCCGAGATCACCGACGACCTGCGCGCGCTGGCGGACGACATGCTGGAGACCATGTACGCGGCCCCGGGCATCGGCCTGGCCGCCGCGCAGATCGGCGAGCTCCGGCGGATGTTCGTCATGGACCTGTCCGACAAGGACGCCCCGCCCGAGCCGCGCGTCTTCATCAACCCGGAGGTCGTCTGGGCCTCCGACGAGCTCTCCACCTATGAGGAGGGCTGCCTGTCCATCCCGGACATCTACGACGGCGTCGAGCGCCCGGCGCGCGTGCGCGTCCGCTTTCTCGATCGCGACGGCCACAGCGTGGAGGAGGAGGCCGAGGGGCTCTACGCCACCTGCTTCCAGCACGAGCTGGACCACTGCAACGGCGTGCTCTTCCTCGACCACCTGTCCCGGCTGAAGCGCGAGCGCGCCATCAGCAAGGTGAAAAAGGCCAAGCTGGCCGCCTGATCCGCCGGCCTGGCCGGGCCGCCCGGCCCCGCCCCCTCTGGCTCCCCCGTTCCGGCCCCGCTAGGAAGGCCCATGCGCATCGCCTTCATGGGCACGCCCGTCTTCGCCGAACAGGCGCTGGAGGAGCTGGTCGCCGCCGGCCACGAGATCGCGGCGGTCTACACCCAACCTCCGCGCGCCCGCGGCCGCGGCCAGGCGCTCCGCCCCTCGGCGGTGGGCGCGGCGGCCGAACGGCTGGGTTTGCCGGTGCGCACGCCCGCCTCCATGCGCGACCCGGCCGAGATCGAGGCCTTTGGCGGGCTGGAGCTGGACGCGGCCGCCGTGGTCGCCTTTGGCCAGATACTGCCGCGCGAGGTGCTGGACGCCCCGCGCCTGGGCTGTTTCAACCTGCACGCCAGCCTGCTCCCCCGCTGGCGCGGCGCCGCCCCGATCCAGCGCGCCATCATGGCGGGCGACACCGCCACGGGCGTGCAGGTCATGCGCATGACCGAGGGCCTGGACGAGGGAGCCGTGCTCCTGTCCGAAACCGTCCCGATCACCTTTGACGAGACCTCCGGCACGCTGCACGACAAGCTGGCCCTGGCCGGCGCGCCCCTGCTGGCCCGCGCCCTGGACCTCCTGGCCCGCGGCGAAGCGGTCGAGACCCCGCAAGCGGAGGAAGGCGCCACCTACGCCCGGAAGATCAAGCCGGAGGAGGCCCGCATCGACTGGAGCCGACCCGGCCCGAGCGTCGATCGACAGGTCCGCGGCCTGTCTCCCTTTCCCGGCGCCTGGTTCGAAGCCCCGTCCGACCGGGGTCCCGTCCGCATCAAGGCGCTGCGCTCGATCGTCAGCCCCGCGGCCGGGGTTCCCGGCGAAGTGCTCGACTCCGGCGCGGAAGGCGGCGTGCTGATCGCCTGCGGCGAAGGCGCGGTTCGCCTGACAGAGCTCCAGCGGGAAGGGCGCGGGGCGCAGGACGCGGCCGCCTTGATCCGCGGCTTTCCCCTGCCGGTCGGGACCGTGCTGGCCTGAGGTGCCGCGCTACAAGCTGACCCTCGAATACGATGGCGGCCCCTTTGTGGGCTGGCAGGCGCAGGCCAACGGCCCTTCCGTTCAGGCCGCGCTCCAGGCCGCCGTGCACGCCTTTTCCGGCGAGGCGGTGACGATCACCGGAGCCGGGCGGACCGACACCGGCGTCCACGCCGGCGGCCAGGTCGCCCATCTGGACCTGTCCCGCGACTGGCCCGCGCGCACGGTGCGCGAGGCCGTCAACGCCCACCTCTGGCCTCAGCCCGTGGCCGTGCTGGACGCGGAGCCTGCGCCCCAAGACTTCCACGCCCGCTTCTCGGCCACCGGGCGCTCCTACCTGTTCCGCATCCTCGACCGCCGCGCTCCGCCCGCCCTGCTGCGCGGCCGCGTCTGGCACGTGCGCAAGCCGCTGGAGGCCGCGCTCATGGCCGAGGCGGCCGCCGCCCTCATCGGCCGGCACGACTTCACCACCTTCCGTGACGCGCACTGCCAGGCGGAGAGCCCCGTCCGCACCCTGGACCAGCTCGAGGTCCGGCGCGAAGGCGAGGAGATCCACCTCCGGTTCGCGGCCCGCTCCTTTCTGCACCGCCAGGTCCGCTCCATCACGGGCAGCCTGGCCGAGGTAGGCGCCGGGCGCTGGGCGCCGGGCGACGTGCGGCAGGCGCTGGAGGCCCGGGACCGCGCCGCCTGCGGCCCGGTGGCCCCGCCCGAGGGGCTCTACCTCACCGCGGTCACCTACTGAGCGGCCGCGAAGAACCGCTCGATCACCCGCTCATAGACCGTCTGCAGCGCGCGCAGGTCGGCCACGGCCACCCGCTCGTCCGTCTGGTGGATGGTGGCGCCGACCAGCCCGATCTCGACCACGGGCGCCATGGCCCGGAGAAAGCGCGCGTCCGAGGTTCCGCCGCCGGTCGAAGGCGCCGGCGTGCGGCCCAGCACCTCCTGCACGGCGGCGCTCACCTGCTCCGTGAAGGCCCCCGGCTCGGTCATGAAGGCGTTCCCCGAACAGACGGAGCGCACCTCGAGGCTCACGCCATCGCGCCCGGTCCGGGCGCAGGCCGCCTCCAGCCACGCGGCCAGGCTGTCGCCCGTGTGCGCGGGGTTGAAGCGGATGTTGAGGCGCGCCGTCGCCTCCGCGGGGATCACATTGCCGGCCGGATTGCCCACGTCCACGCTGGTGACCTCCAGGTTAGAGCGCGGAAAGGGTGGGTGGCCCTCGTCCAGGCGCCGCGCCTGCAAAGCCGCCAACAGCTCGATCAGCACCGGCACGGGATTGGCGGCCCGCTCGGGATAGGCAACGTGCCCCTGCACGCCGCGCGCGGTGATCCAGGCGTTCAGCGAGCCCCGCCGGCCCACCTTGACCGTATCGCCCAGCAGCAGGACGGAGCTGGGCTCGCCCACCACGCAGGCGTCGATCCGCTCGCCCTCGGCCCGCAGCTGTTCGACCACCCGCTTGGTGCCGTTGTCGGCCGGGCCTTCCTCGTCGCCGGTGATCAGCAGGGACAGGGAGCCGGAAACCTCGCCCCGCGCCAGCACGGCGGCCACCGCCGCGGTCCAGGCGGCGATCCCGCCCTTCATGTCGGCCGCCCCCCGGCCGTAGAGCAGGCCGTCGGCCACCTCGGCCGCGAACGGCGGATGGGTCCAGGCGGCCTCCTCGCCCGGGGG
>JAUJMO010000001.1:1563767-1660688 GCA_030446805.1 Caulobacteraceae bacterium | reverse complement strand
GAGGAGGCGCTCAAGGCTTGGGGCGTGCGCTCCACCATCGTGGTGTTCGGCTCGGCGCGGGTGAAAGAGGGCAGCTGCTGGTACGAGGCGGCGCGCCTGTTCGGACACATCGCCTCCGAGCGCGGCGGGGCGATCATGGCCAACGCCGGCAAGCCGCGTGACAACGTGATCGCGACCGGCGGCGGGCCGGGCATCATGGAGGCGGCCAACCGCGGGGCCATGGAGGCCGGGGCGCCCACGGTGGGCTTCAACATCACCCTGCCGCATGAGCAGTTTCCCAACCCCTATTCGACACCGGAACTGACCTTTCGCTTCCACTACTTCGCCATGCGCAAGATGCATCTGGCCATGCGAGCCAATGCGTTGGTGGTCTTTCCGGGCGGCTTCGGCACGCTCGACGAGCTGTTCGAGATCCTGACGCTGCGCCAGTCGGGCAAGGCGCCGCCCATCCCCATCGTCCTGTTCGACGAGGCCTACTGGCGGGCGGTGGTGAACTTCCAGACCCTGGTCGAGCACGGCATGGTCAAGGCCGAGGACCTCGACCTGTTCAGCTTCGCCGAAGACGCGGAGGGCGTGTGGGACCGACTGCTTGAGCACGGGCTCCGGCCGGGCGAGGACATCGAATAGATCGGTCGGATCCCGCTGTCGGAGGGACCTCGTCACGCGGCCGGAGGCGCAAACCGCTCAGGCGGAGAGGGCGGCGCCGGCGATGCGCTGGCGCGGGGCGGGTTCGGCCTGCTTCAGTTCGGCCGCGTACCAGGCGATCGTGGCGCGAAGCCCGGCTTCGACGGTGGTCCTGGGCGCCCAGCCGAGTTTCTCACCGGCCAAGGTGATGTCAGGGCGGCGGCGCTGGGGATCGTCCTTGGGCAGCGGCATGCGGATCACGTCGGAGCGCGAGCCGGTCATGTCCATCACGCGGGCCACCAGCTCGTTGATGGTGAGCTCGGTGGGGTTGCCCAGGTTCACGGGGCCGATGGGGGCGCCCTCATAGGCCACCAGCTTGAGGAAGCCCTGGATCAGGTCGTCGACGTAGCAAAAGGAGCGGGTCTGCGAGCCGTCGCCATAGACGGTGACGGGATCGCCGGCGAGCGCCTGGTTCACGACGTTGGAGACCACACGGCCGTCCTCAGCCGGAAGGCGCGGGCCGTAGGTGTTGAAGATGCGCGCCACGCGGACGTCGGCCCGACCCATGCGTTCGAAGTCGAAGCACAGGGTTTCGGCCGCCCGTTTGCCTTCATCGTAGCAGGCGCGGGGGCCGGTCGGATTCACATGGCCCCAGTAGGTCTCCTTCTGGGGATGGACCTCGGGGTCGCCGTAGACCTCGCTGGTGGAGGCCTGCATGAAGCGCGCGCCCGTCTTTTCGGCCAGCTTCAGCAGTGAGTGCGTGCCGACCACGCTGGTCAGCATGGTGTGCTCGGGGTCGGCCTGATAGGTCGGCGGCGAGGCCGCGCAGGCCAGGTTGAAGATGCGCTGGAGCTTGGCGGCCTTCAGCTTGGGCGGAAGCGGGTGGATGACGTCCGCCTCGACGAAGTCGAACCGTGGCTCGCGCTGGAGGTGGTCGAGGTTGACGCGGCGGCCGGTCAACAGGTTGTCCAGGCAGATCACATGGGCGCCGTCGGCCAGCAGCGCGTCGCACAAATGCGAGCCGAGGAACCCTGCCCCGCCGGCCACCAGCACCGTCTGACGTGCGCCGTCTTTCATCCTGTCCCCTTCGGGCGAAGCGGCCCTAATCCCTTGTCTTGCATCATAGATGCACCGCGCCAAGCTTCTTCTTGGAAGCTGAGTCTCCCGTCTCAAGCAAGTTCCGCTCCAACTGGGCGGCGCGATGGGCGCTGGTGTGCTCGGCGAGGACGCGCTCGCGGGCGGCGGCGCCGATGCGCTCGCCCTCCTCGTCAGGCGCCCTGAGGCGGAGGAGGACCTCGTCCGGCGTCTCGGCGGTGATGATCTCGGCCCCTGGGCGGAACAGCTGGTCGAGGCCCGGCCAATGGTCGGACAGGACGGGAGTGCGGGTCGCGGCGGCTTCGAACAGGCGCACGCTGGGGCTCCAGCCGGCGGCGATCATGTCCGCACGGGTGACGTTCAGGGTCCAGCGGCTGGAGTTGTAGAACAGTGCGTGGTCGTGCGGGCCGACGTGCTCGAAGCGTTCGACGTTGGCTGGCCAGCGGATGTCCTTGGGGTACTGCGCGCCGGCCACCACGAAGCGGAGCTCCGGCGCGCGGCGGGCGGGCTCAAGCAAAAGCCCCTCCAGGGTGGGCTGCCGGTCGGGGCTGTAGGTGCCGAGATAGCTGAGATCCCAGCGAATACCCGGCTCGCCGGGCTGGTACAGCTCCGGATCGACGGAGCAGTAGAGTGCGCGGGCGCCGGGCGAGCCGTACTGCTTTTCGAGGCGGTCCAGGGTGGGGCCCCCGGTGAAGGAGAAATAAAGGTCGTAGCCCCCGATCAGCTCGGGGGTGAGGTATTCGAAGTCGCCGCGCTCGAGCTTGGCCAGGGTCACCGGGGTGTCGATGTCGTAAAAGGCGGTGACGCCCCTAGCCCATTGCTGGACGCGCCGGCCGACCTCCACGCCGTCGGGCACATAGGAGCCCACGATCACCGCATCGGCGGCGGTGATCTCCGGGCGCCAGCGGTCCAGGCTGGAGAGGTCGGGGTAGAACTCCAACCTTGGCCAGGCGGGGTCCACCGGATCGCGGTGGGCCGCGTACCAGGGGGTGTCGCGCTCAAGGAAGAGCACCTCGTGTCCCCGGGCCTGGAAGGCCTTGAGCAGAGCGCGGAAGGTGGTGGCGTGGCCGTTCCCCCAGCTGGACGAAAGCGACAGGCCGAGAACGACCAGCCTCAAGCGAAACGTCCCTCGGTGTAGGAGGCGGATCCTGCCGCGGAGCCGCCGAGCGTGCGAGAACCGGCCCGTTTGCGCCCCACCTCTTCGCGCAGGATCGCGTCCAGCTGGGCGCCGCGCTTTTCATAGGTGTGTTCGGCCAGGATGCGGGCGCGACCGGCCAGGCCGATGCGGGCCGCGCGCTCGGGCGTGAGCGCGCGGACGTGATCGGCCACGTCCTGGCCGTCGCGGGCCACCAGGACCTCCGTGTCCGGTTGAAGGAACATCTCGATCCCCTCCCAGGCGTCGGTGATCAGGCAGGCGCCGGCGCCGGCGGCCTCGAACACGCGGGTGGCGGGGGAGAAGCCCATGGCGGCCATGCTGTCGCGAGCGACGTTCAGAACCGCCGTGCTGGAGGTGTTGAAGGCGTTGTGGTCGCCGGTGCCGACGTGGCCCACCCGCTGAACATTCTCGCTCACCGGTTTGTCGTCCCAGCCGTTCCCGCCCAGCAGGAACCGCTTATCGGGCAGGGCGGCGGCGGCGCGCAGGAAGAACTCTTCGACCCGCGCCTCCCGGTCGGGGAGGCGGTTGGCCAGGAAGTTCAAGTCGGCGGCGAAGCGCGGGTCGGGATCGACAGGATGGTGCGTCTCGGGGTCAAGCGCATTGTAGATCGGCTCGCAACGCCGGGCGCCGAAGCCGGTGTAGGCGGCCACTACGGGGGGGCCGCCCCCGTAGGTGGTGACCAGGTCGAGGTCTCCGATCCGGCGGCGAAGCGGATGGGCCTCGGCGCCGCGCATCTCCTCCAGGGTGGCGGCGGCGTCCACGTCGCAGAACATGCGCACCGCTTCCGGGGCGGCGGTGTCGAGCAGGCCGTTCAGCAGTTCGTCGTCGAACACCCCCACGCCCGACGCTTTGACAACGACGTCGGCGTAGGCGGCCTGGGCCATCACCCGGCGGGCGTCCTCGGGAGTGGCGTCCCAGACCGTGACCTGCGCCCAGTCGGGCGGGTCCATGTCTCGGTGCTGCTGCCGCCCAAAGGCGTCGGGTTCATAGAAGTGGACGTCCCAGCCGCGATGGGCCAGCTGGCGCAGGACCCCGCGGTAGTAGGTGGCCGCACCGTTCCAATAGGAGGACAGCAGGCTGGAGCCGTAAAAGGCGATCTTCATGGCGGCGATGCTCCCCCGCTTGCGGAAGAGCTGTCAGCGAAGCTGACCGAAGGGGCCCCGAACGCGGCGCCTGCGGCCTTCCCCCTCTCCCCGACCTGGGCGTGTGCGGCCGTCCCCTCCAGCCTTCTGGGGTCCGCCTCCCGCCCGGGCGGGGGAGGATCGGTGCGCAGACTGGCGATCACGTGCAGCAGCTCCCGGGCGCGGTGGGCGCAGGTGTGGCGGGCGCGGACCGTCTCCAGGCCGCTGACCACCAGGGCCGCGCGGAGCTCCGGGTCCTCCACGATCGCGCGCATGTGGCGGGTCATCTCCGCGCCGTCCCGGGCGAAAAGGAAGTCCTGGCCGGGACGGAACAGCTCCTCGCTGTCGCTCCATGGCGCGGAGAGCAGGGGGACGCCGCAGGCCAGGGCCTCGAAAACACGGATGGTGGGAATCCCGGGAAGGTGCTCGACGTAGAATCGGCGTGGGACGTGCACGGTGAGCTGATGCTGCGCAAAGACGCCCGGGGCCTTCGGATTGGCCAGCCAGCCGTGATAGCGCACGCCGTAGCGCGCCAGGGTGGCCAGGGCCGGCTCGGGGTAGCGGACGCCGTAGATGTCGAGCGCAAGGCCGGCGTCCTGGGCAGGGCGGAACAGGAAGCGCTCCAATTCCTCCGTGCGCTCGCCGTCGCCCCAGTTGCCGATCCAGACGGCCCCCTGCCGCTCGCCGTCCCCGGCGGGCGGGTGAAACAGGCGGGTGTCGGCGGCTTCGTGCCAGGTCCAGACGCGGTCCGCCCAGCCCCACCCGCGGTAGACCTCCGACAGGGTCTCCCCAAAGGCCAGCACCCCGTCATAGGCCGACAGGTCGTAGGCGCGCATGGACTCCGGGTCGCTGACCGCGCGGTGGTGCGTGTCGTGGAAAAGCAGGGTGAAGCGACCGCCCTGAGCGCGCAGACGGCCGAGCTGGGCCACCAGGGCGGGCTCGTTCCATTCGTGCACGATGACCACCTCGGCTCCGGCCGCGGCGCGTTCAACGGCCGCCTCGTCCGAGACGATCTGCGAGCGGAGTTCGGGATAAGCGTCGCCGAAACACTCCAGCCCGACTTCGCCGTGGTCCTTCATGAGGTTGAGCAGGGACCAGGCGTCCTGGGGTTCATAGGCTACGACCTCGTGGCCGAGCGCCATCAGCTCCCGCAGCACCCCGCGGAGAAAGTGGGCGTTGCCGTGGTTCCAGCAGGACTGGAGGGAGTGGGTGAAGTAGGCGAGCTTCAAGCGGCGCGTTCTTGGGCTGCGGAGCCTTGGCCGCCCGCGAGGAGATCGGCGTAGATGGCCAGCATGCGGTCCACGGTGGCCTCCACCGTGTAGCGCTGCGACCGCTCAAAAGCGGCGGCGCCCAGTTCCCGGCGGAGCTGCGGGTCCAGCATCAGCGATTGCAGGGTGTCGGCCAGGGCCGCATCATCCCCGGGCGGGGTGAAGACGGCGGCGCCGCCCCAAAGCTCGCGGAAGCTGGGAATGTCGGACAACACCAGCGGACAGGCGGAATGGGCGGCCTCCAGCACGGCCAGGCCGAAGGGCTCGTACAGCGAGGGGGAGACGAACACAGGGCGGGCGTGGAGGCGACGGCCGATCTCGGCCTCGTCCACGCGGCCGAGCGCGCGGATGTGGTTCAGGCGGACGCCCTGGCCGTGCGGACCGGACAAGGGCCCGGCGGCGACCACCAGGGTGGCGATGCGGCCGGCGGCGCGGTCCAGCACGTCCATGCCCTTGCCCTCGTCCCAGAGGCGGCCGGCGGTGAAGACGCGGTCCGCAAGCTCCGACCCGGGCGCACCATCGATGGCGCTGCGGCCGTTGTGGACGACGATCGGCTCGGCGGGCAGGTCGTAGGCGTCGCGGGTGGCCGCTGCAAAGGCGGCGCTGGGGGCGATGATCGCCTGCGCGTGGGCGTAGCCGCGCTGGACCAGGGCGGTGCGCCAGGCGAAGTCGCCGGGCATGGGACCCTGTTTGACGGCGCGCCACCAGGTGGCGACGTCGGAGTGGGCCGCGGCGACCATGGGGGCCAGGAAGCCGCCTTCGGAGCCGAGCGCGGGGGTGTTCAGATGAACGACGTCCGCGCCGCTGTTGTTGGCCATGGCGGAGACCGCCGCCCCCGCAGCCTCCACCACGGCGCCGGAAAGGGCCAGCCACTCCAGCGGCAGGTCGGCGTGAATGAGGTGCAGGCCAGGGACGGCGTTGGCCGCCTGCCGTTGCTGGAGGTCGGGACCGGGGCCCAGCACGGCCAGGGTGGTGCGCACGCCGTGGCCGGACAGGCCGCGGGCGAGGTCCAGCGCATAGGGCCAGACGCCGCCCACCGCGTCCGCGGTCATGAAGACGTGGGCCGGTTTCATGCGACGGCCGCCGTCCGATGCGGCGGGGCGGCGTGTTCGGATTTGAGCCAGCTCGCCAGTGCGGCCACGCCCTCGCGCCAGGGGCGGGCGGGGCCCAGACGCAGTTCGGCGCGGGCGCGGCGGGTGTCGGACACGTAGTACCGCTGGTCACCGGGCCGCCAATCGGAGAAGTCGAGCTGGAGCTTGCGGCCAGCCAGCCGCTCGATCTCGGCCAGGACCTGGCGCAGGCTGACGGCGTTGTCCGGCCCGCCGCCCAGGTTGAAGGCGCGGCCGGCGACCTGGTCGATGCGGGCGAAGGCGGCGGTCCAGGCGTCCACGGCGTCGGAGACGTCCAGGATGTCGCGCACCTGATAGCCGTCGCCGAAGATGGAGATGGGCCGGCCTTGGAGGGCGCGGATGAGGAAGTGAGCCACCCAGCCCTGGTCCTCCGTCCCCATCTGGCGCGGGCCGTAGATGCAGCTCATGCGCATCACGGCCGTGGGCACGCCGAAGGAGCGGGCGTAGTCGAGCACATACTGGTCGGCCGCGCCCTTGGAGCAGCCGTAGGGGGTGTGGAAATCGAGGCTGCGATCCTCGCCCACGCCCCGGGCGCGGACCGCGGGGTCGCGGGGAACGTAGGCGTCGCCGTCCAGGTCGAACTCCAGGTCCTCCAGGCCGCCGTAGACCTTGTTGGTGCTGGCGAACAGGAGCGGGGTGCGGTCGTTTCGTTTGCGGAGCGTCTCCAGCAGGGCGAGCGTGGCCCGCATGTTGATGTCGAAATCCTCCACGGGCTCCACCATCGACGTCGTGACCGCGACCTGGGCCGCGAGGTGGAACACCGCGGAGGCGTCCCCAACGGCCTGGGCCAAGGCGTCCGCATCGCGCACATCGGCGATCACCGACGAGACTCGCTGGGGGTGGCGCAAGTTCAACCAGTCGAGGTTGCGCTGCACGCCGTCGCGCGCGAGCGCGTCATAGACCAGCACGTCGTGGCCCTGGCGGGCCAGGCGGTCGACCAGGTTCGAGCCGATGAAGCCCGCGCCGCCGGTGACGAGGATCGGCCTCAAGCGACCAGTCCCCGGCGTTCCAGCTCCTTGCGGGCCTCGACCACCCGGTCCTGGTCGACCTGCTGGCGGGCCACCCATTCGGCCAGTTCGGCTAGGCCGGCGTCGTAGTTGGTCTGGGCGCGGTAGCCCAGGTCGCGCTCGGCGGCCGACAGGTCAGGGAAGCAATGGCGGATGTCGCCTTTGCGCATGCCGCCGGCGATCACCGGTTGAATGTCCTCGCGGCCCATGGCGCGGGCCAGGCTGCTGGCCACCTCGGTGACGGTGCGATCCACGCCCGAGCCGATGTTGTAGGTGCGGCCCACGGCTTCGGGGCGGTCGAGCGCCAGCAGAAAGGCGCGGGCGACATCCTCGGCGTGGACGAAATCCCGGCGCTGCTGGCCGTCCTCGAAGATCATGGGCGATTGCCCGTTGGCGATGCGGGCGGCGAAGATGGCCAAGACGCCCGTGTAAGGGTTGGACAGCGCCTGGCCCGGACCGTAGGCGTTCCACAAGCGCAGCGCGGCGCCTTCCATGCCGTAGGCGTGCGTCACGGTGAGCGTCATCCGTTCCTGTACGAACTTACCGATCGCATAGACCGAGGCCAGCGCACCGCGCTTGGACTCCGGCGTGGGAAGCGGGGTCACCGGACGGCCCTGGGCGTCCACCGGATCCCACTCGCCGCGGCCGATCCGCTCGGGGTCGCGCTCGATGCTCTCGTCAGCTTGGCCGTCGATGTTCCGGTAGAGACCTTCGCCGTAGATGCTCATGGAGCTCGCGACCACCACGCGGCGGACCGGTGTCTCGATCAGCTTCTGGAACAGCACGGCCGTGCCGAGTTCGTTCACGCTGGTGTAGCGGTCGATCTCGTACATGGACTGGCCCACGCCCACTTCGGCCGCCAGGTGGACCACGCTGTCCACCCCTCCCAGAGCGCGCTTGACGGCGGCCTCGTCGCGGACGTCGCCAACCTGCAGCTCCACGTCGCGGCTCAGCTCCGCGGGTCGGCCGCGGTCGCCGTGGACCTGCTCGATCAGGCTGTCGAGGACGCGCACCTTGTCGCCGCGCGCGAGCAGGGCGTGGGCGACGTAGCGGCCCAGAAAGCCGGCGCCGCCTGTGATCAGTACCGTTTCGCTCACGTCCTGCCCTGGTCCTGGCGGCGCGATCCGCCGTGCCCGGCGAGCTCACGGCCGATCAGCCTTTTGAAGCGGCTCGCTTTCCCGTCGGCCGTCTGCTCGTGCAAGATCATCGCCGGTCGAATTTCCTTGTCGCTGGTTGGGTCGGACCGAACGGCCAAACCATCTTCTTCGTTCCCGTTTAGGCTGACGGGGCAAGTTCCTCAAGTCTGGACCCCGACGGAGCAAGGACGGGCCCGCCGCGTTGAGGCGGCGTGATCTACTCTGGATGCTCCTCTGGGTCGCGATGCTGCTGGCGGGCGTTTACGCCATGCAGTGGGGGGCGAGCCGGGCCCTGGGCGTGCTGGACGCGCTTCGAGAGCGGCCGGTGCTCGGCGAGAAGATGGGGCGGCCAAGGTGGGGGGTCTTCACGGGCGGCTATGGCGACTACCTGGCGCTGACGGCGGTCATCCTGCTGGGTTGATTGCCTTGCTGGCACGGCCGCTGCTAGGGGAACAAAGCTTCGCGCCGAACCTTGCAACTCTGGTTCAGGACGGCGCCGGAACCGGGGGACGAGGCCTTTGAGCTCGAGATCGTTGCGCTTGGGGGTCGTCGGCGTCGGCAATTGCGCGTCCTCGCTCGTGCAAGGCCTGACCTACTACCGCGACGCGGCCGCCAATGAGCCGGTGCCCGGGCTCATGAACGTAGACCTGGGCGGCTACGGCGTTTCGGACCTCGAGGTCGCCTCGGCGTTCGACGTCCATGCCGGCAAGGTCGGCCGGGACGTGGCGGACGCCATACTGACAGCGCCCAACAACACGCACCGCTTCGCCCCGGTGGCGGCCACCAAGGTGAATGTGGAGCGGGGCCCGACCCTGGACGGCATCGGCCGCTACACGCGCGACGAGGTTCCGGAGTCCGCCGAGACGCCCGTGAACGTGGCGGAGGTGCTGGCCGACACGCGCACCGACGTGCTGGTGTCCTACTTGCCGGTGGGCTCGCAGCTGGCGACGGAGTTCTACGCCGAGGCGGCGTTGAAAGCCGGCTGCGCCTTCGTGAACTGCGTCCCGGTGTTCATCGCCTCCAACCCCGCCTGGAGCCGCCGATTCTCCGAGGCGCGGCTGCCCATCGTGGGCGACGACATCAAGAGCCAGGTCGGCGCCACCATCGTGCATCGCGTGCTGGCCAATCTGATGCGCGAGCGCGGCGTGCGGCTGGACCGGACCTACCAGCTGAACTTCGGCGGCAACTCCGACTTCCAGAACATGCTGGAGCGCGAGCGGCTTGAATCCAAGAAGATCAGCAAGACCCAGGCGGTGGCCAGCCAGCTGGACGTGCCCTTGGCGCCCGGCGACATCCACATAGGGCCGTCCGATTTCGTGCCCTGGCTGACCGATCGGAAGTGGGCCTACATCCGCCTGGAAGGGACCACCTTCGGAGGCGTGCCGCTGAATATGGAGGTCAAGCTCGAGGTTTGGGACAGCCCCAACAGCGCGGGCGTGGTGATCGACGCCGTGCGCTGCGCCAAGCTGGCCATGGACCGCGGCGTGGGCGGCCCGCTGGTCGGCCCATCCAGCTGGTTCATGAAGTCTCCGCCGGAGCAGTTCACCGACGAGGAAGCCCGCGCGCGCACCCTGGCTTTTATCGACGGCCGAGAAATCTAGGCCGCGTGACCACCACCGTTCACCTCGTCCGCCACGTTCCGCACGAGCATCAGGGCCGCATCCAGGTCGGCCGAATGGGCGGCGTGGCGGTGGCCGAAGGCTCTCCCGCACGGTTCCAGGCGCTCGGCCGCCGGTTCAAGCGGGAAAGCCTGGCTGCGGTCTACGCCAGCCCGATCGACCGGACGCAGCAAACCGCACACGCGATCGCCGATCCCGCCGGCGTGTCGGTTCAGACGCGCGAGGACCTGAACGAGATCGATGTAGGCGAATGGACCGGCCGCACCTTCGAAGATCTCGCGGACGACCCCACCTACCGGCACTGGAACACCGCCCGCGGCCTCGCCCGCTGCCCCGGCGGCGAATCCATGCTGGAGGTGCAGGTGCGGATGCTGCGCTGGCTGGAGATGGTCCGCAGCGATCACCCGGACCAGACGGTGGCGGCGGTCAGTCACGGCGACCCGATCAAGTCGATCCTCCTGTACCTGCTGGGCCTGCCGCTGGACGCCTATGGCCGCATCGAGGTGGAGCCGGCCTCCATCTCCACCGTGGTGGTGGGCGGCGTGCTCGACCCCTGGGGCGCCAAGCTGATCCGCCTCAACGAACCCTCCTCCGAGATCGCTGCCGAATGACCGACCTGTCCCCGGAGACCATCCGGACGCGCGCCGACGCGCTCGGCCCCTGGTTCCACAACCTCGACCTCCATGGGGTGCGAACCGCGCCCGACCACTTCCTGGGGGACTATCCCGCGGTGAAGTTTGCGGGCTTCGCCCATGTCCTGCCCGAGCGCCTGGACGGCAAGAGCGTGCTCGACATCGGCTGCAACGGCGGTTTCTACTCGATCGAGATGGCCCGGCGCGGGGCGGCCCGGGTTCTGGGCGTCGATCACGACGAAGACTACCTGGCCCAGGCCCGTTTCGCCGCCGAGGTGTCGGGCTACCCTCGGATCGAATTCCGCCAGCTCGAAGTCTTCGACGTGGCCCTGTTGGGCGAGCGCTTCGACCTTGTGATCTTCATGGGTGTTTTCTACCACCTGCGCCACCCGCTGCTGGCGCTGGACCTGATCCACGAGCACGTCGCGGACGACCTCATGCTGTTCCAGACCATGCAGCGCGGCTCCGACCAGATCGAGGAGGTCAAGCCCGACTACGACTTCTTCGAACAGGACCATTTCCACAGTCCCGGCTACCCGAAGATGCACTTCATCGAGCGCGAATATTCCCACGATCCGACCAACTGGTGGGCGCCCAACGCCGCGGGGTCGGCGGCCATGCTGCGCAGCGCCGGGTTCGAGATCACCGCCCATCCCGAGCCCGAGGTCTTTCTGTGCCGCAAGACCGCCCGTCCGGACTGGTCCGGCCCTGTCTACCCCGCCAAGGGAGCCGCCCGATGATCGAGGCGGCGATGATCTGGAACGAGCCCAACAACAAGTCGCACTGGGACCCGGAGGTCGATTCCGACTGGTCCAGGTTCGGCGAGATGGTGAAGCTGGCCACCGCCGCCATCGCGGACGTCGACCCCACCCTGCCGCGCGTGCTGGGCGGGATGAGCCCCATCGATCCGCACTTCATCAACCGCCTGAGCGGCTATGGCGCGCTGGACGGCATCGACGTCGTGGCCGTGCACGGCTTCCCACTCGATTGGAACCTGTGGTCCATTCACGACTGGCCGGCCAAGCTGGAGGAGATCCAGGCGGTCACGGACAAGCCCGTCTGGGTGTCGGAGGTCGGCATCAGCACCTTTGGAGCCGAGGAGGTGCAGGTGTTCGGGCTGAAGCGGACCGCCGAGCTGCTGATCGGCAAGGCCCCGCGAATCCACTGGTACAGCCTCTACGACCTGCCCCAGGCTTGGGAGGCCACCACGCGCCACAAGGAGGCCGAGGGGTCCAGCTATTACCGGCACTTCCACATGGGGCTGCTGCGCGAGGACGGGACGCCCAAACTGGCCCTGGCCGAATATGAGAAGGTCGCCAGCGAGATCGGGCTGTGCCAGTGGTTCCACTACCAGGACCACAGGCTGGACGACGCGGTGGCCTGGATGAAACGGTTGGGCGTACGCTACCTGCGCACCGGCCTGAGCTGGGCCGACAGCTTCCGGCCCGACGCCCGGGGCTGGTTCGATCGCCAGATGGAGGCCCTGGCCGACTTCGACGTCACCGTGACTTTTTGCTTCACCCCGGAGCACGAGGGGATCCAGCCGCACCACACCAGCGCGCCCCAGGACCCCCGTCGCTTCGCCGATTTCTGCGCGGAGATGACGGAGCGCTATCGCAGTTCGCGCGACCGCTCGGCGTTGGCGTTGGCGCCGGTCTCCAAATCGTTCCTCGGCGCCTCCTGAGGATTGGCGCCCGGCGAGGGGGGCAGGTTGCGGCCGGTGTCAGGGGCCACGGTGGCTTGCCGGTCCGGGCCCACGCCCGGGTTCAGCGCGGGTGTGTCGCGGGTCAGGGCCGAGCTGCCGGCGCCGCTCACGCCTTCCTGGCTGTCGGGAGCCAGGCGGCCCTGCGGACGAGCGTCCTCGGCCGTGAGCCCGGGATCGGAATCGGTGGGATCGGTGACGCTGGCGGTGGCCGGCCGGCCGGCGAACACGTCCTCCACGGGCGTGGAGCGCATGTCGTCACGCGCGAAGGTCAGCCACACGGCACCAGCCACGCACGCCAGCACGACGATCGTGACGATGGCCACCCCGCGCTTGCCCACCGGTTCGCCCACTTGAGGGTCAGCCATGCTTGCACTCCGTTCGGGCATCGAACGCGGGGCCGGAGCGCGGGGTTCCTGACCGCATGAACGCCGATCGGACCCCCAACCTCGACTGGATCACGCCGGAGTTGGCGGTAGGGGGCAGTTTCCCGACGGAGCGGGCCGAGCGGTTGGCGCTCGAGATAGGCGTCCGGGCCGTTGTCGATCTCCGGGCGGAGGCGTGCGACGACGAAGCGGTGCTGAGCCGGCAGGGGATCGCCTTTCTGCATCTGCCCACCCTGGACCACCATGCGGTCAGTCCGGAGATGCTGGAGCAGGGCGTGGCCTTCGCCGCAGCGGAGCTGGTGGCGGGGCGGCGGCTTTTGATCCACTGCGAGCACGGGATCGGTCGTTCGGCCCTGCTGGCGCTCTGCGTCCTGGTGGACCGGGGGATGCAGCCCCTGACTGCTCTGGAGCTGGCCAAGGATCGCCGCGCGCTCGTCTCCCCCAGCCCCGCGCAATACGAGGCCTGGCAGGCCTGGCTGCAGGCACGCGGGGTGGAGCCGCCGGGCTTCGCCGCCTTCGCCGCAATCGCCTACCGCCATTTGCGCTGATGTGGGTCTATGGCGACATCACCCGCCGCGTCCGCCCGGCCGAGCTGCTGGCGGAGGTCGAGGCCGACCTCGCCCGCGGAGCCTGGACCTCCGCCCTCATCGGCATGGGACAACTCGTGCAAGGGTTGGCGGACGCGGAGTTCGCCGCCGTGGGCTGCGACCGACGCTCCGCGACGGTGGACGGGTTGATGAAGACCCTCCTGGAGGTGGCGGGTCTGCTTCTAGGGACCGCTTCGCCCGGCGAGCAGGCCCGGGCCGCGCCTTTCGTCGGGCTGGCCAAAGCCTGGCTGGAAGCCCTGGAGCCGATCGAGGCTCGCGTTCCTGAGGGGTACGCCTTTTACGCCCTCCACCCCGCCCTCTACGCCGCCGCGGCGCGACGGCTGCCGGCCGGCGACTGGCGCGTGATCGGAATCCGCAGCATCGGAACCAGCCTGGCGGCCGTGGTCGCAGCCGCCTTGGGCGCTCCGTCCCCGGTGACCGTTCGTCCGACCGGCCATCCCTTCGGCCGCAGGCTGGCGCTGTCGCCGGAGCTGGAAGCGGAGTGGGCGGCCCACCCAGGCCCGTTCGCAATCGTAGACGAAGGCCCGGGGCTTTCGGGCAGCTCCTTCGGGGCGGTGGCGGACGCGCTTGAGCGGTTGGGCGTGGCGCGGGCGCGGATCGCCTTTGTCCCCGGACACGACGGCGACCTCGGACCGCAGGCCTCGGCCCGCAACCGGGCGCGTTGGGCCGGCGCGGTTCGGCCCGTGACGGCCTTCGACGAGGTGCTCCTGCCGCAGCTCGCGGCGGAAGCCGCGGCCCGGCTCGGGCCGGCCACGGCGCCTCTGCAGGACGTTTCCGGCGGCGCGTGGCGCGAGCTGAGGACCTGGCCCGAGCCGCCCCCCGTGAACGCCGGGCAGGAACGGCGCAAGTTCCTGCACCGCACAGCCCATGGCGCCTGGCTGCTCAAGTTCGCGGGGCTGGGCCGGATTGGGCGAGCCAAGCTGGATCGTGCGCGAGCGCTGCACGAGGCGGGCTTCGGTTCGGAGCCGGCGGGTCTGGCCTGTGGTTTCATCCTGCAGCGCTGGGAGGAGGGGGCGCGCACTCCCGTCAAGGACGCGGCCTTCCTGGGCCGGTTGGCCGACTACCTCGGCTTTCGGGCTGAAGCCTTTCCGGCGCGCCAAGGGAGCGGCGCAGGCGCTCCAGACCTCTTGGAGATGACGCGGGCTAATGTGGAGGAGGCCCTGGGCCCGGCGGCGGGCGACGCGGTGCTTCGCGGCGCGCCGGACTTGGCCACCCTGCAAGGCGAGATGCGGCGCGTCCATGTGGACGGTCGCCTGCACGCCTGGGAGTGGCTGGACCTGCCGGACGGCCGCCTGCTCAAGGCCGACGGGGTCGACCATTCGGAAGCGCACGACCTGATCGGCGCCCAGGACATCGCCTGGGACGTTGCGGGCGCCGAGGCCGAGCTGGGTCTCTCGGCTGAGCAGATGGAGGATCTGCGAGCCCGCCTGGGCGTGGAACCGGAGATCCTGGCCTTTCTCCGCCCCGCCTACCTCGCTTTTCAGCTCGGGCTGTGGACGACGGCCGTCGACGCCCAGGTGGGTTGGCCGGAGGAGGCGGCGCGCGCCCGCACTCAGGCCGGCGGGTACGCGAAACGGCTGGCCGTCCTGCTGGGCGTTGACCCGCCGGCGTGGCGGGGCTGGTCTGCCCCCCGTGAAGGGTTCCCCGGAAGGGGTCAAAAGGGAACTTGGGTGTGAAGCCCGGGCTGCCCCTGCGCTGGAACGCCACGGCCTTCGGTCGAGGCCTGGACCGGGATGTGCGGCTGGACAGCCTCTATGCCCAGGGTTCGGCGGGGCTTGCGCCAGGGCTGATCGCGACCGCCGGCCTTCGCCGCGTCGACCAGGATCAGGGGGAAGTCCGACCGTACGGAACGCCGGGGCTGGGCGGGGTCGTGGGGCTTCGGGCGAGCTTCTGACGCGAGAGGGCGGCGGGATCGCTCCCGCCGCCCTCGTTTCGTTCGGCCGTGTCAGCCCTGGGCGGTGTGCGGACGCAGGACGATCTCCACCCGGCGGTTTTGCGCGCGGCCCTGTTCGGTGGCGTTGCTGGCGCGCGGCGACCGCTCGCCCTGGCCGGCCACGAACAGGCGGTCGGGGATGACGTTGCGGCTCACCAGATAGCTGGCGACCGAGCTGGCCCGGCGCTGCGAAAGGCCCAGGTTGTACTCGTCCGAGCCTGTCGCGTCGGCGTGGCCCACCACGTCGACATAGGTGGCCGGGAACTGGGCCAGGGTCTGGGCCACGCTGTCCAGCACGCCGTAGAACTGCGGCTGGATGTCGGCGCGGTCATAGGCGAAGGTCACGTCGCCCGGCATCTGCAGGATGATGTTGTCGCCCTGGCGGATGACTTCCACCCCCGTGCCGGCGGTTTGTTGCTGCAGCCGCGCGGCCTGCTGGTCCATGTAGCGGCCGACGCCCGCGCCTGCGAGCGCGCCGATTCCCGCGCCGATCAGGGCGTTGGTGCGGCCTTCCTCGCTCTTGTTGGTGTTGGTGAGATAGCCGAGCGCACCGCCGACGAGGCCGCCCGCGATGGCGCCCGTGGCTGTACGCGTGCCGACCCGGCCCTGCACGCCAGCGCCTTGGTTATACGGATCGCCCCCGGGAGGCGGCGCACCGTACGGGCCGGTGGCGCAAGCTGTGACCGCAATGGCGGCCGCCGTGAGAAGCGCGGTCTGCTTCAGCATGTTGTTCTCCAAAGGGATGACTTCGCCGCCACAAACGTGACGGTAGGATCGATGTTCCCCCATCCGCTGTTCACCCGGCCTGAAGGCGCCGGTCAGCGGGCGTTCATCCGGGGCGCCGGTTGTTCGGAGCGGGAGGAGAGAGGATAAGGCCACCTCATGACCTTAGCTGTTCCCCCCATCTCCTTGAACTTGTCCAAGAGCGATCCGGACGGCTTCGCGCGCGAGCTGGGCGGCTCCTTCGAGCGCTACGGCTTCGCCGTGGTGGCTGATCACGGGCTGGACCCGCAACTGGTCGACCGCGCCCTGGCCGACACCAAGGCCGTCTTCGCGCTCCCGGACGAGACCAAGCGGCGCTACCATTTGGCGGGCCGGGGCGGCGCGCGCGGCTACACGCCCTTCGGCGTGGAAACGGCCAAAGGCGCCGCGTCGCACGACCTGAAGGAGTTCTGGCACGTGGGCCGGGAGCTGCCGCCCGGGCACCCCTATGCCCGATATATGCCGCCCAACGTCTGGCCGGACGAGGTGACGAGCTTCCGCGAGAGCTTGAGCGAACTCTACACCGCCCTGGACTCCTTGGGAGCTCAGCTATTGTCGGCGGTCGCTCGCCATCTGGATCTCCCGCCCGACTGGTTCGAGGACAAGGTTTGGCTGGGCAACAGCATCCTGCGCCTGCTTCACTACCCGCCGGTGACGGGCGAGGCGGCCGCCAACCACGTGCGGGCGGGGGCGCACGAAGACATCAATGTCATCACTCTGCTGCTGGGCGCCGAGGAAGCCGGGCTGGAGATCCTGGCCAAGACCGACGACGGAAGCAGCCGGTGGCTGCCGATCGCGCCCCCGCCTGGGGCTCTGGTGGTCAATATCGGCGACATGCTGCAGCGGCTGACCAACGGCGTGCTCCCGTCCACCAGCCACCGCGTGGTCAATCCCGCGCCGGAGCGGATGGGGGTGAGTCGCTATTCCACGCCCTTTTTCCTGCATTTCGAGCCGGAATTCATGATCGAGGCGCTGCCGGGCCGCGCGGGCCCGGGCCGTCCGGAAGGCGGCGAGCCGCCCATCATGGCCGAGGACTTCCTCAAGGAGCGGCTGCGCGAGATCAAGCTGGCCTGAGGCGGCGAGCTCGGGGGCCGACCTGGGCAGCTGATCCGCCCGACCGTGTTCTGGTCCGGCGCCCGATCATGAGCGGCCCCGGGTGGCGGCGGAGCGCGCTGGGCCTACCGGCTGGTTGGCGGCTTCCGACGGTGAAGCTTCGCGTGTGCTCAATCGCGCAACAAAGGGCCGAGACCTGTCGATCGTCAGACTTCGATCCTGAGCCTCTGGATGGAGCGCGCGATCTCCTTGAAGGTGCTGTCGAGATCAGAGGCCTGCGTGACGTCGTAGGCCTTGGTGGCGTCGGTGGCGCAGGTCTGGAGCAGGGTGTTGTCCCCCGTCATCTCCACCCGGATCGTGTAGAGGACGATCTTCTGGGCTTTGACGTTGTCGCAAAGAGCCGCCAGCCGGCCGTTCAGCGCGGAGCTGACCGCCGCCCCGTCGGCGGTGTCTCCCAGCCGCTTTTGCCAGGGGAAACCTACGGCCGAATAGATGCTGCCTGTGTCGTTGGCGCCATCGGTCATCAGGATGATGATCTTGGTCGTTCCCCTGGTCCCGTACGCGGCGCCGTCGGCGAAGGGAGCGTTGGGCGACAGCGTGTGCCAGCCCCACATCAGGCCCATCGGGATGTTGGTTCCGCCCCCGGTGGTCATGTCTCTGATCGCGGTCTTCACCTTGGTCAGGTCCGAGGTGAGAGGTGTGACGGGCTTCATCCGGCAGCCGGCGTTCGGCCCCTCGATCAGGCTGGTTCGGTCGAAGCGGCCGGCCGCGACCTCCGCGTCGATGTTCGCCTTGGTGTATTTGGCGGTGATCTTGGTGGCGGCGTTGTTGCCGAGGAGCGTCAACGCACTCACGCTGAAGTCGGTGACTCCCAGATACGACAAGAACTGGGTGGTGAAGTTCTCATAGTCGATGTACCCATTGGGATGTTTGTTAGGAGGTCTGAACCCGGGCCAGTATCCCCCCAGAGTATCCCGCTTCGGACTATAGGTTTGAATCGCGGGCTCCACATCGGGCAGGTAGTCGTTGTTGAGCCGGTAGGCTTGCAGCATGGCGGAGGCGTCGCCCGTGAAGTCCCCGTTTCGCATGTTGTGGAAGCGTGCGTGCAGGTCGCTGGTCCAACGATTGACGTAGGCGGCGTTAGGCGACCCGGGCCGCTTCACATAAGGCACCCAGTCGATGAGATCCGGCGCGAAGTAGGGCACGAACAGGGTCGCCGGCGTGCCGCTGCTGGGGGCGGTGTCCTGGATGTCGTACGGCATGGGGCGGCTTTCGACGCACCCCGCCCAGGGGATCTGCATCTGGCCAAGGAGGTCGAAGCGGTTCGCGGAGACCGCGCCGCCGCGGGCGTCGGAGAAGATCTCGTTGTGGATCGGCGAAGCCCCGGCGCCGTCGATCCAGCTCGCGGTCTGGTATGACGCGCCGGCATTGACCGCGTTGGCGAAAGGAACGATGGAGATCCGCACGCTTTGGGGATTGTTCGAATTCGAAGCGGCCTCGCCGATCAGATTGACGAAGTTGGTGGCCGCCTCCTTGGCGATGCCGATCCGGTTGTTCTCCTCCATCGAGCCGGTGGTGTCCAAGACCAGGGCCACCTCGACGCCGCGGACCTCCCGCAGGACTTGCGAGCCGCCGCTGACGAGCACGTCGCCCTCGATGAAGAAGTTGGCGATGATCGGACTGATCTCCAGGGTGGCGTTCGCTGTGACGCGACCGTTGACGTAGGTGAGCTCGGGCTTGCCGCCCTTACCGGTGACCGGGTCCGGCGCGGCTTCGACGAGGGTGACCAGTCCGGGCTTGAGCTCCAGGTGGGATTTCAGGACGGCGACGTAGATGTCCCGCAGTTCCGCCTCCGTGGCGGTGAGGGGCGCGCGGGCGACGGCCATGGCCGCGGTATCCAGGGCGTCCTGCAGCACGGTGCGGTGGCGGGTGAAGTTGTGGAACTCGACCGCGGCGAAGGCGAGCATGGTGATAGGCATCAGGGCGAAGGCGGCCGTGACCACGATACCGCCCCGTTGATTACGGAGCGCGCGCCCGAGAAAACGCCGGCCTAGTCCCCTGATCCCCATGTCTCACCCTGCGGGCGCACCCCGCCCAGGAACCAGGGTGAGGGGGAATCCTTAAGTTTTCGTCCCGGAGCGGCGCACCCGCTCCGGGACGGACGGCTCCGATCAGCTCCAGCCGCAGTTCTGGCCGCGGTTCTGCTGGGTCAGCCAGGTGTTCAGCGGCGCGAAATAGGCCGTCATGGCGCTGGCGTCCGTCTCGCGCTGGCCGGTGAAGGCGGCGAGCGCCTCCGGCGAGGGGCGCGACTGGCCCATCTCCAGCATGGCGTTGAACTTCCGCCCCACCTCCTTGTCGCCGTAGATGGAGCAGCGGTGCAGCGGCCCGGTCCAGCCGGCCTGCTGGCAAGCCGCGCGGTGGAACTGGTACTGGTAGATCCGCGCCAGGAAATAGCGCGTATAGGGCGTGTTGCCGGGCACGTGGTACTTGGCCCCGGGATCGAAGGCGTTGGCCGGCCGCTCGCCCGGGGGCGTCAGGCCCTGGTACTGTCGAACCAGCTCCCACCAGCGCTGGTTGTACTGCTCGGGCGTGGTCTTGCCGGAGAAGACGTCCCAACGCCAACGATCCACCATCAAGCCGAACGGCAGAAAGGCCACGCCGTCCATCGCCTGCCGCAGCAGGAAGGGAATGTCGGCCTGGGCGCCCGGCGCCTTCTCGATCAGGCCGATCTGCTTCAGATATTCCGGCGTGACCACCGACAAAGAGACGAAGTCGCCGATGGCTTCATGGAAGCCGTCGTTGGCGCCGCCCCTGTACAGGTAGGGCTGGTCCTTGTAGGCGCGCTGGTAGTAGTTGTGGCCAAGCTCGTGGTGGACCGTCTGGAAATCCTCCGCGTTCACCTTGGTGCACATCTTGATGCGGATGTCCTCGGCGTCGTCGATGTTCCAAGCCGAGGCGTGACAGACCACCTCGCGATCCCGCGGGCGGGTGATCAGGGACCGCCGCCAGAAGGTCTCCGGCAGGGGATCGAGGCCCAAGGAGGTGTAGAAGGCCTCGCCGGTGCGGACCATCTTCTCGGGCGTGTACTTCTTGGCGACCAGCAGCTTGTCGACGTCGTAGCCCAGGCCGGCGCCGGTCTTGGGGGCGACCACGTCGTAGATGTTGCCCCATTGCTGGGCCCACATATTGCCCAGCAGGTCGGCGCGGATCGGGCCGGTCTCCGGCTGGACGGCGTCGCCGTATTTGGCGTTCAGTCGTGCCCGAACGTAGCAGTGCAGGTTCTGATAGAGCGGCTGGACCTGAGTCCAGAGCCGGTCGGTTTCGGCGGCAAAGGCTTGCGGCTCCATGTCGTACCAGGAGCGCCAGAGCGCGCCGGTGTCGGAGTAGCCCAACTCGCGGGAGCCTT
The DNA here is from genome assembly GCA_030446805.1 of Caulobacteraceae bacterium. Classification (GTDB taxonomy): domain Bacteria; phylum Pseudomonadota; class Alphaproteobacteria; order Caulobacterales; family Caulobacteraceae; genus JAHWJX01. The sequence goes on along the minus strand of JAUJMO010000001.1, from coordinate 1,640,050 downwards.
CGTTGGCCAGGGTGACCAGCTGGGCGTAGTCGTCCTTCATGGGGACGGCGATGGTCCGCCACCCTTCGTAGACGGCCTCCAGTTCAGCCGGATCACGCGAGGAGGCCAGGATGTCCTCGGCGTCGTTCAGGGTGAGGGTCTTGCCCTTGTAGGTGAATTTGCCCGTCGAATAGGTGCTGTCGAGCCTGGTGCCGAGCGCCGCCAGTTGGTCGGCGGCGCCGGAGCGCGCCGGGGCGGGCAGGACCAGGGCGCGCTGGAGCAGCTGCAGCTTGCGCGTGGTTTCGGGATCCAGGCCCGCGAGGCGGTTGTAGCGCGCGGCGGACTTGGCCAGGCGCGAGGCCATTTCGTTGAATTCCCCGCCGGCCTTGGTCTCCAGCCACTGGGTGTCGTCGGTGATGAAGTTGGCGCGCACCCAGGCGGCCCGATTGGCGAACTCGCCGGCGCGGGACAGGCGCTGCTCGGCGTCGGCCACAAAGGCGCGGGCGCCCGCAATGGTGGCGGGGAAGCTGGGCAGGGCGTTGGGCGTGGGCGCCGCCGAGCCGGTGACAGCGGGCTCCACCGCGCCTTCCAGCACCTGGGCGGTGTTCTGGTCCGTGCGAGCGGCGTCTTCAACGGAATCGGTGGTGGGCTGGGCCAGACCGGCGCCGGTCTGGGAGGCGGCCGGGCCGTCCATCCGCGCCATCCCGGCGGCGGCCTGCTCGCCGGTGGTCACCGCGCAGCTGGCGAGGGAGGCGCTAAGGGCCAGGCCCGCGGCGGCGGAGAGAAGTCGGCGTTTCATCGGGCTGTCCTTGTGCGCGTCGGCGAGCGTGGCCGACCCTGAGTTCGCGTCGGGCGTGCATGGAGCGCAGGCCGGCGGCGTGCGTCAAGCGGTTCGAAGACGCAGGGGAACGAAGCGCGCTTCACGCCTATGCGGGGCCGGTGGGGAGGTCGGGTGCAGGTTCGACCTCCGGCGGGGCGAGCTCCGGCCCAGGCTCGGGTTCGACCGCTTCGGGCGGGAGCTCGGGGGCGGGGTCTTCCGGAGGGAGGCCGGCGGGGAGCTCCGGTTCGGGCGGGGGCGGGGGCGCACCCACCGGGGCCTCGGACTCGGTATCCGGGTTGCGGGCGGCGTCCAGCACATCCTGGTTGGCGGGCGCGCGACGGCGCCGAGGTTCCGGCGTTTCCGTACCCCCGTCCGTGCGGCGGATTCCGTCAAAGGCGCAGGAGGACAGGCCATCGTCGCGCACCACCTGGATGGCGCGCGCGATCCGCCCCGACCGGCGTCGGACATAGGGTCCGGGCGGGGCGGCCTTGTAGCGGCGGGGCGCCGGCAGGATCGCGGCCAGGCGCGCCGCCTCCGAGCGCGTGAGGCTGGCGGCGCTTTTGCCGAACCACCTCTGGGCCGCCGCCTCGGCGCCGTAGACGCCCGGCGCCCATTCCACGACGTTGAGATAGACCTCCATGATGCGGGGCTTGCCCCAGACCACCTCGATCAGGCCGGTGAAGCCCGCCTCCAGGCCCTTGCGAAGCCAGGAACGCTGGGGCCAGAGGAAGACGTTCTTGGCGGTCTGCTGCGTGATGGTGGAGCCGCCGCGGACCTTGGTGGAGTTCTCATTGGCCTCCATCGCCTTTTTGATGGCCTCCACGTCGAAGCCGTTGTGGGAGCAGAAGCGGCTGTCCTCGGCGGCGACCACGGCGTGGACCAGGTCGGCGTCGATACGCTCCAGCGAGCGCCAGTCCTTGCGGATCCCGTTCTCGCCGGCGCGCTGGATCATGAGCAGGGTGACGGGCGGAGGGATGAAGCGGTAGGCAAGCGTCACGCCCAGCACGATCAGGACCGAGAGCAGCACGATGTCGACCAGGAGGCGGCCGAGACCGCGGCCCCGCCGCTTGGGCAGGGGCGGGGCGGTGGTGCTCTGGTCGGGCTCGAAGCGGGTCGGACGGGGGCGGCGCGGCATCCGCCGGCTTTAGCGGGCCGGAGCGCTTCGCGCATCCTTGTGCACGATCCCGTCCTTCATGACGAAGGCCACCCGCTTGAGCACCGTCACGTCCTGGAGCGGATCGCCCTGCACGGCGATCAGATCGGCGCGCTTGCCGGGCTCCAGGGAGCCCAGCTCGGCGGCCAGACCGAGCAGGTCGGCGGCGTTTACGGTGGCCGCATGGATGGCGGTGGCCGGCGTCATGCCGTGGCGGACCATGAGTTCGAACTCGTCGGCGTTGCGGCCGTGCTTGGAAACGCCGGCGTCGGTGCCGAAGGCCACCTTGACCCCGGCGGGGACGGCCTTGCGCAGCGCGTCGCCGGTGATCCCGATGCGGAAGTCGATCTTGGCCCGGACGGCGGGCGGATAGGCGTTGGGGTCGGCGGCGATGCGCTCCAAGTAGCCGTTCACCGTGGACAGCGTGGGCACATAGTAGGCCCCCGTGCGCTTGAACAGCGCGATCGACTCCGGATCCATCAGAGTGCCGTGCTCGATGGAGTCCGCGCCATAGCGGAGCGCCAGCTTGACCCCGTCCGCCCCATGAGCGTGGACGGCGACCTTTTTGCCGAGCTGGTGGGCGGTGTCGATGATCGCCTTGGCCTCGTCATCGAACATCTGCTGACCCAGGCCCGCCCCGATGCGGCTGTTGACCCCGCCGGTGGTGGCGATCTTGATCACGTCCACGCCGCGGCCGACCTGCAGCCGGACGGCTTCGCGGCAGGACTCCGGTCCGTTGCAGGTGTTTTCGGCGGAATGGGCGTCGCGGACCTCGTCGGCCAGCCCCAGCCGGCTGTCGACGTGGCCGGAGGTGGTCCCGATCGAGCGGCCCGCGTCCACGATGCGCGGCCCGGGCAACTGGCCGGCGGCCACGGCGTCGCGCAGCGCCAGGGTCGCCCCCGAGCTGTCGCCCAGATTGCGCACGGTGGTGAAGCCCGCGTCCAGCGTCTTGCGGGCGTTCACAGCCGCCTGGATGGTGAAATAAGGGGCGTTGTTGGTGAGACCTTCCAACAGGCCGGCCTCGCCCGCCCGGTCGCTGTCCAGGTGCACGTGGCTGTCGATCAGGCCGGGCAGGACGAAGCGGTCGCGGAGATCGATGACCTCGACCTTGCCGGCCGAGGAGAGGGCCGCCGGATCGGTGAAGCCCGGATTGACCGCCGTGATCCGACCCTTGGTCACCACCAGGGTGACGTTGCGGCGGGGCGGCTGACCCGGGCGGTCGAGCACGGTCCCGGCGTGGATCAAGGTGATCCGCGGTTCGGCCGCCGGCGTTTGTGCGCTGGCAGCACCGGCCATGGCAGTGATGCCGGCCGCCAGCGCGCAGGTCTTCCCAATCATGATCCGGCTCCTATCGTCCGCCCCAGCTTAAGCGCGGATCGCGGGGGAGCAACATGCGACCGATGTTCCGGGCGATCGGTGACCGAGAGCCCGCCCAGCCAAGGGGCGTTCAGCCTGGAGACCCTGGACGTTAGCGATTAGGCGGGAGCGCCGCCCAGCGCCTCGTCCAGCAGAGCGATCGTCTCGGGCAGGCCGTAGACCGCCGCGAAGGAGCCGAACCTCGGGCCCTGGCTTTGGCCGAGGAGGACTTCGTAGAGACCCTGGAACCAGGCCCGAAGCGGGTCAAAGGCGTGGGCCTTGCCGACCGCATAGACCTCGTTCTGGATGGTTTCGCCGTCGGACAGGTCGGATGGAAGAACGGCCAGACGGGCGCGGAGGTCGGACATGGCGGCGCGCTCCTGGGCGTTCGGGGCGCGGCGCCGGCGCGTAGGGGCGACGAAGTCGGTATAGTAGCGGACGGCGTAGTCGGTGAGCTGGTCCAGCGAGGGCTCGCGCTCCGGCGTGGCGCCAGGAAGGTAGCGGGCGAGGTAGCGCCAGAGGACGACCTTGTCCGCGGCGTTGGCCACGGAAGCCAAATTGAGCAGCAGGCCGAAGGAGACGGGGCTGCCGCGCTCGGGCGGATGGCCAGCGTGGACAGACCACACGGGGTTGTCGAGTCGCTTGGCGGGCTCCTGGCCCGGATAGGCGTCGAGGTTGGACAGGTAGTCGTCGGCGGCGCGGGGGACGACGGAGTAGCCCAGCGACTTGGCCGCGCGGGGGTTCTGGAACATGTAAAAGGCGAGGCTTTCGGGGGCGCCGTAGCGAAGCCAGTCCTCCATGCCCAGGCCGTTGCCTTTGGACTTGCTGATCTTGGCCCCGGCTTCGTCCAGGAAGAGCTCGAAGGTGTAGGGCTGGGGTGGTTCGGCGCCCAGGATGCGGCAGATGCGGGAAGCGGCCTTGACGCTGTCGATCAGGTCCTTGCCGCTCATTTCGTAATCGACGCCCAAGGCGGCCCAGCGCATGGCCCAGTCGGGCTTCCACTGCAGCTTGACCCGGCCGCCGGTGACGGGGGTCTCGACACGGGTCCCGTCCTCATCTTCGAAGACGATGGTTCCGTCTTCCGGGTTCCGCTCGAGCGTGGGAACCTGGAGCACGCGGCCGGTGGTGGGGCTGATCGGCAGGAAGGGCGAGTAGGTGGCGCGCCGGTCGGGGCCGAGCGTGGGGAGCATGACCGCCTGGATCTCGTCGAAGCGCTGGAGCGCGCGGCGCAGGGCGTCGTCGAACATCCCCGAGCGGTAGGCGTCGGTGGAGGACAGGAACTCGTAATCAAAGCCGAAGCGATCGAGGAAGCGGCGGAGCTCGGCGTTGTTGTGCCGGCCGAAGCTGCCATGACAAGGGCCTGCGCCGTCTTCGAACGGGTCCCGTACCGCGGTCAGCGGCAGGCCCAGGTCGGGGATCAACCGCTCCGGACCCGGAATGTTGTCCGGGACCTTGCGCAGGCCGTCCATGTCGTCGCTGAAGCAGATCAGGCGGGTGGGCCAGGCGTCCTCGGTAAGCGCACGAAAGGCGGTGCGCACCATGGTGGTGCGCGCCACCTCGCCGAAGGTGCCGATGTGCGGCAAGCCGGAGGGCCCGTAGCCGGTCTCGAAGACCACCGGCCGCTGCAGAGCGGGGAAGCGGTCCAGGGCGGCGGCGACCTGGCCGGAGCCCAGCAGCGGCTCCGCTCCGGCATGTTCGTCGGGGTGCAAGCGCACCCGCACCAGACGCGCCAGCAGGTTGCGGGCTTGTTCGAACGGCCAGGTGCGGCCGTCGCGCGCGGCCGCGCTCAGGCCGGCAAGAGAGGGAGAGGTCGCCATGAGCGCCGTTTAGGGCTCCGCACCTTTCGCGCCTAGCCCAGCCGCCTCAAGAGCGCGGGGCCGCGGCTGCGGCCGCGGGCGGGGGTGAGATGAACGACCCGGGCGGGCCGGGGAAGACGATCGGGCTCGCGAAGCCGTCGGCGGAGATCGCCTGAACGCCGAAGAACCAGTCGTCGATGTTGACGCCGGGCAGGACCAGCGACGTCGCCGGGCCCGCGGAGCGGCTGAAGCGCCATTGCGGGTCGGTGGTGGCGCGCCACCAGACCCGGTACTCGGCCGCGCCCGGAACGGCGGCCCATTTGACGGTGGTGTCGGCCTTGACCGCGCCCTCCGTGGTCACCTCGGTCGGGGGCGGGGCCGACGCCAGGGAAGCCATAGCTAGGGCGTTCAGGCGGGTGACCTGGGCGAGGTAGGGGAAGTTCACGCCCTCCAGCACGTCGCCGTAGCGGATTCCGTTCTCCGTGCGGAGGTTCTGGTGCTGGCGGTTGTAGTTCTCCTGGGCCTCCGTCACGCGCACGGCGGGGAAGCCCGCCTCCAGCATCCGGACCTGGTCGCCGCCCCGGCCGAAGCGGTCGGTGCGGTAGATCATGACCACGTCGAGGTTGGTCAGCCAGCGATCGGCCAGGCTGTCCAAGTAGCGGGCGAGGTTGCGCGACGGGCTGTCGACCTCGCCGCCGTTGTAGCGACGGCGGTTGGCCTGTTCGGGCGTCTCCACCGCCTTGGTGCCTTCGGAGAAGACGCGGACGTGGGTGTTGTCGACCGCACCGCTCTGGCCTTCGATATTGCCCACGATGTCGTTGTTGAGCACGGCCTCCACTCGCCAGCCCTGAGCGCGGGCGTAGTCGGCCAGGATCTTGCCGCCATAGAGGCCCTGCTCCTCGCCGGAGAGCACGGCGTAGACCAGGGTGGCGGGGAACTTGTGCTTGCTGAGCACGCGAGCGGACTCGATCACGGCGGCCACGCCTGAGGCGTCGTCGTTGGCGCCCGGCGCCTCGCTGGTGAAGTCGGCCACGTCCGTCACGCGCGAGTCGATGTGGCCGGAGATGATGATGACGCGCCCAGGATCGGTCGTCCCACGCTGGATGGCCAGCACGTCCACCACCTCGGTCGGTCGAGGGATGCGGTTCCCCGTCACGGTTTGCGAGGGCGTGGCCAGGGTCAGGCAGCCGCCGCAGGCCTGGCCGATGGCGCGGAATTCGCGCTCGGTCCAGCGGCGGGCGGCCCCGATGCCGCGGGTCTCGGACCGGGTTTCGGACAGGGTGTGACGCGTCCCGAAGCCGACCAGCCGAGCCACGACGGCGCGCAGCCGGTCCGGCTGAACGTCGGCGGCCACGCGGGCCATGAGGGCGGCCTCCGGGGTCGGCGCCGGCGGGACGTGAGCGGAGGCTGTCGCCACGGAGACGAGAACGGCGCCGAGGGCGAGGGTGGTTCTGAGCATGGACGGCTCCGGTCGGGCTGGCCCCGCCAGCCTATCCCATCCCGCTCACCCCGGGGGAAGCGGGGTGACCAGGCTTTTTGGCCGCCCGATCACCTGCTCCTGCAGGGAGCCAGGGTTGGTCGGGGGTCAGCCGCCGCCTAGCAGGGCCCCTGACCCGGGGATGGATTTCAGCGCCTCGCCCAACAAGTCCTTGCCCGTGCGGGCCCGCACGAAGTCCCGCGCCACCGGCAGGAGCTTTTGCAGATCGCCGCTGTGCACGCCTTGGGCCTTGAGGCGGCCCATCAGCGCGAGGGCGTCCGGGGCGGCCGCGCCCCCGGCGGCCTTGGCCAGCCCGCCGAAGAGGCCGCCCTTCTTGGCGGGCGGCTCGCCGGCTTCGGCCAGGTCGGCCGTCCCGGGCACGCCGTTGAACAGGGCGGTCACGCGGGTCGGCTCGCCATGCCTCTTGATCAGGCCGAGCGAGCCCGCGAGGGCGGCGATGACCTGGGTTTCACTCAGGTCCGTCTTGGCCGAGGCCTCGGGGAAGAGTTCTTCGATCATGAGGGTGAGAACGCCAGGCGCCCCGCGCGGTTGCCGCAGTAGGTCAGGTTCACGACCGGTGAGCAGGGGCGAAAAGCTGGGGACAACCGGGCCTGGGCACAGCGGCGTACTCGCCAAACAGCGTTAACGGTCTTTTCACCGCGTCGGCGTTCCATTAACCCTACGATCAGGGACGTCGCGGGGAAGCCGATTCATGCGTAAACTCAGCACCGCCGTTTTGGTTGCAGCGACGATCGCGTCCAGCGGATTTTTCTCCGCTCCCGCCTCCGCCGAGCCCTACTGGCAGTGCGTGACCTTCGCCCGGTTCTTTTCCGGCGTGCAAATCTTCGGTGACGCCTGGACCTGGTGGCAGGGCGCGACCGGGAAGTACAAGCGTGGCGGCGCGCCCGAACAAGGCGCCATCCTGGTGTTCAAGAAGACACCTCGCATGACCCGCGGTCACGTGGCTGTGGTCAGCGACGTCGTCACGGACCGCATCGTCCAGATCACCCACGCCAACTGGTCGCCGATCAACGGCCGCCGCGGCCAGGTCGAAAACGACGTCACCATGATCGACGTTTCCGACGCGGGCGACTGGTCGGAGGTCAAGGTCTGGTACGGCCCGACGGAGGACCTGGGCAGCTCCAGCTATCCGACCTACGGCTTCATCTACAAGCAGTCCGAGGCCAAGGTGACCTACGCCTCGGCCGGAGACGGGCCGGCCTACGCCGCCGTGGGCGGCTCCCAAGGGCTGCGCTGAGCCTGGTTGACGGACTCGTCGCTCCGGGCCACGGAGCGGCCCCATGCTGAAGCTCGTGCGCTCCGCACTAGCGGAGGTCGAAACTGCTCCCGCCGACTTGGCGAACTGGCGCTTGCCGGAAGATGCAGCCTGGATCGACCTCGTCCAGCCCACGCGGGAAGAAGAACTGCTGGTCGAGCGCGACCTGGGGCTGAGCATTCCCACGCCTGAGGAGATGCGGGAGCTGGAGCCCTCCAGCCGCCTCTATCAGGAGGGCGGCGTCAGCTTCATGACCATCATGGTCCTGATCAACGCCGACACCGAATACCCGGAGATCGGTCCGGTGACCTTTATTCTCGCCGGCGACCGTTTGATCACCCTGCGCTACATCGAGCCGCGCGCCTTTGCCGTCTTTGCGGCCGAAGCCGCGCGCAACGCCCGGCTCTGCCCTGAAGGCGCGACCACCCTGCTGAACTTGGTGGACGCCGTCGTGAACCGCGCCTCGCAGGTGCTGGAGCGTACGGCCTCGGAAGTGGACGTGCTGTCGAAAGAGGTTTTCGCGCCCACGCCCACCGACTTCAACGCCGCGCTGCGGGTGCTGGGCCGCGCCCAGGTGATCAACGCCGACATCCGCGAAAGCCTGGTCAGCCTGGCGCGGCTGCTCAGCTATGCGACGCTGGCGCCGCAGATGAACGGCGATCCCAGCCGCAAGGAGCGGGTGGCCGAGATCTCGCGCGACGTGCAGTTCCTGCTGGACCAAGCCTCGTTCGAGTCCGGGAACGTGAGCTTCCTCTTGGACGCCACCCTGGGCTTCATCAACAACACCCAGAACAACGTCATCAAGGCGCTGACCGTGGCCGGGGCGGCCTTTCTGCCCCCCACGCTGCTGGCGTCGATCTGGGGCATGAACTTCGAGTTCATGCCGGAGCTGGACGAACGTTGGGGCTACCCCGCCGCCCTGACCGCCATCGTGCTCACGGGCGTGGCGCCCCTGCTGTGGTTCAAGAAGCGGGGCTGGTTCTAGGCTGGACAGGAATCCGGGTGGTCTGATCGCCTTGCGGACATAGGACAGCCCGCCACACGGGTCGGCTCCAGGGTGTCCTCATTCATCGGGTGGCCGGTCGCGAGGTCGCCTGATTCACAGGCGGTCAGCTGATTTGGAGCTGATCAATGGGTTCTAACGGTTTGCCGGAGGATCAGCGGCGGACCGGCCCATTGCCAAGCTGTCAGGCTTGTGGGTTTGTGCTTCGTCGGCGCGAGACTCACATTGCGTTCCGGCCCTACGAGGAGCCCATGACCACTCGAGCAGCCCTGTTCACTGTTGTTTCCGCCGTGCCGCTTCTGATCGCCGCCCCCGTCTCGGCCCAGGACACCCGCCCCCAGGGCGCCGCGGCCGGTTCCCGCGCATCGGTCCCCGACAACGGCGGGGACGATGGGCCCGCCGAGGTCGACGAGGTCGTCGTGACCGGCAGCCGGGCGCCTGGCCGCTCTCGGCTGGAGACGGTAGCGCCCGTGGACGTGGTCACCGCCGAAGCCCTGGCCGAGCAGGGCACCACCGAGCTGGCCGAGGCGCTCTCCGTCACAACGCCTTCGGTCAACTTTCCGCGCCCGGCGATCACCGACGCCACCGACGTCATTCGGCCGGCCACCCTTCGCGGGCTCGCCCCCGACCAGACGCTGGTCCTCGTCAACTCCGCCCGGCGGCATCAAACGGCGCTGGTCAACGTCAACGGCTCCATCGGCCGCGGCTCGGCGGCCGTCGACCTGAACGCCATTCCCACCTCGGCGATCGACCGCGTCGAGGTGCTGCGCGAGGGGGCCTCGGCGTTGTACGGCTCCGATGCGATCGCAGGGGTGATCAACATCCGGCTGAGGGAGGAGCGCTCGGGCGGCGGAGTCACCGCCACCGTCGGCCAGTACCGCACCACGGTGGACACCTTCCGAATCCCAGAGGGCCGCGAGGAGAATGACGGGACCACGGTCACCGTCTCCGGCTGGCAGGGGCTGCCCCTCGGAGCTGAGGGCTTTGTGACGGTTTCGGCTGAATACCGCGACCGCGAGCCCACCAGCCGCGGAGACCTCGACGTTCGGGTCAACCCGCCCCGCATCACCTCGCGTTACGGCGACCCGCGCGTCGAGGACGCCACCCTGTACCTGAACGCCGGGCTCCCCTTGGCCGCCGGGTATGAAGTCTACGGCTGGGCGGGATATCAGCACCGCGAAGGGGAAAGCGCGGCCTTCCCCCGAATCGTCGGGGACCCGCGCAACGTGCCCGCCATCTATCCCAACGGCTTCCTGCCCAAGATCGCCAGCACGATTGACGACTACACCGCAGCGGCCGGCGTGCGCGGGCAGGTGGCCGGCTTCGACGTCGATCTCAACCTCGTGTACGGCCGCAACGAGATCGACTACCGCACCGAGAACTCGGTCAATGTCTCGCGCGGGGCGGCCTCTCCCACCAGCTTCGATTCCGGCGGCCTCACCTATGACCAGATCGTGCTCGGCCTGGACTTCACGCGCCGCTTCGAACTGGGGTTCGCCGAGCCGGTGAACCTGGCCTTCGGCCTGGAGAGCCGACGGGAAACCTACGGGATTCGCGCCGGCGAGCCCGCCTCCTATGATCGCGGCCCTTTCCCGGGAGCCCAGGGCGCCCAGGGCTTTCCCGGCTTTCTGCCTTCCAACGAGGTGGACGTGGACCGCTCCAACGTGGGCGCCTACGTCGATGTGGAGGCCCAGATCACGCCTCAGTTCCTGACTGCGGCGTCCGGGCGCGTCGAGAGCTATTCCGACTTTGGTTCGACCAGCACCGGCCGCCTTTCCGCGCGGTACGACTTCACCCCCGCTATCGCGGTCCGCGGCTCTCTGACGACAGGTTTCCGCGCGCCCGGTCTGCAGCAGGCCTTCTTCACCGCCACCTCCACCAACTTCATCAACGGACTGCCGTTCGAGATCGGCACCTTCCCAGCCACGAGCCCGACGGCGAAAGTGCTCGGCTCCCGTCCTCTCGAGCCTGAGGAGTCGGTGAACTACGCATTCGGCACGGTCTTCCGGCGTGGGCGGTTCGAGCTCACCGTGGACGCCTACCGCATCGACGTGACCAACCGTATCGTCTTGTCGGAGAACATCCAGGGCAGCGCGACGGGCACTCCGACCCAGCGTGAGATCTTCCGCCTGCTCCAGCCGTTCGGCGCCTCCACCGCACGCTTCTTCATCAATGGGGTGGACACCGAGACCAAGGGCGTCGACCTGGTCGCGCGCTGGAGACTCGACGCTGAAACGGCCGGGAACTTCGAATTCATCGTGGCGGCCAACGTTAACGAGACAGACGTGACGCGGGTGCCCACCAGCAACGCCCTGTCCACGCTTCCCGAGCCGCCGGTTATCTTCGGGAGAGTCCAACGCCTCACCTTCGAGCAGGGCACGCCCAGGGAGAAGCTGGTCTTGAGCACAGACTGGGACAACGGACCTTTGGGAGGGACAGTCAGACTCACCCACTACGGAAGCGCGCTGCAGCCGGGCACTGCGGCCAACGGCTCGCTGGACATCATCACGGGCGACCAGCAGTTGCTCGACCTGGAAGGCCGATACCGTTTCCCGTTCGGGCTGGGCTTGGCGATCGGAGTGGACAACGTCTTCGACAAGTATCCGAACATCAACTTCCCGCACGTCAACGGCACCAATGCGGTGGCCTTCTCCCAGTACTCGCCCTTCGGGTTCAACGGCCGCTTCGTCTATGCCCGGCTGAACTACGGCTGGTGACCGAGGTCGGCCCGAAAGGCAGGGCGAGGATCGGAGCTCAGCGTGAGCACCGTCACCGCGCCCTGGCCCACGCAGGGCGCCGGTCTGAGTGGGGCCGACCCGGTCCGGGCTAAAGCTCTCCGGCGAGGATCCGGGCGAACAGCTCAGGGTCCACGTTGCCGCCGGAGCAGACGATGCCGACCGTGCGCCCGGCCGTAGGCAGCTTGCCGGACAGGATGGCGGCCAGGGTGACCGCCCCGCCGGGCTCCAGCACCAGCTTCAGGTGGGCGAAGGCGTAGCGCATGGCGTCCGCCACCTCCGTGTCGCTGACCACCAGGCCGCCTTTCAGCAGCCGACTGTTGACCGAAAAGGTCAGCCGGCCGGGCTCGGGCGCCAGCAGGGCGTCGCAGATGGAGCGCGCCGCGGGATCGTTGCCCACGCGCCGGCCGGCTTCCAGCGAGCGCCGTGTGTCGTCGAACCCCTGAGGCTCGACGCTATAGATGGCCGTGTCCGGGGAGAGCGCCTCCATGGCCAGGGCGACGCCGGCGGTGAGCCCGCCCCCGCCCGTGCACACGAGGACCGCCTCCAGTCTGGCCGCGACCGCCTCCGCCTGGCGCGCCATCTCCAGCCCGGCCGTGCCCTGGCCCGCGATGATGTCGGCGTGTTCGTAGGGGGGCACCAGGGTCATGCCGCGGTCGCGGGCCAGCTTGGCGCCGATCTCTTCACGCTTCTCCGTCCAGCGGTCGTAGAAGATCACCTCCGCGCCGAGGCGACGGGCGCCCTCCACCTTCACCGTCGGGCTGTCCGCCGGCATGACGATAACGGTGGGCGCGCCCAGGATGGCGCCCGCGGCGGGCACGCCCTGGGCATGGTTGCCCGAGCTGTAGGCGGCCACGCCGCGGCGCAGCTCGTCGGGCGAGAGCCGGCTCATGCGGTTAAAGGCGCCGCGGAACTTGAAGGTGCCGGTGCGCTGGAGGTTCTCGGGCTTGATCAGCACGCGCCCGCCCGCGCGTTCGTTCAGGGCGGCGTTCTCCAGAAGCGGGGTCACGACCGCATGGCCCCGGAGGCGCTGGGCGGCGGCTTCGATGTCTGAGAATGTCGGGGCGTCTTGAGGAGCGGCGGGGGCGAGGGCGTTCATGCCCAACCCTCTTCACAACCCGACGGCGGCGCGCAAGAGACCCGGCATGATCAGGTTTGACGGAAGAACGGCCATTGTGACCGGGGCCGGCGGCGGTCTGGGGCGGGCGCATGCGCTGGCGCTGGCCTCGCGGGGCGCCAAGGTCGTGGTGATGGACGTGCGCGGGGCCGAAGTCGTGGCCGAGGAGATACGCTCGGGCGGCGGCGAGGCGGTGGCGGAGGCGGTCTCCGTTACGGACTTCGCGAACGTGCAGGCCGCGGTGGGGCGTACGCTGGGGGCCTGGGGGCGGGTCGACATCTTGGTCAACAATGCGGGGATCCTGCGCGACAAGACCTTCGCCAAGATGGATCTGGACGACTTCCGGCTAGTGGTGGAGGTGCACCTCATGGGGGCGGCGAACTGCACCAAGGCGGTGTGGGAGCCGATGCGGGAGGCCGGCTACGGCCGGGTGGTGATGACGACCTCCTCGTCCGGACTGTACGGCAACTTCGGCCAGTCGAACTACGGCGCGGCCAAGATGGCCCTGGTGGGGCTGATGCAGACGCTGGCCCTGGAGGGGGCGTCGAGGAACATTCGGGTGAACTGTCTCGCGCCCACGGCGGCCACGCAGATGACCCAGGGGCTGATGCCGGCGGAGGCGCTGGCCCTGCTCACGCCGGAAAGCGTGTCCCCCGGCCTGCTGCATCTGGTCAGTGAAGACGCGCCCACGCGCGCCATCCTGAACGCGGGGGCCGGCGCTTTCGAGCGGGCCTATGTCACCCTGACCGAGGGCGTGTTCATCGGCTCGGGCCCGGACGCCGCCGAGCAGGTGGCGGCCCGCTGGAACGAGATCGGCGACCGCTCCCGGGAGAGCGTGCCGCAAAGCGGGTCGGCTCAGGGGGCCGGCGAGGTGGCCAAGGCCTCGCAGGCGCCCTGACTACATCCTGCGCGCCAGCGCCAACCTGCTGCGGCGGGCGCCGTAGAGCAGGTAGGCGATCAGGCCCAGCCCATTCCAAAGGAGGAAGTAGACCTGGGTGCTGGGGCGTAGGCTCAGGAAGAAGGTGATGCAGCCGACTACGCAGACGATCCCCACCAGCAGATAGGCGGGAGCGCGGAACAGGCGGAGGCGGGCGGGCTCGCGCCGCCGGAGCACCACGAGGCAGACGCCCACGGCGGTGAAGGCGGCGAGCGTCCCCGCATTGGCCAGGGAGGCCAGCTCGTCCAGGCGCAGGACGCCGGCGAGGGCGGCCGTCACCAGGGCGGTGAACACGGTCACGACCACCGGCACGCCCCGGGCGCTGACGCGGCTGAGACTGCGGGGCAGCAGGCCGTCGCGAGCCATCACCAGGAATATGCGGCTCTGGCCGAACAGAAAGGCCAGCAGCACGGTGGGCAGGGCGATCACGGCGGCGGCGGCGATCCACTGGGCCGCCAGCGCTTGACCCAAATCCCGGAGGATCAGCGCCAGGGGCTCGGGACTCTCGGCGAAGGTGGTGAAGGGGCGGGCGCCGATCGCGGCCGCGGCGACTAGCAAATAGAGCGCGGTGCAGACCACCATGGAGCCTACGATGCCGATCGCGAGGTCGCGTTCGGGGCGCTTGGTCTCTTCGGCCGCGGTGGCGATGGCGTCAAAGCCGTAAAAGGCGAAGAAGATGATGGCCGCCGCCGCCATGACGCCCTGCTGCACGAAAGGCGCCCCGAAGCCGTAGGGCATGAAGGGCCGGAAGTTTCCGGGGTCGAATGAGGGAAGCGCCAGGATCACAAAGGCGATCAAGGCGGCGATCTTGATGACCACCAGGCCGAAGTTGAGCGTAGCGCTTTCCCGAGTGCCCAGCAGCAACAGGCCGGTCACCACCGCGATGATGAAGATCGCAGGCAGGTTCAAGACGCCGCCGGCCACATGCGGCCCGGCCGAGAGCGCGATCGGGAGATCGAGCCCCAGGCCGGCCATGAAGCCCGTGGTGTAACCGCTCCAGCCCACCGCCACGGCGCTGACCACCAACGAATATTCCAGGATCAGGCTCCAGCCGACGATCCAGGCGATCCCCTCGCCCAAGACGCTGTAGCTGTAGGTGTAGGCGCCTCCGGAGGCGGGCATCATGGTGGCGAGTTCGGCGTAGGCCAGGGCGGCGCAGGCGCAGACCAGGCCGGCCAGGGCGAAACTGATCATCACCGCGGGGCCTGCCCGGCCCGCGCCCACGCCGATCAGCGTCAGGATCCCGGTGCCGACGATGGCGCCCACGCCCAGCGCCACCAGATGCGGCCAGCTGAGAGTGCGGGCGAGCGGGGGCCCGTCGTCCTCGGACGACTGCAGGTCGATTGGCTTGCGCCGGCTCCAGAAACTCATGAACCGTCCCCCTCCTGCCCATGCTGCCACGGGCGAGGGGGCGTTCACAACGCTCTCGCTTGGTGACACAAGAGCCGGCACACCGGGGGCTCCGCATGCGTTCCAAGCTTGTCCTGCTGGCCTTTGCGGGCTTTCTAGCGGCCGCGCCGCTGGCCTACGCCCAAAGCTCGCCTGCGCTGCAGGGCGTGATCGCCGACTTCGAAGCTTATGAGCGGCGGGAAAATCCGATCGCGGCGGGGCAGGAAGGCGACCGCGCCGCGCTGTCGCGCCTGCCGGAGACCACGCCGGCGGCCAATGCTCGGCGCAGGGCGGCGCTGGAGGCGTTTCGGGGGCGGCTGGCGGCCATCCCTGCGGCGGGGCTGGCGGGAGAGGAGCGGACCAACCACAGCTTTCTGAGCCGCATCGTGGCGGAGGGGCTGGAAAGCCTGAGCTTCGACAGCGATCGGCTGGCGATCGACTTCGAGGGCGGGCCGGGGCAGGCGCTGGCCTATCTGGCCGACACCACGACGCTGCGCGACGTCAGCGACGCGGAGGCCTGGATCGCCCGGCTCGATGCGGCGGAGCGGCTCTACGCCGAGAACACCGCCAACGCCCGGCGGGGGCTGGCCGGGGGCTGGGTCCAGCCCAAGCCCGTGGTGGACAGCGCGCTGGGCGTGCTGCGCGCCGAGGCCGCCTTTGAGCCCGCGACGGACCCGTTGCTCAAGCCCTTCTCCACCCTGCCCGCCACCGTAGCGGCGGCGGAAAAGGCCCGGCTGCTGGAGCGCGGCCGCGCCATCGTGGCGGCCGAGATCGCGCCTGCACGGCGCGCCTATCTCCGCTTCATCGAGAGCGAGTACCTACCCCGGGCGCGGGCGCAGGTGGGCGCGGCCAGCCTCCCGAACGGCAAGCGGTACTACGCCTTCCAGACCCGCTACCACACCACTACCGACCTGACGCCCGACCAGATACATGCGCTCGGCCAGTCGGAGGTGCGGCGCATCCGGGCCGAGATGGACGGGGTCATGCGCGAGACCGGCTTCAAGGGAACCTTCCCTAAGTTCCTCGCCTTTCTGCGTTCGGACCCGCAGTTCTATGCGCAATCGCGCGAAGACCTGCTGGAGAAGGCCTCGGAGATGGCCAAGCGGGCGGATGGGGGCTTGCCCGCCCTGTTCGCCACCCTGCCGCGCCTGCCCTATACGGTGAAGCCGACCCCGCGGGAGGTCGAGGCGGCCTCGACCACGGGGCGGTACTACCAGGGCTCGCCGACCCTGGGCGTGGCCGGAACCTACATCGTCAATACGGGGAACCTGCCCGCGCGACCCTTGTACGAGCTGCCCGCCCTGACGGTGCACGAGGCCGTGCCGGGGCACCACCTGCAGATCGCGCTCAGCCAGGAGCTGGGCGAGCAGCCCTGGTTCCGGAGGAACGCCAACGTCACCGCCTTTACGGAGGGTTGGGGGCTTTATTCCGAGTTCCTGGGCATCGAGATGGGCATGTACCGCACGCCCTATGAGCGGTTCGGGAAGCTTTCCTACGAGATGTGGCGCGCCTGCCGGCTGGTGGCGGACACCGGCATGCACTGGCTGGGCTGGACCAAGGAGCAGGCCCGCGCCTGTTTCACGGACAACTCCGCCTTGTCGGCCGGCAATATCGAAGCGGAGCTGAACCGCTACATCGGCTGGCCCGGCCAGGCGCTGGCCTACAAGGTGGGCGAACTCAAGCTGAAGGAGCTTCGTCGCAAGGCGGAGACGGCGCTGGGTCCGCGCTTCGACGTGCGCCGCTTCCACGACGCCGTGCTGCTGGGCGGTCCCGTTCCGTTGAACCTGCTGGAGCAGCGCATCGACGGCTGGATCGCGACGGAGCGCGCCCGCCCGGCCTGACGCGGGCGTGAACAGTCAAGCCTCGACAGCGACCAAGGCGGGTGACAGGCTTCGCTTCGGTTGAGCGAGGCGCTGTGGATGGACGGGCGGGTCTGAGTCGTGGGACCGGCGGTGCTGGCGCGCCTGGGAGGCGCGCCAGCAAGGGCGCACGCCCCGCAGGATCCCTGGCCCCGCGTCGAGGGCGACGACTTCCGCGTGCTGCGGTCTTGGCGGCGCTCCCGCTTGGAGAACTGCGAGCCGGCGTGGGACTTCCGTCTGGCTCCAGGCGCGACCGCCAAGCTCAGCTACACGGTGCGGTACACCGAGTGAGCAAGGCTAAAACGCGCTTTCCCCCGTGATGGCGCGGCCCAGGATCAGGGCGTGGACGTCGTGGGCGCCCTCGTAGGTGTTGACCGTCTCCAGGTTCATGAGGTGGCGCATGACGTGAAGTTCGCCGGTGATGCCCGCCCCGCCGTGCATGTCGCGGGCGACCCGGGCGATCTCCAGCGCCCGGCCGCAGTTGTTGCGCTTCATCATGGAGATGGCCTCAGGCACCCAGGCGCCCTGGTCGAGGAGGCGGCCCAGCGCCAAGGCGCCCTCGAAGCCGAGAGCGATCTCGGTGCTCATGTCGGCCAGCTTCTTCTGCACCAGCTGGCGTGAGGAGAGGGGGCGGCCGAACAGGCTGCGCTCGGCGACATAGCTGCGGCTCGCGTGGAAGCAGAATTCGGCGGCGCCCATCGCGCCCCAGCTGATGCCGTAGCGGGCCTTGTTGAGGCAGGAGAAGGGTCCGCGGAGGCCTTTGACGCCGGGAAGGAGGTTGGCTTCGGGCACGAAGACGTCCTGGAGGCCGATGTCGCCGGTGACCGAGGCGCGCAGCGACAGCTTGCCTTCTATGGTGTTGGTGGAGAAGCCGTCCATGCCGCGCTCGACGACGAAGCCGCGGATGACGGGCTTGCCGTCAGGGTCCGGGAGCTTGGCCCAGACCACGGCCAGATCGGCGATCGGGCTGTTGGTGATCCAGTATTTGGAGCCGTTCAGGACGTATCCGCCGTCGACGGGCTTGGCCGCGACCCGCATGGACGCCGGGTCGGAGCCGCCCTCCGCCTCGGTCAGGCCGAAGCAGCCGATGAGCTCGCCGCGAGCCATGGGGGGCAGGAAGCGCCGACGCTGCTCCTCGGAGCCGAAGGCGTAGATGGGATACATGGCGAGCGACGACTGGACGCTCATGGCCGAGCGGTAGCCGCTGTCGACGGCCTCCACCTCGCGCGCGATCAGGCCGTAGGCGACGTGGGAGACGCCGGCCCCCCCGTACTCCTCCGGGAGGGTGGCCCCCAGCAGGCCCAGTTCGCCCATTTCGGTCATGATCTCACGGTCGAACCGCTCCTCCGCAAAGGCGGAGACAACGCGGGGCAGAAGTTTCTCGCGCGCGTACTGACGGGCGGCCTCGGAAACGGCGCGCTCCTCCTCGGTGAGGCGACCCTCCAGGTCGAGGGGGTCGTCCCAGCGATAGGTTTTG
This sequence comes from Caulobacteraceae bacterium, assembly GCA_030446805.1. Taxonomy (GTDB): domain Bacteria; phylum Pseudomonadota; class Alphaproteobacteria; order Caulobacterales; family Caulobacteraceae; genus JAHWJX01. The sequence continues at coordinate 1,621,676 of JAUJMO010000001.1, read as the reverse complement.
GCGGGAGGAAGCCCGGTGTCGAGCGGCATGAGGCGGATCCTGGTCTGAGCCTTTCCATACAACGCCGCGCAGGCCGGGTGAACCGTTGCTCCCGCTCCGCGCCGTTGGCCTGAACGCAGGAAGGCCCATATCAGCCGAACAGGAGACCCGACCCATGATCTTCAGCCGCAAGCCCGACACCCTGCCCACGGCCGCCGACGCGCTGCCCGGGCGGCCGGAACCGATCCGCACGGCCGAGACGCACTTCGTCAACGGCCGTCCGCTGAAGGGGCCCTATCCGGAAGGGGTGGAGCAGGCGCAGTTCGCCATGGGCTGCTACTGGGGGGTGGAGCGCGTCTTTTGGAAGATCCCGGGGGTATGGGTGACGGCCGTGGGCAACGCCGGCGGCGTCACGCCCAATCCGACCTATGAGGAGGTCTGCTCGGGCCGGACGGGCCATGCGGAGGCTGTACTGGTGGTGTTCGATCCCGAGCAGGTCTCCTATGAGGAGCTGCTGAAGGCGTTCTGGGAGGGGCACGATCCCACCCAAGGCATGCGCCAGGGCAATGATCGCGGCACGCAGTACCGCTCGGCCATCTACACCTATGACGACAGGCAGATGGAGGCGGCGCTGCGCACCAAGGCGGCCTATGAACAGGCGCTCAAGGGGCTGGGTTACGGGCCGGTGACGACCGAGATCAAGCCGGTGGGCGAGTTCTACTTCGCCGAGGACTACCACCAGCAGTATCTGGCCAAGAACCCCGGCGGTTATTGCGGGATCGGCGGCACGGGCGTGAGCTGCCCGATCGGCGTGGGCGTGGAGGCCGCCTAGAGCTTCATGCTGGCGTCGTAACCAGGGCGGCTGGAGATGTTCAGCCAGCCGTCCACCAGCGAGCCCAGGTCAAGCGCGATGCCGCCGTGCCGGCGGATCACGTCGGCGTAGAACTTGGCCAGCGTGCCTGCGGCGATCATGAAGACGCGCCCATTGTGCGGCACGGACAGGCGGCGGACGATGTCCCAGAACACGAACGGGAAGTGTTCGCCGCTCATCTGCTCCTGATCGCGCATCCCTTCCGTGTACTTTTCACCGGGAATCTTGAAAAGCTCCACCTCGGCCAGGCCGAAGGCCTCCTTCATCTTGGCGGGCAACTGCGAATGGCAGGAGATCACGCCCACGCTGCCTGCGCGACGTAGGATGGGCTCGACGAAGCCACGGTGGTGCAGTTCGACGTGGATGCGCTGGTCGCAGACGGCGGGGCGGCGCTGGCCGCGCTCCGCGGCCGCCAGATAGGCGCGGTGGACGTTCAACAGGCAGGGTACGCCGCGAAGGCTGCTGATCGCATATTCATGGTCCACCCATGAGGCGTAGGGGACGCCCACGATGTCCTGCTCCAGCGAGACGTCGAGCAGGGTGTCGACCAGCGAGGCGTAGCCGGTGCCGCGCCCGTTGAAGTTCTGGCCGAACAAGGCCTTCTCCCAATCGCGGCGCATCCAGGCGTAGAGGGCGGCGTAGCGGGCCTCGTCGGCGGGGTCGACCTTGGTGAAGGCGCCCTCGCCATCGCCCATGCGGATCAAGGAAAAGCCGCGACGCTCGTCCATCGCCTTGTTGATGGCCGCGGCGACCTCCTCCGTGCTCATCCAGTAGTAGGTGTCGCGGACCTGCTGTACATGCTGAAGCGCCCGGCCATGCGGCTGCTCGCGCAGATAGAGACCGAACTCGCGCAGCACCTGGACGTGTTCGAGCTCCTCGGGATTACCCGGCGTCAGGAGAGCGGCTTGGGCCTCGGCTTCCGGATAGGCCCCCTCGGCGTAGAGGAGGTGGGCGAACAGTGCGCGGTAGCGGAAATCGTCCGGTGCGAAGCGCACGGCGTGCTTGACCGCGTGGATGGCTTCCTGGCGCTGGCCGTTCCAGCGGTGGGCCACGCCCAGTTCGTAATGGCCCACCGCATAGGTGGGGTCGCGGCGCAGGAGTTCGTGGAAGGCGCGGATGGCCTTGCCCCGGAAGCCCGCCTCCTTGACCTCGATGGCGGCGACGAGCTGTTCGAAGCTGTCGAGCTCCCCTTCGGCGGGCAAGCGGACCAGGGCCGCCTCCACCGCATCGCGGTCCTTGCGACGGGCAGCGTCCTGCATCTCTTGCAGCACGGCGTTGGGCATTCGAGGCTCCGGGGGCGACGGCGGGCGTTTCGTTCCGTTCCGGGGCGGTCTTGTCAAGCACGGCGGCCCGCGCTTGGGCCGGTGTTAACGCTTCGGCAAGCCGCTCGTGACGTGATGGCGGTTGGAGTTCCGCGCCCGGCGTCCGCCGGGTGGGCGGACTCGCGAGTTCCTGGAGCAGACCGCCATGCGCGTGGCGACAATGATCAGCCTAGGGGCGTCCGCCCTGCTCGGGGTGGGCGCCCTGTTCGTCGCCCGCGTGTGGCTGCCGTCCACGGTGGACGGGGCCGGGCCTGCGGCCGTGTCCCGGCCCGCGGCCGACACTCCGGTGGTGGTCGCCGCCGAGGCCCTGCCCTACGGCACGCGGCTGGAAGCCAAGCACCTGACGATCTCCCGCCTGCCTGCAAGCGCCGTGCCGGAGGGGGCCTTCGCCACGGTCGCGCAAGTCCTGTCCGTGGACGGGGGCGCCCCCGTGGTGCTGACCCCGGTGGGCGCACGGGAAGCCGTGCTGCCTTTCAAGATCAGCGGGCCGGGTGCGCGCGCCTCCGTGGCGGCCATGATCGCGCCGGGCATGAGGGCTTATGCGCTGCGCGTTTCGGACGTGACCGGCGTGGGCGGGCATGGCCTGCCGGGCGATCGCGTCGACGTGCTGCTGACGCGCGATCTCAGCGGCGACAGCGGCCAAGCCCGTTTGGTGTCGGACGTGGTGGTCCAGAATGTCCGCCTGCTGGGCGTGGACCTGAACGCGGATCCCACCTCCAACACACCGGCGGAGCCCAAGACGGCCACGGTGGAAGTCAGCGTCGAGGACGCCCAGAAGCTCTCGGTGGCTGCGAGCCTCGGACAACTGTCCCTGGCGCTACGCCGCAACGGCGCCAGCGAAACGGCGGCCGTGCATCCCGTGGTGGCGCAGGACCTGGGCGCGGTGGGCGCCAGCGTGCGGACGGCCAATCTGGTTTCGGCCTCCCCCGCGGTCCCGCCGCCTCCCCCGCCGCCGCCCGTCTTGCAGCCCGTTGCGGCGCCCGCGTCGGCGCCGCGCCAACCCCGGCCGCGCGCCCCGGCCCGGCCGGTCGCCCGCAACGGCTCGTCCATCGTGGTCGTCCACGGAGAGACAGCCAATGAGGTCGTGGTGGCTTCGGAGTGGGGCGCTTGAAGCGGTCTGGAGCTCTGGTCGGCTTGCTGGCCGCCGCGCTGCTGCTCCCGGCCATCGGGGCCGGGACGGCATTCGCGCAGACGAGAGCGCCCGCCTACGGCGGGGTGAGCCGCACGGTTGCGGTGCCCGTCAACAAGTCCGCCGCCTTTCGCCTGGACGGGCCGGTAGGCGAGGTGGTGGTGGCGCAGCCCGAGATCGCACAGATCGTGGCCACCACCGACCAGAGCTTCTACGTGCGCGGCAAGGCGCTCGGGGGCACCAACATCCTGGTTTACAACCGCGGGCGTGATCTCGTGGAGGTCATCGACGTGGTGGTGGGCCACGACAGCTCCGCCATCGAGGCGGACATCGGCGCCGCCCTTCCAGGGGAGAAGGTGGCCGTTCGCAGCGTCGGCAAGGGCGTCCTCCTGTCCGGCTCGGTCGCGACCGCGAGCCAGGCGGCGCGGGTGCGCAGCATCGCCGAACGCTATGTACCCGCCGCCGACATCACGGCCGCGCTGGCCGTGCGCGGCTCCGAGCAGGTCATGCTGGAGGTGCGAGTCATCGAGGCCTCGCGCAACTCGCTCAAGGAGCTCGGCATCGACGTTCAGCTGGCGAATCTGTCCGGCTTCATCTTCGCCTCGGGCGCAGGCGTTCTGAGCGGCACGCCCCAAAGCGTAGCCTCCATCGCCACCAACTCCGGGACGACCAACATCGACGTCCTGATCAGCGCGCTGGAGGAGAAGGGCGTGCTGCGGACGCTCGCGCGCCCGAACCTCACGGCCTTGTCGGGCGAGCCCGCGAGCTTCCTGGCCGGCGGCGAATTCCCCGTCCCGGTTGCAGTGACCCGCGGCGAGGATGGCGCCCGCGACCTTGGCATCGAGTTCAAGCCGTTCGGGGTCAAGCTCGAGTTCACGCCGCTGGTAAGCGAAGGCGGCTTGATCCGCCTCAAGGTCGCGCCGGAAGTCAGCCAGCTCGACAGCCGCCAGGGCGTCCGCATCCAGGGGGTGGAGATCCCCGGCCTGTCGGTGCGGCGGGCCACCACCACGGTGGAGCTGCGCGAGGGTCAGAGTTTCGCGGTCGCGGGTCTCTTCCAGCAGGAGTATTCGAACGCGGTTCGGCAGCTGCCCTTCCTGGGCGACATCCCGGTGCTGGGAGCCTTGTTCCGCTCGGCCCGCTGGCGTCGGGCCGAGACGGAGCTGGTCATCGTGGTGACGCCTCGGGTCGTGGCGCCCACGGATTCTCCGAACGGGGGCTTGCGCGATCCGCTCGCGTCCACGGTCGACCCGAGCCAGGCCGCCATCTTCCTGAAGGGCCGCGCGCTGGACAAGCGTCTGGCGCCCACGACGGGCGGGGCGCGTTGACATGGGCCGACGCCCCAGCCTGAGCCGGCTCAACCGCTTCGCAAGCGCGCGCGAAGGCGGGGTGATCGTCTGGCTGGCCCTGGCGGCTCCGGCCCTGGCCGCGCTTTGCGCGCTCTCCGTGGACGTGGCGCGGATCTACAATCTCGAGGCCGAGCTGCAGGGTGCGGCCGACGCCATGGCGCGCGCCGGGGCGGTGGAGCTGGACGGGCGCAGCGACGCCATCCAGCGCGCGGGCCGCGCCATGAACACCCTCGTGTCCAACGATAAGCGGTTCGCCAACACCCCGGCGGGAGCGGTTCAGGTCCAGTCGGCGCGCTATCTGTCGTCCCTGCCGGTCAGCGACGCCGATCCGGTGACCGCGGACTATGTGACCGCGGACCCGCGCGAGGCCCGCTATCTGGAGGTGACCGTCAGGCCCGAGACGATCAGCACCCTGTTCCCCCCCCGGCTCGCGGCCGGCATCGTGTCGGTCTCGCTCAGCGCCAAGGCGGTGGGCGGCCGCATGGCGCAGATGTGCGGCGCGGCCCCGGTGTTCATCTGCAACCCCGTCGAAGACGACGAGAGCTGGGAGCTCGAGCGCGCGCTCAACGACCCCAGCTTCCGCGGCCGGCAGCTCCAGCTGCGCGGCAAGGGAGGATCGGCCTACGCCCCAGGCCAGTTCGGCTATCTCGAACCGCCCGTCGGCGGGAAGGGTGCCAACGAGATGAAGGACTACTTCGCCGAGGTGTCGCCCGCCGCCTGCTACGCCGTTTCCGGCGTGACGCTGCGCACGGGCGTCATCTCCTCCGTATCCGAAGGTTTGAACACCCGGTTCGGCGACTACCAGGGCAGTTACAAAAAGCAGGCCGCCACCTATCCGGCGGCCAGCAATGTGACCAGCTATCCCCGGGACAACTGCTTTGCGAGCGCGACCTGCGCCCGCGTGGGCGACGGCCGCTGGAACGTGGTGGAGCATATGCGCACCCGTCACGGCTCGCCGGCCTCGGCGGAGATCGGCGGGACAATCTTCTATTTCAACTATGCGGCGGGCACGGTCAGTCCGAGCACGCCAAGCCGTTACCAGGTCTATCGCTGGGAGATCGGCAGGGCGGGGGGCGTGCCGCCGAGGTCGGACGCCGACCGGCGCGTTCTTCCCGTGGCCGTCTTGAACTGCCAGAACGAGAACCTGTCCGCGAGCTCCGTTCCGGTGGCCGCTTTCGCCAAGGTGTTTCTCACCGAGCCCATGGGCAGCGGCGAGGACGACGTGATCTGGGGCGAGCTGATCGGTGGACTGCGCGGGGGCGTCGACCGCCAGGCTCGCGACCAGGTGGACGTGCGCCGTTGAGCCGGTCCGTGACGACATTCGCGCACTGTCGCCGGGGTTCGGCCGGCATCGAGACCGCGTTCGCTCTGCCCGTTTTGCTGTTCCTGGGCTTTGCGGCGGCGGACGCGGGCTGGCTGCTTGGCGAGAGGCACCGAATGAAGAGCGGCCTGGCCGCCGCGGCCCACTATCTGGCCCGCTCGCGGGATGTGGCCACGTCCGAGGACAAGGCTCGCAATCTGGCGGTGACGGGCCAGACGGCCAGCGGTGGCGCAGTACGGGTCAAGGGCTGGACGCCGGGCGAGGTGTCGGTCAGCTACCGCCTGCTCGACAACAGCGGCGGCTCCTATGCAGGAGGCGACCAGGTTCGGGTGGTCCGTCTGGAGAGCGACCGGCCGTACCAGGGCTTCGGCATGCTCCGGATGGTCGGCGTGGGCCCCGTTCGGGTGCATGTGGCGCACGAAGAACGCTGGACGGGTGGATGAAGCGCATGCTCGCCGCCCTGCGGGACCGCCGAGGCGCCACGGCCATAGAAACGGCCATCGTGGCGCCTTTCCTGTTCACCGGCATTATCGGGGTCTTCGACCTGGGCGTGTACCTGTTCCGCTGGAACCAGGCGGTGGAGGCAGCCCGGGTGGGCGCCCGGATCGCGGCCGTGTCCGATCCGGTGTCCTCGGACCTGTCCAGCATGACGGGACTGGAAACGGGCGTTCAGTCGGGCGAGCCGGCGGGGGATTACGAGCGCCTTTGCACCGGCTCCGGGCAGAGCTGCACGGGCGGAATCTACAGCGTGGCGGCCTTTGCACGCATCTTCTACGGCCCGAACTCGAGCGCGTGCGGCGACGCGGCGGGACCGGAACGGGTGGGCATGTGCGACGCCTTTTCCGTCCTGGAGCGGTCGCATGTCACGATCCGTTACCAGGAGTCCGGGGCCGATACGGCCGGGGTGGCGGGCGCGCTCAGGCCCCTGATTAGCGTCCGGGTGGCGGGCGCCCCGTCCGGCTCGGCCATGCTGGGCCGCCTGGTTCCCGGCGCCTTCGCCACCCTTCCCCCGGTGGAGACGACCGTGCTGGCCGAGGATCTCCGCTCGTCAGGCGGATGACAAGGCCGCGAACAGCGTAAGCGAAACCGAAACATCTGGCCGTGCAGAGTGTCCTAACCGCGGCTTCCGCAGCCGCCCCCTGTCCGCCCGAGCGAGGCCGTAAAGCCGCAATGTCCAATCCCGTGATGACCGGTCGCCGTGTGTGCGTGGTGGGCGAGCGCCTGGCGCCCACCGCACGCGAGGCCCTGCCTGGCGCGGCCATGCAGATCGTCGCCCCCGAGGTGTTGCTTGAAGCGGGCCGGGGGGATCGAAGCCCCGACCTCGTGCTGATCGATGCGGACGCCACCGCGCCCGATCTCCTGGTGCAGGCCATCGAAGCGCTGAGCCGCTTGTCGCCGCCGCCGCCCACCGTGCTGGCCGGCGGCCATCTGCCCACCAATCTGGTGCGGGCCCTGCTGCGGCTGGAGCGGTCGGACGTGCTGGAGGCGCCTTTCGCGCCGGACGCCCTGGCGCGGATCGCCGCCCGGCTCATGACCGCCGCTCCGCCTTCGGGCGGGCAGTCCTCGCGCTGCTGGAGCGTGGTCAGCGCTGCGGGCGGGGCCGGAGCCACCACCTTGGCCATCGAGATCGCCGACGCCCTGAGCGGGCTGCAGAAGGACGGGCGTCGGGTGTGCCTGGTGGACCTGAATCTGGCCGACGGTGCGGCCTCTGCGTTTCTGGGCGCCACGCCCCTCATGCATCTCGCCTCGTCGTCCGCAACGCCCGAGCGGATCGACGCCGCCGTCTTGAGCGCCTTTGCGGTGCAGACCTCCGCCGGCTTCGACCTGCTCGCTGCGCCGCGCAATCCCAACGCCTTTAGCCAGATCACGCCGGAAGCGGTGCTGCGCCTGCTCGAAGTCGCCTGCCAGGTTTACGGCGCGGTGGTGGTGGACCTGCCGCGTATCCGCCAGCCCTGGACGCTGGATGTGCTGGCCGGCTCCGACGAAGTCTGCGTGGTGTCCGAGCTGACCGTGCCGGCCCTGCTGGCTGCGCGTGCGCTGGTGAACGAGATCGAGGCGGACCTCGACGGCGGCAAGCAGGCGAGGCTGGTGGTGAACCGGCTGGCCAGCCGGGTCTTCGGCCCCGTGCCCTCCCTGGTGGAGGCCGAAAAGGCGCTGCAACGCAAGGCCGCGGGCGGGATCACCTCGGATTGGGAGGCGGCCGCCGCTTCCGTCAACCTGGGCGGCTCCATCAGCCAGCACCGGCCCAAGTCGAAGATCGTGCAAGACGTCAAACGCCTGGTGGACCGCCTCGTGGCGGGGTCCGATCACGGGCAGGACGCTCGCCGGGGCGCCGCATGAGCCGCTTCAACCTGCGCCGCGCCGCGCCCGCGCCGGCCGACGCCGCCCTCCCGCCCCCGCCGGAGGCGCCCAAGCTGGTGCTTGCCCCCGAGCCGCCTCCGCCAGCGCCGACGCCCTCCAACGATCAGTTGGACGTCAAGCTGCGGCTGCACTCCAAGCTGATCGACGAGCTCGACCTGGCCAAGCTCGAGAAGCTCGAGCGCGGCGACATGCGTTCGCACGTGCGGCAGTTGGTCGGCGACTTCGTCCGGGCGGAGCGGCTGCCCTTCAACACCGCCGAACTGGAGGAGCTGGGCGACAGCATCTTCGACGAGATGGTGGGGTTGGGCCCGATCGAGCCGCTGCTCAAGGACGACAGCATCAGCGACATCCTGATCAACGGGCCGTTCCAGATCTACATCGAGCGACGCGGCGAGCTGGAGATCGCGCCCGTCCGCTTTCGCGACAACGACCACCTCCTGCGGATCGTGAACCGCATCGCCGCGGGCGTGGGCCGTCGGATCGACGAGAGCTCGCCCATGGTGGACGCCCGCCTGGCGGACGGCAGCCGGGTGAACGCCGCGATCGGGCCCATCACCCTGGACGGCGCCGCCGTGTCCATCCGCAAGTTCGCCAAGAAAAAGTTCGACCTGGAGCGCTTGGTCGAGTTCGGGGCCTTGCCGGCCTGCGCCGCGGAATTCCTGCACGGGGCCATCAAGTCCCGGGTCTCCACGGTGATCAGCGGTGGAACCGGCTCGGGCAAGACGACCATGCTGAACGCGCTTTCGGCGGCCATCAGCCACAAGGAGCGGATGATCACCATCGAGGACGCCGCGGAGCTGCAGCTGCAACAGCCGCACGTCATCCGCATGGAGACCCGTCCCCCCAACCTGGAAGGCAAGGGCGAGATCCGCCAGCGTGAGTTGGTCAAGAACGCTCTGCGGATGCGTCCGGATCGCGTGATACTGGGCGAGGTCCGGGGCGAGGAGGCCTTTGACATGCTCCAGGCCATGAACACGGGCCACGAGGGCTCCATGGCCACCATCCACGCCAACAACCCCCGTGAGGCCATCACCCGCCTGGAGCAGATGGTCGCCATGGGCGGCATGCGGCTGAGCAATGAGGCGGTGCGGGGCCAGATCGCCTCCGCCGTGGGCATGATCGTCCAGGTGATGCGTCAGTCGGACGGCACGCGGAAAGTCACTCACATCACCGAGATCACCGGGATGGAAGGCAATGTCGTCCAGATGCAGGACATCTTCCTGTACCATCGGCTGTCGACGGATGCGGACGGCAAGGTGCGCGGCGAACACAGGGCCACCGGCCTCAGGCCCCGCTGCCTCGACGAGATGAACCGTCGCGGAATCCAGTACGACACCACCCATTTCGACCCGAGCCGGGCGCTGGGCTGATGGACGCCTCCGCCGCTTTTTTCGTTCTGATCTTTGCGGCCATCTTCACCCTGGCCCAGGGGCTGTGGGGGCTGATGCGGGTCGGGGTGGCCAAGCGCAAGGTCAACCACCGGCTCAAGGTTGTGGACCGGCTGGCCTCCCTCGCTGACATGGTGGTGGAGCTGCGCAAGGAACGGGGGCTGGCCGCCGACGGCTCCAGCCGGCTGAAATGGCCCTGGCTGGCCCAAATGGTGGTGCGCTCGGGACTGGTCTACGACCCGCGCCGTTGGACATTGACGGTGGCCGCCATGGCCTTGGGCGCGGCCGTGCTGGGCTTTGCCGTCACCCGCAATCCCTGGGGCGCCGTGGCCGGAGCCGTGCTGGGCTCAACCGCAGTCCCCATCCTTTTCCTGAAATTCGTGGGCGGGCAGCGCGAGGCCAAGCTGGTGACCCAGCTGCCCAACGCCCTGGAAGTGGTGGTCCGTTCGCTGGAGGCGGGGCACCCCGTGCCCACCGCGATCGCCCTGGTGGGCCGCGAGATGGCTGATCCCATCGGCTCCGAGTTCGGCATGGCTGCGGACGAGATCGCCTTCGGCTCCACCCTGGAGCAGGCCATCGGGCGCATGGCCGATCGCTGCAAACAGGTGGATGTGGACCTGTTCGCCGCCACCGTGCGCCTGCAGGAGCGCTCAGGCGGCAATCTGGTCGGCCTGCTGAAAATGAACGCCCGCACCGTGCGTGAACGCACCAAGATGCGGCTCAAGATCAAGGCCGCCTCCTCGGAAGCGCGCGTCTCGGCCATGATTCTCATAGCCGCCCCTTTCGCCGTGGGTCTGATGCTGCAGGTGCTCAAGCCCGATTTCTACGGCGAGGTCATTCACGAACGCACCATCCATGTAGGCCTGGCGGGACTCGGCGTGTGGATGGTCCTGGGCATCCTGGTCATGCAGCGCATGGTCAATTTCAAGATTTGAGGCCGGCATGAACCCTGCGCTCATCCAGACGGGCTTGACGGCCACCGCGGCCCTCCTGATCGGGGGCGCGGTCGTAGGCGCGGGCTGGTCCACGGTGGTCCAGGGCCGCCGCGGCGCCCGCATGCGCGCCCGGCTGTCCGGCGACACGCCGGCCGAGATCAAGGCGCGAGAGGCCCGGCCGCCGGCTCCCCTCGTGGCTGTGCTCAATGGCGTCAAGCGGCTGGGCGACGGCGCCATCCTGCGCGATCCCAACCAGGTCTCGGCCCTGCGCTTCAAGCTCATGCAGGCGGGGTTCGCCAGCCGTGAGGCCGTGCCCATCTTCCTGGGCGCCAAGCTGGCCTGCCTGGTGGCCGCCGCGGCCATCATGATCATCTCCCTACCCATGCTGCTCGAGAGCGGCGGCATGGACGCGACCCTGGCGGCGGGCGCCTTCAGCCTGGTGGCGGTGATGGGCCCCGACCAGGTTCTCAAGATGCGGCGCACCAAGCGGCAGGACGAGTACCGCGAAGGCTTCCCCGACATGCTCGACCTGATGGTGGCGTCCGTCGAGGCCGGCCTCAGCCTCGACGCCGCCGTGAGCCGGGTAGCCGAGGAGATGACGCGCCGCTATCCAAACCTGGCCGAGCACTTGATCCTGCTCACGCGCGAGCTGCGCGCCGGCCGCTCGCGCAAGGAGGCCTGGGCCGCCCTGGCCGACCGTTTGGGGATCGACGAGGCCCGAGGCCTGGCCACCATGCTGCGCCAGGCGGAGGAGATGGGCACCAGCCTGGGCGAGACCCTGGCCGTCTACGCCGACGACATGCGCAGCAAGCGCATGCTGCGGGCGGAGGAAAAGGCGCTGGCCCTGCCGGCCAAGCTGACCCTGCCCCTGATCCTGTTCATCTTCCCCTGCCTGATCGGCGTGCTCATGCTGCCAGCGGGCCTGCGCCTGACGCGCGGGTTGGCGGGGGGCGGTTGAGCCGGTCATTCCTTGGGCGATCCTTGGGCGATCAAACTTTGGCGATCAAAGCAGGCGCGGCACGCCGGCTTGCGGCCGACGTGGCGGGCGACGGCGGGTCCGAAACCGCCGCCGGCTCGAAAGTCTTGGGTGGGAGCGCCAGGATTAGGAGAACCCAGAGGCGGAGTTCGCCTTCCGGCTCGCCGCTGATGGCGAGGTCGGGGCGTCGTCAGAACGCCGATCAGGGCGGGGCGAGGCGGAGGATTCGGCCGGCGGATTCGTCCAGGAGGTAGAGGCGGCGGTCGGGGCCGTTCTTGACATCGCGGATGCGGAGGCCGAGGGCCAAGCGCTCCTCGGTCCGGACCCGGTCGGCGTCGAAGGTGAGGCGCACGACGCCGCCCTGCTGCAGCCCGGCGATGAACAGGCTGCCGCGCCATTCGGGGAACAACCCGCCCAGGTAGAAGTCCATTCCGCCCGGCGCGATCACCGGGTCCCAGTAGTAGACCGGCTGCTCCAGACCGGCCTGGGCCGTGCCTTCACTGATAGCTTTGCCGTCGTAGTTGACCCCGTAGGTAATCAGGGGCCAACCGTAGTTACGGCCGGGTTCGGGCTGATTCAACTCGTCTCCGCCCTGGGGCCCGTGCTCCACAGTCCACAGTCGACCGGTGTCCGGATGCAGCACCGCGCCCTGGATGTTGCGGTGGCCGGAGGACCAGATCTCCGGCCGCGCGCTGTTCAGGCCCACGAAGGGATTGTCCGCGGGAACCGATCCGTCGGCGTTGATGCGGATCACCTTGCCGACGTGATTGGCGCTGTCCTGCGCCGGAGCGCCCTGGCCGCGGTCGCCGGTGGTGATGAACATCCGGCCGCCCCGGTCGAACACCAGCCTGGACCCGAAGTGCAGGCCGGAAACATAGGCGGGCTCCTGGCGGAAGATCACCCGGACGTCGGAGAGGGCCGCTCCGTCCGGGCTGAGCGTGCCGCCGGCGACCGCTAGGGCGGTTGCGTCTCCGCCCCGAGGCTCGGCGTAGGCCCAAAAAACGCGACGGCTGGCCGCGAAGTCGGGCGCGAGCGCCACGTCGAGCAGCCCACCCTGGCCGGTCGCGGCCACGGGCGGCAGGCCGGCGATTGGAGGCGACAGGACGCCGTCGGCGCTGACAAATCGGAGCCGGCCGGGCCGCTCGCTGACCAGCATGCGGCCGTCCGGCAGGAACTCCAGACCCCAGGGCTGCTGGAGCCCGGTCGCGACGGTCTCGATCTGATAGGCATGACTGGCGTTCGGCTGGGGCGCGCGTGTTTGATTGGGAAAGGCGGGCTGCTGCCCCACGCCGTTGGGAGGACGGGTTTCGGCGGGAGCTCGCGGCGGTGGCGCTGGCGGCGCTGGGGCTGGCGGCGCCGGGGCGGGCGTCTGGGGAGGGGCGGACGACTCGCCGCCGTCGCCGCTTCCGCCGCATGCCGCCATCAGGAGCAAGGCGCAAACCACGGCGGAGCGGTGAGGCACGGCGGAACTTCCCCTAGGGAGGACCCCCCAAGTGCGCCAAGCTCTTGTTCCTTTCAACCGGCGCCGCGACGCCGCGGCTCAGAGCGGATCCAGGACGCTGACGTCGCCCTCCACCTCGTCGCTGACGGGGAGGTCGGGGGCGTTGCCCGCCAGGCGTTGGTCGCGCTTGGCGGCGACGCGGAGGCGCAGGGCGTTGAGCTTGATAAAGCCGGCTGCGTCGCGCTGGTCGTAGGCGCTGCCTTCCTCGAAGGTGACGAGCTCCTTGTCGTAAAGGCTGAAGGGGGACTCGCGGCCGATCACGCTGGCCATGCCCTTGTAGAGCTTGAGGGTGACGCGGCCGGTGACGTTGGCTTGGCTCTGGTCAATGGCCGCTTGCAGCATCTCGCGTTCGGGACTGAACCAGAAGCCGTTGTAGATGATGCTGGCGTAGCGCGGCATAAGCTCGTCCTTGAGATGGGCGGCGCCCCGATCCAGCGTGATGCTCTCCATGCCGCGGCGGGCGGCCAGCAGGATCGTGCCGCCGGGCGTTTCATAAACGCCGCGGCTCTTCATGCCAACGAAGCGGTTCTCCACCAGGTCGAGGCGGCCGATGCCGTTGTCGTGGCCGAGCCCGTTCAGCCTGGTCAGCAGGGCGGCGGGAGAGAGCGGGATGCCGTCGATGGCGGTAGGGTCGCCGCGCGCGAAGTCGATGGTGATCACGGTGGGGGTGTCGGGCGCGTCTTCCGGCGAAACGGTGCGGCCGTGCACGAACTCGGGCGCGGGTTCGGAAACGTCCTCCAGAACCTTCCCTTCCGAGGAGGAGTGCAGGAGGTTGGCGTCGACTGAAAAGGGGGCCTCGCCTCGCTTGTCCTTGGCGATGGGAATCTGATGGAGCTCGGCGAAGCGGAGCAGGGACTCGCGAGACTTGAAGTCCCATTCGCGCCAGGGGGCGATGACCTCGATGTCGGGCTCCAGCGCATAATAGCCGAGCTCAAAGCGGACCTGGTCGTTGCCCTTGCCCGTGGCCCCGTGGGCGACGGCGGTGGCGCCGACCTGGCGGGCGATCTCGATCTGGCGCTGCGCGATAAGGGGGCGGGCGATGGAGGTGCCCAGCAGGTACTGCCCCTCATAAAGGGTGTTGGCGCGGAACATGGGGAAGACGAAGTCGCGGACGAAGGTCTCGCGCAGATCCTCGATGAAGATGTTCTCGGGCCTGATGCCCAGAAGGATCGCCTTGTCGCGCGCGGGGCCGAGCTCCTCGCCCTGGCCCAAGTCGGCGGTGAAGGTGACGACCTCCGCACCGCGCTCGGTCTGCAGCCACTTGAGAATGATGGAGGTGTCCAGGCCGCCGGAGTAGGCGAGGACCACCTTGGGTGGGTTTGACATCGGGTTAGTCCTTGAGGCGGGCGCGTTCGGCTTCTAGCCGGGCGCGCAAGGCTTCGGTTTGGGCTTGCACGGCGAGGGGACCGGCGCCCCCGGGCGAGCGCCGGCGGCGAAGGGCGGCCCCCGCGCCGGGCTCCAGGCTGACGTCAAGCTGGTCACAGCATAGGGCGGGGAAGTCGGCGCCGCTTTCCAGGGACCGGCGGACCAGGGCGGCGACCCGGGCGTGGGCGCGGCGGAAGGGCTCGCCGCGGAGGACCAGAGCTTCGGCCACGTCGACAGCCAGCAGATAGGGATTGTCGGCGGCCGCGCTCATGCGGGCGCGATCCCATTGCAGGGTGCGGTAAAGGCCGGCGACCGCGGGCAGGGCGCGGGCGATCTGGTCCAGGCTGTCGAACAGGGGCTCCTTGTCCTCCTGCAGGTCGCGGTTGTAGGCGAGCGGCAGGCCTTTGAGGGTGGCCAGAAAGCCGGCCAATGCGCCGAGCAGGCGGCCGGACTTGCCGCGGGCGAGCTCGGCGATGTCGGGATTCTTCTTCTGGGGCAGCATGGAGGAGCCGGTGGACCAGCTCTCGTCCAGCCGGGCCCAACCAAAGGCGTCGGACGTCCAGAGCACCACCTCCTCGCCCATCTTGGACAGGCGGATCCCCAGCATGGCGAGGGCGTAAAGGGCGTCGGCCACGAAATCCCGATCCGACACCGCGTCCATGCTGTTGGTGAAGACTGCCGTGAAGCCCAGGGCGCCGGCCGTGACCTCGGGGCGAAGCGGGAGGGTGGAGCCGCCCAGGGCGCCGGCGCCGAGCGGGCTCACGTCGGCCCGCCGCAGCGCGTCGCCGAGACGCTCGAGGTCCCGGAGCAGTCCCCAGGCGTGCGCCAGCAGATGGTGGGCCAGCGAGACGGGTTGGGCGGCCTGCAGGTGGGTGAAGCCGGGGAGGGGCGTCTCGACCTCCGGCTCCGCCCGCTCCAGCAGCACGGCGGCGAGCTCCAGCGTGGCCTCACCGATCGAGCGAAGCTCCCGACGGACGAAGAGGCGGAGGTCGGTGGCGACCTGGTCGTTGCGGCTGCGCCCTGTGTGGATGCGGGCGCCGGCGTCTCCCGCGAGCTCGGTGACACGGCGTTCGACGGCGGTGTGGATGTCCTCGTCGGTGGGGGCGAACTGGAAGGCGTCCGCCGCGAACTCGGCGTGAACGGTGTCGAGGGCGGCCCGGAGGGCGTCGGCGTCGGCCGTGCTCAACAGGCCGGCGGACTCCAGTCCGGCGACGTGGGCGCGCGAGCCGGCGATGTCATCGGCCCAGAGGCGGCGGTCGAAGCTGAGGCTCTCGCTGAAGGCCGTCAGCTCTGGGGAGGGGCCGGCCTCGAAGCGGCCGTGCCACAGGGGTTGGGAACTCATCGGGCGCTCTCCCGCACAAGATCACCTCTGCGGAGGTGGAAGGAGCGGGCGCTCACGCCACACCCGCAAGGGCGCGGAGGTCGGCGGCGACGGTTGCGGCGGCGGCGCCCTCGCGGACGGCCAGGAACAGGGTGTCGTCGCCGGCCACGGCGCCGGCGACCGAGGGCAAGGCCGCGGCGTCCAGCGCCACACCCACCAGATGGGCGGAGCCAGGCGGGGTGCGAACCACCACCAGCGGGCCGGCGGCTTCGGCCGAGACCAGCCATTCCTGGAGAACCCGTTTCAGCCGTTCGGTCGACCAGTCACGGCCGCCGATGCCTTCGGGCAGGGCGTAGGCCTGGACGCCGCCCCGACGGACCTTGACCGCGCCCAACTCTTCCAGATCGCGGGAGATGGTGGCCTGGGTCACTGTCAATCCGGCGGCGGCCAGCCGCTCCACGAGTTGGTCCTGGCTGCCGATCGTCTCGGTGCGGATCAGCTCGGCCAACAGGCGCTGGCGTCGGGTGCGGGCCGAGGGGAGGTCGGTCATGCCGGAACTCCGAGCATCCAGGCGAGCGCGCCGCGGGCGCTGCGCATGCGGTTGCGGGCCTGGGTCCAGACCAGGCTCTGAGGACCGTCGAGCACCTCCGGCGCCACCTCCTCGCCGCGGTGGGCGGGGAGGCAGTGGAGGAAGACGGCCTGCGGGGCGGCGCGAGCCATCAGGGCTGGGTCGACTTGATACCCTTCGAAGATCGCACGGCGGGACTGCGCTTCTCCTTCCTGGCCCATGGAAGTCCAGGTGTCGGTGTAAACGGCCTGGGCGCCCGCGACCGCTTCCGCAGGGTCGACGGTCTGTGTCACGCGGCCGGCGTAGCTATTCAATTCGGTCAGGTCGGCGGCCGACAGATGGCTGCCCCCCGGCCCGGCGATCGCCAGGTGTGCGCCCAGGCGGGCGCAGCCGGCGGCCAGCGAGCGGGCGACGTTGTTGTCGCCATCGCCGACATAGGCGACCTGGAGGCCTTCCAACCGGCCGAAGCGTTCGCGGAGGGTGAGCAGGTCGGCCAGGGTCTGGAGCGGGTGGGCGCGGTCCGACAACAGGTTCAAGACGGGGGCGTCCACGGCCGCCGCCATTTGCTGCAGCACCTCATGGTGGAACACGCGCGCGGCGATGAGAGAATGGAAACACGCCAGGGTGCGAGCGACGTCCGCCGGGCTTTCACGGCCGGACCCCAGGCCCACCTCCGCGTCGGTGATGTAAACCGGGTGGCCGCCCAGACCGGCCACAGCCATCTCCATCGAATTGCGCGTACGGGCGCTGGGCTTCTGGAAGACCAGCGCCACGCCCTGGCCGGCCAAGGGGCGACCAAGATCGGCGCGCGCGGACAGACTCAGGATGATCTCCAGCGTCGGCCGGTCCAGGTCGGCGATGCCCAGCAGGTCGCTCACTGTTGGGACGCTCCGTTCCCCGTGATCATGGTGCCGATCCCGGCGTCGGTCAGCAACTCGATGAGGATGGAGTGAGGCAGGCGGCCGTCGAGGATGTGCGCGGCGCCCACGCCCGCTTGAACCGCTTCGCAGCAGGCGCGCAGCTTGGGAATCATGCCCGCCCCGGCCGTGCCGTCGTCCATGCGCCTCCGGAGTTCGGACAGGGACAGTCGCTGGATCAGGCTGGCCTCGTCGGCGGGGTCCTCCAGCAGGCCGGGCGCGGATGTAAGGTAGATCAGCTTTTCGGCCCCGAGCGCAGCGGCGATGGCCGAGGCTGCAGCGTCGGCGTTGATGTTGTAAGCCTGCCCCCCCGCGTCGGCGCCCACGGTGGAGACGACCGGGGCCAGACCGTCGTCCAGCAGAAGCTGGAGGATGGAGGCTTTCACCTCCACCACGTCGCCCACGAAGCCCAGCGCCGGATCGCGCGGCGCGGCTCGGAGCAGGCCGCCGTCCTCACCCGCCACGCCGATCGCGACGGGCTCCTCGCGATTGATGGCGGCCACCAACTCGCGGTTGATCTTGCCCACCAGCACGGTGCGAACGATGTCCAGCGTCTCCGCGTCGGTGACCCGCAGGCCGTCCCGGAACTCGGGCGTCAGGCCGAGGCGGGTGACCATGTCGTCGATCTGAGGGCCGCCGCCATGCACCAGAACCACGCGCACGCCCACGCTCTTGAGCAACAGCACGTCCTGAGCGAGCGAGCGGTCCAGCGCGGGATCGGTCATGGCGCCGCCGCCCATCTTCACGACCACTGTCCTGCCGGCGAAGCGGCGGATGTGCGGCAGGGCCTGGACCAGGACGCGGGCGATGGCGTCCGGATCCTGGGTTGCGGGAGGCGGAACCTGGATGTTCATGAGGTGGCCGCGTTTTCCTTGATGTAGCCCGGGCCCAGGTCCACGCCCACCGCCCTGCCTACGCCTCCGCCCACGCCCAGGGACACCTCCACCTCGATCTCCTCGCCGCGCATGTAGGCGGCCACGGCGGCTGCGTCGTGCGGGGCGGCCACGCCGCCCGCGGCCACCACGGCTCCGCCATAACTCACCCCCGCGCGGTCGGCCTGCATGGCCACACCCGTGGCGCCCACCTCGCCCAGAAGCCGGCCCCAATAGGGGTCCCCGCCGTACCAGGAACACTTGATGAGCTGGTTGCGGACGATGGCCTTGGCCGCCGCGCGCGCTTCGGCGTCGCTGGCCGCGCCCGTCACGCGCACCTGAACGGTCTTGGTGCGGCCTTCGGCGTCCCGCGCCATCTGCAGGGTCAGGTCCTCGCAGGCGGCGCGGACGGCGCGGGCGACCGCCTCCAGGGGCGCCGGCCCGCGGCGGCCGGACGCCATCAGGACCACGGTGTCGTTGGTGGAGGTGGCGCCGTCCACGGACAGCGTGTTGAAGGTGTCGTCCACCGCCTCGGCCAGGATCCGCTGCAGATCGGCGGGCGCGACCTCCGCGTCGGTGGTGAGGTAGGCCAGCATGGTGGCCATGTTGGGGTTGATCATTCCGCAGCCCTTGGCCATGCCGCCGACCGTGAAGCCCCCGTCCGCCACGACCACCTCCTTGGTGCGGCTGTCCGTGGTGAGTATGCCCTGGGCGGCGCGGATGCCCCCGTCGCGCGACAGCGCCCCCGCCAGCCGGGGGATGGCGGTCAGGATCTTGCCGATCGGCAGCGGCTCGCCGATGATCCCGGTCGAGCAGACCAGCATGGCCTCGGCCGCGCAGCCCACCGCTCGGGCGGCGGCCTCGCTCATGGCCTCTGCGTCGCGGCGCCCGCGTTCTCCCGTGCCTGCATTGGCGTTGCCGGAGCTGACCACCACGCCCGCGATCATGCCCCCGGTGACCGCCATGCGCTCGACGTCGGCGTCGACCGGGGGCGCACGGAAGCGATTGCGGGTGAACACGGCCGCGGTTGGAACCGGGCGCGCGTCGTCGGTGACCAGCAGAGCCAGATCGGGCCGGCTCGTCTTGACGCCGCAATGCAGGCCGCCTGCGACGAAGCCTTCGGCCGCCGTAACGCTCATGGGTAGACTCCGCAGGCGGAAAGGCCGGCCGCTTCGGGCAGGCCCAGCATCAGATTGGCGCATTGGAGCATCTGCCCCGCCGCGCCCTTCACCAGATTGTCCAGCGCGGCGACCGCCACCACGCGCCCGGTGCGGGCGTCGTAACGAGCGGTGAGGTGCACGGCGTTGGAGCCCAGCGTCCACTTGGTCTGGGGCGGGGTGCTGGACACCTGAACGAAGGGCTCGCCCGCATACGCCGCCCGGAGGGCCTCCAGCGGCGCGTCGGCGTCCATCCCGCCCGCGGCCACGCCGTGGCATGTGGCCAGCATGCCGCGGTTCATCGGAACGAGGTGCGGGGTGAACAGGAGCTGGGCGGCGAGCGCCTGCTCCATCTCGGCCGTGTGTCTGTGGCTAAGCAGGCCATAGGCGGCCACGGACTCGTCCACGGTGCAGAAATGCGTCTCCTGCTTCAGACCGCGGCCCGCGCCGGAGACGCCCGACATGGCGTCCACCACGATCCCGCGCCGCTCGATCAGGCCCGCATCGAGCAGCGGCTTCAGCGCAAGAATGGCGGCGGTGGGATAGCAGCCGGGCGCGGCGACGGCCCGGGCGCTCCGCACGGCGGCGCGGTCGATCTCGGGCAGACCATAGGCGAACCGGCCGACAAGCTCGGGCGCGCCGTGCGGCTCGCCGTACCAGGTTGCATATTCATCCACGCTCTTGAGGCGGAAATCCGCGCCGAGGTCGACAAAGGGTATCCCACGGTCGAGCACGGCGCCGGCGATGGTCTGGGATCGCCCGTGCGGGAGGGCGGCGAAAACCAGGTCGATCCCGTCCAGAAGGTCAGGCGTGAACCGGTCGATCGCGAGACGGGGATAGGCTCCGGCTAAGTGCGGCAAAGCCTCCGCGACTGTCTGCCCGGCTTGGCTGTCGCCGAACACGGCCACGGGACGAATATCGGGATGTCCGGCGCACAGGCGCAGCAACTCCGCGCCGGCGAAGCCCGATCCCCCCAAGACGGCCGCTCTGATCTCCATGTGCCGGTGCATACGCGCGTGTGCATGTCTATGCAAGCAAGGCATCGGCTTCGATGCGGTGCTCGAGACCAGCCGCGACGAGCGAAGATCTCCCGCGGCGGTTAGAGAAGCGTCGTGCTAGGCTCCAACGGCTTGGATCAACGCCCGTCCAGACGCCGTGGCGCTGTCCGCTCCCGCGCCACGAAGCTCGCGCGGCGGGCTAGCGCGACCGGGGCCGGGAGGTCAGCTCAGAGGGCGGCGGCTCGCGTCCTAGAAGCGGACGGAAAGGCCGGCGTGCAGGAAGGCGGGATCGACCTGGATGTCGGCGGTGAAGGGCGCGGGGCCGAGTCTCCCGGTCGCTTCCGTGTCGAAGAACGCCTTTTTGTAGTCGATGAAGGCCCCGAAGCGGTCGTTGAACATCAGGTCGGCGCCGAGCTGGACGGCCGGGCCGGCGGCGTTTTCGACCTCGAGGTTCGTCGCGGCGGCGTCATCGTCCTTGAACACCACCATGAGCGCCACGCCCACGCCGACGTAGGGCTGGATCCGGCCCTGCCGGTTGAAATGATAGTGTGCGGTAAGCGCGCCGGGTCCGTATTGAAGCTCGCCCAACTTGCCCGCAAAGGCCAGGGCGCCCGCGCCGTTCACGTCCTCGGTCGGCGGAAGGCCGCCGGTGAGCGAGACGGCGATCTCGGGCGTCACAAAGCGGCCGATCTCGATCGCGGCCGTGATGGAGGAGTCGATCGAAACGTCAGCGCCGGAGAACGGAGCTCCGCCAGCTTCGATTTCGGCCGACTCGTCGGGGCTCAGCTGGCCCGGTCCCAGATGGAGGTACCACCCCCCGTCCTGGGCGGCGGCGTCGGTCGCGACCGCTCCCAAAAGAATGGTGGCGCAAAACGCCAGGATGGAGCGGGACATGAGCAGCCTCGAGCGGTGTGCCCCGCATAGTGAAGCGGAGTGCTTAAGGAAGTCTGGCCTGCTTCCGTTGGCGGTACGTTAACCACGCGGCCTGATGATGGGACTCGAAGCCCGGCTGACGTACCCTGGACAGATCAGTGCCTGAAACCACCACCACCACCACGGTATCGGCCGCCGACCAGGGGCACGCCGACGGCGTGCGCGGGCGGATCCTGCTCGTAGACGACGTCTTCGACAACCGCGCGGTTCTGGGGCGACGTTTCGAACGGCGCGGTTACGAGGTGATCGAGGCGGACTGCGGCCAACGCGCGCTGGAGCTCGTCGCCGGTCAGGTGTTCGACGTGGTCCTGCTGGATGTGATGATGCCCGACCTCGACGGCCGGGAGGTGCTGCGCCGCATCCGGCACGAGCACAGCTCGGCCGTTCTGCCGGTGATCATGGTCACGGCGCGGAGCCAGAGCGAAGACGTGGTTGAAGCCCTCACTCTGGGGGCGAACGATTACATCACCAAACCCGTGGATTTCGCAGTGGCGCTTGCGCGAGTGCAAACCCAGGTCGCGCGCAAGGCGGCGGAGGACCAGGCCCGCCGGGCCGTTGAGGCGCTCCGGCTCGCAAACGAGGAGTTGGAGCAAAGGGTCGCCGAGCGTACGAGCGAGCTGACCGAGACCAACGGCCGGCTCCTGCTGGCGCGCGCCCGCGCCGAGGCCGCCACCCGTTCGAAAGACGAATTCCTGGCCAACATGAGCCACGAGCTGCGCACGCCCTTGAATGGCGTGATCGGCATGGCGCAGGTGCTGACGCACACGCCTCTGACGCCCACCCAGGCGGAGATGATCGGGGTGATCAACAGTTCCGCCGCCGGCCTGCAGACCATCCTTTCCGACCTCTTGGACGTCGTCGCGCTCAGCGCCGGACAGGTGGCGCTGGAGACGGAGGCGCGGCCTTTGGGCGACCTGGTGCGTGGGGCGGCCGCCCCGGCACGGGCTCAGGCCCGCCACAAGGGGCTGGCTTTCAGCGTCGAGCTTTCGCCCGACGCGGAGGGCGAGGCGGAGGTCGATCCCGATCGCTTGGGCCAGGTTCTCGCCAACCTGCTGGGCAACGCCGTGAAATTCACCGAGCACGGTGAGGTGTCGCTGCGGGTGAGCCGCACGCCAGTCGACGGCGACATGGTCGTCTTCGAAGTGAGGGACACGGGCGTGGGTTTCAACCCGGAAACAGCCCAGCGTCTCTTCAACAGTTTCGAGCAGGCGGACGGTTCGTCTACGCGCCGTTTCGGCGGGGTCGGGCTGGGCCTCACCATTTGCCGCGAACTGGTGGAGCAGATGGGCGGCGCCATCAGCGCCGAAGGCTGGCCGGGCGAAGGCGCCCTCTTCCGGGTGGAGGCCCCGCTCCCGCGAGTGCTGGGCTCAGTGAGCCGCTCAGCGGCCTGAACCGGGTTCCCCAGGCCCGGCTACGGCGGGGGGCGTTTGATGGAGAAAGGGCCGCCCCCTTCCAGAGGCGGCCCTTTTTCTTGTTCAGCGGCTATGCCTAGGCGGCGACTCGCACCTCGACCTCGGCCGGTGCGTTGAGCTGCGCCAGCTCCACGGCGGCCGCGTCGTGGGCCTCGCGCAATATGCTCACGGCGTCCGCGATGTTCTGCGGCGTGTGATTGCTCATCACCTGCATGCGGAAGCGGGCCTGGCCCTTAGGCACAGCCGGGTATTCCACCAGGTTGGCGATCAGGCCCATCTCCGGAAGCCGCCGGCTGATCAGACGGGCCAGGCTCTCCTGGCCCACCTTGACGCAGACAATGGCGGAGGGGTCGCCGTAGACCTCGAAGCCCGCGGTTTCCAGGCTGGACCGCAGGTCCAGCACATTGGTCATCAGCGCCTGACGGAGCGACTTGCCCTCTTCGTCGGCGATGATGTCGAAGGCCTTGCCCACCGTGGCCGCCTGGACCGGCGACAGCGCGTTGGAGAAGGTGTTCGGGGTCGAGAAGAACTTCAGGTACTCCTTGATCGCCCGGGTCTTGCAGGCGACGAAGCCGCCATTGGAGCCGAAGGTCTTGGAGAAGGAGCCCATCACCAGGTCCACTTCGCCCAGCATGCCCTGCATGCCGATGAAGCCCGTGCCGTCCTCGCCCAGGTTGCCCAGGTCGTGGGCGACGTCGACCATGAGGGTCGCGTTGAACTCGCGGCAGAGCTCCTGCATCGCGCGAATGTCCGGGGTGTCGGAATCCATGGAGAACAGGCTCTCCGTCACCACCATGATGCCGTTTTCGGTGTCCTTGGCCCGGATCTGGGCCAGCCAGCGGCGGCACTCCTCCACCTGGTTGTGGCGGAAGAGATAGACGTTCTTGGTGGCCGCCGAGGCTCCTTCCTGCAGGCAGGTATGGGCCAGGGCGTCCATCACGATGTGGTCGGAGGTGCGCACCAGGCCCTTGATCACGCCGAAGCCCGCGGCGAAGCCGGTCGGATAGAGCACGACTTCCTCCATCTTGAGGAAGTCGCCGATGCGACGCTCCAGGGCTATGGAGTGGGTGGTGTTGCCGACGAGCGCGGGGGAGCCCGCGCTGTGCACGCCGTATTCGGCGATGGTGTCGACGGCGGTCTGCTTGATCGCGGGGTGGTTGGACAGGCTCAGATAATCCTGCGAGGCGAAGTTGACGCCGCGGTTGCTGGCGCCGCGGTCGTCGCGGGCGCTGGTCACGTGCTGCGGGCCGCCTTCGGTGGCGCGAGAGAACGGCCACAGACCGCTGGTCCGGCGCGCATTCTGCCAGGTGTAGAAGCCTTCAATGCGCTTCAGGAGATCGGCGCCCTTAGGGACGCGGAAGTCGCGCATGCTGCCCCCAAGGGAGCCCGGCGCGGTGTAGGCGGTGGTCGCTGCGGTCAGCATGGTGTCTCCTGCCCGTGTTCTTCGGACTTGGAGGCAAGCTGTACAGCCAACGGGTTAATCATCCTTTGCGCAGACGGCGCAAGAAGGACCATAATCTGAGTGTACTTGAGTAAGCCTAACAACAGGTTAACGGATGATCTTTTGTTCAAGCCTCGGCAACCCTGATGAAGACTGGGTGACGAACTGGGTTCAGGCGTTCAGACAGGCGTTTATCTTGCCGAGCAGGCGAGGAAGGTCGATCGGCTTGGTGTCGAAGTCGGCGCAGCCGACCTCCACGCTTCGGTCACGATCGCTGGCCAGGGCGTGGGCGGTGAGTGCGATCACCGGGATGGCGGCGGTGGACGGACGGGCCTTGATCAACTGCGTGGCTTCCCATCCGTCCATGGCGCCCAGGGCGACGTCCATCAGGATCAGGTCGGGGGCTTCGGAGAGCGCCATCTCCACGCCGGACGGTCCGTCGAGCGCGCACGCCACCTCGAAGCCGTGCTTCTGGAGCCGCCGGGTCAGCATGTCCCGGTTCATCTCATTGTCTTCCACCAGCAGGATCTTGGGCATGAGACGGACGCGCTCAGGCGGCCTGAAGGCGGCCGAGATCCTCGTCCCAGGCGTCCGGGTCGGCGACCGCGGGCGGGGCGAGAGGACGGGTGGGCAGGTGGATGGTGAACACGCTGCCGACGCCCAACTGGCTTTCGGCCGACAGATCCCCGCCCATGAGGCGGCAAAGCCGGAGGCTCAGCGCCAAGCCCAACCCCGTGCCGCCGTATTTGCTGGAGGTGGCGTCCTCGGCCACGTTGAAATTCTCGAACAAGCTCGGGATGGTTTCTGGCGCCATGCCGATGCCCGTGTCCCAGACCTCCACGGCGATCTGTTCGCCTTCCAACGCCAGCGTGCGGCGAGCGGAGACGACCACCCGGCCGTCCTTGGTGAACTTCACGGCGTTGTCGACGATCTGGGATATGGCTTGAGCGGTCTTCTTAGGATCGCAGACGATGGTTCGCAGGTCCGGGGCCAAGTCCAGCACCAAATCGTCGCCGTTCGCCGCCGCCGCATTGCGGTGGCGGTCCACGATATTGGAGAGCAGGGCGGCCACGTCGACCTCCTCCGAGGTGAGCTCCATCTTGCCGGCCTCGATCTTGGAGAGATCCAGCACCTCGTTGACCAGCCGGAGCAGGTGGTGGCCGGCGCCGTGGATGCGCTCGAGGTCGGCGGCGCCGCTCTGGTCGCCCTCGTCCTGCGCGTCCTCCAGCAGCATCTGGCTGTAGCCGATCACCGCGTTCAGAGGCGTGCGCAATTCGTGGCTCATCCTGGCCAGGAACTCGGCCTTGGCGGCGCTGGCGCGTTCGGCTTCCGCCGTGGCGCTACGAAGCTCGGCGGCGGTCGCGAGGTGGCCGCGCATCTCCGTCTCGAGCTCCACCCCCGAGGCCAGGATCTTGGCGTAGTAGAGCGCCATCATGGCGCAATAGCCGGCGGCGCCCAGCGTCGAGATCACGCCCAAGCCCTGCAGCGCCAGCAACGGCGTGTCGTCCACCGCCTTGGGCAGAAACATGTGAACGGCCGCGAAGATCAGGAAGTTCAGGGCGAACTGGGCCAGGAACACCAGGCGCAGGGTCCGGGACTGGCCCAGATACATGAAGGCGATCAGCGGGATATTCAGCACCCAGGCCAGGGTGGGCGAGCTTACGCCGCCGTAGAAGTAGCAGCTCCACAAGATGGCGAAGATCAGGTTCTGGATGGAGACAAAGGCGAGCAGGTTGTAGCGGCCGATCGACCGCAGGATGGGCGGAAACAGCCAAAACGCGAAGATGGAGATGGCCAGAACAACGGTGGGGTAGCCCGGCGTGGGGTCCAGCATGAACAAGGTCAGCGGCACCACGCTGCCGATGAAGGGTCCGCACAGGTGGCTGATCAGGAACATGCGCGCGCGCTGACGTTCCTCGCGCTGCGCGGCGATCGTCGCCGGAATGAACCCGTCCACAAGCCGGTCGAGCCAGGCGAACTTGGACGCCGATTCTGTGGACATGTTGGAAGCTGTTCCCGCTAACGCTCCGCGCAGGTTGGACGCGGGCTCTTAAGATGGCGTTTCGGTCGCTCCACGCCGGTGCACGGCTTCTTAAGCGGCCCGTGCTGTTCTGCCCGTCTCTCGAGGGCGACGCGCGACCATGTGGAACTCGGTCCTGAACTTGATCGACTGGTTCGTCCCGGACCAGGCGAAGCTGGAACGCTCCGAGCTGGGGCTGGCCCGCAACTTCGTGTTCACCCACCTGTTCGGCCCGGCCATGGCCCAGTCCATGAGCCTTTTCCTGTATCTGTCGGACGTGGGGCACGGGGCGGCGTGTTGGACCATGATCGTCGCGATCTGGTCCTTCTGGGCGCTCCCCTTCGTGCTGAAGTGGACCAAGGACCTGCAGCTGGCCGCTCTCCTGTCCGTGGAGATCCTGGCCTTCGCCTCCCTGTTCGGCTCATATTTCTACGGCGGGGTGAGCTCACCTTTCCTGCCCTGGATCCTTGTGAGCCTGCTGCTGGGGCTCTTCTACCTGTCCAGCCGGCCCCTGGTCGTCGTGGGGCTGTTCGCCGCGAACCTGTTCGGGTTCGGGGTGGCTTTCCTGATCCAGGGGGGCTTTCCGCAGATCCTGCCGTCGGCGGAGCTCACCACTGTTGGCTGGATCTCCATCATCTCCGCATCGATCTACATGTCCTGGATGGCGGTCTATTACGTGAACATGATGGCCGTGCGCTCCCAGCTCGAGCTCGAAGCGGACCGCCACAGGCTCACCTCCGTTCGCCTTCGCCAGGCCAAGGAGAACGCCGAAAGCGCGAACCGCGCCCGCTCCATCTTCCTGGCCAAGATGAGCCACGAACTGCGGACCCCTCTGAACGCCGTGATCGGCTATAGCGAACTGCTGCTAGAAGACGGCGAAGGCGACCCTGCCCGGGAGGGAAAGCTGCAGGACCTTCGCCGGATCAACGCCGCCGGCCGTCACCTGCTGTCCTTGGTCACCGATGTGCTCGACCTGTCGTCGATCGAGGCGAATCGTGTGGAGATCACCCCGGAGGTTTTCGACCTCAACACCTTTGTGGACGGGGTGGCGGCAACCGTGCGGCCCTTGGTCGGCCAGAATCGCAACCGCCTCGAGGTGAAGCTGGGCGAGGAGCTCGGCGCCGTGCTCACCGACCAGACCAAGCTGCGCCAATCGGTGTTCAACCTGCTCAGCAACGCGGCGAAGTTCACCCAGGACGGCGTGATCACCCTGGCCGTCAGCCGCGATCGCCGGGGCGGGACGGACTGGATCGAGCTGCGCGTTGCGGACACCGGGATCGGCATATCCGAGGCGGACCTGCCCAAGCTGTTCCAGTATTTCGGCCAGGCCACCGTCTCGACCCAGAACCGCTATGGCGGCACCGGCCTGGGACTGGCGCTCAGCCAGAAGTTCTGCGACCTGATGGGGGGCGCGATCACGGTCAAGAGCGAAGCCGGCCGGGGATCGTGCTTCACGATCCGCATCCCGGCCCAACTGCCCGTGGCGGAGCCCGCCGCGACCGCCGCGCTGGCCGCGTGAACGGTTTAACCACGTTTTCACAAGTGAGCTTGCAACTTAGCGGAAGCGCTTGGAGTGCGGGTAAGCCGCACCCGGCGCATCGCCGGAGATACAAAGTGAGCAGACGACCGCTTGACCTGCCGCGGATCTCGCTGATCGCCCTGGCCGCCTCGGCCGGCGTGTGCGGTCCTGCGATGGCCGGCGGCTTCTTCGTGCAGGAGCAGTCGGTGCGCGGCGCCGGTCGGGCCTTCTCCGGCGAGGCCGCCGACCGTGGCCTCGCCTCCCTGTGGTGGAACCCCGCCGCCATCGCCCGCAGCGGGCGCGAGCTGCACCTGGGCCTCCATCTTCGCAGTTTCGACACCAGCCAGTCCGATGAAGGATCGACCATCACGCGCCCAATCGCGCCCGGCGGGCTGACCTTGCCCGTGGGCGGGGATCCCACGGCTGAGAACACCACGCCCGACCACGTCATCCCCAATCTCGGGGTGTCGCTTCCGGTTGGCGAGCGTTTCGCGATCGGCCTTTCGGCGACCCGGGCCTTTTACCTGGAGAACGAGTTCGGCGAAAATTCGTGGGCGCGGTACGACACCATCCGCAACCATATCCACATCGACGACTACCAGCTTACCGGCGCGTTCCGGGCCACCCCATGGCTGGACCTGGGGGTCGGGATCAGCGCTCAGTACACGGACGCCGGACTGGACTCCGCGTCACCGAACCTGGACCCACGCCAGTCCGACGCCATCACCCGTCTCCAGGCCGGCGACGACTGGTCCTACGGCTTCAGCCTGGGCGCGCAGGCCGAGTTCGAGCGGTTCTCGCTGGGCGCCAGCTACCGCTCCGCCCACCATCGCGATCTGGAAGGCCGCCTGAGCCTGACGGGATTGCAGGGTCCGCTTGCAGGCGCGAACTTCGCCGCGCCCGCGGTCACCAACTTCGGCACGCCCTGGATCGCCGTGGTGGCCGGGCGCTATCGGGCCACGCCGGAGTTGACGCTGAACGCCCAGCTCCAGCGCTTCGGCTGGAGCGAGTACGACGTCATCACCATCGAGTTCGCCGGAATGAGCTCGACGATCCCGCAGGACTTCGAAGACGTGACCACCGCCGCCGTGGGGGCCGACTACGCCGTTTCGGAAGCCCTGACCCTGCGCGCCGGCGCCAGCTACGATCCTACGCCCTCGCCCGACACCCTTCGGGAGAACGGCGTGGCCGACAGCGATCGCTGGCTGTACGGCGCAGGGGCCTCTGTCCGGCTGCGTCCCGGGGTCACCTTGGACGGCGCACTGAGCTACAGTCGCTTCGAAGGCTCCCGTATCATCGAGGACGCGCTCTTCTACGGGGGCAGCGGGGCCGACACGAACGTGCGCATCCGAGGCCGGTTCGAAGGCGACGCCGCCTCCGCCTCCCTGGCGTTGCGCGTGGGCTTCTAAGCCGTCCCGCCTCAGCCCGGGGCCTGGAAGGGGAAGGCGGTGACCGACTTCGACCAGGGCTTCACGACCAGAGTCCGCGCCACGGGCGGGGCGGCCCGTTCACCCGTTCGCACAGGCGGCGGGTCGGTCCCACCTCCGTGGCCGCCGGATGCGCCAGGTCCAGACCTCGCGCATAGACCCGCCGGCCCGCGTATTTGAGCTCGCAGCCCACGCCCACGGCCATGTCGGCGTCCTCGCCGCCGCCCCAGGCTGCCCTCGGTCGGCGGCGACTACCACTGCATGAGGTTCGCCTGCCTCAAGGAGGGGAGCGGAAAGCTGATCGGCCCGTTTCCTTCGCGGGAGGAGGCGCAGCAGCTCTGGCGGCGGGTGTCGGAGGAGACGCGCAGCGTCGCCACGGCGCGCTACGCCATCGCGGCCGAGCGCCTGCTGCCGCCCAACTGAGGTCGTCATGCCCTTCGACAGTCCGCCCCTTGCCTCCATCGAGCGCCGCGCCCCGCCGCACCCGCGGGGGGACGAGATCCTCACGCCCGAGGCGCTTGGATTCCTGGCGGAGCTGCACCAGCGGTTCGACCGCCGGCGTCGCACTCTGCTGCAGCGCCGGGCGGAGCGGCAGGCCGAATTGGACGCCGGCGCCCTGCCGGACTTCCCCGAGGAGACGCGGGGCGTCCGCGAGGCCGACTGGACCGTGGGCCGGATTCCGCCGGACCTGCTCGACCGGCGGGTGGAGATCACCGGGCCGGTGGACCGCAAGATGATCATCAATGCGCTCAATTCCGGCGCGCGCGTGTTCATGGCCGACTTCGAGGACGCCACGAGTCCGACCTGGGCCAATCTGATCGACGGCCAGGCCAATCTGAAGGACCGCTGGGCGGGCCGATTGGACTTCACCGATCCGACCAGCGGCAAGGCCTATGCGCTGCGGCCGGATCCGGCGGTGCTGATGGTGCGTCCGCGCGGCTGGCACCTGGTGGAGGATCACCTGCGCATCGAGGGCGTGCCGGTCTCAGGGGCCCTGTTCGACTTCGCCCTTTACGCCTTCCACAACGCTCGGGCGGCGATCGCGGCAGGCTCGGGCGTCTATTTCTACCTGCCCAAGCTGGAAAGCGCGGCGGAAGCGCGGCTCTGGAACGAGGTCTTCGACCTGACGGAGGATCGCCTGGGGCTGGAACGGGGGCGGCTCAAGGCCACGGTGCTGATCGAGACCCTGCCCGCGGCGTTCGAGATGGACGAGATCCTCTGGGAGCTGCGCAGCCGCATCGTGGGCCTGAACTGCGGGCGCTGGGACTATATCTTCAGCCTGATCAAGCGGCTGGGCCGCAACCCGGCGTTTCTGACCCCCGACCGCTCGCGCATGGTCATGGGCGAGGCCTTTCTGCGCGCCTATTCCGAGCTGTTGATCGAAACCTGCCACCGCCGGGGCGCCTTTGCGATGGGAGGCATGGCGGCGCAGATCCCGGTCAAGGGCGACCCCGCGGCCAACGCGGCCGCCTTTTCCAAGGTCCGCGCGGACAAGGAGCGCGAGGCCCGGGCCGGCCACGACGGCACCTGGGTGGCTCACCCCGACCTGGTCCCCGTCGCTCTGGAGGTGTTCGAGGCTTGCGTGCCCGGACTCAATCAGCTCGAGCGGCGCCCGGAGGTCCGCCCCGACCGGGCGGCCTTGCTGAGGGTGCATGAGGGCGTGCGCACCGAGCAGGGCCTGCGTGAGAACATCCGGGTGGGCGTCCGCTACCTTCAGGCCTGGCTGAACGGCCGAGGCGCCGTGCCCCTCTACAATCTGATGGAGGACGCCGCGACCGCCGAGATCTCGCGCACCCAGATCTGGCAGTGGCTGCACCACCGGGCGACCCTGGACGACGGACGCCCGGTCACGCCCGAGCTGTACGGACAGGTGTTCGCCGAGGAGGTGGGCGCCTTGGATCAGCCCGGCGGTCCGCCCCGCCTGCAGGAAGCCGCAGCCTTGTTCCGGGACCTGACGCTGGCCCTCGACTGCCCCGAGTTCCTGACCCTGCCCGCTTACGAGCAGCTGGGGTCCGATCGTTAGGGCAGCCGCGCCTTATCGAAATCGGCCCAAACGTCGTCGTAGTCGAGCTGCATGGCCGGGGTCTCCAGGGCGAACCGGGTGGGCCGGATGGGCCAGCGGGTTTCGAACATGAACGCCAGGGTGTTCTCCAGCTTGTGGGGCTTCAGCTCCGCAGAGACCGCGTTCTGGTAGCTGGCCTGGTCGGGGCCGTGGCCGCTCATGGCGTTGTGGAGCGAGGCTCCGCCCGGGGCGAAGCCGCCAGCCTTGGCGTCGTAGGCGCCGGTGATCAGGCCCATGAACTCGCTCATGACGTTGCGGTGGAACCAGGGCGGGCGGAAGGTGTGCTCCGCCACCATCCAGCGCGGCGGAAAGATCACGAAGTCGCAATTGGCCGTGCCCGGCGTGTCCGAGGGCGCGGTCAGAACGGTGAAGATGGACGGGTCCGGGTGGTCGAAGCTGACCGTGTTGATGGTGTTGAACTTGGCGAGATCGTATTTGTAGGGGGCCAGGTCGCCATGCCAGGCGACCACGTCCAGCGGCGAATGGTCGAACTCGGTGATCCAAAGACGGCCGGCGAACTTCTGGATCACCTCCGTGGGGCGATCGACGTCCTCATAGGCGGCCGTGGGCGAAAGGAAGTCGCGCGGATTGGCCAAGCCGTTGGCCCCGATCGGCCCCAAGTCGGGCAGGCGGAACAGGGCCCCGTAGTTTTCGCAGATGTAGCCGTTCGCCGCCCCGTCGGGCAGCTCCGCCCGGAAGCGCACGCCGCGGGGGACCACGGCGATCTCGCCCGGCCCCAAGAGCAGCAGGCCGAACTCCGTGACCAGGCGCAGCCGCCCCTGCTGCGGCACGATCAGGAGCTCGCCGTCGGCGTCGTAGAACAGCCGCTCCATGTCGCGGTCAGCGTGATACAGGTGCAAGCCCACCCCCGCGCCCGTTTCCGCGTCGCCGTTTCCGCCAAAGGTGATCAGGCCCTCGATGAAGTCCGCCGGCGCCTCCGGCGGGGGCAGGGGGTCCCAGCGCAGGCGATTGGGCGTAGGCGGCGCTTCGGTGAAGGGGCCGCTGCGCAGCAGGCCCTGGGCGTGCGGCCGGTAGGGGGGGTGGTTGGCGCTGGGCCGGATGCGGTAAAGCCAGGAGCGCCGGTTCTCAGTTCGCGGCGCGGTGAAGGCGGTGCCCGAGAGCTGCTCGGTGTAGAGCCCGAAAGGCGTGCGCTGCGGCGAGTTCTGGCCCTGGGGCAGGGCGCCCGGCTCCGCCTCGGTGGCGAAGTGGTTGCCGAAGCCGGACAGATAGGCGGGCTCCGCCGTCCGCGGGGCGGGCCGCGCCGGAGCCGTCGTCTCCATCACTTCGCTCATCGCTCGCCTCCGCTTGGATCCCTCTCGCCATACCACTGAAAGCCTGCGGGCACGAAGGCGCGGACCGGCGCCGCGGCGTCGACGTCCGCGCGGGTTTTCCGGCCATGAGCCTTCAGCGGCGGCGGCCCAGCCATCTCGGCAGCAGACTTTCCCGTTTCGCCTCGCCCAGGGTGTCGGCCATCGTGGCCCCCCGGGTTCCCAGCGGTTGTTCCGGGCCCGTGGTGGAGTCGCGCGCCGTCTGGTGCTCGATCTCGGCGTTCAGCTCGGCGCCGACCAGCACGATGGTGGACGACAGCCAGAGCCAGGTCATGAAGCCGAACACCGCGCCCAGCGAGCCATAGGTGGCGTCGTAGTCGGCGAAGCGGGTCAGGTACCAGGAGAACAGGGCCGAGCCGGCCATCCAGAGCACGGCGGCGGCCAGGCCGCCCGGCGTCACCCAACGCCACCTGGGCGCCGCCCGGCTGGGGCCGTAGCGGTACAGGAGCGAGAGGAAGAGGGTCACGACCGCCAGCAGCACGGGCCAGCGAAGCTGGCTAAGGCCGACCACGCCCGGGTCGACCCGCAGGAGCTCCAGGGCCACCGGCAGGGCCACCAGCGCCGCCATCGCCAGGGCGAGCAGCAGAACCGTCCCCAGGGTGAAGGCCAGGCTGACGAGGTTCAGGCGGACGAAGCCGCGCGTCTCGGTCTCCTCATAAGCCACGTTCAGTCCCTTGAAGAGCGCCTTGACCCCGGCGTTGGCGCTCCAAAGCGACAGGGCCAAGCCGAAGACGAAGGCCAGGCTGAGATCGGCTTCCGACGCTTGGGCGAGCCGCACCATCTGGTCGCCGATCAGCGTCATAGCCGCCGCGGGAACCAGGCCGGTGAGGCCGGCCAGGTGCTGGCGCGCAGTCTCCACATCGGCGAACAGGCCATAGACCGAGACAAAGGCGGCAAGGGCGGGGAACAGCGCCAGCATGCCGGAAAAGGCGATCGACCGCGCCACCGTGGCGAGGTCGTCCGTGCCCACCTCCTTGACCGTGCGCCAGGCGATGTCCTTCCACCCCGGGCGCGGGATGGCGGCGGGAGTTTGGGCGTCGCGGCCGCGGCCGGGCTCCGCGCTCGGTCGCGGCGCCGCCCGCCGACGGGCCAGAGCGCGGCGGGCCTCCTCTCCGGCGGCGCCCAGGGCGAGGGCGGACAGGGCCAGGCTGGTGAAGCGGGGAACTCGAGTCGAGCGCACGGGGCCTTCCTCCGGACCAGGGGAGAATGTGGCTGTGGTCCCGGCGTTCCGGGGCGAAGAGCGGACTGGGCGAACCCACCCGCTCGGACCTCCGGTCAAGGCGGAGGTGCGCAAGGCGGGGCCCGCCGCAGCGTCGAACCCCGCGCCGGGCGCCGGGGGCGAGGCTTCGCTACGCCTTGTCCGTCTCGCGCCGAAGGGGCCCGGTATAAACGCCGGAGGCTTTGCGCCGGCGATCGGGGCCGACATAGGAGTCGGTTCGCACGAACAGCCGCTGACGTTCGATCACCGTCTTGAGACGCTCCACCAGGGCCTTGGCGTCGACCGGCTTGACCAGGAACTCCGTGACGCCCGCGTCACGCGCCTCCAGCACCCGCTCGCGATGCGCGTCGCCCGTCAGCATGATGATCGGCATGTAGGGGTCGGCCCCGCCCGGCGCGGTCCGGATCGTCCGGGTGAACTCGATGCCGTCCACCGGGGCCATCTTCATGTCCACAAAGGCGACGTCCGCCCGCCAGTGCCGGGCGTTGGACAGGGCCGCTTCGCCGTCGGCGGCCTGACGGATGTGCTCCACGCCCAGGCTTTGCAGCATGCCCACGAGCAGGCTCCGCATGTTCTCGTTGTCGTCGACCACAAGCACCCGAAGGCTTCGGATCCCGGTCTTCAAAGCTCGCCTCGCACCGACTCAGCGGCGGAAGCTAGCAGCCGCTTCCACGATCCTGAGTCGGGGATCGCACTTAAGGAATAGGGCCGGTCCGAACTCCCGACTGGTTGTGCGGCGGGCCGAAACGGCGGAAATCCTGAAGCCGCCCGTCGCCGAGCGGGCGGATCGGCGCAGCCGGAGCCCCCATGACCCGCAGCCCTCCTCGCGAGCTTCCGCCCCCCGGAGCCTTTGTGCTGATGGGCGGCACGGGCGACCTGGCGCTTCGCATGCTGTTTCCCGCCTTTTACCACCTGGAGCGGGAGAACCGGCTTCCGGCCGACCTGGTCCTGGTGGCGGTGGCGCGTTCGGACATGGCCCCCGACAGCTTCGTCGCCTGCGTGCGGGAGGCGGTGATCGGCCGGCTCGCGCCCGAAACCCTGGAGGAGGCCGCGTGGAGCCGTCTTGCGACCCGCCTGCGCTACCTCTCGGCCGACATGACCACGGAGGCGGGGGCGCAGGGCCTGGCGGCGCTGATCGCCGGTCGGGGCGCCCCTGTCTTCTACCTCGCGGTCTCGCCCAGCCTTTACGCGGGAATCTGCGCAACGCTGGCGGGCGCGGGGCTGAACACGCCGGAGAGCGCGGTGGTGCTGGAGAAGCCGATCGGCCGCGACCTGGAGACCTCGCGCGCCATCAACGCCGCGGTGGCGGACTGCTTCCCGGAGGAGCGCACCTTTCGCATCGACCACTACCTCGGCAAGGAGACGGTGCAGAACCTGCTGGCGCTCAGGTTCGGCAACATCCTCTTCGAGCCGCTGTGGAACGGACTGTCGGTCGACCACGTCGAGATCACCATCGCCGAGACGGAGGGGGTGGGCGAGCGGCTGGCCTATTACGACGACTATGGGGCCACCCGCGACATGGTGCAGAACCACCTGCTGCAGCTGGTGGCGCTGGTGGCCATGGAGCCGCCCAGCAGCCTGGGCGCGGAGGCGGTACGGGCCGAGAAGGTCAAGGTGCTGCGCTCGCTTCGCCGCATCACGCCGGAGCGAGCGGGCCAGGTGGCGGTGCGGGGGCAGTACACGGGCGGCGTTGCGGACGCCCGCCAGGTCGGCAGCTACACCGAGGAGCACGGGAGCCCGAGCGGGACCGAGACCTTTGTCGCCATCCGCGCCGACATCGACAACTGGCGCTGGGCGGGCGTGCCCTTTTATCTGCGCACGGGCAAGCGGCTGCCCGAGCGCAGGACCCGGATCGTGGTCCAGTTCAAGGCCGTGCCCCACTCCATCTTCGGACCGCAAGGCGCGGACGCCCTGGTGGCCAACCGGCTGATCATCGACCTCCAACCGCAGGAGGACATCCAGCTGACCCTGATGAACAAGCGGCCGGGCATCGGCATCGCCCTGCAGCCCTTGCCACTCAGCCTGAGCCTCACCGAGGCCTTGGGGGAGGGGACCCGGCGGCGGATCGCCTATGAGCGCCTGTTCCTGGACATCCTGGCCGGGGATCGGACGCTGTTCGTCAGCCGCGACGAGGTCGAGGAAGCCTGGGCCTGGATCGACGAGCTGTCCGAGGCCTGGGCCCAGGCGGGCACGGCGCCCAAGCCCTATCCCGCCGGGAGCTGGGGCCCGGCCGGCGCCTTCGCCTTGATCGAGCGCGACGGGCGGCAGTGGCATGAGTGAACCCGCGCTGCGACGCTTCGAGACCTGGGACGGACTGGTGCAGGCGGCCGCCCAAGCGCTCGGCCAGGCGCTCGAACACGCCCTGCGCGAGCGCCGCGCCGCGAGCCTGGCGCTGGCCGGCGGCGGCACGCCCGCGGACATCTATCGACGCCTGTCGCATCGCGAGCTCGACTGGCCTCGGGTGAGCGTCACCCTGACTGACGAGCGCTGGGTCGAGGCGGACTCGCCCGAGAGCAACGCCCGGCTGGTGCGCGAAACGCTGCTGCAGGGCGCCGCGATTTCGGCCAGGCTGCTTCCGTTGAGAGAGGAGGGTCAGCTCACACCCGACGCCGCCGCTCAGAGCGCCGAGGCCGCTCTGGCCTCCGTGTGGCCGCTGGACGCCGTCCTGCTTGGAATGGGGAACGACGGCCACTTCGCCTCCTTGTTTCCCGGCAGCCCGGCGCTCTCGCCGGGCCTGGACCCCCACGGAAGCCGGCGGGTGATCTTCGTGCCGGCGGGGACGCCCGCGCCGCCTCAGGCGCGGTTGAGCCTGACGCTGGCGGCGCTGGTCGAGGCGCGCCTGGTGGTGCTGGCGATCCGGGGGCCGGAGAAGCTGGCTGCGCTGGAACGCGCGCGGGAGGCGGCGCTCCCCGTGGCGGCGCTGCTGCAGGCGATGCGCCGTCCTCTCCTCATCCTTTGGAGTCCCTGAAGGGGTGGCCGGAAGCTCCGGGTCGCGCGTCCGGCGGGCGTCGGCGGCGGAGGCTCCGCTAGACTTAGAGCAGGGTCAGCTGCTCCGTCGCGGCGGTGGATGAGCCCTCCCCACGAACCGCTCTCGCCGGCGAAAGCCGGCGGTTGGTTCAGTTGGATGCCGACAATCCGCGAGGGGTCCGTCTGCTCAGCGGCGATATGAGGACGGTTTCGACAGGTCTGCCCAGCAATCTAGGCTGTCGCCAGAGCCGATCGGCGCCACTCCATGCGTGCCGAGCTGGGGCGCTGTCGAATGACGTCGATCTTCGGCAAGCCAGCAGCAAGGAGCGCGAAGAACCGCTCCACGTTCCTTTCCCCCCAAACGCCTAGGTAGCTGCAGGCCGCTTCATCGAGGTAGCGTGCGCAGCCGCCCAGCCGCCGGATGAGCAGCTCGGGCGCCACGAGAGCGGAGACCACGCGCTCATGCGCCAAGGCCACGACAGGGTGAGGCGGCATGAAGTTCGAGGCGTCCTGGAAGACGTAGATCACGCTCTGGGTCGGATTTCGGATCGCGGCGTCCTCCCGAATTCGAAGTTGAGCCTCGACGCGGGAGAGGGCCAGGCTGAAGTCTACCGGCTTGCTGATGTAGTCGTTCGCGGCGCCCTTCAGGGCCGCCATGACGTCCACCTGCTGCGTTCGTCCGGTGACCATGATCACGGGAAGGCTTGTGCTCGAATGGCGTTCTCGGATCAGAGAGAGCGTTTGGTGCCCATCCAACCCGGGCATTTCGATATCGAGCAGAACCAGATCGAACGGCTGCTCCTGCAAGAGGTTCAAGGCGTGCTCGCCGCTTTCGGCCTCGAACGTCGTGAACCCGCGTCGCTCAAAGCGCCGGCACAGGATGTCCCGGTTCTCAAGGACATCGTCCACGATGAGGAGGCGCGGCCTCAGGGAAACGGGCAAAGGGAAAGCTCCGGTCATGATGAACCGTAGCCGGCAGGGGTAACGCAACCTTTAGCGCTGGTCGTAGCTCTTTAGCTTCTCCCGCTCTCGAGGTCGCCTCCTGTTACTCTGGGCCGGGAGCGGACGGTAGCTCATCATCCGAGGCCCCGGAGTCAGCGCGGAAAGCCTTCACGCGGGCGATGGCGACCAGTTTTTTGCGCAAGTCCTCACGGGAAAACGGCTTCTTGAGATAGCCTGACACTCCCATGTCCTTGGCCGCTAAAACGGACGAGGGATCGGTCGACCCTGTCACCATGACGAACGGCAGATCGGGGTTCATCTTCCGAACCCGGCGCAGCGTCTCGAGCCCATTCAACTCCGGCATCGTCCAGTCACAAAGGACCGCGTCGAGAGAAGCGCCCCGCGCTTCGATGATCCGAATAGCATCCCCTCCGTTGGCCGCAGTGACCACCCAGCGAAGGCCGATGTTGGTCAGGAGGTCGCGGATGAGGTTCAGTGCGTTGGGTTGGTCGTCCACGATCAACAGGCGAAGATCCTTCAGCCGGCGATCAGCCAGGGGGGGCTCGGCGCTAGGCGGCATCATGAACCACCGGCTTGGCGCAGCAGTCGTCCAGCGCCTGCCGTACCGCCCGGGCGAGGTCAGCGGGCTTGAAGGGCTTGGCCAGGAAGGCCGCGCTTTCTGGCACGCTTACGCGCTTCAGCTCGCCCTGGGTGGGATAGCCGGACATGAACAGGATCGACAGATCCGGTCGTGAGCGACGCAGAATCGCCCCGAGCTCGAAGCCGCCGAGCAACGGCATGATCACGTCGCTCAGGAGCAAGGCGATCTCGTCGCCGTGGTCAGCCTCGAGCTCCAGCGCCTCCAAGCCGTCACCCGCGGGCAGGACCTTGTAGCCGCAGCGTTCCAGCGTATCGCACATGAGGCGGAGCAGGCGCGGATCATCCTCAACCACCAGGATGGTCTCGCCGTCTCCTGCGGCAGGCCCCTCGGTGGGGACCATGGCGGCTGAAGGCTGGGACTCCACCGAGGGCAGGCGCAGCCGGAAGGTGGACCCTTGGCCGACTTCAGAGGCGACAGCTATCGAGCCGCCGCTCTGCTGGGCGAAGCCGTAGACCATGGCCAGCCCTAAACCGGTGCCCTTGCCCTGCTGCTTGGTCGTGAAGAAGGGGTCGAAGATCCGCGCCAAGGTGTCCGCGTCCATCCCGCAGCCCTCGTCCACGACGCGGATCTCCGCCATCCCGGGCGCCTCGGGCGGTTGATCAAGAATGAGCTGGATGATCCCGCCTCGACGGCCCGCGTCGCGGGCGTTCACGGCCAAATTGATCAAGGCATGGCCCAGTTCGCCTGGATCCGTCTCCACGCAAAGCTCGGCGGCGGCGGGGCTGATATGCAGAACCAGGGGATGAGCGGGGCCAAAGAGCGGGCGCAGGAGAGTTTCCGTTTCATCAAGCGCGTCCGCCAGTCGGATCACTTTGTGGGCCACCAGCTCGCGACGGCTGAAAACGGACAGCTTCTTGATCAGGCTCTCGGCGGCCTCCGTGGCCCGAAGCACCTCGCCCAGGTGGCCGGCGACTTCCGCATTGTCCTCGGCGCAGCCGAGCGCCAGGCGAGTGTAGCCGTCGATCACAAGCAGCAAGTTGTTGAAATCATGTGCGATACCGCCCGCCAGCTGTCCTACAGCCTCCAGCTTGTGCGCGCCGCGTAGGCGCTCCTCGCTGGCGCGAGCGTCTTCCTCGGCCCGCTTGCGGCCGATCTGGACGTCCACGCGCGCCCAGGCCACCGCGAAGTCCACCGGTTTGGTGATGTAGTCGTTGGCCCCGAGCGAGATCGCCTCGACAACATCGGCGCTTTGAGTACGAGCCGTGACCATGATCACGGGAAGCTCGGACGGCGTGTGAACCTCGCGTATGCGCCGGAGCACCTCCCGACCGTCCAGGTCAGGCATCATGACATCCAGCAGGACCAGATCGAACTGCTGCTGAGTGATCAATTCCAAGGCGCGGACGCCGCCCTCAGCCTGCGCGGTTTCATAACCATGCGTCTCGAACCGTCGGGCGAGCAATTCGCGGTTGGCGATCACGTCATCGACGATCAACAGTCGTGGCGCTCGAGACGGGGAAGAAGACACGCGGCGCACCATTCAGGGTCTGGCCCGATCCTGAACGGCTCCCGTTAATCCTGCGTGTGGGCTCACGTCAGAAGAAGCGGGGCCGAAGCTTTCGCTTTCGGCCTTTGCGGGGGTTGGGACTGTGCGCACTCCGGCGTCACATTCGGCTATGTAGCCGCGGCGCGGTGGTTCGTGCGCTCAAGGGGAAGGGGCAAGACGAAAGTTGATCCAGTTTCTGGCTGGGCGTTGTCAGAGCATCCACAGTGGCCGCGTTTGTGCTCCCTCCGCGCGATTTAGGAGGGCATGGCAAAGCGATCGCACAGGGCGAAGCAAGCGTGACGAGGCAGCTACGGCCCGTGAACCTGGGCGCGAACTGGCGTTGTCAAAGCAATCAGAAAAGGCGCTGGCTCCGCACTGCCGGCTTCCCACTCGGGAGGCACTAGAAGGCGCGCGCTGAAGCGCAATCAACATCCTAGCACCGGCCGCCGCTCTCGCCTCTTCGCAGGCCGGCCTTAACGAAAAAGTAGCTCTGACAATGCCCTGGGGTGAACAACTACATCGTCAAGCCTTTCAACGCCACGACGCTCGTGGCCGGTGAGCTCCGCTCCGTCACCGCCCTCAGCCTAACGACGGGGCCGTCATCGCTTTCGACCTCCACGGCAAGCTGGCCGCTGCTCCAGAAGCGCAGGGGTGCATCCTGCAGCAGCCCGCCGAGGACGCGAACGGCTTCGATCCTGGCCTGCGCCTCGTCCTTGAGCTCGACGCCCTCCCTGTCGCGCAAGGGCAGGCCGTCGTCCGTGTGGAAGTCGAACCGGAGCGGGGCGGCCATGGCAAAGCTCGGAGCCGCTCCGACTTAACCTGGGTTGGCCGGGAGAAAGTCGTCGCGGCCCCCGAGACAGCTGCAGCGGAAGGCTCAGCGCGATTGCGGCTGTTCGGCCGAGGGCACCGCCGAGACCAGCTCGATGCGGAACACCAGGGGGCTGTTCGGGGGAATATAGCTTTTGCCGGCCGCGCCGTAGCCGAGGTGCGCGGGCAGGTACAGCATCCATTCGTCGCCCGGGCGCATGAGCTGCAGCGCGGACAGCCAGCCCGGGATGAGCTTCTGCAGGGGAAAGGTGGTGGTGGCCCGACCCTCGTCGCCGGACGTGCTGAACACGCGGCCGTCCAGGAACCGGCCCTGGTAGCGCACGGTGACGTCGTCCGCCCGCGTCGGCCGCCGGCCGGTGGCGGGACCGGAACGCAGCACCTTGTACTGCAACCCCGGCAGGCTGACCACGCCGGGCTCCCCCGCGTTGCGGGCCAGAAAGGCGCGCTCGCGGGCGAGGGGATCCTCGGAGGGCTCCGCGGCCGCCGGCGCGCTTGCGTTCGTCGGCGCCGCCGAGCGCCCCAGCAGCGCCTGGAGGTGGTCCTTCCACAGCGCCGCCCAGGTGTGCGTCCCGTGCCCCTTGGTTTCGGCGCTCACGGGCAGCAGGACATAGCGCCCGTTTCTCACGCGCGGCATCTCCCGCTCGGCGATCCCGAGCTCCGGCGGGTTGATGAAGTCGTCGGCCGAATTGATCAGCGTAAGCGGCGCGGTGATCCGCTCGAGCCCCGGCGACGGATCGTAGTTGCGCGACGAGTCCAGTTGATAAAGCAGGTCGTTGGCGTCCAGGCGCACGATGTCGGCCTTGAACCTGTCCTCCAGCAGCTTGTCGGCGGCCTCCCGCGTGGGTGCGGCGATCTGCATGGGCAGAGGCGCGGCGCCGGCGAGGATCAGCAGGTCCTCGGCCGTGCGCAGGCCGCCCAGGGGCTGGGTGCGGTAGTTCCCGCCCTGCCAGGCGGGATCGGCGCGGATGGCGTCCATGGCCATCTTGCGCCACAGCCGGTTGCGGCCGGCGATCTGTACCGGCTGGCAGGCCAAGGGCAGCAGGGCGTGGGCGAAGTCGGGATGGGTCTGGCCCCAGACAAAGGCGTGCATGCAGCCCATGGAGGTGCCCGCCAGGAGGCGGAGCCGGTCCACGCCCAGGCCCCGGGTCAGGAGCGCGTGCTGGGCGGCGACCATGTCGTCGTAGTCGTACCTGGGGAAAGCTGCGCGGAGCCCGTCGCTGGGCTTGGACGACCCGCCATGACCCAGGTTGTCCGGGAGGATGATGAAATAACGCTGCGGGTCCAGCAGTCCGCGGGGGACGAAAAGGACGTCGCGGAACTGGGGCCGCAGAAACTGCTGCCCCGTGCCGCCGGTGCCGTGCAGGATCATCACGGCGTTGGTGATGCGGCCCCGCGCGTCGCGCCG
Organism: Caulobacteraceae bacterium; assembly: GCA_030446805.1. Classification (GTDB taxonomy): domain Bacteria; phylum Pseudomonadota; class Alphaproteobacteria; order Caulobacterales; family Caulobacteraceae; genus JAHWJX01. The sequence continues at coordinate 1,579,699 of JAUJMO010000001.1, read as the reverse complement.
GGGCTGACCCAGGGTGGTGTAGTGCATCCGCAGCTCGGGCAGGACCTCGCCGGACTTGAACCGGAAGTTCCGCACGGTGAAGTCGCCCTCCCGATGGGCGGGAATGGCGGCCGGCGGGCCGGGGGCGGCGGGGCCCGGGGCGAGGGGGCCAGGCGCGAGGGGGCGGGCCGGAGCGAGAGGCGTGGCGGGCGCCTGAGCCTGGGCCGCCTGGCCGAGGCTCAGGAGCAGGGCGGCGGCGAGGACCAAGCGCGCAAGGGGACGGGTCATGGGTGAGCCTCCAACTGAGCGGGAGTGTAGCGCGGTGAGGTCCGGCAGCGAACGGCCCCATCGGGTTCGCACGGCGTTCAAGTCGCGGGGCAGGGCCGACGCTCCTGAACCGAGCGCACGCTCTGCTCCGAGGCCCATCTTACCCCGAGAGCTCCTTTCGCGGCTAGCCCAGGTTGGAGGGCCAGGTGCAAACGCCCCCCGGTCTGGGATGGGGCGCTTGTGGGCGCGGCGCCCTCGCGCCTAGCCTGTCCCCTACTCACCGTGCGCCTGCCGCTCGGAGAGGGGGTGGTCGCCGGGCGCGCCCGGCGCCGGGGCTGCGGACGCCCGCTGAGCGGGCTCAAGCTGATCCCGCTGCTCAGCTACCTGCAGCAACGGGGGCGCTGCCGGGGCTGCGGCGACAGCGTGTCCTCCCGCTATCCGGCGATGGAGGCGGGATGCGCATGCGGCGGCCGCCCTCGCGTAGCGCGGCGGGGCGTCAGTCGCCCACCGTGCTGAAGTCTGGGTCGGTGTGGTAGGCGCGTTGGAGCGCGGTCTCGGTTGCGGCCTGGCAGGCCAGGGCTTCGGCCTTTTGCCGCGAGGTACGGAAGGCGATCAGCGACCGGGCGGACGGGGTGCGGAGAAGGCCGGCCACGGCGTTCAGCAGGCGCAGCGCCTCCGCCCCCGCGGCCGTGCCGCCGGTCTCGCGGGCGATCACGCCCAGGCGGCGCTCGAGCTGCAGCCGGGCCCCGTGAAAGGCGTGCAGCTCGGCGGCGGCCAGGTCATCGAGGACGGCCTGGGCGGCGGCCTCCCGCCCGGCGTCCGGGGCCGGGCCGCCACCGGTCAATCCCTGGTCAAGCCGGGTCAGCGCGGCTTCGGTGCGCTGGACGCGATCGTGCCCGCCGCCCAGCACGCGCCGGAACGCCGGGCTGATGTTCGGGTCGCCCGCTATGATGGACAGGGGAGAGGCTGGGACGGCCTGGGGAACGGGCATGAGAACCTCCGCAGTACAATGAGAAGTTCTCACATAGGGAACAGTAGCACAAGGCCTAAGTTCTCGGGAAGGAAACTGTGGACGCCACGTCAAAGGCGGTCGTGGGGCTCGCTCGTCCGACTCGACAAGGGGAGCGAGAGCGGGAATCAGTCGCGCCTGAAGGTTTCGAGGTCCGGCGTGCCGCCCCGTTTGCACTACTATGTTCAAGCCGAGGGCGGCGCCTTGGAGGAGTTCTCCTGCGCCTCGGACGCCGAGGCGGCGGGGGAGACCCATGCCCGGCGCGGCCGGCCGGCCGTGGCCTATATGATCTGGGGAGACCCGGAGGCGGAGTGCTGGGACGAGCCGGACCTTCTGGCCGAGCATGGCCGGGCCGCCTAGACGCCGGGCTTGGACCGGCTGTCTCAGCCGCCTTGCTGATGGCTCATCCCGCTTCGCCTCGTCGCCGAGCGAGGGTGTCCGCCAGGCGGAAGACCTCGTCGCGATCGCGCGCGTCCAACTCCCGGATCATGGACACCCGCCGGGTGAAGTCGCCGTCCACGGTGAAGGGGTTCACATCCACGAGGAAGCCCATGGTGGTGTCCACCGCGGCGGCGGCCTTGGCCAAGAGGTCGCTGTTGTAGCGGCGCCGCTTTCCGTCCTTGTCGACGGCCCCGGTCTCGAGGTCGCTGATGAACCCTTTGGAGGTTTCCATCTCGGCGGCGAGCTCGTCCAGGGTGAGGCCCCGGTGGTCGCGCCACGCGGCGAGATACCAGCCGGACGCCTGCTTATAGGCCTCGTACTGCTCTAGCTGCCGGGGTTTGCGCGGGCGCTTGGCCATGTTCGCATTGTGCGAAACCTGGGCAGAGCTGTCGTTCCCCTATCTGCGAACATTCCTCTTGTGCGAACGTTCACCATATGAGAACGTAGTCGCCATGAAACAGGTGACTCACCCAAGGCGGCGCGCTCCGGAGCCGTTGACGCAAGCGCTCAAGCCGCCGAGCCGGGACTTGAGCCCGAGGATCGGAGACGGGCGGAAGTCAGGCCTCGCGGCTCCTGACCCTGCCGCCCCCCGCCGTCCGGCCGGCTCCACCGCCGAGCGGGGAGGCGGCTGGATCGCTCACGCCTTGGCGATGTCCTTGAGGTATTTCGACCCCGCCTCGGCGAAGTACACCTCTCGAGCGCGGGCGAGGGCGCGGAGCTCCAGGGCGTTGCGCCGGCCCGACCGGATGTTGGGCACCTGCAACTCGTCCTCGCGCTCGTCGAAGGCGTTCATCAGCCTCCGGATGTACGTGACGAGCCCGTCCTCGGCCGGGATGGCGTTCACCTCCGCCAGATGGGCCAACAGGCCCACGCAGGCGCGGTGCTGCGCCTTTAGCCACTCGCGGTCGGCGAGCATTTCCAGCACCCACTCGGGCGCACCACCGTCTGACGCGGAACTCGGCACAGGCATACTCAACACCCCGACCCTTAACGCGTCCCTCAACCAAAAGGTTAGAGGCGGACGGCCGAGCCGTCGAATCACGAAGGCGGGGCAAGGCGTCACACCTGGCGAACCGGGGAGGCTCGCATGAGCGGGGCCCTGGATCGCCGGCTTTTCCCGTGGACGCCCGAGATCGAAGCCGATCTCAAGGTGCGCTGGCTGGAGAAGGGCGAGAGCGCCACGGAGATCGCGCGGGTTTACGGGGGCGGGCTCACCCGCAACGCGGTCCTTGGCAAGGCCAATCGCTTGTTCGGAAAACGCCCGGTCGCGGCGGAGACCTTGCGGCTGGCCGCCCGCCACGCCGGGAAGAAGGGCGCGGCCAAGGTCTGGGCGCCCGACGGCGCCGCGACCAAGGCTCGAGACGAGCGGCGGGCGCACCTGATGATCAATCCCGGCCGGGCCCGCGAGCGTGCGCCCGAAGAGCCGGAGCTCACGCCACTTCGCGAGCCTGTCATCACCCACGAACCCAAGCCGTTGTTGCAGGCCCGTGGCCTGGCCGGCGAGCCCGGCTCGGACTGCCGCTGGATCGTGCGGGGCGAGGGGATCGAGGCCATGGTCTGCGGGGCCCGCGCGGTGAAGGTCTATTGCCCGGTGCACACGGCTGTCGCCTATTGCTCGGCCGAGCCGGGGAGATCGCGGTGAGCCCGGCCTCCTGGCGCTGCGAGCCCTCGCCCCTGGGCCGGGAGGGTTCGCGCCTCGTGACCTGCGAGCTGGGCGCAGACCGCCGGTTCGCCTGGTCGTTCGAAGGGGACGAGGTGACGGACCCCCGGACCGCCCGGGCCAAGCTTCTGTGGATGGCGGAGGTGATCGCGCCCTTTGTCCAAGCTGCCGAGGCCGCGCCTGGGTTGGCCGTCAGGGCTGCCGGGGACGGCTGGCCACCACGGGGTCCGGGCGCATGACCGACAAGCCCAACGTCTGGATGCCGCCCTACATCGGCGACTACCGCCAGGGGACCGCCCGGCTGACGCGGGATCAGCACGGCGGCTACCTGCTGCTGATCATGGACTATTGGGACAACGGCCCGCCGCGGGACGACGATGCGGAGCTGGCCTCCATCGTGCTCGCCAGCCCGCGCGAGTGGAAGGCGCTGCGGCCCAAGCTGGAGCGCTTCTTCACCGTGGTCGACGGCCGTTGGCGGCACAAGCGCGTCCATGCCGAGCTCGAGAGCTGGACCGCGCGCAAGGCGCGGTTCGCCGAGCGGGCCGCGGCGGGAGGGCGGGCCAAGGCTGCCAAGACCCGTGCCGCAGGTCGTGCTTCAAGCAGTCTGGAAGCAGTGCTTGCGGACTGCCCGTCACCTTCACCGTTGAAGGAAGAGGGGTCCAGGTCCCCTTCTTCCCTTCAACCGGGCGGGCGCGGCCCGCGCGCCGCGGAAGGCGCGGCCGCTCCGCCCGTCTTCCCCGAGCCCGCCCTGCGGGCGGCGGTGGTCGAGCACCAGGCTGGACCCCTGCGGCTGGCGCAGCGGCGCCCACCCTCAGGTGCTCGCTCCCCAACAGTTCACCGCCGACCGCCTCAACCGCGAGTGCGGCCCCGTGTTCAAGCGGCTGGACGTGCGCGCGGTCCACCACGCGGAGGAGACCAGATGATCCTCCGGCCTCGGAGCCCGGTGTGAAACCCCTGCTTAACCGAAACGCGCCGCCGCTCGCGCTTGTGGCGCGCGCTCCCGGTTCGGGGCCGGGAGCGCGTCGCCCGCCCACCCCCGAACCGTTGCGAGGAACCCATGGCTCGACGACCCCGGATCACGGCCCGGAACCCCGAACAAGCGCCCGCTCAAGGGGTGTCGCTGACACGGGCCCTTACACCGGCCCCAACCCAGGCTCTGGACGGCGACGGCGACGGTGCAGCCGGCGGCTCGCTCGCACACGGCGAGCAGATGGTCACGGTGACCGAAGCCGGCGGCGGCAGGATCAGCGACGGCGCGGGCGCCACACACGACGCCCGGACCGAGATCGTCGTCACCGACGCGCAGGCGCAGACCCTGCGCGCGTGCGGCTTCGTCGTTTGAGCCCGGCTTCACAATGGCCGACGCCTTTGAACCCGACGACGAAACAGCAGGGTCGCCCTCGTCCCGGCCGAGGCGAAGCGGCAAGCCCGGGCGACCGGAGGGTCCGCGCGATCGCTTGGCGGAGGGGTTTCTGCGTGCGCTGGCCGACGACTTCGCGGAGCACGGGGCGGTGGCGGTGCAGAGGTGCCGGGACAAGGACCCCGTCGCCTATTGCCGCGTGGTCGCGGCGACCCTGCCCAAGGAGGTCACGGTCACGGTTTCCGAGTTGGAGGGGCTGAGTCATGCAGAGCTCGACGGTCGAATTGCTCAACTGCTCCGGGCGGTCTCTGCCGCTGGAGGCGAAGCGCGATCTGGCGGCGCTGCTGGCGGAGAAGCAGCGCCGGCTCGACCGCACTAGGCTCGATCGGTATCGCCCCTACGCGAAACAGATGGCCTTTCACGCCTCCGGATCCCAGCACCGCGAACGCCTGCTCATGGCGGGAAACCAGCTGGGCAAGAGCTATTGCGGGGCCGCCGAGACGGCGATCCATCTGACGGGGCTGTATCCGGACTGGTGGACGGGCCGGCGCTTCACCGCGGCTCCCCGGCTGTGGGCCGGGTCCAAGACCTCGGAGGTGACCCGCGACACCTGCCAGAGGCTGCTGGTGGGCGAACCCAAGGACGAGGCGAGCTGGGGCACCGGCTTCATTCCGGCCGACCGGCTCAAGGACTGGGACCGCAAGTCGGGCTCCGCCGCCAATGCGCTGGACAATGTGACGGTGAAACACCTCTCGGGCGGGACGGCCACCCTCGGGTTCAAGTCCTACGAGCAGGGCCGCGAGAAGTGGCAGGGCGAGACGCTGGACGGGATCTGGATGGACGAGGAGCCGCCGCTCGACATCTACATGGAGGCGATCACGCGGACCAACACCACCACCGGCCCGATCTGGATAACCTTCACCCCTCTGCTGGGCTTCTCGGAGGTGGTGCGCATGTTCCTCGGGGAGAGCCCGCTGTGAAGTCCGGCGACGCCCTCGCGCTGTTGGGCGAGATCAGCCCCTGGCCATGGATGGTGGACACCCCGCGTGGCGCCTTTAGCGTCGAACTGCACCGTGACGACCCCTCCAGCGGGCCCGTCCTGGTGGTGGCCGCCAGCGAAGGGCGCGGCTGGCGCACGATACGCATGCCGACCGGGCACGCCGCCGCGCGCCAGGTGCTGGCCACCCTCGGACGCTTTCCGCCGGCCGGAGCGGCCCGATGACGCGCCACGTCACCCGCATGGGGATCGAGGACGCGGAACACTACACGCCGGAGCAGCGGACCGCGATTATCGCCAGCTACCCCGAGCACGAGCGCCAAGCGCGCATCCTGGGCCTGCCGGCCATGGGCGAGGGGGCTGTGTTCTCCGGCGTGGCCGAGGCCGAGATCACGGTGGACGACATCCCGGTCCCGTCGCACTGGGCGCAGATCGGGGGGCTGGACTTCGGCTGGGACCACCCGAGCGCGGCCTGCCGGCTGGCGTGGGACCGCGACGCCGACGTCGTCTATGTCACCGCCGAATGGGCCGCGCGCCAAACCGTGCCGGGCGTGGCCGCCATTGCGCTCAGGCCTTGGGGCGACTGGCTGCCCTGGGCCTGGCCGCACGACGGGCTGCAGCACGACAAGGGTTCCGGCCTGGCGCTGGCCGAGCAGTACCGCGCCGCCGGGCTGAGCCTCCTGCCCGAGTTCGCGACGCATGAAAGCGGCGGCAACGGCGTGGAGGCCGGGATCGCCCAGATGCTCGAGCGCATGCAGACCGGCCGCTGGAAGGTGTTTCGCAGCTGCGTCGGCTGGCTTGGGGAGTTCCGGACCTATCACCGCAAGGACGGCCGGATCGTGAAGCTGGTGGACGACCGGATCAGCGCCAGCCGCTACGCCTGCATGATGCTGCGGCTCGCCGCCACCAGGCCGAACGCGGACGGGCCGCGGCGGCGCAACCTGCGCGGGGTGGTGGTGTGACCGCTCACCTCCCGTTCAGCGAAACACCTCGGGGGCTGCGACCATGACGCGAGACATGGCCAAGGCCGCGGTGGACGCGGTTGTCGACGGGCACGACGGCTCGGCCCACGCCGCCATCGTCCTCATCCTGGCCGCCGCGGGCGCCCGGCTGGCGCAAAGCGAAGGCAAGGCCTGCAGCGTGCGCGTGGAGATCGTCACCGGTCAGAGCACCACCCGCTTCTGGGCGGACAGCTTCCCGCTGCGACGCACGGACGGCGGGGAGACTCTGGAGGTCGGCTAACGAACTCAGCCTAGAGCCGTCCAAGCTTGGCTGGCACGGTGGCCGCCGGCTCTACGCCGCTTGCCAGGCGCAGTTCCGGCTTCCGTGACTGCGCCTGAAGACAGAGCTAACCTCCGCCGGTCGAGGAAGGGAAGCTGATCGTGCGCACGAGCTGGATCTTGGGATGCGCGGCGGCCTTGATGCTGGCCACCCCTGGCGCGGCTGCGCCGCCGCCCCCCGCGCCCGCCATCCTGGCCCGTCCGGCGGTTCCGGGGCCTGCGGTGCAGCCCTATGTGCGGGTGAAGGCCGGGACGGTGGTGTTGCGCAACGTTCGCGTCATCGACGGCACGGGCGCGCCGGCGCAAGCCGGCCGGACGATCATCCTGGAGAACGGCCGCATCCGCGCGGTCGGGGCAGGGGGTCTCAAGGCGCCGGCCGGCGCGGTGGTGCTCGACTTAGCGGGGCGCACCGTCTTGCCGGGATTGGTCGGCATGCATGACCATATGTACTATATCGCGCGGCCCAACCTGGACGCCGAGGGACACAGCGAGCCGCCGCTGCTGGTCCCGCAGATGACCTTTTCCTCGCCCCGGCTGTATCTGGCGGCCGGCGTCACCACCATCCGGACCACGGGCAGCGTCGAGCCCTACGCCGACCTGAACGTGAAGCGCATGATCGATGCGGGCGAGCTCGTCGGCCCGCACATGGACGTGACCGGCCCCTATCTGGAGGGCGCCACCAGCCCCTTCATCCAGATGCACCGGCTGCAAGGGCCGCAGGACGCCCGGCGCATGGTGGCCTATTGGGCCGACCAGGGGGTGACCTCCTTCAAGGCCTATATGAACATCACCCGGGCCGAGCTGGGGGCCGCCATCGAGGAGGCCCACAGGCGCGGGCTGAAGATCACGGGCCACCTCTGCTCGGTGACCTACCCCGAGGCGGCCGAGCTCGGGATCGACAATCTGGAGCACGGCTTTTTCGTCAACACCCAGCTGGACCCGGGCAAGCGGCCGGACGTCTGCTCCGCCGGAACCGGATCGCCCACCCTGCAGGCCATGACGCCCCAGAGCCCCGAGGCGCAGGCGCTGATCCGCCTGCTGATCGAGCGCCGGGTGGCGATCACCTCCACCCTGCCGGTGTTCGAGCAGAGCGTGCCTGGCCACGCGCCGCTGAACGCCCGGGCCATGGCCGTGCTGACCCCGCAGGCGCGCGAGGCCTATCTGTACGCCCGCAATCTTCGCAACACGCCGCCGCGGGAGCGCTTCGCCACCGCGGCCAGCAACTTTCGCAACGCCATGGCGCTGGAGCGGGAATTCGTGCGGCAGGGTGGGCTGCTGATCGCCGGCCCGGACCCCACCGGCAACGGCGGGGTCGTTCCGGGCTTCGGCAACCACCGCAACCTGGAGCTTCTGGTCGAGGCCGGCTTCACGCCGGAGGAGGCCGTCAAGATCGCCACCCTGAACGGCGCGACCTATCTGGGCTTGGCCGACCGCATAGGCTCGATCGCGCCGGGCAAGAACGCCGACCTCCTGGTGGTCAAGGGCGATCCCTCCAAGACGATCGGCGACATCGGCAATGTGGAGATCGTCTTCAAAGACGGCGTCGGCTACGATCCCGGCCGGCTGCTCGAATCGGTGCGGGGACGCTACGGCCAGTACTGAACGCCGACGATCAGGCGCTCAGCTGGATAGCCGTTGGATCGGAACAGGCGGCTGGGACAGCAGGAGCGCCTCCACCTCGGCTCGGCGGGGCAGGGACGGCTGAGCCCCGGCCCCGGTCGCGGCGAGCGCGCCGGCCGCACAGGCGAAGGCCAGGGCCTCCGCGTGGCGGCGCCCCTCCAGCATGGCCAGCGTCAGCGCGGCCACGAAAGCGTCGCCGGCGCCTGTGGTGTCCACGACCGCAATCTCGGGCGGGGCGGCGTGGGCCAGGGCGCGGCCGCCCTGGAAGAGGGTGGCCCCGCGGGCCCCGTGGGTGACGGCCACAAGCGCCGGTCCGGCGTGAAGTCGCTCGCCGTAGACGGAGGCTTCCGCATCGTTGGCCACCAGGAGGTCGGCGCGCGCCAGAACCGCGTCGGGGATGTCGAGCGCCGGAGCGAGGTTCAGGCAGACAAAGCCGTTCGCGCGCTCGGTCGCCCGCGCCACCGTTTCGACGGGGACTTCAAGCTGGCAGATCAGGGCGTCGCTGACCAGGCTGTCCAGGTGGTCCGGCCGGAGCGCGGCGTTCGCCCCCGGAGCCACGACGATCTGGTTCTCGCCATCACTCGAAACCGCGATCAGGGCCACCCCCGTCGGATGTCGGGCGTCGGCCAAACAGGCGCTCAGATCCACGCCTTCGCTCCGCAGCAGCGCGGTGGCCTCGTCAGCCATGGCGTCATGGCCGACCCGCGCGACCAGGCGGACGCTGGCGCCCAGGCGCCGGGCGGCGAGCGCCTGATTGGCGCCCTTACCTCCGGGGTGGCGGGCCAAAGTCGCGCCCGTGACCGTTTCGCCGGGAGCGGGCAACCGCGGCCCGGTCGCGACCAGGTCGAGATTGACCGATCCGACGACGGTGATCCAGGGCGCCTTCATCGTGTCAGATGCTGCAGCAAGAGCGCGTAGACCCCGTCCGCGTCCACCTCGGTGACCCACCGGATCGCCGGCGCCCCGAGGTCGTCTTGGCGGAACTCCACCGCCGTGTGGCCGAGCGTCAGGGGTGAGCTGGTCTCCACGTTCAGACCCACTGGAACGGCGGTGAACAGCTCAGGGGCGAGCAGCCAGGCGATGGTGCAGGGGTCGTGCAGCGGCGGCGGCCCGGGCCCAACCAGGCGTCGTTCGACCTCCTGCGAGAACTCCAGCAGTTGCGCGGCGGTTCTGGCCGCCGGCGTGTCCAGGGCCTCCATGGCCGCCAGTCGGTCCGGCGTGGTGCGGACCTGGTGAGTGGCGTCCAAGCCCAGCACCACAATACGGAGCCCGGAACTGAACACGATCTGGGCTGAATGGGGGTCGGCGAAGATGTTGTACTCCGCGGAGGGGGTGATGTTCCCCCCTTCGCGCCGCGCGCCGCCCATCACGACCACCTGCGCCAAGCGGTCCACGACGGCCGGCTCCAACTTGATCGCCAGAGCGAGGTTGGTCATGGGTCCCATGGCGGCCACCGTCACCGTCCTGGCCGGACTGGCCATGACGGTCTCGACGATGGCCAGGGCGGCGTGCCCCGCCGCGGTCGGAGTATCGGGCTCGAAGGTCTCCAGCCATCCCAGGCCGGACTCCCCATGGAAGTGGCTGGCCGCCTCGGCGGCCCGAACCAGCGGCTGCTCCGCGCCCGCGTAGACGGGCACGTCCTCGCGGGCGGCGATCTGGCGGATGATGCGCGCGTTGCGCGCAGTCAAGCGCGCCGGAACATTGCCGCCTACCGTGGTCACGGCGAGGAGCTCAAGCTGCTCGGGGGCCGCAAAGGCAAGGAGCAGCGCGACCGCGTCGTCCACGCCGGGGTCGCAGTCCACGATCAAGGGGATTGCCGTCACACCCCTGTGTCGACCATGCAGGCGCGGACGCGCAAGGGACAGACATGGAAGGCCTCACCGTCCTCGACCACCCGCTGGTGCAGCACAAGCTGACGCTGCTGCGCGACAAGCGGACCTCCACGGCGGCCTTCCGGCAGCTGCTGCGGGAGATATCGACCCTGATGTGCTACGAGGTCACGCGCGATCTCCCCCTCGAGCCGGTCACGATCGACACTCCGCTGGAGACCATCCAGGCGCCCCGGATCGCCGGGAAAAAGCTGGTGTTCGCGCCCATCCTCCGGGCCGGCGTCGGCCTGCTCGAGGGCATGCTGGACCTCGTGCCGTCCGCGCGGGTGGCCCACATCGGCCTGTACCGCGACCCGGAGACGCTCGAAGCCGTGGAGTACTATTTCAAGGCGCCGGAGGATCTATCCGAGCGGCTCATCATCGTGGTCGACCCCATGCTGGCCACCGCCAACACGGCGGTGGCCGCCCTGGATCGGCTGAAGGCGCGCGGCGCCTCCAATCTGCGACTCGTCTGTTTGGTCGCCGCGCCCGAGGGCGTGCGTCGGTTGCGGCAAGCGCACGGGGAGGTGCCGATCTGGGCCGCGGCTCTCGATCGGCGGCTGAACGACCATGGCTACATCCTACCCGGCCTGGGCGACGCCGGAGACCGGCTGTTCGGAACCCGCTGAGATCGCAGGCGCGTCACGAGTCCGGGGACAAGGTCGGGGACAGCGTGACGGGTGAGCGTGGCTTCCGGTCGACCCGCAGTTCGAAGATGTCCGGCCGGGCGTAATGGCCCACCGCGTCGAAGTCGAACTTGGCCCGCGCGATCTCGCTCAAGTCGAGGTCGGCCACCAGCACCTGCTCGCCCCCGTAGACCGGGCCGGCCAAGACCTCTCCCAAGGGCCCCACGATCAGGCTGCCGCCGCGGATCAGCTCGGTTTCGGGCGCGCTCCCCTGGATGGGCGCGTAATCGGCCGGTCCGTCGGCGCGCGTCATGTACTGCACCGCCGAAAGCACGAAACACCGTCCCTCCAGGGCGATGTGGCGCATGGAGGTCGCCCAGGTCTCGCGGTCGTCGACAGTGGGCGCGCAATAGAGCTCGACCCCTTGGGCGTACATAGCCGTGCGCAACAGCGGCATGTAGTTCTCCCAGCAGATCACCGCGCCCGTGCGGCCCAACGGGGTGTCGACAACGGGAATGGTGGAACCGTCGCCGAAGCCCCAGATCAGCCGCTCCATGCCGGTCGGCATCAGCTTGCGGTGCTTGTCCAGCAACCGCCCGTCCTCGCCGAAGAAGAGCACCGTGCAATACAGGGTGCCGCCGTCCCGCTCGATGACGCCCACCACCAGATGCAGGCCCGCCTCTTGCGCCGCCCTGCCCATGTCGGCCGTCTCCGGCCCTGGAACCTCGATGGCGCTCTCGAAGTAGCGGCGGAACCAGTCGCGGCCTTCCGGCGACCGCGATCCCACCCGGGCTCCGAAGTCCAGGCCCTTGGGGTAGCCGCCGACAAAGGCTTCAGGGAAGACCGCCAGGCGCGCGCCTTGCTGGGCGGCTTCCCTCACCAGGCGGCCCAGCTTCGCCAGGGTTGCGGGTGTGTCGAACAGGATCGAGCCCGCCTGGACCACGGCCACGCGCACGGGTTTCGTGACCGCCACCATCAGGCGACCGCCGCTGTCAGCACCGAGGCGGTGTCGACCACGGTCGCGAACTCTCCCTGCAGATCGCTCAGGGCCGCCGCGTGGACCTCGGCCGCAGGCCGGTTCCGCCCGTCCACGCCAGGCCGGTCGAAGGTGGCGGTGGCGTCGGACACCAGATAGGTCTCGAACCCGAGATTGCCGGCCATGCGGACCGTGGTCGACACGCAGTGGTTGGTGGTCAGCCCGACCACCACGAGCGTGTCCAGCCCGGCGCGTCGCAGGTCCGCCTCCAGGGTGGTGCCGATAAAGGCGCTGTTGACGCTCTTGCGGTGCACCGGCTCGCCTTCGCGCGGCAGGGCTTCGGGCTTAGGCGCGTTGCCGGGTGTTCCCGGACGTAGCGGACTGGCTGGCGACACGGAGTCGTGCATCACATGGAACACGGGCCGACGGGCCTCCCGCCACGCCTCGATGAGCCGAGCCACGTTGGCCTCTGCGCCCGGATTGTTGCGCGCACCCCAATAGGGGTCGTCGAAGCCCTGCTGGACGTCGACCACGATCAGGGCTGTGCGATGGGGCAGTTCGAACATGGGTTCCATCATCAAACGAAGCGTTTGGTCACGCGCTCGCCCCGCCCGCCCGGTTGACCGGGCTGGAAGGCGGAACCACTCGACCCGGGACCTCCGTGTTCATCACATCGGATTGTTGGTCCCCTTGTTCATCATCTCGGGGTGCATCTTCCCCATTTCCTGGCATCGAGCGTTCTTCATCATCTGATCGCGGGGCATGGCCATACAGGAGGCCATCATCTTCTTGTCGGCCTCCGACATCTGCATGCCTCCGGACATGCCCATGCTTCCCGAGGACTCCATGGCGCCGGCCGCGCCCATCTCTCCGGACGCGCCCATCTTGTCCTGCATGCCGGCGCACCCCGCCGTCCCTGCGAGCGCCGTCATCATCATGCCGGCGGCGACCATCCTGATCCGTCCCATCTTGCGTCTCCCTGTGCGCGGGTTCACCCCGCCTCTGATCTCGTGGCACGTCCACGAGCAACGCCAACGTTCAGCAGCGACCCAGGTTGCCGGTTCCTGCTGGGTCTTGCGCCATTTTGGCTGGGTCCGGGCTCCTGCAGAACCCTGCGCCGTGGCCTCCATCCGGAGCCGTGATGAGCCGTTGCGTGGGCGAAGGAGACTGAAGCCTCACAGGCCCCGCATCACCCGCCGGGACTTCTTTCTCGCCGCGGCTTCGATCGGCTCAGGATCTGCGGCATAGCGGCTCGCGAACTCGCCGATCCCAAGCTCTCGATACTGCTCTACATGGGCCAGTTCGTGCGCGAACAGGCTGCGGTTCCTGGATGCGTTTTCGGTTTTGAAAACGATCACGTTGCCCAGAGTGACCGCGCCCTCCTTGACCGGCCAACGGGCAAGGATCCGTCCCAGACGGGTTCCGGGCTCAGCGACGGTCCACAAGGCATCGTCCAGCACCGCCTCGTCATAATGTTTGCGAAACCGCCGCTTGAGCCTGTCCGGCACCGGCTTCGTCCCAGCTCGCAACGCCTCCAGGCGGCCGAGCCTAATCGCGAGGGCGAGCGCCGTGCCGCTCGCCTGGACATTGTTCTCGGCGCGCTGCTCGCCGCTCTCCGACAGCCAATAATCGGCAGCTTTCTCGAGGTTCAGCGTGCCTGCACCGCCAAGCGCCGAACGAGTCTTCTCGACGAACGGCCTAGACTGCTCGGCCCCGAACCCGAGATACCAAGCTGCGCCCCCCATGCCGATCAGCAGCGCTGTCAGAGCCCATTTCCGCACGGGCTAGCCTAGCGGCTCGGCGAGCAAGCCGAGCGCGCCGCCTCACCTCGGCGGAAACGGACCTCCGAGGCCGTCCTGCTTCGTGCAGACCTACTCAACCTCCGGAGCCGTCCGCAGGGGCGCCGGCGGGCGAGCGGAACCGCGAGGGCAGCCCGGGGGCAGCGCCGGACGGATGGGAAACAAGAAGTCCGGGCATCACGCCGCTGCGTTCTGGGGCCGGGCCCGGGTCTCGGGTCGGATCACCTGGGCCGAGAACCGCTCCATCTCCTCGTACTGCGGGCTGAACTGCAACAGCAGCAGGTCGAGGCCGGCGGCCTGGTAGGCTTCCACCTTTTCGCGGATCTGCTCGGGCGTGCCGATCAGGCGCGGGCGCAGGCCGCGGTTGGTGACCGAATACTCCTGGATCTTCATCTCGCGCTCCAGTTCGGTGCCCGACAGCCATTGCTCGAAGTTGTCGAAGCCGGGCGGCGGCTTGCCGCCCATGTCGGTGATCCGCTCCACCTCGCGCCGGGCCTCCGCCTCGCTGTCGCGGACAATGGCGTAGGCGGCCATGCCGAACTGCATGGGCGGCCCGCCCGCGCGCTCGCGCCGCTCGCGCATGTCGGCGATCTTCTCGCCGATCACCTCCGGGCTGTCGCCGTGCATGACATAGGCGTCGCACTGGGTGGAGATCAGGGTCTTGGCCGCTTCGGACTCCCCGCCCGCATAGATGACCGGACGAGGCTTGCTGGCCGGCTTGGGCTCCAGGATGGCGTTTTCGGTGCGGTAGTAGCGGCCCTCGAAGCTGAAGCGCGGCTCGCGCCACAGGCCGTCCACCACCTTCAGCCATTCGGAGGTGCGGGCGTAACGGTCGTCGTGCTTGTCGAACTGCAGGCCGTAGCTGGTGGCCTCGTCCGCCCACCAGGAGGAGACCACGTTCAGCGCCAGCCGACCGCCCGACATCTGGTCGATGTTGGCCGCCTGCTTGGCGAACAGCGCCGGCTGGTGGAAGTTGGGCCGCACCGCCACCATCAACTCGATCGAGCGGGTCACCGCCGCCAGCCCCGCAGCCGTGGACCAGGCGTCCAGGGCCGGCGCATCGCGCCCCTTGGTGTCGTTCATGGTCAGTTCGGCGATCAGCGTCAGGTCATAACCGATCTCCTCCGAACGGCGAACCAGACGCGACATGTACGACCAGCTGGCCTCCATCCCCTCGTCGGGAACATTGCGCAGCCAGCCCCCAAAAACCGGAGCCCAATAACCATACCTCATGCCAGGAACCCTCTCGTCATCCTCTGATCAGCGTCCGCCGCCGCCGAGACCCGTCCGGCCGCGCCGGCCACCCAAGCTCAGCAGCCGATCCTCGTCGCGCAAGAGCCAGAGCGCGACCAAGCCCCCTAACATCGGCCAGGCGGCGAAGAACAGGATGTCGTCGAGGCCGAGATAGGCCTTCCACGACACCGCCGTGGTCACGGCGTGCATGAGCGCCACCGCGCCATAGGTCCAGGTTTTAGCGATCCCCAAAGCAAAGGCGGTCACCAGCACCGCCTGCACCGCCCCGGCCGCATAGACGAGCGTCGGAGGTACGTCGTTCAAGCCGTAGAAGCCCTGAAACACGGCCGCGCCGTGGTCGGGGTTCACGAACTTGTCCGCCGCCCAGGCCGCAAACACGAGCGCCAGCGAAAGCCGCAGGCCCAACAAGGCCACCGGCAGTCGTCTTTCCAAAGCATCCGTCATCCGCACATCTCCGAGTCGCTCTCCAGCGCGGCGGGGTACCGTGGCTCCTGTCATGAACCGCCGCCTCACCATCCCGTTCCACGTCGGGCGGACGGCGGGCCCCTGCCCCGGGGCAGGTTCAACTCTGGCGGTCGGACCCCGCCCTGGGGCGGAGCTAGGTATGCTCGGCGGCGGCGGAAGGCGCTTTGACGGCCTGACACAGGCCAAGGGCGGGGCGGCTGCCGCGCGGCGGCGGTTTCCAGTTGGAGAAACGCGGCCAACGAGCTTCGCCCCAAGAGCCGTGGTCGCCGCGCCTCGGCCCAGGCGGGGTGGGTCGCCGGCGCTTGCGAGCAGGCATGGCCCGCTCGCAAGC
>JAUJMO010000001.1:1563005-1563757 GCA_030446805.1 Caulobacteraceae bacterium | reverse complement strand
GGGGGGGGGGGGCCGGGGGGGGGTTTTTCCTTTTGTTAAACGGGCCCCCACGGGGGGCCCCCCCGGGGGGGGGGGGCCCCGCCCCGCGGCGGGGGGGGGGGGGGCCCGGGGGGGGGGCGCCCCGGCCGGGCCCGCCCCCACGCGCCCCGGGTCAGAGCACGAAACCGGCGTCGGTCTCGACCTTGCCTGCGAACTCGAGTGCGAAGTCCGCCACGGAGTCGCCGTTCACATCGAGCGAGAGCACAGTGACGTTGTTTCGCGCGTCGAAGGTCAGAACCGCCTCTCCTCCACGGCCGGAGAAGCTCGTCACGAGAGCAAAGGCCTGGTCGCCGGTCACACCCACGTCCGCATCGATCAGCGACAAATCCAGCAAATCGCCCTCGCCTGCGTCGAAGTCCCACACGCGGTCGCGTGCTTCCACCGTCGAGTCCGAGAGGGCGGTGAAGACGAAGCGGTCCGCACCCCCTTGGCCGAGCATCTGGTCAGCATCCGCGCCGCCGGTGATGACGTCGTCGCCATCATCGCCGAACAGCAGGTCGCGCCCGGCGTCGCCGAACAGCTGATCAGCGCCGGACTCGCCACCCATCACGTCATCTCCGGAGCCGCCGGACATCTGATCGTCGTCGGAGCCCCCGCCCATGCGGTCGTTTCCGGCGTCGCCAAAAAGGTGGTCGCGGCCCGAGCCGCCGTTCAGGGCGTCGTCGCCGTCCTGGCCGCCCATCAGGTCGTCGCCGTCCTGGCCGTGCAGCTCG
>JAUJMO010000001.1:1539675-1562905 GCA_030446805.1 Caulobacteraceae bacterium | reverse complement strand
TGGTGGTCGTTGCCGGCGTCTCCGAACAGGCGGTCGCGACCGGCGCCGCCGTCGATGAAGTCGTCGCCGTCCTGGCCGCCCATCAGGTCGTCGCCGTCCTGGCCGTGCAGCTCGTCGTTGTCCGCCCCGCCCAGCTGGTGGTCGTTGCCGGCGTCTCCGAACAGGCGGTCGCGACCGGCGCCGCCGTCGATGAAGTCGTCGCCGTCCTGGCCGCCCATCAGGTCGTCGCCGTCCTGACCGCTGAGGGAGTCACGGGAGCCGCCGCCCAGGACGTGGTCGCGGCCAGCGCCGCCCTCCAGCTTGTCGTCGCCATCCCCGCCGTCCAGCAGGTCGTCGCCGTCTTCGCCGAGCACGGTGTCGGCGCCGGCGCCGCCGCGCACCTTGTCGTCGCCTCCACCCCCTCGGACGCGATCGTCGCCCTCGTCGCCGTCGACCTCGTCTTCATCGTCGCCGCCGTCGACCTCATCGTCGCCGTGGCCGCCCTTGACCCTGTCCTTGCCGCTCCCGCCGCTGACGACGTCGTCGTCCTCGCCGCCGTCGACGTCGTCGTCGCCGCCGCCGCCCTTGACGTGGTCCTTGCCGCGCCCGCCCTGGACCCTGTCATGGCCCTCGCCGCCGTCGGCGTCGTCGTCTCCATCGCCGCCATCGACGTCGTCGTCGTCATCCCCGCCATCGACATCGTCGTCGCCCGCACCGCCGTTGACGCGGTCCTTGCCCCTGCCGCCGTCGACGTCGTCGTCGCCCTCGCCGCCCCGACGGTCGTCATCCCCGTCGTCATCGCGGGCGTCCTCCTCGCCGTCGGCGAAACGAAGGTTGGCGCTCGTCAGGCTCCTGACGTCAACGTTCTGCAGCGTGAGCACCGTCGCCCAAACGGCCTTCGCCTGGGGATTGATCTGGATCACGGCGTCCGCGCCCTGCTGCACCACGCGCACATGGCCGCTGGCGATCGGGTCGGTTCCAGGCTGGAAGCCGCTCACGCGAGCGAGGTAGTCCAGGATGTCGAGCTGATCCCCCCCGTCGCCCGGCTTGAAGTCGGTGATGACGACCGAAGCGCCGCGAACGCCCGCGGCCAGCCCCTCCTCGCTCAGCTCCACCTTGTCCCGACCCTCTCCCAGAGTGATGGTCACGGAGCCCTTGCCGGAGATCTCGATCCTGTCGTCGCCGGCCCCGCCCTGGATCAGGGCCGTGACGGCGGCCGATGCGCTGCTGAACTCAAGTTTGTCGTTCCCGGCGCCCCCGTCCAAGGTGAGTCTGTCCTGGGAGGTGGAGTCGGAACGCTCGACTGACAGCCGGTCGGCGCCGTCCCCGCCCCTGAGCACGTCATCCCCGCCGTTTTCGTCGGACAAGCGATCGTCGCCGCTCCCTCCGTCCAGGATGTCGCGGCCGCGGCCGCCGTCCAGCTGATCGGCCCCCGCGCCCCCGTCCAGGACGTCGGCGCCTTCATCCCCCCGCAGCCGATCATCCCCGTCGTTTCCGAAAAGCCGGTCCTCGCCCGCCCCGCCGTAGAGGCGGTCGTTCCCGGAACCGCCCTCAAGGGTGTCGTCGCCCTCACCCCCGTCCACCTTGTCGTCGCCCCCCAGGGCGCGGACCAGATCGGCGCCGCCCCCGGCCTCGATCTCGTCGAACAGTTCAGTGCCGCTCAGTTGGTCAGCAGTAGGGGCGCCGGTGATCTTTGACATGGAATTTCCCAGGATCGTTCGTGGCGGGACCAAGCGTCCAAGACGCAGTGGGTCAGGCTGCCGAATAATCATCGGGTGAGTTGAGGAAGCGTCAGGGAGCGTGGTTCACCGGGGCGTAACCAAAACCTCGGCCCACCGGTCCTGGGCGCGCGATAGCTGGCCTCCTGAAGTCACGGTTCTTCGGATCGGAGGCGTCCCGCCACGAGCGCCGCGCGTTGTTCTCAGATGATCCAGGCAGTCACAGTGAGGGTCGCGCGGCCCACCGACTCAGCGGCCGTCGAGAGAATCCTCGAAGCCTCATACCCCGCGCTCATGTCGCACGCTTACGCGCCGGCGGTTCTGGAGGAGGTTCTGCCGCTCATCATGACGGCGAACCCGCAATTGCTGGGTTCCGGGACCTTCTACCTGGCCGAAGCCGGCGATGAGCCCGTGGGTTGCGGAGGCTGGTCTTCGGAGCGGCCGGGAACTCCGGACATCGAGCCAGGCCTCGCCCACCTCCGGCATTTCGGAACGGCCCAAACCTGGGTTGGGCGGGGCGTCGGACGGATGATCTATAGCCGTTGCGAATGCGCGGCCCGCGCCGCGGGGGTTCGTCGCTTCGAATGCTACGCGAGCCTCGGCGGTGAGGGGTTCTACTCGGCATTGGGCTTCGAACGGATCCGCGAGGTGGATATCGACTTCGGCCGAGGGCTGGGCTTTCCCAGCGTCCTGATAGAGCGCCGTATCTGATTGCGCCCCGCGCGGCGGAGCCGGCGCCGCATCCTCGGTCAAGGACGTCAGCCTGGGGGCAGCGGACGACCGTTGCGCGCCGACCGTGTCGAAGCACGGTTCATTGGACCTGGCGGCCCCGCGTGCACGTTGGAGCCAATCCTTCTTGGCCCTATGAGCTAGGGCTGGGCAGTTGAACGGAGCCGGCCGGCGATGAGCAGCAGCGGGATAGGACGTCGTGGGGTCTTGGGCGGCGCTGGGCTGCTGGTGGCCGTCCCGGCGGTGTCGCTGGGGGCGGGTGGCAAGCCGCGGGTGGTGATCACGACCAACCAGGGCGCGATCACGGTGGAGCTCGAGGCCGGCAGGGCTCCGGTGACCTCGGCCAACTTCTTGCGGTATGTGAACGGGGCGAAATACGACGGCGGAGCGTTCTTCCGCGCCGCTCGCACGCGGGGCGCGCCGAAGAGCGGCACCATCGTCGCCAGGCCGGCGCTCAGGGCGCAGCCCTATCCCCCGATCGCGCATGAGAGCACGGCCAAGACCGGTCTGAGACACAAGGCCGGAACGATCTCGCTCGGCCGCTTCGCCCCAGGTACGGCCAGGGGCGACTTCTTCATCTGCGTCACCGATTCGCCCTATCTCGACGCCCGTCCGGGCGCGCCTGGAGACAATCTGGGGTTCGCAGCCTTCGGCCAGGTCGTGGCAGGCATGGGCGTCGTCCGGAAGATCCTGGCCTCGCCCACGAGCCAGAAGTCCGCCTTCGCCGACCAGAAGGGGCAGTGGCTGGACCCGCCCGTGCCGATCCTGAGCGCCCGCCGCTCCGCCTGATCGGTTCGGGCCGGAGACGTCGGCGATCGCTCCACAGATGACGGATCGAAACCCTGCGTGCGAACTCTTGAGACGCTGTCGCGTCCGCCGTCGACGGCGAAAGCTTAGCGGATCTGTATGTCCGGGCCCGCTGGAGCCCTCCGTTCGTCGCCGCTGCCGGAGACACAAGTGGGGGGAGTTTGAGGCCCGCCTGCCCGATCGAGCCACCGTCCCTTCCGGCCAGAGCGCACCGCTCCAGTGCGCCGCGACGTCCGCTCCGGGCTGGTTAGCCGTCCCGCCCCCGGCCGGTGGCGGCGTCATAGAACAACCACTGCAGCGCGTGCGCGAGCCCCACGGGATAGGTCATTTCATGGATGGTTCCCGGGACCACGTCGTTTCGGATCCGGAGCCCGGGATAGTTTCGGGCCTGGAGGCGGCGCACGAGCTCGGCCTGGTCGCCGACCATGTCGTTCTTGCAGCCCGCACAGCCGCCCGGCCTCTCCAGGGAGCCGGTCGCAAGGTAGATCGTGGCCGGCAGGTCTTTGTGTGCCGCCGCATAGCCGGCTTCGGTCTTCAGCAGCGCATGGTCGGCCCACCAGATCGAGGGGCTCGTCAGGACGTAGCTGCTGAAAAGCTCAGGCCTGGTCAGAGCGACCCACAGGCCGAACAGGCCGCCGAACGACTGCCCCGAGAGGATGCGCCGGCCGCTGTCGATCCGGTAGCGACCTTCGACCAGGGGCATGACCTCCGTCTCGAGGTGGCCTAGGTAGGCCGCGGCGCCGCCCGTCGGTTCCGAATAGGCGGCGTTCGTGTAGGGCGTGTAGTCCCGACGACGGCTGACCATGGCGTCCTCGCCCTGGGCGTAGGCCAGGCCCACAAGGATGAACTCGCCGAGCTTGCCCTGGTTGAACGGCATGCGGGTCATCCCGGAGGCGACCTGGAAGGTGTAGGGCCCGTCGGTAAGATAGATCACCGGATAGCGACGGCCTGCGTTCTCGGGCTTGTCGTACCCCGGCGGGGTTTTCACATAGACCTCGTAGGTGCGGCCCAGCCTCGCCGAGCGCAGGCTAAGCACCGCGCTCCGCTCGATCTGAAAGGCCGGCGCTCCGGTTGCGGAGTCCGCGGGCAGGGGCCGCGCAGTCGAGGACGCTGCATCCGCCTCGGCGGTTTCACCGCAGGCCGAGAGGCTCAGGGCCGCCCAGGCGAGGGCTGCGACCCGCCAGCGCTGTGAGAACATCCGCCCTCCTTCGAAGCACGTAACATGGTTCGCCCGGAGCGGTGGAGAGCGCCGGGACCAGCCCAGCACTCATGCGGCCCCGTAAAGAAAGTGTTTACCGTTCGGTCCCTCCGCCCACGATGTAACCACGAGCCGGTGCGCTGCGGCGGCGCTCCCGCGGCAAGCCGCCGAGAGCCAGCTCCTGCAGGCGCGTGGTGGAGGCTGGACCCCGGCTTTCGCCGGGGAGAGCGGTTCGTGGGGGGCTTGAACGGCCCGGCCGGGCCCGCGACGGAGCAGTTGGCCGCGCTCTACGAAGGGCCGAGCGCTGCTCCGCCCCAAGCACCACCGGCCCCTCCGCGCCGCTCTCCCCGGCGAAAGCCGGGGTCCAGGCGCGGTCTGAGCATACCTCCGGTCCAGTGCTCGCCAGTAGCGCCGATCGGCGGCGCAGCCTTGAATCGTCGCGGCAGGCCTACGGAGTAGGGTCGTTGGCGGCAGATCGTTCAAGAGAGTTCCAAGGCGGTGGGAGGCGCCCGAACCCGCTTCACTCCCGCTTAACCGACGCGGCCCGCCGGCTGGGATCCGGATGCGCCGATGGCCTGAGCTTCGGCCTCCCGACCGGACGCGCAGGGAGGGGCCGCACGCGGCGTGCGCGCTCACCCGCTGGAGGAGACGACGGATGGCGCAAGGGATCAGGGGGATGTTCGCGGCGCGGGCGCGCCGGGCCGCATGGGGTCAGCCTGAGGGGGAGTCCGACGCGAGCGAGGCGATCCTGCGCGCATTGGGCGTGGCGCCTGAGCCGCCGGAGGTGCTGGGGCTCCGCGCCTATATAACAGGACTGGCGGGTCAGCCGCGGGTCGGCGAGGCTGCAAGGCCGAGCGAAACGGTCCCGGGCGCGTCCGGGATGACGCGCCCGGCGCCCCCACCGATGGGGCTCAGAGCCTATATGGCGCGTCAGGCCGGCCAGGCGTCCGTCGACCAGGACGCGACCGCTCCGAACCGGCGGGATGAGGCCGGAGCGCCGATGCCGGACCCGGCCGACGCGGCCCAGCTGGACTGGGGCCCGCCGCCGACCATGCCGGGTCGGTCCGCCACCCTGCAGCCCGCGACCCTGGGGAGGGCCCACTGGGCCCGTCCGAGCCCCGCACCGGCGCCGGAGCGTTTCCACCCGCGCCGGGCGGCGGATTTGGTCGAGGGCATGCGCCCGATGAGTTATCAGGTGTCCGACCCCGGCCTCCTCGGGCGATTGGAGGCGATGGGCTCCGAGGCCCGTACGGACGCGAGGCCGCCGCACATGGCGCGTTTTCCCACCGGCCCGTCGCGGCAACGGCCCCCCGGAACATCTACGGACGGGTTCACCTCCCCGAATCCCTTTCTCACGCGGTTCCAGCGGCCCAGACCGCACCAAAGGCTCGAGAACTCCCCTGACCCGCGCGGAGTTAGGGTCATCGAGACGCCTCATCCGAACGCTCAAGGACCCCGCGCCGATGTTCCGCAGCGCGCCCAGGCCCCGGTGACGAACCGACCGGCTAACGACTCGCCGGACGGGTCAGTGCAGCCCCATCAGCCCGCGTACCCCGATGCTGTTCCAGACCTGCCCGCCTCGATCGAGGAACGAGCGGCCCTCGTTTATCGGCGGCTGAAGGACTATCATCAATGGCCCGATCATAGGATCGCGGCCGCGATGGGAACGCTGCATCAAGAGTCCAAAGGGTTCACCCCCACGATCGTGAACGAGGAGACTGACGCTTTGGTCTTGTACAGCTCACAGGACCTCGGCGGATACGGTTCCAAGAGTGGGCGAAGGCGAACGGCCGCGACGTGAACGACCTCTACACTCAACTGGACTATATGGTCCATGAGATGAAGACGGATCCCTACGAGCGGAAGATGGCGTTCAGCCGGCTGGAACGCGCGCGCAACTTGGAAGAAGCCATGATGGGCATGGGCGCCTATGAACGATACAATGGCTGGCGGGGAGGCCGGACTGGAGGCGGGGAGACGGGCCGGCGCTATATTCTGGCCGATGAGTATGAAGCGAAGATCGAGGCGGGGGCGTACAATCGCCGACGCTAGTCGACAAGGAAGCCGCTGGTCGCCGGACAGAGCGTTCGATACTGGCTGAGCACGGACATGTAGTCGTTTACAGAGCCTCGCCCGAGTTCTTCGCCGGTCGTGGTGTCGCGCCACCGATCATAGGGGAAGCCGGCGGTCTCGTCCCGGCCCTGGCCGTCGTACCGGTAGGTGTTTCCGCGGGTATCGGTGATAATGCGCCGACGGCAGTCGGCCCAGGCCTGGTAGGTTTTTTTGGCATCCTGCTTCAGCTTGTCGGCGGCGCAGGCGCGCAAGCTCGCCGGGTCCAGCCGATCCTCCCAGCCCAGATAGGCGTGATACCAGCGGCAGTACCTCAGGGCCGTTGAGACCGTGTGCCGCCCAGCGAGGCTCGCGTTCGAAGTGTCCGGAGCGACAAGGGTCACCACAGCCGCGTCGTGCGCCTTGGTGGCGAGGTCCAACTCCTGATACTCGGCGTCGTTGGGCTCGGCCTGAGGGGGCGCCGTCTGTCCGGAGCTGTCCGGGGTATGAGGGGCCGGGACGGATGCGGAACTGTTGACCGGAGCCAGGTTCACCCCCGCACGGTCGGAGGGCGCTATCGGCTCCGATCCGGAGCGGCGCAATCCCTGACCGCCATCAGATGGCGCGCCGTTCGATGCGGGTCCGCAGCCGCCAAGCAGCAGCAGCAGGCCGAGCGTTCCAGCAAGGGCCCAACTGCGGCCCATGGTGCTCTCTCCATGCACGTGCTCTCTCCGACACTTCTAGCAGGTCCAGAACATAACGGAAACACCGCCCTGGCTTGCGGGAGCCGCGTTCGAGCATAGGACAACCTACCATGGAGTAGAACATCCTAGCAACATGCTGCGGCCAGCTTTCCGATCGTCCCGAGCTGACGCACCACCACCATCGCCGGCTTGCTGCGGCGGAGTGGGCCTCTCGGCGGTACCCCCGCTCGCAGTGAAGGTGAAACGCTCGACACCCGCCGGCTTCAGGGACTGGCGGCGGAGTCGCCCGAGGCGCCAGTTCCGCGAAGCGAGTGCTTGAAGTCGCTGTCGAGCAGCAAAAAATCGCTCTCGGCCGGACACATGGCCGTAAACTGGTCCGTCACGGGTGCGTAGTTGCTGGCGCAGAAGCGGCCGGCCATCTGCTCTCCGGTACGCGTGTTGACCCAAGCGTCGGCGAGCTCTTCGGTCCGTCCAAGATATCGATAGCTGTCGCCCGCCACGTCCTTGATCGTTCGGCGCTTGCAGTCGGCATGGGCCCACAAGAGATTCGGAGTTTCGGCCAGTTCACGCTTAATGCACGGGTCCAGGCTGGCCGGGGTCGGTCGGACGCCTTCGTATCCGGCCAGGTACTCGCACTGCCGCCGCGCCGTCGTCTGGGTGTGTTGAAGCGCGAGCGAGGCCTGCGACGAGTCGGGTCCCCGCACTGCCGCGACCCTGAAGGCCGGGTCGCGGCAGCCCATCGAAACGTGAGTTGCAGCCCGACGGGCGCGCCGCTCGTCGGCCCGCGTGAGCGGCGGGCAGGATCGCTCACTCAGCCTGTCCCGCCAGTCGTAGCACTGCCGCCCATTGATCTGAACGGTCAGCCCTCGACCCGTAACAGCCGAGAGGTAGGCATTCCCACAGCCCGCCAGGAAGGGACTCCGCGTGGTCCGCTGATCGGGGCCGACCTGGAGAAAGCTCGGGCGTCTGCAGCCTTCACCTTCGGTGAGAACGATCAAGAAGACATCCTGCTCACCGAGGGCGGCGGCGTCTTCGAAGCTGAAGCTGCTTGAGGGTGCGCCGGGTGGCGTCGACAGGATGGTGCGGCCGTTCAGCGTCACTCGGCCGCCGCCATCCCTGCTGTTGACCGCCTCCAGCCGGCCATAGCGGCTGACCGCCTCTTCCAGCGCCACGCGCGGGCCCTGCGCCGTGCCCGCGCCGGCACGCCCTCCAGGCTCCCACCCACCACAGCCGACCAGCGTGCTGGCGACCCCGAGCAGCAAAGCCCACGCCCCCAGGGAAGTCCGCCGTGCAGCGGGCAGCCTGATCGCTTCGGGGATCGAACTGAGCCAGGCGGCCATCGGGATTTCCGGTTCGTTTCAGGTTGCGTTTACGTTACGTTCCCTCGCGGCCACGGCGAAAGTCAAGCCGCCGAGATCAGGGCCGGCGCCCACGATCGCCGACCTGGGTACGCCTTGTCGCCGCCGACCAGGCGCGGCGATGAGCCCCCTGACAGACGCCTGTCGGCCCAGGGGTACATCCCACCTGCGCCTCCGGAGCAGCGCCGAGGCTGATGCTGAGAACGGGTGCTGTTCTGGAACACAGGGGGAACACAGTCGTTATCACCACGAGCAACCGTCGGCGATGGACGGTGAGGACGAAGCCATGAGCGGAAGCCGCCGCCACCTTCATGAGGCCTCCTCCCGCAGGGCCGACTGCGGATCACATTCATGGGGGGCCGGTTTGCGGATAGCGGGCGTTTCCGCCCTGGCGGTCGTCCTTGGCGCGGCCGCACCTGTGAAGACCACCTGCTCCGTTTCAGGCCTGGCCGAGACCGAGGCCACGCTTGAGCTGACCCGGGTCGGTGGCCGGATCGATGGCTTCTCCTATTACATGTGGCGCCCGGTCGGCCTCAGTTGGCATGAGTGCGCCGTCACCGCTGACCGGAGGAAAGGGCCAGCCTACGCGAGCGAGCTGGACCCTTCCCGCTGGGGCGAGACGGGGGCAGGCACGCGTGTGGCCATCACCTCGGGGGCGGCGGCGGGAGCGCGTGTGATCCGCTTCGCGCCGCGCCCGAACGGGGTCCGCATGACCTTTCTGGGCGCTTCCCATTGCGGCACCTTCATGCTCCCGGAGGCGGTGGAGTTCCGCTGGACCGTGTGGGGCTGCCAGGGCCAGGCGATCGGCTGGCCTCGCGATTGACCCCGGGCGGCGGCGGAGCGCTCAGAGCGAGACATCCCGGTCGCAGGACGGCGCCGCCGTGACGGCGCCCTTAACCCCCGCTTAGGCGAAGCGACCCGCCACCTCGCCCGACCGGCGGAGGCGAGCCTTGTCCCACACCCTGGACGACCATGCGAACGAGGACCGCGCGCTCGAGCTCCAGCGCCTGCTGAAGGCCGAGCTGGAGGACGCGGCCGACTTCATCGACACCACGGTGGGGCCGGAGCGGGCCGAGCTGCTCCGCTATGACCGCGGCGAGCCGTTCGGCGACGAGCAGGAGGGCCGCTCGCAGATCGTGAGCCGCGACTGTCACGACACCCGCGTGGGCCTGCTGCCGGCTGTTCAGCGGGTGTTCTTCGGCTCGGAGCGGGTGATGGAGTTCGAGCCGGGCGGCGAGGACGACGTGGCGCTGGCCGAGCAGCAGACCGACTATGTCCACCACGTCATCATGCGCCAGAACGAGGGCTACGAGATCCTCTCCGACGCCTTTGTGGACGCGCTGCGCCAGAAGGCCGGGTTCGTAAAGGCTTGGTGGAGCGAGGAGCGCAGCAAGAAGCGCAAGGACTACTCGGGGCTGGACGCGGCCACCCTGGCGCTGGTCATCGAAGAGCATCAGGGGCGCGAGAAGGCCGATCTGGAGGACGTGAAGGTCGAGACCGGCCCGGACGGCGCCGAGATCTTCGCCGTGACCGTGACCTGGGAGGAGGTGACCAAGCGCATCAAGATCGCCGCGCTCCCGCCGGAGGAGGTGCTGATCAACCGCGGGGCCCGCTGCCTGGACAGCGCGCGGCTGGTGGCGCACCGGCGCATGGCGACGAAGTCCGAACTGGTGGCCATGGGCGTCGACCCGGCCCTGCTGGAGGACGGCGGCGGCGACGACGGCCTGGCCGGCAACGCGGAGCTGATCGCGCGCAACGAGCAGGAGCAGGACGACATCGGCGAGGGGGCCAACGAACGCATCCTCTATGTCGAGAGCTATATCCGGCTGGACTATGACGGGGACGGGATCGCCGAGCTCCGCCGCATCTGCACGGTGGGCGACGATTGCCGGCCGATCAGCAACGCGCCGGTGGACGAGCGGCCCATCGCCGACTTCCGCTGCCTGCGCGAGCCGCACACCTTCTTCCCCGAAGCCGTGGAGGAGAAGGTCAAGGACATCCAGCGCATCAAGTCCATGGTGCTGCGGGCCGGGATGGACAGCCTGGCGCTCTCCACCAACCCGCGGATGATGTACGACCCGGCCCGGACCAGCTTCGACGAGGCGGCCAACGGCGAGATCGGGGCGCTGATCGCGGTGAAGAACATGGGCGCGGGGCCGGGCCTGCAGGCTATCGAGACGCCCTTTGTGGGCGCGCCGATCTTCGCCATGCTCGACCACCTGGACAGCGTGCGCGAGAACCGCACCGGTGTCAGCAAGGCCGCCGCGGGCCTTGACGCCCAGGCCCTGCAGGGCAGCTCCAAGATGGCCGTGGCGGGCACCTACAGCCGCGCCGACGCGCAGGCCGAAACCATCTGCCGCGACTTCGCCGAGGGCGGGATGAAGCGGCTGTATCGCCTGGTGCTGCGGCTGACCGCGGAGCACCAGGACCAGGTCCGGGTCAAGGCGCGCACGGGCAAGTGGATCATGGTCGACCCAGCGGCGTGGAAGCTGGACCTGAACCTGGGCGCCAACGTGGTCATCGGGGTGATGAGCGACGAGGAGAAGCTGGCCACCCTGGAGAAGATCGCCGAGGAGCAGAAGCTGGTCATCCAGACGCTGGGGCCCGTCAATCCGTTCTGCAACGTCAAACACCTGCACGCGACCTACGCGAAGATGCTGGCCATCCGCGGCTGGAAGTCGCCGGAGGCCTTCTTCACCGACCCGGAGACCCTGGATCCGGCCGCGCTGGCCCCGCCGGGAGGCGAACGGGGCCCGACGCCCGAGCAGACGCTGGCGGAGGCGCAGATCGCGGTTGAACGGATGCGGACGGAGAAGACGTTGGCCATCGAGGAGCGCAAGCTGGAGCTGCGCGCCCAGGAGATCCGGCTGGAGGACGATCGCAAGCGCGACGAGATGGCGATGAAGCACGAGCGGGATCTGGCCGCCATCGAGGCGGAGTTCGGCTGGAAGCGCGAGCAGGCCGAGATGCAGGCGATGGTAGCGCAGACGCGTGCGGTGAGCGCTGGAGAGCCGGCGCAGGGGGCAGCCGGTTCATACTGAACTCATGCTTGACAGCAGGGCGCGCGTCAGGCCCGTGTTACACTGAGTGTGAAAACGCGGGCGCCTGATCCATCGCGAACAGCCCCCACGGAGGGGTCACACCCACCGCCAGCGCCTAGGAGCCGCCGTGGAGCGTGCCATAGCCGCTCTGGACCCTACCTGGACCGTGACATTGAGCGAGGGCGCAGATCCGGGTTAGTGTGCAGGGAAGCAGCACCAGAGCTCCATGTACCTGAATCTGCTCCCCGGCGATCCCGCTCCATGGTTTGTTCAGCGTTCGGCGAGAGGCGGCGACTTCGCTCTCCATACGGCTGGCGGCGGCTACGTCGTGCTCTGCTTCTACGCATCCGCAGGCGACCCGCTGGGTCGTGCCGCCGTGGAGACCCTGGAGGCGCATGCGACTGGGTCGGGCAAGCGGGTGAGCTTTTTCGGCGTCAGCCTCGATCCCGAGGACGAGCGCCTAAGCCGCGTGAAGGAGAACGGCGAGGAGCTGAGGTTCATCTACGATTTCAATGGTTCAGCCAGCGAGCTTTACGGCGTCGTGCCCAAAGGTGAAGGCGCATCGGGAACAAGGCGGCTCTGGTATGTCATCGATCCTGGCCTCCGCATCCGGGCGGTGATCCCGCTCGCGCAGGATGGGAGCGACAGGGCGGCCCTGGGCGACGTCCTTGAGCGCCTGCCGCCGCTGAACGTGCGGGCCGGTGTTCAGGTGCAGGCTCCTGTCCTGGTCCTGCCCGACGTCTTTGATCAGGCATTATGCCGCGAACTGATCGGGCTCTATGAGGCGGCGGGGGGAACCCCGTCCACCGTTCAGCGCGACCGTGAGGGCGTCAGTGTCAATGTCGACGATCGGTGGGCCAAGGTCCGCAAGGATTACGTGATCAGCAATCCGGCCGATAAGGCCCGGCTGAACGCCTACCTCCAGCGGCGCGTGCTGCCGGAAATCGAGAAAATCCACCAGTTCCGGGCCACACACATCGAGCGCCATCTGATCGGCTGCTACGCCGCTGAGGATGGCGGTCACTTCGGCGCGCATCGCGACAACATTACGCTCGGGACGGCGCACCGCCGCTTCGCGGTCTCGGTGAACCTGAGCGACGACTTCGACGGCGGCGAATTGGGCTTTCCCGAGTACGGCGAAACCACCTTCAAGCCGGCAAGCGGTGGCGCTGTGGTGTTCTCCTGTTCCCTCCTGCACAGGGTCACGCCCGTCACCGCCGGGCGACGCTACGCCTTTCTACCATTTGTCTACGACGAAGCCGGCGCGCGCATCCGCAAGCAGAACGCCGCCTTCCTGGAAGGCGCCCCGCCAGCGGCGCACGATGCAAGTCCCCGGTGAGATCGCTCAGCGGATAGGAGCGTCGGGCGCTTCACGCATCCTCCCCGCCTGATGGACGAACACCCCCTCACAGGCGAGACAGTGCAGTTGGACGCGAGTACTAAACCGCCTGCCGGACCTCGCCGTCCGGGGTTGCTATCGTGGCGCCCAAGCCGCTTCGTTGTGCAAGCGTCAGGGCCTCAGCCACTGTGGGCGCTGACTGTCCCATCTGGATGTCGCCATCCCGACCGCTCCAATAGGTCACCATGCGATCAATCATCCGGCGAGCATAGACGGCCTGATGGCGCGCGAGGGCGGGCGATTTGAAACTCAGAGACTGCCCATAAGGGACAGCACCCAGCGTCCTTAACCTCCTCGCAACCGAAGCGCCCCGCCCGGTGGTCGTATGACGGATGCGACGGACACCGCGGACAAGACCCAGCAGGTGATCGAGCGCGGGCAGCGCGCCGGGCGCACCCTGGCCGACCCGGTGCTGAGCGCCGCGCACAACGAGCTCAAGGCCGACCTGCACCTGCAATGGGAGACCTGCCAGGCGCAGTCGGTCCGCGAGAACATCTGGCAGCAGATCAACGGCGTGAACGCCGCCCGCGGCCAGCTCTACCTGTGGGTCAGCGAGGGCCAGGCGGCCCAGGCGCGGCTCGACGCCGAAATCAAAGCCAGGTCGCAGCAGGCCGCCCGCCCCCGCGGGCTGCGCCTGATCGGCTGAGGACATCCCTATTATGAACATCGACGGACAATCCCGACGCGACGAGGACACCGCGATGACGGTCGACGAGGCCGGATCCGCCTTCGCCCATCTGCTCGGCGCCACCCCGGTTGAAGCCGCCCCAACCGGGGCCGCCGACACGGAGGAGGACGAGGCGCTCGCCCCCACGGAGGGGGCTCTCGACGACGGGGATGAGTTCGACGCGGCCGAGGACGCCGGCGAGGACGCGGACGAAGCGGACGACGAGGACGCCGAAGGCGAAGAGCCCGAGGATCAGGACGACGCGGCGCCCGAAGACCCGGTGTTCACCGTGGAGGTGGACGGCCAGGAGCTTCAGGTCACCCAGGCCGACCTGATCAAGAGCTATCAGCTGGACGCGACCGCCCAGCGGCGGCTGGAAGCCGCTGCGACCAAGAACAAGGCCCTGGACGCGGAATATCACGGGCTGCAAGCCTTGAATCAACGGCTTGGAAGTGCGGTCGAATGGGTCGAGGCCACCCTTGCGGCGCCCGATTACGACGAGGCCGAGCTTGAGGCCCTGCGCCTTACCGATCCGGCGGAATATTCCGCCCGGAGGCTGGAGGTCCGCGAAAGGCAGGAGCAGCTGGCCCGGCTGGAGGCGGAGCAGCGTCGGCTGGAGGCGGTGCAAGCTCACCGCAACCAGGCGGCCCGCGAGGCCCGGCTGTCTGGAGCGCGACAGGCCCTTCTGACAGCCTTTCCCGAGTGGAAGGACTCGGGCAGGGCCGAGGCGGCCATGGGCGAACTGGCCCGCTACGCCGAGAGCAAGCTGGGCGTCGACCTCCGGGAGTTCGACCAGATCGAGGACGCGCGCGTCATCCAGGCCCTGCACAAGGCCCGGCTCTACGACCAGTTGACGGCGAAAGCCGCCAAGGCCGGCGAGACGGTTCGCGGTAAGGCCCGGGCGGCCCCGGTGCTCACGCCCGGAGCGTTCGAGCGGACCACGCCCAGCCAGCTCAGCCAGGTTCGCTCGATCAAGCGGCTGAAACAGACCGGCAGCATCCGCGACGCGGGCGCAGCCTTCTCCGCCTTCGTCTGACCCCGACGAACAACGGCGGCTCACACCTCTCAACCGGCAAGGAGCCGATCATGCCCAAAGTTTCCGCAGCCTTCACCACCTATGACGCCAAGGCCAACCGGGAGGACCTCTCGGACATCATCAACAACATCGACCCCTTCGACACGCCCGTGATGACGGCGATCGGCTCCGGCAAGAAGGCGGCCAACCGGACCTTCGACTGGCAGACCGAGAAGCTGCGCGCGGTCAACAAGGCCAACGCCCAGATCGAAGGCGACACCACCACCCGCAAGGCGGCCCAGCCCACCGCGCGCCAGTCCAACGTGGCCCAGATCCTGGAGGACAACGCCACGGTGTCGGGCTCGCAGGAGGCGGGCAATCCGGCGGGGAAGAAGTCGGAGATGGCGCACCAGATGGCGCTGGTCTCCAAGGCCCTGAAGCGCGACCTGGAGGCCATCATCTCCGGCGAACAGGCCCGCGCTGTCGGCGACGACGGCACGCCGGCCGCGCGCAAGACCCGCGCGCTGGAGCACTTCATCACCACCAACGTGAACTACGGGAACCTGGGCGCCAACGCCGCCAACGCCGATACGCCGCTGACCGACGGAACGCAGCGGGCCTTTACGGAAGCGCAGCAGAACGCCGTACTCCAGCTCTGCTACGAGAACGGCGGCGAGCCTTCGCTGATCGTGCTCGGGCCCGGGCCGAAGCGCGTCTTCTCCACCTTTGTGGGCCGCGCGGCCACCCAGGTGCAGGTGGGCCAGAAGACGGTCACCAACACCGTCGAGGTCTATCAGTCGGACTTCGGCACGCTGAAGGCGGTTCCGTCGCGCTTCTCGCGCGCCCGCACCGCGCTGTACCTCGACCCGCAGTATGCGGCGCTGCGCTGGTATCGGCCCTGGCACACCGAGGAGTTGGGCAAGATCGGCGACGCCGACACCAAGGTGATCCGCGGCGAGGTCGGCCTCGAGGTCGGCAATGAGGCGGCCCACGGCAAGGTGGCCGACCTGATCACCACCGGCCCGGCGTAAGCCGCGCTTAACCGAAACGACCCGTGACAGGAGGGGAGGGCGCAAGCTCTCCCCCTATTGTGGAGCAACCATGCCCCTGCACCCAAGCCACCTCGAGGCGGCGCACGCCGCGAACCGCGCCGCGGAGGACACCTTGGCCGCCGCGCGACTCCGGGCCGCGCCGATCGGCTCGCGCGCCTACGGAGCCGGCCAGCAGGTCGCATCCGGCGCCGCTTCGGCTCAGACCACCGCCATCGCCGCGGCCGAGGTGCTGATCCACGCCTCGGCGGCCTGCTACGTCGCGACCGGGGCCAACCCTGTGGCCGCCGCGACCACCGGGATCCCGCTGAACGCCGGCGAAAAGCTGCTGGTGCGCATCACGTCGGGTGACAAAGTGGCCGCGATCCAGAACGCCGCCGCCGGCGTCGTCAACGTCGTCCCGGTGGTCTAAGCCGTGGCGCACGCCGAGATCTACGACCACCGCGGCGACGTGATCCGGCGCGTGCACGTGCAGGATCCGACCGATTTCCTGTCGCCGTTCGCGATCGAGACCGTTCAGGATGTCGAGCCGGTGCTCGATTACGTCCACGCCATGAAGGACGTCCAGGAGCGCGGGGCCAACTGGAAGCTGGTCGGCGTCATGCCCCTGGTCGAGGCCGAACGCATGATGCGCGACGGCTCCTTCAACGATCCGGCGGCCATCGCGCGCTACTTCAATGACAGCGACCACGCGCGGCTGCGCGTCTGGGAGGGGCGACTCTGATGCCGCTCGACAGCTATTCCGGCCTCCAACAGGAGGCGCTCGACTGGGTGGACGACGGCACGCTGGCCGGCGCCAAGGTGCAGAGCTTCATCGCGCTGGCCGAAGCGGAGATGCGCGACCGGCTGCTGATCGGCCGGGCCGAGATCCTGGCCGAACTGGCCGCGCCGGCGGGCGCCGATCTTGTGGCCCTGCCTGCCGATTGCGGTTCGGTCGTTTCCCTGTCCATCAGCGGCGACCCGAGCCGGGCGCTCCGCTTCATCGACGGCCAGGAGTTCAACCGCGTCATCGGGGCCGAGCTCCTCGCAGGGCCCCCGCGCTTCTACACCATTGAGGCCGGCAAGCTGCGCCTGGGGCCCACGCCCGACGCCACCGGCAGGGTGCGCATCACCTACAACCGTGACCTGCCCGGGCTGTCCGCGGCGACGCCGAGCAACTGGCTGCTGGCCCGCTACCCCCAGGCCTATCTCAACGGCGCCCTGAAATACGCCAGCCTGTTCCTGGTCGAGGACACGCGCGCGGAGGGCTTCGACGCGCTGTTCAAGCAGGCGCTGGACGGCATCGTCGAGGCGGACGCCCGCCGCCGCACCGGCCCCCGCCCCCGCATGGCCTTCCGGCCCCTCGCTTAAGGACCGACGCGCATGGCCGACACGACCACGACCAACAAGGGCTTCGTGAAGCCGGAGATCAACGCCTCGATCGACACCTGGGGCAACAAGCTGAACGCCGACCTCGACCAGCTCGACGGCTATTTCGAGTTGGGCGGCGGTCTGAAGCTGGCCCAGGGCGGCACGGGCGCGACCACGGCGGCCGGAGCCCGCACCAACCTGGGCCTAGGCGACAGCGCCACCCGCAACGTCGGCACAGGGGCGGGGACGGTGGCGGCGGGGGACCTGACGGTTCCGCTCTTGCGCGCCCATACGACAGGCGACCCCAACATCGCCCCCTACGGGTCCAGCGGCGGCGACGCGAACATCGACGGGGCGGTTCGCGGCTGGAATTGGTGGACGCGCCGAGCGGTGCGAGGGGGCACGGAATACGGGTCTCAGCTCGCCATATCCGACACCGAGGGGCGGCTGTTGTTCCGCGCCCTGGCGGGAGGGATTTGGGGCGCCTTCCGCAGGGTCCTTACCGACGCCGACATAGGCCCGGCCATGACAGGCTCTTTGGGGCTTGGCGTAATCCCTTCGGAGAAGCTTGACGTAGCAGGAAGCATCGTAGTTCGCGGAAACATCCTAGGACCTTCCACGGGCCACGCCTACACAATCTCAGCAAACCCAGCCGCCAGCGTCACCACCGGCGGCTTTGTTCAGGTCTATGGGTCCACCCACGCCGCGCCGAGCCAAGTCGTCATCGGGACGAACGGAGCCGGCCGGATCACCGTCAAGCCCAACGGCTCCACCGAGATTGTCGGCCTGACCGCAGTTAAGCATGGGACAGACGCGGACTCGTCCAGCGCCCACTTCATAGCGGGCAACAGCGGGCGTAGCCTGAACACTTTCGGACGCCTCACCGGCGGAGCTTACAACCCAGCCGTTCAGCCGGGGGACACGGGCCTTATCACCACAGGCCCGACGATCGACTCCACGAGCCTGTTCATCGGCACCCATGCGAGCACCGTCAACGGTGTTCGGATCACCGCGTCGGCCACGATCCTCCAGGGCAACGCCAAGCTGCGCCTTGCGGACGGCTCGGAGCCGGATGTCGGCTTCCGGGGCGCGCCGATCAACTACCAGCCGAACGACTACACCTTCGCTTTGACGGACGCCGGGAAAACGGTTGTCCACAATACCGGCGCCCCCGCGAACACCTACATCATCCCGACGATGGCCGCTGTTGCATTGCCTCTAGGCAGCACCATCGTCGTTCGCAACCGTCAAGACTCGGGCGTCGTCACTATTGCCCCGGCGGTCGGGGTTACTCTGCGACAAGCGGGCAACACCAACACCGGCAACCGTAGCGTCGCCGCCAACGGCCTCGTCACCCTCCTCAAGGAGGTGGCCGACGAGTGGGTCGTCTCCGGTGCGGGGCTGTCGTGACCGGGGTGATGTGCGTCCTGCTGGGTTCGGTCACGAACCCGGCCGGGCAGTTCATGGTCCTGGGGCCGGCGGCGGATGCCATCTTCACCGTGCCCGCCGGCGTGACCAAGGTGTCCATAGCCTGCGGCGGGCGAGGCGGCGCACGCGACACCGGAAGCACCACGAACGGCG
Organism: Caulobacteraceae bacterium; assembly: GCA_030446805.1. Classification (GTDB taxonomy): domain Bacteria; phylum Pseudomonadota; class Alphaproteobacteria; order Caulobacterales; family Caulobacteraceae; genus JAHWJX01. The sequence continues at coordinate 1,544,261 of JAUJMO010000001.1, read as the reverse complement.
GCGGCGGCGGGTTGGGCATCCTCAACGACTTCGCCGTCGTTCCGGGCGAGACCTACACGGTGAAGACGCCCGGGTTCGCCCAGGTCCTGAGAGCCGATGGTTCGAATGTCGTCGCCGCTAACGGCGCTTTCTATCATACCGGTGGTGCCGGGGCCGCCTTCAACGGCGGCAATGGCGACAACCTGGGCAACGTCGGCCAAGCCGCGCGCTGGACGGCCAACGGCGGCACCGTCGTGCCCACGAACGCCGACAAGGGCGTCAGCCCCCGCGGCCTGAACGCAGACGGCACCCCGAGAGGAGCCGCCGACCGGGGCTTCGGCGCGACCACGGAGAACATCGCCGACGCAGGGGGCAACTTCGTGCGCATCGTCTGGGGTGACGGGCGCTCGTTCCCCTACAACGCCGCGGACGTGTGACCGTGGAGCCCATCGACATCACCCTGCCGGGCGGCTTCTACGGCGACGGGACCGGCGGCCAGGCGCGCGGGCGCTGGCGTTCGGGCAACCTGACCCGGTTCGTGGGGGAGCGGCAGATCGCGCCCTGGGGCGGTTGGCGGCCGAAGACCACCGTGGCCGTGACGGGCGTTCCGCGCGCGATGCACACCTGGCGTTCGGATGCGCCCACCAGCAGCACCTGGCTGGGCATCGGCACGCACAGCGGCCTGTTCTCCATGTCCGAAGCCAGTTCGGTGGCCGACGTGACGCCGGTGGGCTTCATCGCCGGCCGGGTCGATGCGGTGGCGGCCGCGGGCTACGGCAAAGGCCCCTACGGCAAGGGCGCCTACGGCACGCCCAGGCCTTCCACGACCACGGTTCAGCCCGCCTCCATGCACACCCTGGATAGCTGGGGGCAGGACCTGGTGGGCGTCATGCCGGAGGATGGGCGGCCCTATCAGTGGAGCCGCGACCCGCTCGCGCGCGCGGTGTTCATCGCCAATGCGCCCACCTGCAAGGCGCTGTTCGTGACGCCGGAGCGGGCGCAGATGCACCTGGCGGCCGAGGGCAACAATCGGCGGGTGAAGTGGTCCGATTGGGAGAACAACACCGTCTATACGCCCTCGGCCACCAACAAGGCCGGCGACCAGGATCTGCAGACCGGGGGCGAGCTCCTGTGCGGCCGGGCCATCCGGGGCCGCAGCATCATCCTGTCCACCCAGGACGCCTGGATCGCGGAGAAGCGCGCGGGGCTGCTGGTCTATGAGTTCACCAAGATCGGCGACGGCTGCGGCGCGGTCAGCCGGGGCGCGCTGGTCATCAAGGGCGACGGCGGGGCCATGTGGATGGGGCTCATGCGCTTCTGGGAAAGCGACGGCGCCCGCGTGCGGCCGGTGCAGTCCGAGGTCGCCGATCGGGTGTTCTCGGCCATCAACAGCTCGCAGGCGTCCAAGGTGACGTGCGCGCACGACACGGCGCTGGGCGTGGTGCGCTGGTTCTACCCGTCCAGCTCGAGCGTCGAGATCGACAGCTATGTGGAGTACGACTACGTCGCGAACCGCTGGACCGACGGGCGGCTGGTGCGCCTGGCCGGCGTCGACCGCGGGCTGGGCTTCGAATACCCGCTGGCCATAGGCCTGAACGGCATCGTCTATGAGCACGAGGTCGGCGCGCAATACGACGGGAACACGCCCTTCGCCCGCACGGGCCCGATCCGGCTGGGCGACGGCAAGCGCCGCATGACGGCGCGCTATCTGATCCCCGACGAGCGCGTGCTGGGCGAGGTCAGCGTGGTGGCCTATGCGCGGCCCGAACTCATGTCGCCACCCGTCGTGAGCCCGCCCTACGCCATGCAGGCTCGGACGCCGGTGCGCTTCACCGGGCGCGAGGTCGAGTTGGAGTTCCGCTTCACCACGCCCGACCCGGACAGCCGGGTCGGCGACTTCCGCCTGCTCTGCAACCCCCGAGGCGAGCGATGATCCGCGCCGAACCGGCAACCCCCGAATACTCGCCCCGCGACGAGGATGTTTTCCGGGGCGAGGTGGAGCGCGAGTTCGCGCGCTGTCTCAGGGAGGACGAAGATGTGGAGATCACGCGCGACCAGCGACTGATCATGACGAACATCGCCGACCACCAGCGCTACCGCGTGCAGCTGACCACGGTCGGCGGCGTGCTGCAGTTCACCTTCACGCCGGTCTGAGGAGGGACGGCATGCGCGTGAAAGCCCGGAAGGTCGACCTGGACGCGGCTGGGGACGTCCGCATTCGGACCAAGGAGGGTGGGCGGCCGTTCGTGGCCGCGCGCGGCCGCTCGGAGGTGATCGCGGCCAAGCTGATCCCGGGCGTCACGGCCCTGGACGACGAGATCGAGCTGGAGCACCAGCAATCCACCTTGCACAAGCTGCTCGGCCGCGCCCTGGGGCACGACGTTTGATCCTGCCGGAGGAGTGGCCGCGCTGCCGCCCGTGGATCGAGGCGGCGCTGGAGCACTGCGGCGGAACGCATGCGATCGAGGACATCGAAGCGGGCGTGGCCCGGGCGCTGGCCGGCGAACCCGGCGGGCTCTATTTCCTGCCTGGGGAGCGGTGCGCCATGGTGCTGGAGCATGTGCGCATGCCCCGCAAGGCCGTTCTCAACATCTTCCTGGCGGGGGGCGATCTGGACGAGCTGCTGGGGCTCGCTGACGGATTGGTAACCGAAGCGGCCCGTCGCCTCGGGTGCGACGCGATCTCCTTGAACGGCCGTCTGGGCTGGAAGCGCGTGCTCGCCTCCGCCGGGTGGGACGCCATGGGGGTCACGCTTGGCAAGAGGGTGGTCCATGAGCTTCGGCAAGAGCAAAGAAAGCACCAAGGGCGTCTCTACGGAGACGATCGACCCTCGGGTGATGAACCTGATGCTGGGGAACACCCAGCGGGCGCAGGGCATCGCGGATAAGCGCTTCACGCCCTATGGCGGCCAGCGCGTCGCCGGTTTCAATCCGACCCAGGACGCCGCGCGGAGCATGACGCTGCGGGCGGCGGCGTGCGGGGCGCCCCGGCCGCGATGCAGCCCGGCCGTCAAGGCCCGGCGGGGCCGTCCGCCGCCCAGTCCTATGCCGACGCCAACACCGACGTGCGCGACGCCTGGGGAACGCTGGACCCCGAGCTCAAGAGCGGCATGGGCTGGAACCGGCCGGAGGACTGGTACCAGTGGCTCATCGACAACCGCGCCGGCGTCGAGAACCGGGCCGTACCGGCGCCCCCGTCCGCGCCTGAGGTCGGCCCGGCCGGTTCGTTCGGATTCGGTCCGGCCGCGGGCGACGCCGAATTGGATGACGCCGTGTCGATCGGCCGCCAGGCCGGCGGCTTCCGGCCCATGCAGATCGGCGCGGGCCCGACCGGAGGCGCGAGCTATCAGGCCGCCCAGGCGCAGGGCCGCGACGGACGGGCGTTCGCCGGCCAGGGCGAGAGCTACGACGCCGTGCGCGGTGACACCCGCGGCTATCAGAGGACGGACGCGGCGGCCGTGCGCGGCGATAGCCGGGGGTACCAGAGCACCGATGCGACCGCCTCCCGTGCCGACACCCGCGGCTACCAAAGCTTCGACGCCCGCGCCTTCCGCGGCGACAGCCGGGGCTACCAGAGCGCGGATGCGACCGCGTACCGCGGCGACACCCGCGGCTACCAGAGCCAGGCCGCGACGGCGGCCCGCTCGGAGGCGCAGGGCTACAAGGTCGCCCAGGGGCAGGCGGTCGACGCCCAGGCCTATGAGACCCGTGCCTATGATGCGGAGACCACCGACGCCCGCGCGGCCCGGGTGGATCGGTCCGTGATCCGCGACCTGCGCGCCGGCCGCATCGCCGATGCGGACCTCGGCGGCTATACCAACCCCTGGGAGGCCGAAGTCGTCCAGCGCCAGCGCGAGGACGCCCAGCGCGACACCCATGTTGCGCTCAATTCCGCCCGCACCGATGTGGGCGGCTCCTGGGGCGGCTCGCGCCAGGGCGTGCTCGAGGCCGAGTTCCTGAGGGGGCGGATGCGCGACACCGACACCCAGACCGCGCAGCTGCGCATGGCCGGCTACGACCGGGCCACGGGGCTGGCCGGTCAGGACATCGACCGCGGCTTCACCGCTCAACAGGCCATGTTCGGGGCCGACGTCGACGTGGCGGGCCGCAACGCCGGGTATGAGCAGGACACGAGCGAGGGCAACGCTACGCGCCGGACGCAGATCAACGACGCCAACGCCGGGCGGCGGACCCAAATCGCCGACGGGAACGCAGCTCGCCAGACCCAGATCAGCGACAGCAACGCCACCCGGGGCACGGACATCTCGCGCTTCAACACCGCGGAGGACAACGACGCCCGGGAGTTCTCCGCCGACGCCTTCAACACGAACAGCAGGGCGAACGCCGACCGGGATACCACCGTCTCCGTGCGCAACGCGGACGGGACCGACCGGGCCAGGGCGTTCGAGTCCGAGGCCTTCAACACGAGCGAGCGCGACTACGCCGCCGCACGAACGCAGATCAGCAGCCGCAACGCCGAAGCGACGGAGCGGGCCAGGGCGTTCGAAGCGGAGGCCTTCAACACGAGCGAGCGCGACTACGCCGCCGCACGGACGCAGATCAGCAGCCGCAACGCCGAAGCGACGGAGCGGGCCAGGGCGTTCGAAG
>JAUJMO010000001.1:1493979-1539575 GCA_030446805.1 Caulobacteraceae bacterium | reverse complement strand
CGGAGGCCTTCAACACGGCGGAGCGCGACTACGCCGCCGCACGGACGCAGGTCGGGACCCGCAACGCCGAGGCGACGGAGCGAGCCAGGGCGTTCGAGGCCGAGGGCTACAACGCGGCGGAGCGCGACTACGCAGCCGCCCAGACCCAGATCGGGAGCCGGAACGCCGACGCGCGGGACCGGGCCGGCGCTTTCGAGGCCGAGGCCTACAACCGCGAGGACGCCGCCTTCGCTGACCGCCGGTCGACGGCTCTGCGCTTCGGCGCGGACACCCGCTTTCAGGCCGGCGAGAACTACGCCGGGCGCCGGACGGAGGTGGACAGTCGTAACGCGGACCGCTTCGGAGAGCTGCAGCGGTTCAACGCCGACGCCCGGACGGGCGCGCTGCGCTTCGGAGCCGAGACGGGCTTTCAGGCCGGGCAGAACGACGCGGAGCGGGGCCTGCGGGCGGCCATGACCAACCAGGAGGCCCAGCTGCAGGCGAACGGGCAGGGGCTGGATGCGGCCCGCAGCCTTGCCGAGATGGGCGGGCTGCGGCGTCAGTTCGCATTCGGCGCCGCCGAGGCCGTGGGCGGCTGGGGCGCCCGGGAGCAGGCGCAGCAACAGCAACTGCTCGACCTGCTCTACGGCGAGTACGAGACCGAGCGGGATTGGGACCTGCGCGGCCTGGGCGCAATCAATTCGACGCTGGGCTATGTGCCGGTGCCGAAGACGGTCACTGAGAAGGGGACGAAGACCACCACGAAAGCCGAGGTGCAGTTTTCCGGCGGCAAGAAGGGATCGTTCTCCTTCGGCCCGCCAGCACGGAGTTAAGCAGATGGATCCCGCCGATCAATTCACCCCGCCCCGCCCCGGCGGCCTCTTCGACGCTCTGAGGGGGATGAGCCTCCAAATCGGGGCCCCGGGTTGCATCGAGGAGGGGCGCTGAAGCTGAGTAAAAGCGCCGCAAGCTGGAGGCCGAGGCCGCCGAGGGCCAGGCGAAAGAGGACTGGCGAGCCGTGCCGGCGGGCGCGAAGCCATGACGAGGGCCGTTCGGCCCTGATGGTCAGCCCCGCCTCGGACCCCGGGCCGTTCTCCGGCCCGAACTTCACCACGGCGTGGAACGCGATGCAGGAGCGGGACCGCGCATGGTCGGGCTGCTGTTCACTGGCGATGGAAGCAAGACGATCACGCGGCGCTGCGGAGGCGGGCGGCGACCCGGCCGCAAGGCCTCCGGAGCCGGATAACGGCGGGCGCCTGGCTGGTCCCAAGGGGGCCCAGGCCGGCGTGGCGAGCGGTCGCCACCCTCTTGGCGGCCTTCTCATTTCGCGCGAAGAACGTTGAGCAGGCCGCCGCACGTCGGCGTGCATCGTCCGCGATCTTACAAGGGCACGCTGCCCGTGCGTGAATATCCCACGAGGATCCGATGAGCTTCACTGTTGAGCTGAGGGACAATGGGGGCAGGGGTGCTCGGGAGGTCGAGCTCTATCTGGACAGGACGGCGCTGCAATCGCTGGTGGCGCAATTCGCCTTTCTCAAAGAGCCGGGTGATCACCTGCACTTCTTCACCGACGCATGGGGCGGGCACGGGCTGGACGAAACGCCGGCGGTGGCGGGAACGGAGATCATCAATCACCTCCGGATCACTCTGCTCTGAACACTCCAGGGCGTAAGGACCCGAGCCCCTTCCCTGATGGACAAAACCCAAGCAGGTCCACGGACGACACGTCCTCGCGCGTCTCCTCCCGGGTTGGCGTGCTGGAGCTGCGTATCCGGGCGCCGGGTGAGGTCGGCTTTCGCCGGGAGAGCGGTTCCTGGAGAGCTGAGAAGGCTTAGGCGGCGCCCTGACGGAGCCATTGCCCGCAGGTTACGAGGGCTGGGCGCCGGTCCGCTCCAACGCTGGCCCCTCCGTCCCGCTTTCCCCGGCGCAGCCGGGGTTCCGCTGCTGGCCTGAGGCGTACCTCTGGGTCCCCGTCCTCGGCAGCGGCCTGAGCGTGTGAGGCGAGGTGGGCTCAGGCTTTCGCCGGGGAGAGCGGCTCTCGTGGGAGCCTGACCGCGGGCTGGCGCCAGGACGGAGCCGGACGCCCTGGAAGACGGATCGCGATCACCCTGGCGGCGTCAACAGCCGTCAGAAGGACATTCGCATGAAGGCCACCGAAAGCCGGCCGCGACGTTGAGGCAGACCTGGCCCGCCGAAAAGCCTGGCGGTCGCCCGTCAACCCTGTAGCTGAGCTCACGTGAAGATCGGCCCCGTCATTCTCGCCTGGATCGCCCGGAACGCCTTTGCGCTCCTTCTCATCGTGCTGATCCTGCTGGTGGCCAGACATGTCGCGGGCCCGACCGCCGAGTGGCTCGGAGCGCAATCGCGTGCTTTGCGGACCGTGCCCGCGCAGCAGGCGGCCTATGCCCAGGCTTTGCGCGGCTACGACGCCTATGCGGCGAGACGCGGAGCGGAGGCGGGCCGGGCGGCTGAAGCGCTCGCCCGCAGCACCGAACAGCAACTGCGCGCACGGCACGAGGCGCTTGGGCCCATCATCGCCCGCCAAGAGGCGGCGCAGTTGAGCGGGGCTCGACTCGCTCTCGCCGCTGCACGCGGGGACGGGGAGGCCGTCCTCGGACACTATCGCGCCCAGGCGGAGGTCGCTCTTCTCGAACGGGAGCGCCGTCAGATCGAGGCGCTGCTGGGCGCGAGGACCGCCCAGCGCGAGAGCCTGCGCCTGCAGGCGCAACGGCAGGCGGCGGTGGAGCAGCTCAGGACCAGCCACCAGGACTGGCTGGCCGCGCGCCGCCGGGCCGAGCAGTTGCAACGACGGTTCCTGGCGGGTCCACGGAACAGTTTCTGTCGCCGCTCTCCCCTCGAGCTCGGTTGTGACAACTATCGCGCCCTCGTAGCTGCCCGCCGGGAGATGGAGGCTGCGGCGGCCCGAAACAGCCAAGCCCGCGCCCGCCTTGCAGCCATCACCCAGGCCGAACGGGGACTCCTCAGGGCGCAGGCCGCCATCGTCAACGCCGGAGCCCTCCTGGATCAGCAACGAGCCGCGCTGTCGGGAGAGTTCGAGCGATTGGACCAGACCGCGCGCAGCAACCGGATCATCACGGCATGGCGGGCGGTCGCCGATGTGCTGCCGGCGGCGCTGCTTATCCTTGTGGGGACCTTCCTCGCTCCGCTGCTGATCAAGGCCCTTCTGTTCTTCGGCGTCGCCCCGCTGGCCGCCCGCCGCCCGCCGATCCGCTTGCTGGAGGCGGATCGGGGGCAGGTGTCCATGCTGGCGAGTTCCGCCGTCTCGCAGACGATCGCCCTTGGCCCGGGAGAAGAGCTGCTCGTCCTCCCGGAGGCGGTGCAAAGCACGCCTCACCATGCGGCCAAGCGGACCCGGTGGCTGCTCAGCTGGGCCATGCCGCTGAGCAGCCTCGCGTCGGGGATGGTGGCGCTGACCCGAATCCGGGTGGAGCGTCCGGATACGGTCCTGGTGTCGGCTGCTGGCGGCCCGTTGACGGAGATCGCGCTGGTGCGGCTGGAGCGCGGGTCGGCGCTGGTGCTGCGGCCGCGGGCCTTGCGGGGGCTGCTGCAGACCTCCTCCGAGCCGGTCCGGATCACACAGCGCTGGCGGCTCGGCCTCTCCGCGTGGCTCACCCTGCAGTTCCGCTATCTGATCTTTCATGGACCGGGCGCCCTGATCGTGGAGGGTGCGCGCGGCGTGCGCCTCGAGCACGCCGGACCGGGACGCGGCATCAATCAGGCCGCCACCATCGGGTTCAGCGCAGGCCTGGCCTACGCGGTCTCCCGCTCGGAGACCTTCGGGGCCTATCTGCTGGGCAAGCAGGCGCTGTTCAACGACAGCTTCGGGAGCGCTGCGGGCTTCTACCTCCAGGAGGAGATGCCGATGGAGATGCGAAAGGGCGGGGTCTTAGGTGGGGGGCTCCGGGGTCTGGGGGACGCCGCTCTGAAGATCGTGGGCCTGTGAGCTTGGCCGCATCCGCCCTCGACGCCATCCCTCACCCCACGACCTTACCGCTCACGTAGTGACAGTCAGCCAAGACCGCGTCAGGAAGGATCGGAACGTCGTTCCGCGTTATCGAAGCGGCTTGAGCCACGACCCACGGAGGTCCGCTCCCGGAACTGGGGCCTCGATCAGCCGGGCGGAACGCCTCGAACAGTGGCGGCGACCACGGGCGCGAGGCCGCGGGCGATGATACGGGCGCCTTCGGCGTTGGGGTGGATGCCGTCCTGCTGGTTGTAACGCTCCAACAGGGCCACCCCCTCCAGCAGGAAGGGATAGAGATGAAGCCTGTGCTCCTCGGCCAGAGAGGTGAACACGGCGTCGAAGGCCTGGGTGTAGGCGCCGAACTGGGGCGGCCCGCGCATGCCGGCCAGCACCACCGTGATTCCGCGGGCCTTCAGCTTGCCGATGATGCCGTCGAGGTTGGCGCGCATCCGGGCGGGCTCGACGCCTTGCAGCAGGTCGTTGCCGCCAAGCGCGACCAGGCACACGTCCGTGTCGGCCTGGACGCTGAAGTTCACGCGGGCCAAGCCGCCCGCGGTGGTGTCGCCCGACACGCCCGCGGCTCGCACGCGCACGGGCGTGCCGAGCCTGGCCAGGGCGGACTCCAATTGGGCGGGGAGGGACTGGGCTGCGGACAGTCCCAGGCCGGCGGTGATGGAGTCGCCCAGCACCGTCACGACCGGCAAGCCGCCCGTCTGGCCGGTGGAGACGGGAACTGCTGACGCGCTCGGGATGCGCGCGGTCTGTGGCTCCCGCGGGGCGCTCGCGCCCTCCCGCGGGCCGCGATCGCAGGCGGCGGCGCCCAGCGCCAAGGCGCAGGTCAGAAGGCCGCGGCGGTTCAGGGTGGGTGCGTGGTCCATGATGTCCGCCCTATCTAGGACCGGCGCGGCGCCGCCGCACTCGCCGCCCCGCCCGGAGTTCGACATGACCGCAGCACCGCCCTTGAAGCTGCAAGGCGTGACCTTGACGCTTCCTTCGACGGCGGGACCGGTGAACATCCTCAGGGGCGTCGATCTTACGGTCGAGCCCGGGCAGACCGTCGCGGTGGCGGGCCCCTCCGGCTCGGGCAAGTCCTCCTTGATCTCCGTCGCGGCCGGACTGGAGCGACCCACCTCCGGCGGGGTGAGGCTGTTCGGCCAGGATCTCGGGCGTCTCGACGAGGACGGGCGCGCCACCTTGCGCCGGGGTCGGGTGTCGCTGGTGTTTCAGAACTTCCACCTCCTGCCCAACATGACGGCCGAGGAGAATGTTGCGACGCCCCTGGAGCTTGCCCGGCGCGGGGGCGCAACCGAGACCGCGCGCGACTGGCTGGGCCGCGTCGGTCTGGCGGAGCGACGGACGCACTACCCGCATCAGCTGTCCGGCGGAGAGCAGCAACGGGTGGCCTTGGCCCGGGCGCTCGCGGTGCGGCCAGCCCTGCTGTTCGCCGACGAGCCCACGGGCAATCTGGACGCCGCCAACGGCGCGCTGGTCGCCCGGCTGATGTTCGAACTGGTGCGGGAAACGGGGGCGGCCCTGGTCCTGGTCACCCACGACCCCGCGCTGGCGGCCCAGGCCGGGCGCACCTTGCAGATGCGCGACGGGCGCCTCGGCGCCCAGGCTCTGGCGGAGACGCCGGCGTGAGCCTGTCGCTTCGGTTCGCGTGGCGGGAGCTGAGGTCGGGCGTGGCCGGTTTTCGCATCTTCCTGGCCTGCCTGGCGCTCGGTGTGGCGGCGATCGCAGCGGCCGGCTCCACGGCCGAGGCCTTCCGGCAGGGGCTGGCCTCGCAGGCGCGCGACATCATGGGCGGCGACGTGTCCTTCACCGTGGAGCAGCGCCGTTTCACGCCGGCCGAGCAGGCCACCTTCGCGCGACTGGGTCTGGTCGGCTACGTCGCCCGGGTGAACGCCATGGCGGAGGCGCCCTCAGGTCTGCGGCGCTTGGTGGCCGTGCGCGGCGTAGACGCGCGCTACCCCCTGGTGGGGATGGTGGGGCTGACCGGCGCGCCGGACCTGCAGACGGCGTTGCAAAGCCGGGGCGGCGCTTACGGCGCAGTGGTCGAGAAGGCCTTGCTGGACCGGCTGGGTCTGAAGCTCGGCGACCGGTTCTTGATCGGCACGACGCCCTACGTGGCGACCGGCGTCCTGGTGTCCGAGCCCGACCGGCTGGCGCGCGGCTTTGCGCTGGGCCCGCGCGTCCTGACCAGCCTTCAAGCCGTGGAGCGGTCCAAGTTCCTGGCGGTGGGCGGGCTGTTCGGCGAGACGGCGCGCATCGTGCTGCCGCCCTCGGCCGACCCAAAAGCGGTGGTGCGAACCACCTTGAAAGCCTTTCCGCAGGCCAGCCTCGAGGCTCGGGAGCGGACGGAGGCGGCGCCGGGCGCAGGCGAGCTGATCGACGAGCTGGAGTACTTCCTGGGCTTCATCGGCCTGGCCTCGCTGGTGGCGGGCGGCCTGGGCGTCTGGGGCGCGGTGGCGGCCTATCTGGAAGGACGCAAGCCCTCCATCGCTGCACTCAAGGCGCTAGGCGCGAACGGGGCGCTGATCCGCAACATCTACCTGGTCCAGATCGGCGTTCTGGCCCTTCTGGGCGTGGTCATCGGCCTGGCTGTCGGGGCTGGGGCGCCCCTGATCATCGGCGCCGTCGCGGGCGACCGCCTGCCCGTGCCCGCCCTGTTCGGCCTCTATCCCCGGCCGCTGCTGGAGGCGGGGACGTTCGGCCTGCTTGCGGCTGCGGCCTTTTCCTTGGCCCCGCTGGCGCGAGCCCGGGGGACGCCGCCCGCCGCCCTGTTCCGGCGCGAGTTGAGCGGGCGCCTCGGCTGGGGGCCGGAGCTGGTCGCAGCCCTGCTGGCCGGCGCCGGGCTGGCGACGCTGGCGGTCGTCACCGCGCCCACCAAGCTCGCCGCAGGGGGCCTGATTGCAGGCACGGCTGTGGCATTTGCTATGCTTTGGGCGCTCGGCGTGGGTGCGGCGGCCCTGGCCGGGCGCGTGCGGCAAGGCGCGCGGGGCTCGGTCCGGCTGGGGCTGGCCAATCTGGCGGGCCCACGATCCTCCGCCAGAACCGCGTCTCCGGCCATCGGCCTGGGCGTGGCGCTCTTGGCCGCGGTGGTTCTGATCCAATCCAGCCTGCTGGCGCAGGTGACCGATGTGGCCCCGCGCACCGCGCCGTCCTTGGTCTTCACCGAGATCGACGGCGCCCGCACGGCCGAGTTCGACCGGGTGGTCGCCGGCGCCCTGGGCCGCTTGAGTCCGGACCGCTACCGCCGCGAGCCCATCGCCACGGGTCGCATCGCCCGGCTGAACGGCGCCCCGGTGGACATTGAGCGGGTCGCCGAAGAGGAGCGTTGGGCCTTCGACAACGACATCGTCATCTCCGCGATCGACCGGGAGCCGGAGGATGCAGGCGTGACCGCCGGGCGGTGGTGGCCGGCCGGCTATCGCGGCCCTCCGCTGGTCGCCATGGAGCGGGACGCGGCGCGCGGAGCCGGGTTGGAGCTCGGCGACACGGTCACCCTGAACCTGCTGGGTCGCGAGATCGACGCGCGCATCTCGGCCCTGCGCGAGATCGAATGGGGCGGCTTCGGCGCCAACTTTGCGGTGATCCTGACGCCGGCGGCGCTGGAGGGCGCTAGCCTCCGCCACGTGGCCATCGCCAAGGCGGATGAAGGGCAGGAGGCGCGGATTACGGCCGACCTCGGCCGCGACTTCCCCGAGGTGAATGTGATCAGCGTGCGCGAACAGCTGGAGGCGGCGGCCGACCTGTTCTCCAGGCTCGCGCTTGCGATCCGGGGCGCTGCGGCCGTCGCCGCCTTGGCCGGACTGCTGGTGCTGGCGGGAGCCATAGCCGCGGGCGCTCGGGCCCGGGCGCGTGAAGCGGCCACCCTCAAGGTGCTGGGGGGCTCCAGGGCGCAGATCCTGGGCGCCTATCTGGTCGAGTACGGGCTGGTGGGTCTGGTGGCGGGCCTGGCCGGCGTGGCCCTGGGCGCGGCCGCCGCCTGGCCGGTGGTCACCGGCGTCTTCGAAGCCGAGTTCACGGTCGATTGGGATGGGGTGCTGCTGCTGACGCTGGGGGCCACGGGCCTTGCAGCTGGTGGCGGGGCGCTCGCGGCCTGGCAGGCTCTCGCGCAGCGGCCCGCGCCGGTTCTTCGGTGACGGCTCGTCAGCGCGGCCTCCGCCGGTTTGGACCAGGCCGGGTTGCATCGGCCCGCCGTTCCTTGAGCAGGACTCCGCCCGTCCGCAGCCGACCTCACGACCTGAGGTGAGGCCCTCGATCTCCTCTCAGGAGGAGGAGAACCGATGCGCTCATCAAGCCGATCAGTGCGGGCGCGAGGATGTCGACGCGCCGAAGCCCTGGGATGTAGCCTGCGTAAGCGGCTGGAACAGCCACCAGCTCCGCGGCGGCCAGCGCCAGCAGCACGAGGCCGGCGTTGTAGCGTTTCGGCCACCGGTCAATGGTGGATGCAGCAAGAGCGGCTGCAGGCGGGGCGGCGAGAATTCCACCGATGAAACGGGCGAGCCCGCGCGGGAGGACCACATCGAGGGCAAGTCCCAGGATGGCGGCCAGGAGCGTCGCGGCTGTTGCGAAAACCAGGAGAAAGAGCAAGACGGCCGCGACGTTCCCCGGCCAAGCCCTCCGGATGTCCATGACCTGGGACCACCTCCGCACGCAGGCGGGCTAAGCGCCGGCGCGCAACGGGTCAAGAACCTGGGGTGGGCGGCTGGGGGAGAGCCGGGGTCGACCGCCCCCGCAAGAGGTTCAGGCGGCGCTCAACCGAAGCGGCTTGCGGCGACATAGACTAAAATCGCCAAGGTGGCCGCCACCGGAATGGTCAAGAGCCAGGATGCAAGAATGCCGGATATGACCTGCCGGTTGGCGGTGCGGTTGACCACGCCCACCCCTGCGATCGCGCCCACCGACACATGGGTCGTGGACACCGGCAGGCCGAGCCGGCTGGCGCTGATGACGAGCACCGCGGTCACGAGATTGGCGGTGAAGGCCTGTCCGTCGTTCATGCGGGAGATCTTCCGGCCCATGGTCTGGGCCACCTTGCGTGCGTTCAACAGGCCTCCGACGGCCATGACCACAGCCACCGCAACGATGCCCAGAGGAACCTCGACGGCCCGGACCACCAGCAGCAGGCCCACCATCTTGGGCGTGTCGTTCAGCCCCCGAGCGAAGCTTACGGCCGCGGCCGTGGTGAAGTGACCGGCATCGATCACGCTCTGCAGCCGTAGCCCCAGGAAGCGGCCGCCGTACTTCTCCACGCAGACCTGGGCGTCGGCCACGACGATGCCGCCGGCCGCCGTGCGGTAGGTCGGAGCGGCGCAGCCTTCGCCCCCCACAGGCTCCAGCGTGCTCAAAGGCACGAGATGGCCGCCGTCCAGACAGATGCAGGTTTCACGGGTGAGCTTCAAACGCCGGCCGAGACGGTGGGCCGCGCCATAGAGCACGACGGTCAAGCCGACCGAGAGCACCGGGCTCAGCAGAAGGGGCGCCGCGAACGAACGACCGAGCACGGCGAGATTCAGGTTGGCGGCCGTCGAGATCGCGCCGGCGCCGAGGATGCCGCCGATAAGGGCATGGGTGGTGGAGATGGGCAGGCCCACACGGGTCGCCAGGAAGACGGCCCCGGCGGCCCCTGTCGCAACGGCGAGCAAGAACTCGGGCGAGGCCGCCACTGCGGCGGGAACCACGCCTGAGCCTGAGAAGGCCTTGATCAGGCCCGTGGCCAGGAACAATGAACAGATCCCGCCCAGAAAGGTGGCGATCGTGCCCAGGCCCAGCGCGGTTCGATAGCTGGCGCTATGGCTGCCGTAGAGGGTCGCCACGCCCTTGAAGTTGTCGTTGGCGCCGTTGGCGTAGGCCAGGAACAGCGTCGCCGCGACCAGCGCGATCAGGATCAGCACGGGAACATCGCTCGCGGGGTCCCTACCTTTAGCAACATGGCGCCGCCGCCGAGCCCGCTGCGCTCGCGAAAGGGGTGGCCGTGCCGCAACCCTCGAACACGCCGTAGTGGGTCGAGAAGTCGCCCACGAAGTCGAAGAAAGGCGCGAAGCGGCTTTCCTTCAGCATGCGCCAGGTGTTGCCGCAGACCGGGAAGATGCGGCCGCGCTCGATCCTGTGGTGGGCATCCAGCACGAACAGGTCCGGGGAAAACGGCGCCCCGCCGCGATAGACCACCGCCTGGCCGTAGTCTTCGCAGACCGTCTCAAGGCCCTCGACCTTGAACAAGCGGTAGGTGGCCGACCAGAAGCGCGCCTGACCCAGCCTGCGGGCCAACTCTGGGTCTTCCACGGTGAGCGTCCGATCCTCCACCAGCCGCGGATCGGCGAAGCCGGCCGCCTTGGCCAGATCCAGGAAGTCGTGCCAGTAAAGCGCGCCTCCGAGGCATTCGCCCAGCAGCACCGGGTCGCTCCGGACCGCTTCGGGCAGACGACGATCGGCGTAGACGTCCGAGAAGTAGAACTCCCCGCCGGGTTTGAGCAGCCGGAAGGCGCCCTCGAGCACCGCGCGCTTGTCTCCGGCCAGGTTCACCACGCAGTTGGACACGATCACGTCGAACGACGCCGGCTCCAGATCCAGCCGCTGGAGGGCTTCGATGTCGCCCTCCAGAAAACGGACGTTCGAGCGGGCGTGGCCGAACCGCTCCCGGTGCCACTCCTGATGCGCGCGGGCCACGGCCAGTTGCGCCTCTGTGAAGTCGACGCCGACCACCTGGCCCTCGGGACCGACGAGCTGGGCCAGCGCATAGACGTCGCGGCCCGATCCACAGCCGAGGTCGAGCACGCGCGCGCCGTCCAGCTTCTCCGGGGCGATCAACCCGCAGCCGTAGTACCGGGCCAGCACCTCCTCGTGGACGTTCGAGAGCAGGGCCTTGACGTGGGCCGGCATGTCGTCGGGCGTGCAGCAGGCGCTGGTCTTGAGGTCCTGCGACCCCTGCAGCACGCGTCCGTAATAGTCCTGGATCACCGGGGCGTTCATCGCAGGGCTCCTTGCCAGGAGCTCGCCGGGTGGGGAGGCTCCAAGGACGATCAGTTGGCCGAATGCTTCACGCCCGCGCACGACAAAGCTCGGCGCAATGTGAAGGGTACAGAGTCACTCGACGAACGCCCGTTCTAGGGCGGGAGCGCGGTCAAATCCAGCGACGTAGGGAAGCAGGGCGCGGGGCGGCGGGCGCCGAACGTTTGCACGCCCGGCGCTGACCCGACCCGCCGCTAAGCCGTACCCGCGTCCTCGACGGGATCCGCCGGAAGCGGTCATCGACCAAACCGCCCAAAGCAGGCCTTCGCGCGTGCGGGAGAGCGAGCGCCAAGCCGAGGTGCGTGGGCGGCAGCCCGCTTTGGCACGCCCCCGTGATCGTGAGCTCGCCCGTGAAGCGGTTCGCCTTTCTCTGGTAGTTGGACAACTCCCCTGCTCGGAGCAAGTCAACCGTAAGCGGTTCGTGAAGAACGATTAAGCTTGAGCGGAAAGTAACCCAGCTTCTTGCAGGCTTGTTATTGTCACTGGCGTTTGATGCGGTCGATCCTGACTTCAGGGGGGTAGTCGGCCGGCGCCTAGAGAGCTGCCTGCCGACTCAAGCAATTCGTCCGGAACTGCTCTCGAGCAGTTTCGCCCGCTATCGAAGGACTGACCATGGCCGATCCGATCCCGACCCCCACGCCGACTCCGACGCCCACGCCGACGCCGACGCCGACGCCGACGCCCACTCCGACTCCGACTACCCCCGTTCCCGCTCCTACCGATCCTGTTAAAATGCGCGGCGGCGCCGGCAATGATCGCCTGACGGGCGGTCAGGGCGATGACGAAATTGACGGCGCGGAAGGCGACGACTTCCTGGACGGCGGCCTGGGTCGGGACCGGCTGTTCGGCGGCGCAGGCGCTGACCACATCGTGGCTGGAGCCGACGCGGACGAACTCTTCGGCCAGGACGGCGACGACCGCATGGGCGGCCAGGACGGCGACGACTTCCTGGATGGCGGGGCCGGACGCGACGAGCTCTTCGGCGACGCCGGCAACGATCTGATCGTGGGCGGCCTGGACATCGACGCGCTGCGCGGCGGCGACGGCGATGACCGCATGGGCGGCCAGGACGGCGACGACTTCCTGGACGGCGGAGCCGGACGCGACGAGCTCTTCGGCGACGCCGGCAACGATCTGATCGTGGGCGGCCTGGACATCGATGCACTGCGCGGCGGCGACGGCGACGACCGCATGGGCGGCGAGGACGGCGACGACTTCCTGGACGGCGGAACGACGAACTCTTCGGCGACGCCGGCAACGATCTGATCGTGGGCGGCCTGGACATCGATGCGCTGCGCGGCGGCGACGGCGACGACCGCATGGGCGGCGAGGACGGCGACGACTTCCTGGACGGCGGGGCCGGACGCGACGAGCTCTTCGGCGACGCCGGCAACGATCTGATCGTGGGCGGGCTGGACATCGACGCGCTCCGCGGCGGCGACGGCGACGACCGCATGGGCGGCGAGGACGGCGACGACTTCCTGGACGGCGGAGCCGGACGCGACGAACTCTTCGGCGACGCCGGCAACGATTTGATCGTGGGCGGCCTGGACATCGACGCGCTCCGCGGCGGCGACGGCGACGACCGCATGGGCGGCGAGGACGGCGACGACTTCCTGGACGGCGGAGCCGGACGCGACGAGCTCTTCGGCGACGCCGGCAACGACGTCATCGTGGGCGGTCAGGGAGCGGACCAGCTCTTCGGCCAAGCAGGCGCGGACCGGTTCGTGTTCAACTCGATCGCGGACTCCGCGATGGGTGCGGGGGACACCATCCGCGATTTCAACCTTCTGGAGGGCGACCGGATCGACCTTTCGGCGATCGACGCCATCGCGAACACCGAGGCGAACGAGGCCTTTGCATTCGTGGCTGAGTTCACCAACCAGGCGGGCCAGGCGGTGCTGAAGTACGATGCGGCCTCCAACACCACGACCGTACAGCTCGACGTGAACGGTGACGGCCAAGCCGACTTCGGGCTGGCCATCTTGGGGCAGGTCAGCTCCGCGGACGGCTGGGTGCTCTAGCGACCCGCGGCGGCGGTCTCCAACGATCGGGGACCGCCGCCGTCACTGTTGAGCGCGGCTGACCCGGAGCGCTCCGCTCCGGGTCATTCGCCACGAGAGGATAGTTGCTCAGCGCCGAAAGCCTTGGATTGAAGGCTCATCGTGGCTAGCGGCGGGTGACCGCGCTCACCGCCGCAGGAATGGCGTCGTAGATCCCGTCGAGCTCATCTGCCGTCGTGCAGTAGGGCGGCATGACGTACACCACATTGCCCAGCGGCCGGAGCAGGAGGTCGCGTCGAAGGAACTCGGCGCGGAGCTTCGGGCCGATCTCGGCGAGGTACCCGACGGTTGGCGCCCGGACGTCGACCGCCGCTATCGTTCCACAAGCCCGCGGTGTGCTGAACCGAGGGTCGAAGGCCAGCGCTTCCACTCGCCGGCTTTGCGCCTCGGCCAGACGGGCGATGCGATCCAGCACCGGTTCGGTGCGCCAGACTTCGACGTTGGCCAAGGCGGCGGCGCAGGCGATCGGGTTGGCGGTGTAGGAGCTCGAGTGGAAGAGTGCGTGACTCCGGTCGGCGGAGTAGTGCGCGTCGAACACCTCCACGCTGGCCAGGGTGGCCGCCAGCGGCACGGATCCTCCCGTCACGCCCTTGCCCGTGCAGAGGATGTCGGGCGACACGCCCGCCTGTTCGCAGGCGAAGAGCGTTCCCGTCCGGCCCCAGCCGGTCATCACCTCGTCCGCGACGAACAAGGTGTCCGTGCCGGCTGCGATCCGCCGAAGTTCGGTCAGAACCCGGGGCGCGTACGTCAGCATCCCGCCGGCGCCGAGCACCAGCGGCTCGACCAGGAAAGCCGCCGCACGGCGGTCGCGCGTGAAGGCTTCCAGGGCGTCCAGAGTGTCTTGCTCCCGGCCCGGCCCGGGAAAGGGAATGGTGTCGACGTTGAACAGCAGCGGCTCGTAGGCGGCGTTGAACACGCCTCGGGCTCCCACGCTCATCGAACCCACGGTGTCGCCGTGGTAGCTGTGCTCCATGACGACGATGCGGTCGCGTTGCTCGCCGCGGTTGCGGGCGGCGCCCAGCGCCATCTTGAGCGCCACCTCGACGCTGGTCGATCCGGAGTCGGAGTAGAAGACATAGTCGAGCCCCGGAGGAGCCAGGCTGACCAGCTCCGCCGCGAGCCGCTCCGCAGGTTCGTGCGTGAAGCCGGCGAAGATGAGCTGATCCAGCTGCTCCGCCGCGGTCCGGATCGCCTCCACGATCCGCGGCTGACGATGGCCGTGGGTGGTCACCCACCAAGAGGAGATTGCGTCGAGCACCCGCCGACCGTCGCTGAGTTCGAGGTAGGCGCCGTCGGTCCGGATGACCTCCAACGCTGGCGGCTCCACCGCATGCTGAGTGAAGGGGCGCCATACGCACGAGCGGCTCACGGCTGGAAGTCCTGCAACTCGAAGTTGACGGAGAACGCTTCGCGCAGAACGGAAGGGGTCAGGGGGTCGAGGAAGGGGAGGCGGCCAAGGATCTTTACCCGCCCGAACTCGGCGACGGTCCTTTCCGTATCCGGGGCGGCCTCTCCGATGAAGGCTACGCCCAGCACAGGGATGCGACGAGCGGCCAGCGCCTCCAGCGAAAGCAGGGCGTGGTTGATCCCGCCCAGAGCCGTCCGCGCGCAAAGGATCACGGGCGCTCCCCATCGGGCGAAGACGTCGATCGTCAGGGTGCGCCGGTCGAGCGGAACCAGCAGACCGCCTGCACCCTCGACCACCAGGGGCCGCGGGCCGAGGGGCGGGAAGAGCGCGTCCGGACCGATCTCCACGCCGTCGATCTCGGCGGCGAGGTGGGGGGAGACCGGGGTCCGCAAGAGGCTTCGCTCCGGGAGTATGCGTTCCCTGGCCACCTCGCCCAGCCGAAACACCGTTTCGCTGTCCGTCTCCTCTTCCAGGCCGGACTGGACAGGCTTCCAGTAGTCGGCCCCGAGGGCCGAACTCAGAGCGGCCGCAAAAACGGTCTTTCCCACGCCAGTGTCCGTTCCACTGACGACCAGGACCGGGCGGCTCATGCCGCAAGCGCCAAGCCTGATCGGGCCAGGCCGTCGATCAGGCCGGAGATCGCCTCCTCGTCGACGTTCAGGGTGATCGCAATCCGCAGGCGGGCCGTGCCCTCCGGAACGGTGGGAGGCCGTATGGCCCGGCAGTCGAACCCGGCGGCCTCGAGCTCCAGGGCCGCCCGCAACGCGCGCGCATCGTCTCCGAACACGACCGGCAGGATCTGAGCACCGCCGCCTTCGAGTCCCAGCCGGGTGCGCAGGCCCTCGCGCGCGTGCTGGACGAGGGCATGCAGCCGCCGACGGCGCTCTGGCTGAGCCTCGATCAACTGCAGGGCGGCGCGCACGGTCGCCGCCGTGAGCGGGGAGGGCGCGGTGGCGTAGATGAAGGGGCGAGCCCGGTTCACCAGGAATTCGATCAGGACGCCATCGGCCGCGACCAGGGCGCCCGAGACGCCCAGCGCCTTGCCGCATGTGTGCACCGTGAGCACGGCCTCCCGGCCCTCGAAGGCAGCCGCCAAGCCGCGCCCGCCCGGCCCCAGGACGCCGGTGGCGTGAGCCTCGTCCACCACCAGGAAGCCGTCATGGCTTTCCACGACCCTGAGCAGATCCCGCAGGGGAGCCAGGTCGCCGTCCATCGAATAGAGGCTCTCAACGGCGACCCAGGGCGTTCCTCGTCCCCCGCCAGCGCGCCAGGCTTTGATGCCCGCCTCCACGTCCTCCACGTCGTTGTGCCGGGCGGATCGGACCTCGGCCCGGCAGAGCCGGAGCCCCTCCCGCGTGCTGGCGTGGCTGAGCTCGTCATAGACGAGGAGGTCTCCCGCCTGCGGGAGCGTGGAGAACAGCGCGAGGTTGGCGTCGTAGCCGCTGCCGAAGAACAGGCACCGCCGCGCCCCGAAGAAGGTCGCCGCCTCTGCTTCCAGGGCCTCGTGCTCGACATGATTGCCGCGCAACAGGCGGGATCCCGCCGCCCCGACGGGCACGCCGCGCGCAAGGGCCGAGGCCGCCGCTTCGGCGAGCTCGGGCGAGCTCGCCAGACCCAAATAGTCGTTGGAGGCGAAGTCATGACCGGCACGGTCGCGGAGACCGCGGCGACGGTTGCGGCGGCCCAGCGCTTCCAAGTTGTCGCGATACGAGGCGAGTCTCTGACCCATGCGTCCTGTCTGTGTTGAGACGCGTCGCTCGGCGACGCCGACCAGGGGCTCTAGCCCTTGGAGCTGCGAATTCTAAGCGGGACCGGAGCGGGCGCCTACCACTTGGCGGCGAGACGGCGCTCAGGTTCCGGAGTGTGGGCGGGCCCCCTTCCATCAAGGGATTGCGAGCGGGGGCGGCGGGGCGCCCATCCGCGTTCGGAGCGCCCGCTCTCCCGGCGTACCTTGCGAAGACGCAGCGGCTTCGGCGGCGAACCTGTCGGGGGTCGGTCACACAACGGGCGGGAGCTCCTGCCCGTCCTCTTTGGAATAAGGGCAATGCCGGCAGCCGCTCCCGCAGCAAAAGCCACGGCGGAGGTGGAAGGCCGCAGTGAACACCACGAAAGGACCCTCGCGGTAGAAGTCCTCTCCTTCCAGGAGCTTCCGCGGGGCCTCGACGACCGGGTGAACCCAAGGCAGACCACGAGGATGAAACTGCGGCGACGATCTCCGTCGGGGACGCTGGATTCGCCGCCGCCCTGCGGCTTGGTCATGGGGCAGGCGCGCTCAAAGGGGAGGCCGGCGTTCCGGGGCCTGGACGGTGGGCAGGAGGCGGTAGGCCTCCCGCTCTCCGCCCCAGGCCACATGGTCGTCCAGCAGGGCTATCGCCGCGATCGGAGTGAAGTTGGGTGGGTGCGGCAGCAGGCGCGACGTCCCGCACTCAGCGACGGACACGATGTCCCGAGCGGCGGCCGGTGGCGCCATCTAACCTACTCGGGGATTAAGCTCGCTCCCTCCCGCTTTGAAGCGCTCGGCCATTTCCGCCATTCCGGCCTCCACTTCGTTGGGCGCACGCGCGGCGGCGTATTCCCGAACCTCGTGACTGATCTTCATGGAGCAGAACTTCGGTCCGCACATGGAGCAGAAGTGGGCCGTCTTGTGCGCGTCCTTGGGCAGGGTCTCGTCGTGGTATTCGCGCGCGGTCTCGGGATCGAGCCCCAGGTTGAACTGGTCCTCCCAGCGGAACTCGAAGCGTGCCCGGGACAAGGCGTCGTCCCAGGCGCGAGCGCTCGGGTGGCCCTTGGCCAGGTCGGCCGCGTGGGCGGCGATCTTGTAGGTGATCACGCCGTCCTTGACGTCCTGCTTGTCGGGCAGGCCCAGGTGCTCCTTGGGCGTGACGTAACAAAGCATGGCGGTGCCGAACCAGCCGATCATGGCCGCGCCGATGGCGCTGGTGATGTGGTCGTAGCCGGGCGCGATGTCGGTGGTCAGCGGCCCCAGGGTGTAGAAGGGCGCCTCGCCGCAGGTGGCGAGCTGCTTGTCCATGTTGGCCTTGATCTTGTGCATGGGCACGTGGCCGGGGCCTTCGACCATGACCTGCACGTCCTGGTCCCACGCCACGCGGGTCAGCTCGCCCAGGGTGTCGAGCTCGGCGAACTGGGCGCGGTCGTTGGCGTCGGCGATGGAGCCTGGGCGCAGGCCGTCGCCCAGGCTGAAGGTCACGTCATAGGCCCGCATGATCTCGCAGATCTCGGGAAAGCGCGTGTAGAGGAAGCTCTCCTGGTGGTGGGCCAGGCACCACTTGGCCATGATCGAGCCGCCGCGGGAGACGATCCCGGTGACCCGGCCGGCGGTGAGGTGGATGTAGGGCAGGCGCACGCCCGCATGCACGGTGAAATAGTCGACGCCCTGCTCGCACTGCTCGATCAGGGTGTCGCGGTAGACGTCCCAGGTCAGGTCTTCGGCCACGCCCTCCACCTTCTCCAGAGCTTGGTAGAGCGGCACGGTGCCGATGGGCACGGGGCTGTTGCGGACGATCCAGTCGCGGATGTTGTGGATGTTGCGCCCGGTGGACAGGTCCATCACGGTGTCGGCGCCCCAGCGGATCGCCCAGACCATCTTCTCGACCTCTTCGGCGACGGAGGAGGTGACCGCCGAATTGCCGATGTTGGCGTTGATCTTGACCAGGAAGTTGCGGCCGATCGCCATCGGCTCCAGCTCGCCGTGGTTGATGTTGGCCGGGATCACGGCGCGGCCGCGGGCCACCTCGTCGCGCACGAACTCGGGCGTGTAAAAGTCGGGGATCGAAGCGCCGAAATCCTCGCCGTCGCGCACCACCTCGGCCAGGGCCTCGCGTCGCAGGTTTTCGCGAATGGCCACGAACTCCATCTCCGGCGTGACGACGCCCCGCCGGGCATAGGCCAGCTGTGTCACCGCCTCGGAGCCCCGACCCCGCAGCACGGGCGCCTTGGACCGGAACTCCGGCACGCGGAAGCGTTCGGACACCCGGCCGTTGTCTTCGGGCCGCACCGCCCGGCCCGGCACGGTTTCAACGTCGCCCCGCGCCCGCACCCAGCTGTCGCGCGGGCGCAGAAGGCCGGTCTCGATGTCGATGATCGCCTCGGGATCGGTATAGGGGCCCGAGGGGTCGTAGATGGTCACCGGCGGCTCGCCGGCCGTGGGATGCAGCGCCACCTCCCGGAACGGCACGCGGATGTCGGGATGCAGGACGCCGGGCTGATAGACCTTGCGGCTGCCCGGACGCGGGTCGGCCACGATCTTCTCGACCGGCACTTGGATATTCATGGCGCTCTCCTTTGGAGGGCGCCGGCTTGAAATGTCGGGCGTCCTGCGCACGAGGACCGCCCGTCCCCATCCCTTCGCCGGCATGACCCGGATCAGGTTCGACGGGTCGTGGGCTCACCCACCTCTCAGCCGCTCAGGCGCGACCCCCCGGAGAACGGCTCACAGATACGCACCCCGCAGCCGCAGTCAACGCATGGGTATCGCGACCCCTTTCCACGGAGATGGTCCGGGCAGCGGACGAGAGGGCCACCAGGGAGGTCAACTCTGACGCTGCGGTTCGTGAACGAGGCCGGAGCCTGGGTTGTGCACGGCATGTCCGCGCGACGCCGCGTAACCCCGGTCAGCCCTGAGTCCTGCCTTCATCCGGAGGGCCTGCCTTCATCCGGAGGGTCTGACCGCCTGACCCGGGTCGCAGAGAACCGGCCACCCGCCATCGGGACCGCCGCTAGGGCCGGCGGGTCATGTTGGGATATTTCCAGGCCACGAATTCGGCGCCGTCGAGCTTGCCGTCGCGGTTCTTGTCGGCCTTGGCGAAGTTGGCGCGGGGCTCGCCGATCGCCGCCCACTCGGCGGGGTCGATCCGCTGATCCTTGTTCTTGTCGCCGGCGTGGATGAACTTGCCCGCGGGCTTGGCCGCCTGCGCCTTCACGGGGCCCGCGTGCCCGGGAGGGTGCGCCTGGCCGTTCATCGGGCCGGTGTGCCCGGGAGGGTGGGCCTGGGCGCCGGCGCCGCCGGCCAGACCGGCGAAGCCCGTCAGGGCGAGGGCGAGAAGCGGAACGCGCATGGAGCCTCCATTTGGATGAGATGCACCGAACCCCGTTCCCGTGGCCGAAATGGGGTGCGAGCTTCGATCTCAGCGGGTGCGGCTGGCTTGCGGAGAACGGCAGGTGCGCAGGCGGACGCCTAACGCCAGCAAGCCGCATACCGGGAGCAGCGTGGCGCGCGGAGCCGTTCGCATGGACCATGCCTGGCTGAGATCGGCTCCGCGGCCAAGGCCGGATGTGCGCTCCCGAGGCCAAGATCCCTGCCAGCTCCTGGCTACAGCGGACCTGAGGTCACGGATGGCCGGAAGCTGTGGGCGTAGCGCTGTTCCTCTCCAGTAGCCCAGGGCCGGTAAGCCTGGGCAAAGGCGATGCGGGCGCCGATCGAGGGGTGGTTCTGCCTGAAGGTTTGTTGGATCCAGCTTGTTTCGGGGTTTCTCAGCCGCATGCAGGCCAGATCGTGCTGCATGAGCCCGGCCGTGGCTGCGTTGTCCTGCGTCAGCTCCAGCGCGAACCGATCCGCTTCGCGCTCGACGTAGTTCCCGTAGCGGTGGAAGGCCGCGCCGCCCGCCAGGCCGAACAGGGCCGACAGCAGAGCCAGCAGGGGCAGGGACGCCGGATCCGCCAGATGGTTGAAGCCGAACCGTCCCGACCCGAAACGCAAAGCGATGTTCCCGCCCAAGGCCAGCACGGTCAGCCCGCCCACGACCAGCGCAGCCAGGGCGTTGAAGGCCTTCCAGTCGTCGTTGCGGGTGTAGTGCTTCAGCTCGTGGGCGATGGCCGCCCGCACCTGCCGCTCAGGCCGAGTGCGGAGGAAGTTGGAGCTGAGCGCCAGCACCTTGGTCGGCCCGAGGCCTTTCACCGCGGCCATCTCGCCGCGGCAGGGGTCGGCGCCTTCCGCCTGCAGCAGGGCTGTTCGCGGTTCAGGCGCCCCGGCCCGCGCCGCGAGCTCTGAGATCGCTTCGCGGGGCTTGGGGTCCGATAAGGGCTGAAGATCGAGGCCTAGGGGCTGAGCGATCAGCGCCGCCGCCCCCAACGGGATCAGGATCCCGGCAGCCCATACGGGCCAGAACCGCGGGCTGCGCGCGAAGAGCCAGTAGGGCGCCCAACCCAACAACAGCGCTCCGGCCAGCAAGGGCCATGCGGTCTGGAGCTGCGCCGTCGCCCACGCCGCCCACCCTGGGGCCGCCAGGCCGAAAGGCTCGGCCCGGACCTGCCGCAGCGCGGCGACGGGCAGGTTCACGGCGACGAAGAGGGCGGCATATATGCCCGCGAACAGGCTGGCGGTGAGCAGGCGGCGCCCGCCCATCAGCCTGTTCAGCCAGGTCCGAAGCCTGGCGCCCAGCCCGGAGACGAGCAGCAGGGCCGGGAGCCCCAGCGCCGCCGCCTGACCCAGCAGCCAGAGCAGGTCGCGATCGCGGCTCCAGGCGCGCGCGGCCGCCGACGCTTGCGGAACCGCGAAGACGCTCTCCGCCGCCGCCTCCACGGCCAGGAAAGCCGAGATCACCGCCAAGAGGAGGCCGAGAGCGGCTCGCCTTGCGGGGGTCCAGGCCGGCCTCGCGAAGCCGCCCGGGTCCAGATCCGCCCCCGGGCCGGCCGCCACGCTGCAGCCGTCCACCTTGGGCATGGCGCTCATCGCGGGCAGTCGCAATCGGGTTGAGATCATCGAACCGTCTCCTGCTAGGATCGCCTTGGGACCGGGCCGCCGGGGGCGTGCGTTCAAGGGTCGCTGCTGGACCAGGTTTATGATTCGTGACGCCTTTCTGGACAGCGCCGGCCGCCCCGATCCGTCCCAGCCTGGGCACGACTCGGCACAAACCTGGCCGGCCCACCGCGCCAGCTCCCAGCCGGGGCGAACGATCCGCCAGGCTGCTGGCCCGGGCCTGCCGCGGGAACTGGGCCTCGGCTTTCTTTACTGGCTGGCGTTCCTGCTGCTGCTGGAGCCGGGCAATCTGGTCGCGGTGGTCCGGGGCGGCATCCCGCTGACCTGGACGCAGGAAGTCCTGCGGATCGGAGGCGCCAGTCTGCTGGGCGCGGCGGTGACGCCTTTGCTACTTCGCTTGACGCGCCGCCTGCCCATCGAAGGGCCGGCTTGGCGAAAGCACGCCCTCGTCCACGCAGCGGGTGTTGTCAGCCTCTCAGTGCTCCTGATCGTGGTGGCTCAGGTCCTGGCCGCCGTGCTGCTGGCCGGCCGCGACCCCCGGCTACAGGGCTCACTCGGAGAGGAGATCGCAAGAAACGGGGCTCTGCTCATCCTCTGCATGGCCGCTTTCACGGGCATTGCGCATGCCGTCCGCTTTCTCCGCCGGGCGGAGCTGGAGCGCGAGCGGTCGGCGGCTGCGACCGAACGGATGGCGGTCGGTCCGATCACACGCGTGTCCGTCAAGACGCGCGGCGGCGTGCTGCTCCTGCCGCTGGATGAGGTCGACTGGATCGAAACCCAGGGCAACTACCTGGCCCTGCACGCCGGCCCCAAGGTGCACCTGATCCGGGGAACCCTGGCGCGGTTCGAAGGCGGTCTCGACCCCCAGGAGTTCGTCCGGATCCACCGTCGGACCATCGTGCGCGCGGACCGCGTCCGGGAGTTGACGCACCTGTCCAACGGCGACGCCTCCCTGCGCCTGGCGGACGGCACGGAGCTGCGTCTCAGCCGCAGCTACAGCTCGCGGGCGCAATCGGTTCTCGCAACAAGACCCGCGCTCGGCCAGCCCGCCTCCGGCTAGACCAGCGCTCGACTGAAGCGCGGGCGGGCTGTGTCGTCCATCCTCATTGCGCCCGTCCCTGTGAGGCAAGAGCTTCTGTTCCCTGGGGGGAGGCAATGGAGGGCTCAGGAGCAGGCGCCCGTGCTTTCAGTCGGGGGGCGTTGGGGGCTGAAAGATCGAGGGGCCGCACCAGTCCCAGGGCTCGGAGGTGGGGGCCGCAAGGCCTTGCTCGACCAGGTCGCGGGATAGAGAACGCCCATCGACGATGAGCCGGATGGCGCCAGGCGGATCGCCCTGATCAGGGGCGATCTCCACCTTTCTCATGAGAGCCAAGGCAAGAGCCTCATGCGCTTCGTGCGCCAGAAGCGCTTCAGCCCAGCAGGCCGCCGTCGGAGCGTGGCGTGGCGTGCTGATCCCCGCTAGGCGGTAAGGCTCGCCTTCGATGAGAACAGTTCTCCCATCGACAGCTTTGATCGCCCCAGCCCCGTCGAAGGACTCGTCAGCAAACCGGATGCTCCCGCGCCCGCATCCGGGCAGCAGGATCAGAATCACGACGAGCCCCAGCCACAACAGAGCCGCGAACCCGTTCGTGACAGCGCGTGCGAAGGCCAGTGCGGCGCTGTTCACTGAGCGTCTCTGAGCGGAGCCGAAGAAAGCTGGGCCGGCTGGGCTCCCGCTGCACGGAAGGCGCGTCGGATCGCAATAAGGGTTCTGGGGTGGGGCGTCCGGACGCCGGACTCGAAGTCCCTGACCGTCTTCTCGGTCAGGCCGGCCTCGGCCGCCAATCGCTCCTGGCGCCAACCCAAGCGTCTCCTGATTGACCCGCACTCGGCCGGGGAGGGCGTGATCTCACCCTTGTAGCGGCCAGGCCCTCGCGCGGGCTCGTCGACCCCAGCGCCAGCCGACGCGCGGCCAGGGCGGTCGTTGAGGAGGCACGCAGGGCATGCCGTCGAGCTCATCGGGCCTGCGATGCCGTGTGTCGGGCTATGCAGACTTGATTGCGGCTGGTGCTTCCGAACCGTGCCCGCTCGAAGTCGCCGAACCGTTCGACCAGCCTCAGCCCCGCGGCATGCAGAAGCGTCGGCAACTCAGATGGGAAGGTCTGCCGAAGACGCAGGGGCTCCAAGTGGTGAACGCTCCCTTCGGAGTCCTGAACCCGCCACTGGGCTTCGAGAACCTGCCCTGCCGAGTCGTAGGTCGCCCGTTCACGGACCCGAACGCCGTCGGGGGTCGAATGGGCCCGGCGAAACCGCTCAGCAGACGGTCGGGCTAGGCGCTTCGGGTTGGGATTTACGATGTCGAAGGCCAGCGTGCCCCAGGGCTCAAGATGGCGAGCGATCGACCGCAAACAGCCGCCAAGAGCTTCCGTCGTGAGCATGTGCGCGAGCGAGTTGCAGGAGACGATGATCAGGTCGAAGGGCCGGCCCAGGTCGAAACTCGCCATGTGGCCCTGCACCCAGGTGGCGCGAGCTCCCGCCGCCTTTGCCTTTTCCCGCGCGGCGGCCAACATTGTCTCGGAAGAGTCGAGACCGACCACTTGGTGGCCATCCAGGGCTAAGGGGATCGTCAGACGCCCGGTTCCGCATGCCAGCTCGAGCACGAACCCGCCACGCTCAGACGTCAAGCTACGGTAAAAAGGATCGCATGGGCCGGGCGGGACCACGCGGTCGTAGATCGACGGAAGGTCGTAGAGGGTCGGCGCTTGCATCGGACTTCGACTCGAATCTGACCAAGCGGTCCAAGTGTTACACATCGAGAGCGGGTTCAAACGGATTGCAGAGCTGCCGACTGAAGCGCCTGCCTGCCGGGTCACGCGGAGACGGCGGGCACGGACAGGAGAGCGGGATCAAGTCCTGAAGCGTTCCGGAAGGCCCGGCGGATCGCGATCAGGGTCTCTTCGCGAGGTCTGCGTTCTCTCTGCTCGAAGGTGAGCACGGTAGGCACGGACACCCCGGCGGCCCTCGCCAGCTGTTCAGCCGACCATCCAAGCTCCTCGCGTAGAGATCTGCAGTCCTCGGCGGAGAGCGACAGAGACTCCCGCTCACGACCTTTGGCGCCCTCAGCCCGGTCCACGATCAGAAGTCCCCGACGAGATCGGTCAGAACCGATTGCGCAGCGCGATTGCGGGTCCATCCCTGCTCGGTGGAACGCGGGTCCAGGGGCCGCTCCTTGCCATAGGAGATCGTCTCCAACCGGTCGGCCGACACCCCCTGGCCGATCAGGTAAGTCCGCGCGGCATGGGCGCGCCGTGCGCCTAGTCCCAGGTTGTACTCGCGCGTCCCTCGTTCGTCCGCGTGCCCGGCGACGAGGATCCGGAGCTGCGGTTGGCCGAGCAGCCATGCCGCTTGGGCCTCAAGGGTAGCTCGAGCCTCACGGCTCAATTCATAGCTGTCGAGGGCGAAGAAAACCCGCTCGCCGGCCGCCTGCTCGAACTCGCGCAGCAACACTGCTCGCTGGGCGGGATCCAGGGCGGCGATCCCGGCCGGAACAGCGGTCCCGTCCTGAACGCCGCCGAAGGGCGCCGGCGGGTTCGCAGTCCTTACGGCGCTGGCGAAAGGAGCCGAGCGACGAGACGCGCAAGCATTGGTTGTCAGGGTGACCGCCAGGGCGACCAGCACCAAAGATCGGGATAGCAGCATGAAAGACTCCAGGCCGCCGTGTTCTTCGAAGCTCGCCTTCGAAGCAATCATAAGAAATGTATAAGAAAGCGGCGGCCAGTAAGCAGGCTGGCGCAACAAGACCCGCGGCCCGGCCGCATAAGGAAGCCATAATTGCAAAACGGCGCGACCTGGCCACAGTAACGGCGGGCTCACGCCCCCCGGCGGCTCCTGCGTGCTGATGCGGTGTTGGTCCCGACGCATCTCATCTGAATGCACTCTCGATCAGGAGCCGCCGGTCTGACACCTCGCTCATCAACACCGGCGACCGAGCGACCCTCTCCCGTGAAGGGGGCGATAGGCGGGCCCGTGCCCGGCCTTTCCCTTTGGCCGGTGCGCCACTCCCGTGGGCTGCTCCGCTACGCCTGGGCGACGTGCATCGTGGCCGGAGGCACGTTGCTCGCCGAAGCGCTCTACCGAACCTTCGACATAACGCGCCTATCGATGGTGTTCCTGGCCGCGGTGCTGGTGGCCGCTCTGCACTTGGGGCGCGGCCCCGCACTGCTGTCCGCGATCCTCGCCTTCCTGATCTACAACTTCTACCTCGTCGAACCGCGCTTCACGCTTCAGTTCGCCTCGGCCGAGGACTTTCTCACCCTGCTGCTGTTTCTGGCGGTGGCGCTCGGCACCGGCAGTTTGGCCGGTCGAGTGAGCGACGAGGTCACGCAGCGGCGTTCACGGGAACGGACGCTCTCCACTCTGTTCGAAGCTTCGCGCCTGATGTCGGCTACCGAGAACGAGCATGTTCTTCGAGAGCGGATAGCGGAGGTGGTGGCTTCGGCCGCTCAAGGCTTCGCCGTGGTGATTGGCGACGACCATGTTCGGCACGCGTCGGGCGACGTCGAGGAAAGGCGCGCGGCCGAGGTGACCGCCGGTGAGCTGGCCAGGAGCGCGATGTCGAGGGCTGCGGGGACGACGCTCCGTTCCGGGATCTGGAGTTCGCGGCCCCTGCAAGCCGACGATCGAACCTTCGGAGCCGTTGTGTGGCGGCCTGCAAGCGATCGCGAGCGTCGAGGGTCCGAGGTTGAAGGGCTCATCGACGTGCTCGTGGATCTCGGGGCCGCAGCTATCGCCAGAGCTTGGCTGAGTAGCGTGAAGGCCGAGATCGAGGCGGTCACCCAGGCCGAACGGCTTCGAACCGCGTTGCTGTCGTCGATCTCCCACGATTTTCGGACGCCTCTGGCCACCATTCTCGCGTCCGCATCGAGCTTGCTGGAGTACGACGGCAAGCTCGATGCTGGCGTGAGACGAGACCTGCTGGAGAACATCCAGGAGGAGGTCGAGCGTCTGAACCGCTTCGTCGCCAACCTTCTCAACATGACCCGGCTCGAGTCCGGCGTGCTTGAGGTGAGAACCGAGCCGGTGCTCGTGCGGGAGGTGATAGACCGCGTTTTACACCGCCTAGGCCGACGGAGCGGCGGCCGCAAGCTGACGCAGCTCATCAGCTTCCGCGACCTTGAAGTACAAGCCGATCCGGTCCTGCTCGAACAGGCGCTGACGAACATCGCGGAAAACGCGGTGAGCTACAGTCCCGAGGCCTCGGAAGTGACTGTTTGGGCCAACGAGATGGATGGTCAGGTTGTGATCGACATCTCCGACGAGGGGGCTGGCGTCCCCGCCCGTGACCAGGCCCGCATCTTCGACAAGTTCTACCGCGTCGCGCAGTCCGGGCCCGCGCCGCAGGGCGCCGGGCTGGGCCTGTCTATCGCGCGTGGTCTGATCGAAGCCATGGGCGGGCAGGTGCTGGCCGGAGGGCGCAGCGACGGCCGTAGCGGCCTGAGCGTCGAGATGCGACTGCCAAGGGTGACGTCAGCTTGATCCCGCAGTCCCGCATCCTCGTGGTCGATGACGAACCGCAGCTGCTCCGGGTGCTGAGACCGACCTTGGCCACAGCCGGGTACGACGTGACGACGGCGGAAACAGGCGCGAGCGCGATCACCACCTCCGCCGCCAGTCAGTTCGACTTGCTTCTTCTCGATCTCGGACTGCCGGACATGGACGGGAAAGACGTGATCAGCCGAGTTCGTGAATGGTCGGACGTTCCGATCCTGGTGCTGTCGGCGCGCGACATCGAAGCGGAGAAGATCGAGGCGCTGGATCGCGGCGCTGATGACTATGTGAACAAGCCGTTCGCCATGGGTGAACTAATGGCCAGGATCCGGGCGGCGCTGCGCGGACGTCAGAGGCGCTATTCCACCCAGGGCCGCTTCAAAGCGGCCGAGCTCGAGATCGACTTCTCCACCCGCCGCGTCTCCGTGTTCGGCGAGGAGGTGCGCCTGACCCGCCGCGAGTACGACCTCCTTCGCACCATGGCGCTGCACGCCGGGAAGGTGGTTACCCACAAGCAGCTCATCGCCGCGGTGTGGGGCCCCCAGGCTTCGGTCGAGGCTCAGTTCGTCCGCGTTCTGGTCGGCCAAGTCCGGCAGAAAATTGAGGAGGACTCCTCCGTTCCCCGGCTCCTGCTCACCGAGGCGGGGCTGGGCTATCGCTTGAGGTCTGAAGATGAAGAGTGAAGCACCCCCCATAGCAGCGAGGGGGACAGCCCCGCGGTATGTTGATCTCCAGGCGGGCGATCCTGCGCCGTTTTTCGAACAGCGCACGTTCGCCAATCCGAAGTTCAACTTCGACACGGCGGCTGGACGCTATTTGGTCCTTTGTTTCTTGGGCAGCTCGGCCGACCCCGACGGCGCAGCTGCGATTTCTGCGGCCCTGGCGCGCCCGGACATGTTCAATGATTCTCACGCATCCTTTTTTGGCGTGACCTTCGACTCGGATGACAAGGAACGGCTCAAGGAGCAGTATCCGGGATACCGCTATTTTCTCGATTTCGACGGATCAGTCGGCCGACTTTACGGGGCCCTGGCGGTCGACGAGCCAAGCGCCGCGGAGCCGCGTGTCCTCCGTAGGCTCTGGATCGTACTGGATCCTACCTTGCGCGTCATCGCGGCGGTTCCGTTCGGGCACCGGGGTGGCCATTCCGGTTTGGTGGACTGGGTCGCCGCGCTGCCACCGCCCGGAAGCTTCGCCGGCTTCTCTGTCGCACCCCCGGTGCTCGTGCTCCCCAACGTCTTCGATCAGGCCCTCTGCAAGCGCCTGATCGACGCTTATGAACAGGCCGGTCGCGAGATGTCAGGCTTCATGTGCGAAGAGAACGGCAAGACCGTTCTCAGACACAACGAGGCGCACAAGCGCCGCCGAGACCATAATCTCACCGATCCAGCTCTAATCGGCGAGGCTCGACGTCTCATCCACCGGCGGGTCGTGCCGGAGATCCGCAAGGTGCACCAGTTCGAGGTCACTCGGATGGAGCGGCATTTGGTCGGCTGCTACACGGCGGAGGACAGAGGTCACTTCCGCCCTCATCGCGACAACACCAACAAGGGCACGGCGCACCGGCGTTTCGCCGTCTCAGTCAATCTCAACGCAGAGTTCGAGGGCGGGCGGGTTGGATTCCCCGAGTACGGCCCTCAAACCTTCAAACCGCCGCCCGGCGGGGCTGTCGTATTCTCCTGCTTCCTCCTGCACACCGTGACGCCCGTCACGTCCGGACGGCGTTACGCCTTCCTGCCGTTTCTCTATGACGAAGCGGCGGCTCGGCTTCGCGAGGCGAACGCCGCATTTCTGGAGGGCTCCACCTATCGGTCTGGGCTTACCGCAGGAGCCTGAAGGCAGGATCAGCTGGCCCACATGCGGTGGTGGAAGCCGAGGACCCGCTCTCCCCAGTCGATCACCGGCCAGAAGCTCACCGAGGGATCTGGCCGCGATCGCGGCCGGGGACCCGCCGGCCAGACCTTGAGCGCGCCGGCTTGCGGCGCTCAAACTTCCGGAAACTCCAGCTGGAGGTAGGTGGGATCGGACTCGGCCAAGTAGCTCAGCGGGTCCCAGTTCAGGATGGGGACGTGCCGATGCTCTCACCAGTATCGCCAGCCGTAGTTTCCGGAGACGCGGTTCACGCGCAGGGCCCAGCCGGCGGGCGCCGGGCTCCATCGGAAACGAGCCGGTGCGTTTCCGTCTCCGCCGGGCAGCGCGAACACGCTCTCGCCCACCAAGGCGAACCAGCTCGGCCTTATGATGGGTCGGAAGGGGTTGCGCCCCGGCGGCGGATCTTCAGCATAGCCCGGCTCTATCTCGTAGCGCACGGTGACCGCGGCGCCCGGCGGGTGGTCCAGGGATCGCTCGCGGGCCCGTGCCCGTGCGGGCCGTGGCGCCCTCCACGCTGATGTTCGTGACGTGACGCCAGAGTTCGGTCTCGGCGCCATAGCGGTTAGGCAGCTGCAGGCGGGTTCCCCCGTCCGGTTCGCCCGTGAAGCGCAGCTCAACAGCCATGCGGGCCAGGGCGCCGTCCACCACCACCGGCGTGAGTTCATATTGGGCAGGCGCTCCCGCCGATGCAGCTCCTGGGCCGAGCAGCCAGCTCAGCGCCGCCACAAGCCCGACGCTCGCTCCTCCCATGTCGCCACTCCCGCAGCATCGCGGAGGCAGGCTGAACACCTCACTGCGGTGGCGACAAGCCGGGCTATGTGAGCGAGCGGTGCGCTCCGGGCCTCGCGCTCAGTCCTCGAAGGCGGCGACGGTCTCGCGGCGGCCGAGCATGAAGGCGTCGGCCACGTGGCGCAGGGGGCGGAGGTCCACGTCCGAGCGCCGCTCGCGCACCAGACGGGCGAAGCGCTCGTAGAGTCGGGCGTATTCGGCCTCGGGCGCTTCGCACTGGACGACCCCGTCGATCTCCAGCCGGCCGCCCCCGCGGGAGAGCAGCAGGACGCCGTCCTCGGTCTCGACGCGGACGTCCCAGGTTTGCGGGCCGGTCTGCAACCAGTCCAGGCCGAGGTCGATGCGCACGCCTCGGACGTCCTGAAACAGGAGGTCTGCGGCGATGGGGGTTGCGCGGTTCTCGGGAAAGCGCAGCACGCCTTCCTTGAGGAAGAAGGGCTCGGGCAGGATGCGCGTGGCGATCGACAGCGCATTGATCCCGGGGTCGAACACGCCCAGCCCGCCCGGCTCCCAAATCCAGGCCTGGCCGGGGTGCCAGCGGCGGACGTCCTCGCGCCAGTCTATCCGCACCGACATCAGCCGCTGTCTCGCAAGCCAGCTCCGTGCGGCCTCCGCGCAAGGTGCGAAGCGGGAGTGCCAGGTGGCGAACAGCGTGCGCCCGCCCCGTTCGGCCAGGTTGCGCAGGTCCTCCACCTCGCTGAGCGTGGCGCCCGGCGGCTTCTCCAGCATGACATGCTTGCCGCGGCCGAGCGCAAGCGCGGCCAGTTCCCAGCGTCCCAGCGGCGGGGTGCAGAGCGAAACGGCCTCCAACTCGGGATGGGCGTCCAGCATCTCCGCGAGGGACGGGTAGCCGGGCAGACCCTCGACTGTGGCGTTGCGGCTGGCGGAGGCCACCAGTTGGAAATCGGCCGAGGCCCCGAGGACCGGGAGGTGCTGGTCGCGGGCGATCTTGCCCACGCCCACGATGCCGATGCGGATGGGCGGGGTCACGAACGCTCGCCCTTGGCCCTGCAACCCACCGGTCGAGCGCCGTCTCCGGGGGGCCGGGTGATTGACGCCAAGCAGATCCAACTCATGCAAGCCGCTCCTGACCTGTGGGTGGCAAACCCCCGCGGGCCGCGAACGTTCAATGGGCGGGGTCGCCACACACCGCGAGCCAAAGGAAATGGTTTGTGGGAGCGGGTGGGCCCCGCTTGGCGCCGTCGCGGGTGCAACATGGACCAGCCCCGGGCGTCAGCCGCCCAGGTTTGGTGAAAAGGCGAGCCATCCGCCCAGCCCCGCTCCCGCCACGAGGGCGAGAGCATTCAGCTTGGACTTCCAGAGATACAGCACCGCCAGCCCCCCGGTGAAGATCAGGAGCGCAGGCCAGAGGCTGGGCGAACGAACGGCGACGGCTCCCGCCAGCTCGATCGCGGTGGCCGCGATCAGGCCCACCACCCCGGCCGAAACACCTTCCAGAAAGGCGTGGAGCCTCCTGTTGTCGAGCACGGCCTCGAGCCGGCCGAAGAACAGCAGCGAGAAGCCGAAGGCCGGCAGGAAGATGCCGAGCGTCATGGCCAGCGCACCGGCCACGCCCCCCGCCGCATAGCCTACGAAGGTGGAGAAGATGATCAGGGGCGCGGGCAGCACGCCCGACAAAGCAAGGCCGTCCAGGAACTGGCTGTCGCTCATCCAGCCCCGCCCGACAGCGTCGTCTCTCAGGAAGGGGATTGCGGTATAGGCGCCCCCGAAAGTCAGCAGTCCGGCCTTCAACCCTGAAAGGAACAGAGCAAGCGCGGGCACGTCGTTAACCCCGGCCTTCGGCCCTGCGGGAGCGCCCGCCGGAAGAAGCGTGAAGACGGGCGCGGCCAGGGGCGTAAGTAGCAGGATCAGCGCGGAGGCCACGGCAAGGACGAGCGCCGCCCAGCCGAACCTGCGTTGCTGAAGCAGCGGGTACAGGACGCCCGCCGCCGGAAGCACGATCCAGAAATCCGCTCCGAAGAAGGTGGACGTCGCGCTGCCCACGGCGAGCGCCCAAAGCCAGGGGTCGGCGAGCACATGGCCGGCGATGTGATGCACCGCGCGGACGATCATGGCGATCACGCCCACCTGAACGCCCAGGAACACCGCACCGAACTGCTCGGGGATACCCGTCCTGAAGTAGACCCAGGACAGGGCGAACATCAGCAGAAAACCCGGCAGCATGAAGCCCAGCCCCGCGAGCAGCCCGCCCAGGCGACCGCCCCGCAGCATGCCCATGTGAACGCAGAGTTCGTGCGCCTCCGGCCCCGGGAGCACTTGGAAGACCGCGAGCAGGCGGTTGAACCGGCTGCTGGACAGCCAGCGCTGCTCCTCCACCAGCTCGCGGCGCAGCATGGCGATCTGCGCCACCGGCCCGCCCCAGGCGAGCAGGCCGTATCGGAGGAAACGCAGAAACACACGACCCGGGGGAAGGCGCTCGGAGGCTCCGTCCGACTCCGACGGGCCCGTGTCCGCTTGTTTGATCATCGTCGCTGCCGCGCCACCGGGCGCTGCCCGAGAACCTACAGACCCGGAGGTCGGGCGGATAGCTGGACCCTTCGTGCTCTCCTTGGCCGCTTCGGGCGCGTGAGCGGCCCGGTTGCGTACTCAAGGAAGCCGGAGCTAGGCTTAAAGCCGGAAGCCTCGCCTGGTGGAGCCCTCAGGCGGGGCGCCGCATCGTGCTGACCGGCCACCCCGTCGGACGGACACGAACATCAACCTGGTCTCGGAGCGGAAACGCACGGGCCTCGGGAGCGGGGAAGAACATGATGATTGCTCGCCTGCTGAGCTTCCTCCTAGCCGTTCCGCTCCTATTGAGCGGCCCGTTCGCAAGCGCTGATGACGGGCGCGAAGCGAAGCGGGTGGCCATCACCTTCGACGACCTTCCCTTCGCAGGGGCCACGAGCCAGGCACGTCCCGAAGCCGTTCAAGTGAACAAGGCGATCCGTGGAACTCTGATGCGGCAGCGAGTTCCCGCCATCGGCTTCGTGACGCAGAAGAACGTGGAGGCGCTCGGGGCTGATGGGGAGCTGATGCTGCGCGCCTGGATGGCCGACGGCTTTGATCTTGGAAACCACGGGGCCACCCACGCCGACAGCAATGGTCTGGAGGTGGGCGGTGTTCGCCAGGAGATCGTGGCCGGGGAGACCACGATCGCTCCGCTCGCCAAGAAGTTCGGGCGGCCGGTCACCTGGTACCGGTTCGCTTACAACCACGTCGGGAACACCGAAGCGAAGCGGGTCGCGATCGAGCGCCTGCTCGCGGAACACGGCTACCGCTTGGCCGCGTCCACCATCGACACCTCGGACTACATTTTTGACAAGGCCTATCGGAGGGCGGCGGGGGACCCCGCCATGCTCCGCCGCATCGAGCAGGCTTATCTGGACCATAGTCGAGCTCAGATCCGCTACTACGGCGAGCTGAACAAACAGGTTCTCGGTCGTGAGCCGCCCGCCATCATGCTGCTGCACACCAACCGCTTGAACGCTGCGACCTTGGACCGACTCCTGGCGATCTTCCGCTCAGAGGGCTTCCGGTTCGTCTCACTCGACGAAGCGCACGCCGATGAAGCCTACCGGACCGCGCCCGCTTTCGCGACGCGCTTCGGGCCGATGTGGGGGTATCGCTGGGCGCGCGAGCGCAAGGTTCGCTTCGACGGCTCCAAGGAACAGGAACCACCGGCCTGGATCCAGGCGTTTGCAGAGACCGGGATACGCCCGCCGGTTGAGTCGTAGATGGACATGAACACCGCGTCCCGCCAGAAGAGGAGGGCCGGAGTTTCTTGCAGCAAGCCCGGCATGCAGCCTTCCGCACCCCGTTTCCAACAGCGAAGCCCAGGCGGACGCGCCCGCCTTTCCCTGGCGCCTGCTGAGCGGCGCGCTCCTCGTGAGCGCGGCCGCCGGCCTGTTGTGGCTTGAGCGTCGACGTCCACTGCGGCGGCGTTCCGAAACGCCCTGGCGGCGCGACCTGCGCAACCCGGGTGTGGCGGTGGTCGGCGCCCTGGCCCTGCAGCTCTGCGAGCGCCCTCTCTCGGACCCGCTGGCCGGCATCGTCGAGCGCCGCCGCTGGGGCCTGCTGAAGCGATGGCGGCTCCCGCGCTGGCTGGAGCTGCCCTTGGCCGTAGCGCTCATGGATTACACCCTCAAGCAGGTGCTGCTCCTGCCGTTCACGCGACCGCCTCGCGCCCCGGCCAGCGTCGGATGATCGACTGGCGAACGGAGCGCGTCCCCGCCGGTTGATGGGCGCAGTCTCCGAGACCGGCGTTCCCGGTCAGCCGCTTCCGGCCTGCCGCCCGAAGAATGGACCGTGACTTGGCTGCACCCGCCCAAGGGGGTGAGCACGCCGTGCTGGAGGCGATCGGCATCGGCCTTTACCGCATCGATGCGGACGGGCTGTGCACCTACCCCAACGGAGCCGGCCTCGCGATGCTGGGTACCAACCGGACGAAGTGCTGAGCCGCAACACGCACCAGCTCGTCCACCATAGCTTCCCGACGGCTCGGCTTACCCGCAGTCGGCGTGCCCGCTCCTGAACGCCGTGCTCACGGCCAGGCCCGTGCGACTGTTCAACGAGACGCTTTGGCGCAAGGACGGCAGCTTCTTCACGGCCGAATACTCGGCCTTGCCCTGATCGAAAGCGGCTTAGCCGGGTCGCGGCGGGTGCGCGTTGCGGCGCGCCCGGAA
The DNA here is from genome assembly GCA_030446805.1 of Caulobacteraceae bacterium. GTDB lineage: Bacteria > Pseudomonadota > Alphaproteobacteria > Caulobacterales > Caulobacteraceae > JAHWJX01. Next base: position 1,505,542 of record JAUJMO010000001.1, on the reverse strand, counting down.
GCTGGACGTCGCGGCCGAGAGGTTCGCCGGGCGCGCGGCGCGCTGCATGTTCCTATAGGCAGGCGATCCCGCTCCTGCCCGCCCGACATCGATCTGAGCGGTCTTCCCGTAGGAGTGGTCCCCATGTCTCGCCGGCTTGCTGCAGGCCTCGCCGTTCTCGCCGCCATCGCCAGCCCCGCCTGGGCCGGTCCGGCCGCCAAGGCCGAAAGCGTCGTCAACGACATCCGGTCGCGGATCGAGATCGATGGCCGCCAGCGGGGAGGAACGCTCCAGGAGCGGACGGCGCACCACCGGGTGCCGGGGCTTTCCATGGCCGTCATTGACGATGGTCGGGTCGTCTGGTCGGCCGGTTATGGCGTCCTTGCACAAGGCGCGCCCGCGCCGGTCTCTCCGGAGACACTTTTCAAGGTCGCCTCGGTGAGCAAGCCTGTGACAGGGTTCCTCACCGTCCGTCTGGCCGAGCAGGGTCGGCTGGATCTGGATGGGGATATCAACAGCTACTTGCGCCGTTGGAGATTGACCGACCGATCAGCGGCGGGCGCCGGGATCGTCAGCGCCAGACAGCTCCTGTCGCATACCGCGGGCGTCAACGTGTCGGCCTTTCCGCCCTATCTACGCTCGGAGGCCGTTCCGACTCCGCTGCAGATGCTGCAGGGCGCGCCGGTGTCGCGGGAAGACGCGATCAGGGTGGAGAGGACGCCCGGCGAGGGCTTCAGCTATTCCGGCGGGGGCTACCTTGTCTTGCAGCAGGCGCTCGAAGACCTGACCGGAGCCAGGTTCCAGGATCTCGCCCAGTCGGTGGTCTTTGAACCGCTCGGGATGACGAGCAGCACATTCGTGCAGGACCTTCCGTCACCACTCGCGGCGAGGGCGGCGAGGGGGCACCGTTACGGGAGGCCCCTTGCGGGCGGCTGGGCGTTGAGCCCCAACATGGCGGCCGAGGGGCTTTGGACCACGGCTGAGGACCGCTCCCACTTCTTGCTGGCGCTTGGAGACGCTTACCAAGGTCGCCGTCCCGACGTGCTGAGCCAGGTCGCAGCCCGCGAGATGCTGACTACCGCAAAGCTGAGGGACGGACGCTCCGGCCCTATGGGTCTGGGGCCAAATGTGAGCGGAGAGGGCGCTCAACTGCGGTTTGCGCAACCGGGAAACGGGCTGGGCTACCGCGCGCTCTTTCTCTTGTTCCCACACAGTGGAGACGGCGTCGTTCTGCTTTCAAACAGCGACGGAGGTGAGGCGCTCAACTCGGAGATCGCCGATGCTGTGGGGCGGTATTACGGATGGCCCGGCTACCCCCGACCCACCCTGCGCAAGACGACCAGGGTCCCCGCTCCTGGAGAGATAGCCCAGGTGGCGGGCGTGTACACCATTGCTGCGGGGAACGGCATCGACGCCACCCGCATCGAGGTCCGGCCCGACGGCGAGCGCCTCCGCGTTCAGGCCGGCAATGAAGCCTGGTGGACCTACCTACCCGATGCGGAAGGGGGCTTTTTCCACGTCGACATCAACAGTTGCATGTTCTTCGAACGGGGCTCCGATGGATCGGTGAACCTGGTGTTCAGCCACCTCGGCGACACCTACGCACCCGCCCCCCGAAGCCGGTGAGCGCTGCGGTTCACGCCAGGTGGGCCGGGACGCCCACCGTGCCCCTCGATGCGGCCCGCCTCGGGAGGTGGAGGTCGAGGCCGAGAGGCGCGCCGCCCGTTCGACCCCGCCTCTTGAACGCTGAGCGCCTTCGACCATGGAACGGAGCGGCTCCCACCGCGTAACCTCGCCACGCCGCTAGGACGACCCATGCCCGACGAAGCCGCGCCCGACCTGCGAACCCTGCGTGTGGGCGCCCTGCTCAACACTTCCAGCGGCAGTTGCGACGTGGGCTCCGAACACGAGATGGAGGCCCTGCTGCAGGAGGCCGGGTGCCGACTGGAGAAGGCCTGGTGCGGCGGATCCGAGGCCGTGGGCTCGGCCCTGGAGGAGGCGGGCGGCCACGAGCTCGATGTGCTGATCGTTCTGGGCGGCGACGGCACGATTCGTTCAGCCGCCGAAACCTGCACAAACAACGGGCCCCTTTTGATTCCGCTTCCGGGCGGCACCATGAACATGTTGCCCAAGGCGCTGTACGGCGATCACGGCTGGCAGGACGCCCTTCGGGCGGTGCTAGCCGCGCCCGAGGTCCGGCCCGTCAACGGCGGGCGCATCGGCGAGCACCAATTCTTCATCGCGGCCATTCTCGGCAGCCCCTCCCTTTGGGCGGAGGCGCGCGAAGCGGTGCGGGAACACCAGCTCGTGGACGCGGTGAAGGAGGGCGCCGAGGCGCTGAAATCAGCCTTCAACACGCCGCTTCACTACCAATTCGACGGGCGCGCGGGAGAGGCCGAGGCCTTGTCGGTGCTTTGTCCTCTGACCTCGCGGGCCATGGAGGACGACGAAGCGGCTCTGGAGGCCGCCGTGCTCACGCCGCACGGTGCGGTGGACGCCTTCAAGCTGGCGTTTCGGACCTTGTTCTCCGAATGGCGCAACGACCCGAACGTGACCACCGCCAAGGTCCGGCGCGTGGATCTCCGGTCCGAGGAGAACATCCCTGCGATCCTGGATGGTGAAACGGTGGAGCTGGGTCCGGTGGCTACGGTTGAGTTCGTCCGGACGGCCTTCAAGGCCTTGGTGCCGGCCAGGTGAAGCCCGTGAACAAGCGGAACAGGCTTGAGCTTCGACCGGTCGTGGCCGAAGCCTGAGGTGGATGGACGACGGACGCACCGGAAAGGTGACGAAACCCTGATGAAGAGGTTCCTGGCATGAGGTATGGTTATTGGGCTCCGGTTTTTGGGGGCTGGCTGCGCAATGTTCCCGACGAGGGGATGGAGGCCAGCTGGTCGTACATGTCGCGTCTGGTTCGCCGTTCGGAGGAGATCGGTTATGACCTGACGCTGATCGCCGAACTGACCATGAACGACACCAAGGGGCGCGATGCGCCGGCCCTGGACGCCTGGTCCACGGCTGCGGGGCTGGCGGCGGTGACCCGCTCGATCGAGTTGATGGTGGCGGTGCGGCCCAACTTCCACCAGCCGGCGCTGTTCGCCAAGCAGGCGGCCAACATCGACCAGATGTCGGGCGGTCGGCTGGCGCTGAACGTGGTCTCCTCCTGGTGGGCGGACGAGGCCACCAGCTACGGCCTGCAGTTCGACAAGCACGACGACCGTTACGCCCGCACCTCCGAATGGCTGAAGGTGGTGGACGGCCTGTGGCGCGAGCCGCGCTTCAGCTTCGAGGGCCGCTACTACCGCACCGAAAACGCCATCCTGGAGCCCAAGCCGGCCAGCAAGCCTCGTCCGGTCATCTATGCGGGCGGGGAGTCCGAAGCGGCCAAGACCCTGATCTCCACCCAGTGCGACGCCTATGTCATGCACGGCGACAGCCCGGAGGTGATCGGCGAGAAGATCGCCGACATGCGCGAGCGGCGCGAGCGCGCGGGCGGGCCGCCCATGCAGTTCGGCATGGCCGCCTACGCCATTGTCCGCGACAGCGAGGCGGAGGCCCGGCGCGAGGTGGAGCGGATCACCGACATGGGCGGCAAGCCGCCGCCCGGCTTCGACAACTTCGAGCAATGGCTGTCGGGCACCGAACTGGAGCGCGAGATGAAGATCCAGGAGTATTCGGTCACCAACCGCGGCCTGCGCCCGCGCCTGATCGGCACGCCCGAGCAGATCCGCGAAAAGGTGGAAGCCTACCAGGCCGCCGGCCTCGACCTGCTGCTGTTGCAGTTCAGCCCGCAGTACGAGGAGATGGAGCGGTTCTCGGCCCAGGTGATCCGACCCGAGACCCGGGCCCAGCCCCGGAATGCGGCCGCCTGATGCAGACCCTGCCCGTCGCCCTGCTGCAGACGCCGCCCGTCTTTCTCAATCTGCCGGCCAGCATCGACAGGGCGGTGGACCTGATCGACGAGGCGGCGCGCGCCGGCGCCCGCCTGATCGTCTTTCCGGAGACCTGGCTCCCGGGCTATCCCGTGTGGCTGGACGAGGCGCCGGGTTCGGCGATGTGGGGCCACGCCCCTGCCGAGCGCATGTTCAAGCGCTTGTTCGACCATGCGCCGGCGCTGGATGGCCCCGAGCTGGCCAGGCTCGCCCAGGCCGCGGCCGAGCGCCGGGTCGAGGTGGTGATGGGGCTGCACGAGCGGCTGGGCGCCAGTCTGTACAACACCATGCTGTTCATCGACGCCGAGGGCGGCCCGCGCATCCATCGCAAGCTCACGCCCACCTTCAACGAGCGGCTGATCTGGGGCCAAGGCGACGGCAGCACCTTGCAGGCCTTTCCGCGGCCTTATGGCGTGCTGGGTGGGCTGGTTTGCTGGGAGCACTGGATGCCGCTGGCGCGAGCGGCCATGCACGCCCAGACCGAGAGCGTGCACGTCGCGCAATGGCCCGCCGTGGGCGAAATGCACCAGATCGCCAGCCGGCAGTACGCCTTCGAAGGACAGTGTTTCGTGCTGGCGTCCGGCTGCGTGCTGACCCGAGACGACGTGCTGGACGGCTTTGACTCCGTTCCGGAGCCCGATCCCGTTGCGCGGGAGCTGCTGGAGACCATCCCGCCCGAACGAGTTTTCCTGAAGGACGGCGGGAGCGCGGTGGTGGCGCCGGACGGAAGCTATGTCGCCGGACCAGTGTACCGAGATGCGCGAACGGTGCGGGCCGACCTCGACCTTTCGCGTGTGGGGCCGGGCCGGATGTACCTGGACAGCAGCGGCCACTACGCCCGGCCGGATGTGTTCGAGCTGCGCGTAGACACGCGGCCAAGACTGGGGGTGAACTTCACGAACGGGTGAGGGGCGCCGCTCAGCCGGGTGCGGTGGTAACCAGCCCGGCCAGGACCTTTTCGAGCGGCCAGACGCTCGCGCGACCGGTTTGGGTCCACCCCCACCGAGTGCGAGCGCCCGCCGGGTCGGGGAAGCCCCGTTAGTCTGCGCGGCGCGCGACGTTCGCGCAATGGGTCGCAAACGAGTACTATGGACCATGAACGAGTTTCAGAAAGGGGTGGTCGACACCCTCGAGCGGACGCGCGGCGAGAAGCACATCGAAGGCGTCCGTCAGCAAGGCGGCTTCTTCGTGGACGCCGTTCGCGTCACCCGCATGCCGATGATCGTCACGGACGCCCTGTTGCCGGGCAATCCGATCCTGTTTGCCAACGCCGCCTTTGTGGACCTGAGCGGCTACACAGTCGATGAGCTGACGGGTCAAGATCCGCACTTCATGAATGGGCCGGGCACCGATCCGGCCTCGATTGAGGAATATTCGACGGCGATGGCGGAACGCAGGGACGCTACGCTGGAGATCCTCCAATACCGCAAGGATGGAAGTCCCTTTCACGCCATGCTCTTCGCCACGCCTTTGACCGACGGCCAAGGCACCATCACACACCACTTCCTCTCCTACCTCGACATCACGCGGCGCCACGACGCCGAGGAGGACTTGCGCGCCCTGACGGCTGAGCTCGAGGCCCGGGTCGCCGCCCGAACGGTCGAACTGGAAGCCGCCAACGCCCGCCTGACCGAGCTCGCCCAGGAGCGCGAGATGCTGATGGTGGAGGTCAATCACCGCGCCAAGAACAGCCTGACCATCGCCGCCAGCCTGCTCGCCATGCAGCGTCGCCGGCAGTCGGACCCGCTCGTGACGGTCCCTCTCCGGGAAACCGAGGATCGCATCCGCGCCATGGCTCGGGTCCACGATCTGCTCAGCAGGTCCGAGTCCGCCCAGCAGGTGAACGTCGCCACCTACATCGTCGATCTGTGCGAGGCGCTGACCTCGCTGATGGAGGACGACGGACGGATCCGTCTCGAGGCGAGGGTCGAAGAGGGAATCCTTGTGGACGCCGACACGGCGGTGCCGCTCGGTATGGTGCTTACCGAACTCGTGACCAACGCGGTGAAGTACGCCTTCCCGGCGCCCCGCGCCGGTGCGATCACCGCCCATGCTCGGCGGCGCCAGTGCGGCCGGGTCGAGCTCGTCATCGAGGACGACGGCGTGGGCGCCTCGGAATTCCGTGAAGGCGCGCTGGGGTTTGGCCTGGTCCGGTCGCTGGTGCAGCAGATCAAGGGCGAGATCGACATCCGCAGCGACACGGGGGTCACCGTTACGATCGTCTTCCCTGACGCCTTGCTGCAGCCGGTGGCCTGACTGCCTGAAGATCGAGTTTAGACGAGGATACTTGGCCATGGCTGAAGGATCGGAAGAGCTCCGCCGCGAGAACGCCTACCTGAAGCAGGGCTGCGCCCAGCTGCAGGGCGGTTTCACGGACCTTGCGGCGGAGAACATGAGGCTCCGCCAAGAGCTCGAGCGCATAGCCGGGCGGCGGGCGATGGCGAGGCCGGACCCGCTCGCCGGGGTACGGTGATGCAGCTTTCCGAAGGCCAGATCAGCGCGCTCCGCGACCTGCGCTCCAAGAAGGCGGGGGAGGAAGTCGATTGGATCAACATCGCCGATGCACGCGCCCTGACCGAACTCGGACTGGCTGAGCGCAACCGTGAAGGGTGGATCATCACGGCTGCCGGTGAAGTCGCCCTTGGGCTTCTCTGCCGAGCGCCCGACCGGCCTAAGACTTAGGCGACTGTTCTCTGGCCAAGCGGCCTGGTGGGAGCTGGCGAGGCACGCCCAACAATTGAGCTCAGGCGGACGTCGCTGGCCCGGGGTGTTTCGGACTCCGCTCGCCCGTAGAGCCCGAGGGGAGTTGAGGGCCAGGCCGGGGCGGTCGCGCTCGGTAGCCGGGCGACCTGTTCCAAGACGGGCGCCGCTGGGCGTGGCTTCCTATGTCAAGGCCGGTCGGCAGGCTGTTGGCGAGTGATACTGATGAAGTGGCGGGCATGGGGAAGTCACCGGGGATCGGTCCGTCTCGAAGCGGCTGAAGAGAGCCTTGTAGCCGCTGGAGCCTCTCCTCGGGCCGCCGCTCTGTTGGTTGCGGCCGGCTATACCAACTTGGGCTCGGTAAGAGACGCTCTCTGGACGACCGAAGAAGCGGGTCGCCGATATGAATCGGCGGAGTGGCGTCTGTCCGTGCAGCCGGGCTGCACGCCCGCCATTCTGGCCGAGATCCAGAGCTTCAGGGACGACCTCCTCCAGGTCGGGCCGATGACGGCCACCCGCCCCTGAGTTTTGGATGTGGTCGTCACGGGAGCTCCGCCACACGTCGGCCTGGGGCGGCTCTGCGCAGGGGTCGAGACCTGCGTTGAGCCCCGAGTCAGGCGTCCCAATGCGAGCGACAAACCTGCGAAGCTCGGGAGCGCTGATCAGGCCCAAGTGTCCAGGTCCTGGATGAATCGGGAGGGTGAGGAGCAGTGACGGACCGCAGGAGCAGGTCGCGCCTTGGTGGCTGGGTTGAACCAGGATCTGGCGAAATGGCGAGAGCAGCTGGCCGAGATCGACGCGGGCGGCGGCTTCGACGTTCAGCGCAACCTGATCTCCGCCTGGATCAAGGAAGGGCAACGGTTGCTGGATCACGTCGAAGACGACCTGAGGACCTAAGGGGTCGATAGGCCTGAAGCGTCGATCGTCGTACCAGGGCGGAGGCAGGGGGAAGATCCGTTCGCGGGTCTGAAGCGGCTCGCGCGGTCATCCGACGAGCAAGCCCGTAGGCAGCATGTCTTCCCCCGATCACGACCACGGGCGGGCACAGCACCTAAAGCCGGAACTAGCCAAGCCCAGCATGGCCCCCGCCCTCACGACGATGATCCAAACGGGAGCGGCACATAGGCGGCGGCGAACACCAGCAGCAAGGCGGCCAAGTCGCCGTGCTGCACGAGGGCGTCCTGGATGAGTTGCAAGGTGCGCCCCGCGCAGGCAGCAAGCGAACTGCACGGACAACGCACGGCCCGATGAACGCGAGGTGGGCTGCAGCAGGTCAGGTTGGCCTGGATCGCCCCCGCATCAGCCGCCCTACCGAGACGTCTTTCACGTCAGCCGCAAGCGTCGACTGTGAGGGAAGCGGTCGATGGCGGTCGGGACGACAGCGGACCCAGGCGGGGCCCTTCCGAGTCCCGGCCGGGCGGCGGTCACGTCCGCCCCTGGCTCGCACGGTAGGTTTTGCACCAGTGCGCGGCTGCGCGGGCGGAGCGCTCCGTCCGACGCCCTTGCCGCCTGGCGAAGCGCGCACGAAAAAGCCGCCGCGGCGGTGGCCGGGCGTCTGGGGTCGTTTCGTGTTGGAAGGGTATGACTTGTTTGTCTGTCGTATAGACCTGGCGGCGACCTACTCTCCCGCGCCTTGAGACGAAGTACCATTGGCCCTGGGGGGCTTAACGACCGAGTTCGGAATGGGATCGGGTGGGGACCCCCGGCATAACCACCAGGTCGATGCGACGGACAGTTTTGAAGAACATCGTAAACAGCCAGCCGCAAGGCGGCGTGAGGTCTGCTGAGCATCGATCAAGCCTATCGAGCTATTAGTACCGGTAAGCTTCACCCCTCACGGAGCTTCCACACCCGGCCTATCAACGTGGTGGTCTTCCACGGCTCTCAGCGAAGCCTTGTTTTGAGGTTAGTTTCCCGCTTAGATGCTTTCAGCGGTTATCTATTCCACACTTAGCTACCCTGCTGCACGGCTGGCGCCATGACAGGTCCACCAGAGGTGTGTCCATCCCGGTCCTCTCGTACTAGGGACAGATCCTCTCAAGCTTCGTACACCCACGGCAGATAGGGACCAAACTGTCTCACGACGTTCTGAACCCAGCTCACGTACCACTTTAATTGGCGAACAGCCAAACCCTTGGGACCTGCTCCAGCCCCAGGATGTGATGAGCCGACATCGAGGTGCCAAACTTTGCCGTCGATATGGACTCTTGGGCAAAATCAGCCTGTTATCCCTAGAGTACCTTTTATCCGTTGAGCGATGGCCCTTCCACGCAGGACCACCGGATCACTATGGCCGACTTTCTCTGCTCGACTTGTCAGTCTCGCAGTCAGGCGGGCTTATGCCATTGCACTCGACGACCGATTTCCGACCGGCCTGAGCCCACCATCGCGCGCCTCCGTTACACTTTGGGAGGCGACCGCCCCAGTCAAACTACCCACCACGCCATGTTCCGGATCCGGATAACGGACCTCGGTTAGACGTCAGCAACAGCAAGGGTGGTATTTCAAGGATGGCTCCACCGAAGCTGGCGCCCCGGTTTCATAGCCTCCCACCTATCCTACACATGTTGCTGCTAACGCCAAGGCGAAGCTATAGTAAAGGTTCATAGGGTCTTTCCGTCTAACCGCGGGAACCCCGCATCTTCACGGGGAATTCAATTTCGCTGAGTCTATGCTGGAGACAGTGGGGAAGTCGTTACGCCATTCGTGCAGGTCGGAACTTACCCGACAAGGAATTTCGCTACCTTAGGACCGTTATAGTTACGGCCGCCGTTTACCGGGGCTTCAGTTCGCTGCTTGCACAGCTCCCTTTAACCTTCCGGCACCGGGCAGGCGTCAGACCCTATACGTCGCCTTGCGGCTTCGCAGAGCCCTGTGTTTTTGATAAACAGTCGCTACCCCCTGGCCTGTGCCACTCTCCCCTGGTTGCCCAGGAAAGAGTCACGCTTATCCCGAAGTTACGCGTGCAATTTGCCGAGTTCCTTCAGCATAGTTCTCTCAAGCGCCTTGGTATGCTCTACCAGTCCACCTGTGTCGGTTTCGGGTACGATCTCCGTTGGAGTTATTTCCAGGGACCTCTTCACTGCCGGACCAATCCAATAAGGACCGACAATATACGAGATCCGTCACTTCCAACTGGCTCAGGAATGTTCACCTGATTCCCATCGACTACGCCTTTCGGCCTCGCCTTAGGGGTCGGCTGACCCTGCGCAGATTAGCTTTACGCAGGAACCCTTGGACTTTCGGCGAGAGTGTCTCTCACACTCTTTGTCGCTACTCATGTCAGCATTCTCACTTCCGATACCTCCAGCAAGGCTCACGCCTCACCTTCACCGGCTTACGGAACGCTCCGCTACCACGTGCTATGCACGTCCTAGTCTTCGGCGCATGGCTTGAGCCCCGTTACATTTTCCGCGCAGGATCGCTTGACCAGTGAGCTGTTACGCTTTCTTTAAAGGATGGCTGCTTCTAAGCCAACCTCCTGGTTGTCAGTGCAATCCCACATCGTTTCCCACTTAGCCATGACTTGGGGGCCTTAGACGTAGGTCAGGGTTGTTTCCCTCTTCACGATGGACGTTAGCACCCACCGTGTGTCTGCCGGATAGTTCTCTCGGGTATTCGGAGTTTGGTTAGAATTGGTACAGCTCGCGCCGCCCGCATCCATCCAGTGCTCTACCCCCCGAGGAATTCGTCCGACGCACTACCTAAATAGTTTTCGCGGAGAACCAGCTATGTCCAGGTTTGATTGGCCTTTCACCCCTATCCACAAGTCATCCCAGAATTTTTCAACATTCACGGGTTCGGTCCTCCAGTTGGTGTTACCCAACCTTCAACCTGCTCATGGATAGATCACCTGGTTTCGGGTCGTCATCCCACGAACTCAAGCGCCCTATTCAGACTCGCTTTCGCTGCGCCTACGCCTAACGGCTTAAGCTTGCTCGTAAGATGAAGTCGCTGACCCATTATACAAAAGGTACGCCGTCACCGCGCTTGGCGGCTCCGACTGCTTGTAGGCTCCCGATTTCAGGATCTGTTTCACTCCCCTTGTAGGGGTGCTTTTCACCTTTCCCTCACGGTACTTGTTCGCTATCGGTCGTCGAGGAGTACTTAGGCTTGGAGGGTGGTCCCCCCATGTTCAGACAGGATTTCACGTGTCCCGCCCTACTCGAGTCTCTCGCTAATTGACGCCTACGGGGCTGTCACCCGCTATGGCCGACCTTTCCAGGTCGTTCGGCTTTATGTCACGAGAGCACTGGCCTGGTCCCATTTCGCTCGCCACTACTTTGGGAGTCTCGGTTGATGTCCTTTCCTCCAGGTACTGAGATGTTTCAGTTCCCCGGGTTTGCTTGATGCAGCCTATGTATTCAGCCGCACCATACCTTTGAACGACCGTCCAAACCGGTCCCAGTCCCCCAGATCGCTCTGGAAGGCTGAAGCCAGTGTGGAAGACCGTAAAGGTGGGTTTCCCCATTCGGAGATGTCCGGATCAAAGGGTGCTCGCGCCTCCCCGGACCTTATCGCAGCGTGCCACGTCCTTCTTCGCCTCTCGACGCCAAGGCATCCGTCAGGAGCCCTTATTTGCTTGATCGATACTCAGCGGACCTCACGCGCGGCGACAGCCAAGACAACCCAAGGGGCCGTCCCAACCGTCACAACGCTCAAGGCCTTGTTACTAGTTGTCAGACGATGTTCTTCATTCAAGTCGGCCCTGAAAGCGCTGGAGACGCCGGGCAAACCCTTCCTTCACGATGTCAATCGCCCCACCCGTGCGGGAGAGGCGAAACCTGTCGCAATCGATCGCTCGCCGCTGCGGCCGGGCCGCGCGGTGAGGTGAGCCCGCCCCTCGATGATTCAAGGGGGGGAGATGGTGGAGCCAGACGGTCTCGAACCGACGACCTCATGCTTGCAAAGCACGCGCTCTACCAACTGAGCTATGGCCCCGCGCTGTCAGCGCC
>JAUJMO010000001.1:1338979-1491479 GCA_030446805.1 Caulobacteraceae bacterium | reverse complement strand
TCCAGGACGCGCTCCGTCACCCGCCCGCATCTCGCGCCCAGAAAGGGAAAGGCGTCCTTGACGGCGGAGGCGAGCTTCTCCTCCAGAGACTCTCGTAGCAGGCGGCGCGCGCGGTGCAGTCGCGTTTTCACGGTTTCAGGGCGCAGCTCGAGCGCGTGGGCCGTCTCCTCCACGCTGAGCCCGTCGACCTCGCGCATGATGAACACGAGGCGAAAGGACTCGGGCAGTTCGTCCACGGCGTGCTCCAGCAGCCGGCGGGCTTCCGCCCGGGCCGCGTCGACTTCGGGGCTGCCCGTTCCAAAGGAGGCGGGAAACATGATCACCTGAGCGCTGTCCTGCTGCGCGGCTTCCACCGCCTCCAAGCCCACCATGGTTCTTCGCCGCCGAAGCCGGCCGCGCGCCTCGTTGATCACGATGGCGGTAAGCCAGGTGGCGAGGCTGGCGTCCCCGCGAAAGCCCGCAAAGGCCGCAAAGGCGCGCGTATACGCCTCCTGCAAGACATCTTCGGCCTCGCTCTCATCGCGCATCACGCTCCGAGCGGCCCGGAACAGGCGCTGGTTGTAGCGCTGCATGATGGCGGCGAAGGCGCCGCGTTCGCCCGCTTGAGCAAAGCGGACCAGGTCCCCCTCCGCCAGGCTCTCGTAGTTGCGCGCGGTTCGGGCGGCGGAAGACATGGGGAGCTCCTCACAAGTCCATTGGATGCGCTTAGGACGGCAAGGTTCCCGGGCCGCGTGGCGGGGCGGAGGGGAGCGCAGGAGCCTTCGGGTGCACGCGGCATCCAAGGGCCGCAACAAGTTCCGGAACGCCACCAGGAACGCCCACCCGCTCAAACAACCCGCCTCTGTTGCCGGCGTTAGGCTCGCCCCGGCGCCGGGCGCGCCGGCTCCGGCCGTCCAATCCCCCCTCGCTCCCCAGCCTGGCCGGCCTTCCCAGGCTGAGGCGGAGGCCGCGGTTCGGACCCTCATCCGCTGGGCTGGGGAGAACGCGGACCGCGAAGGGCTGGTGGATACGCCGACCCGGGTGGCGCGCTCCTATCGTGAGCTGTTCGCCGGCTATGAGGCCGATCCTCGCGAATACCTCGAACGGACCTTCGAAGAGGTCGGCGGCTATGACGAGCTCGTCGTGCTGAGCGACATCCGCTTCGTCAGCTTCTGCGAACACCACATGCTGCCGGTCGTCGGCCGGGCGTACGTCGGCTACTTGCCGGATCGACGGGTGGTGGGAGTCTCCAAGCTGGCCCGCGTGGTTAACGGCTACGCCCGGCGCCTCCTGGGCTCCAGACGCTCGGACCAACGGTGCAGGCTGGCCCGGCTCGCCCCCACGGCGCGGGCCGCCTGCTCCGCGCTCAGTCCATCCCGGCGGGCCCGCTCAAACCGGCCACGGGCGTCACGCCTGGCCGCTCCGATGTCCGAGGTCTGCGCGCCCAGGCGTGACGCCCAGCTCGCGCCGCGATAGATCGATCCTTGTAGGCCAAAAACCTGCACGGGGGTCTCCTGTCCCTTGAGTCGGCAAACCCAAGCTTCAGGGACCCCCACCCTCAATCAAGAGGGCCGTCTCACATCTGTCTGAGCGCGGTCAGGGCGGCGTCGCTCTCTTTCAGCGAGAGGGCCGTCCGTCAGAGTTGCAGAGCAGCTTGGCTGACGTCCGGCGGACGTCGCCTTAGCCGCCGTGGTCACGCCCAAGGGGGCCCGCGGGCTAAGCCCCTGGTCGGCGGGAGCGGATCAGGTTCTCGAACGCGGCCAGCGTCTCCTCGCTGACATGGTGCTCGATGCCTTCCGCGTCGGCGTGGGCGGCTTCGTGACCGACGCCGATGGCCATCAGAAATTCCACGACCACCTCATGGCGACGCCGCGACCAGGCGGCGAGCCGCCGGCCTTCGTCGGTGAGGAAGATGGCCCGGTAGGGTTCGCTCACGACCAGTCCGTCGCGCCGAAGACGCCCAACCGTCTTGATCACCGTCGCGTGGCTCACGCCCAGCCTGCGGGCGATGTCCACGGCGCGCGCCTCGCGCGTCGTCTCGATCAGATCGGCGATCAGCTCCACATAGTCTTCCGCGATCTCGGATTTGCGGGCGCGACGCGTCTGGCGGAAGTTGGCCACCTGCTGATCGGCCTCGCGCGGACCCTCGCCGCCCGCCTGCGCTTCCGCCCGGCCTTCTTCATCCCCGACGTCGACCAAACGGACCTCCCGCTCCTTGCGTGATCTTAGCCCGGTTCCGCGGGCGCCAGCGAGCGCTTGCTTCGGGTTGTAGCCGTGGCTACATCTCCAGGCGTGGGCTGCACCGGGGGCGGCGCGAGGCTGTTGCCATGAGTGCGTGGTGGAAAGAGGCGGTCAGCCGCCGTTTGCTGTTGACGGGCGGGGCCCTGATCGGCGGCGCGGGAATCGCGCGCGCCCTGCCGGCGGGCGCACAGGCCCAGGGGGTCAGGGCGGACGCGGCTCATGCGCCCGGACACCAGACCACGAACCTGGGCGGCCACAAACACGACGGCATGATCACGCCGGGCGAGGTGGACTCTGCGCACAACGGTTTTGATCCGCACAAAATCCTGACCGACTGGGATACGGGTGCGGTTTCACGCCTGCCGGACGGGCGCACCTTGCGCGAGTTCGAGATCACGGCCGAGGACAAGGAGATCGAGATCGCGCCGGGGCTGATGTTCCCGGCCTGGACCTACAACGGCCGGGTGCCCGGGCCGACGCTTCGTGTCACGGAAGGCGACCGGGTGCGCATTCGTTTCAGGAACTTCGGCTCACACCCGCACTCGATCCACTTCCACGGCATCCATTCGGCGCGCATGGACGGGGTGCCGGGCGCCGGCAACGTGAGGCCCGGCGGCGAGTTCATCTATGAATTCGACGCCCGCCCCTTCGGCTGCCACCTTTACCACTGCCACACCGTGCCGTTGAAACGGCACATCCATAAAGGCCTCTACGGGACCTTCATCATCGATCCGGACCCGGCACGGCGCCCGGAGGAACAGGCCGTGGCGCGCTCACGCCTGCTGGGCTCGCCCGAGAACGTCGCCTGGCAGGAGTTCGTCCTGGTGATGAACGCCTTCGACACCAACTTCGACGAGGAGAACGAGGTCTACGCCGTCAACACGGTCGCGCATGCCTACACCAAGCGCCCCATCGTCATCGACCGCGCCCGGCCGGTGCGCCTGTATCTGATCAACGTCACCGAATTCGACCCGATCAACTCGCTGCACCTGCATGCCAACTTCTTCGACTACTTCGACCACGGCACGACGCTCACGCCCACCCTGCGCACCATCGATACGGTGATGCAGTGCCAGGGGCAGCGCGGCATCCTGGAGTTCAGCTTCAAGGACCACGAGCCCGGCCAATACATGTTCCACGCGCACCAGTCGGAGTTCGCCGAGCTCGGCTGGATGAGCCTGTTCGAGGTGCGGGCATGATCCGGGCCCAAATCAATGCGGTCGCCGTGACGCTGGGCTGGGCGATCCTGCCCTTGGTCCTGATCGTGGCGGTGGCCGCGGCCTTTCTCGCCATGGACCCGCTTCAGGCCTTCACCAGCTCGACCCCGCCCGTGGAGGAGCTGACCGTCGAACGCGTCGTGCTCGACGAAGACGGCATCGGCGTGCGCATCCGGGCCGGCGGGTCGGAGGCCATGAGGATCGTTCAGGTCCAGGTGGACGGCGCCTACTGGAACTTCAATCAGGACCCCGGCGGCGCCCTGGCGCGCACCGACACCGCCTGGCTTCGCATCCCCTATCCTTGGGTGGTGGGCGAGGCGCATCACCTGGCCTTTGTCACCGAAACAGGGGCGCTGTTCGAGCACGAGATCGAGGTCGCGATGGCCACGCCGGACGCCTCGGCCGGACGGCTGCGCTTTTTTGCTCTGATCGGGCTGTTCGTGGGCGTGGTGCCTATCGTGCTGGGCATGCTCTTCTATCCGGCGCTAAAGGCGGGCGGGCCCCCGGCCTTTGAGTTCGCCCTGGCCTTGACCATCGGGCTGCTCGGTTTTCTGCTGATCGACACGCTGGCGGAGGGGTTCGAGTTCGCCAGCGAGTCCGCGGCTCAGTTCCAGGGACCGGCCCTGGTCTGGTTGTCCGCCGCCTTGACCTTCGCGGCCCTGATGGTGATCGGCCGCCGCAAGGCCGGTGGGCTCGGCGGCCCGGCGCTGGCCGCCTCCATCGCGCTCGGGATCGGGCTGCACAACCTCGGCGAAGGCTTGGCCATCGGGGCCGCCTTCACCACCGGCGCGGCCGCGCTGGGCTCCTTCCTGGTGATCGGCTTCACCTTGCACAACATCACCGAAGGGATCGGCATCGCCTCCCCCATGGCCAACGAACGGCCGCGTCTGTGGGTTTTCGCCGCCCTGGCCGCCCTGGCCGGGCTTCCCGCGGTGCTGGGCATCTGGCTGGGCAGCTACGCCTTCTCCGCGCACTGGGCGGCGCTCGCCATGGGCGTGGGCGCGGGCGCCATCCTGCAGGTCATCATCGAGGTCGGGGCCTACCTGGCGCGGGAAGCCGGCAAACAGGGTCGGCGCTGGCTTTCCCCGATCACCTTGGCCGGCGTCGGCCTGGGCGTGGCGGTGATGTACGCGACCGCCTTCCTGATCGAGGTTTGAGAGGCGGCCGTCGCCGGGGGCGACACCAGTCCGCGACCATGAAGCTGGCGGTGATGATCCGCGTCGGGAGATCAACTTGAGAAAGCTTTTGAGTGCTGCACTCGCTGCAGCCTTGCTCTTCGCCGCGTCCTCAGCCCTCGCCCAAGAGGTGGAGGCGGGGAAGGGGGCGACGCCCGCGGAAGCCGACGAGAACGTCGACGAGGTCGTGGTGACCGGCACCCGCACCGTGCGCCTGCGTCGGGAAGCCCCCGTGCGCACGGACGTGATCGGTGAAACGGTGCTGCGGCTGGCCGCCCCCAAGAACCTCGCGGACGCCCTGGAGTACCTCCCAGGCGCCCGCGCCGAGAGCAATTGCCAAAACTGCAACACCACAGAGATCCAGCTCTTGGGTCTGCCCGGCGCCTACAACCAGATCCTGTTCGATGGTCTACCGCTGCTCTCGGGCGTGGCGGGCGTCTATGGGGTCGAGCAGATCCCCGCCATTCTGATCGAGCGGATCGAGGTGGTTAAGGGCGGCGCGTCCGCCCTCTACGGGCCGGGTGCGGTAGCGGGCGTGGTCAACGTCATCCCGCGCAGGATCGGCGACACCGGCGTGCGCGCCTCCTTGACCCACGAGCGGCCGGACGGCGAGCCCTACTACGCCGCCTCGCTCGCGGCGACCTATGCCTTTGATGACGGCGGGAACGGCGTCGCGGTCTTCGCCCATGGCGAGCACGCCTCGCCGGTGGACTATGACGGCGACGGCTACTCCGAACTGGCCGAGCGCGACCTGGCCATCGTCGGCGGCCGCGCCCGCTTGGCGCTAGGGCCCCGGTCGACCCTCTTGCTGGATTACCGCTACACCGCCGAGGACCGGCGCGGCGGCAACCGGCTGGACCAACCTTCCTTCCTGGCCAACATCTCCGAAGCCATCGACACGCGCCTGAACATCGGCAGCGTCAGCCTGGAGCACGAGCTGGGGCCGGACATGCTCGTCGCCGCGACCTACGCCCTGGCCCTCACGAAACGGGACACCTTCTACGGCGGCCTGGGCCAGGTGGAGACCGATCCCTCCGCGCCGGGCTTCGACGCGGAGGCGCTGGCGGCGGCGGTCGCCCTCAGCCGCAACCAATACGGCTTCACCGACGACGCCCTGCACTTCGCGGAAGTCAGGGGCGAAGTCGGCTTCGGCCCGCATTCGGTGATCGGCGGCGTCCAGTACCGCTTCGAGTCGGTGGACGACCAGAACGTCGACGTGGAAGGCCGCGTCCTCGGCCAGCTGGTGGACGACAGCTTCGACGACCTCGGCGTCTTCGTGCAGGACGAGTGGAGCCTCGCCGACAATCTCCGCCTGGTGCTTGGGGGGCGCACGGATTTCAGTTCCGAGCTGAATGATCCGGTGTTCTCCCCGCGCGTGGGCCTCTGGTGGTCGCCTTCCGAGCCGCTCGTGCTCCGAGCCAACGTCTCCACCGGCTTTCGCGCCCCGGAGGTGTTCAGCGAAGACCTTCACATCGACACGCTGGGCGGGGTCCCCATCCGCGTCCGCAGCGATCCGGCGCTGGTGGAGGAAAGTTCGGTCTCCGCCTCGCTCGGATTTGACTGGCGCCCGACTTTCCGGGATGGCGCCTTCACCTTGGACGGGCAGGCCTACTACACGACCTTGGAGGACACTCTCTTTCTGGGCGAGATCCAGGAAGAGAGTGACGGGACGCTGTTCCGGATCCGCACCAACCAGGGCGGCAGCACGATCACCGGGGCGGAGCTGACGGGAACCTACCGGGCGAACGAGCGCCTGCGCGGGTCGGTCGGCGTCTCCTATGTGGACGCGCGCTACGACGAGCCGCAGATCGTGTTCGAGGACGAGGCCGCCACGCTGACCATCGAGCGCTACCTCAAGAGCCCGCGCCTGACCGCGGTCGGCCAGCTCGTGTTCGAGCCCTTCGAGCGGCTGCAGGGCTTTCTTGCTCTGCGCTACATCGACCGGATGGATGTGCTGAACAATCGTACCGGCTCGATTGTGCGCACCCCCAGCTTCGTCGTGGTCGACCTGAGCCTGACCCGGCACACCCCGGTCGGAGTCGACGGTGATGTCGATGTGACCTTCGGCGTGAAGAACCTGACGGACGCACGCCAGAGGGACATCGAGGTCGGCGCGTCGCGTGACAGCGACTATGTCTACGGCCCGCGTTCGCCGCGCAGCCTCTTTGTTCGGCTCGATGCGGCGTTCTAGCGCCCTTGCGGCCGGTCTCGCGCTGCTCCTGGGCGGGACCGCGAGCGCGGCGCTCGCCGCTGCAGGGCCGCGGGACGTGGCCGAGGCCCTGCGCGGCCGTCTGGTCCGGCTGCAGGCGGGTCGGCTGGCCGCCACGCCGCCGCCCACCCAAGCCCGCTTTGTCGCCTTCTATTTCGGCGCGAGCTGGTGCGGGCCGTGCCGCGCCTTTCAGCCGGAACTCAGGCGCGGGCACGCGCGCCTGCGCGCGGCCGGCGCGCCGGTCGAGATCGTCTTCGTCAGCGACGACCGAAGCTGCCCTCGGATGGCCGAGTACATCACCGCGGCCCGGATGCCCTGGCCGGTGGTGGCCTGCCGCGAGCGGGATCGACTGGCTTGGTTGCAACGCGCGCGCGGCGCCGCCCTTCCGGGGCTGCTGGTGTACCAGGCCGATGGAACCCTTGTGGCCACGAGCTGGTCGGCGAGCGGGAACAGTCGACCTCGCGAAGCTCTCGCCGAGCTGGAGCGGCTGGCGGCCAGGCCGTAAGGTGGGCGGTCTCGTCAAGAGCGCCACAGATGCCCGTGCTGGACGGGGTGGCGGCCGCTCGCGAGATCCGCGCGCTCTCCGGATCGGAGTCCGCCACCCCGATACTCGCCCCCACAGCGAGCCCTCTGTCCGAACAGCTCGCGACCTACGCTCGGGTAGGCATGAACGGGTGCATCTCCAAGCCCGTCGACTTCGCGGAGTTGATCTCCAAGTTCGAGTCCTGCGGATCGGCGCGCCGCATCGGCGAAAGCATGGCGGCTTTGGCAGGTTGAAGGCGTTGGGCATCGCGGAGGGGCGTGGGCGGCAAGCTCAGCCCTCGCGCTGAGTTGGGCGCCTTGCGCGTCACGCGGTCCGAACCCTCGTGACGGCCCCGCGAACCGCCAGCTCCATCCTCTCTTGTCGCACCTGACCGCGACCTTTCGGCCGCCCCGAACAGAATGGCGGTGCGAAGCTTTCGGGACCTCAGAGGCCCCTTGTCTTCTGTTGAAGATCGGCGCTCGATGTGCGCCGCGTGCGCTGGAGCGCGTTCAGCAATCAACGGAGATGAACATGGCCACATTCACCGGGACGGCCGGCCGCGACGAGTTCACGGGCACGGCGGACGGCGACATCATCGACGGGATGGGCGGGGACGACTTCATCGGCGGGCGCGGCGGGAACGACCAAATCCGCGGAGGCGACGGGAACGACTTCATCGGCGGCGAGGACGGCAACGACAGCATCAACGGCCAGAACGGCGACGACGTGCTGTTCGGCGACGCCGGCAACGACCACATCGGCGGCGGCGCGGGCCGGGACAGCCTGTTCGGTCAGGCCGGCGACGACTTCATGGGCGGCGAGGCCGATGACGACTTCCTGGACGGCGGCGCTGGCCGCGACGTGCTGTTCGGCGACGCCGGCAATGACACCATCATCGGAGGAGCCGACGACGACGGCCTGTTCGGTCAGGAGGGCAATGACCGCTTGGGTGGTCAGGACGGGAACGACTTCATGGACGGCGGCGCTGGGGCTGATCGGTTCGACGCCGGGCCAGGCAATGACACCATCCTTGGCGGTGCGGGCAACGACATCGTCGATTTCAACATCACCAACCACGGCGCCGATCAGATGGATCTCGGCGAGGGCGGCGACGTGGTGTTCCTGAGCGGAAACGCCGGGCAGATCAGGCTCACGTTCACCAGCGCCGAAGTAGGCAATGGCACTGCGCGCGATGGTGGCGCCACCGCCCCGCAGGATGGCGGGCTCGCCGTTCGCATGCAGGCGGAAGGTGCGGGCGACACCTTGACCGGACCGATCACCCGGACGGATGACGAGGGGATCACCTACGTGGCCGGGCCGGGCCAGACCTTCGACGTGCGCGACCTGGTGACCAGCGCCGCACGCGGCGACCGGTTCGAGGTGGTTCAACTGGGGACCTCGACCGGTGACGTAATCACCGCGATCCAGCCCGCGCGGCCTTACTATCAGAACGGCGGCGGCGGCAACGACCGCATCACCGGCGGGAACGTCGACGACTTCATCGTGGGCGGGGCGGGCGACGACGTGCTGCAGGGCCTGGCGGGGAACGACACCTTCCTGGCCGGCGGCGGCAACGACCTGGTCGGGGGCGGGACCGGCGACGACAGGATCGAAGGAGGGGACGGGAACGACTTCGTCGGCGGCGAGGACGGCAATGACAGCATCAACGGGCAGAACGGCGACGACGTGCTGTTCGGCGACGCGGGGAATGACCACATCGGCGGCGGCGCTGGCCGGGACAGCCTGTTCGGCCAGGCCGGGGACGACTTCATGGGCGGCGAGGCCGATGACGACTTCCTGGACGGCGGCGCCGGCCGCGACGTGCTGTTCGGCGATGCGGGCAATGACCTGATCATCGGCGGAACGGAGAACGACTCCCTCTTCGGCCAGGACGGCGACGATCGGCTGGGCGGCCAGGACGGCGACGACTTCCTGGACGGTGGGGCCGGGAACGACCAGCTGGAGGGCGGCGCGGGCCGGGACGTCTTCCTCGGTGGGGCTGGGAACGACCGGTTCATCTTCAACGCCCTGTCGGACTCGACCAACGTCGCCCGGGACCGGATCAACGACTTCGCGACAGGCGATCTGGTCGACGTGTCGCGGATCGACGCCAACCTCAACCAGGCGGGGGACCAGGCCTTTGTTCTTGTGACGGCCTTTTCCAACCAAGCGGGACAGGCGCTGGCGACCTTCGACCAAGCGACCAACCGGACGACGTTCTCGCTGGACCAGAACGGCGACGGCGTGGCCGACTTCGTGCTGGAGATGAACGGCAACTTCACGGGCGCGTCGAACTTCGTGCTCTGAGTCAGCACGGGAATGCGGAGATAAGCTCGACTCCGGGCGGTTCGGGCTTGCGAACCGTCCGGAGAGAGTGCTGGGAGGGACAAATCCTGAGTCGCTTCGCCATCGGCGAGGCGCTGACCGCTTCGAGCAGGGCGGTCGCATGACTCAGCCCACAAGCCGTAAGCCTGTGGGCTGATCCCGTCCCTCGAAGCCCGATGGCTCTCCCGTCGTCTTCCCGCCCGAAGCGGGTCCGGTGTGCGAAAGCGTGTGCTACACGCCCTCAACCCCCGCCGACGAGGAAAGCTTGATGCGGCCGAAAGAGCGGTGGTCCGAAAGGCGGCGGCGTGTTGCGGCGCTTGCGGCGGCCGTAGCGATCCACATTCTCGCCCTGACGGCCCTGGTTCAGACCGGCCCGGGCCCACCGGGATCTGGCGAGCAGCCTGTCGTCTACCTGGCCTTGGGCGAGGGCGCGCCGCCCGCCTCCAGCGCTGCGCGATCGACCGCCCCGGAACAGGCCCGGGACGCTGCTACCCTGGCCGAAGCGGCGCCGCCGCCGCCCCAGCCGGATCCGGCGGCGACCATCGATCCGCCACCTGCGCCGCCCGCTGGGGCAGCGGCCGATCCGCTCCCCGCGCCGGTCGAACCCTCCACGGAGGACGCCGCGGCTGAGCTGGCCTCGGCTGGGCCCAGCCTCACCACGGACCCCATGGACGACGGTCCAGACACTGGGGGGGTCACGCCGGGAACGGCTCTGGTCCCGATTGAAGGATCCGGCGCGGACTGCGGACTGGCCGAATCGATCGGGGCCGCCTTGCAAGAGGATGCGGAGGTCCTGGCCGCGCTGGGGCGAGTTCCGCGCCAATCCCGGTCGGTCGCGAACGCGGTCATGCTTTGGGACGGGGACTGGGTGCCCGATCAGGCAGCAACCCCCGGCGCCCTGGACGCGGTCCGCGCCGCTTTGAGCCTCCGGGTCGAGGACGCTCCCGAGTCGTGCCGCGCCGAGGTGCTCGCCGGCCCGATCTTCATCCCGCTCCGGGCGTCCGACGGCACGGTCGTGCTCACCATCGGCTCGGGCGTCTGGCGCTGGGGTCAGCTTGTTGATCACCATGTGCGATGATCCGCCACAGGGTAGGGAAAATCGGGCAAAATCGGGGCAGGGCATGGAGATAGGAGCGAGCGGCGGCCGTTCCGCCGCCCGCGCCGGGGCGGACGAAGCCCTCCGCCCGCTGGCGTTGTCAGATCAGCTGGGTAATAGTCCTCAAGCGCCGATCCGTGGCGCTCGGCTGGAGATGCACTATGGGGACGCGGTTTCAATTGGGGCTGGCGACGGCGGCCACGGCGCTGCTGGCTTTGGGGGGAGGGACCAGCATGGCCTCCAGCCACCGCGAGGCGCCCCATATCACCGAAATGCCCAAGGTCGACGCGACCGACTTCTACATGTTCCGGTCCTACGCGCCCGGACGCGAAGGGTTCGTGACCCTGATCGCCAACTTCCAGCCGCTCCAGGAGCCGGGCGCCGGACCGAACTATTACACCATGGATCCGGACGCGATCTATGAGATCCACATCGACAACAACGGCAACGCCGTCGAGGACCTGACCTTCCAGTTCAAGTTCATCAACCAGCTGGTGAACGGCACCGGCCTGACGGTGAACGCGGGCGGCAAGGTTCTGCCGGTGCCGCTGCGCCAACTCGGCCCGATCACGCGTGTGGACGATCCCAACCTCGGCGAGCGCGAAAGCTATACCCTGACGCTGGTGACCGGCGACCGCCGCACCGGCACGCGCGCGCCGATCGTGAACGCCGCCGACGGCAGCCAGTTCTTCCGCAAGCCGTTCGACAACGCCGGCAACAAGACGCTCCCGAACTACGAGGCCTACGCCAACCAGTTCATGTCGCCCATCACCATCCCGGGTTGCGCGACGCCGGGTCGGGTGTTCGTGGGTCAGCGCGAAGAAGCGTTCGCGGTGAACCTCGGGCCGGCGTTCGACCTGGTTAATTTCGTGCCGATCCAGGGCGGGGCCGGCGGCTTTCCCGGCGGCATCACGCAAAGCCCGGACAACCACGAGCTGATCGACCGGTACAACATCACCTCCCTGGCGCTGGAGGTGCCGATCGCCTGCCTGACCGGCACGGGCAACAACGGCGTGATCGGAGGCTGGATGACCTCCAGCCTCCCGCAGGCCAAGCTGGCCCGTCCGAACCCCACCTACGAGACGCCCGCGCGCCACGGCGGCGCCTTCGTCCAGATGTCCCGCCTCGGCATGCCGCTGGTCAACGAACTGGTGATCGGCCTGCCGCAAAAGGACCTGTTCAACGCGGCGGAGCCTCCGGGCGACGCGGCCTTGGCGGATTACGTCACCAATCCGACCTTCCCCGTCATCCTGGACAGCCTGTTCCGGGCTCCGGTGAACGCCACGCTTGGAACCAACTTCGCGACATTGGCGCCCACCAACTTCCCGCGCGCCGACCTGGTCGCCACCTTCCTGACCGGCATCCGGACCCTGAACCAGCAGTCGACAGTGACCCCGTCCGAGATGCTGCGTCTGAACACCGCGGTGGCTCCGACCCCACGCGACCGCCAAAGCCCCTTGGGCGTGATCGGCGACGATCTGGCGGGCTTCCCGAACGGGCGCCGCCCGGGCGACGATGTCGTCGACGTCGTGCTTCGCGTCGCCATGGGACGGCTGTGTCACCCGGTGCCGATCAACGGGACCCCGACCCAGCTCGGCCTGTGCACGCCCGCCCAGGCGCCCACGGGCACGGTCAACTACACCGACGGCGCGCCCACCGGCGCCACCACGCTGGGGACGGGATTCCCCTACCTCAACACCCCGCTGCGCGGTTCGCCGCGTCCGCAAGACCGGCCGTAGGAGGTTTAATCATGACGCGCATTCTACGCGCCGCCGCTGTGCTCGCTCTTCTGGGAGCGGGACTGGCGGCCTGCGACGGCGGCAGGAACAACAAGTCGGTGGAGGTCACGCCGCCGCCGCCGCCGCCCGCCGCCACGCGGCTCGAGGACCAGTTCGGCGTGGGCTTCGGAGCGGCCTTCCGAGCCTCGAACAACACCGACCCGAGGGATCCGGCGGAGGGCGATTTGGTGCCGGTCAGCTTCACGACCGATCCGGTGCCCATTCCCGAGTCCTGATCTCGGACCTAGTCGGAACCAGAAGCGGCGGCGCCCGGAAGCGCCGCCGCTTTTTACTGTCCGCGTCTCGCCGGTTTGAAGGCGACTTCGCTCACCAGCCGACGACCGTCGCGCCGTGAGAGCTGAACGGCGACGTCCACCACCCCTCCGACATAGTCGATGATCTCGGCGCGACCGAGATTGGCGCCGCCCTGCAGCACCATGAGCGCGATCTGCTCCACCGCGGCGCGCGGGCTGTCCGCGTGCACGGTGGTGATCGAGCCGGGGTGGCCGGAGTTCACGGCGCGCAGGAAGCTGTAGGCCTCCGCGCCGCGCAGCTCACCCAGGATGATGCGGTCGGGCCGCATCCGCAGCGAGGCCTGCAGGAGATCCTCCGTGCTGACCCGGGCCTCGCCCAGGCCGCCACGCACCGCGATCAGGCCCACGGCGTTGGGGTGGTGCAGCCGCACCTCCGGGGTGTCCTCAATGACGATCAGCCGCTCGGACCGGGGAACCTCCTTGACGAGGGCGTTCAGGAAGGTGGTCTTCCCCGTCGAGGTGCCGCCCGAGACTATGATGTTCTTCCGAAGCTGCACGGCCGTGCGGAGGAACCCCGCCACGTCCCCGGCGTCCAGCCGTTCCTGCAGGTCGCGATCGTCATCGGAAGGCCCGTCGAGCCGCACGCTGCGGGCGCCGTCGAAGGCGGAAGCGGCGGCGTAGTCGTCAAGGCCTAGGTCGGCCACCACGTGACGCCGGATGGCTATGGCCATGGGGCCCCGGGTCGCCGGGGGAGAGACGATCTGCACGCGCCCGCCGTCCGGCAAGGTGGCCGCCAGGAGCGGGTGCTCGCGGCTGATCCCCTGATGCGTCGCCGCCGCGATCTGGCCGGCGAGCCGGCCTAAGGTCTTCTCGTTCAGCTCGGGCGCGTCGAACCTCTCGGCGCCTCCGCCGATCGTCTCCACCCAGACCTCGCCCGGGGCGTTGATCATGATGTCGGTGACGTCGTCCCGCTCGAGCCAGGCGGCGAGGGGGCGCAGATAGGCCTCGAGGTAGACCCCGCGGTCGGTCGAGTGAAGGTTCAAGCTACTGCACCGTGGAGAAGTCGAGATCCCGGGCGACGAAGATCCGAATGGGCGTGCCCTGCGCCACCTTGATGGTGGGCGAGATATTGGCGGGACCGACCGAGGAGGCGATCGCCGAGGCGTCCTGGCCGGAGCCGATGGTGATCTGGGTGCTGGGGCGTTGCGTCAGGGCCCCGACCGCGCCGTTGATCACGGACAAGAGCGCCGACCCGCCGAACCGTTGGAAGAAATGGCGGTCGACCTCGCCCGCCAGCCCCGCACGGCCAAGCGGATCGGTGGCCGAGGAGGCGATCTGGACGGAGGCTCCGTCCGGGCGAAGCAGGCGCGACCAGATGACGAAGGCCCGAGACTGCCCGACGGCGACCCCGCTGCGGTACTGGCCGACGACGCGGCTGCCGCGGGGAATGAGCACCGTCTTCCCGTCAAAGCCGCGAACGTCCCGGCTGACCACCGCACGCGCAAACCCGGGCAGGTCGGAATTCAAGGCCGTCTCCAGCACCGCGTTGATCGTCGCCCCTTGCGGCACCGTCAGCGTCTTCTCCCGGAGCATGGTGGCTCGGACCTGCTGGGGCTCATCCGCTCCGCCGATGCGCTCCGCGAACTGTTCGTCGGCGTTCAGGTCTCGCCGCGGACCTTGAGCGGCCAAGGCGGCCTGGGCGGCGGATCCGGCCGCTGCGGCCGCGGGCGTCCCCGGGGCGCCCGGGCCCAGATCGACCACCAGGGTCGGCGAGCGCCGGCGCGAGGCCGGGTCGGCCGGCGGCGGGGGCGGGGCGCCCGGCGCAGCGGCGGCGAACACCTGCTGAGGCGCGGGAGTGTAGGGCGGGACGTATCCCGTGGGCGGGGGCGGCGGGGGCGGCGGGGGCAGGGCTTGAGGAATGCCGACGGGGGCGGGCGGCGTTCCCGGTTGGGCGAATACGGGGGACCGCGCCGCGGCCTCGGCGGCCAGCACATCCGGCGGGACGTTCGTGGTGGAGGGGCCTGCCGCAGCGCTCGCCACGCTGACCGCGTCGCCCGGCGACGGTCGGGCGGCGTTCTCGACCCGGCGGGCGTTCAGAACGAGAAGGGTGACAAGGGCGAGCAAAGCGGCCCCGCCAAGGGCGATCCACAAGGCGGCGTTGGAGGGACGCCCGGCGACCTCCGGGCGTAGTTCCTCGACAGCAAGGCTCGGCTCCTCCAGCGAGCCTGCCAGGCGGGGGTCGCCGTCCGGGAGAGCTGAGGCGGGGGGAGGTCTCACCGGAGGGCTCCCGCCCGGACGGCTTCGCGGGCGGTCTTGGCGTCGGCCGGACGCGGCGCTTCCGTGCCGAGCGCGGGCTCGCGCCAGCCGTCGTTGATCAAGGTGGTGACCTCTTTTCCGTTGCGCAGGATGAATCGAGGCGCAACCTGCTCGACCACCAGGTAGCCGTCCCGGACGCCGTAGTTGACGAGGCTCTCCGCGCCGTCGGCGGCCAAGAGGAACAAGGCCGGGGTCGAGGCGCCGTCGGGCCACTCGAAATAGGTGAAGGCTCCGTCGTCGAACACGAGGGAGGGCAGGGCGGCCCGGGAACCGGTGTAGCTGTAGGCGGTGTTTCGCCGTTCGGGAGCTGCGAGCTCGACCGTCTCCGCCAAGACCGGCGCTTCCTCCGGTGGGTAGGTGAAGCGCACAACATAGGGAATCTCGCCGGAGCGGGAGGCCGAAGGCCGCCCGGCCGTTAGCTCGAAGGCGTAGCGGCGGCGGTCGGTGACCACCGTCATATTGGTGGAGGCGTTGTTGGCGATGGGCTTAAGGAACAGCAGATTCGCTCGCTTGTTGGGGGTGACCTGCCAGGCCAAGGCGTCGCCTATGGAGACGTTCTCGATGCGCTCGTCGGGACCGAACTCGAGCATCATCTGATAGCCGTAGGCGCCGCGAAGCGTGACCACCTCCGCAGGGTCGTAGGCCACCGTCTGGATGCGGGGATCGGTCGAGCCGGGCCGAGGCAGCTGACCGCTCGCCGCAGGGGTGGCGATGAGGAGCAGCACGGCCGCTGCGGCGATGGGCGCTTTCCGGCTCATGGGACGATCCTCCCGGGCGCGGGCTGCGGCTGCAGGGTGGGAACGGGCGGCTGCGGCGGGGCCACCGCCGCTGCAGGCGTGTCCGCGTCGCGACGGTAGCTTGTGACCTGGAACCCCAGGGGATTGATGAAGCGGTCGCCGTTGCTCATCGGCGCCCCCGTGTATCGGAACGCGATCACGGCGGTCCAACCCTGCTCCTGCCCGGTGGCCGCGCCGGCGTCCCGCCGCGTGGTGTCGAAACGGACCAGCGCGGTGGTGGGCGTCAGGAGGGACACGCTCTTGACCGTCACCGCCACCACGGCCGAGGCGGGATAGATGTTGAGGGGGCTTGAGGGATTGGAGCGCTGCATGTCGCGCTGATAGGTGCTTTCCGCCACACCGGACGACCAGAGCAGGACCTTCTGATAGTTCTCACGGAGGTCGGTGGCGTCGAAGCTCTCTCGCGCGATGACGTACTGGACCAGGAACGACTGGGTCAGGGCCGCGTCCTCGGTCAGAACCCCGCCGGGCTCCAATCCGCGCACCGTCTCCACATAGCCGCTCTGGCGATCCACGGTGATGGTGTAGGGCACCACCGTCTTCAGGGGGGCGAGGAAGGCCAAGGCCAGGGCCTCGAGAACCGCCACGGTGACCGCGGCGGCCGCAACCACCCAGGCGACCCGGCGGGAGGCTCGAAGCGAGCCGTGCACGTCGTCCGCCCAGGTGGCTCCTTGTTCGTAGACGGCCTTGCGGTCGCGCGTCTGTGCCGCATCGCCGATCATGAAGCGCTCCTGACGCCGTCCCGCACCGGGCGGGGCTGGGCCTTGCGCCGGGGGCTCTGGCCTAACCGCGACTCTGGGGGGGCGACGGAAGCAGAGGCTCCGCGATCGCCGGCGGTTACGATCGTGGTACGCCGATCCGAGCCTGCCCCGGCTCCGCCCTCGTTGGAGAAGGCCTGAGCGAGGCTCGTGCTCCCGCGCGAGCCTTCAACGAGACCGCGCGGGGTCTGGGCGAAGGCCTCACGCCGGTCTGCCGATGCGGCGGCGGCGGCCACCCGGGCCGCCCGCGTTTGTTGAGCCGGCGCGGCGGCGTCCGCCACGCCGGCGCCCGATTCCTCGACCCCCGTCGCATCCCGGCGTTGCGGGAGCTTGAAACCCGTGGCGATCATCCCGCCGGCCACGATCAATCCGGCGGACACGCCCGCGAACACCAGGGCGAGGAGGAGGACGCTGTAGACGGGCCCGAGCGGGTAAAGGTTCTGCGCCCGCAGCTCGTTCATCTGCAGCAGCACCGGCTCGAGCATGGTCAAGGCCACCCCCAGCAGCAGGGTGACGGCGAGGGGCGCAAAGGCGAAGGCCAAGCTGGCGCGGAGCCAACCCTCGAAGACCCCGCGCGTGGCGTCGAAAAGGAGGAGGACGATGAAGATCGGGCCTATCGCCAGGAGCAGCGCCAGGACCACCTTGGCGGCGAGCAGCACGCCAAGACTGGCCAGCAGCAAGGTCGTCGCGGCCAGCGTCAAGGCCATGGCGCCGAAGCCGACGCCGCCAAGCAGGGGCGACGGAGCAGCGGTGGTCGGCACCTGCTTGGCGTACTCCCCCGCGAAGAAGGTCAGGTGATCGAAGGCGCGCTGCAGTCCGTCGAAGACGTCGCCGCGAAACGCAGAGCCTTCCGGCTGCACCGCCCCGAGCATGCCGCTGGCCAGCTGAGCCGGACCCTGGAAGAGCGCGTTGTAGACCAGCCCCTGGTAGAGGTCCCACCGCGTCGCGAGCGCCAGCACCGCGCCCAGCTTGATCATCGTCAAGGCCAGGTCGCTGATCCGCAGCTGAGCCCGCCCCAGCAGCAGCCGGTAGCCGAAGATCGCCACGAAGATGGTCAGGAGGCTGGTCAGCACGGCCGAAAAGGCGCCCGAGGGTTCGAACAGACTGGCGTAGCCGCTTCGGACCAGTTGCTGCACATTGCAGTCGACCACGGTCAGCATCCCGCGAACCAGCGGGTCTTCGGGGGCAGGAACGGGGCAAGCTCCCGCCATCAGGCGGCGGTGTCCAGCAGCAGGGGCAGCCAGTCGCCCGGCGCGTCGCCCACGGACTTCCGGATGTCGTCGAGGCGTCGCACGGTTCCTTCCCGCCCGGACAGGACGGTCAGCAGCTCGGGCATCCCCGACAGATTCAGCCGGGCCACGACGCTGTCGTTTCCGTGCTTGATCAGAAAGCAGCGCGCGGTGTCCGGCAGAGTGCGGATCAGGTCGAACTCGTGCGAGGTCAGCCCGAAGCCGCCGCAGTACTCGGCTTCCTGCGCCTTGGGGTTGACCATGAAGATCTGGGTCGCCGCCTGCTCGATGATGGCGCTGGAGATCTTGCTGGACAGGGCGTCCTGCGCGCTCTGGGTGCCGAATCCGACGATGCCGTTGCGCTTGCGGATGGTCTTCTCCCAATCCTTGATCCGGCCGATGAAGACCTCGTCGTCGAGCGCCTTCCAGCCTTCGTCGATGACGATCACCGTGGGCGCGCCGTCCAACCGCTGCTCCACCCGGTGGAACAGATACATCATGGCCGGGGTACGCGCCGCCGGGTCGTCCAGGATCTGGGTCATGTCGAACCCGATCGTGCGCACCTCGAGGTCGAGCGCGTCATCCGCATTGTCGAACAACCAGGCGTAGTCGCCGCCGCCGTGCCAGGGCGTCAATCGGGCGGCCATGTCGCCCGCCGTCGGGCGTCGCCCTCCGCGGAACAGTTCGGCGAAGTAGCGTAGGCGACGATACTCCTGCGGCTGGGCGAAGTTGGCGTCCACCGCTTCGGAGATCTTGGCCCGGTCCTCGGCGTCCAGCGGCTCGCCCCGCGAGGTGACGAGTTTGGTGGTCCAGTCCACCAGGAAGCGCCGATTGATCGGCTCGTCGGCCAGCAGCAGCGGATTGAGCCCCGTCGACTGTCCCGGGCGGAGCACGTCGTAACGCCCGCCGATCGCGCGCAGGAATATCTCCGCGCCCCGATCTTTGTCGAAATAGACGGTGCGCGGTGAAAGCTTCTGCGCCTGGGCCAGCAGGAAGGCCAGGACCACCGTCTTACCAGAACCCGAGGGGCCGATGATGGTGAAGTTGCCGAGGTCGCCCTTGTGAAAATTGAAGTAGTAGGGCCCCGCCGAGGTGGTCTCGAGCACGGTGATCGCCGGCCCCCAATGGTTGTTCGCCGCCTGGCCGGTCGGAAAACTGTGATAGCTGGCCAACCCTGCAAAGTTGCCGCTGGAGATGAGCGCACGCCGCGCGATGAACTTGAAGTTGCCGGGGAACTGAGCCCAGAACGCCGGCTCCAGATTGACGTCCTCACGCACCGCGATGACGCCCAGCTCGGTGAAGGCCGACTGCACATCCGCTGCGGCGTTGTTGAGCGCCTCCAGCATCGGCGCCCTGACCATCACAGTGAGGTGATGCTCGCCGAAGGTCGAACGTCCCGCTGCCACGTCGTCCTTGGCGGTCACCAGGTCCCGACGCAGGCTCAGCGCCTCGTCGTCGGCCGCCCGCATCCGGCGCAACGCCAAATTCATGCGGTCGAGCGTCATCTGGCGGTCCACGAACCCGAAGCTCTCGGTCAGCACCATTTCCACCGGCAGGCGCAGCAGGTCGTCGAGCATCCCAGGAGCGCTTGTCCCCGGATAATCCTTGACCGACACGATGGCCCCGAAGCTGCGTTCCAGCCGACCGGCGCGGCCGAATTCGATGGCGTCGGCGCCGAAACTGACGCGGCGATAGGGCAGGTAGTGCCCGAGGTCGGCCTCCGGGACACGCACAGGCCGCGTTTCGCCGTTGAACAGCAGCGAAAGGAACTCCAAGGGTTCTGAACACAAACCCTGCGCACAATCGTAGGCGGTGAGCAGGCGTGCGCCGTAAGGCTCCAGCGCCGACAGCAATCCATCGCGCGCGCCGTTCAAGGCGCTCTGGTCGCGGGCCAAGGCCGCCGCACGCTCCTGCCGGTCGCTGGCGCCGCGCGCGGAACGGAGCAACTCCTGCAGAAAACCCGCACGGCCCTGCAAAGGACGGCGGATCAGCGTCAGGAAGAGGTCGTTCACATAGAGCTTGCGCGCACCGAGCCGGGAACGCCAAGCCCCGTCCAGCGCGCGGCTGAACGGGTCGGGATAGTCGCCGTCGAGCTGGGGCTCCACCTCGCGGCGCACGATGTGATGGTAAAGGGCGAAGCGTGAATTGGCGACGCCCCGCAACATCGTCTCGCGCACCGTCTTGCGATAGTTGAGCTCCTCCGTGTCGGCCGTCTCGAAGGGGAAGCCGCGCAGGTGCAGGATCTGCATCAGCCGTCCGTCCCGCAGCTCCAGCGTGGCGTCGTCCACGTGGCGCGCGTAGGGGAGTCGAGCGCCCGCGGGCTGCTCCTTTTTCGGGTCGGGCCGGCCGGCCGTGGCCTGGGAGGCGGGTCGAGAGCGTGCCATAGCTAGGGCGTGTAGGAGTTGCAGCGCCAGAAGGCGATGTTCTTGACCCTGGGGCAACGACTCACGCGGACGAGCCAGAGGTCGAAGAAGCGCGGCTCCTTGAGGCAGCCGAAATAACCTACGGCGTGGATCACCAGCGCCGCCAGCAGCGCCCAGAACGACTTGGTGATCAGGAACAGCTCGACCGTGACGACCGCATTCAGCACGAAGTAGCTGTAGGTCACCCCGGCGAACATCTGTGGGCGGGTGAGCGCGCCGAAGACCAGGTCACGTTCGAGCTGGGCGCCGGCCATGTTCAGCCGCCCTGCGAAACGGACTGGATCCCGGCTACGATTGCGCTCGCGCCGAAGACGATGAAGCAGCCGAGGATCACGGTCGCGCCGCGGCGCCAATCAATGCGGCCGGTGAGCATCATCAAACCGACCGCGCCTACGGCCAGGACCGCCAGCGCGGTCGCGACATTGCCCAGCAGCGTGCCCTGGAGCCAGTTCACCGCGGACAGGATCGGATTGGAGCCCGCGGGATCCAGCTGCACTGATTGCGCGGCGGCGGAGCCGGCCAAGGCCGCGACAGCCACGCCGAGCGCCTGCGCCGCCCCCCGCACGATGCCGTTTGATGCCGTCATGAACTCCTACTTCCCGGGAGCGATGGTCACCACCGCCGAATGCCGGCTGAGCCGCTCCAGAACGGCCGTGACGTAATCGCGTGTTTCTTTGTACGGCGGAACGCCGCGGTAACGGTCCACCGTAGCTGGACCGGCATTGTAGGCCGCCAGGGCCCGGACGAGGTCTCCGTCATATCGACGCAGCATGGCGCCGAGATAGGTCGCTCCTCCGAGCAGGTTCTGGCGCGTGTCATAGGGATTCACGCCGAGGTCGCGCGCGGTGCCCGGCATGAGCTGCATTTCGCCGATCGCGCCCGCCCGGGAGACCACGCCGGGCCGCAGCCGCGACTCGCTCCACGCCACCGCTTCGACGAGTTCGGGGCTGAGCCCGTTCGCCCGCGCGGCGTCCGCCAATGCGGCCATGGTCGCACCGGACGCCGGCGCGAAGGCGACCTTGGCCGCTCGCCTGGGCGCGGGTTCGTCCCGCGGGATCGGTTCGCCGCCTTCCGCGTTGAAGACGGTGGGCCCGTCATAGACGGTGACCTGACCGGCGTCTCCGATCTCAAGGACTTGAGCCGTCGCGGCCCCAGAGGTGAAACAGGTCATCATGCCGCAAGCGGCGAGCGCCGCGCTCAAACGGCCGACGTTTAGGTACAACGGATCTCGTCTCCGGAACACAAGCGCCCACCCTAGCCCGGGATCATGACGAATAGAAGTGGCGGCCTCGCCAGGCCCCTGCGGGTCGGGGTTCAGCGCACGGCGGCCCGCGGGAAGCCCCAGGTCAGGCTCGAAAAGGTCGTGTCGAAGTCGCCGCGACGATCGCCCTTGATCGGCTTCGTCCAGACCACGTTCAGCAGCCAGGACCCGGTTCGCGGGCGGGTGAAGACCGCGCGACCGGCCGCATCGGTCCGACGCATGGCGACCGGCTTGGCGTCTGCGTCCAGGTTGGTCAGCTTGACCAGCGCGCCGGGCAGGAGGCGGCCTTCGTAGAAAACCCGGACAGGCAGGGCGTCGGAGGGCCCTGGCGCATAAGGGTTGCGCTCCGGCACGATCTCCAGCGTCAATCCGATCGGCCGGGTGACATGGGGCTGGGGCGATCCTGGCGGGCCGACCTGCACCAGGGCCTTGGCCCGGCGGCTGTAGATCTCCCGTCCGGCCGCGTTGGTCGCTCGTGCGCGGCTGCGGATCGCCAGGGCGGGCGTGAGGCCCTCCTCCTGCAGATAGTTGTTGAAGCGCACCGCGGGGAGTTCGCTGGCCGAATGGGCGCTTTGCATGGCGACGATGTGGACCCCTGGCGCGCCGAAGCTGAGGCCTGGGATCTCGGCCACGACGCGACCTTTGAGTCCGCTCATGAGATCGGACGTCCCGGTCGGCCCGATGTCCTTCAGCATCACCACCCGGTCGGCGGCCACGCCCCAAGGCGCACGGTCCGCGCCGTGCCCGACCAGGATCGAAACGGGCACGGAGGTCCGCACCGGGGCCCAGAACCGCTGCGGCTGCAACCAGAGATCATGCGCGGCCGCCGTCGCGGCCCAGGACGCGAACAGCAGGAGTGGAACGATCACGCGCATCAAAGGGTCTCGCTGGGACGAGCGGCTGGGCCGCACGGGGCGGCAGCATGGCCCGGCCGGACGGCTTCGACAAGGCGAGGAGACGCAGCGCTTGACCCGCGCCGTCTGCACGGGGGAGACAGCCCCATCAACCCGGAGTGGGTGAATCGTGACGGTGTCGGGTCGCTCCAAGCTGCTGATCTGCGGAGCCGTGCTCGCACTGGTCGGCGGGGAGCCTGCGTGGGCGCACGACGAGTCCGGCCTGGCCGGCGGTTTCCTGTCCGGGATCAAGCATCCCGTCCTCGGCGTCGACCACTTGCTGGCCATGGTGGCCGTGGGCTTGTGGGGCGCGGTGCTTGGCCGACCGTTGATCGTCGCGCTGCCGGTGATCTTCCCCGGCTTCATGGTGGCGGGGGGGCTGCTCGGGATCGCGGGCGCCCCCATGCCGCCCATTGAGATCGGGATCGCCCTGTCGGTGCTGCTGCTGGGGGCCGCGATCGCCGCCCGCTTCGCCGCGCCCGTTTGGTTGGCCTGCGCCCTGGTGGGCGTGTTCGGCCTGTTTCACGGCTACGCCCATGGCCAGGAACTGCCGGCCGCCGCGGATCCCGCCGCATACGGCCTGGGCTTCGTGCTGGCGACGGGCGCCCTGCACGGCGCAGGCATCGGCCTTGGCGTCCTGAACGGCAGGCCCGGCTCGCGGTGGGCCGTGCAGGTCCTGGGCGCCGGGATCGCGGCGGCCGGCCTCTACTTCATCTATCGGGCGGTCGCCGGATGAGCAGCGCCGGGTGGGCGGCTGGGGTCCTGTGCGCCGCGCTGGGGCTGAGCTTGGCTTTCGCCAAATTCACGCGCGCCTTTTGGGCGGGCTTGGCGCTCCTGCTGGGAACGGCCGTCCTGGTTTCCACCGTGGAGGCGGATCCTGCGGCTGGCGAACTCGCTGTTTCTGGTTGCTGGGTTGCGGTGCTGGGCGCGGCCGTCTGCGTGCACCTCCCGCGAGGACTCATGGTTCCCGTTGCGCTCGCGCTATGCCTTTCAGGCGGGACGCTTTCCGGGCTGGCCGTTGCCGGCGCGGGCCGCCCCGCGGACCTGTTGGGAGCGCTGCCCTGGGCTTTGGCGTCCCTTCCCGGGGCGTGGCTGGTCGCCCAGGGCAAGGGCTTGGTTGTCAAGGTGGTGCTGAGCTGGTTCGCCGCGGCGGCGGCCCTGAGCCTCGGGCTGCTCATGACGCCCACCCTGGGCTTCGAACCCGACCACATGGGCTAGTGGCGCTGCACAGTCATCGTGCGTCTTTTTAGGTCGGGTTAGGGGTGGGCTCGGCCACCTTCTCCCGCGCCTGCTCGGTTGAGAACATCCGGTTGATGCGGGCTCCGACGGCTTTGGTCGTTCCTCCCCCCCGTTGGTTTCAATCTCGCCCCGCCCGTCGCGACGCCCCCCGCTGTTCCGGCCGTGACGCCCCTCGCCCCCGCTGCGGCCAGCGGTCCGCCTCCGGGCTTTGGCGTTCAGCGCTGACGGAGGCGCTCGGGGAGGCTCCGAACCGATTCCGCCGAGGCTAGGCCAGCCGGAGCTCCATCCACACGTCGCAGCGCTGGTAGTCGGAGGGCGGCGCCGCCCCTCCCTCGATCTCGCGGAAACCGAAGGCGCGGTACAGGCCGAGCGCAGGTGCGAGGCGGGCGTTGGTCTCGAGATACAGCCGGGGCGCGTCGGCCGCGCGCGCGGCCTCCACGCAGGCCTGCATCAGACGCCGGCCGAGTCCGGCGCCGCGCGCCGCCTCCGCAACCGTCATCTTGGCCACCTCGTAGCCCCCGTCATCCATGGGGGCCAGCGCCACGCAGCCGACCGCCGCCTCGCCGTCCTCGGCGATGAAGATGCGGCCTCCGTGAGCGAGGATGGCGCCTTCGGGGTCGTCGAGGGCCTTGCGATCCTTAGGCTCGATGGCGAACCAGCGGGTGATCCAGGCTTCATTGAGCGTGCGCCAGGCCTCCGCGTGACGGGGCTCGTAGTCGATGATCCGCATGTGTCGATCATCTCAGGGGCGCCCTCGCGGTCAAGCCTGGCCGGAGGCGGCCGGTCCAGGGGCCGGGCGTCCAGGCCGCTCCGGCTTCTACTTTGGACCGACGACCCAGCGGCAACGTCGCGGCCATGGAGGACTCGCTGGCGGGGCTGTTCGTGGTGGAGACGCTGTTCGAAGCCCCCGAGCAGTTTGAAGACCACATCGCCGTGTCCCCCACGCTCTGGTGGGAGCGGGATGAAGTACGGGCGAAACGTCCAGGCCTACCGGACAGGACGCGACCTTCTACGAATGCCCGCTCTACGGCTGGGCCCAGGCCCACCGCCTGCCGGTATTGATCCTCAGCGCGGGGCGTCAGCGCGGAGCGTCCGGCGCCGGCATCACGGTGACGGTCATCGCCCAGGAGGTCGCGAGACGACCGCACAGGCATGCACCGACTCCTCAGGACGAGGCTCCGGTGAGGATGGTTCTCAAGCCCGAGCCGGCGGCGTGCCGATTGCACGCGGAGGGAGCCTTGCTTGACTCCGTCTTAACCGATGCGGGCCGCCCGCCTGGGTTGGGAGCGGCGAGGCGGATGAGCGCGCGCCTTCGGCCCGGGCTGCAACCCCGGGGCGCGACCGGGGCGGAGGGGTTGGGCGTGAGCATCTCGGGCGGGAAGGGACACGGGCGTCGCCTGCGGGACCGCTCCTCGGGCGGCGCAGGCCGCGACGTTCGGCGACGGGAGCAAGGCCCCATCGGCGGCCCCCCTCATCATTCCACCTTGAGTACGGAGGCTTAGATGCCGGGCGACTTTGCTGCATCCTCACGCCGGAACGGCGGTCCGATATTCGGCTTCGGACAGGGCGGTAGCCCCGGTGGTCTCCGCGCGGCATTGACCCGCCCCAAGGACCGAGGCTCCGTCAGCTTGATCGATCTTCTGACCGGCCGCGCCGAGCCGGAGACGCTTTCGCCCGAGGAGTTGATGGAATTCGCCGCCCGCGACGGCTCGCGCGGGCAGGCTCTCATGGAAGCCGGCCAGGCGGTCACCCCGGAGGGCGTGTTCGCGGACCCGTTCCAAGCCACCCGAACCACTGCGGCGGCGCGCACCCGCAACCTCGGCGCCCCCGAGATGACCGCCGGCATTCTGGACAAGTACGCCTCTGGTGCAGACCTGACGCCCCAGGAGCAGCAGGCTTTCGATCGCTACAAGCAGCGCATCACCCAGCCGCTTCCACCCGCCGGGATGATGTTCAGGGCCGGTCGGAGGCCGCCCGCTGCAACCCTCCCGGACGCCTGGCTTCGCCCAGCCGGGCCGATCCCGGGGCCGCGGCCGTCCGCCGTCCAGGCGCCGCCGGCCGCGCCGCATACCCCCTCCGGCGCAGCGCCGGGCGCAGGGCTCGTTCCGAACCGATACCGGCCCGGGTTTCCGGCGGGCGGAACTCCGGCGCGGCTCCCGCACCCTGGCGGGGCGCCCACCGAAGCCGGCTCCTCCCCGCTCCGCCGGCCCACGACGCTTCTGCAATCGCTCGCCAGCGAGGGCTCCGGCCTGGCGCGCCGCCACCCCAGCCCGAGCCCCTGGGAGGAGGCCGGCAGCCTCGCCAACCCGTTCCAGAGCGATCTCCGCACCCTGAAGGACGAGCCGGGCCGTGCGGAACCGGTCCTTCTGGCGGAGCGCGATCCCCGCTGGGGGCCTCGGGGCGGCCTTGGCGAGAGCGGGGCCAGGGCCGGTTATGCGACGGCGGACGCGCAGGTGGCGGCGGATCGAAAGCGGAAACAGGAGGCGGCGAGGCTTCAGCAACCCGGCCCAGCGCGTCAGGGGAGTGGAACGCCGCCATCCCAGCCGAGCGCACGCAACGCGCCAACCCCGTCAGCACCTCAGGCCGCCGGCGGGCCCTATAGCCCTGACAACCTACGTCTGGGTCCGAATGAGCCCTTTCGGGGCCTCATCCTGGGCGCGGCTAGCCCCGAGCTGCCCTCTCAAGCACTCGGCGCTCTGGTCCAAGCAGAGGCCGCTCCTGTTCGGGGCGGCGGTGGCCGTTGGGACCCAGCGAGTCAAAACCGATACGGCGCAGCGGGGTTGACTCAATTCAAGGCTGATACTTGGGAGAGCTTGGCTAAGCTGCCTGGTGGACGTCTAAACCAGGAGGCTCGGAAACGCGGCTACGTCGATGCCAACAACAAGATTGTGTCGGGTAGAGGCGATGATCTCTTGGCCATGCGCTATGAGCCGGATCTTTCGGTGCATGCCGCCGCGGACCTTGCACGCGACCACATCGGCAGCTTGCGAAGATCCAAACTGCTCCCTGAGAAGGTGGATCCGGGAGCTCTAGCCAAGTATGCCTATCTTGCCCACCACGAAGGAATAGGCAAGGCCAAGATGTTTTTGAGAGGGGACATGAGCTATGTCACGGTTGGACACTGGGAAGGTGTTCCCCGCAGCCAACGTGAGTCCTATCTACGGCGGAATGGTGGAAACATGCAGGAAGCTTACCGGGACTGGCTGATCGACTACACCGACCAAAAGTTCGATCCGCGGCAGTTCATGCATGATGCTCGAGGCGTGCAGGTTCCGTCGCTTCGTGATCTCCTTCAACGTCGCGATCAACCCTAGTACCAATCATCCGGGGTGACCCGGCCCTTGGCGTAGGTGAAGGTCTTGTTCGGGCCGTAGGGCAGGGCGGCAGGGTGCGGCCCCGTCGTGACCTCGACGCCCTGCGGTGTGAGCTGGGCTGACAGGACGTCGCCGCAGGTGCCGAAGGCCTTGCTCACCGTGACCTCCTCCGAGCTCCTTACTTCGACGATGACGTACAGGACGGGGCAGATCTTGGCCCCTGTTTCGCCGCTGACCAAGAACAGGTCGGCGCCGCCCCAAGCCCAAGCCTTCCGCAGCCCGAAGTACTGCAGGAAGTCTGTGTCCGGGATTTCCAGGATGCGGCCGTCGAAGGCGAGAAGACTGTACCGCTCTTGGAAGAGCCATTCGGGGTTCGAAACGATGCTCAGAAGTCCGAATCGGCTCCTGGCTTCGTGGTGGCCCGGCCCCAGCGCGGGAGGAGCGACCAAGCGCGGCGAGGTCCGGCGCTCTGAGACGTGTTTCCGCACGTCGGACCCGGAGGCTGAGGCGTCCCGCGGTGCTTCGGGCTCGGCCGAGGTGGGCGTGGCCGGGGTGCAAGCGGCCGCCATGCAGACACATACGGCGCCCGCCAGCGCCGCCGTATGCGGTGTCGCCTCCATAGCCTTCCTGACCACGGTGCGAGGCCAGCCTTTCCAGCGCTTGGTCGCGTATCGAGGACCCAGCCGCCCGGATCGCTCCCCTCGGATCAGCCCGCAAGGCGAGCCGAGGCCGCGCGCAAACCTCAAACCCCGGCGATGCTCCCCATCAAAGTCTTCCATGCGACCCTCCGCCCATCCGGAGTGAAGCATGACCAGAACATTCCGGCAACACCGACGGGCCAAACTGACCAACAGTTCGGATTGAGGTAGGACGGCCGGAGCAGTCCGGCGGCCTCAGATCGGGACGACCACGCCCACGGCGGCAGAGACACCGGGGAGCCAGGCGCTGATCGTGCGGTTCGAAGCGCCGCCAGGCTTCAACCGCGCTTGCCGGACATCGGTCCTTCTTCCGTTCCACAGAGAACCAACCCCTCTTCGACGGGCCTGCGATCTCGGCTTAGGCGCTTGCACGCCGGCATGCGTTCAACAGGGCGGGGTCCGGGGGCGTGCTGACCGACGCCGGGGGCCCAGCGCTAGTGCCACTCATCCGGGGGTGACCCGGCCCTTGGCGTAGGTGAAGGTCTTGTTCGGGCTGGAGGGCGGTTCGGCAGGGTGCGGAGCCGTCGTGACCTCGAGGCCGTGCGGTGTGAGCTGGGCTGACAGGACGTCGCCGCAGGCGCCGAAGGGCTCGCTCACCTTGACCTCCTCCGAGCTCCTTACTTCGACGATGACGTACAGGATGGGGCAGATCGTAGCCACCGTGTCGCCCCTGACCAAAAACAGGTCGGCACCGCCCCAAGCCCAAGCCTTCTCCAGCCCGAAGTACTGCAGGCGCCTGGGGGTCGACCATTCAGGCCCGCCGGGCGCTGAGGATCTTCACCGGCGGGTCTAGCATCTGGCCCTGCATGACCGGGCTCGGCGCTGGGCCGTTCCTCGGCGAAGCGAGGATGGCGCGGGCGACGTCCATTCCCTCGACCACCTGGCCGAAGGCGGCATAGCCCAGGTTGTCGCCGGGCGCCCCTGGCTTGGCGTCCATATGCGGGGCGTCGCCGCAGCATATCGTGAAGTCGCTCTGCGCCGTGCCGGGCGCGAGGCGCGCCATCGAGATGGCGCCATCGACGTGCTTCAGCCCCGTGGCGAGCGTGCTCTCATGCGCAATGGGCGGAAACAGCTTGGCCGGATTCCTTACCCCTGCCTGGATGAACCCCAGGGTCGGCACGCCGGGCGCGTTGGAGGCCCGGAAGAACGTGGCCCCGTCAAACCGGCGGGCGTCCACATAGCGCAGGTAGTTAGCGACTGTGACCGGCGCCTTGTCGTCGGCCAGCTCCACCACGATCACGCCCTTGTCGGTCTGGAGCCGTACGCGTGGCCGAGCCGGCTGCGCCAAGGCCGGACCGGCGCTCAGGGCCGCTGCGGCAGCGAGCAGGTGACGGCGCGTGGTGGAGGTTGCTGGCATGGGGGCCTCACGGGTTAGAGAAAGCTCTTGCGGCTGAAAGGGACGCCTAGAGGTCCTGATCAGCGCAGCACCTCGTCGGTATTGACAAGATGCACATCGTGCATCTGGTCAAGATAGGCTTCCAGATACCCCTTATGGGCCGCGCCCACGATCACTAGCGCGCGGACGCCAGGCCGCGCCGCCAGCATGTCGCGGATGTTCGCCGCCATGCGCAGGTTGCGGGTTTCCCAATAGCCGAGATAGCCGCGCCCAAATTGTTGCGGCGAGGGCTCCGCCAGTGCGGCCCCTAAATCGCTGTCGAACACCAGCCTCGCCAGGCCGGGCGCGTTATGGGCGCGATACATGGCGAGAACGTCCTCGCCCGTGCCGAGCTGACCTGCCAGCCTCTCGTCGGCAGCCTTGCGCTGGGCGTTCGCCGGATTGTCCCAGGCGCGCGTCATGGCCTCGCCGTAGGCCTTTATGTCGGAAACCGGCCGACCGGCGGTGTGGTCGTCCATCGGATAGACGCGCTCGAGCCCCATCCGCGCCGCCAGGGGCGCTGCGATGAGCATGTTCTCGTTGCGCCGCCCGCGAAGCGCCTCGAGCCGCGCCACCAAGACCTCATCGAGCCCATCGCCGGGGCGCCGCTCCGACGAAGGCAGGCGCAACCACTGCACCAGGCCGGAGGCGCCATCCCCAGCGGCTAGAAATACAGCCGAGAGCCGCCGGCGCTGGTTCGGCGTCGGCTGGGCGGGCCAGCTCGCCAGCAGACGCTCGGCTTCGGCGGCCGCCGCGGGGACATCGAGCCCCGTCGCCGCCCGCGCTGGAGCGGGATCCCAGCAAAAGCGATTCACCGATGTGCTCTCGTACCGGGCCGGATGGCGCCGCATGAAGTCACATTGCGGTCCTGACAGAGCCTCGATCGCAATCGCCTGGGGCCTCCAGGCTTGTAGCCGCTTGAGCAGCCCTTCCAGCTTGGCCGGATCGAAGCCTTGCGGCAGGCCTGAAAGATGGGGCGTGCCCAGAACCATGACCGCGTTGGGCGACCCGACCCGCGGACCCTTGAGCTCGCTCGGGTCGAATTCGGGACGGTAGGTCTGGGCGGCGGCCGCGCCGCAAGCGGAAGACGCTATCAGCAGGCCTATGGCCAGCGCACGCAACATGGCTCCTCCCCCGCTTAGTCCTCAGGAACGAAAGTTACACCGGAGCGCGGCTGTCGGCATCACGGTTGGAGCTGCCGCCCCTTCGTTCAGACCGATGGGATGCGAGCACCTCGCCGGGGCGAGAACGGTCCGGGAGACGCATCGCTCACCGGGGTGTCGGGTCCCGCTTCCTTGCCGACTCAAACTGCACTGCCCAGTCCGCTTGGCGAAACGGTTGCCCTACCAAGGGCAAGGCGCAGTAGGCGTCCGCAACCTCGCCGAGTGCAGCTTATTCCGAGCAGATGCGGGCCCAACGATCTCCGTCCGTGCTTTCGCACCAGCGGAAAGCGGTCACCCATGGAGCGGACCTTCGGAAGATCCGGTATGAGGCACAACCGGGCGGCACGACGCGGCCACGGGTGGCCACCCGGGCTGGCCACGGATGGTGCGAAGACCGTCCCACAGCATCATTCGGCTAAGCACAGTTGGACAGCATCCACATGTTCGGGAACGGAGGCTTGGCGCTCAGGCGTGTGGTAGGTGACGTGAGGCCAGCTTGCCGGACGGCCTTGCGCCGGCCTCTCGGCGTGTGTCCGGGCCGCCGCAGTTGGTGACGGTTCGGGAGCGCCGGGCCTCGCCCCTCATCCCGATCGGGCTCCAGGAGGGGTCGCCCCCGCCCGCGCAGCCGGCCTGCCGGCGCGCGCGGGCGCCAGGAGGTCCGCCAGGGTGCCCGCGGTAAAGGCGTAGACGCCCTTGTGCAGCAGGTCGACCACCTGCTCCTCCTTGGGCCAGGTCCAGGGCGGGGCGCCCACGCCAGTGGCGTTCTCCAGCGTCTGGTCGGTGGCCAGGCGCAGGTTCATGAACAGG
Source organism: Caulobacteraceae bacterium (assembly GCA_030446805.1). GTDB lineage: Bacteria > Pseudomonadota > Alphaproteobacteria > Caulobacterales > Caulobacteraceae > JAHWJX01. The sequence goes on along the minus strand of JAUJMO010000001.1, from coordinate 1,460,409 downwards.
AAGGAGGCCACCGGCCCCCGAACGCCCTCGCGCGCCATCAACGCGCGCACGATCCCGAGCAGGACGCCCTGCCCCCAGTGCATGGCCCAATTGGCCCCCAGCGGCTGGGCCTCTGGTGAGGGCCTGCGTCCCAAGAGGGTCAGCAGCGTGCGTCCGGGGACATAGGAGTTCGGCCGCTTCGTCGCCGCCTGCTCCGCCTTTTCGGCCAGCGTCATGGCCGCCACGCCGGCGGCCCCGGCCAACAAGCCTGCGAGGATCACAAGGCTCGTGGGGTTCCGGAGAGGCGGGGCCGAGCTCGCCCCTTCCACGAGACCCCTCCAGGCCGAGGCTGGGTGATTGCGCCTGTTTGGAGTCATCGGCCGTCTCCCGCGTCATGAGCCTGCTTGGCCAACACCAGGGCCGGTCCCGGGTTCCTTTTGTCCGGGCTTGCAGCAAACCCGACCGTCCCTCCCCCCGCTCTCCCCGGCGGAAGCCGGGGTCCAAGCCGCCGCGCGCTCAACCTGGGTGGTCGGACGGCCGGGGCCGCCTCGAAATCGAGACCCTCGGGTCGCTGTCGGCGGCCGCCTGGACCCCGGCTTCCGCCGGGGAGAGCGGAAAGGCAGGAACGGAACGCGCGCTCAGTCCACATGTGGGCCGCCGGCCGGCGGGTCAGGCCGTCAGGGCCAGGAGGGCGAAGCTGGCCAGCCAGTGTTCGCCCATGTAGTCGCCGGACACGTGAGGCAGGCTGGCCTGCAGGTGCCGGTCGGCCGCATCCTGCGCGCCGACGCTGGGCGGCAAGGCGGGCGCCAGGGCGCGCCAGCACCAGGCGCGGGACAGGTTGAGGCCGTCCAGGTGGGCGATCTTGCCGTCCGTGCGATCGCTCACGACGGCCGGTTCGAACAAGGCGGCCGGCTGGCGGTCCGCGAGGCGGGGAAGGAAGCGGGCCAGCCAGGTCCGGAACTCGTCCGGCGGAAGGAGCCGGCGCAGGCACTCCGCCTCCATCAGGGCCGGCGAGAGAAAGTCGTCACCCGAAGGCTCCCAGGCCTGGCAGTCGACATCGGCCTGGTACCAGGCTCGCGCCGTACGGGTCAGCAGGCCCGCGAGCTCGGCGTCGTCGAAGGCGGCGGCATACTCGTGGGCGAGCCGGAGCGCGAACGCCGTGTTGAAGTGGGTCCCCGTCCGGATCGGGTAGGTGGCCTTGGGCAGGAAGTCACGGAAACGGTCCGCAAAGGCGCGGGCCAGGGGGCTCAGCCTCGCGGCCCAGCGGGGATCGGCGCGCTCGGAGAGTTCCGCCTGGAGCATGAGCAGCCAGGCCCAGCCGTAGGGGCGTTCGAAGCCCCGGCTGGCCGGGCGGTGCAGATAGGCCAGTTCGGCGGCGACCTTGTCCGGCGTGAGCTGCGCCTCGAAAAGGTCACCGATCGCCTCGGCTTCCGCGATGTCGGGCGCCAGCCGGATCAGGCGCGCAAGCAGCCAATAGCCGTGCACGCAGCTGTGCCAGTCGAAGCTCCCGAAGAAGATCGGATGGAGCTCGCGAGGACTGCGCACGTCCTCCGGGCCGGCCATGACGTGGTCGAGCTTGTGAGGGTACTCGCGCCCGAGGTGGCCCAAGGCGATCCGGGCGAAGCGGGAGGTCAGTTCGGGCGTGAGCGCCGCGGTCATCGAAAGGCCAGCAGGAACATCAGGACCATGTTCGCCAGCAGCACCAACGCGGCGGTCGGGACCTGGGCGCGGATCACCCCGTTGAACGGCGCGTGGCGGTCGGGCAGCTCCAGCAGATTGGCGGGCACCACGTTGAAATTGGCGGCCATGGGGGTGGTCAGCGTGCCGCAGAAGCCGGCGAGCATGCCGATGGCGCAGACCACCGCGGGGTCGCCGCCGAAGCGGCCGATCAGGATGGGCAGGCCGATGGCCGCGGTCATCACCGGAAAGGCGGCGAAGGCGTTGCCCATGATGAAGGTGAACATGGCCATGCCCAGACAGTAGGCGACCACAGCCGCCAGCCGGGTGCCGAGCGGCAGGTAGTCGCCCGCCAGCCCGCCGATCACCTCGCCCACGCCCGCCAGCGCGAACACCGCGCCCAGAGAGGCCAGCATCTGGGGCAGGATGGCGGCCCAGCCCACGGTGTCGATCAGGCGGCGGCCTTCCTGAAGAGGGGCCAGCGGGGGCGGGCGGGTCAGGGCCGAGGTGACGGCCAGAGCGACCAGCACGCCCATGCCGAGCGAGATCAGCGTCGCCTGCTTGGGCTCCAGCAGCGGCACCCCGCCGAACTCGATCTCCTTGAGGACCAGCGCGCCGAACAGGGTCACGGCGGGGATGGTCAGGGCGCACAGGAACAGCTTGTTCCCCCAGCGGCTTGAGCCTTCGCGGCGCTGTTCGGGGGTCGTGGTGGCCGGGCGGCCCAGACCCAGGCCGCCGATCCCGCCCACCACCACCAGCGCCACCACCAGGAGGCCGTTGCCGAGGTCGCCGAGCAGGTCGCCGAACAGGAAGCTCAAGGAGAGCAGGCCCCAGAAGCCGGTGTTGCGGAGGCGCTTCGGATTGGCGGGGTCGCGCGCGGAGAGAACCGCAAAGGCCCCGAAGACGAGCCCGGCGAGGACATAGAGCCACTGGATGGTGATCATCGGGCGAGCTCCGGTGCGGCCGGCTCCGGCGCCGCGTCGGGGAGCGCGGCCTCGGCGGCGGTCTCGCGCTTGAGCCGCCGGTCCAGCAGCAAAAGGCGCGTCCCGTGGATGGCGAAGGCGGCCAGGGCGGTCGGGATGGCCCAGACGGAAAGCTGGAGAGGTTCGACGATGATCCCGTTCTGTTCGAGAAAGCCCTTGATGAGCAGGATCGAGGCGATGGCGATAAAGATGTCTTCGCCGAAGAACAGGCCGATGTTGTCCACCGCGGCGGAATGCGAGCGGATGCGGAAACGGGTGCGCTCGGAGATCGGTCCCAGCCGGTTTTCAGCGGCGGCCTCGGCCATGGGCGCCACCAGCGGACGAACCATCTGGGGGTGGCCGGCGATGTCCTTCAGCCCGACCGCGGCCCCGATTTGACGGAAAACGAGGTAGATCAGCAGCAGGCGGCCGGCGGTGGCCGCGCGGATGCGCCCGATCAGGGCGCGGGCGCGCTCCTGCAGGCCGGAGCGTTCCAGCAGGCCGATGACGGGAAGCACCAGCCAGACGGCGCTGACATAGCGGTTGTCGTTGAACGCCTTGCCCAGGGCGGCCAGTGTTTCGGGCAGGGTGAGCCCTCCCGTGATCCCGGTGACCAGGGCGGCCGCCAGGATCACCGCCAGCGGGTTGATCCGGGCCATGAAGCCCACAACCACCACCGCGATCCCGAGCAGGGTCAGTATGCTGCCTTCGCCCATGGGCGCTCTCCGATCAACACCCTGACCTTAGGGCCTTCCGGCCGGATCGGGGAAGGTGGGGCGTTCGACGGCGCCCCGCGGCCAGCGCCGGCTCCCCACGGCAAGCGCTCCGGAGGCCTGCGTCAGGTCGCTTCCTCTTCGGGCGGAAGGAGGCCTGGGCCGTAGCCCCCGCCGCCCGGGGTCTCGATCACGAAGACGTCGCCGGGGCTCATTACGACGGTGGCGGTGGCGCCGAGTTCCTCCACCCGGCCGTCGGCGCGCTGGACGGCGTTGCGACCGGGCTGGGCGGGGGCGCCGCCCCCCGCGCCGAAGGGCCGGACGCGGCGGTGGTTGGAGAGGATGGCCGCCGTCATGGGCTCGCGGAAACTCACGCGCCGGACGACGCCGTCACCGCCAGGCCAGGTTCCCGCGCCGCCGGAGCCCCGGCGGATGCGGAACTCCTGCAGGAGAACGGGGAAGCGCGTCTCCAGAACCTCGGGGTCGGTGAGGCGGCTGTTGGTCATGTGGGTCTGGACCGCCGAGGCGCCGGCGAAGCCCGGCCCCGCGCCCGAGCCGCCGGCGATGGTCTCATAGTATTGGCGGCGCTCGTCGCCGAAGGTGAAGTTGTTCATCGTGCCCTGGCTCGCGGCCAGCACGCCCAGGGCGCCGTAAAGGGCGTCCACCACGACCTGGCTGGTCTCGACATTTCCAGCGACCACCGCGGCGGGCCAGCGCGGGTTCAGCATGCAGCCTTCGGGCACGATCAGCTCGATGGGCTGCAGACAGCCCTCGTTCAGGGGGATGTCGTCGTCCACCAGGGTGCGGAAGACGTAAAGAACGGCGGCGCGGGTGATGGACAGGGGCGCGTTGAAATTGGTCGGGAGCTGGGGGCTGGAACCGGTGAAGTCCACGGTGGCGCGACGGGCCTTCTGGTCCACCGTCACCTGCACCCGGACCACGGCGCCCCCGTCCAGCTCATAGTCGAACCGGCCGTCGGAGAGAGCGCCCAGCACGCGGCGCACGGACTCCTCGGCGTTGTCCTGCACGTGGCGCATATAGGCCTCCACCACGGGGCGGCCGAACTGAACCATCACGCGCCGGAGCTCGTCGGCGCCGCGCTGGCAGGCGGCGATCTGGGCCTTTAGGTCGCCGATGTTCTGGTCGGGGTTGCGCGCGGGGTGCGGCCCGGAGGCCAGCAGGGCGCGGGTCTCCGCCTCGCGGAAACGGCCGGCGTCGACCAGCAGGAAGTCGTCGATCAGCACGCCTTCGTCCGCCACGGTCCGGCTGGCGGGCGGCATGGAGCCGGGCGTAAGGCCGCCGACGTCCGCATGGTGGCCCCGGGCGGCGACGTAAAAGGCCGGGTCGGTGTCTTCGTCCACGAAGACGGGCACGATCACCGTGATGTCGGGCAGGTGGGTGCCGCCGTTGTAGGGGGCGTTCAGCACATAGGCGTCGCCTGGGCGCATGCCGCGGCCGTCTGCGCACTCGCCGCGGGATCGGATCACCGCGCGGATGCTGTCGCCCATGGAGCCCAGGTGCACGGGGATGTGGGGCGCATTGGCGATCAGCCCGCCCGCCCGGTCGAAGAGGGCGCAGGAGAAATCCAGCCTTTCCTTGATGTTGACCGAATAGGCCGTGTTCTGGAGCGCGAAGCCCATCTGCTCCGCCACCGCCATGAAGAGGTTGTTGAACACCTCCAGCATCACGGGGTCCGCCTCCGTCCCGATCGCGGTCCGGGCCGGCAGGGCGGTCACGCGCTCCAGGATCAGGTTGCGCCCGGCGTCCACCGTCGCCCGCCAGCCGGGCTCGACCACGGTGGTCGAGGTGGCTTCGGTGATCACGGCCGGGCCGTCCACGGAGGCTGCGACCGGGAGGCCGTCGCGGGCGTAGAGCGGCGTGGCGTGCTGCGCGCCGGCCATGCGGGCCGGGGCGGTCGCGAGCGGGACGGGGCTCTCCTGGGAGCGGGGCGGCTGGGCGGGCGCGGGGGCGACCTCGCGGCCGCCGCCCACCGCTTCGGCCGACAGGCTGTCCACGATCAACGGCGTGGCTTCCGCGACAAAGCCGAAGCGCTGGCGATGGGCGTCCGAGAAGGCGGCGGCCATGGCGGCGGGCGGGCCGTAGGGAACGGGCAGGGGCGTGTCCGTGCCGGCGTATTTCAGATTGGCGCGAAGGAGGATCTCCACCGACTGAACGGGCGCGTCCTGGGCGAGGAGGGCGTCGCGGGCTTGGTCCGCCAGGCCCTGCATCCGGGAATCGAGGGAGCCGGCCGCCTCCAGCGGCGCTTCCACCGTGGTCTCGCGAACCACGCGAACATCGGCCAGCCCCATGCCGTAGGCGGACAGCACGCCCGCCAGCGGGTGGATCATCACCCGGCTCATGCCCAGCGCGTCGGCCACCAGGCAGGCATGCTGGCCGCCCGCGCCTCCGAAACAGGCCAGGGTGTAGCCGGTGACGTCGTAGCCGCGCTGGATGGAGATATGTTTGATAGCGGTGGCCATGTTCTCCACAGCGATGGTCAGAAAGCCCTCCGCGATTTCGGCCGGCGCGCGGCGGCGTCCGGTGGCCTCCGCCACCCTGTCCGCGAGATCGGCGAACAGCCGCTCGACGACGACGCGGTCCAGCGGGGCGTCGCCGTTCGGCCCGAAGACGGCGGGGAAATGCTCGGGCTGAAGCTTGCCCAGCATGAGGTTGCAGTCGGTTACGGTGAGCGGGCCCCCGCGGCGGTAGCAGGCGGGGCCGGGTACCGCGCCGGCGGACTCGGGCCCTACGCGGAACCGGGCGCCGTCGAAGGTGCAGATCGAGCCCCCGCCGGCCGCCACCGTGTGGATGGCCATCATGGGCGCGCGCATGCGAACGCCCGCGACCACGGTTTCATAGGCGCGCTCGAACTCGCCCGCGTAGTGGGAGACGTCCGTCGAGGTGCCGCCCATGTCGAAGCCGATGACCCGGTCGAAGCCGGCGGCCTCAGCCGTGGCCGCCATGCCCACGATGCCGCCAGCCGGGCCTGACAGGATCGCGTCCTTGCCCCGGAACGCCCCGGCGCCCGTGAGCCCCCCGTTGGATTGCATGAAGAGCAGGCGCGACCCCTCGGCCGCCTCGGGGCCGAGCTCGGAGGCCACCTGCTCGACGTAGCGGCGGAGGATGGGGGACAGGTAGGCGTCGACCACGGTGGTGTCGCCGCGACTGACCAGCTTCATCAGCGGGGCCACCTCGGAGCTCAGCGACACCTGGGAGAAGCCGATCTCCCGGGCGAGGAGGCCCAGGCGCCGTTCGTGGTCGGGGCGGAGCCAGCCGTGCATCAGCACCACCGCCAGCGAGCGGAAGCCCGCGTCAAAGGCGGCCTGCAGGCCGGAGCGCGCCCCGGCCTCGTCCAGCGCGGCCAGCACCTCACCCTCGGCGGTGACGCGCTCCCCGACCTCCAGCACTCGGTCGTAGAGGAGCTCCGGCAGCACGATGCGGCGGGCGAACAGGTCGGGGCGGCTCTGCCAGCCTATGCGGAGCGCGTCGGCGAAGCCGCGGGTGGTGGCCAGCACCGTGGGTTCGCCCTTGCGCTCCAAGAGCGCGTTGGTGGCCACGGTGGTGCCCATCCTGACGGCGCCCACCGCGCCGGACGGGAGCGGCCCGTCGCCCACGCCCAGCAGATCACGGATGGCCGCAACGGCGGCGTCGGTATAGCGGCCCGGGTTCTCGGACAGCAGCTTGTGGGTGACCAGTCGTCCGTCGGGGCGCAGCGCCACCACGTCGGTGAAAGTGCCTCCGCGGTCGATCCAGAACTCCCAGCCCTCCGCTTTCACCGCCCGGCGACCTCAGCCGGGCCGCCCGATCGGCGCGGCGGCGTCGGGCCCGTGGCGGCGGCGAGACGCGCCGGCGCAAGGAAATTCAGCATCAAGCGTCGCATGACAGAACCCTCTCCCGAGAGCCAGCCTACAGCCAGACTCGAGAGTTGGAAGGGCGCGCCCGTTGACGCCGGAGGCTGGCGCCAGGGTCGGGCCGCGTTGAAGAGAGCCACGCGGGCGCCCTTTCCCGGGCGCCGCGCCTATATCGGCGCCGCGGGCCGTTGCTCGCCGAGGAACAAGCATGTCGCACGCTTCGCCCCTGCGCGTTGATCTCGAGACCCCGGCCATGACGGCCGCGGTGATCCGGGTGGAGCGCTTGATGGACGACTTGGAGCCGCTGCTGCGAGCCCAAAGCGAGGAGGTGCGCGGCGACGTCGCGGAGCAGATGGTGCGGCTGATCCTGGAACGGTTGCTGGACGAGGGCTTCAACGCCGCCCGGCTTGGGGCGGGGCTGCACGATCTGGCCGAGGAGATCTCGCGGCAGGCGGCTGTGCGGAACTCCACGGCTTTCAGCTAAGAGGCCGAACCCCTTGGTCGCCCTGTATCTGCCCGACAACGCGCATCCGCAGATGCCGGCGGATGTGGCCGTGGTTATGCCGACGGTGGGCCGTCCCAGCATCGTTCGCGCGCTGGAGTCGATCTACGCCCAGAGCTTCCCGGGACGGATCCAGGTGCTCATCGGCGTCGACAGGAAGCTGCACGACTTGGAGCCTCTTGGCGCCAAGCTGGAGCAACGTCCCGCCAACGTCTCCGCCCTGTTTCTTCGCCTGCCTTACTCGACCTCCCAGCTGCATGGGGGCGTGCACGCACCGGCGGACGGGGGCTCGCTCCGGGCCGTTCTGAGCCTGATCGCGAACGCGCGCCTGGTGGCCTACCTCGACGACGACAACACCTGGCTCGAAGACCACCTCCGGCTCTTGACGGCTGCAGTGGAGGGTAAGATCTGGGCCTGGTCACGCCGGATGCTCGTCGATGACGAGTCCGACGCCGACCTCGGTGTCGACATCTGGGACTCGGTCGGACCCGGCCGCGGACGCATCTCCACCGAGGCTGCGGTCGACTTCGAGGCGCTTCCGCCCGAGCCCGGGTTTGTGGATCCGAACTGCCTGATCGTCGACAAGGCCAAGGCGGCCCACCACTTCGGGCAGTGGGCGCAGACCCTCAAGGGAAACCTAAGTTATAGCGCCGACAAGCGCTTCTACCTGTCCCTGGCTCATCTGGAGCATGCCGCCGTCGAGGCGGCCACCGTCCGGTACCGGATCCGGAACGACAATGTGCTGCATAAATACCTGCGCGCCGCTCGGCGGGCGGATCAGCCCTCGGGGTAACACCCCGGTAACCGAAACGCCCCGCCGTCTTGCGCCATGGACACGGGTGATTGGATCGCTGCCATGGGGATCGCCGTGCCGCTGCTGGCGGCCGGCCTGGGCCTGCTCGTGCGCTGGACCTATCGCGTCCAGACCCGGGCCGAGGCCGCCTGTGAAGATGTCGCGACGGAGAAGCTGGAGCGCGTCCGCGACGTCGAACGGCTGGACCGCCGGGTCGACGCCTTCAGCCAGGTCGCCGCTTCGATCGCCACGGTGAGCGCCGACGTCCGCGCGCTTTCCGGCCGCGTGGATCTGTCCACCAGCCACACCACCGAGCAGCTGCGCGACCTCAAGCACGAGGTTCGCAATGTGAAGCAGAACCAGGTGGCGCTGGGCCGCAACATCGTTCGTCGGGAGGCCCCATGAACCGCCTGGTCGCCATCGTCGTCACGCTTTGGATCTCGGCCTCCCTGGCCCTGATCGGCTGCATCGCCACCGCCGGACCGCCGCCCCTGCCGCCGGCGCCCGCCGCGCCCCTGCTGTGGATCGACGACCCCGCGAACGGCGGCTGGTGGGTGCAGAAGCCTCCGGTGCGCTTCATGCGCGGGCAGGGGAGCGCGCTGGTCATCTTCACGGCGCCCGACCAGGTCGCCCGGCTGTGCGGCAACCCCGAGGCCCAGGCCTGCGCCACCCGGGTGGACGGCGTGCCCGTGCCGGTGGTGGTCATGCCGGACCCGTGCGCGGGCTTTGCAGCGGACCGCTTCGGACAGCTCGCCTGCCATGAGAACAGCCACGCCTTTGGCGGCTGGAAACACGAGGTCGCCTGATGGATCCCAACGAACTGCTGATCGCCGAGCTGCGCCGCGACGAGGGCGTGCGCCGCAAGCCCTATCGCTGCACGGCCGGAAAGCTGTCCATCGGCGCGGGGCGCAACCTCGACGACGTGGGCCTGTCGGACGATGAGATCGACTACCTGCTGGCCAACGACATCACCCGCTCGGTCGCCGATCTCGACAAGCATCTGCCCTGGTGGCGCAAGCTGTCGCCGGTGCGTCAGCGCGTGATGGTGAACCTGTGCTTCAACATGGGCATCGGCAACGACACCCGCGGCCTGCGCAGTTTCAAGAACACACTGACCCGGATCCAGGCCGGCGACTACGACGGGGCCGCCCGCGGCATGGCCGGCAGCAAATGGGCCCGCCAGGTCGGCGCCCGGGCCACCCGGCTGATCGCCATGATGCGCGAGGGCTGAGCCGTGGGCCTTCCCATCCTGGGCGATGTCATCCGCGAAGTCGGCGCCACGCTGCGCCAAGTCATTCCGAACCCTGAGAAGCGCGCCGAGTTCGAGCTCAAGCTGGCCGAACTCGCCGACCGCGCCGACGCGCGCGAGGACGCGCTGACAGCCGCCCAGGTGGGCGTGAACACGGAGGAGGCCCGGCACGCCAATCTGTTCGTGGCCGGCTGGCGCCCGGCGGTGGGCTGGTGCTGCGCCGTCGCTTTGGCCTGGACCTGGATCATCGCCCCGCTGGTCAACTGGATCGCGGCGCTCTGCGGCGTGGTGGTGGAGCCGCCGTCGTTGCCGCCCGAGGCGATCTATCCCGTGCTGATGGGCATGCTGGGCCTGTCGGCCTCGCGCACGGTGGAGAAGCTGCGCGGCGTGGCCACCTCCGTCGGCGGCAAGGTGCTGACGCCGGTGTCGGCCGTCCCCAATCCCGCGCCCGTTCAGGCGGCCGAGCCGGCGGTTGCACCGCGTGAGGTGGCTGCGGCTCCGGCGAAGCGCCCGCTTCCGAGGTGGCTGTGAGGACTAGGGATGGGTCGGGTGCAGCGACGGTTTGGAAGGTGGGTAGAGTGGAAACGAGGAATCCTCGAGGCCGGCCTCCTGGTGGGAGCTCCCCGCCTGGAACCACCTTGGCGTCCGGCTCCTCCACCTCCCACTCTCCCCGGCGGAAGCCGGGGTCCACGGCGCGCCCGCGCGCGCGCCGTGAGGTGATCTGATTGCGGGCCGGGGGCCCGCCGGACTGGCCGAGACACTCCGCCCGTAGGCCGCGACGTGGACCCCGGCTCTCGCCGGGGAGAGCGGGGTGGATGGCGTGCTATCAGGCTAGGGCTGACTTGTCTCCGCTAGCCGGGTCGGCCCGACGGGAGCGAACAAGCGTGCAGCCGATCTCAGAAGCGTTTTCGGGTTTGCCTTACCTGGTCTGCGGGCGCCGGTGTACGACCAACCGGCCGTCCGAGACCGCCGGCCTCTTTCCCGGACGGCGGCCGTGGTGCGCCTCAAGGCTGTGGCTAGCCGCTCCAAGCCCTCGTCCGCATGCTCACGAAGGTACCTGTCTTTAGCTTCCGTCCAACGCAGCCCCACTCAGCACCTCGAACTCAAGGGTACCGCTACTCTGATGAAGGCCGGTCAGAAGCGTCGGTTCAAGCCGATGCTGAAGACTGCGGGATCGAGCCGTACATCGGCCCGGATTGGAGCCGGTCCTAAGAATCCTCGAGCCTCGGTCGTGATCCAACTCTTTTTGTAGTCCGCGAAGGCTCCCCATCGCCGCCCCACCTTGTAGACGGCCCCGACCTGCACGAGGGGGCCGATCGCGTTGTCGACTTCGACCTGGGTGACGGCGCCGTCCGTTGTGTCGAACACGTACAGCATGGCCACCCCGGCACCTGCATAGGGTTGAACACGCTCCAAATGCGTCAGGTGATACTGGACCGTCACGGCCGCCGGCCCACCCAGGATGTCTCCGTCGCGCCCCAGAGCGCTCAAGGCGCCTGCGGACTGGACCTCGAACTTAGGGGGCAAACCGCCAGCAAAGGCCACGGCTAGATTGTCCGTAAGGTGTCGGCCGATCTCAACTACGACAGTCTTCTCCGAGTCGATGGAGACGTCCGCCCCTGGCACGAGCGCGCCTCCAGCCTCAAGGTCCGCGCGTTCATCGACTGTGACCACCCCCCCGCCGATATGGACGAACCAGCGAGGCTCCGACTGAGCGGTGGCGGCCGTGGCTGCTGAGAGAGCCGTCGCGGCGGCCACCAGGGTCAAAAACTTGCGGAACATGTTCATCAGCTCGAAGACGAGCGAACATGGTGAACGAAGCCTCCTCTTAAGCAGCCGTGTTCAGAGCCGGGGACTGAATGATAATTAGACCTCGGGTTCCAGCGACTGAAGGAGCGAGCGTGGTCTCATCCCCGCTGTGCTGCAGGCGGCGGCTCCAGAAGCGATCAGCCAGCGCTAACCGTGCAGGGCTAAGTGCTGCATCACCTCTCCCGCGCGCCCCTGTCGTTGGTGGGCGGTAAGCTAGCGCCGCGCCTCCAAGCGGTCCATCGCCGCCGGAGGCAGATGCCGGCTCGCGGTCCCTCAAGCCGTTTGGTGGTGGAACATTGGAAGGCTCGCGGGGTTAGAGATCTGCGCGACCGCGCTGTCGAGGGACATTCGACAAGGTGATCCAAATGAACCGCAATATAGTTTCTGCTTTCCTCGCTTCGGCATTGTTGCTGGCTCCTTCGTACGTGCTCGCCCAAGGCAACAGCCAGGGGAAAGGCGGTGAACAGGGCCAGGCCAAACGAAACGACAAGGGCGATCTGATCTTCAACAATCGAGGCGCCTGCGAAAGCACGCTTAAGCAGCTCCGAAACGCTGGCCGTAAGGCTACAGGAACGGGCGGAACGCTGAACCAGCTCAACCCGGTCCTTAACATCGCCTGCGATGTCGCTACCGATCCTGCGACAGGACAGACGATCTTCGTGATCACGAAGGCGGTCCAGGATCAAATCACTCAGCTCCTGGCCTCCTGAACGCTTGGAATATCCCAAGCGCAGCGGCGGTGTGGCCACCGCCGCTGCGCTTGCCCTGCGCCGGTGCTGTCAGGCTAACGCCAACTTGTCTCGACAGCCGGGCCAGGTCGGCCCGACGGGAGCGAACAGGCGGGCGCGTCGGTGTGACGAGGCTGCCCGCATAAGGCGCCCATAATTGCAAAGGCCGCCATGCACCGGTCATTGTTGGGGTGAGCCTTCGCGTCCTGCGGCTTCTGTGCTGATGTGGGTGTTCTGTCGGATGCACTCCGCCCCTCGTCGGCGCCCAGGCTTGTTTTGACCTAAGGGTGGGCTGGATCTCCGCCTTGGACAGGAGCACGAGCAGTGAACGATGGACGGGCCGCTCGACTTCCACTCCAGCCTGGGGACCCTGTTCCTGATTTCGAGTGCCGGTCCACCAACAACCCACGATACGCGTTCTCCACCGCGGCCGGACGTTACCTCGTGCTCTGCTTTTTCGGCTCGGCGGGCCTGGAGAAGAATCGGAAGCTTCTCGAGCTCCTGACCTCGCGGCATCGCCACCGATTCAACGATCGCTTCGCCTCCTTCTTCGGCGTCAGCATCGATCCCCAGGACGAGGCGCAGCAGCGGGTCCGGCAAAGCCTGCCCGGGATCCGCCATTTCTGGGACTTCGACCGTGCGGTCAGCAGGCCCTACGGCGCAGTAAGCCAACCGGCCCCGGGGGGGAGCGGGAAACCGGTGGATGTGCACAATGGCTTCACACTCATCCTCGATCCCATGATGCGCGTCATCGCCAACCTGCCGTTCGAGGCTCCCGAGCGGCATGAGCGCGCCTTTGCGGAGGCGATCGAGGCCTTGCCCGAGCCGGATCTGCATGGCGGGCTGCCCGGCCACGCCCCCGTTCTGGTGCTCCCTCGCCTCTTCGAAGGGGATTTCTGCCGGGAGCTGGTACGGCTCTACGACGAGCACGGTGGATCGGACTCGGGCTTCATGCGCGAGCGTGACGGCGCCACGATCGGGGTGATGGACCACAGCTTCAAGCGGCGGCGGGACCTCAACATGGACCACGGCGAGACGTTCCGGCCCTACCGCGACGCCATCCGGGACCGGCTCGGCGCCCGGCTTCTCCCCGAGATCAAGAAGGCTTTCCAGTTCAATGTGACACGCGTGGAGCGCTTCCTCGTGGCCTGCTACGACGCGGACTCAGGCGGGTTCTTCCGGGCGCATCGCGACGACACCAGTCCCGCCACGGCGCACCGGCGGTTCGCGGTGACGATCAATCTCAACGCGGAGGACTACGACGGCGGCGAGCTTCGCTTCCCGGAGTTCGGAGACCGCACCTACCGCGCACCGACCGGGGGCGCCGTCGTGTTCTCATGCTCCCTCCTGCACGAAGCCATGCCTGTGACGCGGGGGCGTCGTTACGCTTGCTTGCCGTTCCTGTTCGACGAGGCCGGCGCCGCCATTCGCCAGCGCAACCTGAGCAGCCTCACCGGCGAGGTGCTGAACCTGAACCGGGCGGCGACGGCCTGAACGCCGGTGCAGCGGGGCTGAGGCCTGGCCCTGAAGCAGGACCACGGCGAGGCGGAGTGATGCACGGCTGCCGGACTACATCGATCATGATGATCCTCTGGGCGCCTATCATCGACATGAAGCCGGCTTGATCGGAGGTTTGTGCCTGGCTGTTCATCGCCGCCCGGGTTGGTTGATGGATCGGGACGACTGGGCGGCGGTCAGCCAGTGCAGCGCGATGCAGACCGTGGAGTACCGGCCTCGGGTCGGCGGCTTTCGTGGGCGTCCGCCGTGGTCATCCTCAACCCCCTTTGGAGCGGCTCGAGCTGGCAGCTTCAGGGCGCTAGGCTCGCCTTCTAGTTGTCCCAGCCCAGCCCAGCCCAGCCCAGCCCAGCCCAGCCCAGCCCTGTGACGGTGACGAAATGCCCACTCGCTGCGCGTTCACGCCCCAACGCCCTGCGGAACCTTTCTCCTGGGGGAACGTCTGATTTTCGCGTTGGACAGAGTGTCGGTCCGGCAAACCCGGCTTGAACAGCAAATGGAAAGAGATCCTGTGGCCGTGAAATTCACCAAGGAGACCAAAGGACCGGTGCTCGCGGCCTTGCTCGCCGGGCTGTCCGCCCATCTGGGCGCCTGCAGCGCGGAAACTGCGGGCCAAGCCGCAAGCTCAGGCGACAGAGCGGGCAGCACCCGAGCCGGGAGCCAAGCGCAAAACGGCGGGGCTGCTGAGCAGGTCTTCCACATCGCCACGCTCCACCACGACGGGAAGACGAACGTCAATGGAGCTGGCGACCATAGCCCGGAGCCGTTTCCTGCAACTGCGCCGAAGAACAGCGGGGGCTTTATCGTGACGCCGCCGAACCAGAAGGGTGAGTGGTCCGTGCGCGCCTTCGCCTTCCACCCGGCTCAGGTGGTCGTGCGACAAGGCGACAGCGTGGCTCTGAATTTCATGGGTGTGCAAGGCCCAGCTCACACGATCGCGATCGATGGTCAGCAGGAGCAGCTCTCTCTGAAACGAGGGGAGGTGAAGACTGTTCGCTTCGTGGCGGACCAGCCGGGGGTGGTCCGCTTCACCTCCGTCGGGCGAGAGCCGACCATGCAGGGCTCCGTGCTGGTGTTGCCGCGCTGACCCTAACAGGAGCACCGTAGCGCCCGCAGCGGGAAGCTCCCCATCGTTGACCCGGCTCCACCTGAAGCGCGTTCGGCCCGGCGAAACTTCGCCCACCAAAGAGCAGCCCGCCATCTGCGCTTCGGTGCTGGAGAACGTCCGCTTGGCTCGCAGGGCCTAAGTGGCGGACGCCAGCCTCGAGCCTCCGCTGCAGCTTAGGGCTTCGCTCGGCGCCTGACAGCCGAAGCGATCGGGACTGCGCTGCTGTTAGCCGCAGTGGTCGGCTCTGGCGTTGCGGGCGAGCGCTTGGCCCAAAGGAACGACGCTATAGCGGCTGCTGAAAAGGGGCGGCTCAGCCGAACTGGAAGCCGGAGAGCGCCTTGCCGGCGATGTGGTCGTGGTAGGTGCGTCGCCCCTGATCGGCGCCGGCCGCGCCCACCGCGACCATGAGCGGCAGCAGGTGCTCGGGCTCGGGATGGGCTTGGCGGGCGCCGGGGGCGTCCCGCCAAGCCCGCAGCCTCCGATCCCGGGCCTCGGGCTCCCGGTCGGTCAGGGTTTCGGCAAGCCAGGCGTCGAAGGCCTCGGCGGGCTCAACGCCTCGCGGCGAGAAGAAATCGCGCAGGTTGTGGTAGCTCATGCCGGAGCCCACGATGAGCACGTCCTGCTCGCGGAGCGGGGCCAGTGCCCGGCCGATGGCGAGGTGCACGGCCGGATCCAGATCGCGCTGGAGCGACAGCTGCAGGACCGGCACGTCGGCCTCCGGGTAGATCAGCTTGAAGGGGATGAAGACCCCGTGGTCAAGGCCGCGCTCGCAGTCCGTGTCGCTTTCGAACCCGGCGTCGGCCAGCAGCCGGCGAACCTCCTGGGCCAGCGCCGGAGCGCCGGCGACGGGGTAGGTCAGCCGGTAGGTGTGCTCCGGGAATCCGTAGTAGTCGAACAGGAGGGCCGGTCGTTCGGCGGTGTTGAGCGTGGGCAGCTCGGTCTCCCAGTGCCCGGAGACGACGAGCACGGTCTTCGGGCGGACGCCCAAGGCGGCGTCAACGCCGCGTAGGTGCTCGGCCATACGGTCCCAGGCGTCGGCGGGCAGGCCCCACTTGGGGTCCATGAAGAAGCAGGGGCCGCCGCCATGCGGGATGAAGAGGGTCGGCAGACGATCCGCCATGAGGTGCATCTCTTTGCAGCCGGGCTTCAACCCCGTTCGAGGCGAAAGATGGCGGGCTCAGGCCGTCTATGAAACTGGGATAGTTCTCAACATCTTTATCGGATATTTCGATGAAGGTGGAAGGTCTCTCGCTCGATCAGCTCCGTGTTTTCGTCTCCGTGGTCGAGGCGGGGAGCTTCTCGGCCGCCGCGCGCTGCATGAACCGCGCCCAGTCAGCCGTGACGTATGCGATCCAGAAGCTGGAGGAGCAGGTCGGGACCGGGTTGTTCGACCGCAGCGCCTATCGCCCTGCACTGAGCGAGGCCGGTCGGGCCCTTCTGCCGCGTGCGCGCCGAATCCTGGAGGAGGCGGACGGCTTCGCTGTCCAAGCGCGCGGGATCGCCGGCGGGCTGGAGCCGGAGCTGTCGCTGGTCGTGGACTCCATGTTCCCGATGGCGACCCTAGTGGAGGCGCTCACGGGTTTTCAGGCGCAGTTTCCTTCGGTGCAGACGCGGGTGGGCGTTGAGACGCTAGGGGCCGCCGTCCAGATGCTGCTGGACGGGGCGGCGGACCTCGGGATCGTGACCGTGTTTGCAAGCGACTTCCCGGGACTGGAGCGCACCCGGGTGAGCGAGATCGAGCTGGTGCCGGTGGCCGCCCCGGACCACCCGCTGGCTTACGTGAAGGGGGAGCTCGTCCCCGAGGTCCTGCGCGAGCATGTTCAACTGGTGCTCACCGACCGGTCGTCCTTGACGAAGGGCAAGGACTACGGAGTGACGGCCGTCCGCACCTGGCGGATCGCTGATCTCGGCGCGAAGCACGCCATGCTGCTCGCCGGGCTCGGCTGGGGCAGCATGCCTGTCCACATGGTCCAGGCTGACTTGGATGAAGGGCGCCTAGTCCGGCTGAAGCCGCGGAGCTGGGACGGAGCCGACAGGATGCCCAAGCTGCCAGCGGCCCTAGCTCACCGGAGTGATCGGGCTCTTGGCCCTGCTGGGCGATGGCTGCTGAGGGCCTTGTTAGAGCGATCCACGGTGGCCGCGTTTGTGCTCCCTCCGGGCGATCCAAGAGGGCAGGGCTAAGCGATCGCACAGGGAGAAGCGGGCTGGAGGGGCATCTACGGCCCGTGAACCTGGGCGCGAACCAGCTAGATCATGGGGGCGGGCTGGGCGGCCTGATACCCCTGGGCGGCGGCTGCTCCGGCGGTGGCCCCGGTCGGGCGAGCGCGACGGAAACTAGCGTCTTCAAAACGATCTTCTCGGGTCGGGTTAGGCCTGCATGCTTTGCAGGGCGTCGCGGCAGGCATGCTGGCAACGGCGGCAGGCCTCGCCGCAGATTCGGCAATGGTCGTGATGGGCGGCGTGCTGTTCGCATTCCTGAGCGCAGGCGGCGCAGGCGGCGGCGCAGGCCTCGAGCATGCGCCGGATAACGTCTTCGTTGCTCCCGGTCCGGCGGCTCGCGGTCGTACCGGTGGCCAGGCAGACATCGGCGCAATCCAGGCAGGCCCGGATGCACTGCTTCATCTGCTGGACCATGTCTTCGCCCAGGCAGGCGTCGGCGCAGGAGGTGCAAATCTGGCCGCAATCGAAGCATTCTTCGATACAGCGGATCAGGGCCGCGTTGGTGTTTCCGCGGACGTCGGGGTGGCGGCTGATGATCTCCTGAGCGTGCATGGCTTGGTCCTTCTTCCCGCCGGAAACAGGCTGGGGCGAGAAGCGTTCCGTCGTCTCGTTTCTGCAGGGCCTCGCCCCTGCGCCTGTCGTTCGCGGGTCAAGCCGCGTATCGTTCCCAACCGGCGTAGTGCTCGCTGCGGCGTTGTCAGAGCGATGAGAAAGGGCGCGGGCTCCGCAATGGCGGCCTCGCACCCGGGAGGCGGCAGAAGGCGCGCGCTGAAGCGCAATCAAGGTTTAGCACCCGGCCGCCGCTCTCGCCTCTTCGCAGGCAGGCCTGAACGAAAAGCAGCTCTGAGAATGCCCACGCCAGGATCAAACAGGAGACGAGCTTGTACACCCTCTACATCGCGAACAAGAACTACTCGTCCTGGTCACTGAGACCCTGGTTGCTCATGCGCACGCTCGGCATCGAGTTCCAGGAGCAACTTGTGCCCCTTGGGAGCCGCTCGGAGGCGGGCGGGTTTCGCCGCTTCTCGCCCTCGGGCAAACTGCCCTGCCTCATCGACGACGGCTTCGTCGTCTGGGACACCCTCGCCATCGCGGAATACATCGCCGAGCATCATCCTGGCGTTTGGCCGATAGACGCAAAGGCCCGGGCCTGGGCGCGTTGTGCAGCCGCCGAGATGCACTCAGGCTTCGGAAGCCTGCGCGAGCGTTGCCCCATGAGCTTGGGTATTCGCGTCCGGCTCGACCACGTCGCGCCCGCGCTCACGCGCGACATCGACCGAATTGATGAGCTCTGGTGCGAGGGGCTGAGCAGCTTCGGCGGGCCGTTCCTCGCAGGAGAGGGGTTCACCGCCGTGGACGCATTTTTCGCACCCGTCACGTTCCGAGCCCAAATCTACAGCCTCGCCTTGAGCGAGCCCGCCGCAGCCTACGCCGAACGCGTCCGCAGTCTCCCTGCCATGCGCGACTGGTATGCCGCGGCGTTGCTGGAGACCTGGCGTGAGCCCGAGCATGAAGGCGAAGCGGAGCGGGCCGGCTTCTGGCTAGAGGACCTGCGGGCGTCGGCGACACCCGTTTAACGGCGTTGTCAGACCATCAAGATTCCGCGAACAAAGCCGAAAACGGCGATTCCAAGTTCAGGTTTCTGGGAATCCCGCCAGAGAACCCCGAAACGTTCTCACCCAAGGCCTGGACGGCGTTCAGGAAGATCACCTGGACCGGACGAAGCGTCTCCCCAAGGCCTGGACGGCGTACGACCATGACGATCAGCGTTGGAAGGTTCAGCGAGCGATCCGCTCCCCGACGATGGGGTAGTCCGTCGTGGCGATCTTGAAGAAGGAAATCGGGTCCCCCTCCCAAGTGTCCGCGCCAAACGAGACCACAAGCAGCTTCGGCAACCGAAGGCGGCGCATCGTCTCCGCTAGGGCCTGCGGTGGGCCATCGTCTCCAGGGCCTGGTCAAGAACGGCGAGGTACAGCCCCGCCGTTGTCCCACGTCGCAGGGGCAGATTGAGGGTCGCGCCTTCCCCTTCGCCGGCCCCGTGCTCATCAGGGTGGCCCCAGAAGAAGGGGTAGTCCGTGGCCGGGGCCTGGTCAACCGCGGCGAGGTACAGCCCCGCCGTTGTCCCACGTCGCAGGGGCAGATTGACGTCGCGTGGGCCCCGTGCTCATGGAGTGGCCCCAGAAGAGGGGTAGTCCGTCCGGATCGGCGTGGATGGAGGTGAAGAGCCTCCCTCCCAGAAGATGTCCTGGGTGCCGTTGCCGTGATGGTAGTCCACATCCAGGATCGCCACCGGCCCATGCCCGGCGTCGACCGCCGCTCGCGCCGCGATCGCCGCATTGTTGAGGTAGGAGTAGCCGCCCAGGTAGTCCGTTCCCGCGTGGTGTCCCGGGGGCCGGCATAGCGCGAAGGCGGCGCGCTCAGCGCCCACGAGCAGCGGCTGCAGCGCAGTTAGCGCCGCTTGGGCTCCCCAGTAGGCCGACTCCCACGTGCCAGCAGCAATGGGAGTCGCGGCGTCGTAGCTGTAGCGGCCGAGAAGGGCGTCGATCCGCTCGAGCCTGAGCGCCCGGCGCGCAACCACAGGCCAAGTGTAGCCGATCGCGTCCCCGGATCGCTCCGCCTCGATCCAACGTGCGTGCGCCGTCTCCAAGAAGGTCAGATAGCCGGGGGCGTGCACACGCCCGATCGGTCCGAGCCCGAAGTCCCGCGCCGGCCTCACTCTGCTGATGGCGGCCAGGACGGCCTGGGCGCGAGCCGGCGTGTCCACATGGTCCATCCAGCCCCCGTTGTGGAGCTCCCGAGCCGGGGCGTGGACCAGCTGACGCGGATCAAAGACCTTGAGCATGACCGCTGCCTAGCGGCTCCGAGGCCGGTGCGCTATGCGCGCGGGCCCCACCGGCCGGCCCTGTCAGAGCTCGTTTTCGGTGAGGCGGTCCTGCGCTGGCGCCTAGAGCCGCGCCGTTACGCCCCTGCTGATTTGGTCTGACAGAGCCCCAGGGGGCTCGTTCTTGGTCGCGTTCCGCCCCACGACGGACGTCACGGCAAGATCGGCCGTAACGTTGCTGACCGTGTAGAAGATGTCGGGGATGGTATCGACGGCCAAGAGCAGGGGTAACAGTTCGATCGGAACCCCCACCGCAAGCGCGGGCGGCGCATAGGCCGCGAAGAACGTCACCTGATTGGGCAAGCCCACGATCACCAGGGTGTTGATCGTCGCCAGCAGGGCGGCGATCGCGATCTGCGTCGGGCCCACTTCCACCCCGCTCATCGTCGCCATGGCGAGCATGACGATCACGATCGAAGCTGGCGCTGCGATCCGGAAAAGCCCGACCGCGAGCGGCAACACGACGGGAGGTACGTCCCTCTCCAGATTCAGTCGTTCTGCGCCCGCCAACATAGGCGGCAAGGACGCCAGTGAGGACTGCGTGCTGGCTGCAACGGCCTGAGCCGGAGCAACGGCCCGGGCGAAGGCCGCCAGCCTCAAACGCCCGGCCAGCACCACGAGGGGGTACATCGAAAGGGCCAGGATGAGGGTGACCGCGATCTGCACCACGACGTAGTGAGCCAGGACCGCTCCAGCTCCGATGCCCAGCCTCGCGCCGACGGTGAAAGCCAGCGCAAACACCCCGATGGGAGCCAAAAGGAGTACGAAGCGAACGATCACCAGCATCGTGTCAGCGACTGAGTCGAAGAACGCGAGCAGAGGCGCTGCTTTCTCGGGCGCCAGCCGCGTCGCGGCGAACCCGAAGCTCAGCGCGAAGATGGTCAGGGGAACGATGGAGCCCTCGGCCGCTGCGGAGACCACGTTGGTCGGGACAAGGCCGCGGAACCAGTCCGTCACGGACGGGATCTCCGGGGTTTCACCCAACTCGAGCCCTGCTCGAAGCGCGGCGAGAGCGCCTGCCGGCGGCGACCAAGCGCCGAGCAGCACGGGCCCCAGGAGTGCGCCCAGTAGCGCCGAAAACAGCAGCAGCAGCGCGAAGAGGCTCAAGGCGCGCCGGGTCACGCCCCCTGCTTTGGCGTTCGCCGCCGCCGAAGCGATTCCGGTGACGAGCAGCGAGAAGACGAGCGGGATCACCGTCATCCGGAGCGCGTCTAGCCACAGCCCGCCGACCACACCGGTGACGGCGAGAGATGCGTCAAGCGGCCAACCAGCCCAGGCGCCCACCGCGCCCAGCAGCAGCCCTGCCGCCAGCCCAATCAATATACGAGCGGCTTGCGACATCATGGGCTATCTTCAGGGGGCTTGTGAGAGCGATCCACGGTGTCCGGGTTTTTGCTCCCTCCGGGCGATCAGGAGGGCATGAATAAGCGATCCCAGAGGGCGAATTCGGCCGACTTACCCGGCGGTTAGCTCATGTCGGAGCGTGGAGCCGAGCTGCGGGGGGGCGTGGCGGTGCTGTCAGTCAGACGGCAACTTGTCTCGAATCAACGGGTGATCCGCGCCCTGGTTCCTCTCCGGGCGGCCTCGGCTGGGGAGCTGGGGCGTGTGGCCGATCTCGTACAAGCGACACCGCTTCCCGCCTGAGATCATCCGGCATGCCGTCTGGCTCTGGTTCCGCGTCACCCTGAGCTTCCGGGACGTGGAGGAGCTGCTGGCCAGCGTGGGATCGAGGTCAGCTACGAGACGATCCGCTGCTGGACCATCAAGTTCGGCCCGCTGATCGCGCGCAATCTGGGCGTCGTCGTACCCCGACCGGTCGCTGGCGCCTGGACGAGATGGTGGTGGAGATCGACGGCCGGCGCATGTGGCTGTGGCGGGCTGTCGATGACGAAGGCGAGGTGTTGGACATGCTGGTCCAGCAGCGGCGCAACAAGGCTTTGGCCCTAAAGCTCCTGCGCAAGCTGCTGCGCGACCAGGGCGCCCGGCCCGAGACGATCGTCACCGACCATCCTACAGCCCTTGCACCCTATACGGATAGAAAGGGCCGACGGTGTCCCCGCCGGCCCACGCAAACCGCAGACCTCCTGGGACGTCAGCTACGGCTGGGCATGAGAACGGTGTCGATTACATGGACCACACCGTTCGACTGGGTCACGTCGGCTTGCGTCACCATGGCCATGCCGCCAGCCGCGTCGGTTAACTGGACGCCGCCGTTAGCGGCCTTGGCCGTCAGCTTGGCGCCGTTCACAGTGGTGAGCGTAGCCGTCCCGCCGCCGGCCTCGATCTGCCGGGTCAGCTCAGCGGCGGTCAGGTTCCCGGGCACCACATGGTAGGTGAGGATGCCCGTCAGCTTCTGCTTCTGAGCGGGCTGGGTGAGGGTCTCGACCGTGCCGTCCGGCAGCTTGCCGAAAGCATCGTTGGTGGGGGCGAACACGGTGAAGGGTCCCGCGCCAGAGAGCGTGCCGCCGAGGTCCGCGGCCGTTACGGCTGACACCAAGGTGGTCAGGTTCGACGCCTCCGAGGCGTTCTGCACAATGTTGCGCGTCGGCAGCATGGGCGCGCCACCCACGGTCGGCGCCTCGGCCGCCGCCGTAGCGCCCGCACCGGGTGAGGTCATGGCCGGAGCCTCGGCCGTCGCCGCCGTGTCAGTCGTCCCGGCCGCTTCTTCCTCAGCGCCGCCGCAGGCCGCCAGCCCGCTCACCGCCAGAGCCAGGACCGCCCCGCTCGTCAGATTTCGCAGCGTCGAATTCATCGTCCATTCCTGTCAATGCGCCCAGCGGAGGACTCAATGCGTCGAGCACCTGACAGATGCTTGGACGAGGCGCGACGTTTCCGCGCGGGCTGGCTGGAGCTTCGACCGAAGGTCTGCATCTCGAGACCGTCATGTCCGCTGCGGACGCGGTAGGGATCGTTCCTGACGATAAGCGAACCTGCCCACCGCCGCGCTGTCGCTCGAACCGACTCAGCCATCCCCCGGAGCGAGGCACGTCGTTGTCGTGCCCCTGAAGGGACCAGCGCACGGTCGCTACCGGACGGGCCTGCACACGAAGGAGGCGAAAACGGCCAGGCGGCAGGTCGCCAAACTGATGCGGGAATGGCGTGAGCTGTGCGATCAGCTCTGACCAGGGTGAGCTTCACTGAGGCGTCCGCTTCTGACTGGATACTGTTGAAAAAGTCCGTTCCGAGCCTTTGAACTAGCGCCAGCATACCAGCAATTGCGTTCGCGCCTACGGAGACCTCAGCTAATAGTCGCCGAGAGTTCCTGCTCCGACTTTTTCAACAGAATCCGCCAGAAGCGGACAGTCGGACGACCTACGAACGTGCTGGGAACAAGGGAGAGTCGGGCGGGTTGGTGGGCTACGGCTAATTAGCCGTGCTTCAGGAGACTTCCTATGAACATCGCATCCGCCGCGTTCGACAGCCAATCGGAAGCTAATCAAGCCGTCGCCGAACTCCGATCCGCCGGAGTCCAGGATCGCGCCATCTCGCTGATCGCCCGCAATGAAGACGGGGGCGGAAAGGCTTCCGAGACCGACGGGGCCGGCGAGAAGGTCGGCAGCGTGCTGTCTAAAGGAGCTCTGGGAGCCGGCGCCGGTGCAGCTCTGGGCGTCGCCGCCTTGGCTATTCCTGGCGTGGGCCCGCTCGTGGCCGCAGGCGCCATCGCCGAAGCCGCCGTTGGCGGTGCGGCCCTGACCGGCACGGCCTTAGGGGCCGCCGCTGGCGGTCTGTCCGGCTTGCTTTCCAAGCACGGCGTCAGCGATGACGATGCCCGCTATTACGAGGACCGCGTCAATCAAGGAGGCGTGTTCGTCTCGGTCGACAGCAGCTCCGCGGGCGTTTCCAGCGAAATCGCCACCGACATCCTTTACCGCAACGGCGGGCACAGCTCGGGCCGCACCAGGGGCTTGTAAGGCTTCCGGGCGGGGGTCTCGGTCCCCGCCCACTTCCGCCCCGAACACCGTCCGGCGTGGGCACGAGCTCTGTCGAACTCGGCCGACCCCGGCCCACTCAGGTGCACTTCGCAACGCCATGGCAGCGGCTTGCCGAGCGGTCACCGGCCCCAGCGAGGAGCAACATGGGTGCTGTCAGGCTGACGCTAACTTGTCTCCGCTAACCGCGCCGGGTCGGCTCGACGGGGGTGAAGACGCGTGCAGCCGATCTCCTACAAGCGTCATCGTTTCCCGCCGGAGGTGACCGGCATGCCGTGTGGCTCTACTTCCGCTTCACCCTGAGCTTCCGCGATGTGGAAGAGCTGTTCGCTCAGCGTGGGATGGAGGTCAGCTACGAGACGGTCCGCTGCTGGACCATCAAGTTCGGCCCGCTGATCGCCCGTAACCTGCGGCGGCGTCGTCCAGGCCCGACCGCTCGCTGGCGCCTCGACGAGATGGTGGTGAAGATCGGCGGCCGGCGCATGTGGCTGTGGCGGGCCGTCGATGACGAAGGCGAGGTGCTGGACATGCTGGTCCAGCAGCGCCGCAACAAGGACGCAGCGCTGAAGCTCCTGCGTAAACTGCTGCGGAACCAGGGTGTCCGGCCCGAGACCATCGTCACCGACAAACTCGCATCCTACAGGGCGGGTGTTCGTGACCTGGGTCTCACTGCCCGACACCGGCCAGGCGGGATGCGGGCCAACAATCGAGCGGAGAACTCGCACCTGCCGATCCGACGACGAGAACGGAAGATGCAGAGGTTCAAGTCCCAGGGCTCAGCCCAGAGATTCCTCTCCACCCACGCCGCCGTCTACAACACCTTCAACACCCAGCCTCACCTGATCCGCAGACCCACCCTCCGTCAGTTCCGAGCTGAGGCTCACGAAGCTTGGGAGGCTGCCGTCGCGGCTGCCTGATCAGCGGGCAGGGGACGGGCCAACTCTGGGCCACCGCCGTTAAGTTGACGATGCCCGTTGGACGGGGGCGTGGCGGTGAGAGAGGGATTCGAACCCTCGTTAGGCTTTCACCTAAACACGCTTTCCAAGCGTGCGCGATCGACCACTCCGCCACCTCACCGTCGGGCGGGCTTTTATGACGGCCGCGCGCCGGACTCAAGGGACTCCGGGGCCTCCTCGTCCAGGAGCTCGCGCACGCGGCGGACCCCGCGCGAAGCCCGGGACCGCGACTGCCGCCAGATGAGCACGGCGGTGGCCGCCACCGCCGCCACCACGAAGGACACAGGCCCCAGCAGCCAGAGCGCAGAGGCCAGGGCGAAGTAGTAGGCCCGCACTCCGGCCGCGAAATGGGCCAAGGCCGGGTTGATGATCTCGGACAGCGCGTCCGCCCATCGGCCGCGCAGGGCGGCGTCCCCGACTTCGGGGGCCGCGCCCACGGCGGCCAGCCAGAAGTTCATCTGGCGGATGCTCCAGATGAAATCCAGCAGCCCCCGCGCCAGGGTGACGAGCAGCAGCGACAGCTTGAGCTGGAACAAGGAGGCGTCGGTTTGGGCCACCACGTCCAGACTGCGCACGCCGCGCCAGGTCGCGTCCCCGCCGAACAGAGCGCCCGCCAGGCCCGCGATCAGGATCAGATTGGCCGAAGCGAAAAAGGAGGCGGAGTTGAGCGCGTGCCCCATCAGATTGGCGTCCAGCAGCCGGGAGTCGGTTCGCCGCAGCATGGAACGCATCCAGCCGGCGCGGACCACCTCCATGTCGCGATTGATCACGCCCCGCCCGCGCCCCACCCGCCGCAGCAGGGGCTCGTACAGCAGCCACAGCACGAAAAAGGCGCCCAGCGCCGCCGCATCGCGCCAAGGCAGGACGTCCAGGAAACTCAGGGGCGCCGCGAGCGGGTCAGGCAGGTCGAAAGCGGCCATGGCCAGGCCCATATACCGCGCCGCCGCTCCCAAGAAGGCCCGAACATGCACGCCCAGCCGCTCACCCCCGCTCGCACCTCCGCCGCCGGTTTCGACCTCGCCCCGCCCTCCGCCGACGACCGCGCCCGTCTTGAGCGCGACCTCTCCCCCGAAGAGCGGCGCGTGCTGCTGGAGCACGGCACGGAGCGGGCGTTCTGCGGCGTCTTTCTGGATAACAAGAAGCAGGGCGCCTACAGCTGCCGCCTGTGCGGCCTGCCGCTGTACCGCTCCTCGGCCAAGTTCGATTCCGGCACCGGCTGGCCGTCCTTCTTCGCTCCTTATGATCCCGATCACCTGAAGTCCGTCACCGACCGCAGCTACGGCATGGTGCGCACCGAACTGCGCTGCGCCCGCTGCGACAGCCACCAGGGCCACGTCTTTCCCGACGGCCCCCCGCCCTCCGGCCAGCGCCACTGCCTGAACAGCGTCAGCCTGGCGTTCACGGAGACGGGCCAGCCCTTGCCCGACCGCCTGGGCCGGGGCGCGCCGGAAGGCGGGCCGCTGGGTGAGGGGTGATAGGCAAGGGGTGAGGGGGCGAGCGGCGGTCCGCTCCGAGCGCCACCGCCCCCTCCGTCCCGTTCTCCCCGGCGAAAGCCGGGGTCCAGGCGCGGGCCAGCACACCGCAGGCGCCGAGGCCGGCTGGTTGGGCGTGTGACGGGAGGTGGGCCCCGGCTTTCGCCGGGGAGAGCGGGTGTGGAGGGCCGGGCTCACCCCCGCCCATGGCGCCAGGCAAGTCCGCGCTGGACGCCGCCGTCCCTTTGCCTCATATGGGACCCGCTTGGCTCCGAGCTACGCGACCCTCTCTGACGAAAGACTAACGAACATGGCGACCGGTTTGGTCAAATGGTACAACCCCACCAAGGGGTTCGGCTTCATTCAGCCTGAAGGCGGCGGCAAGGACGTGTTTGTGCACGTGTCGGCCGTTGAGCGTGCAGGCCACGGCGATCCGCAGGAAGGCGATCGTCTTTCCTACGACCTGGAAAAGGGCCGTGACGGCCGCGAGAGCGCGATCAACCTCCGCCCCGCCGAGGACTGATTGGCCAAAGAAGAGTTCATCGAATTTGAAGGCGTGATCGAGGAACTGCTCCCTGAGGGGCGGTTCCGGGTGCGCCTCGAAAACGATCACGTGGTTCTGGCCTACACGGCCGGCCGCATGAAACGGAATCGGATCCGGTCGCTCGTGGGCGACCGGGTCACGGTTGAGATGACGCCCTACGACCTCGACAAGGGCCGCATCACCTACCGCCACAAGACGGAAGGGGCCCCCGGCCCGCGTCCGCCCGGCGCCCGGCCTCAGTTCCGGCGCAGGTAGCCGCCCCCCGAAAAGAAACGGCGCCGCTTCGGCGCCGTACCTATATGAAGGGGCCTTACAGGAGCTCTCATCCATGGCCATCGCCGATATGCTGCCCACCATGGAGGCCAAGGATCTGGCCAACCTGCGCGCCAATGCGCAGCGGCTGCAGGACGGACCCAGCGCGGGTCCCGCGGCCAAGCAGCAGGCCGCCGCCGCCGAACTCCTGCCCCTGATCGACGCCGAACTGGCCGAGCGGGCCGCCAATGCGCCGCCGCCCCCGCCCAAGGCGCCCCGCAAGACACCCGTGCGCAAGCCCAAGGTCGCCGCCAAGACCGGAGGCGATCAGACCGGGGCCGACAAGACCGCGGCCGCCTGACGCCCGCGCCGGAGCTCCCCCTCCGGTGCACACCCAGACCCACATGCTGCTGGGCGCCGCGGTCTTCGGTCGGGGCCGCCCGGCGCCGGCCTGGGTCGCCGTCGTCGGCGGCCTCTTGCCCGACATGGCGTCCTTTCTGCTCATACTGGGGGCCGCCGCCTCCGGCATGAGCGCCGAAGCCATCTTCCGCACCGCCTATTTCTCCGAGCCCTGGCAGGCGGTGATGGCGCCCTTCCATGCGGTTCCGCTGTGGGGCTTGGCGCTGGCCCTGGCTCTGGCTTTCCGCGCCCGGGCGGCGACCGCCTTTGCCGCTTCGGGCCTGCTGCACCAGGCGGGCGATTTCCCGCTGCACCACGACGATCCGCACCGCCACTTCTGGCCGCTCAGCGACTGGCGCTTCGAAAGCCCGCTCTCCTATTGGGACCCCGACCATGGCGGGGCTTGGCTCCAGCCCCTGGAGATCGCCGCGGGCCTGGCGCTCACCGTCCTGCTGTGGCGCCGCTGGCCCAACCGCTGGACCCGGGCCGTCCTGGCCTTGGCTGCGCTCGTCTATGTCGCCCAGGGAACGGCGGCGTCCGTCCTTTTCGGGTTCGACTAGGCGGCATGCGCCTCCTGCTCGCCATCCTGGCCGTCCTCTCCCTCACGGCCTGCGCCGGCGCCCCGCCGCTGACGCGGGGCGGCCAGCCGGTGATGGCCGGCCGCACCGTGGTGATCACCGGCGCCTCCAGCGGCTTCGGCCGCGGCACGGCCGTGGCCATGGCGGCCCGCGGCGCCAATGTGGTGCTGGCCGCCCGCCGCGCTTCCGTGCTGGAGGAGGTCGCCGCCGAAGCCCGCGCCGCCGGCGGCCGCGCCCTGGTGGTCCCGACCGACGTCGCCGACCCGGCCCAGATGGCCCGTCTGGCCGAGGCGGCCGAGCGCGAATTCGGTCGGATCGACGTCTGGATCAACGACGCCGGCGTGGGCGCCCTGGGCCGCTTCGACGAGACCCCCGGGGCCGACCACGCGCGCATCGTCGACGTGAACCTCAAGGGCGTGATCTACGGCAGCCACGAGGCGCTGCGCCGCTTCCGCCGGCAGGGCGGCGGCACGCTGATCAACCTGGGCAGCGTCGTCAGTCGCGTGCCCCAGCCATATTACGCCAGCTATGTGGCCACCAAACACGCCATCCTGGGCCTGGACGAGGCGCTGAACGCCGAGCTCCGCGCCGCAGGAGAAGGCCGCGCCATTCGTGTGGTCACGGTCATGCCCTGGGCGGTGAACACGCCCTGGTTCGACAACGCCGCCAACTACAGTGGCCGCCTGCCGGCCAAGGTCCTGCCCGACCAGCCCGCCCTGGTGGTGAACGCCATCGTCCACGCCGCCCTGCGCCCCCGCGACCGCGTGGCGCCCGGGATCAAGGCCAAGGGCGCGCTCCTCTCCCACCGCATCTCGCCCGGCCTGACCAACCGCGCGGCCGGGGCCGTCTTCCACCGGGCCCAGTCCACGGCGCCGCGCGATCCCAAGGCGCCCACCTCCGGCAGCCTCTACGCCCCCAGCCCCGCCGCGCCCGGCGTTCGGGACGACACCCCTGGCGGCAGCGTCACCCGCCCTTGACCCCGGCCCCGCCCCCCGTCGTCACGCCGGACGGTTCGACCCAGCTCGAGGCCCTGCTCGAACGCGTGGCTGCCGACCGCGAGACGCTCCAGGCGCGCCTGCTGGAGACCGGCGCCCTGCTGTTCCGCGGCTGGGCCTTGTCCGACCCGGAGCACCTCGCCCGCTTTGTGCGCGCCTTTTCGGGCGATCAGCCGCTGTTCAACTACGCCGGCGGGGCCTCGCCCCGGAGCGCGCTGGAGACGACCGGCCTCTACACCTCCACCGAATACCCGCCGCACGTGGCGCTTTCGCTGCACAACGAGCTGTCCTACGCCGACGTACAGCCCCGCCGCCTGTTCTTCTTCTGCCGGACGGCCGCGCAGGCCGGCGGCGAGACCACCCTGGCCGACAGCCGCCGCATCCTGCGGGCCATCGACCCCGCCCTCGTTGATGCTTTCCGCCGGCGCGGGGTCCGCTACATCCGCAACCTCTCGCCGGAGCGCGGCGGCGGCTATTCCTGGCGGGAAGCCTTCGAGACCGACGACCCGGTGCAGGCGGAGGCCGGCTGCCGCCGCATCGGCGCCCGGCACGCCTGGCTCCCCGACGGGACCCTACGCCTGCATCAGATCCGCCCGGCCACCGCCGTCCACCCTGACACGGGCGAGGAGGTCTGGTTCAACCAGGCCGACGGCTTCCACCCCAGCGCGCTGGATCCGGAGACCTACAGCGCACTCCTGGCCCATCACGGCTCGGAGGACCGCTTCCGCCTGAACGCCGCCTACGGCGACGGCGCGCCGATCGAACCCGCCGCCCTGGACCACATCCGCGCGGCCCTTCGGGCTGAAACCGTGCCTCACCGCTGGCGGCCCGGCGACGTGGTGGTGCTGGACAACCTCCTGGCCGCCCACGGCCGCAACCCCTTCAGCGGCCCCCGCAAGATCCTCCTGGCCATGACCTAGGGTCGGCCCCAGGGCGGGCTCAGGGCCCGCCCGTCCGCGCCCAGGGCCAGGGCGGGCCCAAGGCCCGCCCGTCCGCGTTCAGGTAGTCCACCTGATCGAACTCCCCCGGCTCCGGAGCCTGGTAGGTCTTCATCATTCCCACCACGAACCCCCATGGCACCGCGTGCCCGCCCGCCTCGGCCCGGAGCCGCAGCCGTTCGCGCAGCACCTCCGGCGGGGTGACCAACACCACGGCGCGCCGCACGTAGCCCGGCGGAACCAACCGCAGAAAGCGGGCCCGCGTGGCGGCCCTCAGATTGGTGCGGTCCACCACCACCTCCGCCCCGGCCTCCACCGCAGCCCGCACGGCCGCCCGCGCCCGGCCCTCCAGCTTGGGCGCCCGGCGCCAAGCTTCCGGGTAGCTGAGGCCCGCGGCCGCAGCCTCCGCCAGGAGAAGGTCGTCGGTGGAGACCGCTACAGTCGGCCGCCCCGCGCGGCGCCCTTCTTCGACCCATCCTGCCCGCCAGGTGGACTTCCCCGCGCCGGGGAAGCCGATCAACAACACCGCCTCCATCGCGAGGTAACGCGCGAGGGACAGTCGGGCTCTGGCGACGCCGTCCGTCCAGCAGACCCTCCGCCCGTAAGGCCACGCTTTCAAGAGGCGGCAGCGTAGCTTAGGGGTCTCCCCTTCCGACCCCAACGAGCTTCTTGACCAGCACCCTTCCCGACCGAACCCGGATCGAGACGCTCCGCCGCCGCTCGGCCGCCACGCAGCGGCGCTTGGAAGCCGTGCTGAACAACGCCACGGTGGCCGTGTTCGTCATGAACGAGCGGCAGCACTGCACCTATCTGAACGCCGCCGCCGAGCGGCTCACCGGCTACACCCTCCACGAGGTGCAGGGCCGGCCGCTGCACGACGTGATCCACCACACCCGTCCGGACGGGTCGCACTTCCCGCTCGAGGAATGCGCTATCGACCGCGCCTTTCCGGAGAACAACCAGGAGCAGGGCGAAGAGGTCTTCGTCCACAAGGACGGGAGCTTCTATCCCGTGGCCTTTACGGCCAGCCCCCTGCGCGACGGCCGGGGGCGCACCACGGGCACCATCATCGAGGTTCGCGGGATCGCGGCCGAGCGGGCCACCCAGCTCGCCGCCGCAGAACAGGCCCATACCCTGGAGGTGATGAACAGGACGGGCGCGGCCCTGGCCGCCGAGCTCGACCTCGACCGCATCGTCCAGATCGTGACGGACGCCGGCGTGGAGATCACCGGCGCCCAGTTCGGAGCCTTCTTCTACAACGTGGTGGACCAGGCCGGTGAGCGCATGCTGCTCTACACCCTGTCCGGCGCTCCGCGCGAGGCGTTCGAAGACTATCCGCACCCGCGCGCCACCGAGGTCTTCGCGCCCACCTTCCGGGGCGACGGCGTGGTGCGTTCCGACGACATCACTCGGGACCCTCGGTACGGCCGCAACCACCCCTACCAAGGCATGCCGGCGGGTCACCTGCCCGTGCGGAGCTATCTGGCCGTGCCGGTCACCTCGCGCTCCGGAGAGGTCATCGGCGGCCTCTTCTTCGGGCACGCGCGGACCGCGGTGTTCACCCAGGCCGCCGAGGGCCGGGTGGTGGGTCTGGCGGGCCAGGCGGCGGTGGCCATCGACAACGCTCGTCTTTACCAGGCCGCCCAGTTCGAAATCGAGCGCCGCAGCCGCGCCGAGGACGAGCTCCGCCGCCTGAACGAAGGTCTGGAGCTGCGGGTCCAGGAACGCACGCGCGAGCGCGACCGGCTGTTCCAGCTGTCCAGCGACCTCTTCGCCGAGGTCGGCTTCGACGGCTACCTCAAGGTGATCAACCCCGCGTGGGAGCGGCTGCTGGGCTACACGCGCGAGCATCTTCTGGCGCGGCCCTTCGTCGAGCTCCTGCACCCCGACGACCACGCGGGCGCGGGGGAGGTCTTTGCGGCTCTGGCCGCCGGCCAGCGGGTGCAGAACTTCGAGGATCGCCTCATCCGCGCGGACGGATCCGCCGTCACGGTGGCCTGGACCGCCGTGCCGGAGGGCGAGGTCTTCTACGCCGTGGGCCGCGACGTCACCCAGGAGCGCGAGCGCGAGGAGCAGCTGCGGCAGGCGCAGAAGATGGAGGCGATCGGTCAGCTCACCGGCGGCATCGCCCACGACTTCAACAATCTGCTCACGGGCATACTGGGCTCGCTGGAGCTGATGCAGCGGCGCCTGCGCCAGGGCCGCACCGGCGAGATCGAGCGGTTCGCGGCCGCCGCCACCACCTCCGCCCACCGCGCCGCGGCGCTCACCCAGCGTCTGCTGGCCTTTTCGCGTCGCCAGCCGCTGGATCCCAAGCCGGTGGAGGCCAACCGCCTGATCACCTCCATGGAGGATCTGCTCCGGCGCAGCATCGGCGAGTCCATCAGCCTGGAGATGGTCACCGGGGGCGGCTTGTGGACCACCAAATGCGACCCTCACCAACTGGAGAACGCGGTCCTCAACCTCGCCATCAACGCGCGCGACGCCATGCCCGAGGGCGGCAAGCTGACGGTCGAGACCTGCAACGCCCACCTGGACGACGCCTATGTGGCCCAGCTCCGCGAGGTGCGTCCCGGCCAGTACGTCTGCATCTGCGTCAGCGACACGGGCACGGGGATGTCGCCCGACGTGATCGCCCGGGCCTTCGACCCCTTCTTCACCACCAAGCCCATCGGCCAGGGCACGGGCCTGGGCCTGTCCATGATCTACGGTTTTGCGCGCCAGTCGGAGGGCTACGCCCGGATCTATAGCGAGGTGGGCCAGGGCACGACCGTCAAACTCTACCTCCCGCGCCACCATGGCCTGGCCGAGCCGGAGCGGGCCGAGCCCCGCCCTTCCATCGACGCCCATCGCTCCGAGGCGGGCGAAACCGTCCTGGTGGTGGAGGACGAACAGTCGGTCCGCGACCTGGTGGTCGCTGTCCTGGGCGACCTGGGCTACCAAGCCCTGGAGGCGGCGGACGGGCCCTTCGGCCTGGAGATCCTGAAAAGCTCGGCCCGCATCGACCTGCTCATCACCGACGTCGGCCTCCCCGGGCTGAACGGCCGCCAGGTCGCCGACGCCGCGCGCCGCCTCCGCCCCACGCTCCAGGTCCTGTTCATGACCGGCTACGCCGAAAACGCCGCCGTCGCCGGCGGCTTCCTGGAGCCCGGCATGGCCATGGTCACCAAGCCCTTCGCCATGGAGGCCCTGGCCAGCCGCATCCGCCAGATGATCGAGGCGGGGTCGGCGGGCGGCTGAAGCGCGGTGCGCCAGCCGCCTGGCAGCGCCGCCGGATCCCTAGCGTCTCAGGGCGGCCAGGAACGCCTCCGGGTCACGCAGCTTCAATCTGACCTCGGCGTTGCGCCGCCCCTCCCGACCCGGCAACTCCAGGAACACGTTCTCCCCGAAGATGGCCCGCATCGGTTCGGCGCGGACGACCCGCGCCTTCGGGACGCGGTGGTCAAGGCCGTACATTCCGTAGGGTGAGACCATGTTGAAGGGGAAGGTCGGCGCGATCCACAACTCCCGGTCCGTCACGGCGACCAGGAGGCAATTGCTGGCGCCGCCCACGATCCAGCCCCGGGCGCGCCCTGACCCTCGCCGTTCGCAAAACATCGCCCCCGCCGGGCAACGCGGCACGATGGGCTCCCCCCGCTTCCGCCGGCTCCGAACCACGAACCAGAACCAAGGCGGCCAGATCAGGAGAATACCGACCAGCCAGACGATGAAGAAGGTGCGATCGTCGATCGGCATGTAGACAGCTAACGCACGGGGCCTCCCGGCGGCAATCGCCTGTGGGCTCGCCGGTGTCCTGAGCTTGGATCAGCTCGGGTGCTACACCTCGGTCGCGGGATGAGCTCACAGCGAGTTTGGTGGCTGCGCTGACCGCCACCAAACAGCCCTTTGTTCGACGCGCCGCAGGCCGTCGAACTTCATCAGCGGGACGCCCTTCGTCCCGACCCTTCTGGTAAGCCGTCGCGCGCAGGGCGGGTCAAGGCCGGCGCCAGCCGCCGCGCAGCGGTCGCCTCGACCGGGCCGAGCACGGCGGCACTCCGACCCATTAGCCGAGCGGCCGAAGCCGCAGCTCCAGGCCGCCTAGCCCCCCGGGCCGAACACGCCGTCAACCCTGCCCCAACCACCGCGGCAGCGGCGCCGGCGCCATCCTCCGGACGCCGCGCAGCGGCGTCTCCGGACCGCCCGGGCGGTCCCGCGCCCAGAACCCCACCCGTCCCGCGCAGCCCACCACGCGGCAGCGCGGGGTCTTGTTCCACAGCGAATAGTCCGGCCCCCGCGCCCGGATCAGCCCGTCCAGGTCCACCCGCAGCCGCACGCGGCAGGTGTCGCACCGCGCCTCCACCATGGCCTGCATGGTCCACAGCTGCGCCACCGTCCACGCCCGCTCCGCCGAGATCGCGGCGCCCAGATCGTCGGGGTTCTGTCCGCCCATCCCCCGCTGCGTGCGTTCCTGATGTGTTCCCGTCAAGGCCGGGCGAATATATAGTTCGCAAACCCGACCCCTGCTCCCCATATTGAGATCATCGCTGGCCGACTATCCGGGCGCCAGCGGCTGAGACTGCAATTTGCTCCCGCCAGTCTACTGGGAGCAGCCTATGTCTCGCTATTATTTCGACGTGCGCGACGGAAGCGTGTTCCCCGACGACACCGGCACGGAACTGCCCAACATAGAAACCGCCCGAGAGCAGGCCGTCCGCTTCTCCGGCAAACTTCTCACCGACCTAGGCGCGAAGTTCTGGGACGTCGGAGATTGGCGCATCAGCGTCCGTGACGAGAGCGGGCGGGTTCTCTTCGGTCTCTCACTCGCGGCAACCGACGCCGCCCCTACTCGGATTCAGGATCGATCTTCGCCGGAGCCGTCGCCACCCGCCTGACCCTCTCCTTGAAAGCGGCTTCGTCCTCGGCGCACTCCAGCTCGCGAGCTAACTCGCGGAACTTGTCAGCCTGGGGCTTGGGATCGTCGGTGACTCGGGCCGTCCTTTCGCAATCTCCCTCACGCGCGCCCAACGTCTTGTGAGTGGGCCAACCACGACGTTCAACCCGGCCGCTTCTGGACCCACGACGGGCGCACCCTCAACGAGCTCTACGATCAGACCTATCCGGTGGTCGGTGAAGCGGACGACTGAGGCGGGCTAGGCCAGCCCTTTGTTCAACGTCTCGCAGGGCCGTCGAAGGGCGGTGAACACGAACTCCGCCACGCGTCCGACGTGCCTGACGGCCTGCCCGTAGAACGAGAGCCCGATGTCACCGGGCGAGGCCTGGCGAATGTTGTCGTAGAACTGGCTCCGCGCGCCGTTACTCTCCGTCCTAGGTTCTGTTGACGAAGTGGATTCCCAAATCGCCTGATCGCTGATTCAAGGCTGCTCTTTGGGAGAGCGGCCTTGGTTCGTGGCTTGATGTCGGACGAGGAGTGGGCGTTCTTCGCGCCGTTTGTGATCGAGACGGGGCGCCGACGGGGGCGGCGGCCTCGAGATCATCGTCTGGTTTTGGACGGGGTGTTCTGGATTGCGCGGACCGGTTCGCCCTGGCGCGATCTGCATGACCACTTCGGCAAGTGGAGCTCGGTCTACCAGCAGTTTCGGCGCTGGACGCTGGCGGGGGTCTGGGACGTGCTTCTGGCGGCCCTCAACGAGAGCGACGAGGGTCAGGACAGCGTGCAGATGATCGACTCGACCATCGTGCGCGCCCATCAGCATGCCGCCGGCGCCCAAAAAAGCGGGCGCTCAGGACCAGGGTCTTGGCCGCTCGCGCGGTGGCTTCTCGACCAAGATCCATCTGAGGGCCAACGGCCTGGGCCTGCCGGTAGCGGTGATCCTGACCGGAGGCGAGGTCTCCGACGTCCGGGGCTACGCGCCGCTGATCGCCGAGCCCGGCCCTGAGCCGAAGGTGCTCTTGGGCGACAAGGGCTACGACGCCGACGCCATCCTCGCCGACCTGGAAGATCGAGGCGTCGCCGCCGTCATCCCGCCCAAGCGCAACCGCAAGGTTCAGCCCGTCATCGACGGCTACCTCTACGCCTTGCGAAACCTGGTCGAACGATGTTTCTCAAAGCTCAAGCACAGCCGCAGACTGGCCACCCGCTACGACAAGACCGCCGAAAGCTACCTCGGCTTCATCCTCGTCGCCTCCGCCCGCCTCTGGGTCAGACACTTCGTCAACAGAACCTAGGCGACCAAAGGTACTGACCCTCGATCTCCTGGCGAGCGGTTTGATTGTGGTTCACCCACCAGTAAGTCGGCATGCGCCCCGCTTGGTCCTTCTGCTGAGCATTGCGCTTACGCGGGAATTCCGCAACGCGCCTGGCAGGACAGAAGAAGCGACCCCTCAGCCCTCACCCGCTACGGCCGACGCCTGTGCGAGGGGGACAGTTGGGGCGGCGGTCGCAGCTGGCCGCATCCATAGATCGGTACAGGTCGGGCGGATCAGACGGAACGCGACCGCGGGCTCGGCGCAGTGGCGCGGTCACTCCGCGGCTTGGATTACGGCCTTCTCGCCTGGCAACGGGGCGTTCCGCCATTCGCCCGGCGCCAGCACCTTGCTCGCGGCAAGGATTTCAACCCCGACGACCTGATCGTTCTCGCTGTAGAAAAGGGTAAGCGGGCCGACGTCGCCGCCCTCGTAGGATCGGATGTCCGAGAGCTTGATGTAGAGCGCGTCAGCCTCGGGATCGTAGGTCATTTGCAGCGCCATCGGGCGGTCTCACGTTCCGGTCGGGGTGGGCCGACAAGACCGCGAATATGGCCCTCCTCCTCGACGCACGCCACCCGCAGCACCCGTCCGCCCAGCTCGGCTGGCCGGCTGTAGCGCCGATGTATGCCGGCCCGGGGGTCCGGGCCGACCCACTCCGGGGTGCGGACCGCCGCAAGGACAGCGGCTTCGGAGATGCCGTGCTCGGCCATGCGGTCACGGGCGTGCTGGCGAATGACGATCGGCTTCATGGGTCAACCAGACCACGCCCCATCGTGCATTGCTTGGTGTTCGTTCCGGCCAAACACGCGGTCAACCCTGCTGCCCCAAGCACCGCGGCAGCGGGGCCGGCGCGATCCTGCGCGGGCCTCTGAGCGGCGTTTCCGGACGGCCGGGGCGCGGTCCCGCGCCCAGAACCCGACTCGTGCCGCGCAGCCCACCACGCGGCAGCGCGGGGTCTTGTTCCACAGCGAATAGTCCGGCCCCCGCGCCCGGATCAGCCCGTCCAGGTCCACCCGCAGCCGCACGCGGCAGGTGTCGCACCGCGCCTCCACCATGGCCTGCATGGTCCACAGCTGCGCCACCGTCCACGCCCGCCCCGCCGAGATCGCGCTACCCAGATAGTCGGGGTTCTGACCGCCCGTGGCCGCTGGGTGCGTTCCTGATGCGTTCCCGTCAAGGCCGGGCGATTATGTCTTTTGCGAACCCGACCGGGAGAGCGCGCGGACGAGCGCGAGAACTGCCAGTGCAAGCCCGGTTCCTACGGCTGAGCCAACTAGGGCAAAGCCGAAGCCGAAGGCGCAGACCTGCAAGAACATCGTGTCGGTGAGGGCCGGGACGTTCGCGAGAGTGAACAGACCCGCTGGCACGGCGGCCACAGCTAAAAGGGTGACGAGCCTTCGGCGTCTGACGCACAGCTGAGCGACAAAGGCGGCCAGTATCGTGAGGCCGAACATCCCGAACAGGAACTCGGGTAACCCATGCATCAGCAGGCCTCCGGTTCCGACGGAGGCGGCGCCACCTTAGCCACCCGCCGCACCTGTTCCTCAAACGCGGCTTCGTCCTGGCACTCCAGCTCGCGGGCTAGCTCTTGGAACCGGTCAATCTGCGGTTCATCGTCCATGGACGAAGCTCACCTTGTCTGGACCTGAGCTGTCACCACTCTCAATCTTCGGTGGCTCTAGCAGCCGTGATCGGTGCCATATGGTGGCTGGTGGCTTTACGGTCAGCGGCAATCGGATGAGCGAGATCGAGGGATATATCGCAGGGCCGCGCGCGGTGGCGGCATACAGTCGGAATTCCACTGGGCTGCATACAGAGGTGGCGAGCGCCGGGCGGCTTATGAGAGCCTGGTGGGTTACGCGTTCGATGTGATCGAGATGAAGAGAGCGGTACTTCACGCCGTTATGTTTCTCGCAATCCCCTCCGGGTCCGAGCGCGTCGACGCAAGAGGATCACGGCGAGGCCCGCCAGGTAAA
The DNA here is from genome assembly GCA_030446805.1 of Caulobacteraceae bacterium. Lineage (GTDB taxonomy): Bacteria > Pseudomonadota > Alphaproteobacteria > Caulobacterales > Caulobacteraceae > JAHWJX01. The sequence goes on along the minus strand of JAUJMO010000001.1, from coordinate 1,422,197 downwards.
CGGCAGCCGCTATAGACCAGCCGAGGCGCTTGATCCGATCATCAAGAGCCCAGCAAGCAGCCCTACTTTCCGGTTCAGCAGGTGCTCCGCAGTGCAGCCAGAACGCGACTAGCCCTATGCCGAAGAACGTCAGGGCCCAGTAGGCCAGTGACCAAAGCGCCACGTCACGAGCCCTCACTGGGAGGGCTCGGGCTTTTCAGCGGCTGAGCCTTCGCCATCGCAGCGAGGCAAGGCGTCGAGCCATTCGGTCCAGAATGGATCGCCCACCTTGGCCCGCGTCTCCCGCTCGAGTTTGGGAGTCCACCAGGGGGGCGGCTCGTGGATTACAGTGAGAGCGGGATAGCGCTCCACCACCTGGGCGGCGTTCGGCGCCTCGACGTACAGCCAGATCCCGCCCATGCCGTAATCGTAGACCGCGAGGAACTGAGGCATCCCGATCTCCTGCTCCATCGCGGGTGACTTGCGCATCCGTCCGTAGACTACCCAACCCAGCCCTTTGTTCGACGCCCCGCAGGGCTGTCGAACCTCACGGGCGGGACGCCCTTCGTCCCGACCCCTCCGATCAGCCGCCCGAGCACGGCGGCACTACTTACCAGCGAGCAACCGACCGGACGCCATGATCCCCGCCACCGGCCAGGCCCTGCCGACCGAAGCCATTGTCTACGTCCTGACCAACGATGCGATGCCGAGCAGGGTCAAGATCGGTCGCACCTCGGGCGAGAGCGTCGAGCGGCGGATCGCCGAGCTGAGCCGTGCAACGGGCGTGCCTCTGCCATTCCGGGTGGCCATCGCTCGCAGGGTGTCCGACCCGATCAAGGTGGAGCGCGCGCTGCACGTCGCCTTCGGTCCGATAGGGTGAACCCGGCGCGTGAGTTCTTCGCGGTCGAAGCCTATCGGCTGATCGAGCTCATCAACGCCTTCCCCGGCCAGGATCTCACCCCCGAGACGGAGCGGGCCGCCGCCCGTGCGATTGAGCGTTCCGAGCCGGGCTCCCTGGCGGCGGCCCGAAGCTTCGAACGCAAGCGCCGTCGGCCGTTAAACTTCGTAGAGATGGGCATCCCGGTTGGGGCGGAGCTCGTGCATGTCACGTCGGGGGAGCGGGCCCAGGTGGTGGAGCCCAAGAAGGTGGCCTTCCGCGGCGAGGTAGTCTCCCTCACGCGCGCCCAGCGCCTCGTGAGCGGGGCCAACCACGACGTTCAACCCGGACGCTTCTGGACCCACGACGGGCGCACCATCAACGAGCTCTACGATCAGACCTATCCGCTCTGAGGCTGGCTGGACCAGCCCTTTGTTCGACGTCCTGCAGGGCCGTCGATCCTCACGGGCGGGACGCCCTTTGTACCGACGCTTCCGGTCAGCCGTTGCGCGCAGAACGGGTCAGGCCAGCGCCCACCGCCCCGCAGGGGTTGCCTTGACCCGGCCGAGCACGGCGCTAGTCGGTGCTCGCCGCTGGAGGACGGAGCGGGCAGGTCAGCTTACACTCCGGCAACGACCTCGGAGATCTTGGCTATGGCGGCCGCGCAGGCACCTGCCCCCCCTAGGACATTGCCGAGTGACGCCAAGATGCCGTCTACCTTAGGCTTCTCCGGCTTGCTTTTAGTCAGTTCGCGCTCAAGCTCCTCGAATTGAGCCCGTTCTGCAGCAGGCGCGTTCGACACGTGCCTCCGTAGAACCTCGAGAGGTGGCAAAGTCTGACCTCCTTCGACAATCAACGTTCCTTGCAGGATTCCAATCACGGTACCGCCGCTCACCGTCGTGATCGATCCAATTCCTGTGTTCTCGGTCAATATCTTCTCCTAGGTGAGTAAGTCCCAACCACTACGACAGATTGACGTGCCCCTTGCAAGAGACCTCGAGGTCGCTATGTGGGTTACTGACGACGTAGATAGTAGGAGACACCATCTCTCCAGGCTAGAGTCCGAATTGCAGTGATCAACGACCTCCGCACCAGCCATTGTTAGATCACAAGTTCCTAATGCGGCCTTCAGCAGAAGAAGGTTCTCAGTGACCTTTGTTGCTCCCTCCTCACAGGATGATACTGCGGACAGAGCTTCTTCAAGGTATTCCTCCAGGAGGCCGAGGTGAGAGTCAAAGATTATCGCGCGATTCCTCCTTGGTCCAACTGCGATAGCTAAGGCGTACTGAATGAGAGCTGCATTTCGCAGGCTCTTGCATGCCTCACCCACCATACTGCGGGATATAAGAATATTGTCCAGGGCTCTTCTCGCTCGACTATAATCCAGGCGGTGGTGGCAGTTGCCCTACCTGATCCATGAGCTTCGAGCTGATGAACCCAAGTGGCCACTGGAAGTCGCCCCGTTCATCAATACGAAGCTGACTCAACTTAGAAAGGCCGGCTTCGCTCTGATCAACGTAAAGAATTGCGACCTCTTCGGGAACGACAAACTTGGCGTCCCTCATTCGGCGACCAATCCTACTCAGAAGGTGATCGCTGTGAGTTTCGATAACGAAAATAGATTTTGGGAACGTCTTTGCCACGCTGATGAACATGTCAGCGATCTTCGCATGAAGCTCCGGATGTAGATGTGCCTCGGGTTGTTCTACCACGATGAGGCGACCGTCAGAGGCAAACGCAAGTGCATCCAGAATGGGAAGGAGGTGGACAAGTCCGAATCCAACTGATGATGCAGGAAAGTGTCTCAATTCAGCAGTCTTCCCGATTGATAGGGCGTAAACAGACTCCACCAGCTTAGGGAGATTGAGGTGAAAGCCAAACTGGCGCGCGATTTCGTTCAATCTCTGCGTCCGATCCTCGTCCTCAGATATCCGCCGAACCACATCGAAAACATAGTCTAATGCACCCCCATGCTCTGGAATGACATACACTGAAGATGGCTTGCTACGATATGGGCCCACGTACACGGGATTGAGAGCTGAAATTGAACTCCTAATCTCCCCTACGATTGTGCCAACTCTCGTACTCGGTGGTCGTCGAGCTTCCTCGATCAGAAACGTAAATATGCTGCCGTCCAGATTGACGCGCCCCTCGCTGCCTATCCGAGAGAGACTTGCCTCGCCCTCATCAGATACTCCGATCTCGCTGACCTCGACTCCGGAGCCTGTGCGCTCAGCGCGGAACACCTCCTCTGATGCAATATAGAGAGACGCACTATCAAGTTTAATGTTCTTTCCCTGTAGAGATAAGGCGACATCTAACGTGCAAACGGCGTTGAGGTTCAACTGACGCCTGAAATACTCCTCAACGCGAACTTCCTGAATCAAGTGTTCCCGTACCACATTAAGTTCTCTGGCAACGTCCTCATCCTTCATTTGATGCGGGTTCCGGCGAGGTCGCAGGTGCCGAAAGTAGAAGTCCTGAACAACCTCTAAGAGTCGCTTCCCCTCTTCTGGAGAAATGTCGGAAAATGTATCTCGGATCAGCTTGATCAGCGACCTTTCCGAAATCCTCCCTCCACCGGACTGCAAGTGTCGTCGGATAGACCGCGAATGTTGCTGAACATTTCGCTTATCCGATGTGATGCCGATGCGGGCAGCGAAATCCAAGATCTCAAGTAGGGTGTAGTACCTAGTCTCGTCGTCGCGAGGCTGCCTTACAGTTGAGCGAATCTGGAGTCGCATCACTTCTTCAGAATCGCTCCGAAAAAGGTCAGAGGCGTCTAGCACCGTTGCGAACGGCCCACCAAGAGCAAGGGCCGACTGGGTCTTGTCGCCTCTACTCGAAGCCGCGGCGGTCTGTGCGAGGATCTTGAGCAATTGAATCAGAGAGCTCTTCCCGGAATTGTTGGGGCCGAGCAGGAACGTCAGATGCTTCGGCTCGAAAGTTACCTTAGGGAATGCTCGATAGTTGTGCGCCGTAAGACCAATGAACATGGCGAATCGGCCTCAGGTCTGGAGGGAAAGCGGATATTTGCTACTAGGACACCAACCCGCGTGCGAGACAGCGCGTACCGGTGTGCGTGGCTCGTCGGAACTCGGGCCAGATGACTTCGTCCTACGTAGCATGACCGGCTCGTTCCTACCTCACGTTGAGGAAAGCGCATTTCGAGAGGGGCGTCTATACGTCAACTGACAGGGCACCCGCCCAGCGAGTGCGGGATGACGCCAGCCTACCGGTGTTAGCAGAGGGTCCGTGTGCGGTATGCGGCCCATCTGCGCTCGCCGGGGCGGGGTGGAAGCCAAGTTTCCCCAAAAGGGTAAACTCCCCTAATCCGCATCCATCTTCAACGCCGCGATGAACGCCTCCTGCGGGATCTCCACCTTCCCGAACTGGCGCATCCGCTTCTTGCCCTCCTTCTGCTTGTCCAGCAGCTTGCGCTTGCGGCTGATGTCGCCGCCGTAGCACTTGGCGGTCACGTCCTTCCTCAGCGCGCGCACGGTCTCGCGGGCGATGATGCGGCCGCCGATGGCCGCCTGGATGGGGATCTGGAAGAGGTGGGGCGGGATGAGTTCCTTCATCTTTTCGACCATGACGCGGCCGCGCTGTTCGGCGCGGTCGCGGTGGACCAGCATGGACAGGGCGTCGACCGGCTCGGCGTTGACCAGGATCTGCATCTTGACCAGATGCTCGGCGCGGTAGCCCTCGATCTGGTAGTCGAAGGAGGCGTAGCCTTTGCTGATCGACTTCAGCCGGTCGTAGAAGTCGAACACCACCTCGTTCAGCGGCAGGTCGTAGACGATCATGGCGCGGGCGCCGACATAGGACAGCTCGCGCTGCTGGCCGCGCCGGTCCTGGCAGAGCTTGATCACCGCGCCGAGATAGTCGTCGGGCGTGAGGATGGTGGCCTTGATCCAGGGCTCCTCGATGGACTCGATATAGGTCGGGTCCGGCATGTCGGCGGGGTTGTGCAGCTCCATCGTCGAGCCGTCGATCTTGTTGATGTGGTAGACGACGGAGGGCGCGGTCGCGATCAGGTCCAGGTCGAACTCGCGGGAGAGCCGCTCCTGGATGATCTCCAGGTGGAGCAATCCCAGAAAACCGCAACGGAAGCCGAAACCCAGCGCCGCGGAGGTCTCCATCTCATAGCTGAAGGAGGCGTCGTTCAGCTTGAGCCGGCCGATGGCCGCGCGCAGGTCCTCGAAATCGGCGGCGTCCACGGGGAAGAGGCCGCAGAAGACCACCGGCTGCACCTCCTTGAAGCCGGGCAGGGCCTGCAGCGCGGGGCGCCGTTCGTCGGTGATGGTGTCGCCCACCGCGGCGTGGGCCACTTCCTTGATCTGGGCGGTGATGAAGCCGATCTCGCCCGGCCCCAGGCTTTCGACCTCGGTCCGCGCCGGGGTGAAATAGCCGATGCGGTCGATCTGATAGGCGGCGCCGGCATTGATCATGCGCACGCGCTGGCCGGCGCGGAGGCGCCCGTCGAACACCCGCACCAGCACCACCACGCCGAGGTAGGGGTCATACCAGGCGTCGACCAGCAGCGCCTTGAGCGGGGCGGCTTCGTCGCCCTTGGGCGGGGGCAGCCGCGTGACCACCGCCTCCAGCACGTCCTCGATGCCGAGGCCCGACTTGGCGCTGCACAGCACGGCGTCGGAGGCGTCAATGCCGATCACGTCCTCGATCTGGGTGCGCACCCGCTCGGGCTCGGCGGCCGGCAGGTCGATCTTGTTCAGGACCGGAACGATCTCGTTGTTGGCTTCGATGGCCTGATAGACATTGGCCAGGGTCTGGGCCTCAACCCCTTGGCTCGCGTCCACCACCAGGATGGACCCCTCGCAGGCGGCCAGCGAGCGGCTGACCTCATAGGCGAAGTCCACGTGCCCGGGCGTGTCCATCAGGTTGAGGACGTAGTCCTGCCCGTCGCGCGCGCGGTAGTGCAGCCGCACGGTCTGGGCCTTGATGGTGATGCCGCGCTCGCGCTCGATCTCCATGGAGTCGAGCACCTGCTCCTTCATCTCCCGCTGGGTCAGCCCGCCGGTGGTCTGGATCAGGCGGTCGGACAGGGTCGACTTGCCGTGGTCGATGTGGGCGACGATGGAGAAGTTCCGGATACGCTCGAGCGGGGTGGTGAGTTCAGCCATGGGCGGCATGTAGCAGGGCGGACCGGGCTCGGCGACCGCCCTGCCTTGAGCGGGCCGCAAATCGGGCGGAGCTTGGGCGCAGGTTTCGAATCGGGGGACGATTCGGGGAGAGCGCGGATGGACCGTCGTAAACTGATCGTGGGCGGCCTGGCCGCCGGAGGGCTGTCGGCCTGCGCCAGCACGGGGCCCGGGACCAGCCAGCCCAACTATCCGGTGGAGGGCACCGCAGCGGGGGCGCCGCCTCCGGGCCGAGCGCCGGAGTACAGCCCTGACGAGCTGGCCCAGGCCGGATCCAACTTCCTGGGCGTCACCGCCGAGGCCATCGGGGCCACCATCGAGCGCGTGGCCAATGAACAGAACGGCCGCCGGCCCACGGCCTATATCGCCGGCCAGGAGGGCTCGGGCGCCTTTGCGGTGGGCCTGCGCTACGGCCGGGGCGTTCTGTACATGAAGCAGCCCGCGACCCAGCAGGAGGTGTTCTGGCAGGGGCCGACCGTGGGCTGGGACTTCGGCGGCAACGCCGCGCGGGTGTTCACCCTGGTTTATGGGCTGCAGCGGCCGGAGGACCTGTTCCGCCGCTACCCCGGGGTGGAGGGCTCGGCCTATCTCGTGGGCGGCCTGGGCGTGAACTATCAGCAGGCCGAGGGCGTGACCCTGGCGCCCATCCGCGCCGGCCTGGGCCTGCGCCTGGGGGCCAACGTCGGCTACCTGGTCTACAGCCGCCAGCGCAACCTGCTGCCTTTCTGAGGGGGAGCCTTCCGCTCTCCCCGGCGAAAGCCGGGGTCCAGGCCGCGGGCGCGGACCGGAGGGTCTGGACAGCGGACGGGCTCGATCACCTTCGGCTGAGGTGCGGGGGCGCGGTGGGCCCCGGCTTCCGCCGGGGAGAGCGGGATTGGGAGGCTGGGCGCGCCAGGCGAGTTGCTGCGGTTAGGCCGACCTCAGGGACACGAGGCGCCATACCTTACTTCCGCTCTCCCCGGCGAAAGCCGGGGTCCAGGGGCGGCCACGACGGGCTCAAGTGTCCCGATCCGCGGGTTCCAATCCCTCGGGCTGAGGCTCGATGGGCGCCGTGGTCCCCGGCTTTCGCCGGGGAGAGCGGGACAGGGGGCGGAGCGCGAGCTCCGGCTGAGCGGGCGCGCGCCCGCCTCGGCTAGCGCCGGACGGGGCGGCGGCCGTAGGGTTTGGCCCGGTAGTTCACCTCGCGGCCGTTGGCGACATAGCTGCGGCGCACGACGCGCGCGGGGGTCACGCAGTCGCGCTGGATGCGCTCGTTAAGGGCGGCGCGCTGGGGATCCTTGCCCCAGCTCAGCAGGCTGGAGGCGGCGGTGCCGACAAAGGGCGCCGCGTAGTCGGCCAGGCCCACCACCGCACGGGTGCGCTCGCCGTCATTGTAGTCGGCCGCGGCCCTGCGATGGGCCATGCAGCGGCGGCTCTGCCAGCGGGGGTCGGTGGTGTCGAGGTTCAGCACCACCTGTTTGGGATTGCTCTGGCAGGCGGCGGCCAGCAACAGCAGGGCGATGGCGGCTGCGGCGCGAAGAGCAGGGGGCGTGGGCATGACGAACCTTAACGCAGCAAGACCGATGCCGCTCCCCCCGGCGCGTCAGCGCCTGAGCTCGGCTCCGAGCTTCGCGGCCGCGGCGACGATCCGGGCCGACAAGGCTTCGATCTCCGCGTCCGTCAGGGTCTTGTCGCGGGGTTGCAGGGTGACCTGCAGGGCGACGGACTTGGACCCTTCCGGGACGCCAGGGCCCCGGTAGACGTCGAACACCCGCACGTCGCTGATCAGGGCCTTGTCGGCCGAGGCGGCGGCGCGGACCAGATCGCCGGCGGGGCGGTCGGCGGAGACCACAAAGGCGAAGTCGCGGGTGAGCGGCTGAAGCGGGGACAGGGCCGGCGGGGGGCGGGTCTTGCCGCGGCTGCGGCGCGGTTCGGGGATGGCGCCCAGCAAGAGCTCGAAGCCGTAGAGCGGGCCGGAGACGTCCAGCGCCTTGAGCACGCGCGGGTGCAGTTCGCCGAACTCGGCCAGGGTCACCTTGGGGCCAAGCTTGATCGAGGCGCTGCGGCCCGGATGCCACCAGCTAGAGGCCTCCCCCTGAACGACCTGCAGCGAGGCCGTTGGTGCGCCCAGCTCGAGCAGCAGGGCCTGGAGGTCGGCCTTGAGGCTGAACAGCGCGTCTTCCGTTCCGCCGTCCCAGCGCCGGGGGGGATGGGGGGCGAGGACGGCGGTGGCCGCGAGCTTCTGACCCCCAGGCGTGGCGTCCAGATAGAGCGGGCCGATCTCGAACAGCGCCAAGTCGGGGAAGCCGCGCGCCGCGCTGCGGCCGGCCGCCTCGATCAGATTGGGCAGGGCGCTGGGGCGCATGCAGTCCAGGTCCGAGGCGATCGGATTGGCCACGACCAGCGCGTCCTCCCCGCCCTCGAACAGCCGCGCCGTGTCGCGCGCGGTGAACGACCAGGTGACCGCCTCCTGGTAGCCGGCGGCCGCCAGCGCCCGGCGAGCGGTGCGCGCGCGGGCCTGCAGGGGGGTGAGGACGCCGCCGGGGCGGGGCTCGGCCGGCGGCAGGGGCGTGGAGGGCAGGGCGCCGTAGCCCTGAATGCGGGCGACCTCCTCGACCAGGTCGGCCTTGCCCTCGACGTCGCGGCGCCAGCTGGGCGGCTGAACGCGGACGGCCGCACCCGCGTCCTCCAGGTCGAAGCCCAGCGCGGTCAGGATCTCCAGGGTGCGGGCGCGCGGGATGGACAACCCGCTCAGGCGCTCGACATAGGCCGGGTCGAACGGGAAGGCTTCGGGGGCCTCGGGCGGGGCGCCGGCCACGGTGATCTCGGAGGGCTCGCCGCCGCAGAGCTCCAGGATCAGCGCGGTGGCGAGCTCCAGGCCGGGAAGAACGGAGCCGGGGTCCACGCCTCGGGCGAAGCGGTACTGGGCGTCGGAGCTGACGCCCAGGGTGCGGCCGGTGCGGGCGGTGGCGATAGGGGCGAACCAGGCGCTCTCGATGAAGACGTCCGTCGTGGTCTCGTCGCAGCCGGTGCTGGCCCCGCCCATCACGCCGCCCAGGCCTATGGGCCGGGAGCCGTGGGCGTCGGCGATGACGCACATGGCCTCGGTCAGGTCATAGGTGCGGCCGTCCAGCGCGATCAGCTGTTCGTCGGCGTGCTCGGGCGACCGCGTCGCGTCGAAGTGGTCGTCCGCCGCGGGCGTCGGCGCGGGCTTGCCGGCGCGCGCGATCACCGTGGTCCCGACCAGCTTGCCCGCGTCATAGACGTGCAGCGGCCGGGCGCGGTCGAAGGTGAGATACTGGGTGACGTCCACCAGAGCGCTGATGGGCTTGAGGCCGACCGCCTTGAGGCGGGCCTGGAGCCAGTCGGGGGAGGGGCCGTTGCGGACGCCCCGGATCAGGCGGCCGGCGAAAACGGGGCAGAGCTCGGGCGCCTCGATGCGCACGCTGATCGGGCAGGGAAAGCGGCCGGCGACCCGCTCGGGCTGGCGGTCCGTGAAGCGGCCCAGGCCGGCCGCGGCCAGGTCCCGCGCGATCCCCTGGACGCCCAGCCAGTCCGGGCGGTTGGGGGTGACCTCGAAATCGATCACCGGCTCGGCGCCGAAGATGGCGGCGGCCGGCGTGCCGACATCCAGCGCCGGGTCGAGCTCGACGATGCCGTCCGACTCCGCGGATACCTCCAGCTCGGCGGCGGAGCAGAGCATGCCGTTGGAGACCACGCCGCGGACGGGGCGGGGCTCCAGCGTGATCCCCGTACCCGGGATGTAGGTCCCGACCGGGGCGAAGACGGTGACCAGGCCGGCGCGCGCGTTCGGGGCGCCGCAGACGATCTCCAGCCGGCCCTGGACGGTGTCGACCTGACAGACGCGCAGGCGGTCGGCGTTGGGATGCTGCACGGCCTCGACGATCCGCGCGGCGGTGAAGGGGGCCAGTTTGGCGGACGGGTCCTCGACGGACTCGACCTCCAGCCCAGCCATGGTCATGGCCTCGGCGATCTCCGTCGTGGAGGCGGTGGTTTGGAGGTGGTCGCGCAGCCAGGAGGGGGTGAACTTCATCCGACTTCGCCCTCCGGTACGCCCAGAATGGAGGCGAGGAAGGCCTCATTGCCCGTGAAGCCCACCGCGTCGAAGTCGCACCATTCGAAGCGACAGTCGACAAAGGGGATCGCCCCGATCACGCCTGTGGGGGAGAGGGGGCGCAGGAGCAGGTTCCGCGTGTCCCCGCCCGTGAAGCCCAGGTTGCAGGCGTTCATGGTGTTGCCTCCCGCCGCCAGGAGGACCGCGGGTCCGTGCAGCAGGCAGTTGCTGAAGCTGCGGCCCGTGATCACGCGCTCTCCCGCCTGGAGCGCAGCCATCATCAGGGCCGGGAGCCAGACCTCCTGGTCCTGGAAGCGGGGCGCGCGCAGGTCCGTGGCCGTGGTCCGGATTTCACGGTTGATCATGGCGGGCGTTCTCAGCTCAGTCCGGACGCCGGATTGGGCGCCGCGAACGGCGAGAAGCCGTAGTGCGCCAGCCAGCGGGGGTCGGCGGCGAACATGTCGCGGACGTCGGGGATGCCGTACTTCAGCATGGCGAGGCGATCGACGCCCATCCCCCAGGCGAAGCCCTGGAACGCGTCGGGATCGATGCCGCAGTTGGCCAGCACCTTGGGGTGGACCATGCCGCAGCCCAGGATCTCCAGCCAGCGAGTTCCGCGCCCGATCTGGATGCCGCCCTCGACGCGCTCGTACTGCACGTCCAGCTCGGCCGAGGGCTCGGTGAAGGGGAAGTGGTGGGGGCGGAAGCGGGTGGTCACCGCGTCCGTCTCGAAGAAGCGCGCGATGAAGGTCTCCAGGGTCCACTTGAGGTGGCCCATGTGGATGCCGCGGTCCACCACCAGGCCTTCGATCTGGTGGAACACCGGCACGTGGGTCTGATCGTAATCCTTACGGTAGACGCGGCCGGGCGCGATGATGCGCACGGGCGCGCCCTCCTTCTGCATGGTGCGGACCTGAACCGGGCTGGTGTGGGTGCGCAGCAGCCTGGCCACGCCGTCGGCGTCGGGGTTCAGGAAGAAGGTGTCGTGGGTGTCGCGCGCCGGGTGATCCGGCGGGAAGTTCAGTGCGCTGAAGTTGTGCCAGTCGTCCTCGATGTCCGGACCTTCGGCCACGGCGAAGCCCATCTCGGCGAAGACGGCGATCAGCTCGTCCATCACCTGCATCGTCGGGTGGACCGAGCCGCGACGGCGGGGCGGGGCGGGAAGGGTCAGGTCCACGCGCTCGGAGGCCAGCCGCGCATCGAGGGCGGCGGCTTCGAGCCCGTCGCGGCGGGCGGCCAGCGCCGTCTGGATGCGGTCGCGCAGGCCGTTGATCTCCGGGCCGCGCACCCGCCGTTCCTCGGGCGACATGGCGCCCAGCGACTTCAAAAGTTGCGAAATGGAGCCGGTCTTGCCCAGCGCCGTCAGGCGCACCGACTCCAGCGTGGCGGGGTCGGGCGCCTGGGCGATCCGGGATAGGAGATCGGTCTCGAGGGCCTGTAGGTCCATGGGAATTTCCGCTGGTTCCCGCGGCCGCGGGAACCCAGGCGTTTCACGGCCGAAGCCGCCGGCGGAAGCGCTCAACCGTAGGCCGGGTCCCCGCTTGCGGGAATTCCCGCTTGCGCGGGGATGAGCCGTGGAGAGCCTAGGCCGCGACGGTGTTGTTCTGCAGGGCGGTGCGCACCTGGGTCGCGATCGCCGTAAAGGCCGCCGGCTCCTGACCCGCCAGGTCGGCCAGGACCTTGCGGTCGATGTCGACGCCGGCGAGCTCCAGCCCATGGATGAACTGGCTGTAGGTGAAGCCCTCCTGGCGGGCCGCGGCGTTGATCCGCTGGATCCACAGCGAGCGGAAGTTGCGCTTGCGCACCTTGCGGTCGCGGTAGGCGTACTGGCCGGCCTTGTCGACCGCCTGTTTGGCGACGCGGATGGTGTTCTTGCGGCGGCCGTAGAAGCCCTTGGCTTGCTCCAGCACCTTCTTGTGGCGGGCGTGGCTGGTGACGCCCCGTTTCACGCGGGCCATTCGATCAGCTCCCGTACGGCATGTAGGACTTGATCATGTCCTGGTCGGACCGGGCGATGATCTGGGTGCCGCGCTTCTGGCGGATGTACTTGGCGTTGTGGCTGATCAGGCGGTGGCGCTTGCCGATCACCCCGGCCTTGATGCGCCCGAGCGCGGTCATTTTGAAGCGCTTCTTCGCGCCTGACTTGGTCTTCAGTTTGGGCATTTCACAGCGGGCGCGGGGCCCGTCCTCTGGAGAGGGGAAGAACCGCCCAGGCATGCCTTTGGGCCCGGCGGTTCGGAGAGAGCGGCGCTCTTACGCCAGCGCCCGCCCCGACGCAAGATCAGGGCGCAGCGAGCGCGGCGCGGGATCGTGCTTCTCCACCAAAGGTCAGGCCGGCGGGTTGTGGGCCTGAATGAAGCGCAGGGTTTCGGCGAGCACGCGCAAGCGGGCGGCTTCTCGCGTGAGGCCGCTGTCGGCGTCGGGAACCACGATCAGTTCGGCCGTCCGCCCGGCGCGTCGGAGCGCCGCCTGCATGGACCGGGCGTCCGCAGCCGGGACGCTGGGATCATTCGCGGCATGCAACAACATAACAGGCGCCCGGCCGCGCGCGGCTTGACGCGCGGGCAGGATCGGGTCCAGCCGGTCGTCGCCTGGGCCCGATACCCCGAGCCGGCGCAGAGCGGCGGCGTAGCGCGCCTCCGCCGAACCGCCGGCGGCCTCTTTCAGGGACCGCAGTTCGGCGCGAAGGTCCGAGCGGGCGCCGACGGCCACGGCGCAGCGGTAGGGCGCGGCTTCAACCGTGACGCCGGCCAGGGCCGCGTAGCCGCCGTGGTCGCCCAGGCCCACGATGCAGACCCGGCCGAGGTCGGCCAGACCGGTGGAGGCCAGGTGGCGGACGGCGTCGCTGAGGTCGGTCTGGAGCTTGCGGCCGAACTGACCGTCGCCGGCCCGCTCGCGACCAGGGCCGGAGTCGCGCGAGTCCACTTGGAGCACGGCGTAACCCCGCGAAGCCAAGGCTTGGGCGACCCAGTCGAAGCGGGGCTCTTCGTTCCTCGACAACCCCTGGGCCAGTACGACGAGCGGCAGGCCTTTGGGTTCACGCCCGCGAGGAGTGGTCAGCACGGCCTCGAGCGCCGTGCCGTCCCCCGCCTTGAAACTGATCTCGCGAAGGGGCGCCACGGCCTCGGCCGGGAGGTCGGGATACTCCTCTCCCACGAGATCGGCGCGCTTGGCGTCCAGGTCCAGAACATAGGTGGACTCCGGGCCGCCGGCCTCGGACACGCCCAAGATCAGGGTGCGGCGGTCGTCCGCCATGTCGATCAAGCGCAGCTGCTTGCCGGGGAAGCTTCGGCCTGCGACCGCCCAGCTCGTCCGAAGCGCGGGATCGTAGATTATGGGGGCGGCGTCGAAGGCGGGGCCGAAGGCGGCCAGCACCCGGCCGTCGCCGCTCCGGTCGAAGTAGGTGGGGGGTGCGAAGGAGGCCTCCGGCAGGGGTGCGCTCCAGTTTCCCGTGTCGGGGGCGATCTCTTGCAGGCCGTTCCCGCCGTCTGGGCCGCCGAAGACGAGAAGGCTGCGGCCGTCGCGGCCGAAGCCCAGCAGCTTGGGGGTGGCGACGCTGGCGGGGACTCGCGCCAACTCGGCCCAGCCGGCGCCGCGACGCGTCTGCAGCAGCCAGTCTCCGTTGGATCGGCGGACGGAGCGGGCGGCCAGATCCCCGTTCGGGCGCGCCAGCCAGTGGGTGACGTCCAGGGACCCGGAGCCCACCTGGACGCCGCGGCCCGTGCGAGGATCGACGCGGTAGGGGGCGTACTCGAATCCGCCGACGCCGTTCTTGCTGATGTTGAGAGCCGTGACCATCACCGCAGCGCGGTTCTCAAACGCGATCCGACGGGGGTAGCTGCTGATGGCCCCCGTCAGCCCGGGAATGTTGTTGAGCATTCCCGCGCTCGCCCGCGTGGAGAGGTCGTAGCTGACCGCCACGTTCATGTCCTGGCGGGGTATCTCCCCTACCGGCGTCTGGAACGGGCCCACGGGCCCGCGCGTCACGATGAGCACATGGTCGGGCCCAGCCCATTCGAGGAACAGCACGGCGCGGTCCCCCGCGTTCAGGGCGGCCAGGACCTGCCCGGAGAAGGTCCGGATGCGGACGGTGCGCTTGTCGCCTCGCGTTTCGACATAGGCGACCCGGGCGCCGTCGGGGGAGACCACGGCGTCGTTCGCGGCAGGCAGGCGGGCGTAGGCCGCCAGGGGCGGTGCGCTTGGGGTCTGGGCGAGCGCGGAGCTTCCCGTGACAGGGGCCGTCTCCGCAGCCAGGACGGCGGCGACGGCTGTGACGACGACTAGAACTCGCATCCATGAATCCCCCAGGAGGCGGGCAGGCTATCTCCGCGCGAGCGGCCTGTCAGCCGGCGGCGGCTGCGACGCTCGGTTGCAGCTCGGCCTCGGACCGTGCGCGCCGGAAAGCCCGGCCCGCACCCAGCGCCGGCGGCACGCGGGTGCGCACCCGAACGTCGGTCGGATCGGCGAAGGGGGGCATGGGGCGGCTATAGCTTTCGCCGGCCGCCCCGGCGAGGCGCTAGCGGGCGGCCAGGACCTGGTCCAGCCGCGCCGGGGCGCCGGGGATGCGTTCCAGGTGGGGGTAGCGCAGGCCCTCGGCGTAGGCGATGCGCACCGTGCGGAACTGGTCGCCACGCTTGACCAGCAGCTCGATCGGCTGAGCCCCGCCCTTGGCGTTGCGCACGGCGGCGCGGAGCCGGTCGCCGTCGAAGGCCACGCCGTTCACGGCCATGATCTGGGCGCCGATCGCCAGGCCGGCGGCGTAGGCGGGGCCCTCCCAACGCACGGAGGTGAGCCGCCCCTCCCGATTGGCCACCAAGCCCAGGGAGTAGGTGAGGTCAGTCACCTTGCGCGTAGTCTCCTCGTCCTTGAACACGGACGAGGGCGTGTCGCGGTAGACGAGGCGGTAGCCGCCTCGGGCGAAGCCGGCCAGGGGCGCAGGCTGGCCCACGCCTTCCACGCGGGTGCGCAGAAAGGTCGCCCAGTCATAGGGCTGCACCGCGTTCAGGGCTGAGACCACGTCGTCGAAGGTGTAGGTGACCACCGTGGCGCGGCCGCCCCGGCCGCCGAAGAAGCGGCGCGCGAAATCGTCCAGCGACCGGCGGCCGCCGGAGCGCTCGCGGATCAGGGTGTCGGCGTCGAGCCAAATCAGCGAGCCTTCGGTGTAGTAGTCCTCCGCGCGCTGGTAATCGGTCCAGGGCTGCGGACGGCGCGCGCTCACCACCGGGCCGAAGGTGGTGTCGGCCACGCTGCGCCAAGCCCGCCCCGCCCGCGCCTGGTAGGCGGCCGCCGTCATGGCGAGCGTCTCCAGCGTCTGCGCCTTGGTGAGCAGGCCGGAGCGGGCCGCCAGCACGGGCCCCCAGTAGGAGGTCTGGCCCTCATAGACCCACAACAGGCTGTTGCGCATGGGGACGTTGTAGTTGGGCGTCCATAGGTCGGCCCCGCGGCGGTGCTTGCCGTTCCAGGAGTGGACGTATTCGTGCGGCAACAGATCGTGGGCGTTCAGGTCCTCGTCCCATTGCGTGAAATAGTCGGCGCCTACGCCGTTCTCGCTGGAGCGGTGGTGCTCCAGCCCGATGCCGCCCATCCGCTCCGTGGTGGCCAGCAGGAAGTCGTAGCGATCGAAATGGCGCGCGCCGAACAGCAGGTCGGCTTGGCGCACCAGCGCTCGGTGCTGCTGCAATTGCGCGGGCTTGATCTCCAGGTTCTCGGGTGCGTCCCCCACGATGTTCAGCCGCACGGGCGGGCGGCCGCGCGCCGCGGCTTCGGGATCGAGGTCCACCTGTTTGTAGTAGCGGCCGGCGAACATGGGGCTGTCCACCAGCGTCTCGAGCGAGACCGGCTGGAAGCTGTGAAGCACGCCGCCGCCCGTCGCCGGGCCGGGCTCCCTTCCGGGTTCAAGCGCCACGCCGTAGCTCCAGCCCGCCGGCAGAACCACCGACGGCTCCACCGTGATCCGGCTGGTGAAGTAACCGGCCGGATAGAGCAGCGCCTTCTCCCACTGCAGGTTCAGCATCTCGGGCGTGACCACGACGCGGCCCTGCTCGCCGTCGGTGGGCGTCAGGTATTCGAACTGCAGGTCCAGGGCTGAGACGCCCGTGGGCACGTCGAGGTGGAAGGCGTAGACCTCGACCGGATCGCGCCGCCAGGGAATGACCTGGCCGTTGGCGCGGATCACCAGCCCGGCCAGTTGGGCGATCGGCCCCCGCGGCGCGTGATTGCCGGGCAGCCACTGCGGATAAAGCAGGGTCATGGGCCCGGCCTGCTGGACGGGCACCGTCTCGCGCACGCGGAATATCCGCTGGTCGGTGTCCGAGGCGTCCACGGTGAGGCGGATGGAGCCCGGGTAGGGGATGTCGCGCGGCCCGGTGATGGGCGCGGCAGGCGGCGCGGGGCGGACGCCTGCCTCCTGAGAGGAGGCGGCGCCGGTCAGGCAGACCAGGGCGAGAGCGGCGGTGCAGACGGACTTCAGCACGGGGAACCTCGATAGCTGCGGCCCACCTTAGCGGCGCCGAACGGCCTTGTGCAGCAGGAACCCGCTGCGGCGGTGGAACGCAAAAAGCCCCGCGGCCCTGGCTCAGGCCAAAGTCCGCTCGCCGACGCCGATCCTGGGTTGGGCCTGAAACGGGGAAGTGGGAAGAGCGCCGCGGTCAGCTGATGTCCACAATCCTGAGAATCCGACCGTCGCGGAGGGTGAAGAACGAGGCTCCGCGCAGCCGCACCTCGTCCCCGGCCTTGCCAAGACCCGGAAGGTCGGCCGCAAGGCGCGCGACATAGGCCACTTCGAGGGCGGCCATCTCCGGCCCGGTGACGGAGGATAGGACGGACTGCCGGCGCTCTGAGAAGAGCGCCGCGGCCTTAAGCGCCTGCTCCGCGAACGCTGGCTTGCCGCTGAGCTGCATAGCCCCCGATGTGTTGGACACGTTCTCGAAAGTCACCTCTTCGTCGAGACAGGCGACCATGCCGGTCACGTCCCCGGCGTTGTAGGCGTCCAGGTAGGCTCGAACGAGCGGCGGAACTTCGGCTTCCATCTTGGGTCCAGGCGAAACCCCGTCCTCACTTGGGCGCGAGGATCATGATCATCTGCTTGCCCTCCATGCGGGGCTCATACTCGACCTTGGTCTCTTCCTCGAAGTCGGCGCGAACCTTCTGCAGCAGCTTCATGCCGAGTTCGGGGTGGGCCAGTTCGCGGCCGCGGAAGCGAAGAGTGACCTTGACCTTGTCGCCTTCCTCGAAGAAGCGATGCATGGCCTTGGCCTTCACGTCATAGTCGTGGTCGTCGATGTTGGGGCGGAGCTTGATCTCCTTGATTTCGACGACTTTCTGTTTCTTGCGCGCTTCGTTCTTCTTCTTCTGCTCTTGGAACCGGAACTTGCCGTAGTCCAAGATCTTGCAGACGGGGGGATCGGCGTTGGGGGAGACCTCAACGAGGTCCAGGCCCGCTTCCTGCGCGGCTTCGATGGCGGCGGAGGTCGGCATGATCCCCTGCTTCTCGCCGTGCTCATCGATGAGCAGGACCTTGGGGACCCGGATGTCTTCGTTGGTGCGCGGCCCGTCCTTCACGGGGGGCGCTTGCATGGGACGTCTTATGGGGGCGGCTCTCTCTGGCTGTTGATACGAAACGCAGCGAGATGGACGCAGGTTCGCATCTTAACTCGCCAACGATCTATATGACTTGAATCCCTGTGGTCTTCAAGCATTCGGCCCGAGCATCTCCAGGCTTTGAAGAACTTCGGAGACGTGGAGTTCAGCCAGATCAGGTCGGCGCAGGACCGTCACCGCGGGACCTCGAGGCGAGGTCAGGTCGGGGTCGGAGGCGGCGGAGAACAGGGCGAGCAAGGGTGCTCCCGCGGCCGCCAGCAGGTGCGACGGCCCCGTGTCGTTGCCCACGGCCAGCGCCGCCCCCGCGCCTAGCGACGCGATGTCGGCGAAGCTGCTCCTGCCGGTGAGGTCGAGGGCCGCGGGTATGGCGGCCGCGAGTTCGCGCTCGGCGGGGCCGCCCAGAACGACGGGCTGGACCGCCCGAAGTTGGAGCGCTTCGGCCAGGGCGGCGTAACCATCGACGCGCCAGCGCTTCTCGGGCCGGTGGACCGAGCCGCCCGGAACCAGCAGCGCGTAGCTGCGGGCCAGGCCGAAGCGCGCCGGCGCCTCCGGGTCCACGAGCCAGGACAGATCGGGAAGGGGAGCCCCGCCGGGCAGGGTGGGCGCGTCCGGCCAGATGCCGGCGTCCTTCAACTGGTCGGCCTGGCGCTCCAGGGTGTGCATCCGGTCCCGGTCGGGGTTGCGGTGCGGCAGTGCGCAGCCGCGCGCCGTGCCCGACCAGGGCGGCGGGTTGGGGCGGAGGGCCTGAAAATAGGCGTCGCTGCGCGAAGATGTCTGCAGATCATAGACGCGCCCGTAGCGGGCGCGGCGAAGGCGACGGAGCATCGCCAGGGTGGCCGGCGGGCCCGTGGGCCGACCATCGGTCTCGACCCGGTCGACATAGGGGGAGGCGCCCAGCAGGGAAGCGTAGGCTGGGGTCGTGAGCGCGGTGATCTCCGCCTCCGGGTGCGCCTGGCGGATGCGACGCAGGGCGGCCAAGGCCAGCACCACATCGCCCAAGGCGCCGAGTTTGATCACAAGGATGCGGCTCATTGATCCTCACCCGCCCACGGGGACCGGCCGGAGCCCGGCCCGGGGACAGGCTCCACGGGGAGAGGAGCCGCCGCCGACGGAGGAGGGCGCGGCCAAACGCCGACGCGGCTCACCCATCCGGGCTCGCCGGAGAGCTTCCGCCCAGCCCCGCCGCCTCCACTCCTCCCTGATCTTCCGTCCTGTTCGGCATGGAAGACGACCGCCCGCCCAGCACCCGCAGATACGCCTGGAGGGTGGCGGCCTGCATCGCCTCCACGGAGTAGAGCGTCCGTGCCCGGGCCTGTCCCGCCCGGCCCATCGCGGCCCAGCGGTCCGGGCCTGCGGCCAAGGCCGCCGACAGGGCCGCGGCCCAGGCCTCGACGTCGCCCGGCGCCACGCGCCAGCCGGTCTCGCCGTCCACCACCGTCTCCCGCACGGCGCCGTGGTCGGCCGCGAGAACCGGACGGGCCATGGCCTGGGGCTCCACGGCTGTGCGACCAAAGGCTTCGGGCTCGAGCGAGGGCGCGGCGGCCAGGTCGGCCAGGGCGTAGGCGGCCGGCATGTCCTCGACGTGGCCCACCAGGCGTATGGTCTCCGACAGCCCGGCGTCGGCGATCTGGCGCTCCAGTTCGGCCCGGTAGCCGTGGCGGCCCTGGTCGTCCCCGGCCATGAGCACCAGCAGATCGGGGCAACCTCCCTGCTCCAGCAGCCGGGAAACGGCGTCGATCATCAATCCCTGCCCCTTCCACCGGGTCAAGCGGCCGGCCAGCAGCAGCCTGGGCCGGGTCTCGTCCGGGTCGAGGCCCCAGGCGCCGGCGAGCGCGCGAACGCGTTCGGAGCTGACGGCGGCAGGATCGAAGCGGGCGAGGTCGACGCCCCGCGGAATGGCGACCACCCGGTCGGGATGGACCCCATGCTCGGCCAGGACATGGTCGCGGGTGTAGGCGGAATTGGCGATCACCAAGTCGCCCCGGGTCATGATCGCGTTCCAGAGGCGTTTGAGCGGCGTCCGCGCGCTGTACACGCCGTGATAGGTGGCCACGAAAGGAACCCCGGTGGCCCGGGCCGCCCTCAGCGCGGAGACGGCCGGAGCGCGTGACCGGGCGTGGACCAGGCTCACGCCTTCGCGACGAATGATGCGGGCCAGACGCCCGGCGTTGGCGCCCAGAACAAGCGGGTTCTTGGAGGCCACGGGCAAGCGGATCAGTTCTCCCCCGGCTAGGGCCAGGCGATCCTCCATGCGTCCGCCCTGGCTGGCCACCAGGGCGCGGCCGCCCGCGGCGGTCACGGCGGCGGCGATATCCAGGGTGGTCTGCTCCGCCCCGCCCGTCTCCAGCTCGGGGATGACTTGCAGAACCACGGTCTTGGAAGGCAGTTCGCTCACGCGGCGGCCATAGCAGGGCGGAGCAGGATGAGCGAACGACGCGGACAGCTGGAGCACAGGGGAGAGCGGCTAGCCTGGCGCGCCGTCGAGGGGCGGACCCCCACGATGGTCTGGCTGGGCGGCTTCCGTTCGGACATGAGCGGGACCAAGGCCGAGGCGCTGGCCGGTTGGGCGGAGGCGAACGGGCGGGCCTTTCTGCGTTTCGACTATTCGGGCCATGGCGAGAGCTCGGGCGATTTCGCCGACGGGACGATCGGGCGCTGGCGCGACGACGCGCTGGCCGTGATCGGCACGCTGGCGGAGGGGCCGCTGATCCTGGTCGGGTCCTCGATGGGCGGGTGGATCGCGGGCCTGATCGGGCTCGCGCATCCCCAGCGCCTGGCCGCGCTGGTGTTGATCGCGCCCGCGCCCGACTTCACCGAAACCCTGATGTGGCCCGCATTCAGCGGGGAGCAGCGGCGAGCGCTGGAAGAGCAAGGCGTGTGGAACCAGCCGTCAGAGTACGGCGGAACCTACCCGATCACCCGCGGCCTGATCGAGGATGGACGGCGCTGGCTCCTGCTGCCCGGCCCCGTTCCGATCACCGCGCCCGTGCGCATCCTTCAGGGCGCGGCGGACGCAGAGGTCCCTTGGCGCCACGCCCTGGCGTTCGCGGAGGCGCTCGAAAGCGCGGACGTGGTTTTCACCCTGATCAAGGCCGGCGACCACCGGCTGTCGCGACCCGAGGACATCGCCCGCCTGGTTGCGACGGTGGAGGAGCTGACGGGTCAGCTCTCGAACGACAGTCCATCATAGACCTCGGCCATAGGCAGCTCCAGCCCGAGGGCGCTCAGGACCAGCGGCTCCTCCAGGCCCGACACCTCCGCGTATGTCCAGTCTCCGCCCTCCCCACGTGCCCACACCAGGGCGTAGGGCAGATCAGGTTCCAGGGTGACGAAGTGCTTCAAAGTGGGATGGCGGCGATATTCATCCGTCTTGCGAAGCAGGTCCGTCCGCCGGGTTGAGGGCGAAAGCACCTCGAAAACGACGACGGGCTCCCCGCTTTCAAGTTCGTCGTCGGGTCGAAAGGCGCAATCCACCGTTACATCGGGCCGTCTCACATTTCCGTTCGGCATTCGGGTGGCCACATCGGCCGTCGTGGGCCGGCACGGTCCGCCTCGCAGTCTGTTTCCCAGCGCGATGATCAGATTGGTGGTGACCAGGTCATGCCGGCGGCGCGCGCCGGTCATCATCAAGGTCGGCACACCGCCCACCAGTTCCCAGCGGCCCTCCTGGTCCAGGCACCAGACGAGGAACTCCTCGGCCGTCATCAGCTTGGGCGCGGCGCTCATGGTAGTAAGATGCGCGCCTCCCGCTGAGCTCTCAAGGTCACCCGGCCGCGCGCAAGCGTTCGGGCGGCTCCGGCGGCAGCGGGGCCAGGCCGCCGCCCGCCTCGGCCCGCTCGCGATTCCAGTGGCTGACGCAGGGGATCTTGGACAGGTCCGCGCGGTCGCGATAGCGGCGGGCGATCTCCGCCACCTCGCCCAGCACGCCTTCCTCCAGCGTGATGGGCTTCAGCCCGAAGCCTAGGAAGCGCTGGTTCATCACCGCGAGGTCGTTTTCCGCCGCCTCCTGGCGCGGGTTCTCGATATGCGCCACCTCCGCGCCGGTCTGGCGAGCGACAAGAGCGGCCAGATCGCGCACGCGGTGGGTCTCGGTCATCTGGTTGAGAATGGACACGCGGTCGCCGCGCCCGGGCGGGTTGTTCAGCGCCAGCTCCACGCATTTGACCGTGTCCTGGATGTGGATGAAGGCCCGCGTCTGGCCTCCGGTCCCGTGCACGGTCAGCGGATAGCCCACGGCCGCCTGCATGAGGAAGCGGTTCAATACCGTGCCGTAGTCGCCGTCATAGTCGAACCGGTTGATCAGCCGCTCGTCCTGTCGCGTTTCCTTGGTCTGGGTGCCCCAGACGATGCCTTGGTGCAGGTCGGTGATCCGGAGTTTGTCGTTCTTGGCGTAGAACTGGAAGAGCAGGGCGTCCTGGGTCTTTGTCATGTGGTAGATGCTGCCCGGGTTGGCGGGGTAGAGGACCTCCTGCTCCACCCAGCCCTGGGGCGTCTCGACCCGGACCTTGAGATAGCCTTCGGGGATCTTCATCCCAGCCGTGCCGTAACCGTAGACGCCCATGGTGCCCAGGTGCGCCAGATGGATGTCCTGGCCGCTGTCGACGATGGCCGCGAGGATGTCGTTGGTGGCGTTGAGGTTGTTGTCGACGGTGTAGCGCTTGTGGCGCGCGGACTTCATTGAATAGGGCGCGGCGCGCTGCTCGGCGAAGTGCACCACGGCGTCAGGCCGGTACTCGCCGAGAAAGGCCAGCAGCTCGTCGTAATCCTTGCCCACCGTCAGGTCGCGGCGGTGAATCTCGCGGTTGCTCACCTCGCGCCAAGCGGCGATGCGTTCGTCCAACTCACGGATCGGCGTCAGCGACTGCACCTGCAGCTCGTTGTCGATGCGCCGGCGCGAGCCGTTGTCCACGATCGCCACATCCCAGCCGCGAGCCGACAGGTGAAGCGCTGTGGGCCAGCCGCAAAAGCCGTCTCCGCCGAGAATGATGACGCGCATGAACCGCTCCGAGGCCGCCGACGAGGGGCGGCCGTTTTCAACGGTTAGCGCGCGCAGCCGTTGCGGGGAAGCGCCTCACGCCGCCCGGACCTCGAGCGCGGAAGGTTCGGCGCGGCTGCTGGCGAGGATGCGGGTGATGACGCCCGAGGCGTCCTGCATGGGCGACAACGTGACCGGCAGGCTGGAAACACCTCGGTCGGTGCGCAGAGGCATCTCATCCTTCTGGCTCACGCGCGTGTCGAGGCAGGCGAGCAGGGCCCGCTTGAAGCGGCGCGCGCTTTCGGGCAGGGCCAACTGGTCCGGAGTGCGGCCCACGATGGCGGAGCGCGTGTAGCCCACGTACTCCTCCGCCGCCCGGTTCATGGACTCCAGCAGGAAACCGCCGCCGCTCTCCACCGCGTAGATGAAGAGGAGTTCGGGGCTGTTCTCGTAGAGCTCGGCGTAGCGGGCCTGACTGGCGAGGAGCGCCTGGGCGGCGCGCTCGCGCTCGGTGACGTCGCGCATGGCGCCGGTGAACATGCGGCGCGGTCCGTCCCGCCACTCGGTCATGGTCAGTTCGAAGGTGAAGACCTCGCCCGTCTTCCGCACGCCCTTGTGCGTCGTGCGCAGCTTGACCGCCTCCACCATCGCGGTGACGCCCTTTTCGGCCAGGTAGGCGGCGTGGGCGCTACGCGCGCCGTTCGTCATCAACCGCTCCAGGCTGGATCCCACGATCTCACCGGCGGCGTAGCCGAACATCCGCTCCGCCCTGCCGTTGAAGGTGCAGACCGTGGCCTGGTCGTCGATGATGATGATCGCCTCTCCCGAGCCGTCGAGGATCGAGCGGTGCCGGGCCTCGCTGCGCCGGAGCAGGTCCGCTGCAGCGGCCGCCGCCCGTCGGGCTCGCACGGCGATCACCGCGACGGCGACCAGGGCTCCCAGCAGCAGGGCGTCGGTGGCGAGCGTCTGAGCCGGCGGGCCTGCGCCCCGCAGGACGTCGAAAGTGATCGCGCCGGTGGCCAGGAACAAGGCTCCCGCCAGAACCGCACCCGCGGCCCGGCCGGGCTCAGCCTGCATGGCCGACCTGCTCGAAGCGCGCTGCCGACCTCCGCCCGCCCGGAGCGCGCCGGGTCCTGGATGTCGGGCGGCCACGCCGCACGAGCCCGCCTGCCCCGAGGTTCGGGCGGGCGACCCTCGGCGGCCGGAGCGCTGGATGAAGTTCGGCGAAGGGCAAGGACGGCGAAACCAAAGGCGTCCTCCACCTTAGGACTCAAGCCCTTAACCGCAGGTGGAGGCTGGGGCGCGCCCGGCTAGACGCGACCCACGCTCGCATAGCGAAAGCCGGAGGCAGCCATTTCCGTGGGATCATAAACGTTGCGGAGGTCCACCACGACCGGTTGGGCCATCAGGAGCTTGATCCGGTCCAGGTCCAGCGCCCGGAAGGCGTTCCATTCGGTGAGAATGACCAGGGCGTCAGCGCCCGCAGCGGCCTCATAAGGCCCATCCATAAAGTCGACGCCGTCCAGCAGGTGGGCGGCCTCGTTCGCGCCCTCCGGATCGTGCGCCTGAACGCGGGCTCCCATGGCCTGGAGCGTCGGCACGATATCCAGGGCGGGGCTGTCGCGCATGTCGTCCGTGTCCGGCTTGAAGGTCAGGCCCAGAACGCCCACCGTCTTGCCGCGCACATCGCCGCCGAGCGCCGCGGCGATCTTGGCGGCCATGGCCTTTTTGCGGGCCTCGTTCACGGCCACGGTGGTCTCGATCAGGCGCACGGGGCTGCCGGCGTCGGCGGCCGTGCGCACCAGGGCCAGGGTGTCCTTGGGAAAGCAGGAGCCGCCGTAGCCGGGGCCGGCTTGCAGGAACTTGGGCCCGATGCGGTCGTCCAGCCCGATGCCGCGCGCCACCTGCTGGACGTCTGCACCCACGGCTTCGCAGAGGTCGGCCATCTCGTTGATGAAGGTGATCTTCATGGCCAGGAAGCCGTTGGCGGCGTACTTGATCAGCTCCGAGGTGCGCCGCCCGGTGAACAGGATGGGCGTCTCCAGCGGGCGCAGCGGGCGATAAAGCTCGCGCATGACCGGCTGGGCTCGGGGGTCCTCCGTGCCGATCACCACCCGGTCGGGTTTCTTGAAGTCGTCGATGGCGGCGCCTTCGCGCAGGAACTCCGGGTTGGAGACCACGGCGAACTGAGCTTCGGGGCGCCGCGCGCGGATGATGCGCTCGATCTCGTCGCCCGTGCCCACCGGCACGGTGGACTTGGTGACCACCACCGTGAAGCCTTCCAACTGGTCGGCGATCTCCTCAGCGGCCCCGTAGACGTAGCTCAGGTCGGCGTGGCCGTCGCCGCGGCGCGAGGGCGTGCCCACGGCGATGAAGACGGCGTCGGCTTCGCGCACGGCTTCGGCCGCCTCCGTCGCGAAAAAGAGCCGGCCCTCACGGACGTTGGCGGCCACCAAGCCTTCCAGCCCGGGCTCATAGATGGGCATGACGCCTGCGCGCAGCCGCTCGATCTTGCCTGCGTCCTTGTCGATGCAGGTGACCTCGTGGCCGAAGTCGGCGAAGCAGGCGCCGGACACCAAGCCCACATAGCCCGTGCCGATCATGGCTACACGCATGGGGCGATCGGTCCTTCGTTCATCACAATTCCCTTCATCCGCTCATCCGCTCATCCGCTCATCCGCTCATCCGCGCAAAAGCGGGAACCTAGGCTTTCCTGAGCCGCAAGCGCGAGCCGGCGTGAAGCAGACCTGGGCCCCGGCTTTGGCGGGTTGAACGGATTATCAGACTTCCTGGTTGTAGGCGCCGACTTCGGGGCGCTTGGACAGCCGCGCCTTGACCTCATCGCGGAACAACGCCCGCATGTCGTCCTCGGAGCGCTGACTTTCGACCACGACCACCAGTTCGGGCTTGTTGGAGGACGCGCGAACCAGCACCCAGGAACCGTCCTCCAGCGCCACGCGGACGCCGTTCACCGTGATCACTTCGGCGATCCGGCGTCCCAGGATCGTCCCGCCCCCATCGGCGAGCGCCTGGTACTCGCGGACCACGTCTTGGACTAAGGCGTACTTCTTCTCGTCGTCGCAATGGGGCGACATGGTCAGCGAGGTGTGCGCGACGGGCAGTGCGGCGCGCAGTTCGGACAAGCGCTTGCCGGGATTGCGGTCCAGCATGGCCAGGACATTGGCGGCGGCCACCAGGGCGTCGTCATAGCCGCGACCAAGCGGTTCGTTGAAGAAGAAGTGGCCCGATTTCTCGAACCCGGCCAAGGCGCCGAGTTCGGCGGTCTTGCGCTTGATGTAGCTGTGGCCGGTCTTCCAATAGACCACGCTGGCGCCGTTCTGCTTCAGCACCGGGTCGGTGGCGTAGAGCCCCGTGGACTTCACGTCGACCACGAAGGTCGCGTTCTGGCGCTGGGCCGACAGGTCGCGGGCCAGCATCAGTCCGATCTTGTCGGCGTAGATCTCCTCGCCCTGATCGTCGACCACGCCGCAGCGGTCTCCGTCCCCGTCGAAGCCGAAGCAAAGGTCCGCCCCGTGTTCGCGGACGGCCTTGCCCATGTCCATGAGCATCTCATGGTCTTCTGGGTTGGGGTTGTAGCGCGGAAAGGTGAAGTCGAGCTCGGCGTCCAGGGGGATCACCTCGCAGCCCATGCGGCGCAGCGCCTCCGGCGCGAAGGCCCCGGCCGTGCCGTTGCCGCAGGCGGCCACCACCTTGAGCGGGCGCCGGAGCTGAACCCGGGCCGCGCAGTCGGCGATGTAACGTTCGCGCACGCCCTCCACCTGGGTGAGCTTGCCGCCGGGACGCTCCACGCCCAGTCCGCCGAGGGTGATCTCGCGCAGGCGGCTCATCTCCTCCGGGCCGAAGGTCAGCGGGCGGTCGGCGCCCATTTTGACGCCGGTCCAGCCGTTCTCGTTGTGGCTGGCGGTGACCATGGCCACGCAGGGGGCGTCCAGGTCGAACTGGGCGAAATAGGCCATGGGGCTGAGCGCCAGGCCGATGTCCAGCACCTCGCAGCCGGCGGCGATCAGGCCAAGGCTCAGCGCCTGCTTCACCGACAAGGAATAGCCGCGGAAGTCGTGACCCACCACCACGCGGGGCTGCACGCCCACCTCGTGGATATAGGTCCCCAAGGCCAAGCCCAGCGACTGGAGGCCCAGGAGGTTGATCTCCTTGTCGAGCAGCCAGCGCGCGTCGTACTCGCGAAACCCGGACGGCTTGACCAGCGGGATGGTCTCGAACTCAAGCGTGTTCTTGACGAGGTCGGCGCGGGGTGCGGGCAAGGGCATCGGGATCACACCGGCTTCAAAGTAGCTGGGCTCTGTAGGGGAGCGCGCAGGGGAGGGCAATCGACACCGCCCGGATGGGAGCTGTCTACAGCACGCCTGCGCGGAGCAGGTCGTGGATGTGCAGGATGCCCACCGGGCGAGCGTCTTCGACCACGAAGAGAACCGTGATCCGGGCGTCGTTCATTAGCTTCAACGCCTGGGCGGCCAGCAGGTCGGGGCCGGCGGCGCGGGGCGCGGGCGTCATGATCTCGCCGGCCGTGTGCTCAAGCAGGCCGTCCATGTGCCGGCGTAGGTCGCCGTCGGTGACCACCCCTTCCAGCCGTCCCTCCGCCCCGACCACGCCCACCACGCCGAATCGCTTCTCGGTCATGACCAGAAGAGTGCTGCGCATGGGCGCGTCGGCTTCGACCAACGGCAGCTCCTCGCCCGTGTGCATTAGGTCGTTCACCGTTCGCAGGGCTGCGCCCAGGCTGCCGCCGGGGTGGAAGGCGCGAAAGGCTTCGGCGCCGAAGCCCCGGCGGTCCATCAGCGCCACGGCCAAGGCGTCCCCCAGCGCGATCTGCAGAGTGGTGGAGGTGGTGGGCGCGTTCACCGCGTCCGTGGCTTCGGGTACGTCCGGCAGCAGGAGGAGCACATCGGCGGCCCGGCCCAGCGCACTCCCGGCCGCAGCGGTGACCGCCAGCAGCGGGATGGAGAAACGCTTGGCATAGGCCACCACGTCGGCCAGCTCGCGGGTCTCGCCGGAGCGGGACAGCGCCAGGACCACGTCGCCCGGGCCGATCATGCCCAAGTCGCCATGGCTGGCTTCAGTGGCGTGGACGAAGATGGCGGGCTGGCCGGTGGAGGCCAGGGTGGCGGCGATCTTGCGCCCGACATGGCCGGACTTGCCCACCCCCGTGCAGACGATGCGGCCGCGGCCGGCGGCGCACACCTCCACGGCCCGGGCGAAGGCGTCCCCCAATTCGTCCGCCGCGCGGCGCAGCCCCTCCGCTTCGGCCAGCAGGACGCGGCGACCGACCTCGACCGCGTTCATGGAGCGAGGGTGGCCGGGGTGGCGGGAGCTTGGGCCGGGGCGCGTGCCGCACCCGGCGGAGGCTGGGCCGGAGGCCGCCCGAACGGCTCGGGCGCGCGCGCGCCCAACCCTTGCGGCCAGACCAGCGCCAGCGCGATCAGGCCGATGGCGATCAGCGCGCACAGGGAGAAGAAGACCCGGTCGTTCATGTTGAGCGCTGATACTCCGGGGTCGTCAGCTCTTCAAACGGGGAGCGGCCTTTCCAGCGATTGAACGGCCCGGCGTTTGGACGGGGAACTCGCCTCGGGAGCCGTTCAGACCTCGGGCGGGGCTCAACGGCGCGCAGCCGCCTGGGGCGCCGCTGCAGCACAGGCGGTCCGCTTGACCCCGTTCGCGCCCGGACCTACCCCGCCCTCATGCCCCAACTCGTCCTTCTTCGCCACGGCCAGAGCCGGTGGAACCTCGAGAACCGCTTCACCGGCTGGGTGGACGTGGAGCTGACGCCCGAAGGCGTGGCCCAGGCGCGACGGGCCGGCGCGCTGATCAAGGCGGCGGGCGTGCGCTTCGACCACGCCTTCACCTCCGTGCTGCGCCGGGCCATCGAGACCTGCAGGATCGCCTTGCAGACCGCCGGTCAACCGGGCGTGCCGGAGGAGCAGGACTGGCGGCTGAACGAGCGCCACTACGGCGCGCTCACCGGTCTGGACAAGGCGGAGACCGCGGACAAGCACGGCGAGGAGCAGGTCAAGATCTGGCGCCGTTCCTATGACATTCAGCCCCCGCCCATGGAGCCCGGGAGCGAGCACGATTTCTCAAAGGACCCCCGCTACCAGGGTCTGGACATCCCCAACACGGAGAGCCTGAAGACCACGCTGGAGCGCGTCCTGCCCTACTGGGAGGAGCAGATCGCGCCGCGGCTGCGGGCCGGCCGCTCCGTGCTGGTGGCCGCCCACGGCAATTCGCTCCGCGCGGTCGTCAAGCATCTGTTCGGCGTTGGCGAAGCCGACATCGTGGGCGTGGAGATTCCCACCGGCAATCCCCTGCTGATCGAGCTTGACGACGACCTGCGCCCCACCAGCGCCCGCTACCTGGACGAGAGCCGGGCCCAGCCGCTGCCGGTTGTCGGGTGACTGGAGACCGCTGGAGGCTCCAAGGTCCCGCTCTCCTCGGAGAAGGCGGGGCCCATCGTGGGAGCAAGCCAAGCCTTCCCACCAGCGGCCGAGCGTGGCGGTCCGGCTCCCGACCTCCGCCGGGGTGAGCAAAACCTGGGTGTCGGACGAGCACTTCATGCGGCGCGCGATCGCCGTGGCGCTGCCGCACGTGGGGCTGACCGCGCCTAACCCCACCGTGGGCTGCGTGTTGGTGCAAGGCGCGGTCGTGGTGGCTGAAGCCGTCACGGGCCTGGGAGGGCGGCCCCATGCAGAGGAGCAGGCGGTCGAGATGGCGGGCGAAGCGGCGCGAGGGGCCACGGCTTATGTCACCCTCGAGCCCTGCGGCCAGCGGAGTTCGGCCCGGCCCTCGTGCTCTGAACGGCTGCTGGATGCGGGCGTGGTCCGGGTAGTGGCGGCTCTCCGCGATCCACATCCCTACGCGGCCGGGAGGGGACCCGAGCGGCTCAGGGCCGCGGGCGTGCCGGTGGAGGTGGGGCTGCTGGCCGAGGAAGCGGCGTCAGCGCTCGGTTAACCCTCTTCAGCTACGCCGTTGGCTGCACGTCTGCGTGCGGAGGACCCGTTCATGGCGGCTGCGGCCAGCCACCCCCTTCAGTACCGCCGCCTCAGCCAGACCGAGGCGGACGCCGCCTGCCTCAAGCACGCCATGCTGCAGACCGGGCGCATGGGCGGCCAACGCGCCGTGTTCAGCTTCAGCGACCTGTCCGGCGTGAGCTTCGCGGGTCGCGACCTGCGCGACGCCGACTTCACCGGGGCCGTGCTCCGGGGGGCCGACTTCTCCAAGGCGCGGCTGGACAGCGCCAGCCTGTTCGGGGCCGATCTGGAGGGGGCGACATTACGCAGCGCAAGCCTGAAACGGGCCGACCTCCGCGGCGCCTGTTTCCGGGGCGCGGACCTGACGGGGGCCGATCTTTCCGAGGCGGACATGCGCGAGGGAGCGATCACGGCGGCTGATCGTAATGTCGGGCTGCGCACGGTGGACGCGCGGCAAGAGGCCAATCCCACCTCGCTGGCGGGCGCCAATCTGCAGCGCTCCAAGCTTGTGGGCATTGTCGCCGCCCGCGCAGACTTCTCCGATGCGCGGATGAAGCAGGCCAATCTCCACCGGGCCAACCTGCGTCAGGCGGACCTCAGCGGCGCCGACCTGGCCGGGGCCGATCTGTCGGGCTCGGATCTGACCGGCGCCAACCTGCATGACGCGGTCCTGGTCGGGGCCAAGATGGCGCTGTCCAACCTTACCCAGGCGGACATGACGGGCGTGCTGACCGACAAGGCGGCCGGCGCCGACGTGGGTCAACTCGACCACGCGGCCATGCTGGCCGAGCACGAGCTCTGGTGCGAGACCCAGGCCCAGCGCGGCAAGCCGCTGAACCTGGACGGGGCCGACCTGCGCGCGCTGAAGTCGCTGGTCGCCCGCAACCTGCCGGCGCTCTCCGCGCGCGGCGCCGTCTTTTACGGCTTGAACATGCAAGGCGTGCGGCTGGCCGGGGCCCATCTGGAAGGCGCTGACCTGCGCGGCTGCGATCTGCGGGAGGCCGATCTGCGCGGCGTTCGATTGCAGGGGGCGAGGCTCAACATGGCCGACCTCCGCCACGCCGCCCTGGGGCCCCTGGCGGTCGGCGAGGGGCGTTGGCTCCATGCGGACCTGCGGGCCGCCGTGCTTCGCGGCGCCGACCTGACCGGAGCCGATCTTCGAGGCGCGCGCCTGGACGACGCCGATCTCAAGGGCGCCAAGGGTCTGGAGCCCGCGTGAAAAAGGCGGCGTGGTCGCCCACGCCGCCCGGTTCAGCTCAGCGGTTGGTTCGGCTTAGGCCGCGGTCTGCGCCTGGCCTTCGATCAGCTCGGGCTGGGTCTGGCCGAGTCCCTGAGTGGCGCCCTTTATCTCGATCCGGCGGGGCTTCATGGCCTCCGGCAGCTCGCGCCGCAGGTCGATCTGCAGCAGGCCGTCGGCCAGGCCGGCGTCGGTTACGACCACATAGTCGGCCAGCTGGAAGCGGCGCTCGAAGTTCCGCTCCGCGAGGCCGCGGTGCAGGTAGCGCCGCTCGCCGTCATTGGCCGCCTTGCGGCCGGAGACGATCAGCGTGCCTTCCTTGACTTCGACGTTCAGTTCTTCGGGCTTGAAGCCGGCTACGGCGATCTCGACGCGGTAGGCGTTCTCACCGGTGGTTTCGATGTTGTAGGGCGGCCAGTTCGAGGCGGCTTCGCTCTTGGACGCGGCGTCCAGCAGGGTGGCCAGGCGGTCGAACCCGACCATGGAGCGGTACAGGGGGGAGAAGTCGGCGGTACGCATGTTGATGTCCTTCTGAAATCAGCAAGGGTTTGTGTCCGAAGGCCCGAATGCTCAGCGCCTTCAGCGGGATAGGTAGCGTCGGGGTGCGACGTCGCAAGGGTTCGACCGACAAAATCATCCCTCTTCCGCTCCCCCGGCGAGGGCCGGGGTCCATCACTGAATCGCGGCGCACTCCTGCCCGTGACCACGCCTGCGGCCGTGGACGACCCCAACGCCGATCGGAGGGAAACCGGGCGAGCGGAGCTATCGGACCTGAGCCCGGTGCTGCAAGAAGGCGTCCGCCAGGACGCAGGCGGTGACGGCCTCGGCCACCGGCGCCGCCCGCAGGCCCACGCAGGGGTCGTGGCGGCCGGTGGTGCGGATCTCGGCGTCCTTTCCGTCCCGATTGACCGTCCGAAGCGGGGTCGAGACGGAGGCGGTGGGCTTGACCGCGACCCGCGCCACCACCGGCTGCCCGGTGCTGATGCCGCCCAGGACGCCTCCGTTGTGGTTCGACAGGAACACGGGCCCGTCCTGGCCCGCGCGCATCTCGTCGACATCTTCGGCGCCGGACATCAGGGCGGAGGCGAAGCCCGCGCCGATCTCGACCCCCTTGACGGCGTTGATGGACATCAGCGCGCCCGCCAGCTCGGCGTCCAGCTTGGCGTGAACGGGCGCGCCCCAGCCGGGCGGCACACCCGACGCCTCGACCTCCACCACCGCGCCGGTGGAGGAGCCTGCCTTGCGCACCGCGTCCAGGTGCGCCTCCCAGACGGGAACGCTCTCCGAGTCGGGGCAGAAGACGGCGTTGCGCTCGACCTCGGCCCAGTCCCATCGAGCGCGGTCCACAGCGTGCGGCCCGACCTGGACCACCGCTGCGCGAACCCTCACGCCCGCGATGATCTTGCGGGCGACCGCGCCCGCAGCCACCCGGGCGGCCGTCTCACGCGCCGAGGAGCGGCCGCCGCCGCGCGGATCGCGGACCCCGTACTTGGCTTGGTAGGTCCAGTCGGCGTGGCCGGGCCGGAAAACGTCGGTGATCCCCGCGTAGTCCTTGGAGCGGACATCTTGGTTGTCGATGAGGAGGCTGATGGGCGTGCCCGTGGTGACGCCCTCGTACACGCCGGACAGGATCCGCACCTGATCCGGCTCTCGCCTTTGGGTGACGAAGCGGCTGGTTCCCGGCCTGCGGCGGTCCAGCCAAGGCTGGATGTCGGCCTCGCCCAGCGCGATCCCCGGCGGGCAGCCGTCCACCACGCAGCCGATGGCGGGCCCGTGGCTTTCGCCCCAGGTGGTCACCCGGAACAGCCGACCGAAGGTGTTGTGCGACATGGCCCCGCTTTAACGGAGCGGGATCAGGCCGCCCAGCTCTCCTGAAACCGGCGCAGCAGGTGTTCGGTGTTGGGCGGGGTTGCGGCGGGGCGGGGCGGCACCACGCGGATGGGTTCGGCCACCCGCAGAGTCAGGTAGACGTCTCCCCAGCGGCCAGGCGCGTTCAGCCCCTGGCGCGAGAGCCGCAGGATGTCGCCGTCGTCCAGGCCGGAAGGGATCTTCACGCGCAAACGCCGCCCGTCCGGCAGGCCCACCAGCTTGTGGCCGCCCGTGCGGGCCAGTTCGGCGTTGATCTTCACCTCCAGGCGTACATCGAGGTCGTCGGGTCCGGCCGGCCCCTGCAGGCGCCGGTAGGCGGCGATGATCTCGCGATAATGTTCGGGATCGCCGCCCTGGTCCGGTCGGGCGGCCTTGACCGCTTCCAGAAAGGCGCGGCGCACCGCGGACTCATCGGCGCCGGCGGGTGCGCCCAGGAGGGCGAAGTCGGCCTTGGCGTGGGTTCGGGCGCGGCGGTCGGAGCGAATCACGCCGACGACCCTGGTCCGTTAAGGTCAACAAAGGGTTAACCTCGCTTCCCGGGCCGGTGCGGCCTAGAGAAGCGCCATGACCGAGCCGCTGATCCCGCCGTCCCCCACCCGCGAGGATTATCTCGGCCAAGCGGCCGGCAACGCCGACGAGACCATGTGGGCCGAGG
Source organism: Caulobacteraceae bacterium (assembly GCA_030446805.1). GTDB lineage: Bacteria > Pseudomonadota > Alphaproteobacteria > Caulobacterales > Caulobacteraceae > JAHWJX01. The sequence continues at coordinate 1,388,789 of JAUJMO010000001.1, read as the reverse complement.
CGGACCCCTTCGCCCTCTTCTCCCGCTGGCTGGAGGCGGCCAAGGCCACGGAGCCGAACGACCCCAACGCCTTCGCCCTGGCCACCGTGGACGGCCAGGGGGCGCCGGACGTCCGGGTCGTGCTGTTGAAGGGGCTGGAGGCGGGCGGCTTCACCTTCTACACCAACCTGGAGAGCGCCAAGGGCGTCCAGCTCGCGGCCGATCCGCGGGCAGCGGTGGTCTTCCATTGGAAGACGCTTCGCCGCCAGGTCAGGGTGCGCGGACGAGCCGGGCCGGTCAGCGCGGCGGAGGCGGACGCCTATTTCGCCGGGCGCGCACGGGACGCCCGCATCGGGGCGATAGCCTCCCGCCAATCGCGACCCTTGGAGAGCCGGGAAGCCTTGGAAGCGCGGATCGCGGAGCTGGAGGCCGGGCTGTCCGGAGCCGACCCCGTGCGCCCGGCCTACTGGAGCGGCTGGCGCATCATCCCCGAGACCTGGGAGTTCTGGCGCGATCGGCCCTTCCGGCTGCACGACCGGCTGACCTTTGCACGCGAGGCGGGGGGGTGGCGCACCGGCCGCCTGCAGCCTTGAGCCGGCTGCGGCATTAACGCCCAGAGCGGTCCGCCGCGCCACCAATGGCCCGGTCGAACGCTAGGGAAGAGCCGACGCTGTGTCGGTTTGTCGACGAGGAAGATGGTCATGAACCGAATGTTTAGCTTGATCACGGGCGCGGCCTGCGCCGCAACCCTGACCGCCTGCGCGGGCATGCCCAACGATGGCATGATGAACGACGACGCCGCGGCGGGCTCCATGGGCGCTGAAGCCTCCATGAGCGGCGGCTCCATGAACTCGGGCTCGATGGGAGCCTCGGCCTCGGGCAGCGTCACGGTCGCGGGCGCGCCCATGTACGCCAACCGCAACATCGTCCAGAACGCTCAGAATTCGCCCATCCACCGCACCCTGGTCGCGGCCGTGGTCCAGGCGCAGCTGGCCGACACCCTGTCGGGTCCGGGCCCCTTCACCGTATTTGCGCCCACCGACACGGCCTTCAACGCCGTTCCGGCCTCCGCCCGGAATTCGCTGATGCAGGACGCCAACCGCGCCCAGCTGCAGAAGGTGCTGACCTATCACGTGGTGCCGGGCCGGCTCACGGCGGCCGACCTGATGGCCCGGGTGCGCGCAGGCAACGGCACCGCCAACCTCACCACCGTCCAAGGCAGCCGGCTCATGGTCCACACGAGCGGTAACGGGCTCACCGTCATGGACGAAAGCGGCGGAACGGCGCGGGTCACCCAGGGCGACGTCATGCAATCCAACGGCGTGATCCACGTCGTCGACAAGGTCCTGATGCCCCGCTGAGTTCAGCCCTCCCCGCGGTTCAAGTGGGCGCCCAGGCGCGCTCCGGCTTCGGCCGGAGCCGCTTGGCAAGGCCCGCGCGAGCCGGTAGAGCCTCCGGCCGATCAGTCTCCCCGTCCTGCGGCGTTTGGCGCGGTGCCGCCGCGTGTAGCAAGGGGTAGGCGGCTTATCTGTGGCGGGTCGGCGGGCGTTCCCGACGGCGAGTGCGAGGGACGGATGCGGAATTCACGGCTGACCAGGAACGCATCGGGCGGCCTGCTCGGCGTTCTGGTTGCAGGCGGCGCGACGGCCTTCGCAGGCGCGGCGTTCGCACAAGACCTTCTGGGCCAGCCGACGCCCGGTCCCACCATGGGCCTTCAGCCGCCCGGGACGGAGGTCGCCGAAGCCGCACACTTCTTCCACAACGCCGTCCTCACGCCGGCGATCGTCCTGATCACGCTCTTTGTGCTCGGGCTGATGATCTATGTGGCCGTGCGCTTCAACAGCAAGGCGAACCCTACGCCGGCGCGCTTCACTCACAATACCCCCGTGGAGGTGATGTGGACGATTGCGCCCGTCCTGATCCTGCTGTTCATCGCCATCTTCAGCTACAAGCTGCTGTTCCAGTTCAATGACATCCCGCGCGCCGATCTGACGGTGAAAGTCACCGGCTACCAGTGGTACTGGGGCTATGAGTATCCCGATCAGGAGATCGCCGAGATCACCTCCACCATGCTGCCGGAGGACCAGGCGCGCGCAGCGGGCCGGCCCTTCAAGCTGGCGGTGGACAATCCCATGGTGGTGCCCCAGGGCGCGGTGGTGAAGGTGCTGATCACCGGCGCCGACGTCATCCACAGTTGGGGCATGCCGGCCTTCGGCTACACCTTTGACGCCATTCCCGGCCGGATCAACGAAACCTGGTTCAAAGCCGATCGGGTCGGCACCTATTACGGGAACTGCCGCGAGCTGTGCGGCGCCGACCACGCCTTCATGCCGGTCGAGGTCCGGGTGGTCCCCCGCGCGGAGTTCGCGGCCTGGGTGGTTCGCAACGGCGGCGTGCTGGGCCAGCGCCCGGCCTCGGCAGCCATCGCATCCCCGCCCACCGTGCCCGGAGCGGCCGCTGGGCCGCAGACCACGGCGCCGCAGCCGGCCGCGGCCGCCGCGGGCCAGATCGGAACTCCGGCCGCCGCCACCGTGCCAGCGGCCCCGGTCACCCCGGCGGCCGCCAACCCCGCCGCACCCAATCCCGCCGGGGGCGACCCGCGCCCCGCGGGCTCCGTTCCCACGTCCCCCACGCCCGCGGCCCCCGCCGCGGCGCCGGCTCAGTAAGGTCCGACGATGGCCACCGCCCCCGCCGCCCGCGAGTATTCGGGCACCCACGACACCCATCCCGAGCACGCGGACTCCGACCACAAGCCGGGGTTCTTCGCGCGCTGGTTCTTCTCCACCAACCACAAGGACATCGGCACGCTGTACCTGATCCTGGCCATCGTGGCCGGGACGGTAGGGGGCATCCTGTCCGGCCTGATCCGCTGGGAGCTCTATGAGCCCGGCCTGCAGGTCTTCACCGAAGGCTCCCTGCTGGATCGGCTGGGCGTGTTCGAGGGCAAGCACGGCTACAACGTCGTGGTCACCGCCCACGCCCTGATCATGATCTTCTTCACGGTCATGCCCGCCATGATCGGCGGTTTCGGCAACTGGTTCGTCCCCCTCATGATCGGGGCGCCGGACATGGCCTTTCCCCGGATGAACAACGTCAGCTTCTGGCTGACGGCGGCGGCTTTTGTGCTGTTGATGATCACGCCTTTCGTGGACGGCGGCCAGGGACTGGGCGCCGGCACGGGCTGGACCATCTATCCGCCCTTGTCGACGTCGGGCCACGCCGGCCCGGCCATGGACCTGGTCATCTTCTCCCTCCACCTGGCGGGGGCGGCCTCCATCCTGGGGGCGATCAACTTCATCACCACCATCTTCAACATGCGCGCGCCGGGCATGACCCTGCACCGCATGCCCTTGTTCGCCTGGTCGGTGCTGATCACCAGCTTCCTGCTGCTGCTTTCCCTGCCCGTGCTCGCCGGCGCCATCACCATGCTGCTGACCGACCGGAACTTCGGCACGGCCTTCTTCAACCCGGGCGCGGGCGGCGACCCCGTGATGTTCCAGCACCTGTTCTGGTTCTTCGGCCACCCGGAGGTGTACATCATGATCCTGCCGGGCTTCGGCATGGTCAGCCACATCGTGGCCACCTTCAGCAAGAAACCGGTATTCGGCTATCTGGCCATGGCCTACGCCATGGTGGCGATCGGCTTCATCGGCTTCGTGGTGTGGGCCCACCACATGTACACGGACGGCACGCCCATCAACATGCGCGCCTATTTCGTGGCCGCGACCATGATCATCGCCGTGCCCACCGGGGTGAAGATCTTCAGCTGGATCGCGACCATGTGGGGCGGGTCGATCGAGTTCAAGGTGCCCATGCTGTGGGCGATGGGCTTCATCTTCCTCTTCACCATCGGAGGCGTGACCGGCGTGGTTCTGGCCAACGCCGGCATGGACTATACCTTCCACGACACCTATTACGTGGTGGCGCACTTCCACTATGTGCTCTCTCTGGGAGCGATTTACTCCATCTTCGCCGGATTCTACTATTGGTTTGAGAAGATGTTCGGCGTGAAGTACAACGAGATCCTGGGGCTGATCCATTTCTGGATCTTCTTCATCGGCGTGAATGTGATCTTCTTCCCGCAGCACTTCCTGGGCATGCAGGGGATGCCGCGTCGCTACGTCGACTACCCCGACGCTTTCGCATTCTGGAACCAGGTGTCGTCGATCGGCTATTTCATCATGGTGGCCGGGCTCGCCTTCTTCTTCATCATGCTGGCTGAGGCCGCGATCCGCCGGCGTAAGGGCGTGCCGAACCCCTGGGGCATCGGAGCCACCACGCTTGAGTGGACCCTGCCCAGCCCGCCGCCCTTCCACCAGTTCAACGATCCTCCCGTGGTCCGCGCCGAAGGGCACTGATCCCGCAGGTCGGGCGACTATATACGGCTCCCGTCCGGCGCACCGGGCGGGAGCTTCCTTTTGGAGACTCCCCGCGGCATGGCCGACGCCGTCCTCACCAGCCCCGCCCCGAGCGCCCGCGCCGTTGCGACCTGGCGCGACTATCTCGCCCTGCTGAAGCCGCGGGTGATGTCGCTGGTGGTGTTCACCGGGCTCACGGGCATGGTGTGCTCGGGCGCCCCGATCCATCCGCTCACGGCCGCGGTGGCCGTGCTCTGCATTGCGGTGGGCGCGGGCGCCGCGGGGGCCCTGAACATGGCCTTCGACGCGGACATCGACGCGATCATGAAGCGCACCCGCGGACGTCCGGTGGCGGCGGGTCGGGTGCCGGTGTCGGAAGCCTATGGCTTCGGGGCGGCCTTGGGTCTGTTCGCCGTGCTGCTGATGGGGTTGGCCACCAACGCCTTGGCCTCGAGCCTGCTGGTGTTCACCATCGTCTTCTACGCCCTGGTCTACACCGTGTGGCTGAAGCGTCGGACGCCCCAGAACATCGTGATCGGCGGGGCGGCCGGCGCGCTGCCGCCCGTGATCGGCTGGGCCGCCGCGACCGGGACCGCCCCGGCTGAAGCCTGGCTGCTGTTCGCGCTTATCTTCCTGTGGACGCCGCCGCACTTCTGGGCGCTGTCGCTCTACGCCAGCGACGATTACGCCCGCGCGAAAGTGCCGATGCTGCCGGTGATCAAGGGCCCTGGCGCCACGCGCCGCGCCATCCTGCTCTACAGCTTGATACTGGCGCCGGTGGGCGTGGCGCCGGCGCTGGTGGGCCTTGGCGGCTGGACCTATGCGGCGGCCAGTGTCGGCGGCGGCGCGGTGTTCCTGCTGCTCGCCTGGCGGGTGTTCCGGTCTCGCGCCGGAGACGCGCCGGACGGCTGGGCCGGACGCGACGGCGACCTGTATGACGCCAAGGCCCAGGCCAAGCCCGCCCGGGACCTGTTCGCCTATTCCATCCTTTACCTGTTCGGCCTCTTCGCCGTGCTCCTGGCCGAACGCCTGATCGGAGCGGCCGTATGAACGCCTCCCACGACCCATTCAGAGAAGGGGCCGCCGCCGCAGCCGCGCGCCGCCGCCGCAGCCTGGCCATCGCCTTGCTGTGCGTCTTGTTCGCCGCCCTGGTATTTTCGATCACCGCCGTGCGCCTCAAGCAGAGCACCGCCGCCCAGCCCGTCGCGGCCGGCCAGGTCGTCCGATGAGCGCGGCCCGGTCCAAGGCTGCGGCGCGAACGGCCGCAATCTGCGGCGCGGTGGTGCTGGGCATGACGGGCGCCTCCTTCGCCGCGGTGCCGCTTTACCGCGCCTTTTGCCAGGTGACGGGCTTTGACGGCGCCACTCGGCGCGCCGACAAGGCGTCCTCGACCGTGCTGGACCGCACCGTGACCGTGGGTTTCGACGCCAACACGCGCGGCCTCCCCTGGAAGTTCACCACCGAACAGACCCGGCAGGTGGTCAAGATCGGGGCCACCAACATGGCCTATTTCAAGGTCACCAATACGAGCGACCGGCCCGCCACGGGTATGGCCACCTACAACGTCGTGCCGGCCTCCGCGGGCCCCCACTTCCGCAAGATGCAATGCTTCTGCTTCGAGGCCCAGACCATTCAGCCGGGCGAGACCGTCGAGTTCCCGGTGATCTATTTCGTCGACCCTGAGCTGGCCACCGATCCGGAGACCCGCCGTGTGGACGAGCTGACGCTGAGCTACACCTTCTTCCCCACGGACCCCGCCAAGGCGGGCTGACTCGTCGCCGCCTGAGCTTTCGGGACTGGGCCGTTGCCCCTTGGCGTTGTGGGGCGTTATAGGCTCCGACCAGTATCGAGGGTGAGGGAACGATGGCGCACGGAGCCGTCCGACACGACTATCATCTGCTGAACCCCAGCCCCTGGCCGCTGATCGGCTCCATCGGCGGGCTGGCGATGGCGATCGGCTTCGTGGTTTGGAAGAAGGGGCTGTTCGGGCTGGACGCCGGCACCTGGTGGGTGTTGGCGCTGGGTGGGGCGCTGGTGGCCTACACCATGCTCGGCTGGTGGCGCGACGTCATCAAGGAAAGCCGCAAGGGCGAGCACACGCCCGTGGTCCAGATCGGCCTGCGTTACGGCATGATCCTGTTCATCGCTTCCGAGATCATGTTCTTCGCCGCCTTTTTCTGGATGTTCTTCGAGATGGCGCTGTTCCCGGAGGTGCGCACCTTCTCGCCCATCGAGGAGGTCCGCACCGCGTGGGAGACTTGGCCCCCGGCCGGCGTCGAAACGCTTGACCCCTTCCACCTCCCGCTGGTGAACACCCTGACCCTGCTGCTGTCGGGCACCACGGTCACATGGGCGCACCACGCGCTTCAGGTGGGCAATCGCAAGGCCGCCCGCACGGGCTTGATCTTGACCGTCATCCTCGGCGTGCTGTTCACCAGCATTCAAGCCTATGAATATATGGAGATCCTTCACGAGAACCTCTTCTTCAACGACGAGGCGGCGGCGTCGAAGCTCTATGGCTCCATCTTCTTCATGGCCACGGGCTTCCACGGCTTCCACGTGCTGGTGGGCACGATCTTCCTGGCGGTCTGCCTGCTGCGGCTCATGGCCGGCCAGTTCACGCCGCAGAAGCACTTCGGTTTCGAGGCGGCGGCCTGGTATTGGCACTTCGTGGACGTGGTCTGGTTGTTCCTGTTCGCCTTCATCTACGTCGCCTTCCAAGGCGGCTAGGTGGCGAACCGGGGCGCCAGTATCTGGAAGGCGGGACTGGCGGGGCGTTGTCCCCGATGCGGGGAAGGGCGATTGTTCGCGGGCTTCCTCAAGCTGGAGGATCTCTGCGACAGCTGCGGATTGCAGCTCGGCCAGTTGAACGCGGCCGACGGGCCGGCCTTTTTCGCCATGTCGGCGGTGGGCATCTTCGTCGGCTTCGCCGCGCTCTTCGTCGAGATGGCCTACAGCCCCCCGATCTGGGTGCACCTGCTGATCTGGTTTCCGCTGATCGCCATCCTGAGCGTGGGGCTGCTTCGGCCCATCAAGGGCGTGATGGTCGCGCTGACCTTCCGCCACCGCGGCTTTGAAACCAGCCGTGACGGAGGCTAGGCGGCGCGGCCCGGCGGGTCGACTGCTGCTTAGCCTGCTAACCTTGCTGGCGCTGGCCGTCCTGGTGGGGCTAGGCGTCTGGCAAGTGCAACGGTTGCAATGGAAGACCGAGCTGATCGCCCGCATCGAGGCGCTGCGCAGCGCACCGGCGCGACCCCTGGCCAGCCTGCTGGCTGATCGGGCCGCTGGCGGCGACGTCGACTACGCCCGCGCCATCACGGACTGCCCCGGCCTGGACGCCGCGCGCTCGGTGGAGCTCTACGCCCTGCAGGACCGTGTCACCGGCGCGCGGATCATCAGCGCCTGCCCGGTCCAGGAGGGGCCCTACGCGTTTGTCCTTGTGGATCGGGGGTTCGCAGCGGACGCGGAGCTTCCGCTGAAACCCACCGGGGCGCCGGAAGTCGAACACCGGCCGGTCGTGGGGGTGCTGCGGTCTCCGGACGCCGACAATCCTTTCACGCCAAAGACCCCGGCGGCGGGGGGACGCTTTTATTCCCGCGACATGGCCCCGATCGCCCAAGCCCTGGGCGTGACGGGGACGGTCGCGCCCGCGTACCTCTTTCTCGAGTCGCCTGCGCCGCCCGGCGGAGTCCCGCGGCCCGTTCCCGTGCCCACGGACATCGGCAATCGTCACCTGGGCTACGCGATCACCTGGTTCGGGCTCGCGGCAGCGCTCGCAGGTGTCTATCTGGCGGTGATGTTGAAGCGAACCGACCGGGCGTGAGCGCCCGTCTTCACCGGCTGGCCAACGGCGTGCGCGTGGCCGTCGATCCCCAGCCCGAACTTGAAACCCTGTCCTTGTCCGTGGTGGTTCGTGGCGGTTCCCGTTGGGAGGACGCCGGCCGCTCCGGCTGGAGCCACCTTTTGGAGCACATGGTGTTCAAGGGAGCGGGCGCCCGCGACGCGCGTCAGCTCGCCGAAGCGGTGGAGGACGCGGGCGGGTCCATCAACGCCGCCACCGGTCATGAGCGCACCAGTTTCCAGGTCCGGACCCTGAAGAACGGGCTGCCGCTCGCGGCCGAAATCACCAGCGACCTCGTGTTCCGCCCGACGCTCGAGGCCGGCGAACTGGAGCGTGAAAAGGGCGTCATCGCGCAGGAGATCGCGGAGGCGACCGACACCCCGGACGACCACGTCTTCGAGCTGGCCCAGGCTCGCGCCTGGGGGGATGTCCCGCTGGGCCGCCCCATCCTGGGCACGACGGGCAGTATCGGGACGGCGCAGCCGGACAGCTTGAACGCGTGGCGGGCGCGGCTGTACGCGCCCGAGCGGATGGTGGTCAGCATGGCCGGCGCCGTCGACGAGGACCAAGCGCTCCGGGTCGCGGAAGCCTGGTTCGGGCACGCGGCCCCCTCCGGCATGAAGGGCGAACCAGAGCTCGCCGCCTTCGCCGGCGGAGCGGCAACAGAGTCCCGGCGGCTGGAGCAGGCGCACCTGGTCCTGCTGCTGCCGGGCCTTGGGGTGCGAGACCCGGACTATTTCGCTTTCCGCCTGTTCGCCGAAGCGCTGGGCGGGGGCATGAGCTCGCGCCTGTTCCAGCACGTACGGGAACAGCGCGGCCTGGCCTACAGCATCGACAGCTACGCCGAGACCTATGAGGACGGCGGCCTCCTGGGTGTTTACGCCGGCACGGGCGGTAAGAGTGCGGCGGAAGCCGCCAGAGTGACGGCGGGCCAGATCGCCGAACTGGCCGAACACCCCGGCGAAGCCGAGCTCCGCCGGGCCAAGACCTTGCTCAAGTCCGGGCTGTTCATGGCCCGCGAATCCACCCTGGCCCGCGCCGAACAAGCGGCGGGCCAGATCCTGTTGTTCAACCGAGTGTTCACCTCGCACGAGCTGTCGGAGGCCATTGAAGCCGTGACCCTGGACGACCTGCGCCGGGTGGGCGCCCGCGTCCTGGGCGACGGACGCAGCGCCGGTGCGGTCCTGGGCCCCAAGGCGGCCGCAGGCGCGGTTGAGGCGTTCCAGGCGGCGCTTCCCCAAGGTGCGGCCGCGCGTTAGAGCGAATTCCATAGGAGGCCCGCTCTTGTCGGCTGCCATGGAGTGGCTCGCGCCCGACGGCGCCTGGACGGTGGAAGGGCGCGGCGTCCGGCTGCGCCCGCCCCGCCGCACCGATTATGAGGAATGGGCGGCGCTTCGCGAACGCTCTCGGGCCTTTCTGCAACCCTGGGAGCCGACCTGGCCGCCTGACGATCTGACCCGCAACGCCTTTCGTCGACGGTTGACCGCCTATGCGCGCGAACGGGCGGAAGGAATCGCGTATCGTTTCCTGGTGTTCCGAATCGAAGACGGCGCGCTGACCGGCGGCCTATCCCTGTCCAACATCCGCCGCGGCGTCGCCCAGACCGCGACCCTGGGCTATTGGGCGGGCGCCAGCTTCGCCGGGCGGGGATACACCACCGCCGCAGTCGAGGCCGCGGTGCGTTTCGCCTTCGAGCGGCTGGGCCTGCACCGTGTGGAGGCCGCCTGCGTCCCGGAGAACGCCCGCTCCGCCCGCGTGCTGGAGAAGTGCGGTTTCGAACCCGAGGGGCGCGCCCGCGCCTATCTGCAGATCGACGGCCATTGGCGGGACCACTCGCTGTTCGGCATCGTGCGCCCGGACAGCCTGGAGAGTCGTACATGAACCGTGACGTCGGCGGAGCCAGCCTGACTGACGCACCTGGACGTGAGCTGGCCGCCGTCGCCTATCGCGGTGATTGGGACGCCTTCGAGGTTCTGGAGGCTTTGGGCGGGGGCGATGCGGCGCTGTGGATTTGGGAGCCGGGGCGCGACCGGCTGCGGGTGGCGGGTGCGGCCCGTAGCCTGGGCCTGGGCCCGCTCGGCGACGAAGCCACGAGCGCGGTCGTGACCGCGCTGACCCAGCCGCAGGATCTGGCCCTGCTGGAGGATCTGCTCCGCACCCGCGAGGCCGGGGCGGAGGTGCACGCGCGGCTGCGCATGCGGGGGGGACCGACCCTGGTCTGGCGCGGGGCCTGGCTGGAGGACGGAAGGGCGGCGGGCGCGGTGGCGGCCGAGGCGCGCTTCGGCCCCGGCGATGTGGACCGCCTGACCGGCCTGCTGGACCGCCCTGGCTTTCTCGCGCGGGCGCGTGCGGCCCTGCAGTCGCCGGAGGTGTTCGAGCTGGTGGCCGCGGACCTGAACCGGCTGCGCAGACTCAACGAGGCCTTGGGCCACGAGCGCGCCGACCTCGTGCTGGCGGCGCTGGGCGCGCGCTTGGCCGCCGCCTTCCCGCCCGAGTTCCTGCCCGCCCGCATCGGCGAGGACGAGTTCGCCATCTTCGTGCCCAGGGCCGCCGGCGGCTCCGGGGCGGTCGAGACCCTGCGCACGGCTCTGGAGCAGCCGCTGCGGATCGCCGGCTTCGACATCTTCCCCACCCTGACCGTGGGCGCCGTGGAAGCCCGCGGCGGCGCGGACGCCCCGGAAGCCGCGGAGCTGCTCCGCCGGGCCGAGCTTTCCGTCGAAGCGACCCGCAATGCGGCTCCGGGCGCGGCCGGCCCCTCCGCCTATGGCAAGGCGCTGGAGATGGACAGCCTGTCCCGCCTGGCGCTGGAGGCCGACCTCCGCCTGGCCATAACCCGCAGCGAGCTCCAGGCCTACTACCAGCCCGTGGTGCGGTTGGAGACCGGCCGCGTGGCCGGCTTCGAGGCCCTGGTCCGTTGGAAGCACCCCAAGCGAGGGCTGATCCCGCCCGACGAGTTCCTGCCCCTGGCGCAGGAGATGGGGCTGATGATCGAGGTGGGCCGGCAGATGCTGACCCAGGCTTCCGGCCAACTGGCCGCCTGGCGGCGACGCCATCCCTCGGCCGGCGCGCTGTGGGTCAGCGTCAATCTGTCCCCGGGGGAGATCGAGCGGGTCGGGCTTGTCGAGGAGGTCGCCGAGCTTGCGCGGCGCCACGCCCTGCCGTCGGGCGCGCTCAAGCTGGAGATCACCGAAAGCGACATCATGCGTGACCCGGATGCGGCGGCCGAGGTGCTGCACCGCCTCCGCGCCGCTGGCGCCGGCCTAGCGCTGGACGACTTCGGCACGGGCTTTTCGTCGCTTTCCTACCTGACGCGGCTGCCGTTCCACACGCTCAAGATCGACCGCTATTTCGTTATGACCATGCTGAGCAACGAGGGCTCGACCAAGATCGTCCGGTCGGTCACTTCGCTGGGTCGCGACCTCGACATGGAGGTGGTGGCGGAAGGCGTGGAGAACGCCGCCATGGCCGAGGCCCTGCTCAAGCTCGGCTGCGACTACGGCCAAGGCTTCGGCTATTCGCCGGCGCTCGAGCCCACCGGCGCGGAGGTCTATCTCCACGAAAGCCTGCTGGACGGGAAGGCCCCGATCCGGACACGGAGCTGAGGGCTCGGCTAGGCGCTTCCCGACTGCGTGGACAGCATTGCGGCGCTCACGCCCAGTTTGGCCAGCGCACGCCCCCACTTCGCCTCGTGGTCGTCGCCGAACACCAGCACCTCGTCGGGGTCGCAGGTCAGCCATACGTTCTCGCGGATCTCCCGCTCGAGCTGGCCCGGGCCCCAGCCCGCATAGCCCAGCGCCAGGGTGGACCGTCGGGGCCGCTGCGCTGCGTGTCCCATGGCCTGCAGAACGTCCCGGGTGGCGGTGAGCGCAATGCCCTCCACCACCGGCACGGTGCTCTCGGGCGCGCGGTAATCCTCCGTGTGCAGCACGAAGCCGCGTTCGCGCTCCACCGGGCCGCCGGCCAGCACCAACTGGGGCGGCAGCTCGATGTCGGTCTTGACCTTGAGGCGACCCAGCAGGTCGGGAACCGTGACCCCGTCCAGCGGACGGTTCAGCGTGATGCCCATGGCGTGCTCCGGCGTATGCGCGCACACCAGGATCAGCGCTTGCTCGAAGCGCGGATCCTCGATTCCGGGCATCGCGATCAGCAGGCGTCCGGACAGGAATTCGGCGGAGGGGTCGAGCTCCAGCTCGTCCTCGTCGTCGTCCCAATCCTCGAGCTCGTCTTCGAAGTCGCTCATGTTCGCTTATCTGGAGTCCCGGGAGGGGGTCTTGCAAGCGGCGCCGCGACTTGGCGCGGCCCGGAGCGGCGTTTAGATCACCTCCAGCTGCAAGGACCGCCCGTAATGCCTATCCAGATCGGCGACCGTTTGCCGGACGCCACCTTCATGACCATGACCGTCGAGGGTCCCAAGCCCCTGACCACGGCCGAGCTGTTCAACGGCAGGACGGTGGCCCTGATCGCCGTGCCCGGCGCCTTCACGCCCACCTGCTCGGCGCACCACCTGCCAGGTTTCAAGGAGCGCGCGGGGGAGCTCAAGGGCCACGGCGTGGACCGCATCGCCTGCGTGTCGGTCAACGACGTCTTCGTCATGGGGGCCTGGGCGGAGAACCAGGGCCTGACCGACGAGATCATCCTTCTGGCGGACGGGTCCGGCGAGTTCACCCGCGCCATCGAACTGGAGATGGACGCCTCGAAGTTCGGCATGGGGGTCCGTTCGCGGCGCTATTCCATGCTGGTTCGCGACGGCGTGGTCGAGAAGCTCAACATCGAAGAGCCTGGCCAGTTCACCGTGAGCTCCGCGGAGCACCTGCTCGAGCAGCTGGCGACCTGAGCACGTACACCCCGCGCTCAGCGGGGGGCGCCTACCCCACCCAACCGGCCGCGCGGCGCAGCCGGTCGTTGATGGCCTCGCCCAATCCCTCGTCCGGAACGGGCGCCACGGCGATCGCGCGTGGTCCGGTGCGATCCGCCGTCCGCAGCAGGGCGAACAGGTTGGCCGCGGCTTCGCGCAGGTCCCGGCCAGGGCTGAGGCTCCAGACCCGCGGCCCCTGCGGCGCCGGCCCGAACGCCAGGAACGCCTCGTCCGGGCCCGGCCCCTCCGCATCCAGTCGCACGGGCGCCTCGGGGGCGTAGTGCAGGGCCAATCGCCCCGGCGAGCGTTTGGCGTCCGCCTCCGCCTCCAGCAGCGGCCCCGCGGCGGCCTCGATCTCGGCGCGGATCACCGCGCCCGGGCGTAGCAGCTGCAGCTTCCCGTCCAGCGCCGCCACCACCGTGGACTCCAGCCCCACCAGGCAAGGGCCGCCGTCCAGAACCACGGCCGCCGCTGACCCCGTCTCCTCCCGCGCATCCTCCACGGTGGTGGGACTGGGCCGCCCGGAGCGGTTGGCGGACGGGGCGACCAGCGCGCCTCCGAAGGCTCGGAGCACCTCGCCCGCCAGCCGATGCGCCGGCACGCGCACCGCGACCGTGTTCAACCCCGCGCGCGCTAGATCGCACACGCCCGCGCCCTCCCGCAGGGGCGCCACGAGCGTCAGCGGTCCCGGCCAGAACGCCGCCGCCAGGGCGCGGGCCCGGTCGTCGAACACGGCCAGCCGCTCGGCCGCCCCCATGTCCGCCACATGCGCGATCAGGGGATTGAACCGCGGCCGCCCCTTGGCTTCGAACAAGCGCGCCACCGCTTCGGTGTTCCCGGCGTCGGCCGCCAGGCCGTACACCGTCTCGGTGGGCAGGATGACCAGCTGGCCGCGGCGCAGCGCTTCCGCGGCCAGCTCCGCCCCCGTCAGCGCGCTGCCCCGCGAGGAACAAGCGGCAGCATGCGCCACAGGGTGCCGTCGCGGTCGAGCAACTGGTGCTTGAGCGCGCCCGCGACGTGCAAGGCCAGCAGCGTCCAGAAAATCCAGGGGCCACGGTGGTGGAATCCGCTCGAGGGCCCCGCCAGGGCCTCGCCCACGGGCAGCTTGGGCCAGGGCAGCAGGCCCCAGAGCTCGGGATAGGGCCGCGGCCCGGCCGAGGTCATGATCCAGCCCGTCAGCGGCATGCCGATCATCACGACGTAGAAGAGCACGTGGGTGGCTCGCGCCAGCAGCCGCTCCCAGGCCTTGTAGTGATCCGGAAGCGGCGGCGCCGGGTGCGTCAGCCGCCATAGCAGCCGCGCCAGGCTGAGCAGCAGGATGGTGATCCCCAACGACATATGCAGCGCAAAGGCTTCGCCCTTGGCGGGCCCCCGCGGCATGTCCTCGAACCTGAGCCCCAGGATCACCTGGGTGATCAGGAGGGCGGCGATGATCCAGTGCAGCCCGATGGAGACGGACGAGTACCGCCCTCCCGCCCTGCGGCTCTCATGGGTGGCGTCGGCCGTCGTCATGGGCTTCTCCCGTCCTGGCCGCGCAGCTTCGCCCATGCGCGTCGTGCGTCAATGGGCGGGGCCGCCCGGGCCCGGCTCAGCTCGTCTTTTCGAACGCGCCTGCGATCCGCAGCTCCACCTGGTCTGACACCGCGGGCGCGGCGTAGCCCAGCCCGAAGTCGCTGCGCTTGATGCTCGTGGTGGCGGAAAAGCCGACCGTGGGCGTGCGATTCATGGGGTTGGAGCCCGCGCCGGTGAACACGACCTGCAGCGTCACCGGCTTGGTCACCCCGTGCAGGGTGAGGTCGCCCGTGACGACGGCCCGGGTTCCCTGGGGCCGAACGGAGGTGGACACGAAGCGCGCCGTCGGAAACTTCTGGGCGTCGAACATGTCCGGCGTCCGCAGATGCCGGCCGAAGGCCTCGGAGGTCACCGTCAGTCCGGACATCGGAATCTCGACGTTCAGCTTGGAGGCGGCCGGCCGCGCGGGATCGAGCACCAAGGCGCCCGTGATCTGGCCGAACATGCCGGACAGGGTGGAGAAGCCGAGATGGTCCACCGACCAGATCACCTGGGTGTGGTTGGGATCGACCTTGTAAGTTCCGGCCGACACGCGGGACACCTCGGCCCGGCCCGGAGATCCGGCAGGCGCCTGCGCGGCGACCGGCGCGGCCGACCAGGCGGTCAGGAGCACGAAGGAGGCCGCCGCCGCGCCGCCCAGGGAGTTACGCATGATCATCTCCGGTGATTGGACCTCGATCTGTGACCGAGACGGTTGCTGATCTGGCGCTGGCAAGGCGTCGCGTCAAGTCATACACCGCAGCTCATGACCTACCGCGCGCCTGTCCGCGATCTCGGCTTCGCCCTAACGGAGGTGGCGGGCATGGGGCGGCTGCCGCATGCTCCGGACCGCGACACGCTCGGAGCCGTGCTGGCCGGCGCCGCGGACCTGGCGGAGAACGTGCTGGCCCCGCTGAACCGGCTGGGCGACAAGCAAGGGGCGCGCTACGAGAACGGCCGGGTCACCCTCCCGGCCGGCTTCCGCGAAGCCTACCAGGCCTACGCCCAGGGCGGCTGGGCCGGGCTGTCCGCGCCCGAGCGGTGGAGCGGCCAAGGTCTGCCGACGGCGCTCGCCCAGGCCGTTCTGGAGACGGTGCACGCGGCCAACATGGCTTTCGGCCTGTGCCCTCTGCTGACCTTGGCCGCGGCCGAGGCCCTGCAGGCTCACGGCGACGCTCAGCAGCGAGCCCTCTACCTGCCCCGGCTGGTTTCCGGCGAGTGGACCGGGACCATGAACCTGACCGAGCCCCAGGCCGGCACGGACCTGGGCGCCGTCCGCACCCGGGCCCTGCCAAACGGGGACGGGACCTACACCCTGCACGGCTCCAAGATCTATATCACCTGGGGCGACCATGATCTGGCCGACAACATCGTCCACCTGGTGCTGGCCCGCCTGCCCGAGGCTCCGGAGGGGGTGCGCGGCATCTCCCTGTTTCTCGCGCCCAAGCTCCTGGTGAACCCGGACGGCTCGCTGGGCTCGCCCAACCATCTCCGGCCGGCCGGGATCGAGCACAAGCTGGGCATCAACGCCTCGCCCACCTGCACCATGCTGTTCGAGGGCGCGCGCGCCGAGCTGGTCGGCCAGCCCAATCAGGGCTTGGCGCATATGTTCACCATGATGAACGCCGCCCGCCTGGGGGTCGGCGTCGAGGGGGTGGGCATCGCCGAGCGCGCCTATCAGCAGGCTCTGGCCTATGCGCTGGAGCGGCGGCAGGGCCGCTCCTCATGGTCCGGTGAAGCAGGCGCGCCCATCTTCGACCACCCGGACGTGCGCCGAACCCTGTCGGTGATGAAGGCCCGCATCGAGGCCGGCCGCGCCATCTGCCTGCTGACCGCCGTGGAGGCCGAGCTGACTGGGGCGGACGAGCGCGCGCGCCGGCGTTACGAGCTGCTGGTGCCTGTGGCCAAGGCTTGGTCGACGGACATGGGCGTGGAGGTGGCCTCCATGGGCGTCCAGGTGCACGGCGGCATGGGCTTTGTGGAGGAAACGGGCGCGGCCCAGCACTACCGCGACGCCCGCATCGCGCCGATCTACGAAGGGACCAACGGGGTCCAGGCGCTGGATCTCGTGAATCGCAAGCTGCCGGCGGACGAGGGGGCCGCGCTCCGCGACTTGGCCGAAGACATGCGCGACACCGCCGCCGAACTGGCCGCCGCCCACGGCCTCCACGACCTCGCGCCGCCGCTCAGCGCGGGCGTGGCGGCCATGCAGCAGGCGGCCGCCTGGCTTCTGGAGCGGCGCGGCGCCCCCGACTCTTTGGCCGGAGCCACGCCCTTCCTGGCCTTGCTGGGCGATGTGACCGGCGGCTGGCTCCTGGCCAAGGGCGCTCTCGCCGCCGCCGGCTCGCCCGACCCCTATCTCGCCGCCAAGGCTCCGCTGGCCCGAGTCTACGCCCACCAGGTGCTGAGCGCCGCGCCGGCCAAGGTCGCGGCCGTCTGTGCCGGCGCGGAGGAGCTCTACGATCTCACGCCGGAACTGCTGGGGGCCGCATGACAGCCCTGGCCCCCGAAACCCTGGACCGCCTCAAGGCGGCGCTCGGTCCCGACGGTTGGTCCGACGACCCCGCCCGGATCGCCCCCAAGCTGGTCGAATGGCGCGGGCGCTGGCGCGGCGAGAGTCCACTGCTCCTGCTCCCCCGCACCGCCCAGGAGGTGGCGCTAGCGGTCCGCATCTGCGCTGAGACGGGGGCGGCCGTCACGCCCCAGGGCGGGGGCACCGGCCTGGTCGGCGGGCAGATCCCGCAGGGCGAGGTGCTCGTCTCGACCGAGCGCTTGCGAGCCATCCGTGAGGTCGCCCCCGAGGACGATGTGGTCGTGGTCGAAGCCGGGGTCACCCTGGCCGAGGTGCGGGCCGCCGCCGCCGCCGCCGACCGCTTCTTCCCCCTCAGCCTCGCCTCCGAGGGCACGGCCACAATCGGCGGTCTGCTGTCCACCAACGCCGGAGGCACGGCGGTCTTGCGCTACGGCACCATGCGCGACCTGGCGCTCGGTCTCGAGGCCGTCCTCCCCAATGGCGAGCTCTGGAGCGGGCTCAGCCGGCTGCGCAAGAATGTATCCGGCTACGACCTGAAGCAGTTGCTCATCGGCGCGGAGGGCACCCTGGGCCTGATCACCGCCGCCACCCTGAAGCTCTTTCCCGTGCTCCGCTCCCGCGCCGTGGCCTTTGCAGGCCTCCGCTCCCCCGACGACGCCCTCCGCCTCCTCGCCCGCGCCAAGGTCGAGGGCGCGGTGGAGGCCTTCGAACTCATGGGCCGCGCCAGCCTGGGCCTGGTGCTCAAGAACATCCCGGGCGCCCGTGACCCCCTGGCCGAAGCCCATCCCTGGTACGTCCTGATCGAGACCGCGAGCGCCGCCCCAGGTGAAGCCGAACCCGCCCTGGAGCGCATCCTCTCCGCGGGCCTGGAGGCCGACCTGCTGCAAGACGCCGTCCTGGCCAAGTCCGAAGCCGAGGCCCGCGAACTCTGGGCCCTGCGCGAGAACCACTCCGCCGCGCAGAAGCCCGAAGGCGAAGGGTGGAAGCACGACATCTCCGTCCCCCTCAGCCGGATGGCCGAGTTCATCGAACGCGGCACGGTGCTGGCCCTGCAACTCGCTCCGGGCGCCAAGGTCACCGCCTTCGGCCACGTCGGGGACGGCAACGTCCACTTCGACGTCCTCCAGCCTTCCGGAAAGGGCGCCGCCCACGCCGCCGCGCGCGAGGAAGGCTCACGCGCCCTGCACGACCTCGCCCACGAGCTGGGGGGCAGCCTGTCGGCCGAACACGGCCTGGGCGTGCTCAAGTCCACCGAAGCGCTTCGCTACAAGTCCGAGGCCGAGGTCGCGGCCCACCGCGCCATCCGCGCGGCGCTGGACCCCAAGCGCATCATGAACCCGCGCGTGCTGTTCTAGCCGTGACGCTTCCAGGCCCTACATGCCCGCCTATTCGACGGGGTCACCCATGCGCCTGACGGCCTCCACCGCCCAGACCCGGCCGCCCGCCTGATGCTGTTCGTCCTGTCGCCGGCCAAAACGCTGGATTTCACTCCAGCGCCCGACGTCCCCGCCACCCGTCCCGAATTCCTGGCGGACGCCTCCGAACTCGCCCGCGTAGCGCGCAAGCTCACCCGCGCCGACCTCATGGCCTTGATGGACGTCTCGGAGAAACTGGCCGACCTCAACCTCCAACGCTTCAAGGAGCTCGACCTCACCTGCGACGAGGGTGGGCTCCAGGCGGCGCTGGCCTTCGCCGGTGACGTCTATGAAGGCCTGCGCGCCCGTGAGCTGGACCGTCCGGCGCTCGACTACGCCCAGGGGCACATCCGCATCCTGTCCGGCCTGTACGGCCTGCTTCGCCCGCTGGACTGCATCCAGCCCTACCGGCTGGAGATGGGGGTGGCGCTCCGCACCCGCCGCGGCGCGACCCTGTACGACTTCTGGGGCGATCGCATCTCCAAGGCCTTGCGCAAGGCTTCGGAGGGCCATGTGGACCCCACGCTCGTCAACCTGGCCAGCCAGGAGTACTTCGGCGCGGTGGACGCCCGCGCCCTGAAGCGCCCGGTCCTCAACATCAGTTTCAAGGACGAGAAGGACGGTCGCGCCCGGACCGTGGCCTTTTTCGCCAAGCGCGCTCGGGGCGAGATGGCCCGCTTCGCCATCAACAGCCGCGCCCAGCGCCCCGAGGACCTCAAGGCCTTCGACGCGATGGGCTACCGCTTCCGCCCGGACCTGTCCGCGCCCGGCGACTGGGTTTTCAGTCGCCCGCAGCCGCCGCCTGTGTCGGGATTGACCCAGCCGGCCCGCTCCTCCCGAGGTCCGGAGTCCGTTCATCATCCCATGCCTCCCATCGAGAGCAGCCGCGGCTAAGGGCGCTTCGCGGCTGCAGCATCCGTGCTAAGGGGCGGCCCTCGCGCAGGAGGCCCGCCTATGCCCGTTCCGCCCATCGACCTCTCCGGCCAGGTGGCCGTCGTCACCGGCTCCACTAGCGGCATCGGCCGCGCGCTAGCCGAAGCCCTGGCGGGCGCGGGCGCGAGCGTCGTCCTGAACGGCCTGGGCGACCCCGTCCAGATCGAGCAGGCCCGCGCCGAGATCGAGCAGAGCTCGGGACGGCCCGTTCGCTACCACGGCGCCGACATGACCAAGCCCACGGAGATCGGCGAGATGATCGCCTCCGCCCACCGCGAGTTCGGCCGCCTGGACATGCTGGTCAACAACGCGGGCGTCCAGCACGTCAGCCCCGTCGAGGATTTCCCGCCGGAAAGGTGGGACCTGATCATCGCCATCAATCTGTCGGCCGTGTTCCACGCGACTCACGCCGCTGTCCCGCTCATGAAAGCGCAGGGCCGCGGGCGGATCGTCAACATCGCCTCGGCCCACAGCCTGGTCGCTTCGCCCTTCAAGTCGGCCTATGTGGCCGCCAAGCACGGTGTGGCCGGCTTCACCAAGAGCGTTGCGCTGGAGCTCGCCCAGACCGGGGTGACCTGCAACGCCATCTCCCCGGCTACGTCCGCACGCCGTTGGTCGACGGCCAGATCGCCGATCAGGCCAAGGCCCGGGGATCAGCGAAGAAGCGGTGATGCGCGACGTGATCCTGGCCGCCCAGCCGAACAAACGCTTTGTCGAATACGACCACCTGTCCGGGATGCTGCTCTACCTCGTCTCCGACCTGGGGGCCTCGGCCAACGGGGCCAATTTCTCCGTCGACGGCGGCTGGACGGCCCAATAGGTGGCCGAACCCAAGCGCATCACCCTCGCGCTTCAGGGTGGCGGGAGCCACGGCGCCTTTCAGTGGGGCGTGCTGGACCGGCTGCTCGAGGAGGAGCGGTTGGAGGTTGGCGCGATCACGGCCGCCTCCGCCGGCGCTTTCAACGCAGTGGCCTACGCCTCGGGCCTGCTGCATGGGGGCAGGGCAGGGGCCAGGGCCGAGCTCGAGGGTTTCTGGCGCGCCGTGAACCAGGCTGGCGGCCGCAACGTCTTCGGCGACCATGAGATATGGAACGCCTTTACGCCCTGGCTGACGGGCTCGCCCTTGTACCAATGGTGGGAGACGGCGGCGCTGACCGTGTCTCCCTACGAAAACCCGTGGAGCCACAATCCTCTCGGCAGCATCCTGTCCAGCCGGGTCGACTTCGCCGCCCTGCGCTCCGGCTCGCCCGTGAAGCTCAAGGTGTCGGCCACCAGCGTACGCACCGGAGAGGCGCGGGTCTTCACCGAAACCGAGCTTTCACCCGAGGTGGTGCTCGCCTCCGCCTGCCTGCCGCAGCTTTTCCAAGCGGTGCGGATCGAGGGAGAGGATTACTGGGATGGGGGCTACGTCGCCAATCCCGCGCTCTGGCCCCTGTTCTACGACGACAGCCCGGAGGACCTGCTGGTGGTCCACATCAATCCGCTGAAGCGGGAGGAGACGCCCCGCCGCTCCGCCGAGATCATGGACCGGCTGAACGAGATCAGCTTCAACGCCTCGCTCACGGCCGAGCTGCGCGCCATCGCTTTCGTGAACCGCCTCCTCGAGGAGGATTTGCTTCGCCCGGAGGCCCGCGGCCGTTACCGCCGGATCCATGTCCACGCGATACAGGCCAGCCCTTGGCTGGACGACCTGTCCCTGTCCTCCAAGTTCGACACCGAATGGGGCTTCCTCCAGGATCTCCGGGGCCGGGGCCGACGAGCGGCCGACCAATGGCTGGCCCAGGGCTTCGAGGCGGTGGGCGTCCGCTCCAGCGTCTCCATTCGCAACGCCTTCCTGCCGGGCGCGTCTAGGCCCGGGACGAAGCCTGCAACAGCGCCAGCCGGATGACGCGCTTGGTCTCACCCCAGTCCACCGCCGCGATGGCCGCCTCCGCCGGCCAGAACCGGGCGTCGGCCGCATCGTCCCCGGCTCGCGGCTCTCCCGAGACCCACCGCGCGGCATAGTCCACCAGCAGGTAATGCCGTCCCGGGAAGAGCCCGTCGATCACGTCCAGCAGGCCGGTGATCTCCGCCTGCACGCCTGTTTCCTCCCCCAGTTCTCGCAGGGCCGCGTCCACGGCCCGCTCACCCGGCTCGATCCGCCCGCCGGGGAGGCTCCACTCACCCAGCCCCGGCGGCTTGCCCCGCCGGATCAACAGCACCTCCGTCCCGCGCAGGCAGACCACGCCGGCGGCCGCCACAGGCGCGCCAATTGCAAGAGGCTCCATGCTCACCCTTATAGGCCTTCCATGCGCATCGTGCTCGCGGCCGTCCTTCTCCTGTCCGGCGCCGCCTCAGCGCAGGATCGCACCCCCGCCGTTCGCGAGACCCTGGCCGACCTAGCCTACACCCTGGGCCAGGCTCACGCCCTGCGCATGCGTTGCGAGGGTGAGGGCGACCAGGTCTGGCGCGCCCGCATGGTGCGGATGGTGGAGGTCGAACAGCCGGACCGCGCCTTTCGCGACCAGTTGTTCGACAGCTTCAATGTGGGTTTCCTGGGCGCTCAGACCAGCCACCCCCGCTGTGACGCCGCAGCCCGCGCGGAGGCGGCCCGCATCGCCGCCCGCGGCCGCGACCTGTCCCGGGTGCTCGCCAGAACTCGCTGAAGCCCAGCTCTCGAATTCGCTTAAGCCTGCTCAGCTTCGGGGTATGATGAGCCTCGGGAGGCGAAACACCCATGGACCTGATCATTCCCCTCATCCTGGTCGTGCTGGCGCTCGCGCTCTTGTTCAGCACCGTGAAGATCGTGCCCCAGGGTCGCGAGTTCACCGTTGAGCGTTTCGGTCGCTACACCCGCACGCTCAAGCCCGGCATCACCTTCCTGACCCCCTTCGTAGAGACCGTCGGGCGGCGGGTGAACGTCATGGAGCAGGTGCTCGACGTTCCCCGCCAGGAGGTCATCACCAAGGACAACGTCTCCGTCCAGGTCGACGCCATCATCTTCATCCAGGTCATGGACGCGGCCGCGGCGGCCTACCGCGTGGACAACCTCAACTTCGCCATCACCCAGCTGGCCCAGACCAATCTGCGCACGGTGGTGGGCTCCATGGATCTCGACGAAGTCCTGTCCCAGCGCGAGCAGATCAACACGCGGCTGCTGGCCGCGATCGACCACGCCACGGGGCCCTGGGGCGTCAAGGCCACCCGCATCGAGATCAAGGACCTGATTCCGCCGCCGGACATCACCCAGGCCATGGCGCGCCAGATGAAGGCCGAGCGCGAGCGCCGCGCC
Organism: Caulobacteraceae bacterium; assembly: GCA_030446805.1. Lineage (GTDB taxonomy): Bacteria > Pseudomonadota > Alphaproteobacteria > Caulobacterales > Caulobacteraceae > JAHWJX01. The sequence continues at coordinate 1,366,053 of JAUJMO010000001.1, read as the reverse complement.
GTAATCATCGAGGCTGACGGCGAGAAGCAGTCCGCCATGACCCGCGCCGAGGGCGCCAAGGCCGCCGCCATCCTTCAGGCGGAAGGCCGACGTGAGGCCGCCTTTCGCGACGCGGAGGCGCGCGAACGCCAGGCGGAAGCCGAGGGCCGCGCCACGGAGGTCGTCTCCCAGGCGATCGCGAACGGCGACGTCAACGCGATCAACTACTTCGTGGCCCAGCGCTATGTGGACGCCTTCGCCCAGCTGGCCTCCTCGCCCAATCAGAAAACCGTGATCGTTCCGGCGGAGCTGGGCTCGCTGGCGGGCTCTCTGGCCGGGATCGGCGAGCTGATCGGCGCCGCGCGCTCCGGCTCCGCTCAGCCCGCGCCGCAGGCGGCTCGTCCGGCGGCCCCGCGCCCGCGCGAGCTTGATGCGCCCAGGGCCGAGGCGCCTGCCGGCCCCCGGGCGCTGACCCCGCCCGCCATGGCCGTTCCGCCCACGGCGGAGCGCGCCTGATGGATTGGCTGGTCGAACTCTACCGCGCCCAGCCGGCCTGGATCTGGCTGGGCGTGGCGGCGCTGATCCTTACGGCCGAGGTGACCACGGCGTCCGGCTGGCTGCTGTGGGCCGCGGTGTCGGCCGCGGCCGTGGCTTATCTGGCCTTTCTCAACCTGGAGATCGGTCTGCCGGGCGAGATCGCCGCCTTCGCGGCCCTGACGGTGGCCACCACCCTGGCCGGCCGTCGCTTCCTCGCGCCAAGCCCGGCCAGGGGAGACCTGAACAACAACGTCGAGCGCCTGATCGGCCAGTCCGGCCGCGCCACCAGCCCTTTCACCGGCGGTTACGGCCGTGTGGCGGTGGACGGATGCGAATGGGCTGCGGAGCTGGAGGACGGTGGAGACCTGCCCGAGGGCGCCCGGATCGAAGTGGCTCGTCTGGCCGATGGGGCCCGGCTGGTGGTGCGCAGTCTAGCCCTGCCGGGCCCACGCTCCGCGGAGGGTATCGAGAAGCCCGCCTGACTTGGCCGCCCGCCCGCCCGCCCCGGCGCCGGTCAGCCTCCGGCTCTGGGCGACGGGGATCATGTCCAGCAGCTCGTGAGCCACGCCCACCGGGTCCGGCATGGTCGCCTCCACCATGAAGGCCTGCCCTGGCTCCGACCGCTCGATCGTGCCTTCCGGATACAGGTAGATGTTGTCGTTGCCGTTCAGCAGATCGATCTTCACGTGGATGGTGTTGACCGAGAAATAGGGGTGCAGGGTCAGCAAGCGGCCCACGGGCGGGGCGAACAGGCTGACGTTATGCCCGGACTGCAGCGTTCCCAGCACGCAGGTGCGGCTGGCGAAAAAGGCCACGAGCTCCGCAAAGGAGAACCTTTCAGGGTAGACCACCTCCACCCCGTGCTGCTGCAGAACGGCTTCCACCTCGTGCTCGTTGATCGTGCGGCGCACGCCGCGGCCGAGCTGGCTTTTCGACAGCCATGCGGGCCGGTCGTCGAGCGGCGGCAACTGGCCGCCCAGCAGGCGCTCGCCCATGGCCCGGCACAGCCGGCCGTAGGTCACGTGGGCGAACCTTTGTTGCTGGAAGCTGCTGTGCGGAACGCTGAGGCGCCGGATCCGCGTGGGTCGGTCGATGTGGACGAAGTCGTCGGCCGTGAGCTCCAGCCCCGCCAGGATCTCCGCCTTGCGCACATCGGCGAACCAGTTCTGGGGCCCGCCGTCGCCATGCATGACGATCTTCAGCCCGGGCGGCTTGCCCCCCGCGAACGGCCACAGCCGCACCAAGGACTCGGTCAGGAAGTGGCCGAAGTGGTTGTTCCAGCGACCGCCATAGACGTACTCGCCGTCCGGCAGCACGTCTTCGACGTCGTTGTAATGCGTGTAGCTGGTCGGCTCCTGCCCCATGAGGTGATCGCCCTCGAGGAAGTAGTCCACCGTCGACCCTACGATCTGGTCGTCTCGGTCGAACACGCCCCACTGCCCGCCCCAGCGGACCGGGAGATAGTAGACGTCCTCCACCACCTCGATCGTCGGATCGGGATGACGGATGTCCACTCCGCCCCAGTACCGGTCGGCCCCCAACTTCTTCAAAGCCATGGTGTCGCTCTTCGTGAAATCGGGCGCGGTAGAGCATGCGGCCGCCACCGCGCCAAGCAGGGCCGAGACTGCGGCCGCCCCGGGCCCGCGGCGGCCATTCTCAAGCCTCCACCAGTCCGAACGCCTGGACTTGCGGGAGGGCGTGAGAGTCCCGCGTCGGCGCCTTCATCCAGATGTCGGGAACCGCGCCGATGTCCAGCGCCACCCCGCCCGCGCGCTTGATGATGTCGCAATAGATCTTGGCGAACAGGCCCGCGCCCACCAGGAACAGCATCCCGGGCTCGGTCTGCTCCAGCGCGGCGCAGATCCGGTCATGCCAAACCGCCAGGGGCTCCCGCTCCCGCCCCGCCTGCAGCATCACCTCGCCTGAAGTCTGGTGATAGACGACTTCCGTCAGCCCGAACCGTTCCTTGAGCGCCCCCGGCAGGGCGGCGTGGGCCGAGATCAGCCCCAGCCGTGTTTGCGACCGGATGATCCGCTCTAGATGCCCTTGAAACAGCATGTGCTGGTTTATCTGCGGGTTGCAGAGCTTGATCCGGCCGGGCTCCGCCAAGCCGGTCGCCTGCATCTGCTCCAGCCAGCGCACGATGGTGAACAGGCAGGGCACGTTGCGCCAGCTTCCCCAGGCGTACTCCCCCTCCAGGCTGTAGAAATGGTGCGCCCCGATGCAGTCGGCGTTGGCGAGCCGCCGGCTGTAGTCTCTCGTCACCCGCAGCCAATCGCGGTCGAACACCATTTGGCGGTCCCACACGATGACCTTGGACCAGATCTCCCGGTTGATCCGATAAAGGGCGGCGAACTCCCGCTCGTCCTCCAGCGAGAGCACCAGGAACGGCCCCTCGCCGTCATTGACCCGCACCATGGAGTAGGGCCGTTTCGCCCTCAGCGCCTCCAGGACCTCCTCGGCCACCTCGTCCACGGTCTGCTCTGGGTAGACCTCCAGCAGCGCCTTCGCCCGCCTCAGCACCTCTTCCCGGGGGAACTTGCGGATGTAGGCGAAGTAGTCGCGCATCACGAGGCAGATCTCCAGGGACTCGGGCTCCATCTCGAGCGATCGGTCCAGCCGCCCGTTCGCCTCCTCGAACCGGCCCAGATGCGCCAGCCGATGAGCCAGCTCTCGTTCCTGGTGCGGGTCCAAGCCGAACTCCGCCTCCAGCTGCTCCAGCAGCATGGCCGACCGATCGTGCCGCCCTTGCCGCGCAGCCAGGGCGGCCAGCTCGTACAGAGACTTGCCGCGGGCCCCGGGCAGCCGCAGCGCGAGCTGCAGCGCATATTCCCCCCAATTCCACTCACCTCGTCCGGCCAGGGTCACGCCGACCGCGATCACGATCCCCGGGGCCTGCTCCCGGAGCGCGAGCTGCGAGAGCTCCAGCAGCAGCTGGGCCTTGCCCGCCTCGTCCGCGGCCAGCACCCCGTCGGCTTGCGCCTGCAGGAACTCATGTCCGAAATCGACCAAAACGGGCTCCACGAGGAATGCGGAGGGAGCACCGGGGAGCCCCCTCTCGCGGCGGCATCAAACATGCGCGTCGGAGGCGGGCAAGCGGGTTTGTGCGGCCCGCCTATTCCGCTCGGCCTCGCCGGCCGTCCATCATGCCGGCGAACCGCTCGAACAAGTAAAGGCTGTCCGTGGGTCCCGGGCTGGCCTCCGGATGATGTTGGACGCTGAACACGGGCCGCCCTTCCAGCTCCAAGCCGCAATTGGAGCCGTCGAACAAGGAGACGTGGGTCTCCTTTACCGGGGCCGGCAGGCTGTCGCGATCCACCGCAAAGCCGTGGTTCATGCTCACGATCTCGACCTTGCCGGTGGTGAGGTCCTTCACGGGATGGTTCGCGCCGTGGTGTCCAGCGGGCATCTTCACCGTGCGCGCGCCCAGGGCGCGGGCCAGCATCTGATGGCCCAGGCAGATGCCGAACACAGGCAGGCCGCTGTTCACCAGTTTGGCGATCTCGGGCACGGCGTATTCGCCCGTGGCGGCCGGGTCGCCCGGCCCGTTGCTGAGCACGACGCCGTCCGGCTTGCGCGCGAGCACCTCCTCCGCCGGGGTGTCGGCCGGCACCACCGTGGCCCGCGCGCCCACGCTGGTCAGCGCGCGCAGGATGTTGCGCTTCACGCCGTAGTCCAGCACCACGACCTCGTATTTCGGCGGTTCCACCGGCTTTTCATACCCCTCGGGCCAGCCCCACAGGCCCTCGTCGAAGGTGAAGGTCTGTAGGGTGGAGGCGGTCTTGGCCAGGTCCATGCCCGCCAGCCCCGGCCAGGCCTGCGCCTGGGCGATCAGCGCATTCAGGTCGAACCGTCCATCGGCGGCATGCGCGATCGCCGCGTTCACCGCCCCGCCGTCGCGGAGCCGCTTGACCAGGGCGCGGGTGTCCACCCCCGCAAGGCCGATCAGGTTGCGGCGCGTCATCCAGCCCGGCAGGTCGCTGGCCGCCCGCCAGCTGGCGGCGGGCGTGGGCAGGTCGCGGAAGACGGCGCCGCGCGCGGAGGTTTCCGCCCCGCCGCCCATCTGCTCCAGATCCTCGAAGTTCACCCCCGTGTTGCCGATGTGGGGAAAGGTGAAGGTGACGATCTGGCCCATGTAGCTGGGGTCGGTCAGGATCTCCTGATAGCCGCTCATGGCCGTGTTGAAGCATAGCTCACCAACGGCCGCGCCCTGCGCGCCCACGCCTACTCCCTGCAGAACGGTCCCGTCGGCGAGGGCGAGCACTCCGGTCGCGCCGGAGATCAGCGTAGGCGACATGGCGGGTCTCCGGGGATGCGTGGGGGTGCTAAGTCGCACGCCCGTGCGGCGCAAGGGCGGCGCCAGCCGGGATCATCGCCGAAACGGCGCCGTAGGGCCGGCGCCCGCGTCTTCAGGCTGCGGTTTGCTGGGCGGCCAGCTTGGCCTTGACCTGCTTCTTGATCTTGAGCGCGCGCGGCGAGAGGTCCTCGTCGTGAGCCTTGGCCAGGAAGGGGTCGAGTCCGCCCTTGAAGTCCAGGGTGCGCAGCGCCGCATTGGTGATGCGCAGGGTGACCGCCTGGCCGAGGGCTTCCGACTGCAGCTTGTGCGTACGCAGGGAGGGCAGGAAGCGACGCTTGGTCTTGATGTTGGAGTGGCTGACGTGGTTGCCGACCATGGGGCCGACGCCCGTAAGCTCGCAGCGGCGGGACATGGGAGAGCCTTGAGGTTACACAGGGTTGCGCGCGGGCACGGCGAGGCCGTCCGCGAGGAAGGCGCCCGTATAAGGGAGACGGGGCGGGCGGGTCAAGTTGGTGTGCGAGGCGGGCGCCCCTTCAAGCCCGGTTCACGTCGCCCATGTTTCAACACCGTCCAGCCTTAACCCGGTGATCATGAAACGTTTGCTGCTCGCCGCCGTCCTGGGCTCCGTCGCCAGCGCCGCCGCGGCCACGCCCGCCGCCACGCCCATCCTGCCCGGGCTGTGGAAGTACAGCGTCAAAGCCGTGGGCATTCCGCTGGACAACGGGCGTCGCTGCCTGGCCGCCGAGGAGATCAGCGACTTCCTCGCCTTCCCCGGGAACAAACACTACAAGTGCAGCTACCCCACCAAGACCGTGAGGAACGGGCGGGTGGAGATGGTCGGCGCCTGCGTGGACAAGAAGGGCCGACGCGCGCCCATCCGCGCCACGGGCGCCTACACGCCGGAGAACTTCCGGCTGAACATCGCCCTGACCACCACCAACGGCATCCCGCTCAGGGGCGCCATGACAGCCCAGCGCGTGTCGGCGAGATGCCCGGCCGGATCGCCCGGCTCGTAAGCTTGGGCGTTGTGGGCTGGGGGCGACTCAGCCACAATGGATGGTGTGAGAACGGAAGCTGAATCGGCGAGAGTCGCTGATTCGGACGTGATTCGTTCCGCCCGTGTTTCCGCGGCCGGGCGGACGCCTTCATCTCTCGTGAACCTGTCAGCCGCCTGGGGCGGAGGCCCGACTGTGTCTCCGCCGATCAACCCGGAGGGTGGGCGCGACTCGTTCAGGATCGCACCGCAGGATCGTGCGCAGCGAATGCTGCGGTGCAGCATTATATAGCCGCGCGGCCGCACCGCCGGCCGCCTGGAGTTGAATTCGCAATGCCCGGACTTGAAGAGACCACCGCCATGCTGGCGCGGCTTCGCCGGCGGACAGAGTCGTTCGCCAAAGCGGGCGGCGACGCCGGCGAGGACCGCATGACCGAGGTGGCCCGGTTCGGCGCCAACCCTGGCGCGCTGCGGATGCTCAGCTACGTCCCTGAGGGTCTCCAGCCCGGCGCGCCCCTGGTGGTCGTGCTGCACGGCTGCACCCAGCGGGCCGAACCGCACGCGGCGGCCGGGGGGTGGCTTCAGCTGGCGGACCGTTACGGCTTTGCGGTGATCGCGCCGGAGCAGACGCCGGCCAACAACCCCAACCGTTGCTTCAACTGGTACGAACCGGGCGACCAGGCGCGGGGGCGGGGAGAGGCGGCCTCCATCCGCGCCATGGTGGCCCATGCCGTGCGCGAGCACAGGCTGGACGCCGGGCGCGTGTTCGTGACGGGGCTGTCGGCCGGCGGCGCCATGAGCGCGGTGATGCTGGCCACCTATCCCGAGGTGTTCGCGGCGGGGGGGATTGTGGCGGGGCTGCCGTTCGGTGTGGCGGCCGACCTGCAGGCGGCGCTGGGGGCCATGTATGACGGTCGGACCCGGAGCTCGACCGAGCTGGGCGAGCGCCTGCGTCGCGCCGCGCCTCGGGGCGGGCGGGTTCCACGCCTGGCCATCTGGCACGGCGACGCCGACGGGACGGTGAAGCCGCACAACGCGGGTGAGATCGCCAAGCAATGGGCGGCCGCCCACGGCCTCCCGGCCGAGCCCACCGAGACGGAGCGCCTGCCCGGCCGTACGCGCGCGGTGTGGCGTTCGCCGTCCACCGGCGAGGTGCTGATCGAGAGCCACCTGCTGCGCGGCGTGGGCCATGGCACGCCCCTGGCCACCCGCGGACCGGAGGGCGTGGGAACGGCGGCGCCCTACATGCTGGAAGCCGGGGTGTCCTCCTCGCTGGAGATCGCCCGATTTTGGGGCATCGCCGGGGAGGCGTCGCGCGCCGATCGCGCGGCCACCCGACCGGCTCCGGAACCCCCGCGTTCTGCGGCCAATGACGCGAGGCCGGGGCCGGGCGCGGCCGTCGGCGATCGAGTCATGGCGAGCGTGTCGGGGCATGTGCCCTCAGGCGTGCAGGACGTGATCGCCCAAGCCTTGAAGAGCGCCGGCCTGATGCGCTGAGGCCGCGGGGCTGGCCGCTGCCGGACCTCGACCCGCTCCGCCGGCCGGCAAGCGATCAACGGCGGGGCAGGGTCGTGCGGCCGTCCTCCCAGCTCGTCGTCATCCCTCGGACTTGTTCCGAGGGCCCATCGTTCCGCGGCGCACAGGTGAACGTGAGATCGTCATCCAGCCCCGAAGACCCGTGTCGCCGACCCATGGGCCTCAGAAGAGCTGGAGGACATCCAAGGGCGACGGATTTCTTGGGTCAGCCTTCGCAGGCGAACTCCGAACGCCTCGCGCCCATCGCCCAGCTTGCGACGGCGCGGGTGATCTTCACGCCACCCGCACCCGCGCTGCGCTTTCCGGCAAGTCCGTCCCAAAGGCGCGCTGGTAGAACTCCGCCACCGTGGGCCGCTCGAGCTCGTCGCACTTGTTCAGGAAGGTCATGCGGAAGGCCGAGGCCACATCGCCGAAGATGGTCGCGTTTTGAGCCCAGGTGATCACGGTGCGCGGGCTCATCACCGTGCTGATGTCGCCGTTCATGAAGGCGTTGCGGGTCATGTCGGCCACGCGCACCATGGCGGCCAGGGTACGGCGGCCTTCGGCCGTGTCGTATTCGGGCACCTTGCTGAGGACGATCTCGGCTTCGACGTCGTGGGCCAGGTAGTTGAGGGTGGTGACCACGTTCCACCGGTCCATCTGGCCTTGGTTGATCTGCTGAGTGCCGTGATACAGGCCCGTGGTGTCGCCGAGCCCGATGGTGTTGGTGGTGGCGAACAGGCGGAACTGCGGGTGGGGGCGGATCACCCGGTTCTGGTCGAGCAGGGTCAGGCGGCCGGAAGCCTCCAGCACGCGCTGGATCACGAACATCACGTCGGGGCGGCCGGCGTCGTATTCGTCGAACACCAGCGCGATGGGGCGCTGCAGCGCCCAGGGCAGCATGCCTTCGCGGAACTCCGTGACTTGGCGACCCTCGCGCAGCACGATGGCGTCCTTGCCGACCAGATCGATACGCGACACGTGGCTGTCGAGATTCACGCGCACCAGCGGCCAGTTCAGGCGGGCCGCGACCTGTTCGATGTGGGTCGATTTGCCGGTGCCGTGATAGCCCTGGACCATCACCCGGCGGTTGTGGGCGAAGCCGGCGCAGATGGCCAAGGTGGTCTGCGGGTCGAAGCGGTAGGCGAGGTCGATCTCCGGCACGTGCGGGTCTGTCGTGGAGAAGGCCGGGACCTGCATGTCGCTGTCCACGCCGAAGGCGTCGCGCACGGAGACCGTGCGGTCGGGCGCGGCGGTGAGCAGCGGGTCGGCGGCGTCGGGCCGCGTCGTGTCGGCGGGGGTATCGAGCATCCCCGCTAGTTAGGCGGTGCGCATCGGACCGTCGAGGGTCAACTCGCAGGGCGGCGGCGCTCCCGCCCTGGCGGTGACCGACCTTCTCGAACCGGGTCGGGGCGGCGCATCAGGCGAGCCTGGCCGCCTTGAGCACTTTGAAGGCCTTGATCACGCGGGCGAGCTTGTCCTCCGTGGAGCGGTCGCCGCCGTTGGCGTCGGGGTGCAGGCGCTTGAGCAGTTCGTGGTAGCGGGCGCGGATGGCGGCGGGTTCGGCCGCCTTGGTGATGTCCAGGTCAAGGTCGGCCAGGGCGATGCGCTCGAGCTTGCCCATCGGGCGGGCGCTGTCCGCGACCTTGGCGGCTTCGGCCCGCTTGCGGGCTGCAGCCAGGACGCCCAGGGGATCGACGAACGCCTCCCCGGCCTTGGCGGCGGCGCCCGCGGCTTCGCGCGACTTGTTGGACGCCTTGAAGGCCCAGGTGGGGCGGTGGCCGGTGCGGGCGTCGGCCTGCCACTGCTGCACCTCCGCCTCGTTCATGCCGGCGAAGAAGTCCCAGTGCTTGTTGTACTCGGCCGCGTGGGGCGCGCAGAAGTGGTAGAATTCGCCCTCCAGCCCGCGGCCCTTGGGGGCCTTGGCGGTGGCCGCGCGACGGCAGCCCTGGTGGTCGCAGGCGCGCTCGCCGGGCTTTAAGGTGAACACGTCCGCCTGCTCCGGCGGCGCTTCGCCGGGTTTGGGCGGACGCACGCGGATGTCCACGAACTTGGGCCGGTACTGGAAGGCGTCGCTCACGGGACCCAGTATGAGCGTGAAGTCTTACGGTTCAAGAATTGACGGGGCGAGCGAAATGGGCGTGGTTGCCGATACCATCCGCGACAAGCTGACCGCGGCCTTCGCGCCGGTGGAGCTGGCGGTGACCGACGAGAGCTGGCGCCACGCGGGCCATGCAGGCGCGGGCGACGGCTCGGGAGAGACGCATTTCGACGTTCGGGTCGTCTCCGCGGCCTTCACGGGCCTGGGCCGGGTGGCGCGGCAAAGGGCGGTGAACGAGGTGCTGCGGGTGGAGCTCGCCGGCCCGGTGCACGCCCTATCGATCAAGGCGGCCGCGCCAGGGGAATAAGGGTGTGGGCTCTGGCCCATTCCTAGACGTCCTCGTCCACCGGCTCCGGCGGCCACACCCTTAATTGGGTGATCTGGTTGCGTTCCTTGCCCAGGATCTGGAAGCGCTGGCGGTGGAAGTTGAACACCTGACCCATGTCGGGGATGGTCTGGGCTTCGTGGATCACCAGGCCGGCCACGGTGACGGCCTCCTCGTCGGGCAGGGTCCAGTCCAGGGCGCGGTTGAGGTCGCGGATGGTGGTGGCGCCGTCCACCGCCACCGAGCCGTCGGGCGCGCGGTCGATGCCGCCTTCGAAGCCTGCGGGCGCGGGCGCGTCGTGCTCGTCGGTGATGTCGCCCACGATCTCTTCGAGGATGTCCTCCAGGGTCACCAGACCCTGCAGGTCGCCGTACTCGTCCACCACCAAGGCGAAGTGGTTGCGGCGCTGCAGAAAGGCGGCGAGCTGGTCCTTGGCGTTGGTGGTGTCGGGGATGAACCAGGGCTCGCGCATCACGGAGGGAAGGTCGACCTCCTCCAGCCGGTCCACCGCGGCGATGGCGCGGGCCAAGTCCTTGCTGTGGAGAACGCCCACGATGTTCTCCGGCTCGTCGCGGTAGAGCGGCAGGCGGGTGTGGCGGCTGTCCAGCGCCGCTCGGATCAGTTCGCGCGGGGTCAGGTCGGCGTCCAGGGTCTGCATGTTGCGCCGGTGGACCATGATCTCGGACACGGCCAGATCGGCCAGGTCCAGCACGCCGCCCAGCATCTGGCGGTCGGTCTCCTCCACCATGCCCTCGGAATGGTGGTACTCCACCGCGCCGCGGATCTCCTCGTGCGCCGCCAGCACGTCCGTCTCCATGCCCAGTCGGATGCCGAAGGGGCGCAGGGTCTGGCGCACCACCCATTGGGCGCCGTTGGCCAGGGGGCCGAAGATGCGCACCAGCCACAGGGTCGGCAGAGACAGCAGCCGGGCCACGTCGTCCGCATGGGTCAGCGCCAAGGTCTTGGGCAGGATCTCGGCGAAGATCACGATCAGCAGGGTCATGATCACCGTGGCGGCGGCCACGCCGACCGCCCCGGGGAACAGGGCGGAAAAGACGGTGGTGGTCAGGGCGGAGGCCAGGATGTTGACCACATTGTTGCTGAGCAGGATGGCCCCGATCATGGTCTCCTGATCACCCAGGAGGCGGTTGACCCTGCGGGCGGGGCGATCGCCTTCGCGCTCCAACTGGTGGAGCCGGCCGCGGCTGGCGGCCGTCATGGCGGTTTCGGCCGCGGAGATCAGCCCTCCCGAGGTGAGCAGCACCAGCAGGGCGGGGGCGAGGGCGACAAGCGCGCCGATCAAGGTTGAACTCCTTCGGAGATGAGGAAGTCGCGCAGGGTCGCGCGGGCCACGTCGCGGTGGGTGAACGCCTCGCCGATGCGGCGGGGGAGGATGAGGGTGAGCGCGCCGCCTTCCGCCTTTTTGTCGTCCGCCATGCGGTCGAGCAGCCGGTCGGCGTCGAAGGTCTGGGACAGGTGGGAGAGGGAGGTGGGCAGGCCGCAGCGCGCCAGCAGCGTCTCCGCCCGGGCGGCGTCGGCGGGCGGGCAGAGACCCCCGCCGACGGCGAAGCGGTAGGCCAGGGCGCAACCCAGGGCGACGGCTTCGCCGTGCAGCAGGGCGGCGGCGTCATAGCCCGCCTCGGCCTCAAAGGCGTGGGCGAAGGTGTGGCCGAGGTTGAGCAGCGCGCGGCGGCCGGTGGTCTCGTGCTCGTCTTCGGCCACGATGGCGGCCTTGATCTCGACCGCCCGGACCACGGCGTGGGCCACCGCTGCGGGATCGAGCGCTAGAACGGCGCCGGCGCGCGCCTCCAGCCAGTCGAAGAAGTCGGGGTCCTCGATCAACGCCGCCTTGACGACCTCGGCCAGGCCGGCGCGGAGCTCGCGCAAGGGCAGGGTGGCCAGTACATCGGTGTCGGCCAGCACCAGGCGCGGCTGGTGAAAGGCTCCGATCAGGTTCTTGCCGCGGGGCGTGTCGATCGCGGTCTTGCCGCCCACCGCGCTGTCCACTTGGGCCAGCAGGGTGGTTGGGATTTGGACAAAGGGCGAGCCGCGCTTGTGCAGTGCGGCCGCTAGACCGGCCAGGTCGCCGATCACGCCGCCCCCGAACGCCGCCACCGTGTCGCCGCGGTCGAGCCGAAGCTCCAGCAGCCGGTCCAGCACGCGCTCCAGTTCCGCAAAGCTCTTGCTGGCCTCGCCCGGCGGCACGGCGATCAGCACGCCTTGCACGCCCGCCCGCTCCAGGCCGGCCAAGAGCCGCGGGCCGTGCAGGGCGGCCACCGTTGCGTCGGCCACGATCGGCAGGCGGGGCCGTTTCAGGAGCGGCGCGATGCGTTCGCCCGCCGCGTCAAGCAAGCCGGGGCCGACCGCCACATGGTAGTCGCGGCCGGCGAGTCGCACGGGGACGGATTTCATGCGGTGCGCGCTTCGAAGCGTCGCAGCGCCTCCAGGATGGCGGCCACCGCGGCCTCATGCGGCGTCTCCGAGGTCTCTACGGTCAGGTCCGCTTCGGCGTAGATGGGGTAACGCTCCCGCGCCAGCCGCTCCAGGGTCTGGCGCGGATCGCCTGTTTGCAGAAGGGGGCGGGTGTTGCGGCGGCCGCAACGGGCCGCCAGCACGTCCAGGTCGGCGCGGAGCCATATGCTGACCGCGCGCGCCCGGATCAGCCTGCGCGTGTCCGCATTCATGAAGGCCCCCCCGCCGGTGGCCAGCACCATGGGCGAACCGTCCAGCAGCCTCTGGATCACCCGGCGCTCGCCTGCGCGGAACTCGCCTTCGCCGCGATCCGCGAAAATCTCGGATACCGAGCGCCCGGCGGCAATTTCGATCTCGCCGTCTGCGTCCTTGAACGGCAGGCCGAGCGCGCGCGCCAGCCTGCGCCCGACGGTGGTCTTGCCGGCGCCCATCAGGCCGACCAGCACCACGGAGCGGGTCTGGGGAGCGGGCGGCGGGCTGTGGCCCACCTCGGGCTCGGGTTCGGGCGAGGCGGGCGGGGCCGCCTGGGCGGAGGACCTTGACGGTTCCATAAGGGGCGGGACGCATACACCAAGGTTCCACGCAAAGCGAACGGTGTTGAAGGTGTCGGGAGCCGGTGCGCAGATCGAAGCTTTTCTGGAGATGATGGCGGTTGAGCGTGCGGCTTCGCCCCACACGCTCTCGGCCTACGGACGTGACCTGGCGGACGCCGAAGCCTTCCTGGCCGGGCGTGGGCTGGACCTGAACCGGGCCGGCTGCACCGACGTGGAGGCCTGGTTCGAGGACCTGAGCGTACGGGGGCTGTCGCCCGCCACCGCGGCGCGACGACGGGCGGCCGTGCGGCAGTTCTATCGTTTCGGGCTTGGCGAGGGCTGGCGCACAGACGATCCGGCGCGCCGGGTGGAGGCGCCCAAGCGCGGGCGGTCGCTGCCCAAGGTGCTGAGCCGGGCGGAGGTGGAGGCGATCCTGGCTGCGGCCGAAGCAGCCGATGGCGCGGGCGGGCTGCGCCTCGTGTGCATGATCGAACTGCTCTACGCCTCCGGCCTGCGGATCAGCGAACTCCTGGCGTTGCCGGTGGCGGCGCTGGAGCGCGACCCCGCCTTCCTGATCGTTCGCGGCAAGGGGGGGAAGGAAAGGCTGGCTCCGCTGAACACCACGGCCGGGGCGGCGGTGCAGGCCTACCTGGCGGCCCGCCCGGCCCACGTCCCGGCGGGAGATAAGGCCAATCCCTGGCTGTTCCCGTCGCGTGGCAAGGGCGGACGGCTGTCTTCGCGCAGGTTCGCCCAACTGCTGGATCAGGCGGCGCTGGACGCCGGGATCGATCCGGCGCGCGTCAGTCCACACGTCCTGCGCCACGCCTTTGCCACCCATCTGCTTGAGGGCGGGGCCGACCTGCGCGTTGTGCAGAAGCTGTTGGGGCACGCCGACATCGCCACCACCCAGATCTACACCCATGTGGCCTCCGACCGGCTCCGGGAGCTGGTCCACCGCGCCCACCCGCTCGCCCGCACAGGCTGAGCCCGGAGGTGCCGCGTTCAGCACGCTTCAGCTTGGGTGTGCGACATCCAGCCGCATGGAGCGGAGAACGGACGTGAAGCGGTTCCTCATCGTCGGCGCGGCCCTGCTGACCTCGGCCGGTGCGACCACCTACGAGGAACTGGCGGACTCATGGACGACCGTATGCGGGGAACAGGCGTTCGTGGCTGCGCGCTGAGCAGCGGGGCCCTGTTCGGCCCTAGCGCCCTCGGGTCGCCCGCGCGTGTCGCTCGCTGACCTGAGTGCACATGACGTCGACGAGCTGCTCGGCCGTATAGCCGTTTGTTCGCCGCTGGAGCAGCGCCGACCCCAGCACGCGGCCTTCGTTCACCGCCGGCGTCACCAGGTCGAGCGCGCCGGACCGGTCCAATCCGCGATCGGCTTGCGCCTGACGTAGAGCCGAACCCATGAAGGCCAGAGCGCGAGCCCTGGCGGCTGAACCTCCGGCGGGGCGAGCCTGCGCCTCATACTGGTTCACCAGAGCCCCGTGCATGCCGGCGCAGGTGGCCAACACCCGCCAGTAGGGCTGTTCCCCGTAGCGGGCCAGCGCTTGGACCTCGACCGGGCGGTAACGGTAGAGCAGATCCTGGGCGGCCACGCCGGTCGAGGCGGAGGCGGCTCCCAAGAGCAGGGTCACGGCGGAAAGGGCGGCTCGGGACATCACCGCGCCCTCCTGGGACGACCCCGCAGGTACTGCCGGTCCTTGTCGCTTCGAGCTTGGAGGGCCCGCAACTCCCGCTCCGCCTCGGTCATGCATTCCCGAACCGGAAAGCGGCTTCCCGTCTGACGAACCGAACGGCAGACGATCCGATCCTCCTTGTCGATCTCCGGTGGGGGCGCGGTCGTGGATGCACCAGCTTGGGCTGAGGCGCCGGCGACAGGCGCGGGTGCTTGAGCGGTGGAGATCACGGCGGCGGCGCTGAGCGCGGCAAGCATCTCGACGAACATGTTTTCGCCCTCCTGCGCGAAGGTTGCACGACTTGGCCGTCGGTGGAAGACGCCTTCCATCTTGTGACGTGGGGTTCCCGGTCATAGGAAAGGCGGTCGATGACTCCTCCCGCACGCCATTACCTCGACTTCGAGCGGCCCATCGCCGAGCTGGAAGGCAAGATCGACGAATTGTCCAAGATCGCCGAGCGGTCCCGCTCCGTCGCGATCGGGGCGGAGCTGCACGCGCTGCGCGACCGAGCGGAGGTGCTGCGGACCGACCTCTACGCCCAGCTCGATCCCTGGCGGAAGACGCAGGTCGCCCGGCATCCGGGCCGGCCCCATTTTCAGGACTATGTGTCGGCCCTGATCGAAGACTGGGTGGAGCTGCGCGGCGACCGCAAGTTCGCCGACGATCAGGCGATCGTGGGCGGGCTGGGGCGGTTTCGCGGCACGCCCGTGCTGGTGATGGGGCATGAGAAGGGGGCCGACACGGCCAGCCGCCTCCGGCACAATTTCGGCATGGCCCGGCCGGAAGGCTACCGCAAGGCGGTGCGCTTGATGGAGATGGCTGAACGGTTCGGCTTGGCGGTGATCAGTCTGGTGGATACGGCGGCGCCTATCCCGGCCTAGGGGCGGAAGAGCGCGGTCAGGCGGAAGCGATTGCGCGGTCCACGGAACGAGGGCTGACGCTGGGCGTCCCGTTCGTGACGGTGGTGACCGGCGAGGGCGGTTCGGGCGGGGCCATCGCCTTGGCCGCAGCCAACAGGGTGCTGATCCTGGAGCATTCCATCTATTCGGTCATCTCGCCGGAGGGCGCGGCCTCCATCCTGTTCCGCGACGGCGCCCGAGCGAAGGAGGCCGCCGCGGCGATGAAGATCACCGCGGAGGACCTGCTGGCGTTGCGCATCGTCGACCGGATCGTGCGGGAGCCCCTGGGCGGGGCGCATTCCGACCCGGCCGCCGCCATTGCGGCCGTGGGGGACGCGCTGGAGCTCGAGCTGCGGGATCTGGCCCGCCTGTCTCCGAAAGCGCTTCGTCGGCAGCGGGCCGAACGGTTCTACGCGATCGGCCGGGCCTCCGATGCCTGAGCCGCTGACGGCGCCCTCAAGCGCCTGAGCCGTTCACGGGGACCTTAAGCGCCTGAGCCGTTCACGGCGATTTCAAACAATTGCGGCCACTGCGGCGGCGAACTCGTCCACGGCGTCGGGCGCGGTGGCCCAGGAGCACATCATGCGCACGCTGCCGTCCAGGAAACGATACACGAACCAGCCCTGCTCCCGCAGCCGTCCCAGCGCCGGCTCCTCCATGCGCACGAACACGGCGTTGGCCTGGACGGGATGGGTGAGGGGGAAGTGCGGCGCAACCGCGGTCGCCAGCCGCTGCGCCATGGCGTTGGCGTGGCCGGCGCGGTCCCCCCAGGCGCCTGTTTCCAGCATGCCGATCCAGGGCGCGCTCAGGAAGCGACCTTTGGAGGTGAGCTGACCCGCCTGCTTCAGCCGCGCGTCGAAGCGGGGCGAGAGCGACTTGTCGAACAGCACGATGGCCTCCGTGGGCGTCATGCCGGCCTTGGTTCCGCCGATCACCAGCAGGTCCACCCCCATGCGGGGGAGCTCCTTGAGCTCGAAGCCGGCCGCGGCGGCGTTGGCCAGCCGGGCGCCGTCCAGATGCACGGGCAGGCCGCGGCCCTGGTGGCCGGCGTAGGCGTCGGCGAGTTCGATCAATCGCCGGAGCTCGTCGTCGGTGTAGACCGTGCCGTATTCCGTGGCGTTGGTAAGCGACAGGGCCGCCGGGGACTGGCGGTGCGAGACGTCCGGCTGCTCCAGCGCGGTCTGGAGGGCGGCCGCGTCGATCTTGCCGGACGCGCCGGCCAGGGTGAGGAGGCCCACGCCTTGACCGAAGAAGCCGGGGGCGCCCGTCTCGTCCGTCCGGATGTGGGCGTGCTCGTGGCAGAGCACGGCCTCGAAGGGCCGCGCCAGGGCGGCCACGCCCAAGGCGTTGGCCGCCGTGCCGTTGGCCACGAAGCGGATGTCGGCGTCCGCGTCCAGCAACTCGCGCACGAGATCGGCCGCGCGGCGGGTGACAAGGTCCGTGCCATAGCCCGAGGCCGAACCGGTGTTGTGGTCGATGAGGGCCTGAACCGCCTCCGGGGCGGCGCCGGCGACGTTGTCGGAAGCGAAGTCGTAACGCGGGGTCATGTCGCGGGCCTAAGACGGCGGGCGCGGCGGTTCAAGCTGGCGAGGCGCGCGGGGGCGGCTTAGATTGCGCGCATGGCGCTTGACCACACTCACGTCCGTCCCTGGCGCGCGATCCAGCGCAGGCCGTCGCGGCAAATCCGTGTGGGCAAGGTGTTGGTGGGCGGCGACGCGCCGATCTCCGTCCAGTCCATGACCAATACGCCGACGACCGATGCGGCGGCCACCCTCGATCAGATCCGGCGACTGGAGGAGGCCGGGGCCGACATCGTGCGCGTGTCCTGCCCCGACGAGGAAAGCACGGCGGCTTTCCGCACCATCGCGCGCGAGGCCCGCGTGCCGCTCGTGGCGGACATCCACTTTCACTACCGGCGCGGGATCGAGGCGGCGGAGGCGGGCGCTGCCTGCCTGCGCATCAACCCCGGGAACATCGGCTCTCCCGCTCGGGTGCGCGAGGTGATCCAGGCGGCCAAGGACCACGGCTGCTCCATGCGGATCGGCGTCAACGCCGGCTCGCTGGAGCGCGACCTGCTCGAGAAGTATGGCGAGCCCTGCCCGGAGGCCATGGTGGAGAGCGCGCTCAGCCACGCGCGCATCCTGCAGGACCACGACTTCCACGAGTTCAAGATCTCGGTAAAGGCGTCCGACCCTTTCCTGACCGTGGCGGCCTATCAGCAGCTCAGCGAGGCGATCGATTGCCCGCTCCACCTGGGCGTCACCGAGGCGGGGCCGCTGCGGGCCGGAACCATCAAGAGCGCCATTGGCATGGGGTCCATGCTGTGGGCTGGGATCGGCGACACCATTCGCGTGTCGCTGGCCGCCGATCCCGTGGAGGAGATCAAGGTCGGGTTCGACATCCTGAAGTCGCTGGGCCTGCGCCACCGGGGCGTCAACATCATCGCCTGCCCGTCCTGCGCGCGCCAGGGCTTCAATGTGATCGAGACCACCGCGATGCTGGAGGAGCGGCTGGCGCACATCGCCACCCCCATGAGCCTGAGCATCATCGGCTGCGTGGTGAACGGCCCGGGCGAGGCGCTCTACACCGACGTGGGGTTCACCGGGGGCGGCAAGGGCGCCGGCATGGTTTATCTGGCCGGCAAGCCCGACCATAAGCAGAACAATCTCGGCATGGTCGACCACATCGTGGCGCTGGTCGAGGAAAAGGCGCGGGAGCTGGACGAAGCGCGCCCTCACGAGGCCGTGCGCGAGGACGCTGCGGCCGCCTTCCTGCCCGCGGCCGAATAGGCCGAAAGGCGGCCTTAACCCTGACTGTTCATGGGTTGAGAGCCACGCTCCGACTTGGGGCGCGCGTGGCGGGAAGCGCCCATGGTGTCCGAAACCGACCATATCCCCTTGCGAACCCGGTGGGCGGCGCCGCCGTTGTCGGAAGCGCGAGTGGGCGCTGTTCTTCTGCTTGTGGCTCTCATGGCCGGGGCGGCGTGGCGGCTCTGGTTCGCCTCGGTCGACGACAGCATCTACTGGCCGGACGAGATCTACCAGAGCCTCGAACCGGCGCACGGGCTGGCCTACGGCTACGGCATCCGTGCCTGGGAGTATGTCGAGGGAGCCCGCAACTGGTTCTTTCCCGGCGCGCTGGCGGTGCTGTTCCGCGTGTTCGACGGGGTGGGACTGGACAGGCCGGCGGAGTACCTCCCCGCGTTCAAGATCCTGTTCTGCTTCCTCGGCGTGCTGACCGCCTGGGGATGCCACAACCTGGCGCGCAGCTTGGGCGCGTCGGCGCCCGCGGCGGCGGCGGGGGCGGCTATCTTCGCGCTGGCGGCGCCCATGATCTACTTCGCCCCACGGGCCCTGGGCGAGACCGCCTCGGCCGCGCCCATCGTGTGGGCCTTCGCCCTGGCCCTGCGGCCGGGGGCCGGGCGCCGGACCTTGGCCTGGGCCGCGTCGCTGCTGGGCGTCGCCGTGCTTCTGCGGCTCCAGAACGGAGTTTTCTGCCTGGGCCTGCTCGGCATTCTCGCCGGTCAGCGTCGCTGGGGCGACGTCCGTTATGTATTCGCGGTCCTGACCCTCTGGGCCGCCTATCTGGGAGTTCTGGACTGGGTCACCTGGGGGCGACCTTTTCATTCCGCGCTGGTCTACCTCAAGTTCAACCTGATCGACGGCAAGGCCTCGAGCTTCGGCACCGCGCCCTGGCACTACTATGTCGAGACCTTCTCCACCGCGATGCCGGCCCTGTCGGCGATTGCGGCCGTGTTCTTCATCGGCGGATGCCGGCGGGCGCCGGGGCTGAGCTGGACCGTTCTCATAGCTTTTGTCTCCCTGTGGCCCATTCCCCACAAGGAGTTCCGGTTCGTGGTGCCGGCCCTGCCGCTGTTCTGTGCGGTGGCGGCTCTGGGCGTGGATCGGGCAGGCGCGAGCTTGCAGCGCTGGGGAGGGGCTCCGACCCTGGCCACGGCCCTGACGGCCGTGGCTCTCGTCTCCGCCGCGGACGTGACGCGGCTGACCTTCGGCGACCTCGGCCAGATCACCTATTTCCGGACTCCTGACACCCTGGCCCTGGACAACCGCGGCGCGTTCAGTCGGCTGCTGGTGGCCGCCTCCGAACGGCCGGACCTGTGTGGGGTCTTCGTAAGCGAAACGGAGAAGGTGTGGCTGGGCGGCTATGCCCACCTGCACCGCAATGTGCCGCTGTTCGCGCTGTTCGAGCCGACCAGGCCCTTCAACTATGCGGTCACAAGGCGCGATCCGGGGACGCGCCCGCCCGGGCTGGAGGGACAGGTGGTCGCCGTCGAGGGCGCCTTGGCGCTGGTGCGGCTGGACCGCCCGCACTGCCGAGCCTGATCGCACGCCGTCTGGACAGCGGCGGCGAAACGGATCAAGCGGCCGGCTCCGCCGCACGCCCGGATGCCCAGATGAAGCTGTTCGTCTCCCCCGCCTCGCCGTTCGCGCGCAAGTGCCGGATCGTGGTGCGTGAGAAAGGTCTGCTGCCGCACGTCCGGGAGATCACGGCCGACCCCTACGCCGACGATCCCGGCCTGCTGCAGGCCAACCCGATCGCGCAGGTTCCGGCGCTCCAATTCGACGACGGCCATTGGATGAGCGACAGTTCGCTCATCTGCGCCTTTCTCGACAGCCTGGGCGGCGAGCCGCGGCTCATTCCCGAGCCCGCCGGCCCGGTCCCCGACGGCCACTGGGGCGTGCGCTGGCGTGAGACCCTGGCGGACGCCGCCCTGGAGATGGCGGTCAAGCTGGTGCTCGAGAACCGCCGGCCGGAAACGGAGCGCTCGCCCTTGTGGCTCGCACGCTGGACCGCCGGACTTCATCGCACCCTGGACCGCATCGAAGCGGAAGCCAGCCTGGACTCGGACAGGCTCGACCTCGGGGCCATCGCTTTGGGCGTCGTCGGGCCGTATCTGGACTTCCGCCAACCGGCGCTGCGCTGGCGCGAAGCCCATCCGGGCCTTGCCGCCCATTGCGACCGGTTGGAGCTGCGGCCGAGCTTCATCGACACGCGACCGGGCTGAGCCGGCGTCAGAACAGCCCGGCGATGACGGCCGCCTGATAGGCCGCCAGGCCCAGCACCAGGGCTCCCACGATCCAGGTCATCCTGCGCATGGGCAGGCGCTTAGTGAGCCAGGCGGCCAAGGGCGCAGCCGCCACTCCGCCCACGATAAGCCCGCCCACCGCCCAGGCGTGGCGAAGCAGTTCGTCGGCATCCTCCCAGCGTCCCGTCAGCAAGGCGTAGAGAAAGGCGGAGGAGACCGCCGCGGCCACGAAGAACTCCGCCGTGTTGGAGGTTCCGATCGCGCATCGCGGCGCCGTGCCGGCGCCGATCAGGGTGCTGGTCACGGTGGGGCCCCAGCCGCCTCCGCCCAAGGCGTCGAGAAAGCCCCCTACCAGCCCCAGCGGAACCGGCTGGCGAAAGGGACCGGGCACGTGGTCCGGGTCCGCGCGGCAGGCGCGCCACAGGATCACCAGGCCCATCAGCGCCAGATAACCCACGACATAGGGCTTGACGGCGTCGGCCTCCAGCGAGGTCAGCAAGTACGCGCCCAACACGCCCCCGACCACGCCCGCCAGCGCCAGCGGCGCCAACAGCTTCGCCGACACGTTCTTGTGCATGACGTGCGAGGTTGCGGACGCGGCGCCGGTGAACACCTTGGAGGCATGCACGCTGGCCGACACGTTAGCGGGGGGCACACCCAGGGCCAGCAGCATGCTGGCTGAGACCACGCCATAGGCCATGCCCAGGGCGCCGTCGATCAGCTGGGCGGTGAAGCCCACGGCGAGAAACAGCCAAAAGGCGTCTATGCCTTCCACGTACGCTCCTGACCGCTGCCCACTTAAGACGCCATCTCCCTTGTCGGTTGCAAGCCTGCGCCCGCAGGCGCCGAGGTGACGGGCTGGCGCGGGATCGCTAGACGACCGGCTCCACAACCCCGAAGACCTCCGTGCACCTGCCCCAAGCCCGCCTCGACGCCGTGCTCGACCGCTTCCACCAGGTGGAGGCGCGGATGGGGGCCGCCGCGGACGGGGCGGAGATCGTGCGCCTGTCCAAGGAGCATGCGGAGCTCCGGCCGGTGGCCGATGCGGCGGGCGCCCTGGCGCGCGCGCGTGCGGAACTGTCCGAGCTGGAAGCGATGATGCGCGACCCGGACATGGCCGCCCTGGCCCGTGAGGAATGGGAAGGCCTCAACGCACGTCTGCCGCAGCTGGAGCGGGAGGTCGCCCTGCTTCTGGCCCCCAAGGACCGCGACGAGAATGCGTCGGCCATTCTGGAGTTGCGCGCGGGCACCGGGGGCGACGAGGCGGCGCTGTTCGCAGGCGACCTGTTCCGCATGTATCAGCGCTACGCCCAGCTCCAGGGCTGGCGGGTGGAGATCGACAGCGTCTCCGAAGGCGAGATGGGCGGCTACAAGGAGATCATCGCCTCGATCAACGGCGACGGCGTGTTCGGCCGCCTGAAGTTCGAAAGCGGCGTGCACAGGGTTCAGCGGGTGCCGGACACCGAAACCCAGGGCCGCATCCACACCTCCGCCGCCACTGTGGCCGTTCTGCCGGAAGCGGAAGACGTGGAGATCGAGATCAACGACGGCGACCTCCGCATCGACACCTACCGGGCGTCCGGCTCCGGCGGCCAGCACGTCAATAAGACGGACTCGGCCGTTCGCATCACCCACCTGCCCAGCGGCATCGTGGTGACCTCGTCCGAGAAGAGTCAGCACCAGAACCGCGCCAAGGCGATGAAGGTGCTCAAGGCCCGCCTCTACGACCAGCAGCGCACCGCTCTGGACACGGCCCGCGCGGACGCCCGCAAGAGCCAGGTGGGCAGCGGCGACCGAAGCGAACGCATCCGCACCTACAACTTCCCCCAGGGCCGGGTGACCGACCACCGGATCAACCTGACGCTCTACAACCTGCCCAAGATCATGGAGGGCGACGGCTTGGACGAGCTGGTCAACGCCCTGATCGCCGAAGACCAGGCGGCGCGGCTGGCGGCCTTGGAGGAGGAGTTCGCCTGATTGATCAATCCCGCGGGCGCCGTCAGCGGCGGGCCGGGCGCCGCTGCGAGAGGCGCCTAGCTCCCCTGTTCCTCGCCGTCCGCCTGCGCCTTCTCCACCTCCGCAGCCCTGACGGTTTGCTTGGTTTTGCGCAGCATGGCGCGGCGGCTGAGTTCGCGGGCGGCGTTGACCGTGGAACGGGCCGCGTCCGGCGCGCCGGCCTTGGGACCGATGGTGTCGGCCACCAAGGCCCCGCGTTCGCCCAGCGGCTTTTCGGGCTCGACCGTGGTGTCCTGGGCGGTCTGGTGCTCCATTTCCGCGTTCAACTGGGCGCCGAACAGCACCACGATGGTGGACAGGTAGGTCCAGAACATGAAGCCCATGACGGTGCCCAGCGACCCGTAGGTGGCCGCGTAATCGGCCACGCTGGACAGGTACCAGCTGAACAGCCAGCCCACGCTGATCCACATCAGGGCGGCCACGACGCTGCCCCAGCGCACCCAGCGCCAGCGCGCGTTCCTCCGAGACGGCGCGTAACGGTACAGCACCGCCAGGGCGCAGATCTGCATCAGCAGCAGCAGGGGCCAGCGGAGCGGGGTGAGCCAGGCCAGGGCGCTGTCCCAGCCCACCAGGTTGAGCACCAGGGGCGTGACCACGACCAGAGCCACCACCGTGAGCAGGAAGAGCAGCCCGCACAGGGTGAAGAACAAGGTGGTGGCGTTGAACACCACGATGTTGCGCTTTTCGGTCTCGTGATAGGCGATGTTGAGCGCCTCAAAGAGCGACTTCATACTGGCGTTGGCGCTCCACAGCGACAGCAGCAGACTGCCGCCGAAGGCCAGGGTCAGGTCCGAGGACCGACCGGCGGCGATCCGCTCCACCTCGTCGCCGATGAAGTCCAGAACGCCTTCGGGAACGATGCCTTCCAGCAGCACCAGCGGTTCGCGCGCGGTGCCCACGTCGTTGAACAGGCCGTACAAGGAGACAAAGGCGGTGATCGCCGGGAACAGCGCCAGCAGGGTGAAGAAGGTGACGGCGGCGGCGGCGGCGGCCAGCCGGTTGGCGTTGAAGCTGACCAGCACCCGCCAAAGAATGTCGCGCCAGCCGCGGCCCGGAAGTTCGCGCGGGTGAATCGCTTCCCGGCCACGGCCCGGCTCCTTGCGGGCGACCGCGTTGACCTGGCTTTCCGAGCGGGCCTCGTCGCCCGTCGCGTCAACCGGATTGGAGGTGGAGGCGGCGTCGGTCATGGCGGAACTCTCAACGGAGATAACGGCCGGGCTTGGGCGATGTTGCACGGGTCGTTACTGTCTGCTGCATGAACGAGGCCTCCGCCCCCACACTCGTCGGCGCCTGGAACGCCGCCCGTGCACAACTGGAAGCGGCGCGGGTCGACAGCCCCGTGATCGACGCCCGCCTCCTGCTTGAAGCGGCCACCGGCGCCTCGCGCACGGACATCATCACCGATCCTCGCCGGCCGATCACCCCTGAGATGGCGGCGACCTTGAACGGCTATGTGGAACGGCGCGCCCGGCGAGAGCCCGTCAGCAGGATCCTGGGGCGCAAGGGGTTCTGGAAGATCGCGCTCCAGGTGACCTCCCACGTCTTGACGCCCCGGCCGGACACGGAGGTCATCGTGGACCTGGCGCTGAAGGCCTTTCCAGAAGGGCGCGCCTTCACCATGGCGGACCTGGGCGTGGGCTCCGGCGCCATCCTGCTGTCGGTGCTCGCCGAGCGGCCGGCGGCCCGCGGCCTGGGCACAGACGTGTCGCTGGAGGCGCTGGCGGTGGCGCGCGAGAACGCGGCCAATCTGGACCTGAACAACCGGGCGGCCTTGCTGCGAACCTCTTGGGCCGACGGACTGGAGGACGGCGGCTATGACCTGGTGGTCTCCAACCCGCCCTACATCCCCAGCGCCGATATCGACGGGCTGGAGCCGGAGGTGCGCGATCATGAGCCCCGACTGGCGCTGGACGGCGGGCCGGACGGCCTGGACGCGTACCGCCTGCTGGCGCCGGAGGTGATGCGCCTGCTCAGGCCCGGCGGGCTGTTCGCGGTGGAGATCGGCCATGACCAGGCGCGAGCGGTCCGCCCCTTGTTCGAGCAGGCCGGCGCCCATGGCGTGCACGTGGTCCGCGACCTGGGCGACTGCGACCGTGTGGTGACAGGCGAAAAGCCCCGCTGAAGCCGCCCACCGGTCCGGCTATTGGAGATTCAGGCCGGACACGCTAAACTGACGGGGTCTCATGACGGCTGGCGCGAGGCGCCGGCCCGCTTGGTCCTATTCTGGGCGGCGGCGCGGATCGCGCGGTGAGCCGACAGCGGCTGATACGTCGGGGCAAGAACGCCCGGCCGCTTCGTGCGCCCATTTCGTCGTCGAGACGGGGCCGTCGACGTTTCCTCACCAAGGCTCAAGACCACCATGAGAGACTTCAAGGGAATGAAGCGCCAGCGTGGGCGCAACCGGCCAGGCGGCGGCGGGGGTGGCGGCGGGGGCAAGCCCGGCAACGCCAATCGCGCTTTCGACAGCCAAGGGCCGGAGAACCTCAAGGTCCGCGGCTCGGCCCAACACATCTTTGAGAAGTATCAGCAGTTGGCGCGCGATGCGACGGGCGCGGGGGACCGGGTGCTGCTGGAGAACTATCTCCAGCACGCGGAGCATTACTACCGGCTGATCCGCACGCTGCAGCCGCAGCGCACGCCGGCCGAGATCATGGGCCGCGACCAGGTGGCCAACGGCTACGACCTGGACTTCGAGGACGAAGCCATCGAAGCCATGCAGAACGCGGCCAACGAAGCCGGGGCCGTGCAGGCGGACAATGAAGCCGCTGCAGAGGAGCGGGGCGAGACCCTCCCGCCCCGAGACGGCCAGCTCCGGGACGGCCAGAATCGCGACGGCCAGAGCCGTGATGGCCAGAACCGGGACGGCCCGCCGCGTGAGTTCCGCGACCGGGGCGAGTTCCGTCGCGATCGAGAGGGCCGGGAGTTCCGCGACGGGCCGCGCGAGGGCCGGCCGGACGCCCCACGCGAAGCACGCGGCGAGCGTGAGTTCCGCGACCGGGGCGAATTCCGGCGCGACCGCGACCGTGATCGCTCCGACCGCGATCGGCCGCGCGACGGGCAGGGCCCCGGCCAGAGCGGGGGCCAGAGCGGCGACGGTCGTTCGGAGAGCCGCTACGGCGAGCGTCCGCGGTTCGGCGAGCGTCCGCGCGAAGAGGGCGGCGAACAGCCGGCGCCGGCCGTTGAACCCGAACTTCCCGGCATGGAGCAACCCGCGCCGTCCGGCGACGGCGACATGCTGCGCGACGAAGAAGGCGGGACGAGCCCCGCGCCGGCCTTCCTCCAGGCCGCGGCTTCAGCCGCCGACGGCGAGCCTCGCGCTCCGCGTCCACGCCGACGGCGGACCCGGGCCGTCGCCGAAGCCGCGGACGGGGGCGACTCGACCCCGGGTCCGACCTCGGAAGGTGACGAAGGGTGATGCGCCTGGCGGGCCTAGCGGCGCTGTTGGCGCTGGCCGGGTGCGACAGGCCGGAGCCCAGCCGGGCGGAAACCCCGCCTGCGCCCCCGCCGCAGTCGGCCCCGCCGTTCGCCGCCCCGGAGACCCCGGCGACGCCGCAGATGACCCCTCCGGTCGCGGGCGCCCCCACGACCGACCCGATCCAGCCCCGGGAGCGCGTGGGGACCTGACGCGGATCTTTGTCGACGGCGACGCCTGCCCGGTGAAGGCGGAGGTCTATCGGGTGGCTGAGCGCTACGGCCTGCCCGTGAGCCTGGTGGCCAACAGCTGGATCAACCACCCGCGCACGCCCTGGCTGGAGATGGTGGTGGTCGACGCCGGGCCGGACATCGCCGACGACTGGATCGCCGAGCGCGCCGGTCCCGGCGACATCGTGGTGACCGCCGACCTGCCGCTGGCCGACCGCGTGCTCAAGGCCGGCGCCCAGGCCATCGGCGCGACGGGGCGGCCCTTCACCCACGACAGCATCGGATCGGCCCTGGCCGGCCGCATGATCGGCGAGCACCTCCGCTCGGTGGGCGAGGTGACGGGCGGGGCCAAGCCGTTCGGTCCCGCCGACCGCTCGCGGTTCCTACAGGCGCTGGATCAAGCCGTGCAAAAGGCGCGGCGTGCTAAGCTGGGCCGGTGATCGAAGTCACGGACGCCATCGCCCTGGACGAGCGGGAACTGGAGGAGCGCTTCGTGCTGGCCTCCGGACCGGGCGGGCAGAACGTGAACAAGGTCAGCTCCGCCGTGGAGCTGCGCTTCGACGTGCGCCGCTCGCCGTCCTTGCCGGAGCCCGTGCGGGCGCGGCTGGAGCGCATTGCAGGGCGGCGGCTGACCAAGGAGGGCGTGCTGGTGCTGAGTTCGCAGCGGTTCCGGGACCAGCCCCGCAACCGTCAGGACGCCCTCGACCGGCTGCTCGCGCTGATCCGTGAGGCGGCTGCGCCGCCGCCGCCCAAGCGCCGCCCCACCAAGCCCACCTTGGGCTCGAAGGTGCGGCGGCTGGAAAGCAAGACGCGCCGGGGCGCGGTGAAGAGCCTTCGCGGCCGGCCGTCTTCGGACGACTGAACGCAAAGGGCGGCGCGAGGGCCGCCCTCGCACGCAGCCACCCGCTCAGTAGTAGGGGCGGCCGTACTGGTCGTAGCCGCGGATCGGACGCTGCTGCCCGTAGCCGTAGCTGGGCTGGCCGTAGCCATAGCTGGGTTGGTCATAGCCATAGCTGGGCTTGGCGTAGCCGTAGC
>JAUJMO010000001.1:1285792-1338879 GCA_030446805.1 Caulobacteraceae bacterium | reverse complement strand
CCGTAGCCATAGCTGGGTTGGTCATAGCCATAGCTGGGCTTGGCGTAGCCGTAGCCGTAGCCGTAGCTGGGCTGGCCGTAGCCATAGTTCGGCTTGGAGTAACCGTAGCTAGGTTGGCCGTAGCCGTAGCTCGGCTGGCCGTAGCCATAGCTGGGCTGGCCGTAGCCATAGCTGGGCTGCCCGTAGCCGCCATACGTCTGCTGGCCGTAGCCGTAGCTGGGCTGTTTGTAGCCCTGATTGTTGTTGCCGAGAACGCTGGAGATCACCGCGCCGATGAGGCCGCTGGTGATGGCCGTCAGTAGGATGTTGTTCCCCGAGCGATAGTACTGGTACCCGCGGGGCGGGGCGGACAAGCCGTATCGGCCATAGTCCGTCACCACATAGTTCTGGTTGCGGTAGGAGTGCGGCAGATACTGGCCGCGTTGGTACTGGCGATGTTCGCGCAGCTCCTCCCGTCGCTCGCGGAGCTCTTCGCGGCGCTCCTGGCGACGTTCCCGGCGCTCTTCACGACGGTCATCGTAGTCGTATCCATAGCTCTGCGCTTGGGCCAGCGTGCCCGTGAAAGTGGTGGCGAGAGCGGCGGAGATCAGTAGGGCTCGCTTCATGGTGGCTCTCCTGTTGAGCGTCACCATAAACGGCCCCGCTGAACAGGGCGGGGCGCCGACGTTTACCGTGCGTTCACCTTCTCAACGCGCAGCTTGGCGGCTCTGTTGCGCCCCCGACAGATAGTCCAGCGTCAGGTGGGACATCGCCCGGACGCCTTGGAGCAGCGCCGACTCGTCGACAAAGAACTGCGGCGAGTGGTTGGCCGCAGCCGTGGCCAGCTGATCGGGCGGGGTCACGCCCAGGATCACGAACAATCCCGGGGCCTTATTGGCGAAGAAGCTGAAGTCCTCCGCGCCCGTGGACTTGTCCGCCACGCCCCATCCCGTGTCGGAGCCAGCGACGCGCTTGAGCGTGGGCCCCATGCGCTCCGTCAGGCCCGGGTCGTTCACCGTGGCCGGGTACATGCGCACGATACGGACATCGGCCGTGGCCCCGGACGCCTCCGCGATGTTCTCGGCCGTGCGCTTCACCCGCATGTGGATGTCGTCCTGCATCCGGGCGTCATAGGCGCGGATGGTGCCAGCCAGTTCGACTTGGTCGGGGATGATGTTGTTGCGCGCGCCGCCGTTGAACTGGCCGATGGTGACGATGGAGGGCTCCTTGGTCACCTCCATCTGTCGACTGGGAATGGTTTGGAGCCCGAGCACGACCTGGCTGGCCACCACGATGGGGTCCACCCCCGCCCAGGGAATGGCGCCGTGCGTCTGCTTGCCCCGGATGGTGATGTGGAGATTGTCGGTGCTGGCCAGCTCCGGCCCCGAGCGCCACAGCAGCTTGCCCGCGGGCTGGCGCGCGAAGGCGTGCAGACCAAACACGGCGTCAACCTTGGGCCCGAACCTGCCGGCGTCCATCACGCCCGCATCCACCATGGCCCTGCCGCCCCAGAATCGTTTGCCGTCCGGGGTGAAGTCGCTGGGGCCTTCCTCCGCCGGCTGGAAGATGAACTTCACTGTGCCGGGCAACTCCGGTTTCATCCCGGCCAGCAGCTCGGCGGTGGCGAGCAGGATGGCGACATGGGTGTCGTGGCCGCAGGCGTGCATCACGGGCACCGTCTTGCCCTCATAGGTCCCGGTCGCGCGCGACCGGAAGGGCAAGGCGTTCTTCTCTTCGACCGGGAGCGCGTCCATGTCGGCGCGCAGCGCCACGGTGGCGCCTGGGCGCCCGCCTTTGAGCACGCCCACCACGCCTGTCCCGGCCACGCCGGTGGTGACCTCCATGCCCAGCTTGCGCAGGTGCTCGGCCACCAGCCGGGAGGTTCGCACCTCCGTGTTGCCCAGCTCCGGATGCTGGTGGATGTCGCGCCGCCAGGCCAGCAACTTGGGCTCGAGCGCCTTGGCGCGGGCGTCGACCGCGGAGCTCTGTGCAGCCGCGATCCCCGGAAGCGCGATGGCGAGAGCGGCGGCCCCGGCGGTCAGCAAGCGTTTCATGGCGCGTTCTCCCCAGACGTTCGATCTTTACACTCCGCTCATTCCTGCGAAAGCGGGGGCCCAGGCTTTTTGCTGAACGGCGCGGGCCGGAACACCCCCGTCCCCCTTTCGGGAGCTGATGCGGGATCGAGCTCAGTCCTCCTGGATCAGGCTCACCTTCTGAGTGTCGGGCAGGACGGTCGCGACCACGAAGCCCACCGCCATCACCGCCGCGACATAGACGTAGAAACCGCTTTCCGCGCCCGCCCTCTTGAACGACAGCGCCGCATATTCCGCCGTGCCGCCAAAGGCCGCATTGGCCAGCGCATAGGGCAGGGCCACACCCAGCGCCCGCACATGCGCTGGAAACAGCTCCGCCTTGATGATGGCGCCCACCGATGTGTAGGCCGACAGGATCAGCAGCGGGATCAGCACCAGGCCGAAAGCCTGAGCCACGGTCTGCGCCCCGGCGATGGCCGTGAACGCGGGCCAGGCGGCGAGCGCGCCCAGCCCGAAGGCGCTCATCAGCATGGGCTTGCGCCCAAGCCGGTCGGACGCCCAGCCGAAGACCGGCTGCGCCAGCATGAAGACGAACAGGGCGGCCGTCATCACGCTCGTGGCCTGGTCCTTGGCGAAGCCGGTCGTGCCCACCAGGAACTTCTGCATATAGGTCGTGTAGGCGTAGAAGCTGAGCGAACCCCCCGCCGTCAGCACGGCCAGAAAGGCGGTTTCTTTGGGATAGCGCCGGAACAGCGTCATCGTCCGGCCGCGCTCCTCCCCCTCGGCGCTGGTGAACGACGGCGTTTCCTCGATGCCGCGACGCAGCCAGAACACGACCACGGCCAGCGCAGCCCCGAACAGAAAGGGGATGCGCCAGCCCCAGCCGGCCAACTGTTCCGGCGTCAGCACCGCCTGGAGCAGCAGCAACACGGCCAGCGCCAGCAGCTGCCCCATGATCAGGGTCACATACTGGAAGCTGGACCAGAACCCGCGCGCGTTCCGGCTCGCCATCTCACTTAGGTAGGTGGCGCTGGCCCCGTACTCCCCGCCCACGCTCAGCCCCTGCAGCAGCCGGGCAAGCAGGAGCGCGGCGGGCGCCGCCGCTCCGATGGCGCCATAGCCGGGCAGCACCGCGATCAGCAGCGATCCCAGGCACATCAACCCGACGGAGAGGGTCAGCGCCGCCCGCCGCCCATGCCGGTCGGCGTAGCGCCCCAACCACCACGCGCCCACCGGCCGCGCGAAGAAGCCCACCGCGAACACGGCCGCCGCCTTGAGCAGCTGCGCCGTGGCGTCTCCTTCCGGGAAGAAGACCGCGGCGAAGTAGAGGCTGAACGAGCTGTAGGCGAACCAGTCGTACCACTCGACGAGATTGCCCGCCGACCCGCCGATGATGGCGCGGAGCCGCTGAGCCGGCGTGAGCGGTCCGGCCGCGCGGGGCGTCAATTCGGAGGCGGCGACCAGCTCAACCATGGGAGCTCCGTTTGAGTTCGGGCAAGTCTAATCGGTTCACGGCTGCACGTCGCGTGGCCTGCGCCGGACGAAGGGAGCAGTTCTGCATCCGCGATTGGCGGTCGCGACAACATCGAAGGCCGTCGAGAGAACCGCCGCCTGGAGATCGTGATGGCGCTGACGGCTGGACGCGGGCCCTGCGTCCGGGTCAGATCGACTCTATGGTGGAGGCTGCGATGCGGACGAGGAGAACAAGGCTGGGAATCCTGATCGCGGCGACGACGGCGGTGCTGGCCGGAGGCGCGGCCCAGGCGCAAACCGCCACCGCCGCGCAGTTGGAGCAGGCGCGCCGGATCCTGCGCACCACGCCCCTGATCGACGGGCACAACGACCTGCCCTGGGCCATCCGCGACGACTTCGGCGGACGCGTGGACCGGGTGGATCTGACCCGCGACACGCGCGCGCTCACCCCGCCGCTGCAAACGGACATCCCACGCCTTCGGCAGGGCGGGGTGGGAGGCCAGTTCTGGTCGGTCTATGTTCCCGCCGGCCTCGCCGGGCCGCAGGCGACCAAGGCGGTGCTGGAGCAGATCGACATCGCCCGGCAGGTCGTGGCGCGCCACCCCGAGGCGTTCGCCTGGGCTGAGACGGCCGAAGATGTGGTCCGCATCCACCGCTCGGGACGGATCGCCTCCATGCTGGGCGCCGAAGGCGGATACGCCATCGACAATTCCCTGCCCGTCTTGCGCCAGCTGCGCCGGGCGGGGGTGCGCTACATGACCTTGACCCACTCGGCCACGATCGACTGGGCGGACTCGGCCACCGACGCGCCCCGCCACGGCGGGCTGTCCGCCTTTGGCGAGGCGGTGGTGCGCGAGATGAACCGCATCGGCATGTTGGTCGATCTCAGCCACGTTTCGCCGGACACCATGCGCGACGCCATGCGGGTGTCGGAGGCGCCCGTCATCTTCAGCCACTCGTCCGCGCGAGGCGTGACCGACCACCCACGCAACATCCCCGACGACGTGCTCCGTGCACTCAAGCAGGACGGCGGCGTGGCCATGGTCACCTTTGTGGCCGGGTTCGTCTCCGAGCCCGTCCGGGCCTGGGGCGCGGCCCGAACTGCGGAGGAGGCCCGGCTCAAGGCCCTGCATCCGGGCGACCCGGTCCGGGTCGTGACGGAACTGGCCGCCTGGACGAGCAGCAATCCTGCGCCCCGCGCCACGGTGAGCGACGTGGCCGACCACCTCGACCACATGCGCCGTGTGGCCGGCGTCGATCACGTGGGCATCGGCGGCGACTTCGACGGGACCACGGGTCTGCCGGTCGGGCTGGAGGGGGTGGAGGCCTACCCCGTCCTTCTGGCCGAATTGCTGCGCCGCGGCTGGAGCGAGGCCGATATCCGCAAGCTCGCGGGCGAGAACGTCCTGCGCGTGCTGCGCGCCGCCGATCAAACGGCGGAGCGATTGGCGCGGACCACGCCGCCTTCCACCGCCAGACTGACCGAAGCGCCCTAGACTAGCCGGCCAGTTGGGGCAGGGTGGCCGCGGGGCCGGAGAGTTGGCCCTTGAAGACGCCATAGGCGTAGACGTCCCAGGCGGTCGGCTCGGAGACCTCGATCACCACGCCGGGGAGGACGGGGTTGCGCCAGCTGTCGCCCGCTTGGAGGTGGCGGGCGAAGACCACCCGGCCTTCGGGCGTGCGCACCACCAGCGAAGCCGGACGCCGTGCGCGCAGCATGACGCTCAAGGCGGGGTCGCCTCCGCCGAACGCCTGGGCCTTGGCGCCCTGGGCGGCGGTGATGGCCGCCGGCGGCAGGGTGGCCCCCGTCTGGGCGGCGGGAACGGCGCTCGGAGCCTCCGGCATGCCGGAGGCCTGCTGGGCCGCGAACTCCTCCAAGCCCGGGGTGACGTAAGGCGTCGGAATGGTCTGTTCGGAGGGCGCGGGCGCCGGCGGAGCCAGCGGCACAGGGGTGGACGGCGGCGGGGTTCGCAGCCAAGCTTCGGGAGCCTCAGGCGCGGGCGCCGGCTCGGGCTTCTCAAAGGTCACGGCGCGCTGCGCCACGTTCCAAAGCAGCACCACCGCCAGCAGCGCCACTACCCCGCCGGCCATCAGGGGCCAGCGCGCAGCGTGCTCCTCATTGGCGACGCCCACCGGCGCACGCAACGCCTGGATCTCGACCCCGCCCGGCAGTTCGGTCTTGAAGCGTTCCGCGAGATCCTCGGCGTCCAGCCCCAGGGCCCGGGCATAGGCCTTGGCGTAGCCCACCGCGAACGGGCGCGAGGGCAGCAGGTCCGGCCGCATGTCTTCGATGGCCTGCAAATAGGCCCGGCGCACCCGAGTGGCCTCGGCCAATTGAGGCAGGGTGCGGCCCTGAGCCTCGCGCGCGGCGCGCAGCACCGCGCCGGCGGTCTGATGAGCAGGGGCGAGCGCAGGTGGTGAATCAGCCTCCGCGCCTTTGCGTTGGCGCACAGGAAAGGGCGTGACGGCGCCCATGTCGAACGGCATTGCCGGTAATCCCCTCTTTAGCCGCTCCCACAGCCGTCCCGTCACAGCGGCCACCGGAGCATCGATTCAAGTTGTGGACGCTCTGTTAACATAAGACGGAGGCGCCGAAATAGTTCAAACGGCGACATTCAGCTTTCGCGCCAAGGTTTCGACCTCGCCGCGCACGCTTCCCGCCGAGCTCTGCAGCAGCTTAGCCACACCTCGCGCCGCCGCCTCGCGATCCGTGGAAAGGACCATGCGCTTGATCGGCCCCACGCCCGCCGGCGGCATCGATAGCCGCTCGAACCCCAGGGCCACCAGGGCGAAGGCCTCCAGGGGCCGTCCGGCCTGCTCGCCGCACACCGACACGGGGGTGCCGCTCTCGGCCGCGGCGTCGCCGATGGTCTTCAGCGCCCGCAGGGCAGGAGGCGAGAGGATGTCATAGCGGTCCGCCACCCGCGGGTTTCCCCGATCGGCGGCGAACAGGTACTGCATCAGGTCGTTGGCTCCGACCGAGATGAAGTCCACCTGCGGCAGCAGGGCGTCCAGGTGGAACAGGAGCGAGGGCGTCTCCACCATGGCTCCGATGCGCAGGGTGGCGGGCTCCGGTCGGCCCCGTCGCACGGCCCAGTTCAGCTCGCGGTCGACCACCCGCCGCGCCGCGCGGAACTCGTCCACACTGGCGATCAGCGGGAACATGATCCTCAGATCCCGACCGTTGGCCGCCCACAGCAGGGCGCGGATCTGCATGCGCAGCAGCGCGGGGCGGTCCAGCCCCATGCGGATGGCCCGCCAGCCCAGGGCGGGATTGTCCTCCCGTTCCGCCTCCATATAGGGCAGCACCTTGTCGCCCCCGAGGTCGAGGGTGCGGAAGGTGACCGGCCGTCCGCTGGCCCGGTCCAGAACCCGGGCGTAGAGCTCGGTCTGGGCGTCCAGCCGGGGCAGCTCCTCGGCTACCATGAACTGGAACTCGGTGCGGAACAGGCCGATGCCGTCCGCCCCCGTCTGGTCCAGGGTCTCAAGATCGACGCCCAAGCCGGCGTTCATCAATATGGCCACTTCGACCCCGTCGCGCGTGATCGCCTTGACGTCGCGCAGGCGGGCGAACTCCGCTTGTCGCTGGCTGCGCACCTCCAGCCGCGAGGCGAAGGCGGCCAGGACGTCGCTGCGGGGGCGGATGTGGGCCTGCTCCTCGTCGCCGTCGATGATCACCGCATCACCTTCGGCCACCCGGTCGCGCAAGCCGGCCAGCCGTCCCACGCAGGGGATCTGCAGCGCGCGGGCGACGATGGAGGCATGGGAGGCGTTGGAGCCTTCCTCCAGCAACAAGCCCTTGAGGTGGGTGCGATCGTATTCGAGCAACTCGGCCGGCCCCAGGTTTCGCGCGATCAGGACCGCGTTCTCCGGCAGAGGGCGGATGCCCGGACGCTCGCCCATGAGGTGTCGCAGGAGCCGGTCGGCCAGGTCCTCGAAATCGTGCAGCCGTTCACGAAGGTAGGCCGGCGCCTGGCTGAGCCGCGCCCGATGCTCCGAGCGCACCCGCTCCACCGCCGCCTCGGCCGTGAGCCCCGACCGCACGGCCTCCTCCAGCGACCGGTTCCAGCCCCGGTCGTCGGCGAACATGCGATAGGTTTCCAGCACTTCAAAGGGCAGGCCGGTCAGGCCGTGCTGCCCGCCCATCATGTCGTCGATCTGCGCGCGCAGGCTCCGGATCGCGCGCTGAAGCCGGGTTTCCTCCAGTTGGGGGTCGTCCGCCAGCAGCCGTTCGGGCGCCATGGGCCGCTCGTGCAGCACCGCGCGGCCGAGCGCCAAACCTTCGGCGAAGCGCTGCCCCCGGATGCGCTCCGGCCGCTGGGGCGCGAAGTCTAGTTCCCGAAGCTCGTCCTGTCCCACCAACTCGCCGCCGGCCACCAGTTCGGCCAGGACCATGGCGATGGTCTGGAGGTCGTCGATCTCGTCTTCGGTGTAGGCGCGCTCTTCGACGTTCTGGACGACCAGAACGCCCACGGCGCGCCCCCCGCGCAGGATCGGCACCCCCAGCATGGCGTGATAGGGGTCCTCGCCCGTTTCCGGCCGGTAGGAGAAGGCCGGGTGCGAAGGCGCGTCGGCCAAGGCCAGCGGCTGACCGGTGCGCATGATCAGCCCGGCTAGCCCCTCCCCGGGCCGCAGGCGCATCGCGTGCACGGCGCCCGCGTTCAGCCCCTCGGTCGCGAACAACTCCAGCTCGCCATTCGCCCGGCCCAGGTAGATGGAGCAGACGTCGGCCTCGAGAGACGTTGCGATGATGCGCACCACGCGATCCAGCCGCGCCTGGGCCGCGTCGCCCACGGCCATGGCCTCACGGATCTGCCGCAGCAGGCTCCGCGGGCTGCGGGTCCTTTCGGGAGCCAGAGCGCTCGGCATGGCGGGAGTTCCTCCTGCCGGGAGTCTAGGCGCCTCGACCGCCGGCGGAAAGGGCGCACCGGCTCCGACTGGCCTTTAGGGTCCGACTTAAGTAGAAGCTCCCGCCTGGAGCGCGGCCGAGCTCGCGCGAAACTTGGAGCATCAGGCGTGAGCATCGAGGGTCTGGATCAGGCGCCCGTCAACCATCCCCGGCTGTTGGCCTGGGTTCGCGAGGTGGCCGAGCTGACCCAGCCCGCCCGCGTCCACTGGTGCGACGGCTCCGAAGCCGAGTGGACGCGCCTGACCGAAGAGCTGGTCGCTTCGGGCACGCTGAAACCCTTGAAGCGACCCAACAGCTACCTGGCCCTGTCCGATCCCCGCGACGTCGCCCGGGTGGAGAGCCGGACCTTCATCTGCTCGGATAGGGAAGAGGACGCCGGCCCCACCAACAACTGGGCCGATCCGGCCGAGATGCGCGCCACCCTCCGGGGGCTCTTCCAGGGCGCCATGCGCGGACGGACCATGTACGTCGTGCCCTTCTGCATGGGCCCGCTCGGCTCGCGGATCAGCGCCCTGGGCGTTGAGCTGACCGACAGCGCCTATGTGGCCGCCTCCATGCGCATCATGACCCGGATGGGCCGCGCCGCCCTGGATCAACTGGGCTCGGACGGCTTCTTCGTGCCGGCCGTGCACACCCTGGGGGCGCCGCTGTCGGCTGGGCAGCAGGACGTGCCCTGGCCCTGCAACGAGACCAAATACATCGTCCACTACCCCGAGACCCGCGAGATCTGGAGCTTCGGCTCCGGCTACGGCGGCAACGCCCTGCTGGGCAAGAAGTGCTACGCCCTGCGTATCGCCTCCGTCATGGCCCGGGACGAAGGCTGGTTGGCCGAGCACATGCTCATTCTCAAGCTCACGCCCCCCGCCGACGCCGGCCTGGGCCAGCCCAAATACATCGCCGCCGCGTTCCCCAGCGCCTGCGGCAAGACCAACCTCGCCATGCTGGAGCCCACCCTGGCCGGGTGGAAGGCGGAAACGGTCGGCGACGACATCGCCTGGATGCGCTTCGGCGAGGACGGCCGGCTCTACGCCGTCAATCCGGAGGCCGGCTTCTTCGGCGTGGCGCCCGGCACCGGCTACGGCACCAACCGCAACGCCATGGAGACGCTGGACGCGGGCAACACCGTATTCACCAACACGGCCCTGACGGACGATGGCGATGTCTGGTGGGAGGGCATGACCGACGCCCCCCCCGCCCACCTCCTGGACTGGCGCGGCCGCGATTGGACTCCCCAAACGCCCGGGCCCGCGGCCCACCCGAACGCCCGCTTCGCCGTGCCCGCCGGACAATGCCCCTCCATTGCACCCGAATGGGAGGACCCCAGGGGCGTGCCGATCGACGCCATCCTGTTCGGCGGCCGCCGCGCCAGCGCCGTGCCGCTGGTGACCGAAGCGTTCAACTGGAACCACGGCGTGTTCCTGGCCTCCAACGTGGCTTCGGAGGGCACGGCCGCGGCCGAGGGCAAGGTGGGCGAGCTCCGCCGCGACCCCTTCGCCATGCTGCCCTTCTGCGGCTACAACATGGGCGACTACTTCGGCCACTGGCTCAAGCTGGGCGGGGAGGCGGACGCTTCCAAGCTCCCCCGCATCTTCTACGTCAACTGGTTCCGTCGCGACCGGGCGGGCAAGTTCGTCTGGCCCGGCTACGGCGAGAACTCGCGCGTGCTGAAGTGGATTGTGGAGCGCCTGGAAGGCAAGGCCGAGGCGGTGGAGACCCCCATCGGCTGGGTGCCGAGCAAGGCCGCCCTGGACACCTCCGGCCTGGAGATCACCGACGCCCAGCTCGACCTGCTGCTGACGGTGGACCCGGAGGTCTGGGCGGAGGAGGCGGCGCTGATCCCGCCCCACTACCGCGTCTTCGGCGAGCACCTTCCCCAGGCGCTCTGGCAGGAGCACCAAGCCCTGCTCGCCCGCCTCGAAGCGGCCGCCGGCCACCCGGCCAACGACGTGACCCCGCACGAGTTGATCGAGGAACCCGCGCCCCACATGGCCAGCGCCTGAGGCCGTGCAGGCCGGACGTCGATCGTGGGCTGCGGCTCTCGATCGGCGGGACGGCCTCATGCTGCTCGGGCTCTTCCTGTGGCCTCCATCTACGGCTGGATGGTGGGCGCCCTCGCCCTGCGCTCGGGAGGGCTGCTGGCCTGACCACCGCCCACCTCGCCGCGGACGCCGTGATCTTCGCTGTCCTGGCCAGCAATGTCTGACGCACGGCGGGCCTCGACAGGAACGTGAGCGCATCGCAGAAGCCGGCCATGGACTCCGCTTTCCATCTGGTCGACGGCGAACTTGGGGCCGAGGCCGTGCCGCTGTCGGCCGTCGCCCAGGCCGTGGGGACTCCCGTGTACGTCTATTCGGCGGCCGCGCTCCGCAGCAACTTCGGCGCCTGGCGGAAGGCCTTTCCCCAGGCCCACATCGCCTATGCCGTGAAGGCGAACGGCAACCTGTCCGTCCTCCGCACCCTGTTCGCCGCGGGCGCGGGCGCCGACACCGTTTCGGAAGGCGAAATTCGACGCGCCCTGGCCGCCAGTTGCCCGCCCCAACACATCATCTTTTCCGGCATGGGCAAGACGGACGATGAGCTTCGCTTCGCGCTTTCCCTGCCCGGGATCCAGATCAACCTGGAATCCGAGCCCGAGCTCGACCGCCTGTCGGAATTGGCTGCTCGGGCCGATGCTCGCCCGCTGGTGGCCATCCGGGTGAATCCCGACGTCGCCGCCGGCGCCCACGCCAAGATCGCCACCGGCCAGGCCCACGATAAGTTCGGCGTGCCTTTCGACCAGACAGCCGCCCTCTACCGCCGCGCGGCCGCTGACGCCGCGCTCCAGCCGGTGGGCCTCGCCGTTCATATCGGCAGCCAGATCGCCGACCCTGCACCGTTCGAAGCGGCGTGGATCCGGCTGCGCGACCTCGCGCGGAAGCTGCGGACCGAAGGGCTGCCGCTCACGCGGCTGGACCTGGGCGGCGGCCTGGCGGCCGACTACGGCGCGGGCGCCCCGGCTCCGCAGCTCCTGGGCGACCTCGCCGTTCGCCTGTTTCCGCCCGGAGAGTTCGAGCTTTCCCTCGAGCCTGGCCGCTCGATCGTGGCCGACGCCGGCGTCCTGCTCACCCGCGTCACCCACGTCAACCAGCGCGGCGCCGGCCCCCGGTTCCTTGTCCTGGACGCAGGCATGAACGACCTGCTCCGCCCGGCGCTGTACGACGCCGTCCACCCGCTCCGCCCCGTCCGGCCCCGCCCCGGCGAACAGGCGTTTCACGACATCGTGGGGCCGGTCTGTGAGTCGAGCGACCGGTTCGCCCGCGACGTGCGCCTTCCTCCGTTCGAGCCTGGCGACCTCGCCATCCTGAGCGGCGCCGGCGCCTACGGCGCTTCCATGAGCAGCGAATACAACGCGCGCCCGCTCGTCCCCGAGGTCCTGGTGGACGGCGAGCGCTGGGCTCTGGTCCGCCCCCGCCCGACCTTCGCGGAGATGCTCTCCCGCGAGCCTCTGGCGCCCTGGCTCTGAGTTTTCGATTCGACCGCAAGCGCCGGAGTGCGCCGCCTTCCGCGATCCGCCACCCTCCATCCCTGCTGAGCCCGTCGTCAAAGGAGCCCGCCATGCCCGTCGACCAGGATCCGCGTTGGGCCGCCTTGACCGCCCGCGATCCCGCCGCGGACGGGACCTTCCTCTATTCCGTCGCGACCACCGGTGTGTACTGCCGCCCCTCCTGCGCCGCTCGCCGGCCCAACCCCAGGAACGTCGCTTTCCACGCCGATCGCGCCGGGGCGGAGGCGGCGGGCTTCCGGCCCTGCCTGCGCTGCCGCCCTGATCTGCCGCTCTTCGCCGAACGCCAGGCGGCGCGGGTGGTCGCCGCATGCCGCTTCATCGAGACGTCTGACACGGCGCCGACCCTGGGCGCGCTCGCGGAGGCTATGGGCGTCAGCCCCCACCACCTCCAGCGCACCTTCAAGGCGGTCACCGGACTCAGCCCGCGGGACTACGCCGCCGCCCACCGCGCCGGGCGGCTTCGCCAAGCGCTGGGAGAGAGCCGCGCCGTGACCGAGGCGATCTTCGCCGCCGGCTACGGCTCCACCAGCCGTTTCTACGAGCGCAGCGCCGACGAGCTCGGGATGACGGCCACCGCCTTCCGCGCCGGCGCTCCCGGATGCGTCATCCGGTTCGCCGTGGGCCAGTCCACGCTTGGCCCTGTGCTCGTCGCCCGCTCCGAACGGGGCGTGTGCGCCATTCTGATGGCTGACGATCCCGAGGTTCTGGTCCGCGACCTTCAGGACCGGTTTCCCCGGGCGGAGCTCATCGGCGCCGACGCGGCCTTCGAGGCGGAGGTCGCCCAGGTGATCGGCTTGGTGGAAGCGCCCGGCCTGGGCCTCCGCCTTCCGCTCGACATCCGCGGCACCGCTTTCCAGCAGCGCGTCTGGCAGGCGCTGCAGGAGATCCCCCCGGGGCGCACGGCCAGCTACGCCCAGATCGCGGCCGGCATCGGGGCGCCCCGCTCGGTGCGAGCCGTCGCCGGCGCCTGCGCGGCCAATCCCCTGGCGGTGGCGGTGCCCTGCCACCGCGTGGTGCGCACCGACGGCGGACTGTCCGGCTATCGCTGGGGGATCGAGCGCAAGCGCGCCCTGCTCCATCGCGAAGCCGCGGAGGGTTGACCGCCGGCCGCTGCGCCGGAACGACGCGGCAAAGGCGTGAAACGGTAGCCGTCGTTCCTCAATGGCGACCCCCTCCCGATCCGGACGCCGCCTTGAACCTGCACGCCGCCCTGCTCGCCTTGTTCGCAACCGCCGCACCCGCAGCGGTTCTGGCCCAGGTGGTCGAAGATGCGGCGGAGGCTCCCGCGCCTGGGGGATCCACCTCGACGGAGGACGCGGGAGAGGGGGAGGGTTCCTACGAGGTCGAAGCCGTGGTGGTCACCGCCGAACGCCAACGCGGTGCGGTGATCGGCGACATCGCGCCCGAGGTGCAGCTGGACGCCGGCGACATCCGTGCGCTGGGCGTGAGGGATCTGACCGAGCTCCTGGAGGCTTTGGGCCCCCAGATCCGCAGCGGGCGCGGACGTGAGGACGGCCCGCCCGTGGTGCTGCTGAACGGGCGGCGGATCTCAGGCTTCGGCGAAATCCGCGGCATCCCGCCCGAGGCCATCGAGCGGGTGGACATCCTCCCGGAAGAGGTCGCGCTGAAGTACGGCTATCGCGCCGACCAGCGCGTCGTGAACTTCGTCCTGCGGGAGCGCTTCCGCGCTGTCACGACGGAGTTGGAGGCGGGCGGCTCCACAGCCGGCGGTCGGGCAAGTGCCGAGGCCAGCATCAACGTCCTGCGCATCAGTCGCAACCGCCGTTCCAGCTTGGATTTCGAATACGAGCACAACGAGCCCCTGTTCGAAAGTGAACGAAACATCATCCGATCCGCGCCCAGCGCTCCTTTCGACCTGCGTGGAAACCTCACCGCGCCTGTCCGTGGCGGTGAGATCGATCCGGCGCTCAGCGCCCTTGCTGGAGCCGTCGTCACGGTAGCCGGCGTGCCGGTGAGCGCCGACGCTCCGGCGTTGAGCGACTTGGCCGCAACCGCCGAGCTGGCCAATCTCACGGACCTCGGCCCTTTCCGCACCCTGCAGGGCCGGTCCGACCAGGCGACCCTCAACGGCACGGTCGCGAGAACGATCCGGGGCGACGTCTCCACCACGCTGAACGCCCGGCTGGACCTGACTTCGGCCGAAAGCCGCTTCGGCCTGCCTACGGCCACCCTGACGATCCCGGACGAAAGCCCGTTCTCACCTTTCGGCGGCGACGTGGTCCTGTATCGTTATCTGGACGAAGCCGGCGCGCTCACCCGCAACACCGAAAGCGCCACGGGCCACCTGGGTCTGGCCGCCAACGGAAGGGTTTCCGAGTGGCGGTGGTCGTTGACGGCCAACTACGACCTGACGCGCAGCATCACGCGGACGGACCGCGGCTTCGACGTGACGGCCCTGCAGGCGGCGCTGAACGCGAACGATCCCGCGGTGAACCCATTCGGGGAAGCGCCTTCGGGACTGCTCGCCCTGCGCGATCGCGACCAGGCGCAGAGCACCAACGGGGTGGCCAACGCCGAGCTGGTGGTCAATGGCGTTCTGCGCGAGCTCCCGGCGGGTGCGCTCTCCAGCACCTTGACCGCGGAAGTCGAAGCCCTGTCCTTCCAGAGCGAAAGCCGGCGTTCCGGGGTGGAGACGCTTCGGGACCTGTCGCGTGAGCGGGGCGGTCTGCGGGCCAACATCGACATTCCGGTCGCCAGCCGCCATCGCGAAGTCCTGTCGGGCCTGGGAGACCTCACGGCCAATCTGAACCTGGAAGCCAACCGCCTGTCCGACTTCGGCGACCTGTATGCCTTGGGATACGGCGTGAACTGGTCCCCGGTCGAGAGGCTGAGCCTAATCGCCTCGGTGACGCAGGAGGAGGGCGCGCCCAGCGTGCAGCAGCTGGGCGCCCCCGTTCTGATCACGCCCAATGTGGCTGTGTTCGACTTCCGGCGGGGCGAAACGGTGGACCTCGCCCGCATCGAGGGCGGCGACCCCCTGCTCGTCGCTGACAGCCGCCGGGTGCTCAAGCTGGGGGCCACGCTCCGGCCCTACGAGGAGCGCGACCTGTCGCTCAGCGTGAACTACACCTCCAGCCGGATCGACGACCAGATCAGCAGCTTTCCAACCGCCACCGCGGAAATCGAAGCCGCCTTTCCCGACCGGTTCGTGCGCGACCCCGAGGGCCGGCTGCTCAGCGTGGACAGCCGCCCGGTGAACTTCGCCCGCGCGGAGCGCGAGGAAATCCGCACCGGTCTCAACTATTCGCGCCCGCTCCGCAGGAACGCTGCGGCCGGCGCCGGTGGGGGCCGCGCCCGGCTGGGTTCGGCCCAGCCGGGCGCACCGGGCGCACCGGGCGTGCCCGCCGGATCGCCGGCCGGACAATCCGGCGCGCCGGAGGGCGGGGAGGGCGGGGTGCCCGTTCAGGCCGGAGCCGGCCTGTCCGGCGGCGGTGCAGGCGGCCCCTCCCGGGGCCCAGGCGGCGGTTTCGGACGAGGCGGTTTCGGCGGTCGCGGCGGCGGCCGCCTGCAGTTCACCCTCTACCACACCTACCGGCTCAAGGATGAGATCGTGATCCGGGAGGGCGTGCCCGTGCTCGACCTCCTGAACGGCTCCGCGTCGGGCAGCGGCGGGGGGCAGCCCCGGCATGAGGTCGATCTCCAGGCTGGCCTGTCCCACAACGGCCTAGGCGTACGCCTGCAGGCGCGCTGGCGCAGCGAGACCTTTGTTCGCGGCGATGCGGCCCGTGTCCCTGGCTCCACAGGGGACCTGTTCTTCTCCGACCTGACCACGGTGAACCTTCGGCTGTTCGCCGACCTGGGCCAGCGCGAGACCCTGGTTCGCGAGCGCCCCTGGCTTCTCGGCGCCCGGGTAAGCCTGGCGCTGAACAACCTGTTCGACCAGCGGGTGGACGTCCGCGACAGCGGCGGCCTCGTGCCTATCAGCTACCAGCCGGACCTGCTGGACCCTATCGGCCGCTCCGTCCGGCTCTCCGTGCGCAAGCTCTTCGCGCCGCGGCCTGCGGTTCGCGCGCCCCGCGGCGGCGCCTCCGCCGCTCCGCCGGCCCCGCCCGTGGCTCCAGCTGCGCCGTCCGCGGCCCCCGCTTCGGTTCAGCCCTCGGCGCCGGCTCCCGTCGCTTCGCCGACCTGATCCAGACCGTAGGCGGCGTGGAGCGCGCGAACGGCCAGTTCGGTGTAGGCCGCGTCGATCAGCACGCTGATCTTGATTTCCGAAGTCGAGATCACCTGAATAGCCACACCGCGGTCGGCCAGAGCGCGGAACATGGTCTCCGCCACCCCCGCGTGGCTCTTCATGCCCACGCCCACCACCGAGACCTTGGCCACCTCGTCGTCCCGCCGGGCCTCCTCGAACCCGATCTCCGCCTGCGCCGCCTCCATCAGGGCGAGGGTGCGGCCGGCGTCGCGCCGGCCCACGGTGAACTCCATGTTCACGCTGTCCCCGGCGCGCGCGCGCGACTGCACGATCATGTCGACATTGACATTGGCCTCCGCCAGCCGCCGAAAGATCTCCGCGGGCGTGCCGGCCTTGGACGGCAGGCCGAGCAGGCTGATCTTGGCCTCGTCGCGGCTGTAGGCCACGCCGCTCACGATTCGTTTCTCCACAATCTCCTCCTCGTCGCACACGAGGGT
This sequence comes from Caulobacteraceae bacterium, assembly GCA_030446805.1. GTDB lineage: Bacteria > Pseudomonadota > Alphaproteobacteria > Caulobacterales > Caulobacteraceae > JAHWJX01. The sequence goes on along the minus strand of JAUJMO010000001.1, from coordinate 1,322,291 downwards.
GCCGCGGCCCTCGGACTGTCCCGGCTCCAGGGCGAAGCTGCTCAGCACCCGCACGGGCACGCGGTAGGCCATGGCCAGCTCCACCGAGCGCGTCTGGAGCACCTTGGCCCCGAGCGAGGCCAGCTCCAGCATCTCCTCATAGCTGACGCGTTCCAGCTTGCGCGCCCGCGCCTCGATGCGCGGGTCGGTGGTGAACACGCCGTCCACGTCCGTGTAGATGTCGCAGCGCGCGCCCAGCGCGGCGGCCACCGCCACCGCACTGGTGTCGGACCCCCCGCGGCCCAGGGTGCTGATGCGGCCCTCCGCGGTGACCCCCTGAAAGCCTGCGATCACCGCCACCACCCCGCTTTCAAGCGTCTGCGCCATGCGCTCGCCGTCCACGCTTTCGATGCGCGCCTTGCCGTGCGCTCCGTCCGTGAGGATGGGCGCCTGCCAGCCCATGTAGCTGCGCGCCCGCACGCCCTGGTTCCGCAGCACCAAGGCCAGCAGCCCCGCGGTGATCTGCTCCCCCGAGCTCACCACCGCGTCATATTCGTCATCGTTGGACGGCAACCCCGGCGCCGGCGGTCCCGCCGAGTCGACCCAGGCCACCATTTCGTTCGTCCGCCCCGCCATGGCCGAGACCACCACCGCCACGGGACCCTTGGCCGCTTCGGCCGCGACAAGCGTGGCGACCCGCCGGATCCTCTCCACATCGGCCAGGGAGGTGCCGCCGAACTTCATCACCAGTCTGGACATCGGATTAGTCCCTAGCGGCTGCATTCCGCTCCCGCCAAGCCTAACTTAGCCCCATGAGCGCCGAACCCGCCCCGCAGTCGTCGCCTGAGCCGCGTTCCTCCATCAACGCCGCCGAGGTGGCCCGCTTCCAAGCCATGGCCGCCGATTGGTGGAACCCCCGCGGTCAGTTCGCGCCCCTGCACAGGTTCAACCCCGTCCGCCTGGACTTCATCCGCGACCAAGCCGCCGCGCACTTCGGTCGCGATCCCCGGACGCCTCGACCCTTCGCCGGCCTGCGCCTGCTCGACATCGGCTGCGGCGGCGGCCTGCTGTCCGAGCCGATGCGCCGTCTGGGATTCGAGGTGGTCGGGGTCGACGCCGGGGACCGCAATATCGGCGCGGCCCGCGCCCACGCCGAACAGCTGGGCCTGCAGATCGATTACCGGACGGCCACGGCGGAGCAGCTCCTGGCTGAAGGCGAGCCGCCCTTCGACCTCGTCCTCAACATGGAGGTGATAGAGCACGTCGCCGATCCGGGCGAGTACCTGCGCAGCACCGCCCGCCTGATGGGGCCCGGCGGCCTGATGATCGTGGCCACCCTGAACCGAACCGCCAAGGCGTTCGCGCTGGCGGTCGTGGGGGCGGAACGGGTGCTCCGCTGGCTCCCGGCCGGAACCCATGATTGGCGGAAGTTCGTCAAGCCGGAGGAGATGCGCGGCTGGCTGGCTTCCGAGCCGGTCACCGTGGCGGGGCCGTTCGGCGTGGTCTACAATCCCCTCGCGGGCCGCTGGGCCCGCTCCGCGGACGCGGACGTGAACTATATGATGACGGTCAGGCGAGCGCCGGAGGCAACCGGAGCCGTGGCGGGCCGTTCGGAACCGGGGCTCGGAGGGACGCCATGAAGTGGACATCGGCCAGGGCGCTGACCGAAGGCGCCCGTGAGCTGCGCAAGCACCCGCCGCGCATCACTCCGTATAAGACGGGCGGTTGGCCCCCCCTGAGCGCCGCCGTGGTCGCGCTCACGGTGGTGGGGATAGCGGCTCTGGTGGCCGTGTCGGAACCTTCACCCCATGACGATCCCGAGACCGAACGCTGGTACCACAACTTGGAGAAGTCGGTGGCGACCCCGCCCGACTATGTCTTCGGCGTGGTCTGGCCCTTGATCGAGGCGGCCAGCGCCTACGCGGGCTTTCGCCTGCTCACCCGGCGCTCAGGCGTGAAACGCAACAGCGCCCTGGGCTTCCTGGGCCTGAACCTCACGCTCATCCCTGCCTTCACCAAGCTGTTCTTCGGAAACAAGAACCTGAAAGGCGCGACGCTCAGCTCCGTGGCGCTGTTCCTGGGCGCCTGGGGCTATGTGCTCACGGCCTGGCGGGCCGACCGCCAGGCGGCAGTGGCAGGTCTCCCGCTCGCCGCCTGGGTCACCTTCGCCAACTATCTGCAGGAGGAGATCCTCCGCCGTAACGACCCGGAGATCCGCCAGATGGCGGCGCGCATGGCGGGAGCCTAGTTTAGCTCGGCTTTCGGCTTCGGAGCCGGCGCGCCCGGCAGGGGCGCGACCTTGATCCCGTCCTCCGCCAATTCGCGCACCTCGCGCGGGCTGGCTTCCCCGTAGATGCCGCGGTCCGGCGCCAGGCCCTCATGGATGTCGCGCGCTTCCCGGGCGAAGCGATCCCCCACGTGCTCGAACGTCTTCTCCACGTGCTCCCGCACCCTGCCGGCCGCCTCCATCATCACCGCCTGCACCTGGGCGGCGACCTCGGGCGAGGGACCCTCGCGGCTTCCCGCCACCGCGGGCGCCATGATCTGCTTCCTCACCGCGGGAGAGGCGCAGACCGGGCATTCCACCAAGCCGCGTGCGGCCTGGTCGTCATAGTCCGCGGACGAGCCGAACCAAGCCTCGAAGCCGTGCTCGTGCTCGCACATCAAGGCATACCGGATCACGGACCTTCGAACTCCCGTTGATGGCTCAGCGAGGGCACGGCGCGGCGGACCCGCTCCACCGCCTCAAGGTCCAACTGCGCCATGATGACCCCGGGCTCGTCCCCGTCCGCCTGGGCCACGATTGTTCCCCAGGGATCCACCACGGTGGAGCGACCCCAGGTGGCGCGGCCGTCCGCGTGCTGTCCGCCCTGCGCCGGCGCCAGCACAAAGGCGCCGTTCTCGATGGCGCGAGCCCGCAGCAACGGCTCCCAGTGCGCCTCGCCCGTGGTGCGCGTGAAGGCGGACGGGACCGCAATCATCCCCGCCCCGCTCTGGGCCAACCGGCGGAACAGCTGAGGAAAGCGCAGATCGTAGCAGATGCTGAGCCCCAGCTCGCCCCAGGGCGTCAGGGCCGTGACCGCCCGCTCGCCCGGACGGTAAGCCGCGCTTTCCCGGTGTCGCTCGCCCGTCGGCAGATCCACGTCGAACATGTGGATCTTGTCGTAGGTGGCCGCGACCTGCCCGGCAGGGTCGATCAGGACGGAGCGGTTCACCGCCCCGTCCGGCCCGTCACGCACGAGCACCGAGCCCAGGAGCAGCCACACGTCCAGGGTCCGGGCCAGGGCGACCGCTCCCCGCACCACCGGATCGTCCTCCGTTGGCCGCAGCGTCCGGAACAGTTCAGCGCGGTCGCGCTGGAGAAGGTTGCTCGCTTCCGGCGTCAGGATGAGCTTGGCGCCCCGCGCCGCTGCTTCACGGGTCAGCGGCTCGAGGTGAGCCCAGGCGCCCTCGTGCGTGTCCGGCGTGCGCAACTGGATCAGCGCAACGTCGAGCTTCAAGCCGACAGCAACCCGTCCAGCTCGCCGCGCGACTCCATAGCCAACAGGTCGTCGGATCCGCCGATGTGCCGGCCACCGATGAAGACCTGCGGGAAGGTGGCCTTGCCGCCGGCGCGCGCCACCATCTCGGCCTTCTTCTCCGGGTCGTTGGAGGCCACGATCTCCTCGAACTCCACCCCCTTGTCGCGCAGCAGGCCGAGCGCGCGCGCGCAGTAAGGGCAGCCCGGCTTGGTGTAGAGGGTGACGTCGGCGGCCATGATGAACTCCAGGGTTGGTCGGCGCTGATATAGGCCGGTTCGGAGGGAGCGCACGCAGAGGGTCAGCGTTCCCGCACCTTGGCCACCACGGCCACATCCACCGCCGCAGCTCCGGCGGCCAGCAAGGCCTTGGTGCAGGCCTCGGCTGTCGCGCCCGTGGTCATGACGTCGTCGATCAGCAGCACGCGACGGCCTGCCGCCAGGGCCCGCCGCCGTTCCGGAACCGCAAAGGCGCCCCGCACGCTCCGCCTGCGCCCGTCCGCCGACCTGCCGCCCTGGGTGCCCGGCCGGGTCCGCACCAGGAGGTCGGGCGCAAACCTCACGCCCGCCTGGCGCGCCAGCGGTCGTGCGATCTCGGCCGCCTGATTGCAACGCCGTTCGAGCACCCGCGTCCAGTGCAGCGGCACGGGCGCGACCAGATCCGCGTCCGCCACCAGCTCCGCCGCCGAGCGCGCGATCCAGCGGGCGAACAAGCGCGCCAGCTCGGTCCGGTCCGCATGTTTGAGCTGCAGGATCAAGGCCCGTGAGTGCTCGTCGTAGAGACAGGCCGCCCGCGCCCGTTCGAACACCCGCCGCCGCCCCGTGCAGGCCGGGCAGACCGCGCCTGTGCCCTCCTCATGCTCGAAGGCGGTCCCGCACCCGTCGCAGCAGGGCGCCTCCAGAAAGGTCACCCGGGCCCAGGCCTCGCCCGACAACCCGCCGGCCAGCGGTCGCAGGTCCTTCGTCGGGGCGTCGTCCAGCCACTGCGGCGGGAAGGCCAGGTCGACCAGGCGCCGCCCCCACCCGGCGAGGCGGGCGTCGGCAAGGGCGGCCCCCAGGGCGGCTCCAAGTGGACCGGCGTGCCCTTGCCCCCCATCTAGCCCCCGCATGAGCCCGCCGCTCCTCTTCGACCGCGCCCTGCATCGCAGCAGGCTGAACCGCGCCGCGCGCGATTACGACACGGCCGTCTTTCTGAAGCAACGCGCCGCCCTGGACGCGGTGGATCGGCTGGAGAGCGTGACCCGCACCTTTGCTCGCGCCGTGGAGCTGGGCGCCCGCACCGGCGCCTTCGCCGCCGCCCTGGCCGAGAGCCCTGCCGCGGCCAAGCTGCACTTCCTGGCCGAGGCCGACCTGTCCCTCCCCATGCTGGCGGGTCGGAGCGCGCCTCGTCTGGTGCTGGACGAGGAGCGCCTTCCCTTCGCCCCCGCCAGCCTCGACCTGGTGGTCTCGCTGCTCGCCCTGCACTGGACCAACGACCTCCCGGGCGCGCTGATCCAGATCCGCCGCGCACTGAAGCCCGACGGCCTCTTCCTGGGCGCCATCTTCGGCGGCGCCAGCCTGACCGAACTGCGCCAATCGCTCCTGGCCGCCGAAGCCGAGCTGCGCGGCGGCGCCGGCCCGCGCGTTTCTCCCTTCGCGGACGGCGCGGATGCGGCCGGTCTGCTGCAGCGCGCCGGATTCGCGCTTCCCGTCACCGACGTCGACCGCGTCACCGTGCGTTACGAACACCCGCTGCGCTTGCTCCAGGACCTGCGCCGCATGGGAGAGACGAATGTGCTGCTGGATCGCGACCGCCGCCCGCTGACCCGCCCCGTCCTGGCCCGCGCCTTTCAGCTCTATCAAGAGCGGTTCGGCCTGCCGGATGGCCGCGTCCCGGCCAGCTTCGAGATCGTCGCCGTGACCGGCTGGGCGCCTCCCTCCCCCGAAGTGGGGACGGACAGGCGGCGAAGCCGCCAGGGTGGGGCCGGTCCGGTCGACCTCAGCCCTCGCCAGCTTGTCGCCCCGACCTTCCCCACCCTGCACGCTTCGCGTCCTGTCCCTCCCCCTGAAGGGGAGGGAGGCTGAGGGTCATAAGAAATCCCGCAAATACGCCACCAGCGGCGCATCCGCCGGCGGCATGGGCCAGCGATCCAGCTCCCCCGGCCTGACCCATTTCAGCGCCGCATGGTGCCGCGCCTGGGCGAAGCCGTCCCACCGCCGGCAGAGATAGAGCGGCATCAGCAGGTGGAAGTCCTCATAGCCGTGGCTGGCGAACACAAAGGGCGCCAGGCAATCCGCCTTGACCGTGACCCCCAGTTCTTCCGCCAGTTCGCGGATCAGCGCCGCTTCCGGCGTCTCTCCTTCCTCGACCTTGCCGCCGGGAAACTCCCACAAGCCCGCCAGCGACTTTCCCGCCGGCCGCTGAGCGATCAGCACGCGCCCGTCCCCGTCGACCAGGGCGCAGGCCGCGACCAGCAGGATCCTAGTAGGCATAGACGGGCGCCGGGCGTCGGAACACCGCCGTCACGGCCGCCGCGATCGCCGCCACGAGGAAGAGCCAGCCCAGCCCGAAGGCCACGCCCAGATAGGCGGCTCCCGCCCAAAGCCCGTCGACCACGGTCTGGACCACGTTCAGCAGCCAGCTCCCATGCCGGCGCTTGTTGAACTCCGCCCGCCTGCCGGGCTTGCCCAGCCAGACGGCGATCAGCCCGGCCGACAGGCCCGCCCCGGCGCAGCTTAGTCCGAGAGCCAGCCCCGCCTGCGGAAACCGCGAAATCACGAAGCCCACGGGCAGGGCCACGATCAGGGCCACCGGGACCAGGGCCGCAGTCAACTTGGCCCGGCGCAGCAGGCCCGGGCGCGAAGGGGAGGAGACCAGCAGGTCCGGCGCCTCCTCGGTGGCCGTGGTCACCCAGGCCAGGCTCCCCGCCAGCATGCCGGTCATGAAGGTGATGGCCGCCGCCAGCGGCGCCAGCGCGCCGCCCTGTCCCTCGCCGCCCTCCCGCAGCAACAGGAGCAGCAGGGGCACGAGATACAACAGCCGCAGCAGCACCTGGCTCATCAGCGCCGGGTCGCGCTGCAAGAGCCTCAGCTCCTTGCGGACCGTGGCCCGGAATGCACCGTTGGAAAAGGCCGCCGCTCCGCCCCGCGCCGGCCGGGCGATCGCATCGCGTCCGGCGCCCGCGGCGGCGTTGGCGGCGAACCGCCGGCCCAACACCGTGACAGTGAGGGCGAAGAGAACGGCGGAGGCCGTCGCGATCAGAAGGGCTGAACCGATTCCGCCCAGCAAGGCTTCCGCCGGCCAGATCAGAGGCGATCCCGGCGCCAGGGCCGGGGAGGCCTCCAAGGCGTTCAGCCGAGCCTTGACGGCGGCCGCCTGTTCGGACGGCAGCCAGTTGCGGGCTTGGGAGGCCAGAAAGAAGGCGGCGCCCGCTATCGCCGACAGCACCTGGGAGGCGGTCCGCGTGCGCTGAGGCCCGAGCGTCGCGAACAGCCCCATGGCCAGCCACAGCCCGACGGCCGCGGCCAGCAGCCCCAGCCCTCCAATGAGCACGGGCGCGGACAGCCACTCCGGGTGGCCCAGGGCCGCAACGGTCAGCGCCGGTGGCGTGACCAGGAATAGCGGGATCAGGCTGGCGTTGGCCGCGAGCGCCAGGCAGCGCGCCGCCAGCACCCTGGACGCCGGAATGGGCGAACTCAGCAGGAGGTCCAAATCCCGGCGGGCGTAGAAGGCCATGGCCGAGGAGAACAGCGTCTGCGACACCATCAGCGTGAAAAGCAGCAGCAGCCCCGCGCTGGACCACAGCAGCAGGGCGCGCGTGGGCTGCCCTTCCACATGGTTCAGCAGCATGCCCATCGGCACGCCCGCCGCCAGAAGGCCCATGAACAGCAACCCCAACAGCCCCAGGGTCCAGGCCCGGCTGGTTCCGCTCATGCCGCGGTACTTCAGCCGCGCTTCGTGGCGCAGCAGCCAGGCGGTGGACCCCGGCTTCAGCGTCACGCCGCCTCGACGCCTGCGAGCGGGGAGGGGACACCCGTCAGCCCCAGGAAGACATCCTCCAGCGTGGTGCGACCGCCGCCGGCCGTGTCCTGCAGCTCGTCCAGCGTGCCCTGCGCCAACAGCCGCCCGCCCTGGATGATGCCGATCCGGTCGGCCAATCGCTCCGCCACCTCCAGGATATGCGTAGTCAGGATCACTGTCGCCCCGTCGCGCACCCGCGCCTGCAGCAGATCTTTGACCTGCCGGGCGGCGGCCGCGTCCAGCCCCGTCAAGGGTTCGTCCAGAATCAGCAGCTGCGGCTCGTGGATCAGCGCCGCCGCCAGGGCCGCCTTTTGCTTCATCCCACGCGAGAAGCTCTCGCACCGCTGGTTGCGGTTGTCCCACAGATCCAGCCATCGCAGCAGTTGCTCCGCCCGCGCCCGCGCCTGCTTGGACTCCACGCCCCAGAGCCCGGCCACGAAGTCCAACTGCTCCAGGGCGGTCAGCTTGTCGTACAGCATGGGCTCGTCCGGGACCCAGCTGACCACCTGCTTGGCCCGGGCCGGTTCACGCCCGAGGTCGGCGCCGAAGATGCTGATCGTGCCCGCGTCGGGCTTCAGCAGCCCCGCCACCATGCGCAGGCTGGTGGTCTTGCCCGCGCCGTTCGGCCCGAGCAGGGCGTACAGCTCGCCCGCCCGGACCGTAAGGTCCAGGTCGTTCACCGCCTGCTTGGTCCCGAACTGCTTGCGCAGTCCGCTGATGACCAGGGCGGGAGCAGCCTCGGAAGTCACGGCCGCGGGCTCGCCGGTGCGGCGAGGCCCGGCGCCGTCTGAGCCGGTGCGGTCTGGGCCGGCGCGGTCTGGCCCGGAGCCGCCGCCCCGGCCCCCGTAGGCCGGGGTGGAACGGCCGCTCTTCCCGTGGCTCCCGGCGCGGAGGCCGGCTCCTGGGTGCGTGAGCCGCCTTCAAGCAGCACGTCGATCTCCGCCTTGCCGCGCAGCTCCTCCAGCAGCTGCCGGATGCGGTCGAACGTCAGGAACCGCACCAGCTGCGGCCGCACCTCCTCAAGGGTGTTGGGCTGTTCGGGGCGCCGGTCCTCCACGCGCAGCAGCACCCAGCCCGCGTCCGTCCGGAACGGCCCGACCACCCGACCCGCCGCCGCTCCCTGAACCGCCACCGCATAGGGCTCCGGCATGATGTCGGGGGTGAAATAACCCAGGTCTCCGCCGTTGAACCGGGTCGCCGCATCCGTGGAGCGCTCCATCGCCAGCTGCTCGAACGAGGCTCCGGCGGCGAGCTGGCCCAGCACGGTGCGCGCCTCCGGTTCCGTGGCCGTCACGATCTGCCGCGCCCGGATCTCCTCCGAGCGCCGCTGCAACCGCTGGGTGTCGTCGTAGAGCGCGCGGATGGCCGCCTCATTGGTGGCGCCGGCGACCACATTCTCCACCAGCGTATCGGCCAGCACCCGTTCCCGCGCCGCCGCCAGCCGGCGCTGGGTCGCCGGATCGTCGTCCAGCCCGCGTCGCACCGCTTCCTGTGACAACAGCCGCTGGTCCACCACCTCGTCCAGGAGCCGTCGGAACAGGGGCGAGGAGGTGTCCAGCGGCTCCCCGGCCCCGATCTGCCCTTGGGCCACCGCCTCCCGCTTGACGTCGGAAGCGTAGATCGCGCTGCCGCCCACCCGCGCCACCGCCGTGTCCCCCGCCTCCGGCGGCGCAGCGCCGCCCGGGCCGCTTCCGCGATCGCAGGCCCCCAGCAGGATCAAAACGGAGGCGAGAAGCAGCGGTGAACGCATGGACGGCCCGTCCTTGGGCAAGGGTCGGAGGGTCCCCGTCGCGTTGACAGGCTTGGCGGCGCTGCTTAAGTCCCGCCGTCGCGCAAGTCGAGCGGTTTTTCGAGCGCGAGCGCGCCCCCATATGTCGCCCAGCCGCCGGACTCAGGCGCTCGACCTCTTACCCGTGGACGCCTGATGCTCGGCCTCGCCAAGAAGATTTTCGGCTCCCCCAACGACCGCAAGGTCAAGACCTTCTCCGCCCGCGTGGAGCGCATCAATGCGCTGGAGCCCACGGTCGCCGCCCTGTCGGACGCGGAACTTCGCGGCATGACCGCGGCCTTCCGCGATCGCCTGGCCGCGGGTGAGACCCTGAACGACATCATGAACGAGGCCTTCGCGGTGGTCCGCGAAGCCGCCCGCCGCACCCTGGGTCAGCGCCATTACGACGTGCAGCTTGTGGGCGGCATGGTGCTGCACGAGGGCGGCATCGCCGAAATGCGCACCGGCGAGGGCAAGACCCTGGTCGCCACCGCCCCGGTCTATCTGAACGCCCTGGCCGGGCAGGGCGTCCATGTGATCACCGTCAACGACTATCTGGCGGCCCGCGACGCCGACTGGATGGGTCAGGTCTATCGCTTCCTGGGCATGAGCGTGGGCGTGATCGTCAACGGCCTGTCCCAGGGCGAGCGCCAGCGCGCCTACGGCTCGGACATCACCTACGGCACCAACAACGAGTTCGGCTTCGACTACCTGCGCGACAACCTCGTTTACGACGTCCGCGAGATGGTCCAGCGCGGGCACAACTTCGCCATCGTGGACGAGGTGGACTCCATCCTGATCGACGAGGCGCGCACGCCCTTGATCATCTCCGGCCCGACCGAGGACCGATCCGAATTCTACCGCATCATCGACCTTCTGGTGAAGGACATGATCAAGGACGAGGAGACCTACGACCTCGACGAAAAGCAGCGGCAGGTGCTGCTCACCGAATACGGATCGGAGCGGATGGAGGCGATCCTGGAGGAGCAGGGCCACCTCGAGCCCGACTCGGCCGGCCTTTACGACCCGGCGAACATCTCGGCCGTCCACCACGTCAACCAGGCTCTGCGCGCCAATACGCTCTACCAACGCGACAAGGACTACATCGTCAAAGGCGGCGAAATCGTGCTGATCGACGAGTTCACCGGCCGCATGATGACCGGCCGCCGCCTGTCCGAAGGCCTGCACCAAGCCATCGAGGCCAAGGAAGGCGTGCAGGTCATGCCGGAGAACCAGACCCTGGCCTCCGTGACCATCCAGAACTATTTCCGCCTCTACGGAAAGCTGTCGGGAATGACCGGCACGGCCTCGACCGAGGCCAGCGAATTCCTCGACATCTACAAGATGGACGTCACCGAGATCCCGACCAACCGGCCGATCTCGCGCATTGACGACGACGACGAGGTTTACCGCACCACCCGCGAGAAGAACGACGCCATCCTGTCCCAGATCCGCGACTGTTATCAGCGCGGCCAGCCCATCCTGGTAGGCACGGTGTCGATCGAAAAATCGGAGCAGCTGTCGGAGCTGCTTACCACCTCCGGCGTGCCCCACAGCGTCCTGAACGCGCGCTACCACGAGCAGGAGGCGCTGATCGTGGCTGACGCCGGCGTGCCGGGCGCGGTGACCATCGCCACCAACATGGCCGGCCGCGGCACCGACATCCAGCTCGGCGGCAACCTCGAGATGCGCATGCAGACCTGGGCGCAGGACATGCGCGCCCAGGGCGTGGAGGTCACCCCCGAGATGCGCGCAGAAACCGAGCGCGCCATCAAGTCCGACATCGAATCGGCCAAGCAGCGCGCGCTGGAAAGCGGCGGCCTCTATGTGCTGGGCACCGAGCGTCACGAAAGCCGCCGGATCGACAACCAGCTGCGCGGGCGCACCGGCCGCCAGGGCGACCCCGGCCGGTCGAAGTTCTACCTGTCCACCGAGGACGACCTGCTGCGCATCTTCGCCGGCGAGCGCCTCGACACCGTCATGCGCACCTTCAAGATGGCCGAAGGCGAGGCCGTCACCCACCCCTGGCTGAACGGCGCTATCGCCACCGCCCAGAAGCGGGTGGAGCAGCGCAACTACGAGATCCGCAAGAACCTCCTGAAGTACGACGACGTCGTCAACGACCAGCGCAAGGCCGTCTTCGAACAGCGTCAGGAGTTCATGGAATCCGACGACCTGTCGGACATCGTCACCGAGATGCGCCGCGACACCGTGGCCGACCTCGTCGCCCGCCACCTCCCGCCCAAGGCCTACGCCGAGCAGTGGGACATCGAGGGTCTGTCCGAGCGCGTGGAGAACATCTTCGGCATGCAACTCCCCTTGGCCGAATGGGCTGCGGAGGAGGGCATCGCCAATGAGGAGATGGAGGAGCGGATCAACGCCGCCGCCGACGCCCGCGCCGAGGAGCGGATCGCCCAGGTCGGCGAGCCGCAGATGCGCGACGTGGAGAAGAACTTCCTGCTCCAGATGATCGACATGCAATGGCGCGAGCACCTGGTCCACCTGGACCATCTGCGCCAGGTCATCGGCCTGCGCGGCTACGGCCAGCGCGACCCGCTGAACGAGTACAAGACGGAGGCCTTCTCGCTGTTCGAGAAGCTGCTGGGCGACCTTCGCCAGAACGTCACCCGTTGGCTGATGACGGTGGAGTTCCGTTTCGAACAGCCCGAGCCGGACCCGGGCCTGTACATGCCCCACATCGACCCGGCCGACTTCCAGGAGATCCACATCTCTCCCGAGTCGGGGGAAAACGAGATGGCCATCCCCGGCGCCCAGCTGCCCGAAGCCCAGCTCGCCCCTGAGAAACGGGCCCGCCTGCCCGTGGAGCTTCTTCCCGCCGGCTGGGAGCGCACCAGCCGCAACGCCGCCTGCCCCTGCGGCTCCGGCCGCAAGTTCAAACACTGCCACGGTGCCCTGGCCTAACGGGGGCGGGGCTGGCTCACCGCTTGCATGGGCGCTCCCCCAAAGAGGGTGCATCCATGCAGCACAAGGTTCTGGCCGCGGCGACGGCTCTGACGGCGGCGGGTCTGGTCGCCTCGGCAGGCGGGCCTTGGGCTCAGATTCGCCGCCCGCCGCTCCCGGCGAGCGCCGCCGCGCAGACCGGCTCGTCCGGCCTTCCTGCCCGCGAAGCGGCCTACGGCCAGACCGCGGGCCAGGGACGCGAGGACACTCCGTCCACCACCGAGGCCCCGTCCTCCAGCTTCGGCCGTCCCAATCCGGGACGCCCCGTGTTTGAAGATCCCGACTATCGCGGCGGGGAAGGGGCTACGGGCGCTCCCCCGGTTCAGTCCTCCAACGGCGACGGTTCCGGGGAAGGGCAGGGCGGCCGAGCCAACGGGGGCGATGACGGCCAGGACCGGGGCCAGAACGGGGGCCAGAACGGCGGCCAGGCCACCGGTGGGAACGGCGCCCAGGCGCAGGGGAACACAGGCGACGACGACGTGCTCCAGGTGGCGGAAGGCTTCTTCTTCGACAACTACACCAGCGGCTCCGGCTTCGGCGTCTATGGCGGCGAGGCTGTCACCAGCGGCTCCGGCGAGCAGTCCAACCCGCGGCCGGACCTGCCCTCCGCCGGCACGACCTTCCGCAACCTGGGCATCCAGCCTTAAACGCGGATCTCACCGCGCCAGTCGGGCGGAGCGGTGCGCGCCCAACGGATAGCCGCCAGCCAAACTCATCTCGGGCGCGCCCTGAAGCGTGGCTCGGCGCACGATCACCGCGCGGGCGTCGCCGGTCCCCCCCAGGCTGGCGGCGCCTAGAAGCCTAAGGTGATGCCCGGGCAGGTAGAGCGTCCCCTCCAGTTGGAGGTCTCCGTGCAGGGTGGAGTTCGGAACGCCCGGACCCGGCCTGGCCGCCACGGCGATTCCGGCCCAAGGTCCTGAGGTCGGGGCCGACAGCTTCAGGCCTGAGGAGCCGCCCTGCATGTTGAACTCGGCGGACGGGTCCAGCATCACGATGGTCACGCCGTCGCCCACGGAACCTGGGCCTTGCACATGGACGCCGCCCGAACGGACGACATAGACGCCGGGCTCCAGGCGCGAGCCTCGTCCCCCGCGACCGATCTGCAGACCGGCGCAATAGTGGCCGGGCTGGAGCACGGGCAGGTAGCCGTCCTGCTGGACGCACTCGCCGGTCGGAACCGGCCACACCATGCGCGTGGCCAGGGGATCGGCCCGCTGCGGCTGGTTGTTGACCGGAGCGGGCGACCATCCCCTCAGCCTGGCCGATCCTCCGGCGAGGAAGGTGGCCTCCGAGCGGGCCGACGGCGAGCCCCAGGCATGCAAGCCGTCCCCAGCGGCGGAGTTGACCTGGACCACGCAGTTGGGCGCCTCCAGCGTGGGGTTGCCCTGAAGCATCAAGGCGCGGGACGCGTCCGGGTCCAGCACATGCAGACAGGTGAGGCGAGGCGCCCCCGCCACCGCGGTCGCGCGGCGCTTGAGCGTGATCTTCTCCACCCCGATCACGCCGGCGAAGAGGGTGTCCACCGTCTGGACCATGGACACGGTCACCTCGGTCGGGACCGACTTCGCCAGGGCCACCGTGGTCACGGCCGGCCCGTCGAAACCGGCGTCGTGGCTCAGCGCCGAGGCCGCCCAGCGGTCCGCTGCATCGCGGACGTCGGCCTCGCTCGCGCCCAAGCTATGGGACTCTACGGCTCCGGCCAGCGCCGCGCCGTCCGCGGCGTCCTGCAGCCGCGTTGCCGCGGCGTTCACCCGCACCACGGTGAAGGCCCCGCCACCCAGCGCCAGCAGCATGAACACCGCCAGGGCGAACATCACGGCCACGTTGCCGCTTCGGTCTCTGATCCAGGCCTGCATCGACGACTCCTTCGTCGCCGGCCAGCCTAGAAGCAGCCTCCACAAGGAAGCGTTATCGCGCGCACGAAAAAGGGCGGCGGACGGTTTCCCGTCCGCCGCCCGCTTCGCCGGGCCGGGCTTAGTGGCCGCCCTTGCCGCCGAACTTGTTGCCGTTGTTGACGCCGGCGTTGAAGGTCTGGCCGCCGCCGCAGCGGTTGCGGCAGCCGTTGCCGTTCTGTTTGACATTGGCGTTGTTGCCGTTGGCGCCGTTGCCGCCGTTGCCGCCGTTGCCGCCGAAGTTGTTGCCGTTGTTGACGCCGGCGTTGAAAGTCTGGCCGCCAAAGCAGCGGTTGCGGCAGCCGTTGCCGTTCTGCTTGACGCTGGCGTTGTTGCCGTTGTTGGCCCCGAAGGACGGCTGGCCGTAGCCGCCGCCGGCTTGAGCGGTGGACAGGCCGAGCGTGGCCGTCAGGGCGAGCGCGGACGTGATCGCGAGCAGGGTCTTCATGTAAAATCTCCCGGATGTGGATGAGCGTCCACCCGCTCCGACCCCATGTCGATCGCGCGTGGACCATCCCTAGCCCGCGTGCAACGCCCCGCCCGCTAAGTTGTTCAAATTTCGCCTAATAAGCGAGGACGGTTAACGCGCCGGCTCCGCCTCCGAGCCCGCCCCGGGGCTCCCGAAGACCCCGCCGAAGAAGTCTCCGGCCTTCCAGCGCGCCCGCTCCGGCGCGTCCGCCAGCTCGCGAGCTATCTCATAGTTCACGCGGGCGAAGCGCGCGGCGGCGGTGAAGTTCAGCGGCTGGCCCATGTCGTCCGTGGGCTTGTGGTAGCGCTCGGCCATGAACCGGTCCCAGGCCGCGTTCCCGCCATTCCCGGGTCCTGTCATCAGGAACACCGACGGCACGCCCTGCTCCACGAAGCGATAGTGGTCGCTGCGCGTGAACAGGTTCATCTCCGGCCGGTGGTCTGGAACCAGCTTCACCCCCGCGCGCCGGGCGGCCCGCGCGGCGGCCTCGCCGATGGTCGAGCGCTCCGCCCCGAAGGCCACCACGTCGCTGAAGTCATAGCTCAGGATGGGCATGTCGAGATTGACGTCGGCCGTCATCGCGGACCGAGGCACCGTGGGATTGCGGGCGAAATAGTCCGCACCCACCAATCCCTTTTCCTCGGCGGTGACCGCCAGCAGCAGCACCGAGCGGCGCGGCCTGCGCCCGCTTTCGCGAAAGGCGCGCCCGACCTCCAGCAGGGTGGCCACGCCGGAGGCATTGTCCATCGCGCCGTTATGGACCGCGTCCACCAGCGGCCGAGGCGGCGCCGCCGTGGCGGCCGCGAGGCTGGGCGCCGCCGGTTCGGGAGCATGGACGCCCAGGCCGTCCAGGTGCGCGCTCAGCACCACCACCTCGTCCGTGCGCTCGCCCCTGATCAGCCCGGCCACATTGGCGCTTTCGAGGAGGGTCACGTCACTGCGGACCGTCACCGCGGCCCGACCCGGCAGCGAGAAGCGCGGCGGATCGCCGGCTGCTGCGGCCGCGCTGATCGCCGCCCAGCCGGACGGCGCACCCTCAAACAGCTTGGCCGCACCCTCCAGGCTGACCGTGCCCAGGGAGGGCGCTCCGTTCTGGAAAGCGCGCCCGTCCTTTCCGCGCCAGCTGGCGCCCCGCGCGGGCGGCGCTCGGAAAGGCCGCTGCTTGCGATCGTTCGCCGACTCCAGAAACAACACCCCAACCGCGCCGCGCCCGCCCGCGACCGTTCGCTTGGTCGCCGCGCTGCGGAAGTGCGCCCGTTCCTCGCTGTTCAGCTCCGCGGGCGCACCGGCCAGCAGCACGACCACCTTGCCCCGCACGTCCAGCCCAGCGTAGTCGTCGCGCCCCGGCCGCACCACGCCGTAACCCGCAAAGGCCAGCGGGGCGTCCACGGTGGTGACCGCCTCCGGCGCCGCGCCGGGCGCCCAGTCGGCGCCGATCGCAAGCGCAACCGTGGTCCCGTTCGGCCGACGCAGCGAGAACCCGCTTCCCGTGGCCGCCGTGCGGTAGGTCACCAGCGGCACGCGCTGCAGGTAGCTGCCCGCGTCGCCCGCGGGCCTGAGCCCCAGTTGCGCGAACTGGCCCGCCACATAGGCGGCCGCCTTGTCATAGCCCGGCGTCCCGGCCTCCCGCCCGCCCAGCGCATCGGCCGCCAGCACGTCCATATGCGCCTTCAGCCGGGCCGGCGAGCCTTCGAAGGTTTGCGCCGAAGCCGAGGCGGCCAGGACGGTGGCCAGGCCCAGGCCGGCAAGAGCGCGCAGGATCATGAGGAGGCTCCGAAGATTTCCCCCTATGCCGCTCGCCCGCCGCGCTCCGCAATGCGCCGAACTGGCGCGGCGGCCCCGCCGCCCTATCTGCCGGCCCGGGACGCGGAGCACGACATGGCCGATCAGGACACCCCGGTTTGGTTCATCACCGGCTGCTCCACCGGGTTCGGCCGGGAGCTGGCCCGGCAGGTGCTGGAGGGCGGTCGCCGTTGCGTGGTCACGGCGCGCAACCCGGACCAGGTCGCCGATCTGGTGGAGCTCGCCCCCGACCGCGCCCTGGCCCTGCCGCTCGACGTCACCGATCCCGCCCAGATCACCGCCGCGGTTCAGGCCGCGCAGGCCCGCTTCGGCCACATCGATGTGCTCGTGAACAATGCGGGCGTGGGCTACTTCGGCTCGGTGGAGGAGAGCGAAGAGGTCGCGGTCCGCCGCATGTTTGAAATCAACGTCTGGGGCTTGGCCAACACCACCCGCGCCGCCTTGCCCGGGATGCGCGCGCGCCGGTCCGGACACGTCGTCAATATCTCGTCGGTGGGCGGCATCCGTGCGTTTCCGGCCGTGGGCTTCTACAATGCAACCAAATTCGCGGTGGAGGGACTGTCGGAGTCCCTGTCTCTGGAGCTGGCCCCGCTCGGGATCAAGGTGCTGATCGTGGAGCCCAGCGGCTTCCGCACCGACTGGGCCGGCCGTTCGGCCGACGAAGCTCCCCAGACCCTTCCTGACTACACCGAGACCGCCGGCCGGAGCCGTGACGCCATCCGCGGCTACAGCGGTCGCCAGCCCGGCGACCCCGTACGCGCCGCAGCCGCCATCATCGAGGCCGTAGAGGCCCCGGAGCCTCCACTCCGCCTGCTCCTCGGCAAGGCGGCTTTGGCGGGAGGCCGCGCCAAGATCGAGATGCTCCAGCGCGACTTCGAAGCCTGGGCCGAGGTCAGCGCCGGCGCAGACTTCCCCGAAGGAGCCTAGCCGTTCAGGGTCGCGGCGGGGCCTCGCTCCCGGATCGAGCGTCGAGCAGCCTGCCGATCGCGCGCTGGACCGCCTCGCGCTCGGCGGGTTCGAAAACCGGATAGCGGGTCCCGCCGCGCGACACCGCCTGGGTGATCTCCGCTTCGCTGACGAAGATGGCCCGCCCCTCGAAGGCGCCCTCGACGGCTTCGCCCTCCATCATGCGCAAGGCTTCGAGCCGCGCGGCGCACGTCTGCAGGTTGGCGATCCCGCGCTCCAGCACCTCGCGCTTGAGGGGCTGCCCTTCTGGCGCCCGCACGCGCCAGCACACTCCCGTGTCCGTGGCCGCCGGCTTCGAAGGCGAGCACCCCGCCACCGCCCAGGCCGTCGCGAGAAGCAGCAGTCGCATCATCGGCCACCCCTAGCTCGCCGTCGCCGCCGCGCGCCAGTCACCCCCCCCGCGAGCAAGCTATTTCTTCTCCAGCAGCAGCCGCCCGCTCTTTCCCAGCGCGTCCCGGATCCGTCCGGCCAACATGGCCAGCATCGGCGGGAGGTCCAGCTCCAGGTGCAGGCTGTCGGCTAGCACCGTCAGCCGCCCGCCCACGGCCTGGCCCAGCGCCCGCCCGGCGAAATGCAGTCGGTCGCCTTCCCACCGCTTCTCGATCCCGCTCACGCCCACGCCGGCGAGCTGCGCCTCCAGACGTCCGAACTGAGTCTCCACGCGCCGGCGGGCTTCGGCCAGTCCCAGGGCGTGCGGGATGTCGATGGTCACGGGTCGGGTCATGCGTGCAGCATAGCACGGCGCGCAGCGCTCCGCCCCTGAGCGCCCGCAGCGCTCCCCGATCGGAGGTGCTGGCCCTGGTGGCTCCGCCTTTCGAGCGCAGGCCGGAAGCTGCGGTCGCACCTGACGGGGCGACGGGACGGTGTGAACGCTCTCCCTCACGCGCTCCGGCCGCTCGCCTTGTGTGTCCCTCTTGCCACACTACATCCCTCCTGTCGCGTGGCGCCGAACCCGGGCCGCGCGTGAAGTTCGCCTAACAGGGGACCGCCGGGACCAAGATGAACCTCGAAATCTATTCCGACCGCGCCAAACAGGCGGTGTCCGCCGCCCAGTCGCTGGCCATGGCGCGCCGCCACCAGCAGTTGAGACCCGAGCACCTGCTCAAGGTGCTGCTGGAGGAGCGCGACGGCCTCGCGCGCCAGCTCATCACCACCGCCGGCGGCAAGCCAAACGGCATCGACGCCGAGGTCGAACAGGCGCTGGCCAAGACCCCTCGCGTCGAGGGCGGCAACGGCCAGCTCTATCTGTCGCCCGAAGCCGCACGCGTGTTCGCGCGGGCCGAGGGCGACGCCAAAAAGGCCGGCGATCAGTTCGTCACCACCGAGCGCCTCCTGGCCGCCGTCGCCGCCGAGGGCGGGGACGCCGCCAAGCTGCTGGGCAAGACGGGGGTGACCCCCGCGGGCCTGGAGGCCGCCGTCTCCTCCATGCGCAAGGGCAAGACCGCCGACAGCGCCGGGGCCGAAGACCAGTACGACGCACTCAAGAAGTACGCCCGCGACGTCACCGAAGCCGCCCGCGACGGCAAGCTCGACCCCGTGATCGGTCGCGATGAAGAGATCCGCCGCACCATCCAGGTCCTGGCGCGCCGCACCAAGAACAACCCCGTCCTCATCGGCGAGCCGGGCGTGGGCAAGACGGCCATCGTCGAGGGCCTCGCCCAGCGCATCGTCAACGGCGACGTGCCCGAAAGCCTCAAGGACAAGCAGCTGCTGTCCCTCGACATGGGCAGCCTGATCGCCGGCGCGAAATACCGCGGCGAGTTCGAGGAGCGCCTCAAGGCCGTGCTGGGCGAAGTCACCGCCGCCGAGGGCCAGATCGTCCTGTTCATCGACGAGATGCACACCCTGGTGGGCGCCGGGAAGACGGACGGCGCCATGGACGCGTCCAACCTGCTCAAGCCCGCCCTCGCGCGCGGCGAGCTGCACTGCATCGGCGCCACCACCCTGGACGAGTACCGCAAGCACGTGGAGAAGGACGCGGCCCTGGCCCGTCGCTTCCAGCCCGTCTTCGTGGGCGAGCCTACGGTGGAGGACACCGTCTCCATCCTGCGCGGGCTGAAGGAGAAGTACGAGGTCCACCACGGGGTGCGCATCAGTGACAGCGCCATCGTGGCCGCCGCGACCCTGTCCAACCGCTACATCACCGACCGCTTCCTGCCCGACAAGGCCATCGACCTGATCGACGAGGCGGGCAGCCGCGTCCGCATGGCCGTGGACTCCAAGCCGGAGGAGCTGGACGAGATCGACCGTCGCCTGGTGCAGCTCAAGATCGAGCGCGAAGCCCTTGGCCGCGAAACGGACGCCGGGTCGCGGGCGCGACTGGCCGACCTCGAAACCGAGCTGAGCGAGCTCCAGGCCAAGAGCGACGAGGTCACCGCCCGCTGGCGCGCCGAGAAGGAGAAGCTGGGCTCCGCGGCCCAGGCGCGCGAAACCCTGGATCGACTGCGCTTGGAGCTTGAACAGGCCCAGCGCGCCGGCGACTTCGCCCGCGCGGGCGAAATCCAGTACGGCCAGATTCCGCAGGTCGAGCGCCAGCTGGCCGAGGCCGAAGCCGCCGCCCAGGACAAGCTCACCCCCGAGGTGGTCGACGCCGAACAGATCGCCGCCGTGGTCTCCCGCTGGACGGGCGTTCCCGTGGAGAAGATGCTCGAAGGCGAGCGCGCCAAGCTCATGCAGATGGAGGATCGTCTGCGCGAGCGGGTGGTCGGCCAGGAGGAGGCGCTGGTCGCCGTCTCCGACGCGGTGCGCCGGGCCCGCGCCGGCCTCAAGGACCCGAACCGCCCGATCGGCAGCTTCCTCTTCCTGGGCCCCACGGGCGTGGGCAAGACCGAGCTCACCAAGGCTCTGGCCGAGTTCATGTTCGACGACGAAACGGCCGTAACCCGCCTCGATATGAGCGAGTACATGGAGAAGCACAGCGTTTCGCGCATGATCGGCGCGCCTCCCGGCTATGTCGGCTACGACGAAGGCGGCGCGCTGACCGAGGCCGTCCGCCGCCGCCCCTATCAGGTCGTGCTGTTCGACGAAGTCGAGAAGGCCCACCCCGATGTGTTCAACGTCCTGCTGCAGGTGCTGGACGACGGGCGCTTGACCGACGGCCAGGGGCGCGTGGTCGACTTCCGCAACACCCTGATCATCCTGACCAGCAACATGGGGGCGGACTATATCGCCGCCCTGCCGGACGGGACGGAGGTGGAGACGGTGCGCGACCAGGTCATGGGCGTGGTGCGCAGCAACTTCCGTCCTGAATTCCTGAACCGCCTGGACGAGATCATCCTGTTCCGCCGCCTCGGCCGCGAGAACATGAGCAGCATCGTCCGCATCCAACTCGGGCGGGTGGAGCAACTCCTGGCCGACCGCCGCATGGCCATCGCCCTGGAGCCCAGCGCCGAGGCCTGGCTGGCGGAGAAGGGCTACGACCCCGTCTACGGCGCCCGCCCGCTCAAGCGCGTGATCCAGAAGGAGCTGGTGGACCCCATCGCGCGCAAGCTCCTCAACGGCGAGTTCACCGACGGCGAGGTGATCAGCGTGTCGGGCGGGGAAGGGAAGCTGCAGATCGGCAAGGCGCAGGTGCACTGACCCGTCATCCCGGGCGCCCCTTCGGGGTGACCCGGGACCGGCCTTCCCAACCCCCGCGTCTCCTCCCCTGTCCCGCCAACCGGTGGTGGAGGCGGCCACACCGAATTTCCTTCCCCAGAAAGCGCCTCCGGCCTGTGGCTCGGCCCTGGACCAGGCGGTCCTTATGGTGACGCGCTGATCCTGTCGTGCCCGCTCCGCCAGCCGGCCCGCCTTGCCCTGGACGAGCGCAGCGCGCGAGCGCCCGTCCAGCACCTCGGCCGCTCCCGGTCCGACAAATCGCCGCCCCGCTCGCGCCGGCGACCGATTCCGCCCACCTTGTCGTGCATGAACACGCGCACCGTCTTCGCCGCGCTCGCCGCCGCCGCCGCGCTCTCGACCGCCGGCGGCGCGCTCGCCTGCAGCTGCATGCCTCAGGCCTCCGCGGCCGAGCACCTCGCCGGGACGGACCTCGCCTTCAGCGGCCGGGTGCTGGGCACGCGCGTGGACGTCCAAGGCTACGCCGTCACGCGCTTCCGTGTGGTGGAGACGTTGAAGGGCCGCGCCCCGCGTACGGTCGCCGTCAGCCACCGCACGGTGGGGGCCGCCTGCGGCCTCTCTTATCGCCCGGGCGCGCGCGTTCTGGTTCTGGCCGAACGCCGGGAGGGCGGCGTCTGGCGCACGAGCCTGTGCAGCGCGCCCCAGTTCCCCGAGGCCGAGTACCGACAGGCCGCCCGCGCCCGCCCAACAGGCTGAGGCGGGGAGGGGGCCGGACCCCGCAACAGCCCGCTACGCGTCCTGCGCCACACCTTCGGCCACGACCACCGAAGGCCCCGGCCTCCTGCGCTGCTTGCCCAACTCACCGGCGATCACAGGTCCAGGCGGACGCGCGCCTGCTCTCCTTCGCGGCCGCCGAGGGTAGGAGGCCCGCTCGCCTTTCCTGGCTGCGAGTGATCGGTCGGCCGCCCGCTGACTCACGGAGCAGCGGTCAGGACCGGGTTCCGGACGGGGGTCGCCCTAGCGGGCGGCCAGCACGCTCCGGGCCTTGCTGCGGGCGCGGCGCTCGTCGGCGGCGCGCCTCAGCGCCTCGTGGAGGCGCTGATATTCGAGGGCGGTCATGCAGCGGGGGGTGGTCCACCCCTGCGCCGCAGCGTCCTGGCCGGAGTTGGCCACGGCCAGCACCTCCGCGGCCGTGGCGAAGGGGGCGGCTCCGTGCTCGCGCTTGAGCATCCGCTCCGCGTAATTGCCTCGCTCGCACACGTGCACCACTGGCCTGCCCCGATCCGCAGGCTCGGCCACCGCCCCGCCTCCGGCCCCGAGGATCACCAGCGCCGCCGCCGCTGTCCCGAAAACCCATCCACCCATGGCGCACGCCCAGTTCCGACGGCCCAATCCGTCTGGGATTGGATAGCCTGCGCCTTTTTGTAGCTTTTGTGAAGGCTCGGTGACAGAAGCGCGACGAACGGGCCGGAGCGCCTCCCAAAAAGCAACGGCTCCGGCCGTGAAGCCGGAGCCGTTATCCAAGTCATCCCTGAACGTGCTTGCTGGCGACGGCGCGTCAGGCTCCCGCGTAGGCCTCCCGCGCGTCGCGACCGCCGTGGCCGTCAAACACGAATTGGCCGCACCAGTCGCGCGCGCTCACCACCGGCCAGGCGGTGGCGCCGTCGCCGCCCGACGGCGGGTTGTGGCGGCACAGGCCCTGCGCCTTGGTCGGCGTGGCCTGGCCGTCGTCGTAAAAGGTGCAGCTGGCGCAGGACGTCTGTTCGGTGTGCGGACCGGCCGACATGGGAAATCTCCGTTGCTGTCCGTCGTCAAGGATATGAATTTAACCCCATTGATGTCGTGCAGGTTACCGCATGTCCAGCGCAAACGACTCGCAAGACGACATCGACAATGATGTTGCGAAGCACTCTCGCAGGTCAGTTGAGAATGCTTCTCAACTTCCGCCGCCAGCCGGGTTGCTGAGTCAGCGCTCGATCCGGCTCGCGCCGCCGGTGATGCGGCAGGCGTTCTCGGTTTCGGGCCGCCCCGTTGTGGAGCCCGTGGGCGCCAGCACGCCCCCCTGGGCCTCGCACCTTTGCAAGAGACGGTCGTAGTCGGCCTGGAACCGTGAAGGGCCCGTGGTGGCGCAGGCGCCCAGGAGGCTCAGGGTCAGGATGGCGGCTGCAGCACGCATCGGCTTGGCTCCAAGTTGAAATGCCAATCTACGCCCGTCGCGCCTCCGGCCCAACTGGACGGAGCTGGATTTGCAGAAGCTCTCCGCGCAGGCCCGTCTGGTTGTTTTCTGCCTCAGCCTGGTCTGAGCCGTGCTGCCAAGCGCGGGATTTCGACCGTGTCGGTCGCGCCTGAAGCGCGCGGCGACGCCGCGTTGCGCCACCGCAGGCGGCGCCTTAGATCAGACCGACTGAGGAGAACTCACCATGAAGCGCACCGCCCTGCTCGCCGCCGCCGCTTTCGTTCTGTCGGCTGGCGCGGCCTTCGCCGCCTCTCCCGTGGCGGCGGCCTGCTGCCAAGCCCTTAAGAGCTGCTGCGGCTAAACCCCTTAGGCGCGGATGCCGGCTCCGTTTGGAGCGGCATCCGTGCCCGTCGATCCTGCGAACCTAATCGTCCCGGCGCGCAAGGCTTCTGAGTGCGGCGTTCCGACGCGGCTGCCTGCTGAGCCTTTGCTGAAGCCAAGCGACCCCGGCTTCACTCCTTCGACCGGCGGCAGCGAGCCTCCACATGGGCGCCCAATCCCGGATAGAGCCTGGGCGGTTCGCCGTAGCCGGGCCACGGGCCTCCACTCGGCCTTTTCTGACCAAGCTCGCCGGCCGAGGCGGTTCGAGCGCTGTGCTCCGCCGGGTGCATTGACCGCCAGGGCGAGCCCGGCGTCGGCCGGATGTCTGCATCGAACAACCCTGACCTGCACCGGGAGGAGCTTGGCTGCGGGCCGAGTGCTTGCGCACCGTCCGCGCCTGGCTGGGTCTCGCACCCGGCCCGCGAGCCCCCCGAGGCCAAAGAAAACGCGCCCCGGACGAGGTCCGGAGCGCGTTCTGTTCGTGCACCACGTCCGAAGACGCGGAGGGGCTTAGCCGCCCGTCGTGCCGCCGGTGGTTCCGCCGGTCGTGCCGCCCGTGGTTCCACCGCCGGTCGTTCCGCCCGTGGTGGTCCCGCCGGTGGTCGTGCCGCCCGTGGTCCCGCCGGTGGTTCCGCCCGTCGTGGTGGTTCCTCCGGTGGTCGTGCCCCCGGTCGTTCCGCCCGTGGTGGTCGTGCCGCCGGTCGTTCCGCCCGTGGTCATGCCGCCCGTCGTGGTGGCGTCGGGGCTCATCTCGCCCGCGCCGCCCGTGGTCGTGCCCATGGCGCCGCCGCTCATGTCGCCGGCGCCTGCGGCCCCGGCTTCAGGCGTGCCGGCCGTCGAGCCGGCCGTAGCCGCGGCGTCTTCGCCGGCCGCCGTGTCCTCGCCGCCGCCGCCGCAGGCCGCCAGGGCCAGAGCCGCCGTCGTCGCCGCCGTGATCAGAAGAAGTCGCATGTCAGTTCCCTCCAGAGACATCACTAACGCGCGGGAACGTCATCGGTTCACGCGTTCGTGATCGCCAGCGCATCGAGAGTTGCGACTTTTTTTGCGTCAGCGGCGCACGGGAGCGATCGGTTCCGGCAGCGGGCTGCGCCGCTCCACCGACACCAGGTCCGAGACCAGCTTGGCGTGTTGGGACTCGATTTCGGCCACCATCCGGCTCGCCTGGTCGTAGATGGCGTAGGCCAACTGCAGCCGGCGGGTGAAGCCCTTGGGGGACACGTCCTTCTTGTTGGCTTCGAGCTGGGTCACCGCGTCGATCAGCGTCTGGGACGCCGGCGCCGGGCCTACCCCCTCCACGACCTTTAGTTCGGGCCGCATCTCCAGGCCTTCGCGCATGTCAGCTTCCATTTTCCCCTCCAACTCGGAGTTCCTGCCGCGAAAGAGCAGGAACGGCGCCATCAAGGGCGGGTCGGAATGGGACGCTGTCAACTGCAGACGACGGAGCCTCGGCGGAACTCCGTCGCGGGGCGGTCAGGCCTCGCCGTCGCCGTGCTTGGCCGGGCGCAGGCCCGCGACCTTGGTGCGAGGCTTGCCGTCGGCCATCCTGCTGTCGCCGCGGCCCAAGGCGGCCTGCACCTTGGCTTGCTGCGCCTTGAAGGCGACCAGTTCCCGCCCCTCCAGCGCGAAGCCGGTCGGGATCTTGGCGCCCTTGGGATCCACGCGCTGGCCGTTCAGCCAGATCTCGTGGTGCAGGTGCGGGCCGGTGGAGGCGCCGGTGGAACCCACATAGGCGACCAGCTGACCCTGCTTGACCTTGTCGCCCACGTTCAGTCCCGACGCGTAACGGGACAGGTGGGCGTAGCCGCTCTCATAACCGCCCGAGTGCCGGATGCGCAGCCAGTTGCCGTAACCGCCCCAGCGCCTGATCTCCACGACCTCTCCGTCGCCGGCCGCCATGATCGGCGTGCCGGAGGCCGCAGCGAAGTCGATGCCCTGGTGCATCTTGGCGTAGCCCAGGATGGGGTGGATGCGCAGACCGAACCGGCTGCTCATGCGCGCGCCGTCCACCGGGGTGCGCAGCAGGCCATGCTTCAGCGATTTGCCGTCGTCGTCCAGCCACATCACCTCCCCGCCAGGGCGGGCGAAGCGGTAGGAGCCCTTGGCCTTGATCCGGGCGTAGAGCAGCTTGCCGTCGTCGTCGTAGACGACCGTGAACTTGTCCCCGGCCTTGAGGTCGCGCTGGAAGTCCACCTTGGCCGCAAAGGCCCTGACGATCTCGCCGATTTGCCCGGCGCCCACGCCCGCCTTGCGGGCCGAGCCGAACAGACTGCCGCGGACCTCGCCGGTGATCAGCTTGGCGCGCTCGATCGTCGGGGCGGAGTCCCCGTCGGAGTCTTCCTTCGGCCCCGCCTTGGCTTCGGCCTTGGCCATGGCCAGCTTGGTGCGCCCGGTGAGGGTCAGTTCGCCGCCCTTGCTGCGGCCCAGCACCACCGGATCGGCCAGCGCCGCGGATTTCAGGGTCAGTCCCATCAGCCGGCCCGCCCCGACGCGCCCCGCGCGCGGGGCGACCTCCAGGGCGAACAGTTGGCCGGGGCCCGGTGCCTTGCCTAGCGCCTTTCGGACCTCGGCGGCTGCAGCCTTGGCGTCGTCCGGCGAGGCTTCCGCCCGGCGGATCGCCGCCTCCAGCGTCTCTCCCTTGTGCAGCCGCACCTTGATGGTGCGCGCTGCGCCGTATTTCGGCTCCGGAGCGGCCGCCTTGGCCGTCTTGGCGAGTTCAGCCTTGGCGCCAGCCTTGGCCGCAGCGGCCTTGGCGGTCTTGGTTCCTTCCGCCTTCGCGCCGGCCTTGGGCGCATCGGCCTTGGTCGACTTGGTTCCTTCCGCCTTCACGCCGGCCTTGGGCGCATCGGCCTTGGCCGACTTGGTTCCGCCGGGCTTGGCCTTGCTGGACACGGCGATCTTCACCGGCTGCGGCTTTGTCTTGTCCGACTTGGCCGTCTTGGAGCCCTCCGCCTCGGCAGGCTTGTCAGCATCGGCCTTGCCAGCCTTGGCGCTCTTGGAGCCCTTGGCCTCGGCAGCCTTGGCGCCTGCCTTGCTAGAGTCCGTCTTGGCCTTGCCGGCCTTGGCCGTTTCGGACTGACTGGCCTCCGCGGCCGCCTTGACCCGCTTGGCGCCGGTCGGCTCCGCCTTGGTGGCCATGGTCATGCCGGCCGCGCATACCGCCACGGCCATCACGGTCAGGGTGGGAGCGAAGCGCACCGGCTCGCGGCGGGGATCGAAAGGCGGCATGAAGGAGGGCCGTCGTTGTTTACCGAAGCCGCGACAGTGCCCCGCCCAGGGTTAAGAAAACTTGAGCCCAGGCTGGCGGGGGGGCGGCGCACACCTGTCGTTCAGGGTGAAGCAGGCTATGTGCCCTTCCCGATCTCCAGCCCTGACCCATCTTGACCGACATTCCCCAAACCCCCGCCGAAGCGGCGCCTCCGCCCAAGGGACTGTCCCGGCGCGACTGGCGACGGGTGATCCGTTGGGCGCGGTTGGGCGACTACGCCCTGGAGGCGGTCTCCATCGGCCTGATCCTGGTGGCGGCGCTCGCCTTGGGCGGTTACGCGGGCCGTCGCGCGCTGGTGGGCGAGTTGGCCGAAGCCTATCTCCGCGATCGCGGCGTGGAGGCGGAGATCGACGTTGTCGATGTGGACGCCCGAGGCTTCGTGGGGCGGGTGCGCCTGGGACCTTCGGGAGACCCCGACTTTGCGGCCGACCGCGTCGAGGTCCTGCTGGCTGCGCCTCCGCCGCCGGAGGGGCCCTACGCCCTGCGTCCGCAAACCATCCGG
Organism: Caulobacteraceae bacterium; assembly: GCA_030446805.1. Classification (GTDB taxonomy): domain Bacteria; phylum Pseudomonadota; class Alphaproteobacteria; order Caulobacterales; family Caulobacteraceae; genus JAHWJX01. The sequence continues at coordinate 1,295,057 of JAUJMO010000001.1, read as the reverse complement.
GTGGTCGGTCCCCGGATCAAGGCGCGCTGGACGGGGGACCGCTTGAGCCTGGGCTTGCTCGACCCGCTGGTCGAGGAAGCGCTGAGCCGTCCACCCAGGGACGATCGGCCCAGCCCCCGCGTGATCGTTGAGAAGGGGCGGCTCCGCTTGCTCACGCCGTATGGCCTTCTCGCCGCCTCCGGCTCCGGAGTTGTGGACGACAGCCGGCTGGAGCGCCTCGATCTGGCGCTCAGCCCCGCCGCCCTTGAGGGGGAGAGCTTCCTGGTCGACCTGGCCGGCGGGAGCCTTGGGCTCCGCAGCGGCGGTGAGGCGGTGGACCTCGACCTGAAACTCGCGGTGGACGAATTGCAGACGGCCGAGGCCGCCCTGACGTCCGCGCGCCTGAGCCTGTCGGGTCGGACGCCTTATCCTGACCTGGAGGCCAAGCGTCTGGACGGGCCGGTCGCGCTCACCCTCGGGCTGGGCGCCGACTACGCTGCAGCGGGCGAAGCCACGCTCTCCGGTCCGGAGCTGAATCTCACCGTTCGGGGCGCCGTCGCAGGCCCGTTCGCCCGCATGGGCTACACAGGCGATCTCGTCGCAGCCGGACGGGGCGCGCGGCTGGAGGCTGGGGCCGCAGACCTGGGCGAGGTCCGCCTGGCCGCCCATCTGTCGCGTGCTTCCCTTACCCTGGTCGATGCGGCCCTGAGCGGTCGCGGCGTCCTCCGCGCCCGCCTGGGCGCCGGGACCCTGAGCGCCGACGGGCTGCAAGCCGTGGCCCCCGCCGTTTCGGTGGACAGCCCGACCCTGACCTTCGCCATCTCGGGCGCAGGGGGCAGCGCTTCCGGACCGCTCCGCGCGACCGGAGCGGCCGATCGACTGAGGGCGGGCGACGTCTCCGCGCGCGCCCTGCGGGTCTCCGCATCCAGCAGCGCCGCCGCCTTCCGCGACGGCCGCCTGTCCGGCCCCGTTCGCGTGGCGCTGAACGCGTCGGAGGCGTCAGCCCCCGGAGGCCGCGCCCGCGCGCTCGAGGCGCAGGCCTCGACGGCCCTGAGCGTGCTCAAACGCGCCGCCCCCATTCGCGGGACCGCCCGGGCGGCAGGGGTCCAACTCGCGGCCGAAGCCGCTCCGCTCAGCCTGACGGACGCCCGCCTGCGCTTCGACGGTCGCGCCGGGCCGGACCTTCTGGCCCTGAACGCCGCCCTGCAGGGCCGCGCCGCCTTGCCCGCAGCGCCGGCGCGCCGGTTCGCCGCCGGCCTGCCGATCCTGGGCGACTCGCCGGCCTATGTCGCCGCGCTCACCCGCGCGCTGGGCGGCCTCGAACTCGACGCCCCCGGCCTTCGCCTGGCGGGGGGCGCCCTGGCCTTGACCGCGCCCGTGCAACTGCGGGGTCGGGACGGGGCCCGCGCCGAATTGGCTCCGGCCGGCCGTCTCACCTTCGGCGGCGCCAGCCCGACCGGCGGCTTCCGCTTGGCCGTGGGCGGCGGCGGCCTGCCCGACATCTCCGCCCAGGTGGATGGGCTGACTCTCCGGAACGGCGACCTCACCGCCCACGGCCGGCTCCGGGCCGCCCTGGACGTTCCCTTGGCCGAGGGCGCCGCCGTCGAAGCTCGCGGCCGGGTCACCACGCGGGATGGCGTCTTCGCCTTTTCCGCCGCCGACTGCCTCCGGCTTCGGGCCGCCCGGATCGAACTGGGCGAGAACGACGTCGAGGGCCTGTCCGCCCGCATCTGTCCCCAGCCGGACGCCCCGATCATCCAGGCCGGCGCGAACGGCTACCGCATCCGCGGCCGCTTCGAGGAAGCCGCCGTGCTTGTTCCCTTCCTGCAGGCCCGGCTCACCGCCGGCTCCGGCGCGCTGGACGCCTCGGGCGGGGCACGCGGCCTGACCACGGTTGCGACCCGCATCGCCGCCGCCGAGGTCGCCGACACCGCTCCAGAGCGTCGCTTCCACCCGGTGGCCCTCACCGGAACGGCGGCGCTGGGGCAGGGGACTTGGCGCGCCGCGCTCCAGATCCTGGACGCCCCGGCCGGAACCCGGCTCGCCCGGGCCGACCTCATCCACCTCGCCCAGGCAGGGCGCGGCGGGGTCGACATCACGGCCGACGAGCTCCGTTTCACCCCTGACGGCCTCCAACCGCACGACCTCAGCCCCTTGGCGGCCGGCGTCGTCTCGGAGGTGGAGGGCGCGGTGGACTTCACCGGCCGCATCGCCTGGACGGAGGGCGGGCTCCCCACCAGCGAAGGCCGCCTCACCACGGCGGGGCTCAGTTTCGACGGCCCCCTCGGCCGTGTGGTGAACCTCGGTCCCGCGCTGAACTTCTCCAGCCTCACGCCCCTGATCGCCCCGCCGGGCCAGGTGATCACCGCCGAGCGGATCGAGGCCTTCACCCCCATCACCGACGTCCGCGCCGAAGTCGGCCTGGAGTCCGAGGCCCTGACCCTGCAGTCCGCCAGCTTGCGGGTGGCCGGCGGCCAGCTACGGGTCGAGCCCCTCCGCATCCCGTTCGCCGAGGACCGCACCCTGTCCGGCGCCGTGCGCCTGGACGACGTGAACCTGGGCGCCCTGATCGAGGAGACCGGCTTCGCCGACAAGGTCGAGCTCACCGCCGTGGTGGACGGCCGCATCCCGTTCGTGAGCGGCCCCGCGGGTTTGCGCTTCGACGGCGGCGAACTTCGCTCCGTTCGGCCGGGCCGCCTGTCCATCGCGCGCGAGGCTCTGATCCAGGTCGCCGCCACGGGGCCGCCGGACGCCGTCGCCGGAGCGGAGGGCGCGCCCGCCGTCGCCGCCGAGCCCAACGCCTTCCAGGACTTCGCCTACCAAGCGCTTGAAAACCTCGCCTACAACGACCTGGAGGTCTCGGTCGACAGCCGGCCGGGCGGGCGCCTGGGCATGGTCTTCACGGTCAAGGGGCGCCACGACCCCCCCGTCGAGCAACGCGCCCGGATCGGCTTGTTCGACCTGCTCCGCGGCCGCGCCTTCCAGCGCCGCATCCCGCTGCCCAGCGACACGCCCGTGAACCTCACCCTCGACACGAGTCTCAACTTCGACGAGCTTCTCCAGACTTGGCTGGATCTGCAGCGTGAGCGTTCAGCCCCGGTTCAATCGGCCCCCACTACAACAAAGCCATAACAAGGAGCCCCGCCATGAGCGCCATGCGCCTGTCCGTCCTGGCCCTGGCCTCCAGCGCCGCCCTGCTGGCCGCCTGCACGCCGACCGTGAACGTCAAGGTGGAGCCGATCAACATCTACGCCAAGCTCGACGCGGATGTGCGCGTGCGCCTCGATCGTGAGGTTCAGGACCTCATCCGCAACAATCCCGATATCTTCTGAAACGGGCTCTCGCACCCCATCTAGGAGCCTGACCATGACCCGATCCAAACTCCATCTCACCTTCGCCGCCGCCGGTCTCACCCTGGTCATGGGCGGCGCCGCGCTTGGCGGGGCCGCTCTCGCTCAAGGCCGCAGCGCCGACGCGCTGCGCGCCTCCGGACAGGTCGGTGAACAGGCGGACGGCTTTCTGGCCTGCGTGGCGAGCTGCGACGCCGCCACGCGCGCCGCGGTGAACGACATCAATGCGCGGCGCGCGACCGCCTACCGCGAAGTAGCCCAGCGCACCGGCGTCACGGAGGCCGCTGCGGCTCAGGCCGCCGCCCAGCGCATCATCGCCAGCCTGCCCGCCGGCCAACAGTACAGGCCCTTGGGCGGGGGTTGGACGCGCAAGTGAGCCGCTCCGGCCGTCGCTGGCTTCAGCTCGCGGCGGCCGTGCTCGCCATGGTGGCCGTCATGGCCGGCCTGGCCTGGACCGCCGGCGCGGTCTGGGCCGAAAGCGGCATCCGCATCGGCTTCCATGGCTGGCTGGCTATGACCATCGCCCTTGTGGGCACGGCGGTGGTGGGCGGAGGTCTGATGTGGCTGGCCTTCTACTCCCACCGGTCCGGCTGGGACGACATCGACCGCGAGGTCTGACGCACGCACGCCGCACTCGTCTTTGACTCCGCGCCAGGCGTCAGGCCGTCTGCGCCCTCTCCCCCAGCAGCTCGCGCAGCCGCGTCGCCAGGGCCGCCCGTTCATAAGGCTTGTCGATCAGATCGAAGCCCTGCTCGGCCAGCGGTTCGAGTTCGCCCACATAGCCGGAGGTCAGCAGTATCCGTGCTTCCGGTCGGAGGTCGCGCACGGCGTGGGCGAGCTGCACGCCCGTCATGCCGCCCGGCATCACCACGTCGCTGAAAAGGAGGTCGAACTTGGCGCCCTCCCGCACCCGGTCCAGCGCTTCCTGGCCGCTGGGCGCGGACGAGACCTCATAGCCCAGGTCCGTCAGCATCTCGACACCCAGCGCCAGCACCGGCGCGTCATCCTCGACCAGCAGAATGCGTTCACCCTGGCCCCGCGGCGCCTCGAGGGAGGCCGGCCCTGAAGGCCGCGCATCGCTGGTGACGCCCTCGGCGATCTGCAGGTGGAGGCGGAAACAGGCCCCCTCGCCCGGTAGGCTGTCCACGGTCACATAGCCGCCCGACTGGCGCACGAAGCCGTAAACCTGGCTGAGACCCAGCCCCGTGCCCTTGCCCACCTCCTTGGTGGTGAAGAAGGGCTCGAAGATGCGCTCGGCGACCTCCGGCAGGAGGCCCATGCCGGTGTCGCGCACCTCCACCACGGCCCAATCTCCATCCGGGGCGTCCGGGTGGGCGCGGTCCAGCCCATCGGTGGTCTTCAGGGTTTTCACCGCCACCACCAGCCGCCCGCCGTCGGGCATGGCGTCGCGGGCGTTCACCGCAAGGTTCAGCAGCGCGGACTCCATCTGCGCCGGGTCCACATGGACGCATAGCGCCTCCTGCGGCAGCTCCATGGTCAGGGTCACCGACTCGCCAAGGGCCTGGCGCATCAGGGGGGCGAATTCGTTGACCAGCTTCTTCACGCACAAGGTCATGGGCGTCAGGTGCTGCCGCCGCGAAAAGGCCAGCAGCTGCCGCGTCAGGCTCCGCCCCCGCTCGGCGGCGTGGCGGATCGCGCCCAGGCGACGCTCCGCCTTGGAATCCCCCTCGGTCGCCTTGGCCATGAGCTCGACATTGCCCAGCACCACGGTGAGCAGGTTGTTGAAGTCGTGCGCCACCCCGCCCGTGAGCTGGCCCACCGCCTCCATCTTCTGCGAATGCGCCAGGGCGCGCTCCGCCTCCTCCTTGGCCGAGCGGACCTGGGCGTTCTCCTGCAGCAGCCGCCGGCTATGCTCCGCCTCGCGCTGCACCTCGCGGCGCTTCAGGTGCAGGTCGGTCAGCACCTGCACCTTGGCGCGCAGGATGAAGGGGTCGACCGGCTTGAACACCACATCCACGGCGCCGGCCGAATAGGCCTGGAAGATGTGCGCCTCGTCGCGGAACACGGCGGTCACGAACACGATCGGCACATCGCGCGTGCGCTTGCGCGACCGGATCATCTCGGCGGTCTCATAACCGTCCATGCCCGGCATGTGCAGGTCGAGGAGGATGACAGCGAACTCCTCCTCCTCCAGCAGCTTTCGCAGAGCCTCGGGCCCCGACTTGGCCGTGACCAGGTCGTGGCCGAGCTCGTTCAGGGTCTCCACGGCGGCGAGCAGGTTCCGCTCGTCGTCATCGACGATCAGCACCCGCGCCCTGAGAGGCGCGTCGTCCGACGTTGCGGCTCCTGTCATTCGGCCGCCGGCAGGACGCTCGCCTCGATTGGACGCAGGGTCCGGTTGGCGTCCGAGCGCTGGACCGAAACCCGCAGGACCGACACCAGATGGTCCACGTCCACCGGCTTGGAGACGTAGTCCGTCGCACCGGCTTGCAAACACTTCTGCCGGTCGCCCTTCATGGCCTTGGCGGTGACCGCCACAATGGGCAGTTCGGAGAACTGGGCCATGGAGCGCATCTCCCGCATGGTCTCATAGCCGTCCATGTCGGGCATCATGATGTCCACCAGGGCCACGTCGACGTCCGGATTGGCCTTGAGCAGGTCGATGCCCGCCCGGCCGCTCTCCGCATAGAGCAAGTCGATGTCATACTCCTCCAGCGCGCTGGTCAGCGAGAAGATGTTGCGGATATCGTCGTCGATGACCAGGATCTTCCGCCCGGCCAGCATCAGCTTGTCCCGCGACACCTCGGCCAGCTTGGCCCGCACGGGTTCGCTGACCTTGTCCAACGGCTCGTGGATGCGGCTCACCACCTCGTCCACGAGCTGTTCGGGGGTGCGGGCCACCCGCGCCAGGCCGTTGAACACGGCCAGCCGCACGCGCCGCTCCTCCTCAGCCTCCAGCTCGCGCTGGATGTAGAGGACGACGGGCGCGGCCGTGGCGCCCTCGGCCGACTTCAGCTTGTCCAGCACCTCGGCCCCGGTCCCATCCATCTCGGCCACGATGCAGTCCGCCACGTCCTGCCCTTCGGAAGGCGTCAGCGCCTGGCTGATGTCGGTCACGGTCTCGATCGGTTGGAAAAAGGTCTTGAGCACGCCCATGGCGCCCTTGGCCTTGCCCGCCACCACGATCCGCCGCTCGGCTGCATTGACCAAACGCTTCACGCGCTCCAGCGAGGACATCACCGACTCCCGCTCCACCGGCTTGGAGGTGTAGCCGAAGGCGCCCATGGCCAGGCCCAGTCCCTTCTGATCGGTGGCGGAGATCACGTTCACCGCGATGTGGCGGGTCTCCGGCGTGCGCTTCAGCATGTCCAGCAGCGCCCAGCCGTCCATGTCCGGCAGGCCCAGGTCCAGCAGGATGGCGTGCGGCTGGTAACGTTTGGCCAGTTCGATCACCTGGCCCCCTTCGCCGGTGACCACGCCCTTGAACTGCGCCTCGCGGGCCAGCGAAAGCAGGATGGAGGCGAACCGCGGATCGTCCTCAACGATCAGCACCACGCACTCGCCTTCCGCGATCTCGTCCCGGTCGTCGACCACCAGCTCTGCAAGCGCTCCATCGTCCACCGTCGCCGCGGCCAGCGTGGGTCGGGCGAAACTGGACGGCGCCGGCAGCGCCGGCCGCGAGGGCTGCTGTAGCGGGGCCGTCGCCGGGTTGTAGTTCAGCGGGATGTAGAGGGTGAAGGTCGCGCCTTCGCCGGGACGGCTCACCACCCTGAGTTCGCCGCCCAGCAGGCGGGTGATCTCCCGGCTGATCGACAGGCCCAGCCCCGTGCCGCCGTACTTGCGGCTGGTGGTCCCGTCGGCCTGCTGGAAGGCCTCGAAGATGAGCCGCTGCTTGTCTTCGGGGATGCCGATTCCCGTGTCCTTGACCTCGAACGCCACGACCTGGCCGGACTTGCCCAGCTGGTCGTTGCCCGCGCTCCAGCCGCCGTTCGCCCGGAAGATGCGCATCTTCACCGAGCCCTGTTCGGTGAACTTGAAGGCGTTGGACAGCAGGTTCTTGATGATCTGCTGCAGCCGCTTGTCGTCGGTGTACATGGCCCGCGGCAGGTCGTCCGCGAGCTCCACGGAGAAGTCGAGCTTCTTCTCCTGGGCCATCTGGGCGAACATCCGTTGGGTCTGCTCCTTGAGCTGGCCCAGCTGCATCTCGCCCAGGTCGATGCTGACCGTGCCCGACTCGATCTTGGACAGGTCGAGGATGTCGTTGATCAAGGTGAGCAGGTCGGCGCCGGCGTCGTGGATGTTCTTGGCGAACTCCACCTGCTTTTCCGACAGATTGCCCTGGCTGTTGCCGGCCAGCAGCTTGGACAGGATCAGCAGCGAGTTCAGCGGCGTGCGCAGCTCGTGGCTCATGTTGGCCAGGAACTCGCTCTTGTACTTGGACGTCAGGGCCAGCTGTTCGGCCTTCTCCTCCAAGGCCTCCTTGGCCAGCTCCACCTCGCGGTTCTTGGCCTCGACCTCCTGGTTCTGCTTGCTCAGCTGAACCGCCTTGGTCTCCAGCTCGCCGTTGGAGGCCTGCAGCTCCTCCTGCTTGGTCCGCAGCAGCTCCTCGGACTCGCGCAGCGAAGCCGCCTGGTGCTCCAGCCGGTCGTTGGTGAGCGTCAGCTCCGCCTGCTGCTGCTGCAGCTCGCTGGTCAGGGTCTGGGACTGCTTCAGCAGCCCTTCGGTGCGCATATTGGCCGCGATCGTGTTCAACACGATCCCGATCGACTCCATCAGTTGGTCGAGGAAGGCCTGCTGCACGTCGTTGAACTCGCCCAGGGTGGCCAGCTCGATGACCGCCCGGACCTCGCCCTCGAACAAGGCCGGCAGGACCACGATGTTTTGCGGCACCGCCTCACCCAGACCCGAGCTGATCTTGACGTAGTCGCTGGGGACGTTGGTCAAGAGGATGCGCTGCTTCTCATAGGCGCACTGGCCGACCAGGCCTTGGCGGAGCTTGAATTCCGACGCCAGGTGCTTGCGGCTGTTGAAGGCGTAGGAGGCCGCAAGCCGCAGGACCACCTCGTCCTCCTCGTTGCGGTCCGCGACATAGAAGACGCCATGCTGGGCGTTCACCAGCGGCGCCAACTCCGTCAGCACCAGGTTGGACACCGTGGCCAGGTCGCGCTCGCCCTGCAGCATGCGCGTGAACCGGGCGAGGTTGGTCTTGAGCCAGTCCTGCTCCGTGTTCTTCTGGGTCTGATCCTTCAGGTTGCGGATCATCTCATTGATGTTGTCCTTCAGCGAGGCGACCTCTCCGGAGGCCTCCACGGTGATGGAGCGCGTCAGGTCGCCCTTGGTCACCGCGGTGGACACCTCGGCGATGGCGCGCACCTGGGTGGTCAGGTTGGCGGCCAGCTGGTTCACGTTGTCGGTCAGGTCGCGCCACAGCCCGGCGGCCCCCGGCACCCGCGCCTGTCCGCCCAGCTGCCCTTCGATGCCCACCTCGCGGGCCACGTTGGTCACCTGGTCGGCGAAGATGGCGAGCGTTCCCGTCATGCCGTTGATGGTGTCGGCCAGGGTGGCGATCTCGCCCTTGGCGTCCACGGTCAGCTTGCGGTTCAGGTCGCCTTGCGCCACCGCGGTCACGACGTCGGCGATGCCCCGCACCTGGCCGGTCAGGTTGGCGGCCATGAAGTTCACATTGTCGGTCAGGTCCTTCCAGGTGCCGGCCACGCCCCGCACCTGCGCCTGGCCGCCCAGCTTGCCTTCCGTGCCCACTTCGCGCGCCACCCGGGTCACTTCGGAGGAGAAGCCGTTCAGCTGGTCCACCATGGTGTTGATGGTGTTCTTCAGCTCCAGGATCTCGCCCTTCACGTCCACGGTGATCTTGCGGCTCAGGTCGCCCTTGGCCACCGCGGTGGTCACGTCGGCGATGTTGCGCACCTGGCCGGTCAGGTTGGCGGCCATGAAGTTCACATTGTCGGTCAGGTCCT
>JAUJMO010000001.1:1238415-1285692 GCA_030446805.1 Caulobacteraceae bacterium | reverse complement strand
CAGCTCCAGGATCTCGCCCTTCACGTCCACGGTGATCTTGCGGCTCAGGTCGCCCCGGGCCACGGCGGTGGTCACGTCGGCGATGTTGCGGACTTGGCCCGTCAGCGAAGCCGACATCAGGTTCACGTTGTCGGTGAGGTCCTTCCAGGCGCCGGTCACGCCGCGCACATTGGCCTGGCCGCCCAGCTTGCCCTCCGTGCCCACCTCGCGCGCCACCCGGGTCACTTCGGAGGCGAAGGCGTTGAGCTGGTCCACCATGGTGTTGATGGTGACCTTGAGCTCCAGGATCTCGCCCTTCACGTCCACGGTGATCTTCTTGGACAGGTCGCCCTTGGCCACCGCAGTGGTCACCTCGGCGATGTTGCGCACCTGACCCGTGAGGTTCGCGGCCATGGCGTTCACGTTGTCGGTCAGGTCCTTCCAGGTTCCGGCGGCGCCCTTGACCTTGGCCTGGCCGCCCAGCTTGCCTTCCGTTCCCACCTCGCGCGCCACGCGGGTCACTTCGCCGGCGAAGCCGTTGAGCTGATCGACCATGGTGTTCACCACCTTGCCGATGCGCAGGAACTCGCCCTTCAGCGGCCGTTCGTGGTTGCTGAGGTCGACCGACTGCGTCAGGTCGCCCCGCGCCACCGCCGCGATGGCGCGGGAGAATTCGGCGGTCGGGTGCACGATGTCGGCGATCAGCTCGTTGATCGTCTCCACATCATCGGCCCAGGAGCCCATGGCGCCCGGCAGCTTGGCGCGCTGCTCGATCCGGCCCTGCTTGCCGACCGCCTCACCCAGCCGCGTCAGCTCACGGTTCTTGCGCTCGGCCAGGTCGACCACCTCGTTGAAGGCTTCCGCGACATCCCCGTCGACGCCGTCCATCCCCTGCGGGAGGCGGGCGCTGAAGTCGCCGTTGCGGAAAGCGCGCAGCGCCGTGAGCAGCTGGCGCTTGTCGAGCTCCGCCCCGATGGCGGCCATGGGCACGGGCTTGGAGCGCGTGCGGGGAGAACGGTTCTGGGGGGCGGCGGCGGCGGCGGCGGGGGGCATGGACGGCATCCGAAGGGCGCGTGGCGGGACGTGCGCTATGTCGGCGAGCGGACGCCGATGCACAGAACCCCACCTACCGAATCCACCGACTCACGCCAAGTGCCGAACGCATTGCGTGGCGAAAAAGCGTAAGCGCTCCAACCAGATGGAGGACGGAGGCGTTAAGGAGTGTTAACGCCCGCCTAGCGCGGTGAAAGGCGGATTCAGGAACCGCGCCTGCGCCTTCCCGTAAAGCAGCGGCGCCCCGTCGGCGGTCAGTACGGCCCCGCCCGCCGCCTCCAGCACCGCCTGGCCGGCTGCGATGTCCCATTCGCTGGTCGGCCCCGTCCGCGGGTACACGTCCGCCGAGCCCTGCGCGATGGTGACCAGCTTCAGCGACGAATTCATCGCCCGCCAGCGCAGGAAGCCGTGCCGCAGGCCCAGCCGCTCGGCTTCCGCGTTCCCGCAGCTCAGGCTGACCAGCCCCAGCGCCTCCTCCGGCCGCGCACGCACGGTCAGCCCGCGCTCCCGCCCCCCCTCGCGCAGCACGGCTCCCTCCTTGGTGGTCAGCCACAGTCGACCATCCGCGGGCGTGGCCACGGCGCCCGCGACGGGCCGCCCGTCCTCGATCAGGGCGATGTTGACCGTGAACTCGTCCGACCCGCTCACGAACCCTCGCGTGCCGTCCAGGGGATCCACCAGGAAGAACCGCGCCGGCACGCTGTCGGGTGTGCCGCAATCGGCGCAGCCCTCTTCCCCCACCACCGCCACCCCGGGATAGATCACGGCCAGCCGCTCCAGGATCAGCGCCTCCGCCCGGCGGTCCGCTTCCGTGACCGGGCTGGCGTCCGCCTTGCGTTCCGCCTGCACGCCCGCGCGCCAATAGGGGCGGATCAAAGCGGCCGCTTCTTCGGCGATCTCCGCAAGACGGCGGCCTTCCTCGGCCGCCGGCGCAAGGCGGGGAAGGGAAAGGGCAGGGAGCGACACGCTTGATCTTCCTCCGAATCCCGCGTTGAGGTCCAGGCTCACGTCGAGCGAGAGTTCCATGGACGCCCCAGCACTGAAGGCTGCCGAACCGCAAGCCGTCTCCGCCCCCGATCTGGCGGCCCAACTCGCCGGCCGCCTGTGCCACGACTTCATCAGCCCCGCCAGCGCCATCAACTCCGGCCTGGACTTGCTGGACGACCCTTCCGCCGCCGACATGCGCGAGGAGGCCATGTCCCTGATCGCCGGCAGCGCCCGGAAGCTGGTGGCCCTGCTGGCCTTTTCGCGGGTCGCCTTCGGCGCCTCCAGCACCGCCGAGAACTTCGCGGCCGGCGAACTTGAGACCCTGGTGAAAGGCGTCTACGCCCATGTCCGCGCCGAACTGGACTGGGCTGTGACGGCGCCCACGCTCGACAAGCCGTCCGCCCGCGCCCTGCTCAACATGGCCCAGATCGCCGCTACCGCCTTTCCGACGGGCGGCGTGGTGCGTCTCTCGGTGGAGCCGGAAGGGGAGGTGGTCCGGGTGGAGGCGCTGGCCACGGGCAGCCGCTCCCGCATGCGGCCGGAGGTCGCCACAGGCCTGCGCGGCGAGGCCCTGACCGAAGGCCTGGGCGGCCCCTGGGTCCAGGCCTATTACCTGTACGCTCTGGTGGCCCGCGCCGGCGGACGCCTCGATTTCGAATCGGCCGAAGACCGCGTCCTGATCACCGCCCGCTTGCCCGCCTGAGCCGGGGCGCCTAGCTGGGGCCCTCCATGGCCCCACCTCCTATTGTTGCGCTCAAGGACGTTCGCCTGGCGGACGGCCCGGTCATGCTGTTCGACGGCGTCGACCTGGGGCTGGAGCCGCGCGTGCGCGCTTGCCTGGTCGGGCGCAACGGCGCAGGCAAATCCACCCTGCTGCGCATCCTGGCGGGGCGAGTAGAGCCGGACGGCGGGGACCGCTTCACCAATCCCGGCCTGCGCATCGCCTTTGTGCCGCAGGAGCCGGAGATCACCGGCGACACTCTGCTGGACTACGCCACCGCCAGCGGCGCGCCCGACTATGTGGCGGAGGCCATGCTCACCACCTTCGGCGCCGACCCGACCCGCTCCACCCAGGGACTTTCCGGCGGGGAGGCGCGCCGGGCCGCGCTCGCCCGCGCCTTCGCCGAAGAGCCGGACGTGCTCCTCCTGGACGAGCCGACCAACCACCTGGACATCTTCGCCATCGAGACGCTGGAGGCCGAACTCAAGAGCGCCCGCACCGCCGCCCTGATCGTGAGCCACGACCGGGCGTTCCTGGAGCGCACCACCCAGCGCTGCTTCTGGTTGGAGAGCCGCAAGGTCCGTCGTCTGGACAAGGGGTTCAAGGACTTCGAACCCTGGGCCGACGCCATCCTCGAACAGGAAGCCGAGATCGCCCGTCGCGCCGACAAGCAGCTCGGCCGCGAAGAGCATTGGCTACAGCGCGGAGTCACCGCCCGTCGCGCGCGCAACGAAGGTCGTCGTCGTCGCCTGATGGAGATGCGCGAAGCCAAGCGTGGCCGCATGGGCGAGCGCCGGGCCGCCACCTCCATCTCCGTCGAGTCCGGCGGGGCCTCCGGCAAGCTCGTGGCCCAGGCCGAGTCGGTGACCAAGCACTACGGCGAGCGCGCCATCTTCAGCGATTTCAGCACTCGGATCTTGCGAGGCGAACGTGTCGGCATCGTGGGCCCGAACGGCGCAGGCAAGACCACCCTGGTCAAGCTGCTCCTGGGCGAGATCGAGCCCGACGAGGGGTCCGTGAAGCTCGGCACCGGTCTCAACGTAGCCTATGTCGACCAGGCCCGGGCGGGGCTGAAGCCCGAGATGACCCTGTGGGACGCGCTGACCCCGTCAGGCGGCGACTCCATCATGGTCCGCGACCGCCCCAAGCACGCGGCGGCCTACGCCAAGGAATTCCTGTTCCAGGAGAAACAGCTCCGCCAGCCCGTGGCCAGCCTTTCCGGCGGCGAGCGCAACCGCCTGCTGCTGGCCCTGGCGCTGGCCAAGCCCGCCAACCTCTTGGTGCTGGATGAGCCCACCAACGACCTGGACATGGACACGCTCGACCATCTCGAGGAGGTGCTGGCCGATTATGACGGGACCCTGCTTCTGGTCAGCCACGACCGGGACTTCATCGACCGCCTCGCGACCTCCACCATCGCGCTGGACGGTACGGGCCGCGTGGTGGAGACCCCCGGCGGCTGGGCCGACCTCCAGTCCCAGAACCCCGGATTCCTCCTGCCGCGTTCGCGAAGCGGAGCGGCCGGTACGGTCAAGGCTCCGCCACCACCGGCTCCGGCGCCCCCGCAGCCCCCCGTCCGCAAGCTCAGCTACAAGGACGCACGCCGGCTGGAGGAGCTGGAGGCGCTGCTGCCCCGGCTCCAGGCCGAGATCGCGGCCGGCGATGGGGCGCTCGCGGACCCCCAGCTCTACGCCCGGGAGCCCAAGCGCTTCGACCAGATCATGCGCGCCACGGAGGCCGCCCGCACCCGGCTGGCCGCCGCGGAAGAGGAATGGCTCCTGCTTGAGGAGCGGCGCGAGGCCCTGTCCGCCTGACATCCGCACCCTGGCCCTGTCCCGTTCCGGCACGGCGCGCCCTTGTTAGCGCGGCCTTAAACGGGCGCCGCTATTGCAGTGCGCTCGGGCAGATCGACCCGGAGCCGACCCATGCGCCCCATCTTCTTCGCCACGGCCGCCGTCGCCCTCCTGGGCGCGGGCGGCGCCGCGAACGCCCAGGAGGCGGAGCGGACGCTGAGCTGGCCCGGCAAGCGCGCCGCCGTGCCCGCGGCGCCCGCGTCGACGCCCCAGGTCTTTTCGACCGTGGCCCCCGCGCCCGTGCCGGCGCCGTTCGTGGCTGAAACCGCCGGGCCCGCCCGGGTGAACAACCGCTATTCCGCCCGCTCGAGCGCGCCCCGCATGCTGAGCTATCCGGCCCAGCAGGCGGCGACGACGATGGCCAGCCTTCCGACGCGTCCGGCCTACACGCCGCCGCCGATCGTCAGCCGCCCCGCGCGGCCCGCCTATACGCCCCCGATGATGGCCAGCCTCCCGGCGCGGCCGGCCTACGTTCCGCCGACGGCCAACCCCTATGCCGATCCCACCTCGGCTGCTCCGGCCTACGCGCCGCCGGGGGCTACGGGTTCCTATCCCGCGCCCGCGCCGACCATGGACTACGGGCCCCCCGTGATCCCCAACCTTGTCAAGCCCGTTCCAGTTGTCGCCGCCCCGCTCCCGCCCGCCCTGGCGGGCCCTGCGGCGGCCTCCCCCGTGTCGGCGTCCAAGCCTGCCCCGGCCTCCAAGAGGCCCGCCGCCGCGGCGGCCAGCCAGACCGCGACCGTTCCGGTGGAAGCGACCGATCGCCCCTTTGTTCGTCCCGCTTCGCCCAACGGCCCTCGTTTCTACTCGGTGCACCGCGAGTTTGGCGGCACGCCAGACGCCACCCTGCGCTCAAAGCCCACCGGAGCCGCCGCCGATCGTCTCCCGACGGGCTTCTTCTCCGGCGTTGGCGGAGAGGAAACAGAAGAGGAAGAGGTGCAGGACGACGCGGAAACCCGCGCCGCCGCCCTTCGCGCCGCCGAAAAGGCCACCAAGGCCAAGAGCCGCAGGCGCTGAGCCCCTATTCCTCGTAGCGGATCGGGATCCGCACGGAAGCGCCGTCCACAGGGCGTCCGTCGCTGGTCCAGGCCGACATGGCGAACGAGGGCGCCAGGGCCAAGGCCGCCTGATCAAAGCCCATCCCGGCCGGCGTCTCGCGGGCCACCGTGCAGGTCCCGACGGCCCCGCCCGTCCCTACGGTGCAGTCGAGCGCGACATCGCCCCTCTTCACGCCCGCAGCCTTCGCTTGAGCGGGAAACAGGCTGGCCACCTGCGTGGCCTCGGGCAACCGGCCCCAATCCGGCCTCGCGATGTGCTGTCCCTTCCCGGTCAAGACCGTCGGCGAGAAGGTCACCGGAAAGCGGACTCGCGCGCGTCGGATCGGGGCGCCGTCCGCGCCCCGGGGCGGTTCCAGCTTGAAGTTCCGCGCGAGCAGAACAGCCGCCCGTCCAGCGCCGCTGCCCATCGGCTCCTCCGCAACGATACGGCAGTCGGTCGTGCTTCCATCTTGACTCAGTCCACAGTCCAACTGGACGTGTGCAGTTGTCTCTTGTGTCTTCAATCCGGCTGGGTAGGCGGCCGCCATCTCGGCGCGGCTGGCGGCCGCAGTCCAAATCGGACGCGTGACATAGAGCGAGCCGCCGGACGGCGGCGGCGCGCCTCGCGAACCCCGCGAGCCCGCCAGGGCGCTAAGTTTGAACACAACGGGAATGCGTACCGTCCCGCCACTGATCGGCTTCCCGTTCTGCGTTGCGGGCGCCAGTCGGAATTGTGGGGCCAGGGCCAGGGTCGCCGCACCGAAGCCCATGCCGGCAGGTTTTTCCTCGACAACGACGCATCGCTGCAACGTACCTTCGACGGAGGCCTCACACGACATCGTACCGCGACCGTTTACGCCCCTGCGCAGCGCCTCGGCGGGAACCACCGCGGCCAAGTCCGCCCCGCTCGGCCGCTTCAACCACTTCGGAGGCGCGAACCCCGGCGAGTTTGCTCCAGTCTTATCCTGCGCCCCGGCGGCGGTGGCGACCAACAAGCAGGCCAACATCGTTGCGGAAGTTCGCACCTGATCCCTCCGAAGGTCCCGACCAGCTTAACACGGCGAAGTCTCGGAGAAAGCAAAGCCTAGGTGCGTTCAGCCGCCCTCAAGCGCCTCAGCGCCGCCTGCGCGGTCTCCGCCAGGGTCTTCAAGCCGCGTTCGGTGAACACCTCCAGCGCCTCCGCGAGCGCCAGCACAGCCGGCTCACGCCCGTCCGCGCGGCCGCGGATCTCGTCGCGCGCCTCGTAGACCCGCGCCAGATTGAGCTGGGCCACCGCCCAGGCCAGCGAGTCCTGACGGGCCGGGCCGTCGGTCAGCTCCGCCTTGAACGCCGCCTCCGCTTGCGCCAGCACGACCAGGTCGCCGTTGCGCTCGGCCCGCTTGGCCAGGCAGGCCGCACGATTGTTGGCCGCGACGCTGCGCGCCTGCAGCGCCGGATGCCGATCGTAAACCCGCTGCGCCCGGTCGAGCGCGGCCTGCGCCCCCAACAGCGCCGGATCGGAGTCCGCCGCCTCCCCCAGGGTGAGCAGGGCCGTCCCCAGCGCAGCCTGAAGCCGGGCCCAATCCAGCGGGCTGTGATCTTCCGGCGTGCCCGCCGCGGCGTCCGCCAGCAAGCGCGCGCCTTCCGCGATCGGCTCGGCCCGGCCCGCGCTTTCGCCTTCCGCGGTCCGGGCCTGGCCTTCCAGTTCGCAGGTTCGAGCCCAGGTCAGGGGCTGGTAGGCGGGATCCAGTTGCTCGCCCGTGGCCGCCATATCGGTCCGCGCCCGTTCGACCAGCTTGGGTTCGCGCAGCCGCACGCCGAAGCCCAGCAAGAGTTCGGCGCGATCGCAGCGCACCGCGGCCGGCTCGGTCGGGCAGGCTCGCTTCAGCTCGACCAGGGCGTCCAGCGCCGCCACAGCGGCGTCCAAGGCGCTCGCCGCCTCCAGAGCCAGGTCGAAATCGCCCTCCGCCAGCGCTCGCCGGGACATGAGCCCGGCCAGCGCCGCCTGCGCCCGCGCCCTGGGCCCGGGCTCGGTTCCGGCCTTGGCCAGGGCGTCGGTCAGGTATTCACGTGCGCTGCGCATCAGCGCCGGGTCGCCGAACAGGTCCGCGCCCACGAGCGCGGTCAGCCCCTGCTCGAGGCGGGCTTCGCCCAGCCGTCGACGATCTCCGCCCGCCGCCTTCCAGCTCATTTCGGCGGCCGAGCCGCTCCGGCGGAGGCTTTCCGCCTCGCCCGTCCGGCGCGCGATCTCCCGGTGCAGCGCTGCGGCCTCCGCCCAGCGCGCCGCGCGCTCACCCGACCCGGTCCGCGCCGCCGCCGTTCCCGCCGCCGCCGCCTCGCGCCGCAGCAGCGACACGTCCATCAGCTCCAGCACTTCGGTCCGCGCCACCGGGCCGCTGAGGCCATCGGCCCCGAACACCCGTCGCAACTCCCGACCGAACTCGAACATGGGTGACGCCTCGTCCCGCCGCGGGACGATCCCGCGTGCTTAACGAGAGGCTA
Organism: Caulobacteraceae bacterium; assembly: GCA_030446805.1. Taxonomy (GTDB): domain Bacteria; phylum Pseudomonadota; class Alphaproteobacteria; order Caulobacterales; family Caulobacteraceae; genus JAHWJX01. The sequence goes on along the minus strand of JAUJMO010000001.1, from coordinate 1,277,581 downwards.
AGCAAGATCGGGGCGCGCGCGCGCGTTGCGACGGGTGGTTCGACGAAGGGTGAGTGGCGAGGGGTGAGAGGGTGCTTTCAGGATCGGGAGCAGGGCCGCTCAGACCGGGTGCGTTCCGGAAGTCGGATGTTTCAGCAGCCTCCACTCACCACGCACCCACCCCCCGCTTGAGCCGCGCGCCCGCCGCTCCTAAGCTTCGTCTGTGACCGAATCCCAGCCCTTCATGCCCCATCGCCTGTCCTCAGCCCCGGCGCCCCGGACCGGCCTTCGCGACCTGCTCACCTTTGAGCGCATGTTCACGGGCCAGACGATCCATCTGGTCTATTGGGCGGGCCTGTGCGTGATCGCCATGGTGATCTTTGCGGTGGTGGGCATCGCCGTAGGCCAGGCGATCGAGGGCGGGCTGCAAGGCGTTCTGCTGGCCATCCCCGTGCTGGTGGTGGGGCTGCTGGTGGCCGGGGCCATGGCCCTGCTCTGGCGTTCGTTCTGCGAATTCTACCTGACCATCCACCGCATCGGCGAGGACCTGCGCGCCATTCGCGCCGCCTCCGACGCCGGCCAGCGCCCGCCCGGACTCTAGCCCCAGGCTTCCACAACCGCGGCGAAGGCGCCCTTGGGGCGCCCGGCGTCGTCCAGCAGCAGCGGCTGGTCGTTCGGGAACTCGGCTTCCTGCTCCGGCTGACGCAGCCAGCTGTCGCCGTCGCGCACGCCCCAGGTCGTAAAGGCGAACCTTTGGGGTTCCGGCAGGCTGGCGAAGGCCTCGGCGGCCGCGCCCGCCAGTCGCGCCTGCAAGGCCAGCGCCGCGATCCGGTCCCGGCCGGCGCCCTTCAGGGTGAAATCCAGCTCGGACAGATGCACCGGCAGCCCCAGGCTCCCCAAATCACGCATCGCCGGTCCGAGCGAACCGGGGTCGGTCTCGTGGTTCAGGTGCGTCTGGGTTCCCAGCCCGCCCAGCGGCACGCCCGCAGCGAGCAGCCCTTCGGCCAGCTTGAGAAAAGCTCGGCGTTTGGCGGGAAACTGCTCCAGGTTATAGTCGTTCAGGAACAGCACCGCATCGGGGTCCGCCGCCCGGGCCCGCTCAAAGGCCAGCGGGATGTAGGCGTCGCCCAGGGTTTCGGCCCAGATCCCGCCGCGGCGCTCCGACCCGTTCCAGTTGAAGGGCTCGTTGACGACATCCCAGCCTCGCGCGCCCCGATACCGCGACACCACCTCGGCGATGTAGCGCCCATAGGCCCGGGCGAAGGCCGACCGGTTGTCCTTCAGCGCCTCGAAGAAGGCCGGCCGCTGCTCGTTCCAGATCAGGGTGTGCCCAAACAGCCGCAGGGCGTGGCTGCGGGCGAAATCGGCCACCAGGTCCGCTCGGGAGAAGTCAAAGGCGCCGTCCTCGCCGAGAACGGCTTCCATCTTCATCTCCCAGTCGGCCGTGATCTGGTCGAAGTGGGTGCGCACCAGCGCCGGGTAGGCCGGGTCAGCCAGCAGGTCCGACCGGATCGCCGCCCCGACGGGGAAGGGGGCATGATCCTTGAGCCCGCCCTGGATGGCGGCCGCTGAGGGCACCGCCTCAGCCTCACGGGTGCAGGCGGCCAAGGCCAGACCGCCCGCCAGCACGGTGCGGCGCGTGGCCCCAAGCTCTTGCCTCACCTTAACTTCCTCATGGGCGAACTCCGGCCGATCGGTCAGCTTTGGTCCCCGCCAGCCTCCGGCCTCCAAAGGGGAAGAGGCGGCTCCCCGCCTCCTCCGGCCAGGAAGGAGAGGTGGATCGCGTCGCCGGTGCGGGCGGTGGTTCGGCTCCTACCGCATTCCTGCCCGGCGCAGCCCCATCTCGTCCATGGCCGCCGCCTCGCGCCGCCCGGCTTCGCGCCGCGACGCCACCGCGGCCATTGCGACCACGTGCTCGTATTTTTTAAGCTCTTCAAAGGCCCGCGTGAGCGCGTCCCGCGCTCCGCTCTCCTCCACGGCGATCGCTGTGATCTTGGCCTGCAGATCGGCCTTGCGCGCGCGCCAGCCCTGCACGAAGCGCGGATGGAACATGGCCGCCTCCCGGTCCGTCCGGGCGTTTTCCGCCTCCGCTTCGGCTTCGGCGTCCAGCAGCGTCATCCGGAGCTCAGCGTCCAGCTTCCGCCCCGCGATCTCCGCGACCCGCTTTTGCAGCGTTTCGACTTCGTAGTTCGCGATCCGCGTCAGCGATCCGGCCCAGCCCATGCGTCAGCTCCTTCGTTCGCCGACAGAATGGCGTCCAGAAGGGTGAACGAGTCCTCAAGAGAGGTGGCGTCCTCCTTGTCCTGCCGCAAAAATTCTTCGATCGCGGGGTTCAGCTGGATCGCGCGATCGATCAGCGGGTCAGACCCCGCTCGATAGGCCCCGATGCGGATCAACTCCTCCATATTGGCGTAGGCGCTCATCACCTGCCGCGCCTGACGCACGGTGTCGCGCTCTTCCTTGGACTGATTGCCCGGCATGGTCCGGCTGATCGACTTCAGCACGTTGATCGCCGGAAAGCGCCCGCGCTCGGCGATGGCCCGCTCCATGACGATGTGCCCGTCCAGGATGCCGCGCACGGCGTCGGCGATGGGCTCGTTGTGGTCGTCGCCGTCCACCAGCACGGTGAACAGGCCCGTGATCGGCCCGGCCTCCGTGCCGTCCGCCCGGATGGGGCCCGGCCCCGCTCGCTCCAGGAGCTTGGGCAATTCCGTGAAGCAGGTCGGCGTATAGCCCTTGGTCGTGGGCGGCTCGCCGGCGGCCAGCCCGATCTCCCGCTGCGCCATGGCGAACCGGGTGACGCTGTCCATCAGGCACAGCACCTCCTGATCCTGGTCGCGGAGATACTCGGCGATGGCCAAGGTCATATAGGCCGCCTGCCGCCTTTTCAGCGCGGGCTCGTCGGAGGTGGCCACCACCACCACGGCCCGCGCCAGCCCTTCTTCGCCCAAAGTCTCCTCGATGAACTCGCGCACCTCCCGGCCGCGTTCGCCGATCAGGCCCACCACCACAGCGTCGCAGGCGGCCTCGCGCGCCAGCATGGACAGCAGCACCGACTTGCCCACGCCCGAGCCCGCGAACACGCCCAACCTTTGTCCCCGGTTGGCCGTGGTGAACACGTTCATCGAGCGCACGCCCAGGTCCAGCCGGGAGCCCACCCGCCCCCTGGCGTGCGCCGCCGGCGGCGGCGCCCGCAGCGAATAGGCCGCCGGTCCCTGCGGCAAGGGTCCCTTGCCGTCGATCGCTTCGCCAAAGGCGTCCACGATCCGTCCCCGCCAGGCCAGCGTCGGCCGCACCGACGCGCCTTCCGGCTTGACGAAGATCTCCGCCCCGGGGGCCACCCCCTCCACGGGTCCGAACGGCATCAGCAGCGCGCGATCATCGCGAAAGCCCACCACCTCCGCAGGCAAGGGCTTGACCCCGCGCCGCTCGATCTCCGCCCGCGCCCCCACCGACAGCCGCGTCAGCCCGCCCCGCGCCTCGATCAGCAGCCCGTTCACCGCCGCCACCCGTCCGCTCACGGAAAGGGGGTCGAGGCGTTCCACCGCGGTGATCAGGCTCTGCATTCCGGCAAGGTCAAGGAACGTGGTTAACCAGCCGTGACCCGCCGTGGTGATCGGCTCCTGGCGCGCCCGTAGCGCCCGCGCCACACCTTGGAACCTGCGCCAGGAACTTGCGTACGACTCGCTTGCAGCGCCCGCGCAAATCACCCTAGGCCGGACGTCAACGTCTCGTTCATCGTTAACCAGTTTTAAGGAACTGCCGCCTTAACGTTTGGGGACACGCCGTGCGCCCGCCTCCCGACCAGGGGAGCGGCCTGGGCTGGGAGAGGTTTTGATGCGCGTCCTGCTGATCGAAGACGATTCGGCCACCGCCCAAAGCATCGAATTGATGCTGAAGTCGGAGGGCTTCAACGTCTACACCACCGACCTGGGTGAAGAAGGCGTCGACCTCGGCAAGATCTACGACTACGACCTGATCCTGCTGGACCTGAACCTGCCGGACATGAGCGGCCTGGACGTCTTGCGCCAGCTGCGCGTGGGCAAGATCAACACGCCCATCATGATCCTGTCCGGCACCGGAGAGATCGACACCAAGGTCAAGGGCTTCGGCGGCGGCGCCGACGACTACATGACCAAGCCCTTCCACAAGGACGAGCTGGTGGCCCGCATCCACGCCGTGGTGCGCCGTTCCAAGGGCCATGCCCAGTCGGTCATCAAGACCGGAGACGTCCTGGTGAACCTCGACGCCAAGACGGTGGAGGTGAACGGCTCGCGCGTGCACCTCACCGGCAAGGAGTACCAGATGCTGGAGCTCCTCTCCCTGCGGAAGGGCACGACCCTCACCAAGGAGATGTTCCTGAACCACCTTTACGGCGGCATGGACGAGCCCGAGCTCAAGATCATCGACGTCTTCATCTGCAAGCTGCGCAAGAAGCTGGCGTCGGCCACCCACGGCAAGCACTACATCGAAACCGTCTGGGGCCGCGGCTACGTGCTGCGCGACCCCGAAGCGGGCAGCGTCGCGGCCTAAGCCCGACGACAGTCCGGAGTCTGACGCCCGCCGCCACCGGCGGGCGTTTTCGTTTGCGGCCGGCTGAGGCGTGGGCCAGCATGCCCCGATGCGTCCCCGCCTAGCGCTCCTGGCCGCCCTTGTCGCCGGCCTGCTCTTGGCCTGGTCGGCCAGCCGCACCCCGCGACCGCGCCCGGCCGACGCTCCGGCCTCGACCTTCTCCGCCGAGCGCGCCATGGACGACGTCCGGGCCGTGGCGCGCCGGCCTCATCCGAGCGGCTCGGTGGAGAACCGGCGGGTTCGCGACTACCTCGTGGCGCGTCTGCGCAGCTTGGGACTGGAGGTCCGCACCGCCGAAAGCAGGGGGGCCATCCCGCCCAGCTCCGATCCGCAAGACGGGGCCGGGCGTCCGATCAGCAACATCATAGCCGTGCTCCCGGGCGCGGACCGAAGCCTCCCGGCCTTGGCCCTGATGGCGCATTACGACAGCGCGCCGGGCTCCCCCGGCGCCGCGGACGACGCCGCCGGCGTGGCCGCCGCTCTGGAGATCGCCCGCGCGGTCCAGGCGACCGGCCAGCCCCGTCGCGACCTTGTTCTGCTGATCACCGACGGCGAGGAACTGGGCCTGCTAGGCGCCTCCGACTTCTTCGGCGAGGGCAGGGGCGCCCGCGGCGGAACTCCCCCCGATCCGCTGGCCCGCCGCATCGGCCTGGTGCTCAACATGGAGGCCCGGGGCGGGGGAGGGCGCGCCTTCATGTTCGAAACCGGCCCCAACAACGGCCGGCTCGTGAGTTTGTACGGGCGCGAGGCGGTGGGGCCGTCCAGCAGTTCATTGGCCGTCTACCTGTACGGGATCATGAACAACGCCACGGATTTCTCCGTCGCGCGCCAGGCCGGGATTCCCGGCCTGAACTGGGCCTTCATCGGCCGCCCGGCCCAGTATCACGACCCGAGCTCCACGCCCGAGGCCCTGGACGGGGGCAGCCTGCAGCACCTGGGTCAGCAGGTTCTGCCGGTGGCCCGGTCGCTGCTCGGCGCCGCACAGCTGCCCGCCGCCGCCCCCAACGCCGTCTATTCCGACGTGCTGGGCCTCTTCCTCCTGGCTTATCCGCCTTGGGTCGGCTGGCTGGTGCTGGCCGCGGCTCTGGGGCTCTCGGCCCTGGCCTGGCGGCGACCGCCGCCTGCGGGCGAGGTCGCGCTGGGTCTGGTGGGCGGCCTGGTGCTGCTGGTCCTCACCGCCGTCGCCCTGCGCCTGACCTTGCTGGTCGGCTCCCTCGCAGGCCGTCGGGCCCTGCTGGAGAACTTCGGCCTTTACGAACTGGCCCTGGCCGCCGCCTGTGTCCTGCCCGCCCTGCTGATCTTCGCCCTGCTGGCGCGCCGCCGCGAACGGTCCGTTTCGGGCGTCTGGCTTGGCTTGGTCCTCCTGGCGCTGATGCTGACCGCCGCCCTGCAGATCCTGGCGCCCACCACGGCCCACACGGTGGCCTGGCCCACCCTCCTGGCCTGCGCCGCAGCCGTGTTCGCCGCGCGCGCTCCCGATGCTCCCGTCGCTCTGCTGGCCGCGACCGCCGCGTCGGCGCTGGTCATCGGCCAGGTCGGCGCCTGGAGCCATGGCGTCGCGCTGGGCGTAGGCGACTTTCTTCCCGAGCCCCTGACCGCCTTCGCCCTCCTGGTCTGGCTGCCTCTGGCTCCCCTGCTCCTGACCGCGCTGCGCCCCCGCACAGCCGAGCGGTGAGCGTGGCTCGCCCCGCGTTCCGGCGCCCCCATGCCGATCAGATCCCGAGTTCGTCGAACCGAACCGCCCGGCTCCCCGTCACCGCCCCGTTCAGCCCCCGTACGCTCAAGCTTATCCGCCGCCGTGCCCAGTCGATCTCGACCAGGCCGAAGTTGGCGGGCGTCGCGGCGGCGTCGGTCGCTGGTCGGTTCAGCGACGGAGCCGTCAGCTCGTGGAGCGGGTAGGGCGTAGCGCCCGTCCTCCGGTGCAGCCCAGCCGCAGGGCCACCGCCCGACAGCAGAACGACCCCCCGGGCGCCGCTCCGGCCTATGGTTTCGTACAATCGACGTCGTTCGCCCGGAGCGGTCCGCCAGCCCGCGCCCCTGGGCTCGTCCGCGAGCACCGGGATGGAGGACACCAGCAAGCGCAGCTCGGCGGGCTGTTGGAGCTGGTTCTCCAGCCAGCGCCACTGCTCCGCGCCCAACAAGGCGGCGTCCCCCCCAGCCCCATTCGGAGCCGAGCGGAAGAAGCGCGTGTCCAGCAGCAGGATCTGCACCCGCCGTCCCGGCGGGCCGAAGATGCGCGATCCGTAAACGCCCGGGTGGTCGCCGCCCACCGCGGCGGCCCCCCAGTAGGTCTCGAAGATCCGCTCCGCCCGGGCCTTTGCCGCCGGGTCCGCCGGGTCCTGGCTGGACCCGTCGTCCTGGTCATTCCAGACGACCAGCGCCGGGATCGCCATGTTGAAGCTGGCGAAATGCGCATTGAGATTCAGGTCCGCATACGCCTGGATGAGCCCGGCAAGGGGAGGGGCGTCCGCTCCCGTCGCTCCGACCGGGGCGGAGGCGTTCACATTATCGCCCATGAAGATGAACAGCTCGGGTCGGGCCGCCGCCACGGCCGCCAGGACCGGCAGGTCCCGCGTCTGCTCCAGGCCGGAGCCCACGGCGATACGGGTCAGCACGGCTCCGGTGGCCGGCAAGGGCGGCCCTTCTCCGCGGACGGGCGAAATCTCCGCCGGCTGGGCCGGCCCCGGGACGGCTTCGGGGCTCGCTGCGATCGCCTCGGCGGGGGCGGACTCCAGCCGCGGCGGCTCTCCGGCCGCGCATGCGGTCAGGAGGCAGGCCGTCAGGGCGAGGAGGGCGGTGCGGCGCATGAACACACTCAGGACCGGCCTGCAGCTTTAGCCGCCCGGGTGGACCTGTCCATCGTAGGGCGGACCACGCCTCCTCGCCCCATCCCGGCGTTCCGCTTGGAACCGCCCCGCTTCCTCGGGGTTCTTTCCCATCGAGAAGGAGCCCTTGATGCTGCGCCCATTACTCCTGGCGACTGCGGCCGTGACGGTCCTGGGGCTGACGGCCTGCGACCGGGGCGGCGGGGACGCGGATGTGGTGGTCGAAAACACGCCCGGCGGCGGCACGCCCGCCAATCCCGCCACCGTGGCTGAGGCCGAGGCGCCGCCCGCCACCACGGCGGGCGGGTTCGTGACCCGCGCGGCGCTGAGCGACCTTTATGAGATCCAGTCCAGCCGCCTGGCGCTCGAGCGCTCTCAGTCGCCGCAGGTCAGGGCCTTCGCCCAACGCATGATCGACGAGCACACGCGCATGTCGAACGAGATGAACGCCGCGATCGCGCAGGCCGGGCTGCAGGCGCGTCCACCGGTCGTGCTCGACGAGGAGCGTAGCGTCCTTGTGGCCGCGTTGCGCGGGGCTAGCCCGGCGGACTTCGACGAGCGCTACATCGAGCAGCAGACGGAGGCGCACGAGAACGCGCTCAACCTATTTCGCGACTTCAGCGGCAACGGCGACGATCCACAGCTGAAGCAGCTCGCCACCCGAGCCGCGCCGATGATCGAGAACCATCTCCAGACCGTACGCGCCCTCGACGAAGGCACGGCGGCGGATGGGGCGGGGGCGGCCGCCGGTCGCCCCTCGACCAGCAACTAAGCTCATACCTTCAAAGGACGATGTCAAAGATGAAACGCACCCTTCTGCTGTCCGGCGCCTTCGCCGCCATGCTCTCCGTCGCCGCCTGCGGCGAGAAGAACGAAGTCGTCGAGGACGGCCCCGTCGAGAACGCCTCCGCCGAGTCCGGCGTGGGCTCCAACCCCGTCTCCAACGCCGCCCAGGACGCGACCAGCGCCGCCGTGGGCGCCGTCTCGGCCGCCACCCTGGGCCGCACCACCGAGGGCTTCGTGACCAACGCCGCAATCGCCAACATGTACGAGATTGCGGCCAGCCGCCTCGCGCTGGAGAAGGCCCAGAACCCCCAGGTCAAGGCCTACGCCCAGAAGATCATCAATGATCACGAGAAGACCATGAAGGACATGCAGGCCGCCGTGGGCTCGGCCGCCGGCGTGACCCCGCCCACCGCCATGGACGAGCGGCGGCAAGGCATGGTCGACAACCTGCGTCAGGCTCCCGCCGGCCAGTTCGACGGCGTCTATGTGGCCCAACAGATCGCCGCTCACGGCGAGGACGTGACACTGCACCGGACCTACGCCGATGCGGGCGACAACGCCGCGCTGAAGCAGATCGCCGCGCGGCACCTTCCGATCTTGGAAGGACACCTTCAGAGCGCCCGCACGCTCGAGCAGGCCGTAGGGGGCCAGGGCGCTCAAGGCGGCCAGGCCGGGGCCCAAGGCGGCTCCAACGCAGGCGGCGCTCAACGCTAAGCCTCGGGACGGGCGGCCTCCGGCCGCCCGCTCCATCTATCCCACTACCACCCGCCAGAGCAGGCGGCCGGGCATCAAGGCGAAGCCGCCCGCGACCATCGAGCCGCCCACGAACAGGCCCGACATCATCCTGCGATGCAGTTTCACCTTGCGGCGGCGCGCCGCATAAACGGCGGTAGGCAGCACGACCAGCGTCCAGCCGCTCAGACCGTGGATCCAACTGAAGGAGCCCGGACGCAGATGCTGCAACCAGAACGAGCTCACCGCCGTGGCCGCCATCAGCGCCACCCAACTCCAGCCCAGGCGCTTGTGCCAACCTCGGCCCTTGACGCCGGCCAGCAGCAGCACTCCGATCAGGAGAGTTCCCAGCGCCGCGGCCAAGTGGAGCTTTAGGGCGAAGCCTTCCTCCGCGATCAAGGACCAGTCCGGCCCCTTCGCCGCCCAGCCCGCCAGCGCCGGGCCGTAAGCGCCCCCGGCCAGCGCCGCCACGACCGCCGCACCAGCCAGGGCCGGCCGCACGCCGCCGAGCCTGCCTCCGTTGGTCTGCATATCTTCGCTCCCTAAGTCGCGCAGGAGGCGTTACAGACCAGGGGGAGCGGCGCACCCGGGAATGCACGAACAGACGACCCGCCTTCGCGAATTTCGTCCCCCGACCGTTCGTGCTTCGTGGGCGGCGACCACCTTCCGCCAGCGGTCTGTCCGAGGCCTGGTCATCGTCCTGGTCGCGGCCCTGTTCCTGGCCGCCACCGGCGCATTCGGCACCGACGCAGCCTCCGCTCCGGTGCGCTACGCCTACTGGCTCGTGGTCATGCTGGCGGGAGGCGTGATCGGAGCCGCTGTTCTGGAGACCGTCGGCCGTCGCGGCTGGTTGGAGGAGCGGCCCTGGGCTCAGGGGCTTGCCTGCACCCTGGCCATCTCCGTGCCTGAGACTGTCGTGGTCTGGCTGGCCACCTCCCTGACCTTCAACAGGGCCTGGCGGCTCGAAAACCTGGTCCTTGTCTTCCCATCGGTGGTTCTGGTTTCAGCTGCGGTGGTGGCCTTGAACCACCTCGCCGCTCGTCGCCCGGCCGAGACCCGCGCCGGTGCCCCGGGCGCCCCGGCGGCCCGGTTCCTTGACCGTCTGCCCGCCAAGCTGCGCGGCGCCGAGCTCCACGCCGTCGAGGCTGAGGATCACTACCTCCGCCTCCACACCTCGCGCGGCTCCGACCTGATCCTGATGCGCCTGTCCGACGCCCCGGGCGGAGCTGGACGGGATCGAGGGGGCGCAGACCCATCGCTCCTGGTGGGTCGCCCGTGGCGCCGTCACCGACGCGCGGCGTTCGGACGGCCGCGCGACCCTGACGCTGCCGTCCGGGGCCGAGGCGCCGGTGAGCCGTACCTACGCCCGAGCGCTCCGGGAGGCCGGCTGGTTCTGACGCCATTCGTCCCGGCTCTGGCCCCACACCTCGACCTGCAGCATCTCGAAAGGGGCCGGCAACCGCGTTTCGCGCAGCTTGCGCGATCCCAGCCGCTGGGCGACGCGGACCGAGGCCGTGTTCTCCGGCGCGATGGTGTGGATCACCTCCGTCCAGCCGAGTTCGTCAAAGGCCCAGTCGATGGAAGCCCGCGCGCCCTCGACCGCGAAGCCGCGGCCCTGCGAGTCCGGATGCAGGCCCCAGCCCACCTCCGTGCCGGGCCAGCCATGGGGCATCCAGGGACCCAGGCGACCGATCCAACGGCCCGTCTCCCTTTCGATGGCGGAGAACATGGAGAAGCCCAGGAGGCTCCAGGCCCCCGTCATGGTCGCCATGCTGCGCCAGGCCGTCGGAGGAGGCTGGGCGCCGCCGATATGCCGGGTCGCCTCCGGATCGCCCAGGAACTCGGCCCAGCGCGGAAAGTCCCCCGGCTCCGGCGGCCGCAGGATCAGCCGTTCCGTGTGCAAGGCGGGGCCGAGCGGCGTCACCTCAGGCCAGCGACGGGTCGATCTGCTTGCAGGCTTCGATCAGGCCCTTCACGGACTCGACCGACTTGCCCAGCATGGCCTGTTCCTCCCCGTTCAGCTCGAACTGGATCACGCGCTCCACGCCGGCCGCGCCGATCACCACCGGCACGCCCACATAGAGGTCGTTCTGGCCATACTGGCCTTGCAGATAGGCCGCCGCAGGCAGCACGCGCTTCTTGTCCTTCAGGTAGGAGACGGCCATCACGACCGCGCTCTCCGCCGGGGCGTAAAAGGCCGAGCCCGTCTTCAGCAGGGCCACGATCTCGCCTCCGCCCCCGCGCGTGCGCCTGACGATGCCGTCCAGGTCCTCCTGAGTCAGCAGGCCCTGCTCCACGGCGGCGGGCAGCGGCAGGCCGCCCACTGTGGAGTGGCGCACCATGGGCACCATATCGTCCCCGTGCCCGCCCAGCGTCCAGGCGTGGATGTCCTGCACCGACACCCCGGTGCGCTCGGCCAGGAACCAGCGGAAACGGGCGCTGTCCAGCACGCCCGCCATGCCCACCACGCGCTGGTGCGGGAGGCCGGAGAACTGCTGCAGGGCCCAGACCATGGCGTCCAGCGGATTGGTGATGCAGATCACAAAGGCGTCCGGGGCGTGCGCCTTGATGCCCTCGCCCACGGCCTTCATGACCTTGAGATTGATGCCCAGGAGGTCGTCGCGGCTCATGCCGGGCTTGCGCGGCACGCCGGCGGTGACGATGCACACGTCGGCGCCGGCGATCTCGGCGTAGTCGTTGGCGCCGCGCAGACGGCTGTCGCGGCCGAACACGGGCGTGGCCTCGGCGATGTCCAGCGCCTTGCCCTGCGGCGTGCCCTCGGCGATGTCGAACAGGATCACGTCGCCCAGCTCCTCACGCGCGGCGATGTGAGCCAGGGTGCCGCCGATCATGCCGGCGCCGATCAGCGCGATTTTGGCGCGAGCCATGGGGGGACCTCCGCAACGTCCGTGGGTCTGGGGACGGGGCGCGGTCTAGACGGGGCGGCCCGCCCGGGCAAGCCGCCCTGCCGCCTCAGCGAAGGGTCTTGCCCGGCCAGGTCAGGTACCGGCCGCCGAACCAGGGCGCCACCGGCCGACGGGGCTGGGCCACCGCCGGATAGCCGTAAGGCGACGGCGGACCGGCGTGCGGGGCGGGGAAGGGGGGCTGTGCCCCGAACGGCTGTTGCTCGAACGGCTGTTCCCCCAACGGCTGTTCCCCGAACCTGTGCGGAGGCGGGAACCCGCCTTGCGCATAGGGGCCTCGGCCGGAATAGGCCGGAGGACCGAACTGGGGCCCAGGGCCAGGCCCAGACCGAGGGCCAGGCTCAAACCCAGGCCCGGGCGGCGGCGGCGGCGGCGGGAAGCCCGGCTCGGCCTGGGCGTACGGCCCGGGGGGCGGAAGCGGCGCGGCGCGCGGTGCGGGGCCCAGGGACGGTGCGGCGTAGGCCAACTGGAGCGGTCGCCCGGTCACGCAGTCCACCTGGGCCCAGTCGAGGACTGCGCCCGCGGTCGGCACGGCGGGGACGGGTCTTTCCGACAGACTCCAGATCGCGGTGGGGCCGGTTCCGCGCTGCAGCGTCCAGACAGCCTGGGCGCCCGAGGCCGAGCTTTGAACCGGACCGGCGGGGACGCGCGCCCAGCACTCGCCTGGACGCGCCTGGGCGGGGAAATCGGGCAGAGGGGCCGCCTGGGCGGCGGCCTCCGTGGCGGCCAGGCCGCTCGCGGCGGCGGCGATGAGCAGGCGCTTCAGCATGGTGATCCCGTCAGGAAACCTTGAGCGTCACCATCCCGCGCCAGCGGACCTCGGCCAAGCGGCTTAAGCCTGGGCGTGCATGACCGCCTCCGCACTCGCCCCACGCAAGAACCTTCAGCGCCGCCTCAGGCGACCGAAGCTCAGCCATCCCGCCCAGACCGAGCCGGCCCCCGCCGCATTGGCCAGAGCGTCCAGCAGCGACCCCGTCCGCCCGGTCGGGAGCAGCGCCTGCAACACCTCCACCCCCCCGCCGAAGATCACAATGGCTGCGGCCAGCAACGGCCAGGGTCGCCCCCGCGCGGCGAATCCCACAAAGGTCAGCGCCGCATAGGCGCAGAAGTGCTCGATCTTATCGATCTGGCTCACCCCGGGCTGAGCCGTCATGGGGGTCAAGGAGAACCATACGATCGCCGCCGCCAGGACCACGAACACGGCGGCGAACACGCGGGAAAGAGGAAGGGCGAGGGGCATGGCGCTGGACGAACGGGGGCGGGGCTGACTGTATCGGCCGGGCGGCGGTAAGGAGCAACGGATGAAGACGGCCAAAGCGGAACGCGTCGAGGTGCAGGCGGCGCTGGAGCAGCTGCCGGGGTGGAGCCGCGCGCCGGGCGAGCGGGAGGCCATCACACGCAAATTCCGCTTCGAGGACTTCAGCGCGGCCTGGGGCTGGATGTCACGCGTGGCCTTGCTGGCCGAGGCCCTGGACCATCATCCGGAGTGGTTCAACGTCTACAACCGGGTGGAGGTCCTGCTCACCACCCACGACGCCGACGGCGTCACCGAACGCGACCTGCGCATGGCCCGCTTCATGGACGCCGCCGCGGGGGGGCGCGCCACCTGAGCGGCCGGAACGTGGGCAGGCTGGCGCTCGCCCCGGTGGCGCAGGGGCGGGCGAGGCGGCTAGTTGATCATCAGGGTGCCCAGAAGAACGCGTCCGCCCGAGCGGCCCAGCACGCGGTCCGTGGCGCGCTGCAGGTCGGCCAACAGCCGGTCGGCGCTGGGCGCTGAGCCGGGCCCAAGGCCCTGGGCGTGGTTCTGCACCACGGTGACCAGGGCTGCGCGAAGCCGCGGCATGGAAGCCTGCGCGTTGGCGTAGAGCGCCTCGTCCTTGGTGTCGATCCCGGCCTCCACGGTCAGGACGCCGCGCCGGCCGTCCGGGCGGAGAACGGTCGCCGCGAGGGGCTTGAGCTGCAGATAGGACAAGCCGCCGCCCTTCTTCTTTTCGCTGGCGTAGGCAGGGCTCCCGGCCAGGCAAGCGGCCAGCAGGATCAGGGTTGCGATACGACGCATGGCGGGCTCCGGTTCGGCCCAGGATGCGCCACGGGCGTTGCCGGAGACTGAACATCTCGCCTGCGTCCTCCGGACGACGCCTAAACCCAATCTTTTCGTTTCCCCGGGCAAGGTCGTCCGGTAGGTGAAGAGGAAGTTCATGTTCGGCCGCTCCCTGACGGGTCGCCTAGTGGCGGTGATCGCGGTGGTGACCACGGTTTGCGTGCTGATGGTGGTCGTGGCGGTGACTTGGGCCTCCTACCTCATGACCTCCACGGCCGTGACCGGCAGGACGGCGCTGGCCGCCGTCATGTTCGGCTTCACCGCGGTGGTGCTGGCCGCCCTGGTGGCATGGCGTCTGGGCCGCGAGCTGTCCAAGCCGGTGGTCGTGATGGCTCAGACCATGCGCCGCATGGCGGAAGGCGACCTGGACGTGGTCGCCCCTCCCACCCATGCCGCGACCGAATTGGGCGACATGGCCGAGGCCCTTGAGGCGTTCCGGACCAACGCCCGCGAAAGGCTGGAGGCCGAAGCGGGCCGCCGTGCGGCGGAGAAGACCGCCCAGGATCGCAGCGACCTCCTGGCGGTGATGAGCCACGAGATCCGCACCCCCATGAACGGCGTCCTGGGCATGGCGGACGCGCTGGGCCGCACCGCTCTCACTCAGGATCAGCGCCAGATGCTGACGCTGCTCACCCAATCCGGCGACATCCTGCTCGGCCTGCTGAACAATGTGCTCGACTATTCCAAGATCGAGTCGGGGCGTCTGGAGCTTCAGCGCGCGCCCTTGGACCTACGCCGGGTGGTCGACGCGGCCGTCGCGGCGTTTGCGACGGAGGCGGCCCGCAAGGGCGTTCGTCTTTGCGTGGACGCGCCGGAGGCGCCGCTCCGGATCTTGGGAGACGCTTCCCGAATCGGGCAGGTGCTTCAGAACCTGCTCAGCAACGCCGTCAAGTTCACCGACGCCGGGGAGGTCGCGATCACGGCGGCGGTCCAGCCTGGCGCAGGCGGCCGGTGCGAGGTGCGGATATCGGTGCAGGATACGGGCATCGGCATCTCGCCGGAGCTGAAGCCCCGGCTGTTCGAAAAGTTCGTGCAAGGGGACGCCTCGAGCACCCGGGCCCACGACGGGGCGGGCCTGGGGCTGGCCATCTCGCGCGAGCTCGCCCGGCTCATGGGCGGGGACCTGAGCGTGACCAGCCAGGAGGGCGAGGGATCCACCTTCACCCTGACCCTGGTGGCGGAGCTTGCGGCGGAGGCTCTTTTGGAAGCCGGATCCCTTCCGTTCACCATGCCCTATGTTCAATCGGCCCGGCCGCTTCGGGTGCTTGCGGTGGAGGACAACGCCAGCAACCGCCAGGTGATCGGCATCATGCTGGAGATGATCGGCGCTCGCACGACTTTCGCCTTTGACGGGGCCGAAGCCATGGAGCGCTGGTCGGATGACGTGTTCGACCTGGTCCTGATGGACGTGGAGATGCCGGTGATGGACGGCTTGACCGCCACCCGCGCCATCCGTGCCCGGGAACGAGCGGAAGAGCGGACGCCTGTCGGAATCATCGCAGTCGCGGACGGAGCCCAGGCGGAACAGGTGGAGGCTTGCCTAGCGGCGGGCATGAACGCGCACGTCGGCAAGCCGGTGCGCCCCTCCACGCTCTTCGGGGCGATCGATCAAGTTTTGAACGGCCCGGAAACGATCCGAGCTCGACAGGCGGCCTGATCCGGAGGTCGCCAGCTCACCGGTCACTAACGCTGGACCGGCGTTGGAGACGCTGAGATTCAGGACGGGCATGCCTGGGCGGCGTGGGCGCGAGGCCGTTCCGGAACTGGAGCGGCTGGCGTTCGCGGGTCGGCCGGCAAGGGGGCGGCTCCCCCGACCCGAGTCGCGCATGGGGCTCGGGCAGGGCGGCGCCTCGGTTGCGTCGGGCGCTCGGCGCGGGCAAGACGCCGCCCGTGCCGCGGATCATGACCTACAACGTCCATCGATGTCTGGGCGTGGACGGAAGGCTGGACGTGTCGCGCATCGCCGAGGTGATCGCGGCCGACCGGCCCGACATCGTGGCGCTTCAAGAACTGGACGTGGGTCGCGCGCGCACCCAGGGGGTGGATCAGGCCCACGAGGTCGCCGAACGGCTCGGCATGCGCTCGCGCTTCCACGCGGCCTTGACCGTGGAAGGGGAGCTGTATGGCGACGCCATCCTGACCGCCCTGCCCGAACGGCTGGTCAAGGCCGACGCCCTCCCCGGGCTTCCCGCCCTGCCGCAATTGGAGCCGCGTGGGGCGGTGTGGACCGCCGTGGAGCTGGGCGGGGCGGAGGTCCAGATCGTCAACACGCACCTGGGCCTGCTGGCGCGCGAACAGACCGGCCAGGTGGACGCGCTGCTGGGACCCGAGTGGCTGAAAGGCGCCGGAGAGGCGGTCATCCTGCTGGGCGACTTCAACTCCACCTCGGGTTCCACCCCTTATCGCCGAGTGACGGAACGGTTCCACGACGCGCAGAAGCTGCTGGCCGGGCGCAGCGTGCCGACCTTTCCCGCCATGTTCCCCATGCTGCGGATCGACCATGTCTTCGTGGGCCGCGCGATCCGGGTAGGTCGGATCTGGAGCTCCACCTCGCCCCTGGCGCGAACGGCCTCCGATCACCTGCCGCTGATCATGGAGTTCGGGGTGGACGCGAGCAGGGCGGCCGCCAGCCGGTCGCGCTGAGCGCGCATGGCGCCGCGCCGCAGCCACGGCTTCCATGCGTCGGCCGGCGACACCGGGTCGCCCAGGCTCAGCGCGCTGACCACCACTTCGAAGGGCGTGGTCCGGCCTGTGTTCAACGGCTGCAGCCGCCGGCTCGGCCCGATGTCGAGCGCCTCGATGGCCGCCTTCAACCCGCGCTCGCGCGCCAGCGCGCCAAAGGTCTCCGGCTCCGCAGCGAGATAGTGGGCCAGCAGGCGGTCCCGAAAGGCGATCACCGCGGCGCGGGCCGCATCGTCCTCGGTCTCGATGGCCAGATCGCATTCGGTGTCGAAGCCCGCCGAGCGGTTGTTCAGATTGGCCGAACCCGCCCGCAGCAGCCGATCATCGATCACGCTGACCTTGCTGTGCACGATCACCGTCTTGCCGCCGGGGGTGAGGGGGCAATAGGCGGCGAACCGGCCGTAGCGGTCGGAGGCGCGTAGCCGGTCCACGAAGCCGTCGCGGGTGCGGTCCATGGTGGCGCGGTCGAACCAGCTGGGGCTGTGGCGCGTGGTCACGACCACCACCTCCGGCCCATCCGGCTCGCCCAGACGCTTGGACAGCGCGTCGGCGATGGTGGGCCCGGCCACGTACTGGTTCTCCAGATAGATCGACCGGCGCGCCTGGGCGATGGCGAGCAGATGCAGGGCCTCGGCCTCCCGCGCCTCGTGGGCCGGGTCGGTCCGCGCCACGCCCACGCTTACCACCCCGAACTCGGCCTTCACCGAAGCGGGCCAGCAGTCCTCGTAGGGGGCCGGCAGGGGAAGCGGGCTCTCGCCGGTGGCGCGCCGCCAGCGGTCGCGGCAGAGATCGGCCAGGGCCCGGGCCGGTGCGCCTTCCAGCATCATCATGACCTCGTGGCGCGGCGCATGCGGTCTGCCCGTCGGCAGGCAGCGGCGGGGGTCCTTGTCCGGATGGTCCGGCGTGTCCCAGCGCTCCACCGAAAAGTCGCCTCCGCCGCAGAACCCAAGGGCCTCGTCCACGACCAGCACCTTCTGGTGGTGGCAGGCGCCCAAGGGCAGGACGCCGTCGAGTTTGAACTTCACGCCCGAGCCCTTGAACTCTCCCGTCGCGCGTTGGGGGTAGAAGCCCTGGGTGGCCGCTAGCGGCAAGGCGGTCTTCCAGATCAGGACGCGGACATCCACGCCGCGCGCCGCGGCGGCCTTGAGCAGATCGCCCATGGCGTCGTGGCCTTCGCCGTCCTCGCCCGGCTTCGTCAGGGTGCGGGGATCGAAGGTCCAGCCCAGCAGCCAGATCGAGCGGCTGGCGTGCTTCAGGGCCTCGCCGACCACGGCGAAGTAGCGTTGGCTGTCGATCAGCATGGCGGCCCGGTCGGCGCGGCACACCCCGAAGCAGGTGCGGCCCGGCTGAAGCCAGAGTTGCTCCGTCACGCCGCGGGCTCCGTCCCGAGGTCCGCCGGGGGCGCCCAGCCCTCGCGCGCGCAGGCGGCCAGCACCGTGTTGCGCAGCAGGGCGGCGATGGTCATGGGCCCCACGCCGCCCGGAACGGGAGTTATGGCCCCCGCCACCGCCACCGCCTCGTCAAAGGCCACATCGCCCACGAGGCGGGTCTTGCCCTCGCCCCGCTCCGGCGCGGGCACGCGGTTGATGCCCACGTCCAGCACGCAGGCGCCGGGCTTGATCCAGTCGCCGCGGACGAGGCCCGGCCGACCCACGGCGGCCACAAGGATGTCCGCTTCCCGGCACAGCGCGGGCAGGTCCCGACTCCGCGAGTGCGCCAGCGTCACCGTGCAGTCCTCGGCCAGGAACAGCAGGGCGGCGGGTCGACCGACCAGCAGCGATCGGCCCAGCACCGCGACGCGCAGGCCTTGCAGGCGGCCCAGGGTCTCCCGAGCCAGAACCACACAGCCCGCAGGCGTGCAGGGCCGGAGCCCCGGGCGTCCGCCGGCCAGACGGCCCTGATTCTCCGTGGTCAGGCCGTCGACGTCCTTGGCCGGGCTCAGCGCGGCGATGACGCGGTCGGCGTCGATGTGCGCCGGCAGGGGCAGCTGCACCAGGATGCCGTCCACCGCCGGGTCCGCGTTCAGCCGCGCCACCAGAGCCGCCACCTCAGCCTCGGGCGTGCGGGCCGGGAGCCGGTGCTCGTGCGAGACCATGCCGGCCTCGCGCGTGGCCTTCACCTTGCCCGCGACATAGACCTGACTGGCGGGATCGTCCCCCACCAGCACCACCGCCAAGGCAGGGGCGCGTCCGTGCTCGGCGGCCAGGCGGCCCGCCGCAGCGGCCACGCGGGCGCGCAGCCGCGCAGCCGAAGCCTTGCCGTCGATCAGCCGGGCGGTCACGCCCTCAGCCGAGCGCCGCGATCAGCGGGGTGAAGATGGGCGGAAGGAGGTAACGGCGGATGCCGATCAGGATCAGCACCGCCACGATCGGGCTCACATCCACTCCGCCCAGCGGCGGGATGAACCGGCGGAAGGGCGCCAGCACCGGCCGTGTCACCGCCTCGAGAAAGCGGGTGAAGCTGGCCACGAAGCGGTTGCGCAGATTGACCACGTCGAAGGCCACCAGCCAGCTCAGTATGGCGCTGACGAAAATGGCCAGCACCAGCAGGCCCAGCAGACTGTCCACGATGAAATAAAGAAAGCTGCCCATCGTGCGCCCAATTCGTGCGCCGCTCCTGTAGCCCGCACCGCCGCCCAGCGGCAAGCCGGACCTGCCCGTCCTTGACCCCCGCCCGCCGCCCCAGTAAGTCCGCCCCACTCGCGCAAGGCTGATCCCGGGCGCTGGGGCCGTAGCTCAGATGGTAGAGCGCCTCGTTCGCAATGAGGAGGTCAGGGGTTCGATTCCCCTCGGCTCCACCAGCCTTTCAAGGACTTGGTTGCATCTTGGTGGCGGGGTGAAACCTCCCGCTACCGGCGCGCCACCCCGATGCCGAGAGTTTCACCGAGGACGGCCGTCGATGTCGGCTTTTTTGACTCTTAGCGGATCTTCGGAAGGTCCGCTTTTTGGGAGCGCCGACTCCAGGTCAGAACCCTAGTCATAGCGGCGGGCCTGGATACGCGTTCGGAGGCCGCCGCCGCTGCTCCCGCAGCCTTGCTTTCACCAAGGATTAGGTGAGCAGCTTTTCCTTGAGCGTGCTCAGCAGCCGCTCACCATCGAACGGCTTGGCTACAAGAACGCCTCCTTCGACCCCGTGCACCTCCATTGAATTGGACGAAGCTCCGGTGATGTAGATTACGGGCAGCTTCGGATTTAGCCGTCGTGCATAACGCGCTACGTCGAACCCGGTCGTGCCGCGGCCGAGGTTGATATCCACAACCAACGCCGCGAGGCCCGGAGCTTCCGCATCGAGCTGCTGATACGCGGCTTTGTCGCCCAGCGCGCAAACCGGGTCATGCCCTCGCCGCCCAGCAACTCGGTCAGCACCTCGCAGACCGGAGCCTCGTCTTCGACGACCAGAACCCTCAAGGCTCGGGGGAAAAGCGCAGCCATGGCGAAATCCAAAATGGCGATGTGCGCCCCCGCGCGACCGGGCGGTCCTACGTGGGGCAGCGGACCGTGGCAAGCGAGGGAGTAGTCGGCGCGCTAATCCGTTGTTCGCTCCCCCCGCAGCTACTTTCCGGCTTCCTGCCCGACCTAAGTTGTGGGCCAATTCGGCTTGCCGAACAGCGGGGTGCGCTTTACGCAGGGTCAACCTGTTCAGAGTGTCTTAGTGTCCAGTTGCCTCATTGTTTTGCTCGTTGAAGATGATCCGGTGATCGGCGAAAACACCGCCGAGCAACTCGCTGACGAGGGTTTTGAAGTCGCCCGCGCGTCAAACGCGCGCCAAGCTGAACGGGCGTTGGCCGCGCGTGGCGGGGCCTTCGACGCTGTCCTTCTCGATGTGAACCTGGGTGTCGGTCCCAGCGGCTACGATGTGGCGCGCGCTCTGCGGGCGAAGTGGGCCGATCTCCCCATCGTGTTCACCACGGCAGACGGAGCAGGCGCTTTCATGGCCCTGCATCTCGGGCGAGCAGCCCATGTCTCGAAGCCATACAACATCGGTGACCTTCTAGGGGCACTGGCGCTAGCTCGGGGGTGAGGCTTGGCTGTCTTCTTCGAGTTTCTGGACGACCGTTACTGGCTGGGAGCCCCTCGCGCCGTGGCGGTGGGCCCCACGGACGTCGTCCGTGCCACTCTGACGGAGGAACAGCTTCTCGCAGCGTTCGGGGGCTATGTCGCCTATGTGGATGACCAGGATGGGCAAACCTATCTTGGCGTTCTCGGTGAGCATCGCATCCAGCGGTTTCTGAAGGTTCTCCGGGCGAAGGGTGTCGCGGTCGAGACCATCGACCAGCGACCCCGGAAGCTGCGGCTCCACGGCCGCCGTGAGTCACAGCCCCACTCTCAAATCCCGCAAAGCTCTTGAGGCGAGAGCGCCATGGGGAAGTATGACCCTCTCACTGGTGAACTCAGACGAGCGCGAACGGCGGAGGTGATCCTCAGCTTCAGGCAGATCGAACGGGTGATTGGCGCGATGTTGCCGAACCGCGCGCGCAGACCGGAGTGGTGGGCCAATGAGACCGATCAGCTTGCCGGCTCTGTTCAGTCCAGGGCCTGGTTGGACGCCGGCTTCAGGGCCTATCTCATTCCGGGCAGCGAGCAGGTGCGGTTCCAAAAGACGGTCTGACGCCGTGACTACCCGCCTCAGAGGCACTCGCCTTCTTTCCGGTACTGCAGCGTGACGCTAGTCTAGGCCGTGAATATTTCTTGGAGGAAGTCGCGCATCGCGCGCCATGCTCGTGCGTCGGAGGATGCCTGATAGGCTAATCCCTGCTCAGGCGCGCGGGCCTTCGGGTTCGTGAAAGAATGGCCGGTATGGCCGTAGGCGTGGAGCTGCCAGTCGGCGCCCCGTTCGGTTAATTCACGCGAAAGCTCCAGGACGCTCTCGGGCGGGCTCAGGGGATCACCCCAGCCGTGCAAAGCCATAATCGCCGCTTTGACGGGCTCCGTCCTAGGCTCGGTGGGTGCGTCGTAGAGGCCGTGGAAGCTGACCACACCGCGCGTGTCCGCGCCCGAGCGGGCAAGATCCAGGACGCATTTGCCGCCAAAGCAGAACCCAATGGCGGCCGTCATCCGGCGATCCACCTGCGGCAATTCCTTCAATTGGTCGAGCGAGAGATTGACCCGGTGCTGTAGGCGGGACCGGTCCCGGTCGAGTTCCGCCATCAGCCTCTTGGCTTCCTCGGGAGAACTGGCGCGACGGCCCTGCCCGTAGAGGTCGGCGGCGAATCCTACGTAACCCAGCTCTGCGAGAGCGGCGGCCTTGTCTGTTTCAAATTGCGACTGACCGCCAAAGGCGTGCACGACCATTACCCCAGGGCGGGGATCGGCGTGCGCAGCATCCCAGCAGACCCACCCCTCGAACGGCCCTCCGGAGCCGCCGTAAACTAGCCGCTCGCGCCTAAGCTGCACTCGCTCCCCCCACCGACCCGGCCCACCCCAGAGCGCGAGCCCCAAGCAGCAGTCCGTGCTCGACCAGCGCCAGGGCCAAGCCCGAGCCAGGATATCGCCGCACCCCTTAGCCCTCGTTTCCCGGCGCGTCACCCGCAGGTTCACCCGAGCCCTCCTCAAACGCCAAAGGCCAGCTTGCCGGGCGGGCGAAGCGCGTCAGCGATCGTTGCGCGACCACACGGAAATCGACTAGCGCCTCGTTCACAATGAGGAAGTGAGGAGTTCGATTCCCCTCGACTCCGCCAGCCCAGAACGGCTTCGGTTGGGCGAGCCCGAGCGCCATCGGTCCGGCCTGCAACGACTTCAGCCCTTGTAACCTCTCCACTGCGCTTCCAGCGCCTTCACGAACTCCGTTCGGGACCAGCGGGCCGCGGTCTCGCTTGCAGCCTCCAGCATCCGCTGCAGCGCGGGACCTCCGGTAGCGGCGAGGTCGGCGGCGCTCGCCAGAGCCTCGACGGCCCCGCCGGGGTCGTCGCCGTCCACCCAGAAGCCGTTGTCCTCCGTGGCGTACTCCCGACCGCCCTCGCCCGTGAACCCGGCCACCAGGCAACCCGCCGCCATGGCCTCGAGCGGGGCCATGCCAAGTCCCTCCAGGCGGCTGAGGGACAGAAACAGCCGGCTCCGCCCCATGACTCCGGCCGTCTCGTCCTCCGGCGCGCCTTCGATCCAGAACCACGGCATCTTGGCGTGCCGGGCGTAGGTGAAGCGGAACACGTCGCGCATGTAGGCCGCCTCGGTCGGGCGCTTGCGAGGGATCAGAGCGATGGCGTCCTGCTTCTCGGCAGGCCTGAAGCGACGCTCGTCGGCGAAGGCCGGCACCACCTGCACGGATAGGGTCGGGAACCGCCAGCTCACCCAGTCCGCGACGGTGCGGCTGCAAGCCATCACTCCGGAATAGGCCGCAAGCTCGGTAGCCGAGAGCTTGGCCATGCCGCGTGCGGAATAGAAATGGTTCTGGCAGAAGATGAACTTTCGTTGCGGCGCATTCGCCATCTGCCGAAGCAGCGTGGGCGAGTCCTCCGGAGCGACGAGGATGTCGTCCGCCCGGAAGTCTCCATCTGTGATCACCGGCGCTCGACTCTCGAACCACGCCGGGACATCGGCAGCCGTTCGGGTGAAGACGACGGCGTCGTGGCCAAGCTCGATCAGGGCCTCGACGTGACGGAAGATCATCTTCGCGCCGCCGGCTATTCCCTTGTTCGGGAGGCAGAAGTAGACGATCCGACCCATGGCGCCTTTCAGGCGATGTCCCTCGCGGAAGAGCCCACGGTAGACACCGTTTTTGCGGCTCTATCCAATCCTGACGCCCGGAGCGACCCGGAATGCCCACACACAACCCGAGCCAGGGGGGACTCACGCCTGGGCTCCCGACCGATCGAACCAGCCTTCTGGCCGAACGTCAGGCGATCATCGATCAGCATGGGCCGTGGGCCTCACACAATCTCGCCTTGCCCTATGGCGTGTTCACCATGGGCGAGCAGCCTCGGGGGGACAACTTCAGAAGCAGCAAGTTCCTGCAACTCGCTCGCGACGTCCTGCGCAAGCCTTTCACCGAGTTGCGGGTGCTCGACCTGGGATGTGGGGAAGGTCTGTACGCCGTGGAGTTCGCGCAGCAAGGCGCCAGCGTTCTGGCCGTCGAGGGACGGACGGTCAATCTGGTCAAGGCCGAATTCGCCGGGCGCGCGCTGTCCTTGAGCCGCTTGGAGGTGAGGCAAGGAGACGTCCTCGAGGTCAACCGTGAGCGTGACGGCGTGTTCGACGTGGTTCTGTGCTCGGGCATCCTCTACCATCTGGACCAGCCCGAGGTTTTCCACTTCCTCCGGAACCTCCGCGCCATGTGCACGGGCGTGTGCATCATAGACACGCGCGTGTCCCTGACCAGCGAGGTGGAGGCGGAGTACGAGGGGCGCTCCTATTGGGGCAAGCTCTACCGGGAGCATGCGCCCGGCTCTTCTGAGGAGGAGAAGCTCCAGCAACTGGGCGCCTCGCTCAACAACGACGTGAGCTTCTGGTTCACGAGAGCCAGTTTGGCCAATCTCCTGGGCGACCTGGGCTACTCGACGGTGATGGAGTGCTGGATCCCAACTCCCTATACGATCCGCGCCGACCGGACGACCTTCGTGGCCGTACCCGGCTCAAGGGCCCGCGCCTTTCACGAGATCGGCTCCGGCCTGCACGAGCTCCGCTGGCCGGAGAGCGAAGACGCCGAACCGGGCCTCGGCGGCTCCGGGTCTTGATCCTTGCTGGCCCCGCCCCCTGACCCGATCGAACGCGTGCTGGTGACCGGCGCCTCCGGCGTGGTGGGCCGGGCGCTGGTGGACGAACTGAGGTCCAGCGGCCGCTACCAGGTCGTCACCGTCTCGCGAGCCCAGGCGGATCTCCGCGACCCGGACGCCGCCCGTCGGTGTCTGGACGCTGTGAAGCCAGCGGTCGTCTTCCACCTGGCTGCGAAAGTGGCCGGTCTCGGCGGCAATCTCGGCGTTCCCGGCGAGATGATCTACGAGAACCTGCTGATCAACGGCAGCGTGATCGAAGCGGCGCGCGCCGCGGGCGTTCGCAAGATCGTGGCGGCGGGTTCGACGGCCATCTACTCTGATCGGGTCGCCTTGCCCATGAAGGAGGAGGATCTGTGGGCGGGCGAGCCGCACGCCTCGGAGGCGGCCTACGGCCATGCCAAACGAACCATGCTGGCCCAGCTGGAGGCCTACCGAGCCCAATACGGCATTGATTACGCTTTCTCCATCTCGACGAACGTCTACGGTCCTCACGACCGCTTCGACGAGGCGCATGGGCACGTGACGCCGACCTTGATCTCTAAGTTCCACAGGGCCGCACACACGGGAGAGCCGGTCGTGGTTTGGGGCGATGGCGCGGCCAGGCGCGACTTCCTTTTCAGTAAGGACCTGGCGCGGGCGATGCGGATCGTCGCCGAGAGGTGGACGGGGCCGATCAACCTGGCCTCGGGCCAGGTGGTGTCCATTCGGGAACTGGTGGAGGCCCTGCGCGCGCTTAGCGGGCACACCGGGGATGTCTTCTGGGACTCCACAAGGCCGAACGGGCAGCTTTCCCGCGCCTATGACGTGGACAAGCTCCGTGGACTGGGTTTCAAGCCCGCCTACTCGCTCGCAGCCGGGCTGAAGGAGACCTACGATTGGTACAGCCGCAACAGCGACGTCGCACGGCGCTGACGAGCTTCGCGTGAAACAGAGAGTCGCCCTGATCACGGGGGTCACGGGTCAGGACGGGTCCTATCTCGCCGAACTGCTCCTGGCCAAAGGCTACATGGTTCACGGCGTCAAGCGCCGCTCTTCCTCGTTCAACACCGGCAGGATCGACCACCTCCGGCATGACTGGAACGAGCCCGGCGCCGACTTCACCCTCCACTACGGCGACCTGACCGACTCCACGAACCTCATCCGCCTGGTGCAGGAAACGACGCCGGACGAGATCTACAACCTGGGCGCCCAGAGCCACGTGCACGTCAGCTTCGAGACGCCGGAATACACGGCCAACGCGGACGGGTTGGGCGTGCTCCGACTGCTTGAAGCCGTTCGTCTGCTCAAGCTGGAAGGCGGCACGCGCTTCTATCAGGCCTCCACTTCGGAGCTGTACGGAAAGAGCTCGGTCGCCCCTCAATCGGAGACCACGCCCTTTTATCCACGCAGCCCCTACGCGGTCGCCAAGCTGTACGCCCACTGGATCACGGTGAACCACCGCGAAGCCTATGGGCTGCATGCGTCCAACGGCATCCTGTTCAACCATGAGAGCCCTCGCCGCGGCGAGACCTTCGTCACCCGCAAAATTTCGCGGGCGGTGGCGGCCATCGAACACGGCCGGCAGTCGACCGTTTACCTGGGCAATCTCGAGGCCGTGCGCGACTGGGGACATGCCCGCGACTATGTCGAGGGCATGTGGCGCATGCTGCAGCAGGAGGCGCCGGACGATTACGTCCTGGCCACTGGGGAGACCCACAGCGTCCGCGAGTTCGCTGAGAAGGCTTTCGGCGTGGTCGGCCGATCGATCGACTGGTCCGGCGCGGGCGTGGACGAGGTCGGTCGCGACGCTCGCACGGGTGCGATCCTGGTGCGGATCGACCCTCGCTATTTCCGGCCGGCCGAGGTGGAAAGGCTTCAAGGCGATGCGGCCAAGGCCAGGGCCAGGCTCGGCTGGTCGCCCACGGTCAGCTTCGACGACCTGGTGACAGAGATGGTCCACGCCGACCTCCAACTGCTTGGCCGAGGCGGCGATTGAACGTCCTCATCGCCGCCGGGGAGATGGCGATCACGGCGGCCAGCGACGAACCGCCCGCGCTGGACGCCGACGGCCTTCTCCGCACGCCGGAGCACCGCTTGGGCTATTTCCTGCGCAGCCCGCCCGTGCGTCTGCCCCCGGGGGTGCACCGGATCGTGCTGCGCATGAAGGTCGGCCGACGCGTGTGGGGTCCGGGGCATTGGACCGTGGGAGCCAACGGCCAGATCCCCGTCGCGCGCGATCTCAACGACCCAGGGCCGGCCTATCTCAGTCTGCGCCGAGAAGAGGCGGTTGAAGTCGAGATCAACGTCAAGGGCCAGGCCGTTGAGTTCACCGGCGTGGAGGTCGCGCCTGTGCTGCTGGACGACGACGAGGCCGGTCCCGACCGCCTTCGCGCGAGCATCGACGAGTTGCAGCGCGCGACCCCCGAACCGGCCGCCGTCTTTCATCTGATCGATCGCCTGGCCGCGGTTGAAGGCCCTGAGGCGGCCGAAAGCTTCCGGCGCCGCCTTTCCTCCGTGCTCCAGCGGGACGACGGCACGGTTCGCGATGTCTGGCGTGGTCTGAACACGGTCGGAGGGCCGGCCCCATCGCCCGTCGAGCCCCTGAGCTTGGAGCGGATCACCGGCGCCTTGTCCAAGCACGGCCTGACCGTCTTCGATCTCTTTCCCGGGATGATGGCCGAGGACCGACGCAAGCTTCTCGGCCAGGGGTACCAGGCCGAGTTCGTCCAGGCGTCGCTGATCCACCGCAGCTACGGCCGGCAAGAGCCGGCTCCGGAGTTCAGGTCAGGGTTCCTGCGGACCTTGGCCGATCTCGACCGGAGCTTTCAGCTCGACGTCCTGCGGGGGGAGGGGATGGCCGCCTACTGCCCGGTGAGCGGACGCCTGCTCCGATCACGGCACGGCTTCTGCCTGATGCGCCCCGGATCGGCCTACATCTTCTACCGCTTCGAAGGCGTCGAGGTCTTCTACGTCTGCGTCGGCAACTGGCCCGGCTCGCGCATGTTCATCTACATGCCCGAGACGGAGACGCTGGTGCACATGCTGCACCCCCAGTTTCGGTGGGAGCCTCCGGAAGACGTCGTTCGCGAGTTCAAGGTCAACTGCGTCCGGCTCCACCAGGAGGTTCACGCCTATGTGCATGGACCGACGCGGCCGGCGGCGGTTTTCCGGGCCACGCTCAACCTCGGCCATCATTTCTGGAACGATCTGGGGGGGATCGAGACCGCGCTTCGCGCCGGCGTCGCCCCCCAAACCCTCGAAGTGGTGCAGGCGCCCAGCCCGTTCATGGACGTGCGCAGCGTGTTCCCCGAAATCCCCGAGGGAGGGGTGAGGCGTTTGTCGACGGCCGGGGAGGTGTTCGGCCACTGCCTGCGGGAGGGCCTCACCCCCGTCCGGCTCACGGGAGCGCAGGTGACGGAGACGCTGGCGGACCGCGTGCGGCGGGGTGCCGCCGCCTGGAGCCGGGGCGCGCCGCCGCCGGCCGATGTTCCGCGTCCGCTCATCTGGATCAATCTGCGGGCGCACAACAAGGTCTGGGTGGACCAGGCCCACGGCTACGCCGAACTGCTCAATGCGCTCCAGACTGAACTCGGAACGGTGTCGGCCTATCTGGACGGCACTCCGGACTGCGCGGAGGTCGCCGCCGAGCTGCGCGCCCGCCTCCGGCCCCAGGTGACCGTGTTCGAGGGCCTGGACGTTTCGCTCTACGACAGCCTGAACTGGGCCTTCGCCGTCGACGCCTACGTCGTCACCATCGGGTCCGGGCTGGCGCTGGTGACCTGGCTGGCCGACAAGCCCGGCGTGGCCCATTCCGAATGGGCGCACCTTTGTCAACTGGAGTGGTGGTCCGAGGTCCGGCCGGGATTGCGCCCGCCGCTCGCTCCCGCCTTTGCGGAGATCACGGAGATCGTGGGCGGGATGTACTGCAACTACGAGCTGGATTGGCGCCGTCTGCTCCAACTGGTCCGCCGCGCGCTGGGCCTGCCGCCCCGCCCCGGCGAGGCCTGACCGATGTCCGAACGCTACGCCGTGGTGGTGACCACCATCCACCAGCCCACCTCCGCAGTCCGGCGCATCGCTGCGGAGGCCCCGCGCCTGGGGGCGGAATTCATTCTGATTGGCGATTCCAAGAGCCCGGCGGACTTCAGCCAGCCGGGCGCGACCTATCTGGACCTGGACGCGCAACGCCGGACCGGACTGCGCTACGCCGAGCTCGCCCCCGTCGGGCACTATGCGCGAAAGAACATCGGCTACCTGGCGGCCATGCGGAACGGGGCGGGCGTCATCATCGAGACCGACGATGACAACATCCCGGGCGACGACTTCTGGGCGCCGCGCGAAGCGAGGCTGGAGGCCAAGCTCGCCGAATTCGGATGGATCAACACCTACGCCCGCTTCGCCGACGGCCTGATCTGGCCGCGCGGGCTGCCGCTCGAAGAGGTGCGGCGGGCGCCCACCGAGTTCGAGGCGCTCCCTTCCGTCGTCGTGGACTGCCCCATCCAGCAGGGACTGGCTGACGAGGATCCCGACGTGGATGCGATCTACCGCCTGCTGCTCCCCCTGCCTGTGCGTTTCCGGCGCGCCGGACCCGTGGCGCTGCGGGGCGCCTGGTGCCCGTTCAACAGCCAAAACACGACTTGGTGGCGCAAGGCCTTTCCGCTGCTGTACCTGCCCGCCCACTGCTCCTGGCGGGTGACCGACATCTGGCGGAGCTTCGTCGCCCAGCGGATCGCCTATCTGAACGGCTGGGGCGTCCTCTTCCACCACGCGACCGTGCATCAGGAGCGAAACGAGCACGATCTCATGCGCGACTTCGCCGAGGAGGTTCCGGGCTACCTGCACAACGCGCGTATCCGGCGCGCGCTCGAGGCGCTCGATCTTCCCGCGGGTGAGGAGGTCATCCCCGAAGCGATGCGCGCCTGTTACCACGAACTGGTCCGGATGGAGCTGATCGGGACGGCCGAGCTTCCGCTCCTGGACGCCTGGTTGCAGGACCTGTCCGCGGCTCAGGCCGGCGCCCCCGCACCGGCAGGGGGGCGCTGAGATGCGGGGGACCTACAGAGATCCGGCCATCCGCGAGGAGGCCCGCCGCACCTGGGCGGTCGAGCATGTGCCCAGCTACATGGGAGGAGAGATCGACCCGCTTCGTCCCCTCTTGTCGCGCCACTCGGGCCTGGTCGCGCTGGATGTGGGCGCGAACAAGGGCTTCTGGACCAAGGCCCTGCTGAACAGCTTCCCGGGTGGGGTCGAGCACGTGCACATGTTCGATCCCAGCCCGGAGAACTTCCGCGAGCTGGCAGAACGGGAGGACAGCCTGCTGTTCTCCCCTGAGGACTTCCCGCTGATAACGGCGCACGAACTCGCGGCGGGCGCCGAGGCGGGCCAAGCCACCCTGCACACCAACGAGGACGGCTCGCCGATCGGGTCTCTATACCCGCACGACTCCGGCGCGGCGGTGGGCTTCGGTGAGATCGCTTTCGACCAGCATTACCCCGTCCGCGTCGAAACCCTCGATCTGTTCATGGCCAAGCAGGGCTTGGAGCACGTCGACATCCTCAAGCTCGATATCGAGGGCCACGAGCTCTCCGCCCTGAAAGGGGCCGACGTCTCGCTGAGCCTGGGCCGGATCGACCTGGTGGTTTGGGAGTTCGGCCTGCATCAAGTCGAGAGTCGGGACTTCTTCATCGACTTCCATAACTATCTAGGCGCGAGAGGTTTCGAGTTCTACGAGCTGCGCGGTTGCGTTGCGCATCCGATTGCAAAGTATAGTTATGATCTGGAGAACTTCACAACCACCTTCATCTACGCCGCTCGGCGGAAGTCCGCCGCGAAAGTCTCACCGCCTCCAGGTTTCGATGAACAGGACTATCTGCAAGCCAACAAGGACGTGGCCAATGCGATCGGCAAGGGTCGCTTGGTGTCGGGCGTGCATCATTGGCTGCAATTCGGGGAGCGCGAGAAACGGCCGTTGAGGCCGAGATAGCCGGCGCCCTCTCGGTCAAGCCTCGGTGACGGCTCGAGTGCGTTCGAGCTTTCGAGCCTCGACCCGCTTCTCGATGGCCGCGTCGACCTGGCGCCAGGCGTCGCGGTAGGAGTCGTCCAGCACGGCGGTGTCGCCTTGCTGCAGACGCGCTTTCAGCGTGGGCAGGCCTTCCAGGAATATCCCCAGCTCGGGCGCGTGATCCACGAAACGTGCGTAGTCACCGGCGATCATCTCAAGGCCGGTCAAGGCGGCTGGCAAGGGCAGACGCCCGGCGGAGACTTCTCCCCGTATCAACAGCTCCCACTCGTACAGCCCGGCGACAAAAGCGGGGTTCACGCTCATGGTCGAGAACTGGCCGGCGTGCTGCCGGAACGCCGTGTGGAATTGGCCGATCCCGACGCAAGGCCCGACAGCCAGCGCGTTCAGATAGAGCGCCACATCGAACATGAAGCGCAGGCGAAAGCCCCGATACTCGGTCAGGAACTCGGGTTCCGGGACTTTCGTGCGATCAAAGAGCACATTGCTGGGCTCCCCGATGAAGTTGTTCCGGCGTCCCACAAGAGGCGGGATCACGGTCGCGGCGTCCAAGAGGCTTGCAACGCCGTTCTTGAGCACGGCCGGCGACTTCAGAAGCCCGCCGTTGGGCGAGACGAAGTGCCGCTGAACGAAGGCGAAGGTCGCCGAGGGCTGCCTGTCCATGGCTTGGACCATCACCGCCAGGCAGAACGGGAGCATGAAGTCGTCGTCAAAGAGGTATTTGATCAGCGGCGCGGAGCTCGCTCTCCAAACGAATGCGAGGTTCTCGGCCTGACTGAGGCCCCCGGTGCGCAGATACCGGATCCGCCGATCCCCGTAGCTGGCCACCATGGGCGCCAAGGCGCCGTCTTCGGTGTTGTCCGCCACGAGACACTCGAAGTCGGTGAATGTCTGCGCCAGCGTGCTCGCGATGGCCTGCGACAGGTATTCCGACCGGATGGAAGGGATCAAAACGCTGACCTTCGGCATTCTTCCAAAGCTTTCCCAGGCGGCGACGGTTTGCCAAGGCTAGAGCCTGGCGCCATGAACGCCAAGCGCGCCGCCCGGCCGTGAAAGGGCGGTCTGCTTGGCTCCAAGGACAGTGAGGCCGCTCTCGGCCCTGAGCCGGACGGAGCTTCGCATGTCTGACTTGGAGGTTTTGAACTGGATCGCCGTCAACGCGGCCCGAGTTCTCGAAGTGGGGGAGTCGACGGGGCTCCGCGACGCCTATCTCCGTCGCAATCCGAACGCTCAGTACGAGCTTGTGGACCTCGAGACCTGGTCCACTCGACCCGGGCAGACCGGCGAGGGTTTCGATGTGGTGGTGTTGGCCCACCTCCTCGCGGCCGCGGATGATCCTTCCACCATCTTGGCCAGAGCCTATGAGGCCCTGCGACCCGGTGGGGTGCTTGTCTGCTCCGTCCTGAATGCGGGCCATTGGACGTGCCTGGCCGCGCTGATGCAGGGGCGTTGGCCGCCGACATCGCCGCCGTTCGACGGCCCACAGCAGCGACCCTTCACCAATGCATCCTTGCACAAGGCCTTGCTGCTGGCTGGGTTCAAGCCTCTCAAGGCGCGGGGCCGCAAGGACGTCGTTGACCGGACAGAGGCCGAGCGCTGGGCCGTTCCCTTGGCCGACGCGGCCCAGAGCCTGGGTCTCGACCGGACTGCGTTTCTCTCCCGGGTCGCCACCCTCAGCTATACCGCCGTGGCTGAGAAGCCCCGGGCCGAGGCGGCTCCCTCCAGGGTGGCGAGCGTCGTCTTCGCCGCCATGGCGCCCCGCTTCCTCGAAGCCCGTGCGGAGGTGCCGGCGCAGCTGCTCAATTCACTCCCGGACGTCTCGGTCGACTTCCAGCGGCACAGCGTGGCGGTGGAGCAGACACCGCCGGAGCCGCGCATCCTCATCCTACAAAGATTGAAGATCGTCGATCACGCCGGTTACGCCCAGTCCATCAGGCGTTTCGTGTCCAAGGGCTGGATCGTGATCGCGGACCTGGACGACCATCCGGCGCTGCTGTCCACCGTCAGTGGCGAGGACATCGAGGCGAAGTGGCTGCCTTTGACCATGGCTCACGGCGTGCAGACCTCCACGCCGGCCCTCGCCGAAGCCTTCCGAGCCTACAATCCAGAGGTGGCCGTTTTCCCCAATGCGGTGGGGGAGCTCCCCGGCTTTGAAGCCAGTGCGGGGGAGCCGCTACGGGTCTTCTACGGCGCCTTGAACCGGGAAGGCTTCAGCCGCCGGGTGGCTGGAGCTCTGCGACCGTGCATCGAAGCCCATCCGGAGGTCGAGTTCCTGGTCGTGAACGATCGAGCCTTCTTCGACGCTCTTCCGACCGATCGTAAGGTGTTCCGGCCCGCCTTGCCCTACAACGACTACCTCGACGCCATGGCCACATGTCACATCCTGCTCACGCCCCTGGAAGGGACCTTCGGCGAGCTCTTCAAAAGCGACATCAAATATCTCGAAGCCTCCGCGCGCGGCTTGGCCACGGTGGCCTCCGCCGCCGTGTACGCCGACACGATTGTCGAGGAGGAGACGGGGCTGATCGCCCGCTCGCTCGAGGATTGGCCGGCGGCGCTGGGCCGCCTGCTGGGCGAGGAGGCGCTGCGCACCAGGCTCGCCAGGAATGCTTGGGAGTACGTCCGGAGCGAGCGCATGTTCGCCCACCAGGCCCAGGCCCGTCGCGATTGGATGCTCTCGCTCTGGGAGCGGCGGGAGCCGCTCAGCGCAGCCCTTTTCCAGCGCCACCCCGAGCTCAAGATCCGATCCCGGACCGGGCGTTGAGGACAGCTTAGCCGCGGAGCTCGGGCGAGGAGGCGGCGTCGTTCCTCCGTTCCGCTCTCCCCGGCGAAAGCCGGGGTCCAGGTTGCGGCCAGGGAACCCGAGTGTCTCGACCAAGCGGGCGGACTCCTGGCCCACAGTCATATCACCTCCGGCTGGGCCGCCGGCTTTCGCCCGGGGAGAGCGGAGATTGCACCAAGCCGCCAGCGCCCTAGTCGCTGGCGCGAACCTTGTCCATCAGCTCCAGCCAGGCCGGCAGGCACAGGCGGGCTCGGTCGTACCGCTCGATCACCGTCTGCCGGGCCGCGCGCCGCAGCGGGGTGAAATCTCCGGGCCGGCGCACCGCCTGGATCAGTGCGTCCGAGAGCGCGTCCACGTCGAAGAAATCGAGCAGCAGGCCGTTCTTGCCCGGCTCCACGGCGTCGCGGAGCGGCGCGGTGTCGGAGCCGATGATGAGGCACTCGGAGGCCATGGCCTCCAGAAGCGACCAGGACAGAACAAAGGGGTAGGTGTAATAGACATGCGCCGCGGAGATCGACAGCGCGGCCAGCATCCGGGAGTGCGGGACCGTGCCCGTGAAATGCACACGGCTCAGGTCCAGGCGGTCCCCGACCTCCTCCAGCATCTTGGCCTTCCAAGTGCCGCCCTCGGGAAGCTCGAACCCGTACCCTTTTTTGTCGGACCCGATCAGAACCACTTGTGCGTCCGGCGCCTCCGCCAAGACGCGCGGCAGAGCGCGCATGAAGACCTGAAAACCGCGGAGGGGTTCGAAATTGCGGTTGATGAAGGTGATCACCGGAGTCGAGCGGTCCAGCACACGCCCGTTCGCCAGGGTGAAGGTCGCCTGGGGATCGGGTCTGATGACGTCGGTGTTGATGCCTTCGTGGATCACCCGGATCAGGGGCGCCAGTGAGCGGGGGAACAGGGAGGCCTGAAAGCGCGTGGGGCAGACGATGGCGCGGGCCTGGACATAGGCCAGGGCCATGGTCGCGTTCTTGGCCCGAATGCGGAGCCGCTCCTTCAGATCGGGTCGGGGGAACTGCGGGTCGAAGCCCACGTCCGCCCCCTCCGGATGATAGTAGAATTCTCCGTGCAGGATCTGCTTGGCGTCCGGATAGACGTCCTCCAGGAGGAGGGTCTCGCCCCAGCCGGGATGGCCGATGATGAGCTCGGGGTGGAAGCCTTCCGCCTTGTGGGCCAGGGCGCGGGCCACGGCCGCGTGCGCCCGGATCAGGTCGGCCTCGGCGCGGGTCGCGGCGGGGAAGATGTCGGTGGTGGTGCCGCGAGCCAGGCTGTATTTCTGGATCGGGACGCCCGTGGTCTTCGCAGACGCCGAGCCGATGGCCCTGCAAGGGACGCCTCGTTCCCGGAGGGCGTCGGCGAGGAAGCCGAACTGGCCGGGATAGTTGTTGTGGACGAAAAGAACGCCGTTGGCCGCCATCGGGGATTCAGTCTCTCGCGCTGCGCCTATCCGGGCTGGAGATAGCTGCCGACCACCCATCGCGCATCGGCCCCGCTCCTAGCACCCCTCGGCGGCGTGTGCGCGCTTCGTCGCTCAAGGTGGAGGAGCGCCGTTCGCCGGCGTGCTATGCAGCCTCCACCAAGATCAGGAGGTTGCGCGCTTGCTCGACATCACGCGTGCTTACGGGTTGGACTTCCTCTTTCCCGAGAAGGACACCGTCATCGGCGCGTCCTTACGCACCTATGGGGAGTTCGCGCGCGCCGAGCTCGACCTCATCTGCGAGATCCTGGGGCGCGAGCCGGCGCCCGGGGCCTATATCGACGTGGGCGCCAACATCGGCGCCATCGCCCTGCCTGTGGCCGCGCGCTTCCCAGGGTGGAGCGTGGTCGCTGTGGAAGCGCACCGCGGGCTGTCGGGCGTCCTGGCGGCCAATGCTCTGAACAACCGGCTCTACAATGTGGAGGTGATCCAGGCCGCAGCCGGACCCCGATCCCAGCTGACCCGCTTCCCATCCAAGGCGCTGTCCGGCGAGGGGAATTACGGCGTGATGAGCGTCGGCAACCATCAGGGCTTCCCGACCGAGACCGTGCGCATGTGCACCCTGGACGAGATCGCGCCTTCGCGCACCCGGTTCGTCAAGCTCGATACGGAAGGCTTCGAGGCGCAGGTGCTCCGGGGCGCCCAGGCCGTCGTTCGCGATCAGCGACCGTCGTGGATCCTGGAAACTCGCCTGGCGCCCGACGAAGCGGCCCGTTTCTGCATGAAGGTGCTGCTGGAGGCCGGCTATCGTTTGTTCTGGTTCGCGGTGCCTTTCGTGCTGCGCCATCCGCTTCGGGGCGGACCGCGCGAGGGCGCCGCGGTCGCGGACCTGAACCTCCTGGCCCTGCCGAACGGCGTCGACCTCGATTGGGGTTTGCCGAGCGTCACCTCGGCTGAGGCGCCCTGGCCCGAACTGAGCGAAGCCTACGGCTACCAGAGCCGGTACAGCGCCCAGCAATGATGCCGCGCCTCTTCCGGCCAGCGGGAGCCGCCCCCCGGGGCAGCTCCGAAGCGGCGGTTGCGAAGCGGGAGCCCGTTGACCTGAAGGGGAACAGCCGACAAGAGCAGGTCGGCGCGGCGGCGGCGAGGCGGCGTCCTTTCGTTGGAGCCGCGCGATCCGCAACCCCATGTCCCAGTCAGCGACACCAGCCGAGGCCCTTCCTCCGCTCCTGAGCGGACCGGTGCGCGCCTATGTCTTCGAAGGCGGCCGGGAGGTCGAGGCCGGGCCTCGGCCGGCCGGAACGCCCAGCCGGCGACCCAGACTGTCATGCCTGATGATCACGCGCGATCGCCCGGAGCAGGCCCGGCTGGCGCTCTGGGGGTTCGCGGCCCAGACCTATCCGAATCGCGAGATCGTCATCGTCGACGATGGTCGTGAGACGGACTTCAGCGCGGTCCTGCAAAGCGTCGGCCTGCCCTCGGAGCAGGTCAGGTACGTCAAGGCGCCCGCCGGGCTGAGCTTGGGAGAGCTGCGCAATCTGTCCGTCGCGGAGGCGACGGGGGAATATGTCTGCACCTGGGACGACGACGACCTCCACGATCCGCTCAGGCTGGCCTTGCAGTACGGCGTGCTGCAGCAGAGTGGCGCGCGCGCCAGCTTCCTGTACCGCGTGATGATCTGGTGGCCGCAGCAGGGTTGGCTGGGCGCATCCAAGCGGTTCATGTGGGACAACACCATGATGTGCGAGCGAGCGGTGCTGCCGTCGTACCCGCCCCTGTCGCGCGGCGAGGACACGCCGGTGACGCGCGCCCTGATCCAGCAGCACAGAGTGGCGACCTTCGACGAGCCCCGGCTGTATTGCTACGTCGGGCATCGGACCAACGCTTCGGGCGCGGCGCACTTCGCCGCGAACTGGGCGGCCGCGACGATCCGGTTCAGCGGCGAGGATTACGAATCCACCTTGGTCGACCTAGGCGCGCGGCTGCCGATCTCCGCCTATCGAGAGTTGCTCGAGGACATGGCCATTCGCCCCCTCAAAGTGTTCGAGGTCAAGGCGCCCGGCTCGTGATCAAAGAAGGAGGGGGCGTGGCCGAGTTCACCAGCGATTGGTTCAGCGACAACATCGGCCAGTGGGGCAGGCTCATCACCCAGCTTCGCTGGAGTCAGGCGAGACCGCTCACCGTGGTCGAGATCGGCTCCTACGAGGGCCGCGCTTCGCTCTGGATCCTGGACAACCTCATGGTCCACCCCGACAGCCGGCTGCATTGCATCGACACCTTCGAAGGCTCGGTGGAGCACACCGAGGAACAAAGGAGAGGCCTGTTCGAGCGGTTCACCCGCAACATCGAGTCAAACCCGAATGCAAAAAAGGTGGTGGTCCATCGAGGCCTGTCCCGGATCGCTCTTCTCAAGCTTCTGGGCGAGGGCCTGGTCGCCGACTTCATCTATGTGGACGGGTCGCACGTCGCGCCCGACGTCCTGGAAGACCTGCTGCTCAGTTTCCGCTTGCTGCGGGTCGGGGGTTTGATGATCTGCGACGACTATCTCTGGTTCAATCCCGACATATCTCAACGCGATCTCGTCGACTCGCCCAAGCTCGCCATCGACGCTTTCGTGAACATCTTCATCCGCAAGCTCACCTTGTTTCCCAAGCAGGAGCTGTACCAGCTCGCCTTCGTCAAGACCTCTGATTGAGTTGGCGGCGAAGAGGTCGGCTACTGCGGCTCACCAGGCGGAGCGGCGTTGCGGGAGAAGATCTGGATGACGCCGTATTTGGCCAGCCAGACCAGGCCGCGCTCGATGAACATGCGGCGGTTGGGGGGAAAGCCTTCCAGTAGGCGGTGCACCATGACCTGCGGAACGCGGCTGAGCGCCTGAACGAGCTTGCCCGACTCCTGCATGGTCGGGAGCAGGGGAGAGGCGTAGCGAACCTGAGGCTGGCTGAGCGCCTGGGCCGCGAGCTCGGGCGTCATGCCCGGCGACAAGGCGACCAGGCTGGAGGGCGTGATCCATTCGCTAGGATAGCTGGCGAACAAGCGGAAAGGGTCCATGCGCCACGGGTTGTCGACCTGGTTGCGCACGGCGGGCGCCGGCGGGGACGCGACCCGACGGCGCGCGTGCGAGTCGGCCCAGAGAGCCTCGTATTGCGGGATGATGTTGCGCCAATCGAAGACTTCGACCGCACGCGCCTGAGCCGAAGCGCCCATCTGACGCCGTAGATCCGGATTTTCGATCAGGCGACTGAGCGCCAGGGCGGCCTCCTCGACATCCACGGCCACGAATTGCGCGGCCCCGCCGACATAGGCTTCGTAGCTCTCCGTCTCATAGGCGTGGCGATAGGCGATGTCGCGGCCGAAGCCGGCGCGAGGCGAATAGGTGGGGACGCGGAAGCCGTCCAACTCGTGCCGCACGGTGTCCTTGTAGCCGTTCCAGTCGGAGATGACGCTGGGCAGCCCTGCAGCCATGGCTTCCACCGGGGTCAGGCCGAAGGTCTCCTGCACATTGTCGGACAGGGAGATGAAGATGTCTCCGACGGACCAGGCCGCGAACCGATTCTCAGGCTTGCGTCCGTCCAGGAAGGTGACGGTCACACTGGGGCAAAAGGCTACAGTCGCCTCACGGAAGGCTTCGTGGCGACCGGCGTCGTGCGACCAGCCGGACAGCACCCAATGGATCGGACGACCCGTGCGCTGGGCGGCGCGCTCCAGGGCTATGGCCATGGGGCCCGTGTTCATCTTGGCGTTCAGGCTGAACCGGCCGACATAGAGCACCACCAGAGCGTCGGGGGGGATGCCGTTCTCCTCGCGAAGGCGGCGGCGCGCTTCGGGATCATGACGGAAATCGGCGGTCTGGATGCCCAAGGGGATCGTGACGATCTGGGG
Source organism: Caulobacteraceae bacterium (assembly GCA_030446805.1). GTDB lineage: Bacteria > Pseudomonadota > Alphaproteobacteria > Caulobacterales > Caulobacteraceae > JAHWJX01. The sequence goes on along the minus strand of JAUJMO010000001.1, from coordinate 1,239,190 downwards.
CGGAGCGAACTCCCTGGTCGCGCCCAGCTTGGCCCTGAAATGGTCGGCCACCGCCTCCAGCTGGGTCTCCACACTGGTCCGAAGCGCGCGGGAGGTGCAGATCAGGGCGTCCCAAGGCTGGCAGGGCGCCACCAGCAGGTTGGCCATGGCGTCCATGATGCCGTGGGTGGCGGTGGTGTGGGTGATGGCGGTCACGCCGTAGTTGTAGTCATGGCCGATGACGTTGCGGGCCCAGGCTTCGCGGGCGACCTGGGGACTGGGCAGGTGGACGCAGCCGGCCTCGCGCAGGCGGGGGCGCTCCCGCGCGCCAATCCAGGTGACGGAGCGGCCGCGCAGGCCGAAGCGGTCCACAAACGCCTCCAACTCGGGGAGGGGGCGGTTGGCCACGTTCCAGAACAGGAAGCGGTCGGTGCGGGCGTGTTCGAGGTAGCCCTTGAGGAAGCTTTCACCCGCCGAATGCCGCCCCATGAGCTGGTGGGCGGTCGTGTCGTAGGCTTCGGGGTTCAGGTAGAGCGCGACGCTGGAGGTCATGGCCGTGGTGTAGGGCGCCCGGCCGGATGTGTCAGCAGGGGCAGCGCCACGCAGCAGAGGGAAGCCTTGGACGAGGCCTTCGCTCCAGCGTGCGGAAGCGAGAGCCCCTCCTGCCGCTGCGCGGCTGTCCCCCCGAAAGAGCAAGCTCTCGGGAGAGGGGCGCGATTACGGACAGCTTACGGCAAAAAAGAAGGGCCGCCCCGAAGGGCGGCCCCGTTACGCTTACTGTAGGATCCTTGATCGC
>JAUJMO010000001.1:763240-1238315 GCA_030446805.1 Caulobacteraceae bacterium | reverse complement strand
GAAGGGCCGCCCCGAAGGGCGGCCCCGTTACGCTTACTGTAGGATCCTTGATCGCAGGCGGATTTAGAAACCCGTGTCGGTCGGATCGCTCGGCGCAGAGCTGCCGGTGGTGCCCAGGATGTTCTGTCGGTCGAACTCGTTCAGATCGACGCCTTCCAGTTCCACCGCGGTGAAGCTGGAGGTGGTGGCGGTCGTTCCGACCGTTCCCGAGATGGTCGAGCCGTTCCGCGAGAAGACGAACAGGCTGTCTTCGGCCGGCACGTAGGTCACGAAGAACTGCAGCGCCGTGTTGCTCGTGAAGGCGGCCTCTGCATCGTTGACCGCGTCGTCGTAGTCGCTCGACGTCGACTCCGTGTAGTTGGTGTCGTTGGCGTCGGGAGCTCCCTGGAACACGATCCGGTCGCCCTGATCACGGCTGAAGTCGAAGATCTGGTCGAGGTTTTGACGACCGTCTTCGCCCGTGCTGTTCGACGTCGGTTCGCCCGTGTTCGGATCGATGGTGCCGGTGCTGGTGGTGGAACCAGAGGACCGCTCGGCCGCGACGGACTCGTTCGGCGCGATGATGAAGCGATCGGCGCCTTCACCGCCCCGCAGGCTGTCGTTGTCGTTGCCGCCTTGGAGGCTGTCGTCGCCGCTGCCGCCGTTGATGTTGTCGGTCGAGTTCCCGCCGAAGATGGTGTCTTCGCCGAGGTCGCCGTTCAGCGTGTCGGTGCCGTTGCCGCCGTCGATGGTGTCCTGGCCCGAGCCACCGAAGATGGTGTCGTTGCCGTTACCGCCGATGATGGAGTCCGCATCTTCGTTGCCGAAGATCAGGTCGGACGAGGTGCCGCCCGTGATGATGTCACCGTCGGCGCCGCCGAAGATGGTGTAGTTGCCCACACCGGTGCCGGCGTTGATGACGTCCGCGCCTTGGTCGCCAGCGAGCTGGTCGCTGCTGTCGCCCGTGGCCGTCAGGGTGTCGGCGCCTTCACCGCCGAAAAGGCTGTCGGAGCCCGCGCCGCCGTTGAGGCTGTCGGAGCCGCTGCCGCCGCTCAGGATGTCGTTGCCGTTGTTGCCCAGCAGGGTGTCGTTGCCGATATCGCCGAAGATCAGGTCGTTGTTGGCGCCGCCGTCGAGGAGGTCGTTGTCCTTGCCGCCGAACAGGGTGTCGTTGCCGTCGCCGCCGAACAGGGTGTCGGTGCCCTGGTTGCCGAAGATGCGGTCGTTGCCGATGCCGCCGAACACCGAGTCATTGTCGTTGCCGCCCAAGACGACGTCGTCATTGTCGCCGCCGGAAACGGTGTCGTTTCCGTTCTGGCCGTCGATGAAGTCGTTGCCCTTGTTGCCGAAGATGAGGTCGTCGTTCGAGCCGCCGGTCATCGAGTCGTTGCCGTCGCCGCCGGCCATGTCGTCGTTGCCTTGGCCGCCGTCCATCGTGTCGTTGCCGGCGTTGCCGCGCTGGGTGTCTTGACCCAGGCCGCCGAAGATCACGTCCGCATTGGCCGTGCCGTCCTGGAAGTCGTTGCCGTCCGTGCCGAAAATCTCAGCCATTTCGTTCCGTCTCCGATTGTCGCACAAAGAGGTCCCCGCAGCCGCCCTCCTTAGGGAGACGGAACGCGAGTTTACCAGAAGCCCCTCTCGACCCGACCGCGCCCTTTGTCAAGGGATTCGCCCGCGCCTTGCAGCCTATCTAGATGGGCAGGGGCGCCGGCGCAACACGAAAGGAGGCTGCCGGAGCGAAATCAGCCGCGGCAAAATGCGCCAGACTTTGCCGAATTCAGTCACGGTTAAGCTATATTGTTGCGGACCCGACCCAGTGCACAGTCTCTCGACAGAATACCAGGCCTCAGGAGGAGGCGCTTTCTCCCGACGCGCGAGTTATTCTTCGCGCATCGAGGAGGAGAACACGTCCTTCAAGGGACCCAGGAGGTAATCGAGCACGGTGCGCTCGCCCGTGGTGATCATGACGTCAGCGGGCTGGCCTGGAGACAACTTGACCTTGCCGTTGAACTTGCTGAGCTCGTCCGGCTTGATCCGGAGTTCCACAGGGAAGAAGGCTTCGCCCGTGCGCTCCACCACCACGCGGTCGGCGCCCACGGTGGTCACCTCCGCCGCGACCTGCGGAGCGACTCGGCTGCTGTAGGCCGACAGCCGCACGCGGGCGTCCATGCCGGGGGCCACGGCTTCGATGTCCGTCGGCTTCACCTGGGCGTCGATGATCAAGGGCGCGTTCGCAGGAACAATGTCCAGCAGCGGTTCTCCGGGGGCCGCCACGCCTCCGATGGTGAACTGTGTAAGATTTAGCACATATCCGTCCGTCGGCGAGGTCACGCGGGTATGAGCCAGGGCGTCGCGCGCGGCCCGCAGTCGCGGCGCAACCTCGGCGATCTCGGTCTGGGCGTTGCGATACGCCTCGGCCGCCTCGCTGACCCGCTCCTGTTGCAGCGTGGCCAGCTTGATCCGGGTTTCGCTGATGGCTTCCCGCGCGCGTGAGACCTCCGCGACCTGAACGCCACGCTGACCGCCGATCTGAGCCGCGGCCCGCTGCAAAGCGAGGATCCGGGTCTTGGGCGCATAGCCCTTCTCGAACAAGGCCTGCATCCCGGCGAGCTCTTCCTGGATCAGGGCCTTTTGGGAATCGAGGGAGGCGATCTGCGACTGCAGCCCGCCTACGCGGCTTTCCAGCTGGATCGCCTGCTGGCGAAGCCCGTCCGCCTGGCTGCGCAGGACCAAGAGGCGGGATTGGAACAGGTTCTGCTGATCGCTCATCAGGGCGGCGATCGTGGGCTCGCCCGCGCGGGCCAGGAGCTCAGGGGGGAAGGTGATGGATGGGCGGTTCGTCATCTCCGCCTCGAAGCGGGCGCGCTGGGCCAGGAGGCTGTCCATCTGACCGCTGAGGATGTCGACCTGGGCCCTGGGCTGAACGTCGTCGAACTGCATGAGCAGCTGGCCGGGCGCGACCCGGGCGCCGTTGCGGACGTGGATGGCGCGAACAACGCCGCCTTCCAGCGACTTCAGCGTCTTGCGGTTCGCCTCCGCTCGGACGACCCCCTGGGCGAGGACGGCGCCGGACAAGGAGGACACGCCCGCCCACACCAGCAGACCCACGACGAATACGCCGATCAGCACGGATCCGCCGATGATGGGCTTCATCATGGTCCGGCGTTGGGATGGAGTAAGGGCCTCGTCGTCCGACGGGCCGAACAGCGGGACCACGCTGGTCGGTTCGGCCTCTTGCGGGCTTTCCCGTCTCTTCAAGAGCTTCATAGGGTTCATCCCGCCTTGACGGCTTCCTTCTCGGCCAAGGCCGGCGCCGGCTTGATCAGCCGCCCCAGGACCTCCGCTCGGGGACCGAACATGTCCACACGACCGTCTTTGAGCACCAGCATCTTATCGGCCACCCGGAAGATGTTGGGCTTGTGGGAGGCGATCACGATGGTGGCGCCTCGGGCCTTCAGCGCCTCAAGAGCCCCGGCCAGGGCGGCCTCGCCTTCGGTGTCGAGATTGGAGTTGGGTTCGTCCAGCACAAGGTAGGACGGGTCGCCGAACAGGGCGCGCGCCAGACCGATGCGCTGTTTCTGCCCGCCGGACAGCGATTGTCCACTCTCGCCGATATCGGTGTCGTAACCGCGGGGCAGGTGCAGGATCATCTCATGCGCGCCGGCGAGCTTCGCGGCTTCAATCACGTCCTCGTCTTTCGCATCGGGACGGAAACGGGCGATGTTGTCGCGAACCGTGCCGGAGAACAGTTCGATGTCTTGCGGAAGATAGCCTACGAAGCGTCCGAATGAGGCCCGGTCCCAGGCGAACACGTCGGCGCCATCCAGGCGCACGCTGCCGTTCATCGGGTTCCAGACCCCCACCAACAAACGCATCAGCATGGACTTGCCCGCGCCGGAGGGGCCCACCAGGCCCAGGGTTTCGCCCGCCTGGATTTCGAAGCTGACGCTGTTCAGCAGCAGTCTGCCCGCGCCCGGCGCCGTGAAATTGACCCGCTCGACCTGGAGCTCTCCGCGGGGTCGGGGCAGGGCGGTCGCCGGTTCCTCGGCATTGTAGGTGGAGAACAGATTCTTGAGGCGGTCGTAGGACTGCTGAGCGCTGACCAGCACGTTCCAGGAGCCGACGAGCTTTTCGAACGGACCCATGGCCCGGGCTGCGATCATCATGTTGGCGAACAACAGCCCCGGCGGGATCTCCTGCTTCATGATCAGGAAGGCGCCCATGGCGATGACCAGGATCTGTACAAACAAGCGTACGATCTTGATGGCGGTGCCATAGATGTTTCCGCTCTCGGCGGCGGCGACGAACTGCGCCTGGCCCCGGTTGCGCTGCTTCTGCCATTGAGTCCCGATGGCCGGCAGCATGCCCATGGCGCGAACGACCTCGCTGTTGCGCAGGGCGGCTTCGGTGAAGTTGTAGCCCTGCACGCCTTCGTCGTTGGAGCGCTTGTAGGCGGCGCGGGTGGCTCGATCCTGAGCCACGGCCAGTCCGAGCAGGATCAGCCCGCCCAGCAAGGTCACCGCGCCCACGCCGAAATCGATGAAGAAGAGCACCGCCAGGAAGAGCGGGATGAAAGGCAGGTCGAACAGCACGGCCACGGCCGGGCCGGAGATGGCCTGGCGGACCTGGTCCAAGTCGCGCATGATCTGCGCGCGGGCCGTAGGCACACGCCGCACGGCCCCGTCGAACATGGCCGCGAACACCTGGCCGGAGACGCGGCGATCGAATACGGCGCCGAAGCTCGTCAGCACTCGGTTTCGATAGACATCGATCACCGAGGAGACCAGAAAGACGAACAGCACCCCGCCGGTCAGAACCAGCAAGGTGGAGGTGCTCTGGCTCAACAGCACGCGCCCGAACACCTGCTGCGTGTAGAGGGGCAGCGCCAGGAACAGCAGGTTGCTCACCGTACTGAACAAGGCGGCGAAAAGCAGAGGCGTGCGCCCGAGGCTCAGAGCTTCGTCGATGGGGTTGGTCTTCGAAGCGGCCATCTTGTCCCACTATTCCAAGCCGGTGCGGAAGGCCACCGATCCGCCGCCGACCGCTCAGACGAACGCCCGACAGCAGGGATGGAGCCGGCCGCGACGACGCAGCCTCCAGGAGATGTCCCGTAGAAGCGTTAATTCAAGCGCGGCCTTTCGTCTGGCTCTCTAGACTGGCCTGTCACGCTGAGGGCGAAGCGCAGTCCCGGATGATGCCGCTCAGCCGAGGTCCGGCCGATTCCTGCAGGGTTATCCGGGAGCCCCCTTCGGCTTCGGCGACCTGAGCGATCACGGCGCGGTCGGCGTTGGAGCGATAGCTGAAGCCGCCGTCCAGTGTGAACTCGAAGCTTCCCTCCGAGACTCCGGCGCGCAGTGTTTGCAGGGCCACACAGTCCCGAATCTCGGACGGAGGCTGGGTCGAGGCGAAGGGCGCCGATGCCGCGGACGGGCCGGAGGTCGCGCCCGGAGCCGTTGCGCAGGCCGCGAGCAACGGGAGGAGGATCAAGGCTGAACAGACCGGCCGCATTCTGAGCTCCACGAAGACCCGCACGCGGCGGAATAGAGAAGACCAACACCCAATCATGGCGCGGGTTTGTTCCTGACGACCGCCTCGCTCCAAGGGCCTGTCACCTGGCCAGGAGCCCGCGATAGACTTCGAGCAGATCCTGGGCCTGTTCGTCGGAGGTGCGAAGCACGGTGGCGGGGGGCGGCTCCCGGTAGGTCTGCGGATCGGCGTTGATCTCTGAAAGCACGCGTCGGAGGGCCTGAGTATCACGAACGTCGATGACCCAGCCGTTCACGCCGGGGGTGACGTCCTCCCCGATCGCGCCCACGTCGCTGGCCACCACCCACAGCCCTGCTGCAAGCGCCTCGCGCGAAACCAGGCCGAAGCTCTCCGGCCAGATGGACGGCGCCAGGAGCACGTCGTGGCCGGCGTAGAACTCCTGCATGCGCTCCTGTCGGGTCTTGCCGACGAACCGCACCGGCGTGGCTCCCCAGACCGTGTATTCCTCGGGGCCGCCGTAGCGGCTGTGGTCGATGACCGTGAGCTCCAGGTTGTCGAACCGACCCTGCTTGAGAGCGGCCTGAACGAGAAAATAGCCTTTGTGACGCGTTTTACTGCCGACGTGGGTCAAACGCACGCGTCCGCTAGCCGACGGCCGTCGCACGACCCGCGGCATGGGCGGAACTCCGTTGGGAAGCGGCCTGGCCCTCGGGAAGCCGCAGTCCTGATACAATCGCGTGAAGCTTCGCGACACGCCCAGGATCTCGGCGGATCCTTCCAGGAGCGGGCGCAGGCGCCGGCGCCTTTCCAGCGCCTCTCCGACCGTGACGGGCGGGGGAGGGTCGAGAGGAAGCGCTTCGCAGGGTTCGCGGACCTGTCCAGCCTCGTCGACCAGGAACTGGTAGTCCGAAACCCACCAGGCGTCGTGAAGGGTGTTGATGTAGGGAACACCCGCTTCCCGGGCCGCCAGGATCACCGAGGCGGACATGCGCTGCACGCAATGGAAGTGGACGAGGTCCGGGCGCCAGGTCTCGAGAATGTTCTTGAAGGTGGCCTGGACCTCCGGATCGAAGGGCCGCCATTCCATATTGGTCCCCTCGGGCGTGCTCAGCCGGAACACGGGCACACCCCTGTAGTTCTCGACGCGAACCTGGTTGGGCGTGGGGTTTGCGTTGTCGCTGGTCACCACCGCGAACTCGTAATCAGCGGCCTGCCCGGAGCGCAGAAAGGCGTCCAGGTTGTCCCTGACCACCCGCGTGGAGCCGCCGATGGTTTGCGGCGGGAAGAAGATGTTGAGCAACAGGACCCGGCGCTTGTCCGGCCTTGATTCGGGGTTCGGGCGGGGAGAGCCGTCGGCCGCCTGCAAGATGACCTGCAGGGCGTTGGCGTTCGCCTCGAGGCTGTAACGCTCCGCAGCCTTGAGCCGTGCGCGTTCCCCAATCCGACGTCGAAGGGAGGGGTCCTCCACCAGGCGGGTCAGCGCGTCTCGCCACGCCTCCGGCGTGGAGGCCGTCAGCGCGTCGACCCCGTCCTCGACCACCTCGCGGTAGCGGGCCGTGTCGCTGACGATGGAGGGCAGGCCCATCACCGCGGCTTCGAGCCACTTGATCTCGCTTTTCGCATCCGTCGTCGGATAGGGGGCCAGGACCGCCAAGTTGATGTCCGCCTCCGTCAGCAGGGACCAGTAGTCCGCGATGCTGGAGGTCCAGTCCAAGCTGACGATCTGGTCGCGCACGGCGTCGAAGCGCGGGTCCAGGGTGAGATGTCCCACGACGACCAGACGGACGTGGGAGTTCCTCTGCAGGACCTCCAACAGGGCGGGGCCGGCGAGCTCCAGGAAGTCGCTGTTGTGAGCCTTTGTCCCTGAACCGTAGAAGACGACCACGTTCCCGTCTCGTCTGACACGGGCGGGCGGTTCATGCAGCATGCCTTGATTGCGGTCGTCGAGACCGTTGGGAAGCACGAACACCGTGCCGCTCCGGACAACGGGCTTCATGTGCTCCGCCAAGCTGGGCGTTGACGCGATGCCGTGATCGCACAGCGCCATGGCGGCCCGGAATAGCGGCACCCCGAACTGGAGGCCTTGGTAGAACTCGGGCGTGATGGCGCCCCCGTAGGTCTCGAACGGCTCCGGGTAGTGGCGGGATTCGAAGATCAGGTCATCGATGTCGTAGAAGGTCGGCACGCCCAAGCCGCGGGCGAGCTGGATCGCCCGCGCCACAGCCGGAAAGGCGGGCAGGCGGTAGAAGATGGCTGCGCTTGCGCCGGGCAGGGCGGAGATGAACTTTTCGACCTCGGTCCGCGCATCGAAGACCGCGAAGTCCCGGCCGAGTTCACGGAGCAGCTGTTCCTTTTGTTCAACCCTGTAATGCGTGCACTGGCGCAGGTCCGTGTTCACGAGCAGCACTATGCGCCCGTTGCGAGCGGCGGGGAGCGGGATGCCCAGCGGGTCGAAGGTCTCCCACTTCTGCAAGGCATCCATAACCGCGTTGGACAAGACAGCGTCGGCGGCGGCGCGTTGCTCGCGGGCGTACAGCGCCCGCGCCTCGGTTTCCGCCGCGAGGAACCGGCCCTCGATCGTCTCCTGCAGAACGGTCCGCCAGAGCGGATGACCCGCGACCTGATCCTTGCCCTGACGCAGCAGGGCGAAGGCGCGTTGGAAAGCTCCGATGCGGTTGGCCGAACGCACCCCGTTGACGAAGGTCCACAGGCTGGCCTGGTGCGTTCGCACCGCCGCTTCGAAGGAGGCCAGGGCCTCGGCCCATGAGTTCAGCCGGTAGAAGGCGTCGCCCAGTTCGTGGGCCGTATCGGGCGGCGCATCACCCATCAACAGCGCGCTCTGGAAGGCGCGAACGGCCAAGCCGTCGTCGCGGGCGCGGAAGCGTTTTCCCAACGCGGCCAAAAAGGCCGCGCCGCCTCCTGGGTGGACCGGCGGCGGACCGTGTTCCTGAAACCCTCCATAAAGCAGGTGCACCAGGGCGGACCAACGGTTGGGTCCAGCCGCGGGATGCTGTTCGAGATAGGTCCGCCAGTCGAAGCCGGCCGGGAATTCCTCCAGTTCGAGGCCGTCGTGACGCAGGTGCTTGGCCGGCGAGGGAGGCCAGTTGCGCTCCAGATCCTGGAACAGCCAACGGCGGTAGGTCTCCGGGTCGTCGAGGTCCGCGTACTCGGGGTGGACCTCCCGATAGTAGTCCGGGTCGAACTCCAGATCGAAAGCCAGCGGGGCCAGCCGCTGGACGCCCGAGTAGAGCATTGCTCGGGCGGCCTCGGTCTTGTTTCTCACCGGGCCGAGCCAGTCGCCGTTGAGCAGAACGAACTCGTCAAGCTTGAGCGCGTCCAGCCATGCCCCGTCAAGGCGCTCGGAATCGCCGTCCGTCGGAGCGGAATCAGGCGAGTCGGGCGCGGTCAAAGGCGAGGGGACCGCATCATGCATGCTCTTCACTCAGGCTCGAAGATGCTGGGCTGAGACCCTTGGGTCGCTGCGACCCTTCGCGGTCGCAACCCTCGGAATGACGGCGCCTTGTCTTGCAGCCGGAAGGAGGCGTCAACCGCCCGGCCACGGGGCTTGCGCTCCGTCCGGTTCTGCCGGAGGAGGGCCCAGGACGGGGCGGTCGTGTCTCAACGAATAGATTTCCTCATAGCCGGAGTGCAAAAGGGCGGCACCACCGCCCTGTTCGATCATCTGCGGGACCATCCGCAGATCCAGCTTCCGGACGTGAAGGAGGTGCATTTCTTCGACGATGAATCCACCGTCGATTGGGTGCAGCCCGACTATGCCCCCTACCACGCGAATTTCGATTTCAGCGCTCTCCAGCGGCGGGGGGAGGCTACGCCGATCTACGTCTACTGGCCCAACAGCCTCGAACGCATCGTACGCTACCACCCGACGATCCGGCTCATCCTGATCTTCCGGGATCCTCGTCTCCGAGCTTGGTCCCATTGGCGGATGGAGCATGCGCGAGGTTTCGAGACCGAGCCCTTCGCCTGGTGCATCCGCGAAGGCCGGGCCAGGGTGGCTGACAACGTGGAGACCCCGGGTCATCACCGGGTCTACAGTTACATCGAACGAGGTTTCTACGCCGACCAACTGGCTCGGGCGCGGCGCCTGTTCTCCCCGGAGCAGATGCTTCTTCTACGCTCGGAGGATCTGCAGATGCGGCCGGGCGCGACGGTGGCCAGGGTTTGCAGCTTCCTAGAGCTCGAGCCGGTCGAGGCTGCTTTGCGGGGGCGGGAGGTCAACGTCAGCATGCATCGGGAGAGCGATCCCCGCCCGACAGCGGAAGACCAGGCTTATATGACTGAGCTGTTCGCGGACGACCTGACCCGGTTCGAGGCCATGTCCGGTTTGGACGTCGGTTCATGGCGCGTGTGACTCGGTAGGTCCGGCCAGCAGCTTCAACCAGGGGTGGCGCATCATCATGGTGTCCACGATCCGCGCTTCGGCCCGGTTGGTCTGGGTCCGCAGCATGGAGGCCGGGTGGACCCGGTAGCGACAAAGAATCTCCGGCACGAAGACGCCCTCGAGCTCGTGTTCGATGAACTTGCACCAGAGGTCGAAGTCCTCCCATCCCAGGTCCAGGTGGCTGTAGCCGCCGACTTCCGCCCAGGCCCACTTGGCCACCAAAGCCATGGCGTCCACGTAATTCGCCGGCCGGAACAGGTCGCGCCGCCAGAGGTCGGCGAACCCAAGCCGGGTGTTGGCCCCGAACTGCTCGATTTGGGAGTAGGCCACGGCGAACCCGCCGTCCTGCGCGGTTTCCAGGAGACGGGCGATGGCGCGTGGGTGCAAACCGTTGTCGGCGTCCAGCACCAGCACGTACTCGGCGCGGGCTTGTGCAAAGCCCGTGTTGCGCGCCGCCGGAAGCCCCTCGTTCTCCTGGTGCTGGATCAGCAGAACGCGCTCGAACCTTTGAGCGTTGGCGCCCAACCAATGGGCGACCACCTCTGGGGAGCGGTCGGTCGAGGCGTCGTCCACGACGATCACCTCCAGCTGGAGATGGGTCTGGGCCAGCAGGCTGTCCAAAGCCTCGGTGACCAGCCCCTGATAGTTGTACACGGTCACGAGCACGCTCACGAGCTCGGCGTCCTCGCGGGGCGTCCGCTCCTGTTCGAGGAGGACGCGGGTCGGGGTGGGAAAGCTGAGAGTCATGCTGGCTCGACCACCGGGTTGAGGAGCAGGCGGGTCACCGCCTGGGCGCCGACGCCCGCAAGCTGCGCGGCGGCGGCGGCGCGCACCTGGTCCGCAAGGGCCTGGCCGTCCGGTGCGTCCCGCAGCCAACGGATCAGTTTAGGGATCCGACGCGGGCTTTCCTCCAGATAATGCACGCCCGCGATGAAGTCGGGATGGGGCGCGCAAGGCGCGCTCACGACCAAGGCGCCCGAGCCCATGCCCAGCATCACCATCCGCGGCCAATGCACCGTGCCGACATCGGCCTTGTGGATGTTGAGGAAGATCTTCGACCGGGAGGCGATGAGGCGCGTGAGGGCGGTTCTCTGGCCGCCGTAGGTGTCGGACAAGGGGACGCCCAGCGACCGGGTATAGTGGATCACGCATTGGCGCTCGGCGAAGAAGGCCGCGTGTTTTGCGAAGAACTCGTCGCGGCCCGGGCTTTCGGAGCCGAAGAACGCCAGATCGATCGGCCGGTCCGCCCCCGGGCTCCGCGCCGCGCGGGGCAGGGCGCCGTACAGCGGGTGATCGAAGGTCATCTGGGGCGCGGGAGCGTGACCCGGCGCATAGTGCGCGCAGGGAAGGGCTGCGTCGCGCCAAAGGCTCAGGCCGTGAGGGTACAGGTCCAACACGCCGCTCGCGGCGAGCGCATAGGGGTAGACGGCGCGGAACCGGCTGGAGGTGATCTGATCGACCGAGAAGACGAAGCCGGAGTCGAGCACCGCTCTCGGCCACTCCGAGCCGCGGCCCAGGCGGAAGAACTCGTGCGGGGCCACGAAGATGCAGGCCGGGGGCCTCGATCCCGGATCGGTGGTCTCATCCAACAAGCGCGCGCGCGCGCCGGCCGCCAACAGATCGGCAACGAGCCTGCCCGCGATCTCGCGGACGAAGTAGCGGCCTTGCGAGCTGACGAACACGCCCACCTCCAGGCTGTTCACGGCGTCGAGGGGCGGCCGACCCTCTCCCCGCTCGGGATTGGACTTGAGCGTCTGTGCGGCGGCGCCCAAGGCCCGCGCAAACTCCCGGCGCTCCACAAAGGCGCGATGCGGCTCCCAGGCGCCCCATTTCAGGAAGTGGTCGAACGGATCCAGGCCGCGTAGATCGGGGTTGAGCCGCTGATACTCGCCGGGATCGAACAGCGCAGCCTGCGAAAGACGCGCCCTGAGTTTGTCCTCTTGGCTCATGGCTCACACAGGCAAGCAGGCGCGGGGACGTCTGTCCGGCATGGTCGGTGCAGTGGAGGTCGGCCCGCACCCATCAGGAGAGTTCGCAGGGCAGGTGGAAGGGACGGCGCCACGGGTGAAAGACCCGGGCCCCGTCCTCGCGCATGAGATGGTCCATGATCGCGTCCAGGTCGGTTTCCTCCTCGGCGGCGCTGAGCAGCCGACAATGGGCGGGGATGTCGCGCGTGGCCGGCTCGCTTCCCCACCAGGGCGTGAAAGGGTGGTCAAGCGTGACGGGAACGCCGAACACCCGGGCCAGGGTGGGGACCTTGTACTCGAGAAAGCCGTCCATCGGCGGCTCGCAGGCGTAGCGTTCGAGAAATCGTCGCGGAAGGCAGACCACGATGAACAAACAGGCGAACAGGGGGCCGTCATAGCCGTAGCGGAGCTTGAGCTGCTCGATGAAGCCGTCCAGCCGCCGGCGGCGCTCCGGCTGATCCCGGCGGGACCAGCCCCACCAGGCCTCGGTTTCCGACAGGGGACGAAATCCTGAGAAGAGGGCCTCGTCGTTCTGCAGGCCGGAGAATATGTCCCGCACGGGCCCGAGAAGCAGCATGTCCCATTGCACCACCACCACCGTGTCCCAAACCAGGGACGCGCCTCGTTCACGAGCCCAGGCCGCGATCAACTGGTCGCCGTTGATCCACTTCCAGTGTGGATCCTGGGCGCCCGGATAGGCGTAAAAGTCGTCCAGCAGATCGCCCAGGCGCGCTTGGGCCTCTCCGGCGCGGTCGAGCGGGCCGCCGTACAGGCCGTAGATCGCCGTGCCCGGGTTGAGTCTCCGGAGCAGGGTCAGCCTGCCCCGGCAGACATCCAGCTCCTTGTAGAACCAGAACAGAACGGCCAGGCGGGGTCGCGTCATCTACGTCCCACGCGGCCACAGCCTCGCTAGGAGCGGGCGGTCGCCGGGAGACGGGGCGGTCGGGCCGCTTTGCACTGCGTGCGGGGGACCCAGCGACGGGGGCGGCGGAAAGTCCGGAAACTCGGTGACCAGCGAGGGGACGGTGGCGATCCTGAACTCGAGCTCCTGGACGTAGTCCATGAACAGGGCGGAGGCGTGCTCCATCTGCTCCAAAGCGGTGTCGAAGACCCGTGCCTCGGCGTCCGGCCTGCGAACGCACCTCTCCAGAGACTGGAGCAAGCGGGAAAGGTGCGGCGGCAGCGGGGATCCGGATGCGGCGACCTCGTGTTTGCGGTCCCGGTGCAAAAAGGCGTTGATCTCGGCCCCGCCCGCCTCAAGCCTGGGCCAGGCTAGCCCGAGCTGTGCAGCCATGCGGTGGGCCTCCGTGCGCCAGTCCGCCAGAACGGCGTCGAAGCTGACAAAGGTGCGCCGTCGCTTTCGCGTCTCCCTTTCCGCCGTCAGCACATACCGGAGCCAGAGCGCGGTTCCGCGACCGAGCGGCCAGACGCTGTCGGGAAAGTGCTGCAACTGCCTTCGCCGGAGCGAGTTGGCTACTTCCAGCGGGTGCCGGAAGGGCAGAACGAAGCGGGCGTCCTGTCCCACGCGGTCCAGGGCGCGCAGCCAGATCGGAATGAACAGGGCCATCCGAGGGTCCTTGATGACCGTCATGGGCGCGGCAGGGCGCGGACCCGTCATCAGCTCGGCGACGGCCTGGACGAAGCCTTCGGCCTCGGAACTATGGAACCACTCGGGGCGGATGGCGAACAGCGCGTTCACATTCACCCCGGCCGACCACAGCATCTGGTCGTGCAGATCGACGATCTCCGCGGTCTCCCAATGCCCGAGTTCGTTGCCGAGGCCTCCGGGGACCAGGGTGCCAGGGAGCTCGGCGCCAAGGAGGTTGATCAGTCGCGTGACGGCCGAAGTTCCGCTTCGGTGCATGCCGACGACCAGTATGACGGGCCGCCGTGCCTTCATCGGTGTTCGCCTCGCACGGGATGCTCCTCCGGCCCTCGCGTCAGGGCCGACGCATCGGCTAGCTTACCGGCCGGCACGAGGGAAGCGCCACATCCGAGGCGGCCGGATCCACCGCGGCGGCGCCCCCGCTTTCGAACAAAGACTGCTCCAGGCCTTGGCGGTGCAGAGGCTCCGCCTCAGAGGGTGGTTCGGAACTGGCGCTGCAGCGCTACGCGCCCGCCCCGCCAAACCTTGTATTCGGCGAGGTAGGTCCCCTTGGCCCAGCCCTGCGGCGGCGCCTTCTTGCCGCCGAAGATCAGCGATTGCGCCTTGTTGCGGTCCAGCGGCTTGGATCGGTTGGAGAACAGGACCGCCCCTTGAGGGTCACGCAGGATGAGTTCGGGCTCGTCGCCGCCTTGCAGGTTGATGGCGCGGACATAGGCCACGAGGGCAGGGGCCTTGACGGAAGGCTGAGGCAGGCCTTCCCCCGCCTCCACGGCCTCCATCGCGACCGGGCCGGTGCTGAAACCTGTGTTGAGCACGAGCCCAGCCCTGTAGGCGGGCGGGGCGCTCCAGAGCACCTGGCTCGGACCGAAGGGGTCGACCACCGCCCCGCCTCGTCGGACGGTGAAGTGCAGGTGCGGATATTCGGTCTGCCCGGACAGGCCGATGGCGCCGATCGCCTGGCCCGCCTGGACGACGTCGCCCGGTTTCACCCGCACGCTGCCCTGCGCCATGTGGCAGTACTGCGTCTGCAGTCCGCCCGCGTGCTCGATCACCACCCCGTTGCCGCATTCCACGCTGGCCACGGCCGCCGTCCCCGTCTCACGCACCGAGCGGTCCGCCACGCCGTCGCGCACCCGCAGCACCCGGCCGCTCGCGGCCGCCAGGACCTCGACTCCCCGGCGCTGGGCGGCCATGTTGGGGAGGCGGATGTCGGTGCCGTTGTGCGCGTCATAGGTCACGGCCCCGCCGCGATAGTCGCGCACGGCGCCTGGCCCGGCGTCCCTGTCGACGTAGTTCTGGACCTCACAGGTCTCGCCCAGGGTGCATCGGACGGGAAACTGCAGCTTCATGGGGGCCGCCGAGGCCGGAGCCTGCAGGGCCATCAAGGCCGCGGCGAAGGCCAGTTCCACGATCATGATCGGCTCCTTGGGTGTGCGCCCGAACGGCGCTGCGGGTCAGTTGGTCATCTATGGACGCCGGAACGGCGCCGCGAGTTCGGTGGCAAAGAGGGGCCTGCGCCTGAACGCCGCCTGAAGCCCGCGGCCTCACGCTCCCGTTCTCGGGGAGGGTGGGGCGCTTCTCCAGCTTGCGCCGAGCTGGGTGAGCACGTCAGCGCTCCCGCCCGCCTCTCCCCCTAACGGAACGTCACCCTCGGACTTGTTCCGAGGGCCCATGGCGCCGCAAGCTCGACGGCATGTCCGGACGAGACCTGATCGCCGCATACCTGATGGCCAACAAGCCCCACGGCACGCTGTACGCGGGGGTGACCAGCAATCTGATCCGCCGCATCCACGAGCATCGCGAGGGACTGATCCCGGGCTTCACTGCGCGGTGGGGCCTGAAGCGCCTGGTGTGGTTCCAGCTGTTCGGGTCCGTCACCGAGGCCATCCAGCGGGAGAAGACGATCAAGCACTATGTCCGAGCCTGGAAGATCAACCTGATCGAGGACACCAACCCGCACTGGGAGGACCTCTATCCCGGCCTGGTCCGCTCGCACGAGCACAAGCTCTGACAAAGCGCGTGCGGACGGATGGGCCCTCGGAACAAGTCCGAGGGTGACGCTCTCGGGGGGGCGATTTTCAGCTTGCGCTCTGCCCCCCTCGCTCTCCCCAATGGAAAGTCGCCCTCGGGGCGCGCCATCGGCTTGGGCGTCACCTTCCACAACCGGAGCCGGCGCTCTCGCCTTGGGGCCGCGTCTGCCCTAATGGGCTTTTGCTCCGGCCCAGGGGGCTCAGGAGAGGCTCTTGAAACTGCTCGTCACCGGCGGAGCCGGCTTTATCGGTTCCGCGATTTGCCGCCGCCTGGCGGGGCGTGCGGAGGTCGTGGTCCTGGACAAGCTCACCTATGCGGCCAGCTTGACCTCCTTGGCCGAGGTGCAGTCCTCCCCGCAGTTCCGCTTCCTCCAGGGGGACATAGCGGACCCGGCCACGGTGAGAGCGGTCCTGCGCGAGCACCGACCCGACGGTGTGATTCATCTTGCGGCCGAAACTCATGTCGATCGCTCCATCACCGGGGCGGCCCCGTTCATCGAAGCGAACATCGTCGGGACCTACCAGCTGCTGGATGCGGCGCTCGAGCACTGGCGGGGCCTGGACGGCGCGGCCAGGGACCGGTTCCGCTTCCTCCACGTGTCCACCGACGAGGTCTATGGATCTCTGGGCGAGACGGGCGCCTTTACCGAGACCACGCCCTACGACCCCCGTTCACCCTATTCGGCCAGCAAGGCCGCATCCGACCACCTCGCCTCGGCCTGGTTCCACACCTATGGGATGCCGGTGCTGATCTCGAACTGCTCCAACAACTATGGCCCCTACCATTTCCCCGAGAAGCTGATCCCCCTGATCATCATCAACGCCCTGGAAGGCCGGCCGCTGCCCGTCTACGGCGACGGCGGCAACGTTCGCGACTGGCTCTATGTCGACGATCACGCCCGGGCGCTGGAGCTGATCTTCCGCGAGGGCCGGCTGGGCGAGAAGTACAACGTCGGCGGCCGCAACGAGCGCACCAATCTGCAGGTGGTCCAGGGCGTCTGCGACCTCCTGGACGCCCTGGCGCCGCGCGCGGGCTCACGCCGCGACCTCATAACCTTTGTCGCCGATCGCCCGGGCCATGACCGGCGCTATGCGATCGACGCGACCAAGCTGGAGACG
Organism: Caulobacteraceae bacterium; assembly: GCA_030446805.1. Lineage (GTDB taxonomy): Bacteria > Pseudomonadota > Alphaproteobacteria > Caulobacterales > Caulobacteraceae > JAHWJX01. The sequence goes on along the minus strand of JAUJMO010000001.1, from coordinate 1,221,725 downwards.
GAGCTGGGCTGGCGGGCGCAGGAGACCTTTGAAAGCGGCCTGCGCAAGACGGTGCAATGGTACCTCGACCGCCGCGACTGGTGGGAGCCCCTACGGAGCCGCTACGCTGGCGAGCGCTTGGGCTTGTCGCGGGTTGCGGCGGGCGCGGAACCGCGTAGCACCGAGCCGGGCCTTCCTGCAAGCGCCTGATCCGCGGACGGTCAGGCCTCTGGTCAAACAACTTCGGAGATCCTGTAGATGAAGGGCATCGTTCTTGCGGGAGGGTCAGGCACCCGACTGCACCCCATCACCATCGGTGTCAGCAAGCAGTTGTTGCCCGTCTATGACAAGCCGATGATCTACTATCCGCTCTCGGTCCTGATGCTGTCTGGCATCCAGGAGGTCCTGGTGATCAGCAGCCCCAGGGACCTGCCCGCCTTCCGGGCCTTGCTCGGCGACGGATCGAACTGGGGCCTGGAGATCGAATACGCCGAGCAGGCCGAGCCGCGCGGGCTGGCCGACGCCTTTGTCATCGGGGAGTCCTTTGTCGCGGGCGGTCCGAGCGCCCTGGTTCTGGGCGACAACCTCTTCTACGGCGCAGGCCTGATCCGCATGCTCGAGAACGCGGCGGTGAGAGGGCAGGGCGCCACCAACTTCGCCTATTTCGTCAACGATCCCCAACGCTTCGGCGTGGTCGAACTGGACGAGAATGGCCGGCCCCTCAGCATCGAGGAGAAGCCGTCCCAACCGCGCTCGCACTGGGCGGTGACGGGTTTGTACATGTACGACGGCAAGGTCTGCGACATCGCCCGAGAGGTGAAGCCGTCCAGCCGCGGCGAGATCGAGATCACGGAGATCAACCGCGCCTATCTCGAGTTGGGCGAACTCACCGTGGAGCGGATGGGACGCGGCTTCGCCTGGCTGGACACGGGCACCCATGATTCCCTGCTGGAGGCTTCCGAGTTCGTCCGCGCGATCGAGCATCGGCAAGGCCTCAAGATCGCCTGCCTGGAGGAGATCGCTTTTCAGAACGGCTGGATCGACGCCGAGCAGCTCGCGGCCCGCGCCCATGAGCTCCGGCGCTCGCCCTATGGCGCGTACATCAGCTCGCTGCTTCCCTCCGCGCAGACCCCCGCGAGCTTCGCCCGCGCACGGCTCTAGGCCCCAGCGGCCCCGCCGGCCCTCGCATGGCAGGCGGGCGGTCTCCACCGGTGTTGCTTCCCGACGCCCAGGCGCTACTCCCATCGGACGTCATGACCCCGCCTCACGCCGCATCGACCTCCCCAGGGCTCTCGCATCTCGAGCGGCTGGAAGCCGAAAGCATCGGGATCTTCCGTGAGATCGCGGCCGAGTGCGAGCGACCGGTGCTGCTCTATTCCATCGGGAAGGACAGCGCGGTGCTGCTGCATCTGGCCAGGCGGGCCTTCCATCCGGCCAAGCCGCCCTTCCCCCTGTTGCACGTCGACACCGGCTGGAAGTTCCGGGAGATGATCGCCTTCCGTGACCAGACCGCGCGCGAGTTGGGGCTGGAGCTGATCGTCCATACGAACCCGGAGGGGATCAGGGCGGGGGTGGGACCGTTCACCCACGGCTCCGCGCTGCACACCCAGATCATGAAGACCGACGCCCTGAAGCAGGCGCTGGAGGCGGGCGGCTTCGACGCGGCCTTCGGCGGCGCGCGTCGCGATGAAGAGGCCAGCCGCGCCAAGGAGCGGGTGGTCTCCTTGCGCACCACCAACCACGGCTGGGATCCCAAACGCCAACGTCCCGAGCTCTGGCGGCTCTACAACACCCGCAAACGGCCGGGCGAAAGCCTGCGCGTCTTTCCCCTGTCGAATTGGACGGAGCTCGACGTCTGGCGCTACGTCCGCTGGCGGGCCGTTCCGGTGGTCCCGCTCTATTTCGCTGCGCCCCGCCCGGTGGTGCAGCGCGAGGGCGCCTGGATCATGGTCGACGATGATCGGATTCCGCTGCGGACGGGAGAGGCGCCCGAGACCCGCACCGTCCGCTTCCGCACCCTCGGCGACTGGCCGCTGACTGGCGCGGTGGAAAGCCAGGCGCAGACCCTGGACGCCGTCATCGCCGAGATGGAGGCCGCCACCGTTTCCGAACGCCAGGGCCGTTTCATCGACCGCGACGAGTCGGGATCGATGGAGAAGAAGAAGCGGAACGGCTACTTCTGATGGAGCCCCAGACCCTGCTCCGCCTGGTCCTGTGCGGCAGCGTGGACGACGGCAAGTCCACCCTTCTGGGGCGTTTGCTCCACGACACGGGCTCGATCCCGGAGGATCAACTGGCCGCGCTGGTGCGGGACTCGCGCCGCTTCGGCAGCCAGGGCGACGCGACCGACCTGGCGCTCCTCACCGACGGGCTTCAGGCCGAGCGTGAGCAGGGGATCACCATCGACGTCGCCTACCGCTTCTTCGGCACGCGCCGGCGACGTTTCATCGTGGCCGATGCGCCGGGGCACGAGCAGTACACGCGCAACATGGTCACGGGCGCCTCCACCGCAGATGCGGCCGTTATTCTGGTGGACGCCACCCGGGGCGTGCTCACCCAGACCCGCCGCCACAGCTTCCTGGTGTCCCTTCTGGGCGTGCGCCACCTCGTCCTGGCGGTGAACAAGATGGACGCGGTCGGCTGGTCTCGAGCCGCCTTCGACGCCATCGCGGCCGAGTTCGACGAGCTCGCGCGTCGGTTGGCCATCCCGGAGCACACCGCCATCCCCTTGTCCGCGCTGACCGGCGGCCATGTCGTGCATCGGAGCGCGGAGGCTCCTTGGAACGGGGGCCCCACCCTGCTCGAACTCCTGGAAAGCCTGCCGGTCGACGAGCAAAGGGCTGCGCGGCAGCCCTTCCGCATGCCCGTCCAATGGGTGAGCCGTCCGGACCCGGGGTTCCGCGGATACGCCGGCCTTGTGGTCTCCGGCGCCGTGGGGCCCGGCGATCGGGTGCGCGTCTCGCCTTCCGGCCGCGAAAGCCAGATCGCCCGGATCGTCACCATGGACGGAGATCAGGCGCAGGCGTCCGCCGGCCAGTCCGTCGTGCTGACCCTGTCCGATCACATCGACGTCTCGCGCGGCGACATGCTGAGCGCCGTCACCGCCCCCCCGGACGTGGCGGACCAGTTCGAATGCGCGCTCGTCTGGATGGGCGACGAACCCATGCTGCCCGGCCGGTCCTACCTCTTGAAGATCGGAGCCCGCACGGTGGGCGCGGTGGTGTCGGACCTGAAGCATGCGGTCGACGTCCACAGCTTTGATCCCGTGCCCGCCAAGACCTTGAACCTGAACGAGGTCGGAATCTGCAACCTGACCACCGATGAACCGATCGCCTTCGATCCCTACGGACAGAACAGGGACACGGGCGGGTTCATCCTGATCGACCGGCTTTCGGACGCCACGGTGGGGGCGGGCATGCTCCGCTTCGCACTGAACCGGGCCCACAACATCCCTTGGCAACCCGTTGATATCGACAAGTCAGCTCGGGCTGATGTGAAAGGGCAGAAGCCCGCTGTTCTGTGGTTCACGGGCCTGTCCGGCTCGGGCAAGTCGACCCTCGCCAACGCGGTGGAGCGGCGTCTCTTCGCGCTTGGCCGACACACCTATCTGCTGGACGGAGACAATCTCCGGCACGGGCTCAACAAGGACCTCGGCTTCACCGAAGCGGACCGGGTTGAGAACATCCGCCGCGCCGCAGAGGTCGCGCGCCTCATGGTGGACGCCGGCCTCGTGGTGCTGGCCGCCTTCATCTCCCCGTTTCGCGCCGAGCGCCGCGCGGCTCGCCAGCGCTTCGCACCCGGCGAGTTCATGGAGGTGTTCGTGGACGCCCCGCTCGCCATCGCGGAGGATCGGGACCCCAAGGGCCTGTACAAAAAGGCGAGGGCGGGATCGCTGCGGAACTTCACCGGCGTGGACAGCCCCTACGAGACGCCCGAAGCGCCCGAACTGCGTGTCGACACCGAGGCCAGCTCGGTCGCCCAGGCGGTCGATCAGATCCTGGAGCGCATGCGCGACCTCGGTCTCCTTTAGCGCGTGGCCCCGAAGCGTCTCCCTCGGACTCGTTCCGAGGGCCCACCGTTCAGCGACGCGGAACCTCGGGGCCGACCAACGCGTGCGTCTCACCCCGCAAGATGCGTCCGGCGGCGCCATGGGCCCTCGGAACGAGTCCGAGGGTGACGTTCTGTTGGGGGGAAAGGCGGGCGGGAGCGCCGATACCCACCCATCTAAGCGCAAGCTGAAACGCCTCCCCTCCCAAGAGCGTCACTCGCCCCGCGTGGCGTGCGTCGATGATTGTGTTAGGCTGCTATGTCGCCTAGGGCACGAATCGAGGCTTCGCTCGAAGCTGGCCGGTACGCTGCTGGATTGCGTGAGTTGTGATGCCCACTCTGAATCCCGGCCACGCATCCCTGCGCTCCCGCCCTGCGCAAGCTTCGACGGCCCAATCCCGTCGCCCTGAGCCTTCGGTGGCCCAGACCCCCTACGGGCGGATCGAGTTTCTGCCGTTCGACGGCCCGATCGGGGACTCCCTGGCGCTCTACGGCGAGTGGGCCGGCCGGGAGATCGGCTTTCTCCAGGCCTTCGTGCCCCAGGGCGCCACGGTGGTGGACGGCGGGGCCAACATCGGAACCCACACCCTGGCCTTCGCCCGGTTCTGCGGCTCCGGCGGGAGCGTGATCGCGGTCGAGGCCTCTCCCGAGCTGGCCGCGCTGCTCCAGCGCAACGTCGGCCTGAACCAGCTTCCGAACGTCACCGTCGTGACGGCGGCCCTGGGACGCGACGGAGGGGCCGTTCAGATCCCGAGACTCGATCCGGCGAGGCGACAGAACGCGGGCGGGCTGAAGGTGGGGGCGGGGGAGCGGGCCGGAACCTTCGCCCTGCACACGGAGGGGCTGCGGCTGGACTCGCTCGACCTGGCTCGGCTGGATCTGCTCAAGCTCGATATCGAAGGGGAGTTCACCGCGCTCGAGGGCGGGATGGGAACGATCGCCCGCTGTCGGCCCGCCATCTATCTGGAGATGCTGAGCCTGGATGCGGCCGCCCAGATCCTGCAACTGATGCGGCCGCTGAACTACAAGCCCTTCCTGTGCACCTTTGCGGCCTACAATCCGGACAACGCGGCCCGCAACGCCGAGAACGTCTTCGGACCGGCGCGCGAAGCGGCCCTGCTTCTGATAGGCGACGCCGCGGTCCTGCCCCCGTCCGCGCCGGGCGCGGAGATCCACGCCGTCACCAGCCTGGAGCAGCTTGCCCGCCTTTTCGCCGAAATGCCGCGGTACGGCGACGAGGGAGCACGACCGCGTCGTCACACGCCTCTGGGCGCAAAGGGCCGCACTACGCGCCCAGCTTGGCGCGGCCGCCGCGGCCGAACCGAAGCGGGACGGGTCAGGCCAGGCCGAGCCGCCGGCCTCGGAGCAGGCCGCCTCCGGAGCCCCGGCCGAGACGGCGGCCGAGCGGGAGGGGGCGATGAAGGAGCAGGCCGAAGCCCTGATTCGTCTCAAGGCGGAAGTCGCCACGCTACGCGGCGCCCTGCTGGGCCGGAACCAGGATCGCGCCGCCATGGTCCTGGCGCTGGAGGAGGTGAGGGCCGAAGCTCAGCACGCTTCGGCCACGGCCGAGGCCGCCCAGCTCGTCAGCGAGGCTCTCGACCGGCGTATCGGGGATCTCGGGACGGAGGTGGAACGCGCGACGCAGGCCTCCAGCCTCACCGCGGCGGAGACGCCGCGCCTGGCCTACAGGCTTGAGCGGGTGGAGCTGACCGCGCGGCGCTTCGAACTGTTCTACGACAGCGCCCCGGTGCGCGGGCTCCGCCGCCTCTATCTTCGGCTCCGGGGCGCACGCCCATCCTCATGATCACTGAAGCCGAGGTCCAGCGGGTCGTCCGCTCCAAATTCTTCGACGCCGAGTTCTACGCCGAGGCGGCCGGCCTGAGCTTCGCCGATCCGGCCGAGGCCGCGCGCCACTATCTGGAGCGCGGCTGGCAGCAGGGTCTTTCACCCTCGGTCGAGTTCGACACCCGCTACTACCTGTCGAAGTATCGCGACGTCGCCGCCGCCTTCATGCAGCCCTTGCTGCACTATCTCGATTTCGGCGCGAGGGAGGGGCGGCGGCCCCGGCTGACCGCCTCTCCGCCTGCGCTCGATCCCAAGGCGCCGCCGGCCGAGGCTTGGAGCCGCCTGGTTGCGGAGGGCCGGGCCGCCCAGCGCGAGCGCGCGGCCGGGGCGGACGACGCGGAGTCCGTCGACGTGATCGTCCCTGTGTACCGCGGCTACGACGACACCCTGGCCTGCCTCTACTCGGTTCTGGTCTCGACCAACGCCACGCCGTTCCGGCTGGTCGTGGTGGACGACTGCAGCCCGGAGCCGGCTCTGTCCGAAGCGCTCGAGCGGCTCGCGGGCCTGGGCCTGATCACCCTGTCAAAGAACGAGACCAACTTGGGCTTCGTGGCCACGGTGAACCGGGGCATGGCGCTGAGCCGCCACCGGGACGTGTTGCTGCTGAACGCCGACACCGAGGTTTATGGCGACTGGCTGGACCGCCTGCGCCGGCACGCCCGCGAGCAGGAGCAGGTCGCCACCGTCACCCCCCTGTCCAACAACGCCACGATCTTCAGCTATCCGTTCATCAACCAGAACAATTACCAGCAGCTCGAGCTAGGCTTCGAGGCGCTCGACGCGCTTTGCGCGGCCGTCCACCCCGGCCGGTCGGTCGAGGTGCCGACCGGGGTGGGCTTCTGCTTCTACATGACGCGCGCCGGCCTAAACGCGCTGGGCCCCTTCGACGAGCAACTGTTCGGCAAGGGCTATGGCGAAGAGAACGACTACTGCTTCCGCGCCCTGGAGAACGCCTGGCGCAACCTGGCGGCGGTGGACGTCTTCGTACGCCACACCGGCGAGATCTCCTTCGCCTCCAGCGCGGCTACAAGCAGGGCCGCGGGCGGGCGCCGGCTCAACGCCGTCCACCCGCGCTACAACCGCTTGATCCGCGAGCACATCGAGCGGGACTCCCTCGCGCCCGCCCGGGCGGCCCTGGATGTCGCCCGTTTCGCCCGGATGAGCCGCGGTCGGGGCGTGCTCATGGTCGAGCATGGCTGGGGCGGAGGGATCGCCTCCCACGTGGAGGATCTCGCCCGGCTGCTTGCGCGTGAAGGCGTCCCGTCGCTCGTCTGGCGTCCGGCGAGCGAGGGCGGCGGACTGGTTCTGGCGCCAGCGCTGCCCGGGCAGGACTTCCCGAATCTGCCGGAGACGCCGTGGGAGGGTCTGGGGGGGTCAGCCCGGCTGCTGCGGGATTTGGACCTGGGCCTCGTGCACATCCATTCCCTGGCGGGGGTCCCGCTCGAACGCTTCAAGCCGCTGATGGCGGCCATCCGCGAGACGGGGCTGGCCTACGACTTCACCCTGCACGACTACACGCCCGTATGTCCGCGGGTGGACATGCGCGACTGGGGCGGAAACTATTGCGACAGTCCGTCCCCCGCCTACTGTCAGATCTGCGTCGACCGGGCCGGAAGCCGGTTCGGTCCGGTGCGGATGGAGGAGTGGCGGGAGGCCTACGGGAGGGTTCTGGCCGGAGCGCGCCAAGTCCTGGCGCCCAGCGAGGACGCCGCCGGGCGGGCCGCCCGCTATTTTCCTCAGGCCCGCCCCATACAGGTTCGGCCCCATCCCCCGCGGGTGGTCACGCCGGCGCCGGCGCCACCCCCAGCTCCGAGGAACGAGGGCCTGCGCACCGTGGGGGTGATCGGCGGTATCGGCGAGCACAAGGGTTCCCAGATCATCCGGAGCGCCGCCGCCGACGCGCTGCTGCGGCGCCTGCCGCTGCGCTTCGTCATCTACGGGCACACGAACATCGTGGACCTGGAACGCTTTTCGAATGTGACGGTGACAGGCAGGTTCGAGGAAAGAGACCTCGACCGGCTCGTGGCCGAGCAGCCCTGCGACCTCGCCCTGTTTCCCTCGATCTGGCCCGAAACCTTCTGCTACGCCCTGGACCACGCCTTCCGGCTCGGAATCCTTCCGGTGGTGTTCGACCTCGGTGCCCCGGCGGACCGCGTTCGCGACACAGGCTTCGGCGAGGTGCTCCCGTTCGAAACCATGTACGACCCCGCCGCCCTGAACGACCGGTTGCGGGCGCTGGAACTCGTGCGCCCGGACGGGCCGGTGATCGAGTCGGGACGGGCGTGGGTGTCGGGGGCGGCTTATTACGCGAGCGAGCGAGCTTGGCCGCCCGGGAGCAGCATAACCGCCAAGGCCCGGGTTACGGAAGCGATCTGACCGAGGGGGGGGTGCTGGAGCGCACTTTCCAAAGACGAGTGAGAGGTGCCAGACGCGGCCTCGCTCGAAGCAGGGCTGGCTGACCAGTCGCACCTACGCCGACGCGCCTTTGCGGAGAAGGGGGCGGCGGCGTCGCGCTACGGGAGGCTCGTCGCCCCGCTCTGCTAGAATGAATTAGGATCTCGCAACTCCGGATTCTTATCAGGGCTGGATGAGAAACGACGGTCAGTCACTCCGCCTCAGTTTTATTAAGGTAATAACCATTCCAATCTGGTGCATCGATTAAATCGATGCCGATCGCGCTCAGAAATCCCGGTAGAACGCTCCCGCATGATGCGACTTCTCTGTCGTAGTTGATAATAGAAACATCCGGGAACACAGTTCTATAAACACTTATCAAATCTTCCCACCTGCCCAACCAGCTATCACTCTCAGCATAGGCGAACGACCGATCCCCGGGCGACTGATGCATGCCCATTCTTTGCATCATCTTCTTATAAGATCGTAGAAAGTCTTCAACATTCCGCGTGAGCAAAACAATACTCACCGGGTGATATGAGAACAAACTTCTGAGGAAGTAGAGCTCTTCAGGTTTTCGTAGGAATGAGAGGTCTTCGGCTGAGAAAACGTATCTTCCTGAACCAGCCTCCAAGAACTCGGCTACACGTTCAGCAGTGCTAATCCGGAGAGAAGGCTGTGAAACATAAAGTTTGTTCACAATCTGGTAGGGTATCGGTCTGCTATCAGTGATCGCGCAAAGCGGAAGTTCAAGGTGATTTTCGTCTAGGAAGACACCTTTATAGAAATGCACGCCGAAGTTGGTCGCTAGAGTGACTCTGTGGTCCCGCAAGTAAGCTTGGATCGAGGTCGATCCAGTCTTGTGAGCTCCGATATGCAAGTAGACTTTCTTCAACCTGAAGCCTTTTCGCGGTTTGGCTCAGAAGCAATCGATATGGGGCGCATAAGCTAGAAGCAGAAAAGACCAGATAAGCGCAGCTCCCTTCGCATTGGCTCCATTCACTCGGTTATCGCTTCCTATTGACTCGCCTCGGTTGAACTCAGATGAACTCGGCCCGAGTAGAATCCGCTTGATCCGCGTCGATCTGGATCGCCGCTCGCACCGATGGTGGCGCGGAGAGCGGACCAGGCAATCGGGGTAGCAACTGGATCGTACCGCCAAAGGCGCAGACCCGAACGCGAGGAGGTTTCGACTAGGGGGGAAAATGCGATCCGGGTGCCATTCCGTTTAGCCACCACGCCGAGCCAGAGTCCGAATTCGGACGGAATCAAGTGCTTCGGCCGACTCGCCAACGCGTCCCGAATGACCTCGAGTCGCACGTAACAAAGGTCGGGGGTTGGGGCCATCGCGGTTTGCGGTTTCAGGGCTAAGCCGAAAGCGCCAGGGTCGTCGGCCCGCATTCCCTCATAGCCCCCGGTTAGCGAACCATTTTCGTCGACGAACAGGCCCGCACTGACGACGCAGCCTTGGTGCAGGACTCTACCTCCGACCGCGTCCACCTTAGGCAAGAAGTCGAGAAGCTTAACAGCCTCCTCGCGTGCGAGTCTTTGGGGAGGATCGCTGTCGCGGGCCCGCAGGAGCACCAAAGCTCCAGGCGATGCACCTTCCACTGTATCGATGGCGCGCTGCCAGAAGCTCGGCGTAGGATCCCAGAGAAGTTCAAGGACGGCAGGTAGAGGTGCCTCTGGGCGGCGAGCAATCCACCACTCGTCCGCGCCTCGCCAGACCGGGAACGGCTTGACCTCGTAACGTTCCTGCAATCCGTGATGCTCGATCTTCCGGCTAAGAACGTGCCTAGCCGACCGGGAGGAGCCGTCGTTTACAGCACCGCTATTCGAGGTACTCGCAGCGTGCTGTCTCCAGTGGTAGATCACTGCCGGAAGGTGCACCGGCTCGTCGTCGCGACTCGAGAGGCGGAACAGAGTGTCCCAGTCGTGGCAGAACTCGCTTTGCGGGTCAGAGTACACCCCGGAGTCGAGCGCCGCTTGGCGTCGGAAGGCAGTAAGGTGCCAAATCCAGGAGTTTTCCAGGTCGAGCACCGGATCCCATGAAGGGCGGAGGTACGGAGCTACCGGTCGCTCATCAATGTAGAGGTCCTCGTCGGAGTAGACATAGGTTGGTCGTTCTGTTGCGTCAGCTATGGCTCGCGCGAGCAGCTGCAAAGCGTCCGGCGTGAGGAGGTCATCCCCGTCCATCGGGACCACATATTCGTTACGCGCTCGCTCCAATACATAGCGCATGCCTCCGATAATTCCCAAGTTGATATCCATGGAGAAGCGGCGAACTCGCTCATCTAACCCCACTCGAGCCAGCACGCCGTTGAGATCATCCCGTATTGGGCCATGCGTTAGGACCACCCACTCGAAAGCCGAATGATGCTGTGCTAGGATGGAACGGGCCGTTTGCTCGAACAACCCCGCGTCCGTGTTTATATACAGCGTCGTCAGCACCGAAAATGTGATATCGACCTTGTGCGGCGATCCGCGATTCTTGAGATGACGGTCGAACCAATCGGCATAGCTGGGTATGGAAACTGCCTGGACGTGCGATCTCGTTACGGGGGTGTAAGCCTCGCCTGACCCTCGGCCCAAGTTTGGTGAACGCAGGCTGCGATCAGGGCCGAGCTGCGCGGAACGTGCGTTCAGACGCATGCGCTCGTCGGGCTTCACCAAGCTGTCCCAGTCGATGGTGGTCTCGGCGCTCAGGAAAGGTGTGTAAATCACACGACGTTTTCGTTCCGCTGCGATCACGCCAGCCCAACCACCGAGGTTGTGCACGCTCGCCTCCTCCGCCCCGATTGCCCGTAAGACGTCGTCCAGGAACCATGGATCAAACACCGCGTGCATGGCCGAAACGGCACCGACCGAGTGAGGCTTCCACATCTGCGCGAAGTAGCCCGGATCGTTCATAGGTCGGCCGCGGTCGGGGCAGGCGAAGCCGTCCCCGAAACCTCGGAAACGTCCAGCCTCAATGACCGTGGAGTGTGAGTGTACTCGCCCGCCCACGACCGCAGTGCCGGGATACAATTCGAACCAACCTGTGGCTTCGAACACCCACTCGTCATCATCTGGCAGCGCCTCACTGGCGAGAAGATGAACCAGCCGACCTTCAACAGCGCAGCGCTGAACGTGCGGAACAAGATCTGCAATCGCAGTCCCTGCTGAGAGCTCAATAATCTCGTGGTCAACGCCGGGCGGGACCTTCAGCTTCGGTGACCCGCTCGTTAGAGGTGAACCGATGCGGAGCGTCGTCATCGGCCTGGGGCGTACTTCCCGTGTACGACGTAGACGCCAGTCGGGCGTGAAGCCGAACAACGAGCTCTTCTCGACCTTAAACCTTTCCGCATTCGGCAAACCGCTCAGAAAACGCCCGAGCACAGCCTTGTGGGACTGGTACACTGCGCTCTTGGAGTCGATGTCGCCCGCGGTCGAGCCAGGGTGCACACGCCAACTGTAGAGCACTTCAGGAACGTGCACGGGAGTGTGCCCAGCCTTGTAGAAGCGCGTGAAAGTGTCCCAGTCGTGGCTGGCCTCGGTAGAAGGGTCACTGTAAGCCCCAAGCTGGAGTGCGCGCTCACGGTCAATGACACAGAGATGAGCGATGTAGCAGGAGTTGGAAAATAACACCGGATCCCAGTCCGGTTTCATGTAGGGCTCACTCAAGGTCGCGCCGCGCAGTTTGTCCTCGTCTGTATAGAGAATGGATGGATACTCGTTCTTACGGATCCACCACGTCAACGTGCGCACACAGTCGGGGTACAAGTAGTCGTCGGAATCCAGAGGAATGATGTATCGGCCGGATGCATATTCGGTTACATGATGCATACCGCCGATGATCCCGAGGTTCCGCTCTACACGTTCGAGCCGAACATAAGGCTCTTTCGCAAGTTCTTTGAGGAACTCAAGCGTGTCAGATCGCGTAGAGCCGTTGTCGAGAACACACCACTCGAAGTTGGTTCCACCCTGCTGCTCGCGGACGCTGCGTGCCAGAACTTCCAGGTAGGCCGGCGCAGTGTTCCAAACTGTGGACACGAAGCTCAGGAGTCCGGGCTCCGGTTGCGCGGCGGTGTGCAGTGACCGCCGCCGCGCCGCACCCTCCAGAAATCGCGCATAGGAGCTTCCGGTCGCTGCGGCGGGCATTTGCAAGCGTTTGGGTTCACCTTGGGGCGGCCGGCTGCGAACATCAGGTGACACGCCGTGGGCAATCAGGCGTTGCGTAAGCGGGGCCAGAACCGCTTCGAAGCTCTCGCTCCAGCTCCCCGGCAGTCCCATCCTCGCCGCCCGTTCACGTGCAGCCCCGTCGACTAAGCGCGCCCTTGCGTCACCCAGTGCGCGGGCGATGCTCGAAACGGACGGGTCTACAGCTAGGATGTTCTCCGAAATTCGAGCCATAGTCGTGGCCGTCTTGTTGGCATAGGTGTTGGTGACAACCACACCCCCGCAGCTGGCCATCTCTAGTGGTGGATAGCTGGGGTGTGGCGACATCATGAGAGATAGCAGGACATCGGAACTGCGAAGCTGGCGAGCGTAGTCCGAGAACCCCAGCCACGGCGCACATTCGAGCCATGCTCCACGTCCCAGCTCATGAGGCGGAAACTGTTCTCCCATTCCGACAAAATTCCACTCCTCGGGATCGAGCAACTCCTCGGCGATCGCGGCGCGAATTGCAGCTAGGCCCGTCGCGAAGAGGTTCCTAACTCCCAAGGTGGGGCGGGCGTAGAACAGCAGGCGCCGGCGTTGATCGTCAGTTTTCGGAGCGTAGCTAAACATCTCCCTATCTAGGGAAGGCTGAAACACCAGCATGTCACGAACATGCTCGGGGTTAGAGAAACAGCCAACTTGACTGCTGACTAAATATGTCGCAAGCAGCTCCGAATTGATGATAGGTATATGATCGAAGCTATATGTCTCTTCGGCAAGAGCATACTCGCTGGAAGCTGGATAGAGAATTGGCTCAAAGTCTTGGATGAGGTAAATGATCGGCTTGTCGCCGATGAGGAAATTAGCCCAACGTGCCATCTGGGCTGTCCACCAAGCGGTTGCGAGAAAGATATCATTCACGCCGATCTTAGTGGCCACCCCGCGATCAGAACCATCGACCAACTCCAGAACCGGCGGCCAAGTATCGCTGTCAGCTAAGTTCCGGATATGCTTTCTCAGAGGCCCCAGATCGACATCTACAGGCAAGTCCGTCGCAATCACGCGTATGGCGAATCCGCTCTGTGCGAGGCGAAAGACTAAATTCAGAGCTGTGTTGGGTCCTCCCGACATCTTGCCCATCTGCAAGGCCGGGAGGAGCACATTGATCGTTGGATAAGCTGCCAAATGCTCATCGAGGGCGAAGTGGAGCGGGATAGCCGGAGGGAGTCCTCCTCGACCGAAGGGACAATTCAGCGTCTTGCTGTTGTATGCAGGCGCGGTCCGCAGTTCCTGGTATCGACCCAGTTGAAGGTAATGCACAAAGGCGCTTCTGCGCCCAAGCTCTAAACCTCCGTTCGAACTTAGATAGTAAGAGGTGTTGAATGACGGCCCTGGATCCCGTCCTTCGTAGGCGCCAAACTTAGCGAAGTGCAATAGGGGGATCATCCCGCTTGCTGCTACGTCGTGATTGTCCTCAAGGTAGAATGCAGCGTCAAACAGGCCGCTCTCCGCGATTAGCTGCATCTCGGATTGAACAACTACACCGTCGCCCTCGCCGGCGGCGCGAATGGCGGGACTCGCTACGGGTGCCGCCCTAGAACCAGCATCGCGCCCTACGAGGAGATAATGAAGGAGCGGTTTGTCGCGGCCGTGAACAAGGCCCTCGTTCGCGGCTAAGTAGTAGTGGCCGCTGAATGCTTGGCAAGGATCCCGACCTTCCGCGTCGCCATGTTCCACGAAATGCAAGAGAGGATCGTAAGCGCTGGCGGCCACGTCCGGGTTCTCCCGGAGGTAATAAGCCGCATCGAACAGCCCGCTGTCGGTGACAAGGCTCATGTCGCGCATCAGAGCCGGCACGATCTCGCGCGTTTGTTCTTGAGGCAAGGAACACTCCTCTGTCGACAAACGGGCACCCTCTCCCGGCTGGCTTAGCCGCTTGTTCTTATCCACAAATGCGGCCTGTCCCCCTGGGGGAGTGCGCTTCTTACCTAGTCAGGGAAGGGATACAAGCTTGGCTTCACAGTGGGGTCCCTGCCTAAGGCCGCCCCTTGGCCTTGACGGTTCGAGCGAGCTGGAAAGGTGACGGCCCCATTGAAAGCCTTTGGCTTAAGCAGAGTTTGGCGCGGTGGAGATGGGCGACTTAAATGATGGGCAGGCATAATTCCGGGCGTTGGATGGAGCAGGGCCGAGAGACGATCAGCCTACGCACGGGCAAGATGGACATCGATGAACCGGAGGCGCGCGGGATCACCCGCTTGGGACGGGGCTGGAACTCACGAGCTGCAGGACAGCCCCCGGGGCGATGGCCGTTCGTGTTCACTTCTCGAGCGGGCACTTCGACGGAAAGTCCGGAAGCCCACCAGCCTTAGACGTTGGTCGGGGCGCAGGCCGAGGCTGGCCGCTCTGCGATCCCCCGGCGGGCTCGGGCGAGTTCCCAAGCAAAAACAACTCCTGATCAGCTTCGCCGCAGAGGAATGCAAGCTCGATTAACGACGGCTTCACAGTGCTGGAGTGAGAGGCGGCGAACCTGATTGAGAGCCTTCTGAGGCGCTATCTCGTGCCTCCGTAGGGCGAGCTCACAGAACTTCACGTTCAAAGCAAGGTGGCTTATGGCGGGGCGCAGCACTGGGCCCCTGTGGGACGGAGGCCGAGGATGGTGAAAGCAGTGGTGAGAAGGTCGGGCAAACCTTGATGGGTGTCTCGGTGCGCGGGCCGCGCAACCCGGACCCTTCGTTTTGGGCGGTCGGCGCGTGTTCCTGACGGGGCGCAATGGGTTCGAAGGCACTTGCCTGGGTTTGTGGCTCGAAGCCTTGGGTGCCAAGCTTTTCGACTTGGGATTCGAGGCGGCTACTGCATGCTCCCTGTATGAGCAGGCGGGGCAACCCAACCAGGCGACGAGCGGCTCGCCGACTCATGATCCAAGAGACGGCCGGCGCCGCGCTGCATCAAGCCGAAGCGGGCATTCCGCATCGCTCCAGAGCGCTTTCGCGACGCGTGTTCCTCGACTAAACGCTCCCGTGGACCGCCGGTTGGTACAGGGCGTCGGCGCAGGCCGGAGTGCCCGAGGCGTGTGCCTGCGGCAGCTCGAGAACTATCTCGCACTCTCAACGGACTCCCAATGACCCTGGCCTGCCGGTTTTGTTCTTCACCGCTCCGCGTGACCTTCGCCGACCTAGGCATGTCGCCGCTAGCCAACCGCTTTGTGCCTGCCGCCCAGGCGAGCGCGATGGAGCCTTTTTACCCGCTTCACGCCTACGTGTGTGAGGCCTGTTACCTTGTCCAGTTACAGGATTTCAGCACTCCTGAAGACATCTTCTCTGATTATCTCTACTTCTCGTCTTTCTCTGACTCGTGGCTGGACCACTCTCGTCAGTACGCAGAGAGGATGATTTCGAAGGAGAACCTCTCAACAGGGAGCCTCGTCGTCGAGATCGCCAGCAACGATGGGTATCTACTCCAATACTTTCAACAGTCCGGCATCAGAGTTCTTGGAGTCGAGCCGGCGCGCAATGTAGCCAAATATGCAGTTGCAAAGGGCGTGCCGACCGAGGTTGCGTTCTTCGGCTGCGAAACCGCCAAACGATTGAGGGCTGAGGGCATACAAGCGGACGTTATGGCCGCAAACAATGTCCTAGCGCACGTTCCTGACATCAACGACTTCGTTGGTGGAGTGCAAGAGGTGCTCAAGCCGCAAGGCGTGATGACCTTTGAGTTCCCGCACTTGTTGCGGCAGATCGAACAGGTCCAGTTCGACACCATCTACCACGAACATTATTCGTATCTCTCTTTGCTGACTGCGCAGAAGATCTTCGCAACGCATGGACTGCGTATCTTTGACGTGGAGGAGATTTCGACCCATGGCGGATCAGTCCGCGTTTACGTCTGTCACATGGATGCGAGCCGGCAGGAGACAGCACGTCCTGGCGAGGTGATACGCGCGGAGATCGAGGCCGGCCTTCAGGAAATTGTGACCTATGAGCGGTTCGCGACTATGGCGCAGAAGACGAAGTACGACCTTCTCACCTTCTTGATTCAAGCAAAACGAGAGGGCAAGCGAGTGGCCGCCTACGGTGCGCCCGCCAAGGGCAACACTCTGCTGAATTACTGCGGGGTCAAGTCCGATCTGGTCGAGTTCACCGTGGACCGGAGTCCCCACAAGCAGGGACGTCTCCTACCGGGGACGCGCATCCCGATCCGGGCTCCCGAGGCGGTGCGCGAAGCCAAGCCCGACTACCTTCTCATCCTCCCCTGGAATCTCCGACCGGAGATCATGCAGCAGATGGCCGACATCCGGACGTGGGGTGGGCGTTTCGTCACGCCGATCCCCACCGTCGAGGTGCATGCGTGATATTCGAGCCTTTGGCCTTGGCAGGAGCCTTCCGTCTTCGCCTGGAGCCTTCGCACGACAAACGGGGGTTCTTTGCACGATCCTTCTGTCGTGACGAGTTTGCGCAGATGAAGCTTCCCACAGACTATCCCCAGTTGAACATCTCCCACAACGCGCGACGCCACACCGTGCGCGGTATGCACTTTCAACTGCCGCCCCATGCCGAGGTGAAAATTGTTCGCTGCGTTCGAGGCGCCATGTTCGACGTCCTGGTAGACCTTCGGCCCGAGTCCCCGACCTTGGGCTCTTGGGTGGGAGAGACCCTCACGCCCGACAACGGCTTGGCCTTGTTCGTCCCGGAAGGTCTAGCCCATGGCTTTCAAACGCTCGCCGACGACACGGACGTGCTCTACCAGATGGGCTCCGCCTTCGTCTCCGGGCGAAGCCAGGGGGTAAGGTGGGACGATCCTGCCTTCGGCGTGGCCTGGCCCTCAAGGGAGCCCATCATCTCGGAACGCGACGCTGCCTATCCTGACTGGAAGCCGTGATGCGGCTTCTGCTTACCGGAGCTTCGGGGTTCATCGGTCGGGCCATGCTGCGCCGGCTGGGAGCCGAGACCGGGTGGGAGGTGCACCTGGTCAGCCGCCGCTCGGTGGAGCCTTTGCATCCCGGCTGGACGCATCACGCGGCGGATCTTCTGGAGCCGGGGCGGGCCGCGCAATTAGCACGGGAGATCAAGGCGACCCACTTGCTCCACCTGGCCTGGAACGCTCAACCGGGTGTGTTCTGGACTGCCCTGGATAACCTCGCTTGGAGCGCTGCCACTCTGAACCTTTATCAGAGCTTCTTAGAGGCCGGCGGAGCCCGGGCTGTCTTCGCAGGCACCTGCGCGGAATACGACTGGTCGCAGCCGGACCTTGTTGAAGGCAAGACGCCGCTTCGGCCCTCCACGCTTTACGGCGTGGCTAAGGATGCGGTTCGCCGGGTGGTCGAGGCTGCGTCAACCCAGTCAGGGGTTGGCTGGGCTTGGGGTCGGATCTTCTTCATCTACGGTCCGGAGGAACAGACGGGGCGGCTGGTGTCCGATGTGTCTGACGCGCTGAGCCAAGCCCGTGTCGCAGAAACGTCGGGGGGCGTCCAGCAGCGGAATTTCATGCACGTTGATGACGTCGCTGGCGCCTTCCTGGCTGCCCTGAAGAGCGACTATGTCGGCGCCTTCAATGTGGTCGCTGGCGAACCCGTCCCCATCAGGACCGTGGTGGAGCGGTTGGCCCAAGTCGCCGGACGTCCGGATCTGCTGCGCCTTGGCGCCCGTCCCTCCCGGCGAGGCGATCCTCTCCGCCTCGCCGGCGACGGTCGAATTTTACGCGAAGAGATCGGGTTTGTCCCATCCTTTGATCTTCCGGGCGGACTTGAGGACAGCTATAGGCGTCGTTCAGAGGCTGCCCGCTAAAACAAAGTCCAATCCAAACGTCCAGGTATTTGGAGCGCCCCTCCTGCAGCACTCATCCGGGGCAGGTGCAAGTTGTGCTGTGCTGGAGGAAGGGGTTACAGATTGTCCAGCATGGAGCGAAGTGGACCATGGGCACCGACGGTCAAATCATACTCTCGTCTGGGCTGTTCGACGTCGACTACTATCTGTCGCAGTGTACATCTGACCTTCAAGCGGCAAGGCTCGACCCTGTCCAACATTATATATCACTTGGGTCTCGGAAAGGTTTCAACCCTAGTCCCTATTTCGATGTGCGTTTCTATCTGAACGAGTACCAAGATCTAGCGATAGCGGATATCGAGCCGCTTATGCACTATATCCAGCATGGTAGATCAGAGGGGCGGTACGCCAATAAGGCAGAGAAGCTCGTGGCAGAGAGTAAATTAATCAAAGAAAGCGGGCTTTTTGACCCCGAGTACTATCTCGCATTCAACCCCGAAGCCTCTGCATCCGATCCTGTCGTGCACTACCTGACCAGAGGCTGGTTGGCTGGGCGCAACCCCAGCGTTGATTTCGACGTTCGCGCCTATCTCAGCGCCAACCTCGACGTCGCCCGAACGGGCATGGACCCGCTGGTTCACTACATCCGTTACGGGATAGAAGAGAGACGTCGGGTGCGCGGGAGTGACCCCGTGAGCGACCTCGCGAGCCTGCCAGCCTTTGAACTAAGAGATTTCCGGCAGACTACCGGCCTTGAACGGTCTGGTACAGATTACGTCGCAATCGGGGCCGATCCGCAGATCGAGATCGACCTGGATCAGCCCCGTGGGTTCTTACGGTTCTCCGCCGAAATCCTCTTTGAAGTTTGCGATCAGGAGCCTAAAACGCAAAATTTCCTGCAGCTCATCTTAGGAAACGAGAGCGAATACTGGAATGACAGCAGCTGGCGCTACGCCATCAGCTCGGATCGTCTGGTCGTCGAAGACATCATATTCGCGCCAAGACCCGTACAGCGAGCCAGGCTTCACCCCATCAATCGTCAAGGGCGCCTTTCCATTCTGTCCCTCTCCCTTTCGCCTGTGCCGGAAAGGCTGGGTTTACGGGTTCTCCTAGACAGAGGGCTGTCCCGAGATCCCTGGCGTCGCTCCGACGAGCTGTTCATCTTCAGGGCGCTTCTCTCAACGACCCTCCGAGAGATCGGGGTCCGGTTGCTATCGAAATCGCTCTCTCCCTCCGAAGGAGCGTACTTGGGTTGGGTGGAGAACCGGAGGATCGGACTGCCCGAGCGCACCTACCTCGAGCAGAAGCTCGAAGCGATGAGCAGCGTGCCCCTCTTCTCGGTCCTCATGCTTGCTTACATGTCCAACTTAAACGACCTGGAGAAATCCGTGAAGTCGGTCCAAGAACAGGTCTTTACAGGTTGGGAGTTGTGCATTGTGGACAACGGCTCCAAGTCTGAAGAGCTCACAAACGCATTGGAGTCCCTAGCGACCGCTGACCCTCGGATCAAGGTGGTTTCGCTCCACGAGAATATCGGCACATCGCAGGCTACGAATAGGGCCCTTGAGGTAGCGTCCGGTGACTTCATCCTCCTTATCAATCAGGAGGATGGAATGCAGCCGCACGCGCTCTATGCGTTCGCGGATGCTATCCGGTTAACGCCCGACGCGGACATGGTCTACTCCGACGAAGACAAATTAGGTGTCGACGGCGGCCGATTTGATCCGTTCTTCAAACCTGACTGGTCAGCGGACTTCTTGCTGTCGTGCATGTACACTGGCCAACTTGTTGCCTATCGAACTTCTCTGATCCGTGAGGTTGGAGGCTTCCGCGCCGAGTTCGACATGGCTCAGGACTACGATCTCGCGCTGAGGGTCAGCGAGCGCGCCAAACAGGTCGTCCACGTGCCGGATGTGCTCTATCATCGGCTCGCCCCGCCATCGTCGGCGGCTGGCCAAGCTGAAGGCAATCCTCAGGCCGAACTCGCTGCCCGCCGCGCCGTGGCAGCGGCCGTAGACAGGCGCGGGCTTGCGGGCAGGGTGGTCCCGGGCCCGTTGCCAGGGACACATCGCGTTCAGCCGGATCTTACGGGTGGTGAGCGCGTCAGCATCGTCATTCCCACGGCAGCGCGTCGTATCGAGTCGGACATCGAGCGCTGGTACCTGCTGGACTTGATCCGATCCATTTATGAGATCGGGACCTACTCCAACCTGGAGGTCATCGTGATTCACAACGGCGACATTGAACCTACCTTGCAAAGGCTTTTGAAGCCTTTCCCTTTAGTGTTCCTCCACTACGAATGTATAGCATTCAACTTTTCCGAGAAGTTAAATCAAGGTGTGGAGAGCGCGACAGGTGAGTTCGTTGTACTGATGAACGACGACATGTCCGTCATTGCCCCGAGTTGGATAGAGGAAATGTTGTTGTGGGCTAAAGACCCTGGCGTGGCGGGGGTCGGAGCTAAGCTCTTATTCCCTGATCGCACTGTCCAGCATGCCGGCGTCGTCATGTTGGGTCAGGGCCCGTCTCATATCTTTTATGGCGAGCCCGAAGGTTCTCCAGGATTGGCTGGAAGCGCCGTCCTTGTGCGCAACTATTCAGCGGTGACAGGAGCCTGCTTGATGGTCCGTCGGGACACTTATGTGGACCTCGGGGGCTTCGATCCATACTTCAAGGTTAACTACAATGACGTCGACTTTTGCATGAAGCTTGGGCGTCTAGGGCGGATTGTGTTCACCCCTTACGCCCTGCTCTACCACTATGAGTCCGTCAGCAAGGGCCAAGCTCCTCCGGGGGAACTTGAGCGTTTCATGGCCCGGTGGCCTGCGCTATGCGGAGCAGATCCAATGTACAACCGCAACCTCAGTCAGACCTCTTCGTCCATGGAGGTTGACTCGGAGCCCAGGAGTTTCTTTTCCGACTATTGAGGGTCGCTGGCCCTTCACACACTCCAGCAGCGGTACTGTGGGTCGCCTAGCTGCATCACAGAACCTCTTCCATCAGGTCACCATAGCGGGTACTCACATGACCCTGTCGTTCAGCGCGCTTCGCGTCGCGGTGGTTTACCGCACCCAATAGTCAAGACAGAGGAGGTTCGGCGTGGGTCTCTCGCAACATGATGCCCGGTGCCTGAAGGAGATTAGAGGCAAGATCGACGATCCCCGGTGCGGCCTGCCCAAACCTGTTTTTGACTTCTTGCTGGAGGTCACGCCACTGACCAACGTGGACCTGCTCCTACGTGATAAAGCGGGACGCTTCCTTCTCGTTTGGAGAGAGGATGAATACGGTCGGGGTTGGCACATCCCGGGCGGCATCATTCGGTTCCAGGAGACTGCCGAGGAGCGGATCCTGAAGACCGGCAAATCCGAATTGGGCCTGGAGGTTCGCCCGGAGCCCCAACCGCTCTCGCTTACTCAGATCGTATATGAGCGGGGGCACTTCCTGTCCTTGCTCTACGCCTGCGAAGCAGACAGCCTCCCACCCGAGCAGATGTTCCACCCGGGAGGTCGCTCACCTGATCCAGGCGCGCTTTCCTGGTTCTACGAGATGCCGGACGACACCTACCACACTCACATCGTCTATAAGGACGTGCTTCGAAAGTTAGGACTAACGCCCACTCTCCAAACCCAGGCTCGAGCTTGATGCTGGATGCGGGATGCCAAATCAGCTGCTCGGGACTTGGGATTCATCTACATGTCTAGCTGTGTCGCCAGGAATGCCTGCAAGTGGGTCTTTTTTCCGCCTTCTAGCCGAGGGGGTGAACCACCTGGCCCTTGGCCGAATAGGTCACGAAATAATCAAACCGCATGTATTCCAGACCTTGGTAACGCATCCTTGGCGTGGCCGTGGGCGGAAGGTGGGGAAGTTCGTCGCCGTCGTGCAGCATAAACTGCTCCATGGTCAGGAGCTTGGCCGTGCTACCGAAATAATGGAACACTACGCTCTTTCGACTCAGCGATGGGTCCAGCCGGGGCGAGCCGCCGTGAGCCAGCAGGGAGTGCCAGATCACGGCGTCACCAGCCTTTAGCGCCGGTCGAACAGGCTCGCCCGCAAGCTCGCTCTGGAGGCGATTAAGCTTCTGCGACCACGCCACACCGAGCTCTGCTATGAGCGAGGCCTTCTCTTCCTCCGACAGCTGACCGCGCCGCGCGGCTTCTCTGCGTTCCGCCAGTTCGGGGAATGAAGCCACCACGGCGTCACTGCTGAAGAACGGCCATTGGTGGCTGCCGGAAAGGTAAAACAGCGGCCCTGCGTCGGGGGAGACATCCTCAAGTGCTATCCAGACGCCCGCCATCGAGTAGGACGGCTCGGGCCAGAAAAAGATCGCGTCGATATGGGCGTCCTGTTGAGTGCCCTTGTCGAAGTTGAGCGAGCCCATCAACACCGGGTCTTCCCCGAAGGCCCAGGTCAGGAACCGCAGAATCTCCGGGTGTGAGGCGAGGTCGAGAAGGTCCGGCTCCCTCTGATGAAGCTGCCCGATCCGATCACCCAAGCCGTACTCATCTGGGCCATGGTCGGTCTCTGACCGAACCCGGGCGACCGTAGCTTTGTAGCGCTCCAGCGTTTCCGCGCTGAACAGCCCCGGCAGGGTCACGAAACCACGCTCCGCCCACGCCCTCTTTTGGTCCGCGCCTACGAGATTACTGCCTTCGGAAAGTTGTGACGGCCCCCAAGGCCGGACGCGGGGTTCTGCTGGCATGCCCACTCGTAACAAGCTCGGTGCCCGCCGATCAAGGCCGGCGCCGCCGCCCCTCACCAGGCGTGCTGGCGATTGCTGGGGTCGGCGAGGATGCCGCCGAACTCGAGGACGTGGCTGGGGGAGTCGTAGGCGTGTTGGTGGGCGTTGCCCTCGGCGATGGCGGCGTCGATGCTGTACTGCGATCCCGGGGGGCGGGTGTGCAGCACCGGAACCTGGTCAATGATGGCCATGCGGTCGCGCGGGTTGCCCAGGAGCTTGGGCCAGATGTTGTCCAGGCCGAAGCCGCTGGGCGAGCGTCCGAAGTTGGGCGCGCAAGCCCGAAGCGCTTGCCGCGAGAAGATGGGCGTCATCACTTCGACAAAGGATACATAGCGCAGGAGGAACCGGTCGTCGCGGCCGGTGATCGGGTGGGCGATATGACCCGCGAGGTCCAGGGCCGGCTGGGCCAGATCGAGCCGGTATCTGCGGCAGATGGCGAACAGTTCGTTCCAGTTGCGCCAGCTCAGCATCAGGTCGTCATCCGGGAAGGCGACGTACTCATAGCCCCAGAACGGGCTTTCTTTGTGCAGCAGGGCGTGAAGCGAATCGAACTTGTGCGTCCTGTTCTGCAGCACCCGGTACTCGGACCAGCTGTCGGCGTGGAAGTTCTCTTCGTGGCCGTAGAAGCTGATGCACAGATCCCAGCTGCGATCGCTGTCCAGCATCTCGCGCGGCCAGTCGACGTGCAACGACCGCTCATTGGCGCGCAGCACGACCAGGTTGGGGCGGGGCGCCTGCTTTCGCCGCCAGATCACCTCGGGGGCGTCGGACGCGGCGGCGAGAGCGTCCAGGGGGACGACCTCCCGCAGGACGTGGTCGAGGCCGCGCGGGGCCTGGAACGGTCCGACCATGGCCAGGCGGCCGGACTCCTCCAGATAGATCCGGTCGAACACGGTGGAGCGCAGATCGGCTCCGGTGAGGAAAACCACCCGCTCATTCTCGATGCGCCAGAAGGTTTCGTTCTCGCCGAGGTTGCCGGCGACGCGCCCGTCGGGCAGCAGGCGCACGTGGCGGGCGTAAGGGCCCTGGCCCACCAGGCCGAACTCCCACACGCGGCGGGTGAGGCCCTCGGGCGTGAGCACCAGGGAGCGCAGCAGGTTCAGGCCTTCCAGGCCGGGGGCGCTCACTGCGTCACCAGCCGTTGGTGGCGTGGAGCGGCTGGGCCAGGACGCTGCCGTACTCCAGGTGGCGGGCGTGGGCGTCGTAGATCCGCTGCAGTTCGTCGCCTTCGCGCAGCGCCTTGCCGATGTCGTAGGTGGCGCCCTGGGGACGGGTGTGGACCACCGGCGTCTTGTCCAGGACCGCAAGGCCGGTGCGGGGATGGCCCAGCAGCTTGGGCCAGATGTTGTCCAGGCCGAAGCCGCCCGTGGAGCCCTTGAACGTCGGCACGCACATCCGCAGCGCTTCGCGGGAGAAGATCGGGATCATGAGCTCCACGAAAGAGGTGAAGCGCAGAAGCGTTCCCCACTGGCGCAGGGTGATGGCGTGGTTGGCGAAGCCGGAGGGGTCCAGCGCCGGCTGGGCGAGCTGGAGCTTGTAGTCGCGGCAGAGCGCGAACATCTCGTTGATGTCGCGCCAGTTCATCATCAGGTCGTCATCGGGAAGCATGACGTAGTCATAGTCCAGCAGCGGGCTGCCTTCGTGCAGCAAGTCGTAGAGGGCCGAGAACTTGTGTTGCTTGTTCTGGAGGGCGCGGTATTCGGCGAAGTCGGGGGCGTCGAAGTTCTCGTCCTTGCCGTAGAAGCTGACGCAGAGGTCCCAGGTCCGGTCGTCGTCCTTGAGCTCGCGGGGCCACTGATGATGAAGCGACTCCTCGTTGGCGCGCAGGACGACCAGGTTCCGGCGCGGTTCGCCCTTGCGCTTGACCAAGAGTTCGGGTGCGCCGGCTGCCGGGGCCAGTTCGGCCGGGGACGGGATCTCCTTGAGCATGTGGGGCGTGCCGACCGGATGGAAGCGGAAGCCGCCCAAGAGGGTCAGCCGGCCTTCGTCGTCCAGATGCACTTCGTCGAAGACCGTGGTCTTGCGATCCCAGGCGTCGATGATGGACAACTTGCCGCCTTCCAGGCCCCAGCGGCGTTCGTTGACGTTCTCGACCGCAAACCCGGAGATCCGCCCGTCGGGGAGAAGGCGCACGAAGCGGGAGTAAGGCCCGTTGTCGCGGTGGCCGAAGGTCCAGGTCCGGCGCTCAAGCATCTCCCAGGTGAGGTGAAGGTCGATGCGCGCCATGGGTGCCCTTTTGCTTTGACGGCGCCCGTGTAGAGGGGCGAGCGGCGCCTGTCACGCCGGAACCGGACGGCGCCAGCCGTTGCTGCATCGGCCCGCTTGCACTAGAGCGCACGGCTTCGTAGCTGGCGGAGACGTGCATGTCGGTCCCTGTGGTCTTGTTGGCGGGGGGTCTGGGAACCCGCCTGCGCGAAGAGACCGACGTCAAGCCCAAGCCCATGGTGGAGGTGGGCGGGCATCCGATCCTTTGGCACATCATGAAGAGCTATGCGGCCCACGGGTTCGACGAGTTCGTGGTGTGCCTGGGCTACAAGGGCGACACCATCAAGGACTTCTTCCTGAACTACCGATCGCGCCAGGGCGGGGTGAGCATCGACCTGGCCACGGGCAAGTTCGACATGCACAACCCGGAGGAGGGCGAGACCTGGAAGGTCCACCTGCTCGAAACGGGGCAGGAGACCATGACGGGCGGGCGCATCCGGCGCGCGGCCCAGTTCCTGGGGCGACGGCGCTTCATGGCCACCTATGGGGACGGCGTGTCGGACGTGAACCTGCGCGATCTGCTGGCCTTTCACGAGGCGGCTGCCTGTCAGGCGACCCTGACGGCCGTGCGGCCGCCGGCGCGCTTCGGGGGGCTGACCATGGACGGGGAGCGCATCCTCAGCTTCGACGAAAAGCCGCAGGTGGGCGAGGGGTGGATCAACGGCGGCTTCATGGTGCTGGAGCCGGACGTGGCCGACCTGATCGAGGGCGACAGCACCATCCTGGAGCGGACGCCGCTGGAGACGCTGGCCGATCGGGGCCAGCTGAACGCCTTCAAGCACGACGGCTTCTGGCAATGCATGGACACCGTGCGCGACCTGACGCTCTTGCGCGACCTTTGGGAGGGGGGCCGGGCGCCGTGGAAGCAGTGGTGACGGAGAACCGGGGGTGACCGGCTTCTTTGGAGACGCCTACCGCGGCAAGCGGGTGCTGGTGACGGGGCACACGGGCTTCAAGGGAAGCTGGCTCACCACATGGCTGCTCGACTTGGGCGCAGAGGTTTGCGGCTTTTCGGACGCGGTGCCGACCCAGCCGTCCTTGTTCGAGGCGGCCGGCCTGGGCCGGCGCGTCCGCGACGAGCGGGGCGATGTACGAGACCCGGTGCGGGTGTCGGAGGTGGTTGCGGATTTCCGTCCCGACTTCGTCTTTCACCTGGCCGCCCAGGCGATCGTGTCCACATCCTACGCGGACCCTCTGAACACCTTGTCGGTGAACGTGATGGGCACGGCCGTGGTGCTGGAAGCGCTGCGCAAGATGCAGCAGCCCTGCACGGCGATCATCGTCACCAGCGACAAGGCTTATGAAAACGTCGAATGGTCTTGGGGGTACCGGGAAACGGACCGCCTGGCCGGTCGCGACGTCTACAGCGGTTCCAAGAGCGGCGCCGAACTGGTGGTGTACTCTTACCTGCATTCCTTTTTTCCCCAGGACGGGCCCGTTCGCGTTTCCACGGTTCGGGCCGGCAATGTGCTGGGCGGCGGGGACTGGGCGGCCGACCGGATCGTGGCCGACTGCATCCGGGCCTGGAGCACGGGAGGACGCGTGCAGATCCGGAGCCCGAGCTCAACCCGGCCATGGCAGCATGTGCTGGAGCCGCTCAGCGGCTATCTCGCCTTGGCCGCCAGGATGGCCGAGGACGCGTCCCTGCACGGCGAGCCCTTCAACTTCGGGCCGCGCGCCGAGGAGACCGTGAACGTGCTCAAGCTGCTGGGCGACCTGGCCCAGGTCTGGGGGTTCGAGGCGCCGTCCGAAAGCTATGAGGTGACGGGCAACGTGCCTTTCCATGAGGCGGGGCTGCTCCGCTTGAACATCGACAAGGCGCTGCTGATGCTGCGGTGGGCGCCCACGCTGTTCTACGAGGAGTGCGTGGACTTCACCGGCTCCTGGTACCGCGACGTCGTGCGCGACGGCCGCGCCGCGTCGGAGGCCACCACCGAGCAGGTTCGGGCGTTCGAATCCCTCGCTCGGGAAAGGCGGCGGAAGTGGGCGAGTTGACGGCCGGAGTGGAGGATCTCCTCTTCACGCCGCTGAGGCGCATCCCGGGTGCCGGGGGCGAGGTTCGTCACGCCATGAAGGCCAGCGACCCGGGGTTCGCCGGCTTCGGCGAGGCCTATTTCTCCTCGGTGGACAGGGGCGCGGTGAAGGGCTGGCGGCGGCACGAGCGGATGACCCTGAACCTCGTGGTGGTGCTGGGCGAGGTGCGCTTCGTGGCTTGCGGCCGCGCGGGGGAACGACGCGCCCACCACCTGACGCCGGATCGCGTGGACGCCTATGGGCGGCTGACGGTACCCCCCGGCCTGTGGCTGGCCTTTGGCGGCGTCGGCGCCGGGCCCAACCTCCTGCTCAACCTGGCCAGCATCGAACACGACCCGGCGGAAGCCGAGACCCTGCCCATCGCGGATCTGCCCTGGAGTTGGACGTGAAGGTGCTGCTCACCGGGGCCGGCGGGGTGCTGGGCTCCGCCTTCGCCCAAGCCCTGGCCGGCGACGACCTGGCCACGGCGGGGCGCGACGCCCTGGACGTTCGCCGCGCGGCCGCCATCCAGAGGCTGGTGGCGGAGTCCGGCGCCGAGGTGGTGGTCAACTGCGCGGGGCACACTGACGCCGAGGCCGCGGAAACCGAGCCCAACACGGCCTTTGCGGCCAACAGCGTGCTGCCCGGGCTGCTGGGGGCGGCGTGCCGACGTGCGGGCGCCTTGCTGGTGCACTTCTCCAGCACCGGGTGTTACGGCGACTGGAAGTCGGAGCCTTACACGGAAGAGGACCCCGTTCGGCCGACCACCACGCATCACCGATCGAAGATCTCGGGCGAGGCGGCGGTCCGGGACTCCGGCTGCGAGCACCTGATCCTGCGCACCGGCTGGCTGTACGGTGGGACTCAGCAGCCCAAAAACTTCGTGTGGCGACGGTTGCTGGAGGCCCGGGGCACGGCGCACATGACCAGCGACGCGTCCCAGCGTGGCAACCCCACCTTTGCAGGCGATGTGGCGCGGCAGGCGCTGTCTATGGTCGACGCGCAACTGCGGGGCACCTTCAATGTGGTGGGCCAGGGCGGGGCCAGCCGCTTCGAGTATGTTGCGGAGATCGTGCGGATTTCAGCTCTCCCTTGCTCCGTTTCGCCCGGCCCGGCTTTCAAGCGCTTGGCGCCCGTGTCGCCCAACGAAACCGCCTTGAACTACCGGCTGAGCCTTTTGGGGCTGGACGCCATGCCGCCTTGGACCGAATCGCTGGCCGGCTATGTGGAATGGCTGACGGCCTCGCCGGACTGGCGGGCCTTCCAGATGGACACCCCATGATCGACAATATCGTGCTGGGCGGCGGCATCGCAGGTGTTGCGGCGGCCTACCAGGCCAAGCAACGCGGCAAGCACGCCATCGTCTACGAGGCCCGCGAGCGGCCGGGCGGGCTGTTGGACAACTTCACGGTCCAGAGCGAGCGCGGGGAGTTCCGCTTCGACACCGCGGTTCACCTGTCTTTCGCGGAGGAGCGAGAGGTGCGGGAGGTGTTCGATCGCTCCGCCTACAACACCCACGAGCCTGAAGCGGTGAACTGGGACCGTGACCTGTGGTTGCGCCACCCGGTTCAGAACAACATGCATCCGCTGCCGACGGAGGAGAAGGTCGAGCTCATCGCCGGGCTGGCGGAAGCGCCGCAAGGCGAAATCCGCAACTACAGGGACTGGCTGATCCAGCAGTACGGCGAGCCCATCGCGGCCCGTTGGCCCATGGTCTACACGGAGAAGTACTGGACCTTGCCGGCCGAGCAACTCGGCACCGACTGGATTGGGCAGCGGGTGCGTCGCGCCGACCTGCGCGAGGTGTTGGCGGGGGCGTTCACGGAGGACACGCCCAACGCCTTTTACGCCAAGGAGATGCGCTATCCCAAGGAGGGCGGCTACCGCGCCTTCATGGAGCCCATGGTCAAGGAGGTGGAGATCGTCCCCGGCCATCGCGCGGTGGAGGTGGACGCGCCCTCGCGAACCGTGCGCTTCGCCAACGGCCAATCGGTGCAGTACCGCAACATGGTCTCCAGCCTGCCCTTGCCGGTGTTGATCAAGCTGATGCCGAACGCCCCCGACGCGGTGCGCGCCGACGCCGAGAGCCTGTTCGCAACCGTGGTGGACCTGATCTCCATCGGCTTCAACCGCCCGCAGGTGTCGCCGACCCTGTGGTTCTACATCTACGACCGCGAGATCCTGGCGGCGCGCGGCTATGCGCCGAGCTGGAAGGCGGAGTCCAACGCCCCGGCGGGCTGCAGTTCGCTGCAGTTCGAGATCTACTCCTCCGTCAAGCGACCCCAGACGCATTCGGTGGAGGCGCTAAAGGCCAACACGGTCGAGGGGCTCCGCCGGATGGGGCTGGCCGTGGAGCAGGACCTCTTGTTCGTCCACCATATGCGGCTGCCCTACGGCAATGTGGTGTTCGACCTGGGCATGGAGGAGCGACGCGACCGGGTGCGGGCCTGGGTGGAAGGTCAAGGCGTCCAGGTCGCGGGGCGCTTCGGAGAATGGGCGTACCTGTGGAGTAATCAGTCCATGATGAGCGGCCTGCGCGCCGGCGAGGCGGCCTTCGGCTGACGCCGTTCGCGGAAGAAGCCGCGCAGCAGGGCGGCGCTCTCGGGAGCCAGGACACCGGCCGTCACCAGGGGACGGTGGTGGATTGTGGGTTGCTCGAACAGGCGCGGGCCGTGCTCCACCGCCCCGCCCTTGGGATCCGAAGCGCCGTAGACGAGCCGGCCGATGCGGCCGTGGCTGATGGCCCCGGCGCACATGGCGCAGGGTTCCAGGGTGACGACCAGGGTCAGGCCGCTCAGGCGATAGTTGCCCAAGGCCTGGGCGGCGGCGCGGAGCGCCAGGATCTCGGCGTGGGCGGTCGGGTCGTGGCCGGAGATGGGGGCGTTGCCCGCGCGCGAGAGGATGTCGCCGCTGGCCAAGTCGGCGATCACGGCGCCCACGGGAGCTTCGCCGGCGCGCGCGGCGGCTTGCGCCTCCTCCAGCGCCAGGCGCATTAGCTGCTCGTCATGAGCGGTGATCGGTTGAAACATAAGGGCGAGCACGGGAGCGGTCCCGAGGCTCCGGGTCAAGCTCTCGCCCGCCTGGGCGCGCGGGGCGAGCCCTCGGGCGCCGAGCGCGTGGCCAAGGTGCTGGCGCGGGCGGGGGTGGCGTCCCGGCGCGAGGTGGAGCGGCTGATCGCCGAAGGGCGGGTGGCGCTGAACGGGACGGTGCTGACCACGCCGGCGGTGAGCGTCGGGCGCGGCGACATCCTGACAGTCAACGGCGAGGTCGTGGGAGAGGCGGAGCCGACCCGGCTGTTCCGGCACCACAAGCCCGTGGGGCTGTTGACCAGCCACAACGACCCGAAGGGGCGTCCCACCGTGTTCGAACAGCTGCCGCCGGGGCTGCCCCGTCTGATCAGCGTGGGGCGGCTGGACATCAATTCGGAAGGGCTGCTGCTGCTCACCAACGACGGGGGGCTGGCGCGCGCCTTGGAGCTGCCGTCCTCCGGCTGGGTGCGGCGCTACCGCGCCCGTGCGCGCGGGCGCGTGACGCAGGAGAAGCTGGACACGCTCCAGAACGGCGTAACGATCGAAGGCGTGGCCTACGGCCCCATTGAGGCGCGGCTGGACAAGGCCAAGGAAGGCCCGCAGGGAGCCAACCTTTGGATCAGCGTGGCCCTGACCGAGGGCAAGAACCGGGAGGTCCGGCGCGTGCTGGAGCACCTGGGTCTGAAGGTGAACCGGCTGATCCGCCTGGCCTACGGCCCCTTCCAGCTGGGCACGCTGGAGCCGGGCGCGGTGGAGGAAGTCGGGCCGCGGGTGATCCGCGAGCTCCTGGCCGACCGGATCCCGCCGGAAGCCCTGCCCAAGGGGGAGAAGGTGGGGTGGACCCCGCCCGCCCGCCCAGCGCAGGTGCAGCGGCGGCGTCCGACGGGGGAGGGCGCCAGGGCCGGGCAGCCGGCCGCGGAGGCGCAGTCGCCCAAGCGCGAGAAGAAGGTCTACAAAGCCGGTTGGGCCAAGGCCAAGGCGCCCAAGCCGGGCGGGATCCCGCGCCGCAAGGCGGGGCCGGCCGCGAAGCCGGGGTTCGACCCGAGCTCCCGATCTCCGAAACGGCCCTAGTCGAAGGTTTGCGCGAGGGCGGGCGCGCCCGCGTGCGTCTCCGTCCAGGACCGCACGACGGGCGAGCGAAGGGCGGCCAGGACCGCCGCGACCAGAGCCAGGCTGAGCCCCAGGTCGAGCGCCAGGACGCCCGGAGGCATCTCGCGGCCCGTCTGGACGCCCTCGCTGATGGGCTGCACCAAAAGCGACAGGACGAGGTTGTTGGCGAGGTGAGCGCCCACCGCGAAATCGATGCCGGCCAGGCGCAGGGCGGTCCAGGCCCAGACGGCCCCGCTGGCCGTGCGGGCCACAAAGGCGTCGGGCGCGGGGTCGAAGTGCAGGGCGGAGAAGACGACTCCGTTCACCAGCAGCAGCACGGGCAGGCGGCGGGTGAAGCCGGCCGTGAGCTGAAGCAGAACGCCGCGGCAGACGATCTCCTCGGCCAGCGCCGCCATCAGCAGGAAGATCACCGCGCCCCCCGCGTAGAGCAGGCGGTGATCGAGCGGGTAGCGGGCGTCCAGGACGGGCGGGCTCAGGGGCTCGCCGGTGAACCCCGCCTCCAGCAGCACGGCGAGGGTGGCGAGGCCCCCGAATAGGACGAAGCCCAGCAGCAGGACCCGCAGGCGGAAGGGGCGGGTGGGCGCGATGAAGGTCCAGGCCGGGCGGCGAAAGGCCAGCCGCGCGGCGTAGAGCACGGCCAGCGCCACCGCGAGCAGCAGGCTGGCCAAGAGCAGGGTGAAACGGGTTTCCGCCAGCAGCCGGCCGGGTCCCTCGGGCAGGGGCGCGCTCGTGGACGCGAGCGCGATCCAGGCCGGATCGATTACTTGGAAGACGGAGGCGACGAGGAAAGACGCGAACAGGCTGAACGCCGCAGCCAGCGCCAGCCACCCCAGCCAGCGCAGCGGGCTGCGTTCGCGTCGGCCCACGTGGAACAGAAAGGCCGAGGTCATGGGCTGGCTTCTGGCACAGCGCTCCTCCAGGCGCGAGACGGCGGTGGCCGCGGGCGGGCGGATGTGGTGAGAGACCTCATGGGGTGGAGGCGATGAGGATCGTCGGCGGACGTTTCCGCGGACGTGGGCTGCGGGCGCCCGAGGGGCAGGGCACCCGACCCACCGCCGACCGGGCGCGGCAGGCGCTGTTCAATGTGCTGGAGCATGCAGGGTGGTCGCCTTTGACCGAGCCGCCGCGCTGGGAGGGCCGGCGGGTGATGGACCTGTTCGCAGGGTCGGGCGCGCTCGGGTTCGAGGCGCTGTCGCGCGGCGCAGAGGTCTGCCTGTTCGTGGAGTCGGACGGGCGCGCGAGGGGAGCCATCGACGCCAACGCGGCGGCGCTGGGCTTGTCGGGGCAGACGCGGATGGACCGGCGCAACGCCACGGACATGGGCACGCGTCCGGCGGGCGCCGGACCGGCCTACGACCTGGTCTTCCTGGACCCGCCCTACGGCAAGGGGCTGGGTGAGCGGGCGCTGGAGAGCCTGGAGGAGGGCGGCTGGGTGGAGCCGGGCGCCCTGGCCGTCTGGGAGCGCGGGGCCGAGGAGCCGGCGGTGGAGGTTCCGGGCTGGGCCCTGCTGGACCAGCGGCGCTACGGCGCGGCGCGGGTTCTCTTTCTTCGGCTGGAAGGGTCGGCCTAGAGCCGGTCATCATGCTCCTGCCTCCGCTCTCCGCGGCCCTCCTTTCCGCTCTCCCCGGCGAAAGCCGGGGTCCAGGCCGCGACGGGCCCGAGTATCCGATCGTCGGGCGGAACCCGCGATCATTTCCGGCTAAGGCGCGGCGGCGCCGTGGGCCCCGGCTTTCGCCGGGGAGAGCGGGAGTGGGGGATTGGAAGCCCGGGTGCGCGCCCCTCGCGGGCAGCCTGCTGCCGCTCTAGGCTGTCTTCTCCCAGCCGGGGGGCGGGGTCGTCTTGACACAGAAGACGTGCCCATCCGGGCTGCGGAAATAGAGCCACTCGAACCCGTTCCAGGCGCCGATGTCTCCGATGATCTCCACCCCGTATCGGGCGAGCTCCGCCCGGGCGGAGCGAACGTCGTTCACCTCAAAGGCGACAACGGGTGCGGAGGTTTGGGCGCGGCCGCTCGTGCCCGGACCGAAGATCTCGACCACCTGGCCCTCTCCGGCGTGAAGCAGCGCCACGCCGCGTTCGTCGACTACGGCCGGTTCCAGTCCGAGAACTTCGGTGAAAAAGGCCAGGGTCCGGGGGAAGTCGTCCGAACCCACGCCCACCCAGGACAGGCCCTTGACCTTCATGCGCTCAACGCCTCCCGAACAGCTTTTCGATGTCCTGGAGCTTGAGCTCCACATAGGTGGGGCGGCCGTGGTTGCATTGGCCGGAGAGGGGCGTGCGCTCCATCTCGCGGAGCAGGGCGTTCATCTCCGGGGCGTTCAGCCGGCGGCCGGCGCGGACGGAGCCGTGGCAAGCCATGGTGGCCACCACATGGGCCAGGCGGTCGCGCAGGGACAACGCCCCGCCGTGCTCCGCCAGGTCATCGGCCACGTCGCGGACGAGGGCGGCGGGATCGGGGTCGCCCAGCGCCGCGGGGATTTCGCGAACCAGGACCGCGCCCGGGCCGAACGGTTCGACCACCAGGCCCAGCTCCAGGAGGTCCGGGGCTGCGGCGGACAGGCGCTCCGACTCGGCCGGGTCCAACTCGACCACGGCGGGGATGAGCAGGGCCTGGCGGGCCACCGCGCCCCCGGCCAGCTGGGCCTTCATCCGTTCCATGACCAGGCGTTCGTGGGCGGCGTGCTGGTCCACGATCACCACGCCGTCGCGGGTCTGGGCCACGATGTAGGTCTCATGCACCTGGGCGCGGGCCGCCCCCAGGGGGAAGTCGAGCGGGTCGATGACCTCGGCCGAGGGCGCTGGGTGGGACGGGAGCGGTTCGCGCGCGGAAACCGGCTCGTAGCGGGCGGTCGGCTCTGACAGGCCCGGAAGCGCGTGGGCCAGGGCCGAGGTCCAGGGCTGGGCCCAGGCCGGGGGCGGGGCGGGCTCGGCCCGAAAGCTGCCCAGGGTGGCGCCCGCCACCGTGCTGGAGGCGCGGTGACCGGCGGCGGCCAGGGCATGGCGGAGGGCGCCCACGATCAATCCCCGCACCAGGGCCGGATCGCGAAAGCGGACCTCCGTCTTGGCCGGGTGGACGTTGACGTCGACCAGGACCGGGTCGAGCTCTAGGTAGAGGGCCGCAACCGGGTGGCGGTCGCGGGCCAGCACGTCGGCGTAGGCCGCGCGAAGCGCGCCCTGAAGCACGCGGTCGCGCACGGGCCGGCCGTTGACGAACAGATGCTGATGGCCGGCCTGGCCCCGATTGTAGGTCGGCAGGCCCGCAAAGCCGTGCAGGCGAACCCCGTCGCGCTCTTGGTCGATGCAGAGCGCGTTGTCCTCGAACTCGCGGCCGAGCACGGCGGCCAGGCGAGACAGGCGGCCGCCTTCGCCGGCCTCGGCCGGGAGGCGGAAGGTGCGGCGGCCGTCGATCTCCAGGGTGAAGCCGGCGTCGGGGCGGGCCATGGCCTGCCGGCGCACCTCGTCGGAGATGGCCAGCGCCTCCGCGCGCGCGGACTTCATGAACTTCAGCCGCGCCGGCGTGGCGTAGAAGAGGTCACGGACCTCGATCCGCGCCCCGTGCGCTTGCGGGAAGCCCGCGGGCGCGGGGCCGTGAAGATCGCCGGCCTCGACGCGCACGGCCCAGGCCTCGGCCTGGCCGCGTGCGCGCGAGGCGATGGCCAAGCGCGAAACGGAGCCGATGGAGGGTAGGGCTTCGCCGCGGAAGCCACGCGTCGTGATGTTGAGCAGGTCCCAACCTCCGTCCGGGTCCGGCTGGAGCTTGGAGGTGGCGTGCCGCTCCACCGCCAGGGGGAGTTCGTCGCGGGACAGTCCGTGCCCGTCGTCGGCCACCAGGATCCGGGTCAGGCCTCCGTTCTCGACTGTGACTTCGATCCGGCGGGCGCCGGCGTCCAGGGCGTTCTCGACAAGCTCCTTCACGGCGGACGCGGGACGCTCGACGACCTCGCCGGCGGCGATGCGGTTCACGGTCTCGGGGGGCAGGCGGCGGATGGGCATGGACTGAGTCGGGCACCGGGCGCGGCAGCCTAGCATGACCGGGCGAAGCGGCCGATTCAGCTTCGCCAGCGCAGCACCGTCTCCGGGACCGGGTTGTTGAAGGGGCGGGCTTCGCGCCGGCTCGCGGCCCATTCGCGCTTCAGCTGCTGGTACCACTTGGCCTGGCGGTCGGCGTCGTCGATCCAGATCAGGGTCGGGTCGTAACGCAGGCCCTCGTTCTGCAGGTTCACCATGTCGCCGTCCTGCTTGAGGAAGGTCTTGGCGCCGCGGCGCACGACCGGCTTGAGCAGGTTGAAAGCCCAGAGGTCGGACCAGAAGATCTGGGTGATGCGCGTGCGGCGCGCGTCCAGGGGCGTGAGGCAGGTCAGGGTCATCACCGTGCGGGGCCCGTAGCGGACGTGCTCCCAACGCAGCCCGGGGAGGCGGAAGGTGATCTCGGTCTCAGGCGCGCCCCCCAGCAGGCGGTAGGCGCGGCTGTTCCTGGAGGGCGCGTGCCGCGTCATGGCGAAGCCGAAGGGACGCGGCGCGAAGGCCTTGCTCTTTTCGTGCTGGCTCGCGGCGGAGCGCCACCACCACTGCTGGTGGACGTAGGGGCCGTGGGTGGGGTCCATGAGGCCCACGACCGCGTGGTCGATGTGGCTGTCGAAGTCCATGCGTTCGACGATCTTGGGGGCGCCGCCGACCACGCCTTCGAAGGCGGGGGGCTCGTGGTCGGGTTCGGCGGGCGCGCGAGGGTCGGACGCGGTCCAGATCCAGACCAGGCCCTGGCTCTCGCGGACAGGGTAACTGCGCACCCGGATGCGGGCGGGATCGAGGTCCTGGTCGTCCAGCAGGGAGGGGATCACGCGGCAGGCGCCGTCCAGGCCAAAGCGCCAGCCATGGTAGGGGCACTCCACCCGGGGCTCGCCGCCCTCCTCGACCAGACGGCCCGCCGAGAGGGGCGCGGCGCGGTGCGGGCAGATGTCGCGAAGGGCGTAGACCTGGCCCTGTCGCGTGCGGCCGAGGAGGACGGGCTCGCCCAGAAGTTCGTAGCGTTGCAGCTTGCCGGGCTTGAGCTCGGAGGCAAGCGCGGCGAACCACCAGCAGTCGGTCAGGAAACCCTGGCCGAAGGGAGCCGCTTTCAGGTCGGGACGGGGGCCGGCGTCGTCTGCCATGCCGCCGGAGATAGCGCGCCGGGCGCCCCGGCAGAAGCCTCGCGGGACCAGACCCGCCAGCGGTGACCGATCACCGCCACCAGGGCCAGCCCCGCGGGAACTCCCAAGGGCGTGCTGTGGATGATGAAGAACAGCGGAAGAAGGAGGGCGGCGGCGAGGGCGGCGATCTCCAAGGGAAGCAGGGGGCTGCGCAGGCCGTCGCCGATGAGAAAGGCCGCCGGGATCATCAGCACGGCGTAGTCGTAGACCGCGCTGTAGGGCGAGACCAGCAGGGCGGCGGTGGGCAGGGCCGCGGCCTGGAGCGCGTAGGGTGCGCGGCTGCGCCAGAGCAGGAGCAGGCCGCCCGCCAGCGGCAGGGCCAAGGCGGCGTGCAGGGTCCAGGCGAGCGGCGCGGGAATGTCGAGCCAGCGCGCCGCCCCGTAAAGGCTCTGCACCTTCCACCAGGGCAGGGCGCCGGTTTCGAGCAGCTGGTTTTGCGCCGCCGTCATGCCGTCCAGGAAGGCCGCGAAGACCTGCGGTCCAAAGGCCGCCGCGGCCAGCAGGTTGAGCGCGAGCAGGCCCGCGGCAGCCGAGGCGAACACGCGCCAACGGCCAGTGAGAAGCAGGAGGAAGGGGATCAGCAGTCCGAAATGCGGCTTATAGGCCAGGGCGGCGATCAACAGGCCGGCTGCGATCGGCCGGCGGTCCAGCAGCACCAGGGCGCCGCCGAACAGGGCGGCGGTGAGCAGCCCGTTCTGGCCGACGTAGACGTTGAAAAAGGCTGCGGGGGCGGCGGCGGCCAGGGCGACCACCGGCGCGCGGGGCAGGATGGCGCGGACGGCTGCGAGGTAGGCGGCGCCCGTGGCTCCGACCCAGGCGGCCGCGGCGGCCGTAAATGGGAGCATGCCGAGCGGCGCAACCAGCAGGAGGTAGGCCGGAGGATAGAAGAAGGGGTAGCTCCGGGCGTCCGCGCTCCAACGGGCGAGGCTGTCGGGCGTGTAGGCGGCCAGCGGCGCCCCATCGATCACCAGGCGTCCGGCCGACCAGAAGCAGACAAAGTCGAGGTCGGCGGGGAGGCCCGTGGCGTTGATCCACCACTCTCCGCTGTCCAGGAACATCCACACGCAATAGGCGTAGCCGGCTATCGCGCTCAGGGCGGCGATCCACATCAGCGTCCAGGGGCTGAAGCGGGGCGCCGGGGGTAGGGCCGAAGCGAGAACGGTCATGGCGCCAGCCTAGGGAGCGGGGCGGTAACAAGCGGTTACGCGTTAACTCCGTTTGAGACCCGTCCAAGGCCCGGAGACCCCCGCCCGTGAGCGATCAGCCCGCCGAAACTCCGCGCACCTCCAACCCGCTAGCTGACTTGCTGGCGCAACTGGCCTTGTGGGCGACAGCCGCGGGGGTGGTGTTCCTGGTGCTGAACAGCACGGTGGCGCCGCAGCACCTGCCGTGGAGGCCGCTCAGGGTGGACGAGCCGCTCGGGTCCGCCACCGGCCTCAAACTCATGCGGCTGGAGGGGGACCCGGAGGCTTGCCGCACGGTGCTGGCCGGCGGGGGGGTGCGCACCGCCGACCGGCCGGACCGGCCCGACGATCAGGGCCAGGGTGGGTTCTGCGCGCTGGAGAACGTCCTGACCTTGAGGGGCGGGACCACGCCGCTCAGGCCCGCCGGGCCGGTCCTGACCTGCCCTGTGGCGCTCTCCTTTGCGATCTGGGAGCGGCAGGTGGTGCAGCCGGCCGCGCGGGAGATCCTGGGTTCGGAACTGGCCGCGGTCGAGCACTACGGAACCTACGCCTGCCGCCGGGTCGGCGGCGCAGAAGGCGGGCGACCCAGCGAGCACGCCACCGCCAACGCCCTGGACGTGGCCGGCTTCCGGCTGCGCAACGGGCGGCGAATCACCGTGGCCTCGAACTGGGCGGACGAGGGTCCCGAAGGGCGCTTCCTGCGCGCGGTGCGGGACGGGGCGTGCGAAACCTTCGAGGCGGTGCTGGGGCCGGAGTATAATGCGGCCCATCGGGACCACTTCCACCTGGATCGTGGGCCCTATCGGGTGTGTCGCTGAGCGCGCCTTGATCAGGACATGGGTTCAGCGCACAAGACCCCTGCACACCCAAGACGGTCGCCGTCACTGAAGGGGCGCCGCGCTTCCGCGCCCGCCCCCGCCTTGCTGCTTCTCTGACATGGTTTGCGAGACACGAGCCGCGCCCCAGGCGACGGCAGGAGACACGACATGGCTAGCGGCACGGTGAAATGGTTCAACGGAACCAAGGGGTTCGGCTTCATCGCCCCTGACGACGGCGGTTCGGACGTCTTTGTCCACGTGAGCGCGGTCGAGCGGGCGGGCATGACCGGCCTGAACGAAGGCCAGAAGCTCAGCTTCGAGGTTCAGAAGGAACGCGGCAAGACCGCGGCGGTGAACCTCAAGGCCGAATAGGCTTCGAAGAAGGTTCGAGTTCGACGGGCGGCGCTCCAAACGGGGCGTCGCCCGTTTTCGTTCGGGGGCTAGGCGGGGGGCTCGGCGCGGCGGCCAGCTGGGCCAGAACCACGCCGGCCAGGGCCACGGCGCCGCCCAAGGCTTGAACGGCCGTGACGGGCTCGCGGAACAGCGCCCAGCTCAGGGCGGCGGCCATCACAGGCTGCACCAGCACGACCACCGCGACCGTGGGCGCAGGCAGGCGTCCCAGCGCCCAGGCGATGGAGCCCTGACCGGCCACATGCATGACGCCCAGGCCCAGGCAGGCGGCCCAACCCCCGCCGCTCGCGGGCAGGATCGGCTCGCCTAGCGCCAAGGCGGCGATCAGGAAGATGGGCAGGCCCGCCAGGGTCGACCAGAGCATGACGCGTGTGGCCGAGGCGCTCGCACGCGCCTGGCGGACCGCGACGAAGTAGCCCCCATAGAACAAGGCCGTCACGGCCGAGAACAGGTTGCCGAGCGGCGGATCGGCGCCCTGGCCGCCCCCGCCCCGAGCGAGGGCCATGGTGACGGCGCCCCCGAGAGCCAGGGTCAGCGCCAGCAGGAACAAGCGAGACGGCCGCTCGCGCGTCATCACCCAGACCGCCAGGGTGACCACGACCGGCGTAAGGTTGGACAGGACAGTGGCGTTAGCCACCGAGGTGAGCACGATGCCGTAGTGCCAGAAGGCCAGATCGGTCGCGATCAGCACCCCGGCCAGCAGCATCACGGGCCGGGGTCGCCCCGGACCGTCCGAGGCCTTGAGGCTCAGGAGCAAGAGCAGGGGGGCTGCGAAAAGGAAGCGCCAGAACCCGGCTGCGGCGGGCCCGGTGTCCGACACGCGCACCAGAATCGGCGCAAAGCCGATGGCGCAAGCCCCGAACAGCAGAACGGCGAAGGCGCGGGCGGACGGAGCGGGGGCGGCGGGCATCGGGCGCTTGTGGCCTGTGTTCACCGTGGCGGAAAGCCCAACTCCGCTCGCAACTGCGCCGGCGTGACGCCGGCCGCCCGCAGTTCCTGGAGGGTTTGGGCGCGGTCGCGCTTGGCGAAACGGCGGCCCTCGGCGTCCGTCAACAGGCGGTGGTGGCGGTAGACGGGCTCCGGAAGCCGCAGCAGGGCCTGCAGCAGGCGCTGCACGCCCGAGGCTTCGAACAGATCCTGGCCGCGAATGACGTGGGTGATCGCCTGGAGCGCGTCGTCCACCACCACGGCCAAGTGGTAGGCTACGCCCACGTCCTTGCGTGCGAGCACGATGTCGCCCGCAGCTTCTGGCCGGGCAGGAACGGGGCCGCGCTCGCCCGCGGGGCCGGCGCCCTGCTCGGTGAAGGTGAGCGCGTCGAAAGCGGGGCCGAGTTCGCAACGGGCTGCGGCCATCGACAAGCGCCAGGCGAAGGGGCGGCCCTCCGCCAGCAGAACCGTCTCGACTTGGCGAGGATGGAGGCCGGTCGAAGCTGCGGCGGTCAAGCCGTGAGGGGCCGAAGCGGCGGCCTGGGCGATCTCCCGGCGGCTGCGGAAATCGCGATACAGCAGCCCACGGCCCTGGAGCCGCTCCAGCGCCTGGTGGTAGTCGGCCATGTGCTCGGACTGACGGCGGACGGGCCGTTCCCAGCTCAGACCCAGCCAGGCGAGATCCTCCAGGATCGCCGCCTCGTGTTCGGGGCGGCAGCGGGCGCCGTCGATGTCCTCGATACGCAGAACGAACCGGCCGCCCGCGGTCCGGGCCGCCTCCCAGGCGGTCAGGGCGGAAAAGGCGTGCCCGCGATGGAGCCTGCCCGTGGGGGAGGGGGCGAACCGGGTGGCGAAGGACGGCACGCGCGTTACTAGGACCCATGCTCTACGCCGGCCACCCCGATGCAGACCTGATCGCCCGCGGCCGGGCCGCGCTGGCCGCCGTGGATCCGGCGTTCGCGCGCCTGGAGGCGGAGCTGCCGCCCTTCGAATGGCGTTCGCGACCGTCCGGCGCAGGCAGCCTGATGCGCAAGATCGTCGAGCAGCAGGTCTCCACAGCCTCGGCGGCGGCCATCTGGGGCAGGTTGGAAGCGGGGCTGGGCGGGGATGTGACCTCCGCGTCCGTGGCCAGCCTGAACGAAGCTAGGCTGCGCAGCTTCGGACTGTCCGGGCAGAAAGTGCGCTACGTCGGCGAGATCGCCCGGGCGGAGCTGGAAGGACGCATCGACTTCCGCCGGCTGGGGGCCATGCCGGAGGACGAGGCTCTTGGCTCCCTGGTCGCCATCAAGGGCGTGGGGCTGTGGACGGCCGAGGTCTACCTCCTCATGTGCGAGGGGCGGACGGACGCGTTTCCGGCGGGAGACTTGGCCCTGCAGGAAGCTTGGCGCGAAGCCGCGGGGCTGGAGGCGCGACCGGGCGAGAGGGCGTTGAGGCGGATGGCCGAACCCTGGCGGCCATGGCGCGGGGTGGCGGCGCACCTGTTGTGGGCCTTTTACGTGGCGCGGCGACCGCCGGCGAAGGCGCCGCCCCGTCCTTAGTGCTGGGGGTGAGGGCGCGCCCGCCGCTCGCGGCCTTGCCGGACTTCGCCGCGGGTCCTGCGGTCCGCACAGGGGCGCCTGGTACGGCCGGTTGTTCCTTCTGGAGCCGACGCTCCTGCCCAACGAGGAAACGGGCGACCTCGACCTCCACCGCGGCCGGCGCGCTCGCCGGCCGACGAAGCAGGGCCCCGCCGGTGGCGACCACGGCGCGCTCGGCTCTTGGAGGCTGGAGCACCAGGACGGGTTTGCGCAGGTCTTCGGCCCGGCCCGGCGCGTCCGGGGGCGGGTTCACCAGCACCACCCCGCGCGCTTCCGGCAAGAGAGCGGCGGCGGCGAGCGCAGCGAGGGCGCCCTCGGACAGGCCCACGAGGTACAGGCGGCGGTCCCACCAGGGCGCGTCCGCCCTTAAAGCCGCCACCGCCGTCATGACGTCCAGAACCCGCGCTTCGGTGGGGGGCTGGAGACAGCCTGCCCCGGACGGGCCGGCGGCCGGCTCGGCGGCCAGCGCCAGCCGGGCCATCCCGGGCGGCGCGTCGATCCTGGCCGGCGGGGTCGCGGTGGGCCCGCAGGCGCGGTCATGCAGCACCAGGACCACGGGGGCCCGAGCAACCGCCGGACGCTGCAGCAGGGCCACGAAGGGCTCTCCGTCCATCCGGCGCAGGCGCAGCAACTCCGAGCCGGCCTGGGTGGGACCGGCCAGCAGGGTCAGGCTGAGAAGCAGGGCCGCGGCGACTCGCAAGGAGCGATTCCTGGTTTGAGGGAAGGTCGCCCGGACGGGGCCGGCCGGCAAGCGGCTTTGCGAGCCGGAAGCGGGCGGCTAAGGCCCGAGCATGAGCACTCTCGACGGACCGCGTCTCCCGCCCGCCAACGGAGGGCCGGCCAGGCGCATCGTGATCCTGGCGCACGGGTACGGCAGCAACGGGCAGGACCTGATCGGGTTGGCGCCGTATTTGGCCGAGGCCCTCCCGGACGCGGCGTTCGTGTCTCCGAACGCGCCGGAGCCCGTGCCGGGCTATCCGGGCGGGCATCAGTGGTTTCCGATCAGCCGCCTCGATCCCGCCCTGATGGCCGCCGGCGTGCGGGGCGCGGCGGCGAGCCTGGACGGCTTCATCGACGCGGAACTGGCGCGGCAGGGGCTGCCGCCCTCGGCCTGCGCGCTGGTGGGGTTCAGCCAGGGCACCATGATGAGCCTGCACGTGGGGCTGCGTCGGGCGGAGCCGCTGGGCGCGATCCTGGGATTGTCCGGGATGCTGGCGGACGCGGGTCCGGCGACCAGCCGGCCGCCGGTGGCCCTGGTGCACGGAAGCCACGACGAGGTTATTCCGATCGGAGCGCTGTTCGCCTCTCTGGAAGGCTTGGCTGCGGCGGGCGTGCCGGCGCTCTGGCGCGTTAGCTACGGCACGGGACACAGCGTGTCCGAAGACGGTCTGGCCCTGGGCGCGGCCTTCCTGCGCGACGCCCTGGCGGGACGGTTCGCGGGGTGGGGCTCGCCACAACGGCGAGGGTCGTAGCGCCGTGGCGGAATCGGGGTTAAGCATGGGGAACCGGCGAGCGATCGCCGGCTCGAGCTGAGGAGTTCCGCCTTCAGTCATCCGGCGCCGCCCCACTGTCGAACGCGCACCCCGGAGACCCAGGGGTGACCTTGCAGGTGCTCACACGCCCGCCGTCGGGCCATCCCGCGCTGGTGCTGAACGCCGATTTCCGGCCGCTATCCTACTACCCCCTGTCGCTGTGGCCCTGGCAGGAAGTGATCAAGGCGGTCTTCCTCGATCGCGTGGACGTGGTCAGCGAATACGATCACGTTGTGCGCTCTCCGTCCTTCGAGATGCGCCTGCCCAGCGTGGTCTCGCTGAAGCAGTATGTGGCCCAGGACCGACCCCCGGCCTTTACGCGCTTCAACTTGTTCCTGCGCGACAGCTTCGCCTGCCAGTACTGCGGCTCGGCGGAGGACCTCACCTTCGACCACCTGATCCCGCGATCGCAAGGAGGCCGGACCACCTGGGAGAATATCGTCACGGCCTGCGCGCCGTGTAACCTGGTCAAGGGTGGGCGGACCCCCAGGCAGGCGGGCATGCACCCGCGTCAGCGGCCGGGCCGGCCCACCATGCACCGGCTTCAGGATCTGGGGCGAAGGTTCCCGCCGCACCACCTTCATGAAAGCTGGCTCGACTACCTTTACTGGGATATCGAGCTGGAGGCCTGATCGGCCAGACGCTGTAAAAGCTTGACTATTCGGGGAATATCGACTCTACTGTCGCCGCGGAGACCGACGCGGGCTGCGCGGTCGGTCTAAGCCGGGGTCCGGCCAACGACTGTTGCAGTTCGGTCACTCGTTTCCAAAGCCTTTTTTTTCGTCGGAACCACGCCGCGTCAGCGGCGCTTATCGGCCAAGCCTGCAGGGGAATAAACAACGTGAAACTTAAGCTGATGGCGGCCACCGCCACACTGGCGATTGCGACCGCTTCCGGCGCGAACGCCCAATTCTTCGATTTCAGCAACGGCGCCTACATCGCCGGCGACATCGGAGGCCACGAGTCGGAGTTCGACGGGCAGTCTTCGGTCAACAACACCGAGTTCAGCTTCTCGCCGGACCGGGACTTCGCGGGCTTCCTGCGGGGCGGCTATCGCTTCAACGAGAACGTGCGTTTGGAGCTCGAAGGCGGCTATCGCAAGGGCGACCTGGAAAGCATCCGCGCGACCAGCGGCAGCGCCGTCGTCCAGGGTCTCTGCACGCCCGGCGTGCGACGCACCACGACCGCGCCCACTTGCGGCGACGTGGAAGGGGAGCTGAACGCCAGCACCCTGATGCTGAACGCCATCTATGACTTCGACTTCGACTTCGGTCTGTTCGGCCAGACGATCGTCCCGTTCGCGGGCGTGGGCGTCGGCGTCGCTGAGATCCAGAACAAGGTCTTCGGTCAACTGGCCACGGTTCCGGCCACGGCCGCGCCGATCCAGAACCTTTCGGTGGACGACATCGAGCGCGCCTTCGCCTACCAGGGCATCCTGGGCCTGGCCTTCCAGCTGTCGCCGAACCTGTCTCTGGACCTGACCGGCCGTTACTTGATGACGAACGATGTCGAGTTCGGATCGGTGACCTTGAACGGCGGCAACGGCCCCGGCCAAGGGCGTCCGCTGACGAACCTGGGCTTCTTCGAAGGCCCGTACAAGGACACCTCGCTCAGCGTGGGTCT
Source organism: Caulobacteraceae bacterium (assembly GCA_030446805.1). GTDB lineage: Bacteria > Pseudomonadota > Alphaproteobacteria > Caulobacterales > Caulobacteraceae > JAHWJX01. The sequence continues at coordinate 1,177,148 of JAUJMO010000001.1, read as the reverse complement.
GCGTTACACCTTCGCCGCGCCGCCGCCGCCGCCGCCGCCGCTGCCCGTGGAGCCGATCGCGCCCCCGCCGCCGCCGTTGCCGCCCGAGCCGCCCGTGGTGGCGCCGCCCGCCCCCGAGCGTCCGGCCAACCGCGAGTTCATCGTCTACTTCCCGTTCGATCAGTCCATCCTGACGCCGGAAGCCCAGACGGTGGTGCAAGAGGCCGCGAGCTTCGCCCAGCAGGGCGGCGCCACCCAGATCCAGGTCGTCGGTCACGCCGACACCTCCGGTTCGGCCGCCTACAACATCCGCCTGTCGGAGCGCCGCGCTCGCGCTGTCGCCGACGCCATGGTGGGCCTGGGCGTGAACCCGGCCAACATCACCGCCGACTGGCGCGGTGAGGCGGCTCCTGCGGTCCCCACCGGCGACGGCGTGAAGGAGCCCCTGAACCGGCGTTCGACGGTTTCGGTCAACTTCTAAGCTTCAGGGCGGCCGGCTTCGGTCGGTCGCCTTCAGCTGCGGAAAGCCCGGCCCCGGCCGGGCTTTTTTGCGTTCACGCGCCAGCGCGGCTAGGGTTTCCGACATTCCGCCGCCTGCGACCGCCATGACCGCCGCTCCCCAATCCTTGCTGCGCCGGTTCAAGTGGAATGCGGTGAGCTTCGCCAAGAGCCTGCGCGAGGATCTCCACGGTCTGCCCGCGCGACTGACCCAGCCCGGCCGGCTGGGCGAACCCTGGAACATCGTCCATCATGTGGGCAGCGGCGACTTCCGCGACCTCGGCCAGGGGCTGCTGCGCGTGCTGGTCGAGATCGGCGGGCTGCAGACCCACGATCATGTCCTGGACATCGGATGCGGCAACGGCCGGCTCGCAGAGCCGCTCGCCCGTTATCTGTCTTCCGAGGGCGCCTACCTCGGCTTCGACATCGTGCGACGTGCGGTCGTGATCTGCCGGCTGCGGGCCCGAGGGCGGGCCAACTTCCGCTTCGTGCACGCGGACATCTTCAACGCCCACTACAACCCCGGCGGACGCATCGCCGAACACGAGTACCGTTTTCCGTGCGGAGACTGCGAGATGAGCTTCGCTTTCGCCACCTCCGTATTCACTCACATGCAGGCGCCGTCCATCGCCCAATACCTGGCCGAGTCGGCCCGGGTCCTGCGACCGGGCGGGCGGGTCCTTTTCACCGGATTCAACGTTGACGCCGAGGCGACGGAAGCCCTGGCCTCCGGACGCGCCCAGACGAAGTTCGTTCCTTGGAGGGAGGGGGCCCATGTTCTGAGCGCCCAATCCCCCGAAGGCGGGATCGCGCACGAGGACATCTGCTGGCGGCGCTTCCTGGCCGACGCCGGCCTGCAACTGATCGACTTCCGTCCCGGCGGGTGGCGCGGCCAGCCGGGCATGGGCGACGGCCAGGACATCTTCCTGGCGGAGAAGCCGGCCTGAGCCGGCTCAGATCTTTTCGGTGATCCTGATCGCCGCGCGGCAGCCGGCCTGGATCACGGCGGACAGCACGCGGTAGCCGGGGGCCTCCCGCGCGCCTTCGGCCACGGCGGTGTCCAGATGCTCCAGTTCCTCGTCGCGGAATTGGGCGAACTGAGCCGCCAGCTCCGGCTCGCGGTCACGGACCTCCTCCACCTGTTCGGCGTAGTGATGGCCGATGACGGTCTCGACGGCTTCGGTGCAGGCGTGGGCGGCGCGCTCTCCAAGCAGGGCGGTGCCCGCGCCCAGGGCGAAGCCGGCCGCGCGCCAGACGGGAGCCAGGAGGGTGGGGCGCACGCCGCGCTCCGTCAGGAGCTCCTCGAAGCGCGCCAGGTGGACGGCCTCATGGGACTCCATCTCGGCCAATTGCTCGGTGATCCGCTCGCGACCGGGCGCGCGGGCCAGCACGGCCCGCTGCCCACGGTAGATATGCACGGCCCCCAGCTCGCCGGCGTGATCCACCCGCAGCATCTCGGCGAGCCGGCGCCTTGTGGCGCCGCGCCCGGGACGGGGTGGGACGGGGATGTCAGACATGAGCGGTCCTCAGAGCCGTCGAGCCACGCGCTTCGGTCGCCGTCAATACACCCAAGAGGGCCAGCCCCAAGGAGATCAGGGCGTTCCAGCCGGCCATGGACACGCCCAGCATCCGCCAGGCGGCCTCGTCGCAGAGGACGTAGTGAACCGGGGCGCCGCCCAGCATGGCGGCGATGTCGCCGGCGCTGGCCGGTCCGCCGCCGCCGCCGCACGTGGCGGGCGCCGGGAACCACTTCCATTCCACGCCTGCATGGTAGCCCGCCACCGCGAAGCCGAACAAGAAGACGGCGCCTAGCAGGAGAGTGACCACGGCGCCCTGGTCGGGACGACGTCGCAGGACGGCCCAGCCGGCCAGGGCCAGAGTCAGGGCGACCCAATAGACCTCGCGCTGGCGAAGGCACAGGGTGCAAGGCTCGTAGCCGAACCGTTGAAAGGTGTGCGCCGCAGCCAGCATGGCGGCGGACGCAAAGGCGGCCAGCAGGGCGTAGGCGCTCGGGTGCAAGCGGAGCATGGCGGAGCAGATAGGGCTTTGCGACACGCCGGCCTAGGCTGTGAAGCGCTCCACCAGCTGAACGGCCCAGGTCGCGCCGAGATAGAAGGCCAGCGCCACCCCGATCAGCAGCCCGGCCCATGCCGCTGCGACGGCCGAGCCGAGCGCGACAAAGGCGCCGTCGCGCTGGATCAAACCCACCGACAGCAGCGCCAGGGCCACCGATGGCACGGTGTTTGTCATCGGCAGCACGATGGTGAGGGTGGCCAGGATCATGAACAGGGCGGCCAGGCGCTCGCCTGGGCCGGCCGCCAGCCAGTGCAGCCGCGGCCGCGACAACCGTTCGAACCAGCCCATGCGCTTGGTGGCGAAGTCGGCCATGCGATCCAGCCACGCCTTGGGCACACGCCGGCGCAGAACGCCCTCGGGCAGCCAGGGCTCCTTCCGGCCGATCAGGATCTGGCACGCCAGGAGCAGGATCGGGATGCCCAGCACCTGGGGGACCCCGTACAAGGCGGGGACCAGACACGGTATGGTTAGGATCAGGATGAGCAGGCCGAAGGCACGCTCGTCCATGTGGTCGCGGACCTCGCGGATGGACAAGCCGTTCGGTCCGGACTCCGCCGCCAGACGGTTGACCACGGCGATGAAGCTCCGGTTCGGGTCGTCGCGGACTTGATCGTTGAAAGAGCTCAGGACGGCGCTCCAATACTGTGCGGGTGCCATAGGCCGCTTCGGCCGCCGCCGTCGAGGCGCGGTTGCCCGGGCCCATCGGGGAGGCTACCTCTCCGGCCAGGGATAGGAGCGCTCGCCATGGCCAATCTTTTCGAGAACCCGCTGGGCACGGACGGCTTCGAATTCGTGGAATTCGCCGGACCGGACCCCGACAGCATGGGCGACCTGTTCGAGCGCATGGGTTTCACGGCGGTCGGCCGGCACAAGCGCAAGGATGTGATCCGTTACCAGCAGGGCGAGATCAACTTCCTGCTCAACCGCGAGACGACGGGCCATGCGGCGGACTTCGCCAAGGCGCACGGGCCGGCGGCGGTGGGCATGGCCTTCCGGGTCCGGGACGCGCAGTTCGCTTATCAGGAAGCCATGAACCGGGGCGCCGATCCGGCCGAGCCCGGTTCCGGTCCCTTGGGGCTGGAGGCGCCGATCCTCATGGGGATCGGCGGGTCCTACCTGTATCTCTGCGACCGTTACACGGAGCACGCCGTCTATGATCAGGAGTTCGAGCCCATCGAGGGCGCCGTCCAGCGGCCCGACGCGGGGCTGACCTATCTGGACCACCTCACGCACAACGTGTTCCGCGGCAACATGAGCAAATGGGCGGGCTTCTATGAGCGCGTCTTCAACTTCCGCGAGATCCGCTACTTCGACATCGAAGGCAAGGTCACCGGCCTGACCTCGCGCGCCATGACCAGCCCGGACGGCAGGATCCGCATCCCGCTGAACGAGTCCAAAGGCACCAGCGATCAGATCGACCAGATCGAAGAGTACCTGCGCGAATACAAGGGCGAAGGCATCCAGCACATCGCCTTGGGCTCGCGTAACCTATACCAGACCGTCGACACCCTGACGGCGAACGGCGTTCCGCTTCAGGACGTGGTCGAAACCTACTACGAGCTGGTGGACACGCGGCTGCCGGGGCACGGCGAGCCCTTGGAGGAGCTGCGCAAGCGCCGCATCCTGATCGACGGCGCGCCTTCAGACGACCAGGGCCTCTTGCTGCAGATCTTCGGCAAGAACGCCTTTGGCCCGATCTTCTTCGAATTCATCCAGCGCAAGGGCAACGAGGGCTTCGGCGAGGGCAACTTCAAGGCCCTGTTCGAGAGCATCGAACTGGATCAGATCCGCCGTGGCGTGATCCAGGCGCCCGCCGCCGAATAGGCGGCCGCTCCCCAATAATCTTTCCTCTCAGCCAAGGATAGCTCATGCGAACGCGCGCCGCCGTGGCCTTCGCGGCGAAGACGCCGCTCGAGATCGTCGAGGTCGACCTGGACGGTCCCAAGGCGGGCGAGGTTCTGGTCGAGATCAAGGCCACGGGCGTCTGCCACACGGACGCCTACACCCTGGACGGCCTCGACTCCGAAGGCATCTTCCCCAGCATCCTTGGCCACGAAGGCGCCGGCGTGGTGCTGGAGGTCGGCGCGGGGGTGACCACCGTGGCGCCCGGGGACCACGTGATCCCGCTGTACACGCCGGAATGCCGGCAATGTAAGTCGTGCTTGTCGCGCAAGACCAACCTGTGCACGGCGATCCGCGCCACCCAGGGCAAGGGCCTCATGCCGGACGGGACCAGCCGGTTCAGCTACAAGGGCCAGCCGATCTTCCACTACATGGGGTGCTCCACCTTCGCCAATCACACGGTGCTGCCGGAGATCGCCCTGGCCAAGATCCGCTCGGATGCGCCGTTCGACACGGCCTGCTACATCGGATGCGGGGTGACCACAGGCGTGGGCGCAGTGGTGAACACCGCCAAGGTGGAGCCGGGCGCTAACTGCATCGTCTTCGGCCTGGGTGGGATCGGCCTGAACGTGATCCAGGGGCTGAAGCTTGCCGGCGCCGACAAGATCGTAGGTGTGGACATCAACGACGGCAAGGAAGCGTGGGGCCGGCGCTTCGGCATGACCCACTTCGTCAATCCGAAGACGGTCGGCGGCGACCTGGTCCAGCACCTGGTCTCTTTGACGGACGGCGGCGCCGACTACACCTTTGACTGCACGGGCAACACGGAGGTCATGCGCACGGCGTTGGAGGCCTGCCACCGCGGCTGGGGTGAGAGCATCATCATCGGCGTGGCCGAGGCCGGCCGCGAGATCAGCACGCGCCCCTTCCAACTGGTCACCGGGCGTGTCTGGAAAGGTTCGGCCTTTGGAGGCGCGCGCGGACGCACGGACACCCCGCGCATCGTCGATTGGTACATGGACGGCAAGATCGAGATCGACCTCATGATCACCCACCGCTTTCCGCTGGAGCGGATCAACGAGGCGTTCGACCTCATGCACGCGGGCGAGAGCATCCGCTCCGTCGTGGTGTATTGATGCGAAGCCTGCTCGCGGCGGCGCTGCTGTGCATCACCGGCGCGGGCTGTGCGGAGCCGGCGCCGAGCTCGGGAACGGCCGCAGTTACGGGGCAAGCCGGGAGCGGGGCCTACGCCGAGGACGCCGCTTGGCTCTGCCGCCCCGGTCGCAAGGACCCTTGCTCGACCGCTCAGCTGGACGCGGTGCGGGTGGACGCCGGGGGCGCCCGCACGCCCGAGCCGTTCCGCGCGGCGGCCGACCCGCCGATCGACTGTTTCTACGTTTATCCCACCGTGTCGCTGGACCCCACGCCGGTCAGCGACATGACGGCCGGTCCCGAGGAGGCCCGGTCGGCCGCCGGTCAGGTGGGACGCTTCGCCTCCCGCTGCCGGGTGTTTGCGCCCGTTTACCGTCAGATCACCCTGGTGGGGCTGAGGAACTCTTTAGGCGGCGGGGCCGCCGCGGACTGGAGCCAGCCCTACGGCGACGTGCGCGAGGCCTGGCGGGAGTATCTGCGCAGGGACAATGGGGGTCGCGGCGTGGTCCTGATCGGTCACAGCCAGGGCGCCATCCTCCTGTCCCGTCTGATGGCCGAGGAGATCGAGACCGATCCGGCCCAGAAGCGCCTGCTCGTTTCGGCCATCCTGGCCGGCCACCCGGGGCTGGCGGTCCCGAAGGGCAGCGACGTCGGGGGGGACCTGAAGTCAACGCCGCTCTGCCGCTCGCCGGGACAGATCGGCTGCGCAGTGGTGTTCGCCTCCTATGCCGCTACGGACCCGACGGTGCGCCGCTTTTTCGGCAGAGTGCAGGGGCAGGGCCGCTCGGCCGCCTGCGTGAACCCGGCCGCGCCGGGGGGCGGAGCGGGGCCGTTGCGGGCCTATCTGCGCCCGCCGGTCGCGCCCGCTTCGGGCGCGCCCTACCTCCATCTGGTCGGCCAGTTGCAGGCCGAGTGCGTCACCGATGCGGGCGGCTCCGTGCTGCGAGTATCCGTCCTGCCGGGCCCGGGCGCCGCCGTGCTTCAGTCCGCGCTGGCGGGCGGGCCCGTCCTGCCCGGCTGGGGACTGCACGTTCTGGACATGAGCCTCGCTCAGGGCAGTTTGCTGGAGATGGTCGACGCCCAGACCCGAACTTGGACCGCGCGTCCCGGAGCCGCCGCCTGATGAGGATGATCGAAGACCACGGCTCCTTCGAGGGCCGCCAGCAGGTCTGGGAGCACGACAGCCGGGAGACGCGCACGCCCATGCGCTTTTCCGTCTACCTGCCGCCCGCCGCCAAGGCCGGCCCGGCGCCCGTCGTGTGGTGGCTTTCGGGGCTGACCTGCAACGAGCAGAACTTCATCATCAAGGCCGGCGCTCAGCGCTACGCGTCCGAGCTGGGACTGATCATCGTGGGCCCGGACACCAGCCCGCGCGGGCCGGCGCTGGATGGCGGCGAAGTGGCCGGCGATCCGGACGGGCAGGGCGAGATCGGGCCCTCGGCGGGCTACTACCTGGACGCAACCCAGGCGCCTTGGGCGCCGCACTACCGGATGCGCTCCTACGTGGAACGCGAGCTGCCCGAGGTCGTCGCAGCCAACTTCCCAGCCGACATGAGCCGTCAGGGCATGTGCGGTCACAGCATGGGCGGGCACGGGGCCCTGACGGTGTCCCTGCGCAACCCAGGGCGGTTCCGCGCGACCAGCGCCCTCGCCCCGATCAGCGCCCCGACCAAGGTCGAGTCCGGCCGAAAACGGCTCCGCGCCTATCTTGGAGAGGACGAGCAGGCTTGGCGTGAGTACGACGCGACCTGCCTCATCGAGGACGGTCGCCGTCTGCCCGAGCTGCTGGTGGACCAGGGCCTCGACGATCCGCTCATGGAACGGCTGCGCCCCGACCTGCTTGAAGCGGCTTGCCGCGAGCACGGCCAGTCCCTGGAGCTCCGCCGGCTCGCGGGCTACGGGCACAATTATTATTTCGTGGCCAGCGTCATCGGCGAGCATCTTCGCTGGCATGCGGAGCGGCTCCGGCCTTAGCCACCGAGGGAGGCCAGGCCGTCCCAGACCAGCCTGGCCCCGACCAGCAGCAGCAGGACGTAGATGATCCGGTAGAAGTTCTCCCCCGAGACCCTGCGCACCAGGACCACGCCGGCCACCGTGGAGGCGATCGCGAGCGGCAGCAGGACCGCTGAGGTGAGCAGGTTCTCGGGGGTGAGCTGGCCCAGCGCCAGGTAGGCGGGCGCCTTGAGCCAGTTCACCACGGCGAAGAAGATGGCGCTGGTGCCGATGAAGACGTCCCGGCCCAGGCCTCTCGGCAGGGCGTACATCTGGAAGGGGGGGCCGCCGGCGTGGGCGATCTGGCTGGTGAAGCCCGAGGCCACCCCGCAAACCAAGGCGAAGGGCCACGATCCCGGCGTTCCGGCCACGGCTCCGCGACGCTCCGTCCACAGGCGATGGATCCCGAACAGGATGGAGATGACTCCCACGGCCAGCTCCACCGCCCCGCCGGGCACCCGTGAGGCCAGCAAGTAGCCCAAGAGGATGCCCAGCGCCGCCCCGGGGAGCATCCGGGCGAGGATGCTCCGGTCCCAGCTGCGTCTAAAGGCCCAGACGCTGACCACGTCCTGCACCAGGAGGATGGGCAGGATCACGGACGCCGCCTGGACCGGCGGGGCGGCCAGCGCCATCAGCGGCACGGCGATCGCCCCTACACCGGCGAAGCCGCCTTTGGCCAAGCCCAGCAGGATCACCGCGGGAACGGCGAAAAGGTAGAAGATGGGGTCGGTCAGCAAGACGCGGGGGCGGCGCGCCTAAATCCGGCTCGCATCGAATTCGCCCCCCCGAAGCTCCAGCCGTCGGTGGAAGCAGCTCCGTTGGCCCAGGTGGCAGGCGCCGCCGTCGCCGGCCGGTCGCACCCGCAGCAGCACGGCGTCGCCGTCGCAATCGAGGCGGACCTCCTCCACGGCCTGGAGCTGGCCGGAGGTGGCGCCTTTGCGCCAGAGCTCGTTGCGCGAGCGGCTCCAGTAGTGGGCCTCGCCGGTCTCCAGCGTCAGGCGGAGCGACTGGGCGTTCATCCAGGCCAACATCAGCACTTCGCCCGTGTCGGCGTGTTGGGCGACGGCCGTGATCAGGCCGTCGCTGTTCCATCGGGGCTGGGCGGCGTCGCTCACCCGCGCTGGGTCATGCGCAGGAAACGCTCCTGCAGGGCGGCGTCGGTCTTGAACACGCCGGTGAAGCGGCTGGTGATGGTGGACACCTGCTTGTGGCGCAGGCCCCGCGTGGTCATGCACTGGTGCTCGGCGTCGATCAGCACGGCCACGCCCTCCGGCTGGAGCGCGTCTTCAATCGCTTGCGCAATCTGGGCTGTGAGCGACTCCTGGTTCTGCAGGCGCTTGGAGTAGATCTCCACCACCCGGGCCAGCTTGCTCAGGCCCACCACGCGGCCGGTCGGCTTGTAGGCGACGTAGGCGCGGCCGAGGAAGGGCGCGATGTGGTGCTCGCAGTGGCTTTCGACGTCGATGTCGCGCAGCATCACGATGTCGTCGTAGCCGTTGCGCTCGTCGAAGGTGCGCGACAGTTCGTGGGCGGCGTCGGCGGCGTAGCCCCCGAACCATTCCTCATAGGCGTCGACCACGCGCTTGGGGGTGTCCTGCAGGCCGTCGCGGTCCGGATCATCGCCGGCCCAGGCCAACAGGGTGCGGACGGCGGCCATGGCCTCGTCGCGGGTCGGGCGGCGGGTCGCCCCTTCAGCGTCGTTCGCCTGAACAGCGTGAGCGGGAACGCCGTCGGGCGCGGGTCTTAGCGGAACGACTCCGTCCATGTGGCTTCCTTCCAACCGCCCCGCTATATGGGGCCGCCCCCTGATCGAGCAACAATGCCGCTGCAGCTTCACGACACCATGGCGCGCGCCAAGCGGCCGTTCCAGCCCGCCGACCCCAGCCGCGTGACGCTGTATGTGTGCGGGCCCACGGTCTACAGCTACGCCCATATAGGCAACGCACGCCCGGCGGTGGTGTTCGACGTGCTGTTTCGCCTGCTCCGGCGCGAACACGGCGCGGGGGCGGTGCTTTACGCGCGCAACGTCACAGATGTGGACGACAAGATCATCGCGGCGGCTTCCGCGGCTGGCGAGCCCGCCCAGGCGATAAGCCGGCGGTTCGAGGCCGTCTACAACGCCGACATGGCGGCCCTGGGCTGCCTGGCGCCGACGCTGACCCCGCGAGCGACCGAGCACATGGCGGGCATGATCGCCACCATCGAGAAGCTGATCGCCAACGGCGCCGCCTATGTCGCGGCGGATCACGTGCTGTTCGATGTGGCCGCCTTCAACGATTACGGCGCGCTGTCGGGACGTTCCACCGACGACATGCTCGCGGGCGCCCGGGTGGAGGTGGCCGAGTACAAGCGCAATCCGGCCGATTTCGTGCTGTGGAAGCCCGCCAAGCCGAGCGAGCCGGCCTGGCCGAGCCCCTGGGGCGAAGGGCGCCCCGGCTGGCATCTGGAGTGCACCGCCATGATCGAGGCGGAGTTGGGCCTGCCCATCGATATCCACGCCGGCGGCCATGATCTGATCTTTCCGCATCACGAGAACGAGATCGCTCAGGGGCGGTGCGCGCACGGGCTGCCGACCTACGCCCGCTACTGGATGCACAACGGCTTCCTGACGCTCGAAGCCGAGAAGATGAGCAAGAGCCTGGGCAATGTGCTGCTGGTGCACGACCTCATCAAGGAGGTCCCGGGCGAGGTGGTGCGCTGGGCCTTGCTGTCCGCCCACTACCGCGCCCCGCTGGACTGGACGGGCGAGCTGATTTCGCAATCCCGCAAGTCCTTGGACCGGCTTTACGGCGCGCTGCGTCGGGCGGCGCACGTCGAGGCGGAGCCGGGGGCGGAGCCTTCCACGGCGTTCCTGGAGGCCTTGTCGGAGGACCTGAACACACCCCGCGCCGCGGCCGAGCTGTTCGCGATGGCCAAGACGCTGGAAACGGTGGCCGGACCGGGGCGGCCTGCCGCCAAGGGCGCCTTGCTGGCCTCCGCCCGGCTGCTGGGCTTCCTGGAGGCCGACCCGGAGCGCTGGTTCGAAGCGGGCGTGGACGAGGCCTTCAAGGGGCGGGTGGACGGGCTGCTCGCTGAGCGCGCCGCCGCGCGGGCCGCCAAGGACTGGGCCGCGGCCGACCGGATCCGGGCGGAGTTGGCGGAGCTTCACGTTGAAGTCATGGACGGCCCCGACGGGGCCAGCTGGCGCGTGAAGGAGCCGGCATGACCTCCCATATGTCAGCCACCCGGAAGCAGGAGCCGGCCTAGTCCATGGCGTTTCGCATCGAACATCGCATCGGGGTGGCGGCCTCGGCGGAAGTGATCTGGGACCTGATCTCCAACCTGGACGGCTGGAAGAGCTGGAACCCGCTCTATCCGGAAGCCCAGGGCAAGCTGACCATCGGCGGCGCCTTGAAGCTGACGGAGGCGCTGCCAGGCAAGGATCCTCGGCCGATCGCGCCTGTGGTGGTCGACTGGGAGCCCCGGGCGCAGATCCTCTGGCGGCTGGACTCCGGCCTCATGTCGCGCAGCGTGCGCTATCTCGAGATCGAGTCCCTGTCGGAGACGGGCTGCATCTTCGCCAATGGAGCCTTCTTCCATGGCATGCTGGGCGAGCAGGCGGCCAAGGCAAGCCGGCGGGCGATCCAGCAGGGTTACAACGCCCTGGGCGAGGCGGTGAAGGCGATCTGCGAGCAGCGCTACCGCGAGCAGGTGGGCGACGCCGACAGGGCTTACGGCGCGTGATCGACGACCTCTACTCCGACCGCATTCTCAGGCTCGCGGCCAACATGCCGCGCGCGGGGCGGCTCGCGCAGCCGGACGGCACGGCGGAGAAGACCGCCAAGCTTTGCGGCAGCCGGATCGTGGTGGATCTCCGGATGGAGGACGGCCGGGTCGCCGACTTCGCCCAGGATGCTCGGGCCTGCGCGCTGGGCCAAGCCGCAGCGGCCGTGCTGGGGGCCAATGTGATCGGTGCTTCCGCGGCCGACATCGAGGCGGCGCGCGATGCGCTCCGGGCCATGCTCAAGGCGGGCGGGCCGGCGCCGGAGGGGCGGTTCGCCGACCTGGCGGTGCTGGCGCCGGTGCGTGACTTCCCGCCCCGCCACGCGTCCACCCTGCTGGCGTTCGAAGCCGCCGTGGCCGCCGTCGCCGACGCGCAGGCCCGTCGCCCGCAGGCCGCCTAGCCAAGCTTCGGGGTGGCGTGGTGCGGCGCACCATGTTACCCCCGCCGGCTTCGCCAAGAGGCTCCCTTGCCGCTCTACGCCCGCACCATCCGGCTCGCCCTGCGCGCCTACAAGCTCACGCTTTCGCCCCTGATCGGAACGCACTGCCGCTACACTCCGACCTGTTCGGAGTACGCTGCGGCGGCGCTGATCGAGCATGGACCGGTGCGCGGCGGCTGGCTGGCGGCGCGACGGGTGTGCCGCTGCGCGCCCTGGGGCGGTTGCGGCCACGACCCGGTTCCGCCGGCGTCGCACGAGCGGGCTTGCGCGGCATGATCGATCTGACATTTCCGGACGGGGCGTCACGCTCCTTCGACCCCGGCGTGACCGGGCGCGCAGTGGCCGCCTCGATCGCGCCCTCGCTCGCCAAGCGAGCGGTGCTGGTGAGGCTGGACGGCGAACTGCGCGACCTAGAACGGCCGATCGAGCGCGGGGGCCGCATCGAGTTCCTGATGCGCGACGCACCCGAGGCTCTGCCGGTGCTGCGCCATGACGCCAGCCACGTGATGGCCGAGGCCGTCCAGGAGCTCTTTCCCGGGACCCAGGTCACCATCGGGCCGCCGATCGAGGATGGCTGGTACTACGACTTCGCGCGGGACGAGCCGTTCAGCGCCGAGGACCTGCCGCGCATCGAAGCCAAGATGCGCGACATCATCGCGCGCGACGCCAAGTTCGCCCGCGAAGTGGTCGCGCGCGAGGACGCCATCGCCCGCTTCGAAGCGATGGGCGAAAGCTACAAGTCCGAGATCATCCGCGATCTGCCCGAGGATGCGGAGATCACCGTTTATCATCAGGGCGGCTGGCAGGATCTCTGCAAGGGGCCGCACCTGCCCTCCACGGGGCTGGTCGGCAAAGCGTTCAAACTGACCAAGCTCGCCGGCGCTTATTGGCGGGGCGACAGCAACAAGGCGCAGCTGCAGCGCATCTACGGCACCGTCTGGGCGACCGAGGCGGAGCTGGCCGAACACCTCCAGCGTGTCGAAGAGGCGGAGAAGCGCGACCACCGCCGCATCGGCCGCCAGCTCGACCTCTTCCACCTGCAGGAGGAGGGGCGAGGCATGGTGTTCTGGCACCCACACGGCTGGCGCCTTTATCGCACCCTGGAAAGCTACATGCGTCGCAGGCTGGAGGCGGCCGGCTACCAGGAGATCCGCACCCCGCAGATCCTGGACCGCGCGCTGTGGGAGAAGTCCGGCCACTGGGAGCTGTACGGCAAGAACATGTTCGTGGCCCAGACGGTCGAGGGCGAGACCCTGGCCGTGAAGCCCATGAACTGCCCGGGCCACGTCCAGGTCTTCAACGTCGGCCAGAAGAGCTACCGCGACCTGCCCCTGCGGTTGGCCGAGTTCGGATCCTGCCACCGGTACGAGCCGTCCGGCTCGCTTCACGGCCTGATGCGCGTGCGCCAGTTCGTGCAGGACGACGCCCACATCTTCTGCCGCGAGGATCAGGTCACCGAGGAGACCCGGGCCTTCGTGGAGCTGCTGCGCTCGGTCTACGACGACCTGGACATGCGGCTTCACGCCGTGAAGTTCTCCACCCGACCCGATGAAAAAGCCGGGTCGGACGAGCTCTGGGACATGGCGGAAGCGGCTTTGGCCCGCGCGGCCGAGGCGGCGGGCATCACTCTGGACGTCGATCCGGGGGAGGGCGCCTTCTACGGTCCGAAGCTGGACTTCAGCGTCAAGGACGCCATCGGACGCACCTGGCAGCTGGGCACGCTGCAGCTCGACCCCAACCTGCCCGAGCGGCTGGGCGCGGGATATGTGGCGGAGGACGGCTCCAAACAGGTCCCGTTCATGTTGCACCGGGCAATCCTGGGCTCCTTCGAGCGCTTCATGGGCATCATGATCGAAAATTACGCGGGCGCCTTTCCGCTCTGGCTGGCGCCCGTGCAGGTGGTGGTGGCCACCATCACCTCGGACGCGGACGCCTATGCCGAGCAGGCGGCCGAGCGGCTGCGCGCGGCGGGGCTGCGCGTCGAGGTCGACCTGCGCAACGAAAAGATCAACTACAAGGTCCGCGAACACAGCCTGACCAAGACGCCGGTCATCGCCGTGGTCGGGCGCAAGGAGTCCGAAACGGGGCAGGTGGCCCTGCGCCGGTTCGGCTCGGACGGCCAGCAGATCCTGACCTTGGATCTGGCGGCGGAGACCCTGGCCCGTGACGCCATGCCGCCGGACCTACGTCGGCGCACCGGCGAACTCTTGGACGTTTCAGGAGCTAGGGAGGACGCATGAGCGGCTTCCTCCGACCCGATCCCGAAACGCTGTCCGGCGCGCGCAGGGCCCCTTCGCCGCTGGCGGTGGACGTGTCGGTGATCATGGTCGTCTTCATGACCGGCCCGGCCCTGTTCCAAAGCATCGACCATGTGCTGGCTGAGCCCCGGGTGGGCGAGTTCGTCATCATCGACAATGGTTCGACGCCCGAGGATGCGGCGCGACTGCGCGCCATCGCCGAGGATGAGCCGCGAGTCAGACTGCTGGCCGGGCACGGCAATGTGGGCTTCGCCCAGGGGGCCAACATGGGTGCCTCCGCCGCGACCGGACGCCGGCTCCTGTTCCTCAACCCGGACGCCTACCTCCAGCCGGGCTGTATGGAGGCCATGGAGGGTGCGCTGAAGCTCTGTTCCCGGCGGCCCTGCATCATCGGGGCTCGCGTCCTCAACGAGGATGGGACGGAGCAGCGCGGGGCGCGACGCGGCGAGGTGACCCCCGTCACCAGCCTGCTGACCTTCACCCGTCTGGCGGAGCGCGTACCCTTTTTCCGCAAGTTCGAGGTCCACCACGAGGCCGACCCCGTTCCGGGTGCGCCCGTGGAGGTTTCCACCATCTCCGGCGCCTGTTTCTTCATGGCCCGCGAGGACTTCGCGGCCGTGGGCGGCTTCGATGTCGGCTACTTCCTCCATGTGGAGGACGTTGACCTGTGCTGGCGCGTGCGTGAGCGGGGCGGCTCGGTTCTGTTCCACCCCGGCGCCCAGGTCGTCCACCTGGGCCACACCAGCCGCGTTTCGCCGCTGTTTGTGGAATTCTGGAAGGGCGTGGGCCTAGCCCGCTACTTCCGCAAGCGCGCGGACACGCCGCGGCGGCACGTCCTGGCCTGGGTGCTGGGGCCCGTGGTGATCGGGGTGTCCGTGATCCGCCCCTTGCTGCGCCGCCTGAACCGCCGCTAGGCCGCTCTTGAAGGTCGCGCTCGGGAGGGCCGCCGACGCCCTGAACAGGCTTGGCCTGGGCGACGCCGCCTTTCGCACCTTCCAGCGACTGCAAGCCTGGGGCGCCCCCTCGCGAGTGGCGGGCCTGCCGCCGGCCTACCTGCGCGTGCTCACGGCGGGATCGCCGGACGCCGGGGCCTTTGTTCACGTCGGACAGGCGGCCGCGCGCAGCTTCATGGCCCTGGCCGAGACGCACGGCGTGCGCTTTTCGGCGAAAGACGAGATGCTGGACTTCGGCTGCGGCTGCGGCCGGGTCGCGGGGCCGTTGGCGGGGATGACTCCGGCCGCGTTGCACGGTTGCGACCTCCATCCGCGGCTGATCAACTGGTGCCGCGCGAACCTCGCGGGAGACTTCGTGGTGAGCCGGCCCAGCCCGCCGCTGCCGTACGCCTCCGGCCGGTTCGCCCTGGTCTATTCGGTGTCCGTGTTCACCCACATGCATGAGCCGCAGGCGGCCGCCTGGCTGGCCGAACTGGCGCGGGTGACCCGGCCGGGCGGGCTGGCCTTGTTGACCTTTCTCGACGAGCGCCTGCCGGGCGGCGCGGCGCTGGAGCCTCGGTTGTCGGCCGAGGGCTTCATGGTCCGGCGCGAGGGCGCGGAGGGTTCAAACCTCCTGTGCGGCTATTTCACCGCCGAGGGCTTCGCGCGACGGGCCGCGCCGCACTGGGCCTTGCTGGAGCACCGCGCCAGCGACCTGTCCGGCATCGGCCAGGCCATCGCCGTCTTACGCCGAAGCTGACGGGAAGCGCCCCGCCCGACGCAGGCCGGAGGCGACGGGCTTGCCGAGCGGGCCTTCCAGCCACTCGGCCGTGCGGATCAGCGCGTCCAGGTCCAGACCGCTGGAGAGGCCGGCCCGCTCCAGCATATAGACCAGGTCCTCCGTGGCGATGTTGCCGGTGGCCCGCGGCGCGAAGGGGCAGCCGCCGATCCCCCCGCAGCTGGCGTCCAGCACGTCCACGCCGGCTTCGATGGCCGCAAAGGCGTTGGCCAGGCCGGTCTTCCGGGTGTCGTGAAAGTGCATGCGCAAGCGGGCCTGCGGAGCGGCCTGGCGGCAGGCCTCGACCCGCCGCCGGACGGTCCAGGGATCGGCCGCGCCGATCGTGTCGCCAAGCGCGATCTCCTGGTAGCCCGCGGCCGCCGCCTGCCGAACGATCTCCACCACCGCCCTTTCGGGCACCTCGCCGTCGAACGGATCGCCGAAAGCCACGGAGATGGTCAGCGACAGCTTGGGGCCCATCGGCAGGCCGGCGTTGCTTTCGGCGATCTCGCGCATGGCGTTGAGCTGCGCGGCCACGGGGGCGCCCTGATTTCGGACGCCGAAGCCCTCGGAGGCGCTCACCACCGCGTTCACCTCGTCGCAACCGGCGGCGACCGCCCGTTCCCAGCCGCGCAGGTTCAGCGCCAGGCCGATGCGGGAGCGGGTCAAGTCCGTGGGGAGGGCGGCCATGACCTCCTCCGCCCCCGCCATCTGCGGCACCCGTTTGGGATTGACGAAGCTGACCGCCTCCACCCGGCGGACGCCCGCGGCCTCCAACCGGTTGATGAACTCGACCCGGTCCTCGACGCTGAGGACCGCGGACTCGTTCTGGAGCCCGTCGCGAGGGCCCACCTCCACGATCTCGATCGCTGGCCTCATGGCGTGTCCTCGGATGCCGGGCGGAAGATGGTGAGCACGGTTTCGTCGCTGTTGGAGTAGTTGGCGCCGGCGATGCGCGCGACCGCGCGCGCTCGCATGTCCCGTCGGCCGAGCACCGCCTGGAAGGCGGGCAGGTCGACCTCGGCCACGACGGCGGTGCGTCCCTCCGCAATGGCTTCGGCGGCTTCCTCCACTCCCCCCAGGCCGGTGCTGGTGCCCAGAGCGAACACCAGGCTGGGCTCGGCGAAGCCGGACGCCTCCACGGGCCCGGGCGCCAGGCCCGACCGCGGATGCAGCCCCGTCCGCCACAGTTCGCGCGACGTGCGTTCCGACAGCCACAAGGGTTCCAGCCTCGGCGCCAGGCCGGCCAGCAGGACGCCGTGGGCCACCACCGCCAGAGCCGCCGTGGTGGCCAGCGCTGTCCTTGAGGCGCGCTGCAGCAGGGCCACGGCTCCCGCCAGCCCGGCCGCGGCGAACAGGCCTGCGGCGACCGCGGCCCAGGTCGCGTCGCCCGGGTCGCCGAACCGAGACACAGCCGTCAGCGCCAGTGCGGCGAAGGCCAGGCCCGCCGCCAAGGAAAGGCCGGCCCCGGTCCAGCGCATCCAGGCGCCCTTGGGTGACTCGATGGCCGCGGCGAGCAGCCAGGCCAAGCCTCCGTAGGCCGGGAGCACGTAATGCGGCAGCTTGGTCGGCAAGAGCTCGAACACGAGCAGGGTGGGCAGGCTCCAGGCCAGGGCGAAGCGCACGGCCGGCTCCGCCCGCCGTCGCCAGGCCGTCACGGCCGCGGCTGGAATGAGCAGGGTGGCGGGGAACAGCATCAAAGGCGCCAGCAGCAGGTGGTAGCCCGGCGGACCCTCATGACCCTCGTCCGCGCTGTTCAGTTTGGGCGCAAGGTCGCCGCCCACGGCCTCCGTCCAGAATCCGGCGTCCGTGGCCACGGTGATGGCCATGGCCCAGGGGCCGAATATGAACAGGCAGATCACCAGCCCCCACCACCATTGCAGGCGCTTCGCCCAGCCGAGGTCGCGGTCGATGGCCCACAGCGCCAGCAGCGCCAGACCGACCACCATGGGGCCGACAGGGCCCTTAACCAGGATCGAGGCGCCCACCGCCGCCCAGAACACGGTGACCGTCCGGCCGTCGGGCGTCAGGCGGGAGGCGCCTCCCTCCGCCCCCCGCGCGGCCGCGTAGATGCGCGCCAGCGCCGCCATGGCCACCGTCACGGCCGCGCAGAGCACGGCGTCGGTCTTGGCGATCCCCGCCTCGACCGAAAGCAGGGTGGAGACGCCCAGGATCGCGCCTGCCGCCATGCTGGCGCCCGCGCCCCAGAAGGCGCGCGCGCCCCAGGCGCACGCCGCCGCCGCCAGCATGGCGCCCAGCAGCGAGGGCAGGCGGTAGGCCCAGATGGCGCGAGCCTCCGGGCTGGACAGGGCGGACACGCTGATCGCCTGCAGCCAGTGGATGCCCACGGGCTTCTTGTGCCGCGGGTCCTGCTGGAAGTTGATGTTGGTGAAGTCGCCCGTTTCCAGCATCTGCACCGTGGCCTGGGCGAAGCGGGATTCGTCGCGATCGAGCGGGGGCAGGGCGAACACCGCAGGCGCCGCGGCCGCGCAGGCCAGGGCCGCCGCCAGCGCGGGGCCCCGCCACGCGCGCGCCCAGTGATCCCACCCGTCCGTGTTCATCCCCCTCAGGGTTAGCCTAGCCGGCGCGAACGCTCTAGGGAGGACGTGAACGCTTCGGAGCCCGAATGCCGCCCGACCACCCGCCGGAAGTCTCCATCGTGGTGCCGGTCTACAATGAAGAAGGCGCGGCCGCGCCGCTGGCCGAGGAGATCGCCGCCGCGTTTGAGGGCGTTGCGCACGAGATCGTGTTCGTGGACGACGCCAGCCGGGACGCCACGCGCGAGCGGCTGAAGGCGCTGCAAACCCGTGTGCCGCAGCTTCGGGTGCTCCAGCACCGCAGCAACGCCGGGCAGAGCCGGGCGGTGCGCACGGGCGTTCTGGCCGCGCGAGGTCCGATCGTGGTCACCCTGGACGGCGACGGGCAGAACGATCCCGCAGACGCGCCGCGCCTGGCCGCTCGTCTGGGCGACGGACCGGCTTCCCTGGCCCTTGTGGGCGGCGAAAGGGTCAAGCGCCGGGACACGGCCGCAAAGCGCTGGGCCTCGCGAACGGCGAACGGCGTCCGCAAACGGCTGCTCAACGATCAGGCGAACGACACGGGCTGCGGGCTGAAAGCGTTCCGGCGCGAAGCCTTTCTGCGGCTTCCCTATTTCGATCACATGCACCGCTATCTGCCCGCTCTGATGATCCGGGAAGGCTACGGGGTGGTGTTCGAGCCGGTCGGCCACCGACCGCGCACCACCGGCGCCTCCAAATACACCAACCTCGGGCGGCTGTGGGCGTCGCTGTCGGACCTCTTGGGCGTGATGTGGCTGAGGACGCGGTTCCGCGATCCGGGGGGAGCGGACGAACTATGAAGGGCGCATCCCTGTGGTCGGCGATCCCGCTGCTGGCCTTGCCGGTGGCGCTCTACAACGGCGCGGTGCTGCTCGCGGTGGAAGGCGGCTTCGACTCGCCCGGCGCGCCGGAGCGCCTGGCCGAACCGGTGTTCAGCGTGCCCATGGCCTCCGGCGCTCTGTGGACATTGGGCTTCGGCGACCTGCTGGTCATCGCCGCCCTGGCCGTGCTCTTTATGGAGATGCTGAAGTCCAGCTCCAGCCGGGGCGCGGCGGTGGTGAACCACGGCCTGTCCATGGCCCTGTTCATCGTCTGCCTGGTCGAGTTCCTGCTGTTGCGGGCCTTTGCGACCTCCAGCTTCTTCCTGATCCTGCTGATGGTGCTGCTCGACGTGCTGGCCGGCTTCGTGGTCAGCATCACCGCCGCGCGCCGCGAATCCGGCGGGCTCCGATAGGCTAGACGTCCGTTCGCGCCAGCTGGCCCTTGCGGGGGCGCCGGTCGCGGGCGCCCGAAAACTCGTTTTGCAGATAGGTGGAGCGCGCCTGCTCCAGCACCTCCGGTCCGGCGCGCAGGCCCCGGCGGGGCCGCTCGCCCAGCAGCTGCGCCCCGACGGCGCCGGGCGGGAGCGGGGCGGCCGAAGGAGCAGGCTCCCGCTCGTCCGGCGCGGCGGCCTGTTCCTCCAGCCGCTCCCTCAGCACCAGCATGCGGCCGCGGCGCACGGCGCGGGCGGCGGGGGTCGCGAGGACGGGACGGACGGGGTCGGCCATGGCGCCCAGGGTAGGGCGGGACGCTGAAGGAAGCGTGGACGTCAGGTCTTGCCCGCCAGCCGTTCGATCTGGCGGCTCATCTCCTCCATCTTGCGCTTGAGGTCGCTCAGCTCCGCTTCGGCCGCGGTGGGTTCGGGCTCCGGCGCCGCCGTCCCGGCCGTGAACGGCGAGAAGGCGCGCATGGTGCGCTCGAACAGGGCCATGTTCTGCCGCGCCTGCTCTTCGAAGAAGCCGCCGGTGGAGCCCTGGGCGAAGGCTTCGCGCCAGCTTTCCTGCTGCCGGGAGAAGGTCTCCATGGAGGCCGTGAGATAGCCGGGCAGCAAGGCCGGCCCGCCGCCTCCGTAGAAGCGGATCAACTGCCGAAGGAACTGGATCGGCAGGAGGCTCTCCCCCCGGTTCTCCTCCTCCACGATGATCTGAGTCAGCACCTGGCGCGTGATGTCCTCGCCCGTGCGCGCGTCCTGGACCAGGAAGTCCGTACCGCGCTTCACCATGGCGCCGAGGTCCTCCAGAGTGACGTAGGCGCTGGAGGACGTGTCGTAGAGGCGGCGATTGGCGTATTTTTTCACCACCACGGGCGCCTCTGGCGCGGTTTCGTGTGTTGCGGGGTCCGCCAAGGTGCAATCCTGAAAAGAGGCGTCTAGATTAACCGTCCACGCCCGCCCGACAACTGCGCGCCTGCAAGGAGTTCGCCATGACCCAGATCGTGATCGCCGCGGCCGCCCGCACCCCCATCGGCAGCTTCAACGGCGCCCTGTCCCCCGTTCCCGCCGCCGACCTCGGCGCGGCCGTCATCACGGCCGCCCTTGAGCGATCCGGCGTGGCGCCCAAGGAGGTGGACGAGGTCATACTGGGCCACGTCCTCCAGGCCGCCTCGGGTCAGGGCCCGGCCCGTCAGGCCGCGATCAGGGCCGGCATTCCCGCCGAAGCCCCGGCCTGGAGCCTGAACCAGCTCTGCGGCTCCGGCCTGCGCGCGGTGGCGCTGGGCATGCAGCAGATCGCCGGAGGCGACGCGGCCATCGTGGTCGCGGGCGGGCAGGAAAGCATGAGCCAGGCTCCTCACGCCGCCCATCTGCGCTCCGGCCAGAAGATGGGCGACCTTCAGTTCGTTGACACCATGATCCGGGACGGGCTCTGGGACGCCTTCCACGGCTACCATATGGGACAAACCGCGGAGAACATCGCCCAGCGGTGGCAGATCACCCGCGACGACCAGGACCGGTTCGCCACGGCCAGCCAGAACCGCGCGGAGGCCGCGCAGAAGGCCGGCAAGTTCGATGCGGAAGTCGTGGGCGTCACCATCAAGGGCCGCAAGGGCGACACCGTGGTGGACCGGGACGAATACATCCGTCCGGGCGTCACCTTTGAAAGCATCAACGGCCTGCGGCCTGCGTTCGACAAGAGCGGCTCGGTCACGGCCGCCAACGCCTCCGGCCTCAACGACGGCGCCGCCGCCCTGGTGCTGATGACCGCCGAGGAGGCGCGCCGTCGGGGGATCACCCCGCTGGCCCGGGTGGCCTCATGGGCCAACGCCGGCGTGGAGCCCGAGATCATGGGCACCGGACCCATCCCGGCTTCCCGGAAGGCGCTGGACAAAGCCGGCTGGAGAGTCGAGGACCTCGATCTGGTGGAAAGCAACGAGGCCTTCGCCGCCCAATCGCTCTGCGTCGTGCGCGAGCTGGGCTTGGATCCGGAGAAGACCAACGTCCATGGCGGCGCCATCGCCCTGGGCCACCCGATCGGAGCCTCGGGCGCCCGCATCCTGACCACCTTGCTCTACGCCATGCAGGACCGCGGGGCCCAGAAGGGCTTGGCCACACTGTGCGTCGGCGGCGGCATGGGGGTGGCGCTATGCGTGGAGCGGATGCAATAGCCGGCCTCGCGGTCCAGCCAGAGCGTTTCGTTAGGGTTTTCGCGTCACGGTGCACGGGAGGCCGAACGCCTCTTGCTGCTGAGGACGATCATGATCGGGAAAACCCTGCTGCTCATCGGCACCGCCGCTGCGCTGGCCGTGCCGGTGGGCGCCAGCGCTGACGGCGGCATGTCCGCCATCTGTCACCGAACGGGCGCGCCCGCCCCCACGCCCGGCCTTTTCCAAGGGCGAATCATCAAAGTCTCGGACGCGGCTTTGTCCATGCACGTGGGCGAGCACGGCGACGTGGTCATTCCGCCGGCGCTCCGGGCGCGCTTCGGGTCGAGCCGCGTCTGCCAGACGGACGGGAGGGGCGCCCTGTTCGACAGCCAGGGACGACCCGTTCAGCCCGTCGGGAGCGAACCCGGCGGACCCAGCCCGATCGAAGAAGACACCCCGAGCTGACCCTGCAACGCCCTCCGGCGTCGTGCGCCTGACCGCCCGGCGAGCCCTCGCCGGGAGCCCTGACCCTCCCGGAGCGTTCTACGGGTGAGCGGGGCCGTCAGAGCCTCGCCGCACAGGAGAGGCACATGGCGAGGACGGCGCTGGTTACGGGCGGAACGCGGGGCATAGGCCGCGCGATCGTGGAGCGACTGAAGCAGGACGGATTCAAGGTCGCCGCTGGCTATTCGGGCAATGACGAAGCGGCGCGAGCGACGGCGGCCGAACTGGACGTCACCATTGTGAAGGGGAACGTGGGCAGTTTCGAAGACGCTCGACGCGCCGTGGGCGAGGTCGAGGCCGAGCTCGGACCGGTCGAGGTCCTGGTCAACAACGCCGGCATCACCCGCGACGGCTTCTTCCACAAGATGACGCCCGAACAGTGGGGCGACGTCATCCGGGTCAACATGGACAGCGTGTTCAACATGACGCGCCAGGTGATCGAGGGGATGCGCGAGCGCAGTTTCGGCCGGATCATCAACATCAGCTCCATCAACGGCCAGAAGGGTCAGGTCGGTCAGACCAATTATTCGGCGGCCAAGGCCGGAATGATCGGCTTCACCAAGGCGCTCGCTCTGGAGACGGCGCGTAAGGGGATCACGGTCAACTGCGTCGCGCCGGGCTATATCGGCACGGAGATGGTCGCGGCCGTGCCTGAGAACGTCCTGCAAGGCATTGTGGCCAACATCCCCGTCGGGCGATTGGGCGAGGCGGAGGAGATCGCCGCGGTTGTGGCCTTCCTGGCGCGCGACGACGCCAGCTTCATCACCGGCGCGACCTTGGGCGTGAACGGCGGGCAGTACATGGTGGGCTGAGCGGGGCGGTCCGCGGCGACCGTGCCCCTCGCCTGAAAAGCGCCCCACTCCGAGCCGATCAGGGCCTGTGATTGTGGGTAGGTCAGTGGCTGCGTGCGCCGGGGTTGCCCCCGGTGTCGTTCTGGCGTTCGGCGTGGCGGCCGCGGGCTTCGCCGCGGGTCCGGCGGCCGGTCAGGCGCGTTTCACCCAGGGTCATGGCCTCCTCTTCGGCGGGCGCGGCACGGCGGAGATCGCTCCGCCCGTGGCCAAATACGTCGCCCCGGACGACCGGACCTTCATCCTGGACCGCTCCAGTGAGACTCCGCTGCTCAAGTTCGAAGGCAGCCAGGAGGTCTGGGTGCTGCGTCCCGCCCCCGGCCCGCGGGGCGACGTGATCTACAGGGACGACCTTGGTCGACAGATGGTGCGGGCCAGCCGCATGGGCGGCATGACCGTGTTCACCGCCGACCGACCCAGCGGCCTGCCCGCGGCGCTCGCGGGTCAGGCCGTGTCGATCCGGCCCTCAGCGGTATCCCCGGTCGCGCTGATCGGCCACTTCGTCCGACAGGCGGTTCGCGCGGCCCGGGCGGTCGGGCGGCGCATCCCCTTTGAAGCGCCCGAGGTGACGCCGGAGACCTCCACCCTCTTCGCCGATGCAGCCACCACAACCGCGGAAGCCATGGTGCGCTATTCCGGGCGGCGGCAAAGTCGGCTGTTGGCGCGGCTGCGGCGCGTCAGGTTCACGGTCGGACCGCAGCCCGCCGTGTCCGTGACGGGGAATGTGCTGAACATCATCGTGGCCCCCAGTCAGGGCCTGGCCGGTCGACCTTCGTCCGAGCGGATCGTGCGCACCATGGCTGCGGCGGACTGACGGGCGGTTGGACCGGGTGACGCAGTCACCCTCACGGCCTAGGTTATCCCCATGCGCCGCGACGTCATCGAACTCCGGGACTTCTACGCCACCCGACTGGGCGCCGCCGCTCGCGAGATGGTCTCGCGCAAGATTTGGGAAACCTGGGAGGGCTGCTCAGGCCTGGACGTGCTGGGCCTGGGCTACGCCACGCCCTACCTGGAGATGTGGAGGCCTACCGCGCGCCGGACCCTGGCGGCCATGCCGGCCGCTCAGGGAGTCGAGGTATGGCCGGCCGATGGACGCGCCGCCTCCTGCCTGATCCACGAAGCCTCGTCTCCGTTTCGCAACGCCATGTTCGACCGCGTTCTCCTGGTCCATGCGCTGGAGGAGAGCGACGATCCGCGGGCCCTCCTGGAGGAAGTGTGGCGCGTGCTGGCGCCCTCCGGCCGGGTGGTGATCGTGGCGGCCTCGCGCCGCGGGATGTGGGCAGGGGCCGAAAGCACGCCGCTGGGACATGGCCGGGCCTGGACGCGGCGGCAGCTGGAAACGGTTGTGCGCGAAGCGGAACTGGAGCCGTTGGCTTGGTCGCGTGCGCTATACATGCCGCCCGCCGACCTGTTGGCTCCCTGGGCGGAAGCCTGGGAGCAGACGGGCTCGCGCCTGTGGCCGCCCCTGTCGGGCCTGATCCTCTTGGAGGCGGTGAAGCAGACCTTCGCGGTCAAGGCGAAGAAGCCGGTCCGCGCCCGAGCTCGGGTGCTGGTCCCGGCCCTTCAGCCGACAGGAGCGCCGGTGCGCGACGGCGCTCCGGTTGCGGCGCATGTTGACGGCCCGTCGCCTCAGTCCAAAGCCGCCGCGGTCTCGAGCGGAGATCATGGCCAGCATCCACCGGACGCATCCGGACGGCGCTGGGCGGCGGGTGACGCGGACCCTGGTCAGGGCTGGGTGCTCTAGAGCGGTTTTCACGCGGGTGGAATCGCGCGGGATTCCCAAGGGCGGTTTGATCTGATTCAGGGTCGGGGCTGGCGAGGGAGGCCGGCCCGCATGCCCAAGCCGCTGTCGTTCGACCTTCGCTCGCGTGTTCTGGCCGCCGTGGATGGAGGGCTGTCGTGCCGTCAGGCGGCGGAGCGCTTCGGGGTTAGCCCGTCGAGTGCGATCCGCTGGGTGGCCCTGCGTCGGTCGGGCGGCGACGCCCGGCCCCGGCCGCAGGGCGGGGACCGGCTCTCACACAAGACCGAGGCCCACGCGGCGTTGATCCATGCGGCGCTGGCGGAGGTTCCCGACGCCACCCTCTCGGAGTTGAAGGAGAAGCTCGCCGGCCAGGGCGCTCCCGTCAGCATCGCCGCGCTCTGGCGCTTCTTCCGCCGCCACAAGATCACGCGCAAAAAAAGATCGCGCACGCTCAAGAGCAGGACCGTCCCGACATCCTGAAGCGGCGCCAGGACTGGTTCGAGGGCCAGCTCGACCTCGACCCTGAGCGCCTGGTGTTCATCGACGAGACCTGGGCGTCAACCAACATGACCCGCACCCACGGGCGGGCGCCGCAAGGCAAGCGGCTGCGGGCCGGGGCGCCGCACGGCCATTGGAAGACCACCACCTTCGTGGCGGGCATCCGCACCTGCGGCCTGGTCGCCCCCTTCGTGCTCGACGGCCCGATCAACCGCGACGCCTTCGAGGTCTACCTCAAGAAGGTGCTCGTGCCCGAACCTGTCCAGCCACAAAGGGCCGAGAGTGCGCGAGATGATCCACGCTTCCGGCGCTCAACTGCTCTACCTCCCGCCCTACAGCCCCGACTTCAACCCCATCGAGAAGGCCTTCTCCAAAAGCTCAAGGCGCTGCTGCGCAAGGCCGCCGAGCGAACCGTCGAGGGCCTCTGGACCGCCATCGGCCGCTTCCTCGACGCCTTCACCCCCACCGAATGCGCCAACTACTTCACCGCTTGCGGATACGGCCCTACGTGATCGAAAACCGCTCTAGAGTGCGGCCACCTCGGCCAAAGCGTCGATCAGCTGGCGGTTCTGTTCCTCCGTGCCCACGGTGATCCGCAGGAAGTCCGGCAGCCCGTAGTTGGCCAGCGCGCGGACGAGCACGCCTCGGGAGGCCAGATGGGCCTCGACGTGACCCGCCGAGCGGCCAGGGGTCTCCGGGAACCGGACCAGGACGAAGTTGGCGAACGACGGATAGGTCTCGAAACCCAGTCCGCCGATCTGCTGCTCCAGCCACGGGCGCCACCGCTCGACCAGCTCTACCGAGCGCTTCTGGAAGTCCTCATCGAACACCGCCTCCGCGCAGGCCAGCTGGCCCGGCACGGAGGTGTTGAAGGGCGCACGGATGCGGTCCATGGCGTCGATCAGCGCCTCGGGTCCATAGGCCCAGCCCACGCGCAGCCCCGCCAGGCCGTGGAGCTTGGAAAAGGTCCGTGTGGTGATGACGTTGGACGTCTCACGCGCCAGCGCCACCCCGTCCTCGTAGTCGGCGCCGGTGACGAACTCGGCGTAGGCGCCGTCCAGCACCAGGATCACGTGCGGGGGCAGGGCGGCGTGCAGCCGGCGCACCTCCGCGGCCGGAACCAGCGCTCCGTTCGGATTGCCTGGGTTGTCGAGGAAGATCACCCGAGTGCGCTCGTCCACCTCGGCCAGCAGGCGGTCCACGCCGCGGCGGAGATCGCCCTCGGGTGCGAAACGCATCTGCGCTCCGGCGGCGCGGCCGGCGATGCGGTAGGCGAAGAAGCCGAACTCGAACTGCACGACGTTGTCGCCCGGCTCGCAAAAGGTCTGGCAGAGCAGGGTGAAGATCTCGTCGGAGCCGATGCCGAAGATCAGGCCTTTGGCGTTCAACCGGTGACGGCGGGCGATGGCCTCGCGCAGGATGGTCGCGCGCGGGTCGGGATAAAGGCTCAGTTGGTTCGCCGCCGCCTGGTAGGCCTGCTGCGCCGCCGGGCTGCAGCCCAGCGGATTCTCGTTGGCCGAAAGCTTCAGCGGCTTCTCGAAGCCCTGCGCCTTGGCCTTGCCGGGGACGTAGGGACTGATCTCGAGAATGCCGGGCTTCGGCTGGGGGGCGGTGTGCATGGGCGCGACTTAGCCCGTTCCCCTGGCTGGGAGAAGCGGCGCCCGCCGAGCGGCGCCCCTCAGAAGACCTTGGGGGCGGGGGCTACGGCGACAGGTCCCACTGTGAACTGCCCGGCTTCGAACCCGAGCGCGAGCTCGACGTTGGCGTCGCCCCGGGTACGCGCGACCACCGTCGCCGCCCCGATGGCGTTGGGGTCGGCTTGTTCGATCCGGCCCAGGGCCGAGAGCGCCTGCAACGGCCGGTTCATCATCACGTCCAGGCTTCCGCGCAAACGCCCGTCCGACCCCACCGAGAGGACTCCCCCCGTGTTGCGCGCCCGCAGGTCGCCGGCCTGCAGGCTGGCGCTGGCGACCCGCATGCGTCCGCCCGCCCGGGTCCAGTTGCGAACCGCGTCGGCCCAACTCCGCCCCTGGAGCGCGCCGATCTGCGACACCCGCGAGTCCCACACGAAGTTGGTGGGCTGGCTCCCGGACACAAAGGCCATCAGTCCTGCAGGCCGGGGCAGTCCCCCGCGCACCCGGAACAGCAGGGCGGCCTCATCCCCCTCCGGCGCGGGGCGCAGGTGGAATTCCGCACGCTCGGCCCCGGCCAGCAGGAAGGGCTCTGCGCCCTCCAGCGGGACGAAGCGGAGGTCGGCTCCTTCCACCGAGATCCGCGGCGGAACGCTGTTCACGCCCGACAGGCTGGCGCGCAAGAGGCGGCCCTGCACGTGCAAGGGGCCCGCCTCCGGCCGCAGAACGACGACGCCCTCGGGCGCGGATGCGACCCAGCGGGTCAGGCGGTAGGCATTGGCCTGGGCCTCCAGCTGGGGGGCCCGCAGGGCCCAGCCGGACGGGGACGCCACCCGCGCCTGCCGCAGCACGATCTTCAACCGGAAGGGATAACCCTCGACCTTGCGGCTGGCCCACTCGATCCTGCGGCCCTGGGCCTCCTGGGCCGCGACGGCTTGGTCCAGGGCGTTCAGCAGCCGGTCCCGAGCGACCCACCAATAGGCGCTCCAGGCGACCAAGCCGGTCGCCGCCAGCGCCAAGGGGATCAGCAGCCAATTGCGGGTCGGGCGACCTTCGGCTTCAGCCACGGGCTTCGCCCTCCATGCGCAGGGCTTCGGAGGCGGTTTCGGCCCGGCTCTGCAGTTCGGCCATGAAGGCGCCCCGCTTGAGGCCCGGCGCGATGGGAGGCAGAAACTCATAGATCGCCACGCCTGGCCGCATCACCCATCCCTTCGCAGGCCATCGCAGGCCCGAGTTCGTCGCCATCGGGACCACCGGTCCCTCCAGCTCGCGATATACACCGGCCACGCCCGGCTTGTAGTCGGGCACGCCACCGGGGGGCCGCCGCGTCCCTTCCGGAAAGATGATCACGGGGCGCCCCTTGCCCAGCCGGTCCCGCACCTCGGTGATCAGCGCTTTCAGGGCTGCAGCCCCGCCCTCGCGGTCCAGGCTCACCAGCTCCGCCTTGCGGCCATAGGCCCCGTACACCGGGTTGGCCAACAGTTCCTTCTTGAGGACGAAGCTCGGGTCCCGAAGAAAGGCGAAGGGCGCGATGCCGTCCAGCATCGACTGGTGCTTGGCCGCGATCAGCCCGGGCCCTGGGGGCCGGTGCTCCAGCCCACGCGCCTCGACCCGGACCCCGCAGATCACGCGCAGTCCTCCCAGGACGAGAGCGGCCCAGACCCTTTGCCCCGTCGTCAGCGCCCGGCGCGGCAGCAGCAAGCAGGGCGCACACACGACCGCCATCACCGCAATCACCGCGAACAACCAAATGTAGAACACCGCCGAGCGGACCTGGCTCACTCGAATGTCTCGATCTGCAGGCGCCCGGTTTCCGACGGCGAGGTCGACGCCGCCGACCGGGGTTCCTCTCCATCAAGGCTCAGGATCAGCTCCCTGAAGAGCACCACCAGGTATTTGGAATACTCCAGCGTCATGCGCCGCGCGCTTTCGCCCGTGACCCACCAACGCGCGGCGTCCACCGTGTCCGTTTCGATGGCGTAAGGCCGCAGCACCACGCCCGGCAGGGCGGCCTTCAGCTCCAGCAGGGCGCGGGCCATGTGGAAGTCGCTGGTGACCAGGACCAGGCTGTCATAATCCCGCGCCCGGGCCCATTGCGCCGTGTGCTGGGCGTTGCCCAGCGTTGTCTCCGCCTCGTAGTCGAGGTCCACGCAGCAGTCGTAGAGCTCGCCGTAACCGCGGGTCACGTTGCGGATGTCCTCCCGCGTGGCGTCGCGATGGACTCCCGAGACCAGCATCCGCCGACCCTTCTTGGCCTCCAGCAGCCGCATGGCGGTTTCGATGCGCACATCCGACGCGCCCGTGAGAGCCACAATGGCGTCGGCGGAAGGCGCGTTGGTCACGGGCGCGTAGCGGTCCACCCGGTCGGCGAAGGCGGTGAGTCCCACCACCCAGATGAAGAGCAGGACAAGCACGGTGGCCAGGCTTTTCAAACAGCTGCCCTCATTCGAAGCCGGCCAGAAGCTCCATCGCGGTTCGTCGCGCCGACAGCGCGGCGATGAAGGCCGCGAGCAGCGGGCATAGCAGAAGCCAGGGCAGGTCGGACCAGTCCACCGGTAGGATCGGCAGAAAACCCCCAGAGCCCGAGAGCGCCCGCAGACCCGCCGCGATCACCGCGGCGCCCCCGGCGCCGATCACGCCCGCCACCGCCGCCAGCTTGGCGAACCGGGCCTGGAACAGGCGGGCCAGCATGGCGTCCTCCGCCCCGGACAGATGGAGCACCTCGACCACCTCGCGCCGGGCGGCCATGCCTGCCCGGGTGGCGAAGGCGATCACGGCGGCGGCTGCACAGGCGATCAGGGCGGCCGTGCCCACCGCCCCCGCTCGCGCCAGGCTCCCCGCACGCCGCACGTCTCCGAGATAGGCCTCATAGTCGTGAATGACGGCGTCCACCCCGTCGGCCTGAAGCGCCGCGTCCAAAGCGCCGCGCCTGGCGGGCGCCTCACGGTCGAGCTCCACGACGACGAGTTGGGGCACGGGCAGATCCTCCAGCCCGCCGCGGCCCAGCCACGGCTCCAGCAGGGCCTCCGCCTCCGAGCGACCCAGAGCCACGACCTCCGTCACCCCGGGAACGCCCGCCAGGGCCGCGGCGGCGCGCTCCGCGGCCAGGGCCGGAGTCTCGTTCGGACCCGGGCGGGCCTGCACCAGCACCTCGCCCGAAAGCTCGCGCCGCCAGCCGGTCGCCGCCCTGTCGGCCGCCAGAGCCGCCAAGGCGGCGACGCAGGCGAGAAAACACAGGACGGCCACCACGAAGACCAGCGCTCCGTCCCGCTCGTCCTCCTTGGGCAGCAGCGGCGCGGGCCGCCAAAGGCGCGCGCGGGCCTCCGTCAAATTGCTCTCGCTCACGCAGCCCGCCCGACGGAGGCGGGGCCGAGCTTGCCGCGGGCCAAGTGCATCACCGGCTTGCCGGATTGGCGCACCAGGTCTTGGTCGTGGCTGGCGATCAGCACGGTGGTTCCCAGGCGGTTCAATTCCACGAACAGGCGCAGGATGCGCAAAGCCATGTCGTGATCGACATTACCGGTGGGCTCGTCGGCCAGGAGCACGTCAGGTTTGCCGACCACCGCGCGCGCGATCGCCAGCCGCTGCTTCTCCCCTCCGGACAGGGTGGCGGGCATGGCGTGCATGCGCTCGCCCAGGCCCACCCAGGCCAGCAACTCGCCCACGTCGTCGCGGTAGGCCTTGGGCTTCAGCCCGGCCAGCCGGAGCGGCAGGGCGGCGTTGTCGAAGGCGCTCAGGTGATCCAGCAGCCGGAACTCCTGGAAGACCACGCCCACCCGCCGCCGCAGCGCCGGCACGGCCTCGCGGGGCAGGGTGGCCACGTCCTGGCCGAAGGCTGTGATCAGCCCGCGGGTCGGCCGCAGCGCCAGATAGATCAGCTTCAGCAGGGTGGTCTTACCCGCTCCCGACGCGCCGGTCAGGAAGGTGAAGGAGCCGGGCTCCAGGTCGAAGCTGACGTCCCGCAGGGTTTCCGGTTGACGGCCGTATCTCAGGCCCACGCTTTCGAAGCGGACGGCCGGCCCCTCGTACCGTGCAGGATTCCTCCCCGGTCCGACCACCTCTCTTTTGAACTTGTTAAGGATAATCGGCGACCTCGGAGGAGGGGAAAGCCCCACGAATGCTGCGTCGGCGATGATACTGACCTGCCCCGAATGCGCCACCCGCTATTCCGTGGCCGACAACAGCGTCGGGCCCGAAGGCCGGACCGTGCGCTGCACCAGTTGCGGCCTGACCTGGCGCGCGGAGCGCGAGACCGCTCTGGAGCTGGACCGTGCGCCCACGCCGGAGCCGCCGCCCGCACCTGCCGACGACCTGCCCCGCGCCTTTCGGGAGCGAATTGCGGCCCAAAAGCTGGGACGTCGGACGGCGCGCTCCGGTCTGGTCCTGGGTGGAGCGGCGGCCGGCTTTCTCCTGGCGGTCGCCAGCGTGGTGCTGGGCCGCGACGATGTTGTGGCCGTGTGGCCGAAAACCGCAAGCGCCTACGCCGGGCTGGGTCTGACGGTGAACAGCGTGGGCCTGGTGATCGAGGACCAGAAAGCCCAGGTCGGCTGGGAGAACGGCCGGCCCACGGTGTTGGTGACGGGTAAGCTGCGCAATGTGCGCAACAAGCCCGTGGCCTCGCCGCCCCTGCGTTTCAGCCTGCTGGACGGGGCGGAGAACGACCTGGGCGCCCGCGTCTTTCAGGTCACCAACGCCGATATTCCTCCGGGCGGCGCGCGCACCTTCGTGGCCAAGCTGCACAACCCTCCGGAAAGCGTCCAGGACGTCGAGATCAGCTTCGAACTGGGCCGGGAGGAGGAGGCGCACGCGGAGACGGGCCACGGAGCCGCCAAAGGCCATGGAGCTGCACAGGACCACGGACACGCGAAAGCGCACGGACCTGCGGAGGCTCACGCCGAACCCGCTCATGGGGAGCCCGCATCGCACGGCGAGCCGGCGCACGCGCCTGCAACCCATCCTGCGGTCGCCGCTCACGCCCCGGAACACGCCGAGGGGCACGGGAAGCCCCCGCCCGGCGAGCCGCCGCACGCGCCCGCCATGCGGGCCGCGCACGGCGCCGAGCATTGAGCGAACCCGTCGTCATCTTGCCCGAAGCGGAGGTCGCTCGGCGGGTCACCGCCATGGCGGCCGCGATGGCGCCCCGCATTGACGACGACACCGTGGCCGTGTGCCTGCTCACCGGCGGGCTCTGGTTCGCCGCGGATTTCACCCGCGCCTTGGCCCGGCTGGGCCGCCACCCGAGTTTCGACGCGCTGTGGCTGGCCTCCTATGGGGATGATCGGCACAGCGGGGGCACCGTGCTTGTGCGCGCGCGTTTCCAGCGCCCGGTCGAGGGGCGGCGCGTCCTGTTGATGGACGACGTGTTCGACTCGGGCCTGTCGCTCCGCGAAAGCGTACGGCTGGCCACCGAGGCGGGCGCCCAGGAAGTTCTGACCGCCGTTTTCGCGCGCAAGCCCTGGCCGCACCCGCGCAAGATCGAACCGGACGTCGTGGGTTGGGAGGCGCCGGCCCGCTATCTCGTTGGGTACGGCATGGACGCGGCCGGACGCTATCGCGGTTTCCCGGACATCGCCGCGCTGGACTGAGAGGTCAGCGCGTCGGCGGTATGTTGACGGGCGCCGCGCGTTGCGCGGGTATGCTGGGATCGCGCGGGCGCGTCTCCTCGTCGGGGGAGGGCAGGCCGGCCTCCCGGTCTTCCTGCTCGTTCTCGGCAGGCGAGGTTTCGTCCGGCGATCCGCGTCCAACATCGGACGGGAACACGGGGCGGGCCTGGCCGAACAGGGGGCCGGGCCGCTGCAGCTCGCCTTGCTTGCCGCACGCCGCCAGGACGACGGCTACACCGGCGAGCAGAAGAAGACGAGCAGACATGAGGCGGCGCTCCGAGGTGAGGCGCCTACATAAGCCGAACACCCCGGAGGCCCCAAGCGTGAGTTCGCCGCACAGCTCCCCTCAATCCCCGCAAGCCGCGCCGCGCGCGCGCTTGGGATGGCCGATCTGGGCCGCCCTCGCCCTAGGCCTGGTCGCCAGCGCATGGATAGTGCTTCAGGCGGCGAGCCGGCCGGACTACACGGGGCTGGGCGGTTTCGCCCGGGGCTCCCTGGTCCGGCTGCAGATCGCCGAAGCGCCCACGCCCGCCCCGGCCAACAGGTTCCAGGGCCCGGCGGGTCAAGCCGTTCAGATCCGCGACCTCCCGGGGAAGGTGAAGGTGGTTAATCTGTGGGCCACCAACTGCGCACCGTGCAAGCTGGAGATGCCGACCCTGGCCGCCCTGGCCCGCTCGCACGGCGACCGCGTCAGCGTGACGCCCATCAGCCTGGACCCGGTCGGTCGCATCGATCAGGCGCGCGCCTTCATCGCCGACCACGCTCCCCTGCCGTTCCACCATGACCCGAGCTTCGCGATCGCCTTCGCCATGAAGGCGCAAGGCATGCCCACCACCGTGATCTACGACGGTCAGGGGCGGGAACGAGCCCGTCTAGCCGGCGCAGCCGAGTGGGACAGTCCGGAGGCGCAGGCTCTAATCGGCGCCCTCCTGGCGGAGTGAGGCGGTCAGCCTTCGCCTTCACCCTCGGCCGCGGGGGCCGCGGGCTGGGACGTCGTCGCGCCGTCCTCGCCCTCGCCTTCCGCCGCCGGAGCGGTGGACGCCGCAGGCGTCTCCTCCGTCTCGCCCCCGCCTTCGCAGGCGGCGACGCCCAACAGGGCGGCCGCGCCCAAGCTCGTCCAGACTTTCGCGCGGAACCTGCTCATCTCGTCTCCTCGGTTGGTTCAGCCTAGGCGATCATCCCCGACCCGACAACGAGGCCCGGCCATGCTGATCATCGCCAACGCTCTCCCGCCCGGAGAGGTTCGCCGCGTTCGCGAGGCCCTGGCGAAGCTTCCTTTCCTGGACGGCCGGAGCACGGCCGGGGAGGCCGCCCGTCAGGTGAAGGCCAACGCCCAGGCCGACAAGGCCGACCCGGGCGTGGTCGCCCTGGGGCTTTCGGTGCGCGCGCTCCTGGAGCGGCACGAACTGGTGGCGGCCTACGCCCGGCCGGCGCGGTGGTCGGGACTGCTGTTCTCCCGTTACCGGCCGGGGAACGCCTATGGGCCGCACAACGACAACGCCCTGATCGCGGCCGAGGGCGGCGGACGCATGCGCACGGACCTGAGCTTCACCCTCTTCCTGTCCGATCCGGAGACCTACGACGGCGGCGCTCTCCTGTTGGACGGGTTGGACGGGGAGCGTGAGGTGCGGCCCCTGGCGGGCACTGTCGCCATTTACGCCACAGGCGTCCTGCACCGGGTGACCCCCGTGACCCGGGGTGAGCGACTGGCCTGCGTGGGCTGGATTCAAAGCCAGGTTCGCCGGGCCGACCAGCGAGAACTGCTGTTCGACCTGGCGCGGGTGCAGGCGACACAGCGGGCGGGCGAGGCGCGGCTGCTCTTGTCCAAGTCCGTGGGCGATCTCCTGCGCATGTGGGCCGAACCCTGAGCTGGGCCGTGAACTCTTGCCGGCCGGCGCAGTTATTCGCGTTCGCGGGAGAGGCGTCATGGCCGAAGTTCGGGACAACATCATCGTCGGCGGCGGCCCAGGCGGCTTGACCGCGGCCATCTACCTGGGGCGTTTCCACCGCCCTGCCCTGGTCATCGATGCAGGCGATCCGCGCGCGGGCTGGATCCCGACCAGCCACAACCATCCGGGGTTTCCGCAGGGGATCAACGGCGGGGAGCTGCTGGGGCTCATGCAGGGCCAGGCCCGGCTGTATGATGCGGAGATACGTTCCGGGACCGTCCGCAGGCTTCAATGCGGTCCGGACGGCGTTTTCACCCTAGACACGGAGGGGGGCGAGCTCAGGGCGCGCAGCGTGATCCTGGCGACCGGCGTGCGAGACGTTCAGCCGGACATCGCGGGCATGTTCGCGGGCACGCAACGCGGGGTGATCCGCTGGTGCCCCATCTGCGACGCTTTCGAGATCACCGGGAAGCGGGTGGCGGTGATCGGCAGGAACGCGCACGCGGTGCGCGAGATCGAGTTCCTGCGCACCTACACCGATCGCCTGGCCTTGGTCCTGATCGATGGGGGCCGGCTCGACGGCGAGAACCGACGGGCTCTGGCCGAGACGGGCGCCGAGCTGATCCATTGCGACGCGTCGGACGTCACCTTGGAAGCCCAAGACGTGGTCCTGAACGTGGATGGGCGGTCCTACAGCTTCGACAGCGCCTACCCGGCGCTTGGCATGGAGCCGCGGAGCAAGCTGGCGCATGACGCAGGAGCCCGGTTGGACGATGACGACCGGCTCTGGGTCAACGGGCACATGATGACGTCCATCGACGGCCTTTACGCGGCCGGCGACATGGTGCGGGGGCTCAACCAGCTGTCGATCGCCCAGGCGGAAGGGGCGATCGCCGCCACCGACATCCACAACAAGCTCCGCAAAGCCCACTTGGCGGGCGGGGCCGACGAGGGGCTGCTGGCGGTTGGCTAGCGACTGCTAACGGCCGACCTGCTTCAGTTCATCCATGATCTGCGGAATGACAGTCTTGTAGTCGCCGACCACGCCGTAGTCGGCCACGGAGAAGATTGGTGCGTCGCCATCCTTGTTGATGGCCACGATGACCTTGCTGTCCTTCATCCCCGCCAGGTGCTGGATCGCGCCGGATATGCCCACTGCGATGTAGAGGTCCGGGGCGACCACCTTGCCCGTCTGGCCCACCTGGTAGTCGTTCGGCGCATAGCCGGCGTCCACGGCGGCCCGGCTGGCGCCCACCGCCGCGCCCAGGAGGTCGGCCAAGGGAACGATCACGCGCTCGAACTCCTCCGAGGAGCCCAGGGCGCGGCCGCCGGAAACGACGATCTTGGCCGCGCCGAGTTCCGGCCGTTCCGTTTTGACGATCTCCTCCCGTTCGAAGCGGGTCCGGGCGGCGGGCGGGGTCGGCTGGACCTCCTCCACCACGCCGGAGCCGCCGCCGATCGCGGCGGCCTTGAAGGCGGTGGGGCGAACGGTGATCACCTTCTTGGGGTCGGAGCTCTGAACTGTTTGCAGCGCATTGCCGGCGTAGATGGGACGCACGAAGGTGTCTGCGTCGACGATCTCGATCACGTCGGAAAGCGGCGCCACGTCCAGCTTGGCCGCTACCCGCGGTGCGAAGTTCTTCCCGGCGGAGGAGGCGGGGGCCAGCACCGCGTCGTAGCCGTCCATCAGGCTCAGGATGAGATCGG
Source organism: Caulobacteraceae bacterium (assembly GCA_030446805.1). Classification (GTDB taxonomy): domain Bacteria; phylum Pseudomonadota; class Alphaproteobacteria; order Caulobacterales; family Caulobacteraceae; genus JAHWJX01. Next base: position 1,141,058 of record JAUJMO010000001.1, on the reverse strand, counting down.
CCACCGTCTCCGCGATGACCTTGTCCAAATCCTCGCGATCGGCCAGCAGGGTGCGGCGAACGCCCTGAACGGAGGCCGCCTCTTCGGCGGCGGCGCGGCAGCCCGAGCCCAGAACCAGGACGTCCACCTCGGGCGAGAGGCGCTGGGCGGCGGTGATGGTCTTGGTGGTGCTGTCGCGCAGGTGGGTGTTGTCGTGATCGGCGACGACGAGGACGGCCATCAGAGCACTCCCGCTTCGTTCTTGAGGCGCACGACCAGGTCCTGCGCGGACTCCACCTTGATGCCGCCTTGACGCTTGGCCGGTTCGGCCACGTTCAAGGAGCGGAGGCGGGGGGCGACGTCGACGCCGTATTCGGCGACGGGCTTGATGTCGATGGGCTTCTTCTTGGCCTTCATGATGTTGGGCAGGGAGGCGTAGCGCGGCTCGTTCAGACGAAGGTCGGTGGTGACCACGGCCGGAAGGCTCACGGCGAGCGTCTGCAGTCCGCCATCGACCTCTCGGGTCACCAGGGCCGTGTCGCCCGCCACCTCCAGCCGCGAAGCGAAGGTCGCCTGGGGCCAGTCGAGCAGGGCGGCCAGCATCTGGCCGGTGGCGTTTGTGTCGTCGTCGATGGCCTGTTTGCCCATGATGACCAAGCCGGGCTGCTCCTGCTCGACCACGGCGCGCAGGAGCTTGGCGACGGCGAGGGGCTCCACGATTTCGTCCGTCTGGATCAGGACGCCGCGGTCGGCCCCCATGGCGAGCGCGGTGCGGAGGGTCTCCTGCGCCTGGGCGGGGCCGATGGAGACCACCACGATCTCGGTGACCGTGCCAGGGGCGTGGTGCTCCTTGCCTTCCTTGAGGCGGACGGCTTCCTCGACCGCGATCTCGTCGAACGGGTTCATGGACATCTTGACGTTGGCCAGGTCCACGCCGGAGCCGTCGGGCTTCACCCGGACCTTGACGTTGTAATCGATGACCCGCTTGACCGGGACCAACACCTTCATGAGTTCCACCGCGCAACTGGAGCGCCGGATAACTGGCGGCATCAACAACGGGTGTCAAACAGCCCGAACGCTTGCCGGGCGGGTTCCCCGGCGTCATCTAGCCCCCATGACGAAGACGATCTCCCGCCTCAAGTACGGGTTCTTCGCCCTGTTCCTGCTGGGCTCGGCGGCCTCGACCTACCACGCCATCTATGTGGTCAAGCCGCGGCAGGACTGCGAGGCCAAAGGCGCGTGGTGGGACCCCGAAGAGCGGATCTGCGCCACCCCCATCGACATCTCCCTGTTCACAGGTCGGCCGCGCACGCGGGCGGCCGCCTCCGCTCCGAGCCGGCCCGCTCAGCCCTGATCGCGGGTGGCGCCGGGAACCCAGAGCACGTCGGCCGCCCCGTCGGCGTTGGCGCGGCGCGAGGCCACGAAAAGGTGGTCCGACAAACGGTTGAGATAGGCGATCGCGGTGGGGCTCACCCTCTCGCCGGGCATGCGGGAAAGGGTGACGCTCGCCCGCTCGGCCCGACGCGAGACGGTGCGGGCCAGGTGCAGGGCCGACGCCAGGGGCGAGCCCCCAGGCAGGACAAAGCTGTTCAAGGGCGACACGGCCTCGTTCATGAAGTCGATCTCACGCTCGAGTCGGGCCACCTGGTCGGGGGTGACGCGGAGCGGTTCAAACCCGAGAGGCTCGTCGCGTTCCGGGGTGGCGAGGTCGGCGCCCAGATCGAAGAGTTCATTCTGGATGCGACCCAGCGCCGCGTCGAGCCAGGCGTCGGCGGCGGCCTGCAGCCGAGCCAAGCCCAAGCAGGCGTTGGTTTCGTCCACCTCGCCATAGGCGGCCACCCGGGCGTCGTCCTTGAGAACGCGCTCGCCCGTGGCCAAGCCGGTATCCCCCCCATCTCCGGTGCGGGTGTAGATCCGGTTCAGCTTGACCATTCAGGCGCCCTGGCGGCTGAAGTAGAAGGCCGCCATCAGCACCACCACGGCCACGAACTGGAGCGCCACGCGCAGGCGCATCAGCTTGTTGGAATGGGAGCGGGCGAAGTCGCCGCCGCGGAACAGGCTGTAGATGCCCAGGCACAGGGTGATGAACACGGCGCCCAAGGCGATGGGCAGGAGGACGTTCAGGACGGAGGTCATGAGAGGGATTTAGGGCGTGCTCCTCACTTCGACCACGCCCTGCGGCCTAGAGGCCCGGGAGCTTGAAGCGCGTGCGGCCCTGGCGCTGGATCACGACCGGCCTTCCGCCGGTCAGGTTGGCGATGCGGGCCTGTTCGGCGGCGGCGTCGACGGGGGCGGCGGTGGTCGCGGCCGTGGTGGCTGCGTTGGGCTGGTCCTTGCGCCAGAACAGGATGCGGTCGGCGAAGCTCTTTTCCTTGTGGGCGATGTCGCCGAACTCGTCGTCAACCACGTAGCGGATCAAGGGGTCGGCCTGCTGGGCGCCGGCCTTCGCGACCAGCAGGTTCTCGCCCTGGCTGCGAACGATGTTCTGGCGCGCGCCCAGGAGCGCGTTGCGGGCCGCCGACTCGGGCGCGAGCTCCTGGGGGCGGGGCTCGCCGGGCGCGGGCGGGCGCAGGGCGTACTCCGGCGGGACCACCAGGGGCGGCTTGGTGACCACACGGAACTCGTCGGGCGTGGTCTTCGCGCCGGCCAGCTGCCGCAGCGAGCTGCAGCCCGAGGCGGACACGCCCGCGGCGGCCAGGGCGGCGAGGATAAGCAGACTGTGAGGACGCATGGACGCTCCGGACGGGAACTGGGTTCAGCCTAACTGACAGAGCGGTGCGGCGCCAATGCGGCGTCTTGCGTGACCCATGCTCGATCAGGCGGACAGATGGTCGTCTCGGTCAAGGCCGGCGCGGGTCGCGCGCCTGAGGCAGCAGGCTGTCAAGGATCAGCAGGATCACGCCGACGCTGATGGCGCTGTCGGCGATGTTGAACACCCAGGGGAAGAAGCCCAGACCGGAGACATCGATGAAGTCGGCCACCGCGCCCAGGCGCACGCGGTCGATCAGGTTGCCGATCGCGCCGCCGATGACGAGCCCCAGCGCTGTGGCCAGGACGGGACGGTCCGCCTTGCGGGCCCACAAGGCCAGCATGACGGCCACCCCGAGCGAAAACGCGGCCAGGATCCAGCGGCCCGCGTCCTCCGCCTGAAACAGGCCGAAGCTGACGCCCCGGTTCCAGACCATGGAGAGGGAAAGGACGGGCAGAAGCTCCACGGAGCCGCGCTCGGGAAGGCGGAAGACCTCGAGCACCCAGAACTTGCTGAGCTGGTCGAGGATGATGACCAGAAGGGCAAGGGCGTAAGCACGGCCGCCGAGGCGGGTCACACCTCCTTTCCGCTCCCCTCGACGAAGGCCGGGGTCCATGGCGGGGCCTGCACCCCCGGCGCCGGGTTGGACCGTTGGGGCCGCGCCTTCGCCAGGGAAAGCGGGAGGGGTGGCCAAGGCGTCATCCTGAACGGGAGGGGTCATGCGGCTTGCCCGCGGGCGTGGTGAGCGTCCCACCAGCGAACCGCGTCCAGGTCGCGGTCGGTGAGGGGAAGCCCGTGCTGGTCAAGATTGCGCCGGACCTCGGGGAGGACCTTCCAGGAGCGGGCGCATCTCAGTCCTTCAGCTCTGAGCGGCTCGATCACGATACCCCGCTCCGGGAGCTGCGGCCGCTGCACGGTCACGGAAGCCGGCCCCGGTTCAGCTTCGCCCGGACCTCTCAGCTGGGCTTGGCTGGTTCGGAACACGTCCTCGGCCTGCAGGCCTGCAAAGGCCGCCAGCAAGTCGTCCGAAGGCAGATGGACGATCGGCGCGGCCTCCAGCGCCGATCCTATGGCCTTCTCCCGGCGCTGAGTCTCCAGAACGCTGGTCACCGCCCCAAGCACTTGCTCAACCTTGGCCCAGCGCTCCGCCTCCGCCTCGTTGCGCCAGGCCTCGGGCGTGGGGGGGAACACCCGCGCGCAGACGCTGCCACCGCTGGGAAAGCGCGTCCGCCAAGCCTCTTCCATGGTGAAGGGCAGCAGGGGCGCCAGCCAGACCGTGAGCCGGTCGAAGACCGCCTCCATCACCGTGCGGCAAGCGCGGCGGCGTTCGCTGTCGGGGCGGTCGCAGTAGAGGGCGTCCTTGCGGATGTCGAAAAAGAGCGCCGACAGGTCGCCGGCGCAGAAATCGGACAGGGCGCGGATCACGTCGGAGAAACGATAGGCCTCGTAGGCGGCGCGAACCTCGGCGTCCAGGGCCCAGAGGCGGTGGAGGATGTAGCGCTCCAGCGGGGGCATCCGCTCGAGCTCGATGCGCTCGGCGTCGGTGAAGTCGGCCAGCGCGCCCAGCAGGTAACGCACCGTATTGCGGAGCTTGCGGTAGCTGTCTGTGACCGTCTGGAGGATGGTCTTGCCGATGCGCTGGTCGTCCTCGTAGTCGACCGATGCGGCCCACAGGCGGAGGATCTCGGCGCCGCTGTCCTTGATCACCGTCTGAGGAGCCACGGTGTTTCCCTTGGACTTGCTCATCTTCTCGCCCTGCTCATCAAGCGTGAAGCCGTGGGTGAGCACTGCGCGGAAGGGCGGGGCGCCTCGGGTGGCGCAGGCTTCCAGCAGGGAGGCCTGGAACCAACCGCGATGCTGGTCGGAGCCTTCGAGGTAGAGGTCGGCCGGCCAGCGGGAGGCGGGGCGCCCTTCCAGGGTGAAGGCGTGGGTGGAGCCGCTGTCGAACCAGACGTCGAGGATGTCTTCGATGCGCTCGTAGTGGGTCGGATCGTAACCGGGCAGGAAGTCAGCGGGGGGGCGGGTGAACCAGGCGTCGGCGCCCTCGGCGCGGATGATCTCCTGGATGCGGGCGTTGACGGCCTCATCGCGCAGGGGTTCGCCGGTGTCGCGCTCAACGAACATGGCGATCGGGGTGCCCCAGGCGCGCTGGCGGCTGATCAACCAGTCAGGACGGCCTTCGACCATGCCGCGGATGCGGTTGCGGCCGGCGTCGGGGACGAACTTCGTCCGGTCGATACCGGCGAGGGCCAATTCGCGCAGCGTTTCGACGCGTTCGTCCGAGGCTTCATCAAGCCGGATGAACCACTGAGGCGTGTTGCGGTAGATGACCGGAGCCTTGGAGCGCCAGCTATGCGGATAGCTGTGCTCCAGGCGGCCGCGGGCCAGCAGCTTGCCTTGGGCGATCAGGGCCTCGGTCACCGCGCCGTTGGCCGGGCCGAACTTGCCGGTTTTCTTGCCTTCGGTCTCCAGGACGGCCAAGCCGCCGAACAAGGGCACGTGGGGGAAGTAGGCCCCGTCCTCGTCGACCATGTCGGGCACGTCGCGCCGGCCGGACGCCAGCCAGACCTGAAAGTCCTCCTGGCCATGGCTGGGAGCGGTGTGGACGAAGCCTGTGCCCGCCTCGTCCGTGACATGGGATCCGGGCAGGAGCGGCACGGGGTAGCGATAGCCGGGGTCGGCCCCGGCCAAGGGGTGCTCGCAGGTGAGGGGGCCGGGGTCGACGGGCTGGAGGCGGCGCCAACTGGTGATCCGCGCGGCGGCCCGGACCTCCTCGGCCAGCTTGTCGGCCACGATCAGCCGCTCGCCGGCGCGGGCGTAGGACTCGAGCTCGCCCCCGGTCTCGACGCTCTCGATCAGGTAAAGGCCGTAGGTGATGGCCGGGCCGTAGGCGATGGCGCGGTTGCCCGGGATGGTCCAGGGCGTGGTGGTCCAGATGACGATGCTGGCGCCGACCGCAGCCGGGTCTGCCACTACATCAGGGGCGTCGGCGCCGACCTGATGCAGGCGCGGGGCCATGTCGCCCGGGTCCACGACGGGGAATTTGACCCAGATCATGGGCGAGTTGTGCGGATGGTACTCGACTTCGGCGTCGGCCAGGGCGGTGCGTTCCACGGGGCTCCACATCACGGGCTTGGAGCCGCGATAGAGTTGGCCGCTCATGAGAACCTTGTGGAACTCGGCCACGATGGCGGCTTCGGTTGGGAAGTCCATGGTGGCGTAGCGGTGGTCCCAGTCGCCCAGCACGCCGAGACGTTGAAACTCCGCGGATTGCTCAGCGATCCAGTGGTCGGCGTATTCGCGGCAGCGGCGGCGGAACTCGCCGGTGGGAACCTCGCCCTTGCGACGACCCTCCTTGCGCAGCTGTTCCTCGATCTTCCATTCGATGGGCAGGCCGTGGCAGTCCCAGCCGGGGAGGTAGTCCACGTCGCAGCCGAGCGCGAACCGGCTGCGCACCACGAAGTCCTTGAGCGTCTTGTTCAGAGCATGGCCGATGTGGATCGCCCCATTGGCGTAGGGCGGGCCGTCGTGCAGCACGAACAGGGGCGCGCCTGCGGCTTGGCGTTCGGCGCGGAGGCGAGGGTAGAGGTTCGCCCAGCTCTCCAGGATGGCCGGCTCCTTCTGGGGAAGGCCGGCGCGCATGGGGAAGGGCGTCTCCGGCAGGAAAACGGTTTCGCGGAAGTCGCGGGGGGGCGGGGCGCTCTCGGGGGCGCTCTCTGCGGGGGCGTCGCTCATGCCGCGCGGGTTAGCAGAGGGGAGGGGGCGCGAACAATGACCCCGAACGGAGCGTCACCGTCGGACTTGATCCGAGGGTGGGCGGTGTTGTTCTCCTTTCGGTGGTCCTGCGGAACGGGGGCCGGCGAACAGCTTTCGGGCGATCTCCGCGTCGTGGTGAACCTGAAGGGTGAGCGCCTCGAGCGAGGGGAAGTGCTGCTCAGGGCGGAGAAAGGCCACCAGCTCGGTCTCGATCACCTGCCCGTAGAGATCCCCGTCGAAGTCGAAGAGCCAGGCCTCCAGTCGGGCCTGGTTGCCGCCGACGGTCGGATTCTCCCCAATGTTGCTGACACCGTTGAAGGCGCGGCGGTCCGGGAGGCGGGTGCGGGTGGCGTAGATGCCGAACCTCGGGCGGACGTAGTCGCCGAGGGCGACATTGGCCGTGGGGAAGCCCAGGGTGCGGCCGAGCTGGCGGCCCTGGACCACCGCGCCTTCGATGGCGAAAGGCCGGCCCAGGATGAGGGCGGCCTCCTCGGGGCGGCCGGCTTCGAGCGCCAGGCGCACCGCGGTGGAGGAGAGCTTTCGGCCCTCCGCGTCGGCGACGGGCTGGACGATGGTGACGCCGAAGCCGAAGCGCTGGCCGTAAAGGCGCAGCAGGTCGCCGTCGCCCGTACGCCCCGCGCCGAAACTGAAGTCGAAGCCCGCGACGACGTGGCGGACGGCCAAGCCTTCCGCGAGAACCCGGCGGGCGAAGTCGGCGTCGGTCATGCCGGCCATCTCGGAGTCGAAGGGCAGGGCGTAGAGGCGCTCCACGCCCAGAGCTGCCAAGGCGCGGGCGCGCTGTGCGTCGGTGGTGAGGCGGAAGTGCTGGACCTGAGGCTGGAACCATCGGCGGGGGTGGGGGTCGAACACGGCGGCGGCCACGGGCGCATCCAGGGCTTGAGCGACCTCGGCGGCGGCCGCCACCACATGGGCGTGCCCGCGATGCACGCCGTCGAAATTCCCGATGGCGACCACGGCGCCGCGGTCGGCGGCGCTCAGATCTCGCCAATCGCCGACGAGTCTCAAGCCGCCGCGGCGCCTCGCCGCCGGCGGGGGACGCGGACCAGGGCCTCGCCTTCCAGGGCGGGTTCGCCGTTCACTAAGGCGGTGGTCTCCAGCACCACGCGGGCGGACTCGCGATCGATGGACTTCACGCGGACACGGGCGGTGACGGTGTCGCCGATCCGGGTCGGGCGGGCGAAGCTGAGCGTCTGCTCCAGGTAGAGCGCGCCGGCGCCGGGCAGCTTGGTGCCCACCACGGCGGAGACGAAGGAGGCGGGCAGCAGCCCGTGGGCGATACGGCCGCGGAAGGCGGTCGTGCGGGCGTAGGCGTCGTCCATATGCACGGGATTGTAGTCGGTGGAGGCTTGGGCGAACTGGTCGATCTGTTCGGCGGTCACCAAGCGTTCGATCTCGGCCGTCATGCCGACTTCGAGTTCGTCCAGGATGTAGCCGCGCACCGGTTCGCTCATGGTCTCGCCCATAGTGGGTTCGAGCGCGGGACGCTACCGAGCCTAACCCCAGGCGATCGTCGCTCCGCCGTCTGCCACGACCGTCTGGCCGGTGACGTAGCTGGCGGCGGGGCTGGCCAGGAAGACGGCGGCGCCGGCGATCTCGTCGGGCTGGCCGATGCGGCGCATGGGGGTGGGGGCGACCGCCCGTTCTAGGATATCCGGGTTCTCCCAGAGAGAACGCGCGAAGTCGGTCTGGATCAGGCCCGGTGCGATGCAGTTCACGCGGACGTTGGAAGGGCCGAACTCCACGGCCAGGTTGCGGGCCAGCTGGAAGTCGGCCGCCTTGCTGACGTTATAGGCGCCGATCACGGGCGAGCCGCGCAGGCCTCCGATGGAAGACACGAGGATGATGGAGCCGTCCCGGCGTTCAACCATGCCGGGCGCGACCATGCCGATCAGCCAATTGTTGGCCAGCACATTGTTGGTCAGGATCTTGAGGAACTGTTCGTCGCTGACCCCGCCCATGGGGCCGAAATAGGGGTTGGTGGCGGCATTGCAGACCAGGATGTCGACCTGGCCGAACGCCTCCGCGGCGGTCTCGGCCAGGCGTCGGAGGTCCTCCTTGGAGGAGATGTTGGCCGGGGCCACGATCGCGCGACCTTCGCCGTGGCGGGCGTTGATGAGATCGGCGACCTCCTGGCAGGCGGCGGTCTTGCGGGAGCTGATGGCCACGCGCGCGCCGTGCTCGGCCAGCCGCTCGGCGATGGCGCGACCGATGCCGCGTGAACTGCCCGTGACGATGGCGGCGCGGCCGGAGAGGTCGAACAAGCTCAAATCGGAGTCCTCGCGCCGGCAGGCTTAAAGCTCGGTTAACCTTTAGGGCGCGGAGCTTCAATCAGGGCGGAATCAGCGCATGTTCAATCGGGATGATTCGAGGGACGGAGCGGAGCCCATGCGGCTGATGACCCTGGCGTTCACCGCCCTGGCCTACACCTGCCTGGGGCTGACCACGGCTGTGGTGCTGTGGCGCATGGGCGGCGGCTGGGGCGCGGGCGCCGCCGCAGCCATCGGCGCGGTGGCCCTGTTCGTGGCCATTCACGCCGCGGTCACCCAGCGGCTGTCCACCGACAGCATGCGACACGACGTGAACCGCATGCGCGACGCCAATCTGATCTTCGCCGACGAACTGGAGCGCACCCAGAACGACCTCGCCAAGCTGGGCGCCATCGTTCACGAGGAGAAGACCAAGCGGTCTCAGGTGCTGAGCACCGAAATGCGCATGCTCGAGGAACTCGTCCGCAAGATGAGCGACACCATGGAGGCGCGGCTCAAGTCGCCCCTGCCGGTGGCGGTGGAGCCTGCGCCGGCCGAGGCGGCGGGGGCCAAGGTCGTGCCGCTGCGCGCCAATCAGGGCGAGACGCTGCTGCAGACCGTGCGCGACGCGCTCGCTGACAATCGCGTGGACCTGTATCTGCAGCCGGTGGTGAGCCTGCCGCAGCGGCGGACGGTGTTCTACGAATCCTTCTCCCGCCTGCGGGACACCAGCGGGCGGGTGATGCTCCCCGCCGAGTACCTGCCGGCGGCGGAGCCGGAGGGCTTGGTGTCGGCGATCGACAACCTGCTGCTGTTCCGCTGCGTGCAGATCGTGCGCCGGCTGGCCAAGCAGGATCGCAAGGTGGGCATCTTCTGCAACATCAGCCTGCACTCCCTGGCCGACGAGGACTTTTTCCCGCAATTCCTGGAGTTCCTGTCGCAGAACAAGGACCTTTCGGGAGCGCTCATCTTCGAACTCGGCCAGGCGGCGTTCGAGGCGCGGGGCGGAGTTGAGGCCCGCAACATGGCCAAGCTGGCCGATCTCGGCTTCCGCTTCTCGCTGGACAAGGTGAGCGACCTGGACCTGGACGCGCGCGACCTGAGCCGTTCGGACGTCAAGTTCGTCCGTGTCGCGGCCAGCGTGCTCACCGAACAGCTGACCGAGGTCGACGGGCGCCTGACGCTGAGATCGGCCCTGGACCTCGACGCGGCCGACTTCGCGGGGCTGGCCCGCCGCCACGGCGTGGAGATCATCGCGGAGAAGATCGAAACGGAGAAGCAGGTCCTTGAGGTGCTCGATCTGGATGTGAAGTTCGGTCAAGGGCACCTGTTCGGCGAACCTCGGGCCATCCGTGAGCAGGTGCTGGCCGAGACGGCGCCCCCCCCCGACTTCCTGCAGCGCTCGCTGGGGCGTCGGGTGGCGTGACATCGGCGCCGGTCCGCGTTAGCGGCCGCGCATGATGCAACCCAAACTGATCGGCGGCCTCTCGGAGGTCGCAGCCGCCTTTGACGCCGTGCTCTGCGACATCTGGGGTGTCGTTCACAATGGCCGCGCGCGACACGCGGCGGCCTGCGACGCCCTGGTCCGATTCCGGCGGGAGCGCGGGCCGGTGGTGTTGATCTCCAATGCGCCCAGGCCGGCGGCGGCCGTCATCGCGCAGCTGGACGCTTTGGGCGTGCCGCGCGAGGCCTGGACAGCGGTGGTGACGAGCGGGGACGCGACCCGGGCCGCTCTCGCCGAGCGCGCGCCGGGGCCGGTCTGGGTGATCGGTCCCGAGCGGGACAAACCTTTGTTCGAAGGCATCGCGCTGGACTACGCCGGACCGGAGGATGCGGCCTTTATCTGCTGCACCGGGTTGATCGACGACCACCGGGAAGCGGCCGAGGATTACAGGGACCGTCTGCGAGAACCGGCGCGGCGAGGGCTGGATTTCATCTGCGCCAACCCTGACCGGGTGGTGCAGATCGGCGACCGCCTCGTGCCTTGCGCCGGCGCCGTGGCCGATGTGTACGAGGCGCTGGGCGGGACGGTGATCATGGAGGGCAAACCCTTCGCGCCTATATACGGCTTGGCCCTGGCGGCCGTCCAGGCGGCGGCGGGGGCGACCGATCGCACCCGCGTGCTGGCTATCGGTGACGCTATCGCCACGGACGTGCGGGGCGCGAACGGGCAGGGGCTGCCGCTGCTTTTCGTGGCCGAGGGCATCCACGCCCAGGAGTTGGCCGGTCCGAACGGCGCCCTGGATCCGGTCCAGGCCGCCGCGCGGCTGGAGCGCGAAGACGCGCGCGCAGACTACCTCGCTCCCGCGCTCGCCTGGTGAGGGTTCACACAGGGAGGAAGTTCAGGAGCGAACTTTCCTTGAGCGACTTCAGAGCCGCGGCAGAGGCCTGAATGGCCAGTTCGGCTTGCTGCAAACGGGAGATGGCTTCCGCGTAGTCGATCTCGGAGGTGTCGGCGATGAAGATGCGCAGGTTGGTCGCTCGCCTCGACTGGCCGTCGCGAGCATCGTCCACCCGGTTCTGCATGAGGCCGTTCTCTGCGACTTGACCGAGGAGGTTGTCGTGCACGTCTATGAACTCGCCGAGCTTTCCCTTGAGGAAGTTCGTCTGGTCCTGGGTGAGCGTGCCCGAGAGCGGCCCGTTCGGCCCCTCGTGATAGGCCTGGACCGACTTGAACAGCTCGAACAGCTCCGTTCCGAGTTCGTCCGCCAGGAAGCCGGTGGTCAGGGTCGCGGTCTCGCTGAGGCGGCTTTGCGTGCGGGTTTCATCGTTGGTGAAGGCGTCCGCGGTGGCCGGCGCGGCTGTGAGACCCGCCATGGTGGTGATCGCCACCGGCTCGGTGTCGAGCTGGGACCCGGCGAACAGGAACCGCCCCTCGTGACTATAATTGAGCGCGTCGGCCGCCTGTCCGAAAAGACTGTCCAGCGTCTTGAGCAGGCTGTCCGCCCGTTCGGAGGAGATGGACGACAAAACGAGTTGGCGCGACTGGTCGGCCACGTCCGCCACACGCTCCAGGGCGAGGTTCTGGGCGTCCAGGCGTCCGGTCAGGATCTTGTGCATCTCGACGAAGCCGCTCGCTCGCGCTTCGACAGTTTTGGCCGCTATCAGGGTTTCGGACTGGCGTCCGAAGCCCTTCAGGTCGACCGCGCGCTTGCCGTCGGCCACCTGACGGTTGGCCTCGACGTGTTTGGACTGGGCCCGGAGGAAATCGGCGGCGCCCCTTTGGAACGCGTAGGCGGTGGACACGCGGCTCATGACGGCGATCCTTTCTAAGCGATGGAAAGCAGCACGTCGTACATCTCCTTCGCCGCCGTGATCAGGCGGGCGGAGGCGTTGAACGCTTGCTGGTAGACGGTGAGCTGGACGAGTTCCTCGTCGAGGTTCACGCCCTCCACGGAGGAGCGGCGGGCGGCGGCCTCGTCAAGAACGATCTCGGCTCCAGCCTGCCGTTCCTCCGCGATGGAGGCTCGGCTGCCCAGGCCCCCGCCCATCTGCGCGGCGTAGTTGGCCACCGAAGCTACCGTGGCGCTGGCGTCGCCGGCGCGATCAAAAGCGATGTTCGTCTCGAAAGCCTGGGCCAGGCCGACGCCGCCCTGGCCGTTCCCGCGCGCCAGGCCGATCTGGCCCACGCCGGCGTTCCACTGGAACTGCGCCATGGATAGCTGCCGATTATCCGAGGCGATGGTGGACCGGACGGAGAAGGTTTCGGCCCGCAGAGCGCGTTGAGCGCCCAGGCCGTGCAGCGCCGTGAGGCTCTCGCCGCCGGTGGCCTGCGTCGTGCGGTCCTCCAGCACGCTCAGGGAGACCACAGGCTGGACCTTGCTGGTGAAGCGGAGCGCCCCGTTCTCCAGTTTGAAGGATCCCGCCTGGCCGACGCCGCTGGCGCCGTTGAGCACCCCCAGGAGATCGCCCAGAGTGCCGCCGGTGGGGATCGCGACCTTTACGTCGGCGAACCGGGCCCCTGTTCCGTCGTTGAAACGGAAGCTGATCTCCCCGCCCGCCACGAAGCCGTGCGGGTCGGCCGCCGTCAGGCCCGTGTCGTAGAACGCGGGTTCGGACGAGGTCACCAGATCGTTCATGCCGAAATAGTGCGAGAACCCTCGCCCGGCGCGATGGCTGGGCGCGACCGGATCGTCGACGATGCTCACGCCCCCTCCGGCGCTGGTGGCGACCTCGAGGGCGCCGTTGAAGGAAGCGCCGCCGTCTGGAGCGAGGCTGTTGCTGAGGCCCTGTCTGAAGTCGGCGGGCGTCCAGCTCGTGGGGGGCTGGCCGTTGACCGAGAAGGTCCGCGCGTCGAAGTCGATGTCCACGCGTCGCTTCACCGTGCCGTCCGGGTTCGTGACAACCACGGCCGTTCGGCCCTTGAACCCTTCGACGGCGTTCGCGATCGGGGTGTTGATCGGCCGTCCGACGAGCTTGGTCGGCGCGGGCGCGGTGGAGGCCGCGTTGTGGGCGCGGTTGAGGGCGTCGGCGGCGCGCGTGGTGAACTCGCCCAACTGTTCCCCCAACTCCGGGAGGATCTTGTCGCGCAGCTCGATCAGGCCCTTGAGTTCGCCGCCTCCCAGGCCGTCGGCGAGCACCACCGGCCTCCCGAAGTCGAACTTCAGCCGAACCGACGGTGGTCCGCCGTTCTCGGAGGCGAGTTCGAAACGGCCCCGGTTCTCGCCGGTGAGCAGGGTCCCGTCCGCCACCGCCAGGGTGACCCCGCCCCGTGGGCCGGAGCCGACCTTGATCTCGACAAGCTTGCTGAGCTCATCGATGAGGCGGGATTGGACGTTCTCCGCCCCGCTGGCGTCGCGGCCGGTCACCACGGAGCGGGAGATCTCCGAATTCAGCGCGTTGATGTCGTCCAGCAGCCCGTTCGCGCGGCTCACGACGGATTCCATGCGCACTCCGGTCTGGCGACCCAGTTCCCGGAGTTCGGAGCCGATCTGGCCGGCGTCGTCGAAAAAGCGCTTGGTTTGCACGACCGCTTCGCTCAACCGCAATCCGGAAGTCGGGTTCTCGCTGGCCAGCGAAAAGGCCGTGAAGATCGGGTCCAGGCGGTTGAAGAAGGAGGACTTCTCGCTCGGATCCCCGAACAGGCCCTGAGCGCGGTCGAGGAACTCGGCCACGACGCCCGATCGCCCCACTTCGGCTGTGCCGTCGAGCATGGCTCTCTGCAGATAGCTGTCGGTGGCGCGTCGGATGCCGTCCACCTGAACGCCCGCCCCCGCGCCGCTGATCACCGTGGGGGATTGGTCGACGATCTTCCGCGCGTAGCCGGCGGTGTTCACATTGGCGATGTTGTCGGACACGGTGCGCAGCCCGGTCTGGGCGGCGCGCATGCCCGAACTGGCGATGTTCAAGGCGCTGGTCAGCGACATTGTTGCGCTCCTCACCCGGCCGATCTTGCCGATCGCTAGGCAACCCTGACCGGGTCCACGGGCGTTCTCGCCGCAGCCAGGCCTCCAACTCCTTGTTTTTCCTCACAAGGCCTTTGCGCCCCCAACGAGCGCCCGTTCCCTTCCCGCAAGGCCGGCGCCAAAGGGCGAGGGGGCGCCCGGCAGGTCGGACCCGGCAGCTCTTGCCGGGAGGCGCGTTCGGCGCCGGGTGTCAGCCGTAAAATCCTCAATGCAAACAGTGGCGAAGCGCTTGGCCCGGCGGTTGCTTGGACCCTGGTGAACCTCCTCGCGCAGCAAGCGCGGCTGAACCATCGGACCGAAAGGCCCGCATGCACGCCGCTGCGCTCATCAACGTTCCTGGGGCTGTCTCTGCAACCGGCGCACCCTCCGTCGGTGCGGACGGGCAGGCCCCGTCGGACTTCGCCGGGGTGCTGGCGTCGGCGCTGGGCGTGGATGCCGCGTCCACCGTGAACGCGCCCGCCGCAGCGGCGGAAGCGCCCGCCGTGGTCGCGGCTTCCGCGCCGGCGGACGTCTCGGTTGCGGCTATGATGCAGGCCGTCTTCGCTCTGCAGGAGCCGAGCCCGGCCTCCGCGCTCGTGACGCCCGTGAAGGCCCAAGCCGGCCTAAGCGCCGCCCCGTCGCCTCTCGGAGATGTTCACACTGCGGGCTCCACGCCGGTTGCGGCCCCCTGGGTGAAGCCGGGGCGGAGCGTCTTGCTCGAGGTGATTGGGGCGAAGGCGTCCGTCGCTTCAGAGGCGACCTCGCGGCTGGTGGAGGCCGAGACAGGATCGGCTGCGTCCGGCGCACCCGCGATGAAGGGGGCCGGGGTGGCCGACCTCGATCGGACGCTCGAGACGATCACGGTCGGTGCGCCGGCCCCGCTCCCGGCGACGCCTGCGGGCGTCGAGGCGACACTGGCCGTCTCTGGCGGATCCGCCGCCGCGGGCCCGGCTGTGCAGGCGGCGTCCGCTCAGCCCCTGGCTTCGACCGCCGAGCAAGCGCTGTCGACCCCCTCAGCCTCAGCCTCAGTCGCACCCTCAGCCGCACCCTCAGCGTCAGCCGCAGCCGCAGCCGCAGCCGCAGCCGCAGCCGCAGCCGCAGCCTCAGTCGCAGCCTCAGCCTCAGCCTCAGCCTCAGCCTCAGCCGCAGCCTCAGCCTCAGCCGCAGCCTCAGCCTCAGCTTCAGCCGCACCCGCAGCCGCACCCGCGCTCGCAGCCGTAGCCGGACCCGGGCCTGTAGCTGCGGCCGCGCCAGCCGCCGGGGCCGTAGCTCCCCAAACGGAAATCAAGGTGGGATCCGACCGCCCGGGAACTCAGCGGGCTCAAGCGGTCCAGCCGAGGTCTGCAGATGCAGCGGACATGGGCGCTCCGGCCGCGGCCTTGCTGCAGGCGGACGGACCGCCTCCGCCCACCGGGGCGCCGCCCGCGCAGGCGGCTCCATCGGTCGAACCCGAAGCCTTTGCAGCGGCCGCTCTGCCGTCAGCGCCACCGGGCGCACACGCTGCGGTTGCGAACCACGCTTCGGTCTTCGATCCGCCTTCAGCGTCTCAGCGCACGGTGGCGGGGACGACCCCGGCCGCGACGCCGACGGTTCCGTCCAACATCGCGCCTGCGCAGGTCCCCGCGACCGAGCTTCCTCGCCCCGAGCTTGCTGCGGCCAGCGCCGGCGCGCCCGCCGGCCTTGCCGCGGTGCTCTCCAATTCGGCGCTGCTGTCGATCACCGGTGAACAGGTGGCCGCGCCCGTGGTGGCCCAGACCATACGCAACGCCATGGCGGAGCGCGTTGCATCGTCAAAGGGGACCACTCAGACGTCGGACCGTCCGGGGGTCGGCCCGCAGCCCGGATCGACTTCGACGGCCGCTCCGGAGGCGCAAACCTCCCCGGTTCGTGCGCAAGCCGGGGCGGCTTCGGTCTCTGGCGACCCTCTCGCGCCTGCAGCGGTCCCGGTCACGAGCCAGCCTGGCGTCCTTGAGGCGGCCGAAACGGCGCCGGAGCCGGCCGGTCCCGAGGTGCAGGAGCCCCAGGCCCCGCCGTCCTCCACGCCCGCCTCCGCTGAGGCCCGGTCCGCGACGGTTCCGGTGCGGGGCTCGCCGGAGACGGTGGCCAGCCTGGCCGCCGAGATCGCGCGCAAGCTGGAAGCGCGCAACAGCCGCTTCGAGGTGGCCCTGGACCCGCTTGGCCTGGGGGTCGTCAACGTCAGCATCGACATCGGCGCTGATGGACGGCTCACGGCCCAGATGGCCTTTGAGCGGCCCGAAGCAGCCGCCGAGCTGCGCAGCCGCGGCGCCGAGCTTCAGCGAGCGCTGGAGCAGGCCGGCTTCGACCTGTCCAAGGGCGGGCTCAGCTTCGAGCACGGACAAGGCCGCGAACGCCCCAGCGGCGACCCGGGTCAGTCTCGCAGCGGAGGGCAGCAGGCCCGCGCCCAGGCCTTCCAGGCCGCGCTGCTTCAGGCTGAGTCCGCCGACATTCTTCCCGCTCTCCCCCTGCGCCTGCGCGACCGCGCCGGCCTCGATGTGAGGATCTAGACCCATGGCGATCTCCGCCGTTTCCGCCGCAACCGCCGACGCCAGCGTGGGCGCCGGGCGCACGCGCCTGGCCGAGAACTTCGAAACCTTTCTGTCGCTGCTGACCACCCAACTGAAGAACCAGGATCCCCTGGCGCCCATGGACGGCAACCAGTTCACGCAGCAACTGGTCCAGATGACAGGCGTCGAGCAGCAACTGTTGTCCAACCAGTTGCTCACCTCCTTGGTGAACAAGGGAAGCGACGCCATCGGCAGCGCGGTCAACTTGATCGGCAAGGAGGTCACCGCCGAGAAGGGCACGGCGGAGATGAGCAAGGGCATGGCCGAATGGAGCTATGAACTCCCCGGCGACGCCAACATGGCCACGGCGGAGGTCCGCAACGCGGCCGGCCAGGTGGTCAACTCGTGGGACGTCGACGAGACCTTGCTGACCAAGGGTCGGCACGACATCGCCTGGGACGGCACAGTGGTGAAGGACGGGGTCGTTCTGCCCGACAAGGCGACCAGCGGCACCTACACCCTGACCGTCAAGGCCTGGGCCCTGAACGGCAAGCCCCTCGAGGCTCCGGTCAACACGGTCGGGAAGGTCACATCGGTTGAGTCCATCGACGGCGAGCCCTGGCTCACCGTGGGTTCCGTCCGGATCCCGATGAAGTCGATCACGTCCGTCCGCGAGCCCGCTGCTCGGATCAAGGCGGCGGCTTAAGCCATCAACAACCCGCGCCCGAATGGCACGAGGGCGGCTCCCAAGAGCCGAAACGCAGAAGCGATCCCCTCCATCAATCTTCGAGAAGGATCACACTCATGAGCATCAACAGCTCGCTCCTCGCCGGCGTTTCCGGCCTCAAGGCCAACTCGGCGGCCCTGGCCGCCCTGTCGGACAACATCGCCAATGTGAACACGGTCGGCTACAAGCGTAGCCAGGCCGACTTCCAGACCATCGTCACGGCGCGGGCGGCGCAGGGCAGCTACAACGCCGGGGGCGTGACCACCAGGACGCGGCAATTCGTGGGCCAGCAGGGCCTGCTGCAGCAGACCACCACCTCCACCGACCTCGGCATCCAGGGCAATGGCTTCTTCGTGGTGACCGACAAGCCCGAAGGCGTTCAGCCCACCGACGCCCGCTCCTTCACCCGGGCCGGCAACTTCCAGCTGGATCAACTGGGCTATCTGAAGAACGCGGCGGGCCTGTATCTGCAGGGCTGGCCCATCGACAAGGAGGGCAAGGTCCTGAGCGACCCGTCCGACCTGACCAAGCTGCAGACCATCAACGTCACCGCCATCGGCGGCACCGCCGAGAAGACGACCCGGATCGGGACCAAGACGAACCTGAACTCAAATCAGGCGGTGTCCGTGGCGGCCGCCCTCGCCAAAAGCGATCCGACCGATCCGGCGGCTTACGATGCGGCCAAGGCGACGACCAGCATGGCCGCCTACGACCCCACCGCGACTCCGCCCATCGGCACCAAGCCGGACTTCGAGTTCCAGGTGCCGGTCTCGGACTCGAAGGGCGGTCGGCGCTCGCTGACCATGTCCTTCCTGAAGAGCGCTGATCCCAACGTGTGGCACGTGGAGATCCGCTCCGTGCCGAAGGGGGATGTCGAAATCGGCGGCGGGCTGAACAACGGCCAGATCAAGGTGGGCAAGATCGGCTTCACGCAAGACGGCAAGTATGATCCCGCCTTCCTGTTCCCCGCCGGCGTAGGACTGTTCGGGGACGTCAACGCCACCACCAAGGCGCCCCCGGAGCCGGTCATCCGGCTGGGGGCCTCCGACGCCGCAACTCCGGGCGCGACGTCGAAGGACGTGAAGTGGAACACGAACCTCGGCATCCAGTCGCAGGACGTCCGGTTCGACTTCGGCCTCGCGGCCGGCGGCCTCAGCCAGTTCAGCACCAAGAGCTTCGTGGAGACCATCAACACCAATGGCACGCCGTTCGGGAACCTGACCTCGATCAACATCAACGACGAGGGCTACGTCGCCGCCGAGTTCGACAACGGCGTCACGCGTCAGATCGCCCAGGTCGCCATCGCCACCTTCGGTAACACGGACGCGATGAAGGCGGTCTCGGGCAACGCCTTCCAGGTTTCTCTCGACAGCGGCACCTACAATCTCAAGGCGCCAGGGACCGGTGGGGCCGGCTTCATCTCGCCTTCCACGCTGGAGTCTTCCACCGTTGATCTTTCGGCGGAGTTCACGGGACTGATCACGACCCAGCGGGCCTATTCCGCTTCGTCCAAGATCATCACGACCGCGGACGAGATGCTCGAAGAACTGCTGCGCATCAAGCGCTAGTAACACTGATTAACAACTATGGAACGGGCCGTGTTCTCTCGAGCGCGGCCCTGTTTCGTTTCGGCACACCTTTGTTAGCGAGGCTTTCACCTTTGCGATTAAGCCGGCGTTGAGGCCCCGCGCTTATGGTCACGCTACGGAATGGGTGAGAGGCAGAAACGCCGATGT
Organism: Caulobacteraceae bacterium; assembly: GCA_030446805.1. Classification (GTDB taxonomy): domain Bacteria; phylum Pseudomonadota; class Alphaproteobacteria; order Caulobacterales; family Caulobacteraceae; genus JAHWJX01. The sequence continues at coordinate 1,121,935 of JAUJMO010000001.1, read as the reverse complement.
TGCAAGAGCGCCTGAACAACAAGGGCGAGCGTTACGTGATCGGGCCGACGGGCGAACCGTTGACCCTGGCCGACCTGCCGCCGCCGCGGACCGACCGCTGGGTCATCCGCCGCAAGGCGGAGGTGGTCCATGCCGTGCGCGGCGGGCTGCTGAGCCTGGAGGACGCGTGCCAACGCTATCGCCTGACCCACGAAGAGTTCCTCGGCTGGCAGAGCTCCATCGACCGTCACGGCATGGCCGGCCTGCGCACCACGCGGATCCAAGCCTACCGCTAGGCGAGACGTCGAATTGGGCGAAGGGCCGCGCTTCCGGACGGGAGCGCGGCCCTTTTCCGTTTCAGGCCTCTGGGGGTGGTCCGAACCTGCCCTGGGCTGGTCCGCAGAGACACCAAAGAGGCGCGCGCCCGCCTCCATAACTCCGCGTTAACGCCCGACCCGGCAAAACTTGCCCACCGGCGGGCGAAACCCGCCAGCGAGGGCGCGCGTGGGTCAGCTGACGGCTTTGTTGGGACGGTTCGGGATCGGGCGGCTGGCGGCCCTGGTCGGCGGGGCGCTGGGGCTGGTGGCCGTGCTGGCGGCCATCTCCATGCGGATCGGCGGCGAGCCTCAGGCCCTGCTCTATTCCAACCTGGATCTGAAGGAGGCCTCCGAGATCGCGGCCGCGCTGGACGCGGCGGGCGTGGAGTACGAGGCCAAAGGCGACGGCTCGACCATCATGGTGCCGCGCGACGAGGTGGCCTCCTCGCGACTGCTGCTTTCCGGGCAAGGGCTGCCGACGGCGGGCTCGGTGGGCTACGAGATCTTCGACGAAGCCTCGGCGCTGGGGCAGACGGACTTCGTCCAGCAGCTGAATCGGCAGCGGGCGCTGGAAGGCGAGCTGGCGCGCACCATCCGCGCCATCCAGGGCGTGACCAGCGTGCGGGTGCAACTGGCCCTGCCTAAGCGCGAGCTGTTCGAGGAGACCCCGGAGCAGCCCTCCGCCTCCGTGGTGGTGGGCTTCGGCCGAGGCGAGCTGCCCGCCGACAAGGTGGTCACCATCCGCAACCTGGTCGCGGGCGCGGTGACGGGACTATCGGCCCAGCGGGTCACCATCAGCGACGACAAGGGCAAGATGCTGGCGGACGGCTCCGGCGACGGCTCGGTCACGGGAGCCGCGGCCGATAGCCTGCGGGCGGAGGAGGAGGGCAAGCTCCGCCGCAAGGTGCTGGAGATCGTGGAAGGCGTGGTGGGGCCCGGTCGGGCCCGGGTGAACGTGACGGCCGAGCTGGACCTGTCGCGGGTGACCACGGAGCAGAAGACCTACGACCCCGACGGGCAGGTGGTGCGCTCCACCCAGACGTCGGAGGAGACCAGCAACGAAACCGAGCCGGACGCCGCCGGCATGGCCACGGCGGCCGCCAATATTCCGGAAGGGCAGCAGACGCCGGGCGCCGCCATGGCGCAGAGCGCCGCCGAAGGGGCGACGGAGACGACCAATTACGAGATCAGCTCCACCACCCGGACCGAGGTGGTCGAGCCGGGCCGCATCAAGCGGGTTGCGGTTGCGGTTGCGGTGGACGGCGTCACGGCCGCGGGCGCGGACGGCAAGCCCGGCGCCTATACCGCCCGGGCGCCGGAGGAGATGCAGCGGATCAACGATCTGGTGCGGGCGGCGGTGGGCTTCGACGGCGCCCGGGGCGACCAGGTGGTGGTGACCAACGTCCGTTTCGCCCGCGACGACGCTGCGGCGGGCGGAACCACGGCGGCCAATCCCCTGATGGGCTTCGACAAGAACGACGTCATGCGCGGCGTCGAGCTGCTCATCCTAGGTCTGGTGGGCGCCCTAATGATCTTCTTCGTGGCGCGGCCGCTCCTGAAGGGTGCGACGGGCGGAGCGGGCGCGGGCGTTCCGGCGCTGGTCCCGCCGTCGAACGCCTTGGCGGCTCCCACGGCGGCGCTGGCCTATGAGGTCACCGGCGAGACCCTGGCCCTGCCCGGGCCGGACGTGGAGAACACGCTGGACATCGCTCGTATCGAAGGGGCGGTGAAAGCCAGCTCGGTCAAGAAGGTCGCCGAGTTCGTCGAGAAGCATCCTGAGGCCTCCGTCTCCACCCTGCGCAACTGGCTCAACGCCCCGGCCACCGCATCATGAGCAAGGCCCTGGCCCGCACCGTCGTCGACGACCCCGGCGCCCTGACCGGTGCGGAAAAGGCCGCCGTGCTCCTGCTGGCGCTGGGCGAGGAGCACCGGGTGCTGTGGGAGGCGCTGGACGACGAGGAGATCCGCGACATCAGCCAGGCCATGAGCAACCTGGGCACGGTGACCAGCAATGTGGTCGAGTCGCTGCTTGTCGAGTTCGTGGGCGGCGTGGGCGCGGGCGGCGCCGTGCTGGGCAGCTTCGACCAGACGCAAAGGCTGCTGGCCTCCTTCCTGCCCGACAGCAAGGTCGACGCTCTCATGGAGGAGATCCGCGGTCCCGCGGGTCGGACGATGTGGGACAAGCTGGGCAACGTGAATGAAGCCGTGCTCGCCGCCTATCTCAAGAACGAGTATCCGCAAACGGTCGCGGTGGTGCTTTCCAAGATTAAGTCGGACCACGCCGCTCGGGTGCTGGGCTGCCTGCCCGAGGAGTTCGCGCTGGAGTGCGTGAACCGCATGCTGCGCATGGAGCCGGTCCAGAAAGAGATCCTGGACAAGATCGAGCAAACCCTCCGCACCGAGTTCATGAGCAATCTGGCGCGCACGTCCAAGCGCGACAGCCATGAGCAGATGGCCGACATCTTCAACAACTTCGACCGGCAAACCGAACAACGTTTCCTGAGCGCGCTGGAGGATCGCAACAAGGAGGCGGCCGAGCGCATCCGGGCGCTGATGTTCGTCTTCGACGACCTGGGCAAGCTGGACGCGGGCGCCGTGCAGACCCTGATCCGTACCGTGGAAAAGGACCAGCTGGGGCTGGCGCTGAAGGGCGCTTCCGACAAGGTGCGCACCTTGTTCTTCGAAAACATGAGCGAGCGGGCGGCCAAGATCCTCCGCGAGGAGATGGAAGGCATGGGGCCGGTGCGGCTGAAGGACGTGGACGCGGCCCAGGGGGGCGTCGTTCAGGTCGCCAAGGACCTGGCGGCCAAGGGCGAGATCATGCTGGTCGAGCAGGGCGGCGACGACGAGTTGGTGTATTGATGCGACGCTTCGCCTTTGAAACCGTGTTCGACGATCAGGGCGCGGTGGCCTTTGAGCCGCCGGCGCCGAAGAAGCGCGCCTTTACGGTCGAGGAGATCGAGGCCGCGCGGGCGGAAGGCTACGCTCAGGGCGAGCGCTCGGCGGTGGTGAAAGCCGAGGCGGCCCAGGCGGCGGCTCTTCGCGAGATCGCGGGCGCGATCACCGGCGCCCTGGGCGCGCTGGCGGGGGTCGCCCACACGCACAAGGAAGGCGCTGCGGCCCTGTCGCTGGTCTGCGCGCGCGCGATCGCCGACGCCGCGCTGGACTGCTTCCCGCAAGCTCCCGCGGAGGCGGCGCTGCGGGCGCTCACGGGCGAACTGGAGACCACGCCGCGCCTGATCGTGCGCACGGGGGCGGGAGAGCCGGAGCGGCTGCGCCAAGCCCTGGAGCGCGTGGCGGACGAGGCCGGGCTGACCGGCGCGGTCCAGGTCAAGGCGGAACCCGGCATGGCCCGGGCGGCCTTCATCTTCGACTGGGGTGACGGCCGCGCGGCCTATGACCCTGAGCCGGCGGCCGCGCGCGTGCGTGAGGCCCTGGCCGCGGCGCTGGCGGTCGAAGGGCTGCACGGCGATGCGCTTCACCCCTTTGCACCTAACCCTTCAGGAGCTTGAGTCCCATGGCCATGGAGGACAGCCTGTCCCTCGACGAACTGGAAGGCGGAGGTCTGCCCACCGACTTCGGCGGCGACGGCGGCGAGAAGTCGGCGCACGATCTTGCGCCCGTGTTCGACGTGCCGGTGAACATCTCGGCTGTCCTGGGCAAGGCCAGCATGAGCGTAGCCCAGCTCCTCAAGCTGGCGCAGGGCAGCGTGCTCGAACTCGACCGCAAGGTGGGGGAGGCCATCGACATCTATGTCAACAACCGCCTGGTCGCCCGCGGCGAAGTGGTGGTCGTCGATGAGCGGCTGGGCGTGACCATGACGGAAATCATCAAAAGCGAGGACGCCTGATGCGCCTTCTGGTCGTCGGTCGCCTGTCCGGACAATTGGGCACGGCCGTGCGCATGGCCATCGCGGCCGGCGCCAAGGTCAGTCATGTGGAGTCCGCCAACGCCGCCACTGCGGCGCTGCGCGCCGGCCAGGGCGCCGACCTGATGATGGTCGACTACGACCTGGACATCGCGGCGCTGATCGCCGCCAACGCCGCCGAGCGGATCACCGTCCCAGTGGTGGCTTGCGGCATCGCCGCGGACCCGCGCCGCGCGGCCGAGGCGATCCGGGCGGGAGCCAAGGAGTTCATTCCCCTTCCTCCGGAAGCGGAGCTGATCGCGGCCGTCCTGAACGCCGTGACCTCGGAAGACCGGCCGCTGGTCACGCGCGACCCGGCCATGCAGTCGGTGCTCAAGCTGGCGGACCAGATCGCGCCCTCGGAAGCCTCCGTGCTGATCACAGGGGAAAGCGGCGTCGGCAAGGAGGTCATGGCGCGCCATGTCCACACCCGTTCCAAGCGGGCCGACAAGGCGTTCGTGTCCGTGAATTGCGCGGCCATCCCGGACAACCTCCTGGAAAGCGAGCTGTTCGGGCATGAGAAGGGCGCTTTCACCGGCGCGCACGCCCGCCGGATCGGCAAGTTCGAGGAGGCCGACGGCGGCACCCTGCTGCTGGACGAGATCACCGAAATGGACGCCCGGCTGCAGTCAAAGCTGCTTCGCGCGCTGCAGGAGCGGATCATCGACCGTGTCGGCGGGTCAAAGCCGGTCCCGGTGAATATTCGCGTCATCGCCACCAGCAACCGCGACCTGGTCCAGGCCGTGCGCGAAGGGGTGTTTCGCGAAGACCTGCTGTACCGGCTGAACGTGGTGAACCTGGCCCTGCCGCCGCTGCGCGCCCGGCCCTCGGACGTGCTCACCTTAGCGGAGCATTTCGCCAGGAAGTACGCCGCGGCGAACGAATATCCGGAGCGTCCGCTCAGCGCGGCGACGCGCCAGCGCCTGCTCGCGCACAGCTGGCCGGGCAATGTTCGCGAACTGGAGAACACCATCCACCGCGCGGTGCTGATCGCCTCAGGCGCGGAGATCGAGCCCGACGCCATCCTGCTGCCGGAGGTCGCCACAGCCCCGGCCGACCTAGCGACGCGCGCCGCGGAGGCGGCCGAAAGCGTCACCCGCGGCTTCGTCGGCCGCACGGTGGCCGCGGTGGAGCAGCAACTGATCCTGGACACCCTGGGCCACTGTCTGGGCAACCGCACCCACGCGGCCAACATCCTCGGCATCAGCATCCGCACCCTCCGCAACAAGTTGAACGAGTACGCGGAGGCCGGCGCGGCCGTGCCCCCGCCGCAGAGCGGCCTCAGCTCCGCCCAGGCCGCCTGAGGTGGCGAGCCGGATGGAGCGCAGGGAGGTCTTGCTGGCCCTGGCAGCGGCGGGTCTCGCCTCGACGTGCGACCGAGAGGCCGTGATCGCGAACGCCGCGCGCGCGGCGCGGGCGCGCTGAATGGCTGATGTCGGCCTGAAAACCGGTTCGGGCCTGCCCAGCGCCAAGACGGCGCTCGGCTGGGTCCTGAAAGGCGAGGTGGCCTTGGCCATCGGGGTGATCGGGATCATCACCCTGCTGATCCTGCCCATGCCGCCGTTCCTGATGGACCTGCTGCTGGCGCTGTCGCTGGTCGCCTCCGTGCTGATCCTGATGACGGCGCTGATGATCAAGAAGCCGCTGGAGTTCACCGCCTTTCCGACGGTGCTGTTGGTGGCGACCCTGTTCCGGCTGGGGCTGAACCTGGCCACGACGCGCCTGATCCTGAGCCATGGGCACGAGGGCGGCCACGCGGCCGGCGCGGTCATCGAGAGCTTCGGCGAGCTCATGATGGGCGGCAGTTTCGTGATCGGGGTGATCGTGTTCGCGATCCTGGTGATCGTGAACTTCGTGGTGATCACCAAGGGCTCGACCCGCATCGCCGAGGTTGCGGCGCGCTTCGCCCTGGACTCCATGCCCGGCAAGCAGATGGCCATCGACGCCGACCTGTCGTCCGGCTTGGTGGACGAGGCCGGCGCCAAGCTCCGCCGCAAGGAGGTGGAGCAGGAAAGCACCTTCTTCGGCGCCATGGACGGCGCCTCCAAGTTCGTCCGCGGCGACGCCGTGGCGGGCCTGCTCATCACCGCCATCAACCTGATCGGCGGCATCCTGATCGGCGTGGTTCAGCACAAGCTGCCCGTGGGCGAGGCGGCCAGCAGCTACACGGTGCTGACAATCGGCGACGGCTTGGTCAGCCAGGTGCCCGCGCTCATCATCTCCATCGCCGCAGGCTTCCTGGTGTCCAAATCGGGCGTGGAGGGCTCAGCCGACAAGGCGCTCTACACGCAACTGGCCCTGAACCCCGTGGCCTTGGGCATGGTGGCGGCGGCCTCCGGCGTGATCGGGCTGGTGCCCGGAATGCCCCTGATCCCGTTCGCTCTGTTGTCCGTGGGCGCGGGCTATCTCGCCTGGCGCGCGACGCGGACCAAGCCGGAGCCGGCCCTCGAGGCGAACGAGGCGGCCGAGGCGGTCGATCCCGACGCCGAGGAGCCGATCGCCCAGGCGCTGGCCATCGACGACGTCAAGATCGAACTGGGCTACGGCCTGCTGAACCTGATCAACGACCTGGAAGGCCGGCGCCTCACCGACCAGATCAAGGCGCTGCGCCGGACCCTGGCGGCCGAGTTCGGCTTCGTCATGCCGCCTGTCCGCATCCTGGACAACATGCGGCTTCCCAACCAGGGCTATGCGCTGCGCATCAAGGAGATGGAGGCGGGCGCCGGCGAGGTCCGCCTGGGCGCGCTCATGGCCATGGACCCGAGCGGACGCCAGGTCGACTTCCCGGGCGAACACGTCAAGGAGCCGGCCTTCGGGCTTCCCGCCACCTGGATCGACGAGGCCCTGCGCGAAGAGGCCACCTTCAAGGGGTACACCCTGGTGGATCCGGCCACGGTGCTGACCACCCATCTGACCGAGATACTGAAGGAGAACATGGCCGACCTGCTCTCCTATTCGGAGCTGCAAAAGCTGTTGAAGGAGCTGCCCGAAGAGCAGCGCAAGCTGGTGGACGACCTGATCCCCTCCGTCGTTACGGCCGCGACCTTCCAGCGGGTGCTGCAGGCGCTCTTGCGCGAGCGCGTGTCCATCCGCGACCTCGGCGTGATCCTGGAGGGCGTGGGCGAGGCGGCGCCGCACAGCTCCAGCGTGGGCGTGATCGTTGAGCACGTCCGCTCACGCCTGGCCAAGCAGCTCTGCTGGCAAAACCGCGGGGACGACGGCGCCCTGCCCATCGTGACGCTCTCGCCGGACTGGGAGATGACCTTCGCCGACGCCCTGATCGGCCCGGGCGACGACAAGCAACTGGCGCTCGCCCCCTCCAAGCTGCAGGAATTCATCCGGGGCGTGCGCGAGAGCTTCGAGCGCGCGGCGGTGAACGGCGACGCGGCCGTGCTGCTGACCAGCCCGGGCGTCCGCCCCTATGTGCGCAGCATCATCGAACGTTTCCGCGGCCAAACCACGGTGATGAGCCAGAACGAGATCCACCCGAAGGCGCGGCTCAAGACGGTGGGGCAGATCTAACCAGGCGGATGCTTGAGGCGCGCAAGCGCCTCCACAATGCCGAGCTGCGCCTTCGCAACGGGCGGCCAGAGCCGTTTGATTGCGGCGGAATCGATCTGGCGGTCTGGACCTTCGTCGGCAAGCCCAACCCGGCGCGGCTGCAAGCTCAAGCGCGCCGACAGGGGCGCTCGGCCGTGCAGCCCGGCGCTCAGCCTTCGCTCCGGTCCTCCAGCAGGTCGTAGGCGGTGAAGTCGAGCGCGTCGTCCGGGTCGTCCAGCGACGTCTCGCTGATGGTCTGGCCGCGGATGCTCACGCCCGCCTCGTGCACGCTTTCGCGATCGCCGGTCAGGAGCGGGTGCCAGACAGGGAGGGGCTTGCCCTCGTGCACGCGCCGATAGGCGCAGCTCTTGGGCATCCACTCGAGGTCTTCGATGTTCCAGGGGGTCAGCTTGATGCAGTCGGGGACGTGGGCCTTGCGGTTCGCATAGTCCTTGCATCCGCAGGCCTCCCCGTCGAACAGGCGGCAGGAGACCCGCGTCGGAATGATCTCGCCCGAATCCTCGTCCTCGAAGCGGATAAGGCAGCACAGGCCGCAGCCGTCGCACAGGCTTTCCCATTCGCCCACGGTCATCTGCTCCAGGCGCTTGCGCTCCCAGAATGGCGCCTTGTCGTTCATAGGCGGCGGTCTAACCCCGTGATGGCCGTTCAGATAGGCTCGCCCAAGTGACTTCGCCGCCCCCCGCCTTCCGCGCCGACCTGCGGCACGCGCGTTCGCGCCGTACGAGCCTGCGCGCCCGAGTGCTGATCACCGCCGGGGCGACCTTCGTGCTGCTGGCCGTGCTGCTGGCCGCGCAGCTGTACCAAAGCGTGTTCGTGGGGCTGCCGACGCTGCCGGACCGGGCTGGGCTGTGGTCGCTCAACCGGCCGCCTGGTTTCACCTTCATGGATCACGATGGACGGGTGATCGCCACGCGAGGGCCGCGGCACGGGCGCAGCGTCGATCTCCGGGCTCTGCCGGCCTATCTGCCGCAGGCCTTCCTGGCCGCCGAGGATCGACGGTTCTACGAGCACCACGGCGTGGATGGGCGCTCCATCCTGCGAGCGGTGCAGGCCAACGCTCAGGCGGGCGGGGTGGTGCAGGGCGGCTCCACCCTGACCCAGCAACTGGCCAAGATCATCTTTCTGACGCCCGAACAGACGTTCCGCCGGAAGATGCAGGAAGCGGTGCTGGCCGTGCGGCTGGAGCAGGTGCTGACCAAGGACGAGGTGCTGGCGCTCTACCTCGACCGCGTCTTCTTCGGGGAGAACGCCTACGGCGTGGAGGCCGCCTCACAGACCTTCTTCGGCAAGAGCGCCACGGATGTGACCCTGGCGGAAGCGGCGCTGCTGGCCTCCTTGCCGAAGGCGCCCACGCGGCTGGACCCGACCAACGACCTGGACGCCGCCATCCGCCGCTCCCGGCTGGTGCTGGCCAACATGCGCGAGGAGGGCTGGATCACCGCCGAACAGGAGGCGCTGGCCCGCGCCGCGCCGCCTGAGATCGCCCCGCCCCCGCCGGGCGAGGGGAACATGGGCTATGTGCTCGACTTGGCCCAGGCTCAGGCGCTGGAACGGCTCCGCCAGGCGGGCGTGACCGCGCCGCCGGATCTGCTGGTGCGGCTGACCGTGGATCCGGCGCTGCAGGCCGAGGCGGCCGGGAGCCTGAGAGCGGTGATCGGACGCTGGGGCGGGCCGGCGCGGGCGCGCCAGGCGGCGCTTGTGGCGCTCGCGCCCGACGGGGGCATTCGGGCGATGGCCGGGGGCGTCGACCACCGGCGCAGCCCGTTCAATCGCGCGGTTCAGGCCCAGCGGCAGCCCGGGTCGGCCTTCAAGCCCTTTGTCTACGCGGCGGCCCTGGAGGACGACGTGCGTCCCACCGACATCCGCCAGGACCGGCCGGTCCGCTTCGGGCGCTGGACCCCCGCCAACTACGGCGACATCTACCGCGGCGCGATCACGGTGGAGGACGCGCTGGCCCACTCGGTGAACACGGTCGCCATCCAGTTGGCGGCGGACACCGGGCGGGAGAAGGTGGCGGGTCTGGCGCGGCGCCTCGGCCTGTCCAGCGTGCCGCCCCGGCCGGGGTTGTCGGTGGCCCTGGGAGCCTATGAAACCAATCTGCTGGAGCTCACGGGCGCCTACCAAGTGTTTCAGCGCGGCGGAAAGCTGAGCCGCCCGTATCTGATCGAGCAGATCACCACGGCCCGGGGAGACCTGCTCTACCGCCACGCGCCGCTGGGGCAGCTGACCGTCTACAGCCCGCCGCTGAACGCCATGATGGTGGGCATGATGCAGCGGGTCATCGAGCAGGGCACCGGGCGACGCGGTCAGTTCGGTCGACCCGCCGCGGGCAAAACAGGCACGAGCCAGAACCACAAGGACGCCTGGTTCGTGGGTTTCACCCCGGACTGGATCACCGGAGTGTGGGTCGGCAACGACGACAATCGTCCCATGAACCAGGTCACGGGCGGAGAGCTGCCGGCCCTGATCTGGCGACGTTTCATGACCGCCGCCCACGAGGGCCTGCCCGTGCGCGATCTCCGTGAACTGACGCCCCTGCCGGAGGACCAGGGCGATGCGGTCCAGGCCGCCCGCTCGGACTTCTACAGCACCCTCGCGGCCGAGTTCGAAGGGGAGGCCGGAGCTGCGTCCGAACCGGCGCCTGCCGCGCTGGAGCCCCTGGCCGTTGTGGGGGAGTGACAGCAACTCTTAACCAAATCTCCCCAAGACTGGCCGAAGCAGTTTAGGCGGCACGGTGCGTGCGCCCTCTGCGCCCCTGGCGGACCATGGACGACCTGCTCGACGATTTCCTCCTCGAGACCGCCGATACCCTGCCGACGGCGGAGGCGGAGCTTGTCGCCTGGGAGGCCGATCCTTCCCGGCGCGCGTCGCTGGACGCGGTGTTCCGCTGCGTGCACACGGTGAAAAGCGCCAGCGGCTTTCTGCACCTGCATCGGATCGAGGCGCTGGCGGACGCGGCGGAGAGCCGTCTGGCCCGACTCCGCGAGACCCCGGAAGCCTGCACGCCGGAGATGGTGGGCCTGTTGCTCCAGGCGCTGGACCGCATCCGCGATACGGTGGGCCACCTCGAGCTCCTGGGCGTGGAGCCGGCCGACGATCACCGCGCGCTGATCGCCGCCCTCACTCAGGTCGAAGCGGCTCCGCCTCCGCGGGAAGAGCGACGCGAGCCCCACTCGCCCATGCGGGCGGCCAGTGCGGAGGCGCCTCCACCGGAGCCGGCCAAGCCCGAGCGGTCGGTCCGGGTGAACCTGGACGTGCTGGACAGCCTGGCGGACAGCATCGGGCACTTGGTCCGCACTCGCGACCAGATGCTGGAGCTGCTGCCGACTCTGCGCGAGGGGGCGCTCCGGGCGCCCTTGCAGCGCTTGTCGGTGATCACGGGCGAGCTTCAGGACGGGGTGGTGCGCGCGCGGCTGCAGCCGATCGGCGCCGCCTGGCGGGCCCTGCCGCGAACCGTGCGCGACCTTTCCCAGGCGCTGGGCAAGAAGGTCGAACTGGTGCTGGACGGCGGCTCGGACGCGGTGGATCGCGAGGTGGTCGATTCCTTGAAGGACTCCATGGCGCACCTGGTGCGCAACAGCCTGGACCACGGCCTGGAGTGGCCGGACGAGCGCCGCGCGGTGGGCAAGGCCGAACGGGGGCTGATCCACATCTCGGCTTGGCTGGAGGACGGCGCCCTCGCGGTCCGGATCGTCGACGACGGTCGCGGGTTGGACGCAGACGCCATTCGGGAGACGGCGGCGGCTCGGGGGTGGCTCACCCCCGCGGAGGCTGCGGCCATGACCGACGCCCAGGCGCACCGGCTGATCTTCGTCCCGGGCTTCAGCACACGGGCCGAGGCCACGGCCGTCTCGGGTCGGGGCGTGGGGCTGGACGTCGTGCGCACGGCGGCCGAGCGGATGGGCGGCCGGGTGAGCGTGCGCTCCACTCTGGGAGAAGGCACGGCCATCACCGTTCGCCTTCCGCTGGTCCGACCGGCGGCCCTGGCCGACACGCGCAGGGGGGAGCCGGAGCTCCAGGTCCCGCCGCTCCGTCGCGTGCTGCTGGTCGAGGAGAACGCCTTCTTCCGGCACATGATGGCCCCGTTGCTGACGGCCGCGGGCTATGACGTCACCGCGGCGGCCTCGGCCGACGAGGCCTGGCGGCTGCATGCGGAGGGCTCCGATTTCGACGTGGTGGTGAGCGACCTGGACGGGACGGGCCCGGGCTTCGCGCGGCGCCTCAAGGAGGAAAGCCGCTGGTCGGCCGCGCTCAGCGTGGCCCTCACGGATCTCCCGGTCGGTCGTGTCCCGGTCACGGACGACTTCGCCCGCGTGGTGCGCAAATCCGACCGCGCCGGGCTCATCGATGCGCTCGCTTCGCCCTTTCATGCGCCCGCCCAAGCTCCCGCGCCGGGTCAGGCGGCATGAGGACCTGCCTCATCGTCGACGACAGCCGCGTGATCCGTCGGGTCGCGCGCCGGATCCTGGAAGCGCTCGACTTTCGGGTGGAGGAAGCCTCCGACGGCGCCGAAGCCATGGCGCTCTGCCGCGACCGCTTGCCCGACGCCGTGCTGCTCGACTGGAACATGCCGGTGATGGACGGCCTGGAGTTTCTCCACGCCCTGCGCCGCGAGCCGGGCGGCGAGCGGCCGATCGTGGTGCTGTGCACCACCCGCAACGAGCCCAAGCACATCGCCGCCGCCCTCGCGGCGGGCGCCAACGAATACATCATGAAGCCGTTCGATGGCGACATCATCGAAGCCAAGTTCGCTGAAGCGGGTCTGCCGTTCGGACGAACGGCATGACGCCCTCCGACATGGAGGTGCTGGCCCAGATCGTGGGCGCGCGCTCGGGCTTGGTGCTGCCGCCCGACCAGGCCTACCTGGCCGAGACGCGACTGGCGGCGGTGGCCCACGCCGAGCATCTGCCGGGCGTCGACGCCCTGCTGCAAGCGTTGCGGGCCCAGCCGGGCGAGGCGTTGTTGAACGCGGTTACAGATGCGCTGGCCAACAACGAGACGGTGTTCCTCCGGGACCGCTCCGTGTTCGACCTGCTCCGGGACGCCGTGCTCCCGGCCCTCGCGGGCGCACGGCCGGGCGGGGCTGTCCGTGTCTGGTCGGCGGCCTGCGCGACCGGGCAGGAACCCTATTCTCTAGCCATGCTGGCCGCGGACCTTCCTGGCATGAAGCTGGATTTGTGCGCTTCCGACCTGAGCGAGCGTTGTCTGCAGAAGGCGAAGGCGGGCCTTTACACCCAGTTCGAGGTGCAGCGCGGACTGCCCATCGCGCAGTTGCTGCGCTGGTTCGAAAAGACCGAAGACGCTTGGCGGGTTCGGCCGGAGCTGCGCCAGACCGTGCGGTGGCGCCGTTTTAACCTGCTGCACGACATGGCGCCGCTGCGCCGCTTCGACCTGATCCTGTGCCGCAATGTGCTGATGTATCTCACGCCCGAGGCTCGGCGCCTTGTTCTCCACGGCCTGGCCGGCAGGCTCGCCCCCGACGGCGTGCTGGTGCTGGGCGCCTCCGAATCGGTCGGGGACGCGCCGGACATGTTCGAGGCCGCGCCCGGTGGACGCGGCCTCTTCACGCTTCCTTGCAAGGCCGGGGCGAAGGGCCCCAGAACGGGAACCTAGGTGTTGAAGTCCTCGGAGATCAGGGCGATCTGGTAGTAGCCGCCGTCCTGAAGCGCGTTCAGCACCTCCATAAAGGCCACATAGCGGACCTGTTCGTCGGCGCGGACGAAGACGCGCTCCTCGGTGACCTGGGTGATGCCGAAGCGGGCGTTCAGGTCAGCCGCGAGCCGGGCCGGCGCGGTTTCCTGGTCGCCGATGTAGACCGAGCCCGAGCGCTGGATCGACACCACCACGGGCTCTTCCGGTTCTGAGGTGCTGGGCGTGGCGGGCGGCAGGTCGAGGCGGATGGATACGGTGGCCAGCGGCGCGGCGACCATGAAGATGATCAGAAGCACCAGCATGACGTCCACAAAGGGCGTGACGTTGATGTCGGCGTTCTGCCCGAGTTCGAACTTGCCCTTGCCGCCGGGTCCGGAAAGCTTGGCCGCCATCTTGGGGAGTCTCCCTTGCTCGACGGAGGGCACCTCCGTCGAGTCCTTAACGTTCGACCCCCAGCCTGTATCCCAACCGCCCGGCTTGTAAAGCCGCTTGCGATGACGTGACTGCTCCCTTCGCAGGCGAACCGTCCGCCTTATCTTCAACCACCATGTCCGAGACGCTCTCCCCACCGCTCACCGGCGCCGCCCTGATCAAGGACGAGACGCGCCGCCTGCCTGATTCGCCGGGCGTGTACCGCATGCTGGGCGAGGGCGGGGAGGTGCTCTACGTAGGCAAGGCGCGCAGCCTCAAGAAGCGCGTGCTGCAATACGCCCAAGGTCGCGCCCACTCCCAGCGGCTCCAGCACATGGTGGCGCTCACCCGCGCCATGGAGTTCGTCACCACCCGCACCGAGACCGAGGCCCTGCTCCTCGAGTCCAACATGATCAAGCGGCTCAAACCCCGCTTCAACGTCGTGCTGCGCGACGACAAGAGTTTCGCCGAGCTGATGATCCGCCGCGACCACCCGGTTCCGCAGATCCGGAAGCACCGTGGCGCGCACACCCTCAAGGGCGACTACTTCGGCCCCTTTGCGTCCACCTGGGCCGTGAACCGCACGGCGGCGACGCTGCAAAAGGCCTTTCTGCTGCGCTCCTGCTCCGACAGCGTATTCTCCACCCGCACCCGCCCCTGCATGCTGCACCAGATCAAGCGCTGCTCGGGCCCGTGCGTGGAGGGGAATGTCGCGCCGGAGGACTACGCCGAGTACGTCGAGGAGTGTGCGGCTTTTCTGAAGGGCAAGAGCCGCGCGGTGATGGCCCGCCTGGCCTCAGACATGACGGCGGCCGCCGAGGACATGGAGTTCGAGAAGGCCGCTCGCCTGCGCGACCGCATCCGCGCCCTTTCCTCCATCACGCTGGAGCAGTCCATCAACCCCGAAAAGGTGGAGGAGGCGGACGTCTTCGCCTTGCACGCCGAAGGCGGTCAGGCCTGCGTGCAGGTCTTCTTCTTCCGCGCCGGCCAGAACTGGGGCAACCGCGCCTACTACCCGCGGGTGGACAAGACGGACTCCGAAGCGGACATCCTCAACGCCTTTCTGGGACAGTTCTACGAGGACAAGCCGGTCCCGGCGCTGATCCTGCTGTCCCACGATGTGCCGGACCGCGAACTGTTGTGCGAAGCCCTGGCCGAGCGGCGCGGCCGCAAAACGGAGATCGTGGCGCCCAGGAAGGGCGAGAAACGCGAGCTGGTGCAGCACGCGCTGACTAACGCCCGCGAGGCGCTGGGCCGCCGGCTGTCGGAGAGCTCCGCCACCGGCAAGATCCTGACCGCGGTGGCGGAAACCTTCGGCCTGGAAGGCATGCCCGAGCGGATCGAAGTCTACGACAACTCCCACATCGGCGGGACCAACGCCGTGGGCGCCATGATCGTGGCCGGCCCCGAAGGCTTTCAGAAGAATCAGTATCGCAAGTTCAACATCAGGAGCACGGACCTGGTCCCGGGCGATGACTACGGCATGATGCGCGAGGTGCTGCGCCGCCGCTTCTCACGCCTGGTCAAGGAGGAGGAGGACGGCGAGAGCTCGGCGCGTCCCGACCTGGTCCTGATCGACGGCGGCGAGGGTCAGCTGGCGGCGGCGCTGGGCGTCATGGCCGAGCTGGGCGTGGACGACATCCCCGTCGCGGGGGTCGCCAAAGGTCCTGACCGCGACGCCGGCCTGGAGCGCTTCTTCTTCCCGCACAAGGAGCCCTTCATGCTGGAGCCGCGTTCGCCCGCGCTCTATTACCTTCAACGGCTGCGTGACGAGGCGCACCGCTTCGCCATCGGGGCCCACCGCACCCGCCGGGCGATCGACCTCAAGAAGAATCCGCTCGACGAGATCGAAGGCGTGGGGCCCGGCCGCAAGCGCGCGCTGCTGCACGCCTTTGGCTCGGCCCGGGGCGTCGCGCGCGCCGACGTCCCCGACCTGCTGAAGGTGGAGGGCGTGAACCAGGCGCTCGCCGAGCGGATACACGCCTATTTCCGGAAGTGAGACGGCGCCGTTACGGCGACCGGATCGACATTTCGGGGCATGGACGCTGACGCCCCGCGCGCGGACGACCAGACCTTCACGCATGGCACCTTCTCAGGCCGAAGCGGTCGGTCGGGCTCGGCGATTGGCGCCTCAGGTGGTTCTCACCACTGAAAATCTGGTCGCCGCCGGCCCCTTAGGCGGCTTGGCCGGCGCGTGCGGCGATGTGCTCGTCCACCACCCGTTCGAGCACCGTCAGGGGCATGGAGCCGCCGGCCAAGGCCGCGTCGTGAAAGGCGCGGATGTCGAACCGTGAACCGAGCCGTGTCTTCGCCTTGTCCCGCAAGCGGAGCCAGGTGTTGTGGCCGACCTTGTAGCTCGTGGCCTGGCCGGGCCAGACCGCGTAGCGGTCGACCTCGCGCCCGGCGCGGCCTTCCGGGAAGCCGGTGATGTCGATGAACTCGCGCGTGGCGCGCTCGCGCGACCAGCGAAGGTCGTGCAGGCCCGTGTCCACCACCAGCCGGGCGGCGCGGTAGAGCAGCGCCTGGAGGAAGCCCAAACGGCCCAGCGGGTTGTCGGCGTAGGCCCCGATCTCGTCCGCCAGTTGCTCGGAGTAGAGGGCCCAGCCCTCGCCGTGCGCGCTGTAATAGGCCGTGCGCCGGATCAGCGGGATGGCCTCGTTCTCCTGCGCCACGGTGATCTGCAGGTGATGGCCGGGGCTGGCCTCATGGTAGGTGAGGGTGGGCAGGGAGAATCGCGGCCAGTCCGTCACCGTCTTGAGATTGATCCAATAGATGCCCGGCCGTGAGCCGTCCAAGGTGGGCGCCTGATAATAGCCGTTCGGTGCGCCGTCCTGGATGGCGGGGGGCACGCGCCGGACCTCGACGGAGGCCTTGGGCAGGGTTCCGAACAACTGGGGCAGCTTGGGCTGCAGCCCCCGGATCTGGTCGTTGAGCGAGGCCAGCAGCGCCTCCCGGCCCGCGTCCGTGTTGGGGTAAAGCTGGTCCGGCCTGCGGCTCATCTCCACCACACGCGCGCCGACCGGCCCCTGGGTCAGCCCCTGCGCGCGCAGGATGGCGTCCATCTGAGCGCTGATCTCCCGCACTTGCTCGCGGCCGAGCGTGTGGATCTGGGCGGGGGTCAGGTTCGTGGTCGTGGCGGCCTGCACGGCGCGGGCGTAAAGCTCGCGCCCCTTGGGCAGGCGCCATGCTCCCGGCTCCGGCCGAGCCCGAGCGCGCAGGGCCTTCAAGGCGGCCAGTTGCCGATCTAGGGCGGGATAAACGCTTCGTTCCACGATCGGGGCCGCCTGGCCGGTCCAGTCGCCGGCGACGCCCGCCTCACGCGCGCGGCGCCCCACGGAGCGGGCCAGTCCGCTTTGGGCGGCGGGCGCGGCCCGGAGCGCCTCGGTTTGGGCGATGGCGATGTCCAGCACGAAATCGGGCGGGATCACGCCCGCCGCCGTTTCCTGGCGCTGCCGCGCGAGGTCTTGGTCGATGGCGGTCCCGAGCGCGTTGAGGCGCAGGAGATAGGCCTCCGCGTCGCCGCGCGTCTTGACGGTATGCTGGCTGTCCAAGAAGTCCGGCCCGCCCTGATAGGCGCCGGTCAGCTGGCTGAGCGCGTAGGGCGAACCGGGCGAGGAGACGAAGTCGGAGATGTCGCCGATCTCGCGCTCGAGCGCATAGCGGACCACGTCCTGGTCCACGCGAGCCGCCGGCGACAGCCGCCCGCGCGGAATGGCGGTCAGTTGCGCCAGCTCCCGGCGGGCTTCCGCAAGCCGCCGCGTCCGCGCCTCAGGGGAGCGGTCGTTGAGCCGGCTCTTGCGGGCCGCGTGGATGCCCGTGTCCAGCCCAGCGGCTGTGGCCTCCTCCGGATTGCGCTCCAGCTGCGCTTGGTGGAACCGGTCCAGAAGGGCGCGCAGGCGCCCATCCGGCGTGCCGGTTGCAACAGTGTTCACCGCTTGGGCCAGGGCAGGGGTGGAGCTCAAGGCGGACACTGCGGATCCGGCGGTCAGGAAGGTTCTGCGGTGCATGGGGCGTTCCGGTGTTTGCGGCCGACTAGGCCCCCCGCCCGCCCCAGGGTCAAGCCGTCCGCCGCTTGCCAACCGTCAAGCCTGCCCGCAAAAGGCGAGCATGAACCTGGCCGCCCTGCCCAACCTGCTCACCGGCGCGCGTCTGGTGCTGGGGCTGGTGATGTTCATCTGCCTCGCCGGCGCGTCGGGCAACATCCCCTTCCTGAGCGACAGCCTGACGCCCGAGGCCCAGTTCGGCCTGCAGCGGTGGAGCTTCGTGGCCTTTGTGCTGGCGGCGGTCACCGACTTCTTCGACGGCTGGGCCGCGCGCCGGTGGAACGCCGAGTCGGTCTGGGGCGCCATCCTGGACCCGATCGCCGACAAGATCCTGGTGGCCGGCACCATCCTGGGGCTGGGCTCGCTGGGGGCCAACCCGCACATTGTGGCGCCCGGCGCGCTGATCCTGTTTCGTGAGTTCTTCGTCTCCGCCCTGCGCGAAGTGGGGGCGGGCAGGGGCGTCAAGTTCCCCGTCACCCCCCTGGCCAAGTGGAAGACCACCTTGCAACTGGTCGCTTTGGGAGCGCAGCTGATCGTGGCGTCCTGGCCCGCCTGGCGACTGCCGTCCGACCCGGGCCTGCGCGGCCCCTTCGAGGTGGCCGCCGACGTCTTGATGTGGGTCGCCGCCGCCGTGACCTTGTGGACCGGCTGGATCTACTGGCGCGCCGCCCGCAGCCAGATGGCCGGGGCGCAGCCGGCGTAGCGGCTCACCAGAAGGGGTCAGGCTCGCCGCCGCCGAGCGCCTCGGCGACGCGGCGACGGGTGGCCGGCGTGGTCCCCGGAGGGAGGTCGCCAGGGCTGAACCACCCGACCCTCAGGATCTCGCCGCGCGAGGTGGCCGCCTCCTGCGTCCAGCGCTCGACGCGGTAGAGCAGGACGTGGTCTCCGCGGAAGCGCCGGCGATTGTCGTGCACGGACAAGAGGCGCGGACGCTCGACCGGCCGCACGCCGGTCTCCTCCACCAACTCTCGCGCCGCCGCCGCTTCCGGCGTCTCATCCCGGTCCACGCCGCCGCCGGGCAGGTGCCAGCCGGGCACATAGCTGTGCTCCAGCAGCAGCACGCGGCCGTCCCTGTCCGTGACCAGGGCCCGGACTCCCAAGGTCGCGCCCCGCGTCACTCGGGCCCACATCTGGATCGCGGGCCGCAGCCGGCGCTCCATTGCGCGTTTCACTCGGCTCAAGCTTGTCCCTCCCGCTCGGCAGGTTTAAGCCGTCCGGCCATGGGCGCCATCCTCATCATCGCGATCTTCCTGGCCGTGTTCGTCGGGCTGAACTTCTACGAGTTCGGCCGCGGCGACTGAGGCGTGAGCGGCGCGGCGCCAGGAACGGCTCTCGTCACCGGAGCCGGGCGGCGCATCGGCCGCGCGCTGGCCCTGGCGGCCGCCGACGCCGGCTACGACGTCGCCGTCCACTTCCGCAGCTCCCGTCAGGAGGCCTATGAAGTCGTGGGGCTCGTGCGCGCAAAGGGCGGCCGCGCCGCCGCGCTCCAGGCCGACCTGGGAAGCTGGAGTGAAGTCGAGGGCCTCGTTCCCCGCGCCGCGGATGCGTTGGGGCCCGTGACCCTGCTGGTCAACAACGCTTCGCTCTTCGACGACGACGGCTTGGGCGGGATCACCCGGGAAAGCTGGGCCGCGCACATGGACGCCAATCTTCGCGCGCCGGTCCTGCTGGCGCAGAGCTTCGCCGCGGAGATGCCGGCGGACGGCTCCGGCCTGGTGGTCAATATGCTGGATCAGCGGGTCTGGCGGCCCAATCCGCTGTTTTTCAGCTACACGCTCAGCAAGGCCGCGCTCTGGTCCGCGACGCAAACCCTGGCGCAGGCGCTGGCGCCCCGCATCCGGGTGAACGGGATCGGCCCCGGCCCGACCCTGGCCAGCATCCACCAGGCTCCCGGGGAGTTCGAGGCGGAGGCGGCGGCCACGCCCCTGGAACGGATCGTCGAGCTGGCCGACATCACGGCGGCTTTCCGCTTTCTCCTGCAAGCGCCCACCGTGACCGGGCAGATGATCGCCGTTGATTCCGGTCAGCACCTGGCCTGGCGAACCCCGGACGTCGCCGGCCGATGACCCGGCCGATGCTGCAACGCGTGTTCGTGCGCGGACTCAGGCTGGAAGCCGCCATCGGCGTCCACGCCCACGAACACGGGCGCACACAGCCCTTGCTGGTGGATGTGGAGCTGGATGCGGAGCTCGAGCTGGACGTCCGGCTGGACTCGACGATCAACTACGAGACGGTGGTCGCAGCAGCAGCGGCGGTCCTGGCCGACGGTCACCTGCAGCTGGTCGAAACCTTCGCCGACCGCCTCGCCCGCGCCTGCTTGGATGACGCCAGGGTCCGCCGTGTCCGCGTCCGGGCCGAGAAGCCTGAGGCGCTCGCTCAGGCCGCCGGCGCCGGCTTCGAACTCGTGCTGGAGCGATAACGCTTCTCAACCCTGAACCGGTGGGCCGGGGGGCTTCGCCAAGCACAGCCACCAGGCACAAAGAACACGAAGGTCGACGGCCGGCCATGGTGTTTCGTGCGTCCTTCCGGCCTTCGCGAAGAGCGCTCACACCCCCCACTCGAGCGAAGCGCCGCGTAGGAGCGCGTCCACCTCGGGCCGCCACGCACCCGCGCCGCGCTCTTGGAGGACGAGCGGGGGCAGCAGAACCAAAGGCGCCCGGCCAGTCTTGACGGCGCGCACCAGCACCCGTTTGGCAGGAGCGTCGATGAACGGGTGGACCGGACGGACCCGGAAAGACCCGGCGGTCTCGCCCAGTAGCGCCAGGATATCGGACAGGCGATCGGCCCGGTGCACCACGGTGATCCGCCCCCCTTCCCGAACGGACTTGAGCAGGAACCGCGTCCAGCTCGCCAGTCCGCCGTCCGCCATCCAAGCGGCGTGCCGCGAGGGGTGCGGCGCCCGGAGCGCGCCCGGATCGTCGAAGAAGGGCGGGTTGCTGAACGCCGCGTCGAAGAGGGGCAGGGCCAAGGCGCGGAAGCCCTCGTCGACGTCGCCTCCCAGCGCCTCGACCCGCCCGTGGAGGGCGTTCGTGGCCAGGTTCTCCCGGGCCAACGCCAGAGCGGCCGGATCCCGCTCGACGCCGACGAACCGCGCCTGCGGGGAGCGCAGCGCCGCCTGCAGCAGCGCCGCCCCAACGCCGCAGCCCGCCTCCACCAAGCGCTCACCCGCATGGGCCTCCACGGAGGCGGCCAGCAGGGCGGCGTCCAGCCCGGCCCGGTAGCCCTTCCGGGGCTGGCGCAGAGCCAGTCGCCCGTCCAGCAGGGCGTCGGTCGTGGTGTCCGCCTCCGTGTCCAAGCGCCGCCTCGCCTTGACCCTCTTGGGCCCTGTCACCATTGTGCCCCGGGTGTGCAGAGGCGCGCCAGAGCCGGCAGTCGCCGGGCTTCGGGCGGTTCGGCGACCACTCCGAGGAGCCTTCTTGAGCGCCACCGCCGTCGCCAGCGCCTCCCACTCCGCCTCCGGGCCGTCCATCGACGACCTCTTGCGCCTGGCCTCTGCGGACATGAAGGCGGTGGACGCCTTCATCCGCGCGCGCATGGAGAGCCCGGTCGCGGTGATCCCCGCCCTGGCCGATCACCTGATCGCGGCGGGCGGGAAACGGCTCCGGCCGCTGCTGACGGTGGCGGCAGCCCGGCTTGCACGAGAAGGACGAGGTGCGGGGGAAACCGCGCACAAGCTCGCCGCCTCGGTCGAGTTCATCCACACCGCCACCCTGTTGCACGACGATGTGGTGGACAGCTCGCGCCTGCGCCGGGGCAAGGTCGCCGCTCATCTGATCTGGGGCGCGCCGTCCTCCGTCCTGGTGGGCGACTTCCTGTTCGCGCGCGCCTTCGAGTTGATGGTCGAGACCGGTTCGATGCGGGCGCTCAGGATCCTGGCGGGGGCCAGCCGTGTGATCGCCGAAGGCGAGGTGCTGCAGCTGACGCGCGCCCACGACCTCCGCCTGGCCCAGGAGACCTACCTCGAGATCATCACTGCCAAGACGGCCGAACTGTTCGCCGCGGCCGCCGAGTCGGGCGGGGTGGCCGCAGGCGGGTCGGAGCGGCAGATCACCGCCTTGCGCAGCTACGGCCTGAACCTGGGGCTGGCCTTTCAGCTGGCCGACGATGCGCTCGACTACGCCGGCAGCTCCGAGGCGCTGGGCAAGAACACCGGCGACGACTTCCGCGAAGGCAAGGCGACGCTGCCGCTGCTGCTTGCGGTGGCCCGCGCAGGCGAAGCCGAGACGGCCTTCTGGGAGCGCGCGCTCGGCGGGACGGAGCAGGCGGAGGGCGACTTCCGCCGCGCCCGTGAGCTGGTCGCCTCCACTGGCGCGCTCCGGGACACGCTGAACCTTGCGGCCGATTACGCCGGCGCAGCCAAAACCGCGCTCGGCGCGTTCACCCCGGGCGAGTGGCGAGCGGCGCTGGGGGCGCTCGCTGATTTCGCGGTCAGCCGCGCGGCCTGACGGGGTCAAACCCGAGCAGCCCTGCGGCTTGGAGCAGGGGAGCGCGGGCATGGTCGACCATAGCGACGCAGGAGCGGCGACGACCGACCATCCGCATCCCCCTCGTCGTTCGGCGGTCGCGGGCAAGGCCCTGGGTCGAGGATTGGGTGGACTGGCCATACTGGCCGGGCTGCTGATCATGTTCGGGCCCTTCCTGCTGGCCCCACTGACCCTGGCCGTCCAGAGCTTCCGCGCGGTGGATGATCAAACCTGGCGCTGGGTGATCGCCATCGGGGTCGGATTGGGCGTCATCGGGCTGCAGCTGCTGTTGGCCATTCAGCGGAACTCGCTGGTGCGGACGCTGACCGTCGTCTTGGCGTCGTTCATCTTCATGGTTGGGGCCTGGTTGTTCTTCGCCCGGCCGGGGGCCGACCTGCCGTCCTATGCAGAGGTCCAGCCCTGGTGGGAGCGGCTGACGCAGACCGGCTGGATCGTGATCGGCGCAGGGACGCTCATCTATTCTGCGGTCTACCTGTACCTGCTGCACCGGCTAGACGACCGTCCGTGGGCGCAACGGTTGCAGCTGTTCGGGGGCGGGCGGTCGAAAGCCGAGCCCGCAGCCGAACCCACCCTGCACTGAGGACCAGCGTGGCCAGCATCAGTCCGGCGAAGGCCCATTCCGGCGCGTGAAGCTCAAACAGCAGCCCGACCGCGGTGGTCAGGGCGCTGAGCGCCCACACCCGCCAGGCCAGTGCGAGGTGGGGTTGTCCGGTCACCTGCAGCCAGACTTGGTACAGGTGCTCCTTGTGGGCATCGAACAATCGCCCGCCGCGGCGGGCCCGAACCACCAGCGTCAGCAACACGTCCACGATCAAGGGCAGGGCCGCGAACACGACGAAATAGGGCGTGACGGCTCCCCGCTCCGCCAGCAGCAGACCCAGACCGCCCAGGAAGGCCGCCGAAAAGAAGGCGCCCACGTCGCCCTGGAACACCCGTCGGCCGAGGTTCCACGGCAGGAAGCCCGATCCCCCCGCCGCCGCCGCGAGCGCGGCGGCGGCGACCGCCCGCTGGTCGGCTTGCCAAGCCGCGGCGGCCAGCCCGGCGCCCGCGACCACCGCCCATCCGGAGGCCAGCCCATCCGAGCCGTCCATGAAGTTGACCGCGTTGATCAGGACCAGCAGGAAAAGCGCGCTCCCGAGACCGCCCAGAAGCGCCGGCAGCTCAGCGATGACTCCCGGAGCGAGGGGGAGGGTGGTGACCCGTGTCGCGGCCCAGGCGATAAGGAGCGCCGTGGCCACCTGCGCCAGCAGCTTCACCAGGGCGCCGAGATCCAGCAGGTCATCGGCCGCGCCGAACAGACCCAGGGCGGCCGCGGCCCCCAGCAGCACCGCGATGGCCGGGTCGCCGGGGGCCAGCAAGGCCGTTCCTCCGGCCGTTCCCGCCAGCACCGCCAGCCCCGCTCCCGTCGGCGTCGGACGGTTGTGACTGGAGCGGGCCTTCACCGTGTCGATCGGCCCGGAGACGGCCACCAAACCGGCCAACAGGGCGGACAGCCCGGCCGCGAACAGGGCGGCCGCAAGCGGCTCCAGGCTCAAACCAGGCTCGCGCAGAAGCGCTGGATGCGCCGGCAGGCTTCCTCCAGCACGTCCTCGGAGGTTGCATAGGAGATGCGGAAGTTTGGGCCGAGCCCAAAGGCGGAGCCGTGCACAGCCGCCACGTCCTCCGATCCCAGCAGCTCGGTCACGAAGGTTTCGTCGTCCTCGATGACCTGTCCGGCGGGGGTCTTCTTGCCGACAAGAGGGGCCAGCGACGGATAAACATAGAAGGCGCCTTCCGGCTTGGCGCAGCTCAGCCCCGAGGCCTGGTTCAGCATCGACAAGACCAGATCCCGGCGCCCCTCGAAGACCCGGGCTCGTTCCCGGATGAAGTCTTGCGGCCCGGTCAGGGCCTCCAAGGCGGCGTATTGGGCGATGGAGGAGGGGTTGGAGGTCGATTGCCCTTCCACCTTGCGCATGGCCGCGATGAGCGGCTCAGGACCGGCCGCATAGCCGATCCGCCAGCCGGTCATGGCGTAGGCCTTGGACACGCCGTTCATGGTCAGTGTGCGGTCGTACATCTCCGGCGCGGCCTGGACGAAGCTGGTGAACGCCAGTCCGTCGTAGATGATGTGCTCATACATGTCGTCCGTCAGCACCCAGACGCGCGGATGACGGGCCAGCACATCGGCCAAGGCGCGCAGATCCTCGGGCGTGTAGACGGCGCCCGACGGGTTGTTGGGCGAATTCAGGATCAGCCAGCGGGTGCGCGGGGTGATCGCCGCTTCCAGCGCCTCGGGCGTAAGACGGTAGCCGTTCTCCTGGGTGGTCGGCGCCCGCACGGGCTCTCCCCCGGCCAGCAGGACCATCTCGGGGTAGGAGGTCCAGAAGGGCGCAGGGGTGATCACCTCGTCGCCGGGGGAGCAGGTGGCCATCAGGGCGTTGAAGATGACGGCCTTGCCGCCCGGGGAGACGTTCACCTGGCCCGGTTTGTAGTGAAGCCCGTTCTCGCGCTCGAACTTGTCCGCGATGGCTTGTTTCAGCTCGGGGACGCCGTCCACGTCCGTGTACTTGGTCTTGCCCTCACGGATGGCGCGGATCGCGGCTTCCTTGATGTTCTCGGGGGTGTCGAAATCGGGCTCGCCGGCGGACAGGCCGAGGACGTCGCGTCCTTGACGCTTCAGCTCGCGCGTCTTCTGCGTCATGGCCAGGGTGGCGGAAGGCCTGACGCGCTTCAGCGCCGCGGATTCTTGAAACACGAGCCGTCCCTTGTTGCGGCCCGCAAGCTATGGAGCCGGACGCCGGCTGTCCACCGGACTCACCGGACAGGCGGATAGCCTGTTTGGGCGAAGCGCCAGCCCAGCAGAGCGCCCGTGACCATTCCGGCTGCCAGGGTCCACAGGTGGTCGCTCGCCGTGCGGACGGGCTGGGCGAAAAGGCTCTCCTCCGGGCGGAGCCAGACCCAAGCGCCGACCGCAGTGGTCAGGGTCCAGAACCAGATGTCGGTGCGCGGCCGAATGCGGTGCTTGCGTCGGCAGAGCGTCGCGCCGGCGTAGAGCACCGGCAGCAGAACCCAGCCGATCCGCCCTAATATGGCGAAGGTGCGCGCAAAGGCGCCAACGAGTTCGGACAGGAACTTGAGCACGCTGGGGTCGCGCAAACCGTCCAGCAGACCCAAAAACAGCCCCGGCGCCAGCACGCCGAAAAAGGCCGACAGGATCAGGGCGTTCGGACGGCGGAGCTCGTCGCGCGCCTCCCAGCTGTTCACCGCCCAGACGGCGGCGACGGAAGCCGCGGGGATCAGAAAGCCGACCGGATCGCTCCAGCGCCGGGTGATCTCCTGCAGCCACAGGGCGAGCGCGAACACCGCGCCGGCGCAGGTCAGAGAGAGAAAGGTCCCCACCCGCGCACCGCGGCCCGGTCAGGCGGCGGCCCGCAGCCGCTCCAGCACCACGGGATGGAGGTCGAGATTGGAGGCCAGCACCGTTCCGGCCTTGAGCGGGTCGCCGTCTCCGTCAGCGGTGGTGACGGCGCCGCCGGACTCGGTGATCAGCAGCAGGCCCGCGGCGATGTCCCAGGGCCGCACGCCGCGTTCCCAATAGGCGTCGTAGCGCCCGGCCGCCACGCCCGCCATGTCCAGGGCCGCGGCCCCGAAGCGGCGCACGCCGGCCACCCGCGCCGTCATCTGGTGCAGCTCCTTGAGGAACTGCGCGTGCCCGGGGCGACCCGCAAAGGGGATGCCGGTGGCCAGCAGGGCGTCGTCGAGGTTGCGGCGGGCAGCCACGCGCAGGCGGCGTTCGTTGTTGAGGAAAGCACCCTTGCCCTTTTCCGCCCAGAACAGCTCGTCGGCGGCGGGGTTGTAGGTCACCGCGGCGACGACGCCCGCCCCCGTACGTTCGAGAGCGATGTTGATGGCCCAGTGCGGGATGCCGTGGAGGTAGTTGGTGGTGCCGTCGAGCGGGTCGATGATCCAGGTGTGAGTCTTGTCCGACCCCTCGACCAGTCCGCGCTCCTCCATGAGGAAGCCGTAACCGGGGCGACTCTTGTTGAGCTCGTCGAAGAGGACTTGCTCGGCCTGGACGTCCGCCCGGCTCACGAAGTCGGCCGGGCCCTTCTTGGAGACTTGCAGCTGCGACACCTCGCCGAAGTCGCGCAGCAGCCCGCGCGCCGCCTTGCGGGCGGCGTCGATCATGACTTTGACGGTGGCGGAAGGAGTGGCCACGCTCAGTCGGCGCGGCGGACGTATTCGCCGGTTTCAGTGGAGACCAGGATACGTTCTCCCGCGCCCATGAAGGGCGGGATCATGATCCGCATCCCATTGGAAGCGGTGGCGGGCTTGTAGGATGACGACGCGGTCTGGCCCTTCACGGTGGGCTCAGTCTCGGTCACCTCCAGCACGACCTGTTCGGGCAGGGAGATCGAGATCGGACGCTCTTCGTGGAATTCGACGGAAACCACCATTCCGTCCTGCAGGAAGCGGACCTGGTCTTCGCCGACCCAATCCTTTTGCAGCTCGATCTGGCTGTAGTCCTCCTGGTTCATGAATACGAGGGCGTCGCCCTGTTCGTACAGGAACTGGTGGTCGCGCTGCTCGAGCGTCACGCGGTCGACCTTGTCCTCAGAGCGGAACCGGGTGTTCAGCTTGCGGCCGTCAATGAGGTTCTTGAGCTCCACCTGCGCAAAGGCGCCGCCCTTGCCGGGCTTGACGTGGTCGGCCTTGACCGCGACCCACAGCCCGCCCTCGTGCTGCAGGACGTTGCCGGGCTTGATGGTGTTTCCATTGATCTTGGGCATGCCGCGGGGAGGTAGCGGGGCGGGGCGGTTCAGGCAAGGCGCTCAGGGGATGATCATGGCCCGGAGCGCGTAGGCGACCGTGGCCACCGCGCCTGTGCTCGCCAGCGCGATGGCCACGAACCAGAACAACCGTCGCCAGAGCGGCGGGGTCGGCTCCCCGGGTTCGGGCGGGCCCTCAATGATAGCCGGCATCGGGACGCACCTTGCCGCGGAAGACGAAGTAGACCCAGGCCGTGTAGCCCAGGATCAAAGGCAACAGCACGCTCACCACCACCAGCATGAAGCTGAGCGTGTTGGGGGCCGCGGCGGCTTGTTGATAGGTGAGGCCGTAGGGGGCGATGAAAGGTGTGAAGGACACCGCCAGTCCGATGTAGCCGGACAGAAAGATCAGCATGGCGCCGAGGAAGGGCAGGCGGTGCGCCTTGCGGCGAAGTCCCCAGGCGAGCAGGGCGAACCCGGCGAGGCCCAGCGCGGGGATCGCCAGCAAGGGCAGGAGCTGGGTCAGGTCCACCGCCCTGTCCGGGGCGGCCGCAAGCTCTCCCACCGCTTCGGCGGCCGTGGCGACCGGCCCGTCCGGGCCCGCCGCTTCGTTGTCGGCCAAAAAGCCCGGCAGCCCCCATCGCGACGCGACCCGAGGGTGGACCAGCACAGTGGCCAGGCTGACGGCGCCCAGGGAAGCCATCACCAGCCCGCCGCTGATCCAGGCCCATCTGCGGGCGTCGCCGTGCAATTCGTCCTCGGTCTTGAGCACGATCCAGCAGGCGCCCAGGAGCGCGTAGCCGGCCACCACGCCCACCGCGACCAGGAGGGTGTAAGGGGTCAGCCAATCGAACGGCTCGCCCGCGAACCGACCGTTCACCACCTCCACGCCCTGGATGAACCCGCCCAGGATCAAGCCCTGCGCAAAGGCCGTCAGCAAGGACCCGAGCGAGAACATGGCCGTCCACAGCGCCCGCCCGCGCACCCGGGCGCGGAAGCGGAACTCGAAGGCCACGCCGCGAAGGATGAGCGCCACCAGCATGATCAGGATCGGCAGATAGAGCGCCGGCATGAGCACGGCGAAGGCCAACGGAAAGGCCGCCAACAGCACATTGCCGCCCAGCACCAGCCAGGTCTCGTTGCCGTCCCAGACCGGCGCTACCGTGTTCATCATCACGTCGCGGTCCTGCGCATTGCGCGCAAACGGGAACAGGATGCCCACCCCCAGATCGAAGCCGTCCAGCACCACATAGAGCAGCACGGAGAGCGCGATCACGCCCACGAAGAAGAGAGGCAGGTCCAGGCCCATCAGCTCACCGGTCCTTCGGCCTCGGCCTGCGGCGCCGCACCCATGGTCCAGCCGGGAGCGCGCTGCACATAGGGCGCTTCCGAGCCGGCAACGGATTCCGGCCCCTCGTGCAGCAGACGGAAGATGAACAGAGCTCCGGCCGTGAAAACGATCGCATAGATCACCATAAAGGCCATCAGCGAGGCCCCGACCTGGCCCGCCACCAGCGGCGAGGCCGCGTCGGCGGTGCGCAACACGCCGTAGGCGACATAGGGCTGGCGACCCACCTCGGCGGTGATCCAGCCGAACAGCACGGCCAGGAAGCCGGCGGGGCTCATGGACACGGCCGCGCGCAGGAACCAGCGGTCGCTTTCCAGCCGGCCGCGCGCCCATTGCACGGCGCCCCAGGCGCCCAGTCCGATCATGAGCAGGCCCAGGCCCACCATGAAGCGGAAGCTCCAGAAGACCAGGAAGACCACGGGCCAGTCCTGGCGCGGAAAGCTGTCCAGGCCCCGGATCACCTCTTCCTTGGGCAGGCCCTGGATGATGTTGCCCACGCCCGGCACGCTGACCTGGAAGTGGTTGCGGCCCGCCTCGCGGTCGGGAACGCCGACCAGGTGCAGCGGCTGGTCCGCGCGCGTCTCCCAATAGCCCTCGATGGCGGCGCGCTTGAGCGGCTGGTGGTGACCCACGACCTCGCCCGACCAGTGGCCGATCACGAGCTGAGCCGGCGCCAGCAGCGCGAACATGCCCACCGCCATCTTGAGGGCCATGCGGGATTCGGCGTGGTCGCGGCGTTTGAGCAGTTGATAGGCCGAGGCGCCGCCCACCACGAGCGCGGTGGTGAGGTAGGCGGCGCTGACCATGTGCGTGAGACGCGCCGGAAAGGACGGGTTGAAGATCACCCGCAGCCAGTCGGTGGCCACCAGCCGACCGTCGGCCGCGGCCGCGAAGCCGTCGGGCGTCTGCATCCAACTGTTGGCCGAGATGATCCAGAAGGTGCTGGTCGCCGTTCCGATCGCCACCATGACGGTGGCCAGGAAGTGGAGCCGCGGCCCGACCTTTTTCCAGCCGAACAGCATGACGCCCAGGAAGGAGGCCTCCAGGAAGAAGGCGGTTAGGACCTCCAGCGCGAACAGGGGCCCCAGCACATTGCCGGTGACCCGCATGAACTCGCTCCAATTGGTGCCGAGCTGGTAGCTCATCACGATGCCGGACACGACGCCCATGCCGAAGCTGATGGCGAACACCTTCACCCAGAACAGGTAGAGGCGCTTGAACAGGTCCCGTTTGGTGAACAGCCAAAGCCCTTCCAGCACGGCCAGATAGCTCGCCAGGCCGATCGTGAAGGCGGGGAACAGGATGTGAAAGGCGATGGTGAAGCCGAACTGGATCCGGCCCAGCAGGAGCGCGTCGAAGTCCATGCTCACCCCTCCTTCCGCCGCCCGCCGATCACGGGAATGCGGCCCTTGAACTCGAGCAGCCGGGACACCGCCGCGCCCATCTTGAGCAGCTGAAGCAGTTCCTCGTTGGGCAGGCGCTGGACGTCGTCCGCCCAGGCGGTGAGCAGCTCGATCTGATGCAGCAACTCGCTCATGCGGCCTTGCGCATGCTGCTCCTCGGGGCTGACCGGGGTCTCCATCAGCACATCGCGCAACATGGTCAGGGTTGGGTCGACCTCCCGCCGCCGCCGCTCCTCGGCCAGGATGCGCAGGATCTCCCACACGTCCTCTGGCGTGGAGAAGTAGTCGCGCCGATCGCCGGGCAGGTGGCGCTTGCGCACCAGCCGCCAGGACTCCAGCTCCTTGAGGCCCATGGAGGTGTTGGACCGGGACACGCCCAGGGCTTCGGTGATCTGCTCAGCATTGAGCGGCTGGTCGGAAACGAACAGCAGGGCGTAGATCTGGCCCACCGTCCGGTTCACGCCCCAGCGCCCGCCCATCTCGCCGAAATGTAGGACGAAGGCCTGGATGAGGGGAGGGAGATTCACGTAGCACCTGATATTTCAGAAGTTACTGAAATAGTAAAATCACTCCCTTGGCGCAAGCTCGCCTGAGCCGCCAACACCGCCTTCAAGCGCAGGGCGTCGCGAGGCGCGGCGCCCCCGATGTCGTTGTCGAAATAGCAAAACACGTCCCGGCCCTCGGACTTCCAGTTCGCGATCCGGGCGGCCCAATCGTGCAGCGTCGCCTCCGGATAGTCGCCCCAGTAGCGGCCGCCGGGACCATGGCCCCGGAGGTAGACCCAACTCGCCGTCGCCTCCCAAGGCGCGGGCGCGTGGTGGTGGTCGGAGAGCACGAGCGAGGCGTCGTGCTCGCGCAGGAGCTCGAACACGGTCGGTTCGTACCAGCTCGGATGGCGGAATTCGAAGGCATGGCGAGGACCTCGCGGCAGCACCGCCAGAAAGGCCGCAAGACGTTCGCGGTTGAGCTGCATGCCGGGCGGCAACTGGTAAAGGATGGGCCCGAGCTTGGGCCCCAGACCTTCGGTGCGGCTGAACATGAAACCGACGGGCTCCTCCGGATCCTTCAGCCGCTTCAGGTGGGTGATGTAGCGCCAAGCCTTCCAGGCGAACACGAACCCTTCCGGGGTGCGCCCGCGCCAGCCGGCCGCGGCCGTTTCGCCCGGCATGCGATAGAAGGAGGCGTTGATCTCGGCCGTGTCGAACCGCTGGGTGTAGAAGGCGAGCTCGTCCTTTTGCTTCAGGCCGGACGGGTAGAAGTCGCCCCGCCAGTGCTTGTAAAGCCAGCCGGAGCAGCCGATCCGAACCTCGCTCACGCCAGCAGCACGATCTTGCCGAGGTGTTCGCCGCCTTCCATCCGGGCCTGGGCGGCGGCGGCTTCGGCCAGCGGGAAGGCCTCGACGGGCAGGCGAAGGCGGCCGTCCAGCACCCAGGGCCAGACCTGGCGTTCCACGGCTCCCGCCAGTCGCGCCTTCTCCTCCGCGGGACGCGCGCGCAGAGTGGACCCCGTCACGGTGAGTCGCTTGGCCATGACCGGGCGGAGGTCGAGCTCCACCCTGGCGCCCGCCTGATAGGCTATGTTGACCAAGCGTCCGCCGGGCTTCAGCGCGTGGAGGTTCCGCTGGACGTAGTCGCCGCCGACCATGTCCAGGATCACGTCGGCCCCGCCGGCCTGGCGGACGGGCTCCAGCCAATCGCCGGCCGTGCTGTCGACCGCGAGGTCCGCGCCCAGCGCCCGCGCGGCCTGCGCCTTGGCGGCGCCCCGGGCCGTGCCGATCACCCGCGCGCCCCAGAGCCGGGCGGTGAGGATGGCCGTGACCCCTATCCCGCTGGTCGCGCCGTGCACGAGCAGGGTCTCGCCGGGCTGGAGCGCCCCGGTTTCGAACACGTTCGCCCACACGGTGAAAAGCGTCTCAGGCAGGGCCGCCGCCTCCGCCCAGCCCAACCCGTCCGGAACGGGCAGGGCGTGCCGCGCGTCGACGCTGACGAACTCCGCATAGCCCCCGCCGGCCAGCAGGACCGCGACTCGGTCGCCGACTCGCCAGCGCCTGACGCCTTCGCCCAAGCTCGCCACTTCGCCCGCGGCCTCCAAGCCCAGGGTGTCGGGCGCGCCGGGCGGGGGCGGATACAGCCCACGCCTTTGCAGCACGTCGGCACGGTTGACGCCGGCCGCGCGCACCCGAACCAGGATCTCGCCTTCGCGGGGCTCCGGGCGGACCCGGTCCACAAGCGCCAAGGAGTCCGCAGACCGCCCGTCGCCCTGGACGGCGACACTCTTCATCAGTTCGGGCGTCATCACTTCGGGCTTGATCCGTTCGGGCTGAGGCATCGGTTGCGTCAGGCGGCTTTCGTGCGGCACATAGGCCCCCTTGCGCGAACCGTGAACCGGGAGGCCGACCATGTTCGAAGACGTCCCCGTCCGCCGCGCCCGCGGCCAGGCCCTGACCGAGCTCGCCCGCGAGGACCTGGAGCTCTATGGGGTCGAGGAGCTGCGCGAACGGATACAGGCGCTGGAGGCCGAGATCGCCCGCGCCGATGCCGCCATCAGAAAGAAACAGAGCGGGCGGGCTGCAGCCGACGCCCTGTTCGGCGGCTCGGAATGAGGCCGACCCTGGCGCCCCCCTTGCAACTTCGGGCCTTTTCGCGGGAACGGCGCATATGAACGACACCTCCACGCCAGCCGCCGTGACCGCCCTGCGTGATTTCGCCCGCTCGGAATTGTTCGAGCGCACCTTTGCAGAAGGCATGCAGCTGGTGGAGGAGACCGCCGCCTATCTCGACGGGGCCGGGCGCAAGGAAAGCAAGCTGCTGTCGCGCAACGCCGCCCTGGCCTACGCCGGCGAGAGCATGAAGTTGACCACCCGGCTGATGCAGATCGCCTCCTGGCTGCTGGTCCAGCGCGCGGTCCGGGAAGGCGAGATGGCGGTGAACGAGGCTGCGCAGGACCGCTATCGCATTCGCCCGGAACAGCCGCGGACCGAGGCGGCGGAGGGCGGCGAACCCCTGCCGTATGGGTTGCTGGAGTTGCTGGAGCGCTCCGCCCGCCTGCACGAGCGCGTGCTGCACCTGGACCGGCGCATGTATCTCAGCGCGCTGGAAGGCGAGGCGGAGAACCCGGTGCAGTCGCAACTGGACCGGCTGCGGAACGCATTCGGCGGCTGACCGCGAACGAAAGAAGGCTCGCTTCCGCAAGCCTTCGGGAGTCTTAGCTCTTCAGGAAGCCGCCGTACTTGGCGGCGAAGCGGGACACGCGACCGCCCCGGTCAAGCAGGGTCTGCTGGCCGCCGGTCCAGGCCGGGTGGGTGCGCGGGTCGATGTCGAGGTTCAGCGTCGCGCCTTCCTTGCCGTAGGTCGACCGGGTTTGATAGGTCGTGCCGTCGGTCATCACCACGGTGATGAAGTGGTAATCGGGATGGGCGTCCTGCTTCATCGTAGGGTCTCTGGGCGGCGCGATTCGCGCGAAACGGAAAACCCGCCGGGGGCCGGCGGGCGATGGCGGGGGCTATAGCTTGAACAGGCTTCGCGGGGCAAGTCCCAAGGACCGCTGGTGAGCGCGCCGGACAGCGGAGCCGTGCCGGCCGGCGCCGTGATCGGTCGGCCCAACGCCGGCGCGCAGCTGGCCGAGACCATGATGGCTGCGGCCGACCGCCGGCCCAAGGGTCGCGACCTGCGGCCGTTGCGCAACCTCCTGCCCTTCATGGCGCGTCACAAGCTGGAAGGGGCCGTGGCGGCGGTCTTCCTGATCCTGGCGGCGACCGCCACGCTCAGCATCACCGGCGCCGCGCGGCTCTTGGTGGACGGCGGCTTCCGCCAGGGCACGACGGAGGCGATCAACGACTATTTCCTGCTGCTCGTTTTGAACGCGGTGCTGCTGGCGGGCTTCACGGCGGGGCGGTTCTATTTCGTCACGCGGCTGGGCGAGCGGGTGGTGGCCGACATTCGCCAGAGCCTGTTCGGCCACGTGCTCACGCTGGACCACGCCTATTATCTCCAGGTGCGGCCGGGGGAGGTGATGAGCCGGCTCACGACCGACCTGGCCGTGGTGGAGACGCTGGTGGGGGCCTCCATCTCCGTGGCCATGCGCAACCTCCTGATCCTGATCGGGGCGCTGGGCGTGCTGACCTATGTCAGCGTCACCCTGACCGGGTTGGTGATCCTGCTCCTGGCCCTGATCATGGCGCCCTTGTTCCTGTTCGGGCGGCGTGTGCGCAAGCTCACCATTACGGCGCAGGACCGCTTCGCCGAGGCGGTGGGCTATGCGGGTGAGAGCCTCGACGCGCTGGATACGGTGCAGGCCTTCAATCGGGAGGCCACGGTGGCCGATCGGTTCTCCCGGGCCGTGGATGCAGCCTTCGCGGCCTCGCAGCAGCGGGTCAAGGCGCGCTCGGTGATGACGGCGCTGGTCATAGCCCTGACCTTCACCGGGGTCATGGGCGTCCTGTGGCTGGGCTCGCGCGCCGTGGTGGACGGGCGCATGAGCGGGGGCGCTTTGGTCCAGTTCGTCTTCCTGTCGGTGATCGCGGCGGGCTCGGTAGGCTCGCTGAGTGAAAGCTGGGGCGAGGTGCAGAAGGCCTCGGGCGCCATGCAGCGCATCGCTGAACTGCTCGCGATCCGGCCCTCCATCGCCGCGCCTCCCAATCCCGTGCCCCTGCCCGAACCGCCGCGGGGCGAGGTGGCGTTCGAGAACGTCACCTTCAGCTACCCCGGGCGCGAGGACGCTCCGGCCTTGACCAACTTCTCCCTGCAGGTCGCGCCCGGCGAAACGGTGGCCCTGGTCGGCCCGTCCGGCGGGGGCAAGAGCACGGTGTTTCGCTTGTTGCTGCGCTTCTACGACCCGCAGGAGGGCTCCGTCCGGCTGGACGGCGTGGACCTGCGCCGCACGGACCCGCAGGCCGCCCGCGCGCGGCTGGCCCTGGTGGCGCAGGATGCAGGTCTGCTGTCCGGCTCAGGCGCGGACAACATCCGTTTCGGCCGTGAGGATGCGACGGACGAGCAGGTTCGCGAGGCCGCCCGCCAAGCGGAGGCCTTGCAGTTCCTTCAGAAGCTTCCGGGCGGACTGGACGGGTCCCTTGGCGATCGTGCACGCAAGCTGTCCGGCGGCCAGCGCCAGCGCCTGGCGATCGCCCGCGCTTTTGTCCGCGACGCCCCCGTGCTGCTGCTGGACGAGGCCACCTCCGCCCTCGACGCCGAAAGCGAACGCCTGGTCCAGCACGCCATCGAGGAAGCCATGCAGGGGCGCACCACCCTGGTCATCGCCCACCGGCTGGCCACCGTACTCCGCGCCGACCGCATCGTGGTGATCGAAGGCGGCCGCGTGGTCGACGAAGGCAGTCACGACGAGCTGGTGCGCCGCGGCGGCCTGTACGCCAGGCTGGCGGAACTGCAATTCGGGCAGCGGGTGGCTTAGCCGCGCTCCGCCGCCCCCGCCGCGATCTCCCCGTTGATCGCGCGCACCGCCGCGGCCGGCCCCGCTACGTGCCGCCAAACGCCGGCGCAGACGGCCAGAAAGTCCGGGCCGGCGCGCGCCGCCTCACGCGCGTTCTCGGCCGTGATGCCGCCGATGGCCACGCAGGGGACCAGCATGTCCAGGGCCCAGCCGGAGATCAGGTCCAGCTCCGCGCGGGCCTTGGCCTGCTTGGTTTCGGTCGGGAACATGGCCCCAAACGCCACATAGTCCGCGCCGGCCTCCGCGGCCTCCATCGCCAGGTGCAGGCTGTCATGGCAGGTGACGCCCACGGTGGCGTCCGGCCCCAGGATCCGCCGCGCATCCGCATAGGACGCGTCGTCCTGGCCGATGTGGACGCCGTCGCAGCCGAGCTCGCGGGCGAGGTCGGGCCGGTCGTTCAGGATGACGGCGACGCCCCGGTTCTGGGCGATGGGGGCAAGCGCGTGCACCGCCGCGGCGATCTCGCCCTCCGGGTGGTCCTTGAGCCGGATTTGGAGCGCGGCCACATCGCCCGCATCCAGCGCGCCGGCCAGATCGTGGCCGAAGCCGGCCAGGTCATCCAGGCGCGGAGGCGTGATCAGGTAAAGCCGGCAGGGTGGGGGCGAGGCCATGGCGGCGTTCAACGCGTGGCTTCGTCCTTCGTCAAGCAAGGAGCCTCGGACAATCTCGGGTTCGCACTTGCGAATGAGTTGCAAAGGCGAGCGCGCGTGCTAGACACGCTCCGTGTTCGCCGACCGCCTTGGGAGCGCCGCGTGTACGTCT
This sequence comes from Caulobacteraceae bacterium, assembly GCA_030446805.1. GTDB lineage: Bacteria > Pseudomonadota > Alphaproteobacteria > Caulobacterales > Caulobacteraceae > JAHWJX01. The sequence continues at coordinate 1,085,875 of JAUJMO010000001.1, read as the reverse complement.
GCAACTGCAACGGCCTTCGCCAGCGGGACGCCCTGACGGCCATCGAGGCCGGCGCGAACCGGCCGGCGGAGGTGTTCCGGCACCATCGCTGCCAGGCTCAATGCGCCAAATGCGTCTGCGACTTGCGCAAGATGATCGATCAGGCCAGGAACGCGATGCGTTACGCCGCGGAGTAGGCTAGGGATCGCGGCATGAGAGGCGATATCGAGATCATCCGGGCGTTGAACGCCGTGCTCACCAACGAGCTGACGGCGGTCAACCAGTACTTCCTGCACGCACGCATGTACGAGAGCTGGGGTTTCCAGCACCTGGGCCAGGTCGTCTATGACGAATCGATCGGGGAGATGCGGCACGCCGACAAGCTGATCAAGCGCATCTTGTTCCTGAACGGTCTTCCCAATCTGCAGGAGCTGCACAAGCTCAGGATCGGCGAGAGCGTGGCCGAGGGTATGAGCGCGGATCTGTCCGTCGAGGTCGAGGGCCGCACGGCGCAGGCCGACGCCATCCGGCTGTGCGAGGGCAAAGGCGACTTCGTCAGCCGCGAAATCCTGCTGGCCATCATGGCCGACACCGAGGAGCACATCGACTTCCTGGAAACCCAGCTGAGCCTGATCCAGGCGGTCGGCGAGCAGAATTACCTGCAGGTCTCCATGGGTCAGATCGCGCCGGACAACAGCGCCACAGGCGGCGGCCTCCGCGGCGAGTGAACCGGTCTCCGGCGGCCTGAGCCCGGTGCGGGCGCGGAACGAAGCTCGGCGGGACGGGTTCATTGCCCGTTCCAGCACAAGGGTTTGCCCATGGCCAATGCGCTCCACGGCGCCATCGAAGACGCGTTCAACAGTCGCGGCCGCACAGCAGGGCACGTGCTGCGCGGGGTGGCGCTCGTGGTCGGGGCCGTCGCGCTGTCCGCGGCGCTGGGCCACCATGCAGACGCCGAGCTGCAGGAGGAACGCGGAACGCTGGACGATCCGGACGACGCCCCGGTGTCGGCCGTGTGGACGCCGCTGTTCCTGGCCCTGACCGCCTCCGGCCTGCGGGTCTGGAACGCGCCGCGCAGCCCCGAGCGTACGGCCGGGCTGACGCTGTGGACGGTGATCCAGGCCGTGAACGCCGCCTGGCTGGTGCTCGGGCCGCGCCGCCTGGGCGGCAACACCACCGCCTCCCTGGCCGCCACCGCGGCGGCCTTCGCCTATCTCCGCTCGATCGAGCGGCTGGACCACCGGGCCGCCGCCTGGGTCGCGCCCTTCGTCAGCTGGCGCAGCTTCGCCAACATCCTCCTTGGCACCGCGCTCAGCAAGGCCAAGACCCCCGATCCGGACAAGGTCCCGCGGCGCCTGGCGCCGACCCGTTCGACTCGATGAGCGTCGTTGCGCGGACGTCCCGTGGTGGGCATGGCCGAGGACATGACCACTTCGCCCAGGACCGGATCGGGGCGGCGGTGGAGGAAATAGGCGCCCATGGCCTCACGGCGCTTGGTTAGCTGTCTGACCTGACGCCTAGCAGCAAGAAGGTGGAGAATAGCCGTCGTTCCTCTGCGGGTGCTTTTGTGAGAAGACGGATAGCGCGCCTCGCCGCCCCGATACGGCCTTGGACAGTGCTGAGCGTGAGCTTGACCGTGGGATCATAATCGGCCCGATGCCGCTCGTTCTGAAGTGTCTTGAACTCGGCCGCGAACCTACGCACTTCGCGACCGAAGTCAGCGCCGGTCAGAGGCGTTGGCGGGTTCCCGACCTGACCACACCGCCGGGCCATCTCGTTGTGCCTGTAGGCCCGGTAAACCATGGCCCATGCTTTGGAGTTCCGCTTGGCGGGCGAGGACCCGACGAGGTGGTCGGCGCCGTCTCGGAGCGCGAAGTGAAACATGGCATAGTAGGCAGTGCTGACCGCCCTTCGCAGATCGGCCTGCTTAGGCCTGCCCGCGCTGGGCGGCTTGGCCAGCCGCCGCGCTTGCGCAAGAAGATGGTCGTGGTTGATCACTCCCCGGCGGCTTCCGTCGCGGCATCCGACTCCGAGATGACGTCGACGTAAGCAAAACGTCGCTCACCCGCCTTGATCAATTCTTCTTGAAGCAAAGCCGTCAGCTCTAGAAGCAGGTCTCCAAGATCGTCCTGCCGAAAGACTTTGTCCGGCAGGACATAACGGACAGACAAACTTGGCTCCCCCTGCCAGTCCACGGTTTCAGAAGCGACGACTGAGGGTTCGACTTCCTGGGGTAAAGCACGACGAGCCACCTCAGCCGCTCGTTCTTGGACTTCAGCGACGGTGCTCATCCTCCCAATCTAACGCGGTTCCACGTCCCATCCAAATGCAACCGCAGGTGCTCAGGCCGCCTGCTGCCGTTCCAGGTCCGGCGACCACTGGCCGAGGCTGGCCAGGCCGTTCATGCGGGCACGGTGGGTGAAGGCCGTCTGGGCCGCGGCCGTGTTTTCGCGCTTGCCGGACCAGGCCTTCTGCGGCGCGGCCTGGAGCGCCCGGCCATAGCTGAAGGTCATCTTCCAGGGGAAGCCGCCGATCTTGTTCATGGCGTCGAGGTGGGCCGTGGCCTCCTCGTCCGACTGGCCCCCGGAGAGGTAGGCGATGCCGGGCACGGCGGAGGGCACGGTGGCCTTGAGCGCGGCGATGGTGCGTTCGGCGACCTGCTGCACGGAGACGGGGCGCTGCCATTTCTTGCCGGGCACGATCATGTTGGGCTTGAGCACCATGCCTTCCAGCGCCACGCGCTGTTCGTAGAGCTCTTGGAAGGTGGTCTGCAGGATCCACCGCGTGACCTCGTCGCAGCGGTCGATGTCGTGGGCGCCGTCCATCAGCACTTCCGGCTCAACGATGGGCACGATCTGCTCCTGTTGGCAGATGGCGGCGTAGCGCGCCAAGGCATGGGCGTTGGACTTGATGGCGCCCCAGGTGGGCACCCCTTCGGCGATGTCGATCACCGCCCGCCATTTGGCGAAGCGCGCGCCCTGCTCATAGTCCTTGCGCAGGCGTTTGCTGAGGCCGTCCAGGCCCTTGGTGATGGTTTCGCCCGGAAAGCCGGCCATCTTGCTGGCGCCCTTGTCGACCTTGATACCCGGAATGGCCCCGGCCCGCGTGATCAGGTCCACAAAGGGCGTGCCGTCCACGGCGCTCTGGTAGAGCGTTTCCTCGAACAGGATCACGCCGGAGATGTGCTCCATCCCGCGCGCCGAGCGGAACAGCAGTTCGCGGTAATCGCGGCGGTTCTCCTCGATGTTCTCCACACCGATCACGTCAAAGCGCTTCTTGATCGTGCCCGTGCTTTCGTCGGCGGCGAGTATGCCCCGTCCAGGCGCCACCATGGCGGTCGCCACCGCGTTCAGAGCCGCGAGATCCATTCCGTCCCCTTGTGAGTTTGATTCAGTCTATTCGGCGGGCGTGGCGGCCCGGCGTTGATCCTCGGCGGTCGCGACACCAGCGCCGCTGCGACAGGCGATGCTCGGCGTAGAGCACCACCCCCGCTATCGTCCCCATGAGAGCCGGCAGATAAGCCGGATCGAAAGTCATTCCCAGTCCTCTAGCCCGTGCAGCTGAGCCGTAGCGTGCTGCATATACGCCACCGACGCGTTCAGCGCCACGGCTGCCGCGTCCAGGCGAACGAACCGCTGATCACCGGTGTGAGTACGCCCAAACCTAGGACCGCTAGGCCGATGGTGTTCAGAGCTCCAGCTCGGAACTTGACCCCCTCATTGCGCGCGGCCTTGCTCCGCGCGTCGCTCATGCCTCCAGCGCCTCCACCCCGGGCAGCGTCTTGCCTTCCATCCATTCAAGAAAGGCGCCGCCGGCGGTGGACACAAAGGTGAAGTCTTCCGCCACCCCGGCATGATTCAGCGCGGCCACGGTGTCGCCCCCGCCGGCGACCGCGATCAGGCGCTCGGTCTTGGCGTGGCGGGCGGCGAAGCGGGCGGCCTCCACGGTGGCGTGGTCGAAGGGCGGGATCTCGAACACGCCCAGGGGACCGTTCCAGATCAGGGTGCGGGCTCCGTCGATGGCGCCCTTGATGGACTTCAGCGTCTCCGGCCCGGCGTCGAGGATCTTGTCCTCCGGCCCGACCTCGCCCAGGGGGCGGACGTTCGCCGGGGCGCCGGGCTCGACGCGGTCGGACACGACCACGTCCACGGGAAGCAGCAGCTCGCAACCGGAGCGCGCCGCGGTTGCGATGATCTCGCGCGCCGTCTCGGCCATGTCGCGTTCGGCGAGGCTGCCGCCGATGTCGTGCCCCTGCGCGAAGAGGAAGGTGTTGGCCATGCCTCCGCCGATGGCCAGCCGGTCGAGCTTGCCCACGAGGTTGTTCAGCAGGTCGAGCTTGGTGGACACCTTGGAGCCGCCGACGATGCCCATGACGGGTCGCTCGGGTGCGCCCAGGGCCTTGTCCAACATCTCCAGCTCGCGGCGCAGCGCCTCGCCGGCGTAGGCGGGCAGGATGCGGGCGATCGCCTCCGTGGAGGCGTGGGCGCGGTGGGCGGCGGAAAAGGCGTCGTTGACGTAGAAGTCGGCCAGCTCGGCCAGCTGGGCCGCAAAGGCCGGATCGTTACTCTCCTCGCCGGGGTGGAAGCGGACGTTCTCCAGCAGGAGGACGCCTTCGTGGGGCAGGGCGCCCACGGCGCGCTGCGCTTCGGGGCCGACGCAGTCGTCGGCGAAAGCCACGGGCTTGCCCAGCAGGGCCGCGAGGGGCTCGACCACCGGGCGCAGGCTCATCTCCGGCACACGCTTTCCTTTCGGCCGCTCGAAGTGCGCGAGCAGCGCCACCTTGGCCCCGCCGGCGTTCAGCCGTTTGATCGTCGGCAGCGCCGAGCGCAGGCGCGTGTCGTCCGTCACCCGCCTGCCCTCCATGGGCACGTTGAAGTCCACGCGAACCAGCGCGGTCTGGCCGTAGATCGTGCCGACGTCGTCTAGGGTGCGGAAGGTCATTCAGATCGCTTCATTTGCTTCTGACGGGGCCGACATCATCGCCTGCATGGCTACGGCGAGCGCCTCCGGAATGGTGATGGTGAACACGCCGCCTCGGGCCGATCGCCACTCGGCATAACCTGCGTCGAACCCTGGATGGGCTCCCAGGCCGTCCCTGATCTGCGAACCGATGGAGCGACGGACAGCCTCTTCAGTGAACGGCATGTGTCCGAAGGTGAGAACTTGCCCGCTCTCCTGGCCGCCTGCGAGCACCTGGAGCACGCTGACGTGCACCACTGAGACATCCCCAAGCTTCTCAAGCCGTCCGATGACGACCTGTGCGGCGGGATAACGTTGATCCCTCAAGTTCCAGACCTGCCCGGGCCCAAGCGCTGGAGCCTTGGCGCTCGCGGGCGCGGCGACCGTCGCGAAGCTGCAGATCAGGCCGGCTAGAACCAAGCGGCGCGAGCTCATGGGCTAGAGCAGCTTGCCCATGGCCAGCGCCGTGTCCGCCATCCGCGTGCTGAACCCCCACTCGTTGTCGTACCAGGCCAGGACGCGGGCGAGCTGGCCTTCGATGACCTGGGTCTGGGGAAGAGCCACAGTGGCGCTGGCGGCGATGTGGTTGATGTCGATGGAGACCAGGGGATCGGTGCTGGTCTCGAGCACGCCCTTCATCGGGCCCTCGTCGGCCGCCGCGACCATGGCCGCGTTGATCTCCTCGACGCTGACTGGGCGGGTGGGCACGACCTTGAGGTCCACCACGGAGACGTTGGGGGTGGGGACGCGGATGGAGGAGCCGTCGAGCTTGCCCTTCATCTCAGGGAGGACCAAGCCCACGGCCTTGGCCGCGCCGGTGGAGGTGGGGATCATGCTCTGGGCCGCCGCCCGGGCGCGGTAGAGGTCCTTGTGCATCTGGTCCAAGGAGGGCTGGTCGTTGGTGTAGCTGTGCACGGTGGTCATGTAGCCGCGCTCGATCCCGCACAGGTCCAGCAGGACCTTGACCACAGGGGTCACGCAGTTGGTGGTGCACGACGCGTTGGAGACGATCAGGTCGTCGGCCGTGAGCGCGTCGTGGTTCACGCCGTACACCACGGTGCGGCTGACGCCTTCAGCCGGAGCGGAGATCAAGACGCGCTTGGCGCCGGCGTCCAGGTGGGCCTGGGCCTTGTCGCGGCTGGTGAAGATGCCCGTGCATTCCAGGGCGATGTCGACGCCCAGGTCGCGGTGGGGCAGTTCGGCGGGGTTGCGCACGGCGGTGCAGCGGATGGGACCCGTGCCCACGTCGATGGTGTCGCCGTCCACGGTGATCGGGCCGGGAAAGCGGCCGTGGGTGCTGTCGTAACGGAGCAGGTGGGCGTTGGTCTCGATGGGCCCCAGGTCGTTGATGGCCACCACCTCGATGTCGCGCTGCCCATGTTCGACGATGGAGCGGAGAACGAGCCGGCCGATGCGGCCGAACCCGTTGATGGCGACGCGAAGGGCCATGACGAATTCCCAAGGATTGTTGAGGCGCGCGGTGTCGCGGCGGCGGGCAGGGGAGTCAAGCCTGTTCCCCCTCTCCCTGCGCAGCGAGCAAGGAGGACCGCGGGCTAAAGCGTCGTCTTCACCGCCTCCATCACCGCCTGCGGCGTGATGCCGAAGTGTTTGTAGAGGGCGGGGGCGGGGGCGCTGGCGCCGAAGCCGGTCATGCCGATGAAGCCGCCTTCTGGCCCGATCAGGGCGTCCCAGCCGAGGCGCAGGCCGGCTTCGATCGCCACGCGGACGGGGGCTTGGCCCAGGACCTCGCGCCGGTAGGCGGCGTCCTGGGCGGCGAACAGCTCCATGCAAGGGACGGAAACCACGCGGGTGGGAAGGCCTTCGGCCTGCAGCTGCTCGCGGGCGGCGGCGGCCACGCCCACCTCCGTGCCCGTGGCGAACAGAGTAACCCGCGCCGGGCCGTCCGCCGGAAACAACTGGTAGGCGCCGCGGGCCGAGCGGTTCTCTCCCGCTTCGGTCCGGACGGCGGGGGCGGATTGCCGCGAGAGCGCCAGCACCGAAGGCGTCCCGGGCGTGCTCAGGGCCAGGGCCCAGCATTCCGCCGTCTCCACCCCGTCGGCTGGGCGGAAGACCTGCAGGTTCGGGATCGCGCGCAGGGAGGCCAGGTGCTCGACCGGCTGGTGGGTCGGCCCGTCCTCGCCCAGGCCGATGCTGTCGTGAGTCATGACGTGCACGACGCGCACGCCCATCAGGGCGCCTAGCCGGATGGCCGGGCGGCTGTAGTCGGAGAAGACCAGGAAGGTGCCGGCGTAGGGCATGACGCCGCCGTGCAGCGCCATGCCGTTCATGGCCGCCGCCATGGCGTGCTCGCGAACGCCGTAATAGACGTAGCGCCCGGCGTAGTCGGGGGCGTCGAACACGCCCATGCCCTTGACCAGGGTGTTGACCGAGCCGGTAAGGTCTGCGGAGCCGCCGATCATCTCGGGGACGACCGGGACCAAGGCGTCCAGCACCTTGCCGGAATGCACGCGCGTGGCCGCGGCGGGACGCGTCTCCGCCGCGCGCCGGGCGAAGTCGGTCAAGGCCGTGAGCGCCGGCTGCGACAGCTCGCCGGACAAGGCGTGCTCGAACTCCGAACGGCGAGGCGACGCGGCGAGGCGAGCCTCCCATTCGGTGCGCTCGGAGGCGCCCCGCCGTCCAACCGGGCGCCAGGCGGCGTACATCGCATCGGGCACCACAAAGGGTTCGTGCGGCCAGCCCAGGTGTTCGCGCACCTCGGCCACCGCCTCCGGCCCGAGCGCCTTGCCGTGGGTGTCCTGGTGCCCTTCCATGGAGGGCGAGCCGCGGCCGATCTTTGTGCGGCAGGCGATCAGGGCGGGCCGGTCCTGCTGGACCGCCCAGGCCAGCGTCGCCTCGACCGCGGCCATGTCGTGTCCGTCCACCGCACGAACGGCCCACCCCGCGGCTTCGAAACGCCGGAGTTGGTCGCCGGTCTCCGACAGGCTGAGGGCGCCGTCGATGGTGATCAGATTGTCGTCCCAAAGCACCGTGAGCTTGTGCAGGCCAAGTCTCCCGGCCAGGTGGATGGACTCGTGGCTGACGCCCTCCATGAGGTCGCCGTCGCCGGCCAGCACCCAGGTGCGGTGGTCCACCAGCTCGGCCCCGAACCGCGCAACCAGCGCCCGCTCGGCCATGGCCATGCCGACCGCAGTGGCGAGCCCCTGGCCCAAGGGACCGGTGGTGGTCTCGACCCCGGCCGTGTGGCCGTACTCCGGGTGTCCAGGCGTGCGGGAGCCGAGTTGGCGGAATCGCTTCAAATCCTCGAGGCCCACGCCTTCGAAGCCGGTCAAGTGCAGCAGCGCGTACTGCAGCATGGAGCCGTGCCCGTTGCTGAGCACGAATCGGTCGCGGTCCGGCCAGTCGGGCGCTGCGGCGTCGAACTTCAGGAACCGGCTCCAGAGCACGGTAGCGACGTCGGCCATGCCCATGGGCATGCCGGGGTGGCCGCTGTTGGCCGCTTCCACCGCATCCATGGCCAGCACGCGGATGGCGTCGGCCATGACCCTGGGCGGCGCCGGGGCGTGGGCGGCCTCAGCGCTTGCGAGGTTTGACATGGAGCTCCAAGGGGTTGAGGCGTTCGGACCATCCGCCGCGCGAGCATCGCAATTGCGACATCGCCGCCGGTGCGCGCTAGATAGTCCAAGACGAGCCGGAGCGAACCATGATTCGGAATGGGGAAGCATCGCTGGACGCCGCCGCCGAGCGTCTCCGCCGTGCGGTGGACGCCCTGGAGGCCGGCCTGGCCGCCCAGGCCGCTCGCCCAGTCGAGCCGCAGCGGGATGCGGCTGCGGAGGAGGCCTTGCACATCCAGCTGCGCGAGGCCCGGCATCGGGAGCGCGCCCTCGAAGGAGCGGCGGCTGAAGCCAGCACCGTCCTGGGGCGCGCCGCCGACCGGATCCGGGCCGCCCTCGACGAGGAGGACGCCGCCTTGTCCGAAGCCGCCCAAGCCCAGTCGGCGGTGGAGGCGGAGGATCAGCCGGCCTCGCTGGACCACCTGTCCGACGACCAGACCGACCTGCACCCCCACCAGCGGGAGTTCTGAGCCATGCCTCCCATCAATGTGGAAGTGAACGGACGCCCCTATGTGGTCGGCTGCGAGCCGGGCGAAGAGGAGCACGTGCGCAATTTGGCGCGCCAGTTCGACCGGCAGGTGCAGGACATCGCCGCCCAGGTAGGGGCGGTGGGCGAGCTCAGGCTGTTTCTGCTGGCGGCGCTGACCACGGCGGACGACCTGGCGGACACGCGCGCCCGGCTGGACCGATTGCAATCGGGGGCGGCTAATCTGCGGCCCGCAGCTCCGCCCCAACCCGCGCCGGACACGGCGCGCATCGAGCAGCGCGCCGCAGCGGTTCTCGACGAAGCGGCGGCCCGGATCGAGACCTTGGCGCAACGGATCGGCTCGGAGCAGCCCGCCTCCGCTTGAGCATCGATCGCCGGCCGCCTACCTTCAACCGCGGCGGGTCTGCTGCGGCTCGCGTCGGAGGCATCAAATCCCGGGGACCTTAATCGCCTCTGAAGGGAGCTGTACCTCTCCAGGCTCGTGGGCTTGGAGACACGGCGCCCACCTGGTTAGCCAGGTCCGAGGGGATTTACCGCCCTCCACGGCTCTCGCGGCGCCGCCACTCACTCCGTGAGTTCGAGCAAGGACGACCTGCGTCGGGCGGCCCGCGCCCGGCGCCGCGTGCTGGCCGCGGAGAACCCGCACGCTGCGGTCCAGGCCGCGGTTCACATGCTGGACAGCCGGCTGGGCCCCTCACCGGTGACCAGCCTTTACATGCCGGTGGGCGGCGAGATCGATCCCTTGCCCATCGCCGAAGCGCTTCTGGAGCGCGACACGCAGCTTTGTCTTCCGGTCGTGGTGCAATTGGACGCGCCCTTGGTGTTTCGGGCCTGGAGCCCCGGCGACGCGCTTGCGCCGGACCTCTTGGGCGCGCTCGCGCCCTTGCCGGGCGCGAGGCCGATCGAGCCCGAGTTGGTGATCGCGCCCCTGCTGGCCTTTGATGCCGATGGCAACCGGCTCGGCCAGGGCGGCGGCTACTTCGACCGCACGATCGCCGAGCTGCACAGACGCACCAAGGCGGTGATCGTTGGGCTGGCCTATGCGGGGCAGGAGGTTCCCTCCTTGCCCGTGGAGGCGCATGACCGCCCGCTTGACGCCGTGCTGACCGAGCACGGCTTTCGGTTGTTCACACGCGAGACCCCATGCGGCTAGCTTTCCTCGGCGACGTTATCGGCCGTTCGGGCCGTGAGGGCGTAGCCGCCCACCTGCCGGCCCTGCGGCGGCGGCTCCAGCTCGATTTCGTGGTGGTCAACGGTGAGAACGCCGCCCACGGCTTCGGCATCACCGAAAGCAACGCCCGGGAGCTGTACGAATCCGGGGCCGACGTCATCACCCTGGGCAACCACAGCTGGGACCAGAAGGAGGCGCTGACCTTCATCGAGCGGGAGCCGCGGCTCCTGCGGCCGGTCAACTACCCCCGCCTGTCCGGGGCGCCGGGGCAGGGGGCCTATCTGTACGACGCCCCCGGCGGGCGGCGCGTGCTGGTGATGAACGTGCTCGGACGCGTGCACATGGACGCGCTGGACGACCCCTTCTCAGTGGTGGATCGGGAGCTGGAGGCCTGCCCTCTGGGCCTGGCGGCCGACGCGGTGATCGTGGACATGCACGCCGAGATCACCAGCGAGAAGATGGCCATGGGCCACTTCTGCGACGGCCGGGCGTCGCTGGTGGTGGGGACTCACACGCACGTGCCGACCGCCGACGCCCAGATTCTGCCAGGCGGGACGGCCTATCAGACCGACGCGGGCGCTTGCGCCGACTACGACAGCGTGATCGGCATGAAGAAGGAGGAGCCGCTGCGACGCTTCACCACCCGGATCAATCAGGCCCGCATGGAGCCCGCGAGCGGGCCGGCGACGGTGTGCGGCGTGTTTGTGGAGACGGACGACCGCACGGGCCTGGCGCGTCGCGTTGAGCCCATCCGCGTCGGCGGCCGGCTCCGCCCAGCGATGCCGGAAGCCTAGGTCTGATCGACATCCAGGGCATCCAGATCATTGCGGCTGCGATGTGGGCGAAGGCGAGGAATTGGATCGCCGGGCGGTCGTAGCGGGCCTCGAAGCGGCGGAAGTTTGATGAAGCAGCGCTCGACGCGTTGCGGTGTTTGTTCAGGACGCTGAGCGCCGCGAGACGGTTCCGCTCAAGCGCTAGCTCCCCGAGTAGCAATCGAATCTTGCACGTCCGACCAAGCTTGTGGAAACGCTCCTGCGCGCGCGCTGCGCGTCGCGGCTCGACGACGCCCTGCGGATCGCCGCGCTTTTGTCTGGACGGTCGGGAGCGTCTGCTCCACTCTTGGTGGCATGACCTCGTCACACTCCACCCGCTCCGCGGAACACGCCGATGTGGAATTCGGCGCCCGCATTCGATTGCGCCGAAGAGAACTCGGCATGTCGCAGGACGAATTGGCCCGGCGCGCCAGCGTCACCTTTCAGCAGGTGCAAAAGTATGAGCGGGGCACAAATCGGGTCAGCATATCCCGAGCTGTTCAGATCGCGCGGGCGCTCAATTGCCGAGTCGCCGATCTGCTGGGGGACCTCGAAACCGACCGGGAAGCCGTTGACATCACGGCCGACGGCCCGGCCCGGTTGTTGATGCTGGATGGGGCCAGGCCGCTGCTGACGGCCTTTTCGCAGATCGACTCGCCCCAGCTTCGCCGCCGCGTGCTTTCTCTCGTGAAGGCGATGGTCGACGACAGGGGCGAGGCCCCCCCGGCATGACCCCAGCCCAGGCTGCAGCTCTGGAGTTCCTCCAGGCCGGTCCGGCAGCCTCCGACCTGAGCGCATTTCAGGACCGCTTCGAAGCCGCAATCCGACATCACGGGTTCAGCCGCTATTCTTACGTGAAGCTGGCCGAGCATGGGCAGCCCATCGTACCTCGACTGGCCTTTGGGCGTGGCGTGGAACAATGGGCCGCCTACTACATCGAGCAGGGTTTCGGCGCTCACGACCCTGCCATGGCCGGCATCTTCAGCAACACCCGCCCCTTCGCGTGGTCGGAGGTGCAATGTCAGGCGGAGACGCCGGAAGCGCGCCGGGTGTTCGCAGAAGCTCAATCAACCGGCGCACGTGAAGGCTTGTTGGTGCCCATCCATGGCGCTGCGGGAGAACTCGCCTCCGTGCTGATGATCTCGGAGGAGCCCGGCTTCGACCCGAAGGCCAAAACCACCCTGCACGCCATGGCGATGCTGTACGCGACTCTCGGCCTGCCGCTGGCCGAGATCGAGGACGACGAACCCAGGCCGGGAAAGCTCACGAAACGCGAGACGGAATGCGTGCACTGGATCGCCCGAGGCAAGTCGGATTGGGACGCCAGCGTGATACTCGGCATCAGCGAGAGCACGGTGAACATGCACATCGAGCGGATCAAGCGTCGTCTCGGCGTTCGCAACCGGCCGCAGATGATCTACGAGCTTTTTCGGCGCGGCTGGCTTCCCCGTGAGGACGCCTACTGACCCGTCAATCTGGGTAGTCACCCAGATAGCCTCGGCCCGCTTGGCGGCCACGATGCGGCAATTCTGGGGAAGTCGCCGCCATGATCCACGTAGTCAAGCTCGAGAACCGGGGCCTGTACGCACGCCAGCTCGAAGAGATGCACCAGCTGCGCAAGGCGTTCTTCATTGAGGAACGCGGCTGGTCCGATAGAACCACACGCGACGGCGGCGAGTTCGACGATCTGGACGACGACCGTGCCGTCTACCTGTTCGGTCTGGAGACGGACGGGAGTATCGGGCTGAGCGCCCGCATCCGCCCGACAGGCGACAAGAGCATGCTGGCGGACCACTTCCCGGAGCTGCTCAGCGAACCCGCTTCGGAGGTGAAGGCGCCTGGCGTCTGGGAACTCAGCCGCTACTTCGCTGCTCCGCGTCATCGCGGGCGGGAGGGATTGAGACGGAACATGGAGCTGCGGACGGCTGTGGTGGCCTCAGCTCTGCAAAGGGGAGCCCGCCGCGTTGTGGCGGTCACCGACGTGTACCTGATGAACACCGTGATCCGCACGGGGTGGGAGCACCGCTTTCTGGGCCTGCCGATGAGCTACGCTCACGGGGACGCGATCGCGTTCGACGTCCGGCCCAGCGCGCGTTCGGTCGAGAGTCTTATGGAACGCCACGGTCTTTCAGCGCCGCTGCTGCTCGAGATCGGTCCGACGGAGGCCGAGAATGCCGAGCCACATGAGCTTGAGGTGCTGGCGAAAGCGGCGGCCGTCCTCGGTCAGGGAGATCTCCGGATCCTGGGGAAGCTGATGGGCCGGCTCGGCGAGCTCAGCGCTACAATGTCGGACGCGGAGGCCGACGCTTTGCTGCAGAAGGTACGTAGTGCGCTGTTATCGTGAGCGGCCAGGCGCGACGACATAACAGGGCGCGCGATACTGGTTGTCCCGATCCTCGGTGAGCGCCTGAAACACCCGCTCCCAAGCGTCGGCCTTGGCCCAGGGCGTGAAGCGTTTGTGGACGCTCATCCACCTACCGTAGCGCTCGGGCAGGTCGCGCCAGTGCGCGCGCGAGCGCAACCCCAGAGAACCCCGTTGACGCACAATCGGTTGCGCGCGCCCGTCCGGCCGGGATCGCCGGCCTTGCCGGGCGGCATGGGCGCAATGCGAGACCGCTGCGCCTCGCTCAGCTCTTAGCGCTTCATCGGCAACCGCCTGCTCCGAATCACCTGACCCGAAGCGTATTGATTCAGCACTCAGACGCGCCGATCCCCGATTGGACCTAGTCCTCCAATACGGTGAGCTTGCGCACCACCAGCCTGTCCAACGTCAGGGGCCGTCCGAACCCCCTGTTCAGCGCCGCCCGCGTCAGTGAGAAGCCGGCGTACACCAAGGCGCCCAGAACCAGCGCCGCCATCCCCGCTGCGGCCGCGGGGGCCGTCCTGGCCATGCCGCCCGGCGGAAACCACTTCACGATGGGCTGCGTGGGCTCCTCGTCCGGATGGACCACTCCTTCAGTGTTCATGACGTCTCCCGTCCTGCTCGGCTGTTGAACAGCCCGGCCTCGGACCGGTTCCGCCCGGCCCCCGTCCGCGCTAGATAGCCGAGGTCCTTCCCTAAGAGCCTTCGAGAACCAGAGCCCCATGGCCGGCCATTCCAAGTTCAAGAACATCATGCACAAAAAGGGGCGCGCCGATGCGCAGCGCTCCAAGCTGTTCTCCAAGCTCAGCCGTGACATCACCGTGGCGGCGAAGTCGGGCATGCCCGACCCGGCCATGAACCCGCGCCTGCGCCTGGCGGTGAACAACGCCAAGGCCGAGTCCATGCCCAAGGACAACATCGACCGCGCCATCAAGAAGGGCGCGGGCGGCGAGGCCGACACCATGGAAGAGATCCGCTACGAAGGCTTCGGCCCCGGCGGGGTGGGTCTCATCGTGGAGGTGCTGACCGACAACCGCAACCGCGCCGCCTCCAATGTGCGCAGCCTGTTCACCAAGCACGGTGGAGCGCTGGGCGAGACAGGTTCAGTGAGCTTCCTGTGGGAGCGGGTGGGCCAGATCATCTATCCCGCCGAGGCCGGCAGCGAAGACGCGGTGATGGAGGCCGCGATCGAGGCCGGCGCCGAGGACGTCGAGTCCGATCTGGTCAAGCCCGACATCTACGAGCCCGCTCCTGGGCACACCATCTACACCGCATTCGAGGACCTGAATTCCGTGGTTGAGGCGCTGGTCCCCATCCTTGGCGATCCCAAGTCCACGGGCATCGTCTGGCGGCCCAAGGTCCCCACGCCCGTCCCGGCGGACACCGCGGCCTCCGTGCTGAAGCTGATCGACGCGTTGGACGACGAGGACGACGTGCAGAGCGTCTATTCCAGCCTCGACGTCAGCGACGAGGACATGGCCAAGCTGGCCAGCTGAGGTCAGCGCGAGGCGTAGGCCTTGACCACCTGGTGGAGGAAGTCGCGGCCTTCATAAAGGCTGCGCACGGGCATCCGCTCGTTCAGGCCGTGCGCGTTGGAGCCTTGCGGGGGGTGGAAGAAGCCGGTCAGGCCGTAGGTCGGGATGCCGGCCGCGTTGGTGAAACGGCCGTCGGTGGCGCCGGTGGCCATCACAGGCACGACCGGCACGCCGGGCCAGAGCTTGGCGGCGGCGGCGCGCACCGGCCCCAGGATCGCCTCGTCGAGCGGCGGCGGGGTGGAGGGGTCGGCCGTGCCGATCGCGGTGATCTTGATGCCCGGGTCGGCGAAGGTCCGGGCCAGCTCGGCCTGCACCTGGGCCACAGGGACGCCCGGCAGGATGCGGCAGTTGACGTTGGCGGTCGCGCGCTGCGGCAGGGCGTTGGGCGCGTGGCCGGCGTTCACCTGGGTGGGCACGCAGGTGGTGCGCATCATACTATTCCAAGCCTTGTCCGCCGCGGCCACGCGGCCCGCTGCGGCCAGGTCGGTCCGCTGGGCGGACAGCGCGCGCATGTCGGCGGCGTGGGCGGGCGTGAGCTTGGCCATCTCGGCGAAGTGCGTGCGTGTTGTGGCGTTCAGCGCCACGGGGAAGGCGTCCGGAGACAGCCGCGCCAGCGCCGCGGACAGGCGCACGATGGCGTTGTCCTTCAGCGGCATGGAGCTGTGGCCGCCCGGGTTGGTGATCTCCAGGGTGAAATCCTGGTAGACCTTTTCGCCCGCCTGGATGTTGAGCGCGACTCGGCGGCCCTGCTCGTCCATGCGCCCTCCGGCGCCTTCGTTCAGCGCAAAGGCGGCGTCCAGTGCGTCGGGCTCGGTCTTCAGCAGGTGCTCCACGCCGTTGAAGACGTCCGCCGTCTCTTCCCCGCAGGTGAGCGCGACCTTGATGCCGCGCTTCGGCCGGAAGCCCTCCTGCCGGTAGCGGATCAGGCTGTCCACCCAGACCGCGGCCTGGGCTTTGTCGTCGCTGGCACCCCGGGCGTAGAAGACGCCGCCCTCCTCGACCAGGGTGAAGGGATCGCGCTCCCAGTCGGCCCGGTTCGCCTCGACCACGTCGATGTGCGCCAGCAGCAGGATGGGCTTGAGGCTGGCGTCCGAGCCCTTCAGCTCCGCAATAAGCGCGCCGTCCTTGGGCCGCTCCGCGGGCGCCAGCACGCGCACGTGGGCGGCCGGGTACCCGGCCGCGCGCAGCCGCGCGCCCATGGCTTCCGCGGCCCGGGTGCAGCTGCCCTGCGACAGGGTGGTGTTGATCTCCACCAACTCCTTGTAGAGTTCCCGGAAACGCGCCTGGTCCGGCCGGAGCCCGGGTCCCTGGGCCTGGGCCGCACCCCCCGCGACCGCCACCGTCGTGGCCAACCATGCCAACCGTTTCATGCTCACGCCCCCGCTGTCTCAGGTACGTTAGCCCGTCGTGGCGCGGCCGCAAGCTTTCCTTAACCCTCCCGGGCCGTCATGCTGGCTGGAACACATGACGAACGCAACTCGCATCATCGGGCTTGATCCCGGTCTTCGCCGGACGGGCTGGGGCGTGGTGGCCGTGGAGGGCTCACGCCTGAGCTGGATCGCGCACGGCGTGATCGCGCCCCCTGAAGCGGCCGCCTTCGCCGACCGGCTCTGCGCCTTGCTGGAGGGGGTCGCGGCCGTGATCGCCGCGCATGCGCCGCACGAAGCCGCGGTCGAGGAGACCTTCGTCAACGTCAACGCCGCCTCTACATTGAAACTCGGGCACGCGCGGGCGG
Source organism: Caulobacteraceae bacterium (assembly GCA_030446805.1). GTDB lineage: Bacteria > Pseudomonadota > Alphaproteobacteria > Caulobacterales > Caulobacteraceae > JAHWJX01. The sequence continues at coordinate 1,069,263 of JAUJMO010000001.1, read as the reverse complement.
CCAGCCTCATCGCTCCGGCGCAGGCCGGGTTGCCCGTTGCCGAATACGCGCCCGCTGAGGTCAAGAAGGCGCTGGTCGGAACCGGGCGCGCGGAGAAGGCGCAGGTGGGTTTCATGGTGCGCCGGCTGCTGCCGGGCTGCGGCGAGGTGTCGGCCGACGCGGCGGACGCCCTGGCCGTGGCCATCACGCACGCGCACCGCCGCACCAGCCGGCGGGCGGCATGATCGGCCGCCTCCGGGGAGTCCTCGCCGAGGTGGGCGAGGAGGATGCGCTCGTGGACGTGGCGGGGGTCGGCTATGTGGTCCGCTGCGGCGCGCGCACCCTGACCCGTTTGCCTGCGCCCGGCGACGAGGTGCTGCTTCATGTCGAGACCCGCTGGGTGCAGGACGGCGGCCCCACCCTGTACGGCTTCCTGGCGCGCGAGGAGCGACGGGCCTTCGTGGTCCTGACCGCCGTGCAGGGCGTGGGTCCCAAGGCCGCCTTGTCGGTGCTGGACGTGTTGCCCCCCGGCGACCTCGCCCAAGCCGTCGCGCGCGAGGACAAGGCGGCCGTCGGCCGGGCGCAGGGGGTCGGCCCCAAACTCGCCCAGCGCATCGTGGTCGAACTCAAAGACAAGCCCCTGGGTGGGGAAACGGTGGCGGCCTTCCACGCGCAGGTGGCCGCAACCGGCTATGCTCCAACGGCGCCGAGCGTTGCGGGCGAGGCCACGGCCGCCCTGCTGGGCCTGGGCATAGCCGAACCGGCGGCTCGCCGCGCCGTGGAAGGGGCCGTGCTGCGGCTGGGCGAGGACGCGGCCGAGGCTGCGGTGATCAAGGCTGCGCTGCAGGAGCTGGCGCGTTGAGCCGGTTGATCTCGGGCGAGCCTCAGGCCCAGGAGGCGGACAAGGCGCTGCGCCCCCAAACCCTGGCCGAGTTCGTGGGCCAGGCCCAGGCCAAGGGGAACCTCAAGGTCTTCATCGACGCCGCACGGGGACGGGGCGAGGCGCTGGACCATGTGCTGCTGTTCGGTCCTCCGGGCTTGGGCAAGACCACCTTGGCGCAGATTGTCGCCCGCGAACTGGGCGTGAACTTTCGGGCCACCTCCGGGCCCGTGCTGGCCAAGGCCGGAGACCTGGCCGCCATCCTGACCAATCTCGAACCCCGAGACGTGCTGTTCATCGACGAAATCCACCGGCTGGCGCCGATCGTGGAGGAGATCCTCTATCCCGCGATGGAGGACCAGGTTCTGGACCTGATGATCGGGGAGGGACCTTCGGCGCGTTCGGTGCGCATTGACCTGTCGCCCTTCACCCTGGTGGCCGCCACCACACGGGCCGGCCTCTTGGCAACCCCGCTCCGCGACCGCTTCGGCATTCCGCTTCGCCTCGAGTTCTACACCCCGGCCGAACTTAGACAGGTGCTGCTCCAGGCCGCCCGCAAGCTCGGGGTCGAGCTGACGGGGGACGGTGCGGCGGAGATCGCCGCCCGGGCGCGGGGCACGCCGCGGGTCGCCGGCCGGCTGCTGCGCCGGGTGCGTGATTTCGCGGGCGGGGAGCCGGTCGATCGAAAGCTCGCGGCGGCTTCGCTGGCCAGGCTTGAGGTGGATGAAGCGGGGCTGGACGCCATGGATCGGCGCTACCTCGGAGTTTTGATCGAGAACTATTCGGGCGGTCCGGCCGGAATGGAGACCCTGGCCGCCGCCCTGGCGGAGGCGCGCGACGCCGTCGAGGATGTGATCGAGCCCTATCTGCTGCAGCAGGGCTTCATCCAGCGCACGCCTCGCGGGCGGACCGCATGCCCCAAGGCCTACGGCCACCTGGGCCTTTCCCCGCCCACGACTCCGCCCGGCCAGCCCGGCCTGTTCGAAGGTTGACGTGACCGATCCGTCCTCCGGCGTCTTCCAGGGCCGCGAGCACCGGTTGCCGGTGCGTGTCTATTACGAGGACACCGACTTCACGGGTGTGGTCTATCACGCCAACTACCTGCGCTATCTGGAACGCGGGCGGTCGGACTTCCTGCGTCTGGCGGCGGTCAGCCATACCGAGCTGCTGGACCGCCCCGACCCGGCTGTCTTTGCGGTGGTCCGCATGACGCTGGATTTCAGACGGCCGGCGCGCGTGGACGACGCCCTGACCGTTCGGACCACCTACGACAGCTTTCGCGGCGCGCGCCTGTTGGTCGGGCAGACGGTGATCCGGGGCGCGGACTTGCTGCTGTCGGCCATGGTGGAGGCGGCCTGCATCACCCCGGACGGGCGGCCACGGCGGCCGCCGACGGGTTTGGTCGACAAACTGCGCCCTTTCCTCCTCGCCGGGGGCCGCCCCGACAGGCCATAGTTTCGGCCTCTGATTCGTTCACGGAGCCGGCCCATGGCGCCTGATCCCGCACTTACGGCCGAGAGCTTCTCCGCGGTTTCGCTGTTTCTGCGCGCGGACTGGGTGGTCAAGCTGGTCATGGTCGGGCTGGCCGCCGCCAGCCTGTGGTCCTGGACCATCATCCTGGACAAGCTGCTCCGCTTCTCCGCGCTGAACCGCCAGGCGAACGCGTTCGAGGACGAGGTCGGCTCCGGACGCTCCCTGGAGGAGGTGGCGGCCAAGGCGGGCGATCAACCCCGCCACGCGCTGCCGCGCATGCTGGTCGTCGCCCTCCGCGAGTGGCGGGAAACGCGCAGCCATGGGCCGGTCGGGGAGACGGCAGGCGCCTTGATGATGCAGCGTATCGATCGGGGCCTCGACGGGGTGATCGCGCGGGAAAGCCAGAGGGTGGAGGACGGGCTGGGCTCGCTGGCCATCGTGGCCACCGCCTCGCCCTTTGTGGGGTTGTTCGGCACGGTGTGGGGCATCATGAACGCCTTCCAGGAGATCGCCGTGCAGCGATCCACCAACCTCACCGTGGTGGCGCCCGCGATCGCCGAGGCCCTGTTCGCGACCGCCATCGGCCTGATCGCGGCCATTCCGGCCTATATCGCCTACAACAAGTTCAGCACGGACGCGGGGCGGTTCGCCGGCCGGCTGGAGGGCTTCGCCGACGACTTGACCGCCGCCATGGCCCGCCGGCTGGCCCAGCCGCAAAGGGCGGCCTAGATGGCGCTGGCCTCCACAGACGCCTTTGCGCACAGCCGCGGCCGGCGTCGTCGCCGCGGCCGGCGAGGCGCCTTGTCCGAAATCAACGTCACGCCCCTGGTCGATGTGATGCTGGTTCTGCTGATCGTCTTCATGGTCAGCGCCCCTCTGCTGACCGTAGGCGTGCCTGTCGAGCTACCCCGAACGGAGGCGGGCGCCCTGGAAGAGCAGGAGGAGCCGCTCACGATCAGCATCCGGGCGGACGGCGCCGTCTTCCTGGGCGAGGAGCCCGCGCCCTTTGAGACGCTCCCAACGCGTCTGGCCGCCATCGCCGAGAACACGCCCGACCGGCCGGTCAATGTCCGGGCGGACGGCCGCGCTCCGTACGGACGGGTGGCCCAGGTCATGGCCCGGTTGCAGGCTGCGGGCCTGTCCTCGGTGGGCCTGATCACGGATGTGGCCGCGCCCGAGGACGAGTGAGGTGAACCGCGGCCCGGCGCTTCTCGCCTCCGCCCTGCTGCACGGGGGCCTGCTGGCGGCCTTTGTGGCCTGGCCCGACCGCGCGCCGCCTCCGCCGCCTCCGCCCGTACCTGTCAAGCTCATACCGCCTCCGCCCGAGGGCGCCGCGGAAGTCGCCACCGCGGCCCAGCCCTCGCCGGAGCCGTCCGCTTCCGAGCCCGCCGCCGAGCCTGTTCTCGAGCCCCCAACTCCATCGCCGCCGGCTGCAGAACCGCCGCCCCGTCCCGCGCCGCCCCAGCCTTCGCCACCCGCCCCGGCTCCGCCACGCCCGGTTCCGCCTCGCCCGAGCGCGCCCCCGGCCCGCCCGGCCCCCCCACGTTCGACAACGCCCGCGCCCGCCCCGCGCCCGGCGCCGCCCCGGCCCGCCCCGCCTCGGTCCACACCGCCCCGCCCCGCGCCATCGCCGCCTGCCCGCCCCGCCGAGGAGCCGCTCGACCTGTCCGCCCTGGGCGATCGGCTCGCCCGCAATCAGCCGCGCCGTCCGGCCAAGCCTGCAGGAGCCACGCCCGGCCAACTGGCCGCGGCCCGCGCCGAATTGGGCCAGCGGCTCCAGCGCTTGTGGCGACCCAACTGCGGACCGGACGGGGCGCTGGCCGTCAACGTCCGTGTCCGCTTTCGCCTGAACGGCGGGCGCATCCAGGGCGCGCCGGAACTCATCGGGGGACAGTCCGACGACGGCGTGGTCCGCGCCGCCCAGGAACGAGCGCTGGCCGCGGTGCGCTCCGCCGCGCCCTACGACTGGTTGCCCCAAGAACTGCAGAACGGCGACTTCCAACCCAGCTTCAACGCCGAACAAGCCTGTGGCTGAGCACCAGGCGGGGCCCGTCGGGGGGCGATTAAGCTCTCGTTTACCTAAGGGCCTGTTTTCCGCCGCGTTCCTCCTCAACAAAGGGATGGCCCTCGGACTTGTTTCGAGGGTGACGCTTGTGGGTGCTGGCGGCTAGGATTGGCGATGCGGTTCGGCCTGATTCTCTTGAGTGCGCTGGCGATCGCCGCGGTCCCGCTCGCGCCGACCTCGCCGCAGGCGCAGGTCGCCATCGACGTCAACCAGGGGATCGTCGAGCCCCTGCCCATCGCTCTGCCCAACTTCGCCGGTGCGGGGCCGTACGGCGCCGACATCGCCCGGGTGGTCGCGGCCGACCTGGAGCGCTCCGGCTATTTCCGACCGCTGAACAGCGCGGGCCTGCCCGCCGCAGACGTCGCCTCTACGCCGCCTTTGGCCGAGTTCAGGGCGGGCGGCGCCCAGGCCTTGGTTGCGGGCCGCTCGGTGGTGGGGCCGGACGGGCGACTGCAGGTGGAGTTCCGCTTGTGGGACACGGCGCTGAACCAGCAGCTCACCGCCCTGCAGTTCACCGCCACGCCCGACAACTGGCGACGGGTGGCCCACAAGGTGGCCGACGCGGTGTATCAGCGGCTTACGGGCGCCCGCACCGGCTATTTCGACACCCGCGTCGTGTTCGTGGCCGAGACCGGACCTCGCGACCGCCGGGTCAAACGGCTGGCCATCATGGACCAGGACGGCGCCACGCCGCAGTATCTGACGGACGGCTCGGCCATCGTCACCTCGCCGCGCTTCAGCGCCAACAGCCAGGAGATCGTCTATATGGCGATCAAGGGCGGCCGTTCGCGGCTGTACCTGTTCAACATCGAGACGGCGCGTCAGGAGACGCTGGGCGAGTTCCCGGGCCTGGTCTATGCGCCGCGCTTCTCGCCGGACGGCCAGCAGGTGGCGTTCAGCGCCGAGCGCAATGGCAACTCCGACGTCTTCGTGATGGACCTGCGGACGCGCAAGAGCACGCGCCTGACCAGCGATCCCGGGATCGACACCTCGCCGTCCTTCTCGCCCGACGGACGGCGGATCGCCTTCAACTCCGACCGGGGCGGCGCCCCGCGGCTCTACCTCATGAACGCCGACGGCTCCGGCCAGCGGCCGATCGCGGCCAGCGGCGGGCGGTACTCGACGCCGGTCTGGGCGCCCCGCGGCGAGTTGATCGCCTTTACGCGGCAGAACGGCGGACAGTTCGGCATCGGCGTGATCAACGCCGACGGAAGCGGCGAGCGCATGCTCACCTCCTCCTACCTCGACGAGGGCCCGACTTGGGCTCCCAACGGCCGCGTCATCATGTTCAGTCGCGAAAGCGGGCCCGGAGGGGAAAGCCGACTCTTCTCCGTGGACGTCTCCGGGCGCAATCTTCGACCCGCCGCTTTTCCGGGCGGCGCCTCCGACCCGGCGTGGTCGCCCATGCTGAACTAGACCAGAAGGAGCAAGGTCAATGCATCCCCAGCAAATCGGACTGGTTCTCGCGCTCGCCGCCGCGCTCGGCTCCAGCGCCTGCGCCTCACGCCGCGCACCTCCGCCCACGGCGGCCAGCACGCCGCCGCCGCTGGCGGAAACGGCGCCGGGCGGGACCGTGGTGGGGGCGTCGCCGATCAACGCGGCGCCGGCCGACCCTTCCTTCGGCGCCGCGCAGGCCAACATTCCGGCTTCGGGTCCGGGCTCCCGTCAGGACTTCGTGGCCGTGGCGGGCTCCGAGCGGATCTATTTCGCGACGGACAGCTACGAGCTGACGCAGGAGGCCGGTTCCGTCATCCAGGCCCAGGCCCAGTGGCTGCAACGCTATCCCGGCGTGCTGGTCACGGTGGAAGGCAACGCCGACGAGCGCGGCACCCGAGAATACAACCTGGGCCTCGGCGCGCGCCGGGCGCAGGCCGTTCGTGAGCGGATGATCCAGCTGGGTCTCCGTCCGGAGCGGATCGCCACCATCTCCTACGGCAAGGAGCGGCCCGTCGACACGCGGTCCAGCGAGGAAGGCTGGGCCATCAACCGCAATGCGCGCACAAATTTCACCGGCTCCAGCGAATAAGGGCCGGTCCTCTGGACCTCAGCACATGACACAGCCGCGCCTGATCGCCGCCGCCGCGCTCGCCGCATTGGCGCTGGCCTCCACTCCGGCCCAGGCCCAGCTGTTAGGCGGCAAGCGCCAGGACGAGGCCATCGCCGCCATCCAGGCGCGCATCGCCGAACTGCAGGACGCCCACCGGACGGCGCAGGCCGAGATCAAGGCCCTCACCCAGGCGCACAACAACACCAAGGGCGAGCTTACGGCCGCCAGCGCACGGGTCGACGACATGGAGGCCACGGTGAAGTCGCTGAACGGCACGGCTGAAACTCTGGCCGCGGATCTGGCCACGGCGCGTCGAGACCTGGGCGCGGCCCAGGCGCAGAACCGCGACCTGCTGGAGCGCCTGGCGCGGGTGGAGTCCGCCCAGGCGGCGCTGACGGTGACGAGCGGGAGCTCGGCCGTGCCGGCCGCGGCCACCGCGCCCAGCGATCCCGCGGCCGCCTTCGCCGCCGCGCGCGCCCTGATGGACGGCGGCCGCTTCGCCGAGGCGGGTGACGCCTTCGAGGCCTATGCGTCAGCGCACGCGTCCCAGCCCAATGCGGCGGAGGCGAACTATTGGCTGGGCGAGACCCTCTACCTCCGCGAGAACTACGGTGAGGCCGCGCAGGCCTATATCGTCGCGCTCAAGGGCTGGCCCAAATCGCCCTGGGCGCCCGACGCCCTGGTGAAGCTGTCCAGCAGCTTGATCGCGCTGAAACAACCGGCGGAAGCCTGCAAGACCCTGGGCGAGTTCGACCGGCGCTACGGCTCCGCTCCGGCCGCGCTGAAGACCCGCGCGCGCTCGGCCCGCGCTCAGGCCAAGTGCGCCGCCTGAGGTGTAGGAGCGAGGGCTGGGCGGCGGCCGCGCTCGCCCAACTCGACGCCCGGCTCGAGACGGAGAGCTCGGCGCCGCTGGCCGTTGCGGTCTCGGGCGGCGGCGACTCGGTGGCGCTGCTCCATCTGGCTCATGCCTGGTCGGTCCGACGCGGTCGCAGGCTGCTGGTGCTGACCGTTGATCACGGCCTGAACCCCGATGGGCCGGGCTGGGCGGGCTTGGTGGCGGAGACCGCCCGCCACTTGGGCCAGCCGGTTCGGACGCTCGCCTGGGCCGGCCCCAAGCCCGCGACCGGGGTTCCGGCGGCGGCCCGGGCCGCGCGGCATGCGCTGTTGGCCGAGGCCGCCCGAGAAGCGGGGGCGCGTGTGATCCTGTTGGGCCACACGGCCGACGACCGCGCTGAGGCCGAGCACATGGTCGCGGAGGGTTCCACCCTGGGGCGTCTGCAGATCTGGTCGCCCTCGCCCGCCTGGCCGGAGGGGAGGGGGATCATGCTGCTCCGACCGCTGCTGGGGGCCCGACGCGCCGCGCTTCGCGCCTGGCTTTGCGCGCGCAGCATCGGCTGGATCGAGGATCCGGCCAACGCCGATCCCCGGTTTGCGCGGACTCGCGCCCGCGCGGCCCTCCGTGGGGGGGGCGCAACCGGGGAGGACGGCCCGCTCGAAGAGCTTGAGCCGCGTCCGGCCGCGGGGTTGACGGGCATCGATCCTGCGGAGGCGCCAGGCGGTCTGGTGCTCGATCGGGCGGAGCTCTCGATTGCGCCAAACGCCCACCGCCTCCTCTCGGCGGCGCTGTTGTGCGCCTCCGGCCAGCATCGCCCGCCTCGGGGCCGCTCCGTTTCCGCGCTCCTGGCCCGGCTTGGGGAGCCAGCCGAGGTCACGGCCACCCTGGCCGGCGCGCGCCTGCATGCGGGGCCCGGGACCATCCTGCTGACGCGGGATGCGGGACGCAGCGGCCTGCCGCAGCTGCCGGTCGCGGCGGGGGAGCGGATCGTCTGGGACGGCCGCTTCGAACTGGTGGCCGGGGAAGCCGGGGTGGTTCGGGCGGCGGGCGGCGTGGCCGGGCGGCTGTCGCGGCCCGACAAGGCGGCGCTCAAGGCTATGCGCCCGCCGTGCCGTCCGACGCTGCCCACGCTGGAGACGCCGTACGGCGAGGTCCACCTGCTTCGAGCCCGAGCCCTGGGCGGCGAACGTCTGCGGGCGGCGCTGAACGGTTACGTTCGGGAAGGCGAGCTTCCCTGACCCGCCCTCAGTTCAGCTCGCCGATGCCGGCGTCCAGCAAAAGGTAGGCGCGGCCGGGGTCGGAGCTGAGCAACGCGGCCACCATATAGCCTTCGCGGTCCTTGGCGGCGGCGTCGGACAGGATTTCTCCGTAGCGGCGGAGATACTGCTCGGTCTGGGCGCGCAGGTCGGCGTTCAGCAGGACGCGGCGCGAGAGGCGCTGGACGGCGGCGGGCGCCAAGCGCCGGACCACGTCGCGGGCGGCAGGCTGGTCGCCCAGCTGAATGGCGGCCGCGATCTCATCGATGCGGGCGCGGGGCAGCAGCACGCCGGCGTCCAGTCCCAGAGCCTCGATCTCGGCGATCATCCGGTCAGCCAGGACGTCCTCCTGCGAAGGCCCCTCGCCGGCGCTCTCGGTATCGATGGAGGACAGCAGGTCGGTCCAGCTCCAGCCGCCCTCCTCGCCGCGCGCGGCCCCCTCTCCGGTGGAGACCACGGGGGCGGAGACCCGGCCCTCGAACACGCTTTGCACGCTGGGGGGTTCGGCGCGCGCGGTGATGCGGATGCTCGGGCGCAGGCTGACGGGCGCAAAGGTCGGGATGGGCGCGGCGGGCGTGACCGGGGCGGAGGCGACATCCGGCACGGTGATCGGGGCGGGAGCCTTGGTGAACCGCCCTGGCCGGCGTGCGGGCGCAGCGGGAAGGGCGGAGGAGAAGGCCGGGGGCTGGGCCGGCTCGAGCTGCGGAGCCGGAGGCTCGGGTTCGGACGGAGCTTCCGCCAGGGCCTCCGCCGCCGGCGCCTCGATGGGCATGGGCTCCACGGCCGGGAGCGCAGGCGAGGGCGCCGCCGGCTCAAGGGCGGCGGCGGTCGCGGTGGGCAGGCCGCCTCCGACCACGTTCGGCAGGGCGGGAGAGAGCGGCTCAGGCGTGAGCGGCGGAAAGCCGGCGGGGGAGGCCACCGCGCCCATAAGGCGGACGGCCTCGCTCAGCATCTGGTAGTTGCGACGCACCCGCTCCTGGAAGGCGGCGTCCAACGCCTGGGTCTCCTCGGCGGCGCGGCGGGCCGCAGCGGTCAGGTCGCCCACGCCGCGCTCCACCGCCACCCGGACCTCGTCGGCGCGGAGCTGGGCTTCGGCCGGCAAACGCTCCACGCGCGCGTCGATCTGCGTCATGATCTCTTCGAGCTTGCCCATCGCCACGCGGGTGGCCTCGAGCTGGCCGTCCAGCCGGCTGGCCGAGCGCTCTCCGGCCGCCTCCACCAGGGCGGCGGACTGGTCGATCAGCTTGCGCGCGGCGTTGAGGCGGCTGTCGAAGGTCTCGTCCGCCTTGCGGCCGACCACAAAGGCGGCCTCGTTGAGCTGCTCCACCTTGCCGCGTGCGGCCTCGGCGTGGACTCCGGCCGCGTCCCGGGCCGCTTCGGCGGCCGTGGTGAGCGCGTCCAGCGCGCTCTGGGTGGCGGCCTGCAGGGCGTCGCGCTCGGCGGAGCCGGAGTTGGCGATCTCCTCGAGCGCGCGCTGGATGCCCGTTTGCAGCGTCTCGCGTTCGCCGGCCCCGGTGCGCGACAGGCGCTCCAGCGCGCCCTCCGTCTCGCTGGTGATGACCTCACGGGCGCCTGCGCCCGTCTGAGCCAGGGCGGCCAGGGCCTGTTGCGTGTCGCCGGCGATGGCGGCGCGTTCGGCGGAGCTGGTGGCGGCCAGGGCGGCCACGGCGGTCTGGGTCTCGGCTTCGAGCCCTTGGCGCGCGGCGGCGCCGCTGGCGAGCATGGCTTCCACCGCTTCACGCGTGCGGTGCTCCACGGCGTCGCGCTCCGTGGCGCCCGTGCGGGAGAGGTTCTGCAACGCCCGCTCCGTGTCGGCCTGGACGGCCTGACGCTCGGCGGCGCCGGTCTGAGTGAGGTCGCCGATGGCGCGCTCGGTTTGCTCCTGGGCGGCCCGGCGCTCGGCCGCCGCGGCCTCCGCCAGGGCCAGCAATGCACGGTGCGTTTCGGCCGAGACCGCGTTGCGTTCGCTGGAGCCTGTTTGGACCAGCGCCTGGAGGGCGGTCTGGAAATCCGCCTGGGCGGACTGGCGCTCGCCCTGCGCGGTGGAGGCCAGCACCTCCAGCGCGCGCTGGGTGTCGGCCTCGACGGTCTGGCGCTCGGTTGCGCTGCGCTCGATAAGCGCTTCGATGGCGCGCACGGCGGCGGCCTGGAGGGCCTCGCGAGAGCTCGATCCGGTCTGGACGAGGCCTTCCATGGCCGTGCGGGTGTCGGACTCCAGCGCGGCCCGCTCCTCCTGGGCCGTGCGGGCGAGGTCGGTCAGCACGGCCCGGGTGCGCTCGTCCAGCGCCTTGTGCTCGGTGCGCGCCGTATCCGTCATTTCCCGGAACTGTTCGGAGGCGCCCGAAAGCAGGGTCCGGAGCGCTTCGGCGCCCTGGGTGGAGAGCTGGCCGAGCTCCAGGGCGCCCGCGCGGGTGTGGGCCAGTGCGTCGGCCAGGCTGGCGCGCTGATCTTCGATCTGGCCGGAAAAGGCCAGCTGTTCGGTGCGGAGCTGGTCCCCGAGGGTGGCCAGGGCGCCGCGCTGGGAGGTGAGCGTCTCCTCCACGGCGCGGACCTGTTCGGAGAGACCGGAGCCGGAGGTCTCCAAGCGCAGCACCTGACGGCCAAGATCCTCGCCGGCGGTGCGCGCGGCGTCGCCGGCTTCGGCGGCGGCGGCGGCCAGGTCGGCGGCGCGAGCGGCCAGGGCGGCCTCGGCTTCCCGAATCTGGGTCTGGGCCAGATCCGAGGCGTCGGCGACCATGCGGGCCTGGCGGCTGACGGCTTCCGTGACGCCCGTCGCCTGCCTGTCCAGCGAGTGGGCGAGGTCGAACAGCTGTTCGCGCTCGCGGCCGAGGGTGCCTTTGATGGTTTCGGCGGAGCGGGAGGCCGATTGAGAGGCTTCCAGCAGGCCGCGGGTTTCGGTGGCCACGGCGTCGCGCAGCGCGGCCAGGTCAACGCGGGCCTTTTCCGCCGCGGCGCTGGCCTCTCCTATGCGGCGGCGAACCTCGTCCACCGCCGTGCCGGTGTCGGCCGCGGCCAGCATGGCCGGCCCCAGCATGCGCTCCGCGACCGCCTTGGCTCGCCGGGTCTCTGCGGCGAGTTTGGCGCCCTGGCGCAGGGCGTAGGCGATCAGGATCGCCATGGCGAAAGGCGCCGCGGCCAGCACGGCCAAGACCAGGAACTGCAGGGGCCCGAACTGGAGCACTCCGCCCTGGCCCATGCCGAGCATGAAGGCGACCAGGGCGCCGGCCCACAGCACCCCGAACACCACCGCAGCCGCATAGCCGCGCCGCCCGATGTCGGGATCCTCGGCCTCCACAGGCGCCAAGCGCTGCAGGGGGGCGGGAGGAGGACGTATGGCCAGGTCGGCGGCCTCGTCCGGCGAAAGCGCCGGCAGGGGCGCGCGGGGCGCCTCCCTCAAGACCTGGGGCGCAGCCGGGGGCGCCGAGGGCGCAGGCTGAAGCGCCGGGGAGGGCGCCGCGGTCGGCGCGGGACTCGGCGAACTGTCCCCGACCTTGGACTCGCCCGGGTTGGAGAAGTCGAGCGGCGGGCGGACCGGGGATTTCATCGCAACCTGAAACTCACGGCGCGAACCCCCACCGGGCTCGCGCAATTCGAAGCGAGGCTACAGTCTCGTTCGTCGGTTGACGAGTCGGTGTTGAACGATTCGCGAGACGGGAGGACCACGCCTTGCGGTGTCTTCAGATGGTCGCCCTGAGGGCGACGGGCGGGCGCTCGGAAATGCGGCTCCGCTTGATGACGCGCTCATCCTGGGCCTTGGGGGCGCGCACTTCAAGGCCGTCGGTGCAAAGCCCGAGATGAGCGAGGGCGGTGGCCGCCACAGCGAACGCGACGTCCGCGATGAGTTGAGCCAACGTTTCCATGGCCTTCCCGCCGATCCGTCGTGCTTATGGCTCAGCTTCTCGGTGCGACGCAAGGTCGCCCTTGCATGAAATTCCTGTAAGGCGGCGGCGGCCGGGGCGGGAGAACAGCTCCGGCGAAAAGGGGGCCGTGGGTTGCACGAGCCACCTCCGTGCCGGTCTCCTGACGGAAAGCCGAGCCGGCTGTTCAGCGCAGCCGGCAGAGGACGTCGCGCAGCGCGGCAGCCTCGACCAGGCGTCCGTCCTGGTCGACCGCGCGGCGGGAGCGTTCCCCTTGGTTGAAGTAGACGGCGGAGCCGTGGCCGGAGGCGCGGCAGAACTGGTCGGCCGAGCTCTGACCGCGGGCGGCGACGTCGCTTCCGCCGATGCTGGGCCGGGCGAAGAAGACCACGCTGCGGCCCTGGACGCCGTCGCGCCGCGGGGCCCCGTAGGCCCTGCCCGAACCCGGACGGAAGTCTTCGTCGCGGTCGTCTCGCTGGTAGCCGTTCCGCTCGTAACGGTTGTCCTGTTCGTAGCGGTCGTCGGCATCGACGTATCCGCCGCCAGCAAAGCCGCCTCCCTGCTCCGCGCGGACGGAGGAGATGCGGGCGTTGAGGCCCAGGCGGTCCAAGCTGCGGACGGAGCCCGTCAGGCGTTCGCAACGGCCGCGGAACTCGCTGTCGTCGCAAACGGTGAAGCTGCCTGAAGTGCGCGCGCTGCGGGCGCGGTCGTTGAAGCCGATGCGGGAGAAGTCCCGCTCCTCGCCGTAGATGGTGATCTGGCGGCCGGTGAAGTTCTCGCCCTCGTAGAAGGTGATGCTGGGTCCCGAGCCGTAGGTCTGACCATAAGGCTGTTGCTGCTGCTGGCCGAACGGAAACGGGAAGGGGAAGGACTGCTGGGCCGAGGCGGCGCCGGCGGCGAGGGTCGCGAGCGCGGCGGCTCCGGCGGCGAGGATGCGGTTCACGGGCAGGTCTCCTTGTTAGCGCAGCGGTTCTGCGCCTCCACGCCTGAACCTCGGCTGACCGCCACGGCTGCTTTTGGGTTCAGCGACGGTCTGCGTCGCGGGGATCGCCGAGATGACCGTTCCTTAACTTGAGCGTGCCCCTGCGGCTTGCGATGACGAGCGGACCGGGGGTCGACTCGCATGCTGGTCATCGAAAAGCTGACGCACGTCTATGGAAACGGCGTGCGGGCGCTGGACGAGGTGAGCCTCACGGTTCCAACGGGGATGTACGGCCTCCTGGGACCCAACGGCGCGGGCAAGTCGACGCTGATGCGCTCGATCGCGACCCTGCAGACCCCGAGCTCCGGGTCGATCCGCTTCGGCGAGCTGGACGTGATCAAGGCGCCGGAGGCGCTCCGGCGGACGCTGGGCTATCTGCCACAGGACTTCGGCGTCTACCCCCGGGTCTCCGCCTACGACATGCTGGACCACATGGCCGTGCTGAAAGGGATCAGCGGCGCGAAGGATCGCAAGCACACGGTCGAGACCCTGCTGCAGCAGGTGAACCTGTGGGGCGTGCGCAAGAAGGCGCTGGCGGGCTTCTCGGGCGGGATGCGGCAGCGGTTCGGCATCGCGCAGGCCCTGATCGGCAATCCGAAGCTGGTCATCGTGGACGAGCCCACCGCGGGGCTGGATCCGGAGGAACGCAACCGCTTCCTTAATCTGCTGGGCGAAATCGGCGAGAACGTCGTGGTCATCCTGTCCACCCACATCGTCGAGGACGTGGCGGACCTGTGCCCGCGCATGGCGGTGCTGGCCGCCGGGCGCATCCTGCGGGAGGGCGCGCCCTCCGAGCTGATGCGCGAGCTGGAAGGGCGCGTCTGGAGCAAGACGATCAACAAGGAGGAACTGGAGGCCCATCGGGCGCAGCACCAGGTGATCTCCACGCGGCTGTTCGCGGGGCGCACGGTGATCAACGTCCTGGCCGACAGCGCTCCGGGGCCGGGCTTCGAGCCGGTGCGAGGCGGGTTGGAGGACGTCTACTTCTCGACCCTGGCCGCCTCGCGACAGGCCGCTTCCGCCAAGGCGGCCTGAGTATGTTCGGCAAGATCGCGGGCTTCGAGCTCCGCTACCAGCTGCGCCAGCCCGTCTTCTATGTGGTGGCCATCCTGTTCTTCCTGCTGAGCTTCGGCTCGATGGCCAGCGAATTCATCAGTGCGGGCGCGGGCGGCACCGTCCACCGGAACGCGCCGTACATCATCGGCACGCTGATGCTGGGCTTCACCCTGTTCTACATGCTGGCGGCCGCGGCCTTTGTGGCCAATGTGGTGATCCGGGACGACGCAACGGGTTACGGACCCATCGTGCGCTCCACGCCCGTGCGTAAGTTCGACTACCTCCTGGGGCGGTTCACCGGCGCGTTCGGGGCGGTGCTGCTGTCCTTCCTCGCCGTGCCGATCGGGATGATCGTGGGCACGCTGATGCCCTGGGTGGATCCCGAACTTCTGGGGCCGCTGCGCCCCGGCGACTATCTTTACAACCTTGCGCTCTGGGCGGGGCCGGGCCTGCTGCTGACCTCGTCGCTCTTCTTCGCCCTGGCCACCGTGACCCGGTCGATGATGTACACCTACCTCGGCGTGGTCGCCCTGTTCGCGATCTACACGGTGGCGGGCAGCTACCTGGACCGACCACGGTTCGAGGACGCCGCGGCGCTCTTCGAGCCCTTTGGCAACGCCGCTTACGGCCAGGCGACCGAATACTGGACGGCCGCCGAGCGCAACAGCCGCAATGTCCCCCTCAGCGGGACGGTGATCGCCAACCGCTTGTTCGCCCTGGCGCTCAGCCTGGGGGCGCTGGCGCTCGCCTATGGGCTGTTCCGCTTCGAGGTGCAGGGCAAGGCGGCGCGTCGCAAGCAGAAGCTGGCTCGCCTGGAAGCCACCGACGCGCCGGCCGGGGCGGCCCGACCCCTGCCCATGCCGGCCTTCGGTCCCGCGACGGGCTGCGCGGTCCTGATCAAGCGCACCCGGTTTGAGCTGGGTCAGGTGTTCAAGAGCCCGGCGTTCTTGATCCTCCTCATCCTGGGCGTGCTCATGGCTGCGCTCATCCTGTGGACCCTGGGCGAGGCCTCCGGGACGCGGACCTACCCCGTCACCCGGATCATGATCCTGGGGATCGGCGGCGCTTTCGGCCTGCTGAACACCATCGTGGCCACCTACTATGCAGGCGAGCTGGTCTGGCGCGAGCGGGAGCGGCGTGTTCACGAGATCACTGATTCCAGCGCCGTGCCCGACTGGGCCTTCGTCCTTCCCAAGACGCTGGCGGTGTTTCTCGTCCTCTGCTCCCTCATGGCGGTGGGCGTGGTGACGGCGGTGGGCGTGCAGCTGGTCAGGGGCTTCACGGACATCCAGCCGGGACAGTACCTGGGCTGGTACTTCCTGCCCGGGCTGTTCAGCGCCTTTTCGCTCGCAGTCTTGGCGGTGTTCGTCCAGACGCTGTCGCCCAACAAGTTCGTCGGCTGGGGCGTGATGGTGCTCTACATCGTAGCCAGTATCGTGCTGTCGGTGATGGGCTACGACCATCCGCTCTACAGCTACGGGACCAGCTCGCCGGTACCCCTGTCGGACATGAACGGGCAGGGCGACTTCCGGGCTCATGCGACCTGGTTCGACCTATATTGGACGGCCTTTGCGGTGCTGCTGCTGGTGCTGGCCTACGCCCTGTATCGGCGGGGCGCCGAGACGCGCTACGGCCCCCAATTCCGGCGGCTGCCGATGCGGCTCAAGGGCCCGGCCGGCCTGATCGGCGCGACGGCGGCGGCGGCCTTTGTGGGGCTGGGCGCCTGGATCTTCGTCAACACCAATGTCTGGAACGAGTACCGCTCCAGCACGGACGAGGATCGCTTCCTGGCGGATTACGAAAAGACGCTCCTCCGCTATGAAACCACGCCGCAGCCCGCCGTGACGGCCGTGCGGCTGAATGTGGAGCTGCATCCTCACGAACCCCGGGCCGTGACGCGCGGCGAATATCTGCTGGAGAATCGGACAGGCGCGCCTTTGCGCGAGGTCCATCTCCGCCGTCTGAACCGCGACCTGGAGCTGCGGTCGCTGACGGTCGAAGGTGCGCGCCAGAGCCGCCGCTTCGACACGTTCGACTACCGCATCTTCACCTTCAACCAGCCCTTGGCGCCGGGCGCGCGCAGCACCGCGCGATTCGAGTCCGTGCTGGCCCAGCGTGGGTTCAGGGCGCGAGGCAATCTCCGGGAGGTGGCGGACAACGGCACCTTCATCAACAACTTCAGCTTTGCGCCTATGATCGGCATGGACCGATCCGACCTCCTGCAGGACCGGGCCAAGCGGCGGAAATACCGGCTGCCGTCCGAGCTGCGCATGGCCAGGCTGGAAGACCAAGGTGCGCGCGCCAGCAACTACTTCCCCGGGAACGCAGACTGGGTGAAGGCCGACATCACCGTCTCCACCGTGGCCGACCAGACCCCCCTGGCGCCGGGCTATAAGCTGTCGGACGCAGTCGCAAACGGCCGAAGGACTGCCCGCTTCGTGACCGAAGCGCCCATACTTCACTTCTTCTCGGTGCAGTCGGCGCGCTACGCCATCAAGCGGCGCAACCACCGAGGCGTGGACCTGGCGATCTATCACCACCCCGGGCACGAGTATAACATCGAGCGGATGTTGACCGCCCTTCGGACGGGGCTGGACTACTACCAGTCGGCGTTCGGGCCTTATCAGTTCCGGCAGGCGCGGATCATCGAGTTCCCCTATGGGAGCTTCGCCCAGGCGTTCGCGAACACCATGCCCTATTCGGAGAACGTCGGCTTCATCGCCGATCTGCGCGATCCGGAGAAGATCGACTACGTGACCTACATCACCGCGCACGAACTGGGGCACCAATGGTGGGCGCACCAGATCATCGGCGCCGACATGCAGGGGGCCACGACCCTGTCCGAGACCCTGGCCGCCTATTCGGCCCTGATGGTCATGGAGCGGCTGTATGGGCCGGACCAGATGCGTCGTTACCTGAAATACGAGCTGGATCAGTACCTGGCGGCGCGCGGGCGGGAGGTGGTCGAGGAGCTGCCGCTGATCCGCGTGGAGAACCAGGGCTACATCCACTATCAGAAGGGCTCCCTGGTGATGTACCTTCTCAAGGACCGCATGGGGGAGGCGGCGGTGAACCGGGCGCTCCGGCGCGTGCTGGAGGCCTATAAGTTCCAGGGCCCGCCCTATCCGAGTTCGGTCGATCTGGTGCGCGCCTTGCGGCAGGAAGCCGGGCCGGAGCACCAGGCGCTGATCACAGACCTGTTCGAGCGCATCACCCTCTACGACCTGAAGACCACGGAGGTGGCTTCGCGGCGGCGGGACGACGGTCGCTACGACGTCGCGCTCACGGTTGAGGCGCGCAAGCTCTACGCCGACGGCCAGGGCGAGGAGACGGAGGCGCCGCTCAACGAGTCGCTGGACGTGGGGCTGTTCGCCGCCGAACTGGGGAACAAGGCCCTCAACCGGGAGGACGTGATCCTGTTCGAGCGCCGACCGATCCGCTCGGGGCGGCAGACGCTCACCTTTATCGCCGACCGGGCGCCTGGGTGGGCGGGCGTGGACCCCTACAACAAGCTGGTGGACCGCAACTCGGGAGACAATCTGCGCAAGGCGGGGTGAAGCAGCCGCGCGGCGGGCGACCGCGTTCGCGTCGCCGTTTCCCTGTGCTAGCCAGGGGTCGATGACGCCGCCGCCGCCCAGCGACTCTGAGGCTGCTGTTCAATGTGTACAGCAGCGGCGTCGCCATCTTCGGATGAGACATGCCCTCGCCCTTGGCTTGTTGCTGGCCACCGGCGCCTGCGCGGCCGTTCCGCGCCCGATCCCACCAACGGCGGCGTCTGGCGCAGTCAGTGACCCCTGCCGTTCCCAAGCCCGGCCGGAATGGTCCCTGCGGCGCCGGGTCGTCCACTTGGCGGGGTGCGAATGGACCGCGTTCGGGCGTCAAAGCGTGCTGCTGGACCGCGGTTGGCCCGAGGCGCAGGTCGCCTTCGGCCCTGACGAGGACTCGCTGTCGGTGTGGGCCCGCGTTGGCGGCTATTGGGACGCCGCCGACCCCGGCCACGCTATGGAGGCGCGCGCCGCCGCCGCCCGCGCGCCCTCCCGCGAGCTCTGGCCCGCTTGGCGCCGGCCCTGGTCCGCCGCCTTCATCAGCTGGGTCATGCAAACGGCCGGAGCGCCCGACTTCACGCCGGACCCCGCCCATGCGGACTACCTCCGCGCGTCCCTGGAGCGGAGGCCGGAGTCGGTGGTGGATCTGGCGATCTATGAGCCCGTCGCGGGGGATCTCATCTGCGCCGGCCGCGGATCGGGCCCCCGGGACGCGCCGGAGTTCCTGCGCCGCCTGCGCGAGGAGCGGAACTTCTTTCCTTCTCACTGCGACATCATCGTGGACGTCGGTCCTGACGCGCTCACCCTGATCGGCGGCAACGTCAAGAACGCCGTCGCGGCCACGGTCACGGCCGTGACCGGGGGCCGTGTTCCGCCCGCGACCACCCGATCGTGGGCGGTCGCGCTGCGGCTGGCCGAGCCGCCCGATCCCTGCGCCGCACTGCAGCCGGGACCGGACTGTCAGCCCTAGCGACGACGCGTCGGGCGCGCTTCGCCGCTGTCGGCCACGGGCGACCAGTCGCTACGCTTTGCCGGCGCGCTCGTGTCCCGGCCGTAGCCGTTCGCCTTGGACGGCGTGGGCCGCGGGGCCCGGCCGAATTCGCCGGTCGGCTTGGCCGCCTGGGTCTGGCGGTGTCCGAAGCTCGGACGCGCCTCGCTGCTCGCGGGCGCGAGACGCGAATCGCGGCCCCCCTCCGGACGGGCCCGGCCCCGCTTGCGCTGGGCCTGTTTGGCGGCCCGCTGCGGCTCCGGACGACCTTCCGGCAGGGGCCGGCTCTGGTCGACCCGGCGATCCTCGGCGGGAATGGCGAGCTTGGTCAGCTTCTCGATGTCCCGCAGCAGCCCGCGCTCGGTCACATCGCACAGCGTGATGGCCACGCCCTCAGCCCCGGCGCGCGCGGTGCGGCCGATGCGGTGGACATAGGCTTCCGGCACATTGGGCAGCTCATATTGGAAGACGTGGGTCACGTCGTCCACATCGATGCCGCGCGAGGCGATATCGGTGGCGATCAGCGACTGAACCTTGCCCGCCTTGAACTCGGCCAGGGCCCGCTCGCGCTGCCCCTGGCTCTTGTTGCCGTGGATGGCCACGGCGTTCAGGCCGGCCTTGTCGAGGTACTGGGTCAGCTTGTCGGCGCCGTGCTTGGTGCGGGTGAACACCAGCGCCCGCTTCACGTCGCGTTGCGCCAGCAATTCAACCAGCAGGTCCTTCTTGGCGCCGGCCTCGATGTGGAAGACCTTTTGGGCGATCTTCTCCACCGTGGTGGCCTGAGGCGTCACGCGCACCTCCTGCGGATTGCGCAGGATTTCACCCGCGAGCGCCGCGATGGCCGGCGGCATGGTGGCCGAGAAGAACAGGTTCTGACGGTCGGACGGGAGCTTGCGGACGATCTTCTTGATCGGCTCCATGAAGCCCAGGTCCAGCATCTGGTCGGCTTCGTCCAGCACCAGAGCATGGGTGTTGTCGAGCTTCACCGTGCCCTGGCTCATGTGGTCGAGCAGGCGGCCGGGGGTGGCCACCAGCACGTCGACCCCGGGCGCCAGCGCCTTGATCTGGGCGCCGTACTTAACCCCGCCCACGAACACGGCCACGGTCACGCCCATGTTCTTGCCATAGACGCGGAAGCTGTCGGCGATCTGGTTGGCCAGCTCGCGCGTGGGCGCCAGCACCAGGATGCGCGGTGTGCGGCGTTCGGGACGGCCGCCCGTCGCGCCCAGGCGGTGAAGCAGCGGCAGCGCAAAGGCGGCCGTCTTGCCGGTGCCCGTCTGGGCGATGCCCAGCAGGTCCTTGCCGGCCAGCACGGGCGGGATCGCCTGCGCCTGGATGGGGGTGGGGGTCTCATAGCCTTCGGCGGCGAGCGCTTTGAGAAGCGGCGCGCCGAGGCCGAGGTCGGAAAAAGTCTGCACGGTCATGCTTTCGCGTAGGAGCGCGCGCCGCCTGTCCTCTCGGGACTCAGGGCGTGCGGGCGCGGGGTGGAGAACGCCCCGCGTGTCCAGGCGTCGTATGATCAGGAGGATCGGGCGTTCAGACCGTGGGCGGCTCTATCTCAGAGCGCCCTCACGCGGGTCGAACACCGGTGTCGCCAGTGCGGCGAAACGGGAATGTAGCGTCCGAAACTTAAAATGTCCATACCCCGGACTCGGGTGTTCTGATTGCTCACCAGCTGCCCGTGTTCGGCATGGACGCCCAGGGCTCGGCTGCGGGCAGGCTTTCGCCCTTTTGCAGCAGTTCGATCGAGATGCCGTCCGGCGAACGCACGAAGGCCATGTGGCCGTCGCGCGGCGGCCGGTTGATGGTCACGCCCTTGCCCTGCAGGTGCCCGCAGGTCGCGTAGATGTCGTCCACCAGATAGGCGAGGTGGCCGAAATTCCGCCCACCGGTGTAGCTCTCCGGATCCCAGTTGTAGGTCAGCTCGAGGGTGGGAGCCTTGGTGGACCGGGCCGCGTCCATGTCTTCCGGAGCGGCCAGGAAGACCAGAGTGTACCGACCCTTTTCGTTCTCCAGGCGACGAACCTCCTGTAGGCCCAGGCCGTCCCCCCAGAAGTCGAGCGCCGCCTCCAGGTCGGCCACGCGGACCATGGTGTGCAGATAACGCATGGTCGGCGCTCCCTTTCCGAAGCTCGCGAGTTAACATTGGGAGAGGCTGGTGCAAGCGGAGGCCAAGGTGAAACGGTGGGTTCTGGCGGGTCTGGCGACCGTGGCGGCGGAGGGCTGCGCACCCGTGGACCCGGCGACGCCCGGCCCAGCGGCTTCGGTCACGGCGCGGCAGTGCTTCAATGCTCGCAATGTGAACGGCTTCCAGGTGGTCGACGACCGCACCGTTGACCTCAATGTGGGCGCTAACCGCGTTTTCCGACTGCAGCTGCTCGGAACCTGTCCGGACGTCCGCGATGCGGTGGGCGTGGCCGTGCGCACGCGCGGCGGCTCCAGCTATGTCTGCGAGGACAATGACGTGGAGCTGGTCGTCCCCTCCCAGATCGGGCCCCGCGTGTGCCCGGCGGTCGGCCTGCGCCAGCGCTCACCCGAGGAGCGCGCGGCCGAACGCGCCGGCGGCCGCTGACCTATTCGGCCGCCATGAGCGGCAGGTCCTCCTGCACCAGCGCGGCGTAGACGCCCATGGGGTCCAGGCCGAGCACGGCCAGCTTCACCGGCCCCCAGGCATGCCGGTGGATGGGCGTCACGCCCCGGTCGAGCAGCGCGCGCGCATGGACGGCCGCGCGGTAGCCCTTGTGTGAGGCGAAGCCGTAGCCCGGGTATTCGACGTCGTAGGCCGCCATGACCCGGTCCCGCTCCACCTTGGCCAGGATCGAGGCGGCGGCGATGGAGCGCGACAGTCCGTCGCCGCCCACCACCGTCTTGACCGTGCAGGGCAGGGCGAAAGGATAGTTTCCGTCCACCAGGGCGCAGGCCGGCTTCACCGCCATGGCCTCGACCGCGCGGCACATGGCCAGCCCCGTGGCATGCAGGATGTTGAGGCAGGCGATCTCCTCGACCGTGGCGAACCCCACTCCCCAGGCCACCGCCTTTTTCTTGATCTCCAGTTCGAGCGCTTCGCGCGTTTTCGCGTTCAGCTTCTTGGAGTCGTTGAGTCCCTTGGGGGCCCGCTTGGGATCGAGCACCACCGCCCCGGCGTACACGGGCCCGGCCCAGGGGCCGCGCCCCGCCTCGTCCACGCCGCAGACCAAGCCGTCGCATTCGCGCTCGAGCAGGAAGTGGGGCGGGCGGGGGCGGGCCATGGGGCCCGACTAGCGCCCGAGGCGAGTCGGAGAAAGCGCGGCGACGCTCTTTGTGCTGCGACCAATTGGAGCGAGGGTGGCGAGGTTCGCAGGAGACGCCCATGATCCCGCTCCTTCCCGTCATTGCGCTGTTGCAGACTTCGTACGGGCTTGACCCCCAGACAGTCGCGAACCCCTGCGTGAGGGCCGCGGACTGCCGCGTGGTGCGCGACTTCGAGCTGCGTGGGCCGCGGGGGGAGCGCGTGCCGGTGCGCATGGGCGGGCAGCCCAGGCCCTGGCTGTTCGGAGGCAACATCATCGTCTTCCCCGGCGAGTCCGTCACGGTGCGTCTGGAACCGGAGAACCGCGGTTTGGCGCCTCGACTGGTGCGGACGGGGCCGGCGTCTGCGAGGCGAGCGCCGGGAAAGGGCGAGATGCGGGTGGCTTTGCGGCAAGCGCCCGACTCCGCCCTGGTGTTCACGGTCGAGAGCCGTCTGGCGCAGCCCGTCGAGTACAATCTCTTGGCCGTCAGCGCCGATGACAGACTCTACAGGCCGCCGGTGCAGACGCTCCAACCCGGACGCACGGCTACGGAGCGTTGGACGAGAGCCGTGGCCCAGGTCGCCATGGCCGACTTTCGTCCCGCCATTGTCGGACTGCGCGCGCCGTCAGCGGCGGGCAACGCGCCCTTGCTCGCCGACCGTCGGCTTCACCTTCCCTTGGGATCGTCGGTGACGGTCCGCCTGGCCGCATCGGCGGACGGCGAACTGGAGCCCCGGATCACGAGAACCGGGCGGGCCGAGGATCAGCTCCGTGACGCGGCGACGGCGGCCATGGCGGCCCAGGCCGCGAAGACGCAACGCGAGACAGGTGATCAAGAGCGGTTCACGCCCCTTCTTGGGCCGGCCGGCGTGCAGCGGGAGGGCCCCGGCGCCGACGAGGTTCGCTTCACATTCGGCCGGGGACCGGACGGCCGCAGTCTGCTGCTGATCGCCGAGAACGGGCACGGACGGGTCCTGAATTATCAAGCCGCCCTGCGCTTCGCCGACGGGCGCCGCGCGCCGACGACCGTGTGCCGTGTGGACGAGGGCTCGCTCATGATTGAAACCTGGAGCGGACAGGTTGCTGAGCTGGAGCTTGAGGACTTCGAGCTGCTGGACCCGAGACCCGAACCAAGCGCCCAGGGTGATTGCGACTGAGGCCCGCCATGACCGGAGCGGCTTCGCCCGGCATGAAAAAGGCCGCCCGCATGGCGCGGACGGCCTCCACAGGTCTGACCCGCCGACTTAGTAGCCGTACGGATAGTAGGTCCGGCGCGCCCGGCGGCTCGAATGGCCATAGCTGTAGCTCGGCTGGCCATAGCCGTAATGCGGCTGGCTATAGCCGTACTGGGGCTGGCTGTAGCCGTACTGGGACTGGCTATAGCCGTAGCTGCGCTGCGAGTAGCCATAGCTCGGCTGGCTGTAGCCGTAGCTGGGCTGGCCGTAGGGCTGGCCGTAGCCGTAGCTGGGCTGGGCGTAGCCGTACGAAGGCTGGCTGTAGCCGTAAGACCCGCCGTAGCCGGAGCCCTTGCCCACCTGGGAGCCCACGATGGCGCCAAGAGCGCCGCCGATGATGGCCCCTTCCGTGCGGTTGCCACGACGGGCGACGTTGGAGCCGACAACAGCGCCGATGCCGCCGCCGACCACCGCTCCAGCCACCACACGGCCGGAACGGTCGTAGTCGTTGTAGCCGTAACCGTTGTAGTAGCCCTGGGCGGAGGCGGCGGTCGCCCCCGTGAGGGTCAAGCCGAGGACGGCGGCGCCGGCCAGGGCGGAACGAGCGAAGTTCATTCTAGACTCCTGATCTATTGATTAGAGCTTAGCGCCACCGGCCGTCGGGCTGGAGGCAGACGGAACGGCCGCCGGCGATCGCCTTGCAGGCGGGCCGCGCATAGCCGGGTTGGTAGGCGTAGGCTCGGTGCTGAGCCTGGCGGTAGGCCGCCTGGCAGCCCGTGCGACGACCGATCTCCTGACCCGCGGCCGCCCCGGCGAGAGCGCCAAGCGCCTTGCCTTCCTGCTTGGTGTTGTCCGCGGCGATCCTGCCGCCCAGGAAGTAGCCGGCCACCGCGCCCACGCCGCCGCCGACGATGCGGTGGTTGCGCTGGGTCGGCCCGCAGGGGTTGGACAGGTAGGGTGCAGCTTGCGCGGCGGCCACGCCCGGCAAGGCCACAGTGGCGGCGGCGGGAGCGACGACGGTCGCAGCCGCGGCCAACAGGCTGAGCGTCTTGCGCATGGTTCGATCTCCTCTTCGTTTCCGGAACCGCTTTGGGCGGCGTCGAGGATGGGTTTAGAGGTCCCCGCCTGAACGCCGTTTGAGCGTGCCGTTCATACTTGTTCACCTTGTCGGAGCACCGATGCGAAGCACGAGCCGCCGTCGCCCTACACAACGCCCAAGCTCAGCTCCGGCTCCTGCGACGCAAGCGCGCGAAGTTGAGATCGCGGTGATGGGTGCGCAGGGTGACGGCGTGGCGGAGGAGGGCGGCTTTGTCCCGTTCACCCTTCCTGGCGAGCGGGTGCAGGCGGGGTTCGCTGGCGATCGGGGCGAACTGCTGGAGCTGCTCCGGCCCAGTTCCCACCGCGCGGAGCCTCCCTGTCCACACTTCTTCGCCTGCGGCGGTTGCGCCCTGCAGCACTGGGCGCACGAGCCCTACCTGCAGTGGAAGGCCGAGCAGGTCCGGCTGGCGCTGGCCCGCGAGCGGCTGGAATGCGAGATGCTCCCCGCCTACGCCGCGCCGCCCTGGTCGCGGCGGCGCTTCGCCCTGCACGCCCGGCGCGGGGCAGGGCCGAACGAAGCGCGCCTGGGCTACAAGGCGCGACGGTCGTGGGATCTGGTGGAGATCGAGACCTGCCCGATCAGCGACAGGCGGCTGGTCGAGGCCTTGCCGGCGTTGCGGCGTCTCGCCGCTCCCTTCCTGGAGCATCCCAAGAGCGCGCCGACACTCCACGTCACCCTGACCGAGACCGGCCTAGACGTCGATGTGACGGGCGTGGAGCGCAAGAGCGGCGGGCTGTCCGCCCCCGCCCGCCGCCGCGCCGCCGAGGCCGCCTTCGCCGCCGGCTTCGCCCGGGTGACCATGAGCGGCGAGGTCGTCTACGGCGCTCGACCCCCGGTGGTGCGGCTGGGTCCGGCCAGCCTGACCCTGCCGCCGGGCGCCTTTCTTCAGGCGGTGCCCGGCGCCGAGGCGGCCATGGCCGCCGACGCCGTGGAGGCCGTCGCGGGCGCACGGCGGGTGCTGGACCTGTTCTGCGGCGTGGGCACCTTCAGCTTCCGCCTGGCGGAGTCCGCCACGGTTCACGCGGTGGACAGCGCGCCCGAAGCGGTCGCCGCGCTCAAGGCCGCCGTGGGCGCCACGCCGGGACTGAAGGCGCTCACCGCGGAGGTGCGCGACCTTGACCGCCGCCCGGTGCTGGCGATGGAGCTGAAAAAGACCGATGCGGCCGTGTTCGACCCGCCCCGGGCGGGCGCCGCGGCCCAGGCCGCCGAGCTCGCCCGGGCGCCCAGCCTGCAGACCGTCGTGGGGGTGTCGTGCAACCCGGCCACCTTCGCCCGCGATGCGCGCCTGCTTGTGGACGGCGGCTTCACCCTGGCGCGCGTCCGCCCGGTGGATCAGTTCCTGTGGTCACCCCATATGGAACTGGTCGGCGTCTTCATCCGGTAAGCCCTGCCTTGAGCGATCAACCCCGCCCCGCCTTCACCGCTGACGTGGCCAGCCAGCGCGTGCGCTCCTTGACGCGGGCCGCCTGGTACGCCGGCGCGGCCGCGGCCGGGCGCCTCATCGTTCGCCCGGAGCTCGGGGGCGAACCGGAAGCCAGGCTCGATATGCCGGCGCCCTCCCGCGCAGCCATCCGCCGCGCCTATGGCGAAGCCTTCGCCAAGGACGCCCGGGACGTCGCCACCGGCCTGTACCCCGCCGCGCCCGACGGGGTGGACCCGCTCAAGGCCGTGCGCAGCGCCGCCGATGTGATCGCTGACGCTCGCGCGGTGGAGGCCCGTCGCCGCCGTCACGGTGGAACCGAAGCCCGCGCCGAAGCCGGCTCCGACGCCTTTCCCGCCTACTACCGCCAGAATTTCCACTTTCAGTCCGGGGGCTGGTTCACGGCCGACAGCGCCCGCCGCTACGAAGATCAGGTCGAGACCCTGTTCGCCGGCGCCGCCGGCCCTATGCGCCGCCGCGCCCTGTCGCTGCTGGCCCGCGCCTGGCGCGGGCGCGACCACCGCGGGCTGCGCGTGCTGGACCTCGCTTGCGGCTCGGGCGCCTTTCTCGCCGACCTGCGGCGCACCTTTCCCCGCGCGCACCTTGCGGGCCTCGACCTTTCGCCCGCCTACCTCGCGGAAGCCTGCAGCCGCTCGGGCGTGGAGGCGAGGGTGCAGGCCCCGGCGGAGCGGCTTCCCTTCGCGGACGGCAGCCTGGACGCCGTCACCTGCGTTTACCTGTTCCATGAACTGCCCCCGCGCGTGCGCCCCCAAGTGGCCGGCGAGATCGCTCGCGTGCTCAAGCCCGGAGGCGTCCTGGCCCTGGCCGACTCCGTCCAGGGCGGCGACGAGCCGGAGCTTCGCCGCATGCTGCAAAGCTTCCCGGCCTATTTCCATGAGCCCTATTACGGGTCCTACCAAGAGCTGGACGTGCCGGCCCTGTTCGCCGGGGCGGGGCTGACGTTCGAAGGGTCCGACAAGGCTTTCCTGACCAAGGCCTGGCTGTTCCGGAAATAGAGGGCGGGCCGCGGCGTTTCCTCACTGGGCCGGCGTTCGGAACAGGTCCTGTGCTGTGAGGTCGGTGATCTGGGCCCGCAGCTCACAACAGGGGCAGCTGGTCGCCGGCCTTTTCGGGCACGCGGAACTGCGTGAGGTCCAGCGGCGCCCAGTTCCGGTTCAGCCCCAATCGTGTGCACGCCAGCTGGAAGCGTCGCGCGATCAGCTCCGCGATCGGTCCTCCGCCCGTCTGCCGCTTGCGCCATTGCGGGTCGTAGTCCCGCCCACCGCGCATCTGCCGCACCAGCGACATCACCCGTTGCGCCCGGTCCGGCCGCTCCAGCTCCAGCCATTCCCGGAACAGGTCCTTGATCTCCAGCGGCAGCCGCAGGGCCACATAGCCGGCGTTCACCGCCCCGGCCTCGGCCGCCCGTTCCAGCACCGCCTCCAGTTCGTGGTCGTTCAGTCCCGGGATCACGGGCGCGAACATCACCGTCACCGGACAGCCCGCCGCCGCCAGCCGCCGGATCGCCTCGAGCCGCCGCTCGGGCGTGGCCGCCCGCGGCTCCATCGCCCGCGCCAGCTTGCGATCCAAGGTGGTCACGCTGACCGCCGCTCGGGCCAGGTTCGCCCGCCCCATGGGCCCCAGTATGTCCAGGTCCCGCGTGATCGCCTGCGACTTGGTGATGATGGAGAAGGGGTGCCTGAACCGCTCCAGGGTCTCCAGAACCTCGCGCGTGACCCGCAGGTCGCGCTCCGCCGGCTGATACGGATCGGTGTTGCCGCCGATCTGAATGTTCTGGACTCGGTATCGCGGCCGACTCAGCTCTGCAGCCAGGAGGCGCCCTGCGTCCGGCTTGAAGAAGAGCTTGCTCTCGAAGTCCTGCCCGGGGCTCAACCCCATGTAGGCGTGCGCCGGACGAGCGTAGCAATAAACGCAGCCGTGCTCGCACCCCCGGTAGGGGTTGATCGACTGGTTGAAGCTGATGTCCGGGCTGTCGTTGGTGGTCAGGATCACCCGCGCCGTCTCGGCCGTAACCGTGGTGCGGAGCGTGACGGGCCTTGGATCGCCCTCTCGCCAGCCGTCGTCAAAGGCCTCCCGCTCCAGACTCTCGTAGCGCCCGGAAGCGTTGGACCGGGCGCCGCGTCCTTTCTGGGCCGGAGCAGGGGAGGGCGGGAGCATGCAGCAACCCTACCCGACTACCAGAACAAAGCAAGAACAATCGGGGCGGTCCGGCAGCCCAGGCAAGCGGCCTAGGCTCTCCGTACGAGCTCGATGGAAGCCTGGCGGGATGGGGTGCGCGGGTGTTCTGAGGCCGGGGCGATGCTGCCCTTGGTCGAGCAAGCTGGATAGACATCCTGAGCCTCAGCCTGTCGAAGGACGGGCATGACGGGCCCGATTTCGGTGATCATCCCAACGCTGAACGCCGCCGCCAGCCTGGCCGACTGCCTGCGAGCGCTGGATGCGCCGCTCGTGCACGAGGTGATCGTCGCCGACGCCGGCTCGTCCGACGACACCCGGAAGGTCGCCGAGCAGGCCGGAGTCCGCGTTCTCGGTCCCCTCCCGCCCTCGCGCGGCGGGCAGCTCCGCGCGGGTTGCGCCGTGGCGAGGGGCGAGTGGCTGCTCGCGTTGCACGCCGACACCCGCCTGGGACCGGACTGGGCCGAGGCGGCCGGGCGCCATCTCGCGAAATGGTCGGACCGGGCGGGCTGGTTCACCTTCGCCCTCGACGATCCTCGCCCGGTGGCCCGTCTCTGGGAGGTCGGGGTGGGGCTGCGCAGCTGTCTGGGCTGGCCCTACGGCGATCAGGGCCTGCTGATCTCCCGCCCGCTTTACGAGGAGGTTGGCGGCTACCGCGACCTGCCGCTCATGGAGGATCTGGATATCGTCCGCCGTCTCGGGGCCAAGAGGTTGCGCGGCGTCGGCGCTCGCGCGCTCACCAGCGCGGCGCGCTACCAGCGCGGCGGCTACCTCAAGCGAGGCCTGCGCAACTGGGCCCTGGTCAGCCGATGGCTGGCCGGCGCCGACCCCAAGGACCTCGCCCGGAGCTATCGGCGGTGAACCGGCCGACCCTGATCGTTTTCGCGCGCGCACCCGCGGTTGGCGTCGGCAAGACGCGCCTGGCGCGCGACGTGGGCCGGGTCGAGGCCTGGCGGGCCTATCGCGCCATGAGCCTTCCGTTGATCCGGAGTCTCGCCCGCGATCCGCGCTGGCGCACCGTAGTGCGGATGGCCCCGGACCACGCCGCTTGGCCGGGCGTGGAGAGCGAAGGGCAGGGCGGGGGCGGCCTGGGTGAAAGGCTTCAGGCCGCCTTTCGAGCGCACGCGCGGGGTCCGGTCGCGGCGGTCGGCGCCGATGCTCCGGACGTCACCCCCGAACGGGTCTGGCGCGCCTTTCAGCAAACCAAAGGCGCCGGCGTCGTCCTGGGCCCGGCGGAGGACGGCGGCTTCTGGATCCTGGCCCTAGACGCCCGCCGCGCCCGCACCGTCCGCTTCCAGGGCGTGCGCTGGTCCAGCCCACACGCCCTGGCCGACACCCGCGCGGCCCTGGGCGGTCACGCCCTACTGCTGGAGACCCTGCTGGACGTCGACAACGGCGAAGCGCTTCGCCGCTGGCGCCGCGTCCAGCCGCGGATCGATCGTGGCGGCGCCTGAAGCCACCGCGTCCAGCGTAGCGGAGTCGCGGCCGAACAGCCGGCGATAGATCCAGTAGTTGGCCATGACCCGCTCGACGTAATTGCGCGTCTCCGCGTAGGGCAGGCTCTCGATGTGCATGAGTACGTCGTCGTCCGCGCCCAGCTTGCGCCGGGTGCTGAGCACCGCTCCCCGCCCCCCGTTGTAGGCGGCCAGCGCGCGAAGAAGATCGCCCTCCACCCCGGCCTGGCGCAGCAGCTGCGCCAGATAGGTCTGCCCCAGGCGCAGGTTGAACGCGGGGTCGTGCAGCGGGGACGGATCGTTGCGTAGTCGTGGATCCCCGGCCACCTCCGCCGCCGTGGCGGGCATCAGCTGCATCAGCCCGCTCGCTCCCACCCGGCTTCCCGCCCGTGGGTTGAACCGGCTTTCCTGGCGCACCACCGCATAGACCAGCGCCGGGTCCAGGGTGAACCCGCCCTGCGGCCGCAGGTCCGGCGTCGGGAAGTCCGTGGGCCGGAACCGCCCGCCGTCCTCGCCCAGCGACACGCCCGCACTTGAAGCCAGCGCCAGCCAGGCCTGCCGTCCTGTTTCGTCCCTGGCCGAAGCCAATCCCAGCCGCAGCTCCGCTGCGGCGTCCTCCGTCTCGCCCACCTGGGTCAACGCGGCGGCTCGCCGCGCCCGGGCGTCCTTGGCCACCAGAGGGGAGAGGTCGACGAGCTCGGCGAACTGGGCCGCCTCCACCAGCTCGGCGGGGGGCGGCGCGATCTCCGGCTCCAACCCCAGCTGGCGCTCTGCGATCAAACCATAGAAGGTGGTCGGATAGGCTGCAGCCTGTCGCAGGAACTCCGGCGCCATCTCCGGCGAGCCTCCGGCCGTGGCGGCCCGCGCCGCCCAGAACCCGCCCGCAGCCCGCAGCCAGGGACTCTCCGACCCGTCCCGCGCCACGGCGTCGAAGCGGCGCAGCGCCTCCTCGAACCGCCCCATGCGAAAGGCGGCCAGCCCAGCGATCCAGGTCTCCCCGGAGGCTGCCGCCGCCTGGTAGGCCGCTTGGGTCTCGCCCGAGTAGAACAGTTCCCGCGCGCTCCGCCCCGCGGCGCTCGGGCCCTGGGCCACAGGCCGGGGTCGCCCCACCAGATCGACCCAGCGTCGGGCGCCGCCTACCGCGGCGGGCCGGGCGGGCTCCGGAGCCCCAGCCGGTTTGCGCTGCAGCGCCAGGGCATGGACCCGGGCCGCCTCCGGGTGATCACGGTGGCTCTCCAGCCAGGCCGCAAGCTCGGAATAGGCCGCCTTGTGACCGGGGCTGAGCAGCTTCCGCAGCTGCAGGTGGCCCCGCAGGGACGGGTCCGAGGCCTGCGCCGCCTGCGTCTCCGCCGCAGCGAACTCGCCCTGCTCGGCCGCGGCAAACGCCGCCGCATAGATCTGCGCGTCCCAAGGCGACAGCGGCTTGGGCGCCGTCTGGGCCTCGGCGCCCGTGGCCAGGGCGGCCACGCCGGCGGCCAGCAGCAGGGATCGGAGGAACCGCATGCCTGCCGGCTTAGTCCAACAGGGTTGACGTCCCGTTCACCCTGACGTTTCGCCTTCAAGCCTTGCAGCCAGCGCCAGCAGGTCGGCCCAGAACAGCTTCTTGCTGCGCGGCTGGCGCAATAGGAATCCGGGGGACAGGCTCGCAAGTGCGGGCGTCACGGAGGCGCCGTCGTCCGCCGCACGCTCCAACCAGCGTCCGCGCAGCCCGAGGATCCCCCCCTCCTGCCGCAGCAGCGACCGCACCGGCCCGGCCCCCAGCAGCAGCAGGGCCTGCGGCCGCACCAGGCCGATCGCCCGGTCGAGGAAGGGCTCCAGCACCGCCTGCTCGTCGGCCGTGGGCGCCCGGTCCCCCGCCGGTCGCCAGAACACCGTGTGCGTCAACAGCGCCCGCTCCCCCAGGCCGGCCGCCGCCAAGGCCCGGTCCAGCAAGGCGCCCGCACGCCCTGCGAAGGGCCGCCCGGCCGCCTCGTCGTCCGCCCCCGGCGCCTCGCCCACCACCATCACGGCCGCGTCCGGCGGTCCTCGAAAGCTCACGGCGGCCCGGCTCCCTCGGCGCAGGGTGGACCCGTCGAACGCCCCGATCGCCGCGGCCAGCGCGTCCAGGCTGTCGCAGGCCAGCGCCGCTTCACGCGCCCGCGCGGCGCCTTCGGCTGCATCCGGTCCCGCCGGCGGGAGCACGGCCGGCGCCACCGCATCCGGCGGCGGCGCCTTGGCCCGCAGCCGCTCGGCCCCCTCCAGCGTCCGGTCGTGCGGCTGGTCGTCGGTGAGCTCCGCCACGCCCGCGTCGCGCCAAAAGGCGAGCAGGCTTTCCAGCGCGCGGGGGTCGGGAGCCGGGCTCGGCGTCATCGCGGCAGCATAGGCCGGGCGCGCTGGGAACACAGCCCGTCCCGTCGTCCCTTGCTCCCGCCCCCTGCGGCTCCGATAAGGCGGGCTGGGTGACGGAGCGGATCATGGCTTTCGACGCGGAGATCGAGCGCGAGTCGATGGAGTACGACCTCGTGATCGTGGGCGGCGGGCCGGCGGGCCTGGGCGCCGCGATCCGGCTCAAACAGCTCGCCGCCGCCGCTGGGGCCGAGGTGTCGGTGGCCCTGGTCGAAAAGGGCTCCGAGATCGGGGCCCATATCCTCTCCGGCTGGGTGTTCGACCCCGGCGCGCTGAACGAGCTCTTCCCCAACTGGCGCGAATTGGACGCTCCCGTGGGCCAGCCGGTCACCAAGGAAAAGTGGCTGGTCCTGGGTCCGCACGGCGAGCTCGACATCTCCTGGGCGCCCATGCCGCCCTTTATGAGCAACCACGGCAACACGGTGGGCTCGCTGGGCGCCTTGTGCCGCTGGCTGGCCGAGCAGGCGGAAGGCCTGGGCGTGGAGATCTATCCCGGCATGGCCGCGTCCGAGGTCGTCTATGGCCCGGACGGCGCGGTGAAGGGCGTGGTGGCTGGCGTTTTCGGCATCGGCAGGGACGGTCAGCCCAAAGCCGACTTCCAGCCCGGCCTGGAGCTTCACGGCAGGTACACCCTGCTGGCCGAAGGCGTCCGCGGCTCGCTCTCCAAACTGGTGATCGAGAAGTTCGGCCTGGACCAGGGCCGCGACGTCCAGAAGTACGGCATCGGCATCAAGGAGATCTGGCAGGTCCCGGACGAGGCTTTTCAGCCCGGCCTCGCGCTGCACAGCTTCGGCTGGCCCCTGGACGCGAAGACCGGCGGGGGCGGCTTCTGCTACCATTTCGGCGACAACTATGTGTCGATCGGGTTCGTGGTGCATCTGAACTACCGCAACCCGTACCTGTCGCCCTTTGACGAGTTCCAGCGGTGGAAGCTCCACCCCTCGATCCGGCCCTACCTCGAGGGCGGAAAACGCATCGCGTATGGGGCCCGCGCCATCAGCGAGGGCGGCTACCAGTCGGTGCCCAAGCTCAGTTTCCCCGGCGGCGCCCTGGTGGGCGACGCCGCGGGCTTTGTGAACGTTCCCAGGATCAAGGGGAGCCACAACGCGCTTAAAACGGGCATGCTGGCCGCCGAACAGGCCTTCGCCGCCCTGCAGGAGGGCCGCGGCGGAGACGACCTGACCGGCCTCGACGAAGCCTACCGCCGCTCCTGGGTCGCCAAGGAGCTCAAGGCCGTTCGCAACGTCAAGCCGTTGTGGTCCAAGCTGGGGACGCTGGGCATCGGTCTGGCCGGCGTGGACATGTGGACCACCCACCTGCTGCGCGGCTTCTCGCCCTTCGGCACGCTGAAGCACGGAAAGACGGACGCGGCCTCCACCGAGCTCGCGGCCAAGCACAAGCCGATCACCTATCCCAAGCCGGACGGCGTGATCACCTTTGACAAGCTCTCGTCGGTCTTTCTGTCCAACACCA
This sequence comes from Caulobacteraceae bacterium, assembly GCA_030446805.1. GTDB lineage: Bacteria > Pseudomonadota > Alphaproteobacteria > Caulobacterales > Caulobacteraceae > JAHWJX01. The sequence continues at coordinate 1,035,829 of JAUJMO010000001.1, read as the reverse complement.
ATCACGAGGAGGACCAGCCCAGCCACCTCAAGCTGCGCGATCCCTCCATCCCCATTTCGGTCAACTTGCCCAAGTACGCCGAGCCCGCCCAACGCTACTGCCCCGCGGCCGTCTATGAGGTGGTGGCCAATGAGGACGGCTCGGACCCACGCTTCGTGATCAACGCCCAGAACTGCGTTCACTGCAAAACCTGCGACATCAAGGATCCGTCGCAGAACATCGTCTGGACCACGCCGGAAGGCGGGGGCGGGCCCAACTACCCGAACATGTGAGACAGGCCGTCATGCGCTCCGCCCCGCTTCTCGCCGTTCTGCTCGCCGCCGCCTCCCTGGCCGGCTGCGCCGGCGGCCCCGCCACAGGGGTTCAGGCGCGTGTGGAGCGCGATCGCCAGCTGATGACGGTGGGGCAGGGGCGCTCGCCCTATGGGTTGTTTCTCGCGGGCGAGGCCGCTTTGGCGGCGGGCCGGGCCGAAGAAGCCGCCGCCCTGTTCGCGCGGGCCAGCGCGGGCTCGCCGGACAACGGCGTGATCCGCGGCCGGGCCTTCGCCGCCGCCCTGACCGCGGGCGACATGGACCGCGCGGCCCGTTTGGCCGCCCAGCTCGAGCCCACGGACGCGACCGCCTCCACCTTGGGCCGGCTGGCGCGCGCGGTGGATGCGCTGGCCGACGACCGTGCGCGCGAAGCCTACGCCCTGCTCTCAAGCGGCGGGAGCGAACCGCCCCATGGACTCGCCGCGGAGATCCTCAAACCCTGGGCCGCCGCCGCCTCGGGCGATTTGGCCGCGGCCCTGGCGCCCCCGCCCGTCCCCGCTGCGCCGCTGAGCGTCTCGCCCGGCCAGAGCGCCGCCCCGGCGAGGGCCTCCGTGGGTCAACTCGCCGAGACGCTCAACCAGGGCGGTCGCCTGATCCTGCTGGAGCGCGCCGGCCGCTTCGGGGAAGCCGACGCCCTTGCGTCGGCCTTGAACCCCGTCGAGGCGAGCCCCCATCAGGTGATCAGGGCAGGCGCCTATCTCGAGCGGCGTCGCCGCCGTCCCGAAGCCGTGGCCCTTTACCAGCGAGCGCTGGACCGTAATCCGGGCGAGCGCGCGTTGCTGGGCGCGCTCGCGCGAGCCCAGGCGGGGCGACCCGCGCCCGCCACCCCAACCCTGAAGTCGGGCGCGGCCGAAGCCATGCTGATTCCCGCCCAGGCCTTCGCCGGCGGACGTCAGTTCGAGACCGCCCTGGCCTACGCCCGGATGGCGCTGCACCTCGATCCGCAGTTCGACCAAGCCCGCGTGCTGGTGGGCGACCTCGCGGCCGCGTCGGGCGACGTGGATGGCGCCCGCCGCGCCTACCTGGCCCTCAAGCCCGCTTCGGACCTCTACCCCGGCGCCCGCTCGCGGCTGGCCCTCCTGCTCAACGACAACGGCCGTAAGGCCGAGGCCCTGAACCTCATCCGCGAAGCCGCCGCCGCGGCTCCGGAGGACGGCTCGGTCCTGACCGCCTATTCCGCCCTTCTGGCCGAGAACGGCCGAGAAGGGGAGGCCGCCGACGTCTTCGACCGCGCACTCGCCAGCGAGCGGGGTCGGGGCGACTGGCGCCTGTGGTGGTTGCGAGGCTCCGCCCGCCAGCGCGCCGGCCGCTGGCCCGAAGCCGAACGGGACCTCCAGGAGGCGCTGCGGCTGGCTCCCAATGAACCGGAGATCCTGAACAGCCTGGGTTACAGCTGGATCGACCGCGGCGAGCGGCTGCAAGAGGCCATGGCCATGGTGCAAAAGGCCGCCGCCCTTCGCCCACGATCGGGCGCCATCGTGGACTCCCTGGGGTGGGCCCACTACCGACTCGGCCAGTTCGCTGCTGCCGTGGAGGCCCTGGAACGAGCTGTCGTGCTGGAGCCCGGCGACCCGACCATCAACGACCACCTGGGCGACGCTTATTGGCGCGCGGGCCGCCGCACCGAGGCCCAGTTCCAATGGACCCGCGCGCTCAGCCTCGAGCCCGAGCCCAAGCTGCGCGCCGAGGTCCAGGCCAAGCTGGCCTCTCCGGCAGGGCCTGACGTCGCCCGTCCCTCGGCCCAAGCCGCCCAGCCTTGAGCCTGCGGGCGGACGGGGCCGGCCGGGCGCTGGCCCCGGCCAAGATCAACCTCTTTCTGCACGTCGGGCCCGTCCGCCCCGACGGCTACCATCCCGTGGCCAGCTGGATGGTGTTCGCCGACATCGGCGACGAACTTCGGCTCGCCCCCGCCCCGGCCTGGACCTTCGGGACGGAGGGCGAGATGGCGGCGGCCATCGATGAAGGCGAGAACCTCGTGGAGCGTGCGGCTCGCCTCCTGTTCGAAGCCGCTGCGGTCCCCCCGCCGGGCTTGCGACTCACCTTGCGCAAGTCCTTGCCCGTCGCAGCGGGCCTGGGCGGCGGATCCAGCGACGCGGGCGCGGCGCTTCGGCTGTTGAACGCGCGCCTGCCGGAACCGCTCACCCCCGAAGCGTTGAAGGCCGTGGCCGCCGGGCTGGGCGCCGACGGTCCCGCCTGCCTCCAGGCCCGTCCGGTCCTGGCCACCGGCGTGGGCGAGGTGCTCGGGCCCGCCCCGTCGTGCCCGCCGCTTCCGGCCGTGCTGGTGAACCCGCGAAGGCCATCCCCCACGGGAGCCGTCTACCGCGCCTATGACGCCGGTCCGGTCGTCGCGGCCGACGTGCCGGACCTGCCCCGAGCGATCAGGGGCCCCGAGCAGGCCGCCGTCGTCCTGCGCGCTTGCCGCAATGACCTGCAGGCGGCCGCCTCGGCGCTCGAACCCGCCATTCGCGACGTTCTGGACCTTGTCTCGGACCAACCCGAAACGCTTCTGGCCCGCATGTCCGGGTCCGGCGCCACCTGTTTCGCCCTTTGCTCCACGCCCAAGGCGACGAGAGCGCTGGCCTCGCGGATCGTCCAGGAACAGCCGAACTGGTGGGTGCGTGCCTGTCTTTTGGGTAGTCAACTCGACACAGTTCACGAACGCGTGACCTGACGCCGCACCGGGCAACCGAGCGCGGATCGAGCCGCTTACCGGTTAACGCCGGCGCGTCTTCCTGGCTGGCGCTCCATCAGAAAGGACTTCGCGATGAACACCGCTCGAATGCTGACCGCGGCCGCTGCGGCCGCCGCGCTCCTCACTGGCACGGCCTTCGCCCAAGGAACGACGGGCGGCAGCACCACGACGACGCCTCAGTCCGGTACGATGTCGGGCTCGACGACCGGTCAAGGCTCCGGCTCGATGAACTCCGGCTCCATGGGCTCCGGCTCCATGTCCGGCCAGGGCTCCGGCTCCATGTCCGGCCAAGGCTCCATGGGCTCCACCAACGCCGGGGGCGCCATGGGCTCCAGCGCCAGCGGCAACATGAACGCGGGCGGCTCCATGGGCGCGGACGCCAGCGGCAACATGAACGCCGGCGGGGCCATGGGCTCCACCATGGCCGGCAGCCCCAACGTCATGGGCGGCACCACCATGCCGAACGGCTTGATGATGAGCACCAACGCTCAGGGCGTCACCGTGATCTCCAACGCCCCCATTCCGGACTCGCCCTCGACCCGCGCCCGCACGGGCGGACCGGAGTCGCAAGGCGGCCGTCGCACGCGCGCCCGCCCGGGCCGCACTGGCCGCTAAGCGCGCCCACATTGCTTGAAGCTTGAGCCGGCGGCCCCTAAGGTCCGCCGGCTTTCGCATCTGCGAAGAAGGGGAGGGCCGTTCGGTCCGCCGAGTGCATGGCCGACGACGAACCGCCCAAAGAACCGCTCAGCTTTCAGGATCTCATTCTCACGCTCCAGCACTATTGGAGCGAGCGCGGCTGCCTGATCCTCCAGCCCTATGACATCGAGGTGGGCGCGGGCACCCTGCATCCCGCCACCGTGCTCCGGGCGCTCGGTCCCAAGCCCTGGCGCGCCGCCTATGTTCAGCCCAGCCGCCGCCCCGCGGACGGCCGCTATGGCGAGAATCCCAATCGGCTGCAGCACTATTATCAGTTCCAGGTCATCCTGAAACCGAACCCGCCCGACTTGCAGGAGCTTTACCTGGGCTCGCTGGCCGCCATCGGCATCGACGCCCGGCTGCACGACATCCGTTTCGTGGAGGACGACTGGGAGAACCCCACCGTGGGCGCATGGGGTCTGGGGTGGGAGGTCTGGTGCGACGGCATGGAGGTGACCCAGTTCACCTATTTCCAGCAGGTCGGCGGCCTGGACTGCGAGATCGTCTCCGGCGAGCTCACCTACGGCCTGGAGCGCCTGGCCATGTATGTGCAGGGCGTCGACAACGTCTACGACCTCCGGTTCAACAAGGCGGGGGTGACCTATGGCGAGGTGTTCCTCGAAAACGAGCGCGAACAGTCGGCCGCCAATTTCGAGATCTATGACGTGGACGGGCTGAAGAGCCGCTTCGAGGCGATGGAGCGCGAGGTGGCCCGCTTGCTGGACGCCAGGGGACCCCAGGGCCAAGCCCTGGTCCTGCCCGCCTACGACCACGTGCTGAAGTCGTCCCATCTGTTCAACCTGATGGACGCCCGGGGAGCCATCGCCGTGGCCGAACGTCAAAGCTACATCGGCCGCATCCGCGACCTCACCCGCGCCTGCGCCCAGGCCTGGGTGGAAGGCCCGGGCGCCTGACATGCCCCAGCTCCTCCTGGAGATCCTGTCCGAAGAGATTCCTGCGCGCATGCAGGCCGGGGCTGGGCGCGACCTCGCGCGGCTGGTTGGCGAGCACCTCGCCATGGCCGGGCTTTCGCCCGAGTCGCTGCAGACCTATGCGGGCCCCCGTCGTCTGACGCTGGTCGCCGAAGGCCTGCCGTCCGCCACGCCCGACCAATCCGACGAGATCAAGGGTCCGCGGACAAGCGCTCCGCCCCAGGCGCTCGAAGGTTTTCTGCGCAAGACCGGCCTGGCCCGCGAGCAGCTCTCAGAGCGCGACGGCGTCTTCTTCGCGGCGGTCTCCACCCGGGGCCGCCCCACCCCGGAGATCGTGGCCCAGGCCGTGCCGGCCGTGGTTCGCGCCTTTCCCTGGCCGAAGTCCATGCGCTCCGCCGCCAGCCAGCTGCGTTGGGTGCGCCCGATCCGGCGCATCGTCTGTCTGTTCGACGGCGGCGTGGTCCCGTTCAGCGTCGAAGGCGTGGACAGCGGGGACGTCACGGAAGGCCATCGTTTCATGGGGTCGAGCCAGCCGGTCACCGTCCGGGACTTCGCCGATTACCGCGGGGCGCTCGAACGCGAGTTCGTGGTGCTGGACGCCGCCGACCGCCGCGCCCGCATCCTGGATCGCGCCCGCGGGCTGTGCTCCACCGAAAACCTGGAGCTGATCGAGGACGAGGGCCTGCTGGACGAGGTGTCGGGCCTGTCCGAATGGCCCACGCCCGTGCTGGGTGCCATGGATCCGGGGTTTCTGGATCTGCCGCCGGAGGTGATCCGCACCTCCATGCGCACGCATCAGAAGTATTTCGCGGTGCGCGCGCCGGGCTCGACCGGCCTGGCCCCGCGCTTCCTGGCGGTGGCCAACATCGAGGCCTCGGATGGCGGCGCCGCCATGACGGCCGGTTACGGCCGCGTGCTCTCGGCCCGGTTGGGCGACGCTCGCTTTTTCTGGGACGAGGATCGCAAGGGCGCCTTTGACGCGTGGCTGGAGAAGCTCAAGGGCGTCACCTTCCACGCCAAGCTCGGGACGGTGGCCCAGCGCGTGGAACGCATCGCCGCGCTTGCGCGTGAACTGGCCCCGCTGGTGGGCGCGGATCCCGACCTCGCCCAGCAGGCGGCGCGCCTCGCCAAGGCCGATCTCGCCAGCGGCATGGTGGGCGAATTTCCTGAGCTGCAGGGCGTCATGGGAGGCTACTACGCCCGCGAGTGGGGCCTGGACCCGCAGATCGCCGACGCCGTCCGTGACCATTACAAGCCGCAGGGCCCCAACGACGCCGTGCCGACCGCGCCCATGACCGTCGCGGTGGCCCTGGCCGACAAGCTCGACCAGCTGGTCGGCTTCTTCGCCGTCGATGAGAAGCCGACGGGGTCGAAGGACCCGTATGCGCTCCGCCGCGCTGCGCTGGGGGTGATCCGGATCGTGGTTGAGGGCCAGCTCAGGGCGCCGTTACGGAAGGCCCTCCTTTCTGCGGATCGGGCCCGCATGGAGCAGCCCCAAGGCGCGTTGGGCGGGTCCGCTACGGAGATCGCGCCGGATCTCCTCGCCTTTTTTGCTGACCGCCTGAAAGTCGTCTTGCGGGACCAAGGCCGTCGCCACGACCTCGTGGACGCCGTCTTCGCGCTGGGTGACGACGACCTCGTCCGCATCGTGGCCCGCGTCGAAGCCCTGTCGGCCTTTCTCAACACGGAAGACGGGGCCAACCTGCTGGCCGGCTACAAGCGTGCGGTGAACATCCTGCGCGCCGAAGCCAAGAAGACGGGCGACACCTTCCAGGGCCGCCCCGACCCCGCAGCCTTCACCGCCGGGGAGGAGAGGGCGCTCCACGCCGCCGCCGAGCGCGCCGCGCCGGAGGTGGATGCAGCCCTGGAGCGGGAGGATTTCGCCGCCGCCATGACCAGCCTGGCCGCTCTCCGGGCGCCGGTGGACGCCTTTTTCGACCGTGTTCTGGTCAACGACCCCGATCCCGCCGTGCGCCTCAACCGCCTGCGCCTGCTGGGTCAGGTCCGCGACCTGATGAACCGCGTGGCCGATTTCTCGCAGGTGGCGGGGTGAGCCCTTCCGTCCCGCTCTCCCCGACGGCGGCCGGGGCCCACCGTCGTTCCAGGCGCTCAAGCGACGGGGTGGGCGTGCGGGGTGGGATGAGCCCGGGCCCTGGCCGGGGACAGCGGACGTGGAAGGGACGGCGATGACCGAAACGCGCTGGGTGTACGGCTTCGGCGGGGGCGGCGCCGACGGCGACGCTTCGATGAAGAACCTCCTGGGCGGCAAGGGCGCCAATCTGGCGGAGATGTCCTCGCTGGGTCTGCCCGTGCCCCCCGGCTTCACCGTCAGCACCGAGGCCTGCACGCACTATTACGCCAACGGCCGCAGCTGGCCCGCCGGGCTGGAGGATCAGGTCCGCGAAGGGCTGGCCCGCGTGGAGCAGGCCACCGGCAAGCGCTTCGGCGACCCCGCCAACCCGCTCCTGGTCTCCGTCCGCTCCGGCGCGCGCGCGTCCATGCCCGGGATGATGGACACCGTGCTGAACCTCGGTCTCAACGACGAGACGGTCGAGGGCCTGGCCGAGCTGTCCGGCGATCGTCGTTTCGCTTTCGACAGTTACCGCCGCTTCATCCAGATGTACTCGAACGTCGTGCTCGACCTCGACCACCACTTGTTCGAGGAGGTGCTGGACGAGGCCAAGGCCGAACTGGACGCCCAGGTCGACACGGACCTGACCGCCGCCGACTGGGAGCGCGTGGTGGCCGACTACAAGGCCGTGGTCCGTCGGGAGCTCGGCCGCGACTTCCCCCAGGACGCTCAGGAACAACTGTGGGGCGCAGTGGGCGCCGTCTTCGCCAGCTGGATGAACGACCGGGCCAAGTTCTACCGCCGCATGCACGACATCCCCGAGAGCTGGGGCACGGCGGTGAACGTCCAGTCGATGGTGTTCGGCAATATGGGCGCCACCTCGGCCACGGGCGTCGCCTTTACGCGCAATCCCTCCACCGGCGAGGCGCGGCTGTATGGCGAGTTCCTGATCAACGCTCAGGGCGAGGACGTCGTGGCCGGCATCCGCACGCCCCAGGCGCTCACCCGCCAGACCCGCGAGGAGATGGGCGAGACCGCGCCCTCGATGGAGGAAGCGCTGCCGGAGGTGTTCGCCGAATTCAAGGCGGTGGTGGAACGGCTGGAGCGCCACTATCGCGACATGCAGGACGTTGAGTTCACGGTGGAAAACGGCCGGCTCTTCATGCTGCAGACGCGCTCGGGCAAGCGCACCGCCAAGGCCGCGCTCCGCACCGCGGTGGAGATGGCCTCGGAAGGCCTGATCACCGAGCAGGAGGCGGTGGGGCGCGTCGACCCCGCCTCGCTCGACCAGCTGCTGCACCCCACCCTGGACCCGGACGCGGAGCGGATCGTGATCGCGGCCGGCCTGCCCGCCTCGCCGGGCGCCGCCAGCGGCAAGGTGGTGTTCGACGCCGACGAGGCCGAGCGCCTGGGCGGCCTGGGGGAGGCCGTCATCCTGGTGCGTCAGGAGACCAGCCCGGAGGACATCCATGGCATGCATGCCGCGCGCGGCATCATCACCGCCCGGGGCGGCATGACCAGCCACGCCGCCGTGGTCGCCCGGGGCATGGGACGTCCCTGCGTGAGCGGCGCGGGCGAGTTGAACATCGACGGCAAGAGCCGGACCTTCACCGCCCGCGGCCGCACCGTCCACGCCGGCGAGGTGGTCACCATCGACGGCTCCAGGGGCGAGGTCCTGCTGGGCGCCGTGGCCACGCTGGAACCCGAACTGGGCGGCGACTTCGCCCAGCTGATGCAATGGGCGGACAAGGTGCGCCGCCTGCGGGTGCGCGCCAACGCCGAGACGCCGCTGGACGCCTCAACCGCGCGGCGGTTCGGGGCTGAGGGTATCGGGCTCTGCCGCACGGAGCATATGTTCTTCGACGAGGCTCGCATCGCCGCGGTTCGCGAGATGATCCTGGCCGACGACGAAGCCGGTCGGCGTGCGGCCCTGGCCAAGATCGCGCCATTCCAGAAAGGCGACTTCCTCGAGCTGTTCCGCATCATGGAGGGCCTGCCGGTCACCGTGCGTCTGCTCGACCCGCCGCTGCACGAGTTCCTGCCGCACACGGAGGCGGAGCTTCAGGCCGTGGCCGACGCCTCCGGGCTCGACGCCGCCAAGCTGACCCGCCGGGCGCGCGAGCTGCACGAGACCAACCCCATGCTGGGCTGGCGCGGCTGCCGCCTGGGCGTGGCCTTTCCCGAAATCTACGAGATGCAGGTCCGCGCCATCATGGAAGCCGCTTGCGAGCTGGCCAAGGCCGGCCGTCCCGCCATCGTCGAGATCATGCACCCCTTGGTGGCCAAGAAGGAGGAGATGACCTTCCTGCGCGAACTCACGGACCGCACAGCCAAAATCGTCATCGACGAACAGGGCGTCGAGGCGCCTTACCTGGTCGGCACCATGATCGAACTCCCCCGCGCCGCGCTCCGTGCGGACGAGCTCGCCCAGTCCGCCGAGTTCTTCTCCTTCGGCACCAACGACCTGACCCAGACCACCTTCGGCATCAGCCGGGACGACTCGGGCGCCTTCCTGCCCTACTATCTCGAGAAAGGGATCTTCGAACGCGACCCGTTCGTCTCGCTGGACCAGGAGGGCGTGGGCGACCTGATCCGCATCGCCACCGAACGCGGCCGCGCGACCCGCCCCGACCTCAAGCTCGGCATCTGCGGCGAGCACGGCGGCGACCCAGCCTCCATCGCCTTCTGCGAGCGGGTGGGCCTGGACTACGTCAGCTGCTCTCCCTACCGCGTGCCCATCGCGCGCCTGGCGGCGGCGCAAGCCGCGCTGAACGCCGACGCCCGCGAGGGCCGCTGATGCCCGCAATCTGGCGGGAGGGCGTCTCCCCCGCAGAGCGGTTCGCCCTTGGCCGCGAGGGCACCTTGATCGGCGCGCTCGGCATGGAGTTCCTCGAGGCCGGCGACGACTGGGTGCGCGGCCGTATGCCCGTGGACGAGCGCACCCGCCAGGCCTACGGCTTCCTGCACGGCGGCGCCTCGGTCGCGTTCGCCGAGACCATGGCGGCCTGGGGCGGCGACTGCTGCGTGCCCGACGGCAAGACCTGCATGGGAATGGAGATCAACGCCAACCACGTCCGCCCGGCGGTCGAGGGCTGGGTCTACGGCCGGGCCAGCCCCGAGTCGCTGGGCCGCACATCCCAAGTCTGGACGGTGCGGATCACCAATGAAGCCGACAAGCTGGTCTGCATCTCGCGAGTGACGCTGGCCGTGGTGGACGTGAAGGCCTCAGCGTAGCCCGGCCTGCACTCCGTACCAGGCGCGTGCGCCCACCAGCAGGGCGTTGGCGGCCAGGACGCGCGCGAGCAAATCGATGTGGCGGCCGAGGGTCACGAGGGGCGTTGTCGCCCGCTTTCCTTAACGCCGCCTTGACGGCGCAGACCGGAAACGCCGGCAGGGGCGGGCCTCGTCCGTGAGCTTCGGGACGGGCTTTCGTGCTTAGCGGGGTCCTTGGGGCCGGGCGATGTCTGGGCAGGGCTCAACGCTTGCGCACGAACACCGTGCCCGCCGAATAGCCCGCTCCGAACGAGCATAGGAGACCGGTCTCGCCGGGCGCGAAGCCTGCGTTGTGCTTGTGAAAGGCGATGATCGAACCGGCTGAGGAGGTGTTCGCATACTCGTCCAGAATGATCACGTTCTCCTCCGGCGTGGGCTCCCGTCCCAGGACGCGGCGGGCGATCAAATCGTTCATGTTGATGTTGGCCTGGTGCAGCCACAGCCGCTTGAGCCGGCGCGGATCGACGCCCAGGTCCCCTGCGTGCTCCAGGATCATGGCGCTGACCATGGGGACCACCTCCTTGAACACCTTTCGACCCTGCTGGACGAACAGGCGATCGTCCTGGTGCGCAAGCCGCTCGCGCGGGGGGTGGGTGCTGTTCAGGAAGCCGAAGTTGTTGCGGATGTTGTTGCTGAACACGGTCTTGAGCCGTGTCCCCAGCACCTCCCAGCCGGCCGTGGCCTGGTCGGCTCGCTCCACGATCACCGCCGTGGCGACGTCGCCGAAGATGAAATGGCTGTCGCGGTCGCGGAAGTTCAGGTGCGCCGAGGTGATCTCCGGATTGACCACCAGCACGGCGTCGACCGACCCCGTGGCGATGTAGTCCACCGCCGTCTTGATGCCGAAGGTGGCCGATGAGCAGGCCACGTTCAGGTCGAAGCCGAAGCCCTCGACGCCGAGCGCTCCTTGCACCTCGACCGCCATGGCGGGGTAGGGGCGCTGCATGTTGCTGGCCGCGCAAAGAACCGCCCCGAGCAGGGAGGCGGGCTTGCCCCAGGCCGCAATCGCGTCGCGCGCCGCCAGGACGGCCATCTCGGCCAGGATGGACAACTCCTCGTTCGGACGCTCTGGCAGGTCGGGCGCCATGCGCGCCGGATCCAGCACGCCCGCCTTGTTTACGACGTAGCGCGACTTGATCCCCGAAGCCTTCTCGATGAACCCCTCGGAAGACGGCTCCAGGGCGGCGATCTCGCCCGACGCGATGGCCCCGGCGTTCTGGGCGTTGAACCGTTCCGCAAAGGCGTTGAAGGCCGCCACCAGCTCGGCGTTGGACACGCTCTCGGCCGGGGTGTGCAGGCCGGTGGCTGCGATGACGGCTTGGCGCAAGCGGACGTCCTCTCGATCAGTTCCGTAGCTTACGGGACCTGCGCCGCGCAGGCTAACGGCGGAGACCGGGAAGGGTCGGTGTTGCATAACAGCACCGCCGAGGAAGCTTGATCCCGGCGCAGGTGGCTGCCCCTTTTTCGGCCTGGGCTCCCCGCCTAGTTGGGCTGCCTCGGATCGCGTCGGCTCGGCGCAAATCACTCAAGGAAATGAGATGAAAGTCCTTTTCGCCGCCGCCGCCGCCGCCGGCCTGCTTGCCGCCTCGCCGACCTTTGCTCAAGGCTTCGGCCAGGAAACTTACCTGAACGTCGGCTACACCAGTTTCGCGCTCGACCAGGTCCGCGGTCAGGACGTCAGCAACGCGGATTTCGATCTCGGCACGGTGACCGGCCGTTTCGGCTCCAAGCTCAACACCAACTTCGGCCTGGAAGCCGAGCTCGCGGTCGGGGTGCAGGACAAGGAAGCATCCTTGGGCGCGACCACCATCACCAGCAAGCTCAACTATGAAGCTGCGGCCTTTGCGGTGGGCTATCTCCCGGTGACAACCCGCACCGAGCTGTTCGCGCGGGTGGGCGTGGGTCTGATCGAGATCGAGTCCGAAGTCACCCCTTCGACCGGCGACGCCAGCGGCGGGGGCTCCCAGACCCTCTTCGGCCTGGGGGTCGGGGTTCAGCACTTCTTCGGCGGCGTGAACGGCATCCGCGCCGACTACACCCGCTACACCGGTGAGGAGAGGGGCGCCGACGCCGACGCTCTCGGGATCTCCTACGTCCGTCGGTTCTGATCCGCTCGGCTGAGGAGGGCGGACTTGTCCGTGGAGCGCGCCCTCGCTGGTTCACCGATCCTGCACGCTGCGCTCGTCCTTAACCCGATCGAAACCACTGTTGCACAAAAGCATCGTTGCGAGGCGATCGTGTGGCGTCAGGAACGCGCTCCATATCGGCCGCAAGCAGGGCTCCTAGCCGGGCCGCAATGAAAGCCGCGGTCACCTGGCGCGGGCGAGAGAAGGACTGAACATGAAGCTCCTGTTTGGCGCGGCCGCCGCCGTTGCTCTGCTGTCCGGCGGCTCCGCCATGGCCCAAACCGCACCGGTCCAGTACTATGGCGCCATCGGTTACACCCAGGCCTCCACGACCCTGGAGGATGACGGCACCTTCGGCCAAGATATCGACCTTGACGCCGGCGCCATCACCGGTCGCCTGGGCGCCCGTTTCGGCCCGTACGTCGGTGTGGAGGGCGAAGTGGCTTTCGGGGTGACCGAAAGTGAAGAGAGCATCACCACCACCTTCCAACGCGTGCCTGTGACGGCCGACATCAACTACAAGATCAACGGCGAAGCCGCCGTCTATGGGGTGGGCTTCCTGCCCGTCAGCCCCAACGCGGACCTGTTCGGCCGCGTCGGCGTCGGTCGGCTTTCCTCGGAATTCGAGGTCACGGCCCGCGCCGGCGGCTTCTCCCAAAGCGAGCAGATGGAGGGCGAGGCCAACTTCTTCGCCTTCGGCGGCGGCGGCCAGTACTTCTTCGACGGGCTGAACGGCGTGCGCGGCGAGTACACCCGCTTCAACCTGGACACGGACGAGGACGAGGGCGCCGAGTTCGACAGCTTCAGCATCTCCTACGTCCGCAAGTTCTAATCCGGCAAAGGCCAGACCTGCTGAACGGCGCGCCTTTCGGGGCGCGCCGTTCTCATGCGTCCTCAACCCTCTCGCGGGCTCGTTGGAAGCGACAAGCCGCTCACGGGCTGGGCTCCCAGCACCTCGCGTCTGAAACGAAACAGTTCGGCGGGGCGCCCCCCGGCGGCCGCGTCTACCCGGCCCAGGCCCTCCACCAGCCCGCTGCGTTCAACCGTTCTCCGGAAATTAGGCTTGTGCAGGCGCACGCCCGCGATCGCCTCCGCCGCCCGCTGCAGCCCCAGAAGGGTGAACTCCGGCGGCATCAATTCGAAGATCACCGGCCGGTAGCGAACCTTGCTGCGCAGCCGCCCCAGCGCGGTGGCCAGGATCCGGCGGTGGTCGGAGATCATGGGGTCGCCCAAGCCGTCGGGAGACGGTGCGGAGCCGCCTCGATCCCGAACCGCCTCGTGGACCAAACCGGCCTCGTAAAGCAGCTCATAGCGCTCCAGCACCCGCTCCTCGTTCCAGCCCACGCCGTTCAGGGCGAAAGACAGCCGGGCGCGCGAGGAGCGTCCCTCGTCCTGCCCGGCCCAACTGCGCAAGGCGGGCGCCACCACCGTGTCCAGGATCGCTGGTCGGCCGCCCCGCCAGTCCTCCCAAGGGAAGAACCGCGACCAGGGCGACCAGGCCGTGCCGGTCGCGGCCTCGGTCGCGGCCGGCGCCAGGGCCAGATAGCCGACCGAGACGATGCGCGCCGCCTCCGCGTCCAGCCCGTGCAGGTCGGCCACGGGCGCGTCCCGGCCCTTGTCCCCGAAGGTGTAGAGCTGCTCCACATAGCCCAGGCTGAACCCGGTCTGGGTCGTCACAAAGGCGCGCAGGGCCAGTTCGAAGGTCCGATGCCCGTCGGGATCGAACCGTCCGAACGGCAGCCCCAGGCCGTCCCGCGTCCGCACGGTCAACACGGAGGCCTCGCCGCCGCGCAGGGCCGCCACCACAGCCGACAAGCCGATCACGACGTCGCGCGGGCGGGCAGGCGGGCTCATTCGGTGTTCAAGGCGTCCACGCCGGGCTCGAGACCTAGGCTTTCCAGCAGGAGATGGAACCGGGTCAGGTAACGCCTCTGGGCGGCGGAGGGGCTCAAGGGAGTCAGACCGGCGCCCCAGCCGGACGGAGCCGGCCCGAACAGCCTCAGGGCCTCGGCCGGCGCGAAGCCCGCCAACTGAACCGCCTCCAGGCCGGCGCAGGCCCGGTCGGCCGTTTTGATAAGGTCCCTGATCTCCGCCGGCGTCTGGGCGGGCAGGCCGAAGCGAAGGTGGATCGCCGTCTCCAGCCTCGCCTCGAAACGCTTGTAGTCGAACCCCAAGGCCGCCTTGAAGGGCGAGATCATATCGCCGATCACATACTCGGGCGCGTCGTGCAGCAGCGCCGCCAGCCGCCAGCGCGGTTCCAAGCCCGGACGGAGGTGAGCGGCGATCTCCTCCACCACCAGGCTGTGCTGGGCCACGGAAAAGGCGTGCTCCCCGAGCGTCTGGCCGTTCCACCGCGCCACCCTGGCGAGCCCGTGCGCTATGTCCTCGATCTCCACGTCGAGCGGGGAGGGATCCAGCAGATCCAGTCTCCGTCCCGACAACATCCGCTGCCAGGCGCGCGGGGGCTCGCCCTTGTCGGAGGTTCCACGCAGCCCTTTGCGCACTCGGCCGTTTCCCTCTCAAGCTGGAAGCCGTGGCCGCCTCAATGTGCGAGGTCGGTCGCGAGTTCAACGGCGCCGGCGTCCAGGGCCGTCTTTGGGCGCGCATCACCGACGGAGAAGTTCGCATGGGTCTGTCCCGCATCATCATGCGCATGGCGCGCAATCCCGGAACGGAGTTCGCCGACGGCGACGACCATCGCGGCTACACGCTTACCGCTCCGCTGACGCCGGACGGCATGTTCGACGAGTCCGCCTGGCAGGCCGCGCGCAATCGGTGCACCGTTCGCCGCTTCGCCCCCGACGACGATGTGGAGGAAGGTCGTCTCGCCCGCCGCGGCCAGACCTGGTTCTTCGACTATGACGACGAGGACGCCGCCGATGACGAGCCGATCCATCGCCTGGGTCAGCACCGGTTCGCCGTGGGCGAATATGTGAGCGTCACCGACGAAGACGGCCGGCTGCTCACCTACAAGGTGACCGAGGTGGCCCCGCTCTAGCGCCGCTCGCGCGGGCGCCTGCTGACGTGGTCCGACAGGGCAGCTTGACGGATCGCGGCGGGCGCGGCGTTGTGGATCGTGAACAGGATTGAACGCTGAAATGGCGGTGGGAGCGGCGGCGCCGAGACGCGCGGATGCGGCCACCGCGGCGGGTTCATGCTCCGGAGAGAGAAGACGCCGCAAGGCTCTGGCCTTCTGCATGACCATTGGCTGTACGAGGGAGGCTGGCCGCGGCCCCGCCGAGCCTGCCTTTCGCGCCGGACACGGCGGAACCGCCAGGTTCGATGATGCTTGATCTGGCCAGCGGCTCCTATCGGCTCGTGGGCGACATCGGCGGGACCAACTGCCGGCTGGCCCTGGTGCGTCCGGGCCAGGCGCGCCCGATGTTTGAAGCTCCGCTGACGCTGAAGTGCGCCGAGCATCCCAGCTTTGAAGCGGCCCTGTCCTTCTACCTCAAGCACAAGGCGCCGGGCGCGGTCGTGGTCGGCGCCGCCATTGCTGTAGCCGGCCCGGTGCTGGACGGGGCTGTCGCCATGACCAACCACCCCTGGTCGATCACGGAGGCTCAACTGTCCAGCTGGACCGGCGGGGGACCGGCGCGGCTGATCAACGACTACGCCGCGCTCGCCTACGCGGCGCCGGCGCTCAGCCGTTCGGACCTTCAGTTGGTCGGTCCTGCGCCCGAGTCGCGGGTGGCGGGCACCATCGCCGTCATGGGAGCTGGTACGGGCTTCGGCGTCTCCGCCCTGGTGCGCGACGGCCATCGTGAGGCGGCGCTGGTCGGGGAGGGCGGCCACGCCGCTTTCGCGCCCCAGGATCGCATGGAGATCGAGGTCCAGCGCTTCCTGGCGCTCCGCTACGGGCGGGTTTCGATCGAACGCGTCCTGTCCGGCCCCGGCCTGCTCAATCTGCACCAGGCGATCGCCCACATCGAAGGCCGTCCCGCAGCCTTCCTGACGCCCGACGCGATCACGGCGGCGGCGGCGGAACGCGACCCTCATGCCCTGGCCTGCATCGAACGGTTCTGCGCCATCCTGGGCTCCGTGGCGGGCGATTTCGCCCTAGCCTATGGGGCGCGGGGTGGGGTGCAGATCGCGGGCGGCGTCTCGCAGAAGCTTCTGGCCACCCCCTCCGCCGGCGCCTTCCGCGCCCGTTTCGAGGACAAGGGTCGGTTCGCCACCTACCTGGCGGCAATCCCCACGGAGGTGGTGCTGCATCCGCATGCCGCCCTTGTGGGCGCCGCGCGCGCGCTCGGGACCCTGGAGGGCGTGTGACCGGGCGCGTCATCTGACGCGAGTCGGGCCTCCCCGTACGTCCGGTCGCTGCGCCCCCGGAAGTCCAAGCGACCGAGTCGTCATGGCCGACCTGCCTCAGGACAAGCCGGACCCATGATGATTGCGCCCGGGCCGGCGGGAGTCCGAAGCTCTCCGTCGACCCAAGGGGGGCGACGGGATGAGCTTGGCGGCCTGCGGGACCTGGGCTGTGGATGGAGGGACTCGTCTCGGAGCCCGCATGAACGGCCTGGCCCAAGTCCGTCGAGCTTCAGTATGCGCTTCAGCGCCGGGCGTTGCGCTCGATCAGATCCTCAAGGTCGTCCATCAGGCCGCGCTGGCGCTCCCGACGCGCACGAACGACGCCCAGGACCACGCGGCCCGTCTCGGAACCGCGTGCCTGATAGCCGGCCAGACGCCAGCCCGCGGGCCCCGGCTCCTCGCTCCTGACGAGGAAGGTCGAGCGGAGAGCGCCTCCGTCCGCCTCTTCGGCGATGTGGATCACCGCCCCGCGGTCGTGGGCCCGGATGTCGACGCTCTCGCCATCCTCGCCGCCGATCTGCACGTCGGCGTTCTCGCCGTCCGCATCGACGCGGATCCCCGGCATGCTGACCGAGGCGCGGTCGCCCTGGGCGTTGATGTCGACGCCGGGCAGGCGGACCTGGGTGCGGTCGCGGTCCTCCGCTCTGGGCGGAAAAGGCGGCTCGGGCGGCGCACTTGCCGCCGGAATCAGCGCCTTCAGCTCCCCTTCCACCGACGGCAGTTCGCTCGCCGCCGCCAGGCGCAGCTCCACTTCGGTGCCATCCTCTCCGCGATAGGCGCAAGCCAGACCATCGGCGGCCCTCGAGGCCAGGCGCAGGTCGCCCTCCCGCTCGGGGCAGTCCAGCCGGGCGGCCACGCGCGCCGGAGCGCCGGCCTCGCCCATCGCGGCGGCGCCGACCTGCCCCCTGTCGGAGCAACCGGTCGTCAGCACGACCGCGGCCGCCCCCGTCATCGCCCAGAGTGCGCCCATGAACCCCTCCCGTCCCTCAAGGCCAAGGTGCGCTGGGCGGGGTCTCGGGTCGAGTGAATTCGCGGTAAGGCGGGCGTCGAACCCGAGCGGCGGCGGAGCGTTGGAGCTTAATGACCTCCGCTGATCGGACGAGTGACGGGCAAGCCGGAGGAGGGTTGCAGCCGGGCGACCTCTGCCACCACGGGACCAACGCCCTGCCGCTCTACCGCGTGATCTGGATCGACGACGGCAAGGCCTGGCTGCGCGACGTCAACAACGGCGCGGACTCCGTCGTGTCCTTGGACCGTTGCCGCGCCTGCGGGGACGGGGACGCCGAACAGGACCTTGACGCCAGGGCCAAGCCTGCCCCCCTTACCTGGCCGGACGGCACGCCGCGGCCCTAGCCGGGTCGCGTCTCCCGGCGCGCCATGAAGGCCAGGCGCTCGAACAGGTGCACGTCCTGCTCATTTTTGAGCAACGCCCCGTGCAACGGCGGGATCAGCTTGCCGGGGTCGCGCTCGCGCAGCACGCGCTCATCGACGTCCTCGACCATCAGCAGTTTGAGCCAGTCCAGCAGCTCGCTGGTGGAGGGTTTCTTCTTCAACCCCGGCGCGGACCGAAGCTCGTAGAAGATACGCAAAGCCTCCGAGACCAGCTTCTGCTTGATCCCAGGGTAGTGGACATCCACGATGGCCCGCATCGTGTCCTCGTCCGGAAAGCGGATGTAGTGGAAGAAGCACCGCCGCAGAAAGGCGTCGGGCAGCTCCTTTTCATTGTTGGAGGTGATCACCACGATCGGCCGCTGCCGCGCGCTGATCGTCTCTCCCGTCTCATAGACGAAGAACTCCATACGATCGAGTTCCTGCAGCAGGTCGTTGGGGAATTCGATGTCGGCCTTGTCGATCTCGTCGATCAGCAGGACCGCCCGGCGTTCGAGGTCGAACGCTTCCCACACCTTGCCCCGGCGGATGTAGTTGCGGACGTCACCCACCCGCGGGTCGCCCAACTGGCTGTCGCGCAGCCGGCTCACCGCGTCGTATTCGTACAGGCCCTGGTGGGCCTTGGTGGTCGACTTGACGTGCCAGGTGATCAGGGGGGCATCCAGCGCGCGCGCGATCTCATAGGCCAGCACGGTCTTGCCCGTGCCGGGCTCGCCCTTGACCAGCAGCGGGCGCTCCAGCGCAACCGCCGCATTGACCGCGACCTTGAGATCCTCGGTCGCGACATAGTCGGCGGTGCCGGTGAAACGCAGAGCCACGCGCGCCTAGGTGATCCGCTTCACCGACACGGGATCGCTGGCGGGGAAGGTCTCCTCCACCCCCTCGTCCAAGAGGACGTCCTGCCGATCCTTTGCATCGAGTTCATCCAGGTCGTTCTTGTGCACGCGTTCGGCGGCCAGATCGGCCGCCTCGCCGCTGTGACCCTGTGCAGCCTGGCCAGGGCCCCTGGGGACGAGGCCCGAACCGTGCGCACGGTCGTCTTCTGCTTCGTCCACCTCTTCCTCCTCCTCGTCGTCGCCGCCGCCAGCGGGGTCCTCTTCCTGGTAGCCCAGCTCTTGAACGTCCTCGTCACTGAGTTCGTCTTCGGATTCATAGTCGGCGACCTCGTCGTCTTCGCCCACTTCGTTCAGGTCGCCGCCGAGCTCCTGATCGACCTCGTCGTCTTCAAGATCGTCCACGCCGTCGACCTCGTCCAGGTCGTCCACGTCGTCGGTGATCTCGGCGTCCTCCGCGACATCCTCGAGCTCGTCGTCCAGGGTGTCGTCTTCGGCTTCATCATCGTATTCGAGGTCGTCGCCGATATCGTCCAGCTCCTCGTCGTCCAGTTCGTCCGCGTCCTGAGCGGCGTGAACGTCGTCCACGTCGCGGTCGCCGAGCGCGGTGGTCACGTCGTAGACGTCCGGCAGCTCTTCAAAGGTCAGCATGTCCGAACCGCTGCCTGCGCCGTCCAGCGCGGTGGTGTTGTCCTCGTCGAAGACCTCGGACTGATCCTGTTCGTCGAATTCAGGAAGATCGGCATCGGCCATAGGAACTCTCCACGTCGGCCGGTTAACGTGGCGGGCCTCGGGGCCGTTCCGAGCCGAGCGGCGGGGCCGGCGAAAATGCGCGCGCCTAGCCCTCGCAAGGCTGTATTTGCTTCCGGTCACAAGAGGGCGTTAACGCCCAGGCCCTAGCGTCCCGCGCATGCCTGGAGCCTGTCCATGCCGTTGAAGCTCTCGCTCAAGCCCGGCGAGAAGTTCGTCCTGAACGGCGCCGTGGTCCAGAACGGCGACCGCCGCGGCACCCTCGTGCTCCAGAACAAGGCCTCGGTCCTGCGTGAAAAGGACATCATGCAGATCGAAGACGTCACCACGCCCGGACGCCGCGTCTATTTTCCCGTTATGATGATGTACCTCGATGAAGGGAACGCCGGGAAGTATTACGACGAATTCGTGCGTCGCATGACAGAGTTCATGGGCGTGATCAGCAATCCCGACGTGCTGACCGAATGCGTAAACATCTCCAGGCACGTGCTGGCGCGCGAGTTCTACAAGGGCTTGATGGGCTGCCGCAAGCTGATCGACTACGAGGATGCGAGGATGGCCGATGTCGCTTAACGCCTATAAACAAGCGACGCAGCGCGGCGAAAGCCCGCGCGAGATGGAATACCGCCTCTTCGGCCAGGTCACCCGCGCCCTTCTGGACGCCTCGCAGCTGGACCCTTTGCAGATTTCGGCCCGGATGGACGCGCTGGACTGGAACCGCCGCTTGTGGACGACCCTCGCCAACGACTGCTCTTCTCCCGACAACGGGCTGCCCGCCTCCGTCAGAGCGTCCATCATCTCGCTCAGCCTATGGGTCGGCCGGCACACCAGCGCCGTTATGCGCGGGGAGGAGACATTCGAGCCCCTGATTGAAATCAACCGCATGATCATGTCCGCCCTGGTGCCGGCCGCAGAAGCGGCCGCGGCCTGACACCGCCAAGGTGGGCTCCTCGGAGAAGGCCGGCACGGCTGAGGTGGCCAAGGACGGCTTCAAGGCCCTGATGACGGGGCAGGGCGATGTGACCTCCGGGCTGAAGAACAAGCTCCAGGTCGCCGCCCCGCGCGTTCCGCCTGACACGGGCCTGGACGGGCGGCGCCGTGCGATGGCCCAGCCGGGGTCAGGGCAGTTCTGACGTCTACGCGGCGGACGCCCTGGAAGCGGAACCCCGGACTTCTCCAGCGGGGCGGATCGAAGCAGAACCCCGGAACCCCGCTTCCCGCAGGGTTGAGCGGAGTGCTCCCATGGCGCCCACGGACGACGGTCTCACCGCCATGCAGCTCATGCTGCGCGCGCCCACGCTGGAGGCGGCGCGGGCGGAGGCGTCTCCCGAGATCCTGCCTCTGCTGACCGAAACCGCCTTCTCCCTGGTGAAGCGCACGGCGGCGGAGGCGGACCACGCGTCCGACAGCTCGCCCGAGGCCTGGGCGGCCGTCTTCGACGAACTGGCCCGCCGTTCGCCGGCCGCCAGCGTCGCCCTCTACTCGCTGGGCGACGAGGGCCGGCTGCAGACCGCGACGGACGAGGTGGTCGCCTGGCTGCGCGCCCAGCGGCTGCTCGGCCCCGATCGGCTGGTGCTGGAGATCGGCTGCGGCATCGGCCGCTTCCTCCGCGCACTGTCGCCGGAGGTCGAGGCCATGGTCGGGCTGGACGTCTCGGGGGTGATGTGCGCGGAGGCGCGCGCCCGCACGGTCGGGCTGGACAATGTGGTGGTGTTGCAGACGCCCGGCCGAGACCTGTCCATGATCGATGACGCCAGCGTCGATCTGGTTCTGGCGGTGGACAGCTTTCCTTATCTGGTCGGGGCCGGTCTGGCCGAGGCGCACCTGGAGGAAAGCGCACGGGTGCTGGCGGCGGGAGGTGACCTAGTGATCTTCAACTGGAGCTATGTCGAACAGGCGACCAAGCAGACCGAAGCGTTCGAGCGCGCTGCGCGAAAGGCGGGACTTGCACCCGAGCATCTGGGCCAGCACGCCCTAAGAACATGGGACGGCCTGGCCTTCACCGCCCGCCGCCCCTAGTCCCGGGTAGGCTGGAAACCTTAGGCCTTTCCGTGTGTTCCGCTGCTGTATTCAATGGTTAACAGGACAGCGCAGCATGACCAAGTCGCTCAGCCGGCGCGAAGCCGGCGCCATGGCGGTTCTGACCGCCTTCGCCGGGACGGCCGCCGTGGCCCAGCCTCGCGGCCCCATGGGACCGGGCATGTCCCACACCACGATGGGCATCACCGTGGGCGACCAGCGCTATGTCATGGACACCCTGCGCGTGGGCGGCGTGGCGCTCCGCGCCAGCCAACTTGCCCGCAGCCGGGCCGCCTCGCCCCTGGTCCGCGCCTTTGCGGAGATGGAGCTGCGTGAACAGACGGGTCTGTCCCAGGTGCTGGGCGAGATCTCCGGCGTGGGCGCCCCGCCGCCGCCCGACCCGCGCAACGCCGTCCTGGAGGCTCGATTGGTCCGCGCCAGCGGCCCCGCTTTCGACCGGCTCTACGGCATAGGCCAGATCGAAGGGCACCAGCAACTGCTCCGCATCCAGGAGGACTACCTCCGGGGCGGGCGCAACATGCACCTGCGCCACATAGCGACCGTTTCGCGCGGCCAAATCCTCGACCACCTCACCTTGCTGCGCGACGGCCCCCGCCTGCTCGGCATCCGCTAGAGGTTTAGGCGATCGTCCAAACGCCCGTCTGTTTGACGGCCGCATCCTCCAGTTCGCGCGTGGTGCGGACGCGGTAGTTGGCCAGCTGAGTGAGGCCGGTTGGATCGAAATAGGTGCGCCCGGGATCACCGATCAGCACGGTGGCGCCGGCGGCATGGCCTTGGCGCAGCCACCCATGCACCCGCTGGGCGAGAGGCCTCTCGTAGAAGATGTCTCCAACCAAGATGACGTCCGCCTGGGGCGGCGGACTGTCCAGCAGGTTCTCGGCCGTGAAGCGCACGGCCACCCCGTTGGCCTCCGCATTCAGCGCGATCGCAGCCTCGCAGAAGGTGTCCAGATCGGCAGCGACCGCCTCCGCCGCGCCGGCGCGCATGGCTGCGATCGCAACGATGCCGCCGCCGGCGGCGAAGTCCACGACGCGGCGCCCGCGCACCCACTCCGGATGGTCCAACACCCAACGCGCCAGACCCTGACCTCCCGCCCAGGCGAAAGCCCAGAACGGCGGCGGCAGCCCGATTTCGCCCAGCGCCTCTTCCGTCATCCGCCAGATCGGTGTGACCTCGTCGGCCAGGTGCAGCCGCAGTTCCGGCGCATGCGGCGGGGCCTGCAGGGTGGTGTTGGCCAGGATAAAGGCGCGGGCATCCGCGATCAAATCGCCCCCGCTGCGCCGCACGGCGTCGTGTCGGCCCGTGGCCGCGTGGACCAACTTCGGATCAGGGCCACAGCCCGGCACCGGTAAGCTCGCCAGTTCGCCAAGTGCCGGTGTTGGAACCGCACCTCCACTAGGAGCTCATCGTACAGAAAGTAATCGGTGCAGTACCGGTTGACGATCAGCTCATCGAGCTCGTGTTCGGCCGTGCAGAACAGCATCGTCCGCTCGGGGCGGCCCCTTGCCGGCCAATCCGGTGCAGTGGGCTCGTAGCGATCTTCCGAACGGTATTGAACCTCTCCGGCCGGGTCCGCGCCCGCGGGTATGAGGAGAAGGCCGTGGATCACGCCCGTGGCGGTCCGGAGCCCTTCGCCGCCGTGCATGCTGTCCGCGAGGCTGGTGACTACCGTCAAGGCGCGACCGGGCGTGCGGTCTGCGAAGTGCTCCGCCTTGAAGATTACCGCATCAGGATCGACGCCGAGCACGTCTTTCACATAATCGAGGTGACGAGCGTCGAACTGGCCACCCACGCTCATATGCAGGCGGAGGTCCGCGCCGCCGGTCGGACGAAACCCGGCCGGAGCGAGGAACCGGACCTCGCCTACATCATCATGCAAGGGAATCAGCCGCTCCGTATCGAAGCTCGACGAGGGGGCAAGCAGGTGTTTGGCCGACCTCTCGACATTGGAAGCTCGAGACTGGTCCATTTCCGGCTCGGAGCGTTGCGCCGCCTGCGCGCACCCTACCAGTCCCGCCAGCGTGGGGCCTAGCAGCAGCGACCTCATCAGACAAAACCGAACGCCAAGGCCGCGAACAGGATCAGCCCCGCCCAGATGTTCGATTTGAATAACCGCAGCGCCCCCTGAGGATCGTCCAAGCGCAGCCGCAGCACTTGCCAGCCCAGCTGCGCCGCGAACAGCACCACGCCAGCGTAGAAGAGGGGCTTCAATCCAGCCTGGGTGCCGACCAGAACCGCAAAGCCAGCGGTGAGGGCGTAAAGGATCGCCACCCCGAACCGGGTACGCCTGCCCAGTCGCCTGGCCGAGGATTTCACTCCGGCTAGAGCGTCGTCTTCAAGATCCTGCAGGGCGTAGATCGTGTCGTAGCCCAACGTCCAGAAGACGCCCGAAAGGTAGAGCAGCACGGCGGCCATTACGAATATCTGGGCGCCGGTGTGGATGGCGTAGACGTTGACCGACCCGGCGAGATCGTCGGGCATGCCCCCGAGCATCTCGGCGATCCTATGCGCGGTCTCAGCTCGATAGCCGACCACCGCAACCGGAAACGCGGCCGCCACTCCCACCAGCGCGCCCCAATTGAACGTCAGCCCCAGCCAGGCCTGCGGCCACCAGGTGATCCGTTTCATGAAGGGATAGGCCGCGACCAGCAGCACCGACGCCACGCCTACCAGCTGAGCCGTCCTGTTCAGCTGGAGCAAGACCAACAGCCCGATCAGGCTGAACCCCACCGAATAGGCCAGCGCCGCCCTGCGGCTGATGGCTCCCGACGCCACCGGCCGCCCCGCCGTCCGCGCGACTTTCTGGTCCAGGTCTCGGTCGACGACGTCATTGTAAGCGCAGCCCGCCGCCCGCATCACCGCCGCGCCCAGGAAGAAGAGGAGCAGCAGCCGCGGGTCCGGCCACCGCCCGCCCAGCGCGCTCGCCAGCGCCACGCCCCACCACCCGGGCAGCATCAGCAGCCAGATCCCCACTGGCCGATCGAAGCGGCCCAACCGCAGCCAGGGCCGCAAGCGCGCGGGCGCCCAGCGGTCCACCCAGTTGGCGGGGGCCGCATCGGGAAGGGTAGGGGAGGTCACGGCCGGGCAGGAACGCCGGACGCGAGGTGAGGTCAAGCCGGGGGCATCCCATCCCGCTCCCCTCGGCGAAAGCGAGCGTCCATGTCGCGATGACGCAAAGCTTGAGAGCCGAACGCCTGCCGTTCGATGAACCGCCGCGTTCTTCAGGCAGACCGGTTCTTCGGCGATCCGAGCTCCCGTCAACCACTCCACCCTGAGTGACTCGACGCCGACCTCCGCTTTGTGTCTAGATTGCGGCATGAGCCAACGCTCGCCCATCAGCGGCCTGCCGCTGCACGCCGACACCGCCTGGTCGCTCAGCGACGGCCGGAAGGAACGCTGGCCGGTGGTGGACGGCATCGCCTATCTGCGCGTTGGACGCGACGCCCTGGTGCGCGACGCCCTGACCCGCCTGGACGCGGGGCGGCCCGATGAAGCGCTGGTGCTCTTGCTCGCGGACCGTGACGACCTGTGGAACGGTGCGCCGGCCGATCCGGAACACCTCCGGGCCCTGGTGCGCGACCGGGAGCGGCTGACCTTTCGCGAGGCCATGGCCCACCTCGGCTTTGACGGCGCCGGCGTCTACAACGCCCACCGCTGGAGTGATCCGACCTTCCTGGCCGGCCTCGCGCTCCTGGAGGCGCACTGGCCCGATCCGGCGCCGCGAACCGCTTTCGAGCTGTCCTGCGGAGCGGGGCACTACCTCCGCGAGCTCTGCCGTCGCGGCGTCAAGGCCACCGGCGCCGACCTCGTCTTCGCCAAGCTGTGGCTGGCCAAGCACTGGGTGGCCTGCGGCGCCGCCGAGCTCATCTGCTTCGACGCCGCCGCCCCCTGGCCCACTGGCCACGACACCTACGACCTGGTGTTGTGCCAGGACGCCTTTTCCTTTCTCGACAACAAGCCGGCCGTGGTTGAGGCCCTGCGCGCGCTCGCCGGTCCGGGCTGGGTGGCGGTGGGCCACGTGAAGAATGCGGACTGGCCAGGGTTGGCCAGCCGCGGCGCGGTCACCGCCGCCGACATCGACAAGCTCTTCCCCCGCGGCGTGGTCTATGAGGACGCCGAGCTCACGCGCGCCCTAGTCCAGAACCGCGCGCCCGAACCCGCCGTCCCTCGTAAGCTCAAGCGGGTGGAGGCCTTCTCGCTCGTGTTCGGGCCTGGTCTGCATTGCAAGCCGCACAGCCTGGCGGGGGGGCTGGCCTTGCCGCCTGAAGGCGCGCCTCTCCGCCGCAACCCGCTCTATGACGGCTGCCTGATCCGCTGGCCCACCGAACGCTATCGCCAGGAATTCCAGCCCCGCGCGACCTACCCCCTGCGCACGGACGCCCCCGAGAGCGCCGTGTGCGGTCCGGCGGTGGCCCAGGCCGCCCGGCGGCGGGAGCTCGTCGATCTGCCCGAACGCTGGTGATCCGAACACGGCGCCAGCCGGGCGGGCGCGGTCCAGCCGCCGCTGAGAGCCGCCCAGCCAGCGCCGGCCCGCCGGGTGCGTTGCGACCGCTCCGTCCCCATCTTGGCCGGGCATGTCCGACTCCACCCAGCCAGAGCAGGCGCGCCCTCGCGCCCTGTCCAACGCCGCCGTCCTGCGCTTCGCCTGGGCCCGCTGGACCCGTCGTCCCGGACGGCTGGCCGCCATCGTAGCCGTCACCCTGCTGGCGACGGTCTGCGACCTGTCCATTCCCTGGGCCGTTAAGGCCCTCACCGATACCGTCTCCGACCCGGTGCGCCGCCCGGACGCCGCCTGGGCCGCCTGGGCCGGCCTCACGGGTCTGTACGTGCTCTTTTACAGCTTCCGGCAGGGACTGTTCCGGCTGATGAACGGCTTTGCGGCCCGCAACATGGAGGACCTCACCAACGAGGCTTTCCGACGGGTTCAGGCGTTCAGCGCCGATTGGCACGCCAACACCTTCGCGGGCTCCACGGTTCGCCAGGTCAGTCGGGCCATGTGGGGCCTGGACAGCGTTAGCGACACCGTCTTCCTGATGCTCGGGCCCGCCGTGCTGGTCCTGACCGGGCTGTCGGTGTCCCTGGCCATCAACGACCCGGTGATCGGCGCGGTCGCCGCCCTGCTGATCACCCTGTACGTCGCGGCCAACGTCGTTCTGAACACCCGTTATGTGCGCCCCGCCAACCTCCGCTCCAACGCCTTGGACAGCAAGTTGGGCGGCGCCCTGGCCGACGCCATGAGCGGCAACCCCACCGTGAAGAGCTTTGGCGCGGAGGAGCGCGAAACGGCACGGCTGGGCGAGACCACCTCCGCCTGGCGCAGGGCTTCCATCGAGACATGGACCCGTTTCACCGATGTGGGCCTGCTGATGAACGTGCTCCTGGTGGCCCTTCAGGCCTCGCTCACCGGGATGATGGTGTACAACTGGGCGCAGGGGCGGGCCGATACGGGCGACGTCCTCTTTGCGGTCACCAGTTTCATGTTGATGAGCGGCTATCTCCGCAACGTGGGCGAGATGGTGCAGGGCCTGCAGAAAGGGGTCGACGACCTCACGGATGTGGCCGTCTTCATGCAAACGCCGCCTCAGGTCGGAGACCGTCCCGACGCCCCAGCCTTCCGGCCCCTCCGGGGCGAGGTGGTGCTGGATCACGTCACCTTCGGCTACGCCAACGCCGCCGAACCTCTTTACCGCGACTTCTCTTTGGCCATCGCTCCGGGCGAGCGGGTCGCCCTGGTCGGACCGACGGGGGCGGGCAAGTCCACCTTCGTCAAGTTGATCCAGCGCCTCTACGACCTCGACGGCGGCCGGATCCTCATCGACGGCCAGGACATCTCAACCGTGACCCAGGCCAGCCTGCGCCGGTCCATCGCCGTGGTGCCCCAGGATCCGGCGCTCTTCCACCGCTCGGTGGCCGAGAACATCAGCTACGGTCGGCCCGACGCCACCCCGGACCAGATCAAGGCCGCCGCGCGCCGCGCGCGCGCCCACGACTTCATCACCCGCCTGCCCCAGGGCTACGACACCCTGGTGGGCGAACGCGGCGTGAAGCTGTCCGGCGGCGAGCGCCAGCGGGTGGCGCTCGCCCGCGCCTTCCTGGCGGACGCGCGCATCCTGGTCCTGGACGAAGCCACCAGTTCGCTCGATGTGGAGACCGAGCGCCAGGTCCAGGCCGCGATGGACGAGTTGATGGTGGGGCGCACCACAATCGTGATCGCCCATCGCCTCAGCACGATCCGCGGCGCCGACCGCATCCTGGTCTTCCAAAGCGGCCGGGTGGTGGAGGAGGGCCGCCACGGCGAGCTTCTTGCTCGCGGCGGGGCCTACGCCCGCCTCCATGCCGTGACCGAGGGGGCGGCGTGAGGCGCGTCGCGCGGCTCGGCCACTGAGCCGGGCCGGCCCGTCAGGCGGCCGCGCGCCGAACGGGCCTGGTCATGATCTCCGCCCAGGGCTCGCGGCCATGAACGCCCATCCGGTAACCCGCCCTGAAGCGCGCCCTTGGCGGCGGGTCGGCGAAGAACAGCTCCGTCTCCGGAAAGATCACGAAGACGCCGCCGGCGTCGTGCACCACCACCACGCCCGAGCCCCCGACGATGGCCTGGGACCAGCTCTTGATCTGGACGAAGTAGGGCGGACGGCGCCAGGCTCCGGCCCGTTCCGGATCGACGTCCACCCACATGGTGACGCCGTCCGGGTCCAGGCGCAGGACGAAGCCTGCGATCGAGGGGCGCCACTCGGGGCCCAGATCCGGCTGGTTCAACCAATGGCAGCGAAAGGTCTGGCACGTCTTGGGGTGGGAGCCGTGGATGGCGCAGCCGTGCGCCACGATCAGGGGACAGGGCATGCCCATAGGCTTGCCCAGCTCGGGGATGTCATAGGTCCGGCAGCACAGGTCGCACCCATCGCAGGTGCGCGCCGCCGCCGGCGCGTTTCGGCCGTCCGCCATCATCCCCAGACCTTCTGTCCAGAAGGCGACAGAGAAACACAGCTTGGCTAATGCGCTGTGAACGCGGCAGAGGACCCGCCATGATCCGTCTGTTCGTCGCCGACGACCTCGGCCCCGGCGCCCGCATCCCGCTCGGCCCCGACCCGGCCCGCTATCTCCTGACCGTGATGCGCCAAGGCGTCGGCGACACGCTCCTGGTCTTCAACGGCCGACACGGCGAGTGGCGGGCCCGCATCGCCGAAGCCGGCAAGCGTGGGGCCGTGCTGGAGGCCGAAGCCCAGGCGCGTCCCCAGACGCTGGGTCCCGACCTCGACCTGCTGATCGCCCTGGTGAAACGAACGCGGCTGGAGCTGATCGTCGAAAAGGCCGCCGAGCTGGGCGCCCGCCGCGTACGTCTGGTGATCACGCGGCGCACCAACGCCGGCCACGCCAACATCGCCCGCCTGCAAGCCATCGCCGCCGAAGCCGCCGAGCAGACCGGCCGTCTCGACGTTCCGGAGGTGGTCGCCCCCGAACGCCTGGAGCGCCTGCTGGCGGGCTGGAGCCCGGATCGCACCTTGGTCTTCTGCGACGAGGCCGGCGAGGCGGAGCCGCTGCTGCATCTGCTCGTCCGGGGCGCGGGAGGACGGGGCGGCCAGGCGCCGGAGGGCGCGGCGAAGTTCAGGCGATCGGCCGCCATCCTCATCGGCCCCGAAGGCGGTTTCGACCCTGCTGAACGCGGCCAACTCCGCACGGCGCCTTTCACCAGACCCGTGTCACTGGGCCCGCGCATCCTCCGCGCCGATACCGCCGCCATCTCCGCGCTGACCCTGTGGCAGGCGGCGGCGGGCGACTGGGCCGCTTGCCCCGCAACCGCGCCTGTTCCAAATGAGCGCGGCCCGGACGAGCCCCGGGCGGGACAGGCGCCGACCGCATGACCACCGATCCCGACCGGCCGCTGGAGCCGGCCGACCTCGCGGCCTATCTCGCCTCGGGCTGCAAGCCCAAGGAGCGCTGGCGCGTGGGCGCCGAGCACGAGAAGTTCGGCTTCCGCCAGCGCTCCTGGGCGCCGGTGCCCTATGAAGGTCCGGACGGCATTCGCGCCATGCTGCAGGGCCTGACCCGCTTCGGCTGGGCGCCCGTGGTGGAAGCCGGGCACATCATCGGCCTGGAGAAGGACGGCGCCAGCGTGAGCCTGGAGCCCGGCGGCCAGTTCGAGCTCTCCGGCGCTCCGCTCGAAGACATGCACCAGATCTGCGCAGAGACGGGTCGCCACCTCGAAGAAGTTCGCGCCGTGGCCGACGAGCTCGGGCTTGGCTTCATCGGTCTGGGCTTCTCGCCCCTGTGGCGGCGCGAAGAGGTGCCGGTCATGCCCAAGGGCCGCTACGACATCATGCGCGCCTACATGCCCAAGAAGGGCGGGCTGGGCCTGGACATGATGCTGCGCACATGCACGGTGCAGTCCAACCACGACTTCTCCGACGAAGCCGACATGGTGGCCAAGTTCCGCGTCAGCCTGGCGCTGCAACCCGTGACCACCGCGCTCTTCGCCAACAGCCCCTTCATGGAGGGCAGGCCGAGCGGATTTCTGTCCACCCGCGCCAACGTCTGGACCGACACCGACCCCGACCGCACCGGCATGCTGGACTTCGTCTTCGCCGATGGGTTCGGCTTCGAAGCCTACGCCGAGTACGCGCTGGACGTGCCCATGTACTTCGCCAAGCGGGGCGATGAATATCTAGACCTTTCAGGGCGTTCCTTCCGCGCCTTCATGCGCGGCGAGCTGTCCGAGATCCCCGGCGAGCGGCCCAGGCTGAAGGACTGGAACGACCACCTCACCACGCTTTTCCCGGAGGTCCGGCTGAAGACCTACCTGGAGATGCGCGGCGCGGACGCCGGCCCCTGGAGCCGCATCTGCGCCCTGCCGGCCCTGTGGACCGGCATCCTCTACGACGACCAGGCGCTCGCCGTCGCCTGGGACCTGTGCCGCAACTGGACGTCCGAGGACCGCGTCCGCCTGCGCGCCGACGCGGCCCGCCTGGGCCTCAAGGCCGAGGTGGCGGGACGTCCTCTCCAGGACATCGCCCGCGACCTGGTCAACATCGCCCGCGGCGGCCTGCGCCGCCGCGGGCGGTTGTCCGGCGGCTTCGTCGACGAGACCGGCTACCTCGCCGAGCTCGACGCCATTGTGGAGACCGGCCTTACGCCCGCCGAGCGGCTCCTCCACCTCTATCATGGACCCTGGGCCGGGGACGTCACGCGGGCGTTCCAGGATTTGGCCTATTGACAAGCCCGGGTTCCGATCGCCTGCTCCGCAGGCTTCGGAGGGGGCGCCATGAAGCTGTCCGTGATGATCGCTGCGATCTCGGTCGCGGCGGCCGGCGCCGCCTCGGCGCAGGGCGCTGGGGCGCTTAGCCCCGCCGAATTGGATGGCCGCTGGACTTTGACCATCCGCGGCGATCCGCCGGGGTCCAAGGGGCCGCAGATCAGCTTCACCGACGAGAAGGGGCAGCCTCTCAAGGCGCTCCCCATCGATCTGCAGGTGGAGGTCCAGGACGGGCGAGTCGGCCGCTGCCAGGTCACGCGGCAGGGCATGCCGTCTTCACGCAAGCCGACGCCTTGCCGCCTCGAGAAGGGGGCCTTCGTGGTCGAGATCGCCGGATCCGGCAACGGTCGGCAAGGTGTCATGACGACGCGCCTCAGTCGGGGAGCATCCGGCGCCATCGCCGGCCCGGTGACCGCGCGCGCGGCCCGACTGCCGGTCAGCTTCAGGATCGGCTCGGCCACCCTCGTCCGCGCCTCATGACCGGACGCATTCGCGTCGGCGTGGGGGGCTGGACCTACCAGCCTTGGCGCGGCCTGTTCTATCCGCCCAAGCTCCCCGCCAAGCAGGAACTGGCGCACGCCAGCCGGCGCCTCACCGCCATCGAGATCAACGGGACCTTCTACCGGACGCAAAGCCCTGCCAGCTTCGCAAAATGGGCCGCCGAGACGCCGGACGACTTCGTCTTCACGGTCAAGGCGCACCGCTTCACCACCACCCGGAAGACGGCGGAGGAGGCGAGGGAGCCCGTCCAGCACTTTCTAGGCAGCGGGCTGGCCGAGCTCGGTCCGAAGCTCGGCGCCGTGAACTGGCAGTTCGATCCGCGTCGGCGCTTCCAGCCGGAGTTCATCGACGGGTTCCTGGGCGTGCTGCCGCGAGAGCTGAACGGCCGCGCCCTGCGCCATGCCCTGGAGGTTCGCCATCCCAGCTTCGCCGACCCGGCGTTCGTGGGGCTGTTGCGCAAGCACGAAGCGGCGGCCGTCTACACCGACGCGGAGGACTGGCCCTCCATCCCCGACGCCACCGCCGATTTCGTCTACGCCCGCCTCCAACGCGCGCGGGAGGAGGAGCCGACCGGCTACCCGCCTGCCGAGCTGGATCGGTGGGTCGCCGCCGCCAGCGCCTGGGCCGAAGGGGGTGCACCGGATGGCCTGCCGCTGTTCACCGAGCCCGCGCCCGGTGGATCACGAGACGTGTTCGCCTTCTTCATCAGCGGCCACAAGGCGCACAATCCCGCTGCGGCGGAAGCGCTCCTGGCCCGCCTCCCGGCCTAGAGCCGCTTGCCGAACGGCCGAACGCGTGGTCCTAATGCGCCGTTAACGTCCGTGCGGCCGCCCAACGAGCCCGCGACGTGAGGCAACGTCAAGGTCGCGCATGAACATCGTTATACTGCTGGGTATCCTGGTCACGCTGGTCACCGGCATCCCGGTCCTGCTGCAGATGGTCAAAACCCATCCCAAGGGGCTGATGATCCTCTTCTTCGCCGAGATGTGGGAGCGGTTCTCTTTCTACGGCATGCGCGGCCTGCTGATCTTCTTCTTGACCCAGCATTTCCTGTTCGACGACGAATTCGCCTCGAGCCAGTACGGGTCCTACGGCTCGCTGGTTTATCTGCTGCCTTTGGTGGGCGGGATCGTCGCCGATCGCTACATCGGCACGCGCAAAGCGATCGTTTTCGGGGCGCTGCTGCTCGTCGCCGGGCACGGTCTGATGGCCTATGAAGGTCGGCCGGCCACCCAGTCCCTGACCTTTGCGGGCCAGACCTATGACGTGCGCATCGAGGGTCGGGCCGAGGGGCGCACCACGCGCCTGATCGTGGGTGGCCAGCCTTATGAATACAGCGCCGAAGAGGGCGGTGGACTGGCCATCGCCGGTCTGCCCGCGGGCTCGCCCATCCCCTCGGTGTTGCCGGGCGGCAGCTATCAGATGGCGGAAGATCGCGACGACGGCGCGGTGCAGGTCTTCTATCTGGCGCTGGCGCTGATCATCATGGGCGTGGGCTTTCTCAAGCCCAACATCTCGACCATCGTCGGCCAGCTGTATCCGAAGGGCGATCCCCGACGGGATTCCGGCTTTACCCTGTATTACTACGGCATCAACCTCGGCGCCTTCTGGGCCTCGGTGCTGTGCGGCTATCTGGGGCAGAGATACGGGTGGAACTGGGGCTTCGGCCTGGCCGGCATCGGCATGTTCCTGGGGCTGGTGGTGTTCGTTCTCGGCAAGCCGCTGCTGCAGGGCAAGGGCGAAGCGCCCGACCCGGTGCGGCTGAAGCAGCCGGTGGTGGGCCCGCTGAACCGCGAATGGCTGGTCTATCTGTTCGGGCTCTTGGGCGTGCTCGTCGTCTATTTCGTCGTGCCCAACCATGACCTGGTGGGCACCGGCCTGATCGCCAGCACCATCCTGGCGCTCGGCTTCATCGGATACATGATCATCTTCAAGCTGAAGGGCGACAAGGTCGCCCGCGAGCGGATGATGCTGGCCACCGTGCTGATCTTCGGCTCCGTGATCTTCTTCACGCTGTTCGAACAGGCCGGCTCCTCGCTGAACCTGTTCGCCGACCGCAACGTCGACCTTTCGGTCACCAGCGCAGCGACCAGCTTCGGACCCTTCCTTCTCGCCTCCCCGGCGCAACTGGCCGCGGCCGGCGGAGCCGGCGGTCGGATTTGGATCGACACGGCCATCACCGCGGCCCAGACCCAGTCATTCAACGCGGGCTTCATTCTGATCTTCGCCCCCATCTTCGCGGCGATGTGGGCCGGCTTAGCGCGCAACGGGCGTGACCCCAATCCGGTCATGAAGTTCGGCCTGGCCCTGATCCAGGTGGGCCTGGGCTTCCTGGTGGTGGTCTGGGGTGTCAACGCCGGCCTGGTCAACGAGGCCTTCCGCACCCCGCTGGTCATGCTGTTGTTCCTTTACCTGCTGCACACCACGGGCGAGCTCTTCCTGTCGCCCGTCGGGCTGTCGGAGATCACCAAGCTGTCGGTGGCCTCCATCGTCTCCTTCATGATGGCGGTGTGGTTCATGGCCAGCGCCATCGCCCACTTCGTCGGCGGCCAAATCGCGGCCGCGGCCGGCACTGAGACGGTCGGGGGTCAGGTGCTCGATCCCCGGGCTGCGCTGAACAGCTCGATCGAGTCGTTCAACATGCTGGGCTGGTGGGGCGTGGGCCTGGGCGTCGCCTTTATCGCCTCGAGCTTCTTCATCAAGCACTGGGCGCATGGCGTGAACGAGCCGGAGTCGGAAGGACAAAAGCCCGTTCCGACCGGCTTCGCCCCGACAGTCGACGGCGAGCGTCAGGTGACAAGCCCCGCAGCCATCCGGGGCGAGCGCCCCGACCCGGCGCTCTGATCGGCGGCGCGAGCCTCTGGACCTGTCAGGGGGCGGGGGCTCGCCTCAGTTGAAGCTGCGCCTGAGCCGGAGCACCAGGCGCTGTTGGGCCTCGGTGTCGAAGTTCTCAGTGAACAGCAGCGGTTCGGTGTCGCGGGGGCCGGCGAACACCCGCCGCTCGCGGCCGAGCTCAAAGCGGCCGGCGTTCTCCAACGAGACCAGGAAACTGGTCTGGGGGTTCGGCTTGAAGTCAACGAAAAAGGCGAAGTAGCGGTCCAGCTCGATCCGGAACACCTCGTTGAACCTGAAGTAGGTCTCTTCGAAGCCGTTCAGATAGGTGGCCCCGTAGGTCAACCTGTAGCGCGGGACGTCCTGCCGGTACTCCACCCGCAGATCCTGCGGCCGCTGGCCCGAGATGCGCCGCTGCTCGCCTGTGGTCGGGTCGGTGACCTCGCTGCTGACCAGCTCCAGATTGACCTTAAGCTCGCCGCCCGGCACCCGGAAGCGGTCCAGAGGCAGGGTGAGGTTCAGATCCAGCTCGTCCTGAGTCCCGTCGCCGATGTTGCCTGGGGCGTCGAACACGATGTCCGGGGCGCGGGGGTCCGAGTCCGGATCGGGCCGCTGGCGAATGGGAAGCCGGTCGATCACGTCCGTGATCTCCTCGTGGGAATAGGCCAGGGTGATCGCCCCCTTGTCCCAGAAGCGACGCTCCAGGGTGATCTCCGCCACCGTGGTCTGGTCCGGCTCCAGCTCGGGGTTCCCGGCCACGATACGGTCGTCGGTCAGGTTGGCCGAGCTGACGAAGTCGCCGAAGTTCAACTGCCCCACTTCCCGCTCCAACCGGAAGCGCACCGTATTGGCGGGGGTGGGCGTCCAGGTCAGCAGCAGGCGGGGCTTGGGATAAAAGAACGATCGTTCATTGTTCGCATCCCCTGACGCGCTAATCGTCGACACCTCGAACCGCGACCCCGCCTCGAGGCCCAGCGTGCTGATCGGCCGCCAGGTGGCCGTGACGAAAGCTTCCGCCCGCTTCTCCTCGACGAGCACATCGGAGTTCGGCAGTTCGACGATCCGGCCATCGCTCGTCAGCGCCGTCTGGCCGTCGCGGAAGTTGTAGGCGACCTCGCCGCCGCCCTCGAAGGACAGCGTGTCGGAGCGCTTGTAGCGCAACACGCTGCGCAGGATGCTCTCGCCGCTCGCCACCTCGGAGGTGAAGACGCTGTTGGAGGTGTTCTGCTCGAAATTGGAGATCGATATTCCCCTGGCCAGCCGCTGCAGACCGACCAACTCCACGGCCAAGCGCTCCCCCAGCGGACGAGTGTAGTTCAGCCCGATCTCGCCGTTCGTGCGGTCCGAGACACTCACCGAGTCCGTATCGAGACCGGGGGCGTTGAAGTGCTGCTCACTCTTGAAATCGCTCACGTCGAGCGTTCCGTTGGCGCGAAGCTCGCCGCCCCCGATCGGCGTCTTCACCGAGCCCCGGGCGCTGAGCGGAACGCCGCTCCCCTCTGTGCCGGCGGTCTCGAAGCGAATGATCCGGCCGTTCGGGTCTCGGCGGACGCGCTGGCCGCGACCCTGGCTGTCGTCGATCGAGGTGCCCACGCCCGCGGAGAACTCGTAGGTGCGTGGGCCCACCGTGCGCGTTGTCTGATAGTTGATGCCCGGGAGGTTGTCTCCGCTCTGCAGCAACCAGTCGGTGCGCAAGGTCAGCGTCTGCTGCGAGGTGTCGCCCGTCCTCACGATCACATTGGCGACGACGCTCTGGCCCTGCATGTCTATGCCGGGCGCGCCCCCGCGGATGACTTCGATGCGCTCGACCCGTGAAGCGGGGATGCGCGACGCGACGCTGTCCACCGTGTCGGACTTGCTGGCCGGGCGCTTGCCGTCGATCAGCACATTGCCGGCCGTGCCGGCGAAGCCGCGCACGCTGTCGCCGGAGTCGAGTTGGAAGCCGGGCAGGCGGTTGATCATGTCCAGCGCCGTGTTCGGGCGCGAGGCGGCGAAGAACTCCGGACGATAGACCGTCACGCCTTCCGACTGTGGATCAGCTTCGGGCTGGCCGGAGGTGGGCGTGGCGCCTTGGTCCGCGGTTTCGCTGGGCGTGGTGGGCGGTGAGTCGGCCGCGGGCCGGCCGGTCGGGACCGGCGTTGCGCCGGCCGGCGCCGGCGTCTGCGCGCCGCCCGTCTCGGTCTGGCCCCAGGCGGTCCCGGTCAGGAGCACGGGTGCGGCGGCGGTCAGCAGCAAGGCCAGGCTGGCGCGCGTCATGGGTGTCCTCCCCCTCGTAGGCCCAGGCTTTAGGACCGGTCGCGGGTGTGGAACCAGTTACAAAGGCGCAAGGAAGGTGACTTCGCCGTAACCGCCCAATAGTCGGCCTTGAAGCGCCGTACTCACGGCCGAACCCTCTCCACGGGAGGGACCGGGATCAAACCGGCGCGGCGAGCCGCGCTGCGTCGAGATTCGAACACGGCCGGCGTTGGTCTGGCGCTTTTGCGCCGCTTCGTTCGTTCGCGGCGCGAAACAGCCCGCGCGACGGCTCGCGCGGCTAGATCGCCGTGCCGCCCACCGTCAGGCCGCCGATCTTGAGCGAAGGCTGGCCGATGCCTACCGGAACGCTTTGGCCGCCCTTGCCGCACACGCCGATGCCGGGGTCATAGGCGAAGTCGTCGCCGATCATGCTGACCCGGGTCAGCGCGCTGGGGCCGTCGCCGATCAGGGTGGCGCCTTTGACCGGGGCGGTGACCCGGCCGTCCTCGATCAGATAGGCCTCGGTGCACTGGAAGACGAACTTGCCGTTGGTGATGTCCACCTGGCCGCCGCCGAAGTTGACGGCGTAGAGTCCGCGCTTGGTCGAGCTCAGCATGTCGGCGACCTTGTCCCCGCCGCCCAGCATGACGGTGTTGGTCATGCGCGTCTGGGGCATGTGGGCGTAGGACTGCCGCCGGCCGTTGCCGGTCGGGGCATGCCCCATCAGCCGCGCGCTCTGGCGGTCGTGCATATAGCCCACCAGGATGCCGTCCTCGATCAGGACGGTGCGATTGGTGGGCGTGCCTTCGTCGTCGATGGTGAGCGAGCCGCGGCGGCCGGGGACGGAGCCGTCGTCCACCACGGTGACGCCCGGAGCGGCCACGCGCTGGCCCATGCGGCCGGCGAAGGCGCTGACGCCCTTGCGATTGAAGTCCCCCTCCAGGCCGTGGCCCACCGCCTCGTGCAGCAGCACGCCGTTCCAGCCCGGGCCCAGCACCACATCCATCTCACCGGCGGGCGCAGGCACGGCGTCCAGGTTGACCAGCGCCATGCGCAACGCCTCCCGGACCTGGGCTTGCCAGCGTTCCGGCTGGATCCAGGCTTCGAATCCCGCGCGGCCGCCGGCTCCGGAGCTACCGGTCTCGCGCCGGCCCTCGCGTTCCACGGTGACCGAGACGTTGAGGCGGACCAGCGGGCGCACGTCGCGCAGCAACTGGCCATCGGCGCGCAGGATCTCCACGATGCGGCGTTCGCCGGCGATGGAGGCGGAGACCTGGACCACGCGGGGATCCAGCGCGCGAGCGAAGGCGTCCATCTCCATCAGGAGTTCGGCCTTGGTCGAGAAGGGCGGGTGGGCCACCACGTCGTCCTCGCCGTACAGGCGGGCGTTGGTGCCGCGCGGGCTCTGGTCGACGGTCCCGGCATAGCCGCGCTTGACCGCGGCCGCCGAGCCGGCGGCGCGGGCGATGGCGGCCTCGGACACTTCGCTGGAGTGGGCGTAGCCGGTGGTCTCGCCGGTGACCACGCGCAGGCCGAAGCCTTCCCCGGCGTCATAGCTGGATCCTTTCATCCGGCCGTCGTCGAAGACCAGCGACTCGCTTTCGGATCGTTCGAGATAGAGCTCCCCGTCGTCCGCGCCGCCCACGGCGGCCCGTAGCTGCTCCAGGGCGCGCTCGGGATCGACGCCGGCGGTTTCGAGGATCGGGGGAGGGGAGACGAGAAGGCTCATTCGGGGAAGGTAGGCGCGAAGAGGTCTCGGTGCGAGGGCCGTGATCCTCACGGGCGAAGCGGGGAGGGGGTCGGGGCGATCCTGCCTGTAGGTCCGTGGCGCTGAACGGAGAGCTGGTCCGTGCAGCCCCCCACCGCGAGCCGCGCCCTCCGTAAGGGGACCCGCGGTTAAGCCGCTCCTTTCTCGCTCTCGGGCGCCTTGGTCGGGGCCCGCTTCACTCCGGCCTGCTGGCCCGGCTTCATGAACTTCACGAAGACGCGCTGGCCGATCAGGAGGGGCGCGCCGTCGGCGGTCACCACAACCTCCACCACGCGGGCGTCGGTGCGTTCGGAAGGGTCGTCGGACTGCAGCTTGCGGGCGCCGAACAGGGCCGCGCGGCGGAGCACGCGGCCGGTATAGATCTTGGTGCTGTCGGCTTCCGGGACGATCTCCACTTCCTGGCCCTGGGCCACGTCGGGCACGTCGGCCTCGGAGATTTCGGCGCGGACGATGCGCGCGGTGTTGGGCTCCAGGTCGAACATGTTGGACACGTTCAAGGTGGAGGCGCCCGAGCCGGGGTTGGCGTAACGACGGACGATGCGGCCGTCCTCCGGCGCGCGGATGACCGTCTTCTCCAGCTCGAAGCGGGCCTCGTTCAGACGCGCCAGCGCAGTCTGAACGCCTGCCTGCTGGGCCTGGATCTGCGCGCGGGCCTCCATGATCTTGTCGTGGGCGGCGTCCAGGCGCTGGCCGGCGATGATGTTCTTGGAAGCCAGGCTCTGCAGCCGGTCGTATTCGCGCTGGGCGCTGTTCAGCGCGACCTGGGCGGTGGCGATCTGCGCGCGGGCCTGGGCCACTTCGGCCTGCGAGCGGCTGACCGCCAGCAGCAGTTCGTCGTCCTCCTGTCGCGCGAGCACCTGGCCGCGACGGACGGTGTCGCCCTCCTGCACCAGAACGGCCTCCACCACGCCGCCGCGCCTGGCGGCGATCTGGATGATGCCGCCCTCCACGTCCGCCTTGCCTTGAGCGATCGCGGCGTACGGCGACTCCGGCGCTTTGGCGTTCTTCTGGGCGGCGGCCTTGGCCGTGCGCTGCGCCTTGGCCTGGGTGAAGAAGTAGGCGCCCGCCGAGCTCACCGAGAGCAGGATGAGCAGGGTCAGCCAGAAGCGGGGGCGACGGAGGAATCCGGGCACGGAATCAGGCTCCTTGCAGGGCGGGCTGGCGCGACGGCGCGGAAGTGCGACCGGTGGCGTGGGGGGGACGCACGTCGCCTGTGATGATCCCGTCGTCGATGGAGACCACCCGGTCGGCGAAGGCCTCCAACCGGTGGTCGTGAGTCACGCAGATCACCGCCGCGCCGTGCTGTTTGGCCGCGCGCTGCAGCAGCCGGGTGACGATCTGGCCGTTCTCCCCGTCCAGGGCCGAGGTGGGTTCGTCGGCGAACAGGAGACGGGGCTGTTTGGCGAGCGCGCGGGCGATGGCCACTCGCTGCTTCTCGCCCCCGGACAGGGCGGAGGGGCGCTGGTTCAGGCGGTGGCCGAGCCCGACCTCGTCGAGCGCTTGGGCGGCGGTGTCGCGCGCCTTGCGGGGCGACAGGCCCTGGTACTTCAGCATGGTGGTGACCTGCTGCAGGGCGGTCAGCGCGGGAAAGAGATTGAACCCCTGGAAGATGAAGCCGCAGTTGTCGAGGCGGAAGCGGTCGTTCCTGCCCCCATTCAGCTTCCAGATGTCCTGGCCCAGCGAGACCACCCTGCCGTCGTCCGGGCGGAGCAGGCCGGACAGGGCGGCGATCAGGGTCGACTTGCCGGAGCCGGACGGGCCCATGACCATGGTCACTTCGCCCGCCGCCGCATCAAAGTCGACCGACTTCAGCACCTGGATCTTGCTGCGGCCGGTCTTGAAGCTTTTGGACAGGCCCGTGGCCAGAACAGCCGCCGTCATCGCAAGAGGTCCGCGGGCTGGCTCTTCTTCAGTACGCCCAGCGCCAGCAGGCCCGAGGCGATCGCGATGAAGACGAGCAGGACGCCCACCCCCGCCACCATCTCGGGGGGAAAGGCCATGGGCACCCCGTTGGCTGCGGCCAAGGCGCCCACGCCCGCCGTCAGCAAGGCGGTGGCCAGCAGGCCGGCGATCCCGACCCAGAAGCTCAGCTCGATCACGATCCGCCGCAGCGATCCCATGGACACGCCCAGCGCGCGCAGGCTGGCGAACTCCTTGATGGAGGCCAGTATGGCCCCGCGCAGGGTCTGGGAGGTGATGCCCACGCCGATCAGCACGCCCAGGAAGACGGAGAAGCCCAGCATGATGCCGATGATCTGCTCCTCGAACATCGCGTTCTGGTTGGCCTTGGCGAGCTCGGCTCGGGTCCAGGCGCGGTATTTGCCTTCGCTCATGGCGTTCAGCTCGTCGCGCACCTGCTCGGCCCGGAGCGGGTCGGCCACCCGCACCATCAGAGGGCCTACGCGATCACCGGTGGAGGCTTGGCCCAACAGCCGCAGGGTGTCGCGCGAGGAGACCACCGTGGCCTCCATCATGTTCGGATAGCCGTCCAGCACGGCTTTCACCCGCACCACCTGGCCGTTGATGGTGGCCTTGTCGCCTTGTTTGACACCCAGCCGCTTCAGCGCGGTGCGGTCGATGGCGATGGCGTAGGGCTCAAGCAGGGCGTCTCGCACGGCGTCGGAGTAGTCGGTGGGCAGGGTCACGGCCCCGGGGTAGGGGTCCACGGCGCTGATCTGGACATTGGTGGCCTTGGCCTTGGCGTCCTCCTTGGGCGCCTCAGGCTGGGCGGCCTCCGAGACGTTCTGCCAACGGCCCCAGCCGCTGTCGAGGTCGGCCACGTCCACCACCTCAGGATGCATGTAGACGATCGGCAGGAGCCGGCGCGGCACGCCGGACGGTCCGCCGAACAGGCTGGTGGCCTTGGGGGCCAGAACCATGACGTCGGCCGGGGACCGCTCGATGGTGGCGCTGAAGGCCGCGCCTATGCCCATGAACATGCCGGTCTGGGCCAACACCAGCAGGCCGGAGAAGGCGAGGGCGATGATGGCTGCGAGATAGCGCCGCCATTCATAGATGAGCGTGCTCAGCGCCAGTGTCACAGGTTGCGCCCCGATCCGGCTGCCGGTGTGTCTCACCGGCCCGATAAAGCCAAGTTAAATCGAAGCAAGGGCGCGAGCCGGCCGGATCCTCCGAGCCCTGCGACGCCGATGCTCTTGCTTCCGGTCGGCCAAGCGTCCTTAACCTTCGTCGACCTCCGAACGGACAGCCGATGCTCAGACCCGCCGCCGCGCTTCTCGCCGCTTCGCTGACGCTTACGCCCGCCCTGGCGTCCAAGGCCCGGGCCGACGAAGGAATGTGGACCTTCGACAACTTCCCCACCGCCCGCGTGAACCAGACCTACGGCACGCGGATCGACCAGGCCTGGCTGGACCGGGTGCGC
Source organism: Caulobacteraceae bacterium (assembly GCA_030446805.1). Classification (GTDB taxonomy): domain Bacteria; phylum Pseudomonadota; class Alphaproteobacteria; order Caulobacterales; family Caulobacteraceae; genus JAHWJX01. The sequence continues at coordinate 994,440 of JAUJMO010000001.1, read as the reverse complement.
AACGCTTCCGTGCGTTTGACCACCGGCTGCTCGGCCTCCCTGGTCAGCCCCGAAGGGCTGGTGCTCACCAACCACCATTGCATCGTCGGCTGCGCCCAGGACCTGTCGTCGGCCCAGAACGACTATGTCGCCAAGGGCTTTTTGACCCGCGCCCGCACCGAAGAGAAACAATGCCCGGGGATGCAGGCCGAGATCCTGACCTCCATCGCCGACGTGACCGAGCGGGTCACGGGCGCCGGCGCGGGCAAGTCCGGTCAGGACTTCGTCCGAGCGCGCGACGCCGAGACCGCCCGGATCGAGGCGGAGGGCTGCGGAACCGACGCCACCCTTCGCTGTCAGGTGGTCTCGCTTTACCGGGGCGGGCAGTACAAGCTGTACAAGTACCGCAAGTACGCCGACGTGCGGCTGGCCTTCGCGCCTGAGTTTCAGGCCGCCTTCTTCGGGGGTGACCCGGACAACTTCAGCTTCCCACGTTACGCGCTCGATTCGGCGTTTGTGCGGCTTTACGAGAACGGCCGGCCGATCGCCTCGCCGGCCTATCTGCCCTGGAACGCCGAGGCGCCGAAGGAGAACGAGCCCGTGTTCGTGTCCGGCAACCCCGGCTCGACCAACCGGCTCCAGAGTGTGAGCCAGTTGCGGACCTTGCGAGACCTGGTCATCCCGCACCAGCAGCTGCAGCGGTCGGAGCTGCGCGGCCGGCTGATCCGCTTCAGCCAGGAATCCCCGGAGAACAAGCGCATCGCCACCGACCCGCTGTTCGGGGTCGAGAACAGCTACAAGAACTACTACGGCCGCATGCGCTTCCTGGCCGATCCAGCCTTTTTCGAAAGCAAGCGCCGCGCCGAAGCGCAGGTGCAGAGCCGCATCGCCTCTCGCCGGAACCAGATCTCGGGCGATCCATGGCGCGAGATCGCCGAGGTTCAGGACGACTACGCCGAGCTTTATCTCCCTTACACCTATGTGGAGGGCGGCGGGGGCGGTTCGAGCCTCTACGGTTACGCCCGCACCCTGGTGCGCGGCGCCCAGGAGCGCGCCAAGCCCGCGGGCCAGCGGCTGCCCGAGTTCTCGGAATCGCGGCTGCCGCTGGTCGAGAAGAACCTGCTGGACGCCCGGCCGGTGGAGCCGGAGCTGGAGGAGCTCTACCTTTCCTTCTGGCTGGCCAAGGCCCGCGAGTACCTCACCGCCGACGATCCCGACACGCGCCTGCTGCTGGGCCGCGACAGCCCCGACACCCTGGCCGATCGTCTGGTCACCGGCACCCGCCTGGCCGATCCGGCGGAACGTGCGCGCCTTTGGAAGGGCGGCCTGGCTGCGATCCAGGCCAGCCAGGATCCCATGATCCAGTATGTGCTGCGCACCGAAGGCCGCGGCCGCGAGCTTCGCCGGCAATGGGAGCAGCGGGTCACTGCGCCCACCGACCGCGCGTCGGAGCAGATCGCCAAGGCGCAGTTCCTGGCCTACGGCGACGACGTCTATCCGGACGCCACCTTCACCCCGCGGCTGAGCTACGGCAAGATCGCCGGGTGGACGGAGCGCGGCCGGCGGATTCCCGCCTTCACCTACATCAAGGGCCTGTACGAGCGCGCCACGGGTCAGGAGCCCTTCGAACTTGCGCCCCGCTGGGCCGCCGCGCGCGCCCGGGTCAAGGGCGACACCGTGTTCGACATGGTGTCGACCAACGACATCATCGGCGGCAACTCCGGTTCGCCGCTGATCAACGCCCGGGGCGAGGTCATCGGCGCGGTGTTCGACAGCAATCTGGCCGCCCTGGGCGGGGCCTATGGCTACGTGGGCGAGACCAATCGTTCGGTCACGGTGTCCACCGCCGCCATCACCGAGGCGCTTCGCACCGTCTATGACCAGCCCCAGCTCGTTCGCGAGCTGACCGGCGGCAGGCGGGCGGCCCGCTGATTTTGGGTCGCGCCGGCGGCGCTCAGCGCCGTGCGGACGATCGGGAGAGCACCACGTGAAGAAAGCTCTGCTTGCGGCCGCATTGACGGCTTTGGCTTTTCCCGCCCTGGCCGGGGAGGGGATGTGGACCTTCGACGCCTTTCCGGCCGCCCGGGTGAACCGGGAGCTGGGCACGCGCGTGGACCAGGCTTGGCTGGACCGGGTCCGGGCCGGGGCCGTGAAGCTGGGCGGCTGCTCCGCCTCACTGGTAAGTCCCGAGGGGCTGATCCTGACCAACAACCATTGCGTGGACACCTGCAAGCAGCAGCTCTCCACCCCCCAACGCAACTATGGCGAGACGGGATTCCTGACCGCCTCGCGGGCGGAGGAACGTCGTTGTCCGGGGATGACGGCGGAATTCGTCACGGGCGTCGAGGACGTGACCGCGCGGGTGCGGGGCGCGATCGGGAGCACGACGGGGCAGGCGCGCATCCAGGCGCGCGACGCGGAGATCGCCGCGATCGAGGGCGCCTGCGGGACTGACCCGAAGCTCCGCTGCCAAGTAGTTGATCTGTATCGCGGAGGTCAGTTCAAACTGTACCGGTTCCGGAAGTACGACGACGTCCGGCTGGCGTTCGCGCCCGAGGACGCTATCGCCAACTTCGGCGGCGATCCGGACAACTTCAGCTTCCCGCGGTTCGCCTTGGACGCCGCCTTTGTGCGGGTGTACGAGGCCGATGCTCCGGCGCGCACGCCCAACAACCTGCGTTGGAACGCTTCGCGCCCAACCGCCGGCGCGCCTGTGTTCGTGGTGGGCGCCCCCGGCGCGACCCAGCGGCTGCAAACCCTGGACCAGCTTCGCACCACGCAGGACGTGGTCATGCCCATCGACCAGCTGACCCGCTCGGAGCTCCGGGGGCGGCTGATCGCCTTTCGGGCGCAGAGTCCGGAGAACGCCTTCTTCGCCGGCGACACCCTCTACGGCGTGGAGAACAGCTACAAGCGGGCTCGCGGGCAGATGCGAGCGCTGACCGACGCCCGGTTCATGGACAGCAAGCGCCGGTCGGAGACCGAGCTCCGCGCTCGGGTCGCTTCCAGTCCCGCGCTGAAGGCCGAACTCGGCGATCCTTGGGCGGACATCGCGGCGGTCCAGGACGACTACGCCCAACTCTATCCGGCGTACCACTTCCTGGAGCTGCGCGCGGGAGGCGGATCGTCCCTGTACGGCTGGGCTCGGGCGCTCGTGCGCGGCGCCCAGGAACGGGCCAAGCCCAACGGCCAGCGCCTGCCCGAGTTCACCCAGTCGCGGCTGCCCGCGACCCAACGGGCCGTGTTGGAGGCTCGCCCGGTCTATCCGGCGCTGGATCGCGTGCAGCTGGAGACCTGGCTCTCCAAGACCCGCGAGTTTTTGACGGTCGACGATCCCCAGGTTCAGCGGCTGCTCGGGCGCGAGTCGCCCGAGGCCTTGGCCGAACGCGCGGTCGCGGGGACTAAGCTGGGCGATCCCGCCGAACGCAAGCGGCTGTGGGAGGGCGGCCTGGCCGCCGTCCAGGCGAGCGACGATCCGCTGATCCGCCTGGCGCTGGCCGCCGACGCGGACGCCCGTGCGGTCCGAACCGCCTGGGACGAGCGCGTGGCCGGACCCACGGACTCGGCCGCCGAGCGCATCGCCCGCGCCCGCTTCGCCGTCTATGGCGACACGGTCTATCCCGACGCCACCGGGACCCTGCGCATCACCTACGGCCGCATCGAAGGCTGGAACCAGGACGGACGCACCATCGGACCCTTCACCACCTTCGCCGGCCTGCGCCAGCGCGCGACGGGTTCGGCGCCTTTCGTCGTGCCGGAGCGCTGGCGCGAGAACCGGGCCGACTTGGCCACCGTTCTCAACATGACGCTCAGCACCGACACCATCGGCGGCAGTTCCGGCTCGCCGGCCTTGAACGCCGCGGGGGAGGTCATCGGAGCCAATTTCGACAGCACCTTCCTGAGCCAGCGCAACGCCTTTGGCTACGACCCCGCCGTGAACCGCAGCGTGATCGTGACCGCCGAGGCCGTCACGGAGGCGCTGCGCGACATCTACGGCCAGGACCGACTGGTGGCGGAGCTGACGGGCGGCCGTTGACGACTCTGCTTGTTCGGAGCCGGAGGGGTCGGTAAGCCGACAGGCGAGCGGGGCTGTCCGGATTCCATGTTCTCCTTGTTGAACGCTCAGGCGCTGCTGGGCATCGTGCTGATCCTGGCGCTCTGCTGGGCCATGTCGGAGGACCGCAAGCGCTTTCCATGGCGGCTGGCGATCGGGGCGATCGCGCTGCAGGCCGTGCTGGTGCTGATGCTGTTCGGGATCCCGGGAAGCCAGGTCCTGCTCAACGGGATGAGCGGGGGGGTGAACGGGCTGGCCGCGGCCACGCGCAAGGGCACGCAGTTCGTGTTCGGCTATCTGGGCGGCGGACCTCAGCCCTACACGCTGGCCGACCAGAGCGCGCTCTTCGTCTTCGCCTTCGAGGTCTTGCCGCTGATCCTGGTGATCTCGGCCCTTTCGGCTCTGCTGTGGCACTGGCGCATCCTGCGCTGGGTCATCCGGGGCTTCGGCTTCCTGTTCCAACGAACCATGGGCCTGGGCGGGGCCTCGGCTCTGGCGGTGGCGGCCAACATCTTCCTGGGCACGGTGGAGGCGCCCATCGTGATCCGCGGCTATCTGGAGCGGCTCACGCGCTCGGAGCTGTTTCTGCTGATGACGGTGGGACTGGCCACCGTCGCGGGGTCGACCATGGTGGCCTACGCCACCCTGCTGGCCCCCACCTTGCCGGACGCGGCCGGGCATGTGCTGACGGCCTCCATCATCGCGGCCCCCGCGGGCGTGCTGCTGTCGCGGATCGTGGTCCCGGAGAAGGCGGGGCAGGGCGGGGCCTTCGCCGATTACACCTCGGCGCTCAACTATGAGAGCTCGGTCGACGCCATCGCGCGAGGGATCACCGACGGTCTGGCCGTGGTGCTGAACATCACCGCCACCCTGATCGTGTTCGTGGCCCTGGTGGCGCTGGCGAACGTGCTGCTGGGCGCCTTTCCCGACGTGGCTGGGGCGCCTTTGTCGGTTGAGCGAATCCTGGGCGCGGTGTTCTCCCCGCTCGCCTGGGCCATTGGAGTGCCCTGGGAGGAGGCGGGCAAGGCGGGGGCGCTGCTAGGCGTGAAGATGGTCCTGACCGAGTTCACGGCCTATATCGAATTGGCGCGGATGCCGGTTTCCGAACTGGGCGAGCGGACCCGGACGATCCTCACCTACGCCTTGTGCGGCTTCGCCAACATCGGCTCGGTCGGCATCGTGGTCGCAGGACTGGGCGTGCTGGTCCCGAACCGCCGGACGGAGGTGCTGGACCTGGTGTGGCGGGCGCTGGCGGCGGGCTTTCTCGCGACCTGCCTGAGCGGAGCGATCGTGGGCGCCCTTCCCGAGACCCTGTTCCGCGGCGCCCCGGCCGCCAAAGCCGGGCCGGCGACCCCGGCGGGAGCCGTTCCTTGAAGCTGTACGACAGCCGCCGCGCGCCCAACCCCCGCCGCGTCCGCTGGTTCATGGCCGAGAAGGGGATGGAGGACGTCGAGATCGTCGACATCGATATCCTCCGGGGCGAGCACAAGACGCCGGAGTTCCGGAGCCTGGCCGGGATGGCGCAGCTGCCCGCTCTGGTCCTGGACGACGGCACGGTGCTGACCGAGTCGTTGGCGATCTGCCGCTACCTCGAGGCTTTGTATCCGGAGCCCAACCTGTTCGGGCGAGACCCCAAGGAAGCGGCGCTGGTGGAGATGTGGACGCGTCGCTGCGAGCTGTACCTCGCCAATCCCTTGATGATGGCCGTGCGCTACAGCCACCCCGCGCTGGCCAAGCTGGAGGGGACGGACGAGGCGGCGAGCGCCAAGCAGCGGGACCAGGCGGAGCGAATGCTCAAACACCTGAACCGCCAACTGGAGGGGCGGGAGTTCATCGCCGCGGATCGGATCACGGCGGCCGACATTGTGGCGGTGACGGGCATGGACTTCGCCCGGATGATCAGGTGGCGTCCGCCGGAGACCCTGGTCAACGTGGGACGCTGGTACGAGGCGATGCGCGCCCGGCCAGCGGCCGGGGCGGGGATGTAGCCCGGCTCAGGTCTGGGCGGGCCGGACCCGAAGCTTCTTGATCACGCCGGAGAAGGTGAGGAGGGTTCGGTCCTCCACCGTGACCTGACCCCGGACGAAGATCAGCGATCCGCCGGCGCGGGTGACCTCTCCGGTGGCCTGCACCAGGTCCCCGAGATCGCCGCGGTTCAGGAAGACGCTGTCCAGCGCGACCGTGACGCCGGACTGGCCGCCCAGAGCCTCGCGAGCGATGGTGAAGAGCGCCATGTCGGCCACCGCCATCAGGCAACCGCCGTGCATGTGGCCCAGACTGTTCATGTGCTTGCGTTCGGCGCGAAAGGCGGTGACCGGGCGTCCGTCCGGGCCGGTCTGGAAATAGAAGGGACCGACCGCATCCTCGAACGGATCGCCCGTCCATCGGGTCCAGCCGGCGAATTCGCCTTCGGTCGCCACAGCCGTGGGCATTCGCCGCCTCCAAATGGTCAACAGGGCGGCCCATCTAGGGGAACAGCATGAGCCGGTCCATCGAAGACGCCATCTCCGCCCTGCTGGGCAAGCGGGAGCCGAACAAGAACAACTGTTCCAGCGAGGCGGCGCGCCGGGCCTGGTCCGGCCGCCGCCTGGAGGGCTTGCGGGGGCTGAGGCCCGACCGGCGGGCGCGCGCCGCAGGCTTGGTCCGAGCCGGGCGGCTGGCGATCACGCCGGAGGTCCCGCCGCCGGACCTGAACATCTGTGGGGACGTGTATAGGCTGCGCCTGCCAGACAGGGCCGCCACGTGAGGCGGCGATCGTTTCTCGCCGGCGCGCCGCTTTTGCTGGGCGCCTGCACGCCTCTGGCGCAGCTCCCAGGGACGCCGCCGAGCGGCTTCGCGGGGCCTCGGCTGGAAGAGAAGCGCTTCGTGGCGCACGACGGGACTCGGCTCGGGCTGAGCGTCTGGCCGGCCGAAGGGGAGGTCGAGCCTTGGGCCGTGGTGGTGGGGCTGCACGGCATGAATGATTATGCGGAGGCGTTCAGCCTAGCCGCCCCCGTCTGGGCCGCGGAGGGCGTAGCGACCTACGCGTATGACCAGAGGGGATTCGGCCGCTCGCCCAGGCGCGGGGTCTGGGGCGGGACGGAGCTGATGATCGAAGACCTGCGGACCTTCTGCCGTCTGGTCCGGGCGCGTCATCCCCAGGCGATGCTGGCCGTGGTGGGCGAAAGCATGGGCGGCGCTGTGGCGGTTGCGGCCTTCGGCTCCGACCGGGTTCCCGATGCGGACCGCCTGATCCTGAGCGCGCCGGCGGTTTGGGGTTGGGACGCTCAACCCTTGCTGTACAAGGCCTCGCTCTGGGTAGGGGCGCACACCTTCGGAGCCTGGGCCGCCAACCCGCCGCGGATGTTCACGCGGGACATCATCGCCTGCGACAACCTCCCGTACCTGCGCAAGCTGCGAAAAGATCCGCGGATGATCGGGGCCACGCGGATCGACGCGGTATACGGCCTGGTCGGGCTGATGCAGCGCGCCGCCGTCGGGATCGAGGCGATCAAACGACCGCCGCCGCTGATGTACGCATACGGCATGAACGACACCATAATCCGGGAGGAGCCCACCCTGGCGGCGGTGCGGCAGCTGAAGCCCGAGGATCGATCGGCGCATTACCCGCGGGGGTATCACATGCTGACGCGCGATCTGCAGGGGCCGGTGGTCAGCCGCGACATGCTGGCCTTCATACGCGATCCGCAAGCGCCGTTCCCTTCCGGGGCGCCGCCCATCCGGGCCACCCGGACCTAGACGCGCCCCAGGGCCGAGCTTGTTCCCCGGCGCGTCCCGGCGTAAGCCGCGCCGGCCCCGGAAGAGGGCGGAAACACCCAGGACGTCATGACCCTGTTCGACCTGCCCGCCTATGCCGGGCATGAAAGCGTGCACGCCTTTCACGACGAGAAGACGGGGCTGAAGGCGATCATCGCCATCCACTCGACCGCCCGGGGGCCGGCCGCCGGGGGCTGCCGCATGTGGAACTACGAGAGCGCAGAGGCGGCGCTGACGGACGTGCTGCGGCTGTCGCAGGGCATGAGCTACAAGAACGCGATGGCCGACCTGGAGCTGGGCGGCGGCAAGTCGGTGATCATCGGCGACAGCCGGACGCAGAAGACGCCGGAGCTGTTCCGGGCCTTCGGCCGGGCCGTGGACAGCCTGGGCGGGCGGTATTTCACCGCGGAGGACGTGGGCGTGTCGGTGTCCGACATCATGGAGGCGGGCAAGGAGACCCGCTACGCGGTGGGCGTGGAGGGATCCAAGGCGGGGTCCGGCGATCCCAGCCCGGTGACGGCGGAGGGCGTGTTCCGCGGATTGAAGATCGCCGCCAAGCACGGGCTGGGGAGCGACGACCTGAACGGGACCACGGTGGCCCTGCAGGGTGTCGGGCACGTGGGCGCCTATCTGGCCGACAAGCTGCACGCCGCCGGGGCCAGGCTGGTGATCACCGACGTGAACCAGGAGGCGCTGCGGCGGGTCGCGGACAAGACCGGGGCGGAGATCGTGGCGCCCGACGGCATCTTCGAGACGCGAGCGGAGATCTTCGCGCCGTGCGCCCTGGGCGCCATCCTGAACGAGGAAACGCTGCCGCGGCTCAAGGCCAAGGTGATCGCGGGTGGGGCGAACAACCAGCTGGCCACGCCGGAGATCGGTCGGGCGGTGTTCGAACGCGGACTGGTCTATGCGCCGGATTACGTCATCAACGGCGGCGGCATCATCAATGTGGCTTCCGAGGTGCGCGGGCTGCAGCGGGACGAGGCCTATGACCCCCAGTGGGTGGAAGGCAAGCTGGCGCGGTTGATGGAGACGCTGGACGAGGTGCTGGCGCGCTCGGCGGCTGAAAAGCGGCCCACCCACGAAATCGCCGACGCGATCGCCCAGGAGCGGATCCGGGTGGCGCGCGGCTAGAAGCTCTGCGCCAGGAGCGCGGGATCGTCTTCAGACCGGGTCGAACACGGCGCAGAAGCGGGAGTCCAGGCGGACCCGGACGGTTTGAGCGCCCGGCTGGGTGAAGCGCCAGCGTGCATGGGCGGGAACGCCTCCGGACATCAAGGTGAGGCGAAGCGCGCCGCCGGCGAAGCGTCGCTCGGCCACCGCGACCTCCCGGCCGTCGTCCTCGGCGGGGCGGAAGGCTTCAGGGCGGGCCATGACCAGGGCGGGGCCGTCCGGGCGGCCGGGAGCGGCGATCTCGCCATAGGCGGTGCAGGCCCAACCGGCGCGAACCTGGGCGGGCAGCGCGTCGGCGTCTCCGGTGAGGCGGGCCGCGGCGAGGGACACGGGGCGGGCGTAGACCTCCTCGGGGACGCCGGTCTGAAGGATGCGGCCGGACTCCATCAGCGCCAAGCGGTCCGCCGTGAGCAGGGCGTCCTCCGCGTCATGCGTCACGATCAGGGCCGCGGCGCCGGCGCTGCGCAGCGCGTCCAGCGCCATGTCGCGGATCTCGGTGCGCAGGCCCTGGTCCAGGCCCGAGAAGGGCTCGTCCAAGAGGATCACGGCCGGGTCGCGGGCGAGGGCGCGCGCCAGCGCCACGCGCTGTTGTTCCCCGCCGGACAGGGTGTTGGGGAAGCTGGCGGCACGGTCGAGCAGGCGGACGCGGTTGAGCTCGCCGCGGGCGCGGAGCTCGCGCTCCGGCCGGGGAAGGCGGCGTAGTCCGAACGCGACGTTGTCCAGGACGGAGAGGTGGGGGAAGAGGGCGTAGTCCTGGAAGACCATGCCGATGTCGCGCTGCTCGGGCGCGACGTGGAGGCCGGGGGCGGACAGGCGGCGACCGCCGGCGCGGACCTCGCCGGCGTCGGCGGGCTCCAGGCCCGCCAGGATGCGCAGGAGGGTGCTCTTGCCGCTGCCGGAAGGGCCCAGGAGGGCGGTGATCTCGCCCGGATGCAACTGGAGGCTGGCGCGGTCCACGGCCGGGCGGCCGGCGAACAGACGGGACACGGCGCGGGCTTCCAGCACGGGCGTCACGGGCGCCGCCCGCCGGGGCGGGACCGGGCGATGCGGCGGCTGAGGAAGAGGACGGGGCCGACCGCCAGGGCCACCAGGAGGAGGGCGGGCCAGGCCGCCTGGGCCAGGCGCTCGTCGGAGGCGTAGTTGCTGGCGGCGACCGCCAGGGTGTCGAAGTTGAAAGGACGCAGGATCAGGGTGGCTGGCAGCTCCTTGAGCACGTCCACAAAGACCAGAAGGGCGGCGGTCCAGAGCGCGCCCCGGGCCACGGGCGCGTGGACGCGACGCAGCGCCCCGGCCTCGGTCTCGCCCAAGGTGCGGGCGGCGCGGTCCATGGACGGCGTGACGCGGGTGAGGCCGGCGTCGATGGGCCCCAGCGCGGCGGCGGTGAGGCGGGCGGCGTAGGCGTAGAGCAGCAAGACGAGGCCTGCGATCACGCCGGCGGCTGGAGCGCCGGCCGTGCGCCAGATCAGGGCGGCGGGGGCAAGCAGGCCGATGGCCATGACGGCGCCCGGGGTGGCGTAGCCGAGGCTGGCCACGCGGGCGGGCCAGGCGGTGCGTCCGCGAGCGCCGAAAGCGATGGCGACCGCCAGGCCCAGGGTCACCGCTGTGCCGGCCGCGGCCATGCCGAGAGAGGTGGCGCCGGCGCGCGCCAGACGTGGAAGGTCCGGAGCGGCCTGGCCGGCGCGGATCGCGAGCCAGATCGCCGGGATCAGCAGGGCGGCGAGGAGGAGGGCGGTGCAGAAGGCCGCGGCCACGGCGCCGGCGACTGGACCGAGGTCGGTGCGACCAAGCGGGCGGCCGGATCGGGCCGCGTAGGTCTGGCCACTGCGGCCGGAGCGCTCCAGCCAGAGCATGAGAGCCGCGGCGCCTAGAAGCGCGAGCGAGAGGCGGGCGGCGACTTCGGGGCTGCCGTAGCTGGTGAAAGCACGAACGACGCCCGTGGTGAGGGTCTGGACGCCCAGATAGGTCACCGCGCCGTAGTCGGCCAGCGTCTCCATGACGGCCAGGGCGGCGCCGGCCGCCAGCGCCGGACGGGCGAGAGGGAGGGCCACGCGGAAGAAGACTTGGCGGGGGCTGCAGCCGAGGGTGCGGGCCGCGTCCAGCGAACAGACAGGCTGGCTCAGGAAGGCCGCTCGCGCGGTCAGGTAGACATAAGGGTAAAAGGCGAAGGACAGGAGGAGGACGGCGCCCGGAAGGGTGCGGACCTGAAGCCAGTTCGGGTCCAGGCCGGCCGTGCGGAGCGCCGTGTGCACGGGGCCTGCGACGTCCAGGAGGTCGGCCCAGCCGTAGGCCAGGACATAGGCGGGGGCGGCCAAGGGCAGGGCCAGCGCCCATTCAAAGAGGCCTCGTCCGGGGAAACGGTGCATCACCACCAGCCAGGCGGCCACCGCGCCGAGGCCCGTCGCGCCCAGCGCAACCCCCGCTGCCAGCAGGGCCGTGTCCTGGGCGTAGCGAGCGAGGATGGCGGGGCTGGGCCCGGCCTCCGCGGGCTGAAAGGCCAGAAAGGTCACCGCAATCAAGGGAAGCACGACCAAGGCTGCGGCCAGCAGGGCCGCAAGGCGCAGCGGGCTGGGGGCGGCCAGCGTCCATGGGGCGCCCCGGGGTCGGCGGGCGAAGGCGGCCTCAGGTGCGGGGACTTCGGTCAGGGCCATGGGCGTGGCCCGCATTCGTGCCTCGACCAGCTCAACATGAGGGCGGTTGGAGGGTCGCTAGAGGCCAGAAAGCCGATCGCCACGGCTGAAACCCTCATCCTGAGCTTGTCGAAGGACGAGGGTGGGATGTCACCGCCAGCCCGCTTCGTCGAACAGGGCCTGGGCCTCGGCCTGACGGCGGCCGTAAACGGCCACCGGGAGTGCGGCCGGGCGGAAGTCGGCATAGGGGCGCAGGGCCTGCGGCGTCTCCGCGCCCTGGACGGCGGGGTATTCGTTGTTGGCCTCGGCCAGGATGGCCTGGGCTTCGGCCGAGGTCAGGTACTCGAGGAAACGAACCGCGTTGGCCCGGTTGGGGGCGTTGGCGGCCACGCCTCCGCCGGAGATGTTGACCAGGGCGCCCGGAGCTCCGTCCGCCTGTTCCGGAAAGACCATGACCGTGCGGTCCGCCGCCGCCTTGTCGGCCGGGTTCTGCGAGCGCGCGAGGCGGATCCAGTAATAGCTGTTGGCCAGCGCCACGTCGCATTGACCCGCGGCCACAGCCCGGATCTGGTCGATGTCTCCCCCTTGCGGCGGGCGAGCCATGTTGGCCACCACGCCACGAGCCCAGGCGGAGGCGCGGTCCCGGCTCCACAGTTCGGTGAGCGCGGCCAGGGTGGAGAGGTTGTAGACGTTGTCTGAACTGCGGACGCAGACGCGGCCGCGAAAACGCGGGTCCGCCAGGTCGGCATAGGCGGCTTGGCCATTGGGCGGCGCCGCGGCCTTGCTGAATACCAGCACGCGGGCGCGGCGGGCGAAGCCGAACCAGCGTCCGGCGGGATCGCGCAGGTTGGCCGGGATGCGTTCGCTGAGAACGGCGGACTGGGTCGGCTGGAGCAGCCCGGCGTCCTCGGCGCGCCACAGGGCGCCCGCGTCGGCCATGAGCACCACATCGGCGGGGCTGGCGGGACCTTCGGCCTTCATGCGCTCGACAAGTTGGGCGGCGTTGCCGTCGATGGTGCGGACCTCGATCCCGGTGGCTTCCTTGAAGCCGGCGTAGAGCTGCTGGTCGGCGTCGTAGTGGCGCGCGGTGTAGATGTTGAGTTGGCCGCTGGAGGCCTCGGCGCCCTGGGCGGTCCCGTCCGGGCGGCGCTCGCAGGCGGCGAGCAGGCTGAGAACGGCGGCGAGGACGGTGAGGACAGGGCGAGATCGCATGAGCCGCTCGTGACATAGTTGCGAATGGCTCGCAAGAGCGGGCAGGGTGAGAGGTGGGCGGTGAGCGCCCATCCTTCCCGATCTCCCCGACGAAGCCGGGGGTTCATGGACGGGGACGGGCCCTTGGTCCGAAGAGGGGCGCCTCTGCGGGCGGATCCGGCATTCGCCGGAGGGGGGGGAGTAAGTCGAGCGCGGACGGGTCAGAAGGGGGGTGACTCCCGGCCCTTCACGGCTCCTCTCCCGCGAAGGGAGGACTCTGAGCCGTCAGGCGTTGTGGGCGGTGGTGCGCGACTCGAGTTCGGCCAGGAGCAAGGCGCCGGCGGGGTGGTCCTCCTCGCGCATTTCCGTGCGCACGCACAGCCGGATGGCGTCCACGTGAGCGTCGATCAGGACCTGGGGGACGGCGGGGCGCTTGGCGGGCTCCTCCAGGAGCTTGCAAAGCGAGCCGGCGATGCGGCCCACCAGGGGATATTCGTAGGTTGCGCCCAGGCCTTTGAGGTCGTGGGCCCGCAAGTAAAGGGTTTCGGTGGCGGCGGGGGTGCGGCCCTGCTCGCGGACAGCGGTGCGAGCCCCCTCCAGACGGATGATCTCGTCGCTTAGCCATTGGGCGAAGTTGGCCGACAGGGCCTTGAGCGCCTCCTCGGCCTTGGCCACGGCGTCGGCGTTCAGCGCGGCGCCGCCGCCGACCTTGGCTCTGAGCGCATTGGGGACGGTGAAGACGGCGCCGCGGTTTGCGAGCATCGGGGAAGGCTCCGGAGTTCGCGGGCATTGTGCCGCCTGGAGCTTAAGAGAGGGTGTGAGGCCCGGTGGGAGACTCCCCTCTGCTCTGAAACGGCGCGACGCCGTTCAGGCCGAGAATTGTTCGGCCAGGACCCGCTCGTCGAGCCCGCGACCGGCGTCGAACAGCATGTGCAGTTCCGTGGTGCGGTCTTCGCAGACCTGGACTTCGAGCACGTCGCGAACCTCGACGCTGTCGGCGGTGGCGCTGACGCGGCGCTTGTCGGGCTCCAGCACCTCGAAGGTGACGCGGGCGGCGTGGGGCAGCAGCGCGCCGCGCCAGCGGCGGGGGCGGAAGGCGCTGATGGGCGTCAGGGCCAGAACCTCGGCGGACAGGGGCACGATGGGGCCGTGGGCGGAGAAGTTGTAGGCGGTGGACCCGGCCGGGGTGGCGACCAGGGCGCCGTCGCAGACCAATTCGGGCATTCGGAGTTTGTCGTCGATGCGAATGCGGAGCTTGGCGGCCTGACGGGTCTGGCGCAGCAGCGAGACCTCGTTGATGGCCAGGCCGCGGGCGTGCTCGCCGTGCATGTCCGTGGCGTTCATGACCAGCGGGTGGATGGCGGCGCGTTCCGCTGCGGCGATCCGGGCGGGCAGGTCGTCTTCCGCATAGTCGTTCATGAGGAAGCCCAGCGAGCCGCGGTTCATGCCGTAGATCGGCACGCCGGAGCCCAGGTGGCGATGCAGCACCTCGAGCATGAAGCCGTCGCCGCCCAGGGCCACCACCACGTCCGCCTCGTCTTCGGAGACGTCGCCGTAGAGCATCTGCAGCCGGCGCCGCGCGTCCTGGGCTTCAGGACGGTCGCTGGCCGTAAAGGCGAAACGGGTCAAGCGGGAGTCCAGCGTACAGAGCGGCGGCCGGAGGCGGCGCGCACCAGGCTGGCTGCCTCCGCTGGCGAGCGGTCGAAGGCGGCGCGAACATCAGGACTGAGGGGGGAGCGGTCGAAGGCAAGGCCACGGAGCGCGCGGACCTCGCACAAGACCGTGGGAAAGGCGGCGCGATCCATCGCCGCTGCGGCGCATACCAGGGCCAGTTCGGCGGGGGCGTCCTCCCGCAGCGCTTCCGCCACGGTGGACGGGGCCAGATCGGCCAGCCGGGCGACGGCCTGACCAAACACGCCGGGGCGGCCGCGCCGGAGCGCATTGAGGGCGTAGTCGGGAGTGAGGCGGCCGGCGCGCTGGAGCTTGTCCACGAGGTGGGCGTCCGCGTCCGCGAGCTCCGGGCCGGGCGCCGCGGCCGGCAAGTCGAACCGCGCGGCGAGCGTGGCCGTGAGTTCGGGACCGGCCAAGCGGTGCAGGCGGGAGGCCGCTTCCCGCGACAGATCCGGGCGACGGGCGAGCGGGTCGCGAAGCGCGGGTAGGCGCGCGGCGGCCCCGATCAGGTGATCGAGCACCGCCGGCGGAAGCGTGGGCCGGCGGGCCAGCGCCGAAAGGGTTTCGGGGCCCGCCTCCTCGGCCAGGCGCAGCAGGGATGGCTCCGACAGGGCGGGAGCGCGGGCCACCGCCGCTGCAACGTCCAGGCGGGAGTCGAAAGCCAGTTCGAGCAGCAGGGCCTCGGGCGCCCAGGACGCGCGGCACAGGCGGTGGGCGAGCTCTCGGCGCGTGTGAGGGTCGGCGTCGCGCGCCAGCGCCGGAAGGAGAGCCTCCAGCAGCGCGGCGGCGCGGGGGCGGGCGCGGAGGTCCTCGGAGGCAAGCACGCTGGCCGTGGCCAGCAGCAGCCGGTCGCGTTCGTCGGCGGGCAGGGCGAAGGCCCAGCGGCTGACGGCGACTTCGTCCTGCAGGTCGTGACCGAAAAGGTCGGACATGAAGCCGATGTCGGACACGCGCGGAGTGTTGTCAAAGCCGTTCGCGCGGGGGGAGGGTGATGGCATGAATGAACCGCATCTGCTGGCGCTGGACCAGGGCACGACAAGCACGCGGGCGGTGCTGTTCGAGGTCGACGGGCGGGAGCGGGCGACCGCCTCCCGACCCCTGGCGCAGAGCTATCCGGCCGACGGCTGGGTGGAGCACGACCCGGAGGTGATCTTCACCGACAGCCTGGCGGTGCTGTGGGAGGCGCTGGCGCGGGCGGATCGAACGGTGGCGGCCCTGGGCGTGGCCAACCAGCGGGAGACGGCGGTGCTGTGGGACCGGACCACCGGACGGGCGGTCGCGCCCGCGATCGTGTGGCAGGACCGGCGCACGGGCCCGGCCTGCAATCGGTACAAGGGGGAGGGCTATGAGCCTGAGATCAGACGAAAAACGGGGCTTTGGCTCGATCCCTACTTTAGCGCGACTAAGTGGGCTTGGCTGCTGGACCGGACGGAAGGCGCACGAGCCGCCGCGGAGGCCGGACGGCTGCTCTGCGGAACGGTGGATAGCTGGCTGGTCTGGCGGCTGACCGAAGGCCGGGTGCATGCCACGGACGCGACCAACGCCTCACGGACCTTGTTGTTCGACCTCGAGGCAGGGCGGTGGGACCCGGAGTTGTGTCGCCTGTTCGCCGTGCCGGAGGCCTTGCTGCCGGAGGTTCGGGACACGGCGGGCGACTACGGCTGGACGGAGCTGGCCGGGCGGCGGCTCGCGATCCGGAGTGTGGCGGGCGACCAGCAGGCGGCGTTGATGGGACAAGGCTGCGTGGCGCCCGGCGGTCTCAAGGCGACGTTCGGGACGGGCGCTTTCGTGCTGCTTCACACGGGCGAGCGGGTGGTGCGCTCCGGGGCGGGGCTGCTGACCAGCGCGGCGGCCCGGGTCGGGGGACAGACCCGCTTCTGCGTGGAGGGATCGGTGTTCAACGCGGGCGCGGCCGTGCAGTGGGCCGGCGAGCTGCTGGGGTTGGAGGGGCCGGCGGCGGTGGAGCGCTTGGCGGGGGGAGCGCGGTCCGATCACGCAGTGATGCTCCTGCCGGCGTTCACGGGGCTGGGCGCGCCTTGGTGGGACAGCGAAGCCCGCGGCGCGCTGTTCGGGCTGACGCGTGACAGCGGCCCGGCGGAGATCGCGGCCGCCGCGATCGATTCGGCCGCGCACCAGATGGGCGATCTGCTGGAGGCTATGGGGCGGGACGTGCCGGAGCTGGGCGCGCTCCGGATCGATGGGGGCATGGCGGCCAGCCGCGGCTTCGCGCAGCGGCTGGCCGATCTGACGGGCTTCGCCGTGGAGCGGGCCGACTACCAAGAGGCGACGGCGCTGGGGGCGGCCATGTTCGCCGGGGTCGGGGCCGGGTTGTGGGACGTAGAGGCCGCCGCGCGGCTTCGGCCGGATGCGGAACGGTTCGAGCCCCGGATGGCGGCGGAAGCCCGGGCGGATTTGCGAGCACGCTGGCTGGAGGCGGTGGGACGCGTTGTGGGGCGGACGGGCGGGGCCTAGGTTTGAGTCGCAGGCATGCTGGCCTCGGGGCTGAGCGGGCGGATGGGTCGGGAGCTCGCCCGGTCTCGGCGAAGCCAAGGAGAAGGACATGGCCGACGGTACGACGCAGGCGCCTTTTGCGAGCTTGAAGGGGCAGGTGAGTCCGGAGGAATGGCAGGCTAGGGTCGACCTCGCAGCGCTCTATCGCCTGGTGGCGCTGGAAGGGTGGGACGACATGATCTTCACTCATCTGTCCGCGCGGGTGCCGGGCACGGAGCACTTCCTCATCAACCCGTACGGCTTCTTCTTCGACGAGATGACGGCCTCGGCGCTGGTCAAGGTGGATTCGGAGGGCACGGTCGCCCAGAAGACCTCCAGCTTTGTGAATCCGGCGGGGTTCACCATCCACTCGGCGGTTCACTTGGCGCGGGCGGATGCGCACTACGTCATCCACCTGCATACCGACGCCGGCGTGGCGGTGTCGGCCCATTCGGAAGGCCTGCTGCCGCTGACGCAGCATGCGTTGATCGCGCTCCCCGGGCTGGCCTACCACGACTACGAAGGTATCGCGGTCAACCTGGAGGAGCGAGAGCGGATCGTCCGTGATCTCGGGGACAGGCGGGTGATGCTGCTGCGCAACCACGGAACTCTGGCCTTGGGGGAGACCGCGGCGCAGGCCTGGCTCGGCGCGTTCTTCCTGGAGCGGGCCTGCCGGCAGCAGTGCCTGGCGCTGGCGGCGGGCCGGCAGGGCGTGCTTTTGGCCTCGCAGGAGGCGCAGGTGGAGGTGCGGGAACAGACGCGCGCCATGCCCATGGTGGCGGGTCTGGCCTGGCCGGGGCTGTTGCGCCGCTTGAACCGTCTGTCGCCTGGGTACGACGCCTAGCCGAGAGGTCTCGAGCCTGGCCGGAGTTCCCCGTCGCGAACGGGGCCTGCCGGAGCTTGCGAGGTCAGCATCTGTCACGGGCGTTGCGACGGAACTATCTGCGCTGCGACGTGTAAGGCCATCTCGCCCCCCCCCCGTTCGCCCGGAGCCGATTTGCTGCGTCGTCACGCCTTCCTGGTTGGGGCCTTGGCCCTGCTGCTGCTGATGGCGGCCGCGGGCGTTTGGAAGCTGTTCCTGGCCCCGGACGAGGCGGAGGCGCAGGGCGGGCCCCCTGCCGGCGCGTCCGGTGGAGCCGCCCGGCCGGCGGGGGGCGCCGGTGGAGCAGGCGCAGGCCGGGCCGTGACGGTGCGGGTGGCCCTGCCTCAGCCGCAGACCTTCGAGGATCGGCTGGAGGCGCTGGGGCAGGCCAAGGCGAGGCGGTCGGTGACCATCACCTCGGACACCACCGAATTGATAGCACGCGTGCTTTTCACCAGCGGTCAGCGGGTGCGCCAAGGGCAGACCCTGGTGGAGCTCAAGGCGGAGGAGCAGGGTGCGGACGTGGCGCGAGCGCAGGCGGCGCTGGGCCAGGCGCAACGCGACCTGCAGCGCTACGTCCAGCTGGATCGACGCGGGTTCGCGCCCCGAGCCGAGGTGGAGAACCGGCGTGCGGCCGCGGCTGAGGCTCAGGCGACGCTCCGGGCCGTGCAGGCGCGGGCGCAGGACCGGCTGATCCGGGCGCCCTTTGGCGGAACCATCGGCCTGTCCGACGCGGCGCCGGGCCAGTTGGTCAATCCCGGCGCGGCGATCGCGACGTTGGACGACCTGTCCTCGGTCCATGTCGATTTCCCCGTGCCGGAGCGCTACCTGGGCGGCCTCCGCGCGGGGCTGCCGGTGGAGGCCGTCTCCGACGCCTTTCCGGGCCGAACCCTGCGCGGGACGATCTCGCGGATCGACACCCGGGTGGATCCGGCGACCCGGGCCGTGACGGCTCGGGCCGAGTTCGCCAATCCTGGCGAGCGGATCAAGCCCGGCATGCTGTTGCGCGTTGGCGTCGTCCAGGGCGCGCGACAGGCGCTGGCTGTGCCCGAGTCGGCCGTGCTGTTCGAGGGCGATCAGGCCTTCGTCTACGCCGTAGCTCCGGGTGGGGGCGCGACAGGCGGCGGGGAGGGCGGACCAGGCGGCCCGGCGGGTTCGCGCGGGGCGGGGGGCGGCCCTCGACTGGTCGCTCAACGGCGGCCCGTGGAGACCGGAGCGCGGCAGACCGGGCGTGTTGAGATCGTGTCGGGCGTGCGAGCCGGTGAGCGGATCGTGGCCGATGGGCTGAACCGGGTGAACCCGAACCAGCCTGTGCGGATCGCGGGTGCGGGCGGCGGTGGGGGCGGCGCGCCGGGCGGAGCCGGGAGCGGCCCTTCGAGAGGAGCTGTGCGATGATGCTGTCGGACGTCTCCGTCAAACGGCCGGTGCTGGCCGCGGTGGCGGCCATCGTGCTGTGCGTGGTGGGGCTGGCGGCCTTCTTCGCCCTGCCCGTGCGCGAGCTGCCCAATATCGATCCGCCGATCGTATCCATCTCGACCGATTACCGCGGAGCCTCGGCGGAGGTGATCGAGAGCCGGATCACCGAGGTGATCGAACGCCAGGTGGCCGGCATCCAGGGCCAGGAGCGGATCAGCTCCTCCAGCCGGGACGGATCCTCGCGGATCTCGATCGAGTTCGGGCTCGGCCGGGACATCGACGATGCGGCCAACGACGTGCGCGACGCCGTCTCTCGCGTGGCCAACGCCCTACCGGAGCAGGCCAACGCGCCGCAGGTGGCCAAGGCGGACGCGGACGCCGCGCCCATCATGATACTGTTCCTGTCGGCGCCGAACCTGAGCCGGCTGGAGCTGACGGACTATGCCGAACGCTATCTGGTCGAGCGGTTCTCGACGGTGCCCGGCGTCGCCAATGTCCGCATCTTCGGCGAGCAGCAGTACGCCATGCGCATCGAGCTGGACGCGGACGCGCTGGCCGCGCGCGGGCTCACGGTCGCGGACGTCGAGACGGCGCTGGCCGCCAACAACAACGAGCTGCCGGCGGGGACGCTGGAAGGCCAGGACAAGGATTTCACCATCCGCGTGGCGCGGGGCTACGCCCGGGCCGAAGACTTCGTGCAGCTGCCGATCGGCACAGCCGCGCGCAGCACCGCCGGGGGAACGGTCAGCGCCTCCGGCCTGGTGACGGGCCGGGCGGTGGCGGGCGGGGAGGCGGAGCAGGCCTATGTCACGCGGCTGGGCGACGTCGCGCGGGTGGTGGAGGCCGCCAACGACCGGCGGCGCATGTTCCGCGGCAACGGCAAGGACCAGATCGGATTGGCGATCACCCGCCAGTCCCAGGCCAACGACCTGGAGATCAGCAAGGGCGTGCGCACGGCCATGGAGGAGGTCCGCGGCGGCCTGCCGGAGGGCGCCACCTTCATCGTCGCGTCCGATGCGTCGGAGTTCACGTCCGAAGCCATCCACGAGGTTTATGTCACCATCGGCATATCCCTGGTCCTGGTGGGACTGGTGAACTTCCTGTTCCTGGGCACCTGGCGGGCTGCGCTCATTCCCACGCTTGTGGCGCCCATCTGCCTCCTGGCCACCTTCATCGTGCTGGCGCCGCTCGGGTTTTCGCTGAACCTCCTGACACTGCTCGCGATGGTGCTCGCCATCGGATTGGTCGTGGACGACGCCATCGTAGTCACGGAGAACATCCAGCGACGTGTGGACATGGGCGAACCGCCTGCGGTGGCGGCCCAGCGCGGCGCGCGGCAGGTGTTCTTCGCCGTGGTCGCCACCACGATCGTTCTGATCGCGGTGTTCGCACCCTTGCTGTTCCTGCCCGGCTATATCGGGCGGCTGTTCGTCGAACTGGCGGCGGCGATCGCGGCCGCCGTGGCCTTTTCGGCCTTCCTGGCCCTGAGCCTGTCGCCCATGCTGGCCTCCAAGCTGCTGCGGCCGGCGCACAACCAGGGCTGGGTGGCGCGCAGGATCGACCGGGGCATGAACGCGCTCCGCGACAGCTATCGGGCCTCCCTGAACATGATGGTGGGCCGGCGCGCGGCCGCCGTGGGCGTGGCGGCCCTGATCCTTGTCGTGGGGTTGTGCGCGGCGGGGCTATGGAAGGCGCTGCCGTCGGAGCTGGTGCCCAATGAGGATCGCGGGCGGGTGGACATCCGCTTCCAGGCTCCAGAAGGCACCGGCTACGACGCCATCGTCCGGGTTGCGCGAGAGGTGGAGCCGCGGCTGGCCGCGCTCACGGGCGAGGGACCCGGCAAGCCTGCCGAGCGCTACCTGATCAGCGCGCCGGGGTTCGGCGGCGCCAATTTCAACTCCGGCAGCGGCGTGCTGACGCTGAAGCCCTTGGGCGAGCGGAACATCTCCGCGGACGACCTGGCCGCCCAGCTGAACAGGGAGCTGTCCTCCATCACGGGCGCGCGGGTAACCGCCAGCGTGCGCGGGCCTTTCCAGCGCGGCGGGGGCGGAGGCGGGGGCGGCAACAGCGTGGAGCTAATCGCCACGGGCGCTTCGGAATACGAGGACTTGGCGCGCTGGATGCAGCCCTTGCTGGCGGCCGCCCGGGACAACCCCGGGTTGGGGCGGCCGCGGCTGGACTATGAACCCAATGCTCCGCGGCTCCTGGTCGACGTGGACCGGGAAAAGGCGGCGGCGCTGGGCGTCTCGCCTTCCGACATCGGTCGGACGCTCGAGACCAACTTCGGGGCGCGGCGGTCCACCACCTACATTCGCGGCGGCCAGGAGTACGACGTGCTTCTGCAGGCCGGGCTGAACGACCGACGCTCGGTCGAGGACCTGAACACCCTCTACGTCCGGGGCGGCTCGGGACAGCTGGTGCCCTTGTCGGCGGTGGTCACGACGGAGGTCCGGGGCGACACGCCCGACCGACGCCGGGTGGACCGGCTGCGCTCCATCACGCTCTCGGCCGAACTGCAGCCTGGGTACACCATCGCCGACGCCGTGAGCTTCTTCGAGGCTGAGGCGGCCAAACAGCCGCCGGGGCCGGTGGTCCGGTGGGGCGGCGGCGCGCGCGACCTCCAGGAGGCCGGCGGGGCGGTGTTCATCGCCTTTGGACTGGCCTTGCTCCTGGTGTTTCTGGCGCTGGCGGCCCAATTCGAGAGTTGGATCAGCCCCTCGATCATCATGCTGACGGTGCCGCTGGCGGCGGCCGGCGGGCTGTTCGGGTTGCTGATGGCGGGGTCGAGCCTCAACATCTACAGCCAGATCGGGCTGATCATCCTGGTGGGCGTCGCGGCCAAGAACGGCATCCTCATCGTGGAGTTTTCCAACCAGCTGCGCGACGAAGGGCTGTCGGCGTGCGAGGCGGTGATCGAGGCCTCGGCCTTGCGTCTCAGGCCCATCATCATGACGTCCATCGCGACCGCGTTCGGGGCCTTGCCGCTGGTGCTGTGGCAGGGCGCCGGGGCCGAGAGCCGTCAGACGATCGGGGTGGTCATCTTCACGGGCGCGATCTTCTCGACCCTGCTGACGCTGTTCGTGGTGCCCGTGATGTACGGCCTGCTCGCGCGTTTCACCAAGTCGCCCGAATGGACCAGCCGTCAGATCGAGGCCTATGAGGCCGAGCACGGGGCCAACCTGAACGACCGCCACGGCCCGACCCCGGTTCAACCCGTCCCACAGGCGGCTGAGTAGGCTGGGGTTCAGGCCGTCCAGGGCTGCAGCGCGCCCCAGCTTGCCAGCAGGGCGGCGGTGGCTGCGAAAAGCAGGGCGGTCACCGTGTGGCGGAGGCGCCGGCCGAGTGTCCAGCCGCCCCGGCTCTCCGAACGCCAGGCGGGAAGCAGCAAGGCCAGCAGCGTCACCGACAAGAGGGCGGCCAGCAGGGCCGCCCCGGAGCCGATCCGCAGCCAAGGGCCCGGCCAATCGTAAAGGAGATCGGCTTCGTTCACGGCGGCGCTGACGGCGAAGCCGATGAACCCGGCGAAGGCCAGGATCCAGAAAAGGGCGGCGGCGGCCTCCACGGCGCCCGAACGCGCTTGGGCCGAACTGGGCCGTCCATTGCGGCGCAGGCGAAGCACGGCGCCGATCAAGGCCAGGATGCTGGCCAGGAGCATGAGGTTGGCCAGGATGGCGAGACTGACCGGGCTGCCCAGCCAGGACTGACGGTCGTAAGCCGCCCCGCCCCAGGGAGCGTACCAGCGCACGGCGCGGCCGTCCTCCATCTGGAAGACCAGGTTTTCGGCGCCGTCGTCCGACCGAAAGCGCCCGGTGACCGAGCCGTTGGGCGCCTCAGGCGTCCAGGCCCGCGCCCCGCCCCGATCGGGCGTGAGCAGCCGCCCATCCTCGCTGATCCGCACATCGGCCGCACCGGTGATGCGCGAGGCGAAGCCCTCCAGGCCGCCGTAAGCGCGACGGGTGGTGAGATAGGTCCCGGCAAAGGCCTCAGCCCTGGTCTCCAGGGCGTCGGAGCCGGGCAGGGGCGCGGCCGGCGGCGGGGCGTAGAACCGGTCCACCAAGAGGGCCGGGAGGCGCTCCACGAGAGGACGACCCGTGTCGGTGTTGGTGGTGACGAAAACGCCCAGCCCAAGTTCGGGCACGGTGACGAGGCTGGTGAAGAAGGAAAGCGTGGCGCCGCCATGGCCGAAGCCGGTGAAGCCGCCGGGCAGGTCGTACTCCATGAAGCCGTGCGCCCAGCCGTTCACGCCAGGCGCCGAGCGTTGAAGGACGGTGCGAAAGGCGCGCGCCGTTCCCGGGCTGTAGATGCGGGCGCCGTCAGCGGCCGCGCCGTCGTTGAGGAGGGCGATCATGAAGCGGGCCATATCGCCCGAAGTGGCGCTGGCCGCGCCGGCCGGCGCCACCTGGGTGATCAGTTCGGTGGGGCGGGGCTGGAACCCTGAGCCGGTCCAATGAAACCCTTCGCTGAGGTCGGCCGCCAGCGTCGGCGGCAGCGGTGCTGGAAGGCCGGCGCGGGCGGGATAGGGCTCGCGGAAGCTGGTGCGCGTCATCCCGAGCGGGCCGGTGACGCGGCGCTCGACCAGCTCTGCGAAGGGCAGGCCCGCCGCCTGAGCGGCCGCGGCGCCGGCCAGGGCCGCACCGTAGTTGGAATAGGTCGGTAGATCGCCCGGCGCTCGCACACGCTGCGGACGCTCCTCGGCCAGGTAGGTGAGCAGAGGGCGGACTTGGTCCGGCCGGCGCTCGAACAGGTGGCCCAGCGCCCGGTCCTCGAACCCCGGAGTGTGGGTCAGGAGGTCACGGACCTGGACGGCGCGCCAGCGGCGTCGGTCGGGAACCTGGGCCGGCTCGGGCAGGTAGGCGTTCACCGGGGCGTCCAGGCGGATGCGGCCCGCCTCGACCTGCTGCATCAGCGCGATCCAGGTGAAGGTCTTGGACACGCTGCCCAGACGAAACAGGGTCCGGTCGGGGTTCACCGGACGGGGACGCGGCCGATAATCGGCGAAGCCGTATCCCTTATTGAGAAGGATCTGATTTCCCCCCACCACGGCGACGGCCACGCCCGCGATGTGCTCCGCGCCCATGGCGTCGCGAACCATGCCGTCCACGAAGGCTTCCAACTCGGTCGGCGGGGGCAGTTGGCCGGGGCCGAGGCGAGCACCGGGGCGGGCCGGTGCAGGCGGGACGGGGACCACGGGCGTGAGGGAGGGGACGGCGGGGCTCGCGGCGGCGGCGGCCGCAGCCGAAGCGGCGCCGGCCGGAGCCGCGGCTGTCGCGGAGCTTGGGCGGGGGCGGGCCGCTGCGCGCGGACGGTCGCCTGGGCGCGGCGCGGCGCGGCGCTGCGCCTGCCGAGCGCGTTGCTGGGCTTGCCGCCGGGCGCGGGCTGCCCGCTCATCGGGCAGGACGCGGTAGCTGGGCGCAGCAAAAGCGTGAGCCTCCGAAATCCGGATGGGCGGCAAGGGCGCGGAGAGGCCCGAAACCAGCGTCAACCCAAGCGCGAAGGCGCGCAGCGCACGCTTCATCCACCCGACTCCCGTTCCCGTCTCATCCGCGCCGCTCGGGCGCCCGACGTCAAGGGGCAGGCTGTTCGGCGCCGTTCAAGGGAAGCAAGGGCAGCAGGGGCCGGATGCGGGCGCCGGCGCTGATCTGCGGTTCGGAGGCGGGAGACAGCTTCAGCTCCGTCTCGCGCCGGGCGACGCAGGCCTGAACGCCTCGAGCCAAGGCGAGGAAATCCCCAGCCCGCGGAAAGTTCTCCAGGACGCAGCCGTCGAAGAAGGGATAGGTGTCGTCCTCGCCGCAGCCGAACGAGGTGCGGTCACGACGGGCGGCGGTGACGACCAGCCGCTCGGGCGCGGAGAGGGCCGGGACATAGACTCCGGAGAAGCAGGCGGAGATCATGACCACCGTTGGCCGATCGCGGCAGGTCGCGTTGAGCAATCTCCCGAGCACGGCCGGCGGCAGTTGCCCGTTGCGACCGAAAACAATGCCGTCCGGCGAGCCATGCGAGGTCATGTACACCAGGCAGCCCCCCGGGGCCTTCCGCGCCAGCTCGGCCAAGCCTACGAACACGTTTCGCGGATTGGTTTCCCCCACCCCGGCGCTGGGCTCTACAGCGTAGCTGCGCAGGTTCTCGCGGCGGAAGCCGGCGCGGATCAGGGCGGCGGAGACGTCGCGCCGGGCGTTGTCGAAGGCCGCGGTCGGCTTGCCGTTGCCGGCGCGCCAATCCGCCGCGACCACGATCGCGGCCCAGTCGGAGAAGGGGGCGGGGGTTGGCGCGGCCTGAAAGCCGCAGCTCAGGACAACTGCGACCAGGCCGAGGATGGCGCGGACCGCCGCTCGCGTCATTTCTTCCGGAACTGGTCCAAGGAGACGATCTTGGGTCCCGCGTCCTCCGCGTTGTTGGGGACGGGAGGTGGTTCGGCGTTGGCGTCGCGGAGCGCCGGCGTGGAGGCGGGCTCCAGGGAGACGACCGGGGCGGAGGCGGGCTCGGTGGCTTCGAACTGCAGCAGGAACTGTACGCTGGGGTCGTAGAAACGGGTCACGGCGGCGTAGGGCACCACCATCCGCTTCGGCTGACCGCCGAACTTGAGCGTGATGGCGAACTGCGTCTCATCCACCTGCAGGTCCCAATACTGGTGCTGCAGGACGATGGTCATCTCATCCGGATAACGGGTGAGGAGGTCGGCCGGGGCGCTGACGCCGGGTCCGTGGGTCTTGAAAGTGATGTAAAAATGGTGGGCGCCTGGCAGGCCCTGGGGATCGAGGCCGCGCCGGAGTGCGCCGCGCACGACGCCGCGCAGGGCCTCCTGGGCGAGCCCCTCATAGTCCATCAGGTCTTCGGGCTTGCCGGTGTCGGTCATGGGGCGAGAAGGCTCGGGAGAGGCGGAGAACCTAACGCGGCGACGCGTGTGCGCAAGCGGTCTTGCGTGTCGTAACGGCGCAGGCGCGGGAAAGTGGAGGGGTTCTGTTGGCAGGCCCCCTCCCGGCCCCGCCGGAGGATCTGAACCCCCCGGGCTTAGGTCGGATGTCTATCGGACCGCTTACGCGGCCAAACGGACTTCCTCAGCGAAGTTATCGTTCGCAGTTAGAAAATGAGCCGATCACAGGGGCTCACTCTGAGGGAAAGAAATCGCCTTTGAACCGCCCGTCGAAGCTGATCGGCCCCATGCTGCCCCGCCCAAGCGGGGAAGTATTGGTGGAGCCGCCGGGAATCGCACCCGGGTCCGGACCGCCTATTACGCGCTCGTTTATCCCCATAGTTCCGCCGAGGCGGGACCCGGCTGATATAGGGGAGGAGGGTTAAGGAGGGAAGACCCGGGCGCAGTCGCCGGTCAGCGGACGCGCTTCTGATAGGTGGTGACCGAACCCCCCTTGTGCACGATGCGCCATTGCTCCTTGGTCAGGCAGATGCGCTCGCCGCCCGTGCGGGCGCCGGTGGTCTCCTGACGGCGGCATATCATGCGGGCCTGGGGCGCGGAGCCCGAGGACCCCGAATCGGCGACCGTGGGGCTGGCGCTTCGATCGCCTCGGACGGCGGTTTCCGCGGCCGCCGGTGACACGGCGGTGGCGACGAGGAGGGCGGAGAGGAGAAGGTCTGCGGTCTTCATGGCTGGGCTCCCAGTGAGAGCCGCAGGGTCGCTTCAACCGTGCCCCGACCCTAGTGAACTCGCCGAAAGCTAAGTGAAATTACAGTAAGGCCAGGCTTAGGCCGCGCCCCGAAGGTCGTCCTTGCCCCAGAGGTGGGCGCGGTAGGCTTCGAAGCACCGCGCGCCGGAGGTGAGGCGCATCAGCGCGCCTTCGGCGATGTAGCGCGCGCACCCGGGATCGGCGGCCACCAGCGGCTGGAGCACCTCAGCGTTCCAGGTTTCGCTGTGCTTGATGTCCAGGGTGGCGTGCAGGGCGAAATAGATCCGCTCCTTGCCCACCCCCAGGCGTTTGAGCCCTTGGGCGATCAGGTCGGCGCGCCAAGGGGCGGTAAGCTCGACCACGCCCAACCCGCCCACGGAGTGGTAGGCGTAGCGTCGGTGGGTGGCCATCGCGACCAGGGTGTTGCCCAGGGCCAAGGCCGGACCCACGGTGGTGTCGATTTCGGGCTGCAGGTCCAGCTTCCGAGCCAGGGCGTCCAGCATGGGGCCATGCATGCCGGCTTCGCTGCCGCGGCCCATCTCGTCCCAGTAGTTGGCCGCCAGCTCCAGCTTGGCGCGGGGCACGGGCATCTTGACCTGGGTGTAGGCCACAAGGTCGTCAAAGCCCGCCTCGCCCGCCACTTCCTGTTGCAGGAACCAGCGCATAGCCTCCATGTCCGCCTCTTCGGCCAGCCAGGGAAACAGCGGATCGTTCTGGCCGGGTCCGGTGTCCTTCAGGTCCTCGAACCAGCGGAGCATGCCCTCGGGATCGGTGGGCGCCGTAGCGGCGCGCTCGGCCACCTCGGCGCGGAAAGCCTCCATGAACTCGCTTTCGAGTTCGCGCATCGCGTGCTCTTCGGCCAGTTCGGCGCGCCAGTCGGCATGCGGGAACCCGGGCGAGAGGCGGCGGTGGTTCCAGTGGGCGAGACGCTTGTGGAAGCGGTCGTCGAACGCGAGGCGGTCGTTGGCTGCTGAAGGAGCGGACGGGGTCAAGGAGGCGACTCGTTGATCTTCGGGCTGGGAGCTTCGGACCTGGGAGCTTCGGACTGGCGTTACGCACAGATCGTGCCGCAGTTCCGAATCGCTAGGCTTGGCGGCGACTTGTCACCCCAAGCGCCTCATCCTGGTCGGCTTGCCGACGTTGCGTTGCGGCCGCAGGCGAAGTCTTAGACGCTGCATCGGCGTCGCCACGGGCGCTGCACGGAGGGGCTGGATTGACCGAAGAGGATGAAGCGCTGCTGGCGCTGCTCGAGGCCTTGTCCGCCCGGGGCTACGTCTTTGTGACGCCGACGCCGGACACGCACCGGATCGTCTGGCGCCGGCCCTTGAAGCCGACGGGGCTTCGGGAGGTGTTCGGCTGGAGCCGCGCCTTTGACGAGGGCGACCTGGAGGCGGAGATCGTGCGCTTGATGGCCGCGGGAGGTGTGTTGGGGCGCCGGGGGCGGCGCTTGCTCAGTCGGGTCCGGGTCTCCACCGTCCACGGTCGATTGTTCCTGCATTCGGCCTTTCCGCCCAAGGCGGCCGACGCCGTCTTCCTGGGCCCGGACACCTACCGCTTCGCCGACTTCATCCGGCGGGAGCTGGCGGGGGTGGAGGGCGTGCGCACCCTGGTCGATATCGGTACGGGGGCGGGCGTGGGCGCCGTGGTCGCCGCCGGCTGCTGTCCGGGCGCCGAGGTGATCGGAACGGACATCAACGACCGGGCGGTGCGCCTGGCGCGGGTCAACGCCGCCCACGCAGGCGTGCCGATGGATTGCGTGGAGACCAGCGGGCTGGACGCGGTCAGCGGGCCGCTCGACCTGGTGGTGGCCAATCCGCCCTACATCGGGAGCGACTCGGGGCGAACCTACCGGGACGGGGGCGGGATGCTGGGGGCGCAGTTGTCCTTCGACTGGGCCGAGGCGGCGGCGCAGCGCCTAGCCCCAGGCGGGCGGCTGTTGCTCTACACGGGCAGCGCGATCGTGGGCGGAGAGGACCGGTTCCGGACCGCGCTGGCCGAGATGCTGGAGGCGGAGGGCTGTGACCTGCGCTACGCCGAGCTCGATCCCGATGTGTTCGGGAGCCAGTTGAGGCACCCCGCCTATTTCAACGTGGAGCGGATCGCCGCTGTCGGCGCCGTCGTCGTCAAGCGCAGCTAGCGGCCGAGTTCGCGGGCGGCGGCGTCCAGACCTGAAAGCGTCAGCGGGAACATGCGCCCGCTCATGAGCTGACGGATGATCTGCACCGACGGCGTGTAGTTCCAATAGCGCTCGGGCACGGGGTTGAGCCAGGCGGCGTGGGCGTAGCCCCCGGTGAGTCGCTGGAGCCAGACAGCGCCGGACTCTTCGTTCCAGTGCTCGACCGAACCCCCCGGCACGGTCACCTCATAGGGGCTCATGGTGGCGTCGCCGACCAGCACCACCTTGTAGTCCTGGCCGTATTTGTGCAGCAGGTCCCAAGTGGCGATCCGATCCTGCCGCCGGCGGTTGTCGGTCCAGACGCCCTCGTAGAGGCAGTTGTGGAAGTAGAAGAACTCCAGCGTCTTGAACTCTGACCGGGCTGCGGAAAACAGCTCCTCGCAGACCTTGACGTGAGCGTCCATGGAGCCGCCCACGTCCAGAAACAGCAGCACCCTGACGGCGTTGCGTCGCTCGGGACGGAGCTGGACGTCGAGGTAGCCCTTCTCCGCCGTGCCGCGAATGGTGCCCTCGAGGTCGAGCTCCTCCGCCGCCCCCGTGCGGGCGAAGCGGCGGAGCCGTCGCAGCGCGACCTTGATGTTCCGCGTCCCGAGCTCGACCGAGTCGTCCAGATTACGGAACTCGCGCTTGTCCCACACCTTGACCGCCCGGCCGTGGCGGCCGGCGTCCTGGCCGATGCGGACCCCCTCCGGGTTGTAGCCGTAAGCGCCGAACGGCGACGTTCCGGCTGTGCCGATCCACTTGCTCCCGCCCTGGTGACGGCCGGTCTGTTCCGCCAGGCGCCGGCGCAAGGTCTGCATCAGCGCGTCCCAGCCGCCGAGGGCCTGGATCTGCGCCTTTTCCTCATCGGTGAGGAACTTCTCGGCCAGTTTGCGGAGCCAATCCTGCGGGATCTCGACCGTGTCTTCTCCGGGAAGAGCTTCCAAGCCCTTGAAGACTTGGCCGAACACCCGGTCGAACTTGTCGAGATTGATCTCGTCCTTGACCAGGGCCGCGCGGGCAAGGTGGTAGAAGTCCTCCACCGTGCGGTCGATCACCTGCCGATCCAGCGCCTCCATGAGGGTAAGGTATTCGCGCAGCGAAACCGGCACCTTGGCCTGCCGCAGTTCGGTGAAGAAGCGAAGGAACACGCTCGGGCGATCCTGGCGGCGAGTCTCAGGCGCGTAGGTCGGCCGTCTCCGGGTGGCGGCGCATCCAGGCCTCGGCGTAGGGGCAGAGGGGGACGATCTTGAGGCCCCGTTGACGGGCGGCGTCGATCACGCCTTCCATCAGGCGCCCGGCGGTTCCGGTCCCGCGCAGCGCATGGGCGGCTTCCACGTGGGGGATGATCAGCCGGCCGGAATCCGCGCGGTAGTCGGCGAAAGCCAGGGCGCCGTTCTCAAACAGCTCAAAGGTCCGGCCGGTGTCGCTGACGCCGTTCGCAAAGGTGTCGGGCATGAAGACCTCAGGAAAGCCGGTCCTGCTGCAGCCGCAGCAGGCCGAAGAAGCTGGTGAGCACGAACCAGGCGGAAAGAACGAAGAACCCGACCGCCGCCAGCCAGCCGATCGGGTAGCCGATCAGGACGATGCGGGTGATCCAGCCGATGAAGCTGATCACGGCCAGCGGGGCTGCAAAGAGCACCGCCCTCCAGAACAACCGTCCTTGACGGTGCATGTGGTCGCGAGCCAAGCCCTCGGCTCCACCCTTGGCGGTCACGGTGACGATCCAGCCGGCCAGGGCGGTCAAGCCGCCGGTGAAGGGGCCAAGGATGAACAGGATCCAGACCGCGCCGGCCGCGGTCTTGCCGCGGCCGGCGCCAAGGATGGAACGGTCGTCCCCGGAGGTCACCTGTGTCAGTTCTTGGTCTTGGGGTCGTGGGTGTGATTGAGGTCGCGCTCACCCCCGCCCGTGGACCTCTCGCTGTGCTTGGTGTTGGTGGGCGTGCCGGGCGGGCGCGGATCGACCTGCGGCGGAGCAGGCTCCTTGGCGTTCTCGCTGCTGGCGCCGGGCCCGCCGTGGCGGACCGTGTTGGGGTGTTTGTCGGGCATGGGTTTAGCGATCCTGCTGGAGGCCCTGGTGGGTGGTGTTCTGACCCACCCCGCCGTGGCGGCCCTGCTGGCTGAGGTTCACGTCCGCGTCGCCAGGCTGACTGGATTGCAGGTCGGTGACCTCGTCGCGCGGATCGTTCAGACCCTGGGTGACGGCGGCGTTGGAGTTGGCTCCGTCCGTGGTGGCGTCCTGGCCGGCGGCTGAATTCGGGCCCGGACTGCGTTGGTCTACGGGGACGGGGGGCGGGGAGTGGGACATGGTGGCCTCGCTACATATCACGGACTGAACGGGTCCGCGGGTGGAGGGGTTCCGTTCAAACCGCGTCCAGCCCGATGTCGAGCACGGGGGCCGAGTGGGTCAGCGCGCCCACCGAGACAACGTCCACACCCGTTTCGGCGATGGTGCGGACGGTCTGCAGCGAGACGCCGCCGGAGGCTTCCAGGGTGACCCGACCGGCGGCGCGGGCCACGGCGGTGCGAAGGTCCTCGGGGCTGAAGTTGTCCAGCATGATCACGTCGGGAGCCTGGGCCAGGGCCTCATCGAGCTGATCCAGGGTGTCGACCTCGATCTCGATCCGGACCAGGTGGCCGGCGTAGGCCCGCGCACGCCGGAGGGCGGGCCCGACACCCCCGCAAGCGGCGATGTGGTTGTCCTTGATGAGGATGGCGTCGTCCAGGCCGAAGCGGTGGTTCACCCCGCCTCCGCAGAGAACGGCGTGCTTCTCCAGGGCTCGAAGGCCAGGCGTGGTCTTGCGCGTGTCGGCGATGCGGGCGCCCGTGCCTTCCACCGCCGCGACATAGGCCGCCGTCAGGGTGGCGACCCCGGAAAGCCGGCCCAGCAGGTTCAGCGCCGTGCGTTCCGCGGCCAGGAGGGCGCGCGCGTTCGCCTCCACGCGGGCCAGGACGGCGCCGGCCGGGACGGCTTGGCCATCGGCGGCTTCGGAAGCGAAGCGAGCGGCGGGATCCAGCGCGGAGACCGTCAGGCGTGCGCAGTCCAGCCCGGCGATCACGCCGGGTTTACGCGCGGCGAAAACGGCGCACAGACGGGCGTCGGCCGGAACGCAGGCTGCAGCGGTGATGTCTCCGGCTCGGCCCAGGTCTTCGGCCAGGGCCAAGCGGACCACGGGGGCGATGAGGAGGTCGGGAAGCATCAGGCGGCGAGCGCGGCGCGGCGCGGGAGGAACAGGCGCGAATGCTGGGCCGGTTCGGCGCGAGCCGGGAAGTCCAGGCGGTGGTGCGCCCCGCGGCTCTCTTCTCGGGCCAGGGCGCTTTCGGCGATCAGCCGGGCGGCGACAAGGGGGAGGGCGTCGGGATGCCGTGCGTCCAGCTCGTCGATCGCAGTCAGGAGCCGGCGCAGGCCGGGCGCGTCACGAATCACGCCCGCGTGGCGGGTCATGGCGGCGCGAAGGCGCTGGACGTCGGCTTCGGGAAGTTCAGGCGACGGCGAAAGGGGGAGGGCCGAGGCGCCTGGGTCGGCTTCCGTGGCGGCCGCCTGGCCGGTAGCGGCTCCAAAGCCGGCCGCCTCCAAGAGGCTGTTGGACGCCAGGCGGTTGGCTCCGTGAACGCCGCCGGCGGCGCATTCGCCTGCGGCGAACAGGCCGGCCAGGGAGGTGCGGCCGTCCGCATCGATCTCGATCCCGCCCATGTGGAAATGGGCTGCGGGCGCCACGGGGATGGGCTCCGCGCGCGGGTCGAGGCCGGCTGACATGCAGGCGGCGAAGACGGCGGGGTAGGCTGCAGGGAAGCGGGACCCGATCGCCCATCGCGCGTCCAGGAAAGCGCCGCGGCCGTCTGCAACGGCCCGGTGAAGCGCGCGGGCGACCACGTCGCGGGGCGCGAGGTCCCCGTCCGGGTGGACGCCGGACGTGATCGGGCGGCCCGTTCCATCGATGAGGATCGCGCCTTCACCCCGAAGGGCTTCGGTGGCGAGCGGGGCCGGGTCCAGGCGCAGGTCGATGGCTGTGGGGTGGAATTGAACGAACTCGGGGTCGAGCACGGCCGCGCCGGCCAGGGCGGCCATGGCCAAGCCCTCGCCGCGGAGCGCACGAGGATTGGTGGTGACCGCGTAGAGTCCGCCCAGACCTCCGGTGGCCAGGATGGTGGCTGAGGCGGTGATCTCGACCGGGCGTCCGGCCTGGTCCGCCAGAATCCCCCGGACCCGGCCTGGGGCGTCCTGCAGCAAGGCACGGGCATGGAAGCCGGTACGGACCTGGATGTGCGGCGCCGCAAGCGCCGCGGCTCCAACGGCGGCCAGGATGGCGCGCCCGGCGCCGTCGCCGCCCACGCGCGCCACGCGCGGTCGGCTGTGAGCCGCCTCGAGGCTCAGGTGGTAGCGGGTCCCGTCGCCGTCGAAGCGAACGCCCAAAGCCGAGAGGCGCTCGACCACCGCCGGGCCGAGCTCCGTCAGGGCGAGAGCCCGGTCGGCGTCGATCAGGCCCGCACCGGCCGCGACCGTGTCGCGGGCGTGGAGGACGGGGCTGTCCTCCGCGCCCACGGCGGCGGCGATCCCGCCTTGAGCCCAGGCGCTGGAGGCGCCGCCGCCGAGCGGCTCGGCCGACAGCACCAGGGTCGGGCGCGGCGCGCAGGCGAGTGCGGCGGACAGGCCGGCCAGACCCGCGCCCACGACAAGCACGCCGTCGTGGCGGACCCGCTCGATCAAGCGGCGGCTCCGAAGCGGGCGAGGGCGGCGGCGTGCAGCTCGGCCGAGCGCGCGTCGAAGCAGCAAAAGGTGACGTCCAGACCGTGGGCCTCGGCGCAGGCGCTCACGGCCACCTCGGCCGCGAGTTCCTTGGGATAGCCATAGACCCCGGTCGAGATCGCGGGAAAGGCGACGGTCCCGGCGTCGTGCTGGCGCGCCAGTTGGAGCGAGTTGCGGTAGCAGGCGGCCAGCAACTCGCCCTCGCCCTCGCCACCGCCGCGCCAGACCGGGCCCACGGTGTGGATCACCCAGCGGGCGGGCAGGCGGAAACCGGGCGTGATCTTGGCTTCCCCCGTGCGGCAGCCGCCGAGCTTGCGACAAGCGTCCAGCAGCTCCGGCCCGGCGGCGCGATGGATGGCCCCGTCGACGCCGCCTCCGCCCAGCAGGCTGGAGTTGGCGGCGTTGACGACGGCGCCCACGGCCAAGGTCGTGATGTCGGCCGTGACGACCCGCACCGTCAGATCAGTTCAACATCGACGTGGTGACGGGCGCGGACCAGGTCGTAGCGGGCGGGGACCACCGGCGGGGGCATGTCGATCATGCGCTGGACCGCGGCGCGGGCCCGTTCGGCGATCGCGGGATCGACGGTGACCTCGAACCGGTCGAACAACAGGGCGTCGCGGATGTTCTGCAGCGTGATCCGCTTCATGTGCGGGCACAGGTTGCAGGGGCGCACGAACTCGGTCTCCGGCGCGTCCACCGCGACGTTGTCGGCCATGGAGCATTCGGTGATCAGGATCACGCGCTTGGGCTTGCGTTGGCTGACGTAGTCGCTCATGGCGGCCGTGGAGCCCGCGAAGTCCGACGCCTCAAGCACTTCGGTCGGGCATTCGGGGTGGGCCAGGATCTCGGCGTCGGGCCAGGATTGGCGCATTTCGGCGATGTCGGCGGCGCTGAAGCGCTCATGCACCTCGCAGCGGCCGGCCCAGGCGATGATCCTGACGTCGGTCTGGCGGGCCACGTTGCGGGCCAGGAACTCGTCCGGGATCAGAATCGCGCGATCGACGCCCCACTCGCGCGCGGCATGCTCCACGACTTGCACCGCGTTGGCGCTGGTGCAGCAGATGTCCGTTTCCGCCTTCACATCGGCGGTGGTGTTCACATAGGTGACGACCGGAACGCCCGGATAGCGTTGTTTGATCAGCCGCACATCGGCGCCCGTGATCGAGCTGGCCAGCGAGCAGCCCGCCAGCGGGTCGGGGATCAAGACCTTCTTTTCTGGCGACAGAATCTTGGAGGTCTCGGCCATGAAGTGCACGCCGGCCTGGACGATGACCTCCGCCTCGGCGCGTTGGGCTTCGCGGGCCAGCCCAAGGCTGTCGCCCACATAGTCCCCGACGCCGTGGAAGATCTCAGGCGTCATATAGTTGTGGGCGAGGATCACGGCGTTCTTCGCCCGTTTCAGCGCCAGGATTTCGGCGATCAGGGGCGCGTGCAGGCGCCACTCGAAAGCCGTCACCTTGCCCTGCAGCTTGGCGAACAAGGGCGCCGTCAGCGCCTCCACCTCCGGCGTGAAACCGTGGGCGAAGCCGGTTGCGAAATCCACCGGAGCGGCGAAGCCGTCGGCCATGGCGTCCTCCCTTATGCTCAAAGTGAGCATAACAGTGGCCCGAAAAACGCCGGTCGCCACGAGGACGCCGGCTTCGGGCTTATGCTACGCGTGAGCATAACCTCCTGCTGCATATAAGGACCGGTTAAGACGCGGCAATCGGAATTCGTCGCTGCAGCGCACCAATTCGGTCCGGACACCGCCGGGGAGGGCAAAGACCCGAGTTCGCCTTGATTGACGGGCAGTCTGTCGCGGTTGGATGGCTGGGGAAGGCTCCTACATGGAGCGGTCCCGTCGCAACCTGTGGAAACAGTGCATGGATTTAACGCGCCTCAAACAGACGGCTCGCAAGCCGGGGGTTGCACCGGGCCTTGCCGTGGGCGGGCTGGCTGCGGCCACCGTGCTGGGCTTCGCTTTGTCGGCGGAGTCGGGTCCGCCTGAGTCCACGTCCGACCTGAAGCTGTCGCGAGAGGCGGCGCTGGCAGCGGCGGACGGCTCGGAGGCGCGGCTTTACAAGCTGAAGGCCAGCTTCGATCCCTCGCTCGCGCAGCTCGTGTCCCGGCACGACCCCGCGCGCCACCCCGATCTGTGGGGGCGGCCGGCGGCCTGGGCCAGCTATGACGTGAGCCGGGCTCCCAGTCTCGGGCTGGGCGTGATCACCACGGAGGACGCGCGCAAGATCAACGCTCTCCTGCCGGGCTCCGGCGCGCCGCCGGCCAAACCCTTCTTCCTGAAGGCGCAGACCGGCGCCGAGCGCGCCCGTGCGCTGCGCTGCCTGACCCAGGCCGTCTATTACGAGGCGGCGCTGGAGCCCCGGGCGGGGCAGGAGGCGGTGGCCCAGGTCGTGCTTAACCGGGTGCGGCACCCGGAGTATCCCAATTCGGTGTGCGGGGTGGTCTACCAGGGTTGGGAGCGCTGGACGGGGTGCCAGTTCAGCTTCACCTGCGACGGATCCTTGTTGCGGGCGCCCATGGCGCAGTTCTGGCGGCAGGCCGAGGAGGTGGCGGTCGCCGCCCTGAACGGGCGGGTGCAGCCCGTCGTGGGCACGGCCACGCACTATCACGCCGATTATGTGATGCCGTACTGGCGGCCGTCCCTGACCAAGGTCGGGCAGATCGGAGCGCACATCTTCTACCGCTGGCCCGGCATGGCGGGTCAGCCGCGCGCCTTCACCAGCCGGTATACGCCCAGCGGCGAGCTGAGGCTGTCGGACTTGGTGCTGGCCGGCCGGGCGGCTCGCCCAACTGCGCGGCCGGGTCCGGGCGACCTGCAAGGGCTGCCGGGGCTGCCGGAAGGCGCGCCGATCACGGTGGAGACCATCGTGGTGGCGGACGCCAACGGCGAGCAGACCACCCGCGTGCGCTCCATCATCGGCGGCCGGCGCCTGCCCACGGCCGAGGACATCCGCCGCATCAACGAAGTGCTTGATCAGCCCAAGAGCGATGCGCCGTCCGTCGCCAGGTCCCCGGCGGAGACGCCCGCCGCCCCCTACGCTGACAATCTGCCGATGGCGCCCAACAAGCCCAAGGGCGTCACCGAACTGCCGGTCACGGAATTGAACAAGCCTGTGGCCGCGACCGAGGGCGGCCCCGCGGCGGGTTGAACTCTCACCAAACGCCGATCTTTTGCGCCTGCTCGTGGCTGATGGGGTGGTGCGCAGCCGCATGGTCCTGTTCGGCCAGAAAACGGACCGCCTCGAGCGCGGCCATGCAGCCTTGACCGGCGGCCGTGACCGCCTGGCGATAGACGTCGTCGGTGACGTCGCCGGCGGCGTAGACGCCCTCCACGGCCGTGGAGGTCGATCCGGGCGAGACGCGGAGGTAGCCGCCGTCCTTGAAGGGGAGCTGTCCCGCGAACAGTTCGGACGCCGGCGCGTGGCCGATCGCGATGAAAATCCCGTCGAAGGCCTGTTCGCGGACGGCGTTGGTTTCGCAGTCGCGCAGGCGCAGTCCGGTGACGCCCGCGACACCGCCTCCAGGAGTTTCGGCGCCGAGCACCTCGTCGATGACCGTGTTCCAGACCACCTCCACCTTGGGATGGGCGAACAACCGCTCCTGCAGGATGGCTTCGGCGCGCAACTCGTCGCGGCGGTGGATCAAGGTGACCTTGCTGGCGAAGTTGGTCAGGAAGAGCGCCTCCTCCACGGCGGTGTTGCCCCCGCCCACGACGGCCACCTCCTTGCCGCGGTAGAAGAAGCCGTCGCAGGTCGCGCAAGCCGAGACGCCGAAGCCCCGGTAACGCTGCTCGGAGGGCAGGCCCAGCCACTTGGCCTGCGCCCCCGTGGCGATGATCACCGTTTCCGCCAGCAAGACCTGGCCGCTGTCGCAGGTAAGGCGGAACGGGCGCGACGACAGGTCCGCCGAGACCACGGTGTCCTCCATGAACTCGGTCCCGACATGCTCGGCCTGGGCGCGCATCTGGTCCATGAGCCAGGGGCCCTGGATGACGTCGGCGAAGCCCGGATAGTTCTCGACGTCCGTCGTGATGGTGAGCTGGCCGCCAGGCTGGATGCCCGAAATCAGCACGGGTTTCAGCAGCGCGCGAGCGGCATAGATGGCGGCGGTGTAGCCGGCCGGGCCGGACCCGATGATGGCGCAGCGAACGGTTCGGGGTAGGGCGACAACGGACATGGGCCCTATCTAGTAGGGATTCCGCCGAGGCGCGAGGCGTCAACCCGCGTCACCGCGCCGGTCCCATGCGCCTGACGACCTCCGCCGCGGCCCGCTCCGTCTCACGCAGGGGCGGATAGGTCCAGCGCTCCAGCGCGCCGCGGAAGGGGCGGGCGGCCAGCCGTTTGCGAAGGCTGTCGTGCAGCCGGCGGTGTTTGGGGCTGTCGCCGTCCAGGTGCATGACCAGCACGGGCTTGCCGGCCGCGGCGGCTTCGGCGGCCATGTTGGTGCTGTCCTCGGTGACCAACACGAGGTCGGCGGCGGCCAGAAAGGCGTGGTAGGGGTTCGCGCCCTCGCCGTCCCAAACCCATCCGGGCAGCCGACCCAGCCGGCCGGCCATGAAGCGCCGGGCGTCCTGCGGCGTGCGGCGGGAGAAGGTGACCAGAACCGAGCCCCGGGCGCCCTCCACGGCGGTGGCGATTTCGGAGGCCAGATCGCGCGCCCGTTGAGGCGTCAGATCGTGCGCCTTGGACTTGCCCCCCACCAGCACGGCCACCCGCGGGGAGGGCAGGGGGGCGATGCGGTCGTGGAACTCCGATTCGGCTTCGGCCAGTCGTTCGGGGGTGATCCGATTGGGGGAGCCGACGATGGGGAAGACATTGGGGCCCGTCAGTTCATCGTGCTCCGGCGGGATCACCAGGTCGAAGAGGTGCGTCGGCCAGCGCGGGTCCTGCACTTGAACGACAAAGGTCTTCCCGGCCGACCAACGCCGAACGCCCATGGACAGCGGCAAGGTCGCGCGTCCGGCTGCGATCCACAGATCGGGCCAGGGCGCTTCTATCGGGTCGGATTCCGGCGAAAGGGCCCATAGCGGAAACAGGTTGAGCGCCTGGGGCGCCCGGCCCCACGGCGCCCGCCAGACTACCCGCTTGGAGGTGACCGTGCAGGGCCGGCGCTGCGCCACGGCCTCGGCCAGGCCCAGCACCTGATTGGCCATCCCGGCCC
This sequence comes from Caulobacteraceae bacterium, assembly GCA_030446805.1. Taxonomy (GTDB): domain Bacteria; phylum Pseudomonadota; class Alphaproteobacteria; order Caulobacterales; family Caulobacteraceae; genus JAHWJX01. The sequence continues at coordinate 955,537 of JAUJMO010000001.1, read as the reverse complement.
GTCCGTCCGAAACCGCCCAGACGCTCAAGGCTCGACCGGCGCTGGACGGGCTCAGGCCGGCCTCTCCCATTTGGCTGCGGGCTTCAGCACACCGAACTCCGGAGAGGGCGGACTGTCGCGCCCAGAAAGCGTCCACTTGGCCGGCGCGACGCAGAGCCGGACTCGATGGGCCACGCCCTTCCAGGGACCCTCGCCCAACACGCTCCGGAACACATCGGCGTTGGTCATCAGCGCCGATCCGTCGACCGGCTCAGCGCCACTCGACGGCGGTGATCTCGTAGGCTTTCACGCCGCCTGGAGTGTTCACCTCCACCACGTCGCCGGTTTCCTTGCCGATCAGGCTGCGCGCGATGGGAGAGGTGACGGACACGCGCCCCTTCTTCACGTCGGCCTCGTGTTCGCCCACGATCTGATAGCGGTCCTGCTTCTCCGTGTCCTCGTCGACCACGGTGACGGTCGCGCCGAACTTGATCTGCTTGCCCGACAGCTTGGAGACGTCGATCACCTGAGCGCGGCTGATCTTGTCCTCGATCTCGGCGATGCGGCCCTCGATCCAGCCCTGGCGCTCCTTGGCGGCGTGGTACTCCGCGTTCTCCGACAGATCGCCGTGCGAGCGGGCTTCGCTGATGGCGGCGATCACGCTGGGGCGCTCCACCGACTTGAGCCGCTTCAGTTCTTCGTCGAGAGCGCTGTAGCCCGCCGACGTCATCGGGACTTTTTCCATGGACTTCGCAGTTGAGGCCGGCAAACGGCGTGGGATGCCCGCGGGCAGCGTGGGAAGCTAGGACGGAGACGGTGGAGCTTCAAGTGCCATGGCCTCGCCAGGCGCAGCGCTCTTCACCGAGCGAGCGAAACGGCTGAGCAGGAAAGCAACGGTCTTCCGAAGCGGCGCCGCGCTGTGTCCAGACCGGGATCGCGAGATCCGAATGCAGAGCGCAACCGAAGCCGCGCGCCCCGGTTCCGGCGGGTCCCCAAGACTCTCACGCGTAGCTTTGCAGCGAACGCACCTCGAGGACCCCCTCGGCCATGACGGCGATGGCTTGGGCCGCGGCGTGGGCGCCGGTGATGGTGGTGTAATAGGGGATCTTCATGGTCAGCGCCGTCCGGCGGATCGAGAAACTGTCCTCCAGAGACTGGCGGCCCTCCGTGGTGTTGATCACCAGCTGGACGTCGCCGTTCTTCATGGCGTCGACGATGTCGGGGCGGCCTTCCAGCACCTTGTTGATCCGCCCGACCTCCAGGCCGCGCTCACGGAGGAAGCTCGTGGTCCCGCCCGTTGCGATCACGTCGAAGCCAAGATGCAGAAGGCGACGCACGGGCTCCACGGCCAAGGTCTTGTCCGCGTCCCGGACGGAGACGAACACCGTGCCCGATGAGGGCAGGCGGGTTCCGCCGCCCAACTGGCTCTTCGCAAAGGCGCGGGCGAAGGCGGGAAGCAGGCCTTCACCCGGGCGGATCCAGTCCAGGCCCATGACTTCGCCCGTGGACCGCATTTCGGGCCCCAGCACCGTGTCCACCCCGGGGAAGCGGGCGAAGGGGAACACCGCCTCCTTGACCGCGATGTGGTCGCGGCCGGCGCCTTCCAGCGCGAACCCGGCCAGGGGTTCACCCGCCATGACCTTGGCGGCGATGGCGGCGATGGGCGCCCCGATGGCCTTGGCCACGAAGGGCGCGGTGCGGCTGGCGCGAGGATTGACCTCCAGGACGTAGATGCGGGGCGCCTCGCCCTGGGCGTCCTCGATGGCGAACTGGACGTTCATCAGGCCCCGCACCTTCAGCGCGCGGGCGAGCAGCTCGGTCTGACGGCGGAGCTCATCCACAGTTTCCGGACGGAGCGAGAAGGGAGGCAGCGAACAGGCGCTGTCGCCCGAGTGCACCCCGGCCTCCTCGATGTGCTCCATGATCCCGGCCACGAACACGGTTTCGCCGTCGCAGATGGCGTCGGCGTCCACCTCGGTGGCGCGGGCGAGATACTGGTCGATCAGGACGGGGCTGTCGCCGGAGACCCGCACGGCGTCGCGGACATAGCGGCCGAGCTGGTCGGCGTCGCGGACGATCTCCATGGCCCGGCCGCCCAGGACGTAGGACGGGCGAATCACGATGGGGTAGCCCACCTTCTCCGCCGCGGCGAAGGCCTCTTCGGCCGTCCGGGCGATCTCGTTGACGGGCTGTTTGAGGCCGATCGCGTCCAGCAGGACGCGGAAGCGTTCCCGGTCCTCGGCCAGGTCGATGGCGTCCGGGCTGGTGCCCAGGATGGGAACGCCGTCATCGGCCAGCGCCTGGGCCAGTTTGAGCGGCGTCTGGCCGCCGAACTGGACCACCACGCCCAGGAGCTCGCCGCGGGAGCGTTCGACGTCGCAGATCTCCAGCACGTCCTCCGCCGTCAGCGGCTCGAAATAGAGCCGGTCGGAGGTGTCGTAGTCGGTCGAGACGGTTTCCGGGTTGCAGTTGACCATGATCGACTCGATCCCAAGGTCGGCCATGGCGAAGGCGGCGTGGCAGCAGCAGTAGTCGAACTCGATCCCCTGACCGATGCGGTTGGGGCCCATGCCGAGGATCATGACCTTGCGCCGGTCGGACGGCTCCGCCTCCGTCTCGGGGACCTGGCCCAGGGCGCCGGTCTCATAGGTCGAGTACATATAGGCGGTGGTGGCGGCGAACTCGGCGGCCACGGAGTCGATGCGCTTGAACACGGGCCGGACTCCCAGGTCGCGGCGAAGCGAGCGGACCCTGGCCTCGCTCCGGCCGGTGAGGGCGGCCAGGCGGGCGTCGGAGAAGCCCAGGGCCTTGAGCCGGCGGAGGTCCACCGCTGAGTCCGGCAAGCCGGCTCGCCGCACCTGCGCCTCGACCCGCACGATCTCCTCTATCTGGCGCAGGAACCACGGCTCGTAGCGGCAGGCCCCGGCCACCTGCTCCACCGAGAGCCCGTGGCGGAAAGCCTGGGCGATGACCCGGATGCGGTCCGGGGTGGGCTGGCCGAGCAGGCGGATCACGGCGGCCTGGGCGGCGGCCGGGTCGGGATCGTCGGCGCCGGGGATGTCGACCTCGTCAAAGCCGGCCAGGCCGGTCTCCAGGCCGCGGAGCGCCTTTTGCATGCTTTCCGCAAAGGTGCGGCCGACGGCCATGACCTCCCCGACCGACTTCATGCTGGTGGTGAGATAGGGCTCCGCGCCCGGGTATTTCTCAAAGGCGAAGCGGGGGATCTTGGTCACGACGTAGTCGATCGACGGCTCGAACGAGGCCGGCGTGGAGCCCGTGATGTCGTTGCTGAGCTCGTCCAGGGTGTAGCCGACCGCCAGCTTGGCCGCGACCTTGGCGATGGGGAAGCCGGTCGCCTTGGACGCCAGGGCCGAGCTCCGCGACACGCGCGGGTTCATCTCGATGACCACCATGCGGCCGTCAGCCGGGTTGACCGCGAACTGCACATTGGAGCCGCCCGTCTCCACCCCGATGGTGCGCAGCACCTCGATGGAGGCCCGGCGCATCCGCTGGTACTCCTTGTCGGTCAGGGTCAGGGCAGGGGCCACGGTGATGCTGTCCCCCGTGTGGACCCCCATGGGATCGAGGTTCTCGATGGAGCAGACGATGATGCAGTTGTCCGCCCGGTCGCGGACCACCTCCATCTCGTACTCCTTCCAGCCCAGCACGCTTTCCTCGATCAGCACCTCGGTGACGGGGGAGGCGTCCAGGCCGCCGGTCACGATTTGGCGGAACTCCTCCACATTATAGGCGATGCCCCCGCCGGTGCCGGCCAGGGTGAAGGATGGGCGCACGATCGCGGGCAGGCCGACGTAGGGGAGGGCGTCCATGGCCGCCTCCAGGGTGTCGACAGCCCGGGATTTCGGACTTTCCAGCCCGAGTTCGTCCATGGCGGCGCGGAACTTGGAGCGATCCTCCGCGCGTTCGATGACGTCGGATCTGGCTCCGATCATCTCCACGCCGTAGCGGGCCAGAACTCCCGACTTCTCCAGGGCCAGGGCCGCGTTCAAGGCGGTCTGGCCGCCCATGGTGGGCAGGAGCGCGTCCGGGCGTTCCTTGTCGATGATGCGTTCCACGAACTCGGGCGTGATCGGTTCGACATAGGTGGCGTGGGCCATGTCGGGGTCGGTCATCACCGTGGCCGGATTGCTGTTGACCAGCACGATCCGGTAGCCCTCGTCGCGCAGGGCCTTGCAGGCCTGGACGCCCGAATAGTCGAACTCGGACGCCTGGCCGATCACGATGGGACCGGCCCCGATGATCAGGATCGACTGGATGTCCGTGCGTTTGGGCATGGCGGGTCCTGAGGCGCGCGCGGACCGCCCGCGGCGACGCGCAGGCGGGAGAAACCGGTTTGGGGCTGGGCGGACGGTCTAGGGCCGGGGCGCGGCCGGAGCAAGGCGCAGGGGCTCGAAGGGACGAAACTGCCGGGCAAAAACTGCCGAGCGGAGAGGCGCCCCTGACGATTCTGCCGACCCGGCTGGCCGGCTGGCTTTGAAAGCCTAATGAAATCAGCACCGGACTGAACGGCGTAGCCTGGCCCCCGGCTTGCTTTCCCTGTCTCCCGGGTCATCCGGCCACGGCCTCAAAACGAGGCTGACCACCTGAGAACAAGGAACTCCAATGCCTCTGAACAGCGTAAACACCAACGTCGGGGCCCTGGTCGCCCTGCAAAGCCTCAACGCCACCAACACCGAGCTGAACACGGTCCAAAGCCGCATCAACACCGGCAGGAAGATCAATTCGGCCAAGGACAACGGCGCCGTCTGGGCCATCGCCCAGAGCCAGCGCGCGGAGTCGCAGGCGATCAACGCGGTCAAGGAGTCGCTGCAACGCGGCGTCTCGACCGTGGACGTGGCCATGTCGGCGGGCGAAGCGGTGTCGGACCTCCTGCTCAAAATGAAGGAAAAGGCGCTTGCGGCCACCGACACGGGCCTGAGCGCCGACAGCCGCACGGCGCTGGAGAAAGACTTCAACTCCCTCGCCGACCAGATCAAAACGGTGGTGGACAACGCCAGCTTCAACGGCGTGAACATGCTGAAGGGAGCGGCGACGACGGACGCGGGCACCTCGGTCAAGGCGCTCGCCAGCCCCAACTCGACCCCGCCTGCGGTGGCCGGGGGCGCCCCGACGGCTCCGGCCACCATCACGGTGGCCGGCGTGAACCTGCAGTTCGATGCGACGACGGGTTTGACCGTCACGAAGGGCTTTGCAGACGCCACCGCCGCCGCCACCAAGCTGGCGGCGGTCGAGGCGGACATCAAGTCCACGTCCGCGAAGCTGAGCGCCCTGGGTACGGGCTCCAACGCCCTGTCCTCGCACAACAGCTTCATGTCCAAGCTGCAAGACAGCCTGGACGCGGGCGTGGGCGATCTGGTGGACGCCGACCTGGCCAAGGAAAGCGCCCGCCTCCAGGCGCTGCAGACGAAGCAGCAGCTGGGTGTGCAGGCTCTGTCCATCGCCAACCAGTCCTCGGGCATCATCCTCGGCCTGTTCCGTTAAGCGACTAAGGGAGGCCGGGCATCCCGCCCGGCCTCCCGCTTTCGCCCTCTAGCAGGGGACGTCGTCCAGAAGGGGCGGCGCAACGTCAATGAAGCCAGAAGCAGGAGCCGCCGCCGCCTCCAGTCCCGCCGCCACCGTCGTCGCTCGTTCCCCCGAACAAGCGCCGCCGACCCGGGCGCCGGAGGGCCCCACCGAACCCCAGTCCGCCGACCTCCGGCTTGTGATCGAGGAGGACCCCGCAACGGGCGCCTTTGTCTACAAGACCCTGGATCGGAGAACGGGCGAGGTGATCCTTCAACTTCCTCGCGCCGAGGTGCTGAAGGCCATGTCGACCGGAGACTACGACCCCGGCGACGTGATCAAGACCCGGGCCTGAGCCTCCAAAGCTCGGTTCGGCCCCCCGCTCCCCGTCCGCCCGGCGTTCGCCGCGGCGGCGAAACCGCGTGGGCCGTTAACTCGGCGGTCACCCTCTCGGCCTAAGCCATGTCCTCATGGCGCCTCCCAGCCTGGGGGCGCTCACGGTCGAAGCGCCGAGGAGCCACCATGACGATCAGCGTCTCACCCGAACGCTCCACCCTGTCCCTGCCGGGCCTGCGGCTCCGTCCTGAGGGCGGGACCACCGTGCGCGCCGGTCCGGACGGGATCAGAAACCAGCCCGATCAGGCCCGCGCCAATCCCGCCGCCGCGCCCCGCGCTCCAGCCGCGGAGATGGGCGCGCTCAAGGCCGCGACCTCCGGACTGGACCGGGCCAGCTCGATCACCGACGCCGCGCTGGCCGCCGCCGACACCGTGGTGAACCTCCTGGGCCAACTGCGCGAGGCGGTGGCGGCCGACCGCCCGGCCGAGGCCGCCCAGGCGCTGGGCCGGATCGACGAAACGGCGGAGGGCGCGGGCTTCGACGGGGTCAATCTGCTGAACGGCAGCCTGCCGGGCGGGGGCTTGCGCGTGCCGGCCCACGCGGACGGGGAGCTTTCGGTGGCCGGGCACGATCTCCGGCCGGGAGGCCCGACCGTGGCCGTGGACCTGACCGCGGACCGCACGACGGCCCTGCTTCAGACCGAGGACGCCTTGTCCGGGGCCGAAGCGGCGCGCGACCAGCTTCGGGACGACGCCAAACGGGTGGGCGCGCATCGCGCCTTTGTGGGCCTGTTGTCCGAGGCGGTGACCGGCGGCAAGGACGGGCTGGACGTCGAGGGCGCCCGCCTGGCCGCTCTGGCGATCAAACAGACCCTGAGCGGCACGAGCCTGTCGGTCTCCAACGGCGGCCCACAGACGGTTTTGTCGCTGTTCCGGTAGGGGGACCGGCTTGCGTCGGGCGCCGGCGCGACCGACATGAAGGGGCGGCTCCTGGAGGCCCCGACATGCTGAGATCCATCCTTGCGGCGGCCGGCCTGGCCGCCGCCGTCCTGCCCGCCCTGGCCTCTTCGGCCTGGGCGCAGACCAACGACTTCGCCCGCTTCGACGTCGCCCAGGGTCGCACCCTGGGGGAGAAGCTGGTGATCTGCGACCGTGCCCGTCTTTTGAGCAACCCGCCCTCGCGCGACGCGCAGCGCGTCTATGTTCGCGTGGACAACCAGCGGTTCGACCTGGCGCTGCCGCCCGACTTCACACGGCCGAGCGGGTGGTACGACTATGACCTCGAGCGGGCCTACGACCGGCTCCGCGCGCGGGGGTTGGTCGACCGTGAGGACGTACGCGGCGCGCAGGAAACCTATCGCACGCCCTTGCTGAGCCGCGCCGAGCGGCCGAGCGTGTCGGAGCGGCGTTTTCTACGCACGCAGGCGGAAGCCTGCACCCGATTGGTCCGCGACGCCTTGCGGGGCTGAGCGCCGCGCGCCGGGGAAACCGTTTTCGAAGCGTCGCACGCCGGTGCTAGGCTGCGAGTCGTGATCGGGCTCCGCGACCTTCAAGACGACGACAGCCGGCGCTTGTTCGCTTGGCGTCGGGATACGGAGGTGGACCGCTGGATGCGCGGCCTGCCGCCCAGCGACCCGGACGCACACCAAGCCTGGTTCGACGCCTTCCGGGCCGATCCCACGCGGGGAGGCTGGATCGTCACCTTGAACGGCGAGCCCTGCGGCTGGGCGGCGCTGACCAACATCACGACCAAGAACCGGCGGGCCGAGTGGGGTTGGTACATCGGCGAGCCCCGGGCGCGGGGCAGGGGCGCCGGACGGGCCGCCCAGGCGCTGGGCCTGGACCGGGCGTTTCGCGAGCTCGGGCTGGAGAAGGTCTGGTCGGAGGTGCTGGCCGACAACGATATCGCGCTCAAGGCGCAGGCGGGCGCGGGCTTCCGGCGGGAAGGTTATCTGCGCCGACACGTGTGGAAGGACGGCCGCTTCCACGATGCGGTGCTGCTGGGGGTGCTGCGCGAGGAATGGGAGGCCAGGCGCGAGGCCGCGCGGCTGGACCTGCACCGGTCGGGGCTGCTGGCGGCCTGAGCCGTTCACCCTACGCCTTAAGCCGTTGTTCTGTTTCACCGGCTTAGGTGGCAGCAGACCGGAGTCGCGCCCGCCGTGATCAAGTTCGACTACAGCCTGCTCTACCCGAGCGCTGCGCCCTTCAACCCGGCCCGGTCGGGCAAGGCCGCGCCGCGGCCGCCCTGGGCGCCGAACCCCAAGGAGCCTCCGCAATCGGAGCTGCTCAAGGCCGTCCTGAACAGCCGCAAGCTGATCGACCTGGAAACGCAGAAGAAGAGGCTGGGCAAGGAGTCCGGAGACTTTCCTGAGCTGTTCGCGCTCTACAACGGCCTGAACTCGCTGGACCTCCTGGCCAAGCGGGCGGACGCCAAGGGCGTGAGCTCCATCGAGATGAAGCAGCTGGAGCGCCGCTTCGCGGCCGGGCTGAAGGAGCTCGGGCCTTTCATCGACACCTTGGATCTGGACAAGCTTCAGCTGATCCGGGGCGAGGTCGCCGAGCGCGCGCGAACGGGAGCCGGCGTGCGCCGCGACACGCCGGAGTACCGGACGGGCGTGGTCCACCGCGGCGACCGCGATGCGGCCGTGGAGGCCTGGAGCGGCGAGGTGAAGTTCCAGGTCACCGTCAGCCCCACGACCGGGTCCACCACCGCGCCCAAGGTCGTCAGCTTTGACCTGGCGGAGATGGGGACTGCGACCCGCACGGTCGGCGCGGTGGTCAACTACATGAACGGCAAGCTGGAGGCGGCGGGTGTCTACACTCGCTTCGAGCGCGAGAAGCTGGTGGAGCCGCCGAGCACGATGAAGGTCGGGGACAAGACGGTGACCCTGCCGGCGGGGCCGGACGGCTGGACGTTCAAGGTCAAGGGCGCCTTCAGCGAGGCGCTAAACTTCACCGCGCCCGCCACGGCCGATGCGGTCTACCTCGTCCAAAACGCGGGCAAGGCGGTCGACGGCCAGCCCGAGGTCCAGGAACGCCAGCTGCTGAAGTTCCAGTCCGACCCGGCCACGAACCCGCCGCCCCCGGCGGTCAACACCTTCGGGCAGGCCAACTGGGTGGAGGGCCGCGTGTTCAGCGCCGGCATGGACCCGGACGTCGCGGCCGTCCGGGCCAGCGCCACCGGCGCGGATGGGGCGCTCTATATGGTGGCCGAACTGACCGGGGAGGTGGCGGGCCAGACGATCGAGGGGCGGCGGGACGCGGCCTTGCTGAAATACGACTCGACGGGGCAACTGTTGTGGTCGCGCACCCTGGGCGCGGAGGAGGCGGCGAACGCCACCGCCATCGCCGTAGGCGCCGACGGCAGGGTCGCCATCGGCGGCTCCGTCACGGGAGAGCTGCAGGATGCGGGCGCCACGGCGTCGCTCAACGCGGCGGAGGCGGACAGCTTCGTGACCGTGTTCGACGGCGAGGGTTCGGAGCTGTGGACGCGGCGCGGCGGCTCCCACGGGGCGGACGAGGTCCGCGCCTTGAGCTTCGGCGCGGACGGGTCGGTGATCGCGGCGGGACGGACCGTGGGCGCCATGCCGGACGGTGGCGGTTCGGTGGGCGGCAGCGACGGCTGGGTCCGCGCCTGGGACAAGGACGGCAAGCAGAGCTGGACGCGCCAGTTCGGCACCGCCGGAAGCGACGCGGCTTCGGCGCTCGCCGTCGAGGGCTCGGCCCTGGTGGTTGCGGGCGTGGAGAACGGACGCGCCGTGATCCGGCGTTTCGACCTGGCGGCCGCGGGCGGGCCGGCGGAGACGGCGCGCCGCGACCTGGGCGATCTGGCCGGCGGAGCCGTCACCGCGGTGGCCTTGCAGAACGGCCGGCTGACGGTGGCGGGCTCGACCCGGAGCGGCGGGCTCGACGCCCCGGCGACGAACGCCTTCAACGGCGGCCGCGACGCCTTTGTCGCCGCGCTGGACGGCGGCTTGACCGCCAGCACCACCGACCGCGTGAGCTACTGGGGCGGTGCGGGCGAGGACGAGGTTACGGCCGTGACGCTCCGCAACGGACAGGCCTGGATCGCGGGGTCGACCAACGGCGAAATCGCCAACACGGTCAAGCAAGGCGCAAAGGACGGCTTTGTGGCGCGGCTGGACGCTGAGACGGGCGCGGTCGGCTGGGCCCGGCGCTGGACGGCCAAGGACGGCGAGGCGGCCCCGAGCGCCATCGCGGTGGGCGCGGCCGGGGCGTCGGTGCTGGACCGGCTGGGCCTGCCCACCGGCACGATCGACTACACGGGGGCGCAGGAGATCGCAGCCTCCACCTCGGCAAGGGCGGGCGACCGTTTCTACCTGCGGGTGAACGGCGGGCGAAAAATCGCCGTGACCCTGGAAGCCGGAGACACGCTGAAAACCTTGGGGGAGCGCGTCAACCGTGCGCTGGGCTTCAACGCTCGGTCGGAGACGGTGCGCGGCACGGCCCCGCCTTCAGCTGACGGGACGATCCCGCCCGGGGTGTTCGAGAAGCTGGAGATCGCCACGCGGAACGATCGAACCATCGTTGAGCTGCTGCCAGGCGAGGGCGGCCGCGACCTGCTGGGGGCTCTGGGGTTGATGGAGGGGAGGGTGCGCCGGGTGGTGCGCGACAAGGCAGGCAAGGAGGTCATCCCGGACGAGGGCAAGACCTATGGGCTGAAGCTCGCCCACGACCTGACCCTGAGCTCCAAGGCGGAGATCAAACGCACCGCGGACGAACTGAACACCGCCAAGATCGCCATCCAGACGGCCTATCGCGACCTGGCCGACGCCATGAAGCCCAAGGCCCCGCCCACCGCGACAGGCCCGGCTCCGGCCTGGATGCAGAAGCAGGCGGCCAACTATCAGGCCGCGTTGAACCGTCTGACCGGCGGCGGGTGACCGCGACCCAGCCCGCCAGCGCTCAGCTGCGCTTGTTGTAGGCCAGCGGCTGGTTCTCGGGTTTCGTCGGGCGCGGACCGTAGCCTGACGCGGTGGGGCGGCTCCGCGCCAACTCCTCGGCGATCGCGCGCACAAGCCCCTCGGACACGGTGCGGGCCGCCTCCACCGCCCGGGCGTGGCGGGCCAGGGTGGCCTCGAAGGTCTGGGTCGCCGCCTTGAGGCGGGCGCGGTCGGCCAGCGGGGCGGCGGCGATCATGGAAGGGTCGCGGCGCACCCGCGCGCTTTCGTGGCGATAGATGTTGGCCAGTCGACCGAGCTCTTCGGCGCGGGCCAAGCTCGGCCGGCGGGCCTCCAGATCGGCCATGGCTTCGCGCATGATGCCGGTCAGCCGCTCGGTCAGGGTGGTGAGCTGGTCGACCCGGTCCGCGGCGTCGTCGGCGTGCAGCGCCATCTATTCGAGCCCCTGCAGTTTCAGCATGTCGCGTTGGAGGTCGTCGGCCAGGCCCAGCCCACCGGCCGCCACCATCTGCTTCGCGACGGCCTCTGTCAGGAAGGATTTGAAGGCCTGCTCGCCGGGGCCGCCCCCGAAGGGCGCGGCCGTTTCAACGCCTTCGAACATCTGGTTCAGCATCTGACCGATGAAGGCGGCCTCGAACTCCTTCGCGGTCTTCTTGATCTGCTCGCGCGTCCTGGCGGCGTCCGTGTTGGGCGGCGGCGGCGGCGGGAGGGCGGGCACGTCCATCACATCACCTCGATTTCGGCCTGGAGCGCGCCAGCGGCCTTGATGGTCTGCAGGATGGAGATCATGTCGCGCGGCCCCACGCCCAGGGCGTTCAGTCCGGCCACCAGGCTGGACAAGGAGGCGCCTCCTTCCAGGACCCGCAGTCCCCCGCCGCCTTCCGAGACGCCGACGGTGCTCTGAGGCACGACGGTGGTCTCGCCGGCGGCGTACTCGTTGGGCTGGCTGACCGCGGGAGTCTCCTGAACGGAGACGGTGAGCGCGCCTTGTGCGATGGCCACGGTGGACACGCGCACGTTTTCGCCCATCACGATCACGCCGGAGGCGTCGTCGATGACCACCTTGGCGGGCATGTCGACCTCCACGGAGAGTTGCTCCACGGCGGTGAGGAAGCCGACCACGTCGCCCCCGCCAGGAGCGCGAAGCGTGACCACGCTGGGGTTGTCGGCGCGGGCGGAACCGGGAAAGGCGGCGTTGACGGCTTCGGCTACACGGCGGGCCGTGGTGAAGTCGGGATTGCGGAGCGACAGACGCACCTGCTGCATCTCGCCCATGCTGAAGGCGAGCTCGCGCTCGACGATGCCGCCGTTGCTGATGCGTCCGGAGGTCGGCACGCCCTTGGTCACGGACGAGCCGGACGCGCCCTCGGCGGAGAAGCCGCCCACCGCGATCTGCCCCTGGGCCACGGCGTAGGCTTCCCCGTCGGCCCCCAGCATGGGCGTGACCAGCAGGGTGCCGCCCAGCAGGCTCTTGGCGTCGCCCATGGCGGACACGGTGACGTCCAGCCGCGAACCGGAGGCGGCGAATGCGGGCAGTTGGGCGGTGACGATCACCACCGCGGCGTTCTTGGTGTTGATGTTCTGGTCGCGGACGTTGACGCCCAGGCGTTCGAGCATCCCCTCCAGGCTCTGTTTGGTGAAGGGGCTGTTGCGGACGCTGTCGCCCGTGCCGTTCAGGCCCACGACCACGCCGTAACCGATCAACTGGTTCTCGCGGACGCCTTCCACCTCCACGATGTCCTTGACCCGCGAACCGGCCAGGGCGGGGGAGCCGGCCAAGGCGGCGGCGGCGAGCACGGCGGTGGAGAGCAGGAGGGGGCGGAACATGCGCAAACCTTTGGCGTCGATCACGACGAGGAGCGCTGACGTTCTGCCGGCGTAGAGAAGGTGGGGGAGGGGGGTTAAGGCTTGGTGACCTCACACGCCAACTCGGAGGGGCTCGCGCCACGGCGCCTCGACGCGACTCGGCAAAAGCTGCCGGGCGTTGACGCGGCGTTAAGCTGACAGGGGCACGGTGGCTGCGATGAAGATCACGAGCTCTCCCCTCGGCGGACCTCAGCGGGTGAACGGCTCGCCGGCGGGCGCGTCGAAGAAGGGCGGCTTTGCAGTCTCCCAGAGCGGCGCGGCCCCGGCCTCGGCCGCGACGGCCCGGGCGGGCGCTCCCGGCGTGGGTTCCCTGGACGCGCTGCTGGCGCTGCAGGAGCTGGACGGGCCGCTTGAGCGTCGTCGGCGATCGGTGCGACGGGCGGCGCGGATCCTGGATGAACTGGACGGCGTCAAGCTGGCCCTGCTGGGCGGCGACGGGGCGGCGCCGGAGGCGATGGTGAAGCTGTCGAAGGCGGTGGCCGACGAACGCGCGGCCACTGAGGACGCCGAACTGGAAGGCGTGCTGGACGAGATCGAAGTGCGGGCGGCTGTTGAGATGGCCAAGCGCGAAGGGCGCGGCGGCCTCGCGCGCCCCGGCGTGAGCACAGGCCCGGTGTGAGCACAGGATCGTGATTGCAGCCGTCGTTCACCTTCCGTATAAGCCCGGCCGTTTAGGTCGGCGGGATGACTTAACGTGGGGGCGTCAATGAACGCACCGGTGTTGACGAGAGACAACGTCCAGACTCGGTTCGCCGAGGACGAGGCGTTCATGAACGAAACGCAGCTTCGCTACTTCCGGGGCAAGCTCCTGGCTTGGAAGGACGAGATCCTTCGCGAGTCGCGGGAGACCGTGGCCTATCTGCAAGGCGAGAACCACAACCATCCGGATCTGGCCGACCGCGCCACCTCTGAGACGGACCGGGCGCTCGAACTCCGCACCCGCGACCGCCAACGCAAGCTGATCAGCAAGATCGACGAAGCGCTGCGCCGGATCGAGGACGGCAGCTACGGCTTCTGCGAGGAGACCGGAGAGCCGATCAGTCTCGCGCGGCTGGAAGCCCGACCCATTGCGACGCTCAGCCTGGAGGCGCAGGAGCGGCACGAGCGCCGCGAGCGGGTCCACCGAGACGACTAGGCTCGGAGGTCCTCACCCGCTTGCGGCGGAGGGGCGAGCCGCGCCTCATCCTCTTGAGGCGTCCTGGACGGTGAGCTGATCGTGCACCCGGGCCACCCCGGACACCGTTTTCGCCAGGTCCTCGGCGCGTCGCTTGTCGCTGCGGGCCGAGACGGTCCCCGCGAGCCTCGCCTCACCCTCAGCGACCCAGACCTCGATATGCGTGGCGTCGAGGAAGGGGTCGGCGTCGAGCTTGGCGGTGATCTCCTCGCGCATGCGGTCGTCGTCGGGGGATCGCCCCCCGGCGGTGCGGCCGTACCCGGTGCCGGTCTGGCCGGTGTAGGCGCCGTCCTCCGGAGCGACGCCGCCCACCCGGCCCTCGTTGCCGAACTCGCCCGCGCCTTGGCCCGGTTCGACGTTGTAGGCGCCCGCGCGGCCGTAGGTTTCGCCTCCCCCCCCATCCTCGTTCGACATCTCGGCTCCTCAGCGGCTGTCTGGTGAATGGCGGGCCGAGACGTAGGGTTCCGGCGGAACGCCCTGCGAGGCGCCGCGCTTAGAGCGGTAAGCGCAGGGAGTTCCTCATGAGCACGTCCAAGCATCCGAGCACGCCGGAGTGGGGCGAAGGCGACGGCCCGCCCGACGATCTGGAGCGCAACCCCGGGATCAAGGGCTCACGCGGGCTGACCGAAGGCGCCGGCGCCTTCGAGGAGCTGGAGGCCGACAACACCATCGAGGGCGACACGGCGGAGGGAACCAATCCGCACGGCGGCGTCGACGTCGACGACTACGGCCGGACGAACAAATAAGGCGGGCGACCGCTGCCCGGCTCAGGTCCTTCTGGGTGTCGGCGCCGGGCGGCGTTGAGCGTCAGCTTCAACGTCGAGACGCCCGAGCCGGTCGCCTCAGAAGGGCGTGATCTTCTCCAGGATGGCCTGACCGGCGGGCGTCTTCTGCGTCTGGCTGAGCGCGCCGCGTCCGCCGTAGCTGATGCGAGCTTCAGCGATCTGCTCGTGGCGCACGGTGTTGGCGGCGGTGATGTCCTCCGGGCGCACGATGCCGGCGACGCTGAGCTCGCGCATCTCGCCGTTGGTGCGGACCTCCTGGCGGCCCTGGATGACCAGGTTGCCGTTCGGCAGCACATGGCTCACCACGGCGGCGACGGTCAGGCGGATGGCTTCCGAACGGTTGATCGATCCCTGGCCCGCGCTGTTGGAGCCCCCGCCGAAGCCGATGGCGTTCCGAGGATCGAAGCCTCCGGGCAGGATCTTGCCCAGACTGCTCTCCAGACCGAGCAAACCGTTCACTCCGGCGGTCATGTTGTTGGACCGATTGCGCGCCGTCGCGCTGTTCACCGAAGCGCTGTCGTCGATGTCGATGTTCACCGTCAGGATGTCGCCCACGCGGCTGGCTCGCTGATCCTTGAAAAAGGCGCGGGCCCCGGCCTTCCACAAGGAGTTGGCCGTGGAGGGCGGCTGCATGGGCGCCTCGGCCATGACGCTTTGCGAGTGGGCCAGCACCGGCGCTGGATAGGACACCGGGGTGAACTGGGGCGTGCGCGCAGCCTCCAGGGTGGAGCCGACGGCGCCGCAAGCCGCGACGGGGAGGAAGACGAGCAGGGCGAGCGGGCGCATGGGGGTTCTCAACGGCTGGCGAGGGCGGCGGGGCCGCGGAGCTTGAGGGCTTCGGCTTGGGGGCCGACCACGGCCAGGCCGGGACCGGCCGCGACCGCCTCCACCACCGTTTTGGAGCCGGGATTCAGGATTCGGACGGTTTCGCCCAGAGCGGCGGGCGTGAGCGCCTTGCCCTGAAGCGTGAGGTTGATTCGTCCCGCGCGGTATTGCACCGAGACGGTGTCGTTCTTGGCGATGACGCGCGGCGTGGCCAGGTCGCGGGCGGAAACCGCCGTGCCCGCGCGCACCGGCTTGCGCACCGCCTGGCCGATCGCATCCTCCGCATCAGCGGGCGCGTCCTGGGGCGCGCGGGCGACCACGGCCCAGACCAGGTCGTCCGCCGTGACCACCGCGCCGGCGTTCAGACTGCGGGCGTAGGTCAGCACCTCCGTCGCGCCCGACTGGGCGACGCCGGGCTGGGCGCTCACGCTCGCGACAGGGGCAGGGGCGGCGACCGCGGCTGAGCCGCGGACCACGATGCGGCGCACGCCGGCCGGATTGGCCCAGCTCAGCCCTGCGGCGCGTGCGGCCGCCTGAACGCGCGAGGCGTCCAGGACGACGCTGCCGGCGCCCTTGGGGCCCGAGCTCACCACGGCGGCGGAGTTTGTCCCCTCGAACAGTTCGGCAAGGGTGACAGTCCCGTCCGTGTCGATGGGGGCGTGTTTGAGGGTGACCGGCGCGCCGGCCAGGACCGCGGAGGCGCTCAGCACTGCCACGAGCCCGCTCGTCCCCGCAGCAGCGGGAGCCCAGGCTTTCCGGCTGGCCCGGATCAGCGGCTGCGACGTGCTCCGGCGGGAGCGAGCCGAGGAGAGGAGAGCGTGCGTCATCTAACTTACTGCTTCAGCTGGTTGGCCGCCGAGAGCATCTCGTCCGCGGTGTTGATGACCTTGGAGTTCATCTCATAGGCGCGCTGGGCCACGATCAGGGCCGTGATTTCGCTCACGGCATCCACGTTGGAGGCTTCGGTATAGCCCTGCATCAAGGTGCCGAAGCCCGTGTCGCCCGGAGATCCGATCACCGCGGCGCCCGAGGCGCCCGTTTCCAGCAACAGGTTGTCTCCGATCGCCTCCAGGCCCGCTTCGTTGACGAAGGTGGCCATCTGGAGTTGGCCGGCCTCCTGCGGCTCCGGGTCGTCGCCGAGCAGCACCTGCACCTGGCCGGACTTCGAGATGGAGACGTCGCGTGCGCCTTCGGCGACCGTGATCTCCGGCTGCACCACATAGCCGTCGTCCGTGACAAGCCGGCCCTGATTGTCCAGGGCGAAGTTGCCGGCCCGAGTGTAGGCCGTCTCACCCGAGGGAAGGAGCACCTGGAAAAAGCCCTGGCCGTCGATCGCCAGGTCGTAGCGATTCTCGGTCTTGGTGGCCGCACCCTGCTCGGTGATGCGGTAGGTGGCGCCCGCCTTGACGCCGGCGCCGATCTGGATGCCGGTCGGCGCCACCGTGCCCGCATCGCTGGTGCGGGCGCCGGCGCGCTCCACATTCTGGTACATGAGGTCCTGGAACTCGGCACGCTGACGCTTGAAGCCGACCGTGTTCATGTTGGCGATGTTGTTGGAGATGACCTCCACATTCATCTGCTGGGCGCTCATGCCCGTGGCTGCGGTTCTCAGCGCGCGCATCGATCTGGTTCCTTACTGGCTGCGGCCGAGCCGCTCGACCGAACGGCGCGACAGGTCCTGGCTGCTGTCGACCATGCGGGTCATGCGCTCGTAAGCGCGGGAAAGTTCGATCAGCTTGACCACCTCAAGCACTGGTTGGGCGTTGGAGCCCTCCACCATGCCTTGCCGGAGCTGGACGTCGGGGGCGGGGAGGGGCTCCACGCCGTCGGCGGCGTAGCGGCCGTCGCCTTCCTTGGAGAGGGCCGATAGATTGTCGAAACGCACCACGGCGATCTTGCCGACCACGGCGGCGCCTTGGCTCACCGTTCCATTGGCGGAGATGTTGGGCGGACCGCCGCCGGGGCGCAAGACGATCGGAGCCCCGCCCTCGTCGAGAACGGGGTCGCCCGCCTTGGTCACCAACTGGCCCTGGGCGTCCATGCCGAGCCGGCCGTCGCGGGTGTAGCGAGGGCCGGCCTCCGTCGTGACGGAGAGGAAGCCGTCGCCCTCCAGCCCCACGTCGAGGGTGTTGCCCGTGGGCTTGAGCGCGCCCTGGGCGAAGTCGCGGGCGACGCCCGTGTCCAGAGTGAACCGCACTGGGTGATCCAGCGGCACGTCCTTGGCCGGCCGGCGCTGCTCCACGCCGCTCATCAGGCTCTCGACCTTGAAGCCCGCTGTGTCCGCATTGGCGATATTGTTGGCCACGATGTCGAGCTCGCGGCGCAAGGTCATCTGCTTCGACAGAGCGACGAAGGTGGTGTTGTCCAAGACGCAGCCGCTCCTGAACCCGGAATGGGCGCGCCGTTCTCGGCTTCAGGACCCGCAGTCCGCGGGCCGGCTAAGCGCCCAAGGAACACCTCTGGAGTTAAGGAGGGCTGAATCGGTTGGGGTGAGGGGTGAGCTGTCCGGGCGTCAGATTCAGAGGAGAGGGAGAACCTGGCCCCGGCGTGCGGGTCGCGGTCGTCAAGCCCCCCGAACTCCGCCCACCTACAACGGCTTGTTAACCCGCCCGGCACATCTTGCCGGGTGCGGGCCCTCCGGCCGCGCTTGGGTGAGCCATGGCCAAGAAGAAAGCCAAGACGGAAGCGGCCGCCGAGGCGCCGGACGGCGCCGAAGGCGAGGCCGGCGCCAAGAAAAAGCCAGGCAAGAAGCTGATCATCATGGCCGCCGCGGCGCTCTTGGTCTTGGGCGGTGGCGGCGCGGGCGCCTTTTTCCTGCTGGGCGGCGACAAGGCTGAGGCGGAGGAAGGTCACGGCGAGAAGGGGGGCGAGCACAAGCCCAAGAAAAAGGCCAAGAAGGGCGGCGATCACGGCGGCGGCGACAAGCCGGCGGAAGGTGCGCCGGTGATCGCGGAAGGGCCGGACGGGGTCGTCTTCTACACCCTCCCTGACTTGATCGTGAACATCCAGTCGACGGACGGGCGGCCCAGCTACCTGAAGCTGAAGCTGACGCTGGAGCTGCCCGATCACGAGACGGCCGAGGCGCTGGGTCCGGCCACGCCCCGGCTGAACGACATGTTCTCCACCTTTCTTCGGGAGCTCCGGCCCGAGGATCTCTCGGGGTCGCAAGGAACCTATGAGCTGCGTATGGAGATACTGAAGCGGATCAACCTCGTCGCCGCCCCGGCTGAGGTGAACGCCGTGTTGATCGAAGAAATGCTGATCACCGGCTGATGACCGACGCCGACGCCGCCATGGAGGAGGACTGGGCCGCGGCGCTGGACGCCGGAGCCGACCCTGCCGACGCCAAAGGCCCGGACGGCCTGGGCGAACGCGTCCTGAACCAGGACGAGATCGACAGCCTGCTCGGCTTCGACATGAACGACGACGGTTCGGACAAGACCGGCGTCAAAGCCATCATCAACTCAGCGCTCGTCTCCTACGAGCGGCTGCCCATGCTGGAGATCGTGTTCGACCGCCTGGTGCGGCTGATGACGACCTCCTTGCGGAACTTCACCAGCGATAACGTGGAGGTCAGTCTCGACAGCATCAGCTCCATCCGCTTCGGCGACTATCTGAACTCCATCCCGCTGCCGGCCATGTTGGGCGTGTTCCGGGCCGAGGAGCTGGACAACTTCGGTCTGCTGACCGTCGACAGCAACCTGATCTACTCGGTGGTGGACGTGCTGCTGGGCGGCCGGCGCGGCACCACGGCCCTGCGGGTGGAGGGACGGCCCTACACAACCATCGAGCGAGTTCTGGTGGAGCGGATGATCCAGGTGGTGCTGGGCGACATGACCGCCGCCTTCGAACCGATGACCCCCGTGACGTTCAAGCTGGACCGGTTGGAGACCAACCCGCGTTTCGCCGCCATCGCCAGGCCCGCAAACGCCGCGATCCTGATCAAGCTGCGCATCGACATGGAAGACCGGGGAGGACGGCTGGAGCTGCTGCTGCCCTACGCCACCCTGGAGCCTATCCGGAAGATGCTCCTGCAGCAGTTCATGGGCGAGAAGTTCGGGCGCGACAACATCTGGGAAAGCCACCTCGCGACCGAACTGTGGACCACGCAGATGGAGGTCCGCGCCGTGCTGGACGAACAATCGGTGTCGCTCAAGCGAGTGCTGAACCTTCAGGTGGGCGAAACTCTGATGCTTAACGCTGGGCCTGACAGCATGGTGGAGCTGCGCTGCGGGGCCATTCCCCTGACGCAGGGCCGGATGGGACGGCGCAACCATCATATCGCTGTCCGGGTGGAGGCCCCGCTCACCCCGGCCGCCAAGCGCGCTGTGACCAAGGGCGTCAAACGATGAGCCCGGTCGCCTTCAGCCTCGAGCTGCTTCTGGCCGTGCTGTTGGTGGCCACTCTGGCGTTTGGATTCCGCCTGGAAGGCAGGCTTCGTGCGTTGCGCGAGAGCCAGGCCAGTTTCATCAAGGCCATGAGTGAGTTGGACGGCGCGGCTGCGCGCGCGCAAACCGGGTTGGAGATGCTGCGTCAGGCCACGGAGGAGGCCCAGGGCGTCCTGGGACCGCGCATCGAAGCCGCACGGGCGGCCGCCTCGGTGCTGGAGCAGCTCACCTCCGAGGCGGAACTGGCGGCCAGGCGGGCGGAGGCGGCCGCGGAGTCCGTCCAGGCCTCCGCGCGAACGCTGGCCAGCGTGGTGCCGCCATCTCGTGCGGCCGGCCCGGCGCCAAGGCCGGCGCCTCCGGCGCCGGCTCCGGAACCGGAAGCTCCGCTGCGAGCTCCGCCCGACTTTGCGGCCCTGCTGGCCGCTGCAACACCTCGGCAACCTTTGCCGGGTACCTCTGAGTCTCAGCCCCAAGCTCGAAGGGGGGCGGCCGCCTCGCGTTTGCGGGAGGCCGCCGCGCTGCTCCGCGGAGGATAGATGTCCAAGCTTCGTCTGCTGCCCATGGTCGCCGTCGGCATGGGTGGCCTGCTGGCCGTCAAGGCCCTCGCCGGAGCCGACGCCCTGCCCAACCTGCTGGCCCCCGCCGCGCACGCGGAAAGCGCACCCGCCAAGAAGCCGCCCGTCGGCCAGACCCCGCCTGCGGCCGCGCGCCCTGCGCCCGCCCAAGCCTGTCTGCCCACGGCGGCCGTGCTGGCGCGTGAGGCGGGCGTGAGCCCGTCGGAGCTGCGCATTTTGCAGACGCTGGGCGAGCGCCGCGGGCAGCTGGACCAGCGCGAGCAGGCGGTCGACACCCAGACCAAGCTGATGACGGCGGCGGAGCTGAAGCTGGACGCCAAGATCAAGGCCTTGATGGCGCTGAAGGGCGAGCTCCAGGCCCTCACGACCCAGGCCAACACCCAGAAGGCGGCCGAGGCGGACCGCCTGGTCACCGTTTATGAAAAGATGAAGCCCAAGGCCGCCGCGCCCATCTTCGCGACGCTGGAGGACAGCGTTCGGCTGCCTGTGGCGGCCAAGCTGAAGCCTCAGACCCTCGCGTCCATCCTGGCGGAAATGTCGCCGGCGGACGCCAAGAAGCTGACGGAGCGGCTCGCCGCCCGCTTGGCGCAGACGGATGCAACCGCGGCGCGCGCCCAGGCCATGCTGTCCGGCCAGCCAGCGCGCCCGCCCGCGGCCTGAGGAGCGCGGCTCAGGCCGCGCTGAAAGGCGGGCGTTCCGCGATGGGTTCGTTCAAGAAGCGCTCGGCCGCTTCGAAGGTGGCGAAAGCTCGGTGCTCGCGCCCGGTGAACTGAAAGCTCATCGCATCCGCCCAGTGGTTGAAGAACGGGTCGGGGCTGACAAAGGCCGTGCGGCACGGATGAAGCGGGTGGCGGTTGACCCGCAGGTATGCGTCCACGATGACGTCGACGTGCCGGGGTTCGACCGCGCCGCGATAGGCCGTCAGGTCGAACAGCATGTCCATGTAGGTGATCTCGGGCTGGGCGAGGTAGGCTTGGCTCAATCGATCTGCAACCAACTGCCCGCTGGCCGGGCCCACGATGCTGACCAGAACGCGCGGAATAGTCTCGTCCAGGCGGATGGTGATGGACGGGGTGTGCCCGGCAGCTTGAACAGGAACGGACATTATGAACTCGGTACAGTCATCCGCGATGATCCCGCTGGAAACCTAGGTGGGTCGTGGCCGGCAGGCCTGCACCGATCATGGTCCGTCCTGGAAGCCGTTCACCGGGAACTTCCGGAGCTCTGAGCTGGATGACAAGCTCCCCAACAAGAGGCGCTCCGCAATGAGTGGAGACCTCGGGACGACCTCGCTCACTTTCGTGCGCGCAGCACGTCGGCGCTGAAGCGCGCGATCTCGAAGCGCTCGCCCGTCCCGTCGAAGCCTCGGCGGACAACGACCATGCGACGGGAAGGGATGACCATGAGGTACTGCCCCCTGTTTCCTTGGGCGGCGTAGGCGTCCTCGGGCAGACCCTGGGCCGCCCCGAACAGCCACCACTGGGCGCCGTAGCCCGGCCCGGCTCCAGAGGCTCCCGGCGGGGGCTGGGCCGGACCGGCGGTGGTCACGTAATCGACCCAACCTGCCGGCAGCACGCGTTCGCCGTTCCAGACGCCGTCGTTCAGATGCAGCAGTCCGAAGCGGGCCAGGTCGCGCGCCGTGGTCCAGACCTGGCTGGACATGACGAAATTGCCCTGCCAGTCCGTCTCCGGCGTGGTTCGGGTCATGCCGATCCTCCAGAACAGGTCCGTGAAGGGGTAGGCCAGATAGCGCCGATCGTCGCCGATCGCGGCCCGAAGCGCCCGGACCGCAAGCACGGTGTCGTTGTTGGCGTAAAGCCAACGGCTCCCCGGAGGGGCCTCGAGCGGCTGGGCCACGGTTTCCTCGGTGACCGCCGTGCCCCCGAAATAGAGACGATCGGTGCGGTTGCCGGCCTTGCCGCTGTAGAGCCCGCTGGACATGCGCAGCAGGTTGTCCAGGGTGATGGCGCTTCTCGGATCCCCCGGACCGCGCCACTCCGGTACGGTGGCGGGCGCCTTTGGATCCACCAGGCCGTCCAGGACGGCCGCGCCCACGACCGCCGCGGCCAGGCTCTTGCCGACCGACCAGGTTCGCTGGGGCGTGTGCTTGTTGTAACCCGCCCGGTACTGCTCGGCGACGATGCGGCCGTCCGCCACGACGATCACCGCCGTGGTCTTGGAGCCCTTGCCGTAGCTGGCTCCGTCGAAGGCCGCCCGAACCAGGGCGGCCAGGGCGGGCGGCGTCGGGCCGGGCGCCTCAGCCCCGCGATCCCCCGTCGGCCAGGGCTGGGCGTCCCAGTTCGTCCGGGCAGGACGGGCCTCCAGACGCGGCAAGGCAGCCACAGTCGAGAGCCGGGCGCCGATGGGCAGGTTGGTGCAGCCCAGCCCCGGACGCCAGGCGGCGATTCGCGGCGGCATGTTCGGCGCGAAAGCGACCGAAACCGTCCGGGCCTCCCGGTTGATCACCGCGGGGAGCTTGCCGATCGGCTCGCGATACTCGGCATAGATGCCGGTCAGATCGTCGGCCGTGACCTGGGCTTCGGTCTGGCCGGCGTTGAAGATCCCGCTGCAGAGAAAGGCGGCTTTGTAGCCGGCCACCAGGGCGGCCTGATGCCGCTCCGTGTCCTGCGCGCCGGTTGGCTGCGGCGCGACCAGCACCAAGGCCGCGGCTGCGGCGAGCATCGGCCTACGCATAGGCGTCTCCTCCAATAAGTGCGGGCCAACCTAGCGGTTCCTGCCCCACTGAACAGGGGCGATCCAGGCCGGGCGTGCTCATCCAGCCGTGAGCGCGCCGGTCTGTCGGCCGTGCGCGCTCGATTCGCCGCTGAACGCGCCGGTCCGGCCCGCGTTGTAGAGCCTTCAACAAGCCCGTCCGAGCACTGACGCCGGTGGGACCCCATCCAGGAGACCAAAGATGATCCGCAAGGCGAATGCTGTCTGGCGCGGCACCGGCAAGGAGGGCTCGGGGGATCTGACCTCGCCTTCCGGCGTGCTGTCTTCGACGCCCTACTCTTTTCGGACCCGCTTCGAAGATCAGCCGGGGACCAATCCGGAGGAGCTGATCGCCGCCGCGCACGCGGGCTGCTTCGCCATGCAGCTGGCCTTTCTGATCCAGGCGGCGGGCTTCACCCCCACGGAGTTGAACGCCACGGCGGCCGTCAGCCTGGAGCCGGAGGGCCAGGGCTTCCGGATCAGCCGGTCGGCCCTAACCTTGCGGGCGCAGGTTCCCGGAATCGACCAGGCCGAATTCGACCAACTGGCGCAGCAGGCGGAGAAGATCTGCCCTGTATCCAAGGTGCTGAACGCCGAGATCACCCTGGACGCAACCCTGGTCTGACCAGGCGGGCCGAGCGCGCCGCCGTTAGATCGGCATGCGCATGATCTCTTGATAGGCGGCGATCACCTGATCGCGGACGGCCATCACGGTTTCAAGGCTGGCTTCGGCCGCGGAGACGGCGGTGACCACATCGATCAGCTCGGCCTTGCCCTGGACCTGGGCGGCCATCTGGGTTTCCGCGGCGCGGGAGCTTTGGGTGGTCTGTTCAATCACGCCCTTGAGCATGTCGGAGAAGGCGGAGCCGCCCAAGGCCTCCGGGCCGCTCGCCACGCCGCCGCCGCCGCCGATCTTGGCGAGGTTCTGGGCGGAACCGTAGGCCTTTGCTGCGGAAAGTGCGGTGATCATGGCTCAGGTCCTTACTTGCGAAGCAGGTCGAGCGTGCGGCTATCCATGGCGCGCGCGGTCTCGATGACATTGAGGTTGGCTTCATAGGCGCGCTGGGCTTCGCGCATGTCCAAGGCCTCCACCAGGCTGTCCACATTGGGCATCTTGACATAGCCCTGTGCATCCGCGGCCGGGTGGCCGGGATCATGAACCATGCGGAAATCGCGCATGTCGGCGCGCACGGCCGCCACCCTCACCCCGTCAGCGCCTGGCGCGACCTTGCCGTCCGGCTCCAGCACGGGGACTTGGCGGCGATAGGGATCGCCGCCGGCGACGCGCGAGGTCGAGTTGGCGTTGGCCAGGTTCTCGGCGATCACGCGCATGCGGGCCTGGTTGGCCTTCAGGGCGGACGAGGCCACGGCCATGGTGCTGTTGTGCGGGGGAGGGGCCTTGCCGATACGCATGGTGATCAGCCTCCTGGCCGGCGCGCGGCCATGCGGATGAGGTTCATGGACTTCTGGTAGAAGCTGACGGCCGCGTCGTAGTCGGCGCGCGATTCGGCCATCTTGATCATCTGCTCCTCCAGCACGACGGAGTTGCCGTCGAGCGTGGTCTCGCTGTCCGGGGTGAGCTTGGACGACCACACCGAGTGCGGGCCGTTGGCCTTTGGAGCGGCGCCCTGCAGGTGGGCGGCGTCCGTGCGCGCGGTGGTCACGCCATCGCTCCCGCCCTTGGCCCTGAGCGCATCGGCGAAGGTGAAGCCCTTGAGGTCGCGCGCCGCGTAGCCGGGGGTGTCGGCGTTGGCGACGTTCTGGCCGATCAGGCGCTGCCGCTGGTTCAAGTGGCCGAGCCGGCCCTTGAGCAGGGTGAACAGGGGAAGATCGTCGGCGATCATGGGCTGTAGGGTGAGCCCACGACCTTAACGAGTCCTTGCCCGCCCGGCAGAAAATGCCGGGAGCGCGCGTCGTGGTTAACGCCCCGTTTACCATGTCGGCCCAGAGGCTGGGGGCCAGGCCGCCGAACGCGGCCTTTGGAGCGCCGGAATGGACTTCGCCGACGTCGCCCGCGGGATCGCCGCGCTGGCGCTCACATTGGGGCTGATCGGGCTGGCTGGTGTCTTGGCCCGCCGCTACGGCCCGAGCAACCTGTTCCGCACCGCCAAGCCCAAGGCGGACCGCCGCCTGTCCGTCGTCGAGACGCTCATGCTCGATCCCGCGCGGCGCCTGGTGCTGGTCCGGTTCGACGACCAGGAACGCTTGCTGCTGTTGGGCGAGGGGAGGGTGCTGGCCGAGGGCGCCGCGCCCGAGGAGACGGGCCGATGAAGCTCGCGCCGCTCGCCACGGCCGGGCTGCTGGCGGCCATGGTGCTCCTGCCGGGCGCCGCCTCGGCGCAGGCGCTGAACATCGACCTGGGCACCGGGGCGGGACTGACGGAGCGGGTCGTCCAGTTGGTGGGTCTCCTCACCGTGCTCTCGCTGGCTCCGTCGATCGTGATCATGACGACGTCCTTCGTACGGATCGTGGTGGTGCTCTCGCTGTTGCGCACGGCGTTGGGGCTGCAACAGAGTCCGCCCAATGCGGTGATCGTGAGCCTGGCCTTGTTCCTGTCGGCCATCGTCATGGCCCCGACCTATCAAGCCGCCTACCAGAATGGCATCCGGCCCCTGCTGGACCAACAGATGGAGCTGCCGCAGGCCTTCGGGGAGGCGTCCGCGCCGGTGAAGAGCTTCATGCTGAGCCAGGTGGATCAGGACGACTTGGCGCTGTTCGCACGCCTGTCCAGGACGCCGCGCGTGGCCAGTCGTCAGGACCTGCCGCTGCAGGTGGTGACGCCAGCCTTTATGATTTCCGAGCTCAAGCGCGCGTTTGAGATCGGTTTCCTCCTGTTCGTGCCCTTCCTGGTGATCGATCTGGTCGTGGCCAGCGTGCTGATGAGCATGGGAATGATGATGCTGCCGCCGGTGGTGGTCAGCCTGCCCTTCAAGCTCATCTTTTTCGTGCTGGTGGACGGTTGGCGGCTTGTGGCCGGCAGCTTGGTCGAAAGCTTCCAGCGGGGTCCGCCGGCCGCCTAGCCTTGGTTGGGGGGCGCGGGGGCCGCGGCCTGCTTGGGCGGGGCGGCGGCTGTGACCGGGCGGGCGCGGAAGCGGCGTTTGGCTTCACCCACCCAGCCGGCGAAGGCGTCGGCTTCGGACACCACGCGGGTGAGATCGGCGGCGTTGGCCCCGTCCTCGCCGAGACCCGCCAGGGCGATGCGGAGCGCGTCGGGATTGCGGGCCGAAGCCACCGCGCCGCCGAAGCGCGCGCGCAGCCGATTCAGCCCCGCATCGTCCCCAGCCAGACTGTAGGCCACCGCGGCCTTGAGAAGGCGAGACTCCTGGCCGGCCGAAAGACCCGTCGACGGACCGCCGGCCAGGGATCGCTCCAGGGCTGCGCCGGCGAGCGGCCAGGCGCCTTGGCTCCAGTGGATTTCGGCCCGAACCGCCTGAGCGTCGTTCGAACGGTCGTCGCCCAGGATCTCCATGGCGTGGTCCAGCCGGCCCAGCGCCAGGAGCGCGCGCGCCTGGACCATCCGGCGCTCCAGATTCAGCGCCGTGGGCAGCACGGTGGTGCGCGACTGAGCGATGGCGCCCAGGGCGGCTTCGGGGTTGCGGTCCATGAGATGAATAAGCGCCAGGTCGGTGGCGACCTGGGCCCGGGCCACGCCGTCCAGCCGCTCCATCGCCTGGTGCTGCAAAAGCTCGGCCGCCTGGGGCAGGAGGTCCACCGCGACCAGCCGCTGCGCCATGCGACGGGTCATGGCGTCGCCATCGGCTCCCACCGGCGTAAGGTCGCGGAAGTCGGAGAACAGGGCCAGCGCCTGGATGGGCTCCATTCCGTCAGCTTCGCCGTCCAGGAACAGTCGGCGGAACACGGCGGCCATCTCGTTCTGGATGGCCACGCCGGTGGGCGAGCCGGGCAGGCGGGGCGTCGCAGCGTGCAGAACCGTGAGCGCCTCCCGATTGCGACCTGCCCGGAGATAAAGGTCGCCCAGAGTACGGAGCACCTCCAGCTCGACGTCGTCGCCACGCCACTTCCAACGGAGCGCATTATAGGCCTGCGCCGCTCCGGCCGCGTCCAGCGCGCCGGTCGCGTTCCTGAGCTTCGTCAGGCGGAGCTCCGCCTCGGCCGCCACGGCGCCTTGGCCGGCGTTGGCCACCGCTTGGTAGATCTTGAGTGCGTTGGCGTTGTCCCGGCTGAGCTCCAGCAGCTTGCCGCGGGTGAGCGCCAAGGCCAGCCCTTCGGGGCCGGTGATGTCGACGGCCTTGGTCAGGGCCGTCGCCGCGCCCGCTGCGTCGCCCATGGCCAGGGCCGACTCCGCCTGCGCCCGGATGAAGCGCGCACGCAGCTTGGTCGGAAACAGGTTCAGGGCGGGCGCGCCCTCGTTCAGCTGGCCCACCGCCCGAGCGTGATCGCCCTCCTTGGCGGCCAGCAGGCCGCGCCAGAGCGCGCTGGAGGCGTCCTGGGCCAAAACAGGCGACATGAAGTCGGCCCCAGCCTCCTTGGTCCGGCCGATCGAGGCGCGCCCAGCCCCGCGCAGGCCCCGGAAATCCGGGTCGTTCATGACGGCCGGCTGCTGGCGCCGCAGCGCCTCCAGCACGCCCAGCCCCTCGTGCGTGAGTTCGCTGCCGATCAGAAAGCGGGCCAGGCCCAGCCGCGCGGCGACGGATGCGTTGCCGCTCGCCTCCGCGGCCGCCGCGCGCAGCAAGGCGTCATAACGGGGCAGATAGCCGTCTTCGCCCAGCTTGCCCCAGGCGTAATCGATCACGGCGGGCATGGAAGCGGGCTGGGGCAGCTCAATCGGGGCTGCGGTCCGGACCTCTCCGCCGGAGAGCGCGAGGCCGCGCGGACGGCCGATCCGGACCACGTCGGGTGCGGCCTCCAGGGCGAGGTCGTCGGTGCGCGGCTCCACGGCCATGCCGTGGGCGGAGGAAAGCAGCGCCAGCTCAACGAATTCACGGCGAACCGGGACGCCCTTGGCCGGCGCCAGAGCGGTCACGGCGCCGATTCGGTCACCCACCACTGGATCAGAGATCCAGCGCACGGCTGTGGCGCCGGCCATCATGGCGCTGAGCGCGAGCGGACCCGCGTCCCGCTCGCCCAGGATCGGCACCCCCGGCGGGCGCGGAGCTTCGGGCTGGAGGGTGACGGTCCAGACGCCGCCATCGGCGGCGACCACGGCGCCGAGGTCCGCCGCGACGGAGAGCCGGACCGCCGTGTAACCCGGCCCGCGCACGGGCGTCGGGCGAAAGCGCCCCAGCTTGGAGACGTCCAGGGCCGCTTCGGCGTCGAACACGATCCAGACCGCGTCGCCCCGGCGGAAAACCGCGGCGCCCACGGGGCCGGCGAACGGAAAGGCGAGCGCGGTCGCCGGCCCCTTGCTGCTCAGGCCGACCTGAACCACGCCTCCCGCAGGCACGGCCCCGGTCTGAGCGGAGGAACCCTGGGACGGCGGCTTGGCGTCGAACAGATTGACATAGGCCACGCCGTCGGCGGCGCCCGAGCGGACCTCCACGCCTTCGGCCAGGGTGACGGCCAGCTCCATCCCTCGCGGGCTGCGGCGGAGCTCCGCCGTTTCGACGCGGGGCGGCGGATTTATGCGCAGGCGCGTGAGGTCCGGCTCCGCCAGGCGCGGGAAGCTCAGGATCAACTGCCGCCCGTCCAGCCGGGCCCCCATGGGCGTCGGCCGGAGCCAATGGAACTCCAAACGGGTGAAGTCGCGAGTGGTCGCCACACGCACGTCCAGCGCCGGGCGGGCGGCAGGCCCCGCCGCGACCTTGGGCGGGAAGATGCGAACCGAACCGTTCGCTGCTCCTGAAGCGTTGGGAGCGGGCCCTTGCGCCGCCCCTTCCGCGCCCACGGGCGTGGGCGCCGCGGCGAGCGCGGCGGCCGTCAACATCAGGCTGTGGGCGAAACGGGACAAGCGGGCGCGGGCTCGCGGAGGCGGCGGATCAGCCCGGACTGTGCGGTCAGCGCGGTTAAGGCGGGGTGTAGCGCCGGATTCCGCGCCAAGGTGTCTCGACCATGCCAAGCGCCATCACTCGGCCGCGGGCGGAGGTTCTGAATGCGCGGGCCGTTGTTACTCTTCCGCGGGTTTGCGGCTTTCAATGAGCAGATAGGCGATCACGTCGCGCCGATCGGTCGGGTCCTTCACCCCCGGAAAGGCCATCTTGGTCCCGGGCAGGAAGTCGCGGGGGTCGCTCAGCCAGCGGTCGAGCTGGACGGCGTCCCAGGCCCAGCCGGCGGTCCGCGCCGCTTCGGAATAGGTGTAGCCCGGCAGGGTGCCGATCCGTCGCTCGAAGAGGCCGTGCAGATTGGGTCCGACCAGGTTGGGAGCGCCCGCCTCGATCGTGTGGCAGGAGCGGCACTGGTTGAACACGCGTCGCCCGTTCAGCGGGTCCGCCGTGTTGTAGGGCGCGGGAAGCGCCGCCAAGGCCTGGACGTCAGCCAGCTCAGGGTCCGTCGCCCCGCCGGTCTCGCCCCCGCATGCCGCCAGAGCCAGCAGCGCCAGGGCCCCAAATCCGTTGCGCATCATCATGGGCCGCAGCTAGCACGCCGGGGCCGGGGCCTCCACGGGAACCTCCCAGGCCGCCCGGCGCTTCCCCGACCCGCGGCGTCCGCCGCTGAACCCCCCCTCACTCGATCATCGGGCGGCTCATGCCTTTACGCGTTCCGGTCGGCGCCACGGCCGTCCAGCTGCTTGCGCTCGTGGGTCAAGCGGACCTGATCCACGTCACCACCAGCGAGCGACGGGCCGAGGGGCTGGCCCGCGCCCTGGCCGGTCTCGCGCCGCAGCTGGAGGTGATCGTCTTCCCCGCCTGGGATTGTCTGCCCTACGACCGCGCCTCGCCTTCGCGGGAGGCGATGGGCCGCCGGATGGCCGCCCTGCGTCGGCTTCTGGAAAAGGGCGCCCAGCCTCGCTTGGTGATCACCACGCCCGAGGCCGCCCTTCAGCGGACGCCGCCCCGCGAGGTGCTGGCCTCTCCGCTTCGCCTGCGGCGGGGCGAGCCGGTGAAAGGTGAGCCGCTGATGCGCGAGCTCCGCAGGCTTGGCTATGTCGAGGACGACCGGGTCGACGAAGTGGGCGAGGTCGCCAATCGGGGTGAGGTGGCCGACATCTATCCGGCTGGGAGGGGAGCGCCCTACCGTTTGGAAGCGCCCGCGGGCCGCATCGACGCCATCCGCAACTACGACCCCTTGACCCAGCGCACGGTGGAGGAGGTGGACGAGCTGCTGATCGATCCTGCGTCCGAGCTGGTGGGCGACGAACTGGATCGCGGCCCCGGGGCGGAGCACTGGCTGGGCGAGGCCTATCCAAAACTGGAAACGCTGTTCAGCATCTTGCCCAAGGCCAGGGTCGTGGAGGATCCGCAGGCGGAGGAGCGTCGCCGCGCCTTTCTGCTGCAGGTGGCCGAAGCCTACGCCGACCGGAAGCGGAGCGACTCGACCCATCCGGAGGCGTCCCTGCGCTCGGTGCTTCCGCCGACGAGCCTGTATCTTGACGACGCAGAGTGGACGGCGCTCACCGGCAAACGCCGGCTGAACCTGGCGCCGTCCAACAGCATGGAGCCCACGCCCAGCTTCGCCACCGCACCCGGTCCGGAGCGGGCCATGGGCGAGTTCGTGGCGGCCCAGATGGAAGCCGGTCGCCGCGTCGTGGTGGCCGCTTCGGCGAAAGGCGACCTGCGGACTCTGACCCGTCGCGCCGCGCGGAGGGCGGGCCGCGCGCCCGAACCGGCGGCGGACTGGGCGGCGGTGCTGGCGGCCCCGGCAGGCGCCCTGCTGAGTTTGGCTGCGGAGCTGGAGGAGGGCTTCGTCGACACGGCCGCGAACACGGCGGTGGTCACCGCGCGTGACTTGCTGGGAAGCCGCGCCAAGACCTCGGACACCGACGCCCAGGTGGTGGCCCCCTGGCAGGTCGAGGGCGAGGCGCTTCACCTGGGCGACATCGTCGTCCATGCCGACCACGGCGTGGGCGTGCTGCGCAGCCTGGAGGCTGTGGACACGTCGGCCGGGCCCCGCGACACCATTCGGGTCGAATACGCCAAGGCCGCCACCCTGTTGGCGCCTGTGGAGGAGGCCGCGCGCTTGTGGCGTTACGGCTCGGAGGAAGGGGCGGTCACCCTCGACCACCTCAACACCGACGGCTGGCTGAAGCGGCGGGCCAAGATCCAGACCGAGATCGAGGGGACGGCCCAGGCCTTGGTCGAGCTCGCCGCGGAGCGGGAACGGACGGAAGCGCCAAGGCTGGCGCCGCCCTCGGCCGCCTACGAGCGGTTCGCTGCGCGGTTCCCGTTCACGGAGACCCCTGATCAGGCCCGAGCGATCGAGGAGGTCCTGTCCGATCTGGCGTCAGGCCGGCCGATGGACCGGTTGGTCGTGGGCGATGTGGGCTTCGGAAAAACCGAGGTGGCCCTGCGCGCCGCAGCCGCCGCCGCGCTGTCCGGCAAACAGGTGGCTGTGCTGGCGCCGACCACCGTTCTGGCGCGTCAGCATGTGAACACCTTCACCCGCCGCTTCGCCGACCTGGGCGTGGAGGTCGCCCACCTGTCCCGCCTGGTCACCCCGGCGGAAGCGAAGTCGGTAAAGGCGGGACTGACGGACGGGAGCATCCGCGTGGTGGTGGGCACCCACGCCCTTGTGGCTGAGAGCGTCGAGTTCGCCGACCTCGGCCTCCTGATCATCGACGAGGAGCAACGCTTCGGTGCGGGACACAAACAGAAGTTGCGCACCCTGGGGCAGGGCGTCCATGTGCTGACGCTCACGGCCACGCCCATCCCGCGCACCTTGCAGACCGCCCTGGTGGGCCTGCAGGACCTCAGCACCATCCTGACCGCGCCCTCCCGGCGTCGCCCCATCCGGACCTTTTCCGTGCCCTATGACGCCGCCACGGTGCGCATCGCGCTGCTGCGCGAGAAAAGGCGCGGCGGGCAGAGCTTCGTGGTGGTGCCCCGCATCGAAGACATCGAACCCACTGCGGCCGAGCTGAGG
Organism: Caulobacteraceae bacterium; assembly: GCA_030446805.1. GTDB lineage: Bacteria > Pseudomonadota > Alphaproteobacteria > Caulobacterales > Caulobacteraceae > JAHWJX01. The sequence goes on along the minus strand of JAUJMO010000001.1, from coordinate 923,476 downwards.
GCCCTGGCGCCCGACCTGGACCTCCGGGTCGCTCACGGAAAGATGCCGGCCAAGGATGTCGACACCACCATGGTCGACTTCGCCGAGGGCCGCGGGGACGTGCTTTTGGCGACCAGCATCATCGAAAGCGGATTGGACGTGCCCAGGGCCAACACCATGGTCGTGCGCCGGGCCGACCTGTTCGGCCTGGCTCAACTCCACCAGCTCCGCGGCCGCGTGGGCCGCGGGCGTGCGCAAGCTGTGTGTTATCTGATGACGAACGTGGGCGATGGAATTTCGGAGGCCACGGCGAAGCGTCTGGGCACCTTGGAGGCCTTCGATCGGTTGGGCGCGGGCATGGCCATCAGCGCCGCGGATCTGGACCTTCGCGGCGGCGGCGACCTGTTGGGCGACGAACAGGCCGGTCATGTGAAGCTGATCGGGCTCAGCCTGTATCAACAGATCCTGGCCGCCGCGCTGAAGACCGCTCGGGGCGAGCCCGCCGTTGAATGGAGCACGGAGTTCCAGATCGACGCAACGGGCCGGGTTCCGGAGGACTATGTTCCGGAGGCTGAGATACGCCTCAACCTCTACGCCCGGGCCGCCCGAGCGCTGACCCCGGCCGAGGCCGACGCCCTGGGCGAGGAGATCGCCGACCGTTTCGGCCCGCCGCCTGAGCCGGTGCGCAATCTGCTGGCCCTGACCTACGCCCGCACGCTTGCGCGTGCGCTCAAGGTGGTTCGGGTGGCCGCCGGCCCGCAGGCGGTGGCGCTCACCTTTGAGCCGGGCTTCGAGCCTGAGCAGGCGTTCGCCTCCGCCCTGGCCGGGGAGGAAGCGCTGGAGTGGAGAGGCGACCGCCTGCTGTACCGCAAGCCATCCGAAACGCCCGAGGAACGCGCTTTTCTCGTGCAGGCCTTGCTGGAGCGGCTCAGCTAGGCCTGCTCAGCCGCGGCCGCCAGTGGCGACTGGTCGTAGCTCTCCAGGAGCTGCGACGGGTCCCGGTAGACGGTCAGGCAGCCGGCCTGCCGCAGCACCGCTTCCGGAAAGCCGCCGCAGAGCACGCCGATCGAGCGCACCCCCGCCTTGAGGGCCGCCTGGGCGTCATAGGGCGTGTCGCCGATCACCAACGCCTCTTCCGGCTGGACTCCGACCCTCTGCAAGGCGGCCAGGAAGATGTCGGGCTCGGGCTTGGAGTGCTTCGCGTCGTCCGAACTTGTGGCGCCGTCGAGCAGATCGGCCACATCGGCGATGTCCTTGTAGCGCGCCAACTCCTCGCCGGAAGCGGATGAGGCCAGGACGATCTCGCGCCCGTCCGCCCGAATGCGCTGGAACAGTTCGCGTACGCCTGGAAAGGGTTGCAGCCCGGGCAGGAACTCGCGCTTGAACAGCTCCACCCGGAACTGCGACATGGCCTCGCCCTCGGCTTCGATGTCCTGGTCCGACAGGAACACCGGCATCAACTGGTCGCCGCCCTTGCCGATCTGCGCCCGGATGTCTTCGAACCGCGGCTCCCGGCCGAACCGGCGGAAGGTCTTCAGCCACGCCAGGGCGTGCTGGTCGTTGCTGTCGATCAGCGTGCCGTCGACGTCGAAGATCACGGCCTTGATGGTCATGGTTGTTCCTGGGCTGGGGGGCGGAACCCGGACGGCTTGGGATGAGGAGGTTGCGCTAACCCGGAGCCGGGCCGCTCGTTCCACCGCGCTGCCGGCTCTGGTGTGACATGTCGCCGTCGCCCGAGGCGGAACCATGAGGGCCCGCGGCGCGGTTCATCCACCTCGGGCCACCCGGACACCCCATGCTGATCTTCGAAACCTTGCTGGGCCTGCTCGCGGCCTCCGTCCTCCTGGCCTTGCTCGCGCGCAAGCTTCAGGTGCCCTCGGCGGTGGCCCTGGTGCTGGGCGGCATGGGGCTGGCCTTTGTTCCCGGCCTGCCCGAGATCGAGCTCGAGCCGGAGCTGGCGCTGGCTCTCTTCCTTCCGCCACTGCTGCAGGCCAGCGCTCAGCGCACGGACTGGACCGCCTTCCGCACCAGTCTCCTGCCCATCCTTCTGCTGGCGATCGGGGCTGTGGGCTTCACAGCGGCCGCGGTCGCCCTGACCCTGAAGCCGCTCGCGCCGGACCTGCCCTGGGCGGCGCTGATCGCCTTGGGCGCCATCGTGGCTCCGCCGGACGCGGTGGCCGCCACCTCCGTGCTCAAGGGCTTCAAGCTTCCCCGCCGCATCGTGACGGTGCTGGAAGGGGAAAGCCTGATCAATGACGCGTCGGCGCTTGTGCTCTACCGCTTCGCAGTTGCAGCCACCCTGGCGGGCTCCGTCAGCCTGGCGGAAGCCTCCGTCTCCTTCCTGGTCAATGCGGTGGGCGGCATGCTGGCGGGGCTGGCCGTCGGCTTCGCTACGGTGTGGAGCCTCAAGCGACTCGAGGACCGTTTGCTGGAGATCGTGGTCTCCTTCCTTTCGGCCTTCGGCAGCTACTTTCTAGCGGAAGCTTTTCACGTGTCCGGGGTGCTGGCCGCGGTGGCCTGTGGCGGCCTGGTCGGTCGCCAGCAGTTGCAGCTGGCGGCGCGGACCCGGCTGGAGTCCAACACTGCCTGGGAGTTTGTCGAATTCGTCTTGACCAGCTTTGTTTTTCTGCTGGTCGGGCTTCAGCTGCGCGGGATCGTGGAGCGGTTGGAGGAGTATGACGTCGGTCGGCTGATCGTGCTGGCCCTCGCCGTGTCGCTGGCCTTGATCGTGTCGCGCATCGTGTGGGTGTTCGGCACCTTCTACCCCGTCACTGCGCTCACGCAGGGGCTGAAGGGCAAGGGTTTCGCCCCGCCGCTCAGCTATCCCACCATCATCTCATGGGCGGGCATGCGCGGGGTGGTCAGCCTGGCGGCCGCCCTGGCGCTGCCTGCGGCGTTTCCGGCTCGCGACGTGGTCATCTTTCTGAGCTTCTGCGCCATCCTGGCGACCCTTGTCCTGCAGGGCACCACGCTCGCCCCGCTGATCCGCCGCTTCGACCTGACGGATCCCGAGATCGAGGCGGTTCGCCCGGAGATGGTGACGGCGCGCAAGGCGGTGGCCGAAGCCGCCATGAGCGTTCTGGCCGATCGTGTCGAGGACCCCGAGCACGGGGACGTCGCCGAGCAGCTGGTCGGCGACTACAAGGCGCGGCTCGAGCACGCCGACCGGCTGAACGAGGACGCCGACGCCGCACAGCGCCGCATGGACGCCCACCTTCAGCTCAAGCTGGCCGCGCTGGAAGCGGCGCGGGCCAAGCTGGTCGAGCAACGCGACGAACTGGACGGCGAGACCCTGTCCGCCCTCGTCCAGGAACTGGATCTGGAGGAGGAGCAGATCCGTGTGGCCGTGGACGCCACCCAGGCCAGCTGAGACGGCGGGCGCAGGCGCTGGAGCCCGTCCGGGCGTTGCGCCGGGCCGCCCTCGCTGGCTAAGCAAGCCCATGCTTCCCGTTACTTCGATGGTGCGCAGGCCGCGACGGCCCGACCCGCGGCTTCAGCCGGGGCGGGGAGCCGTCCTGGCCGCGCTCGCCGTCTCGGTGGTCGCGCCTCCCGCGCTGGCGGCCGAGGTCGTCAAACTCCACCAAGCCAACCGGATGATCACCGTGCGCTGGGAAGCCGCGCCGGAGCAGAAGGTGGTGGAAGCCGCGTTCGACCTCGAACTGCGCGACCCGAGCACGCCGGATCCGGCCGGGGGCCGATCGATGATCGGGTCCGCGACCCTCGACTGTTCCCAGCGGCTGGCCAAGCTCGCGGGGCTGGTCATCCACTCGGAACCCGGGCTGAAAGGCGCCGAGGTCAGGCGCTTCCCGCAGCAGACGGCCTGGGTCCGCCCTGAGCCGTCGAGCCTGCTGAGCGCGGTCTTGCAGGGCGTCTGCGGGCCGGCCGGCCGGAGCCGTCCACCGGCGCCGCTGGCAGCGTCGGAGGCTCCACCGCCCCCGACCCGGAGCAACCGTCGCCTCGAGGCTCTCGCGCCTGTGCGGACGCAGGACTCCGAATCCACGCCCGACGACCCGCCCAAGGGGGACTTCCGAATCCAGGTTGGATCGTTTCCGTCAAAGGCCGACGCGGAGGCGCGCTCCGCGGCCCTACGCCAAAGCGCACCAGCGCTGCCCCGGGCGCGCCTGGAGACGGTCCGGGTCCGATCGGTGATCCATCATCGCGTGCTGATCGACGGCTTCACGGCGGCCAGCGCGGCCGAAGCCGCCTGTCGCGACCTCCGCGCGTCCGGAACGCCTTGCCTGGTCAAATCGACCAGGCGCCGCTGAGTCCGCTGGCCTGTCGGGCGCGGATTGATGGCGCCGGTTGCAGGATCCGAACCCGCGACCTTCGCTTTACAAAAGCGGAGGGGCGGGCTTTCCCCTTGTGTCAGATCGTAGCTCCCCGCCCTTGGAGGCGCTCCGGCAGCGGACTGACCTCAAGGGCAGTCTATAGTGATTGCAGTGGCAAAGGGTAGAAGGAGAACATGCAGATGGTCAAGCACGCGGTCCGTGTGGTCGCCGCTTTAGCGATCGCTCTAGCGCTCCCGCTTGGCGCTGCGCAGGCGCAGCATCGCGCTCCAGACGGCGTGACGATCGACGAAGAAGGCCGGCCGCAGTACTCCACGTTCTCACTCTGTGCGGTGGACCCGGTCACCGGGCAGTCCGGCGCCGCCGTCACCACGCGCGTCCCGTTCGTTGGCCGCGCGGTGCCGTGGGTGCGGGCCGGCGTCGGCGCCGTCTGCACCCAGGCCTCGACGATGGTCGAGTACGGGACGCGTGGCCTGGATCTGATGGCCAAGGGCGTGGAGCCGCGCGAGGCGATTGCGCAGCTGCTGTCGGCGGACGAGGCGCGCGAGTCGCGACAGCTCGGCATGATCGACATGAAGGGCCGCGCCGCGGCCCATACCGGCAAGGGGAACGGCGAATGGGCCGGCAGCCGCCAGGGCCTCAACTACACCGTGCAGGCCAACATCATGGTCGGCCCTGAGGTGGTGGAGGCGGTAGCGAAGACCTTCGAGTCCACCGAGGGTATCGGCATGCCGCTGGCCGAGCGCATGATCCTGGCGCTTGAAGCGGGGCAGGCGAAGGGCGGCGACCGGCGCTGGGGGAACCTGCAGTCTGCAGCGATCAAAGTGGCCGACCCCAATGATCCCGGTCGCGGTGGCGATTTCATCACGCTTGCGATCGACGTCGGCGAACACGCCGAGCCCGTGGGCGAGATGAAGCGTATTTACTACACCACTGGCCGCCGGCTTGGTTACCGCACGTTCTCGCGGATTGAGGGTCCGGACGTCGTCGAGTTGAAGCGCATGCTCCACACGCTGGGCTATTGGCGCCCGGCGCTTACCGCATTCCCTGCGGCGCCGGCCGTGAACGCGCTGCGCAACCAGGAACTGCGCAAGACAGACCCCGCCGCCTTCGAGAAGGCGCAAACGCAGGCACGGCGGCTGGCCGCCGACTACCAGCGCGACTTCGGACACTACGACGCCGAAGCGGTCGCCGCGGTCGACAAGTTTCGACAGGACAAGGCGCTGAACTACGCGGGGAACCCACCGGGCCTCGTTGACGAGCGTTTGGTTTCGGCGCTCACCGCCGCGTACCGCGAGAAGAGAAAAAACAAGTAGGCTGCGGTTCCTGTTACATCTCAGGGCGACAGCCGTCTTCACGAAGCCGGTGAACTGGCGGCTTCTGGCCTTTCGAGCCTGCTTCGTCTGGCGGGCGTATGAGCTCAAGGACGCGCGGTGAAAGGCGGACCTTGAGGTTGTGACCCGTCCCGTCAGCTACCGAGGAACCTACTGTAAACGGTGGAAGCGTGAGCGGGGCTCGGGCCAGAGAGTTCCAAAAGAAAACAGGGGGGACGAGGCCGTGTCGCCCGGGAAACCGTGCAGTCGTCCCCTGCACACCCGAGGCGGCGGCATCTGTCGGTCTGTGCCCCTTCTGCCCCATTCGCCCTCCGGCCTGCGAGGCTGCCGAACCAGGGTCTTGTAGATGTTGGTGCCGGTTGCAGGATTCGAACCCGCGACCTTCGCTTTACAAAAGCGCTGCTCTACCAGCTGAGCTAAACCGGCCTCCCGCCGCTTATGCCGCTCTCAGCGCGCGGGGGCAACGCAGCCTTGCACCTGCGGCGTCCGGCTTATAGCCCACCGCCATGCCGCAACCGCGTATCCTGATCACCTCGGCCCTGCCGTACATCAACGGGGTCAAGCACCTGGGCAACCTGGCGGGGTCCATGCTCCCGGCGGACATCTACGCCCGCTTTCAGAGGGCCCGGGGAGCCGAGGTGCTGTGTCTGTGCGCCACCGACGAGCACGGGACGCCGGCCGAGCTTGCCGCCGCCGCCGCCGCCCAGGACATCCGTACCTATTGCGACGAGCAGCACGCGATCCAGCGCGAGATCGGCGAGCGCTTCGGCTTGTCCTGGGACTGGTTCGGCCGATCGTCCTCCGACCAGAACCGCCAACTCACTCAGCACTTCGCCGCCGTGCTCGAAGACCGCGGCCTGGTGGAGGAGCGGACGGATCGCATGGTCTATTCGGTCACCGACGCCCGCTTTCTGCCCGATCGCTATGTCGAGGGGCGGTGCCCGATCTGCGGCTACGACCGCGCCCGAGGCGATCAGTGCGACAACTGCGGCTCCTTGCTGGATCCCGTGGACCTGCTCGAGCCCTATTCCACCATCTCCGGCGCCCGTGACATCGAGGTCAGGGACACTCGCCACCTTTACCTGCTGCAGACCCGGATGCAGGACCGCATCCGGGCCTGGGTGGATCAACGAACAGAATGGCAGCCGCTCGCCCGCTCCATCGCGCTCAAGCATCTGGATGAGGGGCTGATCGACCGCGGCATCACGCGCGACCTCTCCTGGGGCGTCCCCGTGTGCAGGGACGGGGCGCCTCGCCCGGGCTTCGAGAGCAAGGTCTTCTACGTCTGGTTCGACGCGCCCGTCGAATACATCGCCTGCGCCGCTGAATGGGCCGAGGGCCGCAGCGAAGGGCAGGGGGCCTGGCGCCGCTGGTGGCGCCTGGACGAAGGGGCCGAAGACGTTCGCTACGTCCAGTTCATGGGCAAGGACAATGTCGCCTTCCATAGCGTGAGCTTCCCGGTGACGCTCCTGGGCTCGGAGGAGCCTTGGAAGACGGTGGACGTGCTCAAGGCCTTCAACTGGCTGAACTGGTACGGCGGCAAGTTCTCCACCTCCCAGCAGCGCGGCGTGTTCATGGACGCGGCCCTGGAGCTGCTGCCGGCCGACTACTGGCGCTGGTATCTCTCGGCCAACGCGCCGGAGGGATCCGACAGCGCCTTCACCTGGGAGCACTTCCAGAGCGTGGTGAACAAGGACCTGGCCGATGTGTTCGGCAACTTCGTCAACCGCATCCTGAAGTTCGCCGAAACACGCTTCGAGGGCCTCGTGCCCGAGGGCGGCCAGCCCGGCGAGCGCGAAGCGAGGCTTTACGCCGATATCGGCGCGGGTCTGGCCGAGCTGGCCGCGCAGATGGAGGCGGTGGAGCTTCGCAAGTCGGCCCAGGCCCTGCGCGCGCTCTGGGTGCTCGGCAACGAATACCTGACCGAAGCCGCCCCCTGGACCGCCATCAAGACCGACCGCGATCGCGCGGCCGTGGTGGTGCGCACGGGGCTGGGCCTGGTGGCCTTGTTCGCGGCGGTGAGCCAGCCCTTCATCCCCTTCACGGCCGCCGTGGTGGCCGAGGCGGTGGGCGAGGCCTCTCCCGCCCCATGGCCGGACGCCGACGGCGAGGCGGCGCTGCGCCTGCTGCCGCCGGGACGCCAGGTGCGCGCGCCCGCCGTACTGTTCCGCAAGATCGACGATGCGCAGGTGGCCGAATGGACGGCTCGCTTCGGCGGCCCGGAAGCGTGATCGACGCTTGGGCCGGCGCCGGCGGCTAAGCGCTTCAGCTTGGAACGCGACGGTCGCCCGAACTCAATGCTCCTCCCCGGACTTGTTGCGCAGGTGCCCCGCCTCCTCTGGCGAGATGTCGAGCAGCCCCGGCATGGCGGCGTTGTGCGCCTCCGTCCGCCCGCTATCGACCACCACGTCGCGGTAGCCCTCGAAGATCATCCGTCCGGCCACCAACAGCACGATGAACAGGCCGATGTAGCCGATGATCGGGAAGCGGTGGAGCAGCTTGGCGATGTAGGTCGCCGCCACGCCCATCAGGGCGATGGACAGGACCAGGCCGATCACCAGCACGGTCGGGTGCTCGCGCGCCGCTCCGGCCACCGCCAGCACATTGTCCAGCGACATGCTCACGTCGGCGATGAAGATGGTGAGAAAGGCCTGTTTGAACGTCTTGGCCGGGCGCGCCAGCGCGGCGCCGCCCAGGGCGCCGGAGTTGTTGACGTCGATCCCCGTTGCATCCTCCAGACCGGCCTGGGCCCGGGACTCGTCTTCCCCATGCCCCGCGCGCAGGTCGCGCCACATCCGCCAGCAGACATAGAGCAGCAGCAGGCCGCCTGCGACGATCAGAACGCCTCCGACCTGCAGGAGCTGGACCGTGATCAGGGCGAAGAAGATGCGGAGCGCCACCGCGGCCGCCAGGCCGTAGAGGATCACCTTGCGGCGCTGCTCCTGCGGCAGACCGGCCGCCGCCAGGCCCACGGCCACGGCGTTGTCGCCGGCCAGGACCAGGTCGATCATGAGCACTTGCAGGAAGGCGGCCAGCGGCCCGGTGAAGGCTTCGCCGAAGAGGTTCTCGATCATGGCGGGCTGCATGAAGCAGCCCGCCGTTTCGATCAAGGGTCGCCCAGCCGGGGCTTAGCCTCGCGAGGGAGCCGGATCGCCATCCGCATCGCGCGGCGCGTCCGTGTCGGCGCTCGGCGAATAGGGCGTCAGATTCACCGGTTCCGGCCGGCGCCGGTTGTAGCGCCGACGACCAGCGTCGTCTTCGCCGTTCTGCCGGCGGGCATAGACCAGGGCTCCGATCAGAAGAGCGATGAGCAGCAGCCCGGCGCCGATCGCCCGCCAGGACAGTCCGGCCAGGCCGGCGCCCGCGCCGTCCTCGCCCGGCGCGGCGGCGCCCTCGATCTCCGGCGTGATCTCGCCCAGTTGCAGGGTTTCGATGCGCCCGCCGCCGGACAGGGTGGCGTCCACATCGGCCGTCAGCGGCCCGGCCCCGCGTTCGGCGGTGGCGTCCCAGGTGAAGGAAGCCACCCGGCCGGCGCGCATCTCGTCGGTCTGCGGCTCCTCGGGCTCGATCCGCCAACCTTCGCCGGCCAGGTCCACGCGGACCTCGGCGGCGCTGGCCAGATCGCGAAGGCCGACGGCCCGGGCTTCGCGCGTCAGGGTCTCGGACAGCGCCTGAGGCAGGGTCAGGGTGATGCGCTCCGTCTGACCGGGGCGGATGCGCTCCGGCACGGTGAGCGTGGAGTCGCGCTGAACCAACTGGGCCAGGGTGGCTTGCAGCTGCTTGAGCCGCGCGGCCCGGCCTTCCGGCGTGTTGGCGGGAGGCAGGGTGGCCGCGCCGCGACGTGCGGCCGGGGTGGTCTGGGTCTGCAGGGTGGCCGTGCGGCTCTCCGCCTGAGCCGGGCGCGTCGCGCTTGCACCCGTCGCCGCGGCCTGGCGGGCTGAGCGATCGGCTGAAGCCGCTTCGGCCCGTTGCGCCCTGCGCTGGGCCGGGGCGGGTCCGCCCATCAAACGTTGGTCCGCGGCCGCCCGGGCGGTACGCCGGGGCGTTTCGCGGCGCGGCTCGGCGGCGCGGGCCTCCTCGCGCGGGCTCACCGTGTGCTGCACCGGCGCGCGCGACGCCCGCCTGCCTTCCGGCGGGTTCGGCACCGGCTGCATCTGCACCACGACGGGCGGATAGGCCGAAGCCGGCGTACCTTCCGCGTAAGGGGCCTCGTAAGGAGGCGGACCTGCCTCGGCGTAGGGCCTCACCGGCGCGGTCGGCCCCGTGGCGTAGGCGCCCAGGCGTTCCTCCGTGCGGGGCAGGCCGGGCTCGCCTGGCCTGGCGTCGGCGTCCAGCGGGGGCTGGGCCTCAGCCATGGCCCGCTCCCGGGGACTCGGGGCGGAGCCCGGCGGGTTCGGAATGGGGTCCATCGTGCCCCAGCCGGGACGGCGCGCTTCCGCCATCATCTCCGGTTGGCCTCCAGGCCCGACCGGAAAAGCCGGGCGCTGGTCGGCATAGGGGTTCTCGCCCTGGGCCCCGGCGTAGGCTTCGCCCGCTGGTCCGGTCTCGTCCATAGGGGCGCCGTAAAGCTCCGGCGGCGCCTCCATCTCGGCCATGAACGGCGGAGGGGGTTCGGTCGGCTGCGGCATGCCGCAGGCGGACAACAGGCCCGCCGCCGCCGCGCCCGCCAGGAGGGCGCGGAGATCGGCGGTCAAAGCGGTGGGCGAACGACGAAAGGACATACACGCCTCGCAGCTGCGGCGCGGAGACATCCCCCGCACCCTGAACGTTAACCCGAAGCAAAGCTTGTGGATAGACGAACCGCAACCAGCTTCCCCTAGGAGGCGTGCTGCCCGGTGGGTCAGCGCCCAGGACGCGTGGCCTCGTAAAGCGCCACGGCGGCCGCGGCGGACACGTTCAGGCTCTCGAAACCGCCGGGCATGGCGATCCGCGCCAGGGCGTCGCAATGTTCGGCCACCAGCCGGCGCAGGCCTTCGCCCTCCGACCCCAGCACCAGCACGGTGGGCTTGCCGTCCAGCACCGCGCCCAGCGTCTCCCCCGCCTCTCCGGCCAGACCCACCGCCCGCCAGCCCGCATCCGCGAGCTGTTCCAGCGCGCGGGACAGGTTGACCGCTCGCGCGTGGGGCAGCATGTCCACCGCGCCTGCCGCCGCCTTGGCCAGGGCGCCGGTGAGCGGCGGCGCGTGCCGCTCCTGCAGCACCAGGCCCCGCGCCCCGAAGGCCGCCGCCGAACGGAAGATGGCGCCCACGTTCTGCGGATCGGTCACATGGTCCAGCATGAGCAGCACGCCCTGCGCCGGGGCGGCCAGCGCGTCCAGGTCCACCGGCTCCAGCGGCGGCGCCAACAGGGCGACCCCCCCGTGCGCCGCGCCCGGCGGCAGCAACTGGGCGAGTCGTCCGTTGTCGGCCTCCTCCAGTCGGGCCAGCCACTCGCGCCCGAACTGGCGCTGCAGCTCCGCCCCTCTTTCCTTCGTGGCGACAAGCCTCTGCAGCTCCGTCCTCACCGGATTGGCGAGTGCGGCCCGGACCGCGTGCCAGCCCCAGATCCAGCCCCCTTCCACCGCCGCGCGGCGCGTGCGCGCGGCGGAACCACCGCTCCCGGGCCTGCTTCCCGCCCGGTCCTTGCCGCCGCCACCAGCCTCTGGCGACCAGCCGGACTCCGAGCGGCGCTCGCTCCGGGCGCCTGGGGGCCTGGACCCTTTCGGGCCGTTGCGTTCGCGGAATGAAGCCACTATTGCACGCGCTCCGTGTTCGGAGCCCTCATGGAGCCGGACAGGGCGCCCGTCCAGTACGGGCGAGACCACCGCGCGTTGGGGGAATGTCCCGAGCGGCAAAGGGGGCGGACTGTAAATCCGCTGGCTAAGCCTTCGCAGGTTCGAGTCCTGCTTCCCCCACCACGCGTTGCCTCCTCCTCGGTCCCGTCCGAGGGCGCCTGAGCGGGCGTAGTACAATGGTAGTACAGCAGCCTTCCAAGCTGAATACGCGGGTTCGATTCCCGCCGCCCGCTCCAGCCTTCAGCGCCGCCAGTCCCTAGATGGCCCGCCCGACAGCCAGAGCCGTTGGACGGGCCTGTTACAAGGGCCGGGCAGAGCGATGACGCCCCGCTCGCGCGGTTGGGAGGTTCAGGCTCGCGCCGCCGGATCGGCGAGAAAGGCCCGCGTCCGCTCCAGCAGGGCCGTGAGGGCGGCCAGCAAGCGCTCCTGATCGCGCATGGCCTGCTCCACCTCAAGTCTGAAATCGACGGCGACCGGCATGGTGTTCTCCTGTCAGGCGAGTAACCACTCTGGCCTTTGTCTGGTTCCCGACGTGGGCGCGCAACGCCCAGGGCGACTGAAGGCTGGCCTGATCAGGGGTGAGCGACTATCTGGGGCCCTCATCCCCCAGCCGTCCGGAGTCTCGTGCGAGCCGACCGTGATCGCGCGCGAGCCGTTTGCCCATGCCCTTCCCTCCGATCAACCACGCCCTGGAACGCGCCCTTGCGGCCCAGGGCTATCTCGAACCCACCCCCGTCCAACAGGCTGTGCTGGAGCAAGGCGGGCCTGACCGCGACCTGCTCGTCTCCGCCCAGACCGGCTCCGGCAAGACGGTGGGCTACGGCCTGGCCTTCGCCGCCACCCTGCTGGGCGAGGCGGAGCGCTTCGGCCCCGCCGGTCCGCCCATGGCCCTGGTTGTTGCGCCCACGCGCGAGCTGGCCATGCAGGTTCATGGCGAACTGGCCTGGCTTTACGCCGAGACGGACGCCCGGCTGGTCGCCTGCGTCGGCGGCATGGACCCCCGGCGCGAGCAGCGGGCGTTGGCGGCCGGCTCCCATATCGTCGTGGGCACCCCCGGCCGGCTGAAAGACCACCTCGAGCGCGGCAATCTCGACACCTCCGCCCTGCGCGTGGTCGTGCTGGACGAAGCCGACGAGATGCTCGACCTGGGCTTCCGCGAGGACCTGGAATTCATCCTGGACGCCTCGCCGCCCGAGCGGCGGACGCTGCTGTTCTCCGCCACCATCGCCCGCGAGATCGCCACCCTGGCCCGCCGTTATCAGCGTGACGCGGTGCGCATCGACACCATCGCGCGCGACGAGCCTCACGGGGACATCGACTACCGCGCCATGCGGGTCGCGCCCAACGAGCTGGAGAACGCCGTCGTCAACGTGCTGCGCTTCTATGAAGCGCGTGGCGCGCTCGTCTTCTGCCACACGCGCGAGGCGGTCCGGCACCTCCACGCCAGCCTGGTCGAGCGCGGCTTCGCCGCCGTGGCCCTTTCCGGCGAGCTGACCCAAAGCGAACGCACCCACGCGCTGCAGGCGCTCCGTGACGGCCGCGCCCGCGTCTGCGTGGCCACCGACGTGGCCGCGCGCGGGCTGGACCTGCCCGACCTGGGTCTGGTGATCCACGCCGAGCTGCCTACCAACCGCGCTTCCTTGCTCCACCGCAGCGGCCGCACCGGCCGCGCGGGCCGCAAGGGCGTGTCCGTGCTGCTCGTGCCGCTCAATCGCCAGCGCAAGGCCGAGCAGCTGATCCACGCGGCCGGCGTCGACGCCACCTGGAGCGGCCCGCCCTCGGCGGAGTCCATACGCAAGCGCGACCAGGAACGCATGCTGGAGGACCCCATCCTGGCCGGCGAGCCTGCGCCGGAAGACGCGGTTCTCGCGCAGGCCTTGCTGGAAGGCCGCAGCGCCGAACAGATCGCCAGCGCCCTGATCCGCCTATACCGCCTGCGGCTGCCGGAGCCGGAGGAGCTGTTCGACGGCGGGGCCAAGGGCGGCGGCTACGGCGCCCGCGACGGGGCCAAACCGGAGCGCCGCGAGCCTTCGGTGCAGATGGGGGAGGGCGGCGCCCCGCGCGTGGACGGGGGCGTCTGGTTCCGCCTCAACCTCGGCCGGGACAAGAACGCCGATCCCAAGTGGCTGATCCCACTGATCTGCCGCCTGGGCCATGTGACCAAGCCCGACATCGGCGCGATCCGAATCTTCGAGCGCGAGACCAAGTTCGAGATCGCGCCGGGGGCGGCGGCCCGATTCGCGGAGGCGTCCCGTGGAGCGGAGGAGAACGGCGTGCGCGTCCAGCCCGCCTCCGGCCCGCCCGGGCCGAAGGATCGCACGGCGCCGCCACGTAAGCCGGGGCCGCGGCCGGCCGGCTTCAAACCCGGAGCGAAGCCCAAGCCCGGCGGGCGTAGCAACGACCAGCCCCGCGGCGGATACGGCAAGCGCCAGGCCTAGGGAGGGTCCTTCGCGCCTTGCCCGCCGAAGGCTGCGCTGTTACATGCCGCGTTTCGGCGACAAGGCTGCGTCCGCCGGCGGGTGACCGCCTTCCGGCGCCGCGTCCGTTGCTGGAGGAGTGTAGCTCAGTTGGTAGAGCATCGGTCTCCAAAACCGAGGGTCATGGGTTCGAGTCCCCTCACTCCTGCCACTACCTAGTCCGACGCCCGACCGGTTCGCCGGCGCGGCGTCTTGTTTGTTCGTTTCGGAGCCTGCCTTTCACCATGGCCAGATCCCCCACAGCCGGTCGCACCGGCGGCGGCCAGCGCCCCCCGCGCACGCCCGGGCGAGGTCCCGCGACCCCCGCGGCGCCCGTGCGCGGCGCGGCGCGCGAGGTCGACCCGCCCAAGGCCAAGGTTTCTCCGGCCCAGTTCGCGCGCGAAGTCCGCGCCGAGGGCCGCAAGATCACCTGGCCGTCGCGAAAGGAGACCTGGATCACCTCCGTCATGGTCGGCATCATGGTGGTGATCTCCGCCATCTTCTTCTCCGTCGTGGACGGAACGCTCAGCTTCCTGCTCCAGCAGGCCTTGGAGCTCGTCAGCGCATGACCGACGTCGCAACCGCCCGCCCGGCCGCCAACACCGACCGGCACAAGTGGTACATCGTCCACGCCTATTCCAACTTCGAGAAGAAGGTGGCCGAGGCCATCCGCGATCAGGCCAGGACCCAGGGGCTTGAGGACCGCTTCAGCGAGATTCTGGTCCCCACCGAGGACGTGGTCGAGATCCGCCGCGGCAAGAAGGTCAACTCCGAGCGCAAGTTCTTCCCGGGCTATGTCCTGGTGAAGATGGAGCTCACGGACGAGGCCTTCCACCTGATCAAGAACACACCCAAGGTCACGGGCTTCCTGGGATCGGGCAGCAAGCCCATTCCCGTCTCAGAGAAGGAGGTCCAGCGGATCATCGGCTCCATAGAGGAAGGCGCCGAGACCCGGGCCAAGCCCACCATCCGCTTCGACATCGGCGAGGGCGTTCGCGTCATCGACGGTCCCTTCGCCAGCTTCAACGGCACGGTGGAGCAGGTCGACGAGGACCGGGCGCGACTGTCCGTCACCGTCTCCATCTTCGGCCGGGCCACCCCGGTGGAGCTCGAATACGCGCAGGTCGAAAAGGTGACCTAAGGGATTATCGATGACGGGTGACGGGTGAGGGGCCTGCCGAAGCCTCCTGACGCGCCCGCCGTTCAGAAGTTCACGACCCACCAAGCCACCACCCAAAACCGTGGAAGGGGCGCCACCCCGCACCACGGCTCACCCGGCCGGCGAACCGCCGGCCATAGGAGACTGACATGGCGAAGAAGATACTGGGTTACATCAAGCTGCAGGTGAAGGCCGGCAGCGCCACCCCTTCCCCCCCGATCGGGCCCGCCCTGGGCCAGCGCGGCGTCAACATCATGGGCTTCTGCAAGGAGTTCAACGCCCGCACGTCCGAGATGGAGAAGGGCACGCCGCTCCCGACGGTGATCACCGTCTATCAGGACAAGAGCTTCACCTTCGTCACCAAGACCCCGCCCGCGACCCACTATCTGAAGCAGGCGATGAACCTGAAGTCCGGCTCCAAGCAGACGGGCAAGGAGACGATCGGCACCATCACGCGGCAACAGCTGCGCGACATCGCCGAAAAGAAGATGAAGGACCTCAACGCCAACGACATCGAGTCGGCGTCGCGGATCATCGAAGGCTCGGCCAAGGCCATGGGCCTGGCCGTTGTGGAGGCCTGAGCACCATGCCCAAGCAAAGCAAGCGCGAACAAGCCTGGTCCGTGGACCGCAACCGCGACTACGGCCTGGATGAAGCCATCCGCGCCGTGAAGGACAACGCCAAGGCCAAGTTCGACGAGTCCGTCGAGATATCGGTCAACCTGGGCGTCGATCCCCGCCACGCCGACCAGCAGGTCCGCGGCGTGGTCAATCTGCCGAGCGGCACCGGCCGTGACGTCCGCGTCGCCGTCTTCGCCCGGGCGGGCAAGGCCGACGAGGCCACGGCGGCCGGCGCCGACGTGGTGGGCGCGGAGGATCTGGTCGAGCGCGTCCAGGGCGGCTTCATGGACTTCGACCGGGTGATCGCCACGCCGGACATGATGGCCCTGGTCGGCCGTCTGGGTAAGGTGCTGGGCCCTCGCGGCCTGATGCCCAACCCCAAGGTCGGCACCGTCACGCCCAACGTCGCTCAGGCCGTCAAGGACGCCAAGGGCGGGGCGGTCGAGTTCCGCGTCGAAAAGGCGGGCATCGTTCACGCGGGTATCGGCAAGGTGTCCTTCACCGAGGACGCCCTGGCGCTCAATGTCCGCGCCATGGTGGATGCGCTCAACCGCGCAAAGCCGACCGGCGCCAAGGGCACCTATGTGAAGAAGATCTCGCTCAGCTCCACCATGGGACCGGGCGTCAAGATCGACGTGTCCAGCCTGCAGGCCTGAAGCTAGATCCGCGCTCGCCCGCTTCGGCGGGCGCGGACCCTCTCCATGCAGACGCCCGCGCCAGACATCGTCCAGACCGCGCAAGCCGGCCTCCGGGCGCTGAACCGGGCCGATCCCGGTCAGGCGCGGGTCCTGTTCGAACAACTCGTCGGCGACTGCATCGAGCACGAGGCCTGGAACGACAGCGCGCAAACCCGGGTCGTGCTGACCTTCGACATCTGGCGTCCGGAACTGACAGGAGAGGAGAGGGGGCAGATCAAGGCGCTCTTCTCGGCCATCGACGCCTTCACCGCCTCTCCCCAACCCGCACCGTGAGCCTGAGCCGACGGTGGCCAAGGCGCCGCGCTTTGCGGCCCCGTCCTGCAACCCGCGCCTGCGCCCTGGCTCTGCTCGTGGCGCTCAGCGCGTCCGCCTGTCGGGAGCCGGAGCCTGCGCGCTCACAAGCGGCGCCCGCAGCTGCGCCGGCGCCGCTCGCCCAACTCGGTCCATGGCTGGAAGGGGAGGCGGCCGCCGACCGGTTCAGCGGCGCCGTGATCGTGGCCCGGGGCGACGCCGTGCTGTTCCGTGCCGCCTTCGGCCCGGCGGATCGGGGCACGGGCGCCCCGCTCACGCCCGAGCACCGGTTTCGCCTGGCGTCGCTCTCCAAGCAATTCACCGCCGCCGCCATCCTTCGTCTGCAGGATCGGGGCCTGCTCTCGGTCGACGATCCCCTGTGCCGCTGGGTCCAGCCCTGCCCGGAAGCGTGGCGGTCGATCACGCTGCACCACCTCCTGACACACCAGTCGGGGGTGCCGGACCTGATGAGCCGGCGCGATTGGTCCAAGCTGCGCTGGCGGGAGTGGACCCTCGCGGAACTGGCCGCCGACTCGGCCGCGCAGCCGCTCGACTTCGCGCCCGGCACAGACGTCCGCTACAGCAACGCCGCCTACAACCTCTTGGGATCGGTCGTGGAGCGGGCTTCCGGCCGCCCCTTCGCCCAACAGATTCGCGCCGACCTGCTTGACCCGCTCGGCTTGAAGAACACCGGCTGGGACGATGACAGCGTGGCGCTGGCCACCGGCTATGCCGAAACCGCCGATGGATTGGGCCCGCGCCGTCGGTCGGGAGCGAGCGTGGTGTTCGCCTCCGGCGCTCTTTACTCCACGGTGGACGACATGTTGGCCTGGAGCCGCGCCCTGCACGGCGGCCCAGGAGTTCCAGGCAAGGTGCTGTCGCCCCGCAGCTACGCCCAGATGACCGCGGCCGACCCTGCGCGCCATCCTCTCCGCGCACGCTGGGGGACGCCTCAGCGGTTCGGCTACGGACTGTTCGCCGGCGCGCCCGGTCTGCGGGTGCTGCCGCCCTTCGCCGACGGGCAGCTCTTCCACAGCGGCAGCTGGTCGGGCTTCCGCGCCCACATGGCCCATCAGCCCGAGGCCGACGTCCACCTGATCGCGCTCTCGAACAACTATGACGGCGAGACGCCGCTGGGCTTCCTGTCTTCACGCGCCATGGCCGAGGCGCTGGGCCGCCCCGTGCCGACCGGCCGCTTGCCGCCCGACCGGCGTCCGCTGGCGCCCGCGCCCGTCCCGCCGGCGCCGGCTGCGCCGGCAGGTTGAACCGGAGAGCTTCGACGGCCTCACGGCCGCCAACGCGGCGCCGGTGCGGGACACCAGCTCCCCAAAGCCGAAGCATCATGGAGAAGCTGGCCGCCATGCGAGCCCCGTCCGGGCGGCCAAGATCGGCACCCACAACTGTAGCGAGGCGGTCATCTGGGCTGGCGACCGAGGTTGTCAAACCAAAAGCTTGACTGCTGACTTAGCGTTTGTGCAGCAGTTGAACTGAGTTGCTGTATTCACCGGAGGTTCATTCTGGCGCTGAAGGCCGGATAGCTTGCGATCATTCAGCTGAATACCCGCCACCTTCGGAACAATGGGGTGAAGGCTTGGTTATTGGGGTCCACGGGATTTCCCGAGGCGCACCGAACTTGCCGTCACCGCCAAGCGAAGCGACTGGCCCAAGCCACCCCACTGACAGGAGCACGCCGATGCACACCTACACCGCGCTTTACGACAATCGTCAGGACGCCGAGCAGGCCCAGGCCGAGCTGACGCGCCTGGGCGTCATCCAAGCCGACGGCCTGAACATCGCCGACCAGAACACGACCGGCTTCTCCGCCGATCGGTCGGGCGACAACAAGGGTTTCTGGGGCTCGCTCAAGGGCGCCTTCCTGCCGGAGGATCGTGACGTCTATGAAGAGGGGGTCCGCCAGGGCGGTTACCTGCTCACCGTCCACGTCGACGACCAGAACGCCGAACGCGTCGAGGACCTGCTGCAGCAGACCAACGCCGTCGACATCGACGAGCGGGAGGCGCAGTACCGCCAGACCGGTCTGATCCCGCCCGCGGGCATGCCCGCCGGCCAGACGAGCATGGGACGGACGGAAGGCCTGAGCCAGAGCCAAGCGGGCCAAGATGCCATTCCCATCGTCGAAGAGCAGCTCAAGGTCGGCAAGCGTCAGGTGGAACGGGGCGGCGTGCGCGTGCGCTCCTACGTGGTCGAGACTCCCGTGCACGAGCAGGTCACCCTGCGCGAGGAGCACGTCGACATCGAGCGCCGCCCGGTGGACCAGCCGCTCACGGGCGGGAATCTCGCCGCCGGCGATCTGCTGCAAGAGCGCACGATCGAGCTCCGGGAGACCGTCGAAGAAGCGGTGGTGGCCAAGGAGGCCCGCGTCGTGGAGGAGGTGGTGGTGCACAAGAACGTGGGCGAGCGGGTCGAGGCGGTGGACGACACGGTTCGCCACACAGAGGTCGAGGTCGAGCGTCTCGACGGAAATAGCCGCGGCCCCGCGCGCTGAACCCCGCCGCCGGGCGTTACCCGATGGCAAGAGCGAGGCGTCCCGCACAGGGGCGCCTCGTTTCGTTCGGAGGAACTCGAACCATGAACGAGACTGAGCCCGCAGACCTGGTCATTCCCCTGGTCGAGGAGACCGCGCGGATCGACAAGGTCATCCGGGAGACCGGCCGCGTCCTGGTCAGCACCGAGGTCACCGAGCAGCTGCAGCATGTGGAGGCCGATCTGGTGCACGAGACCTTCGAGGTCGAACGCATACCCCGCAACGAGCAGGTCAGCGCGGTGCCCCCCGTCCGCCAGGAAGGCGGGGTGCTGATCTACCCCGTGGTGGAGGAGGTGCTGGTGGTCGAAAAGCGCCTGATCCTGCGCGAGGAGGTCCGCGTGGTGCGGCGCCGGCGCACCGAACACGTCCAGCAGGACGTCCCCGTGCGCCGCATGCAGCCCGTCATCGAGCGCACGCCCGCCAAGGATTGACGCCGACGGGCGCCCACCGCAGCCCCGGCCAGTCAAGCCCGCTCACAGGTTCACTCCGAAGCGGCTGAGCACCAGGGCGGTGAGCAGGTAAAGCGCGGCGGTCAGGCCGACGCCGGCCGCCAGCGCCAGCGGGAAGGGGACGCCGGCTCGCAGCAGGGCCGGGATCAGCAGAAACATCGGCAGGCTCGGCAGCACGTACCAGAAGGTCGCCTCCGAATGGGCGGCCAGCCGCACGGGATCGCGCGTGTCCCGCCACAGCCAGGTCATCCCCAAGACCGAAACCAGGGGGAGCGAGGCCACCAGCGCGCCAAAGGCGGGGCTGCGTTTGGCGATCTCCGAGACGGCCGCCACGATCAGCGCCGACACGACCACCTTGATGACGAGATACATGCGCGCGCTCCGGCCCGTGGGCTCCCCGTAGTTCTCAACGTGCGGCCGCCGGGCGGGATGCCGGCCCGGCCGGTTGCCAGCCCGGCCCCCGTCGGCTAAGAGGCGCGCCTTCCGGCGGTTCAGGCCTCAAGCCTCGGCCGCCGATCCTGTCCGAGAACCGCGCCTCCCCTGGGAGTTAAACGCCGCGGGGAGACGGGGAAGCAGCCGTCCTTCAGCCCTTCGAGGGCGGAGGCCGCTCATCCTCGGGACAGTTCTGGTTTTCTCAGCGTCCGCTCGCGGGCGCGTCGCCGTTTGGAGTTCGCATGGATCGCGCAGGCAAGGCCCAGGCCATCGATACACTCAAGGGCGTGTTCGACAACGCGGGCGCAGTGGTGGTGACCCATTACCTCGGGCTTACCGTCAAGGAGCTGGAGGACCTTCGCGGTCGCCTCCGCGCCGAGGGCGCCAAGCTGCAGGTGGTCAAGAACACCCTGGCGCAGAAGGCTCTTGAAGGCCGCGCGGGGGAGGGCGGCGACGCCCTGTTCACCGGCCCCGTCGCGATCGCCTATGCACCCGATCCGGTCAGCGCCGCCAAGGTCGCCACCGACTACGCCAAGACCAACGACAAGTTCACGGTCGTGGGCGGCGTCATGGGGACCACCCTGCTGGACACGGCGGGGATCAGCGCCCTGGCCACCCTGCCGTCTCTGGACCAGCTCCGCGCCCAACTCGTGGGCCTGATCGCGGCCCCGGCCACCCGCCTGGCCACCGTGCTCAGTCAGCCCGGCGCGGGTCTCGCCCGCGTAATCAACGCCTACGCCACCAAGGACTCGGCCGACGCTCCGGCCGAAGCCGCCTGAACTCCGTAACCCAAACCACCGCCCAACTCTCCCGCCCAACTCTCCCAAGGAACCCGACCCATGGCCGACCTGTCCCGCATCGTTGACGACCTGTCCTCCCTGACCGTGCTCGAAGCCGCCGAGCTGACCAAGCTGCTGGAAGAGCGCTGGGGCGTGTCCGCCGCCGCTCCGATGGCGATGGCCATGCCCGCCGGCGGCGGCGGCGCGGCCGCTCCGGCCGAAGCGGTTGAAGAGCAGACCGAATTCACCGTCGTGCTGACCGCCGGCGGCGACAAGAAGATCAACGTCATCAAGGAAGTCCGCGGCATCCGCTCCGACCTGGGCCTCAAGGAGGCCAAGGACCTGGTCGAAGGCGCTCCTCAGAACATCAAGGAGAACGTCTCCCGCCAGGAAGCCGACGACATCGCCAAGCGCCTCACCGACGCGGGCGCCACCGTCCAGGTCAAGTGAGCGATGGGGGCTCCGCCCCCCACGACTCACCCCGGCAGAGGCCGGGGTCCATGTCCGCTTCACCCAAGGCCGGGGCCGGTTCGCCGCCCCGGCCTTTTCTTGTTCAGCGAGGATACAGCTCGACCCGGTTATCTGACCGGCATGGTTCGGATCGCCAGATCGCTTTTCAGTCTCCTCGCAGCCTTGCCCGTGGTCGCGTGCGGCGCCGCGGGCGGACCAGCCAAGCCCGAGGCCCCGGGTTTCGTAGCTTCGGGCCCCGTGCACTTCCTCCAGGAAACTCGTCGGGAGGACACGAGCAGGTCGGCCCTGAACCAGGGCGTGCTCACTCTGGACGCGGCCGGCTGTCTCCGGGTGGGGCGGGGCGGTCCCTTGCTGGTATGGCCGGCCGACGCCGCTTTGGACTTGACGCAGGCGGGGAAGGTCCGGGTCTTCGATCGTCGGACGGGAGAGGCTGTCCGCGTCGGCGAAGCCGTGGCGCTAGGCGGCGGCGAGTTTCCCTCCGCCGGGCCCGCTTCGCTCAACAGGCCGCTCGGTCCTTGTCAGGGCAAGCTCTGGGACGTCGACAGCTTCGAGCCGTTGGCCGCCTTCAAGGCGCGATATCCGCAACGTCCCGATGCGTCGCAGGATGTCGGGACGCCGCCGTCAGCCTGACTCGCCAAAAGAATGTCGGCCGGCCTTCACAAGCGGGTAGGGATCGCTTAAATCGGCGGTTCACACACGAATCGTCGTGCGGAGTCGCGTGCCTGAATGCACGTTCCGCTCACAGCCTCGAGGCTGGCCCGCCGTCCTGGGCCTAGCGAGGGGGCGTCCCCCATGCGGGACACGCGTGTAAGCGTCCGGCGAACCTTTCGGGTTCCCGGAGGACGGGCGCAGCCAGCCATTCCCGCGGGAGCAATCCCGCAGCAGGTTTGCGCGCTCGCCCCTCGGGGTCGGGCCGCGCTGAGGAGCGAGCATGACGACCTACACCGGTCAGGACTCCAACGCCCAGTCCCTCATGGACCCCCACGGCACCGGGATCGTGACCTCCGAGGCCGAGGCCCAGTCCGTGCCCGCCCTTCACAAGGCGACGGACCGCAACGGCCACGGCAACCAGCCCCTGACCTTCACGGGCAGGAAGCGCATCCGCAAGTCCTTCGGCCGCATCCCCGAAGCGGTCAGCATGCCCAACCTGATCGAGGTGCAGCGCTCCTCCTATGAGCAGTTCCTCCAGCGCGAGGTTCGCCCGGCGAACCGCCGCGACGAAGGCATCGAGGCCGTGTTCAAGTCCGTCTTCCCGATCAAGGACTTCAACGACCGCTCCACGCTGGAATACGTGTCCTATGAGTTCGAGGACCCGAAGTTCGACGTCGAAGAGTGCATCCAGCGCGACATGACCTATGCCGCGCCGCTGAAGGTCAAGCTGCGCCTCATCGTCTTCGAAAGCGACGAGGAGACCGGCGCCCGCTCCGTCAAGGACATCAAGGAGCAGGACGTCTACATGGGCGACATCCCGCTCATGACCGACAAGGGCACCTTCATCGTCAACGGGACCGAGCGCGTCATCGTCTCCCAGATGCACCGTTCGCCCGGCGTCTTCTTCGACCACGACAAGGGCAAGACCCACGCCTCGGGCAAGCTGCTGTTCGCCGCCCGGGTGATCCCCTACCGCGGCTCCTGGCTCGACTTCGAGTTCGACGCCAAGGACATCGTCTATGTCCGCATCGACCGCCGCCGGAAGCTGCCGGCCTCGACCTTCCTTTACGCGCTCGGCATGGACGGCGAGAGCATCCTGCGCACCTTCTACGACGTCGTCCCCTATGCGAAGCGCGAAGCCGGCTGGGCAACGCCCTACAAGCCCGAGCGCTGGCGCGGGGTGAAACCCGACTTCGACCTGATCAACGCCGAGACCGGCGAGGTCATCGCCAAGGCCGGAGAGAAGATCAGCGCGCGGGCCGCCAACAAGCTGGGGCAGGGGGGCTTGAAGGAGCTTCTGCTGCCGCCCGAGGCCCTGACCGGCCGCTACCTCGCCGCCGACGCCGTCAACATGGAGACGGGCGAGATCTACGCCGAAGCCGGCGACGAACTGGACGTGCCCGCCATCGAGATGCTGGGCGGCCTGGGCTTTGAAACCATCGAAGTGCTCGACATCGACCACGTCACGGTGGGCGCCTACATGCGCAACACCTTGCGCATCGACAAGAACAGCGCCCGCGAGGACGCGCTGTTCGACATCTACCGCGTGATGCGTCCGGGCGAGCCGCCCACCGTGGAAGCGGCCGAGACCATGTTCCGCAACCTGTTCTTCGACAGCGAGCGCTACGACCTGTCCTCCGTGGGCCGCGTCAAGATGAACATGCGCCTGGAAACCCCTGAGGTTTCCGACGAAATCCGCGTGCTCCGCCAGGAGGACGTGCTGAACGTGCTCAGGACCCTGGTGGGCCTGCGCGACGGCCGGGGCGAGATCGACGACATCGACAACCTCGGCAACCGCCGCGTGAGGTCCGTCGGCGAACTGCTTGAAAACCAGTACCGCGTGGGCCTGCTTCGCATGGAGCGCGCGATCAAGGAGCGCATGAGCTCGGTCGATATCGACACGGTCATGCCGCACGACCTGATCAACGCCAAGCCGGCCGCCGCCGCCGTTCGCGAATTCTTCGGCTCCTCGCAGCTGTCGCAGTTCATGGACCAGACGAACCCGCTGTCGGAAATCACGCACAAGCGTCGCCTTTCGGCGCTTGGCCCCGGCGGTCTGACGCGCGAGCGCGCGGGCTTCGAGGTGCGCGACGTGCACCCGACCCACTACGGCCGCATCTGCCCGATCGAAACGC
Source organism: Caulobacteraceae bacterium (assembly GCA_030446805.1). Taxonomy (GTDB): domain Bacteria; phylum Pseudomonadota; class Alphaproteobacteria; order Caulobacterales; family Caulobacteraceae; genus JAHWJX01. Next base: position 899,418 of record JAUJMO010000001.1, on the reverse strand, counting down.
CGGAAGGCCCGAACATCGGCCTGATCAACTCGCTGGCCACTCACGCCGTGGTGAACAAGTACGGCTTCATCGAAAGCCCGTACCGCCGCGTCCAGGACGGCAAGGCGACCGAAGAGGTCGTCTACATGTCGGCCATGGAGGAGGCCAAGCACGTGATCGCCCAGGCCAATGTGCGCCTGGCCGACGGCGGCGAGATCCAGGACGATCTGGCGCCTTGCCGCATCAACGGCGACGTGACGCTCACGGCCAAGGACATGATCACCTTCATGGACGTGTCGCCGAAACAGGTGGTGTCGGTGGCCGCGGCGCTGATCCCCTTCCTCGAGAACGACGACGCCAACCGCGCGCTCATGGGCTCCAACATGCAGCGTCAGGCCGTGCCGCTGATCCAGTCGGACGCGCCGCTGGTCGGCACCGGCATGGAGGACGTGGTCGCCCGCGACTCCGGCGCCACCGTGGTGGCCCACCGCGACGGCGTGGTCGAGCAGATCGACGGCACCCGCATCGTGATCCGCGCCACCGGCGAGACGGACGCCGGCGCTTCGGGCGTCGACATCTATCGCCTGTCCAAGTTCCAGCGCTCCAACCAGTCGACCTGCATCAACCAGCGTCCGCTGGTGCGCGTGGGCGACCAGGTCCATGCCGGCGACGTCATCGCCGACGGACCCTCGACCGACCTGGGCGAACTGGCGCTCGGGCGCAATGCGCTGGTCGCCTTCATGCCCTGGAACGGCTACAACTTCGAGGACTCGATCCTGATCTCCGAGCGGATCGTCCGCGACGACATCTTCACCTCCATCCACATCGAAGAGTTCGAAGTGGCCGCCCGCGACACCAAGCTGGGGCCGGAGGAGATCACCCGCGACATCCCCAACGTCGGCGAGGAAGCCCTGCGCAACCTCGACGAGGCGGGCATCGTGGCCATCGGCGCCGAGGTCATGCCGGGCGACATCCTGGTGGGCAAGGTCACGCCCAAGGGCGAAAGCCCGATGACGCCGGAGGAGAAGCTGCTCCGCGCCATCTTCGGCGAAAAGGCCTCGGACGTGCGCGACACCAGCCTGCGCCTGCCGCCCGGCGTGGCCGGCACGGTGGTCGAGGTGCGTGTGTTCAACCGCCACGGCGTGGACAAGGACGAGCGCGCCATCGCCATCGAGCGCGAAGAGATCGAACGCCTCGGCAAGGACCGCGACGACGAGCTCAAGATCCTGGAGCGCAACGTCTACACCCGCCTGCAGACCATGCTGGTCGGCAGGACCGCCGTGTCCGGGCCCAAGGGTCTGGGCCGCGGCGAGGTGACCACGGAGAAGCTGGCCGACATCAGCCGTGGCCTGTGGTGGCAGGTGGCCTTGGACGACGAGCGCCTCATGGGCGAGATCGAAGCCATGCGGCGGCAGTTCGACGAAGCCAAGAAGCGGCTCGACCGGCGCTTCGAGGACAAGGTCGAGAAGCTCCAGCGCGGCGACGAACTGCCCCCAGGCGTGATGAAGCAGGTCAAGGTCTTCGTGGCTGTGAAGCGCAAGCTGCAGCCCGGGGACAAGATGGCCGGCCGTCACGGCAACAAGGGTGTGATCTCCAAGATCCTGCCCATCGAGGACATGCCCTTCCTGGAGGACGGCACCCACGTCGACGTGGTGCTGAATCCCCTGGGCGTGCCCTCGCGCATGAACGTGGGCCAGATCTTCGAAACCCACCTGGGTTGGGCGTCCGCCGGCCTGGGCCGTCAGATCGCCGATCTGATGCGCGCCTGGCAGAACGGCGGCCAGCGCCAGGCCCTGATCGACCGGCTGCAATCGATCTACGGCCCTGAGCAGGAGCTGCCGGAGAGCGACGAGGAGCTGCTGGAGCTGGCGCGCAATCTGGAGAAGGGCGTGCCCATGGCCACGCCGGTCTTCGACGGCGCCCACATCAACGACATCGAACGCCTGCTGACGGAGGCGGGTCTGTCCCACACGGGTCAGAGCCAGCTCTACGACGGCCAGTCGGGCGAGCCGTTCAAGCGGCCGGTCACCGTGGGCTACATCTATATGCTGAAGCTGCACCACCTGGTGGACGACAAGATCCACGCCCGTTCGATCGGGCCCTACTCGCTCGTCACCCAGCAGCCGCTGGGCGGAAAGGCGCAGTTCGGCGGTCAGCGCTTCGGCGAGATGGAGGTCTGGGCGCTTGAAGCCTACGGGGCCGCCTACACCCTGCAGGAGATGCTCACGGTGAAGTCCGACGACGTGGCCGGCCGCACCAAGGTCTATGAGGCGGTGGTCCGCGGCGACGACAGCTTCGAAGCCGGCATCCCCGAGAGCTTCAACGTGCTGGTCAAGGAGATGCGCTCCCTGGGCCTGAACGTCGAACTCGAGAACAGCCAGTAGGCGGGCAGGCGCAGTTTCTTCCCCAGCTCTGCTGGGGGAGGAGCCGCGAAGCGGCGATGGGGGCGAGTCTCGCGGCTACAGCCCCTCCGTCGGCCTTCGCTTCGCTCGCCCGCCACCTCCCCATCTTCGATGGGGAGGAAATCTGAAGAGACCAATTCGCGGCTCACGCCGCACCGAGGACACCATGAACCAAGACGTCCTGAACATCTTCAACACGGCGCCGGTGGCGCCGACCTTCGACCAGATCCGCATCAGCCTGGCTTCGCCGGACAAGATCCGGTCCTGGTCCTTCGGCGAGATCAAGAAGCCGGAGACCATCAACTACCGGACCTTCAAGCCCGAGCGCGACGGCCTGTTCTGCGCCCGCATCTTTGGTCCGACCAAGGACTATGAGTGCCTGTGCGGCAAGTACAAGCGCATGAAGTACAAGGGCATCATCTGCGAGAAGTGCGGCGTCGAGGTCACCCTGGCCCGCGTGCGGCGCGACCGCATGGGCCACATCGAGCTGGCCTCGCCGGTGGCCCACATCTGGTTCCTGAAGTCGCTGCCCAGCCGCATCGCGCTCATGCTCGACATGCCGCTGAAGGACATCGAGCGGGTTCTGTACTTCGAGCAGTACATCGTCACGGAGCCGGGCCTGACCCCGCTCAAGCAGCACCAGCTGCTGACCGAAGACGAGTTCATGCGCTACCAGGACGAGTTCGGCGACGACAGCTTCACCGCCGAGATCGGCGCGGAGGCCGTCCGCAACCTGCTCATGGCCATCGACCTCGAGAAGGAGGCCGAGTTCCTGCGCGAGGAGCTCAAGACCGTCACCTCCGAGATCAAGCAGAAGAAGTACTCCAAGCGCCTCAAGATCGTTGAGGCCTTCCAGGAGAGCGGCAACAAGCCCGAGTGGATGATCCTCACGGTGGTTCCCGTGATCCCGCCCGAGCTTCGCCCGCTGGTGCCGCTCGACGGCGGCCGCTTCGCGACCTCGGACCTGAACGACCTGTATCGCCGGGTCATCAACCGCAACAACCGCCTGAAGCGCCTGATCGAGCTGCGCGCGCCGGACATCATCATCCGCAACGAAAAGCGGATGCTGCAGGAATCGGTCGACGCCCTGTTCGACAACGGCCGCCGCGGCCGCGTCATCACCGGGGCCAACAAGCGCCCCCTGAAGTCGCTGGCCGACATGCTCAAGGGCAAGCAGGGCCGCTTCCGCCAGAACCTGCTCGGCAAGCGCGTCGACTATTCCGGCCGCTCGGTCATCGTGGTGGGTCCGGACCTCAAGCTGCACGAGTGCGGCCTGCCCAAGAAGATGGCGCTGGAGCTGTTCAAGCCCTTCATCTACGCGCGCCTCGACGCCAAGGGTCTGTCCGGCACCGTCAAACAGTCCAAGCGCATGGTCGAACGCGAGATGCCTCAGGTTTGGGACATCCTCGAAGAGGTCATCCGCGAGCACCCGGTGCTGCTGAACCGCGCGCCCACGCTCCACCGCCTCGGCATCCAGGCGTTCGAGCCCAAGCTGATCGAGGGCAAGGCCATCCAGCTGCACCCGCTGGTCTGCGCCGCCTTCAACGCCGACTTCGACGGCGACCAGATGGCCGTCCACGTGCCGCTGTCGCTTGAAGCTCAGCTTGAAGCGCGCGTGCTGATGATGAGCACGAACAACATCTTGTCGCCCGCCAACGGCAAGCCGATCATCGTGCCCTCGCAGGACATCGTGCTGGGCCTCTATTACCTGTCCCTGGCCAAGGACAACCAGAAGGGCCAGGGCATGCTGTTCGGCTCGATCGGCGAGATCGAGACGGCGCTGGACGGCGGCCACGTCCACCTGCACGCCAAGGTCAAGGCGCGCTTCACCGAGATGAACGCCGCCGGCGAAACCGTCACCCGCGTGATCGACACCACGCCGGGCCGGATGAAGATCGCCGCGCTCTTCCCGCGTCACCCGCAGGTCGGCCACCGGCTGATCGAGAAGCCGCTGACCAAGAAGGAGATCGGCAATCTGATCGACACCGTCTACCGCCACTGCGGTCAGAAGGCGACGGTCATCTTCGCCGACCAGATCATGGGCCTGGGCTTCCGCGAGGCCGCCCGCGCCGGCATCAGCTTCGGCAAGGACGACATCGTCATCCCCGAGCGCAAGGCCGCCATCATCGAGGAAACCCGCAAGCTGGCGGAGGAGTACGAGCAACAGTACGCCGACGGCCTGATCACGCGGGGCGAGAAGTACAACAAGGTCGTCGACGCCTGGTCCAAGTCCACCGACCGCGTGTCCGACGAGATGATGGGCGAGATCTCCGCCTCCGCCACCGGCGAGGGCGAGGTCAACTCCATCTACATGATGGCCCACTCCGGCGCCCGGGGCTCGCAGGCGCAGATGAAGCAGCTGGGCGGCATGCGCGGCCTGATGGCCAAGCCGTCGGGCGAGATCATCGAGACGCCGATCATCTCGAACTTCAAGGAAGGCCTGACCGTGCTGGAGTACTTCAACTCCACCCACGGCGCGCGTAAGGGCCTGGCCGACACCGCGCTCAAGACCGCCAACTCCGGCTACCTGACTCGTCGTCTCGTCGACGTGGCCCAGGACAGCATCATCACGGAGGAGGACTGCGGCGCCACCCGCGCCATCACCATCCGCGCGGTGGTGGAGGGCGGCGACGTGCTGGTCTCCCTGGGCCAACGCATCCTCGGCCGCACCACGGGCGAGGACATCAAGGACCAGCTCACCGGCGAGGTGGTCGTCCCCGCCGACACCTACCTCGACGAGGAACAGGTGGAGAAGGTCGAGGCCGCGGGCGTCACCGCCGTCAAGATCCGCTCCGTGCTGATCTGCGAGGCGGAGCAGGGCGTCTGCGCGGCCTGCTACGGGCGCGATCTCGCCCGGGGCACCCGCGTCAACATCGGCGAAGCGGTGGGCGTCATCGCCGCCCAGTCGATCGGCGAGCCGGGCACCCAGCTCACCATGCGCACCTTCCACATCGGCGGCACCGCCCAGGTGGCCGAGACCTCCTTCTTCGAGTCGTCCAACGACGGCCAGGTGAAGTTCACGGCTCTGGCCACCGTCCAGGCGGCCGACGGCGACCTGATCGTGATGACCCGCAACGGTCAGATCTCGGTCGCGGTCGAAGGCAAGGAGCGCGAGTCCTACCGTCCGCCCTACGGCGCGCGCCTCAAGGTCAAGGAAGGCGACACGGTCAAGAAGGGCCAGCGCCTGGCCACCTGGGACCCGTACACCAACCCGATCATCTCGGAGACGGGCGGTCGCGTCCGCTTCGAGGACCTGGTCGACGGGCTGTCCGTCCGCGAGGAAACGGACGAAGCGACCGGCATCGCCAACCGCGTGGTCATCGACTGGCGCGCCAGCCCCCGCGGCTCGGACCTCCGTCCGGCCATGGGCGTGCTGAACGCGGAAGGCTCCTACAACAAGCTGGCCAGCGGCGGCGACGCGCGCAGCCTCTTGCCGGTGGGCGCCATTCTTTCGGTGGCGGACGGCGACGAGGTGCGTCCCGGCGACGTGCTGGCCCGTGTTCCCACCGAAGGCGCCAAGACCCGCGACATCACCGGGGGTCTGCCCCGCGTGGCGGAGCTGTTCGAGGCCCGCCGGCCCAAGGACTGCGCGGTCATCGCCGAGATGGACGGCCGCGTCACCTTCGGGAAGGACTACAAGAACAAGCGCCGCATCAAGATCACCCCCGAAGCGGTCGGCGGCGAGGAGCCGGGCGAACCCGTCGAATTCCTCATCCCCAAGGGCAAGCACATCTCCGTCCACGACGGCGACGTGATCCGCAAGGGCGAGTACATCATCGACGGCAACCCCGACCCGCACGACATCCTGCGCATTCAGGGCATCGAGGCGCTGGCCGTGTTCCTGGTGGACGAGGTCCAGGAGGTCTACCGCCTCCAGGGCGTGCCCATCAACGACAAGCACATCGAGGTGATCGTGCGTCAGATGCTGCAAAAGGTCGAAGTGATCGATCCGGGCGAGACCGGCTTGATCCGCGGCGACCACCTGGACAAGCCCGAGTTCGAGATCGAACAGGCCAAGGTCCGGGCGCGGGGCGGCCGCGAGGCCACCACCCAGCCGGTTCTGCTGGGCATCACCAAGGCGTCGCTGCAGACCAACAGCTTCATCTCGGCGGCGAGCTTCCAGGAGACCACCCGCGTCCTCACCGACGCCTCGGTCAACGGCAAGATCGACCACCTGGAGGGCCTCAAGGAGAACGTCATCGTGGGCCGCCTCATCCCGGCCGGCACCGGCAGCTATCTGCGTCAGCTCCAGCGCATCGCCAACCAACGCGATGAGCAACTGACCAGCCAGCGCGAGAAGGTCTCCATGGAGCCGCTTCCCGCGGAGATCGCGGACGCGGCGGAAGTGGCGCCGGCGGCGGAGTAGGGAGCTCCCGCGCGAGCGGGGGCGCTCAGCCTCGGGCGTGCCCGGAGGGTTGGAATGCGGAACGGCCCGGGAGGGGGACCTCCCGGGCCGTTTTTGCTCGATGTTTCTCGAGTGGATATGGCCTATCTACCGATTGAGGATTTCTGCTGTTTAGATCCAAGCACGGGCAGGAAGGGATTAAGTTGCCACCACGACAGGGTGCGCTCGGGGAAACGGCTGTCCTGGGTGGTCGTTAAAGATCACCTCTGTACCAACGTCGATACGGCCAAGTCCATATTGGCTATCCGTGTGGAAGAAGACCGTCTGGCCTGCCGCCGTTCGTAATCGGCAGCGTCCACCCTCCTTGTGCACTACCGTGCCCCGTTGTCGTGGGGCGAAGAAGTAGCAGAGCTCCTCACATTTCAGCACCAGCGCTGCTGCACTTGGTCGAGCCGAAAGGGACCGCTGAAGACACTCTTCGACCAAGCCTTGGAGTGATAACGCCAGAGGAGCAAATTGGTGGTTGCTGATCATGAACTGGGGCCAAGGAGTTAGGGAAGCAGCGTTGACGTTGACTGGGACCATCATACCCTCCCCGAATGGGTATTCGCCTGTAAGCAGTCGGAACATCAATGCTCCGAGGGACCAGATGTCAGCTTCCCGCCCAACGGGGTCGCCCGCTCGTCGGAACATCATCTCCGGTGCCATGTAAGGAAGCGCCCCTTGGATAGTGCCCGATGTGGAGCGCGTCAGATCTCCCCCTGCACTGACGACCTCCTCAAACAGCTCCTCGGCCAAGGTCGCAATCCCGAAGTCTGTTAACTTGATCTCCTCGAAGCCAAGCCCTCCACCGACCAGCACATTCCCTGGCTTCAAGTCGCGATGAGCTACACCAGCAGTGTGTGAAGCGGCTATTCCCTTTGCTAGTCGCAGCATGAGATGCGCACCCAGGTGGGGGTCGACGCTGGACATAATTCCCAATGTCGCAGTTTCTAGCGTCGGCCCGTCCACTAACTCCTCTATCAAGTATGGAGCTCCGTTCAACTCAAAGTAGTCTAGAGTTCGAGCCACATTATAGTGATTGATGCGTGCTGACAGTTGGGCGCTCTGTTTGAAGCGACGATTCGCTTGCCCCACCTGAGGGGTCTTCAGGGCGACGGTGAGCTCCGTGAGCTGGTCTTTCGCTCGGTAGACATCCTGCATGCCCCCACTTGCGATGTAGCGCTCGACCACGTACCGCGCGCCAATCGCGGTGCCATTAGCTATCAAGGCATCACCTCGGGGTTCGACACGTCAAAGGTCAGGAAAGTTCGCCGACCGGCCGCAGCATCCCCCAACGTGATAACGCAGGACGCGGCCATCTCATCGCCGACCGCCATGGCTCGATTGTTGATGTAGACGCTCCCCGTGAGCGCGGTGATTCCGAACCTTAGCCCGTCATAACGGATCGTGATGGAGCCCTGGCCTGAGTGGATTGTCGCATTTCGATGCCCTGAGTGGAGCTCATAGGCTCTGCCTGCACCGTCTATTATCCGTGCACGATGCCGATCCCGTAGAAGGCCACGGCCGAGCTCTCGGGCTATCGCTGCCATGGTCGGCCGATTAGCCGGCTGACCATCAACTGCAGCCTCTACGAGGGCTGCTACCTCGCTGCCTAGCGCTGGATTCTGTTGCGCGATCGTTCCAGCCGGAACTGCGCTCGGCGGAGTGGTTGGAAGCGCGAAGCCGAGCATTGCCCTTGCTGTCTGGCCAAAGGCGTAGACATCAATGGCCGTAGAGAAAGAAATGGTACTGTCGCCGTAGAGTTCCGGGGCCATGTAACCACCTGTCCCGATTATGCTCCGCGTACGATCATCACGTCCGACTTCTCGGGCTAGGCCGAAGTCGATGATCTTGATCAAACCATTTGCATCAACACGGATGTTGTCCGGTTTGATATCCCGGTGGATCACACCGGCGGCATGGATCTCGGCAAGGCCTGAAGCGACCTGCCAAAGTGCCTTCTGGTATTCTGGCCCAGGGGTGTAATCCACCCTTAAATCGATGCCCTCGATGTGCTCCAAAACGAGGCAGGTGACATCCTGCCCTTGCCAATGGAACGTTACCACATCGAGCAGCTGAACGACGTGCTTTGATCGGAGCTTCAGGAGCGCCTTTCGCTCGTCCATTAGCCGCGGGAGATCAAGTTGGCGTTGAACGGTCTTCAGCATGACCGTTCGTCCGAGGTGGCGATCAAGGCACTCGTTCACATAGCCCATCCCACCCCAATGCGCGGTACCGGTGGGCTCGTAGCGATTAGCTATCAGCGGCATCGGAAGGCTCGTCTGAGCTAACCGTCACCAACAATTCTGGCTGGGGTTCCTCTCTATCCTGCCCGCCCTTCTTTTTCGTCTTGTTCTTTCCCGGTCGACGTGTGGCGGTCCTAGCGGTGCGCGCAGAGGATGCTCGATCAAAGCTCTCGGGGTGAGCGTCAGCCTGTTGAGGTCTTTGGCTTTCTGGATGAGGGCCAGACTGTCGAAACGGTGCCATCGGAACCAAGACTATGTTCGTTGTCTCGCTAGGAGTCCAAACGCGAACCGCGGAGTCGGTCGCGACCTCCGTACTCACGAGGTCTCGCGGCCGAAACGCGGCGACAGTTGCGTTGTCTGGCCCTCCGAGCCACCGCGAGACCGCGATGATTCTCTCCGCGGCCCTCTTCGGGTCTCCTGCGCGGATCACTAGCTCTTGGAGAAGTTCCGGAGAGAAGTAGTGGGCCCCATCAGATGTTATGTAAACCTGGTCTGCACTCGGGGGAAGTTCTCCTACCCGAGGGAGTAGGGAAGAGCCAATACCTATGAATTGCACAAGCTCTTTACCATGACCGCCGAAAGCCTCTTGAAGGTTATCGTCAACTGTTATTCGCTCCAATCGCTGACGAGCATCTGAAACGATGTAGATTCGGCTATCGCCCACGTTCAGATGCCAAGCCCGTCCGGTCTCCTCAACAAGTACTGCTGACAGCGTTGCGCCCCCTTTTCCCTGTGCGAAGGCGTGCACGGCGGAGTCCGCTATCCGTGCGGCGGCGATCAGCCGCTCAGCCCCATTGCGGTTTCGCGATGAAACGAGGCCAGAAACGAATGCACTCAGTGTGATTATTGCGCAGGCCTCTCCAGCAAACATGCCGCCCATGCCATCACTCACGGCGAGACAGGTGAATGCCGAGACGTCGGGGTGAAGTCGTCCAACCTGCGCAACGATGGCGCGGTCCTGATTCTCGTGCCGAGTTAATCCAACATCACTCATCAGCGCGAACGCCGGGAGGCGAACGTTTACTGCCTGGCGTGGGGCGACGGGGCCCGCAAGGAGGCGCGAAAGCGTCTCGTTCAGCATGCCTTCGGTATTGCGTCCGCGGAGGTCCATCGCCGACACGTGTAACCTGCCCAAATCGAAGCGGGAACCTTGGCACACGCCGAGTCCCTGAAACAGCGTGTGGGGGAGGACCCTCGCTTGGACGGGGGCACGCACCCTCGGGAACAAGGGTTCGATCTTCCGCGATGCCGGGCGGCGTCTCCGGCAGGGTCAGGCCCAGCAGTCGAGTCGCCTCGGGCGGCAAGGCAGCCAGCAGCGGTCCGGCCGGCCGAGGCGAGGGCTCCGCTCGCCGTGCGGCACGGCGCGCATCTCCTCGCGCAGGGTACTCAGACCCCTGCCGCTTCATACCAATCCCCGTCAGCCTGACGTCCCCCGCCAGGAACTCGGACGGCAACCGCCTCCCCAGAGCGGTGGAGACGGCTCCACCCCCCGCGCCTGAAACCCAGGCCGTTGCCGTTCGTCCCTAACGCGCCATCTATACAGTCGTGAAGCGCTTCCTCCCCCTTGTGGCGGTTTTGACGGCCTTGTTCGTGAGCCTGGGCTCGGTCACGGCCGTCGCCGGGTGCGCGGTGACGGGGCCGACGCCGGCCGTCGCGGCCGCGTCCGGCTGCGACACGCCGGTGGGCGAGCATCGGACGGACGCCGCGGCCGACTGCCAGCGCCACTGCGCCGTGCTCTGCCGCGCGATCCCTTCGGCGGCTCCCGAGGCGGCGGCCGCCGGCCAGACCTCGCGGGCGGCCTATGCGGTCGCGCTTTCGGCCGGGGTGGGCTTGGCGCCCGCGCCCGAACGCCCCCCTCCACGATAGAGCGGTTCAGCCAAGCGAAATCCCGAACTGATCCATTGGAGACTGAAGATGAAGCGAATTCTTTCGACGGCGAGCGTCATGCTCCTGGCTTCCGGCGCCGCGGCCTACGCCGCCGCTCCGGAGGCGGTGACCCGGGCGGCCGGCGCATGCTGCGCCGCCCTGGCCGCCTGCTGCCAGGCGGTCATGAGCTGCTGCAGCTGATCTGATCGTACAGATCGCTTGAGACAGGGGGGCGTCCGCGAAAGCGGGCGCCCCTTTTGCGTGGGGAGGGGCTCCACGATCTCACCCCCGACACCCGGCTCCACGACCGGCTCGCGCGGCCGGCGCGCTCGGCCCCGAGCCGCCGCCCGGTCGGCCAGGCGTCCGACCGCTCCACCCGCGTTCAAGCCCGGGACCGACGGCCGTTGAGCGATCGCGCCTTGAGCTGAACGGAGCCTGGCGGCGGGCGCCGGTCGGCTCTGAGCGGGCGTGTCGCGCCCGTCTGCGTCGAGCGGGGAGGCGGAACGAGCACCCTCGGCTGGTGCGCCCTGGCCGGGAGCTGGCCGCGCTCAGGGCGCCGTCCGAGGCCGGGGCGCGTGGGCTGCGTCAACCTCGGCTTAACCGACGCGGCCCGCCCGCCTGGGTCGCGGGACGACGACGCGCCGAAGCCCGGCGCTCGCGCCCGCGGCTGGAGGAGGGGCGCGTGATGCAGGGGTTAAGGGCGATGTTCGCGGCGCGGGCGCGGCAGGCGGCTTTGGGCGAGCCCGAAGATGAGATGGCCTCGAACGACGCGATCCTGCGCACCTTGGGCGTGGCGCGGCCGGCGCCCGCGCCCACCAGCCTCCGCGCGCTCCTGACAGGCCGGCCGGATGGGGCGACCGCCGACGCGGGCGCGAGCCTTTCGGACGCGTGGGGCGCTCGGGGAGCGCCGGACGAAGTGGCGGGGCCGAGCGCGGCGGTTCCGCCCGCGGCGGGCGGACCGCTGCCGGCGCCTGCACCCATGAGTCTCCGCGCGCTCATGACGGGTCGGACTGGCCAAGCGGCCTTCGGAGGGGCGGACCCCGCTTTGGAGGGGCTGCGCGCGCCCGAAACACCCTCCCGGCCGGTCGACGCCAACCAACTGGACTGGGGCCCGCCGCCGGAGCGGCATGGACGAGCCGGGGCCCTGTATCCCGCGACGACGATGGACCGGCCCCGGCCGGCCGTGTCCGCAATGCTGGCTGGTGGCGTCAGCTCGAGCCGAGCGAGGATACGGCCGACGCCCGCCTCGGCGGCCGCCTTCCCACGCCCGGATGCAGAGCTCCGGGCGACCGGCGGCCAATTCGAGCTGGCCGGGCAGGGCGAACCGGAAGCGGTCCTCGAATTGATGTCGAACCGTCGTGACGGCGCCCGGCGACCACGCGGCTGGTTCGGAAAGCTTCAGGACGCGTTGACGCCTGAGCTCGATCCGCGTGGCGGGATCGCCGCCCCCGGCGAGCGCCCCATGCGCGGCGGGCAAGCGATCGTTCATGGCCACGACTTCCCGCGCGGTCTTCCGCCGAGACCGCAAGCGTCGCCGCCGAGCGGCTCCCGACGAGGGTCCGCCCCCATTCCGCCCCGGCAGGGCCTTCCGACCTCCGGCGGCGCTCAGCTCCTACAAGGGCCCACGCCGAACCGATTCAGCCTGGACCGGTTTCTCTATTCGTCCGAGGGCACTCCGCCTCTGGCGGTGACCATCCTGGGCGCCGCCGAGGGAACACGCAACCTCGATGGGTCTCCTAAGGAGGCCTACAAGGGCCACCGCGACCCGGGGAACGGCAGGCTGAACAAGGGCTCCTTCGCCTATCAAGGGCCCGAAGTCGCGCCTACGCCTGAGGACGCCGATCGCATCCAGTTGAAGAAGCTCGCCAAAAAGCGACCGGAATACGAGGCAGCTGCCCGCGCCGCCGGTCTCGACCCTAACGACCCTCTCCTCGCGACAGCCCATTTCGACCTCTTCAACCAGTCTGAAGAAGCTGCACGTCGGTTCCGGCAACAGCTCGGACTGCTCAAAGAGCGCGGCGTGTCGCAGGCCAGCCTGGAAGAGCTGCGTTTCCGCTCCTACGTCGATGTCAAGACAGGCCGCCGCTTCCCTAAGGCCGCTGGCGGTTTGGCCAACGTCGCCCGTGACCGCCTCAAGCGCCAGCCCACCGAGGCGGAGATCAACGCCGTCATCCGCGCCGATCAGGCTCGGCGCATGACCGTCGTGATGGATGTTCTGGCGGCTCAGAATCACATCCAACGACCTGCGCCCAGTTCAGGCAAAGGACGCTCGGCCCAGCCTCGGCGATGACCGAGTTCAGGCGCTTGACGCGGCCGGAACATAGGTGGAACGTCGGTGTTTCGGACAGCGCGTCGGCGTGTGTTCGAAGAGGAGATGGAGGCCATGGTCGCGAGGATGTCTGATCATAGAGGCGCCTCGGGCGGGCGCCCGCGATGGCGTCCAGGGCGCGCCGGTTTACGCGCGGCAACGGTTGCGGCGGCGGCGGTGTGGATCGGCGCCGCCGGGCCCGTGACCACCACCTGCTCCGTTTCAGGCCTGGCGGAGACGGAGGCGACCCTTGAGCTGACCCGGAAGGCTGGGAGGATCGACAGCTTCTTCTACTACATGTCCCGTCCGGTCGGGTTCAGCGCGCACGAGTGCAGCATCGCGGCCGCTCGCGGCAAAGGGGCCGATTGGAGAACCGGCTGGCAGGCCTCCAAATGGAGCGACACCCGACAGGGCGCACGCGTCGTGGTCACAACAGACATCCGAGACAAGAAGGTCATGACCTTCGCGCCCCGCCCCAACGGAACACGCCTCACCTTCGTCAGCCCGGCCGACTGCGGCACCTTCATGCTTCCCGAGGCGGTCGAGTTCCGCTGGAGCAAGCGGGGTTGCCACGGCCGCGCGATCGGCTGGCCGCGCGGGGCGTCGGGTAAGGACTGACCCGATCTCTCGCGCCGATCAGGAGCGGAGACGGCGTGAGAGCTCCCATTGCGGACTTGGACTCTTCACGGAGGATTTCATGAAAAAGGCGGTGGTGGCTGTCGCGATCTCCGGACTTCTAGGCTCCTGCGCTGCGCTCCAAGAGCTAAGCGGGGGGCCGGTCATCGTGGTTCAGGAGCCGATCAGGCTGGAGGGGTACGCCACCAGCTACGAGGGGCGCTGCGAGGGCGCGGCTTTCGCCATGCGCGTCCGTGAGCAGGGCAACGTCGGGCGGGGAGCCATAGGCGTGTCCGTCACCTTTGCGGGCAGACGTCGGGAGCTCCCGCGCGACTCGACGCTTGTTGAACTCCTTACCCAGGCGCGGGGCGCAACCCGGGTCCTCCTGCGGTGCAATCTCGGACTGGGGAGCGTCTCGCTGTACCTGACGACCGCCTTGCCGACTGGCGGCTATTCGACCACTCAGGCGACCATCGACCGGCGGCTCGAGGTCAAGCTCTACCCGTCAAAGACGGTCTCTCTGGAGGAGTACGGCGAATACAACGGGCGGAGGCGATCCGAATAGGCCGCCGGTCGGCTGGAGGCGCTGGCCCACCGAGACGGAGATCACGCCGTCGTCCGCGCCGATCAAGCTCGACGCATGACCGCAGTCGGGGATGTCTTGTCCGCCCAGAACTACATGCAACGACCTGCGCCGAGTTCAGGCAAAGGACGCTCGGCCCAGCCTCGGCGATGACCGAGTTCAGGCGCTTGACGCGGCCGGAACATAGGCGGAACATCGGTGCTCCGGTCAGAGTATCGGCGTGTGTTCGAGGGGAGATCAAGGCCATGGTTGGAAGGTCGTCACCTGGTCAACGAAGCGCCTCGGGCGAGCGCCCGCGAGGGCGTCCAGGGCGCGCCGGCCTGCGAGCGGCGGCGGTTGCGGCGGCGGCGCTGTGCCTCGGCGCCGCCGGGCCGGTGACCACCACCTGCTCCGTTTCAGGCTTGGCCAAGACGGAGGCGACCCTTGAGCTGACGCGGAAGGCTGGAAAGGTCGACAGCTTCTTCTACCACATGTGAAGTCCGATCGGATTCAGCATGCACGAATGCGGCATCGCGGCCGCTCGAGGCAAAAGGGCCGACTTGAGGACCGGCTGGCAGGCCTCTCAGTGGAGCGACACCCGACAGGGCACACGCGTCGTGGTCACAACAGAGACTGAGAAGAAGGTCATGATCTTCGCGTCCCGGCCCAACGGAACGCGTCTCACCTTCGTCAGCCCGACCCACTGCGCCCGCTTCCTGCTTCCGGAGGCGGTCGAGTTCCGCTGGACCAAGCGGGGTTGCCACGGCCGCGCGATCGGCTGGCCGCGCGGGGCGTCGGGTAAGGACTGACGCGATCTTAGCCGCAGCGGGCGGCTGGGGGTCATCAACTTGCCATCCTGGAGATCACGCCGGAGCAGATGGCCTGGGTCCGGGCGAGCGAGGGTGGTGATATAGACTGGGACTACTATTGCGCAGCGCCGCATTTCAAGGTCGCGGGAAGCCGAACCCGGTCCTTGGCGCGGACCTCGCTCGCCCTGGTTCGAAGCGCGACCGCCGCCGTGCCCGTTGACCAGATCTGGGAGGTCCGATGCTTCAACAGGACGGGTTGCGCCGGCGGGGAGGCCTTGGCTGTCTTGGCCGATGGTCGGCTCGCTCTGATGAGGGACCCCGAAGAGAGAGGTCTACATCCTCCGTCCTGACCAGGGTGTCGCCTCGACGGCTGGCTCCAACGGCAATCCGGAGAATCCGATCCAAGGCCCTGCGCAAGGGCGAGGCCAGGACGAAGGCCGATGATGAAGGCCGTATGCGCCGTTGTGGTTGCGGCGGGGCTGGTTGGGTGCGCCGCTGCGCCGCTTTCGCCTGAGGGAGCTGACGCCCTCTGGGACGCGGTCACGCCCGCCGCTATGAAGGCCCGTGTCCTCCTACGACCGCCGCCTCCTGTCTGAGCTGATCGGCTGCGCCTGCCGCACGCGCGCCCTGACGCGCCAGCGCGCGCGGCTGATCCCGCTGGCGAGCGGCCGGGTGCTGGAGCTGGGGGTAGGCGCGGGCGCGAACCTGCGCTTCTACGACCCCGTGCGGGTCACGATTGTGCGCGGGCTGGAGCCCTCCGCCGAGCTCCGGACCAAGGCGGCCCAGGCGCCCCGGCCCGAGGGCCTGGATGTGCGCCTGGAAGCGGGCAGGGCGGAGGCGCTGCCCCATCCCGACGCCAGCTTCGACACGGTGGTGACCACCTTCACCCTGTGCTCCGTGCCCGACCCGGCGGCGGCCCTGCAGGAGGCCCGCCGCGTGCTCAAGCCCTCCGGCCGCCTGCTGTTCTGCGAGCACGGCCTGGCCCCCGATCGCAGGCTGGCCCGTTGGCAGCGCCGGCTGGAGCCCGCCTGGGCCGCCATGGCGGGCGGCTGCCGGCTGACGCGCGACATCGCCGCCGAACTCGCCCCCGCCGGCTTCCGCCCCGGCGCCCTGGAGCGCCGCTATCTGCGCAAGGTCCCCAAGCTGGTCGGCTGGACCACTACCGGCGAGGCCCGGCCGGCATGAGGCTCTCGACCCAGCAGGCGCCCTGGCTGCAGGCCCCGCACGCCGTGGCGGTGCTGGACGCCCTGGAGGCGGCGGGCGGCCAGGCCCGCTTCGTGGGCGGCTGCGTGCGCAACGCCCTTCTGGGCGCCCCTGTGGACGACCTGGACCTCGCCACCCCGCTCACCCCGCCGGAGGTGATGGCCGCCCTGGAGGCCGCAGGCATCCGCGCCGTGCCGACCGGCGTCGAACACGGAACGGTCACCGCCGTGTACGACCACCGCCCGGTCGAGGTGACCACCCTGCGCCGCGACGTGGAGACCGACGGCCGTCGCGCGGTGGTGGCCTTCACCACCGACTGGGCCCAGGACGCCGCCCGCCGCGACTTCCGCCTGAACGCGCTTTACGCCGACCGGACCGGCCAGCTGTTCGACCCGGTGGGCGGCGGGTTGGACGACGCCCTGGCCGGCCGCATCCTTTTCGTGGGCGATCCGGAGACCCGCATCCGGGAGGATTACCTGCGCATCCTGCGCTTCTTCCGCTTCGGCGCCTGGTACGGCCGTGACTGGCCCGATCACGACGGGCTGAAAGCCTGCGCCGAGCTCCATGGCGGCCTGCGGACGCTCTCGGCCGAACGCATCGGCAAGGAGCTTCTCAAGCTTCTGGCCGCCCCGGATCCCCGGCCGGCGGTCCGCTGGATGGACCGCACCGGCGTGCTGGGCGCGCTGTCGCCCGACCTCGGCGGGCTGGACCGGTTCGAAGCGGGCACGGCCCTGACCGCCGACCCCGAGCTGCGTCTGTCGCTCCTGGTCGAACGCGAGGCCGAAGCGGTGCGTCGCACGGCGGAAAGCCTCCGTTTGTCCAACGCCCAGAAGTCCCGCCTGCTGGCCGCCGTTGGAACCGAGCCCCCCGTTCACCTCGGCATGAGTCCCGTTCAGACCCTGGCGGCCCTTTACAGGACCGGGGAGCCCGCATTTCGCGACCGGCTGATCCGCGCCTGGGCCGAACAGCCGGGTCGCGCAACCGAGGCCCGCAGTCTCCTGGAGATCGCCGACGCCTGGTCGCGCCCGCAATTCCCGCTGAGGGGCGACGATCTGGCCGACGCCGGCGTGCCCCGCGGGCCGGAGCTGGGGCAGGCCTTGCGCGCGCTGGAGCAGGCCTGGATCGACGGCGGGTTCCGAGAGGATCGCCCCGCGCTTTTGGCCCGCCTCCAGGCTCAGCTCGCCGGGTCGTAGATCTCGCCGGGCTCATAGGCGTGCGGCTGAAACGTCGCCAGCGCCACCACCCGCCCCATGTGCGCCTGCACGGAGGGGTGGCGCACCATGGCCCGCCATTGCTCCATCTGGTCCCACTCGGCGTAGTTGACGACGTGCTTGCCGTTCAGGCTGCGGTGCAGCCGGGCGGAGCGGAACCCCGGCAGACGCCGCGCATCCTCCGTAAGCGCGCGCAGCACGCGTAACAGCTCCTCCTGCCGCTCGGGCTGGCAGGTGTAGACGTTGATCAAGGTGATCGGTCCCGAGGTCTCCGGCACGCGCCGCTCCTTCGATTTGCCGGCGCCTTAACCTGAAACGGTGACGGGATTGTAAGCTATGCAGGGCAAAGTGCACGCTCCACCTTCCAGCTAGAACGGCCGGGAGCGAAGCAGAAAGCGATGCCGCTCAATAGCGTCAACACCAATGTGGGAGCCCGCGACGCCGTCCGCTATCTCGGCGAAACGGCGGTCCAACTCGCGACGACTCAACGGCGGGTCTCGACCGGGCTGCGCATCGCCAGCGCGCGCGACAACGGCGCGATCTGGTCGATCGCTCAAAGCCAGCGCGGCGACGCGCGCGCGATCGGCGTCATCATCGGCGGGCTGCAACGCGCTCAGTCGATCCTGGACGTGGGTTTGACCGCCGGCGCGGGCGTGTCCGACCTCCTGGTCCAGATGAAGGTCAAAGCGCTGGCCGCCGCCGACGCGGGACTGAGCGCCGACAGCCGGGCGGCCCTACGCCGGGATTTCGAGCAGCTCCGCGATCAGGTCACCCGGCTGGTGAACAACGCCGGCTTCGACAGGGTGAACCTGATCAAGGCGGACGCGGTGGGTTACAAGGCGCGAGCCGGTTTGGCGACGGTGACGCAGACGGTCATTGTGGGCTACTTCCCCGCTGACCACCCGAAAAAAGCGGGGCAGCCGAAGTTCGGTGAAGTGACCGGTCCATCCACCGTGGACATCGTGGCCGAGCGTCTGAACCTGGGCGGCCCTAACGTGACCGTCCTGGCCACGGACACCCTGACGGACGCCGCCGGCAGCGCGGTCATCGTCGGCAAGCTCGAGGCCTCCATTCGCAACACGGGCTTGGCCCTGGCCCGTATGGGCGCCAACTTCCGTCAAGTCGAGCGGCAGGCGGACTTCCTTTCGAAGCTGCGGGACGGGCTTATGACAGGCGTTGGAACTCTGGTGGACGCCGATCTCGGCCGGGAATCGGCTCGCCTCCAAGCCTTGCAGGTTCGCCAGCAGCTGGGGAGCCAAGCCTTGGGACTCGCCAATCGGGGGCCGACCGCCCTGCTGGGCCTGTTCCGTTAGGGCCACTTCACCACGGGCGGCAGACTGCTCAGAATCGACTCCACGTTTCCGCCCGTTTTCAGCCCGAACAGGGTGCCGCGGTCGTAGAGCAGGTTGAACTCCACATAACGCCCGCGCCGGACCAACTGTTGTTCGCGCTCGTCCTCGGTCCACGGCTCCGCCATTCGCCGCTCCGCGATGGCGGCGTAGGCCTCCAGGAACGCCGTCCCGACATCGCGCGTAAAGGCGAAGTCCGTCTCGAATCCACCCTCCAGGTGGTCGTAGAAGATGCCGCCCACTCCGCGCGGCTCCCCCCGGTGCGGCAGGCGGAAGTAGTCCTCGCACCAGGCCTTGAACCGGCGGTAGTAGTCGGGGTCATGGGCGTCGCAGGCCGCTTGCAACGAGCTGTGGAACTGGCGCGCGTCCGGCGCGGCCTCCGTTCTCTGCTCGTCGAGCAGGGGCGTCAGGTCCGCTCCCCCGCCGAACCAGCTGTGGGTGGTGGTGATGAAACGCGTGTTCATGTGCACCGCCGGCACGCGCGGATTGCGCGGGTGCACGATCACGCTGACGCCCGTGGCGTGGAAGCTGGGGTCGTCCTCCGCCCCCTTGATGCTCCGCGCGAACTCGGGCGCGAATTGTCCATGCACGGTCGAGACGTGCACCCCGGCCTTTTCGAACAGGCGTCCGCGCAGAACGGACATCACGCCGCCGCCGCCGCCTTCCCGGCTCCAGGGTGTCCGCACAAAGGTCCCTGGCTCCGGACCGTACAAGGTCGAATCGGCGTCGGCCTCCAGCCGCTCGAGGGCGGCGCAGATCCGGTCGCGTAGGCCTTCAAACCAAGCCTTCGCCCGCGCCTGCCGTCCGGGGGTGTTTTCCGTCATGGCGGCCATATAGCGGCTCACGAGCGTCGGCGGCGCCTGTTGCGGAAAGCCGTGCCGCGCTCTAAGCCGTGCCCGCGCAGCGTTCGGCTTGCGGCGTCCGGCCGCGTGGCCGATCGGCGGCAGGTGCATAGATGTGAATCCCGGAGCCGGATCGGCTCCAGAAGAAGGCGGTTCGAGGTGACGGACACTCCGGCCGGCGCAGGTTACGCCGGCGACATCACGGGTCAGCAGGCCATCGATGCGGCCAAGGAGCCGGCGGAGGGCGAGACCCGCCGCGACTTCATCCACATCGCCGCGGGCGCCGCGGCCGTGGGCGGCGGCGTCATGCTGGCCTGGCCCTTCATCGCCCAGATGAATCCGGCGGCCGACACCCTGGCCCAAGGCACCATCGACGTGGATCTGACCAAGGTCGCGCCCGGCCAGCAGCTGTCGCTCAAGTTCCGCGGCAAGCCGCTGTTCGTGCGCAACCGCACCCCGGCCGAGATCGCCCGGGCGCGCGCCGACGACGACGCCAGCCTCAAGGACCCCCAGCCCGACTCCGCGCGTGTGGTGGCGGGCCAGGAGCAGTGGCTCATTATGATCGGCACCTGCACCCACCTGGGCTGCGTCCCCACCCACGGGGGCGGCGACTACGGCGGCTGGTTCTGCCCCTGCCACGGCAGCCACTACGACATCTCCGGCCGCATCCGCAAAGGCCCGGCCCCCAAGAACCTGGAGGTGCCGCCCGTGGCCTTCCTTTCCCCCACCAGCGCCCGCGTCGGACAGGCCTGAACCCATGAGCGGTCATTCGACCTACATCCCCAAGTCCGGCTTCGAGAAATGGCTGGACGCGCGCCTGCCGATCATACGGCTGGGCTACGACGCCATGGTGGACTACCCCACCCCGCGGAACCTGAACTACTGGTGGACCTTCGGCGGCATCCTCACCGTGCTGTTGCTGACGCAGATCGTGACCGGGGTCGTGCTGGCGATGCACTACACCGCCCACGTGGACCACGCCTTTGCGTCGGTGGAGCGCATCATGCGCGACGTGAACTACGGTTGGATGATCCGCTACATCCACTCCAACGGCGCGTCGATGTTCTTCATCGCGACCTACATCCACATGTTCCGCGGCCTCTACTACGGGTCCTACAAGGCGCCGCGCGAGGTCATCTGGCTCCTGGGCTGCATCCTCTTCTTCCTGCTGATCGCCACCGCCTTCCTGGGCTATGTCCTGCCCTGGGGTCAGATGAGCTTCCACGGCGCGGCCGTGATCACCAATGTGATCGGCGCCGTGCCGGTGGTGGGCGGGAGCATACTGACCTGGCTGCAGGGCGGCTTCGCCATCGACAACCCGACGCTGTCCCGCTTCTTCGCCCTGCACTACCTCATGCCCTTCATGATCGCGGGCGTGGTGGGGCTGCACATCTGGGCGCTGCACGTGCCGGGCAACAACAACCCGGTCGGCGTGCTCATCCCGCAGGATCTGCAGCGCCGCGACACCGTGCCCTTCCACCCCTACTACACGGTGAAGGACGGCTTCGCGATCATCGTCTTCCTGATCATGTTCTCGGTGTTCGTGTTCTTCAATCCGAACGCGCTCGGCCACGCCGACAACTACATCCCGGCCAACCCCCTGGTCACGCCCGCGCACATCGTGCCGGAGTGGTACCTGCTGCCCTTCTACGCCATGCTGCGCGCAGTGCCCGACAAGTTCGGCGGGGTGATCGTGATGTTCGCCTCCATCGCCGTGATCTTCGCCCTGCCGTGGCTCGACACCTCCAAGGTGCGGTCCAACCGCTATCGCCCGGTCGCCAAACAGTTCTTCTGGCTGTTCGTGGTCACCACCCTGGTGCTGGGCTATTGCGGGGGCCAGCTCCCGGACGCCCCCGTGATCCCGGGGGTGGAGACCTTCACCCTTTTCGACGGCCAGCTGAACAGTTATCTCTGGCTGACCCGGCTCTTCACCCTGATGTACTTCGCCTACTTCCTGGTGGTGCTGCCGCTGCTGGGGCTCAAGGAGACGCCGCTTCCGGTGCCGCCCACCATCTCCGCGCCCGTCCTGTCCCATGCGGGTGGTGACGGCGGAGACGGCGGGGCTTATGGCGGCTCCACCCATGGGGGCGTGGTCAAGCCGGGCGCAGGTTACGCCGGGCGTCCGGCCGTGGCCGAACCCGAGCGTCGGGGCTGAACCTCATGCGTAAACTGATCACCGCGGTGGCAGCCGCCGTCGCCTGCCTCACCGCCGCCCCGGCGCTCGCCGCAGGCGGGGCCGAGCACCCCAAGGACGTGAAATACAGCTTCGAAGGGCCGTTCGGCCGCTTCGATCAGGCCCAGCTGCAGCGCGGCTTCAAGGTCTATCAGGAGGTCTGCGCCTCCTGCCATTCGACCAATCTGGTGGCCTATCGTCACCTGGCCATGCGCAACGCACCCTTCTGGGACGAGAACTATCCCAACCCGAACGAGAGTCCCTACGCGCGCACCATCGCCGCCGCGGCCCAGATCCCCGACATCGATTCGGAAACGGGCGACGCCATCCTCCGCCCGGGCACGGTGGCCGACCGGATCCCCAATCCCTATCCGAACGAGGCCGCGGCCCGCGGCGCCAACGGGGGCGCTCTGCCGCCCGACCTGTCGGTGATCACCAAGGCCCGCCATGGGGGCGCCGACTACATCTACTCCCTGCTGATCGGCTATCCGAACCCGCCCCGCGGCCTCACCGTGCCGGCCGGCCAATACTACAACAAATACTATGCGGGCGACCTCAGCTCCTATTGGGCTCCTGCCGGAGTGGAGCCGGAGGAGGCGCACGACTCCGTCCCTAAAGGCGGGTTCCTGGCCATGCCGCCGCCGCTGCGCGAAGGTCAGGTGACTTTCGACGACGGCACTCCGGCCACGGTGAACAACATGGCCCGGGACGTGGGCGCCTATCTGCAGTGGGTCACCGAGCCCAAGCTGATCGAGCGTAAACAGACGGGCCTTGCGGTGATCATCTATCTCACCCTCTTCGCCGGCCTGGTCTACGCCAGCTATCGCCGCATCTGGCGCAACGTCGCGCACTGACCGCCACCCTCGGACGTGTTCCGGGGGCCGACGGTTCAAGTGGGACCTCAGCGCCGGCCCGCTAAGCCGGATGGGTTCCGTCGCCGAGAGATGGGCCCTCGGAACACGTCCGAAGGCGGCGTTCGGCGGGGTGGATGGTCAGTGCAAAGCCCCAATCGACCCGCCGCACAAAGGGAGCAGGACATTGATGAACTGGACCCTGGGCGTCCTCGGCGGCAGCGGCGTCACCGACATCCCCGGCCTGCAGGAGGTTCGACGCGAGACGGTCGAGACCCCCTGGGGCGCTCCCTCCGACCAGATCACCCACGGAACCCTGGGCGGTGTTCGCCTGGCCTTCCTTCCCCGGCACGGGCAGGGGCACCGCCTGCCGCCTTCGGCCGTCAACGCCCGGGCCAATATCGACGCCCTGAAACGCGCCGGATGCACGGACGTCCTCTCTCTTTCGGCGGTGGGCTCGCTGCAGCATCGCTTGGCTCCGGGCGTTTTCTGCGTCGTCGACCAGTACATCGACCGCACCTTCGCCCGACCGAAGTCCTTCTTCGGCGAGGGCTTGGTGGCGCACGTCTCCATGGCCCACCCCGTCTGCCCGCGGTTGGCCTCGCTCGCCGCCCAGGCCGCGCGAGAAGCCGGCGCCGAGGTGGTGGAAGGGGGAACCTACCTGGCCATGGAGGGCCCCCAGTTCTCCACCCGCGCGGAGTCCGAACTCTATCGGTCCTGGGGCTGCGACGTGCTGGGCATGACCAACATGCCCGAAGCCAAGCTCGCCCGGGAAGCCGAGCTTCCCTACGCCAGCGTGTGCATGGTCACCGACTACGACTGCTGGAACGAGGCGCACGCCGCCGTTGACGTAGGCTCGGTCCTGAGCGTCATGCGGGCCAACGCCGATCGCGCCCGCGAGACGGTCCGCCGCCTGATCGCGATCCTCGCCCGCACGCCCCGCGAACCCAGCCCCATCGACACCAATCTCGATTTCGCGGTCGTCACCCCGCCGGACCACCGAGACCCCGCCGTGGTCGCCAAGCTGGACGCCGTGGCCGGCCGGGTGCTTCGCCGGTGAACCTGGCCGACCACATCCGCACCATCCCGGACTATCCCAAGCCGGGGATCGTGTTCCGCGACGTGACCACCCTGTTCGCCGATGCGCGCGCTTTCCGCCGCGCGGTGGACGAACTGGTCCAGCCCCTGGCCGGCGCCAAGATCGACAAGGTCGCCGGGGCGGAGGCCCGCGGCTTCATCCTGGGCGGGGCGGTGGCCCACCAGCTTTCGGCCGGCTTCATTCCCCTGCGCAAGCGCGGCAAGCTCCCGCACCGCACCTACGCCGTGGAATACGCGCTGGAGTACGGCAGCGACGCCATCGAGATGCACCACGACGCGATCCGGCCCGGCGAGCGCGTCCTGTTCGTCGACGACCTGATCGCCACCGGCGGCACCGCCGTGGCCGCCGTCGACCTGCTGCGGCAGGGCGGGGCGGAGGTGGCGGCGGCCGCCTTCGTGATCGACCTGCCTGACCTCGGCGGCGCCGGGCGGCTGCGCGGCCTGGACGTGCCCGTCACGGCCCTGGTGAGCTATCCAGGCGGTTGAAGCTGCGGCCTTCACGATCACGGTGTCGTGTCCCCACCCCGGCGTGCGGGCGACTATGTTTCCCCCGTAAGCGCAGGGAGGAGGCGCATGCCGCGACTCTCAGGCCCGCAGGTGGAGCCGCCCAAACCCAGGCCCGAGCTGCACACCCAGGCCTGGCGCAACTTCAAGCGCATGCAAACCTCCGCCTGCCTGTTCGGCGGCTTGATCTTCGCCCTGGTGGTGGTTCGGGCCTTTGACGTCCTGCCCGGGGCGTTGCGCGACAAGCTCTTCGTGTTCGTGGGCGCGCCGCTGGGCTTCTTTGCGCTCACCCTGGCCGCCAGCCTGCTGGGCGGCCCCATACGGCGCCTGCTGAAGCAATATGTCTGGATCACCTTCGCGGCGGGCTTCGGCCAGACGCCCTGGTCCGTGGCGGGGGTGCTGGGCGTGCTGGCCTTCGCGGCCTTCGCCATCCTGCTGCAGATCAGCGAGTTCGGGCGGGGAGGGCGCTATCCGGGCGGGATCTTCTCGGCCTATGCGGCGGGGGTGGCGCTGATGGTCGCCCAGGCCTGGCTCTGCCGCGCGCTCGAACGCGAACCCGACGTGCGCAATCTGATCGAGCGCTGACCCGGTTGTCGACGGGCGCGGCGATGGCTAGCGTGGTGGCCATGAGAACCGCGCTCCTCTCGCTCGCCGCCGCCCTGCTGCTGTCCGCCTGCGCAACGCAGCGCACCTCGGCCCCGGCCGCTCCTCCTGCCGCCATCAGCCCCGCCCGCTTGGCCGAGCACGTCCGCACCCTGGCCTCCGACGCCTTCGAGGGTCGTGGTCCCGGCACGCCCGGCGAGACCAAGACCGTGGCCTATCTGTCCCAGCAGTTCGCCGCCGCCGGCCTGCAGCCTGGGGGTCGCAACGGCTCCTGGACGCAGGACGTGCCGCTGCTCCAGTCCGACATCGTTGGCCAGCCCACCGCGGCCTTCACCGTCGGCGGCCGCCGCCAGGCGCTGACCCAGGGCGAGCAGATCGCCATCCGCGCCAGCCTGCAGAAGCGCGACCGCGTCACCATCGAGAACGCACCCTTGGTCTTCCTCGGCTACGGCATCAAGGCGCCCGAGCGGAACTGGGACGACTTCAAGGGCATGGACCTGCGCGGCAAGGTGGGCGTGGTCCTGGTCAACGACGCGGACTTCGAAACGGGGCAGGGCCCCTTCGGCGGCAAGGCCATGACCTACTACGGCCGCTGGACCTATAAGTACGAGGAGGCCGCACGCCAGGGCCTGGCCGGCATCCTGATCGTGCACGAAACCGAGCCCGCCTCCTACGGCTGGGCCACGGTCAAGAACTCCAACACCAACACCATGTTCGACATCGTACGCGCCGACCCGGCGGCCACCCACCCGCCCCTGGAAGGCTGGATCCAGCGGGACGTGGCGGTGGACCTGTTCCGCCGCGCCGGGCAGGACTTCGAAGCCCTGAAGAAGCAGGCCCAGACGCCGAACTTCCGCCCGGTGTCGCTGGCCAACGCCACCTTCAGCGCCGACTATGCGCTGCGCCAAGTCAATGTCGCGTCCAAGAATGTGGTGGCCCGGCTGCCCGGCCGCACCCGACCCAACGAGACCGTGCTCTACACCGCCCACTGGGACCACCTGGGGGTGGGCGCTCCGGATGCTCGAGGCGACCGCATCTATAACGGCGCGGTGGACAATGCGACCGGGGTCGCGGCCATCCTCGAGATCGCCCGCACCTTCGCCCAGGGTCCCCGACCCGAGCGCTCGGTCGTGTTTGTGGTCGTCTCCGTCGAAGAGAAAGGCCTCTTGGGCTCGGAATACTATGCGGCCAACCCGCTCTACCCGCTCGAGACGACGGCGGCCGGCTTCAACATCGATGCGCTCACTCCGCTCGGGCCCGCACGCGACCTTCTGGTGATCGGCTCCGGCCAGAGCGAACTGGAGGATCGGCTCCAGGCTGTGCTGGCCGAGAACAATCGGGTGATCCGCCCCGACCAGTCGCCCGAGGCGGGCTATTTCTACCGTTCGGATCACTTCCCCTTGGCCAAGCGCGGGGTGCCCATGCTCTATGTCGACAGCGGGCAGGACCTGGTGGTGGGCGGCACGGCCGCGGCCAAGACCGCCGAGGACGCCTACCGCCGCGACAAATACCACCAGCCGGCGGACGAGTACGACGAGAGCTGGAACTTCCTGGGCATGGTCCAGGACGCGACCGTGCTCCAGCGCCTCGGTCTGGACATCGCCAACAGCCGGGAATGGCCGAACTACCGATCCACCAGCGAGTTCCGGCCAGTCCGCGACCAGTCCGCGGCCCGGCGCCGATGAGGGGGAGGGCGCTCGCCACCCTGCTGCTCGGGGCCCTGGTCGCGGGCTGCGCCACCGCGCCCGTAAGCAGCGGGTCCGCCCCGGAGATCTCCGCCGCGCGCATCCGCGAGCACGTCCGCGTGCTGTCGTCGGACGAGTTCCTGGGCCGCGGTCCCGGCGGCCCTGGCGAGGCCAAGGCGCTCGACTACCTCGCCGCCCAGTTCGCCGCCGCGGGGCTGGAGCCCGGCGGCCCGAACGGCTCCTGGTTCCAGGAGGTGGAGCTCACGCGATACGACCGGATCGGGGAGGGGAGCCTGAGCCTGCGGGTCGGCGGCGCGGCGCTGCCGCTTCGCCTGGGCGAGGACGCGACCGCCAGCGTCCGTGGGGCGGGCCGCTACACGCTGGATGGGGCCCCCCTGGTGTTCGCCGGATACGGCGTCCATGCGCCCGAGCTGGGCTGGAGCGACTACGAGGGCCTCGACGTCCGAGGCAAGATCGTGGTCGTGCTGGCCAACGACCCGGACTTCGAGGCCGGTTCAGGCCCCTTCGGCGGCCGTAACCTCAGCTACTACGGCCGGGTCGGCACTAAGGGAGAAGAAGCGCGAAGACGCGGCGCCGCGGGCCTGCTGTCCATCCACGAGACGGCCGCCGCCTCCTACCCGTGGCTCATCGTCCAGACCGGCGCCGACGCGCCCCTGGTGGAGGTCGCCCGCCCGGCCCAGCTCACCCCCGACCCCGCCTTCCTTTCCGGCTGGCTGCGGCTGGAAGCGGCTCAGGACCTGATCCGCCGCGCCGGCCTGGACTACGCCGCCCTCAAGGCGCAGGCGCAGCGCCCGGGCTTCCGCGGCCGCCCGCTGGGCGACGCTCGGCTGTCGGCCCGCTTCGAGACGCGCGCCAGCCCGCTCCGCAGCCGGAACATCATCGCCCGCCTGACCGGTGCGACACGGCCCGAGGAAGCGGTGCTCTACGGCGCCCATTGGGACGCCTACGGCCTGGGCCCCCGCCCGGACGCCACCGGCGACAGCATTCACAACGGCGCGGTGGACAACGCCGTGGGGACTGCCGAGCTGCTGGAGATCGCCCGCGCCTTTGCGCGCGGCCCACGCCCCGCCCGCACCCTGCTCTTCGCCGGCTGGACGGCGGAGGAGCGGGGACTGCTCGGCGCGGAGTACTACGCCGCCCATCCGCTGCGTCCGCTGGAGACCACGGCCGCGGTGATCAACCTCGACCCGCACGTGGCCTTGCCCCGCTCGCGCAGCATCGAGCTGATCGGCGGGGGGCGAACCACGCTCGAGGACGACCTGTCCCGGGCCGCCGCCGCCCAGGGCCTTCGCGTCGAGCCGGAGCCCAACCCCGAAGCCGGCTGGTACTATCGTTCGGACCACTTCGCCTTTAGCAAGCGCGGCGTTCCCGCCCTGGCCTTCCGCATCGGCCGGGACCTGGTTGCAGGCGGCCGCCCGGCCGGAAGCGCGCTGGTCGACCGCTACAACCGCGAGCGCTACCACCAACCCTCCGACGAGTTCGATCGATCCTGGACCCTGGAAGGCGCCGCCCAGGAGGCTCGTGCGGCCTACGCCGTCGGTCGTTCAGTCGCTGACGGCGCCGGATGGCCCGGCTGGCGTGCGACCGCCGAGTTCGGCGCGGCGCGGGTTCCGTCCGCCGCCTCGCGTCAGTGACCTTCGAGCGGTTTGACGCCGCGGCTTTGGTTCTGCTGAGGGGTCAGTCCGGCACCGCGTCGTAGTTGTCGAAGAACTGCAGCGTGCGCCGGCGCGCCAGCGCCGAGGCCTCCGCGTCGAACCCGTTCACGAACCGCGCGTCTCCCCCGCCCATCGCCCCCGCCCGGTCCGAGAAGAAGCCGTGGCCCGCGTCGTAGCGGAACACGCGGATGTCCGGCAGAGCCTGCTCGATGGCGTCCACATCCTCCGGCGGGACGAAGGGATCGCGCTCGCCATAGTGCAGGATGATGGGACACTTGGGCTTCTCGCTCAGGAAACCCTTGATCGCGTGCCCGTAGAAGCTCGAGGCCGCCGTGATCCCGTGGCACCGCGCGGCCGCCAGCCAGGCCGCCGTGCCGCCCCAGCAGAAGCCCGCCACAAACACCGGCCCGTTCAGCCAGTCGACGACGGCCTGGATGTCGCCGGTGGCCACGTCCCAATTGGTCGCCCCGGCGGTCGCCAGACCCTTCTGGAACCCGTCCTCGTCATAGCCCGCCTGGAACCCCGGTTCGATCCGATCGAACACCGACGGCGCCACGACCTCGAACCCGTCCGCCGCGAAACTGTCGGCGAGCGCCCGGATGTTGGCGTTCACGCCGAAGATCTCCTGCAGCAGCACCAGCCCGCCGCGCCGCTGGGTTTCCTGGTCCTGAACCTGGGCCTCCACGTGATAGGCCCCCAGCGCAAACCCGTCCGCCGCGCTCACCAGCTTCATGTCGCCCGACATCGCCATCTCCCGTGCAGTCAGGCCCAACGACGGGGGCGTCAGCGCGTTCCGCTGGGCGCCTTGCTGCCGGCCGTCCCCCGCGCCAGGGGTGGTCAAGCCCGCTGGCCACCCGCAGCCAAAGCAAGTTCCACCTGGCGGGAAGGTCTGGTTTTGACACAAAGCGGACCTTTACAAGGTCTGCTTTGAGGCAGTCTGCCCAGAAGATGGACAGCAAAGGCGGGCGTTCGCTTCCCCTAGCGGGAGGTGAACGTCTGCTTCTAGGGCTAAACCCTGCAGAGTTGCGACGCGTCCCCACCCGGGCAGAACCTCAGGCGTAGCGATTGAACGAGTACCGCCTGGCCACCCGAGCCACCTCCTGCATGTCTCCAGCGACCAGACTTGCGCCCCGCAGGCGGTAGGCAGCTTCGAGGGCCGGGCGGAGTGCGGGGCAACCGGCGACGGCCTGGGTCACCCTGTGGGGTTTCGCCTCGGACTTCAGATCGCCGCTCCGGATGTCCGTCAACGCGGCCTGCATGATGGCCTCGCCAGGGCTTAGCTCCATAAGGCCCTCGTAGAGGTCGTCGGCGACCGCGACGGACTGCCCGGTCTCCACGGCCACGAGCAGGGCGATGAGGGGGTAGGCGGGCGGCGCGCCGCCCGCACCCAGGACCGAGACTCCGCTGTCGGCCAGCCGGGCTCTTACCAGGCGGTAGGTGTTGACTAGGCGTTTGACGGCCCTTGGGGTGGTGGCCGCGAGCGCGCCTATGATGGGGGAGCCCAGGAACTCCGCCTCCGCTGGCGAGAGCCGGATCGCGGCGAGCGCCGGCGAACCTTCATCCAGGGGCTTGAACTCCTCGGGCGGAGGGCTGGTTGGCATGTCGGGGCCGGAGTCCGCGACGCTTTCGGGCGGCGCCGGGGACGGGGAGGAGGCCGTGGGCGCTCCAGAATGGTCGACGGCCGTGTCGAACTCCGTCAGCGATTGGACATAGCGGCCGAAGCTCCCCCCGTCCGCCCCGGAGTGCAGCCCCTCGAGCCAGAAGGCGACTTGGAAGATCTTCTGCAAATAGCGCGCCGCCTCCTGGCGTAGCCTCTGATTCGGAGTCTCGCCCCCGCCCCCCTCCGCGACCGGGTGGCCGCCCGCTGAGGCGGGCTCCTTCAGCGCATGGGCGAGTGCGCTCTCCACCCGCCCAGCGTCGACTCCGACCACCACCACGAACAGCTCGAACGCAAGCAGGAGGTGGATGGCCTGCAGGACGTTGTAGACCTGCGCCTCCGTGCAGCGGTCGAGGTCGTCGATGTAGATGACCACCCGGTCGGGCACTTCGCCGTCCAGCTGGGAGCCGTGGGGCTTGCCGCGCTCCTCACGGACGATTTGGTCGACGGCCTCGAACAGCCTGCGGGCGCGGGCGAGCAGTCCGAGGTCGGCCTGAAGCGCGCGGGTGTCCGGATCATCCTCCAGCACGTAGCGCAGAAGGCGAGGCGGGTTGGCTGCCGCCTTCGGATCCACATACCGAGCCAGCCGCTGCTCGGCCGTCCGGGCCGCGGACTGGCGCGCCTCGGCCTCTCGCGCGGCGTCCTGCAGGCCCGCCTCGGCGCCGAGCAGCGCTTTGAGCGCGTCACCCTCCGCCTGGTCGACGCGCCCCGCGATGTCCGCTGCGCGCCGGGTCGCCTCGGCGACGATGCGGATTGCGGGCGCGGCCGCCAGACACGCCATGCCGAAGCCGCCGACGGCGCTGACCATCCCGATCGCAAGGGTGAAAGCGTCGTCGCGCCGGGCCCAGAGAGCTGCGACGCCCCCCAGGAAGATGACGGTCATGATCACGGTCGTCCAAAGCCGCCAGCGGGACTTGGCGAGGACTCGTGCGATGACCGTGCAGCGCCCGACTATTGTGTCGGAGCTCTTGGCGGCGTCGACGATCGCGTCCACGGCTTTGGCCGTGTCGACGCCTGAGACGGCGAGGCCGAGGGCGGACAGGTTCGCGCGCTGCGAGGCGTAGAGCTCGCCCAGAACAGTGAGCGAGGCTTCTCCAAGGGCGTGTCGGCCTGCGCTTCGGACGGCTACGGCCGCCTCGTCGCGCCGGCTTTGAGCGTCACGCAGGGTTTTGCCGCTTTCGTCCACCGACCGACGCGTCTTCTCCGTCTCGGTGCTGAGGGCGTGAACGTGGCTGTTCACCCTGGCCACCAGCTCCGCGTGGCTGGCCTTCCGCGCGAGGGCGTGCCCGCCTGCGCGGAGCTGATCGAAGAACTCCGCCGTAAGGCTGGCCCACAGATTGGCGTCCACGAAGTGCCAAGCGTTGAAGCGCACCTGCACCACCCGGCGCACAAACTCCGTCTCGGGTGTTACTGGAGAAGACGGGCTCCGTGAGGCTTCCGCGGTGATGGCCTCCACCTCCCAGTCGAGCCGATCCATGAAGGTCGACTTGCCGGAGCCCCATTCCCCGAAGATGGCGACCGCGAGCGGGGCCGAGCTCTTCAGGCACATGAGGCGGGCCAGCGCGCGGACGTCCCGCTCGGTGCCCAGCACGTCCGCTCCGCCCGGCGCGTCATTCCTGAAGGGAGACACTCCGTCCGGCTCGTCGACAGGTGCGCCGTGACCCTCCTCGTCGGGGAGGCTGTGGACGAGTTCAAGGGCCCGGAACCATCGCTCGCGCGTCTCCTGCGGCTCCGGGTTCTCCAGGATGCGTTCCGCCAGCTCCCGCTTGAGTTCGTCCAGGTCGCGGGGCGTGAGCTTCACCCCGAGGAGATCCTGCACCTGGGCCGTCAAGGCCCCGCTGAGGATCATGACGCTGAAGACGTGCCGAGCTTCAAAGGCGGGACGGTCGATCGTGGAGGCGGCGAGGGCCTCCGCCGGCCGCAAGAGGCCGTAGACGGACGGGGACAGCGTCACTTTGCGGCCGCTTGAAAGGGCCCGGAACACTTGATCCGTGTCCGCCATGCGGGCGCGGGCGAGCGCCGAGCCAAGGTTCGCCCGACCGACCCGCCGCCCCAACCAATGGACGAACCAGGAGGCGGTGTTCCCGTAGTGGATCGAGTCCGGATCCTCCTGGCCGGCTGCGACGAACCCCAGAAAGAGCGCGCGGCGGTCGAATACGAGCGCGCGGTCGCCCTCACCACCGCGAACGTACCGTACCCCCCGCTCGATCACCGTCCGGAGGGTGGGGGAGCGGAGCGTCCGGACGCCCAGGGCCACAGCGACCTGCTCAGCAAGGGCGCTCCAGCTCGGCGTAGAGCCCCGCTCGGCCTCGCTGAGCTCGTCGGGGGGCGGTTGCTTGCTCATGCAGGTCCTTGAAGGGTGATGCGAGTGAAGATGATGGAAGCGCCCACGTCGAACTCCCGGCCTGCCGTGTCCTCAAGCGCACCAAGGGTGCCTTGCTGTCGCGCCTTGCGGCCGTAAGCCAGTTCGAAGAGCGGCGAGGCCATTAGGGTGGTCACGATCGCCATCAGCACCAGGATGGAGAACAGCGCGCGTCTGCCACACCGCAGCAGGCCCAGCCTGCGCCGCTCGCATATCCTAGAACCGCTCCCAGACTGGTTCGAGCATGTCGTCCGCTGTCCTTCGGAGCGGAATCGGGGCGAAGGGTATTCGTTCCTCCAGCCAATTCGTGGCCTCAGTGCTCATCGTGAAACGCACGCCGCGTGTCCTATCCAGCATCACCTCGTCGTGGAGCAACTTGTTCAACAGGCCGGACGTAGGGTCGGTGTTCGGGGGGCCGCAAATGGAATGGTAGTGCTCTACCTATCGCTCCAGATCAGGCTGGCTGCCTTGGAATAACGCCCGCCTGGCTTTCAATGCGCTCTGCAGCCCACCCTCCTGCAAGTCTGGCTCGGTCCGGTGGAACCAGCAGTAGGCATGCTGGTGGCGAGGCCGCCTCGCAAAGTGGATCTCGCTCAGCTCGATTAGAACTCCGTTCGCCGCCAGCACTGACGCCGGGAACGCCATCAGGACTCCCGGAGACCCGTCGTTTCGGTAGGCAGCGAACGCGGCAGCGTCGTCCAGTGAGGACGTCATGTCCAGCATCTCGGTCGGAAGGGAGTAGTGCTGCAGGAGCGCCGTTGAGTACATCGGATGCAGGCCGCGCTCGCGGAGGATGAAGTCCAACCGCTTGGTGGCTGCAAGCACCTCGGCCTGAGCCGCTTCAGACAGCTGGCACTGTGAGAAGCGGTGAAAGGACGAACAGGTGGTCGGGTACTCCTCGCGCTCTCCGCGAAAAAGCCACGCCGGTGTCTCGGTCAGCCGCTCTTCACCACTCACCGGGTGAGTGGCGAGCACTTGCGCACGTTCCTGCTCGAGCGGTCGCCACTGGGCAACGCAGCTGGCGAGTGTAGCGATTGTCTGACCCATTTTTGCCAGGCTGCGATGAGCTGCGCCCGCACGCAGCGTTACGGCGCTTCGAGTGGATACCGTCGCTGTTCTGTCGTCCAGAAGGGTAAATGGGACTGCCGTCGACCCGGATCGTGCGATCCGGCCGCCAGCTCGCGTGCAGGGGGAGAGTCTGCTTCTGGCGCAAAGCGGACCTGGCTTCGTCTCGGTGTCGTAGGAGGCAAAGAAGCTGTGCCAACCAGAACAACGGTTCCGCCCCCCTTCAGCGCGTCGTTCGTCGGGGTCGAGGGCCCATACACCATCCTCTTTGAGCCAAGGGACGAGTGGGGGGGCACCATCCAGGCGTCGATCGGCGGGGTCGAGATGTTGTGGGACGTGATCGCGTGTGAGGGTGATGAGGTTGGTGAAATCGAGCTTGGAGGGATGACAACGGGCAGCGAGGCGTTGTGGTGTGATCAGTCCTGGTTCGAGATCCGAGTCAACAAGGGCACTACGCGCCTCATTCGTTACTGGGGAAACGGCGTGATCTGGCGCGAGGACCTTGCAACCGAAGGTGCTTCGACCTCGAAGTAGCATCGGGCAGCACCAACGTCCGCTTCTGGCGCAGAGCGGACGCAGGGCAGGTGACCGCTTGTGACTCGCAGCCGACGTTCAGCCCGTCCGCTTTCGGAATAGAGCCTGAGCCTGCACGTTTGCCGGTTCGGCTGGGTTCACACTCAGGGGTTGCGGTTACCACTCGGCGTGGCCTCACCGATTCCGGCCTTCGCATCGACCCAGTCAGGCGGACTGGACTCTCTGCCTTGATGATCCTCGAAGACGATCTTGGTTGGCCACCGGCCGCTGATGCGTTTGTAGAGCGTTTGGAAGTCCTGCTCCCAGCTTGAGCCGCCCTGCGGCTGAAAGATAAAGAAGCTCACCTCGCTTTGGTCAGGCAGGCCTTGAACGAAGATGTTGGTCCCCGACTGCCTGCACATACTGATTTGTAGCCAGCGAAAGCTCTCGTCGGTTCTGACATCGCTTCTAATCAACCACTCGCCGGCACGCCGGAACTGTTCCATCTCACTTTCGATGGCCCGCCATTCGTCGACTCCAACGCGAAGATCGAAGCTCGCGACTGGCGCGATGGAGTTGCGACCGTCTCGCATCGGGTTGTGGCAACTTCGGTCAGCAGTAGCCCGAGGAACGATAAAGGCCGCTACGATGAAACCGGCGGCCGTAACGGACAACAGAGTCGTCCGTAAGGTCCTATGGGATGACTGTTCCCCGTGCACGTCTTCACTCGGCTCTCTTCGGCGGACGACTCGCCAGAACAGAAGCGCCGCACCCGTGCCGAGAAGTCCAAACGTCCCGACCAGCGCGAGATTCTGCAGCCATCCCGCCGCCGTGTAGGAGCCATCGATGATCGTGGCCGTTCCACCGATTGAAGCTTGGTCCGCTGCGGGGCCCGCGAGCACCAGCATGCTGGGAATCGCTGCGCCGACGATAAAACCCATGACCGATAGCAGGACAGGAGTGTCCCTTCGCGTCGCTCGGGCCGCCAGATACATCGGCAGGCCGAGAATAAACGCGACGACCGACACGATGGCGAAAGCCAGCGTGAAGAGGCGAACTTCTGCAGTCAGCAAAGCTATGAGGGCCGAGGCAGCGCCGCTGGCCACCACCAATCCGGCCGCGATATCGACTGCCTCACGAAACCGAGCACCCGTCATCTACCCTTTATGGCCCAGGAAGGTTCTGGTGTCCGCTCACCCCTTTAGGCTGACCTCGGGCCGATCCTCGCGGGTCGACTGAATGACGGCTGCCGGCGCGCAGCGGACCTTCTATCGGCACCGGGCAAAGGTGTGGATCGATCCGTCGCTCCAGCGTTCGATCAGCCGGTTGTTCGACGTGGATACGATCGTCGAGACCTGACGCTCCGGCTGCGGAAGCCTGACCGCCAGCTCGTCGGGCTCGCCTCGTTCCAAGATCACGGTGGTTAGTCGATTGCGTCTCAAGCTCCACGTCCCGCTCACGTCGTAAGCAGCGAAGGTCCCATCGGCGGCGTAGACGACCCCCGCATCACCGGCGCAGTCATCACCCTCGCGAACCCAGCCGCCAACGAGAGCCCTGGCCAATCGAATGTCCTGCGAGGCCAGCTGGGGTGAAGGATCCGGAGCGCAGCCCCAGATGCTCAGCGCGAGCAGCGCACACTTGGAGAACGGTGTGGCACAGAGAGCCATTCGCATGCCCGATTCTGCCTCCCCCGAGTGAGGTGAGCAACGGTCGGCAGCCGATAGACCGTCCTAAGGTCCGCTCTCGGCTTGGGGCCGATGTCTGCTCCTGGCGCGAAGCGGACATCACTAGGGAGGATGGTGCTGCTGGCTAAGGCTGGTGGGGGCTCCAGGCTGCGAGTGGCTAGCGAACTCACGGACGGCAGCGCCTTCGCCCGCGCGCTCCATCCCATGGCTCGCGTCCGTACCGATCGGCTCCAGCCGCGCTCGCCAGGCGCCAAGGTCAGGCGCCCAGAGGGGGTCGGCTGGGCCGGATCATCCGCGCACCCGATCGCCCGGCCCCTATATCGGGCCCATGACCGCCTTCTCCCTCCTTGATCTGTCGCCCATCGTGGAGGGCGGCGACGCGGGCGGGGCGTTGCGCAACAGCCTGGACCTCGCCCGGCACGCCGAGCGCTGGGGCTATCGCCGCTACTGGATGGCCGAGCACCACAATATGCCGGGGGTGGCCAGCGCCGCCACCGCCGTGGCGCTGGCCCATGTCGCCGCCGGGACCTCCACCATCCGCGTCGGCGCGGGCGGGATCATGCTGCCCAACCACGCGCCCCTTGTCATCGCCGAGCAGTTCGGCACCTTGGCCGCGCTGCATCCGGGCCGGATCGACCTGGGCGTGGGCCGCGCCCCCGGCACGGACGGGCTCACCGCCCGTGCGCTTCGCCGCACCCTGCAAGGCGAGGTCGATGAGTTTCCGCAGGATGTGCTGGAGCTGATCGGCTATTTCGCGCCCGTTCAACCCGGCCAGCGCGTGACCGCCGTGCCCGGGGCCGGCCTGAACGTCCCCGTCTGGATCCTGGGCTCCAGCCTGTACGGCGCCCAGCTCGCAGCCGTGCTGGGCCTGCCCTACGCCTTCGCCAGCCATTTCGCGCCCCGTGCGCTGGAGCAGGCGCTTCACGTCTACCGCCGGGACTTCCGCCCGTCCGCCTATCTGGCTCGGCCCTACGCCGCAGCCGGGTTCAACGTCTTCGCCGGGGAAACCGAGGCGGAGGCGGGGCTCCTCGCCACCTCCGTCCAGCAGGCCTTTGTCAACCTGCGCACCGGCCGGCCCGGGCCGCTGCCCCCGCCGGCTCCGGGCTACGCCGACACCCTCCCGCCCGAAGCCCGGGCCATGTTGGCCGAGGCGCTGTCCTGCACCGCCATGGGCGCGCCGGAGACCGTCCGGCGCCAGCTCCAGGGCTTCATCGCGCGCACCGGCGCCGACGAACTGATCTTGACCTCCCAGACCTACGATCACCTCGCCCGGCTGCGCAGCTTCAAGATCGCCGCCGAGGTGCTGGGGGTGCTGGGGCAGGAGAGGGCGGCCGAGGCGGCCTGATCCGGGCCTCTAGCCGCTGAACAGGAAGTTCAGCACGTCCCCGTCCTTGACCACATAGCCCTTGCCCTCCGCGCGGAGCTTGCCCGCCTCGCGCGCGCCCGCCTCGCCCTTCAGCGCCAGATAGTCGTCAAAGGCGATGGTTTCCGCCCGGATGAAGCCTTTTTCGAAGTCGCTGTGGATCACCCCAGCCGCCTGCGGCGCGGTCGCTCCCGCGTCGATCGTCCAGGCGCGCGCCTCCTTGGGACCCGCGGTGAAATAGGTCCGCAGCCCCAAGAGCTTGTAGGCCTCCCGGATCAGCCGGTTCAGCCCCGGTTCCTCCAGTCCAACAGCCTCCAGGAACTCCGCCCGCTCATCGGGTGGGAGGAGGGCGATCTCGCTCTCGATCTTGGCGGAGATCACCACCGCCTCCGCGCCTTCCTCCCGGGCGCGCTCGAACACCCGGGCCGAGAGCGCATTGCCCGCGGCCGCGCTTTCCTCGTCCACATTGCACACATACAGCGCGGGCTTGGAGGTCAGCAGCTGCAGCATCCGCCAGCCCTTCTCCTCCTCCCTGGGCACGTCCGCCCGCCGGGCCGGGCGCCCGGCCCGCAGCTCCGTCAGCGCCAGCTCCACCAGCTTCAGGGTCGCGGCCGACTCCTTGTCCCCGCCCTTGGCCCGCTTGGTCAGATTGTCGACCCGCTTCTCCAAGCTCTCTAGGTCGGCCAGCATCAGCTCGGTTTCGATGATCTCCAGATCGTCGATCGGATCGACCCGGCCCTCCACATGGGTGACGTCGCCGCCTTCGAAGCACCGGGCCACAAAGGCGATCGCGTCCGTGTCCCGGATGGTGGCCAGGAACTGGTTTCCGAGGCCCTCGCCCTTGCTGGCGCCCCTCACCAGCCCCGCCACATCCACAAAGTTGATGCGTGCGGGGATGATCTCCTTGGAACCTGCGATTGCGGCTAAGCTTTCCAGCCGGGGCTCAGGCACCGCGACATCGCCGACATTCGGTTCGATGGTGCAGAAGGGATAGTTGGCCGCCTGGGCCGCCGCCGTTTGAGTCAGCGCATTGAACAGCGTGGACTTGCCCACATTGGGCAAGCCCACGATCGCAACTTTCAAAGCCATCAGGGTCTCGGAGCAAGGAAAGCCGCTATATGACCCGCTGCACCGCCGCTGAACAGCCGGGAGGGCCTAGAGGTGCGGCCAGGGGACCCGATCCGTCGGTTCCGAGCGCGCTTCGGGAGGCGGCAAGTGCTCCTCGTGATCGCGGTGGACGCCGGGCGCGAACACCAGGGCGTGCCGGGTCTCGCTATAGCTCAGCATGGGCCAGGCCACCGAGAAGCGTTTCTTTCGAAATCCCAAGAGGCCGTCGTCCTCGACCGTGACCTGGTCGATCTCGCCGGTGTGGGCTTGGAGCTTGACCTCTTCGATGTGGCCCAGCTTTCGACCGGTGAAGTCGAAGACCTGGAGGCCGATGAGAGGGTTCGTTCGGTTCGCTTGCTGCTCAGCCATTCCGCTCTCCTCTGTCGGGGTGAGACGGCGGTGAGCATACGCCTGAATGGACGAGAGCTCACCCAAGCAATTGGGCTCTGGTGATTAAATCGTTGTAAGACTTAGCCTAAGTTCCTGGCCCTGAACTCCCGTCGGGGTCAGTCCTGGCTGCGCGGTCTTCTGGGATCGCCCTTGGGCGCGGGAGCCAGGCGCAGCACCTCCGCCTGATAGCGTTCGTCGTCCCCGGCGGCCAGGAAGGGCAGGGCCTCGGCGCAGGCGTCCAGCAAGGCCCGCACCCAGGGCTGCTCCGCCTTGGCGAACGGCCCCAGCACATAGGCATGCACCAAGTCCTTGTGCCCGGGATGCCCAACGCCCAACCGCGCGCGCCGAAAGTCCGGCCCGAACCGCGCCATGGTGGAGCGGATCCCGTTGTGCCCCGCCGCGCCCCCGCCCGTCTTCATGCGGAACCGCCCTGGAGCCATGTCGATCTCGTCGTAGAAGACGACCACATCCGCGGGGTCGACCTTGAAGAACCGGGCCGCTTCGGCGATCGCCCGGCCGCTCTCGTTCATGAAGGTCTGCGGCTTGAGCAGCAGGGCGCGCACGGAGCCGCCCTCCGGCGTCGGCAGGGCGCCTTCGGAAGCCAAGCTGGAGAAGCGTGACCGCTCCGGCCCGAACCGCCATCGTTGCGCGATGGCGTCGGCGGCCATGAAGCCGATGTTGTGGCGGTCCTGGGCGTGCTTGGGGCCGGGATTGCCCAGCCCCGCCAGCAGCAGCATCAGCCTTCGGCGGTCTCGCCGGCGGCGTCAGCCTCGCTGGAGACCATCGCCGAGCTCGAAGCCACAGTGGCGATCACGAAGTCGCGGTCGGTGATGGTGGGCTGCACGCCCTGGGGCAGGGTGATGGACGACATCCGAACCTGCTCGCCGATGTCGAGACCGGTCAGGTCGGCCACCAGCACCTCCGGGATGCTTTCGGCCGGGGCCCACAGCTCCACCTCGTGGCGGACCACGTTCAGGGTGCCGCCCCGCTTGAGGCCCGGAGCATCCTCCGGGTTGTCGAAGCGCACCGGTACGGCGATGCGGATCAACTGGCCTTCCTCCACCCGGTACAGGTCGAAGTGGACGGGCTGGTCGTTGACCGGATGGAACTGGATGTCCTTGGCGATCACCGTCTGGGTTTCGGAGCCGTATTGCAGGGTCACGCGGTGGCCCAGCAGGCCGCCCGTGAACAGCGCCTTGCGGAAGGCGTTGGCGTCGACCGACAGCGGCACGGGGCCGCGCGTGCCGCCGTACAGCACGCCGGGAACGCGGCCGGCGCGACGGACCGCGCGGGCGCCGCCCGTGCCGATGTTCTCACGCACTTCAACGTTCAGGACGATGTCGGCCATGGGTGGGTCTTCTCTAAAGCGAACGCCGCGCACAGGCGCGGCGGCGGGCGTTCACGGGAACGGAATTGGGCGGCGTCCTTACACGGACACCGCCCGAGAGGCAAGCGGGACGGCGACGCTTCGCCGTCCGCCAGGACGTCAGCTTCCAGGCTTCGGCGTCGCGGGCTGGGCCTGGGCCGCGGTCGCGGCGGCGGTCGGCGCCGCGACCGGAACCACGGCGGCGGCCATGGCCGGAGGCGGTGCGTTACCAGCCTGAACCATGCACTGGCCGGTGTCGATCAGCACGTGCTGACCCAGGCAGAACACGTCCTCGTACCAGGGCTTGGCCACCGCCAGACACTGGTTGAGGTTGAGCTTGCTCATGTTCAGGCAGGACCCGCCCGTGGGCTCAACCAACAAAGTGTCGAAGGACGGCGCAAAGGCGGGATCGTCGCCGTAGCCGAGCGCGGACAGCGCTGCGATGGCCATGCTGCGCACCACCACGGGCGTGTAGGGCGGCTGCAGGCTGGCCGGCGTAGCCGCGGACGGGGTCTGGCCCAGCGCCAAGCCGCGCAGGCGCTCGATGGTGGGCGTGTCGGCGGGCGCGAGCGCCGTGCCCAAGGCCTTGACGCTGGCCAGCCGCTCTTCCCGGTTCGGAATGGTGGCCTTGGACCAGGCCTGACGCTGAACGCTGTAAGCGCTCTGCTTTACGCTCTCGCCGGCCAGGCGGACCCGGCGGCCTTCGCGGTCCAGAGCCTGGGCCACAAGACTGGCCGCGCTGGAGGCGCCGGGGAACCCGGTGATGTAGGCCGGATCGGCGGCGATGCGCGCAGCGATGTTGGCGCGCTGCGTTGGATTGCGGGTGTAGGCGCGCACGCCTTCAACGAAGACCGGATCCTGCAGGGCCGCCACCGCGCCATAGGCCACTGCGCCGGTGGCGAGCTGGCGAGGCTCATAGGCGGCGGCGATGGTGAGCGAGCGCGCGACGGAGGGCCCGTCCGTGAACGACGGCGTGATCCCGGCCGCACGGTTCATGTAGGCCTCGAACGCTGCGGCCTGTTCGATCACGCGCGGGAACACCGTCAAGGGCGGAAGCGGGGCCGGCGGCGGCGCGACCACAACCGGAACGGGTTCCGGGGCGGGCGTTTCGCAGCTCCCCAGGCTGATGGCGGCGATGCAGACCGCGCCCAGGACGGCGGCGCGGCGGTGGTGGTTGCGAAGCATGAACGGCCTCCCCTCAGGGGGTTGAACTAAGGCATGAAAAGGGCCGGCAATGTGGCGAGAGGACGCCAGCATCGACCGTCAGCAGGCTCATACCGGAGCCGACGAGTCGCCTCAACGGCGAAGGGGGTGCTGCGTCGCCGCAGCACCCCCTCCCGTGTTCACAATCCGGTGGCCGGCCTCAGTGCAGGGCGGCCACGGTGGTCAGGGCCGCCGCCGGCTCGGGCTCGTAAGGTCTTGACGGCGCCGCAAGAGCCACCGCGGGCAGGGAAGGGGACGGCTGCTTGGCCGCGGCGGCCTGGATGCACTCGCCGGTGTCGATCAAGACGTGCTGGCCGAGGCAGAAGACGTCCTCATACCAGGGCTTGGCCACGGCCAGGCATTGGAAAAGGTTCAATTTGGACATCCGCAGGCAGGAGCCGCAGCTGGCGTCGTCCATGAGCGGATCGGCCTTGGCCAGGTCCGCCTCGCCCAGCACGGCCAGGGCGGCCAGCGCCAAGCCGCGGGCCACGACCGGTCGCGCGGAGGGTTCGGGGGGCCCTTCGGGCAAGCTCAGGCGGCCGGCGCCCAGAGAAGCGAGCTGCAACTCCGCGAGGTCGGTGACAGGAGCCGAGAGGGGCTGGGCGGACAGCGACTTGGCGAGGGCCAGGCGCTCCACGCGCGCGCTGACCTCGCCCTTGGCCCAGGCCTGCTTCTGCACATCATAGGCGGCCTGCTTGACCCGTTGGCCGGCGGCGCGCACCCGCTCGCCTTCGCCGCCCAAGGCGGCCGCTGCCCGGCCGGCGGCGGCATGGGCTCCGGGAAGCTCGCCGGCGGAATGGGGCGCGGCGGTCAGCCGGGCCAACAGGGCGGCGCGCAGCACCGGATCCGACCCCGCCGCGCGCACGCCCTCCACGAAGCGGGGCTCGTGCAGCGCGGCCACGGCCGCGAACGCCACGGCACCCCGGGTCATCTGCTTGGGCTCATAAGCCGCGCCGAGCTCCAGCGCGCTCGCGATGGCGGCGCCGTCGGCGAAGCTCGCCGACACGGCCGCCGCCTGGCGCATATAGAGCCGATAAGCGCCGGCAGCCTCCAGCACCTCGCGTGGAAGCCCCACGGTCGGGGTCGCGGCAGGGGTCGGGGTCGGGCTGGGGGCCGCAGCGACGGGCAGCGCTGCCGGGACCGCCGGCTCGGGCGACGCCAAACCCAAGGAGGCCAGCTCCTCGGGCCCGGGGCCTTGGACGGTGTCGGCCGAAGCGGGAGCGCTGTGGAGGAGGAACAGGCCGGCCATGCTGGCCAGAAAGGCCGCCGAACGCAGCCGCGGAAAGGTGGGCATGATCTTCCCCGAATGGGCCGGGAGGTTCGGTCCGGCCTGCTCAAGGTGGCCCAGCGGGGCTTAAGCTCCTGTCAGGAAACGCGGTTCACGTGCGTTAGGCACGAAGTGAACCCCCGCCGCGCGAGGGGCGTGGTTCGAAACGGAACGGCGCGCCGCCCGGTGCATCTTCCCTGCAATCCCGGCGCCGGGTCAGTCGAACAGTTTGGAGACGGACTCTTCGTTGGCGATCCGCCGGATGGCTTCGCCGATGAGCGGCGCCACGCTGATCGCCCGGACCTTGCTGGATCCGGCGGCGGTGTCCGACAAGGCGATGGAGTTGGTCACCACCAATTCGCGCAGCACGGATTTCTCCACCCGCTCGACGGCCGAGCCGGACAGCACGCCGTGACTGACATAGGCGTAGACCTCGGTGGCGCCGGCGGCCGCAATGGCGGTGGCGGCGTTGCAGAGCGTGCCCGCACTGTCGACGATGTCGTCATAAAGGATGCAGCGACGGCCGGAAACGTCGCCGATGATGTTCATCACCTCGCTTTCGCCCGGAGCCGAGCGGCGCTTGTCCACGATGGCCAGGTCGGCGTTCAGGCGATCGGCTAGTTGGCGGGCGCGCACCACCCCGCCCACATCGGGCGAGACGATCATCAGGTCGCCGCCGTCCAGCCTTTGGCGGATGTCCGCTGCGTGAACGGGCACCGGTGTAAGATTGTCCGTGGGGATGTCGAAAAAGCCCTGGATCTGGCCTGAGTGCAGGTCCATCGACAGCACCCGGTCCGCCCCGGCGCGCGTCAGGAGGTTGGCCACCAGCTTGGCCGAGATCGGTGTACGGCCCCCCATCTTCCGATCCTGGCGGGCGTAGCCGAAGTAGGGCAGCACCGCCGTGATCCGTCGCGCCGAGGCCCGGACCAGGGCGTCGATGCAGATCAGCAGCTCCATGAGATTGTCGTTGGCCGGAGCCGAGGTGGACTGGATGACGAAGACGTCCTCGCCGCGGACGTTCTCTTCGATCACTACGAACACTTCCGCATCGGCGAAGCGGCGCACCTGCGCCCGGCACAGGGGGACGTCGTGGTAGTCGGCGATGGCCTGCGCCAAGGCGCGGTTGGAGTTGCCGGCCAGCAGCTTCATCGGGGGTCTCGCGAGGGGGGCTCCCAATGACGGGGCGGTGTCAGGAGGTCAACACAATGGCTGACATCAGGCGACCGTAGTCGGGCTCTCCGCGCTGGACGGCGCGGCGGTTGGAGAAGAAGCGGCGCTCGTCGGCCAGGGTGTCGGCCCCGATCCACTCCGCCCTGGCCACCCCCGCTTCCGCAAGCCGCTGGAGCACAAAGGCGGGCAGGTCGAAGAGGCGCTTGCCGGGGCTGCGCGCGGGGCGGAAGAAGCGTCCGGCGAGCGGCGTCTCCGCGTGGAAGCGGGCGTGGAACTCCGGGCCGACCTCGTAGGAGTCCGGGCCGATGCAGGGGCCCACCACGGCCACGATCCGATCCGTGTCTGCGCCCAGCCGCGTCATGGCGTTGACGGCGGACAACACCACGCCGCCCAGCGCGCCCTTCCACCCGGCATGGGCGGCGCCCACCACTCCAGCCTGCGGGTCGGCCATGAGGATCGGGGCGCAGTCGGCCGACAGGGCTCCGCAGGCCAGGCCCGGCGCGCCCGTGACCACGGCGTCGGCCTCGGGCCGAGCTTCGCCCCAGGCGCGGTCCGCCTGCACGGCCTCGGCGGAATGAACCTGGTAGCAGGCCAGAAGCGCGGGCTCCTCCACCGCCAGGTGGGCGGCCGCCCGTCGCCGGTTCTCGGCCACGGCGACAGGGTCGTCACGCGAACCTCGGCCGAGGTTCAGGCTCGCGTACACGCCCGTGGAGACCCCGCCTTCGCGCGTGAAAAAGGCGTGGCGGACGCCCGGCAGGGCGTCGAGCAGGGGAGAGGTCAGGACGGGCAGGCTCATCGGGCTGCGCCTGCGAAGCCGGGCGGGATCAACTCGGGCGGAGACATCACCGCCGCGGCCTTGAACAGCTCGCCCATGCCGTCGGGCTCGATCAGCCGCGCGAGCTGACGGCGGAGCACCGCCTCGCGATCGGGGTTGGCGGCGATCAGGGCGTGGGCGCGGGCCTCCACGCCCAGCCTGCGC
The DNA here is from genome assembly GCA_030446805.1 of Caulobacteraceae bacterium. Lineage (GTDB taxonomy): Bacteria > Pseudomonadota > Alphaproteobacteria > Caulobacterales > Caulobacteraceae > JAHWJX01. The sequence goes on along the minus strand of JAUJMO010000001.1, from coordinate 854,922 downwards.
AGGAATTCGCCCTGGGTGAGGATCTCCGTCACCCCCGCCCCCTCGGCCGCGGCCGTGGCCAGAACGGTCGGGAAGTCCGCCCACACCGTCAGGTCGGCATGCCCGGGATCCAACAAGGGCGGGACCTTCTGGTGATTGCGCAAGGCCTGCAGGGTGTCCCCGGGCTCGGGGCGGGCTCGCCCGTAGTCGATCAGCAGAGCCGCGCCGCTCGCCTCCACGATCAAGGCCGCCAAACGGCGCGCGAACTCCGCCTGGGCCGGCGACACCTCCATCAGTTCGCCCGGTTCGGCCCGGAAGGCCGGCGGAACGTCGGGCGCGGGCGTCAGGCCGAAGACCAGCGCGTCCGCTTCGTCCACGCCGACCCGCCGCTCGGCCCAGCCCTCGCCCACGCGAACGAACTGACGGGCGGGAAGGCAGTCGAGCACCTCGTTGGCGAGCAAGATCAGCGGCGTGTCCGCGCCCAGGCCGTCGAGGCTGGCCAGCCAGCGGGGCCGGAGCGGTCCGTCCGCCAGACGCTCGGCCTGCAGCTCCCGCAGCGGAGGGCTGGGCTCCACCAGCACCAGCTCCGCGGCCTGGAGGAAGGCTGGATCGAGCGCGGCCGCGCGCAGGGCGTCCTGCATGAGCGTGCCGTCGCCCGGCCCGACCTCGACCAGGCGGAAGCGGTCGGGTGCGCCCAGCCCCCGCCAGACCGCCACCGCCCACAGGCCCAGGAACTCGCCGAACATCTGGCTGATCATGGGCGCGGTCACGAAGTCGCCATCCGCGCCCAGCCTGGGGCGTGTGGCGTAGTAGCCGTCGATGGGATCGTGAAGGCAGGCCGCCATAAAGTCGGCCACGGTGATCGGACCCGCCTCGCGGATGCGCGCCTTGAGCCGGTCCTCGAGGCTCACGCGGGCACGGCGCCGTCGGCCCGGGCGGCGGGTTCGCTGCGCCGGCGCGCACGCGCCACCAGCCAGGCTCCGGCGAGGACCATGGGGATGGAGAGCAGCATGCCCAGGGTCGCGTATTGGCGCAGCACCTCGGGGAGATGCTGGTCGGGCTCACGCAGGAACTCCACCCCGATCCGGAACAGGCCGTAGAAGAGAAGGAACAGGCCGGTGAGCATGCCGCGGCGGGGCAGGAGCTTGGCCCTGTGCGTGGCCCAACGCAGGATAAGGAACAGGACCACGCCCTCCAGCGCCGCCTCATAGAGCTGGCTGGGGTGGCGCGGCAGGCTGTCCGGCGCGGCCGGGAAGACCACTCCCCAAGGCGCATCCGTCGGTCGGCCCCAGAGCTCGCCGTTGATGAAGTTGGCGACCCGGCCGAAGAACAATCCAAAGGGCGCGCAAGGCGCCACCAGGTCGCCCAAGCGCAGCAACTCGATCCGGTTGACCCGGGCGAAGACGGCCACGCCCAGGGCCACGCCCAGAAAGCCGCCGTGAAACGACATGCCGCCGTTCCAGATCTGGAGCACCTCCAGCGGATTGGTCCAGAACAGGTCGGGGCGGTAGAAGAGGACATAGCCGATGCGCCCGCCCAGGATGATGCCCAGCGTGACCCACAGGATCAGGTCGTCGACTTGCTGCTGGGTGGCGGGCGGCGCTTCGCCGCGCCAGAGGGCCGGCGTCTTGATCAGCTTAACGGCGTAGAGCCAGGCCAGCACGATGCCGGCCACATAGGCCAGGGCGTACCAGCGCAGGGCGAAGGGCCCGATCTGCAACAGCACCGGATCGAAGTCGGGGAAAGGCAAGGGCGGCTCCGGAGTCGCGCGTGGGCGATGTAGCAGGCGCGGCGGCGGGTTACGAGACCGGCGGGGACGGCCTATATCCCCGTCCGGCTATGCACACGCGCAATCCCCTTCTCGATCAGGTCGCAAAGCTGTCGGTCGCCGCAGTGGGCATCGCCCAGGCGGCCGGCGAGGAGGTGCGCTCCGCCGCCCGTGCCGGGACCGATCGGCTGGCTTCGGAGTTCGACCTGGTCCGGCGCGACGAATACGAGGCCTTGCGCGACGAAGTGGCCGCGCTCCGCGCCGAGATCGAACGCCTCAAAGCCGAGCCGGGCGCCTGATCGCTCGCCCTATGGACGACGGGCGTTCCGCCCCGCTGTCTAACCCGCTAGGCTGTTTTCTGGGATGACTCGCTCCGATTGGACGGTCGGCCCGCCTCGTTGCGCCGAAGGACGCGTTTGCTCCCCGCCATGGATACGCCGCAGGAAGACGTCGAGTTCGGCTACGATCCCCTGGATGTGGTCGAGCACGTGCTGACGGCTGAAAACCTCACGTTCGACCGCACGGAAGACGGCGACCTCGCCTTCGCCCTGGCCGGCGACTGGAAGGACTATGAGCTCTGGTTCGCCTGGCGTCCGGAGGCCGACTGCCTGCAGCTGTGCCTTTCCATCGACATGCGTGTGCCGAAGAAGCGCCGTGGCGATGCTCACGAACTGCTCAGTCTCATCAACCAGCGGGTCTGGTTGGGGCATTTCGAGGTTTGGGCCGAGGACGGCGAGATCGTCTACCGCCATGCCATGGGGCTGCCCACCGGCGAGCGGCCGACCCTGGCGCAGGCGGCGTCCATGATCGACAGCGCGGTGGAGGCGGCGGACCGTTTCCATCCAGCGTTCGACTTTCTGCTCAAGGGAAAGAACGCCGACGACGCCATGGCCGCCTGCATGTTCGAAACGGTGGGCGAGGCCTGAGACTGTTGTGAGCACCGCGCCTGTTCTGCTGCTGGGCGCCGGCCGGCTCGGCGGGGCGCTGCTCGAAGGCTGGCTGGGCGCGCACGCCTTTGCGCCGGGCGACCTCTACATTCTGGACCCATCGCCCAACGCCGCGGCCAGCGCGGCCGAGTATTCGGGCGCGGTGCTAAACCCGCCGCGGGCGAAGCTGGCCGAGGCGCAGACTGTGCTGATGGCGGTAAAGCCGCAGGTCTGGCGCGAGGTGGCCGAGACCTACCGCGATCAGCTACGGCCGGAGGCCGTGGTGGTGTCGGTCGCCGTAGGCGTGCGCGCCGGCGACATCTCCCAGGTCTTCGGGGGGCGGCGGACCGCGCGGGTGATGCCCACCACTGGAGTGAGCATCGGGCGGGGCGTGGCCAGCATCTACGCCCAGGACCCAGAGGCGCGGGCCCGCGCTCACGCCCTCTTCGACCCTGTGGCGACCACCGTCGACCTGGACGACGAGGGCTTGATGGATGTGGCGGCGGCGACCTCCGGCTCGGCGCCGGCCTATCTGTACGCCTTTACGGAGGCGCTGGCTGCGGCGGGAACGGAGGCGGGCCTGCCGGCCGAGGCGGCCTTGCGGCTTGCGACCTCGACCATAGTGAGCGCGGCTGCCTTGATGGACGGCTCGGAGGAGAGCCTGGCCGAGTTGCGCGCCGAGGTGGCCTCGCCAGGCGGCACCACGGAAGCCGCACTGCGGGTGCTTGAGGGCGAGCGCGGCTTCGGGCCCTTGCTGCGCGACGCGCTGGCCGCCGCGATTCTTCGGGCCGAGCAGCTACGGTGACGGAGGGCGAGGCGCTCGACCGAGCGGTGGACGCCGCCTTGGCCCTGGCGTCCGACCGGCCCTGGCGCGAGATCACCCTGGGCGACATCGCTCAGGAAACCGGCCTCAGCTTCGCGGAACTCTATGCGCGAATCCCGTCCAAGGACGCCTTGCTGAGCCGTCTGGCCCGACGCTTCGACACGGCCGCCGCGGAGGCTGCGCTGGATGGCGAAACGCACGACCGGTTGTTCGAAGCCGCCATGGCTCGGCTGGAGGCGATGGAGCCCCATCGGTTCGTGTTGCTGGCCATTGCGCGCGACGAACAGGCGGAGCGGATCGCGGCGCGACTGCCCCGAACCGCGCGCGTGCTGTTGCAAGCGGCGGGCGTGCCGACGGAGGGGCTGGCCGGCGCCGCGCGCGTGGCCGCCATGACGGCCGTCTGGGCCCGGGTGCTCCAGGTCTGGCGCGACGACGAAGGCGCCTTGAACCGAACCATGGCCGAGATCGACAGCCGCCTAAAGCAGATGCGCGACCGCCTGGGCCGGATCGGCGCCGGGTTCTAGGCCGGGGCGGGGCTCGGGCTCACGAGGGCGCGCGCCGCCAGGTCTGGGCCTTGCAGATCATCAAGACGCAGCCGCTGACGCTGAGGGTCCCGTTCGGGTTCAGCGTCATCTTCGAGCTGTAGGTCTTGCCGTCCTGTGGATTGGCGATCTTGCCGCCGCCCCACTTGTTGGCGCCGCTGGGCTTGAACCCGGTCAGGAAAGCCGTTTTCGCCAGCCCGCCCGTCTTGGGATTGACGAACCGGCCGCAAAGCTGGGCGGGCTGGCCCTCACAGGGGCCGATGCGAACTTTCGCCTGGCCGCCCTCGGTCATCCAGTCGCCTTGGACGCCCTGCTGCGCCTCCGCCGCGCTGGCGATCGCCGCAGCAGCAAGCACGCCGGCCGAAACGCTTACCTTCATGATCGCCCCCGTTCAGCTTGCCTCACCTGTGGCGAAGCCAAGCTGAACCGAAGCTGAAGCGTGGCCGTCAGCGAGGCGCCGCCACGCCCCGCAGGCGGTCGCCCACGAAGCGCTGCGCCTGCTGTGCGTCTTCGAACACGGCGTCCATGCCGAAGAACTCGTGGGTCGCCCCTTCAAAGCCGCGGCTTCGAACATCGACGCCCGCCCTCCGCAGCCGCTGCTCGAGCATCGTGCCTTCGGAGCGGAGCGGATCGATCTGGGCGAAGACCATGGTCGTGGGCGGCAGGCCGCGGACGTCGGCCGCCACCAGATTGATCCGAGGGTCCAAGAGGTCGGCGTCCGTGCGCTTCACCTGCTCGAAGAACCACAGCATGCCCGCCCGGTTCAGCGGCATGGCGTTGGCGTTCTCCTGATAGGAGCGCGTATTCGGGTCGGCGCCGGCGATCGGATAGATCGAGACGATGTGGAAGGGCTGCTGCAGCCCGGCGTCCCGAGCCGCTATGGCGGTGGCCACCGCCAGATTGCCGCCGGCCGACTCTCCGGCCAGACCCACCCGGCGGGGGTCGCCGCCGATCGAGGCGGCGTTGGCCAGGGCCCATCGATAGGCGGCCAGGGCGTCCTCGTGCTGCGCCGGGAACTTGGCCTCGGGCGCCAGGCGGTAGTCGACCGAGACCACGACAGCCTGACCTTCGCGGGCGATGCCGCGCGCGCCGGCGTCATAGACGTTGCGGTCGCCGATCACCCAGCCGCCGCCGTGGAAATAGACGATGACGGGCAGGGGCCCCGTCGCGTTCGTGGGCGTGTAGACGCGGGCCGGGTTGGTCCCCGCCGCCCCTGGTGCGCGGGGGATGGTGATCTCGCGGGTGTTGACGCCGGGCGGCGGCGCCGTGGGGCGGCCCTGGTCGAGCAGGACTCGTTTGACGCCGTCGGTCGGGGTGACGTTGTTGCGGGCTTGCTGCGGCGTCAAGGTGTGAAGCGGGCGGGCGCCCAACTGCATCATGGCCGAGATCACCGCCTGGTTCTGAGCGTCCGGCCTCACGCCGCTGGCGGGTATGCCCATCTGGCCGGCGGGGGCTCGGCTCAGGGTCTTGGGGAGGTTGGCGCAGCCCGCCAGCGCGACCGTGGCGCAGCCGGCGGTGAGCGCGAGCTTCGCGCCCCGGGATAGTGTGCGGATCATCGGTTCTTCTTGATGGCGGCGCGGCAGCCCCCGCGTCCGGCGGCTTAACGGGTCGGGCCGCCGGCTGTTCCAGCCCGTTCCGGAGCGGCTCAGGGGAGGCGGAGCACTGCCCGCAGCCCTCCGGCCGGGCTGCGCTCCAGGCGGATGTCGCCGCCGTGGCTGCGGGCGACGTCCCGGGCGATGGCCAGGCCCAGACCCACCCCCTTGCGGTTTTGGTTGCGGCTCTCGTCCAGGCGGGAGAAGGGCTTGAATGCGTCTTCGTGCCGGTCGGCCGGGATGCCTGGCCCGTCGTCGTCCACGATGATCTCGACACCCGACGATCGCGGATGGGCGGCGATCTGCACGTGCTCGCCATGGACGGCGGCGTTCATGACGAGGTTGGACAGGGCGCGCCTCAAGGCGTTCGGCCGTACGTTGGCGGTGAGCCCTGGATCGGCGAACAGCGCCACCTCGGCGCCGGCCCGCCGTGCGCCCTCGGCGACCTCGTCCAGCAGACCCCGGAGGCCCACGCACTCCAACTCCTCCCCGCCCTCGCCTCGAGCAAAGGCGAGGTACTCGTCGATGGTGTGCTCCATCTCCACCAGGTCCCGCTTCATGGCGTCGAGCTTCTTGGAGGGACGGGCCAGCGCCAGCTCGAGCTTCAGGCGCGTGAGCGGGGTGCGCAGGTCATGGCTGACGGAGGCCAGCAGGGCGGTGCGCTGGTCGAGATGGCGGTTGATGCGTTCACGCATGTCCAGAAAGGCGCGGGCGGCTTGGCGCACCTCGCGCGCCCCGTGGGGCTTGAGCGGGGCGTCCGCGCCCTTGCCGAAGGCTTCGGCGGCGGCGGCCAGCCGCTCGATGGCCCGAACCTGGTTCTTGATGAACACCACGGCCACGGCCGTGAGCAGGATGGTGGCGCCAGCGAGCCAAAGAAGGAAAACGTGAGCGCGACTGGCGGAAACTCGCTCGCGGGAGGCCAGGACCCGGAGCACCTCGCCCCGACCCGCGTCGACCTCGATCTGGACGGCCCCGGGGAGGCGGTCGGCGTCGGCGCGGAAGGGGCGGTCAAGCCGTTGGGCGAGGGCGGCCTCCAGAATGCGATCCGCCCCCCCGGAAGGACGCGGGTCGCCGAGTGGCAGAGGTCCCCGGCGAAGGCTGACCTGCAGGTCGGAGTGGGCCCGGGCGCGCGCGGCCACCACGGGAAAGGCGGCTCGGTCCGCGGTGTAGGCGTCCACCACCCAGGCCACGTCGCCCGCCAGCGCCCCGCTCAAGCGCGAATTCACTCGCTCGTCGTACCCGGCGAAGAAGACCCAGGTCACGGCGCCCTGCATCAGCGCGATCGGCAGGATGATGATCAGCAGGGCGCGGCCGTATAGGGAGGTCGGCAGGAACCGCTTCACCGTGAGCCAGCGCCGGCGTCGGCGAGCATCGGCGGTCGCCCGAGCCGCGCTCGGACGCGGCGCGGTTTCGCCCACGGCCTCCGGTCCGGGGCGGGCCGGGGCAGGGGCTTGGCGCGGAGGAGAGGCCGGGTGCTCGGACATCAGTCTGGGGCCAGCATGTAGCCGATCCCGCGCACGGTTTGGAGGTAGCGCGGGGCCTTGGGGTCGACTTCGAGCTTTTTGCGCAGGCGAGTGACGTGGATGTCCACCGCGCGCAGTCGCGCTTCGGCGTCGGATTCGCCAGGGCGGGCGAGATCCCAACGGTCCACGGCGGCGTGGGCGTTCTGGGCCAGGGCGCGGAGAATGGCCGCCTCGCTTTCAGTAAGCCGGATGGCGGCGCCGTTCCGCGAGAGCTCGGCGCGCTCCAGGTCGAAGGTCAGCTCGCCCAGGGAGACCTGTCGGGGACCGGAGGAGACCGGGCCCGTGCGGCGAAGAACGGCTTCGATGCGGAGGAGCAGCTCCTGAGGCTCGAAAGGTTTGGCCAGATAATCGTCCGCGCCAAGGCTCAGGCCCTCGATACGATCGCCGGGGAGCCCCCGGGCGGTCAGGATGAGGATCGGGACGGCGGTGCGCTTGCGGAGCCAGGCGGTGAGGGAGAAGCCGTCCTCGCCGGGCATCATCACGTCCACCACGGCCAAGTCGAAGCTGAAACTCTCGAACAGGCGACGGGCGGCGGCGGCGTCCTCGGCCACGGTGACCCGGAAGCCGGCTCGCACCAGAAAGCGGCGGAGCAGGTCGCGGATGCGATCGTCGTCGTCGACCACCAGCAGATGGCGGCGGGCCGCGTCCGCCGCGCCCCCGTCCAGCGCCGGGTCGCGGCTCACCGGGCGCAACCTAAGTTGACGGAACCTTCAGGGCCGCGCTCTAAGGCCGCCGCGCCCTGAGCCTTCAGGGCCGTCGTGTCGAGTTTTTGTTGAAGGACGTTCAATGGCCCTTTCCTTGGTTCCCTTCGACAATCGCGACGGCTGGATCTGGATGGACGGCGAGTTCGTCGCATGGCGCGACGCCAAGGTCCATGTGCTGACGCACGCCCTGCACTACGCTTCCTGCGTGTTCGAAGGTGAGCGGCTCTACGACGGCGAGATTTTCGCGCTGAGACAGCACACGGAGCGGCTGTTCCGGTCGGCGGAGATCCTGGACTTCAAACTTCCATACTCGGTGGAGGACATCGACCGGGCCTGCACGGAGACGGCGGCGCGGATGGGAATGCCCGACGCCTATGTCCGGCCGCTGGCCTGGCGGGGAGCGGAGCAGATGGGGGTGTCGGCCCCTAATTCGCAGATCCATGTGGCGGTCGCGAGCTGGGCCTGGCCCAGCTACTACGACCCCGAGCAGAAGATGAAGGGCGTGCGGCTCGGGCGCGCCCGCTACAGGCGACCCTCGCCGGAAACGGCGCCCACCAACAGCAAGGCGGCGGGGCTGTACATGATCTGCACCCTGTCCAAGCACGCCGCGGAGCGGGAGGGGTATGCGGACGCCTTGATGCTGGACTGGCGGGGGTATGTGGCGGAGGCCACCGGCGCCAACGTCTTCTTCGTCCGGGACGGACAGATCCACACGCCCACCCCCGACTGCTTCCTTGACGGGATCACGCGGCGCACCGTCATCGGCTTGGCCAAGGCGCGGGGGCTGGAGGTGATCGAACGCCACATCCAGGAGGCCGAACTCCCCTCCTTCTCGGAATGCTTCATCACCGGAACGGCGGCGGAGGTCACGCCCGTGTCGGAGATCGGCGAGTTCCGCTACAGGCCCGCCGACATTTCCCGAGCGCTGGTCGAAGATTACGGCCGACTGGTGCGACGGGGCTGAAGGCGCGGCGGCCTGGCGCCGGCCTAGGGGGTCAGGCCCAAGCTGTCGGCCAGCCAGGGGGGCGGGTCCAGGCGGACGGGGCGGGCTGCGGCGGTGAGGGCGCCGCCTTGAGCGCGGTCCAGGCGGAGCAGGGCGATGGCGCGGCCGTCGCGACCCGAGCGGACCTCCCCGGCGCGGAGCTCCCCCGAGAGGACCTCGGCGCCCGGAGGCGGGGGCGGGCCCTCGAAGGCCAGGGGGACGGCGCGGGTCTTGATCGCCCCGCGGCGCTTCATCCGGCTGGTGATCTCCTGGCCGATGAAGCATCCCTTTTTGAAGTCGATCCCGTTCAGGAGATCGAAATCGAGCTCGATGGGGTAGTCGGTCTCGCGGCCGTCCAGGGCGGGATCGGGCACGCCCAGCGACAAGCGGTGGGCGTCGTAGTCGTCGGGGGTGGCGGTGGTCGGGCCGGGGTAGGCGGCTGACCGCCAGCCAAGGTCGGGAAGGCGAGGGTCGGGGGCCCATCCGCCTTGGGGCGGCGGCCGCTCCCAGGCCGCATGCACGGCGCCTTCCATAGGTTCCAGCCGGACCTTGGCGCGGAGCTTGTAAAGGGTGAGCCGCTTCAGAAGGCCGTCGCGGCCCGCGGCGGCGACGTCGAGAACGGCCCCGCTTTCTCCAGCGTGGACAAACAGGTCGTGAAGCAGCCTGCCTTGCGGGGTGAGCAGGGCGGTGAAGCGGACCGTTCCAGGCGCCAGGGCCTCGATGTCGTGGGTAAGGAGGTTGTGGAGAAAGGCCCGCCAGTCCGGACCTTCGACCCGGATCAAGGCCCTTTCGGATAAGGCGGCGATCTTGCAGGGCATGAGCCCATCTAGGGTCCGGACGGGGTATAAGCGAACCAATGTCGGCCAAACCGTTTCCGATTCTGTTCATAACCTCCACGCGCATCGGCGACGCCGTGCTGTCGTCAGGCTTGCTCGCGCGCCTGCATGCCGAGATCCCGCACGCGCGGTTCACCCTCGCCGCGGGGGCGCTGGCCGCCCCGTTGTTCCGGGACACGCCGAACCTGGAGGCGCTGATCCCCATCGAGAAGAAGCCCGGCGGGCTGCATTGGGTGGACCTGTGGAAGCGGGTTCGCGGGACCAAGTGGGGCCTGGTGCTGGACCTGCGGGGGTCGGGGCTGGCCGGGACGCTCTCGGCCAAGATGCGCATCGTGCGGCGAAGCCCGGACGAAGACGAGCCCGTGGTGCACAAGGTGGAGGAACTGGCCCGGCTGCTGAAGCTGGACGGAGAGGCGCCGCCGGCGCCCCACCTGTTCCTCAGCGAAGATACGCAGGCGGAGGCGGACGCTCACCTGCATGAGCACGGCTGGCGGGGCGAGCCCATTCTCGCCGTTTCGCCGGCGGCTAATTGGGTAGGCAAGACCTGGCCGGCGGAACGTTTCTCGATCCTGACCCAGCGACTGCTCGGCCGGGACGGGCCCCTGCCGGATGGGCGCCTCCTGCTGTTGGGCGGACCGGACGACCGGCGCACGACCGAAGCGGTTCGCCGCGAGGTGAGCCGCAAGCGGGTGATCGACGCCACGGGCGAGGTGGACCTGTTGATCGCCTACGCCATGCTGAAGCGGGCCCGCATCTTTGTCGGCAACGACAGCGGCTTGATGCACCTGGCCGCGGCGGCCGGAACTCCCACCATGGGACTGTTCGGGCCGTCGGACGATCGCAGGTACGCGCCCTGGGGGCCGCATGCCCGGGCGCTGAGGGGCCCCCGGAACTTCGAAAGCTACAAGCAGGCCGATCCGCAGCTGAACCAGAGCCTGATTCATATGTCGGATCTCGCGGTGGAGCGGGTGTACAAGGCGGTCCTGGAGCTCCTGGCGGAGACACCGGAAGCGGACGGATCGCCGGTCGTGGCCGAACCCCAGAACTCTTCGTTTCAAGACGGAGGCAGGGGGAGCCTGAGCGACGGGATGGAGGAAGGCGACGACTCGCCCTCGTCCGAGCGGGAGAGCGCAATTGGCTGAGACCTTCGACCTCCTCGTTCGCGGCGGCGAGGTGGTGAACCACGCGGGGCGGGGCAGGGCGGACGTGGGCGTGCGGGACGGACGGGTCGTGCGCATCGGCGATCTGGGGACGGCTTCGGCCGGCGAGGTGGTCGAGGCGGCGGGGCTGACGGTGCTGCCAGGCCTGGTCGACACCCAGGTCCATTTCCGCGAGCCGGGGCTGGACTGGAAGGAGGATCTGGAGACCGGCTCGCGCGCGGCGGTGCTGGGCGGGGTCACAACCGTGTTCGAGATGCCGAACACCGATCCCAACACCACCGATGCGACCACCCTGGCCGACAAGCTGGAGCGCGCGCGGGGGCGGATGCACTGCGACCACGCCTTCTACGTGGGCGGGACGCACGACAACGTCGGGGAACTGGCCGAGCTGGAGCGGCTCCCGGGCTGCTGCGGGGTCAAGGTGTTCATGGGGGCCTCGACGGGCTCCTTGCTCGTGCCGGACGACGACGGGGTCGAGGCGGTGCTGCGCGCCGTGAACCGACGGGCGACCTTCCATTCGGAGGACGAGTACCGGCTGGCCGAGCGGCGCGGGCTGGCGCGGGCTGGGGATTGGACCAGCCACCCTGAGGTGCGGGACTCCGAGAGCGCGGTGCGAAGCACGCGCCGTTTGCTCAAGCTCGCCCGAGGCTTGGGCAAGCGCATTCACGTTCTGCACGTAAGCTCGGCCGACGAGATCGAGCTGTTGCGCCAGGCCAAGAACGTGGCCACCGCCGAGGTCACGCCGCAGCATCTGACCCTCGCGGGACCGGAGGCCTACAAGCGGCTCCGGGGGTTCGCGCAGATGAACCCGCCGATCCGGGACGGGGCGCACCGTGACGGACTGTGGCGGGGACTGGAGGTGTTCGACGTGCTGGGCTCCGACCACGCGCCGCACACGCGAGAGGAAAAGGCGCGACCCTATCCGCAGTCGCCGTCCGGGATGCCGGGCGTGCAGACACTGGCTGCGGTGATGCTGACCCATGTGGCGGCCGGGCGGCTGTCGCTGGAGCGTTTCGTGGACCTCACCAGCGCCGGGGCCCAACGCGTGTTCGGGATTGCGGGAAAAGGACGGATGGCGGAGGGCTACGACGCGGACCTGACGATCGTGGATCTCAAGGCGCGCCGGACGATCCGGCATCAGGACATGGCTAGCCGCGCGGGGTGGACGCCGTTCGACGGCTTCGAGGCGGTGGGCTGGCCGGTGATGACGGTGGTCCGCGGCCGGGTGGTCATGCGCGAGGACGAGGTGGTCGCGGAAGGAACCGGGGCGCCCGTGCGGTTTACGGAAAGCCTGGACAGTTGATGACCTGCGTTCTCCCGCTTGCGGGTGGTTGTCGGCGGAGCCGGTCGAGAAGGACCTGAACCCCTTCAAGCGGGCCTGCCGCCGCGGATGTTCCCCACACAGGAAGCTGGCGCGGGGCGCGTCGGGTCCCGGGTGCCGAGACCCGAACCGAGCTATTCAGCCCTCGGGGCCTGTGGTCACCGGGGCGTCAGGGTCCGCCGGCGGCCGGATCACGGGCGGGGGCGGCGGAGCGGGCTGGGCCGCGCGAGGCGGCGGCAGCACCAGCGGCGGGACCTGGACAGGCGCGGGGGCAGGCGCCGGCGCCTCTGCTGTGGCACTGGGCGCGGGCCTAGGCGCGGGCGTGGGCGCCCGTGCCGCTTGCGCCGGCTGAGCCGCACGGGCTGGGCGGGCGCCGGCCCGGACCGGAACTCTCCGGGTGCCCTCCACTGGGCGCGATTGTCTCGACAGGGGAGCAGGCTGAGCGGCGCCAAGGACCGGCGCCGGCGCCGGTGGCGTTTCGACCGCGACGGGCGGAGGGGTCGGCGGCGTCGTGGGCGCCTCGCTCGTTGCGGGCCGGGCGGAAGGCGCGGCGGGAGCGGCGGGAGCGGCGGCTACGGCGGGCGCGGGCTCCGGCTCGGACGGACGGGAGATCAGCCAGGCCGCGCCGACCCCAACAATGGCCAGCAGGACGGCCCCGATCGCCAGGCGGTCAGGACCGCGCTTGCCACCCTTGGAGCGCAGGGCCGCGCGCGGAACGCTGAATGGCGTGGCCGCTTCAACGGCTTCGGGCGGGCGGGCTGCGGGCGCCGGGGGAGGGGGCGCCGGGTCAGGCGTCACGGTGATGGGCAGACCGCGGCGGGGCGTCGGTATCGGCGCAGGGGCGGCCTCCACCAGTGCTATCGGGGCTGACGCAGCCGGCGGCGGGGCGGGGGCCGCGGCCGCGGGCTGCGGGCGAAATCCGCCCACGGGGTCCTTGGGGGCGGGGACGCTGATCAGGCCGGCGGGCGCGGGCTGGGAGACGGGGCGCGGAGCGGGCGCCGGCTCGCGGCGGGCGGGAACGCTGAGGTACTGGTCGGTCTTGGGCCCGGCCGGAGGCGCTGCGGGGGCGGACTGAGGCCTAGCCCGCGGCTCGGCGGGCGCGGCCGAAGGCGCCGGCATGAGCTCCATGGACTTGAGGGAGCCGTAGGGGGAGGGCCGCGCGAAGGGATTGGCGGGGGCGGGCCGCTGATCCTTGGAACGGGGTGGCTGCATGGTGCGCTCCGCCCCGGTCGCGGGGACCTGGGCTGTTATGCTTGCGGCAGAGTTGGTCGGTTGTGTGGCGTGGTAGCGGCGGGGCGGGCGAACTTGCAAGGCCGACGCAGGGGAGCGTAGCGCGAGTGCGGTCACGCGTCCCGGACGCTGGCGGCGCGGGCCGGGAGGGTGCGATGGACGGGACGGAGGCGGACACGGGGCCGGTGCTGTGCACGGCGCGGCTGGCCATGCGGCCTCACAGGCTGGAAGACTTCGGGGACAGCCTGGCGCTGTGGTCCAGCCCTCTCACCACCCGCTTCGTGGGCGGGGTCGTTCCGGCCGAGGACGAGGTCTGGAATCGATTGATGCGCTACGCCGGATTCTGGTCGCTGCTGGGATATGGCTTCTGGGTGGTCCGTGAGCGAAGCGGAGGGCGCTTTGTGGGGGAGGTGGGCTTCGGCGACGGCCGGCGCGGCCTGGGGGCGGCCTTTTCGGGAGCGCCCGAAATGGGCTGGGCGATCGCCCCGGAGATGCAGGGACGAGGCCTGGCCGGAGAGGCTGTGGCGGCCGCCCTGGCCTGGGCGGACGAAAGGTGGCCTCGGACCGTGTGCCTGATCCACCCTGAGAACGGTCCGTCCCTGCGACTGGCCGAGCGCCACGGCTACCGCCCTTTCCAGGAGACCGTCTTCAAAGGGCATCCGACCGTGCTGTTCGAGCGGCGGCGGCCCTAGGCATGCCGGGCGGGGAGCGGCTGGACATCCGCCTCACGCGTGTGGGGCTGTTCGAGAGTCGCGCCAAGGCTGCTGCGGCCATCGCGGCGGGGCGGGTGACCGTGGACGGAACGGTGGCGCGCAAGCCCGGAGCGACGGTGGCGCCCGACGCGGTCATCGCGGCGGAGCCGGCCCACCCCTGGGTCGGCCGCGGGGCGCTGAAGCTGGTCCATGCGCTGGAGCTCTGGCCGATCGCGGTGGAGCGACGCGTGTGCCTCGACGTGGGCGCCTCGACCGGCGGGTTCACCCAAGTGCTGCTGAGCCGGGGCGCGGCGCGGGTCTATGCAGTGGACGTCGGTCGCGGGCAGCTGCACCCGCGGCTGGCGACGGACCCGCGCGTTGTGCCGCTGGAGGGCGTGGACGCCAGGCGGCTGGACAGGGTGCTCGTCCCGGAGGCGGTGAGGCTGGTGGTCTGCGACGCCAGCTTCATCGGCCTCGGAAAGGTGCTGGGGGCGGCCTTGGGGTTGAGCGCGCCCGGGGCGGAACTGGTGGCCCTGGTCAAACCGCAGTTCGAAGTGGGGCCGGAGCGGGTGGGCAAGGGCGGGCTGGTGCGCGACCCGCTCGCCCGCGCTGAGGCGGTGGCGGACGTCCAGAGCTGGCTGGAGACTCAGGGCTGGGCGGTGCGGGGCCAGGCGGAGAGCCCGATCGCGGGTGGTGGGGGCGCCGTGGAGACGCTGGTATGGGCGGCCCGGCCGGAGCCTACCTCCGGGTGAGCACCAGGGTGGCCCAGGCGTCCTTATGCAGAACGTTCGCGGGGGTGAAGCCGGCGGCTTCGTAGGCGGTGCGCACGGCCTCTTCCTGAGTCCGGAGCAGGCCCGACAGTATGGTGGTTCCACCAGGGCGCAGGGCGGCGTGGATGTCGGCGGCGAGCTCGATCAGAGGCTGGGCCAGGATGTTGGCGAAGGCGAGGTCGAAAGGAGCTTCGTCCGCGACCGCCGGATCCTCGAGGCCGGCGGCGTGGATGAAACGGGCGCCCGCGTCGTTGAGGGCGGCGTTCTCGTTGGCGATGCGGACGGACACGGGGTCGATGTCGGTGCCGAGCGCCGTGGGCGAACCTGTGCGGGCGGCCGCGATGGCGAGCACGCCCGTGCCGCAGCCCACGTCCAGAACCTTGGCGAAGGTCGCGCCTTCCGAGAGCAGGCGGTCATAGGCTTCGAGACAGCCGGTGGTGGTGCCGTGGTGGCCGGTACCGAAGGCGGCGCCGGCCTCGATGCGCAGGTTGACGGTGTCTTCCGGCGTCCGGCCACGGTCGTGCGCGCCGTAGATAAAGAAGCGGCCGGCCCGCACCGGAGGCAGACCGGAGAGCGCCATGGCCAGCCAGTCGGCGTCCGCGAGCTCTTCGGTGGCGACGGAAAGGGGGAAGCGGGCGAGGGCGGTGCGGATGCCATCGGCCTCTTGCGTCGAGGTGGGATAGGCGTCGATGCGCCAAACGTCCGCGTCCTCGTCCTCCTCCAGGATGGAATAGGTGGCGCCTTCCAGCTGCGGGTCGGCGTCGAGCAGGGCCGCGGCGGCTTCGGCCTGGGCGCGCGGGCCACGCGCGGTGATCTGGACGGCGGGGTCGGACATGGGCGCGGGGCTTAGGGCTCCGCACCGGAAAGTCCAAGCCTCTGCTAGCCGCGTAACGACCGAGGTGACGGCGGCGGGTCAGCTCCCCGGGCGGGGCGCTCTCCGTAGAGGATCGCCACCGTCTCGGCGACGCAGGCCGGGCGGGTCTCTCCTTCGATCTCGATCGTGCACTCGGTGACGAGCTGGAGGCCCCCGGCGCGCTTGTCGCAGGCCAGCACCGACTGGCGCAGCCGAACCCGAGTCGGCACACGGACGACATTGGTGAAGCGGACCTTGTTGCACCCGTAGTTGATGCCCCGGATCACGCCCACGAAGGCGATCATGCTCTGCGACAGCATGGGGATGAGCGACAGGGTCAGGTAGCCGTGGGCGATGGTCCCGCCGAGTTCGGCGGTCGCGCGCTCAACATCGACGTGAATCCATTGGTGATCCCCCGTGGCCTGGGCGAAGCGGTCCACCCGCTCCTGGTCAACCGTGACCCAGTCCGAGACGCCCAATTCCTGGCCGACGAGTTCGGGCAATTCGGCGAGCAGGATTTGGCGCATGGACCTTGGCTAGAGCCCGCGACTGGCCGCGGCAAGCGGCGGGAAAGCACACCCGGCCTTAACCATCCTGGCCGCAGGGTCGGCAGGCCATGGCCGAAGCTGCGTTGAGCTATTCCGACCTTTCGCGGGACACGCCCGAGGCGCCCGCCCCGCGTTCGCGCACCACCCTGCTGAAACGGCTTACGGACGTCGTGTGCCTGCCGTCTTCGCGGGTGAACACCTTTGAGCGGGCCATGACCGCCGACCTGCTGGTGGAGATGCTCAACGACGCCTCGGTCGCCGAGCGCACGCGCACCGCGCGGCGGATGTGCCAGTTGGCGGACGCCCCCAACAATCTGCTTCGCCGGCTCTTGCTGGACGAGGCGGAGGTGGCCCAGCCGCTGCTCGAGGACAGCCATGCGCTCACGGACGCAGACTTGGTGATGGTGGTGATGAACGCGGCCACCGAGCACCGCAAGCTGGTGGCGCGCCGACGCGACCTGGCCGAGATCGTGGGTGAGGCCCTGCTGGAGCGCGCCGAGCCCGCGGTGATCCAGACCCTGCTCCGGAACGAGACTGCTCGACTGTCGCAGCCTACAATGGACGTGATCGTGGCCGCTTCGCGGGACGAGCTCTCGCTGATCCCCTGGGTGCTGCGGCGGCGCGAGCTTCGGCCCAGCCAGGCCTATGTGATGTTCTGGTGGGCGGACGCCGAGGCGCGGCGCACCATCCTCCAAAGATTCGCGGTGAGCCGTGAGGTGCTGCAGGACATGGCGGGCGACGTGTTCCCGATCGCCGCGGCTGAAGGCTGGCAGGACGCCAGTTCGCGCAAGGCGCTGCAGTTCATTGAGCGGCGGCAGCGGAACCGGGCGGCCATCGACAAGAGCCCGTTCGGGAGCCTGGAGGACGCCGTGCGGCAGGCGCAGAGCGGATTGACGCGCGAGATCGCCGAGGAGATCAGCTATTTGTCCGGGATCAAGCCCATGACCGGGGCCAAGATCCTGGCCGACGAAGGCGGCGAGCCGATCGCCATTCTGTGCAAGGCGGCGGGGCTGCCCAAGGCCGCCGTGCGGGCGATCTGGCGGGGATTGCGGCGGCCGGAGACAGACTCCTCGGGCGCTCTTCTGCCGCCGCTGGAGCGGGTCATGATCACCTATGACAGCATGGCGGTGGACCGGGCCCAGACCGTGTTGCGCTATTGGAACTGGTCGCTCAGTTCGGCGCTGACCCCGGCCCTGCTGCAGGCGATCCGAGAGGGCGAGACGGAGCCGCTGGACGGCTTTTCGGTGCCTCAGCGCGCGGCCATGCTGGCCTTGGGCGGGGAGTACGGACGCTAGGCGGACCCGGCGCCTGGGCCTGGAATCTCCTCTTGGCGTGCCTCTCCCAGAGCTGGAAGTTCGGCGGAGCCGAGGGAGGCTTGGCGAGGACCTCCTCCGCCGCCCGGCTGTCCTCCTCCCGCGCAATCCCGCCCCATGAAGGGTGCGGGAACCTGACACGCCGGCGCTGGCCGCCTACATGGCGCGCGTGAGACAGGCATGGTGATCGCGTTCGGCCTGGCGGCGGCGCTGTTGTCGGCGGGAGCGGCCGTCGGGCTGCTGTTTGCGGCTCAGCGGGCGCGCGCCGGTGGACCGGCGGCCGATCCGACCGTGGACACGCACCGGCGGCTCCTGGGCGAGATCGACGCGCTCGCCCGGCGCGGGCTGTTGGCCGACACGGAACGCGAGGCGGCGCGGGCGGAGGCTGGGCGGCGGCTGCTGCGGGCGGCGGAGACCGCGGAGGCGACCGGGGGACGCGCGCCCCCCTGGGCGGCCCCGGCTCTCTGTATGGCGGCCCCCGTGCTGGCGGCCGGCATCTATCTGGCGGTCGGGGCGCCCGGCGCGCCGGACCAGGGCTATGCGGGCCGGCTTTCGGAATGGCGGTCCTCGCCGGAGAGCTTGGGGCCCGATCAGGCCGCCGCCGTCCTGGGACGCATTGTGCGGGAGCGGCCGAACGATCCGGAGGCTTTCGGACAACTGGCGCGGGCGCGAGCCGCGGCGGGCGACGGCTTCGGCGCCGTTCGGGCGGCTGAGGCCGCCGCACGGCTGGAGCCCGGCCGCGCCGAGCGGTGGACCACGCTGGGGGAGGCGCTGCTGGGGCTGGAGACCCCGGCGGTGGACGAGGCGCGAACCGTGCTGCGCCGCGCCTTGCAATTGGCGCCGGGCGATCCGGACGCGCGGTATTGGCTGGGACGGGCGGCCTTCGCGGAGGGGGACCGGGCCGGGGGGCAGGCCGTTTGGCGCGCGCTGACCGCCGATCTGGCGCCTGCCGACCCGCGTCGGGCCGCGCTGCAATCGGAGCTGGCGGCGGTTGACGCGCCGACCGCGCCGGAGGTGGACGCCGCCATCTCCAACATGGTGGCCGGTCTGGCCGCACGGTTGCGCGCGGAGCCCTTGGATCCGCAAGGGTGGGCGCGGCTGGTGCGTGCTTATGGCGTGCTGGGGCGCGAAGCGGAGCAGGCGGCGGCGCTGGCCGAAGCACGGCGCCTGTTCAGCGGACGACCGGAAGTGATCGCCGAACTGGAGACGGCGGCGGCGGAAGGGCGCAGCCGAGGTCGATCGCCCACCGGGGCGCTTCGCGGCGGGCGTTAAGCCGACTATCTGAGCGCCATGTCGTTGTTGCCCCGTTCCCGCAAGGCGCGCGGTCGCCTGCTGGCGATCGCCGTGATCGCGCCCGTGCTGGCGGGCGCGGTGGGGCTCGCGCTCTGGGGCCTGCGCGAGGGGGTGTCTTATTTTTACACGCCGTCCCAAGCGGCCGCGGCGGCGATCTCGCCCGAGCGGGTCGTGCGCGTGGGCGGCATGGTGCGCGCCGGCAGCGTCCGACATGAGGACGCGGGCGCGGTGAGCTTCACGGTGGAGGACGGAAGCGCCAGCCTGCCGGTTCGCTACCGTGGGGACCTGCCCGATCTGTTCCGGGAAGGGCAGGGGGTGGTGGCCCAGGGGCGGTTGGGCGCGGACGGCGTGTTCGCGGCGCAGCAGGTGCTGGCCAAGCACGACGAGAACTACATGCCGCCGGAGCTGAAGCGCGGGCTGGAGGCGGCGGCGCGGCCGGTGGCCACCACGACCTTGGTCGAGGGCGGACGTTGATCATCGAACTGGGCGCCTTCTGCCTGGCCCTGGCGCTGGCCCTTTCGATCGTGCAGGTGGTGGCGGCCGGCTGGGGATGGCGGGGCGGCGCGGCTTTGCAGGGCGCGGGACGGGGCGCGGCGCTGGGCGCCTTCGCCGCAACCGCCGGGGCTGCGGCGGCGCTGGTTTGGGCGTTTCTCGCCTCCGACTTCTCGGTGGCGGCGGTTGCGGCCAACTCCCATACGGAGAAGCCCCTGCTTTACCGGGTGGCCGGGACCTGGGGAAACCACGAAGGCTCCATGCTGCTGTGGTGCCTGATGCTGACCGGCTACGGCGCCGCGGTGGCGGTCTATGGCCGATGCCTGCCCGAGGCGCTGCGCACGCTGGTGGTGGCTGTGCAGGGTGCGCTGGGGTCGCTGTTCCTGCTGTTCACGGTGGCGACGTCCAACCCGCTCGCCCGGCTGGCGGTGGCGCCGGTGGAGGGCCGCGGGCTCAATCCGGTGCTGCAGGATCCCGCGCTGGCGGCGCATCCGCCGTTTCTCTACGCGGGCTATGTCGGATTCTCCGTGGTCTTCAGCTTCGCCGTAGCCGCGCTGATCCAGGGGCGAGTGGACGCGGCGTGGGCGCGATGGGTGCGGCCCTGGACCTTGTGGTCCTTCAGCCTGCTCACGGTAGGCATCACCCTGGGGGCGTTCTGGGCCTATTACGAACTGGGCTGGGGGGGTTGGTGGTTCTGGGACCCGGTGGAGAACGCCAGCCTGCTGCCGTGGATGGCGGGGGCCGCGCTGCTCCACTCGGCGGTGGTGACCGAGAAGCGGGGCGCGCTGGCGGGCTGGACGGTGTTCCTGGCGCTCTGCGCGTTCAGCTTCGCCATGCTTGGAGCCTTCCTCGTGCGCTCGGGGGTGCTGACCTCCGTGCATGCCTTCGCGGTCGACCCGGCGCGGGGCGCCTTGCTACTGGCCATCCTCGCGCTGGCGGCCGGGGCGGGGTTCATCCTGTTCGCCTGGAGGGCCCGGACGCTGGCGCCGGGCGGGGTCTTCGCGCCGGTGAGCCGGGAGGGCTCCATCGTGCTCAACAACCTCCTCGTTTCGGCGGCGACGGCGGCGGTGGTGCTGGGGACGCTGTATCCGCTGATGGCGGAGGCGGCGACGGGGCGGCCGATCTCGGTGGGGCCGCCCTATTTCAATCTGACCTTTGCACCGATCATGGCGGCGGCGATGCTGATCCTGCCGCTTGGGCCGCTGCTGGCCTGGAAGCGGGCGGACGCGCTGGGGGCCCTGCAGCGGTTGTGGTTGGCGGCGGCGCTGGCGGTGGGCGCGGGCCTGCTGGCCGCCGCGACGGTGACCCCGGGGCGGGCCCTGGGGGCGGCCGGCGCAGCGCTGGGGGTCTGGCTGGTCGCCGGCACGGTGTTGGAGGCGGTGGAGCGGGTGCGGCTGTTCCGGGCGCCGTGGGCCGAGGTGCGCCGCCGCACGGCGGGGCTGCCCACGGGAGCCTGGGGCACGACCTTGGCCCACCTGGGCCTGGGCGTGTTCGTGCTTGGCGCCTGTCTGGAGGCGGCTGGAAAACAGGAAGCGGTGGGGGTCCTGGCGCCCGGGGGCGTGCTGAAGCTGGGGGGCTATGAGCTGGCGCTCGAACGGGTGAGCGGGACGGAGGGACCGAACTATCTGGCGGAACGGGCGGAGGTTCGAGCCTCCCGCAACGGGCGGGAGGTGTGCACCGCCCATCCGGAGCGGCGCCTGTATCCGGTCTCGCGGCAGACGACCTCGGAGGTGGCGCTGTGCGGCTCGGGGCCCGGAGATTTGTACCTGGTCCTGGGCGAGCGGCGGCCGGGTCCGGACGGGCGGCCTGCAGGGTGGCTGCTGCGGGCCTATCACAACCCTTTCGCCAAGCTGATTTTTGTGGGTCCACTGCTGATCGCCCTGGGAGGGCTGGTTTCCTTGTCCGATCGGCGCCTGCGGCTGGCCGTTCCCGCCCCGCGGCGGGCGCCCGTGCTGGAGCCGGCGGAATGAGCGCCCTCTGTCCGGTTTCTTGCGGTGACGGTGCGTCGGCCGCCGAGATGAGCCCGGGCTTCAAGCTGGGGGCGCGGGGCGGGAGAGGAGTCGCGCTGGCCTTGCTCGCGGCTGCTTCCTGCCTGGCGGCGGCTCCGGCCCCGAGCCCCGCCCCGACTCCGGCCCCGGCCGAGGCACCGGCCTCGGCCCCGGCCCAAGAGGCGCGGGCGCGAGCCTTGTTCAAGGAGATCCGGTGCGTAGTCTGCCAGAACGAGAGCATCGACAGCTCCCAGGCGGAGATCGCGGAGGACCTTCGGCGGGTGGTGCGCGAACAGGTCGCGGCTGGGCGGAGCGACGGGGAAGTCCGCGCCTTTCTTGTTGCCCGCTACGGCGAGTTCGTGATGTTCCGGCCGGCGTTTTCACCAGGAAATGCGGCGCTCTGGCTGACTCCGTTCCTTGTGGTGCTGGGCGGGCTGGCTCTGGTGGTCGGGCGCGAGCGAGGGGTGGCGCCCGTGGCTCCGTTGAATGCGGAAGAGGCGGAGCGGCTCCGCACCTTGAACGAGACGGAACCGTTTAACCGAAACGTAACTTGAGGCTCATTGTCCCCAAGGCCGGGGGCGCCTAGGTTTGTTCACAATCATCCGGCCTCATCGGGCTGGAACCGGGAAATCGACATGCTCGTCAAGTCCAAGGGCTTTCTCACCGGCGCCGCCGTCGGCGTGCTCCTGACCGGGGCGGCCGCCGCGGGCGCCACGGCCGGCTTCAACGCCGCCAACGACCGGCCCCGCGATGCGTTCGGGGTGGAGCAGCCGGAGCTGATCCGCACCCAGAACCTGACGCCTTCGCTGGTGCGCCCGCCCACCGGAGCGCCCCTGTCCTTCGCCGATATCATCGAGCGGGTCTCGCCCGCCGTGGTGTCGCTGGAGGTCACCGGACAGGCGCCGCGCTCGGCGGCGGGCGGACGCGGTCTCCCGCCCGGCTTCGAGGAGTTCTTCGGCCTCACCCCGCGGGGGGGACAGGGGGGGAGCAACCGCGGCCAGGCTGAACCCGGCGAGGAAAGCGAAGAAGCCGAAACCCAGCGGACCCAGGCCTCGGGCTCGGGCTTCTTCATCTCGGCCGACGGCTACATCGTGACCAACAACCACGTGGTGGAGAACGCCCGCGAGATCACCGTCCACCTGTCCGACGAGCGCGAACTCAAGGCGCGGGTCGTCGGACGCGACGAGGACACCGATCTGGCCGTGCTGAAGGTGGAGGGACGCAACTTCCCCTTCGTGCAGTTCGCCACCGGCGCTCAGCCGCGCGTGGGCGATTGGGTGGTGGCCATCGGCAACCCGTTCCAGCTGAACGGCACGGCCACGGCGGGCATCGTCTCGGCCAAGGGCCGCGACCTGCCCGGCGAGGCCTTCGTCGACTACCTGCAGATCGACGCGCCCATCAATCGGGGCAATTCGGGCGGGCCGACCTTCGACCTCAACGGCCGGGTGATCGGGGTGAACACGGCGATCTACTCCACCTCCGGCTCCTCGGCGGGCGTGGGCTTCGCTATTCCGTCCGACACGGCCGACCAGGTGGCCCGGCAGCTGATCAGCGGCGGGCGGATCACCCGCGGCTACCTCGGCGCCACGGTGGGCGACGTCGACCGGGACATCGCCGAAAGTCAGGGCCTCCGGGAGGCGCGGGGCGCCTTCATCAACGAAGTGGTGCCGAACGGCCCCGCGGCGCGCGCCGGGCTGCAATCGGGCGATATCGTGCTCAGCGTCAACGGCCGGGCCGTGGGCGATGCAAACGACCTGACGCGCGCGGTGGCCGGGACCCGAACGGGCCAGAACATCCGTCTGGAGGTGGCGCGCGGGGACGGCCGGCGAACGCTGAACGTGGTTTCCGGTACGCGCCCCTCGCGTCAGGAGCTGGCCAACCTCGACAACGATGCAGCGGGAGCGCGCGGCGCGCCCGGCGCTCCCGCCCAGGTGCAGGGTCCGCCGGTGCTGGGCATGAACCTCAGCCCGGCGCCCGCCGGGACGCCGGGGCTCCGGGTGGAGCGGGTGGAGAGCAACTCCGACGCCGCCGAGCGGGGCGTCCAACGCGGGGACATCGTCACGCGCATCAACGACCGGCCGGTCCGCTCCGTAGCCGAGGTCCAGGCGGCCGTGGAGGCTGCGCGGCGGCTGAACCGGCCGTCGGTGCTGGCCTGGATCAGCCGCAACGGGAACACCGTGCCCGTACCCATCCGGCTGCAGCCGCGCAGCGCGAACGGCTGACCGGGTGCGGTTGCTGATCGTCGAGGACGACGAGGAGGCCTCGGCAACCATGTGCCGCGGACTAGGCGAGGCCGGGCACCAGTGCGTCACCGCGCCGGACGGGGCCGCGGGCTTGCGGGCCGCGCAGAAGGGCGGCTTCGACGTGCTGGTGGTTGACCGCATGATGCCGCGCATGGACGGCGTGACCATGGTGGAGGAGCTGCGGCGCGACGGCGACAACACCCCCGTGCTGTTCCTCTCGGCCTTGGGTGAGATCGAGGACCGGGTCGCTGGGCTGAAAGCGGGCGGCGACGACTATCTTGTGAAGCCCTACGCCCTGGCTGAGCTGGTGGCGCGGGTCGAGGCCCTGGCGCGCCGCCGCGAGACCGGGTCGGTGCAGACCCAGCTCCGCGTGGGCGAGCTGGAGATGGACCTGATCGGCCGTACCGTCCACCGCGCCGGCAAGGACATCGACCTGCAGCCGCGCGAATTCCAGCTGCTCGAATTCCTGATGCGTCACGCCGGCCAGTCGGTGACGCGAACCATGCTGCTCGAGAAGGTCTGGGAGTACCACTTCGACCCGCAGACCAATGTCATCGATGTGCACATCTCGCGGCTGCGCTCCAAGATCGACAAGGGATTCGCCAAGCCCATGCTGCAAACCGTGCGTGGGGCGGGTTATCGGCTGGAGGCCTGACGCCTCCCCCCGATGTGGGGGTTGTTCCTTGAGCGACGCCGGGCGAGCTTAGCCGTTGATGCGTGCGCCCGCCCTTTTTCGAACCACGCCGTTCCGGATGACCCTGTTGTTCCTGGCGCTGTTCGCGGCCGGGGCAGGGGCTTTCCTGATCTACATCTACCTGGCCACCGCGGGCGAGGTGAACCGGCGCGCGCGGGCCGAGATCAACCGCGAGGTGCAAACGGTGAACCGCGCCTATGTGCGCGGCGGCGTGAACGCCGTGAACCAGTTGGTGATCGAACGCTCCATCACCGATCCCCTCTATGTGGGCCTCTTGATGCGGCCGGATGGGCGCAAGATCAGCGGCACGCTGGAGACGACCCCCGCCGAGCCGGCCACGGGTGTGGACGACTGGGTGTCGTTCAGCCTCAGCGGGCGCGAATCGGTCGGCCGACAAGTCCGGCTCCCGTCCGGCGAGCTTTTGTTCGTGGGCGTCGATGTGGAGGACCAACGGGGCTATGTGCTCCGGGTCGCACGGGCGTCCTGGGGCGCGGGCGCGCTGGTGCTTTTGCTGGGACTGGCCGGAGGCGTGCTGATCAGCCGGCGCGCCAGCAACTACATGGCCGGGCTGAGCGGGGCGGTGTCCGCCGTGCGGGCCGGCGACCTGCAGGCGCGCGCGCCCTTGCGTGGAACGGGGGACGAATACGACGAGCTCGCGGGCGGCATGAACGACATGCTGGACCGCATCGAGAAGCTGATGGGCGGCGTGCGCCACGCGGGCGACGCGATCGCCCACGACCTGCGGACGCCCTTGACCCGGCTGCGCTCGCGGCTTGAAGTGGCGCTCCTGGAGGTGGAGGCCGGACGGGGTCATCCGCAGGCGGCGCTGGAACAAGCGCTGCAGGATGCGGACGACTTGTTGAAGACCTTCGGGGCCGTCCTGGCGATTTCTCGACTGCAGGCGGCGGGGCAGGCGCCCGATCCTGCGCCCTTCGACGCAGGCGAGCTTGCCGCGGGCGTGGCCGAACTCTACGAGCCGGTCTGCGAGGACAAGGGCGTGGAGTTCCTGGCCGAGTTGGACCCGGACCTGGTGGCGACCGGCAACAAGGCCTTCGTGGCCCAGGCCTTGGCCAATCTGATCGACAACGCGGTTAAATACACGCCCCCGGGCGGCGCGGTGAGGGTGCGGGCGCGTCGACGCTCGTCCGGCGAGGTGGAGTTCTCGGTCACCGACACCGGACCGGGGGTGCCCGAAGCCGACCGGGCGCGGATCGCGCAGCGATTCGTGAGGCTGGAGAACAGCCGGAGCGAGCCGGGCGTGGGGTTGGGGCTGTCGCTCGTGGCCGCGGTGGCGGAGGCGCACGGAGGACGGTTGGAGATCACGGAGGGCCCAGGTGAGGCGAACGGCTTCGGGCCGGGGCTGCGGACCGCGCTCGTGCTGGCTGGGAGCTGAGGTGAGCGGGGTTGCGCTGGCGAGCAGCTTGCGGCCATGCGGGCCCGTGGTGGATGGGGAGGCCGCCTCCCGGATCCGGGAGGCTCTGCCGCCTTCGGAGGTGCTGGCTGCGGCCTGGCCTGCGCTGGCCCCGGTTGCGGCGGCGGCCCCATACCTCGCCCGATTGATGCAGCAACGGCCCGAAGGTTTGGTCCGAACGCTGGAGTTATCGCCGGAAGCGCGCTCGGCGGAGATCGTCGCGGCCGCGCGGGCCGTGGCAGGAGAGGAGACGGGAACGGCGCTGCGCCGGCTCAAGGCCGACGCCCATCTGGCCATCGCCCTGGCCGACCTGGGCGGCGCGTGGGACTGGGTGGGCGCCACCGGCGCCATGACCCGTTTCGCCGACGCGGTGCTGGGGGCGGCCTTGGCCGAGGCGGTCAGGCTGGAGGTGGCGCGCGGCCGCATGCCCGCGTGCGAGGCGAACGGGGCCGGGCCGGCCCCCGGTTTGTTCGTGCTGGCCATGGGCAAACACGGCGCGGGCGAGCTGAACTACTCAAGCGACATCGACATTTCCTTCTTTTTCGAGCCGGAGCAGCTGCCCGCCGTGGATGACCCGGCGGCCCTGGCCATCCGGCTGGCGCAGGCGACGTCCGCCTTGCTGAGCGAACGCACGGCCGATGGCTATGTCTTTCGTACCGACCTCAGGCTCCGGCCGGACCCGGCCGCCACGCCGCCGGCCGTGCCCGTGGGGGCGGCGCTCACCTACTATGAGACCGCCGGCCAGAACTGGGAGCGGGCGGCCTTCATCAAGGCCCGGGTGGCCGCTGGCGACCAGAGGGCCGGGGCGGCCTTCCTGCGCGAGCTGACGCCCTTTGTTTGGCGGCGCAGTCTGGATTACGGCGCCATCGCCGACGTGCACGCCATCAAGCGGCAGATCCTGGCCGGGCAGGCGGAAGCGGGGATCAAGCCCGCGGGGGCGGACCTCAAACTGGGGCGGGGCGGCATTCGGGAGATCGAGTTCTTCGTTCAAACCCAGCAGTTGATCCTGGGGGGACGCAATCCCGCGCTCCGGTCGAGGCGCACGGTGGAGGCGCTCGAGGCTCTGCGCGACGCCGGGCATGTGGACGCCGGCACGGCGGAGGAACTCACCGCCGCCTATGGCCGGCTCCGGGCGTGGGAACATCGGGTGCAGATGGTGGGCGACGAGCAGACCCACCGGCTGCCGGCCGAGGACGCGGGGCGGCGGCGGATCGCGGCCCTGTCGGGGTTCGGCGACCTTCGCCGGTTCGATGCGGAGGTGCGCCGGACCCTGCGGGGGGTGGACCGCTTGTACGCCGGATTGTTCGCCGGCGAGGAGCCGTTGAGCTCGCGGTTCGGCAGCCTGGTGTTCACGGGCGTGGAGGACGATCCGGAGACGATGCGCACCCTGGAGCGGATGGGGTTCACGCAGGCGGCGCAGGTGTCCGCCACCATCCGCCACTGGCACCATGGTCGTATCCGGGCCACATCCACGGCCCGCGGGCGGGAGCTGTTCACCCGTCTGGCGCCCCGGCTGCTCGAGGCGGCGCGGCGGACCGGGGCGCCCGACGCGGCCTTCAGCCGGTTCTCAAGCTTCTTCTCGGGGCTCAGCGCGGGCGCTCCGGTGCAATCGATGCTGCTGGCCGAGCCGGCGGTGCTGGAGCAGCTGGTGGAGGTGCTGGCGTTCGCGCCGGACCTGGCCCGGACCTTGTCCAGGCACCCGGGCGCGCTGGACGCCCTGCTGGACGCCCGCTTCCGCGAGCCGATCGGAATGTCCGGAGCCGGCCAGGCCGTGCGCGCCGGCGTGGGGGAGGGCCTCGGGTTGGAGGCGGCCATGGGGGCGGTCCGTCGGATCGCACGGGAGCAGCGCTTCCGTATCGGGCTGCAGATCCTGACAGGGGCTGCAAACGGAAACGAGGCCGGGCTGGCCTATACCGATCTGGCGGAGGTCTGTCTCCAGGCGCTCGCGCCGCGCGCCCTGGCCGAGGTGGAACGGCGCGGGGGGGGCTTCCCAGGCGCGGTCGCGGTGCTGGCCCTGGGCAAGGCGGGCTCGCGAGAGATGACGGCGCGCTCGGACCTGGATCTCTTGATCGTGTACGCGGCGGAGGCGGGGGCCGCCTCGGCGGAAAAGGGTTGGCGGGCGGAGACGGTCTATGGACGGTTCGCGCAGCAATTGATCGCGGCCTTATCGGCGCCGACGGCGGACGGTGGCCTTTATTCGGTGGACATGCGGCTGCGGCCCGCCGGAACGGACGGTCCCCTTGCGGTCAGCCTGCCGGTGTTCCAGAGCTACTACGCCCGAGAGGCCGAGACGTGGGAGCGTATGGCGTTGACGCGGAGCCGGGTGCTCTGGGCCAGCGCCCCGGGGTTCGCCGAACAGGTGGAGCACGCGCGTGAGGCCCTGCTGCGCCGTCCAGCTGAGCGGGGCGGCATGGTGCAGGACGCCCGGGCCATGCGGGCTCTGCTGGAGAGGGAGAAGCCGCCCAACGGCGTGTGGGACCTGAAGGCTGCGCCGGGCGGTCTCCTGGACGTGGAGTTCGCGGCGCAACTGCTCCAGCTGGCGCACGCGGCCGGAGGCGGACCGTTGCGGCAAGGGGTTGCGGACGCTCTCGAAGACCTGGCCGCCTCCGGCCGGCTCGCAGCTCGGCATGCGACGCCTCTGCTTGCGGGCTGGCGGTTGCAGTCGAACCTGGCGCAACTTCTTGCAGCGGCGCTGGAGGAGGGGGCGGACCCCCTGGGGGAGCCGGATCCGTTCCGGCGCAAGCTGGCCCGGACGGCGGGCGTGCGTGGCGCGCGAGCTCTGGACGCCAGGCTCCGGCGCGTGCAGTTCGCGGTCCGGCGCGTCTGGCTTGAGGTCGCCGAGGCGACGGAGTCGGCCGACTGAGCCGTTCAAGGGGCAAGGAACCAGGTTTCGACTTCGGAGGACCACCCATGTTGAAGACGACCTTGCTGGCGGCCATCGCGACCTTGGGGCTGGCTGCCGCCGCCGCGGCCGGGGAGGCCCGGCCGGCTGATCGAACGGACCAAGACGGTGACCGGCGCATCTCGCTGGTCGAGATGCAGGCCGCCCAAGCCGAGCGGTTCGCCCGGCTGGACGTCAACCGCGACGGGCGACTCACTCGCCAGGAGCGCCAGGCGGGAGGTCAGGCGCTCCGCGCGGCGCGCCAAAGCCAACGCGTGCAACGCCAGGCCGCCGCCTTCGCGCGACGCGACCGCGATCGTGACGGTGCGCTGACCCAGGCTGAAGCGCCGGGGCGAATGGCGGCGCGCTTCGCCCAGTTCGACGCGAACAGGGACGGACGGCTGACGGCTGGGGAACTGCGGGCTGGTCAGGTCGCATTGCGTGGCCAGCGCGGGCCGAAGCCTGCGGGGAGACAGCCGCTCCGCGCCGACGCGGACAGCGACGGGGCCATTTCCCGCGCTGAGGCCGATAACCATATCCGGGCGCGGTTCGCACGGCTCGACCTGAACCGTGATGGCTACGTCACACGCGACGAGCGCCGCGCGCACCGCCAGAGCCGGCGCGGCCAGGCCTGAGCGGCAGGCGAGGACTGCGGGCATGACGGCGCCTACGGCATCGGTCATGCTCGCGGCCGCCGCCTTGGGAAGCGCGGGCGAGAGGGGGCGGTTGCAGGCGGTCGAGGATCCGGACTGCGAACTGGTGCAAAGGGCCGGCCGGGGCGACCCGGCTGCAGCCCAGGCGCTGGTGGCGCGGAAACTGCCGCGTGTGCTGGCGCTCGCCTACCGCACCCTTGGCGATCCGGCCGAGGCGGAGGACGTGGCGCAGGAGGCCATGCTGAAGGTCTGGCGCCATGCGCCCGGCTGGAGGCCGGGCAAGGCCCGGTTCGACACCTGGCTGCACAGGGTGGCGCTGAACCTCTGCTATGACCGACTGCGGCGGCGGCGCGAGCAGCCGATGGCTGACCTGCCGGAGCGGGTCGATCCCGGCTTCGGGCCCGATCGCGGACTTCGCGCCGCCGATGTGGGCCGGCGCGTGGCCGCCGCATTGCAGGCCTTGCCGGAGCGGCAGCGGGACGCGCTGGTGCTGTGTCACTACCAGGAGCTGGGCAACATCGAAGCGGCGGAGGTCATGGGCGTGAGCGTGGAGGCTTTGGAAAGCCTGCTCTCGCGCGGGCGCCGCAGCCTGCGGGGCGCCTTGGCGGACATGAAAAACGAAGTGGCGGAGGTCTGAGCGATGGACGCCGAACGATTGGATCAGTTGCTGGACGCATATCGGGCCCCGCAGCCAAGCCCCGTGCTTCGAGCGCGGGTGCTGGCGGCCGCGCCCAGGCCTCCGACCTGGAACAGCGTCGCAGGACGCTGGATGCGGGCCTGGGCGCCGGGTGCGGGCTTGGCGGCGGCGGGCTTGGCCGGAGTGCTGTTCGGAGTGGTGCTGTCGGGCTCGGGTCTCGAGACGTCGGCCGACACCTTGCTGGCCGAGGCTGGGCCCTATGACGAGGCGGTGCTGAACGTGGATGGGGGGCTGTGAGAGAGCGCACGCTCAAGATCGCCCTGGCCGCCTCTCTCGCGGGCAACCTGTTCCTGGCGGGGCTGATCGCCGGGACCCGGCTGCTCGGCGAGCATAAACGCGAGCAAGGAGCGCCGTCCCGCTCGGGCGGGCGGTTCGCGGCCGTGGTGGAACGGCTCGATCCTGCGGACGCGGAGGCCTTGCGTGAGGTGATGCGGCAGGAGGGCGAGCAGGCCGAGCCCCGGGTGGAGGCCTTGCGAGCTCGGCGGCGCGAGCTGGAGACGGCCATGGGTCGGCCCGACTACAACCCGGTCGCCGTTCGCACCGCGCTGGCGCGGGTGAGGGCGGAGGAGACGGCTCTGCGCGCCGACCTCGACGGCACCCTGCTCGAGTTCGCGACCCGGTTGGAACCGGAGGAGCGGGTGGCGCTCTCGCCCCTGTTCCGCAAGAGCGGCCGCGGCTGGCGTGAGCGCCCGAACGAGGGGCGCGCCCGGTCAGGCGGCCTCGGTGATGCGAGGGCGAAGCCCCGGGACCGCTGAACCGGACACCGGCAGGGTGAAGCTGGCCGTGGTGCCTACGTTCGGCTCGCTGGAGAGCTCCAACCGCCCGCCGTGGAGCTCGACCAGGGATTTGGTTAAGGCTAGGCCCAGACCGCTTCCCTGCTGCGTCTTCACCAACTGCGACTCGGCCTGTTCGAATGGGCGGGCCAGGCGCGCGAGGTCCTCTTCGGAGATGCCGATGCCGTTGTCGGCTACGCTGACGCGGACGCGGCCGCCTTCGCGGACGGCCTGCACGGCGACCCGGCCGCCGCGGGGCGTGAACTTCAGAGCGTTGGACAGAAGGTTCAGCATGACCTGCTTGAGCGCGCGGTAGTCGGCGTCCACCTCAGGCAGGGCCGGCAGGTCCACTCGGAGCGCCAGGCCGGCGGCTTCGGCGCGGTCGCGGACCAGGCGGACGGAGCCCTCGACCACCTCGTCCAGGGACACGGGCTCGATATTGAGGTTCATCTTGCCGGCCTCGATCTTGGACATGTCCAGGATGTCGTTGATCAGCGCCAGCAGGTGCTGGCCGGAGTTCAGGATGTCCGCGGCGTAGCCCTTGTAACGAAGGTCGCCCAGGGGGCCGAACATCTCGCCCACCATGATCTCGGAGAAGCCGTTGATCGCGTTCAGCGGCGTGCGGAGCTCGTGGCTCATGTTGGCCAGGAACTCGCTCTTGGCCTTGTTGGCGCCCTCGGCGTTGACCTTCTCGGCCTCGTAACGGCGCGCCAGGTCCTCCAATTCGAGTTGGCTGGCTTCCAGGCTGCTGACCAGGCCTTGCAGCGCCTGCTCGTTGCGGCGACGCGCCTCGTCCTGGCGCTTGATGGCGGTGATGTCGGCCGCGCACATGACCAGCCCGCCTTCGGAGGTGCGCCGCTCCGCGATCTGGATCCAGCGCCCGTCGCGGAGCTCCACCTCGGTCAGGCCGTCGGGTCCGGGCTGGCTGCGGGCGACCGCGTCCACGGCCTTGCGCTGCACGACGTCGCGCGTGACCCCCGGCGCCAGGAGGGGGGCGTCCAGGGCGAAGAAATCGCGAAAGGTCCGGTTGGACATGATCAACCGGCCGCGGGCGTCCCAAAGGACAAAGGCGTCCGAAACGTTCTCAATCGCGTCGCGAAGCCGGTTCTCGGCGGCCTGCACGCGAACCTGGGCTGTACGCTCCTCCGTGATGTCCAGCGCCACGCCGATGATGCGGCGGTAGGCCCGATCGCCGGGGCGGCCGACGCCCTGGCCGCGCGCATCCAGCCAAGCGACGCGGCCCGAAGCGTCGGGAACAGCGAAGGCCACGTCGAAGGCGCCGTAGGCCGCGGCGTTCTTGAGCGCGCTCCGGACTTTGTCGCGGTGTTCCGGGGCGATGCGGTCGATGATCTCGGAGCCGGGCGCGGTGCCGCCGCCGCCCCAGCCCAGCATGGCTGCGGTCACGTCGGACATGAAGACCTGGTCGGTCGCCAGATCCCATTCCCAGATGCCGCAGTGGGCGGCCTCGACCGCGGTGCGGAACCGGCGTTCGCGTTCGCTCCAACTGCGTCGGGCGGCTTCGGCCCGTTTCGTCTGGACCACCAGGCCGATGGCCAGCACGCAGCAGATGACCAGCGGCAGGAAGCGCCCGGCGAGTTCGGCGGTGGGGCCCGGCTCGAACAGCAGCGGCGCTACCGCCGTATAGGCTGCAAGCAACAGCAGGACGCCCAGAAAGGCGATCCGCAGGCCGGGCGAGAAGAAGGCGTCGGGCGGCCCGCCCGCATCGGCGAGCGACCTTTCCGGACGCCGACGGCGGCTCGGCCCCAACCCCACCCCTCCTGAATCGCGACCCTCGCCACCCACCTTAGCTTCGTACCGAGTCCCGCGTCACGCGCGATGTTCACTTGCTTTTAAACGACTCGGAACCGTGGCCCCGAGGACTCGAGTCCAGGCCCTCAGGCGAGGGCTTTTTCTGCGAGTTCGAGGACGTTCGCCGAAAGCCCGGGCGTGTCGGCGAGACGCTGGAGTTGGACCCGGAGCCGGCGGGCGAGCTCGGGCGTCAGTCGCCGCCAAGCGCCCAGCGGCTCGACCAGGCGGGCGGCCGTCTTGGGGTTCAGCGCGTCGGTCAGGATGATCTGATCGACGAGGAAGCGGTGACCGGAGCCGTCCGGAGCATGCAAGGCGGCCAGGTTGCTGCTGAAGCCCTGGACCAGGGCACGCAGCCGGTTGGGGTTGCGGCGGTCGAAGGCGGGATGGGTCAGCAGGCCCAAGACGCGGCCCAGCACCCCGGGCTCCGGCCCGCGCGCCTGGACGGAAAACCACTTGTCAATGGCGAGAGGCTCGTGCGCCCAGCGCAGGTAGAAGGCCGTCAGCGCCCCGTCGTAGGTTGCGCCCCCGATCTCGGCCAGGGCGTCCAGGCCGGCGAGCGCGTCCGTCATGTTGGAAGCGGCGGCGAAGTGCGCCTGGGCCCGGGCCGCAGCATCGTGACCCCGAGCCGCGGTCAAGAGGTGCAGCGCCGCGTTGCGCAACGCGCGCCGGCCCGCCGAGTCCGCATCGGGGGAATAGGGGGCGTGGGACGCGAGCGCATCGTGAAGTCGGGCCAGAGGGGCCGAGAGCGTTTCCCCCAGAACGGTGCGGAGAGCCTCGCGCGCGGCGTGAACGGCTGCAGGGTCGTAGGGCGCGCGCAGGAGGGACAGGTCGCCCTCGCTGGGCGGACTCAGGAGCAGGGCCTTGAAGGCGGGCTCGGCGGACTGGTCGGCCAGTGCGCGGCCGACGGCCTCGGCCCAGCGGCGTTCGCCGGCGGCGTCCGGGTCTCCGGCCGCGCGGCGCAGCACGAGGTCGGCCGCAAGGGTCTGGCCGGCTTCCCAGCGGTTGAACAGGTCCGGGTCGCCGGCCAGCAGCACGTAGCGGTCGTCGCCGGGCGGGTTGGTCGAGAGCCGGACGGGGGCGGAGAAGCGGCGAAGCGCCGAGACCACGGGTCGGGCGGTGATGTCGTGCAGGCGTACGCGGGTCCGCCCTGCCTCCAGCACGACCACTGTTTCTTCGCTGGGGCGGCCGTCGCGCGTAAAGGCGAGCGGTCGGCCGTCGCCGTCCAGCAGACCCAGGCGGACGGGAATCGGCACGGGGGCGAAGTCTTCGTGGCGGCCCTCCGGCGCAGTCTGGTCCAAGATGAGGTCAAGCGCCCCGGTCTCGGGGTCGTAGGCGGATTGGAGCTGGACGGCAGGTGTGCCCGGCTGGGCGTACCAGCGCAGGAAGGAGGAAAGGTCCTGGCCGGAGGTCTCGGCGAAACAGGCCACGAACTGCTCCATGGTGGCCGCCGTGCCGTCCAGACGTTCGAAGTACAGATCGCAGCCGCGGCTGAACGCCTCTTCGCCGACCAGGGTGCGCAGGAGGCCGATCAGCTCGGCGCCCTTTTCATAGACGGTGGCGGTGTAGAAGTTGTCGATGGCGATGTAGCTGGACGGGCGCACGGGGTGGGCCAGCGGCCCGGCGTCCTCGGGGAACTGGCGGGCGCGCAGGGCGCGGACGTCCTTGATGCGTTGAACGGCGGCCGAGCGCTGATCCGCCGAGAAGCCCTGGTCGCGATAAACGGTGAAGCCTTCCTTGAGGCAGAGCTGAAACCAGTCCCGGCAGGTGATGCGGTTGCCCGTCCAGTTGTGGAAATATTCGTGGGCCACCACGCTTTCGATGCGCTCGTAATCAGCGTCGGTGGCGGTGTCGGGATCGGCCAGGAGCAGACTGGAGTTGAAGATGTTCAGCCCCTTGTTCTCCATCGCCCCGAAGTTGAAGTCGCGCACGGCTACGATCATGAACAGGTCGAGGTCGTACTCGCGGCGGTAGGCGCGCTCATCCCACGCCATGGCACGCTTGAGGGCGTCGAGCGCATAGGTCGCGCGCGCTGTCTGGCCGGGATCGACGTAGA
Organism: Caulobacteraceae bacterium; assembly: GCA_030446805.1. Classification (GTDB taxonomy): domain Bacteria; phylum Pseudomonadota; class Alphaproteobacteria; order Caulobacterales; family Caulobacteraceae; genus JAHWJX01. The sequence continues at coordinate 820,373 of JAUJMO010000001.1, read as the reverse complement.
TCTCGAGCTTGACCTCGCGACCGGAAGCAGTGGTGAAACGGTCCTCGAGAACGTCCAACTCGCCCGCCACCAAGGCGAACAGATAGGCCGGTTTAGGGAAGGGGTCGCGCCAGACGGCGTAATGGCGACCGTCGGGCGTCTCGCCGGATTCGAGGCGGTTGCCGTTGGCGAGTAGGCGTGGATAGACCCGGTCGGCTTCGATCCGGACGGTGTAGCGGGCCAGGACGTCGGGGCGGTCGGGAAAGAAGGTGATCTTGCGGAAGCCCTCGGCCTCGCACTGTGTGCAGAAGCGGCCGCCGGAGATGTAAAGCCCTTCCAGGGCCGTGTTGGCGGAGGGATCGATCTCGACCTCCGTCTCCAAGGCGAAGGCGTCCGGCGGAGCGGGGAGGGTGAGGCCGTCCGCCTCCAGGACGTAGTCGGCCGGTTCGAGCGGACGGCCGTCCACGGCCAGGGCGATCAGGCGGAGGTTCCGGCCGTCCAGGCGGAGCGCGCCCGCCGTGTTCCGTCGCAGCTGCAAGCGCGCGCGCACTCGGGTGGCGGAGGGCTGAAGGTCGAAGCTCAGCTCGACCTCGTCGACGAGAAAGACGGGGGGACGATAGTCGGCCAGGCGGACGGCTTGGGGCGTGTCGGTGCGCATGGGCCTAGATGGAGCGGCGATGGCCGGGGGAGCAACCGGCCTGAGCCGGTCACCGGCCGTTTTTCGCATGCGGCGACCGCCGGCCGCCTCGAGCCCTACGCCGTCTCATCCGTCACAGCCGAGGCGGTTGTAGAGATGGCGGCGGTTGAAAGCCGAACGGGGAGTAGCGGAGGAAGGTCAGGGCGCCGTAGCTGCGCCCAACAGCATGGACTGAGCTTCATGGGATTCCCGGTCACCGCCCAGTCGGCAGGCCGTAGCATCCGTTGCCGAGCTTCGGAGCCTGGCGGCGAGCCGGGCGAAGGTCCTCTACGCCCTCTCCGGGCAGGTCAGGCGGCGGCCACGTCGTTCGCGGCGAGGGCGGCCGTGGGCTGTTCGGTGATCCGGCGCAGTACGGCGGCGGCCTGGCGAGCCAGCTTGAGAACCTCGGCTGGAACTTCGTCGGGGTTCTCGGAGCCGAAGTCGGCCAGATCGCGGGCGAGGCGGACGAGCTTGGGGGCGGCGGCGATCATGCGCGCCTGATGCTCCATCCTCTCGGGATCACGGTCGTATTCGGCGCCCGGGACGCGCCAGCCCCCCCAGTCCTGCTGGTCGGTGACCACGATGGGGAAGGTGCCCGGGAAGGGGTGGTGCGCGCAGTGTTCCTCGTTCTGCCATTTGTTGCGGGCGCGCAGCACGCGCCAATCGCCCTGGTCCGGATCGGCGGTGGGCTCGTCGTCGCGGCCGTCCGCGCGCAGTTCATGGGCCATGAACTCGCGGCCCAGGCCCACGTCGTAGGTGATGCGCACCGGCTCGTCGAAGCCCTTGGCCCAAACGGGCGTGACCTTGTCGATGACCGCAAAGGTGCCCACGGTCTCCACCCAGACGCGCTGATTACGATGAAATACGGCCTTCGCCATGACGCCCCCGCCTGCCCGCCCTGCTGGCGGTGTTGCGGCGACCATAGAACGGGATTGATTGACGGGGGGTGTAAGGCGGGCGTGGGACGTGGAGAGGAGGGCTCCGTCGGAACCCTCCCACCCTCGGATCGCACGCGCGAGCGCGTCAGGCGGTGGTCTGGTTCCCGCTGCCGCCCGGCTCGCTGATCTCCTCCAAGGTGCGGCCCACGATCTTGGCGCGATGCTCCTGGGCCAGGTCCCCCAGAGAAATGATCCCGACCAGGTCCTTGTTCTCGTCGACCACGGGCAACCGGCGGATCTGGTGGTCGGCCATCTTGTCGGCGGCCCGGTCCAGGTCGTCACTGGCGAGGACGTATTCCAGGTTGCCCGTCATGATGCGGCTGATGGGGGCGCTGTTCTCCAGACCCTGGGCCACGCCGCGCACCGCAATATCGCGGTCGGTGACCATGCCCTGGATGCGACGACCGTCGCAGACAGGCAGGGCGCCCACGTCCAGCTCCGCCATCTTCTGGGCGACGCTCTGGATCGAGTCGTTCGGGTTCGCGATCTGGACGTCGCGGCTCATCACGTCGGCGATCTTCATGGCTGTGTCTCCTTGTCGACCTTTGCGAAACAACCCGCGGCCGGCGGTCAAGGTTCCGCTCAGTCCGGGCTGATCGCGCCAAGGAGAAAGGCGCCCAGGAGCACGGCGGCGATCAAGGCCACAGCGACCCACAGCCATGGCGCACGCGGGGTGCGCTCATTGGCGAAGTTGGGATCGCGGGCCTGACGGCCCGGACGCAGCGGGTCAGGCGTAAGGCCCTGGCCGGCCACGCCGCCGCCGGCCTCGTCGTCGGTGCCGGTTTGAGCGCTCCACACGTCGCGATGGGCGACCCGGTCGCCGGTGAGCCCCGCACTCGTGGCGCCCCAGTCCTGCTGGGCCCGCGCGCCCGGGTGCGCCGTGGGGCCCTTGCCGGCGTCATCGTCCTTCATGTCAGGCAGGCTGTGGGCGTCCGTCTCCGGCATCGTCGTGTTCCTCGTGTCGCAACACAAGCGCCCGGACCGGGGAGGCGTTCCTCAGTGGGCCACCCGCCAGCGCGCGGCGAAGGCCGGTGAGATGTCGAGACCTGGAGGCGGGGTGCGTCCGCCGCAGTCGTCGCGGAGACAGGCGCAGACGAAGTCCAGCGCGCGGCGGATGCCGTGTTCGGAGTAGGGCTTCGAGATCACCCCGCACGCGCCGGCGAAGTCGGCCGGCAGGCGCTGCTTGTTGGCGGTCATGAACAGGACCACGGCGCCGCAGTCGTCAGTGAGCGTTCGGGCCGCGTCCACGCCGCTGGGGCCGTCCTGCAGGTGGACGTCGACCAGGGCCAGGTCCGGGCGGTGACGGCCGGCCAGGGTGACGGCTTCGCCGGACTCCATCGCGTGGCCCACGACGTGGTGGCCGGCTTCGGCCAGCATGTGCTCCAGCTCGACGGCCAGGAGCACTTCGTCCTCCACAATGAGGATGTCCATTTGATCCACCGCGGTCATGCGGACTCCAGGGGCAGGGTGATGCGGGCCGACACGCCCGGTGCGTTGTCGCGCCAGTTGATGACGGCGCCGAGCTGGCGGCTCAGGATGCCTACGATGCCCGCCTCACCGCCCAGTTCCGACCGGAGCTGGTCGACGCCGGCCTGGCCGTCGTCGCTGAGCTCGATGGTGCAGCGGTGGTCCCCGCGGCGAAGCGACACCAGCAAGCGTCCAGGCCGCCCTGGCGGGAAACCATCATTCAGCGCGTGGGCGAGGATCTCGTTGATGAGCAGGGCGAGGGGGGCTGCGCGAGCCGCCTCCGCGTCGACCCTTTCCAGCTCGAAACGCACGTCCACCTCGGCGCTAGGCGTGCGGCCGACAAGGTCGTCGACCAGATCGCGCAGAAACCGCGCCACGTCGAAGCGCGCGGCGTTGTCCGTCTGGAACAGGCCGCGGTGAGCGGCGGCGACCGCGCTGATGCGGTCCTGCACCAACCGAAGCGCCGCCTTGACGGTCGGGTCGGCGGTACGCCGGCTCTGGAACTGGATGAGCGAGGTGATCAGCTGAAGATTGTTCTTCACCCGGTGCTCGACCTCATGCAGCAGCACGGTCTTTTGTTCGGCGGTGGTGCGCAGATGGTCGGTGCGCTGCTGCACGGCAGCTTGCAACTCGCCATGGGCGCGCACCAGGGCGGACTCGCGAGACTTGCGGGGCGTGATGTCCAGGTGGGAAGCGAACCAGTAGGCGATCCGGCCATCCGGGCCTCGAACCGGGCTCATGAACATCCCGTTCCAGAAGGACGAGCCGTCCTTGCGGTAGTTCAGGAGCTCCACCGAGAGCTCCCGGCCGGCGTTCAGCGCATCGCGCACGGCCTGAGTGGTGGCCGGGTCGGTCTCTGGACCCCGAAGAAAGCGGGGATTGCGGCCCAGCACCTCTTCGGCCGGGTAACCCGTCAGGCCGGTGAAGGCGTCATTCACAAAGACGATGGCGTGATCGCGCTCGCCTCCCGCGGTGACCAGCATCGGCAGCCGGGCCCCCCGCAGAGCGGCGCCGCCCAGGTCGTCGGCGGCGCTGGACCGGGTCAAACGCTCCAGGGCGTCGATGGTAGGCGGGAACGCAGTGGACATTGCGACGTGAACAGAGCCTTTAGGTAGGCGTGCCGACACAAGCCGCGGTGGAGCCGAAAGTTCCCGCCGGGGGTGAGCGAAATTAACCTTTGCGCGAAGTTGCGCGTACCCGGAGCGAGGGCGCTCAGCTTGGCCGAACCGGCTTCAGCCGAAGGGCACGACCTTGTTGGCCGCGTCATGGCCGATATCGGCTTGCCCCAGCACCGGGATGCCGGATCGCTCGCACCATTCCCGCGCGATGGCGTCTTCGTCGCGCCCGAACTCGGGATCGTTGGGGACGACCTGGTTGAACCGCCCCAGCCGGATGCCCGCGGCGCGCCGCACCCGCGGGTTGCTCGTGAGCTGCCAGAGCATCCGGTCGGCGCGGTAGGTGGGCTCCGCCACCTCCTCCAGCATCAGGACCCGCCCCTCGAAATCGGGCTCCCACGGCGTCCCCAGCAATCCGCTGACGATCGCGATATTGAAGGCCAGGGCGGGGCGCGGATCGTCCCGGAGGCTGGGCTCGAGCGCGGAAGGATCGCCTTCCACAAGCCAGCTCAGCGCCCGCAGTGCGGCCTGCTCCCCGCCCTCGCGCCGGATGTCGTCCACCATGGGGCCGTGCGCCGCCCCTTCGAAGCCCGCGCGGCGGAGCGCGGCCAGCAGCACGCCGCCATCGCTGTAGCCTAGATAGCGTTTGCTCCGGGCCGCCGGCTCCAGCCGGCCTAGCGCCGCCTCCACCATTCGGCCCGAGCCGTAGCCGCCGCGCGCGAACCACACGGCGTCCACCCGGGGATCGTTTGCCGCTTCGGCGAAGGCGGCCGCGCGCACGGCGTCCGGCCCGGCGAAGTGGCCGTCCTGGAGGAAGCATTGGGCGTGAAAGACCAGGTCCACCGCTGCGCCCCAACGCTCGGAGGCCACCGTCCGCGCCCGCTCGGCCGTTTCCGGCGAGATGGGACGGCTGGGGGCTGTGACGGCGATCCTCATGACTTCCCCCGGGGCTCACCCTTCCCTACGATTCGGCGCATGACTCGGGAAGCTTCAAGCCGATCCTCGCCTGCGCTCGCAGGCTCCTACTTCTTCTGCGGCGTCGGCGGCAGCGGCATGCTCCCGCTCGCCCTGATTCTTCAAGCGCGGGGCGCGCGGGTGGAGGGCTCGGACCGCGCGCTCGACCAGGGCCGCACCCCCGACAAGTTCGACGCGCTCCGTGCGCATGGGATCGTCCTGCATCCACAGGACGGCTCAGGCCTGCGCGACGCGTCCCAGACCCTGGTCGCCTCGGCCGCGGTGGAGGCCGACATTCCCGACGTGGCCGCAGCGCTCCGCGTGGGCGCCTCCCGCGTCAGCCGAGCCGAACTCCTGGCCGATCTGTTCAACGCCGCCCCTGAGCGGATCGGTGTGGCGGGAACCAGCGGCAAGTCCAGCGTCACAGGCATGATCGCCGCCGTCCTGCATGCAATCGGCGGGCGCCCCACCGTGATGAACGGCGCGGAGATGAAGCTGTTCGGCGCCTCCGCCCTCCCTGGCGGGGGGGAGACCTTTGTCTCCGAGGTGGACGAGTCGGACGGGTCCATCGCGCTCTACCGCCCCACGATCGCGGTGGTGAACAATGTGGCTCTGGACCACAAAACCATGGAGGAGCTTCGCGGCCTCTTCGCCGACTTCGTTCGGGGCGCCCGCACGGCTGTGTTGAACCTGGACAACCCGGAAACCGCGTCACTGGCGCGCGATCATCCGGGCGCGCTGACCTACAGCCTATCGGACCCGAAGGCTCAGCTTCTCGCGCAGACGGTGCGGCCCGCGTCCGACGGGATCGCCTTTACGGTGAACGGCTTGCCCGTGAAGCTTCAGGTTCCCGGCCGCCACAATGTGGCCAACGCCCTTGCCGCTCTCGCCGCCGCAACCGCGGTCGGTGTCCCGCTCGGGGACGCCGCCAGGGGTCTGGAGACCTTCTCCGGCATTCGCCGCCGGTTGGAGGTGGTGGGCGCGGCGGGCGGGGTCACCGTCATCGACGACTTCGCCCACAACCCCGACAAGATCACCGCCACCTTATCCACCCTGCACGCCTTTCCCGGCCGCCTCCTGCTGATGTTCCAGCCGCAAGGCTATGGCCCGCTCCGCCTTTTCCGTTCGGAGTTCATCGAAACCCTCGCTGAACAGATGGGAGCGGAGGACGTCCTGCTGATGCCCGAGCCGGTTTATTTCGGCGGCACCGTGGACCGTTCCGTCGGTAGTCGGGAGATCGTCGAGGGCGTCGCCGCGCGCGGTCGCCATGCCGAAGCTCTGCCCGACCGTTCGGCCTGCGGCGAACGCCTGCTGAAGCTGGCCCACCCAGGCGACCGCATCGTGGTTATGGGCGCCCGCGATGACACCCTGACCCAGTTCGCGGCCGAACTGCTGGACCGGCTCAAGGCCTCGGCTTCGGCCTGAGCGCGTCGTCGTCGCCGCGCAGCGTCGATGGCGGTATGACGGGCAGGGCGGGCGGGGGGTGGCCGAAGGGGATCCTGATCCCGCTGCTGTCGCCAAGGTTGGTGGCTGGCCCTTCGCCCCGACGGGGCCCGCCAATGGTGTTGCAGCCCGTGCAGACGCCCAGGGGCAGAGGCCGCAGCCTGGCCTCTCCCCGTGCGGCCGCCGCCGCCGATCGAGCCGCGGCCTCGGCCTGCAGCCGCGCGTTGGGGTCGGGTCCGAGCGCCGGGACGGTTCGCGCCGCCGCGCGCGCACGACCGGCGCAGAGCTCCCGCTCGCGGGCGGTGCGTGGTCCTGGCCCGTTGCAATCGGCGGCGCGGAGCGCGGCGGCCACGGCGGACAGGTTGGACGGGGCCTGCGGGCCCGGCGTGCTGGCTGGCCCGACGGGCAAGGCGGGCGGAGCCGGGGATGAAGACGGGCCCGGCGCTGCTGGGGGGCGCGCCGGGGAACCCAGGATTGGAGCGGAGAGGGCGGAGCCCGGACTGTCGCGGCGTTCCTCCTCGAGGCGATCTGTCGGCGCTGGACCGGGTTCGGCGGCGTCCACCGACGGCCTCGGCGGGATTTCGGGCCGCTCCGGCCGGATCAGGGCGACCTCGATCGGCGGCGGCGCGGGCGGACCCGTCTCGGCGCGCCGGAGCATGAGCCCGCCCAGCAGGGCGCCGTGAAAGGCGAGCGACAGGATCGCGGCCCCGGCGACCCTGCGCCAGCCCCATTGTCTGCGTCTCACTCGCGTCTCCCCCGTCCGTCCGGAGGAGCGGGCGCCATTACGGCCAAGCTGGGGCCGGGCGGCGGTCTTTGCGGAGCCGGGCCCGACGCCTAAATGGCGACGAGCACGCAAGGAGAGCCGAATGCCGTTGACGATGTGCCCGCACGGACACGGGGCGATGCAGGAGGTGAGCCGTTCGGGCGTGCAGCTCGACATTTGCCCCAGCTGCGGCGGCGTGTGGCTGGACCGCGGCGAACTGGAGAAGGTCCAGACCGGCGTCCGCGATCGTCAGTCGGAGGTGCAGGACGAAATGCGCCGCTTCGAGCGCGACGTGGACGAGTTCCGCCGCGACCCGGACGATTGGCGTCGGCGTCACCCTTATGACACCGAGCAGAAGCGCCACAGCTATTCCGACGAGGACGATTACCGGCGCCGCAAGAAGCGGCGCGGCTTCGACCTGTTCGACATCTTCGATTGAGCCGAGCCCGGCAGGCAGGCTCGTCTTGACCCCGACAGAGGCGCCGGGTATCTAGCCGCCTCCTCCGGTCGGGGTCCGCCCCGGCTGGAGCAAGCGAGATGGGGCTGTGTCCCCGCCGGAACGCCCAAAGCGCGCGTTCCGGGCCGTTTCGTTTGCCGAAACAGTTTTACCCTGGGCGCCTCGGCCAAACGGCACACGCCCACCTCGGAGCCGTAATGCCCACCGTCAACCAGCTGATCCGCAAGCCCCGCACCCCGAACCGCACGCGTAACAAGGTGCCGGCCCTGAAAGGCTCGCCTCAGCGCCGGGGCGTCTGCACCCGCGTCTATACGACCACGCCGAAGAAGCCGAACTCCGCCCTGCGCAAGGTCGCCAAGGTGCGACTGACCTCGGGGATCGAGGCGGTGTGCTACATTCCCGGCGAGGGCCACAATCTGCAGGAGCACTCGGTGGTCCTGATCCGTGGCGGCCGTGTGAAGGACCTCCCCGGCGTGCGCTACCACATCCTCCGCGGCGTGCTGGACACCCAGGGCGTCAAGAACCGCAAGCAACGCCGCTCGCACTACGGCGCCAAGCGTCCGAAGTGATCACGCGAAGCGAAGATTCATCCCGGCGGAAGCCGGGATCCAGAAGGAAGACCTAGCCATGTCCCGCCGTCGCCGCGCAGAGAAGCGCGAAGTCCTGACCGATCCCAAGTACGGGGACGTCGTCGTCACCAAGTTCATGAACTACGTCATGTACGAAGGTAAGAAGGCTGTCGCCGAGAACATCGTCTACGGCGCCTTCGACCTGATCGAGACGCGGCGTCGCGACATGGAGCCGCTGCAGGTGTTCCACACCGCGCTCGACAATGTCGCCCCCGCGATCGAGGTGCGCTCCCGCCGCGTCGGCGGCGCCACCTATCAGGTGCCGGTCGAGGTGCGCCCGGAGCGTCGCCGCGCCCTGGCCATTCGTTGGTTGATAAACGCCGCGCGCAACCGCGGCGAGAACACCATGACGGAGAAGCTCGCGGGCGAGCTGCTGGACGCCAGCAACAACCGCGGCACCGCGGTGAAGAAGCGGGAGGACACGCACAAAATGGCCGAAGCCAACCGCGCCTTCTCGCACTACCGCTGGTAAGCCCTATATAACGCCTCGCCACACACGCGCGCCGGGTTGCCTAAACCGCCCGGCTCTGTGCTAAGCGCCCCCGAGATTTCCCGCAAAATTCGAACGCCGTTTCGGCAGAGCATCGCATGCCCCGCAGCCACCCCATCGAGGACTACCGCAACTTCGGAATCATGGCCCACATCGACGCGGGCAAGACGACGACGACCGAGCGGATCCTCTACTACACCGGCAAGAGCCATAAGATCGGCGAGGTCCACGACGGGGCCGCGACGATGGACTGGATGGAGCAGGAGCAGGAGCGGGGAATCACCATCACCTCCGCCGCCACCACCGCCTTCTGGAACGGCAAGCGCCTCAACATCATCGACACGCCCGGGCACGTGGACTTCACCATCGAGGTGGAGCGTTCGCTGCGCGTGCTCGACGGCTGCGTCGCCGTGCTGGATGGCAACCAGGGCGTGGAGCCGCAGACGGAGACGGTGTGGCGCCAGGCCGACCGCTACGACGTGCCGCGCATCGTCTTCGTCAACAAGATGGACAAGATCGGCGCCGACTTCGAGATGTGCCTGAAGACCATCCGCGAGCGGCTGGGCGTCAAGGCCGTACCGATCCAACTGCCGATCGGGTCGGAGGCCTCGCTCAAGGGCGTGATCGATCTGGTCCGCATGAAGGCGGTCGTCTGGGAGAACGAGGCGCTGGGCGCCAACTACCGCGACGAGGAGATCCCGGCGGACCTGCTGGACGCGGCCACCGAGGCGCGCAGCTACATGGTCGAGAACGCCGTGGAACTCGACGACGAGGCCATGGAGGCCTACCTCGGCGGCGAGGAGCCTTCAGAAGACGTGCTCAAGCGCTGCATTCGCAAGGCGGTGCTGAACGGCGTCTGGTACCCGATCCTTTGCGGCTCCGCGTTCAAGAACAAGGGTGTGCAGCCCCTGCTGGACGCCGTGGTGGACTATCTGCCGTCCCCGGTGGACATCCCGCCGACCAAGGGCCTGGACTACAAGACCGAGGCGGAAGTGGAGCGTCGCGCATCCGACGACGAGCCCCTGTCCGTGCTGGCCTTCAAGATCATGGACGATCCCTTCGTGGGCTCGCTCACCTTCTGCCGCGTTTATTCGGGCAAGCTCGAAACCGGCATGGGTCTGTTGAACTCAACGCGCGACAAGCGCGAGCGGGTGGGCCGCATGCTGGCCATGCACGCCAACGACCGTCAGGACGTGAAGGAAGCCTTCGCGGGCGACATCGTCGCCTTGGCTGGGCTGAAGGACACCCGGACGGGCGACACCCTCTGCGATCCGCTGAAGTCGCCGGTCATCCTGGAGAAGATGGAGTTCCCGATCCCCGTGATCGAGCAGGCCATCGAGCCCAAGTCCAAGGCCGACCAGGAGAAGCTGGGCGTGGCCCTGGCCAAGATGGTCGCCGAGGATCCCTCCTTCACCGTCCAGACCGACCAGGAGTCCGGCCAGACCATCATGAAGGGGATGGGCGAGCTCCACCTCGACATCAAGGTCGACATCCTACGCCGCACCTACAAGGTCGACGCCAACATCGGCGCGCCGCAGGTGGCCTATCGCGAGAGCCTGGGCCGCAAGGCCGACATCGACTACACGCACAAGAAGCAGACGGGCGGCACGGGCCAGTTCGCACGCATCAAGGTTCTGTTCGAGCCGGGCGAGCCGGGCTCGGGCTTCGTGTTCGAGTCCAAGGTGGTCGGCGGCAACGTGCCCAAGGAGTTCATCCCGGGCGTGGAGAAGGGCCTGGAGTCCTCCAAGGACAATGGTCTGCTCGCCGGCTTCCCGCTGATCGACTTCAAGGCCACGCTGTACGACGGCGCCTATCACGACGTGGACTCCAGCGTGCTGGCCTTCGAAATCGCGGCCCGCGCCGCTTTCCGCGAGCTTCGCGAGAAGGGCGCGCCCAAACTGCTCGAGCCGATCATGAAGGTCGAGGTGCTGACCCCGGACGAGTACCTGGGCGACGTCATCGGCGACCTGAACAGCCGCCGCGGCCAGATCCAGGGCACCGATCAACGGGGCAACGCCCAGGTGATCACCGCCTTCGTTCCCTTGGCCAACATGTTCGGCTATGTGAGCAACCTGCGCGGCATGAGCCAAGGGCGCGCCCAGTTCACCATGCAGTACGATCACTACGAGCCGGTGCCGCAGGTCGTCGCCGACGAAGTGATCAAGAAGTACGCCTAACCCAAACCCCAGAAAGGAGCCCACCCCGTCTGGGGCGGAGTCTGAAGAGATGGCCAAGGAAAAGTTCAACCGTAACAAGCCGCACTGCAACATCGGCACCATCGGTCACGTCGATCACGGCAAGACCACGCTGACCGCGGCGATCACCATGACGCTGGCCAAGACGGGCGGCGCCAAGGCGATGAACTATGCCGACATCGACGCGGCGCCTGAAGAAAAGGCGCGCGGCATCACCATCAACACGGCGCACGTCGAGTATGAGACGCAAAACCGTCACTACGCCCACGTCGATTGCCCCGGCCACGCCGACTATGTGAAGAACATGATCACCGGCGCGGCCCAGATGGACGGCGCGATCCTGGTGGTGTCCGCCGCCGACGGCCCCATGCCCCAGACCCGCGAGCACATCCTGCTCGCCCGTCAGGTCGGCGTGCCGGCGCTGGTGGTGTTCATGAACAAGGTCGACATGGTCGACGACGAGGAGTTGCTGGAGCTCGTTGAGCTGGAAGTGCGCGAGCTGCTCTCCTCCTACCAGTTCCCCGGCGACGACATCCCGATCACCAAGGGCTCGGCCCTGGCCGCCGTGGAAGGCAACAATCCCACCATCGGCGAAGAGAAGATCCTCGAGCTGATGGCCTCGGTCGACGCCTATATCCCGCAGCCGGAGCGTCCGGTCGACCTGCCGTTCCTGATGCCGGTGGAGGACGTGTTCTCCATCTCGGGGCGCGGCACCGTGGTGACGGGCCGGATCGAGCGCGGCATCGTCAAGGTGGGCGACGAAATCGAAATCGTCGGCATCCGCGACGTGCAGAAGACCATCTGCACGGGCGTGGAGATGTTCCGCAAGCTGCTGGACCAGGGCCAGGCCGGCGACAACGTGGGCGTGCTTCTGCGTGGCACCAAGCGTGAAGACGTCGAGCGCGGCCAGGTGCTGTGCAAGCCGGGCTCCATCACCCCGCACACCAACTTCATCGCCGAAGCCTATATCCTGACCAAGGAGGAAGGCGGCCGTCACACGCCCTTCTTCACCAACTACCGGCCCCAGTTCTACTTCCGCACCACGGACGTGACCGGGATCATCCGGCTGAAGGAAGGCGTCGAAATGATCATGCCCGGCGACAACGCCGAGCTGGAGGTCGAGCTGATCACCCCCATCGCCATGGAAGAGAAGCTCCGCTTCGCCATCCGTGAGGGCGGCCGCACCGTCGGCGCCGGCGTGGTGGCCAAGATCATCAAATAAGCCGGCGCAAGCCTGCTGAAGACCCGCCCCGCCGGATCGCTCCGGCGGGGCTTTTTCATGCCTGCGGACCTGCGCCGGCGGCGGCCGTTCCGGGATCGCATGGAGGCGGGCGCTGATCCTTGCGGCGACCTCCCTCCGCTGCTCTCATTCTCCGGGAAGATCGGAGGCCGAGGTGTCGCAGCAGGTGATCGGACTTATCGGCGGCATGAGCTGGGAAAGCTCCGCCCAGTACTATCGCATCATCAACGAGCAGGTGCGCAGCCGCCTGGGCGGGCTTCATTCCGCCCGTTGCCTCATGTGGTCCTTCGACTTCGCCGAGGTCGAAGCGCTGCAGCACCCGGACGGATGGTCGCAAGCCACGGCGCTGATGATCGAAGCCGCCCAGCGTTTGGAGCGGGGCGGGGCGGACTTCGTGCTGATCTGCACCAATACGATGCACCTCATGGCGGACGAGGTGCAGGCTGCCATCGACCGACCGCTTCTGCACATCGTGGACCCCACGGCCGAACGGATCCGCACAGCCGGCTTCCGGCGGGTCGGGCTGCTGGGCACCGCCTTCACCATGGAGCAGGCCTTCTACAAGGGCCGTTTGGAGGACCGGCACGGGCTCGAAGTACTCGTGCCCGACGAGGAGGACCGAGGGCGAGTTCACCGGGTGATCTACGACGAACTGGTGAAGGGGCGAGTGAACGCGGCCTCTCGCCACGCCTACCGGGAGGTCATCGAGCGGTTGGTCGAGCGTGGGGCGGAGGCGGTCATTCTCGGCTGCACCGAGATCATGCTTCTGGTCCGGGCGGAGGACAGTCCGGTTCCGCTGTTCGACACCACGGTCATCCACGCAGAAGCGGCCGTGGATCGAGCCTTGTCCGTCACCTGAAGGCTTCCGGGTTCCGGCTCACCAACGGTTCCGCCGACGACTTGGAGGCCGTTGCAGGCAGGGGTCCGGCTGGAGCGGCCGCCAGCCACGGACGGTCGACAGGGCGCCTGCCAAACCGGCCGGGAAGGGTCTAACTCTCAGGATTGATTGTTCTCCGGAGTCGGCGAACCGATCGGAGCCCCGGTTACGGGATCAGTCTGGGTTTCGCGCGCGGTCTGGCGGTCGGAGGCCAGGCCAGGATCGGGAACGGCGCTGCCCTCCGAGCCCTTGGGCTCGGTTGCGGCGCGGGGCGGCTGGCCGTCGGTTCCGGAGGCGCGGCGATTGTCGACTTCGCTGGGATAGGCGCCGCCCTGCGCGCGCTCGGATTCCGTCTCGCGAGGCTGGACGGACGGTGCGCCCCGAAAGGGTTCTTTGTTCTCGTCGGCCATGTCGAGTCTCCAGTCCTGGACAGAGAACGCGCCGCCGAAGCCTGCGCTCCCGCGGTGCGGGATCGACGGGATCCGGCCGGGCGGACTCGCCTGGGAGGCGAAACCGGCACAGGGTTTGCAGCCCCTCAGGCGCAGAAGCCGGGGCGGGTCAGATGGGCACAAAACTGAGCGTAGAGGTCTTGGCGCCCGGAGCGCTGACCTTGAGCGAGCGGGCGCTGTGGCGGAGCTTCACGGCCGCGTCCTCCGCCTACCGGAGTCCTTTCTTCAGCCTCGACTTCGCCTTGGCCGCCGATGGCGTCGCGCCTGGCGCCGCCGTGGCGGTGGTGGAGCGCGCCGGCGCGGTGGTGGGATTTCTGCCGTTTCAGCGACGGGGTCGCGCGGCCCAGCCGCTTGGCGCGCCCTTGAGCGACTACCACGGCCTGATCGCCGCGCCCGGAGCGGATGTGGACCTCCGCGAGGTGATCCGTCTGACAGGCTGCGACAGCTACCGCTTCAACGGGCTGGTCGGCCCGGCGCCGCCCAAGAGCGGGCGTTGTTTCGCCCACGCCGCGCTCAAGGCCGACGTTTCGGCGGGACTGGAGGCCTGGCTGTCCGCCCGGCCGTCCACGCGCAAGTTCTTCAAGGACAAGGAACGGGCCCGCCGTGCGGCGGAGCGGGATCTGGGTGCGCTGGAGTTCCGCATGGAGGACGACGCGGACCTGCTGTCCTTCGTAATCGCCAACAAACGCGACCAGTATCGGCGCACGGCTCGCCATGATGTCTTCGCTTGCGGGTGGACGCGGGACCTGCTGCGCCGCCTGTGGGCCGAACGCACCGCCGAATTCGGCGGACGTTTGGCGACCCTGCGGGCCGGCGGACGCCTGCTGGCGGCCGAGTTGGACCTCCGCGCGGGCCCGGTTCGCCACATCTGGTTCCCGACCTATGATCCCGACGTGGCCCGTTGGGGGCCTGGAACCCTGCTCATGATCTCGCTCTTCAAGGCCGCGGCCGAGGACCCCGGCCTGACTGAGCTGGACTTCGGCAGCGAAGGGGAGGCGTACAAGCGCCATTACGCCGACGCTGCGGAGCCGGTGTATGAGGGCGGCCTCGACCTGGACGGCTGGCGCAGGGTTTCGTGTCGCGCAGCCGACGCCGCCTTGGCGGCTGCGCCGGCCCTGACCAGGGTGGCGGAGGTCCGCGAGCGGATGCGGCGACGGTTCGAGATCATCACCGCCTGCGAAACCCGTCCCGCCGCCTGGCTGGGCGGAGCCGCGGACGCCTTCGTCAAGGCCGGCCGCCGCGGCCCGGCCCTTTCTTCGAACGCATAGGCGGCGCGCATGACCGAACGGCTGATCCCACACTGGTCCGACGAACTCCAGGAGGCCTTCCTGAAGGCCCCCATGGCCTTTCAGCACCGGGTGGGGGCCTCCGGACTGGTGGAGGATGAGGCGCTGACCGCTCTGCTGGACCGCTATCCCGCCGAGTTGATGGACATCAACGTGTGGGATTACGACGCCCAGGCACAGTCCACCCTGAGGACCGGCCGTCGCGGCGGGGCGGACGGGGCCGCCGTCCTGGAGGCGGTCAAGGGCGGCCGGCTCTGGGTCAATCTTCGCCAGGCCGACACGGTCTATCCCGAGCTGGGTCGGCAGGTGCACGCAGCTTTCGCCGAGCTCCGCGACATGATCCCCGGTTTCAAACCGGCCAAGGTCTATGGCCAGCTGATCCTGAGCTCGCCCCGCAACAAGACGCCCTATCACGCCGATCCGGCCGGGGTGGTGCTGTTCCACATGCGCGGGCGCAAGCGCCTGTGGATCTATCCGGAGGACGAGGCCCATGCTCCGCAAGAGCATATGGAGGCGGTCACCATGCGGCTCAAAACCGAGGATCTGCCTTACCGGCGGGAGATGGACGCCGCCGCCACCGTCTATGACCTGGAGCCGGGTATGGCGGCCTGCTGGCCCGTCCACGCGCCGCACCGCGTCGACAACCTGGGCGAGTTCAACGTCTCCTTCTCGGCCGATTATCAGACCTGGCCATCCCGCGTGAAGTGCGGCGCGCACATCGCCAGCGGCGTGATCCGACGCTGGGGATGGCCCGCGCCCGATCTGCGGCGCACGCCCATAGCGGCCCAGGCGGGGTTGTGGGCGGCCTCGGTCGCCATGAAGAAGGCGGGACTGGTGGAGAACCGCATCTCCAAGTTCGAGCGGACCTTCGAGCTTGGTCGGGACAACCCCGAAGGCAAGATGACCGCGAATTAAGCTGCATGGCCGGGGCGCCCGGCCTAACGTCGCTCGCATAGCGGACAGGAGGCTCTCATGCGGACGACCTTGGCGGTGGCGGCGACCCTGGCGCTGGGCGCCGGTGCGGCGCAGGCGCAGGAGCTTGAGATCGAGGACGCCGCCGCGCGGCTGGTCGTCATCCCCGAGGCGCGGCGCGATGTCCAGGTGACGGTGACGCCGGGACTCGCCGGATTGCCGGCGCTCCAGGTGCGCCGGGCGCGCGCGGGGGTGGAAGTGGACGGCGGCCTGAGGCGCCGTATCGAGGGGTGCGACAGCGGCGTCGTGCGCATCCGCGGGATCGGGCGCGTGCCGATCAACCAACTGCCGGTGATCACCGCGCGCGTTCCCTTGGACGCACAAGTCGGCGCCGGCGGGGCGGTCTACGGCTCCATCGGCCGGACCAGCAGCCTCGAGTTGTCCCAGGCCGGCTGCGGCGAGATCCGCGCAGGCAACGTCGCCGGTGAGCTCGAGGTGTCCTCGGCGGGTTCAGGCGCGGTGTTCGTTGGCGCCTCTCGCCAGGCGGAGATCTCCCTGGCCGGCTCCGGCGACGTCCGCCTGGGACCCGTAGCCGGACCGCTGGACGCTTCCATCGCAGGGTCCGGGGACATCTACGTCGCCTCGGTCGCCGGCGCGGTGGACGCCTCCATCGCGGGCTCGGGCGATGTGGTGGTCAACGCGGGTCGCACCGGCCCGGTCAGCGCCAGCATCGTGGGCAGCGGCGATGTGCGCATCGGCGGCACGGCGGCCAGCGTGAACGCCTCCGTGATGGGCTCGGGCGATGTGCGCGTGGGCCAGGTGGCCGGCCCCGTTCGGCGCTCGATCGCCGGCAGCGGGGACGTGATCATCGGGCGCTGAAAGAGCGTCGGCGGCGCGACGGAGCGGGTTGACGGGGGGGGGAGGGGCGGGTATCTACCGCCCTTCTGTTGGACCGGCCGTAACGCCTGAGTCGATTGCTCAGACGTTAGACGCGGTTCGCAAAACGTAGCCTGCATAGGGTGGAGCTTCCGCCCCTCTGGTTTCGACCCCCGCGGTCCACCGCGGCGGGTCTTTGTTTTGCGATCTCGCGATGTGGACGGTCCTTCGGGGCTGAGTTCGCGTTCGGGGCCGATCGGTCTTTGAATGGTTTGGGAAGCGTCGAGAGCGACATGGATCGGCAGAATATCCGCATACGCCTGAAGGCGTTCGATCACCGGGTCCTCGACCACTCGACCCGGGAGATCGTGAACACGGCCAAGCGGACGGGCGCGCAGGTGCGCGGCCCCATCCCGCTGCCCACCCGGCTGGAGAAATTCACCGTGCTGCGCTCGCCGCACGTCCACAAGAAGTCACGCGAGCAGTTCGAGATGCGCACCCACAAGCGCGTGCTCGACATCGTGGACCCCACGCCCCAGACGGTTGATGCGCTCATGAAGCTCGATCTGTCGGCCGGCGTGGACATCTCCATCAAGCTGGGAGCGTAAGCTTATGCGCACCGGAGTCATCGCCAAGAAACTGGGCATGACGCGCTTCTTCGACGCGTCCGGCCAGCACGTACCGGTCACGGTTCTGTCGCTCGACGGCTGTCAGGTGACCGCCCAGCGCACCGCCGAGCGCGACGGCTATGTCGCCCTGCAGCTGGGCGCGGGCCCCAAGAAGGCCAAGAACACCAGCCAGGCCATGCGCGGACACTTCGCCAAGGCGTTGGTCGAGCCCAAGCGCGTGCTCCAGGAATTCCGCGTCGACCCAGCCAATCTGATCGAGGTCGGAGCCGAGATAACGGCGGATCACTACGTCGAAGGCCAGCACGTCGACATCCAGGGCCAGACGATCGGCAAGGGCTTCCAAGGCGCCATGAAGCGCTGGAACTTCGGCGGCCTGCGCGCGACCCACGGCGTGTCCGTCTCGCACCGCTCGCACGGCTCGACCGGCCAGCGGCAGGATCCGGGCAAGGTGTTCAAGGGCAAGAAGATGGCCGGTCACCTGGGCCAGGAGACGATCACGACGCAGAACCTGCAGATCGTCCGCGTGGACGTCGAGCGCGGCTTGATCATCGTCAAGGGCGCCGTTCCGGGGTCCGAGGGCAGCTACGTCAGGATCCGTGACTCCTTGAAGAAAAAGGCTCCGGAAGTTGTGCCTACGCCCGGCGCCTTCCGCGCTGCTGGGAGCAGCGCGCCGACGCAAACCGAAGACGCGCCGTCGGTGGAAGCCGAGGCGACCGGCCTGGGTCTGGGCGCCGACGAGGCTCCGGACGCCGCCGCCGACACGAGCACGGGAGAGCAACAGTGAGAGCTCAGGTCCTGACGCTCGACAACAGCCAAGCGGGCGAGATCGAACTGGACGACGCCATCTTCGGCATCGCCGACATCCGCAGCGACATCCTCCAGCGCATGGTGACCTGGCAGCTCGCCAAGCGCCGAGCCGGCACCCACAAGGTGCAGACGCGCAACGAGAACAGCCGCACCGGCAAGAAGATGTACAAACAAAAAGGTACGGGCGGCGCTCGCCACGGCTCGCGCCGCGCACCCCAGTTCGTGGGCGGCTCGCGCGCCTTTGGTCCGGTGGTGCGTAGCCACGGCTTCGACCTTCCCAAAAAGGTCCGGGCCATGGCGCTGAAGCACGCGCTGTCGTCCAAGGCGAAGGCCGGGAGCCTGGTCGTGGTGGACGGCGTGGCGCTGGATACGCCCAAGACCGCCGCGCTGCGCGAACGCTTCATCACGCTCGGCTGGACCAAGGCGCTGATCATCGCCGGCGCCGAGGTGGACACAAACTTCGGCCTGGCCGCGCGCAACATCCCGCACATCAATGTGCTGCCGAGCGCCGGGTTGAACGTCTACGACGTGCTGCGCGCCGACACCCTGGTCCTGACGCGCGACGCCGTGGACGCCATCAACGCTCGCTTCGCGCCCCGAAACACCCTCGGGGGCGCGACGCCGGCTCTGCAGGAGGCCGCGTAATGGTCGCCGTCACCGAACGCTCCTACGACGTGATCCTGGCCCCGGTGATCACCGAAAAGGCCACAATCCTGTCCGAGCAGAACAAGGTCGTTTTCCGCGTCGCGATGGACAGCACCAAGGACGAGATCGCGCGTGCGGTCGAGAGCCTGTTCTCCGTCCAGGTGCTCAAGGTCAACACCCTGATCACCAAGGGCAAGCAGAAGCGTTTCCGCGGCCGGACGGGCGTCCGTTCGGACGTCAAGAAGGCCATCGTGACCCTGGCCGAAGGCCAGTCGATCGACGTGACTACGGGACTCTGAGATGGCTCTGAAGCAATACAATCCGACCTCGCCCAGCCGTCGCGGCCTGGTGCTGGTCGACCGCAGCGAACTGCACAAGGGCCGCCCCGAGAAGAGTCTCGTCGAGGGGCTGACGAAGTCGGGCGGGCGCGGCGGCAACGGCCGGGTCGCGGTCCGCTTCCGCGGCGGCGGCGCCAAGCGCCTGTACCGTGTGGTGGACTTCAAGCGGCGCAAGTTCGACGTGCCGGCCACGGTGGAACGGCTGGAGTACGACCCCAATCGGACGGCCTTCATCGCCCTGATCCGCTATGAGGACGGCGAGCTCAACTACATCCTGGCCCCCCAGCGTCTGCACGCGGGCGATCAGGTGATCGCCGGCGAGAAGGTGGACGTGAAGCCCGGAAACGCCATGCCGCTGCGCGGCATGCCCGTGGGCACCATCATCCACAACATCGAGATGAAGCCGGGCAAGGGCGGCCAGATGGCCCGCTCGGCCGGCACCTACGCCCAACTGGTCGGCCGCGACGCCGGCTACGCCCAGATCCGCCTGGGCTCGGGCGAACTGCGGCAGGTGCTGGACAGCTGCATCGCCACGGTGGGCGCGGTGTCCAACGCCGACAACATGAACCAGGTGCTCGGCAAGGCCGGGCGGGTCCGCCACAAGGGCTTCCGTCCGCACGTGCGCGGGGTGGCCATGAACCCGGTCGACCACCCGCATGGCGGCGGTGAAGGCCGCACCTCGGGCGGCCGTCACCCGGTCACGCCCTGGGGCAAGATCACCCGCGGCCGCAAGACCCGCACCAACAAGACCACGGACAAGTTCATCCTTCGCTCGCGTCACGTCAGAAAGGGATCGCGCTGATGGCCCGCTCCTCCTGGAAAGGCCCCTTTGTCGACGGCTATCTGCTGAAGAAAGCCGATGTCGCCCAGAACTCGGGCCGCAAGGACGTGATTAAGACCTGGTCGCGCCGCTCGACCATCCTGCCGCAGTTCGTGGGCCTGACGTTCGGCGTCCACAACGGCCACAAACACATCCCCGTGGCCATCAGCGAGGACATGGTGGGTATGAAGCTGGGCGAATTCGCGCCCACGCGCACCTTCTACGGCCACGCGGCCGATAAGAAAGCGAAGCGGAAATAGCCATGAGCCAGACCGCAAACCCCCGCCGCGTCGGCGAGACCGAGGCCCGGGCCAAGGTCGTCAACCTGCGCACCTCGCCGCGCAAGCTGAACCTGGTGGCGCAATCCATCCGCGGCCTGCCGGTCCAGCGAGCCCTGAGCGAGCTGGAGTTCAGCCACAAGCGGATCGCCATCGACGTGCGCAAGGCGCTCTATTCCGCGATCTCCAATGCGGAGAACAACCACAGCCTCGACATCGACTCCCTGGTCGTGGCCGAAGCCTATGTGGGCAAGAATCTGGTGATGAAGCGGTTTTCGGCGCGTGCGCGCGGCCGGGCTTCGCGCATCGAGAAACCCTTCTCCGAGATCACCATCGTGGTCCGCGAGATGAGCGAGGCCGCTTAAGATGGGTCAGAAGGTCAATCCGATCGGGCTTCGGCTCGGCATCAACCGCACCTGGGACAGCCGCTGGTTCGCCGAAGGGCAGAACTACGGTCGTCTTCTGCACCAGGACGTCAAGCTGCGCGAGTTCCTGCGCAAGCGCCTGCTGCAGGCCGGCGTGTCGCGCATCCTGATCGAGCGCCCGCACAAGAAGTGCCGGGTGACCATCCACGCGGCGCGCCCCGGTGTGATCATCGGCAAGAAGGGCGCCGACATCGAGAAGCTCCGCAAGGACATCTCCGAGCGGACCGAAGGCGAAGTGCACCTGAACATCGTCGAGGTGCGCAAGCCCGAGGTGGACGCCCAGCTGGTGGCGGAGTCGATCGCCCAGCAGCTCGAGCGCCGCATCGCCTTCCGTCGCGCCATGAAGCGCTCGATGCAGACCGCCATGCGGCTGGGCGCCAAGGGGATGCGCGTCAACGTCTCCGGCCGCCTCGGCGGCGCCGAGATCGCGCGCATGGAATGGTACCGCGAAGGCCGCGTGCCGCTGCACACCCTGCGCGCCGACATCGACTACGGCTTCACCGAAGCCCACACCACCTACGGCATCATCGGCGTGAAGGTGTGGATCTTCAAAGGCGAAGTCCTGGAACATGACCCCATGGCTCAGGACAAGCGCTGGGCCGGCGAGACCGGCGCTCCCGGCGAAGGCGGCGGCCGCGATCGCGACCGCGGCGACCGTCCAGGCCGCGGCGGCCCCCGCGGCACGCGCGGCGGAAACGAGCGCGCCGCCGAGCGTCCTGGCCAGAACGCGTAAGGTTTCACCATGCTGTCTCCAAAGAAAACCAAGTACCGGAAGGCCTTCAAAGGCCGGATCAAGGGCGAGACCAAGGGCGGCGCTTCGCTCAACTTCGGCTCCTACGGCCTCAAGGCGCAGGAGCCCGAGCGGGTCACCGCGCGACAGATCGAGGCCTGCCGTCGGGCGATCACCCGCCAGATGAAGCGTCAGGGCCGCGTCTGGATCCGGATCTTCCCGGACCTTCCGGTCACCGACAAGCCGGCCGAAGTCCGCATGGGCAAGGGCAAGGGCGCGGTGGACTACTGGGCCGCGCGCGTGGCGCCCGGCCGCATCATGTTCGAGATCGATGGCGTGCCGGATGACGTGGCGCGCGAGGCCCTGCGGCTGGGCGCCGCCAAGCTGCCGATCCGGGTCAAGGTGGTCACCCGCGCCGACCACGGCGGCGCGATGGCGACGGAGGCGGCGTGATGGCCAAGGCGATCGAACAACACCGCGGCCAGACCGCCGACCAGCTGCAGGACGGTCTGCTCGACCTCAAGCGCGAGCAGTTCAATCTGCGCTTCCAAGCCGCGACCGGTCAGCTTGAAAAGCCGCACCGCGTGAACGAAGTGCGCAAATCCATCGCGCGCATCAAGACGCTCCAGCGCCAGCAACGCCCGGCGCAGGGCTAAGGACAAACACATGCCCAAACGAGTTCTGGAAGGCGTGGTCGTGTCCGACAAGGGTGACAAGACCGTCATCGTCACTGTCGAACGCACCTTGCTGCATCCGCTGCTGAAGAAGACCGTGCGTCGCTCCAAGCGCTACCATGCGCACGATGAAACCAACGCCTATCGCGCCGGCGAGAAGGCCCGCATCATCGAATGCGCGCCCAAGTCGAAGTTGAAGCGTTGGGAGGTCCTGCCAAAGGCCGCCGCCGCCCCCCAAAGCAGCGTCGGGGGAGCCTGATCCATGATCCAGATGCAAACCAACCTGGAGGTGGCCGACAACTCCGGCGCCCGCCGCGTCATGTGCATCAAGGTGCTGGGCGGCGCCAAGCGTCGCTACGCCGGCGTGGGCGACGTGATCGTGGTCTCCGTCAAGGAAGCCATCCCGCGGGGGCGCGTGAAGAAGGGCGACGTGATGCGCGCCATCGTGGTCCGCACCTCCAAGGACATCCAGCGCAAGGACGGCTCGGTCATCCGCTTCGACCGCAACGCCGCCGTGCTGGTGAACAAGCAGGCCGAGCCCATCGGCACCCGGATCTTCGGCCCGGTTCCGCGCGAGCTGCGCGCCAAGAACCACATGAAGATCATCTCGCTCGCGCCCGAGGTGCTGTGATGGCCGCCAAGATCAAGAAGGGCGACCGCGTCGTGGTCCTGACCGGCAAGAGCCGCGGCCAGGAAGGCACGGTCCAGAGGGTGTTTCCCGCCGAGCAGCGTTTGCTGGTCGAGGGCGTCAACATGGTCCAGCGCCACACCAAGCCCAGCCAGGCCGACCCGCAGGGTGGGATCAAGCACAAGGAAGCGCCGATCCACGTGTCCAACGTGGCCATTGCGACGGCGAACGGCGCCAGCCGCGTGGGCTTCCGCATCGAAGGGGACAAGAAGGTCCGCTTCGCCAAGAAGACGGGAGCGACGATCGATGTCTGACGTCGACACGACGAAATACGAGCCGCGTCTGGCGACCGAGTACCGCCAGCGCATTCGCGCCGCGATGCGCGAGGAGTTCGGCTACACCAACGAGATGCAGATTCCCAAGCTGGACAAGATCGTCCTGAACATGGGCATCGGCGAAGCGGTGGCGGACTCCAAAAAGGCTCAGGCGGCCATGAAGGACCTGGCCCTGATCGCGGGTCAGAAGCCGGCGCCCACGCGCGCGCGCACCTCCATCGCCGGCTTCAAACTGCGCGAGCAGATGGTGATCGGCGCCAAGGTCACCTTGCGCAAGCACCGCATGTACGAGTTCCTGGACCGGTTGATCACCATCGCCCTTCCGCGGGTGAAGGACTTCCGCGGCCTGAAGCCCACCTCCTTCGACGGGCGGGGCAACTACGCCATGGGTCTGCGGGAGCACATCGTCTTCCCTGAGATCAACTACGACCAGATCGACCAGATGTGGGGCATGGACATCGTCGTGGCCACCACCGCCAAGAGCGACGACGAAGCCCGCGCCCTGCTGCGTCAATTCCAGTTCCCATTCGTTCAAAGCTGAGCGGGGAAAGGCACCGAAATGGCTAAGAAATCCGCCGTCAACCGCAACGAGAACGTCAAGGACCTCGTCAAGCAGTACGCCGCCAAGCGCGCCGCGCTCAAGGCCACCGCCAACGACGAGAGCCTGCCGCTAGAGGAGCGCTTCGATGCGCGCCTGAAGCTGGCGGAGCTGCCCCGCAACTCCTCGCCCACGCGCATCCGCAACCGTTGCAAGATGACGGGTCGGCCGCGCGCCTACTACCGCAAGCTGCAGATGAGCCGCATCGCGCTGCGGTCCCTGGGGTCGCTGGGTCAGATCCCCGGCCTCGTGAAGTCGAGCTGGTAGGGAAGGCGATCCATGTCCGCCATCAACGATCCCCTAAGCGACCTTATCGCCCGCATCAAGAATGCGGCCATGCGCAAGCGCTCCAAGGTGTCCACGCCCGCCTCCAAGCTTCGCCAGCGCGTGCTCGACGTCCTGCAGGACGAGGGCTACATCCGCGGCTACACCCTGGTTGAGCAACCGGGCGAGTTCCCCATCTTCGAAGTCGAGCTGAAGTACTTCGACGGCGAGCCCGTGATCGCCGAGATCTCGCGGGTGTCCAAGCCCGGCCGGCGCGTCTACTCCTCGATCAAGGACTTGAAGCCGATCAAGAACGGCCTCGGGATCTCCATCCTCTCCACGCCCAAGGGCGTCATGAGCGACGTCGCCGCCCGCGACCAGAACGTCGGCGGCGAAGTGTTGTGCCGGGTGTACTGATGTTGTCGTATCTCAGCCCCGTTCCGTTCTCCCCGGCGAAAGCCGGGGCTTATCCCGCCGCAAGCGCCTGGCTTGGACGGCGACAACCGCGCTCGACCCAGGCATGGACCCCGGCTCTCGCCGGGACGAGCGGGAGGTAGGTCATGTCGCGTATCGGAAAACAGCCCGTCCCCGTCGCCGCCGGCGTGACCGTCACGCTGAGCGGGCAAACGGTGTCGGTGAAGGGGCCCAAGGGCCAGAGCAGCTTCACCGTTCCGGAAGAGATCGAGCTCAGCCAGGGCGCCGACGGCTTGACCTTCGCGCCGCGTGAAGACACCCAGCGCGCCCGCGCCATGTGGGGCTTGTCGCGTACCCTGGTGGCCAACATGGTCGAGGGCGTGACCTCCGGCTTCGAGCGCAATCTCGAGCTGGTCGGCGTGGGCTATCGCGCCGCCATGAAGGGCCGCAACCTGTCGCTCCAGCTTGGCTTCAGCCACGACGTCGACCTGGTCCCGCCCGAAGGCATCACCTTCGCCGTGGGCAAGCCGACTGAGGTGAAGATCACCGGCACCGACAAGCAGGCCGTGGGCGAAATGGCCGCCACGATCCGCAAGATCCGTCCGCCCGAGCCCTACAAGGGCAAGGGCGTGCGCTATGCGGGCGAAAAGGTCCGCCGCAAGGAAGGCAAGAAGAAGTAATGGCCCTGAAATCCAGAGACGCTCAGGCCAAGCGCTCCCAGCGCACGCGCACCCGCCTGCGCAAGCTGGCCAACGGTCGCCCGCGCTTGTCGGTCTTCCGCTCCAGCAAGAACATCTACGCCCAGGTGATCGACGACACGCGCGGCGTGACCGTCGCCGCCGCCTCCACGGTGGAGGAGACCGCGGGCGTGGAGAAGGGCTCCAACAAGGACGCCGCGGCTGTCGTGGGCCGGCTCATCGCCGAGCGCGCCAGGGCGGCTGGCGTCGAGGCCGTGGTTTTCGACCGTGGCGGCTATCTGTATCATGGCCGGGTCAAGGCCCTGGCCGACGCCGCGCGCGAAGCCGGCCTGAACTTCTAAGGACTGACCCATGGCGCGTGGCGATCAACAGCGTGGCGGCGGCGACAACCGCAACCGTCGGGACCGCAACAACCGCGACGAGGGCGAACAGTCCGACATCGTCGAGAAACTGGTCCACATCAACCGCGTGGCTGCGACCGTGAAGGGCGGCCGGCGCTTCTCCTTCGCCGCCCTGATGGTGGTGGGCGACCAGAAGGGCCGGGTAGGCTTTGGACACGGCAAGGCGCGCGAAGTGCCGGAAGCCATCCGCAAGGCCACCGAAGAGGCCAAGAAGACCATGATTCGCGTGCCGCTGCGCGAAAGCCGCACCCTGCACCACGACGGCTCGGGCCGTCACGGCGCGGGCAAGGTGATGCTGCGCGCCGCCCCTCCGGGGACCGGCGTGATCGCGGGCGGCCCGATGCGCGCCGTGCTCGAAACCCTGGGCATTCAGGACGTGGTGGCCAAGAGCCTGGGTTCGTCCAACCCGTACAACATGATCCGCGCCACCTTTGACGCGCTGAAGGAACAGTCCTCGCCCCGCCAGATCGCCTCCAAGCGCGGCAAGAAGGTGGGCGACATCCTGGGCGGCCGCCGCGACGGTGCGTCCGATCCCCAATCGCTGGAGGGCTGACATGGCCGAGATCACCGTCAAGCAGATCGGCAGCCCGATCCGCCGCGAGGCCGGCCAGCGCGCCACCCTCAAGGGGCTCGGCCTGAACAAGATGGGCCGGGAGCGCACGCTTCAGGACACGCCCGAGGTGCGCGGCATGATCCGCAAGGTGCACCACATGGTGCAGGTCACCGAGGGCTAAGAGGTCTTCCCGCGAAGCGGGGGAGCCGATCAGGCTGCAGGCCGGATAAGGCGCCGCCGGGCGCCGTTCCTGGTCCGGTTAGGGTGAGCGGCTCTCGTTCGCGGGAGCTGACGAGAAATGAAACCGAGTCGGGCCTTGTTCCGGCGCATAGGTGAGAACGAAGATGAAGCTGAACGAACTCGCGCCCGCACCGGGCTCCATCAAGAAGCGCATGCGCGTCGGGCGTGGCGAAGGATCCGGCAAGGGCAAGACGGCCGGTCGGGGCGTCAAGGGCCAGAAGTCCCGGACGGGCGTGAGCCTGATCGGCTTCGAAGGCGGCCAGATGCCGCTGTACATGCGTTTCCCGAAGCGCGGCTTCAACAATCCCAATGCGCCCAAGCTGGCCGAGGTGAACCTGTGGCGCATCGCCCAGGCGGTCGAGGCCGGCCGGCTGGACATCTCCCAGCCGATCGACGCCGCGGCGCTCAAGGCTGCGGGCGTGATTCGCCGCGAACTGGACGGCGTACGCCTGCTAGGCGAGGGCGAGATCAGCGGGGCGCTGAACATCACCGTGCACTCCGCCACCGCCTCGGCCGCCCAGGCGATCGCCAATGCTGGCGGTTCGGTCACCCAGACGCGCAAGCCGCGTCCGCAAGCGGAAGACGCGGCCCAGGCCTAAGAACCTTCGCCGGCGGTCTCGCAAGCGGGGCCGCCGGGCGCTATCAGTCGCGAAACACACTCGCGTTCCAGGAGTAGGCCATGGCTTCGGCCGCAGAGCAGCTCGCCGCCAATCTGAACTTCGGCGCTTTTCAGCGCGCCACCGAGCTGCAGAAGCGCATCCTGTTCACCCTGGGCGCGCTGCTGGTCTACCGCATCGGCACCTATATCCCGATCCCGGGCATCGACGCCGAAGCCTTTCGCGCCGCCTTCTCAGGCCAGGCGGGCGGAATCCTGGGCATGTTCAACATGTTCAGCGGCGGCGCCGTGGAGCGGATGGCCGTTTTCGCGCTGAACGTCACCCCCTACATCTCGGCCAGCATCATCGTGCAGCTCATGGGCACGGTGTACGGGCCTTGGGAGAAGCTCCGGAAGGAGGGCGGGGAGGCCGGACGCAAGACGCTCAACCAGTACACCCGCTATCTCACGCTGGTGCTGGCGCTGTTCCAGTCCTTCGGCATCGCCGTGGGCCTGCAGAACACCCAGGGCCTGGTGCCCGACCCGGGCCTCTTCTTCCTGGTCTCCACCGTGGCCACGCTCACGGGCGGGACCATGTTCATGATGTGGCTGGGCGAGCAGATCACCAGCCGCGGCGTGGGCAACGGCATCTCTTTGATCATCTTCGCCGGCATCGTGGCGGCCCTGCCGCGCTCGATCTGGCAGCTCCTCACGCTCACGCGCCAGGGCGAGTTCAACGCCTTCGGCCTGTTCGCGATCGCCGCCATCGCGATCGCCTTGGTGCTGTTCATCGTCTTCATGGAGCGCGCCCAGCGGCGCATCCTGGTGCAGTATCCCAAGCGCCAGCAGGGCAACCGGATGTTCGGCGGCGAGAGCTCCTTCCTGCCGCTCAAGGTCAATACCGCGGGCGTGATCCCGCCCATCTTCGCCAGCTCCCTGCTGCTGCTGCCCACCACTATCGTGGGCTTCCTGGCGCAGGCGGACCTGCCGGACTGGGCCCAATTCCTGCCCGGACTGGTGGGTCAGCTGCAGCACGGCCAGCCGACCTTCATGATCGTCTACGGCCTGCTGATCATCTTTTTCTGCTTCTTCTACACCTCCATCGTCTTCAATCCGGAGGACACGGCGGAGAACCTGCGCAAGTACGGCGGATTTCTGCCGGGCATCCGGCCGGGCAAGCGAACGGCGGAGTATCTGGATCATGTGCTGACCCGGCTGACGGTGATCGGCGCGGCCTACATCACCGCTGTCTGCCTCCTGCCCGAGGCGCTGTCGGCCAACTTCGGTCAGACGGTGTACCTGGGCGGCACCTCGCTCCTGATCGTGGTGACGGTGACCATGGACACGGTGGCGCAGATCCAGTCGCACCTGCTGGCGCACCAGTACGAAGGCCTGATCAAGAAAAACCGGCTGCGCAGCGGTCGAGGCGCCAAAAAAGGAACCGTCGGCGGGCCTACGCGCGTTCCGGTGATCGGCGGCGCGCGTTGAGCATGAACCTGATTCTCTTCGGCCCTCCCGGCGCGGGCAAGGGCACCCAGGCCCAGCGCCTGGTCCGCGAGCGCGGCATGGTCCAGCTGTCGACCGGCGACATGCTGCGCGCGGCCCAGACCACAGGCTCGGAACTGGGCCGGCGAGTGAAACAGGTCATGGACGCGGGCCACCTTGTCTCCGACGAGATCGTCATCGACCTGATCGCCGAGAAGCTGGACGAGACCGACCGCAAGGGGGGAGCCATCTTCGACGGCTTTCCGCGCACGGTGGCCCAGGCCGAGGCGCTGGACCGGCTCTTGGAGGCACGGGGAGCTCGCGTCGACAGCGTGATCCGCCTGGTGGTGGACCAGGACGAGCTCCTCGCCCGCATCGCCAAACGCTACGCGGACCAGGGCCGCCCCGACGACAATCCCGAGACCTTCAAGACCCGCGTGGACGCCTACCTGCGCCAGACCCGGCCGCTGGTGCCCTATTACCAGAAGCACGGCTGCATGACGGAGATCGACGGCATGGCCCCCGTCGAGATCGTGGCGAAGCAGATCGACCAAGCGCTGGAGCACTGCGCAGCTCGGGTCTGAAACCGCCTTAAGTTTCCGTTCCAACGCTTGACCCGCGTCGGATCGTCCCTATAACCAACGCTTCCGCGAAATGGCGCGCACCGGCGTCGGCTCCTGCGCGTTCACGCGTGGCGAGGCCGAGGTCGTTTCGGCGTTGCGCATCGCTCAGGAGATCAGCACTTGGCCCGCATTGCTGGCGTCAACATTCCCACCAACAAGCGCGTCGAAATCGCGCTGCAGTACATCCATGGCATCGGCCAGCGCCACGCCAAGGAGATCACCGAACGGGTCGGCATCGAGGAAAGCCGTCGCGTCAGCCAGCTGACCGACGCTGAGATCCTGCAGATCCGCGAAGCCATCGACCGGGACTACACGGTCGAGGGCGACCTGCGCCGGGAGACCTCCGTCAACATCAAGCGGCTCACGGACCTAGCGTCCTACCGCGGCCTGCGTCACCGCAAGGGCCTGCCCGTTCGCGGCCAGCGCACCCACACCAACGCCCGCACCCGCAAGGGCCCGGCCAAGCCGATCGCCGGCAAGAAGAAGTAAGAACCCATGGCCAAGGCTCCCGAGCGCGTCAAAAAGCGCGAACGCAAGAACATCACCAGCGGCGTGGCCCATGTGAACGCCACGTTCAACAACACCATGATCACCATCACCGACGCCCAGGGAAACACCATCTCCTGGAGCTCGGCCGGGGGCATGGGCTTCAAGGGTTCGCGCAAGTCCACCCCCTTCGCCGCCCAGATGGCCGCAGAGGACGCCGGCAAAAAGGCCATGGAGCATGGCGTCAAGACGCTGGAGGTGAACGTCGCCGGCCCGGGCTCCGGCCGCGAGTCGGCGTTGCGCGCGCTTCAGTCGGTCGGCTTCACCATCACCACCATCCGCGACGTGACCCCCATCCCGCACAATGGCTGCCGCCCGCCCAAGCGGCGACGCGTCTAAGGCCCTATATACGCACCGACCCCGCCGGCCGGCTTTGCAGCCTGGCCGGCGAACCTGTTTGAACCCCCGCCCCGGGACACCGAAGTGATCGAACGAAACTGGCAAGAGCTGACCCGCCCCGAGAAGCCCCTCGTGGAGACGGGGAACGACGCTCAGCGCCGCGCGCGCATCGTGGCCGAACCGCTGGAGCGCGGCTACGGCGTCACGCTCGGCAACTCGCTTCGCCGCGTGCTGCTGTCCTCGCTGCAAGGCGCGGCCGTTACCGCCGTCCAGATCGACGGCGTGGTGCACGAATTCTCCTCCCTGGAGGGCGTGCGTGAGGATGTCGTCGACATCGTGCTGAACATCAAGCAACTCGCGCTGCGCATGCACGCCGAAGGCCCCAAGCGCATGACGCTTCGGGCCACGGGGCCGGGCGCGGTGACCGCCGGCCGGATCGACGCCCCGGCCGACATCGAAATCCTGAATCCCGATCACGTGCTCTGCACGCTGGACGACGGCGCCCAGGTGCGCATGGAGTTCACGGTCAACAACGGGAAGGGCTATGTGCCCGCCGAGCGCAACCGCCCCGAGGACGCTCCCATCGGTCTGATCGCCGTGGACGCGCTCTACAGCCCGGTGAAGCGGGTGGCCTACCGTGTCGAGCCCACCCGTCAGGGCCAGTCGCTCGACTACGACAAGCTGATCATGGAGGTGGAGACCAACGGCGCGGTGAGCCCCGTGGACGCCGTTTCCTACGCTTCACGCATCCTGCAGGACCAGTTGGACATCTTCGTGGGCGCGGAGACCGGCGCCAAGAAGCCGGCCCTCGGCGTGAGCACGGGCGCCGACGGCGCCGCGGCCGCGGCCGAGCCTCGGCCCGACCTGCCGTTCAATCCGGCGCTGTTGCGCAAGGTCGATGAGCTGGAGCTCTCCGTGCGGTCGGCCAACTGTCTGAAGAACGACAACATCGTCTATATCGGCGACCTGATCCAGAAGACGGAGGGCGAGATGCTGCGCACCCCCAACTTCGGCCGCAAGTCGCTGAACGAGATCAAGGAGGTGCTCACCAGCATGGACCTGCATCTCGGTATGGACATCCCGAACTGGCCGCCCGAGAACATCGAGGAACTGGCCAAGAAGTTCGAAGATCAGGCGGCTTAAGCCACAGGCAAGGGGAGGGCGGCCGTCGTGAGACGCCCCGCCCTGAAGGAAAGAAACAATGCGTCACGGCAACGCCTACCGGAAGCTCAATCGCACCAGCAGCCACCGCACCGCCATGTTCGCCAACATGGCCGCGAGCCTGATCAAGCACGAGCAAATCACCACCACCCTGCCTAAGGCCAAGGAGCTCCGGCCCTTTGTCGAGAAGCTGGTGACCTTGGCCAAGCGCGGCGACCTGCATGCGCGACGTCTGGCGGTCAGCCGCGTGCGCGACCAGGACCAGGTCCGCAAGCTGTTCGACACGATCGGCCCACGTTACGAAGCCCGCGAGGGCGGTTACATCCGCATCATGAAGGCCGGATTTCGCCACGGCGACGACGCGGCCATGGCCGTCATCGAATTCGTCGATCGCGACCCCGCCGAAAAGGGCAAGGACAGCGGCCCGGTGCAGGAAGCCGCCTACGCCGAATAGGCGCTCGCCAGTCCCTTCACAGGAAGCCCTCGGTTCGCGCCGGGGGCTTCTTTTTGTTGGAGCTTCTTGGGTTGGGCGAACCCTAAAAAGCGGGCGCCGTCTTGGCCCCAGTTCCTCGCCCGGCTCGCGAGCGCTCGCCGGATCGCGACAACGTGATCGCGGGTGGCCTGTCCGCCTCCAAGCGGCCGCACTCGGTCTTATCTTTCATGGCTGATCGCCACGACCTTGAGGACACCAGCCTTGCGCCTTTCCCGCCTGCTCGTCCCCGCCCTGGCCGCACTGGCCGCCTGCTCCGAGGCCGGCTCATCCCAGGCCCAGACCGGCCGCCTGCCGGATGCGCCCGAAGCTCAACGCCCGCCGGCCAACGCCCAGGAGATGCAGCTCTCCTTCGCGCCGGTCGTGCGGCGCTCCGCGCCCGCCGTAGTGAACGTGCTCACCGCCCGCGCCGGCCCCCGTGGCGCCTACTATGAGATGTTCGGCGCTGCGCAGCGGCCCCGGGGCGTGCAGCCGACCGGCTCGGGTGTGATCGTCCGGCCGGACGGCTACATCATCACCAACAACCACGTGGTCGAGGGCGCCAGCGAGGTGCGGGTCAGTCTGGCCGATCGCCGCGAGCTGCCCGCGCGCGTGCTGCTGCGCGACGCCCGGGCGGATCTGGCCGTGCTCAAGGTCGATGTCGGGGCTGAGCGCTTGCCCAC
Source organism: Caulobacteraceae bacterium (assembly GCA_030446805.1). Lineage (GTDB taxonomy): Bacteria > Pseudomonadota > Alphaproteobacteria > Caulobacterales > Caulobacteraceae > JAHWJX01. Next base: position 788,249 of record JAUJMO010000001.1, on the reverse strand, counting down.
CCTGCGCGTCGACGTCGGTGACCGGCCGGAAGTGGGCGATCTGGTGCTGGCGCTGGGCAATCCGTTCGGCGTGGGCCAGACCGTGACAAGCGGGATCGTGTCGGCCACGGAGCGCACCGGAGGCGGAGCCGTCGGCGGCCCGATCACCCAGGTTGCGTCCTTCATTCAGACCGACGCCGCCATCAACCCGGGCAATTCCGGCGGGGCTCTGGTGGACATGGACGGCGACCTGATCGGCATCAACACCGCCATTCTGAGTCGCTCGGGCACGAGCAGCGGCGTAGGCTTCGCCGTGCCCGCCACCCTGGTCCGGCAGGTGCTGGACACCGCGGTGGGCGGCGGTCAGCGAGTGCTGCGGCCTTACCTGGGGGTCAGTTCGACTGCGGTGACTTCCGAGGTGGCGTCCAGCCTGGGCCTGTCGCGACCGGAAGGCGTCCTGATCGCGCAAGTGGAGGCCAACACTCCCGCCGCCCGGGCGGGCCTGCGCGAAGGGGACCTCGTCACCGCCGTGAACGGCGTGCCGGTGAACGATCCCGTAGCCCTCGGTTTCCAGATCGCCACGGGCCGCGCCGGCCAGACCGTGCCCTTGACCGTGCGCCGAGGCGGCCGGGTCGAGACGGTGCCGGCGCGTCTCGAGAACCGGCCGGACATCCCCCGGGAGCAGCGCACCCTGGCGGGACGCCATCCGCTCGACGGCGCCACGGTGGCCAATCTCTCGCCGGACGTGGTGACCCAGTTCGGCGCGGACCCCGACGAAGTGGAGATCACGGGCGTGATCGTCACCTCGCCCGGAAACAGCTACGCCGGCCGCGGCGCCGGCTTCCGTCGAGGGGACGTGGTGCAAAGCATCAACGGACGTCCGGTTCGCAGCGTCGGCGAGTTGCAGGCCGCCTTGGCCGGCGGGGCGCCTTGGCGCGTCGACGTCCGTCGGGGCGGGCGCATGGTGTCGGCCACCTTCGGAGCCTGACCCCGGTCCGGCTCAGCCCGCAGGCTGAGCCTTGGACGGCCCGCCGATGGACCAACGGTGCCCGAAGGGGTCCCGCAGCTGACCGTAGCGGTCGCCCCAGAACTGGTCGGCCAGCGGCATGGTCACCTCCGCACCCGCGGCGAGCGCCCGCGCCCACGCCGCATCGGCGTCGGGAACCTGCAGGTGGATCACCACTCCGGTGGGCGGCCCGGCCTCGACCAGGCTGTGGTGCTCGGGAAAGTCGTCGGCCAGCATCAAGGACCCGCCGTTGAGGACGACGTGCGCATGCATGATGCGCACGTCGTCCTCCGCCTTGATGGGCTGCATGGCGAGCTCCGCGCCAAAGGCGCGGCCATACCAATCGATCGCCTGAGCGCCGCGTTGTCCACCAATGGTCAGATGCGGCGTGACGCCTCCGGCCGGCCCCATCGCCTCGGCTTCCGCTGGGTCCATGTCGCCCCTCCCTCGGTCTGCTAAGGGGGGCAGGATGAGCGATCTCTTCACCGCCGCCAAGCTCGAACCGCAGGCTCCGCGCCCCCTGGCCGACCGGCTGCGCCCCCAGCGGCTGGACGCGGTGGTGGGCCAGGATCACCTGCTGGGCCCCGAGGGCCCCGTTCGGCGCATGGCGGAGGCGCGGCGGCTGGCTTCCATGATCCTCTGGGGCCCGCCCGGTACGGGCAAGACCACCATCGCCCGCCTGCTGGCCGCGGAGGCCGGCTATGAATTCCAGCAGCTCTCGGCCGTCTTCTCCGGCGTGGCCGACCTGAAAAAGGCTTTCGAGACGGCGCGGGGCCGCAGGCTCGCCGGCCAGAGCACCCTGCTGTTCGTTGACGAGATCCATCGCTTCAACCGCGCCCAGCAGGACGGCTTCCTGCCCTTCGTGGAGGAGGGGATCGTGACGCTGGTGGGGGCCACGACCGAGAACCCCAGCTTCGAGCTGAACGGGGCGTTGTTGTCGCGCTGCCAGGTGTTCGTGCTGAAGCGGCTGGACGAGGCGGCGCTCCAGCAGCTGTTGGCCCGCGCCGAGGCGGACGCCGGTCGTTCGCTGCCGCTCGGGCGGGAGGCCCGGACCGCGCTGCTGGCCTTGGCGGACGGCGACGGCCGTTACCTGCTGACCCTCGCCGAGACCCTGTTCGCGATCGGTCCCTCCGAACCGCTTTCCACCGCCGACCTGGGTCGTCTCTTGCAGCGGCGCGCGCCGGCCTATGACAAGGACCGGGAGGGCCACTACGACACCATCTCCGCCCTGCATAAGTCGATCCGCGGCAGCGACCCGGACGCGGCGCTCTACTGGCTCGCGCGCATGCTGGCCGGCGGCGAGGACCCGCTCTACGTCGCGCGCCGCCTGGTCCGGGCCGCCATGGAGGACATCGGGGCCGCCGACCCGACCGCACTGATGATCGCGGTGGCCGCCAAGGACGCCTACGACTTCCTGGGCTCTCCCGAGGGCGAGATCGGCCTCGCCCAGACGGTGGTGCACCTAGCCACCGCCCCCAAGAGCAACGCCGTCTACACGGCCTTCAAGGCCGCCCAGCGGGCCGCGCGCGAGACGGGCTCGCTGCCCCCGCCCGACCACATCCGCAACGCCCCCACCAAGCTGATGCAGGAGCTGGGCTATGGAAAGGGCTACGCCTACGACCATGACCTGCCCGAAGGCTTCTCCGGCGCGAACTACTTTCCCGACGCCATGGAGCGCGCCCGATTCTACGACCCGAAAGGCGAGGGGAGGGAGGCCGCGATCAGGGACCGGCTGGAGCGTTGGGCCGAACTGCGGCGGCGACTCAGTGACCAGTCGAAATAGAGCGTCACCCTTGGACTTGTTCCGAGGGTCCAGGATCCGTTCAGGCGGAACAAATGGGAGCGACACAGGTGTGCTGGCGCAATCGCAACACATCACATAGGGGCGCAATGGGCCCTCGGAACAAGTCCGAGGGTGACGTCCTTCTGGGGGCAGCGTGAGCTCTCCCCCCCTCACCCCCGACGAGCTCGCCTATGCGCGCGCTCTGGTCATCCACGAGGACGCACACATCCTGGCCTTGAACAAGCCCGCGGGGCTGTCCGCCCAGGGTGGTCGCGGCCAGCACCGCACGCTCGACCACCTGCTCGCCGCCTGGACCAAGCCCTCCGGCCGCAAGCCCCAGCTCGTGCATCGCCTCGATCGGGATACCTCCGGCGTCATCCTGGCGGCTCGGTCTCAACCCGCGGCCAGCTTCCTGGGGAAGGCGCTCATGGCCCGCCGTTTCCGCAAGACCTACCTGGCCCTAACCGCCGGGCCGCTCGATCCCCCTTCGGGCGAGATCGACGTCCCCCTTCGCCGGGAGGAGCAGGGACGGGAGGCCTGGTCCCGACCCGCCGCCCCGAACCACCCCGACGCGCAGCCCGCGCTGACGCGCTACCGCGTGCTGGTCGCCAACCCCGGCGCGGCCCTGGTCGAGCTGGAGCCGGTCACCGGGCGCATGCACCAGCTGCGGGTGCATCTCGCCCACCTCGGCCGCCCTATCCTTGGTGACCCGCGCTATGGCGGCGCCCTGGCCATGGCGGGCCAGCCGGTTCCACGGCTCATGCTGCACGCGCGCAGGCTGACCTTCCCCCACCCTGAAGGGGGTACGCGCAGCCTTGAAGCCCCGATCCCCCGCGACCTTGAGTCCATGCTCGCGGCCGCCGACCTGAGCTATAGTCCGCCTACTTCCGGAGTTCCCTGATGAAGCGTGTCCTTCCCCTTCTGCTTGCCCTGGCGTTGGGCGCCTGCGCCACGCCCTACGGTGCGCCGGCCGGCGGCGTAGCCGAGACCCGCATCACGGAGGATCGCTACCGGGTCAGCTTTGAAGGCCGCGGCGGCCCCGACTACGCCTTCGACCAGGCCCTGGTTCGGGCCGCGCACCTGACGCTACGCGACGGGCGCCAGTGGTTCGTGGTCGAGGATCGCTTCACCGAGACGGACCGAGGCCATGGAGGCGGTCCGACCATCTCGCTGGGCGGCAGCAACTTCAGCTTCGGCCGCCGTTCTGCGTCCAGCTTCGGCGCGGGCATCGGTTTCCAGCTGGGCGACTTCGCCCGCCCTCGCGCCGCGACCAGCCTGCAGATCCGCACCGGCTCCGGCCCCCGCGCCGAGGGCGCCTATGACGCGCAGGAGGTCATCGCCACCGTGGGCCCCCGCTTGGTACCCGCCTAGGTCGGCGGGACCCCTCGCAGGCGACCACGGCACGGCGCATATACGGCCTATGCGCGAGGTGAAGACTCTGTATGTGGGCGAGGCCGAGGACGGCGTGCGGCTGGATCGCTTCTTCAAGCGGCGCTGGCCGCACCTGAACCATATCCAGCTGGCCAAGCTGATCCGCTCCGGCCAGGTGCGCGTGGACGGAGGACGCGCCAAGGCCGACACCCGCCTGGCGGCGGGCTCGCAGATCCGCGTGCCGCCCCTGCCGGACGCGCCGGAGCCCGGCGACCGTCCCGAACTGTCCGAGCGCGACATCGCGTACGTCAAGTCGCTGGTCCTGTACGAGGACGAGGAGGTCCTGGCGCTGAACAAGCCGGCGGGGCTGGCGGTGCAGGGCGGAACCAAGACCACCAAGCACATCGACCGCCTGCTTTCGGCCTGGGGCGAAGGCACGGAACGGCCGCGCCTGACGCACCGGCTGGACCGCGACACCTCCGGCGTGCTGGTCCTGGGCAAGTCACCCGCCGCCGCCGCCCGCCTGTCCGGCGCCTTCGCTAAGCGCCGGGCGGAGAAGCTGTACTGGGCCATCGTCGCGGGCGAGCCCAAGCCCGCCCAGGGCACGATCGAATTGCCGTTGGTCAAGTCCGGGGTGGGCGATCGCGAGCTCGTCCGCCCGGCCGACCCCAAGGAGTTCGGCGCCGAGCCCGCCGAGACGGACTACCTGACCGTGTCTCGGGCCGGCCACCGCGCCACCTGGCTGGCGCTGCGGCCGCTCACCGGGCGCACCCACCAGCTCCGCGCCCACATGAAGGCCATCGGCCATCCCATCCTGGGCGATCCCAAGTACGCCGACGAGGCCAGCGCCGCCCTGTCCGGCGGGCTCAAGCTGCAGCTCCACGCGCGCCGGCTGTCGCTCCCGCACCCATCCAGCGGCCAGCTCATCCTGGAGGCGCCGATGAGCCCCGAGCTCCGCGAAGGCTTCGAACGCTTCGGTTTCGACGAGCACGAGGCCGCCCCCGACCCCTTTCCCCGACGCCAGCGCCGTCAAGCTTGAGCCATCTACTTACCGGCCCTAGGGCGGGCGGATGAGGGACGGTTCGCACATCGACCAGCACGGCCCCGCGTTCGGCGAGGGGGCTCAAGGCGGTTCGCCCCTCCCATGGATCCAGGTCGCTCCCGGTGCGCCCTATTTCGTCGACGAACACGGCGCCCCCTTCACTCCCATCGGCCATAACGACGCGGTTTGCTGGTTCGAGATCGACGGCCTGTACCGCCGCAAGGACGCGGCCGGCGTGGAAGCCAGGCTCCGCTGGATGGTCGACCACGGCGTGACCGTGATCCGGGTCATGCTGGAGTACGCGCAGGAACGGCACCGCTACATCGAAAAGCCCGTAGGCCGCTGGGCGCCCAACATGGTCAGCTATTGGGACGACCTGATCGCCCTGTGCGAGCGCACGGGCATGCGCCTGCTGCTCACGCCCTTCGACACCTTCTGGATGTGGCTGCACTGGAAGCATCATCCCTTCGCCCAGGTGAACGGCGGCTGCGCCCGCCATCCGTCCGAGATGCTGACCTGCACGGGCACGCGCCAGGCCATCAAGAACCGTCTGACCTTCATGGTGGAGCGTTGGGGCGGTTCGGGCGCGATCTTCGCCTGGGACCTGTGGAACGAGATCCACCCCGCCCAGTCCGGCGACCAGGTGGAGAGCTGGCCCGAGTTCATCCATGACCTGTCCAGCCACGTCCGCACATTGGAACAGAAGCTCTACGGCCGCACTCACCCGCAAACGGTGAGCCTGTTCGGACCCGAGCTCCTCCTCAAGCCGCACCAGGCCGCCGCCATGACCGACGCCGTGCTGCGCCACCCGGATCTGGATTGGGCCACCATCCACATCTACGCCTCGCGCACGATCGACTGGCCGCGCAACACTGTGGACGCGGCCCGCGACATGGGCCGGATCGTGCGCGAGTGCCTGGCCGAGACGCCGCCCGAGCGCCCCTTCCTCGACACCGAGCATGGTCCGATCCACAGCTTCAAGGACAAGAAGCTGACGCTGCCGGAGCCGTTCGACGACGAGTACTTCCGCCACATGAGCTGGGCCCACCTGGCCGCGGGCGGCGCGGGCGGAGGCATGCGCTGGCCGAACCGCCGACCCCACAAGCTGACCGACGGCATGCGACGCGCTCAAAAGGCGATGGCCGGCTTCCTGCCCCTGATCGACTGGACGAGCTTCCGTCGGCGCAACCTGAACCTCGAAGCGCGCACCAGCGGCCCCGTCCACCTCAACGCGTGCGGCGACGCCGATCAGGCGGTGGTGCACCTGCTCCGCCGCGACACGCTGGGCCCGGACGGCCGCCTCCGGGCCGACGGCGCCCCGATCACGCCCTCGCTGCTGATCCCTGGGCTCACGGACGGCCGCTACCGCCTCCAGGCCTGGGACACCGATGCGGGGCGGCCGGCGGGGGTCGTCGAAGCCGAGAGCCGGGCCGGGCGCCTGGCCTGTTTCACCCCACCCTTCACCCGCGACCTGGCGCTCGCCGTCCGCCGGGGCTGAAGAGCCGCCACCGCCGGCGTCAGCCAGCGCCAGCCCGCGGGATCGTCTCCGCACCGTCTGGAGCTTTCCCGTTCGCCGCGTCCCAGCACTTGACCCTTAACTCTACCCATGTAGAGTGAGGCCTATGGCTCGTCCCGCGAACGTTTCCGCCCAGACCCGCCGCGTCTTGGCTACGCTTGCGGCCCAGCCGCAGACTTGGCGCTACGGCTACGATCTTTCGAAGGAAACTGGGCTGGCTTCAGGCACGCTGTATCCCTTGCTGATCCGCCTCAGCGAACAAGGCCTGCTCGAGTCCGAGTGGCGCCCCTCGCAAAAGCCCGGCCGGCCTCAACGACACGCGCATCGCCTGACCGGGACCGGCCTGGCCCTGGCGCTCGCACAGGCCGAACCCCTGGCGCCCCCCAATCCGGCGCTTGCCGGAGCCGGCGCATGATCCGCCGCAGCCTGGCCGAACGCCTCGCCCGCCACGCGCTGGACGTCATGCCGCCCGAACGCCGCACCTGGGCGCGGGGGATGGCTGCCGAGCTCGATCACATCGAAGATGACGGCGCCGCGCTCGGCTTTGCGCTGGGGGCGGTCTGGACGGGCTACCGGCAAGGCGCGCATGTCCCGTCGAACTGGCTGAGGCTCGGCCGCTGGGGGGTGGCGGGAGGAGCCGCCGCACTTGGGCTGCTCCTGTTCTACCTCAGCGGCTGGCTTCGACGCCCTCCCGAGGCCTACGATGCGGTTGCTCCCTTTAGCGGCCTCGCCGTGCTGCTGGGCTGCGCCTACCTCGGCGCTGGCTGGAGCCTGGCCAAGCGGAGGCTCCGCCTCTTCTTCACCCTCCTCGCCGGAATGTTCGCCCTGCTTGCGGGGGCCGTGGTGGTCTTCCCCCGCGGCGTCGAGATCGGGTCGGCCCAGGCCTTCTACGCAGCCCTGCTGCGGCAGGAGCCTGCAACGCCGCACGCTTTTTACGCGGCTCTGCTGCTGGAGGAGTTCGTGTTCATCGCGGGTCTGGCCTGCGCCGGCGCCGTGTTCTGGCGCTTCGAGCGCCGGAGGACGCCCGGGTGACGGCTCGCCGCCTGACCTGGATCCTCGCCGTTCTGGGCGTGCTGCTCGGCTTCGGGCACTTGGCCTTCCTGTCCGCCGCGCCGCGGTGGGCTCTGGACGTGCTCTGGTTCGCGCTGTCGGGCGTGGCTTTCATCGCAACGGCCCTGCTGAACGTCGCGGCCCTGCGCGCGCCGGCTGACCGGCTGATCCGCGCTCTGGCCGTCGGTGGCGACCTCGTCCTGGCCGGCTTCTTCGCCGCCGCCTGGCTGGTGCTGCCCGCGCCACAGGTGATCGCGGGCGGTCTCTTGTTCGCCAGCCTTGCGGCTTTGACGGCCACGCTCCGCCCCAGGCCCGTCTAGCTCCGCGCCAGCCCCGTCAGCAGGGGTGCGCTCGCGCTGTCCGGGAAGATCTCCGTCTCGAGCAGCCGCTTCGGCAGGCCCCAGTGTTCGTGCAGCACGCCCTTGAAGAGACTGCGCAGGTCGAGCCCGGGCCGGAGGTCGCGGCCATCGTGCAGCCGGGCCAGCGTGGGCCAGTCGCCCAGCAGACCACCGGCCTTGACCGCGCCGCCCAGCAGCAGGGCCGTGCCGGCCGCGCCGTGGTCCGTGCCGCCGTCGCCGTTGGGCCGCACGGTGCGGCCGAACTCCGTGAACACGATCACGGCCGTCTGGGCCCAGGCCGGGCCGCTTTCAGTCTTGAGCGCGCCCAGCACGGCGTCGACCAGACGCAGCCGCCCGGCCAGCTGGCCGCCGTCGGCCCCTTGGTTCTCGTGGGTGTCGAAGCCGCCCAAGGTCAGGTAGACCGTGCTCGGACCATCCGGCGAGGCCAGCAGGCGGCCCGCCTTGCGCGCATTGATCACCTCGCCGGGCTCCCCGGATGCAACCCCGGCGAGCCCGCCGCTGGCCAACTCCTGGGCGGCCTGGCTCACCTCGACGAGGCGCAGAAGCTCGGGCTCGTTGCGGTACAGCTCCTTCAACCGCCACGCCATGTTGGCGTCCAGGCCGGCGGAAGGGGAGGCGAAGGCCACTTCGCCCGCGGTGGCCCGCATGGCGGCGGCGTCCAGCGTGACCGCCTGCACCCGGGCCTCCGTGCCCATGTGCGCCACCGCGCGGTTCAGCCAGCCCGACTGCATGGCCTTGGGATCGGCCAGCCCCGACTGGAGCACGTCCTGCTCCCAGAAGTGGCTGCGGCTGAGGGAAGGGGAGGCGGCCGCAGGCGCCAGCCGCACCTCCCCCGCCTCGGCCATGCCGGCCAGCTGCTTGAGCTCGGGATGCAGACCGAAATCGGCGTCAAAGCGCAGCGGGTCGCGCACCGCCAGCTTGCCTCTGAGGCCGTGGTAGGCCCCGTCACCCACCGGAGGCGCGAGCGACAGTCCGTCCGCGCCGCCCTCCAAGGCGAGCACGACCAGGCGCGGCCGTTCGGGCTGGGGCACGCCCCAGCCCATGGGCGAGGCCCAGCAGGCCGCGCCGCCCAGCGCCAGGCCGCCGGCCAGGACCGATCGACGGGTAGGGTGGGGCAGGTTCATCGGCGTTGAAACTCCGGGCTCATCGCCACCAGGGCGAAGGCGTTGGGCCGGTCGCCCCCTGCGCGGCTGGCCACGGTCGCCTTGGTTCCGCCCTGCGCCAGCGGGCCCAGCGCCGTCTGGGTGAACTCGCGGCTGTCCAGCGCCGCGCTCTTGTGGGCGTGCGTCCAAGCGTAGTGGGCGCGCAGCGCCACCCCTTGGGGCGTGGCCCAGGCGGCCGCCCCATCGCTGTGGCCGTCCGGCGTGCGGGCGCAGAACCACAGCTGTCCCATGTCCCGCACGGCGCCCAGCATGGTGGCCGGCTCCTCGGGCAGGGTTCCGGCCGCCCGGTGGACGGAGGTCACGAACTCCACAGGCGTCTTGAACTTGCGCTGCTCGCGCACCCAGGACTCCGGGGCCGTCACCAGCGCCTTCGCCACCGCGCCCAGGTCGCCCCCGGTGCTCAGGAAGCTCGTTCGCAGCCGCTTCACCAGATCGGCCGGCGGCTCGTCGGCCACGAAGTGGCGGGCCAGTTTCACCGCCAGATGTTCAGCGGTCGCGGGCTTGCGCGCCAGGGTCCGGACGATCTGCTCGGCCCGGTCGTCCGTCTCCGGCCAGCTTTGGTTCAGGATACGCCGGGGCCCGGGCTCGCGCCGCGCGGGATCGTTGACGAAGCGCCCGTGCATGACGCCCTCGCCCAGGCTCCATCCGGTCAGCGCCTTGGCCAGCTCCGTCACGTCCGCCTGGTCGTAGCCGCCCTTCACGCCCAAGGTGTGCAGCTCCAGCGTCTCGCGCGCCAGGTTCTCGTTGAGGCCGCGGTTGTGCGCGCGGCCCAGCGTGCTGTTGGGCCCTACCGACCCGACCTGGTCCAGGGACATCAGCATGGCCGGGTGGCGCGCCGCGGCCGCGGCCATGTCCTCGAAGCGGCCGAACAGGTGAGGGTCCAGGGCCTCACGCGCAAAGGCCGTCCCGATCAGGTCCACGAAGGAGGCGCCGAGCTTCAGCGCGAAGTGATTGCGCCAGAACATGGCCCAGCGCTCACGGAAGGGCGCCGCGGTGGTGCAGGCATGCACAGCCTGGGGAGCCTGCTCGCCCCGCAGGGTCACCGCGAACCATTCGTGCCGCAGCCGCGCCACGGGCTCCGTTTCCCCGATGCGTCGCGCTTCGTTCAACAGCTCCGAGCTGTGCAGCGCCCCGGGCCATCTGGGCGCAGTTGCGCCGTCGGTCTGGGCCAGCACCCAGCCGATCGGGTCACCCGCGGCCTCGTCGATCTCGCCCGCGCGCGCCCCAAGGCCGAACCGCGTCGTCGCGATCGCCCCCAAGAGCCGTTTATCGGTCATGTCCTGAATATAGGCTGCCCGGGGCTGAACCCCGCCTAAACCAGAACCGAAAGTGGGCGCGCCGACCCTTGCGCGCAATCGGGGCGCGATGCCGCAACCGCCCTCGCGCCGACGGTCCCGGCCCCTATCTAGGCCGCCATGACCGACGCTCCTACCCAGGCCCGCGCCCAATCCGCCCAGCATATCGGACGCTTCTACAAGGCCGTCGACATAGCCCCGGCGGTCGGTGGCTGGGCTGTCCAGCTGGACGGCCGCACCGCCCGCACGCCGGACAGGGCCGCCCTGGTGCTGCCGACCCGGTCTCTGGCCCGCCTCGTGGCGGACGAGTGGGCGGCTCAAGGCAAGCACATCGTCTTCGCGACCATGCCCGCGACCCGCCTGGCCTTCACCGCCCTGGACCGCGCGCCCGGCGCCCACGACGCCCTGGCCGAGGAGGTCGCCCGCTACGCAGGTTCCGACCTGCTTTGCTACTTCGCCGAAGCTCCCCCCAGCCTCCTGGACCGCCAGACTGCGGCATGGTCCCCCGTGCTCGATTGGGCCGAGAGCGAACTTGGCCTGCGTTTCCAGCGCGCGGCCGGCGTCGTTCACCGTCCCCAGCCGCCGGAGACGCTGGCCCGAGTCCGCGACCTCGCCGCCGCGCTTGATCCCTTCGCCCTGACCGCCCTGGCCTACGCCGCCCCCTTGCTCGGCTCGGCCGTCCTGTCGCTGGCTGTGGAAGGTGGCCGACTGTCCGGCGCGGAGGCCTTCACCCTCTCCCGCCTGGACGAGATCCACCAGGAAGAGGCCTGGGGCGTCGACGCCGAAGCCGCCGAACGCACCGCAGCGCTCCAGATCGAGGCCGAGACCGTGGACCGCTGGTTCGCCGCGCTGCGCTAGCAGCCGCGGCCCCATTCTGATGCCGGCTTCGCTTCTGGCATGAGCTCCCGCTCTCCCCGCCGAAGCCGGGGGAGCGGACAGGCCAGGGGTAGGCGCGGTCCTGACGAGCGGCGCACAGGCGCCCGCCGACCGTCTTGACGCGCTTCGTGTGGTCAGGCTTGAACCTGCTCGCTAGCCGTCGATTGAACTGCCGACCACGTGATCCGGGCGATCCAGCGGTGAACACGGCGCCGCGACAGCCCGCCGCGGTATGCTGCACTGCAACAAAAGCGCTGCCTGAGGGTTTACCTTGGGGAACCATGTTCTCCAAAGGCCAACAATGACCCCCCTTAAGACCCTGCAGACCAGCCCCACTCGGGCCAACGAACTTTTCGCCCAGCTCGCGGCAACCACTCCTGGAGCGATGAAAACCCGCGAGCGCCTGTTCAGCGAGTTGAAGAATGAGGTCGAGCTCTTGGCTCGCCTTGAGCACGACCACCTGCTTCCGGTCCTGGCGAAGCACGCCGGGACCAAGACGATTGTAGCCCAGGCAGGCGAACGGCTGAAGGAGCTCAACGCTCTGCTCCGCAGGCTCGATCAGGCGCCCAAGGACAGCGACGACTTCCTGGTGCAAGTGGCGGAGCTGAAGACTTCATTCCAGCAGCACCTGCGCGACGAGAAGAAGGCGCTTCTGCCGAAGGTGCAGAAGGCGTTGAGCGACGAGGAGGCTCAGACCGTCGCGGAGCGAATTGCGGCCGACCGGGCCGGGGTCGAGGCGAGCGCCCGTGAGGAGGCGGAAGCGCAGCGCGCCGAAGCACGCCGCCGGCGCGAGCAGGAAGAGGCGCGCGAAGCCGCTGCAGAAGCAGCCGAGCGCGAAACGCGCCGGATCGAGCGAGAGGAGCGCGGAGCGGCGAAAGCAGCAAAGCGTGAGGCCCTTGAAGCCGTCGAGCGGACCGCCCGCGCGGTCACTGCACCCGTAGACATCGCACGAGCGAGCGCTGGGGCGAGCTTGCGTGCGGCAGCCGGAGCGGCCCAACGCTCAGTGGATCAAAGCGCCGAGATTATTCGCAACACCGGCGAAACCACGCGCAGCTTCGCAGCCGTGGCGCAGAGCGGCGCGATGCTGGCTCAAGTAGTCCAAAACACCTCGCTTGAATGGATGAACTGGGCTCAAACCCGCGCGGAGAACCGGGTCGCCGGCCTCACCGCCCTTATGCATTGCCGCACGCCTCAGGACGCGATCGGACTGCAGGGACGTTTGATGCGGGAAGACGCGGAGTTGCTGCTCGACACCAGGGCGCGGATCTCCGGCTTCGCGGCCTCAACGGCCCAGGACGCCGCCCGCTCCCTGAGCGGCCAAGCTTAAGGCGCCAGCGCGCAGCGGCAACGGAGGGTGAAGCCTGAGCGCTCCACCCTCCGTTGCTTCTCCCACTCCGAAGGCCTGATCGCCCTCGGCACGCTGACGGCCGGCGTCGAAGGCTTGAAGGGTCCTGGCGACCTCAGAGCGCAGATCGAGCTGGCGGACTGCCCTGTCCGAAGAGCGGACCTTCCGAAGGTCCGCTTAGTCAGCTGCAGCGCATGTTCGGCTCCGCTATGGGCCGATCGTGTTGAAAAAGTCCGGCAGTGAACTTTCCTACGCAACGAGCGACGCGATTGTAGAAGCTTCTTCTTTGACTGCGCCGTTGCTGCCGATTCAGCGAGGCCGATGTGGGCGCGGGTAGAATTTCCTTCGACGTCCGGTTGTTGCGAAGCGGCTGCGCGGCCGGAAGCGGACTTTTTCAACAGACTCGGTCGAAAGCAGACATCAGACTACGGACGATGGGCGGCCGCGATTCGCCCCTATAGCGGCGTAGGGGCGCTGTTGACGTTCCAGTGGCGCGCGAGCCGTTCTTGCATATGCGGCACGGCATCCTGGCGTTGGATGAAGTCTTGCGCGTCCATCACCTGCCAACGCTGCCCTTCATCGCCGAACTCGATCTGGTCGATCTCGGCTTGCGTGACGATCGCGAGGGAGAAGTACGACGGTAGGGCGCCGGCCACCGCGCCATCGTAGCGGTGAACGTCCGTTACTCGATCGAGCGGGAGCCGAATGCCGAACTCCTCCTCCACTTCTCGAAGAGCGCACTCGATTGGGCTTTCCTCTCCCTCGCGACCGCCGCCAGGGAGGTCCCAGAGACCAGGCCAAGGGATGCCCTCCTTGTTGTCTCGCTGATAGGCGACCACGGCGCCGGCACGCATCAGAGCGATCTTGGTGCCGTTGAAGGGTAATCCATCCCACATCGGGTGCACGGTACTAGGTAGGCGATTATCCGCAATGGGAGTCAAAAGCGGCCCTTTCCTCGGTGGTGCTTGAAGTCACTGCGCGCGGCCAGCCCGCTTGGCCGCGATTGGCGCCAGGATTCGCCACAGCAGGTGAGCAAGCTTACTTGACGCCTTGGAAAGTCATCAGTAGCTTTCCGTTGTGGAAAGTGAGGTGACCGTGAGCGACCAATCCCTGGACCCTTCGGCGGCGCTGAAACTGGCGCAGACCGCCCGTGAGCAGGCCGCGGCCCGCGGCGTGGACGCCCCTTGGTACGCCCCCATCTACGGTCTTGGCATGGGCGGCATGATCGCCAGCTGGGCCTTGCCGATCCCCTGCTGCTGGTGGGCGTAGCGGCGTCCTTGGCGGTGCTGATCGTCAATATGTTGGTCTGGAAGAGCCGGACCGGCCTGGCGGTGACCAACTTCCAGGGGCCACGAACCTCGGCGGTGGCGGCCGGCCTCGCCGCTCTGATCGTCGCCGCACTCGCCGCCAGCGTGGTCGCGCGCTTCCGGCTGGGCTACGAACTGGCGCCTTTGTTCATCGGCGCTGCTACCGCCGTGTTCGCCGCGGTCGGCAGCCGCCTGTGGGACCGCGCCTGGTTGACCGAAACGCGCGCCCGCTGATGGCCCCGCTCATTCTGGATCCCGTGATCCACGCACCGGTCCGCCTCCAGATCTGCGCGCTGCTGTCGGCCGTGGATGAGGCGGAATTCGCCCTGGTCCGCGAGGAGACGGGCGTCAGCGACTCCGTTCTGTCCAAACACCTCAAGCAGCTGGAGGAGGCCGGCTATGTCCGCCTGCGGAAGGCGGTGGTCTCCTCCCGCCAGCGCACCTGGCTGTCGCTTACCCGCGCCGGCCGCTTCGCCTTCAAGGCCCACATGGGCGAGCTCGCTCGCCTGGTCGCCTCCGCCAAGCTGGGTGCCTCGTAGGGGGGTCAGGCCGCAAGCCTCTCGCGATCGGGCGGAGCGGAGGTGTCCTGCTTAGCCAACCTTGGCTACCACGCAAAAACCGGCGCGGCCGGGTTCCCCCGGGAGGAGCGGAAGGGTAGCGGTGGCCCGCACTCGGAGCCAGCCCATGCAGTCCATCGTCGAAGAGCTCGACCGCCGCCGCGAACAGGCCCGCCAGGGCGGGGGCGAGCGCCGCATCGCCGCCCAGCACGCCAAGGGCAAGCTCACCGCGCGCGAGCGCATCGACATGCTGCTGGACGAGGGCTCCTTCGAGGAGTTCGACATGTTCGTCGAACACCGCGCCACCGACTTCGGCATGGCCGACCAGAAGATTCCCGGCGACGGCGTGGTCACCGGCCACGGGACCATCAATGGCCGGCTGGTCTACCTCTTCTCCAAGGACTTCACCGTGTTCGGAGGATCGCTGTCCGGCGCTCATGCTGAGAAGATCGTCAAGGTCCAGACCCTGGCCCAGCAGAACGGGGCGCCCATCATCGGCCTGTTCGACGCCGGCGGCGCCCGCATCCAGGAAGGTGTCGAGTCGCTTGCGGGGTATGCGGATATTTTCCTCCAGAACGTAATGAGCTCGGGCGTCATCCCCCAGGTCAGCGTCATCATGGGCCCCTGCGCCGGCGGAGACGTCTATTCGCCAGCCATGACCGACTTCATCTTCATGGTCCGGGACACGAGCTATATGTACGTGACCGGACCGGACGTCGTCCGTACAGTGACGAACGAGGTGGTCACCCACGAGGATCTGGGCGGGGCTTCCGTCCATTCCCGCAAGTCGGGCGTGGCCGACGGCGCCTTCGACAACGACCTGGAGGCGCTCACCCAGGTCCGCCGGCTGGTGGACTTCCTGCCGCTCTCCAACCGCGAAAAGCCGCCCGTCTGGGACAGCTTCGACGATCCCGAACGCGAGGAGCCCAGCCTCGACACTTTGGTGCCGGCCAACCCCAACAAGCCCTACGACATCAAGGAGCTGATCCTGAAGGTGGCCGACGAGGCCGACTTCTTTGAAATCGCGCCGGACTACGCCAAGAACATCGTCACCGGCTTCGCCCGGCTGGAAGGCGCCACGGTGGGCGTGGTGGCCAACCAGCCCCTGTCGCTGGCGGGCGTGCTGGACATCGACAGCTCGCGCAAGGCCGCCCGTTTCGTGCGCTTCTGCGACGCCTTCAACATTCCCCTGGTGACCTTTGTGGACGTGCCCGGCTTCATGCCGGGCACCAAGCAGGAGTACGGCGGCCTGATCAAACACGGCGCCAAGCTCTTGTTCGCCTACGCCGAAGCCACGGTCCCCAAGCTCACCGTGATCACCCGCAAGGCCTACGGCGGCGCCTATGACGTGATGAGCAGCAAGCACATCCGCGGCGACCTCAACTACGCCTGGCCCACGGCCGAGATCGCGGTGATGGGGGCCAAGGGCGCGGTGGAGATCATCTTCCGCCAGGAAGCCAAGGACCCCGAGGCCCTGGCCGCCCGGGAGGCCGAATACAAGGCGCGCTTCGCCAACCCGTTCGTGGCGGCCCAGCGCGGCTACATCGACGATGTGATCAAGCCGCGGGGGACCCGCCGCCGGCTGATCCGGGGGCTACGGAGCTTGAAGAACAAGCAGCTGTCGAACCCCTGGAAGAAGCACGACAATATACCGCTGTGACAAAGATCCCGGCCGGAATCGCTGCTTTGATCTCGCTCCCGATCCTAGCCGGTTGTACGTCGCCAGAGCGACTGGCCTCCGACGAAGGGGCGCTGAGCTGGGGCTTCGGGGAGCAGCCCGTTCGCTTGCTGTTCGGTGTCGAGGGAACCGACAACGTCGCCTTTGGGTGGATATGCGAGACCGACCACGTCCTGGTGCTTTCGCCGTACGACGAGCCTGGGGACACCCTTCGCCTGCGCAGTGATGACGTCCAAGCAAGCTACCCGCTTGGCCCGACCCGAGACGCCGAAGGCGGCGAGGCCAGGATCACCTCCTCTGATCCCGTTCTGCGTGCCTTCTTGAAGACAGGCAGGCTCGCCACGCATGTTGACGGCGGGACGTGGACTTCGTTGGACGCGCGCAAAAGCGAGCGGGGGGAGATCGGGCGGTTCGACAGAGCTTGCGGCTCCGTGCAGGTTCGCACAGGCCCTGCGGGCCGTTGATCGTTTTTGGCAGCGCGGCGACCTGATCAGTCGCGCGCCGCCCGCCGCCGTTCGATCCAGGAACTACGGAGCCTCAAGAAGAAGCAGCTGTCGGACCCTTGGAAGAAGCACGGCAACATCCCGCGTTACGGAAGCGGACGACTGCCCACCAGCGATCCCGACGTTGGATGATGCTTGGGACGAGCCGCCGCCCAAGCTGTCCCCGCGTGACCAACTGAACACTTGTCCAGCTGTCGGACATCGGCGCGCCGCCCAAGGCCTCGGGCCGGCCCGACAGAACCAGGCGGAGGTCGGCGGAACCGAGCGTCGGGCTTCCTGTTGACTCCTCGAACCCGCACGCGCGGCCGGAGGAACGACCATGACCGATCATTCCCAAGCGAAGAAGAAAACCAACAAATGGCTGTGGCCGCTGCTGGCCGCCCTGGTGCTGGTGGCCATCCTGGCCTGGGCCTTCAACCGCGGCGCGGACGACGGCGACCTCTCCGAGCGCATGGCGTCCGATCCCCTCTCACGCCAGGACACCAACGGTGCCGAGCGCGGCGAGCCTGCGCCGCCCGCGGCGCCCGTCTCGACCATGGTTCCTGACAATGAGAACGGCAACGCTTCGGTGATCACCGAGGCTGACGCCGCCCGCGGCACGCCCGTCCCCGGCGGCGACCCGCTGGCGGACGGCGTGCCGGGCCGCGGTCCCGGCGCAGCCCCCGCGCCGACCCAGCCTGGGGCGAACCCCGCCCCCGGCACGGCTCCGGCCCCGGGCCAATAAGGCGGGCGGCTATCTGAGGCGATCGCGGTGGCGGACGTGGAGATCACCGCGGTCGACCGCACGCCCGAACGCGAGGGTGTGGAGCGGGTGGTCCTCCGCTCGTCCGTGGGTCCTGTCTTCGGCCGGCTTCAGCCGGCCCCCGGCGACGCCGCCGTGCTCTGGGTGTTCGGCTCGGGCGGGGGTCTGGGCGGCCCCGCCGGGGGGCTCTACACGCGTTTGGGGGAACAGCTGCGCGGCGAGGGCGTGGCCTCGCTCGAACTCGACTACCGCCGCCCTGGCGTGCTCCGCGATTGCGTGGTCGACGTCCTGGTGGGCGCGGCCTGGCTGGAGGCGGAGGGCAAGGCTCGCCTGATCCTGGTCGGCCATTCCTTCGGCGGGGCGGTGGTGATCACCGCCGCAGCGGCCTCACCAGGCGTGATCGCCGTAGCCGCCTTGTCCAGCCAGACGGCGGGGACCCAGCCGGTCGCCGATCTGGCTCCCCGGCCGGTGATCTTCATCCACGGCGAGGCGGACGAGATCCTTCCGGCCCGCTGCTCGCGAGACCTGCACGCGCGGGCCGGCGAGCCCAAGGACCTCATCCTCTATCCCAACTGCCGCCATGGTCTGGACGCCTGCCGCCAGGATCTCGACCGCGACCTCCTGGCTTGGCTTCGTCGCGTGCTGGCGGAAAAGATCAGCCGCTAGCGGCCGACCCGCCCAGTCGTCTGGGTGCGATCCCCACCTGCGCAGGGAGTCCTTCGGGTGGCTTCAGAAGGCGAACACGCGGTAGCTTTCCTCCGCCTCGGTGGCCTGCTCGACCGTGTCGAACACCGGGTTGAAACGCAGCCAGCGCCGCGCCCGCTCCGGCAAGCCCTCCAGGACGCTACGCGGCACTCGAATCTCCACCTCCGGCCGATTCAGCCAGCGGCGCGAATAGCCGATCACCACCATGGGCCGCGGCGTGTCCGTATAGTTCGGCGTGCCGCGGTGGATGTGGCGCACGTCGCGGATCAGCACGTCGCCCCGCTTCATCTCCAGCGGCTGCAGCGGCGCTTCCCCGCTCTCGACCCGCCGCAGCCCTTCGGCCTTGGACAGGATGTGGCTGCCCGGCGACCACTCCATGGCCCCGTTCTCCACGGTCACATCCACCAGCGGGAAGTTCACGGCCAGCTGATAGGGCGGCGTCTCCGCCCCGGTTTCGGGGAACAGCAGCTGGGTGTCGCGGTGCAGCTCCTGGAACTCCGACCCCTTCAGCGGCGTGTCGCTGGCCAGCTGGCAGAGCACCCCGTCGGCCCCCACCAGCTCCTCGACCACCGCCATGACCGCGTCGTTGTCGATGATCTCCGGGTCGGCCCAAAGATCGTGAAAGGGCAGGGTGACGTAGAAGCGGTTGGTTCCCCGGTTGGGATCGTCCTTCTCCCGCGCGATGGTGCGCAGCAGCAGCGGTTGAAAGGCCGTGCTCCAGGCCTCGATCTTCTCGACCGGGATCAGGCCCCGCAGGACGGTGGAGCTGGTCGCCCGCACCTCGTCGGCATGAGCCTTGGCCTGTTCCGGCGTGATCCGCATGACATTCCCCTTGGCTGATCGGCGCCAGGGTGCACTTTTCGGCGATTCCCGGCGAGGGGGAATCTAGCGCCGATCGTGGTCAGTGTGTGACCGCCAGCCGCGGATTCGGGCGGTCCTAACGGAGAAGCAGGCTGGGCTCCACTGAACCCCAGCCGCGAAAACGCCCCGCGAACGGACCCGCGGGGCGTTCCGGTGCACCAAGGACGGCCGATCAGCTTTCGACGCCGAGCGCGGTGATCTTCCCGTCTGCGTCCGTCGCGATGACGAAGGTCGCCTCGCCGTTGGCGAAGGTGACCCGGAACCGCTGCGAGCCTCCGGAATCGGCCAAGGGCGCGATGCTTCGGATGGCGCCGTACTGCTTCAGCGCGGGCGTCAGGCTAGGCTGCTGGGTGCGCACCCGGTCGGCGGTTTCCGTGTTCATTTGCGCATAGTCCGGCGTTCCGGCCGCCAGTTCGCCGAGGACGCGGCGAAGCGCCGCTTCCGCACGCGCCCGCTCAGGCGTGGCCGCACCGGCGTCGGCTTCCGCTTCGCCGTCTGCGCCTGCTTGCGCGTTCGCTGGACTGGCCGGCTGGGCGGCGGGCGTCGCCGGCTCGGCGGGCGTTGCCGGCTGGGCGGGCGTCGCCGGGCTGGTGGCCGTTCCGGGCGTGGCTTGAGCCGCGGGCGTCGCCGGAGTGGCGCGGGCCGCCGGGGTGGCTGGCGTGGCTCCGGTGGCGGCGGAGTCGACCGTCGCATCGGCCTGGACGGAGGCCTCCGCGTTGACGGCTCCCGGTCCGATCAGACGATAGGGCGCCGGGGCCAGCGCGGGCGGCGCCGCAGGGGCGGCGCGTGCGCCGCGACGGCGGGTTTGGGCGTCGGCCTGGGCGGCGGTCAGGGTCAGGGTTGCGGCGGCGACCAAGGTCAGAACGGTTTTCATGCGGGCTCCGTTGAGAGTTCACCTCCAGAGCGTGTCGGCTGGCCGACCGGTTCCCGGCTCCGGCTCAGCTTCCTGGAAAAGACCGGGCCAACGGGGTCGTGGGAAGAGCGCGCGCGTCTTCGAACTGAGACGCTCCGCCGCAGCGGCGGCCGCCTCGCGCCTTCAGGCTTGCGCACCGCCGACCCGCCTCGGATTGACGGACGTGTCGGGCGAGAAAGGCCGGCCGATCCCGTCGGCGAACCTTGACGCGAACCGGCCTCTCGCCCCCGCGTTGCCCCTTCATGCCCCAAGCCGACACCGCTTTCGAACAGGCCGAACTCGACCTCGCGCGCCGCATCCGCTCGCTTCGCGATCATCCTCTGGCCGACGCCTTGCACCCGATCAGCAAGCTGGCGGACCAGCCTCCTATGCTGGCCATGGCCGGGCTGGGGCTGGCGGTCGGCGTCTTCGCCGGCAAGCCGCGGATCACCCAGGCCGCAGGCCGCACCCTGGCGTCCGTGCTGCTGGCCACGGGCGCCAAGCACGTCATCAAACACCACGTCACCCGCACCCGGCCGCACCGCCTGCTGGACGAGCGCACCTATCGCCGGGGCGCGGGGGGCAGCGATCAAAAGGCCGACCAGTCCTTCCCCTCGGGGCACACCGCCGACGCCGTGGCCGCCGCCCGAGCCGTGAGCCGGGCGATTCCGCAAGCCGCGCTCCCTGCGGCGGTCTTCGCCTGTCTGGCCGCGGCCGCCCAGCCTCTGCGCGCCGCGCACTATCCCTCGGACGTGGCGGCGGGCGCCCTCATCGGCTTCCTCGCCGAATGGTTTGTGGACCAACTCGCATCCGCCATGGGCGAGGCTTAGGCGTCCAAGGCGGTGAGCCCCCGGGAGCGCGGGCCCAACCGCTCCCGCACATCGGCCAGATAGAGCAGCACGTACAGGATCAGGAACAGCTCCACGGCTTCGCGAATCGCGATGTAGTAGGTCCTGAGCCCCGGCCGGTGGTCCCAGCCCGCCTGCACGATGGAGGCCTCCGCCACCCAGAGCGCGAGCGCGATCACCGCCGCCGGCCACAGTCGCGCATTCGGCCAAAGCCAACCAAGCCAGCCGCCCATCCGCCCCGGCCTGCGCCGCACGGCGACCCACAGCGGCCAGGCGATCCCGCCCAGAAAGACGCCCAGCCCCAGCACCACCGCCGGCAGGTCCACGTCCACCCCTCGCAGATTGTGCAGGTTGGTCTCGCCCTGATAGTTCCGAGCCGCAAAGGCGGCGGGCGTCCGCCAGTGCAGATACTGCTGGCCCCAACTGATCTCCTCGCCCGCCAGGAAGACCAGCCCCAGGGCGAACATCAGGAACCACGCCCCTATCAGGGGCGGCGTCAGCTGGCCCCGCCGACCCCAGACCCCTAGCGCCAGCACCGCCCCCAAGGCCGCGGCCAGCACCGTCGCATTCTCCACCAGCCCGGCCTCGCTGGTCAGCGCCAGGTACAGGGCCCGTGGAGCGCCGGCGAGGCCCAGCCCCAGGGCGACCGCGATCGCCAGAACGGTCACGGGAAGGCGCCAGGAGGAGTTCAGCCAGCTGCTCATGCCTCGCCGTCCCGCGCCTGCCTGTCACCTGTCAAGACGCGGGCCGTTTGCCACCTGCACCGCCCCCGGATAAGCCGCCTGCAACAAGAAGCCGCCGGGGCGGAAACGCGTGTTCTCCAAGATCCTGATCGCCAACCGCGGCGAGATCGCCGTTCGCGTCATCAAGACCGCTCGCCGCCTCGGGATTCGGACCGTGGTCGTCTATTCCGAGGCCGACGCCGGTTCGCTGGCGGTCGAGATGGCCGAGGAGTCCGTCTTCATCGGCCCGGCGCCCGCTAGCGAAAGCTATCTCCGCGCCGACAAGATCATCGCGGCCTGCAAACGGACGGGCGCCGAGGCCGTCCACCCCGGCTTCGGCTTTCTTTCCGAACGGGCCGAATTCGCGCGTCAACTCGAGGCCGAGGGCATCGTCTTCATCGGCCCGAACCCGGCGGCCATCGACGCCATGGGCGACAAGATCGCCTCCAAGCGGGCGGCCGCCGCCGCCGGGGTGAGCACGGTCCCTGGGCACGTGGGCGAGATCGACGGCGTGCCCCATGCGATCCAGATCGCCGAGGAGATCGGCTACCCGGTGATGCTCAAGGCTTCGGCCGGCGGGGGCGGGAAGGGGATCCGCATCGCCTGGACCCGCGCCGACGTCGAGGAAGGCTTTCCCGCCGTCCGCGCCGAGGCCCGCGGCGCCTTTGGCGATGACCGCATCTTCATCGAGAAATTCATCACCGACCCGCGCCACATCGAGATCCAGGTGCTGGGCGACAAGCACGGCCACGTCGTCCACCTGTTCGAACGCGAATGCTCTATCCAGCGCCGCAATCAGAAGGTCATCGAGGAGGCGCCCTCGCCCCTGCTGGACGCGGCGACCCGCGCCGCCATGGGCGCCCAGGCCGTGGCCCTGGCCCAGGCCGTGAACTACGACAGCGCCGGCACCGTCGAATTCGTCGCGGGGCAGGACAGATCCTTCTACTTCCTCGAGATGAACACCCGGCTCCAGGTCGAGCACCCGGTCACCGAATTGATCACGGGTCTGGACCTGGTGGAGCAGATGATCCGGGTGGCCGCGGGCGAGCCGCTATCCTTCGCGCAGGACGACCTCAGGATCGACGGCTGGGCGGTGGAAAGCCGCATCTACGCCGAGGATCCCTACCGCAAGTTCCTGCCCTCCATCGGACGCCTCGTCCGCTACCAGCCGCCGCCCGAGGGCGACCGTGGTCCCTACCTGGTCCGCAACGACAGCGGCGTGGTCGAGGGCGACGAGATCTCCATGTTCTACGACCCCATGATCGCCAAGCTGTGCTCATGGGGCGCGACCCGCGAGGCCGCGGTCGACGGCCAGGCGCAGGCGCTTGAGGACTTCCACATCGAAGGTCTGGGCCACAACCTGCCCTTCCTTTCGGCGGTGATGGACCAGCCCCGGTTCCGGGAAGGGCGTCTGTCCACAGCCTACATCGCCGAGGAGTTCGCAGGGGGCTTCCAGGGCCTCGAACCGGACGCCTTCCAACGCGACGCCATCACCGCCGCCGCGGCTGCGATGCACCGCAGCGCCACCGCCCGCGCGCTGAGGAACGCCAACGGCGGCAGGGCCGCCTCTCCGCGCGACGAATGGGTGATCCTGCTGGGCGTCGAACGCCGCCCGGTGCGCCTGTCCGAAGCCCATGGCGCGCTCAGCGTCGAGCTGTTGGACGAGGGGCGCACCTTGCGCCTGGACCGCCTGGACTGGCGTCCGGGCCGGCCGCAGTTTCGCGCCGCCCTCGACGGCCGTCCCTTCGCCGTGTCGGTGGTCCGTACGGCGGACGGCTACGCCATCCGCCACCGCGCCGCCCAGGTCCGCACGCGGGTGCTGACGCCGCTGTCGTCCGAGCTTGCCTCGCGCCTGCCGGAGCGCGCGCCGCGCGACACCTCGCGTCAGGTGGTCTCGCCCATGCCCGGGTTGGTGATCTCCATCGACGTGGCGCCCGGCCAAGAGGTTCGCTCCGGCGAAACCCTGGCCGTGATCGAGGCCATGAAGATGCAGAACATCCTGCGCGCCGAGCGCGACGGCGTGGTCAAGACAGTGGGGCCCAAGGCCGGGGACAGCGTCGCCGCGGACGAAGTCCTGATCGAGTTCGCCTGACGCACGGGCGGTCCGCAAAAAGGGGAGGCCCAACGGGCCTCCCCTCCATGTCCCGCCACGCGCCCGCAAGGGGGCGCCTGCTCCCGTTCAGGTGTTCGGGTTGCCGTCCGTCTTGCGGTCCAAGGCCTGTTTGGCGTCACTGGCGGCATCCTTGACCGCGTCGACCGCGCCGCCGACCGCGTTCTTGATCTTGCCGCCGGCCTGATCCCCACGGCCCTCGTTCTTCAGCTTCTCGTCGCCCGTCAGGTGGCCCAGGCCTTCCTTCAGATTGCCCTTGGCCTGATCGCCCGAGCCTTCAACGCGGTTCTTGTCCATGGTGGCCTTTCTTGTGTTGCTCTCCCGACGTAAACGCGTCCGGGGCCGAGCCGTTGCCTCCGACCGGCGGGCTGGCCGGCTCGACCGGTCCGAACACGGCCTCGAAGCTCGTCCGCAGCGCCGCATCCGCCTCGTCCATGGTCACCGGCAGGCCCAGGTTGACCAGGCTGGTCACCCCATGCTCGCTGATCCCGCAGGGCACGATGCCTCGGAAATGCGCCAGCTCCGGCTCCACATTGAAACTGATCCCGTGAAAGCTCACCCAGCGCCTGAGCTTGACCCCGATCGCCGCAATCTTCTCCTCGCGAGGGGGCCTCCCATGGGCCACCCACACGCCCACACGCTCGGGGCGCACCTCGCCCCGCACGTTGAACTCGGCCAGGGCGCCGATGATCCAGGTCTCCAGCGCGCGGACAAAGGCGCGCACGTCGCGGCCGCGCGCGTTCAGGTCGAGCATGAGATAGACCACCCTCTGGCCGGGTCCGTGATAGGTGAACCGCCCACCGCGCCCGCTGCGGAAAACCGGCAGCCGCCCTGGCTGCAGCAGGTCGCCCGCCTTGGCCGTCACCCCCGCCGTGTACAGCGGGGGATGCTCCAGGAGCCAAACCAACTCGCCGGCGCACCCTTCTGCGATGCCCTCGGCCCGCGCCTCCATGGCGGCCACCGCCTCCGGATAGCCCACCAGTCCCGGCGACACGGCCCAGCCCGCCGCCAGGCCGTCGGGCCGGGGCAGGAGAGGGCGGCTTAACGGCTGGTTCAGCATGGGGCCCCAATGTGGAGCCTTCTCCGCGGGAGTGCGAGCGTGCGTAATCAGGTCGACGCGGTGAACGTCGAAATCTCCGTGGTGCTGGGTCGCAGCGTGGTGCCCATGAACCAGCTCCTGCGCATGGGCCGCGGCGCCGTGATCACCCTGGATGCGGGCGCCAACGACGAGGTCTGGATCCTGGCCAACAACCACCCCGTGGCCCGCGGCGAGATCCAGATCAGCGCGGACAAGATCAC
>JAUJMO010000001.1:577394-763140 GCA_030446805.1 Caulobacteraceae bacterium | reverse complement strand
CGCTTCCCTTCGGCGCGAGGCTCGGTTAAACGCGCCGCTCACACACGGGCGGTCGTGGCGGAATTGGTAGACGCGCAGCGTTGAGGTCGCTGTTCCTTAACCGGAGTGGAAGTTCGAGTCTTCTCGACCGCACCAGTGTGATTTGATCCCGGCGTCGGAGGGGGCATGACGACAGAGCCCTCATCCGGAAACAGGGAATTCCACGACACCGAACGCACCTCGGCTGAAGAGCTGGAGGAGTTTGCGCTCGGCGAGGACTACCAGCTCAATCCCCGCTTCGTGGACATGGTGGTCGACGCCGCAGAGGCGGACGACGCGTCCCGGCTGACGCGCCTCATCGACGCGCTCCGCCCCGCCGATATCGCCGACCTGATCGGCTTCGTCCCGGCCGATCACCGCGACACGGTGGTTCGCGTGCTGTCGCCCGAGCAGTTCTCCGAGGTTCTCCCCGAGC
Source organism: Caulobacteraceae bacterium (assembly GCA_030446805.1). Taxonomy (GTDB): domain Bacteria; phylum Pseudomonadota; class Alphaproteobacteria; order Caulobacterales; family Caulobacteraceae; genus JAHWJX01. Next base: position 762,686 of record JAUJMO010000001.1, on the reverse strand, counting down.
TCGACGAGCAGATCCGCGAGGAGTTGCTGGACGCGTTCAGCCCGGCGCGTCTGGCCCAGGCGGTCAGCGGGCTGGACAGCGACGACGCCGCCGCCATCGTTGAGGATCTGGACGAGGAGCGCCGCGACGCCGTCCTGGCCGCCATGCCCGCGCCGGAGCGCGCGGCGGTTGAGACCAGCCTGGCCTATCCGGAGGACACGGCCGGCCGGCTCATGCAGCGCGAGGTGGTGGCCGCCCCCGAGTTCTGGACGGTCGGCCAAGCCATCGACCACCTGCGCGCTGCGCCGGAAGAGCTGCCCGAGCTCTTTTTCGACATCTACGTCGTTGATCCCGCCTACCGCCCCGTGGGCGCCGTCGCGGTGAGCGGATTGTTGCGCTACCCCCGCGGCACCACCCTGTCGGAGCTGGCCCAACCCGTCACGGACTTCGCGGTGGACCAGGATCAGGAGGAGGTGGCCTACGCCTTTGAGAAGTATCGCCTGATCTCCGCGCCGGTGGTCGACGAAGCCGGTCGGCTGGTCGGCCAGATCACCGTGGACGACATCGTGGGCGTGCTCCAGGAGGAGAACCAGGAAGACATCCTGGCGCTCGCCGGGGTGGGGGACGAGGGCCGCGACGCCACCACCTGGGGGTCCACCCGCGCCCGCCTGCCATGGCTGTCGGTGAACCTGCTGACGGGCCTGCTCAGCGCCACGGTGATCTCCGGGTTTTCGGGCTCGATCGAAAAGCTGGTCGCCCTGGCCGTGCTCATGCCGATCGTGGCCTCCATCGGCGGCAACGCCGGCACCCAGGCGCTGACGGTCACCGTTCGCGCCCTGGCGCTGCGCGAGCTCAACGCCTCCAACGCCTTTCGCCTCGTCCGCCGCGAGCTTCGTGTGGCCTTGATCAACGGGGCGGTCCTGGCCAGCCTCTCGGCCGTGGCGGCGGGGCTGTGGTTCAGCGACTGGAACCTCGGGGCGGTGGTGGCCATGGCCATCGTGCTCAACCTCCTGGCGGCCGGGGCCGCCGGCGCCCTGGTGCCGCTGACACTTGGCCGGCTGAAACAGGACCCGGCCGTCTCTTCCGGCGTCTTCGTCACCGCTGTGACCGACGTGGTGGGGTTCTTCGTCTTCCTGGGCCTGGCCACCCTGATCCTGCTCTAAACGCGCACGCTTCTTGCTGCCCCGTGCACTGCGGCCCGCCGCATGTCTTAAGATGGGTCAACCATGCCGAACGCGCGCCCCACCCCGGGAACCCCCGCCGGTCCCAAGCCCCGCCAACGCATCTCCCGCCCTGGGCTGGAGCTGATCAAGAGCTTCGAAGGCTTGCGTCGCCGCTCCGCGCGCCTGCCCGGCGGCCGCTTCGTGGTGGGTTACGGCCACGTCCGCTCAGCTCGCGAGGGCGTGGAGGTGTCGGAGGCCGACGCCGAAGCCCTGCTCCGCTACGACCTGCTCCCCGTCGAAGCCGCGATGAACGAGTGGACCTTCGCCCCGCTGAGCCAGAACCAGTTCGACGCGCTCTGCTCCTTCGCCTTCTCCATCGGGCTGAGGACCTTCCGCCACTCCGACGTGCTGCGTTACATCAATGAAGGCGCCATGCTCCAGGCGGCCGGGACGATGGAGATGTGGCGCCGGGTCGAACTGGAAGGGGAGGGTGTCATCGTGGACGCCCTGGTCCGCCGCCGCGCGGTGGAGAAGGCGCTGTTCCTGCAGCCCGCCGAGGGGTACGTGCCGGCCCCGAGCGCCGTGCTGAAGCCCCGCATCGACTACCTGGCCTACCAGGCCGTCCCGCGCCGCCGTCCGGAACAGGTGCAGACGCCGCTGGACGGCTCGGACGCCCTGGCTGTGCGCGCCGCGCCCGAGACCCAGGACGCCCCGGAAGCGGACTGGTCTCCGCCCAAGGCCGCCGCCGCCAACGTCAATGCGCGCCTGAGCGAATTGGTCGCCGACGACGAGCCGGAGGGGCCTGAATTCCTGCCCTTCGACCTCCCTGCGCCTGACGACGATACCGAGTCCGCCGAGCCGCTGGACGGCGACTTCCTCCAAGCCCCGCCATCTCCGCCGGAGGAGGAGCCCTCCGCGCCGGACGACCTTGAGGACGACGGCCTGCTGTACGGGACGGACGCCGACGATGACGACGCCGCCGCGGACGCGCCGGACCCGGTCTTTCCCGAACTCGACCTGCATGCCCAACCCGCCCCCACGGAACTCGAGCTGGAGCCGGAGCCCGAGCTGCCGCCCGAACCCGCGACACCCGTCGTCGAACTGGCGGAGCTGCCGCCGTTTCCGCAGGACGCGAACCTGCCCTCCTTGTCGGAAGCGACCGCGCCCGAATCCGCGGGCGAGGCGCCCGGCGCCGACCTGCCGGAAGGGTCCGGGCAGAACTCCGGCGCCCAGGCCAGCGGAGGGGATCCCGCAGCTCTGTCCCGTCCCGTCGAGGGTCCGGACAACGGCCCCTACATCTACCTCTTCCTCGCGGGTCTGGCGCTGGTGGTGGCCGCGGCCGTGACCTTCTTCCGCACGCCCGATCCCGGCGCCGCCCCGACCGGCTCCGGCCTGGGCTGGGTGCTTGGACTGCTGGGCATCGCGGGCGTGGCCGGCGCGCTTTGGGCCATCATGGGTCGCGAGGACGCCCTGGATCATGAAACCGGGCAAGAAGAGGAAGCTTGACCACCGTTCTTCGTTGACGCGACGCGCCTCGGGCGGTCTTTTGCCGCTCTGAATCGCCTGTGGCGGGAAGAGGGTGCGCGTATGTCTGCGTCGGTGATCGTCGTCGGCAATGAGAAGGGTGGGGCAGGCAAGTCCACCATGGCCATCCACCTGGTTACGGGCCTGCTGCACGCTGGCGCGACCGTGGCCGTCATCGACCTGGACCTGCGCCAGAAGTCGGTCGGCCGCTTCTTCGAGAACCGCCGCGCTTGGATCGCCGCCAACCCCGGCGTCACCCTTCCCGAGCCGGTGGTCGTTCCCTTGTCCGACAACGACAAGGCCCTGGCCAAGGCGGACCCCGCCGAGGGTCTGGCCCTGTTCGCCGCCGCCTTCGGCAAGGCCAAGGACCAGGTCGACTTCATCCTGATCGACACCCCGGGCGGCGACACGGCGCTCTCCAAGGCGGCCCACGGCAAGGCCGACCTGATCGTCACCCCCATGAACGACAGCTTCGTGGACTTCGACCTTCTGGGCCAGGTCGACCCTGTCTCCATGGAGCTGCTCCGTCCTTCCATCTACGCCGAGACCGTTTGGGAGAGCCGCAAGGCCAAGATGAGCGCCGAACGTCGCTCCATCGACTGGATCGTGCTCAAAAACCGCCTCGGCACCACCGAGGCGCGCAACCGTCGCCGTCTGGACGAGCGCCTGATCACCCTCTCCAAGCGCGTGGGCTTCCGCCTGGGCGCGGGTCTGCGCGACCGTGTCATCTATCGGGAGCTCTTTCCCTTCGGCCTGACCGTGGCCGACCTGTCCACCTATGTGCGTCCGGTGGAGGTGAGCCTCACCCACGTCGCCGCCCGCCAGGAGCTCCGCCAGTTGATGCAGGAGCTGGGGCTGGAGGAGGTCGCGGACGCCCCCCCCGCCGAGGCGGCCGCCTCCGAGCCCGCCCTGCCCGAGCAGAAGGTGGCCTGACGCCATGCTCTGGCTCGCGCTGGGGGCGCTGCTCCTGGCCGGCTTCGTGTTTCTGGGCCGCGCCAGCGGCAAGCCGGGCGGGGCGGGGGACTGGCGCGTGCTGGGCGGGATACTGGCCGTCGCTGCTTTGACGGCCGCCGTGATCCTGGCCGTACGCGGCGCCTACCTTCCTGCGGCCGGCCTGGCGTTCGCGGCGCTGGCCGCGGCCACCCTGACGCGCCGGCCTCCCGCCGTGCGCCGCCCGGAGCGGTCCAGGATCGCCATGTCGGAAGCCGAAGCGCGCGCGCTCCTGGGCGTGGGACCGGAGGCCGACGCCGAAGCGGTGCAGTCCGCCTATGTCCGCCTGATGCGCCGCGTCCATCCGGACGTCGGCGGCGCCCCCGGGCTGGCGGCCCAGCTGAACGCCGCGCGGGACAAACTGCTGGGGTGACGGGCGGTGAACTCGCGACCGGTGAGCGTCAGGAAGCGAACGGGCTGATCAGCTAGCGGGGCGAAGACCGGCTTCGCCTCACCACTCAGCCCGCGCGCAGCGGCATGCAAGGCTCGCCCTTGCCGCTCAGCGCCTTGCAGGCCGCCTTGGCGCCTTCGGCGTCGAAACCGGCGAACCGCGCCCGGTAGTGCCCGCCGCCCTCGGCTACGACCGCGTTGGCCTTGCGGAACATGGACCATTTCCTGGCCACCTGGCCGATGCGGTCCTTGGCGTCGGTTTCGCTGCGGAAGGCGCCCACCTGGACCATCCAGTCGCCCTTGCCCGTCTCCGGCTTGGAGGCGTCCTCGACCTTGGTCCGGGTCCGTTCCGCCTTGGATAGTTCGGCGGTGGCCAGCTTGATCGAGATGGCGTCCGACTTGGGCGCGGACTTGGCGCTTGCGCGCACGGTGGACCTCACCGGCTCCAGCCGCTTCACCGGAGCGGGGCGAGCCACCGCAGCCACCTCCACCTCCGGCTCGGGGGTGACCACCATGCCCAGGCTGGCGTAGGTGCGCCCGCCGCCGCCGATAGGCGTGGACCGGCTGGAGGTCCGGGGCTGCACGGCCGTGTAGTCGCCCTGCGCCGTCGAGCCCACCGCCGCGTAACGCGCGCCGGAGCTTGAAGGCAGATAGCTGGTCAGCTGAACCGTGTCGCCGGCGGCGCGCCGCCGAACTACTTCGAAGCCGGCTGTGAGCAGCTCCTGCACGTGGTTGTTGCGCGACTGGGTGGACGCCCCGCCCAGAACCACGGCGATCAGCCGCCGCCCGTCGCGCACGGCCGAGGCCGCCAGGTTGAACCCCGAAGCGTTGGTGAAGCCCGTCTTGATCCCGTCCACGCCCGGCATCGTATGCAGCAAGCCGTTGGTGTTGCGCAGCGCGCGACCGTGATAATTGTATTCCCGAGTACTGAAGTAGCTGTAGTACTGGGGATAATCCCGCAGCACCGCCCGGCTCAGCAGGGCGATGTCGCGGGCCGAGCTGATCTGGCGGCTGTCCGGCAGGCCGTTGGAGTTCACGAAGCGGGTCTGGCTCATCCCCAGCTCTTGAGCCCGCAGGGTCATCAGGGCGGCGAACCGGCTTTCCGTCCCGCCGACGTGCTCGGCCACCGCGACCGACAGGTCGTTGTAGGAGCGCACGGCCATCAATCGCATGGCCTCGTCCAGCCGGATGGACTCGCCGGCCCGCAGTGTCGACTTGGTGGGGGCCTGCGCCGCGGCGCGGGGCGAGATCACCACCCGGTCGGTCAGCTTGACCTTGCCCTGCTCCAAGGCCTCGAACGCCATATACAGCGTCATGACCTTGGTGATCGAGGCGGGATAGCGCGGGCTGTCTGCGCGCGAGGCGTACAGCACCTCGCCCGAGTTCGCGTCCACCACGATGGCCGCGTACTTCGGCTGGGTCGCAGGCGATTGAGCCATGGCGCGCGCCGGTGCGCCGGCGGCCAGAGCTGCGGTGGTGAGCGACAGGAGGCCGGCGAAGAAAGCTCCGGCGATCCGGCGGGCGGGCTGGGTCATGCTCGGCATCCCGTCAACTGAAATGGAACTCGGCGAGACTCAGGTGCGTTCGCCGATGAAACCTCGACTATCTGCAAGCATGATTGCCGAGACGTAAATAGGGCACGGCGTTCTCGCCCGTGGCGACGCGTCGCACGCCTTTCGCGCCCGGTTCATTGTGCAGTGCACAAAAATCCTTGACCGCGATCCCTTTTTGAGGCATTTCAACGCTCCTGAGCCGGGCCCAAAAGGGCGACCCGGCTGTTGCCCTTTGGAGATCCGATCATGACCGACCAAGACCGCACCACCCAGGCCGCCGACGCCGCTCAGGACGCGATGAACACCGCCGTTGGCGGCTTCCAATCCGCCGCGCGCGAAAGCGCCGAGCGCATGCAGCAAGGCGCGGGCGCCTTCGCCGGCGCCGCCGAGCGGATGAGCAACGCGGGCAACCAAGCCTTCCGCGAGACCGTCGAGCGTTCGCTCTCCACCCTGGGCCAGCTGAACGACGTGTCCAAGAAGAACCTGGAAGCCGTGGTGCAGTCGGTGACCGCCGCCACCAAGGGCGCCGAGTCGATCGGCTCGCAGGCCATGACCTACGGCCGCTCCTCTCTGGAGCAGGGCGCCGAAGCCGCCCGCGCCCTGACCGCCGCCCGCAGCGTCCAGGAAGCCGTCGAGCTGCAGACCAACTACGCCCGCACGGCGCTGGAAGGCTACCTCAACGAGCTGAACCGCATGAGCGAAACGGTCGCCAACTCGGTCAAGGAGAGCCTGGCTCCCATCAACGAGCGCGCCACCGCCGCCATGGAGACCATGCAGTCCCAGCGCTAAGCTGATCCTGCAGACCTGATGAAGGCCCGGGGCGAGAGCTCCGGGCCTTTTTCGTTGCCGGCAGGGCCTCGGGCCCGAGGATGCAAACCGCCGGACTCGGTTGCTCGTCCCGATGCGGCAACCCCCGTCCGCCTCGCCCGTTTCACCCTCATGGCCAAGCCCGACCCCACCGTCGACCCGACCGACCGTTTCTGGAACCGCGAGATCCTCGTTCTGGCGATCGTGGTGGGCTTGTTCATCCTGGGGGGCGCCATCTACACCCTGATCAACGGTCCCCAGCCGACGCGAGGCGCCGGGGGCGCCGTGGCCGGCATCGAGGAGCGGGTCACGCCGTCGGGCGCCGTGCGCCCCGCCAACACCGAGCGCTGAGCGGCCCTTCCATCGGGCCGCGAGTCCCATATCTAATCCTTCGAGCGGCGACCTCCGGTTCGCCTTTGGAGCTTTGGATGGCTGAGCGGCGCGACGACGGGACGGAGCGGGGAGGGGGCGTCGGTCTGGCCGTTCCCAAGACCAAGCCCAAGACGGAGAAGCCCTCCCTTTACCGCGTGCTGATACTGAACGACGACTACACGCCCATGGAGTTCGTCGTCTTCGTCATCGAAAACTTCTTCAACAAGTCGCGTGAAGACGCGACGCGCATCATGCTTCACGTGCACCAGAACGGCGTAGGCGTGTGCGGCGTGTACACTTACGAAGTGGCCGAAACCAAGGTCGCCCAGGTCATCGACGCCGCCCGACGCCACCAGCACCCGCTCCAGTGCACCATGGAAAAGGACTAGTTCCGCAGTGCCCAGCTTCTCCAAAACGCTCGAAGAAACCCTGCATCGGGCGATCGCCTACGCCAACACCCGATCGCATGAGTACGCCACCCTCGAACACCTCCTGCTGTCCCTGATCGACGACCGCGAAGCGGCCGAGATCATGAAGGCCTGCAACGTGGGTTTGCCCGCGCTGAAAAAGGCGGTGACCAACTATCTCGACACCGAGCTCAACTCGCTGATCGTCGACGACGAGGACGACGCCAAGCCGACCGCCGGGTTCCAGCGCGTCATCCAGCGGGCCGTCATCCACGTCCAGTCCTCCGGGCGCGAGGAGGTGACGGGCGCCAACGTTCTGGTAGCCATCTTCTCCGAACGCGAGTCCCACGCCGCCTATTTCCTCCAGGAGCAGGAGATGACGCGCTATGACGCCGTCAACTTCATCGCCCACGGCATCGCCAAGAAGGCCGGCGCCGGCGAAGCGCGTCCCGTGAAGGGGGCCAACACCGGCGAGGAGGAGGAAAAAGGCGGCGCCAAACAGGGGCAGGAGGCCCTGGAGGCCTATTGCGTCGACCTCAATGAGAAGTCGCGTCAGGGCAAGGTCGATCCCCTGATCGGCCGCGCCAACGAAGTGGAGCGCGCCATCCAGGTGCTGTGCCGTCGCACCAAGAACAACCCGCTGCTGGTGGGCGACCCGGGCGTGGGCAAGACGGCCATCGCCGAGGGTCTGGCCCGCAAGATCGTCCAGAACGAGGTTCCGGAGGTCCTGGAAGGCGCCACTATCTTCTCGCTCGACATGGGCGCGCTGCTGGCCGGCACCCGCTACCGCGGCGACTTCGAGGAGCGGCTGAAGCAGGTGGTGAAGGAGCTGGAGAACCACCCCAACGCCATTCTCTTCATTGACGAGATCCACACGGTGATCGGTGCGGGCGCCACCTCCGGCGGGGCCATGGACGCCTCGAACCTGCTGAAGCCGGCGCTGGCTTCAGGCGCTCTGCGCTGCATGGGCTCGACCACCTACAAGGAGTTCCGCCAGCACTTCGAGAAGGACCGGGCCCTGGTTCGCCGGTTCCAGAAGATCGACGTCAACGAGCCCACGGTGGAGGACACGGTCAAGATCCTTCGCGGCCTGAAGAGCTATTACGAGACCTTCCACAGGCTCCGCTACACGGACCAAGCCATCAAGACCGCCGTGGACCTGAGCGCCAAATACATCACGGACCGCAAGCTGCCCGACAAGGCGATCGACGTCATCGACGAGGCCGGCGCCAGCCAGATGCTGGTGACCGAATCCAAGCGGAAGAAGACCATCGGCTCCAAGGAGATCGAGGCCGTGGTGGCCAAGATGGCCCGCATCCCGCCGAAGTCGGTCAGCAAGTCGGACACGGAGTCGCTCCGCCAATTGGAGACCGACCTCAAGCGCGCGGTGTTCGGGCAGGACGACGCCATCGTCCAGCTCTCGGCGGCCATGAAGATGGCGCGCGCAGGTCTCCGCGACCCGCAAAAGCCGATCGGCTCCTACCTCTTCTCCGGCCCTACGGGTGTCGGCAAGACGGAGGTCGCCAAGCAACTGGCAGCCACGCTGGGCGTCGAACTCCTGCGCTTCGACATGTCGGAGTACATGGAGCGGCACACGGTTTCGCGGCTGATCGGCGCCCCTCCGGGCTATGTCGGCCACGATCAGGGCGGCCTGCTGACCGACGCCGTCGACCAGCACAAGCACGCCGTAGTCCTGCTGGACGAGATCGAGAAGGCCCACGCGGACATCTACAACATCCTGCTCCAAGTCATGGACCATGGTTCCTTGACGGACGCCCTGGGCAAGAAGGTGGATTTCCGCAACGTGGTGCTGATCATGACCACCAACGCCGGCGCCTCCGACGCTCAGCGCGAGTCGATCGGGTTCGGCCGCGGCAAACGGGAAGGCGAGGACGAGCAGGCCATCAAGCGCCTGTTCACCCCGGAGTTCCGCAACCGGCTGGACGCGGTGGTCGCCTTCTCCGCCCTGAATCAGGACGTCATTCGTCAGGTGGTCCACAAGTTCGTCATCCAGCTCGAGGCCCAGTTGGCCGACCGCAATGTGACGATCGAACTGGCCGACGACGCGGCCGACTGGCTGGCCAAGAACGGCTTCGACGAACTCTACGGCGCCCGCCCCCTGGCTCGCGTCATCCAGGAGAGCATCAAGAAGCCGCTCGCCGACGAGATCCTGTTCGGCAAGCTGATCAAGGGCGGCCACGTCCGGGTGAAGCTCGAGGACGGCAAGATCGCCTTCGACATCCAAAAGGCCTCCGGGGCCGAAGTCCGTGCCCGCAACGACGCGGAGCAGACCGACCCCGACGCGGAAGCCCCCGAACTGGTGGGCTGAGCCGTGCAGCTCCCGCGATCAGCCCTGGTCGCGGGAGCCCTGCTCTTGAGCGCCTGCACGGGCGACGGCTTCGATCCCAAGCCTGCGCCCCAGCCGGCCAAGCCGGTCGAACTCTCTCGCTATCTCGGCCGCTGGTACGAGATCGCGCGCTATCCGAACCGCTTCGAAAAGGGCTGCGAGGCCGTGACGGCCGAATACGCCCGCCGTCCGGACGGTCTGATCTCGGTCACCAATACCTGCCGCAAGGGCTCCCCCACCGGACCCGCCACCCAGGCGGAGGGGCGGGCCAAGGTCGTGGGCGAAGGCGGCGCCAAGCTGAAGGTCTCCTTCTTCGGCCCCTTCTTTTCTGACTACTGGGTGCTGGACCACGCCGACGACTACGCCTGGGCCTTGGTCGGCGACAGCGGCGGCGGCCTGTTCTGGATCCTGTCGCGCGAGCCCAACCCGGCCAACCGCGCTGAGCTCGTTCGTCGGGCCGAAGCGCTGGGCTACCATCCCGACCGCCTCATCTTCCCGCGTCACCCGGCGCCGGCGGCAGGCTCGATCAGCCCATCCGCGCCCTGATCGCTTCGGCCAGTTGGGCCAACTCATCCGGCTCGGCCATCCCCCCCTGACCATGCCCGGCCAGCGGCCGGCCTTCCCACCGCGGGATGACATGGAAGTGCAGATGGAACACGCTCTGTCCGCCCGCCGCCCCGTTGAACTGGCTGATGGTCAGGCCGTCCGGTTGCAGCGCATCGTGCACCGCGCGGGCCACGCGTTGCACCCTGCCGATCAGGGCCGCCAAGGCCTCGGGCTCGATGTCCAGCAGGTTGCGGGCAGGCTGCTTGGGCAGGACCAAGGTGTGCCCGTGCGATTGTGGAAAGACGTCAAGAATCGCCAGGGCGTGCTCGTCCTCGAACACCTTGGCCGCCGGCAGTTCGCCCCGCAGGATGCGGGCGAAGATGTTGCCCTCGTCGTATTGGCCGTCCAGCCCCATCGTCCGCCCTCTCCGACCGCAAGCGCGCCGCGAACCCTAATGCGGAAGGCGCCTCGACGAAACGCGAAAGCCTCCGGAGCGCAGCAGTGGAGCCAGGCCGAGGTCCTCAGCGCGCGCCTAGGCCTTTGCGTCAGGCTCTGGACCGCACGCCTGGCTCAGCCCTCCTGTCGGAACGGGGAGTACTCCGCTTCCAGCACCGCCATCTCGCGCGCCACGGCCGCCCGCTCTTCCTCTAGGTAGCGCGCGATCGGCGCCCTCAGCCCCGGATCGGCGATGTAGTGGGCGGAATAAACGGGGGAGGGGAGGTAGCCGCGCGAGATCTTGTGTTCCCCTTGCGCCCCGGCTTCCACACGCGACAGCCCTCGGGCGATCGCCTCCTCAATGGCGCGGTAATAGCAAAGCTCGAAGTGGAGGAAGGGCACGTCGTCCAGCGCCCCCCAGTTGCGGCCATAGAGCGCCTCCCCTCCGATCAGGTTCAGGGCGCCGGCGATCCAGCGGCCGTTTCGGCGCGCCATGATCAGCAGCACGCGCTCGGCCATGCGCTCGGACAGGAGCGAAAAGAAGCTGCGGTTCAGATAGGGACGGCCCCACTTGCGCGAGCCCGTGTCCATGTAGAAGGCGAAAAAGGCGTCCCAGTGCTCCTCGCGAAGGTCGCTGCCGCTCAGCGCCACGATCTCCAATCCGGCCTGGGCGTCACGGCGTTCCCTCCGAATGGTCTTGCGCCGCCCGGAGGATAGGGCGGCCAGGAAATCGTCGAACCCCGCGTAGCCGGGGTTGGTCCACCAGTACTGCTGGTCCTGCCGCTGCAGGTAGCCGAGTTCACCCAGCGCCTGCCATTCCGTATCAAGAGTAAATGTGACGTGAACGGAGGATGCATCTAGCCGGTCGCAGACCGTTGCGGCGGCAAGCCCGAGCAGCTTGCGCCCTGCGCCCGCGTCCACGCCCTCGCGCACCAGCAGGCGAGGGCCGGTGGCCGGGGTGAAGGGCACCGCGCTTTGCAGCTTGGGATAATAACGGCCGCCCGCCCGTTGGTAGGCGTTGGCCCAGCCATGGTCGAACACGTACTCGCCCTGGCTGTGGCTCTTGGCGTAGAGCGGCATGACCCCCGCCGTGCGTCCGTCCCCGTCGCGAGCGGAAAGGTGCCGAGGCGTCCAGCCGGTGCGCGGGCCCACGGAGCCGCTGTCCTCCAGCGCGCTCAGGAACGCATAGGACGTAAACGGATTGGCGCCGTAGGCCGGGTTGGACGCGCATCCGTCCCAGGCTTCAGGTCCGATGTCGCCGATGGCGCCGTGGACCTCGACGGCCCCGGCCAGCTCGGCTTTCACCTCTCAGCGGACCTCGACCACCGCATCCACCTCGACGGCGAAGTTGAGCGGCAGCTTATAGACGCCCACCGCTGAACGGGCATGGCGGCCGGCGTCGCCGAACACCTCGACCATCAGGTCCGAGCATCCATTGATCACCTTGGGGATGTCGTAGAACTCAGGGCCGGCCTGGACGAAACCGCCCAGCTTCACGACGCGAACCACCCGGTCCAGGTCCCCCTCCAGCGCGGACTTCATCTGGGCGAGAAGGTTCAAGCCGCAGACCCGGGCGGCCTGCACGGCCGTGTCGAAATCAACGTCCTCGCCCACCGTTCCCTTGATCCCACCCTGGCCGTCCGTCGAGACCTGGCCGGATATATACAGCTGACTCCCGCTACGCACGGACGGAACATAGGTCGCGAACGGCGCGACGAGTTCGGGCAGGATCAGGCCGAGTTCGGCCAGGCGGGATTCGATCTGGGGCATGGGTCTCTCCTAATGGCCGCGGGTCAGCGCTTCAACGCCCGGCCGCTCACGACCGCTCCCTCGCCGAAGCGGGCGCGCAGGCCGTCGATGGTGCTTTCGGTCCGGCGCAGCCTGGCTTCGCCGTCACCGAACAGGTCGCTGGGCGCGGCCGCCTCCAGCAGGTCGGAAAGACCGATGCCGATCAGCCGATAGCGTCGTCGCGGCTCGCCGGCCAGCAGTTCGCGCCCCACTCTGAACAGGCTGCGGGCCGTTTGCGTGGGCATGGGCAGCGTCCGCCGCCGGGTCAGCAGCTTGAAACCGTCCGTCTTGAGCTTCAGCGTGATCGCCCGGCCGGCGAGCCCGTCGATCCGCGCGCGCCCGGCCACCTTCTCGCACAAGGGCCAGAGCAGGGTCTCCAGCTCACCGCCGTCCGCAAGGTCCTCGTTGAAGGTGGTCTCGGCCGAGATGCTCTTGCGCCCCTCGCCCGCGTACACGGCGCGGGCGTCGCGCCCTTGAGCCAGGGCGGCCAGGTGCGCGCCGTAGGCGCCGTAGCGCTTCTCCAGCGCGCCGGGCGCGGCCCGAGCGAGGTCGCCCACGGTGAGAAAGCCGTCGCGCTCCAGGGTGCGCGCGAACACCGGCCCCACGCCCGGCAGCACGCCGACGGGCCGGTCGCTCAGGAAATCCGCCGCCTCCGATCCCAGCACGGCGAAGCCGCGCGGCTTGTCCAGGTCCGACGCGATCTTGGCCAGGAACTTGTTGGGCGCCAACCCGACGGAGACGGTCAGCCCGGTCTCGGCCTCGATCTCCGCCTGAGCCCGGGCCAGGGTCAAGGCCGGCGGTCCACCGTTCAGCCGCTCCGTGCCGGACAGGTCCAGCCAGGCCTCGTCCAGCGACAGTCCCTGTACGAGCGGCGTCAGCGCCCGCAACTTGGCGAACACCCGCCCGCTCTCGGCCGTGTATTTGCGGAAATCCGGGCGCACCACCACCGCATGGGGACAGAGCTTGACCGCCTTGAACATGGGCATCGCCGAGCGGACGCCGTACTGCCGGGCGATGTAGCAGGCGGTGGTGGCCACCCCGCGCACCCCGCCGCCCACGATCACCGGCTGCTCCCGCAGCTCCGGCCGGTCACGCTTCTCCACACTTGCGTAAAAGGCGTCGCAATCGACGTGGGCGATGGACAGCCCGGTCAGCTCCGCATGGGCCAGCACCCGGCGCGAGCCGCAGCCGCACCGCTCCGGCCGGGTCTGGGACTCGGCCAGCTTGAAGCAGTCGCGGCAGAGCGTCTGGAGCACCTAGGGCTCCAGCGGCCAAAGCCAGGCGGCGCCGCGCACGCCCGAGCTGTCGCCGTGCAGGGCGCGCACCATCCGGCCGTCCCAGTTTTCGCAGAAAACATGGCCGGCGATCGCCGTCGGCACGCGCGCGTAGAGTTCGTCCACATTGGACATGCCGCCGCCCAGCACGATGACCTGCGGATCGAGGAGGTTGCAAATCACGGCCAGCCCGCGTCCCAGGCGATCCACATAGCGGTCCAGGGCCTCGACGGCGCGAGGCTCGCCCGCGCGCGCGCCTCCAACGATCTGCGGTCCGGCGGCCTCTGGACCCGTCCGGGCGTAGTCCCGCTCGAAACCTTTGCCGGAGATGTAGGTCTCCAGGCAGCCGCTCCGTCCGCACCAGCACGTGGTGGGCGGAAGCTCGTCCGGTCCGGGCCAGGGCAGGGGCGTGTGCCCCCATTCCCCCGCGATCCCGTTCGCGCCTTGCAGCAGCCGGCCTTCCACGACCACGCCGCCCCCGCATCCGGTCCCCAGGATGGCCCCGAACACGGAGCCCGCGCCCGCCGCCGCACCGTCGCTGGCCTCCGACAAGGCGAAACAGTTTGCGTCGTTGGCGACCCGCACCGGCCGGGCCAGCCGTCGCTCCAGGTCGTCGCGAAACGGTCGGCCGTTCAGCCACACGCTGTTTGCGCCGCGGATCAGGCCTGTGCGCGGCGAAACCGCCCCGGGCATGCCCACGCCCAGCCGAGCCACCGGCCCGGTCCGCGCCTCCACCTCGGCCACCAAGCCCGCCACCGTCTCCAGGGCCGCGTGGTAGCCGCCCGGATTGGGCCGGCGCACCCGGGCCACGAAACCCCCGTCCGCGGCGATGGCCGCGGCCTCGATCTTGGTGCCTCCGAAGTCGACGCCGATGCGGATCACCGGTTCGCTCCACAGGCGAGCAGCGCGGATAACTGGGGTTTAAGGATGTAGGGCCTATCTACCATGAACAGAAAACGAGGTCGGGCTTGATCCCGGCCCTTTGGTGATGATCGGTTAAGCATGCCTAAGACGGTGCTTATCGTCGAAGACAACGAGCTGAACATGAAGCTGTTTCGTGATCTGCTCGAAGCCCAAGACTATCAGGTGCTGGAGACCCGTGAAGGTCTGCAGGCGCTGACGCTCGCGCGCCAGCATCGACCCGATCTGATCCTCATGGACATTCAACTGCCGGAGGTCTCGGGGCTGGAGGTCACCAAATGGCTCAAGGAGGACGACGACCTTCGCCACATCCCCATCATCGCCGTGACCGCCTTCGCCATGAAGGGGGACGAGGAGCGGATCCGCGAGGGCGGCTGCGAGGCCTATCTGTCCAAGCCGATCTCGGTGATGAGCTTCCTCGAGACGATCCGCGGCTATCTGGGCTGAGCCGGCATGACCGCCCGCATCCTGGTTGTTGACGACATCGAAGCCAACGTCCGGCTGCTCGAAGCCAAGCTGACGGCCGAGTATTACGACGTGCTCACCGCCTACAACGGACCGGAGGCCCTGGCTCGCGCCGCTGCCGAGGAGCCCGACATCATCCTGCTCGACGTGATGATGCCGGGCATGGACGGCTTCCAGGTTTGCCGACGTCTCAAGAACGATCCGGCGACGCGCCACATCCCCGTGGTTCTGGTCACCGCGCTGGACGGTCGCGACGACCGCATCCAAGGCCTGGAGGCGGGCGCGGACGAGTTCCTGACCAAACCCATCGACGAAGTCATGCTGCTGGCCCGCGTACGCAGCCTGACCCGCCTCAAGGCCGTCATGGACGAGCTTCGCCAAAGGGAGGCGTCGGGCCGCCGCATGGGGGTGATCGAGAACTCCGCCTCGCGGCTCGGCGGCGGGGGAGGGCGCGTCACCGTGATCGACGACCATGAGCGGCAGGGGCCGCGGTTGTTGGAGCAGCTGTCCGTCGAGCATCGCGCTCAGTTGGCCACCTCCGCCGAGGCCGCCGCCGACTTGCCCCGGGGTCATGTGGACCTGTTCATCATCAACGCCATGGCCAAGAGCTTCGACGGACTGCGGCTGGCCGCGCGCATCCGCGCGGACGAGGCCACGCGTCACGTTCCCGTTCTGGCCGTGGTCGATGTCGAGGATCGCGCCCGTGTGGTCAAGGCGCTGGAGATCGGCGTCAACGACCTCTTGTCCCGCCCCGTGGATTCCCAGGAGCTGGCCGCGCGCGCGCGAACCCAGATCCGGCGCAAGCGGTACACGGATTATCTGCGCAACAACCTGGACCAGAGCCTGGAGCTGGCGATCATCGACCAGCTCACCGGCCTCTACAACCGGCGCTACATGAGCTCGCAGGTGGATGTGCTGATCGCCCGCGCCCGGCGCAGCCGCAATCCGCTGGCCGCGCTGGTGGTCGACATCGACCATTTCAAGAAGATCAACGACAACTTCGGCCACGATGTGGGCGACGAGGTGCTGCGCGAGTTCGCCGTGCGCCTGGCCAGCAATGTGCGCGCGGTGGACCTGGCCTGCCGGACCGGCGGCGAGGAGTTCGTGGTCCTGATGCCCGAGACCCAGATCGTGGATGCTCACCGCATCGCCGAGCGGCTTCGCCTGCACGTGGCGGGTTCGCCGTTCCGCGTCTCCGGCGGACGGCAGCTGCTCACCGTCACCATCTCTATCGGGGTGTCGGCCACCACGGCGGAGGACGTCGCCGCCGACAGCCTGCTCAAACGGGCGGACGAGAACGTCTATGCGGCCAAGGCGCGGGGCCGAAACCGGGTGATCGCCCAAGCTGCATGAGCTCGGCTTGGGGCCGCCCTACTTGATCTTGCCTTCGCGGAAATCGACGTGCTTGCGCACCACGGGATCGTACTTCTTCAGCACCATCTTCTCGGTCTTGGTGCGGGCGTTCTTCTTGGTGACGTAGAAGAAGCCGGTGTCCGCCGTCGAGTTCAGGCGGATCTTGATGGAGGCCGGTTTGGCCATGGCGCACGCTCCTGCGGGCGCAGCCCCGCGACGTGGTGGGGCGCGCCGGAAATCGAAGGCGCGGAAAATAGCGGCGAACGCGCCCAAGTCAACTTTCGCTTCGGGGAGAGGCCGGGCTAGCCTGCCTGCATGAGACTCGCCCTCCTGCTGCTCATGGCCGCCTTGGCCGGCTGCGCTTCGCACAAGCGCCAGACCGCGGCCGAGATCTTCCTGCTGCGGCTGAGCACGCTTTGCGGGCGGACCTTCGAAGGTCGGCTGGTGTCGGCGGACGCCGCGGACGCGGAGATGCAGGGCAAGCCGCTGCTGATGCAGGTGCAGGGCTGCGGGCCGGGCGGAGTCCGCATCCCCTTCGCCGTGGGCGAGGATCGGTCGCGCACCTGGGTGATCAGCCGAGCCGGGCCGAACCTGCGGCTCAAGCACGAGCACCGGCACCCGGATGGGCTGGAGGACCGGCGATCGCAATACGGGGGCGAAGCCGTGCGGCCCGCCGACCCGGACCGGATCGAGTTCCCGGCCGACGCCCCTTCCAAGGCCATGTTCGTGGAGCAGGGCATTCCTCAGTCGGCCGCGAATGTCTGGGTGCTGGAGCTGCAACCGGGCCAGCTGTTCGCCTACGAACTCCGACGCCCGGGTCGGCACTTCCGGGTGGAGTTCGACCTGGCCGGGTGAGGGCCGCGCGAGGCCGCGGAAAGTCAGAGCGGGTCCACCCGCTTTTGGCCCCGCAGCATGCGAACGGAGAGGATCGGGCGGGTGGGATCGTCCTCGCGGTTTCCGATCTCGGACACCACGAAACGAGTGATGCTGGGGAGGTCCAGCGCGAGCGCCTCGGACAGGGAGAACCAGGCGATCTCCTCCAGTTCGCCGGAGCCCGGGGTGCGCTCCAGGCTTTGCAGAGCCGAGGCCTCCGCCGTGAAGAAACGGGCGTCGAAGCGGCGGACCCGGCCCGGCGGAGTGATGGCGTGGGCGACCAGGGCCAGGGCGGTCAGCTCGGGCAGGAGGCGGTCGCCTCCGAACCGGCCCAGCACGAGGCCGGCCTCCTCCCAGGTCTCCCGGACGGCGGCCACGCCCAGCGCCCGAGCCAAGGTTCTCGCGCGAGCGGGCGCGGCGGTGCGGGCCACGGCTTCGGCGACGTCCGGGCGAAGCTCGCTGGCCGCCGGCGCGCGGAAGTCGGCCGGGTCCACCCGGCCGCCGGGGAAGACCCACTTGTCGGGCATGAAGGCGTGGCCCGCCTGACGCCGGCCCATGAGAATGCGGGGACGGGGGCCGTCCCGCCGCACCAGGATCAGGGTGGCCGCGTCCTTGGGGCGACCGCGGGCGGGGTTCCGGTCGCGCTGGGCTGCGTCCTCCAACGGATCCGGAGCTTGGCTCATCGGCGCCGCCCTCGGCCCCGGGGCTCGTTGCGGGACGGCGGGCCGCCGCGGCCGCGTACGCCCAGGCGGGGCGGGGGCGTGGAGCTGTCGCGGGGCTCGGGGTCGCTCAGCATCTCGAACACGAGGCCGCCCGTGATGGGGGTGGCTTCGACCAGGCGTACGGTGACCGGGCGGCCCAGGCGGAAGCGGGCGCCGCTGCGTTCGCCGACCAGGGCGTGGGCGCGGTCGTCGTGCATCCAGTACTCGCCGCCCAGGCTGGACACGGGGACGAGGCCGTCGGCCCCTGTGTCCGTTAGGCGGATGAACAGCCCGAACCGGGTCACGCCCGTGATGCGGCCCTCGAACTCGGCGCCCTGGCGGTCCGAAAGGAAGGCCGCGACGTAGCGGTCGGTGGCGTCGCGTTCCGCCGCCATGGAGCGGCGCTCGGTGGCGGTGATGTGGTCCGCCGTGTCGGGCAGACGCGCCACATCGGCGTCGGAGAGCCCGTCGTCACCCACCTTGAGCGCCCGGATCAGCGCGCGGTGCACCACCAGGTCGGCGTAGCGCCGGATGGGCGAGGTGAAGTGGGCGTAGCGGTCGAGGTTCAGGCCGAAGTGTCCGATGTTCTCCGGCGCGTAATGGGCCTGCATCTGGGTGCGCAGGACCACCTCGTTGACGATCTCGGCGTTGGGCGTGTCGCGGGCCTCGTCCAGGAGGGCGTTGAAGCGGGCGGTGTTCGCGGGCTGGCCCTTGGTCCAGCCGAGGCCCACGGTGGAAAGGAAGTCGGCCAGGGCCGTCAATTTCTCGTCGCTGGGCGCATCGTGGACGCGGTAGATCAGGGGCGTACGCTTGGCCTCCAGGGTCTCGGCGGCGCAGACGTTGGCCTGGACCATCATCTCCTCGATCAGCCGGTGCGCCTCCAGCGAGGTGCGGGGCGTGATGGACACCACCTCGCCCTCCCCGTTCAGCTGGATCTTGCGCTCGAGGCTGGTGATGTTCAGCGGCGAACGCGCTTGGCGGCCCTTGAGCATGGCGTGGTAGCCGGCCCACAGCGGCCGCAGGACCGTGTCCAGGATGGCGCCGGCCTTTTCGTCCGCTTCGCCGTCGATGGCGGCCTGGGCCTGTTCGTAGGACACCCCGGCCACCGAGCGCATCAGCCCGCGGTGGAAGTCATGCGAGCGCTTGCGGCCCTCCGCGCCGAAGACCATGCGCACGGCCAGGCAGGCGCGATCCTCGCCCTCGACCAGGGAGCAGAGGCCGCCGGAAAGGCGAAAGGGGAGCATGGGCTCCACCCGGTCGGGGAAGTAGGTGGAGTTGCCCTTCTCGCGGGCTTCCCGGTCCAAGGCCGAGCCAGGACGGACGTAGGCGGCCACGTCCGCGATGGCGACCCAGACCACCCAGCCCCCGGGATTGGCCGGGTCCTCGTCGGGATGGGCGTGGACCGCGTCGTCGTGGTCGCGCGCGTCGGCAGGATCGATGGTGATCAGGGGCAGGTGACGCAGGTCGGTGCGCCGGCCCAGCGTGGGCGCGGAGGCCTCGCCGGCCTCGGCTTCGGCCTCGGGGCTGAAACCCTGGACGATGCCGTGGGTGTGGACGGCGATCAGGGACGCGGCGCGGGGCTGGTCCTCGCGGCCCACCACCTCCAGCAGCGTTCCCGGCTTGGGCCCGAAGCGTTCGCGACCGCCGCCGCTGTCGATTGCGGCCAGGACCAGATCGCCGTCGGTCAGGCGCTCGGACTCGTGCGGCGGGAGCAGGAGGACCTCTTTCGAGCGGCGGTCGACCGGTTCGACGCGCACCTCGCGGCGAACCTTGCGGACCACGCCCAGGATGCGGTGCGCGCTCTGGCCCAGACGCTTGATCAGGCGGGCTTCGGGGCCGTCCGGGCCGGGGACGAAGCGAACCAGGACGCGGTCGCCCAGGCCGGGCGCGGCCATCGCGCGCTCGGCCTTGTCGGGCGGGGCGAGGCGGGCCAGCGGGAGGTCGTCCGACGCCTTGGTGAGCCGGACATAGAGTTCGCCGTCCGCGTCGCGCTCGACCACATCCGCCACGCCGACGGGGGGAAAGGCGCCGGATTCCGACACGCGCCGGCGGCTGCGGGAGGCCGTGCGGCCTTCGCCCTGCAGCTCGCGCAGGAGCTCACGCAGCGCGCGGCGGTCGGCTCCTCGCAGGCCGAAGTGGGCGGCGATGTCCGCGGGGCTGGCCTCTCCGTTCTGGCGGATGAAGGCCAGAACGGCGTCGCGGTTCGGCAGGCCCAGCGGAGTTCGGGCCGGGCGTGCAGGACGCGGAGGACGGGGCGGGCGAGGCGGTCTCATGACCCCGCCTGCGACGCGCGGCGCCCGCCGTCAAGCGCTGTGCGCGGACGCGGTCTTCTAGTTCAGCCAGTCCGCCGTCCCGGAGGCCGTCGCCAGCCCGTACAGCATCGCCGCCGCAAGCACGAAGACCAGCACGAGCACAAGCATGTCGACCACCCGTTCCATGCTCTCCAGCCGCTCGACGAGTTGACGATGCGCGGGGGGGTGGTCCGGGTCGCCGGCCGAACGGTCGCCTCGGCGACGCACGCCATGCCCATGCAGTTTCGGAAGGTGCAGAGTTCTCATAGTCACGTCTCCTTCAACAGAAGGACGCGCTGCGAGCAGGACGCACGACAGCGCGTCTCTGTCGAATCAAACGCCAAGCTGTGCAGCGAGTTCCGCCCCCCCGGGGGCGGCCGCCGTCGTGATCACGTCGCAAAGCCCGACCCAGATCTCAGGCTGGACCCGAACGCCCGGGTCCGCGTTCCGGCGAGCAAAACCCCCACAGGGAGAGGTGAGCAGTGCATGAGGCCGGGGCCCACCCTTCGATGAAGCCGAGCAAAGGATCGAGCCCGATCTCCGGGCGCGGGACGCAGCGCTCGCCCATCCGCCAGGGCCGAGCGGCCTGGATCACCGGTCAGCTCAGACGGCTGGAGTTCCGCACCTTGCTGGCGCTGGGCGGCGTGAGCGCCGCGCTGTGGGTCTTTCTGGCCATTTCCGAGGAAGTGGGGGAGGGCGCAACAACGGCGGTGGACCGGCGGGTGCTGCTGGCCCTGCGCACTCCCGGCGCCCTGGGCGACCCCCTGGGACCGCGCTGGTTCGAAGAGGCTGCGCGCGACGTCACCGCGCTGGGCGGGTTCACCGTTCTGACGATCTGGACGGTCGTCGCGGTCGCGGCCCTGTTGTTCCACAGGCTCCGTCGGCAGGCCTGGGTGCTCGCCGCGACGGTGACGGCGGCCCTGGTCTCCAGCGAGGCGCTCAAGACCGTGTTCGACCGGGCGCGGCCGGACCTCGTGCCGCACGGCGGCTTTGTCTACTCGCACAGCTTCCCCAGCGGGCATTCGACTCTGGCGGCTGCGGCCTTCCTGACCACGGCCGCGGTGCTGGCCAGCCTGGAGGGGCGATGGCGGGGCAAGGCCTTCATCCTCGTCGCGGCGGTGATCCTGACGGTGGGTGTGGGCGCCAGCCGCGTGTACCTGGGCGTGCACTGGCCCACGGACGTGCTGGCGGGCTGGAGCCTGGGTGCGGGCTGGGCCCTGCTGGGCCGGCTGGCCTTGACGCTGACCCCGCGAAGCCGGACCGAGCCCACCGACGCTGAAGGAGCGGTGACGTGAGTCGACGCCTTGCCCTGACAATCGCTATGGCCCCGGCGGGTGGGCGCCCAGCGCGGGGCCGGCGAAACTCCGGCGGGAGCTCCGTGCCGGAGTTCGTGGCCAGTTACAGGGAGGCGGCGAGATTATGAGCAAGGAAAAGGGGCGACGCGACTTCCGCGCCGCCGAACGGATCGACGTGTCGGACCGCCACCAGGTGGAGTTCTGGATGAAGCGCTGGGGCGTGACCAAGGAGCAGATCACGGCCGCCGTTCGAGCGGCGGGGCAGCTCACCAAGGACGTCGCGGTGCACCTGGGGAAGAAGCGCTAAGCGGGGTGCTCTCCCCGCCCGTCTCGAGCCGCCACGGCGGAAAGCGGCGGTTCTCGCCGGCGGCGTAGAGGCGGAGCTCGTTGCCGGCGGGGTCGCGCAGGCGGGCTTCACGCCAGAGCCAGGTTTCATCCTGGGGACCTCGATCGAACAGGACGCCCTCGCTTTGGAGACGGGCCACGGTGTCGTCCAGCGTCGATGACTCGAAGTAGACGACCACCCCGGGCGGGGTCGGTGCGCCTTCCACGATGTGGATGGACAAGGTTGCGCCGCCTTCACTTTCGAACCGGGCGTAGCGCGGCGGCGCGTGCACGATCTGGGTTAGGCCGAGGCGGCGATAAAAGGCGACGGAGGCCTCATAGTCCTGCGCCGGAAGGGTGACCTGATTTAGGATCATAGGCGTCGCTCCGCTGAGGTCCGGGCATGCGGGCGCCCAGGCCTTATCGGCCGGGTTGTTTCGGCGCGCCACCCGAACCGAGGCCCCGGCCGCCGCTCCCCCGGGATGAGCGGGGCCCTGTTCAGATCAGACCTTGGCCTTCTTCTTGGGCGCGGCGCGCTTGGGCCCCTTCGGGGCGGGCGAGCGGGCCGGGGCTTTGGCTCCCCGCTTCGGTTTGCTGGGGCCCAGGGCCGCCTTGGCGTCAACAAGCGCGATGGCCTGTTCCGGGGTGAGCGCCTCCAGGTCCGTCCCTTTGGGCAGGGTGACGTTCAAGGAGCCCGCCTTGAGGTAGTCGCCATAGCGTCCGGAGAGCGCCACGATCGGGTCGCCTAGAGTCGGGTGGGCGCCGAACTCCTTCAGCGGCTTGGCCGTCGCGCCGCGCTGGGGCCGGCCGCCGCCGGCGCGCTTTTCGGCGATCAGGGCCACGGCGCGGTTCAGCCCGATCTCGAAGACGTCCTCAATGGTCTCCAGATTGGCGTAAGTCTTGCCGACCTGGATGTAGGGGCCGTAGCGGCCAAGGCCGGCCAGGATGGGCTCGCGGTCCTCGGGGTGGAGCCCCACCTCCCGGGGCAGGTCCAACAGCTTGAGCGCGCGGTCGAGGTCCACGGAGGCGGCCGTCCAGCCCTTGGGCAGGCTGGAGCGTTTGGGCTTGTCGTCCTTGCCGTTGGCCTCGCCCAGCTGAACGTAAGGGCCGAAGCGGCCCACCTTCAGGTGCACGGGCAGGCCCGTGGCCGGGTCGGCGCCGAGTTCGCGGTCGCCGCTCTCTTCCGCGCCCTCTTCGGGCTGGCCGATGGCGCGGGTGAAGCGGCATTCGGGATAGTTGGAGCAGCCCACGAAGGCGCCGAAGCGACTGGTCTTGAGCGACAGCCGGCCGATCGCGCAGCTGGGGCACAGGCGCGGATCATGGCCGTCCTCGCGCTCCGGAAAGAGCTGCGGGCCGAGCGCCTCGTTGAGCGCATCGAGGACCTCGGTGATGCGCAGCTCGCCGATCTCGGCGGCGGCGGCCTGGAAGTCACGCCAGAAGTCGCGCAGCAGGACCTTGTACTCCAGGTCGCCCGCCGAGACGGCGTCGAGCTTCTGCTCCAGGTCGGCCGTGAAGTCATACTCCACATAGCGATTGAAGAACTGCTCCAGAAAGGCCGTGACCAGGCGACCCTTGTCCTCAGGAATGAAGCGGTTCTTGTCCATGCGGACATAGTCGCGGTCGCGCAGCACCTGGAGGATCGAGGCGTAGGTGGAGGGGCGGCCGATGCCGAGCTCCTCCATCTTCTTGACCAGCGTGGCCTCGGAGTAGCGGGGCGGGGGCTCGGTGAAGTGCTGGTCGGCGGAGACGTCGCGGGCCTGGGCGGCGGCCCCCTGCACGATGAGGGGCAGGCGGCGTTCGTCCTCGGCGGCGTCGTCGTCGCGGCCCTCCTCATAGACGCTGAGGTAGCCGTCGAAGAGCACCACCTGCCCGGTGGCGCGCAGCACCGTGGCGCCGTCCGGCGTGGCGATGTCGACTGTGGTGCGGTCCAGGCGCGCGGACTCCATCTGAGAGGCCACCATGCGCTTCCAGATCAGTTCGTAGAGGCGCTGGAGGTCGGGCTCGAGCCGCATCTTGGACGGCTCGCGGTCGAGGGAGGTGGGGCGTATGGCCTCGTGCGCCTCCTGGGCGTTCTTGGCCTTGGTCTTGTAGATCCGGGGCTGATCGGGGACGTAGTCGCCGCCGAAGCGCTTGCCGATAAAGGCGCGGGTCTCGTTCAGCGCCTCCGGCGTCACCTGGACGCCATCGGTCCGCATATAGGTGATCAGGCCGCCCTCTTCGCCGACCCCCTCATAGAGCCGCTGGGCGGCCTGCATGGTGCGCGTGGCGTTGAAGCCCAGCTTGCGGCTGGCCTCCTGCTGCAGGGTGGAGGTGGTGAATGGGGGCGGGGGCGAGCGGCGGGCGGGCTTGGTCTCGATCGCCTGAACCGAGAAGTCGCCCATCTGCACGACCTTCTTGGCGCGAAGGGCGGAGGCTTCGTCCGGCAGATCGAACTTGCCCAGGCGCTTGCGGTCCAGGGTGACCAGACGGGCGGGGAAGGGCTCGCCGCCGGCGGTGACGGCGGCGGCCACCGTCCAGTACTCCTGCGGGCGGAAGGCCTCGATCTCGATCTCGCGGTCGACCACCAGGCGGAGCGCCACCGACTGCACGCGGCCGGCGGACTTGGCGCCGGGCAGCTTGCGCCAGAGCACGGGCGAGAGGGTGAACCCCACGAGGTAGTCCAGCGCGCGCCGCGCCAGATAGGCGTCGACCAGCTCCATGTCGATGTCGCGGGGGCGGGCCATGGCCTCGGTGACCGAGGCCTTGGTGATGGAGTTGAAGGTGACGCGCTGGACCTGCGCGCCTTTCACCGCCTTTTTCTTCTGCAGCACCTCCAGCACGTGCCAACTGATGGCTTCACCTTCGCGGTCGGGGTCCGTGGCCAGGATCAGGCGGTTGGCGCCCTTGAGCGCGTCCGCGATCTCGCTCATGCGCTTGGACGCCTTGGGATCGACCTCCCATTCCATGGCGAAGTCTTCGTCCGGGCGCACGCTGCCGTCCTTCGACGGCAGGTCGCGGATGTGGCCGTAGGAGGCCAGGACCTTGTAGTCCGAGCCGAGATACTTGTTGATGGTCTTGGCCTTTGCGGGGCTTTCGACGACGACGACGTTCATGCGTTGGGGGTGTCCGGGCGAAGCGGCGGAAAGTGGGGGCGGCGGTCGGGCGATGTCAACGCAGGGCGGCGTTGACGACCGAGCGGCGTGGGCGGGCGGAGCCATGAAGGTGATCCTCCCCTGGTTCAGTGGACGGGGTTAGGCGAGCCGTCGCCGGTGGGCATGTAGGTGAGGTCGGCGAGCCAGACCTGGTTGGGCGAGCTGCGCTGAAGTTTCGGGCGAGGCTGTCGGGCGCCATCGGGTGGACGTAGTCGCCTGCACCCCCGGTCGCCGCAGCGGCGGCGCTGGCGCTTCGTGAGCTACGAGAAGCTGAGGCCGGAGCGCCCGCTCGTAGCCGCTATCTTCTCCGTGGCTCAATCGGTGCGGCTACCGCGTCGTCGGCGCTCAGACGGTCGGGGCAGGGCCGAATAGCGAGTCCGCTCGCCTCTCGAGCCGGGTGGAATCCGTTCCCTCTCCGCCGGAACCTTTCTTGCGAAAGAACATCCCATCTTCGCGTCTGAACAGAGTGTCGGTCCGAGAGACCGGACCTCAACATCAGCTGGAACTATCCTGTGGTCCCGAACCTCCTGAACAGACTGGCTACGGGCGCCACAGGTCCGGATGGGTGGGGTGCGACGGCGAGCAACCTAGGCGGGCTGTGTGCAGCGCACTACGCTCCGGCCCGCCTTTTCCCGCTCGAGAAGCCTGGAACCCGAACGGAATGCCCGCGAACGCCGAAACGGCTCTGGTGACGGCTGCTCGTCTGGAACAGGGCTTCGCTCACAACGCCGCGGTTACGCCCGAAGCCCCGGCCATCATCTTCCGCGGCCGCGTGGTTAGCTACGGGGAGCTGGATGCCGAAGTTGAGAGCATGGCCCGAGATCTGTCGCGCCATGGGGCGGGCCCCGGAGTGCTCGTGGCGATCTGCCTGAAGCGCACACCCAGCCTGGTGGCCGCGCTGCTGGCCACGCTGAGGTCTGGAGGCGCTTACCTGCCGCTTGACCTTCGGTATCCGCCGGACCGCCTTCGATTCGTGCTTGCGGACAGCGGCGCTTCCATCCTGCTCACCGACTGCACCTCGCCGGGCTTTTCCGAATTCGGCGGTGCTGTCCTGCAGCTCTCCGGGGGCGATCTGATCCAGCGGGCGTACCGGGCGGCTCCAGTGGCGAGTGCGCCGCCGGACCTTGCCTATCTCCTATACACGTCCGGATCTACGGGCGCGCCCAAGGGCGTGATGCTGGGCCATGAGGCGACCCACCTTGTCGCCTGGGCAAGGGACTATTACGCGCCAGAGGATCTGTCCCGCGTCGCCGCCACGACCTCCGTCGCTTTCGATCCCTCGGTCTTGGAGATCTTCGTCCCGCTCTGCACCGGCGGCGCGGTCATTCTGAAGGAGAATGCGCTCGAACCCTTCGCCGCCGACGAGCGGCCTACCCTTCTGAACAGCGTACCCTCGGCCCTGGCCGAGCTCTGCCGGGCGAACGCCATTCCGCCAAGCCTGAGCGTGCTGCACGCAGGCGGCGAGGTCCTGACAGGCGACCTCGCCCGCGAGCTTTATCGAGGCCGTCCCTCGCTCACGCTGTACAACCACTATGGTCCTACCGAAGCCACAACCTGCGCCACCGTCGCTCGGGTCCCCCGCCGTCTCGAGGGCGAACCGTCCATCGGGCGTCCGGTCCGAGGGGCGGAGATCGTGCTGCTCAGCGCGGACGGGTCAGAGGTCGCCGAAGGGCAGACTGGCGAAATCCACATCGGGGGACCTGGCCTGGCGCTCGGGTACCTGAATCGGCCGGACCTCACCGCGGCTCGCTTTTTCGAAGGCCCGTCCGGACGCCTCTATCGAACGGGAGACCTGGGCTTGTGGATTGACGGCGAGCTGCGGTTCGCCGGTCGGGCGGATCAGCAGGTGAAGGTTCGCGGATTCCGGGTCGAGCTTGGCGAAATCGAGTCCTCCCTCCTGCGTGTGCCGCAGGTCGAGGCCGCCGTTGCGACCCTCCGCGAGGCGTCCGGGCGCTCGCAAATCGTGGCCTATGTTCAGTCCCAGCAGCCGCTCACGCCCGCCGAGGTCAAGGAGACGCTTGGGGCCTGGCTCCCCGACTACATGGTGCCTGCACGCATCGTGATCCTGCGCGCGCTCCCGCGGCTGGTTTCAGGCAAGATAGATTACAACGCGCTGCCCGGGCCTGATGAGGAACCGAAGTCCCCGGCGACGGATGTCTCCCGCATGGAGAGGCCGATCATTCACGTGTTCGAAGAAGTGCTCGCTCGGAGCCCTATCGGGCCACGCGACTCCTTCTTTGACCTGGGCGGCGACTCGCTCGCGAGCGTGCAAGCGGCGTTGCGCCTCGAAGAACTTCTTGGCTACGAATTGCCAGCCGCCCTCATCCATCAGTCGCCCACCCCGCACCAGCTGGCCCGATCGCTCGAGCACGGGCGCGTCCGCGCCGACGGTCACATCAGCCTGCTCCAGCTTGGGGGTCCCGCCCCGCCGCTGTTCTGTGTGTCCGATCTCTTCGGGCAGCCCTTCAACTATCTCGCTCTGGCGCGCCGGCTGGAACCGGAACGCTCCGTCTATGGAGTGGCGCCCGGCCCGCTCCAGGAGGCCTTCACTCAGGACGGGGATATCGCCCGTCTCACCCGGAGTTTCTGCGCCGAGCTGCGAGCCATTCAACCCCGGGGGCCCTACCTCATCGCAGGGTACTCGGCGGGCGGTATGCTCGCGCTTGATCTCGCCTGCGCTCTGGAACGGGAGGGCGAGGCGGTCAGCCTGATCCTGCTCGACTCGCTTTTGCACTCGCGCCGCCCTTCGGCGGTTGAGATCGTGCGCTGGTCCGCAAGACGGGCCCGCCAGCTTATCGGGGCGCCCAGGGGCGCTGCGCGCAGCCCCCGGCTGCGCGTTCTGCTCGCCAAGTTCCTTCGGCAGATGGTCCCCGGCGCTCCTTCGGACTGGATTCCACGCTCACAGGTCGCCTTCGCGATGACCATGATCAAAGCCGGTTCAGCTTACCGCCCCCCGGACTTTTTTGGGCGGACCCTGATCGTCAAGGCTGAAGATCGGGACCCGATCGATCAGCTCTTCGATGCGGACGGCCATCTAGGTTGGTCGGGCACGCTCAAGGGAGAGGTCATGCAGACGACCGTTCCGGGCGGACACCACCAGTTCATGCGAGAGCCGATAGTCGCGGAAACCGCCTTTGTTGTTGAACAGTTCTGCAGGGGTCCCCGCCGGGAATGAGCGGCGCCCAGGGCGGCGAACGGGCTGGTGACGCGATCCGGTCTCGGCTGCCTTCCGGGCGCCAAAACTGATGAGCCGCTTTTCGCGTCACCGGCCATGACGGGGGTCCGGCGCGCGCCGGACCCGGAATCACCCCGACGACGCCAGACCCCCCGGCAGCAAGGCGGCCCGGCCGACAAGGGAAAGCTCCACCAGGGCCGCAAAGACGGTGGGCGGGGCGAGGCCGCTGAGGCGGGCCAGTTCGTCCACGCTGGAGGGCGTGGGGGAGAGCAGGGCCGCCACCCGCTCGGCGGCCTGATCCATGTCGTTGCCGGGGGCGGCGGCGGCGAGGTCGGACCAGCGGCGGTCGGGCTCGCGGGCGATCAGGGCGGGCTGGAGGGCGGCCAGGACATCCTCCACGCCTTCGCAGAGCACGGCGCCTTGACGGATCAGGTCGTTGGTCCCTCGGGCGCGCGGCTCCAGCGGGGAGCCGGGCACGGCGAAGACCTCGCGGCCCTGCTCGGCGGCGAGGCGGGCGGTGATCAGGGAGCCGGAGCGGAGCTCGGCCTCCACCACGATGACGCCTTGGCTGAGGCCCGAGATGATGCGGTTGCGGCGGGGGAAGTCGCGCGCCTGCGCCCGGCGGCCGGGCTCGTTCTCCGAGACGATGCAGCCGGTCTCGGCGATACGGTCGTACAACTCCGCGTGCTCGGGCGGGTAAAGGTCGTCCACGCCGCCCGCCAGCACGGCCACGGTGCCGGTCGGAAGCGCGCCCTGGTGCGCGGCGCCGTCGACGCCCCGCGCCAGGCCGGAGACCACCACGAACCCCTCGCGGCCGAGGTCGGCGGCGAGGCTGCGGGCGAAGCGCTGGCCGGCGGCCGATGCGATCCGAGCCCCGACCACAGCCACGGCGGGACGGTTGAGCAGGGCGGCGTCGCCCCGGACCCAGAGGAGGGGCGGCGGCGGGTCCACGGCGGCGAGGCGGGCGGGGTAGCCGGGTTCGCAGACGGCCAGCAGGCGGGCCCCGGCGCGCTCGCCCGCCGCGAGCTCCGCATGGGCCTCGGCGGGAGAGGGCGCGCGCAGCGACCGGGCGCGGCCGGCGCGGCGCGCCAGTTCGGGCAGGGCCTCCAGAGCGCGACCGGCTGAGCCGAAGCGGGCGAGCAAGCCTGCAAAGGCGACGGGGCCGACATTCTCCGTCCGCGCCAGCTGCACCCAGGCGATGCGTTCGTCGTCGTTGAGCGGTCCGGAGTTCACGCCTGGTCGGCGCCGGGGCCCGCTTCCGGCTTGGCGCGCCCGATGCGGGGCTCGGCGCCCGCGCGCAGTCGGGCGATGTTGCCGCGGTGCTTCAACAGGATCACAACGCCGGTGAAGGCGGCCAACAGGATCACCGAGTTGGGCTGGCCGGTGAAGGCCGCCGCGTTGGGCGCCGCAACGGCGGCCGCGAGGGCCGCCAGCGAGGAGAAGCGAGACAGGGCGGCGACGACCAGCCAGAACGCGCCCGCGATCAGTCCCACCGGCCAGGCCGCGGCCAGCAGCACGCCGAAGAAGGTCGCGACGCCCTTGCCGCCCTTGAACCTGAGCCAAATGGGAAAAAGGTGTCCCACAAAGGCGGAGCCTCCCGCTAGGGCCTCGAGAACGCGGTGCTCGGAATGGTCGAGCAGGAGGAACCGGACCGCCAGCACGGCGACCGCCCCCTTGGCCGCATCCAGCAGCAAGGTGAGCAGGGCCAGATCCTTGCGGCCCGTGCGCAGCACATTGGTCGCCCCGATGTTGCCCGACCCGATGGATCGCAGGTCGCCCAAGCCCGCTGCACGGGTGAGCATAACCCCGAACGGAACGGAGCCCAGCAGGTAGCCGCCGAAGGCGAACAGGGCCGCGGCGAGCGGCAGGTGCTCATGGGCCAGGGCGTCCAAGCTCAAGCGGTGCGTCTCCTCGTCCCGTGGGGCTTCGCGTGAACCCCGAGCTTTGGCATAGTCCGGGCATGACGAGCGAAGTCAAACCCGCCCCCCGCTATGCGGACCCCCTGCCGGGGGACACCGCGCCGAACTTTCGCCAGCGCTCGCTGAGCAATCCCAGATACGTGTTCGACGTGGCGGCCGGTCGTTATCTGGTGCTGTGCCTGTTCGGCTCGGCCGGGGACCCAGCCGGACGGGCCGCGATCCGGGCCGCGCTGAGCCGGCCGGAGGTGTTCAACGACACCCACGCCTCCTTCTTCGGCGTGAGCTTCGATCCGGCGGACGAGACCGAAGGCCGCCTCAAGGAGCGCTACCCGGGGTACCGCTTCATCCTGGACTACGACGGCTCGGTTGGTCGCCTGTACGGCGCCCTGCCGCAGCAAGCCGCCGAGGCGGGGGCGCCGGAGACCGCCCGCCGCATGTGGATCGTGCTCAGCCCCGCCATGAGGGTCCTGGCCGCGTTCCCGTTCGCCGACGATGCGCACGGGCGCGTGCTGGACTATCTGGCCGCTCTGCCGCCGCCCGCGCTCGCCGCGGGCTTTCCCGTGCAGGCGCCCATCCTGGTCCTGCCCCAGGTGTTCGAACCGGACCTCTGCCGCCGGTTGATCGCCGCCTATGAACAGAGCGGGGGCGAGTTGTCGGGCTTCATGCGGGAGGAGAACGGACGAACGGTGCTCAAGCACGACGGCGGCCACAAGCGGCGCCGCGATCACGAGCTGGTCGACCCGCGCCTGATCGCCGAGACCCGCGCCCGGGTGCACCGCCGGGTCGCGCCCGAGATTAAGAAGGCGCACCAGTTCGAGGTGACCCGCATGGAGCGCCACCTGGTGGGCTGCTACACGGCCGAGGACGGCGGTCACTTCCGTCCGCACCGGGACGACACCACCAAGGGCACGGCGCATCGCCGCTTCGCCGTGTCCATCAACCTGAACAGCGACTTCGAGGGCGGAGAAGTGGGCTTTCCCGAGTACGGGCCGCAGACCTTCAAGCCGCCGCCGGGGGGCGCGGTGGTGTTCTCCTGCTCGCTGCTGCACACGGTGACGCCTGTGACGCGGGGCAGCCGCTACGCCTTTCTGCCCTTCCTCTATGATGAGGCCGCGGCCAAAATCCGGGAAGCCAACGCCGCCTTCCTGGCGCAGGGGTCCAACTACCGGGCGGGCGAGCGCGCGGCTTCGTAGACGCGGCGGCCGCCCACCCAGGTCGACAGAACCCGGCCTTGCAGGCGTCGGCCGTCGAAGGGCGAGCCGAGCGTGTCCATGACCACCGGCGCATCCGGGTCGAACAGGACGAGGTCGGCCGGCGCGCCCGGCTGCAGCCGGCCGGAAGGCAGCCCCAGCAGGCGGGCCGGATGGAGCGTCACCGCCCGCAGCAGGTCCAGCAGCGGCAGGCCCTCGGCGTGGTGCAGCGTCAAGAGGGCGGCTAGAAAGGCGTGCAGGGTGGCGCCGCCGGGGTCGGCCTCGGCGTAGGGGACGTGCTTGCGCTCGGGCGGCACGGCCAGGTGGCCGGAGACCACGACGTCCACCGTTCCGTCGGCCAAGGCGTCCAGCAAGGCGCGGCGGTCGGACTCCGGGCGGAGCGGCGGGTCCAGGCGGAAGCGGGTGTCCAGCCCGCCCATGTCGACCTCGTTGAAGCAAAGGTGGGCGATGGCGACCGCCCCCGTGACCGGGGCCCCCCGCGCTTTGGCGGCGGCGAGGGCGGCCACGCCGACGGCCGTGCTGAGCCCGTCCAGGTGCAGCGGCGCTCCCGTGCCCTCCGCAATGGCCACGTCGCGCTCCAGCCCGATGCGCTCGGCGACGTCGGGCACGCCCGACAGGCCCAGGCGGGCCGCGAACTCGCCTTCCGCGGCCACCGCGCCGCGCGAGAGATGCACGTCGACGGGGCGGTGCGCCACGGGAACCCCGAAACCCGCCGCATAGCGCAGCACGCGGCGAAGCACGCGGCTGTCGCCGATGGCCCGGTCGCCGTCGGAGACCAGTACGGCGCCGGCCTCGTGCAGCAGGCCGATCTCGGCCAGACGCTCGCCTTCCATGGCCTGGGTCGCCGCTGCGGCCGGCAGGATGCGCGCGCCGGCGCGTCCGGGCGCGGCCAGGGCCGCCACCCGCGCCGGCCCGTCCGCGGGCGCGCTCGGGTCCGAGGCGAGCACGGCGGTGCTGACCCCGGCCGCCGCTGCCAGACGCGACACGCCGTCGGGAGTCCCGCGGGCGCGCAGGTCGATCAAGCCGGGCGCGAGCGCGGCGCCGCGGGCGTCCACGACCTCCTCCGCCCCAGCGCTGTCAGCCTGGGCGCTGCGCAGGACCTCGAACACGAAACCGTCGCGGACGCGCACGGCGCCGGGGCCGTCGTAACCGCCTTCCGGATCAAGCAGGCGGGCGTTGCGGATCAGCAGCGGGTTCATCCCGCCTCCCTGCGCGCGCTCAGGCTGGCCAGGACCGCCATCCGGACCGCCACCCCCATCTCGACCTGTTCGGCGATCAGGCTGACCGTTGGATCGTCGGCCAGTTCACCCGTGATCTCGACCCGCCGGTTCATCGGCCCCGGGTGCAGCACCTTGGCGCCTGGGGCGGCGCGGGCCAGGCGTTCGCGGGTCAGGCCCCAGAACCGGGCGTATTCGCGCGGGGAGGGGACGTAGGCGCCGTCCATCCGCTCGGTCTGAAGCCTCAGCATCATGACGGCGTCCGCGCCTGCGATCGCGGCGTCCAGGTCGGTGAAGACCTCCGCCCCCCAGCGATCCACGCCCGTGGGCAGCAGGGTGGGCGGCCCGCACAAGCGTACATGGGCGCTCATGAGGCTCAGCAGGGCGGTGTTGGAACGCGCCACGCGGCTGTGCAGGACGTCGCCGCAGACCGCCACCGTCAGTCCGGCCAGCCGCCCAAAGGCGCGCCGCAGCGCCAGGGCGTCCAGCAGGGCCTGGGTCGGGTGCTCGCGGGCGCCGTCGCCGGCGTTGACCACCGCAGCCTCGGTGTGACGAGCCAGCAGGTGGGCGGCCCCCGAGGCGCCGTGACGGAGGACCAGGATGTCGGGACGCATGGCGTTCAGCGACTTGGCGGTGTCGATCAGGGTCTCGCCCTTGCTCATCGAGGAGGTGCGCGGGGACAGGTTCAGGACGTCTGCGCCCAGGCGCCGCGCGGCCAGCTCGAAGCTGGCCTGGGTGCGCGTGGAGTTCTCGAAGAACAGGTTCACCACCGTCCGGCCGGTGAGGAGGTCCAGGCGTTTGGCCGGACGGCGGCTCAGCGGGATCAGGGCTTCAGCGAGGTCCAGCAAGGCCTCGACGTCCGGCGGGGTGAGGCCGTCGACGCCCAGCAGATGAGGTTGGCGGAAAGGGTGCAGCCGCGCCAGGACGTCGGCTTCGAGGTCTGGGGCGGCGCTCATGGCGAGCGCAGGCTATAGAGCGGGTCGCCAGGTCCGCAAAGCCCGCCGGAGCGCTCCCCACCTCAGGCGAAGACTTCGCCGGTGTGTTCCGACTTTGGGGACGGCCCGAATCTGTTCGAACCCGGCCTTCCGTCTTGAACCAGGAACACCAGCAGGACGATGGCGCCCGAGAGGGGGATCAGCGCGATCAACAGCCACCATCCGCTTCGACCGGTGTCGTGGAGGCGCCGCACACCGACGGCCAGGGAGGGAACCAGGATCGCCAGGGCGAACAGTCCGTCGCCGGCTCAGGGCAGGCCGAACAGCAACAGCAGCACGGGAATCGTCACCACGCTGGCCAGGGTGGTGAAGGCCACGACGCCCGCCATCAAGGGGGCGTCGCCGCCCATCTGGCGGGCCAGGACGTAGGAGGCGGCCGCGCCCGGAGCCGAGCCGCAGGCCAGAGCCACGCCCTGGCTGAGCGGGTCCCCGCCGAACGCGCGGCACAGGCCCCACATGAGCACGGGCATGGCTACGAGCTTCACCGCGCAGACGGTGGCGATGGTGACGGGACGCGCGGCGGCGGCGGCGAAGTTCAGCCCCGCGCCCGCCACCAGCAGACCCAGCGGGAGCGCGCCGTCGCCCAGCAGGTCCAAGGCCTCGTCCACAGGACCGGGCGGCACGCGCAGGATGTTCAGCGCCAGCCCGATGCCGCAGGACCACAGGATCGGGTTGCGGGCCAGCGCCTGACCCGCGGCGCGCCAGCCGCCGCCCTGGCCCTCGCCCCAGCGGGCCAGCACCAGCACGGCCATCACATTGATGACCGGGACCAGGGCGCCGATCACCACCGCCGCGCGCGACAGGCCGCCTTCGCCGAACACCGCGAAGACCATGGGCAGGAAAACGAAGCTGTTCCAGCGCGTGAGCCCCTGGAAGACGCTGGTGAAGGCGGGGTCCGACAGGCCGGTCAGCGGCTTCACGAGCACGGCCAGGCCGCCGATCAGGAACACCGCCGCCACGCTGGCCGCGCCCAGCGGTGCGGAGGACAGGCCTTCGAACTGAGCGGCCCAGATCGTGGGAATGAGGAAGCCGGGATAGAAGACGAAATAGGTGATCCGCTCGATCGGGGCCCAGGTCTCGGCGGGGATGAAGCGGCTGGCCTTCAAACCCCAGCCCAGGGCGATCAGGGCGAATACGGGAACGACGCCGGCGAGGATGGCGCTCATGCCGAGCGGAGCCGATCGAGCGCGCCTTGCAGGATCCAGGCGGCGGCGTTCTGGTCGACGACCTCGGCGCGGCGGGCCCGGCTCATGTCCAGCGCCCCGATGAGCTGGCGTTCCACGGCGGCGGTGGACAGGCGCTCGTCCCAAAAGGCGATGGGCAGCTCGCGCAGGCGGAGCAGGTTGCGGGCGAAGGCCCGGCTGGACTGGGCGCGCGGCCCTTCGGAGCTGTCCATGTTGAGCGGCAGGCCGATCACGATCGCTGTCGTGCCCCGCTGGGCCATGAGGGCGAACAGGGCCTCGGCGTCGCTGGTGAACTTGGTCTTGCGCACCAGGCCCACGGGTGTGGCGATCACCCGCGATGCGTCGGAGGAGGCCACGCCGATGGTCTTCTCGCCCAGGTCGAGGCCCAGCAGGGGGCCGGGCGGCAGGTCGGGGAGGGGCAGGACAGGCACGGGCGGCGTGTTAGCGGGCCGGTGGACGCTTGTCGAAGCCGGGCGCGGCGGCTAACCCGCGCCGGTTGGAGGAAGCCATGGCCGTCGACGCCGAAACCGTCCGCCGGGTCGCCCGGCTGGCCCGCATCGCCGAACCGGAGGCGCGGCTGGACCCGCTCGCCCGCGAGATCAGCGGCATACTAGGCTGGATCGAACAGTTGAACGAGGTGGACGTCGACGGCGTGGAGCCCATGGCCACCGCCGTGCACGCCACCCAGCCGTTGCGCGAAGACGTGGTCACGGACGGCGGCGACCCCGCGCGGGTGCTGGGCAATGCGCCCAGGTCCGACGACGGCTTCTTCGTCGTGCCCAAGGTAGTCGAATGAGCGAGCTCACCGCACTGACCCTCACGGACGCCGTTGAGGGCCTTCGAACCAAGCGCTTCTCGGCCGAGGAGATCACGCGCGCGCACCTGGAGGCGATGCAGGGGGCGCGGACCCTGAACGCCTTTACGGTCGAGACCCCCGATCGGGCGCTGGAGATGGCGCGGGCCTCCGACGCGCGCATCGCGCGGGGCGAGGGCGGCCCGCTGGAAGGCGCGCCCTTGGGCGTCAAGGACCTGTTCTCCACAGAGGGTGTGGAGACCACGGCCGGCTCCAGGATCCTGCAGGGATTCAAGCCGCCCTATGAGAGCACCGTCACCGCCAATCTGTGGCGGGACGGAGCGGTGATGCTGGGCAAGCTGAACATGGACGAGTTCGCCATGGGCTCCTCCAACGAGACCAGCGCCTGGGGGCCGGTGGCCAATCCCTGGAGGTCGCGGGGCTCCAACGCGAGCTTGACGCCGGGAGGGTCGTCGGGCGGCTCGGCCAGCGCGGTTGCGGCCGACCTCTGCCTGGGCGCCACGGCCTCCGACACGGGCGGCTCCATCCGCCAGCCCGCCGCCTTCACCGGTACGGTCGGCATCAAGCCCACCTACGGCCGCTGCTCCCGCTGGGGCATGGTCGCGTTCGCCTCCTCGCTGGATCAGGCGGGGCCGATCACGCGCTCCGTGGCGGACGCCGCGCTGATGCTGCGCAGCATGAGCGGGCACGATCCCAAGGACTCGACCAGCCTGGCGGTGGAGACGCCGGATTTCACTCAGTTCGTGGGCCGGGACGTGCGTGGCCTGCGCGTCGGCGTTCCCCGCGAATACCGCGTCGACGGCATGCCCGCCGAGATCGAACAACTGTGGGAGCAGGGCGTGGCCTGGCTCCGCGACGCCGGCTGCGAGATCGTGGAGGTCTCGCTTCCCCACACCCGGTACGCCTTGCCGGCCTATTACATCGTGGCGCCCGCAGAGGCCTCGTCCAACCTGGCCCGCTACGACGGCATGCGCTTCGGCTACCGCGCCGGAGGGGGAACTCTGACGGAGGTCTATGAGAACACCCGGGCCCAGGGCTTCGGCGACGAGGTCAAGCGCCGCATCCTGATCGGCACCTATGTGCTGAGCGCGGGCTTCTACGACGCCTACTACCTCCGCGCCTTGAAGGTGCGCCGCCGCATCGCCGACGACTTCGACCGGGCCTGGGAGACCTGCGACGCCCTGCTGACGCCGTCCACGCCCACGGCCGCTTTCGCTCTCGGAGACAAGGACGCCGACCCGGTCACCATGTACCTGAACGACGTCTTCACCGTTCCGGCCAACTTGGCCGGCCTGCCGGGGATCAGCGTCCCGGCAGGCTTGGACGCCAACGGACTGCCGCTAGGGCTGCAGCTGGTCGGCCGGGCCTTGGACGAAGGAACCCTGTTCTCGCTGGCTGGGGCGCTGGAGCAGGCCGCGGCCTTCCGGAGCAAGCCGGAGCGGTGGTGGTCGTGACGGGGGAAGGAGAAGACCTCAATGACTCCTCTCCCGGGCTCGGGAGAGGGAGGGGCCCGCGGCGGCGAAGCCGACGTGGGAGGGTGAGGGCATGACCGCGCTCCGAACCGAGCGGGCCCGAACGCTTCGACGAAACGCCACCGATGTCGAGGCGAAGCTCTGGGGTGCTCTGCGCGGCCGCCAACTGGCCGGGCTGAAGTGGCGCCGACAACTTCCGGTCGACCGGTACTTCGCCGATTTCGGCTGCAAGGAAGCACGCCTGATCGTCGAGCTCGACGGCGATCAGCATCTGCAGCAGGCCGGCTATGACGAAGCGCGGACGGCGGAGATGGAGCGCTGCGGCTGGCAGGTGATCCGGTTTGCGAACGGGGAGGTTCGCGACGATCTTGAGAACGTGTTGAAGCGGATCCTCGACGAGGTGCAGACGGCGCGCGGCTGCTTGCCCTCACCTTCCCACTCGGCTTCGCCGAGCGGGCCCCTTCCTCTCCCGAGAACGGGAGAGGAGAAGAAGGTGCCGAACCATGACTGACACGCTGATCCAGGGCCGCACAGGCCCTTGGGAGATCGTCCTGGGCCTTGAGGTCCACGCCCAGGTGGCCTCGCGGGCCAAACTCTTCTCCGGCGCCGCCGTGGGTTTCGGCGCGGGGCCGAACGCGCAGGTCTCCACGGTGGACGCCGGCTTCCCGGGCATGCTGCCCGTGCTGAACCGGTTCTGCGTGGAGCAGGCGGTCAAGACGGGGCTGGGGCTGAACGCCCAGATCCATCGAACCAGCCGGTTCGACCGCAAGAACTACTTCTACCCGGACCTGCCGCAGGGCTATCAGATCAGCCAGCTGTACCATCCCATAGTGGGCGAGGGTGCGCTGGAGGTGGAGCGCGACGACGGCTCGACCTTCACCGTCGGCATCGAGCGGCTGCACCTGGAGCAGGACGCGGGCAAGTCGATCCACGACATGGATCCCCACTCCACCTACGTCGATCTGAACCGCTCGGGCACGGCGCTGATGGAGATCGTCTCCCGGCCCGACATGCGCTCGGCCGAGGACGCCGCCGCCTATGTGCGGACGCTGCGCACCCTGCTCCGCGCGCTGGGCACCTGCGACGGGGACATGGAGAAGGGCAACCTTCGCGCCGACGTGAACGTCTCGGTGCGCCGCCCCGGGGAGGGGCTGGGCACGCGCTGCGAGATCAAGAACGTGAACTCCTTCCGCTTCATCATGCAGGCCATCGAGTACGAGGCGCGCCGCCAGGTCGAGATCCTCGAGGACGGGGGCAAGATCACTCAGGAGACGCGTTTGTTCGACCCCGGCCGCGGCGAAACGCGGTCCATGCGCTCCAAGGAGGAGGCGCACGACTACCGCTACTTCCCCGATCCCGACCTGCTGCCTCTGGTGCTGGAGGAGGCCTGGATCGAGGAGATCCGGGCCTCGCTGCCCGAGCTCCCCGCCGCACGCCGCAGGCGCTTCGCCGAGCAGTACGGGCTGACGGCCTATGACGCGGGGGTTCTGACGGCGGAGGACGAACGCGCCACCTTTTTCGAGCGGGCCGCTGGAGCACGCAACGCCAAGCTCGTCGCGAACTGGACGGTGAACGACCTGCTGGGCCGGCTCTCGGCCGAGGATCGTGGGATCGCCGAGAGCCCCATCGCGCCGGAAGCCCTTGGCGAGTTGGTCGGCCTGATCGAGGACGGGACCATCTCCTCCAAGATCGCCAAGACGGTGTTCGACAAGCTTTGGGCCGGCGAGGGGAGCGCGCGCGAGATCGTCGAGCGCGAGGGCCTGGTCCAGGTCAGCGACACGGGCGCGCTGGAGGCTGCGGCCGACAAGCTGATCGCCGCCAATCCCGAGAAGGCCGAGGCGGTGAAGACCAAGCCTCAGGCCATCGGCTGGTTCGTGGGCCAGGTGATGAAGGAGACCGGCGGCAAGGCCAATCCGGCGGTGGTCAACGCCGTGCTGAGGGCCAGGCTCGGCATCGACTAGGCGCAAGAATGGGGAGCGGCGTGGACGCCGCTCCCCATCGACCTCGTCCGGGCTTAGAAGGCGTTCGCGAACACAGACAGGATCAGACCGGTGGCGATGGCCGCCAGGATGATCTCACCGGTGTTGGTTCGGTAGTACTGATATCCGTGAGGCGGCGGGCCGTAGCCGTAGCGGTGGTAATCGTGGATCACGACCCGTCGGTATTGGGGAGGCAAATACTGCCCGCGCACCCAGCGGCGGGACGGATGATAGCCGTAGCCGCTCCCATAGCCGTAGTCGCTGTAGCCGTACCCATATGGCTGGCTGTAGTAGGGTTGACTGTAGCCGTAGTACGGCTCTCTGTAGTAGGGCTGGCTATAGCCGTAGAAGGGCTGGCTATAGCCATAGTTGAAGCCGAAGCTCGGCTGGCTGTAGTAGTAGTTCCGCGGCTGGACGTAGACGTAGCGATTGCGATCGCCGCGACGGAATTCGCGCCGAGCCTCGCGCAGATCCTCCCGGAGCTCACGTCGGTCTTCGCGGAACTCCCGTCGATCTTCGCGGAACTCCCGTCGATCCTCCCTGCGGTCGCCGCCGCCGAAGGCTCCGGACAGCCGCTCGCCGATGGCGCGGTTGGCCTCCCGAAGTTGCTCCCGTTGCTCCTGTCGCTCGGCGCGTCGATCGCCTGCATCCTGCGCCTGGACCTCGGCCGCCAGCGGCGCAAGCGCCGCAAAGGCGAGGGTTGCGGACAGCGCTCTCCTCATGGTGGTGCTCCCTTGCTTCATGCCGGCCGGTCAGTAGCCGCCGCCGAGAAAGGCGTTCAGGATCAGCCCGGTCGCGATTTGAGTGAGATAGGTGTTCTGGCCGACCTGCACATAACGGCAGCCCCGCGGCGGCGGCGGAAAGCCGTAGCGATCGTAGTCGTTGATCACATAGGACCGGTGATGCGGCGGCAGGTAATCGCCCCGGTCATAGCGGGGATAGCCGCCATGGCGCCCGGGTTCATAGTAGTCGCCGTGAGCCTCCCGGCGACCGTCGCGCAGACCCTGACGGTAGGCGCGGCGCTCATCATAGCGGTCGTCCCGGTCGTCGTAGTCGAAGTGGTGGCGGCCCCGGCCGTGGCCCTTTCCGCGGTGTTTGCCCTTGTGATCCACCTTGATCAGCGGCGCCGGGTCGGTGGTCAGCAGGCTGGTGCGGACCACGGATGCGGAGGCTGCGGCCGGGACGGCGAGGCTCAGGGCCAGAACGACGGGCAGGACCAGCGTCAACCTATTCTCCTTTTGCACGTTCGAAGTCGTTAACGTCTCGTTAAGGCCGAGGTTCGATCCGCCACCCTGAACCGAGGCTGAACCAGCTCGTCAGCCAGCTTGGCGCGCCCGTTGCCGGCGTGCATCGTGGAAGAAAACGCGGGAAGGAGATTCGTGCAGCCGATCCAGCTCCACTACTGGCCCACGCCCAACGGCTGGAAGGTGACCATCGCCCTGGAGGAGATGGAGCTGCCCTATGAGGTCCACCCGGTCGACATCGGCGCGGGCGAGCAGTTCACGCCCGAATTCCTGGCGATCAGCCCCAACAACCGCATGCCGGCGATCGTGGATCCGGAGTCCACGGACGGCGCGCCGATCTCGGTCTTCGAGTCCGGCGCCATCCTGCAGTACCTCGCGCGCAAGTCCGGCAGGTTCTTCGGCGCCGACGAGCGGTCCCGCGTCGAAGTCGGCCAGTGGCTGTTCTGGCAAATGGGAGGGCTGGGGCCCATGTGCGGTCAGGCCCACCATTTCCGGGGCTACGCCCCCTCGATCGTAAGCGATCAACGCATGCTGGCCTATGGCGTGGCCCGCTACACCAACGAAGTAGCCCGGCTCTACGGCGTGCTGGACCGCAGGCTCGGCGACCGGGACTTCGTGGCGGGCGAGTACAGCATCGCGGACATGGCCATCTGGCCCTGGATCGTACCGCACCGAATGCAGGGCATGGACCTGGACCGCTTCCCCAGCCTCAAGGCGTGGTTCGAACGCGTCGGCGCGCGCGAGGCCGTGCAGCGCGGCCACAAGGTGGGCGAGGAGCTCCGTCGCCCCCTGGCGGGCCGTGGCCCTGAGGCCGACAAAGCCCGCAAGCTGCTCTTCGGAAGCGGGCAGCGGCGGTGACCTTGACGCGCCGATTCAGGGTGATTCGCTGTTAACTCTATCTCAAGCGGGCAGGGCGCTTCCTGCCCCTCTGATCGGGCTCGCGGACAGAAGGTCCGTCGATCCGAAGGGGACAGGGTCGTTCGATGCTGATGGAAATGGGAGACACGGGCGGGCTGCCGCTGCCGGGGCCGGAGGCCACCGGCGATGAGCTGTTCCGGATGGGGCTGCTCTATTCGACGGGCCAGGGCGGAGCGCCGCTGGACCTGATCTCGGCGCACATGCTGTTCAACCTCGCCGCCATGCGCGGGTCGGAGGAGGCCAAGAGCTACCGCCGCGAGCTCAGCGCCGAGATGGACCGGGACGACATCGCCGAGGCGCAGCGCGCCGCGCGTCGTTGGATCGACGCCGCCTAGGGGCTCAGCCCTTGGCGGCCGCGAGAATTGCGCCCGTGGTCCCGGACTGGACCAGGACCGCCGTGCGCAGGCCCGCTTGTGTCGCCTTGGGCAAGGCGTAACGGTTGGCCGCGCCGGTCCAGTC
Source organism: Caulobacteraceae bacterium (assembly GCA_030446805.1). GTDB lineage: Bacteria > Pseudomonadota > Alphaproteobacteria > Caulobacterales > Caulobacteraceae > JAHWJX01. The sequence continues at coordinate 721,170 of JAUJMO010000001.1, read as the reverse complement.
GCCGACCTTGACGAGCTCGCGCACCACATTGCGGTGGGGCAGGGTCTTGCCCCCGTTCTCTCCGCGTCGGATCGGCACGGGAAGGGTGCGCGGGTCGTAGCGCACCATCCACACCTCGGCCCGGCCGGCGCCCGCGCCCACCGAGACCGCTCCGTCGCCCAGAGCGACACTGGGACCGCCGCGGCGGTCGTTCTCCCGTACCAACCTGTCCAGCAGCGGCCGGCTGTTGCCGACGCTGTGCACGCGGCCGTTGACCACCACCTGGGGCGTATAGACTTGGTCGCGCCTGAAGCGACGGGCGTAGGCCCATTGCCGTTCGGTGAAGGCGGGATGGCCGAAGGTGTCCGTCCAGCCGAGCTGGTCCCAGTAGGTCACCCCGAAACTGAGCGCCAGCACGTCCGGCCGGTCGGCGATAGAGGCCACGGCGGCGTTGGCCGGCGGGCAGGAGGAGCAGCCCTGGCTGGTGAACAGCTCCACCACTGCGGGCTGGGCCGGGCTGGCCGAGGAGGCCGGTCCGGAGAGAAGCGGGGCGGCGAGGAGGGTGACGAGGGCGAGGGCTGGACGGCGCATGGGGTGAAGATAAGTGCTCGGCGGCTGGATGGCTCGCCTGCGGCGAAAAGCGCCCCGGCCTCCATAACGGTGAGCCCATGGGGCTTGGCCCGGACGACCTGGATCCTGTGCAGGCCCAGGCCCCAGCCGCAACTGCGAGACAAACGGGCCCGCGTCAGCTAGGCCGCGTGGCCGGAGAGGCCAAGGTCGGAGGCGCCATGCGGATCACGCTCAGGGACTTGGCGGCCATGAAGGCCGCGGGGGAGCGAATCCCCATGCTGACCGCCTATGACGCACCGTCGGCCTGGATGGCGGAACGGGCGGGCGTGCCCTTGCTGCTGGTGGGCGACAGCCTGGGCATGGTGGTGTTGGGCCACGAGACGACCTTGCCGGTCACGCTGGACGATGCGGTTCGCCACGCCGCGGCCGTGGTGCGGGGCAGCCAACGGGCCTTGGTGATCGGTGACCTCCCGTTCCTCACCTATGCGGACGAGTCGACCGCCTTGCATTCGGCCGGCCGCCTGCTGCGAGAGGCGGGCGTCCAGGCCGTGAAGCTGGAAGGCGCCGGTCCGATGGTGGCCGTGATCGAGGCGCTGGTGACCCGAGGCGTTCCCGTGATGGGGCACCTGGGCTTCACCCCGCAATCGTCGCACCAGATCGGCGTGCGCGTGCAAGCGCGGGATGCGGCGGCGGCCCGTAAACTGGTCGAGGACGCCCTGGCTGTGGAAAGGGCAGGGGCTTTCGCCCTGGTGCTGGAGCTCGTGCCCGCGCCCCTGGCCGCGGCCGTGCGCGAGCGGCTGCGCATCCCGATCATCGGGATCGGGGCCGGGGCCGGCTGCGACGGGCAGGTGCAGGTCTGGCACGACATCCTGGGGCTGGGCGAGGACAAGCCGCCGCGGCATGCGCGGGTCTTCGGCGAGATCGGTGCGGCGATCACGGCCGCCTTGAGCGATTACACGGCGCAGGTGCGCTCGGGCGCGTTTCCCACCGACGCGCAGAGTTCCAAGATGGACGACGCCGTGCTTCGCGAAGCCCTGGTCGGGCTTTGACGCGCCGCCTGCTCACGCCGGCGGAGGTGCGGGCCTGGCGGGCCCAAATTGTCGGGCCGGTGGGGTTCGTGCCCACCATGGGCTTTCTGCACGAGGGGCATCTCGCCTTGATGCGGCAGGCCAAGGCCGAATGCGGGACGGCCGTGGCCAGTCTGTTCGTCAATCCGCTGCAGTTCGGCCCGGATGAGGACTTCGGCCGCTATCCTCGCGCCCTGGAAGCCGACCTGACGAAGCTGGAAAGCGCGGGCGTGGACGCGGTGTTCACCCCCGGGGTCGCCGACCTCTACCCGGCAGGGTTCGACACCCGCGTCGAGGTGGGGCCCCTGGCCTCCCTGCTGGAGGGCGCGGTGCGCCCGGGGCATTTCGCAGGCGTGGCCACCGTGGTGCTGAAGCTGTTGAACATCGTCCAGCCCCGCCGGGCCTATTTCGGCCAGAAGGACGCGCAGCAATGCGCCGTCATTCGGCAGGTGGTCAGGGATCTGGATGTGCCGCTCGAGGTGGTCGTGGCGCCCACCGTGCGCGAGGCGGACGGCTTGGCCATGAGCAGCCGGAACAGCTATCTGGGCGCGGAGGAGCGGACCGCCGCCACCGTGCTGTTCCGCGCCCTGTCGGCTGCCGAGCGGACCTTCCGGGGCGGCGCACGGGACGGAGAAGGACTGCGTCGCCGCATGGCGGAGGTGCTCTCGGCCGAGCCGCTGGCCCGCCCCGATTACGTCAGCGTCGCCCATCCCGAGACCTTGGCGGAGATCAGCAGCGAGGCGGGGGAGGGGGCCCTGGCCTCGCTGGCCGTTCGGATCGGGGGCACGCGGCTGATCGACAATCTCGTGCTTAGAAGTGGCTGAGGTGGCCGCCGTCCACGGGCAGGGTGACGCCTGTGATGAAGCTGGCCGCGTCTGAAGCCAGGAAGACCACCGCCCCGCCGATCTCCTCCGGGCGTCCCCAGCGGCCCAGCGAGGTTCGCCGCGCCAGCCAGGCTGCAACGCCCGGATCGGCCATCGCCTCCGCATTGGCTTCGGTGGCGAAGTAGCCGGGCGCCAGCGCATTCACCGTGACGCCCGAAGGCCCGAGTTCCGCAGCCAGCGCGCGGGTGAGCGCCTCCAGTCCGCCCTTGGCCGCCGTGTAGGCCGCATCGCCGCCTCGGGCGATCGGGCCGGCGATGGATGTCAGGTTGATGATCCGGCCCCAACCGCGCCCGCTCATCTCGGGGGCCGCGGCGCGGCAGAGCGCAAAGGCGCCCAGGAGATTGGTCTCCAGCATGGCCCGGACCCTGCCTGGGTCCAGGTCGGCCAGCGGCGCCCGGTCGCGAAGACCAGCGGCGTTGACCAGGATGTCGATGGGGCCCTGCTGCCTGAGTTGCTCCGCCGCCTCCGGAGCCGTGATGTCGAAGGCGGCGACACGCGCCGTCCCCAGTTCCGCGGCCAGGGCGTCCAGGGGGGCGGCGTTGCGACCGTTCAGCACCACGCAAGCGCCCGCAGCCGCCAGGGACCGCGCGATTTCGCGGCCAAGCCCGCGACCCGCTCCGGTCACCAGGGCGGTGCGTCCGGCCAGGGAGAAGGGGTGTGGGGCGGCCCGCCCGGTCATGCCGAAGCTATGGGGTGGACTGAGCTGGTCATCGTTCGAGCCTCAGGCTGGATCCAGCATTCTTCTGATCCGCCCGACAACCTCGTCGGCGTTCCAGGGCTTGGGAAGGAATTGACCCTCCGCGGGCAGTTCATCCTGGCTTGGGCGCACCTGGCCCGAGGCGATCAGGAGGCGGATGTCAGGCCGACGCTCATGGATGACTTGCGCGAGCTCCAGCCCGTTCAATTCACCGGGCATGTTGACGTCGGTGAACACCAAGCGGACCTCGGGATGGGCGCGGAGCTTTTCCAGCGCCTCGGCCGCGTTCCCGGCCTCCACAACGGCGAAGCCCGCATCCTCGAGCACGTCCACCCCGAGCATTCGAACCAGGGGCTCGTCATCCACGACCAGGACGACTATGGGCCGGATCGGTGTGCTCTGCTGCATCCTTCATCAACGGGAACCGCATCGCCGGGTTTCGTTCGCCGCCGCAGGCCGGAGCGGAAGCAGCGGGGCGTTGCGCCGGCGCCGCAGGTCGAAGGTCCGCAGGACCGGGATCGACCCCAAGACCCTCCGCAAGTTGGGCGCCTCCGACGATGTGCCCGGCCCCACCCCGCCGGAGCGCCAAGCGCTCTGCAGCCAGTCGAACCCACATGCGGGAACACGGCTCCGGGCCGGATGAACATTCCTTCCGCCAGCTCAGGGGACGTCATGCTGGGACGGGGCTCAAGTACTCCGGAGGCACGTGGTCCGTCAGCCAGACTCCATTGCCGGTCAGATAAAAGCTTTGGCCGCTGGCCGCCAACTCGCCGGCTCTGATCTGAAGAACCACGGGGGCTCCCCGGCGGCTGCCGACGCGGCGAGCTGTTTCCTCGTCCCGCGAAAGGTGGACGTGATGGCGGGCCATCGGAAGCAGGCCGCTACGGAGGATCGGCTCCAGCAAACGGTCCAGGGTTCCATGATACAGGCGATGTGGCGGACTCGCCGGCGTCCAGTCGCCCTGGATGGGCAGGGTGTGACCTTGGCGGGCGCGGATCCGGACGCCGTCCGTCGAGAGCTCGAAACGCTGCTTGTCGCAACTGGCTACGAGGTCGGCCAAGTCGTCACGGCCGACCTCCAAACCCTTGCGCTTGAGGGCGGACAACACGTCTTCGACTTGAGCCCAGCCCGACGGCGTCAGAAGGACGTCAGCCTCTCCGGGACGGTGCCGGAGCCAGAGCGAGAGCGTCTTCGATATCCGCGTGCGCTGCTGCATGTCGCCGGCCGGGCTCCCCCTGCATCCGCTCGAAGTAGAAGCGCACCGCCAGGTCGGTCTCTGAGACCAGACCGTGCGCGCGCACCAAGCGATAATTCGGTTGCCGCTGCAGGGAGCGCAGGTGGGCCGAAAGCCAGGCCCGCCACTGCTCCAGGGAGCGAGCGTGTTTGTCGATGTTGCAGGGAGGACAACTGGGCATGCAGTTGTCCAGGTGATGGCGCTTGGGCAGCCGCATCGCCGCCTGCCTAGGCTGGGTGAAACGCCGCCGCCGCACGGGCTTGAGGTGGTCGACGTGCCACCGCTCGGGAAGCTCGCATCCGCAGTAAGCGCAGCGGCCGTCGAACTTGGCGCGCACAAGCTCGCGCTCGGCCTTGGTCAGCCGCTTGGGTCGCGAATCAGGCTGGACGGGCATGGGCGTGGCTACCACGCTCCGTCGCGGGGCTGGGGCCCAGGAACTCGCTGGGGCGGATCGGTCCTGGGACATCGGATGGCGTGAAACGGCAGTTGCGGGCGGCGACCCGGAAGGGCGGCCACGAAATTCCTCTACCCGCTTGAAATCATAAGGTGAAAAACCATCTCACCGCCCGCCGGAAGCCCTTGGGATCCGGCAGCTAGAGAGCGTCAGGAACGTTCTCCGGCGTCTCTCGTACCCATGTTGCTCAATGGAGGATGTGGTCGTGAGAACCGTAGATCTTTCACCTCTGTACCGGTCGAGCGTCGGTTTCGACCGGATCGCCGACCTTCTCCACACCGCGGCGAAGGTCGACACCACGATGTCCTACCCGCCTTACGACATCGAAAGGTCGGGCGAGGACGCCTAGCGCATCAGTCTGGCCGTGGCGGGCTTCAAGCCCGGCGAGCTCGACGTGGTCAGCCAGCCCAACATGCTGATCGTGACCGCTTTTTTCCCATGACAGAGCCCGCGCGCTTGTGACCCCCTCATTCTCGAGGGTGAGTCAATAGGCTCTCATTGCTGGGCCACAGCAGCGAGTGTCTCGTCGAGCACAGTGGCGAAAAGATCGTGGCCGATCGGCTCGCACGATTGTGACAGGTTACGAGAATGTTAGGATCGACGACGAAGTGGATGTCCGGAGAACGGACGCAGGTTCGGTCGGGGGAAGACGGGGGTTATGCTCATTCAGGGTGACGGTAAGAAGTTTCTCTTCGGCAGCACCATCATCGCGGGGCTGACCGCGCTGATGATGGTGGGGAGCGCTTCCGCCCAGACCACGCCTCAAACTCCGACCAGCACGCCGCAAACCAGCGACAGCACGCCGGGCGCGAATGAAGTCGTCCAGCAGTCCCCCAGCCAAGGCGCCCCGGAGCAGGCGGCGCCCGATCCCGCCGTTGTTGATCAGCCCGACAATCCTGGCGAAGCCCGCAATCAGTCCGGCGAACCCGTCGCGGACGACGAAGCCGATGTCGAAGCGGTGGTGGTCACCGGCTCCCGCATTCGCCGCAACCCCGCCAATGCGCCCACGCCGCTGATCCAGGTCGGCCGCGAAGAGGTGCTGCAGTCGGGTGAGCCTAACATCGTCGACTTTCTGGCCGACATCCCGGCCCTGCAGGGCTCGCAGGTGCCGGAGGACACCACCGGCGGCTCCCTGAACGCCGGCGGCCTGAGCCTGCTGAACCTCCGCGATCTAGGCGCCGTCCGCACCCTGGTGCTGGTTGACGGCCGTCGTCACGTGGGCTCCGCTCCGGGCTCGCTGGCCGTGGACATCGACACTATCCCGTCCCTGCTGATTGAGAACGTGGAGGTGGTCACCGGAGGCCAGTCGGCGCTCTACGGCGCCGACGCAGTCTCCGGCGTCGTCAACTTCATCCTGCGCCGTAACTTCGAAGGCCTCGAGGTCGACGGCTCGTTCGGACAGATCAACCAGGAGGGTGAGCGCTACAACCGCCGCATCTCGGGCCTGATCGGCCAGAACTTCCTCAACGACCGCTTGAACATCTACGGTTTCGCCGAATACCAGAAGGCGGACGAGGTGCAGAACTTCGACCTCGACTGGGCGCGGCAATCCTACGGCTTCCTATTCAACGACTCGGACCCGAACACCGCCCCCGATGACGGCGTCCTGGACAGCCAGTTCCGCGGGGGCGGCCTGCGTTCCGCGCCGTCCAGCCGAGGCGGAACGCTCATTCTCGCAAATCAGCCGCTCCCGTCGCCGGCGGCGGACCCGGACACCCCTTTCATCAACTGCGGCGCCGCGCCGGCCAATCCCGTGCGCACCAGCTTCTCCGCCAACTGCTCGGCGGTTCGGCCCGACCTTCCAGGATCGATCTTCGTGTTCGACGCCAACGGACGGGCGCGCCCCTTCAACTTCGGGACCGAGCAGCAGACCGCGGGCTTCAGCCGCGCGCTCAACATCGGCGGCGACGGTCTGAACATCGGCGCCGAGTCCCAGCAGAGCCGCGTCCCGTCGTCGGAGGGCTTCCGTTATCAAACCGGCTTCAATCTCGATGTGACCGACGGGCTTCAGCTGTTCGGGGAGGCGAAATTCGTCCGCGAGCTGACTAATCAGGCGACCTCGCCCACCTTCTTCCAGACAGTGATAGCCGATGTACGGCCCGGCGAACGGCCGGGCAGCTTTCTCCGGCTCTCGTCCGCTCTGATCAACATCGGCCTGGACAACGCCTACCTCAACCAGAACGCGCCTGAGCTGGTCACAGCGATCCGCGCCAACCGTCGTCCGGTCCTGAACGCCGCGGGCGTGCAGACGGGTACGGTTCTGGATCCCCGCGCCTTCCTGACCGCGCAGGGCCCAACCCGAACACAGAACAACGAGCGTGAGCTGACCCGCTATGTGGCCGGAGTCCGGGGCGACTTTGATCGCGTCGCCTTCATCGACAACTTCGCGTACGAGATCGGCTACACCTATGGGGAGGTGGAGAACCGCAATCGTGAGGCGGCGGTCGACATCGAGCGATTCCAGTTCTCGGTGGACGCCGTGCGTGACGTCAACAATGTCACAGGTCGAGGCGCGAACGCGATCGTCTGCCGGATCCAGCTGCTCACGGCCGGCGGCCGCACCATCCCGGACGAGATCCGCGGCGGAAGTCGGACCTTGGACGCGAACAGCCCCCAGGTGCGCGACTGCGTTCCGACCAACATCTTCGGCGCCGACCTCAGAGCCGATGCTGGCAACGAAAACGCGACCGGCGGAGGCGGGCGGCCTGGGCTCACGCCTGAGCAGCGGGCCTACATCGAAGCCGCCATCAACGTCGTCAACACCAACCAACAGCAGAATCTGCTGGCTTTCGCCTCGGGTGAGATCCTGGACGGCCTCCTGCCGGCGGGGCCGATCGGCATCGCCGTGGGTTACGAATACCGCGAGGAGAAGACGAGCGGGATCGGCCGGAGCGCCGAGACGGGCGACCGGCGGCTGTTCCTGAACACCGGGCCGGACTTCCCGGAGGTCTCCTACGACGCCAACGAGGTCTTCACCGAAGTGCGTGTCCCGCTATTGCGCGACCTGCCCCTGGTGGAGACTCTGGAGGTGAGCGGCGCCTACCGGACGTCCGAGTACTCGACTGTGGGCAAGGTCGACACCCGCAGCCTCCAGGGGCTGTATCGGCCAAACCGCACTTTCCTGTTCCGCGCGACCTACGGCGAGGCTACCCGCATCCCGAACCTGGGGGAAAACTTCGCTCCGGGGACGCAGACCTTCGCCAATGGCTTCGTGGACCCGTGCGACGCCAACGTCATCCGCGGGATCGCCAACCCGCAGGACCGGGCCAACCGGCGGACGAACTGCCAGGCGCTTCTGGGCCCGGGCTACAGCCCTGGAACGGACGCCCCGAACACCGGCACCAGCATCATCTACACGAGCGGCGTTCCGGGCCGCAACGCGGGCAACCCCTTCCTGATCCCGGAGGACTCGCGCAGCTACACCTACGGCGTGGCCTTCACGCCGCGGTTCATCCGGGGCTTGTCTCTGACTGCTGACTATTTCGACATCAAGATCAACAATGTGATCTCGGCTGTGGCGGCTCAGGCGGCGGCGAACAACTGCGTGGCCGGCACGACGCTGAATCCGCAAGCCTGCGCCACCATCTTCCGCACCGGACCCACGCCTCCTCCAGGCACGGGCGCGAGTCCGTTCGCGGTCACCGACTTCATCCAAGGCTCGCTCAACTTCGCCGCCCTGGAGGCCAAGGGGATCGACTTCACCGGGCGCTATGCCGTGGATCTGGCGGACGTGGGGGTTCCGACCATTTTCGGACGCGCCCCCGGCCGGTTGGACTACAGCATTCGCGGCACCTACCTGATCCGGCGGGAGAACTTCCTCAACTTCGCCGACCCCGGTGATGCGGAGGAACTTGACGCCCAGGTGGGCTTCCCGCGGGTGCGCTTCCTGTCCACCCTGATCTACTCGCCGACGGATCGGTTCTCGGTGTCGTGGAACTGGGATTATCAGTCCAGCCAGGAGATCCTGGACTCTGACGTGTTCCGGTTCAACGGCGACACGCGCGACGCCCGGTTCGCCGAAACGGGCGCCTACAGCACCCACAGCTTCAACGCCCGTTACGAGATCACGGAGAATTTCCTGATCCGCGCGGGGGTGGTGAACGCCTTCGACAACGATCCGCCGGTGGCGCTCGGCAGCAATACTTCGGCCGACAACTTCGACTTCTTCGGCCGCCGCTTCTTTATCGGCGGTAACCTGAAGTTCGGAGCCGCCGCCAGCGGGGATTGAGCGTCCTGATAGCGACGAGCGGTGAGGGGCCCAGCCCCGGGCTGCCCCTGGTGGAACAGGGGGAGACGATCTTGGTTGCGAAACGGATGATCTGCGAGGCTGCAACGCTTGCTGGGGCGGTGGCGGCGTAGAGCCTCGCGCCGGAGACTCTGGTGACCGTTGTGCACATTGGCGCGCTGCTCGATCGCGCCGGTAAGGCGCCGCGCCGCGATCCCGTCTTCGTGGAGAGCGGATCAAGGCGCTGCGGGACGGGTTCAGTATACCGTCCCGGCGCCGAGCTGATCGATTTGCACGACCGGTTGGTCCTGCCGGGGCTAATCGACAGCCACGTGCACCCGGATAGCGATGCCGCTGGGCAGGCTGGCCTGATGCATGAGCTCACCTCCTCCGTGGCGGCGGCCTTTGATTGTGCCCGGGGGGTGTTCGAGGTTCCTTCGTCGGGCCCGTACGGCGTAGGGCGCCGGTCCGTCCTCGACCGGAAATCAGCTCTGACAGCGCATTGCGCGTGCGGTTCCCAAACTCTGGGGAGGGCGTCATAGTCCCCCTCAGGAGGTCGTGCATGCTACGGTTCCTGTTCGTCGCCGCGCTGCTGCTGCTTGCACCGCTCGCCGTCAGGGCGGAGGTGGACCACCTTGAGATCACTGAACGCACGCTGTTCGCGGACGGAACGGCGTTCGGCGCGGCGGGGGCGTATGAGAAAATACGTGGCCGCGCCTGGTTCGCTCTCGACCCCGATGCAACCGCCAACGCCCGCATCGTTGATCTGAAGCTCGCGCCCCGAGACGCCCGAGGAAAGGTTGTGTTCGCCAGCGAGTTCCTTCTGCTCCGCCCAGTCGACCCCGCCCGCCGTAGCGGCACGCTCCTTTATGAAGTGAACAACCGTGGCGGGATCGGCATCCTTGGCCAGATCGGCGGCCGTTCGCCGGCGAAGAACGATCCCACCACGCTGGAGGACGCGGGCAACCAGTTCCTGTTCAGGCAGGGGCTGACGTTGCTCTGGTCCGCGTGGACCTGGGACGCCTCGCCGGCACAGCCAGGAGCCCGCGCCTTTGTCCTGCGGCCGCCCGTTGCGCCGGGCCTGACCGGCAAGGTCGCTTATGAGATCATCGTGGATGCGCCGAGCGAGACCGCTTCGTTCGTGGGACTTCGCGGCGTCCCTTACCCGGCGGCGGTTCCCGACGACCCCCGCGCGGTGCTGCTGGAGCGCAAAGCGCCCGGCGCGCCGCCCCAGGTCATCTCCCGCGCCCGCTGGTCCTTTGTCGCTGAGCCCGGCGCTGCGCAGCCGACCCGCTTGAGGCTTCGCGGCGGCTTCCGCACGGGCCGCATCTACGATCTCGTCTACCCGGTTCGCGATCCCTACGTGGTCGGGGCGGGGCTGGCGGGCGTGCGCGACCTGATGAGCTGGTTCACGCGCCAGCCAGTGGCCGGCCATCCGCCGCTGGATCGGAGCCTCATCTTCGGGATCTCGCAATCGGGACGCATGATCCAAACCATGCTGCGGGACGGCCTGCACATGGACGAGACGGGCCGCCCAGCATTCAACGGAGCCTTCATCCACGTCGCCGGGGCTGGAAAGGGCAGCTTCAACCATCGCTTCGCCCTGCCCACTCGGGCCACGAACGGGCTTGAGGAGCAGGGATACCCAACGGACACCTTCCCGTTCACGACGACGGTGTCTCGCGATCCGGTCACCGGCGCGCAAGGATCACTGCTGGACGAGGCCAGGCGGCTTGGAGCCGTCCCCAAGCTGTTCTTCGTCAACACCTCCGCCGAGTACTGGAACCGCGCCGCCTCACTGATCCACACGGATCCGAGCGGGACGGTGGACGCAGCCACTGACCCCGACGCACGCATCTACTTCCTCGCCGGTTCGCAGCACTATGTGGGTCGCTCCAAGATCCGGGAGCCGTTCACGAACTGCGTCAGCACCACCAACCACTATCCGGTGATGCGGGCCCTGCTTGTGCATCTCGATCGCTGGGCTCGAGGACAGGCCGGTCCGCCCATCAGCAACCATCCAAGGCTGGAGGACGGGACGCTCGTTTCCGTAGAGTCCTACAAGGCGGCGTTGCCGAGCCTGCGAGCCCTGGCGCCGCCACAGAACAACCATCGTCCGTTCCGTCTCGATCTCGGACCGCGTTTTGCGCGGCAGGGGATCGTAGATCGGGTCCCGGCTGAATTCGGCCCGACCTTCGGCACGCGTGTTCCCGCGCCGGATGCGGACGGCACGGATCTGGCCGGGGTGCGGCTGCCCGAGGTTTTGGTCCCCCTGGGGACCCGCACAGGGTGGAACCGGCGCGCGCCGGAGACCGGGTTCCCGGACAACACCGGCCGCTTCGACGGTTCCTTCGTGCCCTTTGCGCGCACCGAAACGGAGCGGATCGCGGCGGGCGACCCGCGGCCGTCGCTGGAGAGCCGCTATCCCGGCGGGCGCGCGGAGTTCCTCGCCCGGACGCGGGCCGCCGCCGAGCAGGCGGCAGCCGCAGGGTTCCTCCTCCCCGAGGAGCTGGAAAGCGAGGTCGCTGAGGAGGCCGGGCTCTGGGATCGACTGGCGGCGCACGACCGCGCCGATCGGAGTTGCGCGTACTTGTTCCCGGGCTGAAGCCCGCGGCAGGCCCCGCGGCAGGCGTTGTGAGGGTAGGTGGACCATTCCGTGGCCGCTGATGGACGACGGGGTCCGAGCCATCTGACGTCTCTTCGCACCGCCCGCCTTTCGATGGAGAGGGCCATCAAGGCGCGCGCTCAGCGCATTCCTGCGGTGGCCAGCAGCATCGCCAATCCTACGCTCATGCCCTTCACGCTGGCCGACTTCTCCACATCGATCCACTCGTCCAGCGAGTGGCTGCGCCCTCCAGCACCCCCGGAGCCGATTGTGATAGCCGGCACCCCCAGGCTCATGGGGATGTTCGAGTCGGTCGAGGAATAGGTCAGGTTGGGTGTGAGGCCGTGGGCCGAGATCGCCGCCTTGGCGTGGCGCACCAGGCGGGTCGTCTCAGCCGTTGAGCCGGCCGGCCGGTCGCCGATCACCTTATTGTCGGTGGTGATCCGGCCCTCCGCAGTTGAGCGCGCCGCGTTCTCGGTCGCCGCGGCTGCGGCCACGACCTGCAAAAAGCGGCTCTCAAGCTTGGTGAGCTCGGCGGGGCTGACCGAGCGCATGTCGAAGTCCATCCAGGTCTCGTTCGGGATGGAGTTCACTGAGGTGCCGCCCCCTGTCACGCTGGCCGCATAGGTGGTTTTAGGCGTCTTGGGGACTTCGATCTTGTAGACGTCCACCACCGCCTGGGACATGGCCGTCATGGGATTGACCAGGCCAAAGGCCCCGTAGCTGTGGCCGCCAGGGCCCTTGAAGGTGATCCGGTAGCGCTTGGACCCGACGGCGCCATGCACCACGCGGGCGGCGTCGCTGCCGTCCATCGAGAAGAAAGCGTGGACGCGGTCCTTGTACTTGCCCTTCCTGAACAGGTGGCGGACGCCGCGTAGATCGCCCGGCCCTTCTTCGCCGACGTTGCCGACGAACAGGATGTCGTGAGTGGTGCTGACTTTGGCCTCGTTCATCGCACGCGCATAGGCCAGCAGGACGGCCAGGCTGCGGGTGTCGTCGCCGATGCCCGGCGCGTACAGTCTCGTGCCCTCCCGACGCACCTTTATCGGCGTGCCCTCCGGGAAGACGGTGTCCAGGTGGGCGGAGATCACCACCACCGGCCCACCGGCCGGCCCCGTCCCGCGGCGCAGGCCCATGGCGTTGCCTTCCGCGTCGATCTCCACCTCTGTGAGGCCGCCGGCTTTCAGCATCTCGGCGTAGGCGCGGGCGCGGGCGGCCTCCTTGAACGGCGGGGCGGGGATCTCGGTCAGGGTGACGATCTCGCCCACGATCCGATCGTGGTCCCGGTTGAAGGCGGCCACAGCCGTCCGAAAGGGCGCACTGGCCACAATGCGCCCCACGTCCGCCTCCGCCGAGCCGGCCGCCTGAGCCGCCGCTGGGAGAGGGGCGGCCAGGGCCAGGGCGGCTCCGGCGGCGAGAAGGATCGAGCGCATCACGGAAACTCCTGCTGAAGCCGCCACCCTAGTTCGGAGTCCCGTCGGACGATACGCGGCGAGCAGCCGCGCGAGCAGAACCGAAGAGAAGCCGCAACCTGCGAACGCCGGCCCGCGCTGCCAGTCCAAGGCCGACTGGTCTCCGCTCGCCGCCGGGGCTGTTGGACGGGAGCGAAGACGCGTGCAGCCGATCTGGCGCAAGCGTCATCCCTTTCCGCCGGAGGTGATCCGGCGGGCGGTGTGGCTCCGACCAGCTTACGCCGAGCCAGCCTAGCGGGGCCAGCTCTGACCTGCCGGCTTGTGAGTTCGGACTCGGGTTGAGCGGCTAAGCTCGGGCCGGTAGTCTGCGCGCGTGACCGCCTCTTCGCCCCGCGACGTTCAGTCCACGGCGACCGCCCGGCGCGGGTAGGGCAGGGGTGTCCTCGCTCTAGGCTGACCCAGCTCGTTCAGCATCAGTCCCCGCCGAGAGCCGAAGCCGTTCCAGCCCGGTGCTCCTCGAAGAGCGCCTCGATCAGCGGGCATTCCGGCGCGTGCTCCGTTTGGCACCGGGCGACCATGCTCTGCAGGACGCGCTCCATGGTTCGCAAAGCCGCGATCTTTTCCTGCACCTCGACAAGGTGCGTGCTGGCGATCCCTCGCGCGTCATCGCAAGGCTGGTCCCGCTCGGCAAGTTTCAGCAGCTCCCGCACGGCCTCCACGGAAAAGCCAAGCTCGCGAGCATGACGGACGAAGCCGAGCCGCTTCAGGTGGCCTAGACCGTACATTCGGTGGCCCCCTTCGGACCGGGCTGGCGCTGGTAACAGCCCAATCCGCTCGTAGTAGCGGACCGTCTCCGGATTGGATCCCGTCCGCTTTGATAGCTCGCCAATCGACAGCCGCGGCGAGGCGTCCGGCAAAAACGTCCGATCCATAGCCCAGCCCCTTGAACCTGAAGTGGCTACAGGTCCTATCTGGTCAGTCCTAGGCTGCCGAAGAGCCCCCCGCAATGACCACTGAAGCGTCGAGACAGCCGGGTTCCGATGCTGCCCGGCGAAGCCGTCCGGCATGGCTGGCCTTTGGTGGGGTGTTGGCCGCCGTGGGGGCCTCATCCTGTTGCGTTCTGCCGTTCGCCTTGTTCGTGTTCGGTGTGAGCGGAGCCTGGGTCGGCAGCCTGACGGCGCTGGCCCCGTACCAGCCGATCTTCCTCGTCTTCGGGCTGCTCTGCGTCGGAGCCGGGCTCCTGACGGTGTATCGTCGGCCGCGAAGCTGCGGCCCAGACGACGTCTGCGCCACTCAGCCCTCACAGGGCCTGACCAAGGCTGCCCTTTGGGCCGCTGCGGCCAACATCGTCTCGGTCCTGCTCTTTCCGGTTTTTGCTCCCCTGTTCATCCAGGCTTGAAAGGAAGTTGCATGAAGATGCTCCTCAGAACTGCGGTCGCCGCCATGGCGATCAGCGCCGCGCCTCTCGCTCACGCGGCCGAACGCACCGTTACGCTCTCTGTGAAGAACATGAGCTGCGTCACCTGCGGCCCCATCGTCCAGAAGAGCCTCTCGCGAGTGCCTGGCGTGCTTCGAGTTCAAGTCTCGCACAAGGCGGGCGCGGCGACGGTCGTCTATGACGACGCCAAAGCCAGCGTCGCGGTCCTGACCGCCGCCACGACGAAGGCAGGGTTCCCCTCTCAGCTCGCACGGCACGCGAGCCGATGAACTCCATCGTCCTCGCCTCGACGCTGACGTGTCCCCAGTGCGCTCACGTGCAGACGGAGACCATGCCGACGGATGCGTGCCAGTACTTCTACGACTGCAAGGGTTGTGGCGCAGTCCTCAAGCCCAAGGCTGGGGACTGCTGCGTGTTCTGCTCCTACGCCGACATGCCCTGTCCGCCGATCCAGGAGACCGGGGTTAGCTGTTGTTCGAAGCCCAGCGTCGCTGCAGTTGCATGATCGCTCCGTTGTGAGTTCGTTCTATGACCTCGCGGTCATCGGTTCCGGAACGGCCGCCATGGTCGCCGCTCAACGGGTCCGGAATGCAGGATGGCGGGTGGCCATCATCGACTTCCGTCCATATGGCGGCACGTGCGCTCTTCGGGGATGTGACCCCAAGAAGATGCTCATGGCCGGAGCTGAGGTCTTGGACCGCGTCCGCCGGATGCAGGGCAAAGGCGTTGAGCGCGAGGTCGGGGTCAACTGGCGCGAGCTGGTCGCGTTCAAGAACACCTTCACAGGACCGATCCCGGACAAACACGAGAGGCGCTACGCCGAGAACGGGATCGACGCCTTTCACGGTCCCGCTCGCTTCACCGGACCTAATACGTTGGACGTCGACGGTGAGGCCCTCGAGGCGAAGCACATCCTGATCGCGGCCGGAGCCGAACCGATCCGCCTCGGCATCTCAGGCGAGGAGCACCTCCTCACGAACGAGCAGTTTTATGATTTGGAGGAGCTTCCGCTCCGCATCGTCCTCATAGGCGGCGGGTACATCGCGGCCGAGTACGCCCATCTTGCTGCAAGAGCGGGCGCTCAGGTCACCATCCTTCAGCGTGGCCCACGTCTCCTGCCGCAGTTCGACCCGGACTTGGTTGGGTGGCTGATGGAGCGTTTCATCGAGATCGGCGTAGACGTCCGGCTAGGAACCGAGGCGACCGCCGTCGAGAAAAGCGCGGACGGGTTCACCGCACATGCCAGGAGCGGCGGTCAGCCTGCCACCTTCAACGCGGACATGGTCGCCCATGCCGCGGGGCGACGGCCAGCCCTTCAGGGCCTCGATCTGGAAGCCGCCGGTATAGCCCATGTGGACGGGCGCCTCGTTCTGCACCCGCACCTTCAGAGCGTGTCCAACCCGGCCGTTCACGCAGCGGGCGACGCCGCCCTCATGGGTCCGCCCCTTACCCCTGTGTCCAGTCACGACGCCAAAGTGGTGGCCCGCAATCTGCTCGAAGGCGCACAGCACAGGCCAAACTACTTGGGGGTCCCCAGCGTAGCCTTCACCGTCCCGCCGATTGCGTCCGTCGGGCTGGGTGAAGCGGAAGCGCGTGAGCGGGGCTTAGACTTCCGGATGAAGTCAGAACGGGCGTCCACCTGGTTCAACGCGCTGCAGGCGGCAGAGCCGATCTACGGCTTCAAGGTCCTTGTGGCGAACGACAGTGATCGCGTCCTCGGCGCGCACCTTGTCGGCCCTCACGCGGACGAGGTGATCAACCTCTTCGGCCTAGCCATTCGTCAAAAACTCACGACAGCGCAACTCAAGGACACGATGTTCGCTTATCCGACGGGCGCATCGGACATCGGCTATATGCTCTAAGGATGGGGGCGTCTGCTCCGTCTCCCAAAGAGCAGGCTTGAGTCCACGATCAGGCGATTTGGGAGTCCACTTCGTCGGCAGAACCTAGTACCCGAGCCGATAAGAGCGGGAGGGCGATCGCAGGATCCCGACTTCGTCAACGAGCGCACCCCTCGTGCGCCAGGACCCGGGTCGTCCTCGCGCTCGTCGCGGCTGTGCTTTTGGGCCATCTCCGCTTAGGCGCGCTTAGCCCTGACTGAGTTGCAGCATGACGGACGAGCCCATCCTTCTGTGGTTTCGTCTCAACCAGAGGCTCCATGTACGATTTTTCGGTTTACCATGTTCTGCTTGCGGCGCTCGGTCTGGCCATTGTTCTGGCCTATTGGCTGCCTCGCTTCATCTCAGGACGTGAGCCCGCCGCCTCGGCTCTGCTGATCGGGCTCGGCTTCGTCATCTTCGGGTGGCTGCCCGGAATGCCTGAGGCGATCAGTCCGATCACCAGCCCCAGACCTTGGGAGGTGGTCAGCGAACTCTGCGTCATCATCGGTCTCTTCGGCGTCGGTCTGCGCATCGACCGCCTCACCAACCGTCGTCGCTGGGCGCCGACATGGCGCCTCCTGCTTCTCGCCATGCCGCTGACCATCCTCGCGGTCGCAGTGCTGGGTTCGCAGCTCGCCGGAATGACACTCGGCGGCGCCTTGCTGCTCGGGGCCGTCCTGGCTCCGACCGATCCGGTGCTCGCCAGCGATGTTCAGGTCGGCCCCCCGACGGAAGGCGGCGAACACCCGGTGCGCTTCACCTTGACCACGGAAGCCGGCCTGAACGACGGGCTCGCGTTCCCCTTTGTGTACCTGGGCTTGGCCGTCGCCGCGGCAGCGGGGGCGGTGACCCCGTCGCTGCTTGGGGAGTGGCTCTGGCGAGACGCCCTCTACCGTGTGGTCGTGGGCGCCGCCGGCGGCGTGGCGATCGGGTGGGTGCTGGGAAAGGTCCTGTTCGCCTATCCCCGCAAGAACGTTCTGGCCGAGACTCAGTCAGGCGTGATCGCACTGGCGGGGGTCCTGATCGCTTACGGGGGAACCGAACTGTTGGAGGGCTACGGCTTCATCGCAGCCTTTGTTGCGGGGCTGACGCTCCGCCGAGTCGAATCGGAGCATGCCTTCCATGCACGGCTGCACGACTTTTCCGAAAGCCTCGAGCACGCCTTAACGGCCATGCTGCTGATCGGGGTGGGCGCGGCGCTTCCCGCACTCCTGGCCGAGCTTGATGCGCCCGCGGTGATCATAGCCCTGGGCCTCATCTTCCTGATCCGCCCGGCGGTCGCGTGGGCCTGCCTTCACGGCACTATTCTGAGGGGACGCACACGACTGGTGGTCGCCGCCTACGGCGTGCGCGGCGTGGGGTCGATCTATTACCTAGCTTATGCGGGCAGCCATTTGGATTTGACCAATGAAGCCCAGCTCTGGGCCATCATCGCCTTCACCATCCTGGTCTCCACGATCGTTCACGGGTTCACCGCCGGCTTGGCCGTCGAAAAGGCGACGGGTGAGAAGCAGGGAGCCTGACCATAGTTGACGCGGCGGTCGGCCTGGGCTTCCCCTTGGTTCCGGTGAGGGGCAAGGCGATGACGAGCTACCTGACGCTGAGCATGGTTACGCGGCGGCGGCTGCTCGGCTCCGGCATCTCGGCCGCGGCCCTCGCGGCGACCGCTCCACGCGCATTGGCCCAGGATGATGTCGAGCGCCTGGTCATCGCCATGGCCCGCGTGGGCTCGGCCGGCTCGCCCAGCTTCTCTCCCGATGGAACCCGGATCGCCTTCATCACCAACATCAGCGGCGTCCCCCAGGTGTGGACGGCGCCGAGCACCGGCGGGTACCCGACCATGGTCACCGCTTTTGACGATCCGGTGACGGGCGCCGTCTGGTCCCCTCGCGACGAGCTGATCGCGCTTAGCGTCGCGCCCGGCGGCGGGCTGAACGAGCAGATCCATGTCGTGCGACCGGATGGAACGGCGCTGCGCCGCCTCACGGAGGGCGGCACGGAGAACAACTTCCTCGACGGCTGGACGCATGATGGTCGCTTCGTGGTGCTGTCGTCGAACAAGCGCAATCCGGCCTCCACGGACTCCTATCTGGTCGACCCGAGCGGCGGTCAGGCGCGAATGGTGGCGGAGCATCGCGGGCGGGGAGGGCTGCCGGACGTCAGCCGCGACGGCCGTTACGCGACTCTGACCCGCGTCGTCTCGCGGGGGGACAACAATCTCTACCTCGTCGATCTGGGCAACGGTTCCGAGCGGCTGCTCACCGCGCACGCAGGCCCGGGACAGTTCGGCTGGGGCGAGTTCACGCCCGACGGCCGCACCATATTCGTGACCTCCAACAAGGACCGCGACCGAACCGCCTTCGGGATGATCCGGATCGCCGCCGACGGGCGGCCCGGCCCGATCGAGCTCTTCGCGGCGCGCGACGACGCCGAAGCCGAAACCGGCGTGCTCAACGAGCAGGGAACTCAAGCCGCCCTGGTCTGGAACGTCGCGGGCCGAAACGAGCTCCAGCTGTACGACGTGCGCACGGGCCGACTAACGCCGGGTCCCCGTCTTCCCGGTGATATCGTGGGCGGGCTGGACTTCCAAAAGGGCGGCGGACGGCTGGTGTTGAGCGCGAGCGGCGCCAACCGGCCCTCGGACATCCATGTCCTGGAACTCTCCAACCGCCGCTTCACCCAGATCACCCGCAGCCCGCACCCCGGGGTGGACCTGGCCACGCTGGTCGTGCCGGAGCTGGTGACCTACCGCGCTCACGACGGACTGGAGCTGTCCGGCTGGCTTTATCGCGCCAAGGGTGTCCGCGGCCCAGGGCCGACGGTGTTCAGCTTCCACGGCGGGCCCGAGGGGCAGGAGCGGCCAGGGTTCAACAGCACCTATCAGGCGCTCGTGGCGCGGGGGATCAGCGTGTTCGCCCCGAACGTCCGCGGCTCGTCGGGTTTCGGTAAACGCTTCGTCAACCTGGACAACGGCGCCCTGCGCGAAAACGGGGTTCGCGACATCAAGTCGACGGTCGACCACCTGGTGCGCACCGGGGTCGCCGACCCGCGTCGCCTGGGGATCATGGGGGGGTCGTACGGGGGCTATATGGTGATGGCCGGCGTCACCGAATGGCCTGACATGTTCGCCGCGGGCGCCAATCTCTACGGGGTCGTCAATTTCGACACCTTCTTCAAACAGACACAGCCCTGGATGGCGGCCATCTCCAAGGTCGAATACGGCGACCCCGACCGCGAGGCGGAGATGCTGAAACGACTGTCGCCCATCCACAGGGTGGACCGCATCAAGACCCCGCTTCTGGTGCTGCACGGGGCTAACGACACCAACGTGCCCGTCGTGGAGGCGGAGCAGGTCGTCGACAGCCTGAAGCAGCGGCGCGTCCCGGTCGAGTACGTGCTATTCCCCGACGAAGGCCACGGCTGGCGGAAGATCCCGAACCGCATCCGCGCGACGGTGGAGATCGTCCGGTTCTTCGATCAGCGGCTGAAGGCGCCAGCCGCAAGCGCGTGACGAGCGGGCGAGGGAGGCCAGGCCCATGGCGAGTGATCCGACTCTTCGGAGTTCCCTGGCAGGACGTTCCAGCGCTTAACAAGCTTCGCCGAACGCTGATTGGGCGCACGCCAACTGGGGCGAGCAGGTGCGGCTTCTCGCCTTTCCGGCGATTCTAACACGAATGTCGGGAAACGGCCCCTCTATCGGAACAGATCGCGAAACTTGCTTGAATATGGCGCGACGTCTCGCGTCCGCTTTGCGCCAAAAGCGGACCTCGCCCGCCACACGCGCCGGACGCCCAGTTGCGAGGCGCCGCGCTGCAATGCCATGGTCCGGACATGCCCCAAGGAGCGCAGGATCGGCCGGGGTCGTCCTCAGACCGGATCGCTTCCGTGGACATCCTAAGGGGTCTGGTGATCGCGCTCATGGCGCTAGATCACGTGCGCGACTTCTTTCACGTTCGGGCCCTGCAGTTCGATCCGCTGGATTTCGAGCAAAGCTATGCGGTGCTGTTCGCGACCCGCTGGGTGACGCACTTCTGCGCCCCGGTGTTCGTGTTCCTGTCCGGCGTTTCCGTCCATCTGAAGAGGACGCAAGGCCACTCCCGGCCACAGCTCTCGCGGCGGCTGCTGACTCGCGGTCTCTGGCTCGTGTTCCTTGAGCTTACGCTTGTCGGCTTCGCCTGGAATTTCAGCCTCGACTTCCTGTTCCTCCAGGTCATCTGGGCGATCGGATGGAGCATGGTGGTCTTGGCGGCGCTGGTTTGGCTGCCCACGCCAGCCGTCCTGGCGATCGGCCTCGTGATCGTCGCCGGACACAACCTGCTTGATCCCGTCCAGCCTGATCAGTTCGGGCGCGCGGCGCCCCTATGGAGCGCGCTGCACGAGAGCGGTCCGATCCTCGTCGGCGGCCGTCTGGCCGGCTTCTTCGCCTATCCGCTGATCGCCTGGGTCGGGGTCATGGCGCTGGGATACGGCCTTGGCGCCATCTTCCGCCTCGATCCGCCCGCGCGCCGCCGAACGCTCTACGCGCTCGGCGCAGGCACGTTGGCGTTGTTCGTGGTCCTCCGTTTGCTCGACGGTTACGGCGATGCGAACACCTGGGAGGTCCAACCCACCTTTCCCCGGACCGCCATGGATTTCCTGGCGACCACCAAGTACCCGCCGTCGCTGCAGTTCCTCTGCATGACGCTCGGTCCCGCCCTGCTGTTGCTGCCCCTGCTGGATCGTTTGAGGGCCCGTACGGCGGAGCCTTGGATCACCTTCGGCGCCGTCCCCTTCTTCTTCTATGTGCTGCACGTGTTCCTGGCGCACGGCCTCTCGGCCACGCTCAGCCTCGCTCAGGGCTATCCCGTGTGGGGCGTGGCCGACCTTTTCCGCGGTGCGCAGGGGCTGCAGGGCTTTGGCGTGTCGCTGCTCGTGACCTACGGCGTCTGGCTGCTCGTGCTAGCGCTCCTCTATCCACCGTGCCGGTGGTTCGCAGGCCTGAAGCGCCGCCGTCGCGATTGGTGGCTCAGCTACTTCTGAACCGAACGCCCGGGGCTGTCGTCAGACATGAGGAGCGGGCTGGGCCTCCGCTTTGCGCCAGAAGCGGACGTTGGGAACGGGGCAAGCAGACGGTCGTCTTCTGAGCAGGATCGCGAGCTTGCCTGTCGTGCTCGCCACAGGGTGGAACAGCGGCTGATCGCCAAGGCGGACGAAGTCACCTGCCGCTCAGCCAAGACTCCCTGGCCGACCTCGTCGAGGGACCCAGCTCTTCGGGCGGGTGCTGCGAGCCGGGCCGCTCCGGGGAGATGCCCGGAGCGGCGGAGCGACGCTGGCCGATGTCCCCCGGAACCACTTGGCCTCCAGAAGGCTTCCCGGAGCCAAGCCCTCCCCCAAGAGGGGAAGTCCTTTTACATCGCACCGTCCTGAGCGGCAGTTGGCGATGACTTCACCCGCGTACGTCGTCCAGAGGTGCGGCTCGGACGCTCGCTGCTGCGCCAGGAGAACGAGATATGGCGAAGAGCTTGAAGGAGTGGGTCGGATCGGACGTGGCCCGCGTCAAGAACAAGCCGCTGAAGTGGCTCTCGGAGGAGAACTTCTTTCGCGATCCCAGTCGGGCCGTGTTTTCGGATACCGAGTACATGTTCTCGCCGGCGGACGGAATCATCGTCTACCAGCAGGAGGTCCATCCCGCCGACTGCATCGTCGACATCAAGGGGAAGGCTTACTCGCTTCGCGGGGCCATGCAGGACGACGGGCTCGACGAGCCCTGCCTGGTGATCGGCATCTTCATGACGATGTACGACGTCCACGTTAATCGCATCCCTTTTCCAGGCCAGTTGTCGTACCGGCTGCTCGAGCCGATCGGCACCTTCAACGCGCCCATGCTGGCGTTGGAGCAGTCGCTGATCGATGATGGGGCGGTGGAATGCGCCAACGCTGGGTACCTTCACAGCAACCAGCGCATGCTGAACCGGGTGTACTCACCGTTTCTTGGTCAACACTATTATGTGCTTCAGATCGCCGACTATGACGTGGACTGCATCACTCCATTCAACCTCGGCCAGAACGTGCATCTCGGCCAAAACCGTCGGTTTTCGCAGATCCGCTTCGGATCCCAGGTGGACCTGATCGTTCCGCTCTCGGAGCGCTGGCGCTTCGAATTGCTCCAAGAGACCAGCGCCCACGTGGAAGCCGGCGTCGACCCGCTCATCAAGATCAGCCCGAAGGCGCGGGCGTGAAGTCGATCCCCGCCCCGTGCAGCGCAATGGAAACTGGACATGGACCTGACCACCACCGAAAGCCCCACCGGCGACGGCGCCTTGCTGGAACACGCGGTCGCGGACGCGGCCCACTCCAAGCCCGCCCCGCACGCGGCCGATGCTGCGGAGCCCGACAACACGAGCCCTGGCATGCTCGACAAGCCGGCGTTCCTGATGAACGTCCCGTTCTCCTACACCACCGATCAGCCCAACAACGCCTGGATGGACGACCTGGACGACGCGGCGCGCCAAGTGAACAGGACCAAGGCGCTGGCCCAATTCGGACAAGTCTATCAGCACATGGCAGCGGAATCCTTGGTGTTCCTGCTGCCCACGCCTCGCAACACCGGGCTGCAGGACCTGGTGTTCACGGCCAACCTGGGGATCGTGCTGGAGCACCTGCCCCGGCGCGACGTCGTCATCCTATCGAACTTCACCTCCGAGCCGCGTGTGGGCGAGACGGAAGTGGGCGAGCGGTTCTTCAAGTCGATGGGCTACACGACCCATGTCGCACCCCACAAGTTCGAAGGCGAAGCGGAACTCAAGCACCTCCGGGACAACATCTATGTGGGCGGGTTCGGCATCCGGTCCGACCGCAAGACCTACGACTGGATGGAACGCGAGTTCGGCATGAAGATCGTCAAGGTCGCAATGGTGGAGAAATACCTCTATCACCTGGACTGCTCGGTCTTCCCGGTGACCACCGAAGACACCCTGGTCTGCACCGAACTCTACACCAAGGAGGAGGTTGCAGAGCTCGGACGCTTCACCAACGTGATTGACGTCTCTTCGGACGCTGCATTTTCAGGTATCTGCAACTCGGTCAGGCACCATAACCTGGTCCTGAATTCCTCGCACATCCACGCGCTGAAAGCCGGGACCGACGAATATTTCGAGGAAATCAAGAAAAACCGCGAGCTGGAGGACATCGCCGTCCGCCTCGGGCTGGAGGTCAATTACTTCAATCTCAGCGAGTACCATAAAGGGGGCGCTTTGCTCTCCTGCATGGTCATGCACCTGAACCGGCGATCCTACGCCTTCAGCCTGATCTGAGGCCGGCGCCCGCAGGGGAGGCCTCGCCGGGGCGCTGCCTTGCAGGGTAGATGATCGCCGATGCAATGGGCCCGCTTCCTGTGGAGCTACGTCTCCTACCGCAAGGACCTGCTGGCGGGGCTGCTGGCCTGCTCGGCGGTCATGGCGGCCGCCGAACTGACCGTGCCGTGGCTGATCAAGCAGGTGATCGACGCCGTCCTCGGTGACGAGCCGAGCGTGGGGATGAACGCCTGGCTGCTGCTGGCGCTGGGCGTGCTGGGTGCTCTGTACGTGGCGCACGTCCTCCTGCTCAGGATCGACGCGCTGATGATCCTGCATTCCTCGTACGAGCTGCGCCGGCGCCTGCTGCACCACGTCCACGCGCAAGCCTTGTCGTTCTTCGATCGTCACAGAAGCGGCGAGCTGACCCACCGGCTCACCAGCGACACCAAGCTGTTCGAGACCTCGGTCGCCAAGCTGTTTCGCGACATTCCGAGCGAAATCCTGGTTGTCGTGGGCGTCACGGTCCTGATGTTCGTGCTGCACGCCGAGCTGGCGGCCGTGGTGGTCGTCTTCATGCTCGCCGCCGCGGCGCTGACCGGCTACCTCGGCCAGCCGCTGCCGAGCCTGCGCAAGTCCGCCCAGCGCGTCTCGGCCCGTCTCGCCGCCCGCTTCCAGGAGACCCTGGCCGGGGTGCGCACCGTGCAGGGCTTCAACAACGAAGCGCACGAGCTCTCCAGGCTGGACGAGGAGAACCGCGGCGTCCTGAAGCTCGAGCTTAAGGAGGGCAAGGTCTACGCTCTCATGGAGCCGCTGGGCGACATGGTCGAGCTGGTCGGCCTGGTGCTGGTGGTCTGGTACGGCGGCCGCTTGATCCTCGCGGACGAGATCACCGCAGGCACGCTGGTCGCCTTCATCGCCTACATGGAGATCCTGGCGCGCCCCCTCGGCCACGTGGAGGCTTACGTCCGAAGCATCCAGACCAGCCGCGCGGTGGGCGAGCGGCTTCAGGACCTGCTGGCGGACCGCGAAAAACTGCCGACCGGCGGCCGCTTCGCCTCCGACGCGGCCCCCTCCATCGCTCTGGAGAGCGTCTACTTCCGCTACCCCGGCGCCGAGCGAGACATCCTGAACGAGGTGTCGTTCGCGGTGCAGGCCGGCGAGGTGGTCGCGGTGGCGGGCCGTAACGGCGCGGGCAAGAGCACCCTCATGGACTTGCTGCTGCGTTTCCAGGATCCATCGGCGGGGCGGATCGTGGCCACGGGCGCGGACCTGCGCGAATGGGACCTCGACGCCTGGCGCCGCTCGGTGGGGGTGATGCCGCAGGAGATATTTCTGTTCCAGAGCAGCATCTACGAGAACGTCACCTACGGCCGGCCCGACGCCGCGCCCGAGGAGGTGGACGAGGCCGTGCGCGCCTCCGGGTTGGAACGCATCCTGCGCCGCTTTCCCGACGGGCTGCGAACGGAGGTCGGGGAGCGGGGCGCGCAGCTGTCGGGCGGGGAACGGCAGTCGATCGCGCTCGCCCGGTTGTTCCTGCGCCGCCCGAAGCTGCTGATCCTGGACGAGCCGACCTCGCAGCTCGACGGCGAAGCGCTCCAGCTCGTGCGCGCGGCGCTCCGGCCGCTGATGGCCGGATGCACCACCTTCATCGTCACTCACAACCTCGACACCATCCAGCTCGCCGACCGGGTGCTGTTCATGGAAGGTGGACGGCTCGCCGGGGACGGCGCGCATGAGGCCCTCCATGCGCAGGAGCCGCACTATAGGGCGCTTTGGGAAGAGGCCGGCTTATCGGCGGTAAAAGGAGCAGCCGGGGTGTCGCAAGCCCTCTAGAGCGGTTTTCACGCGGGTGGAATCGCGCGGGATTCCCAAGGGCGGTTTGATCTGATTCAGGGTCGGGGCTGGCGAGGGAGGCCGGCCCGCATGCCCAAGCCGCTGTCGTTCGACCTTCGCTCGCGTGTTCTGGCCGCCGTGGATGGAGGGCTGTCGTGCCGTCAGGCGGCGGAGCGCTTCGGGGTTAGCCCGTCGAGTGCGATCCGCTGGGTGGCCCTGCGTCGGTCGGGCGGCGACGCCCGGCCCCGGCCGCAGGGCGGGGACCGGCTCTCACACAAGACCGAGGCCCACGCGGCGTTGATCCATGCGGCGCTGGCGGAGGTTCCCGACGCCACCCTCTCGGAGTTGAAGGAGAAGCTCGCC
The DNA here is from genome assembly GCA_030446805.1 of Caulobacteraceae bacterium. Lineage (GTDB taxonomy): Bacteria > Pseudomonadota > Alphaproteobacteria > Caulobacterales > Caulobacteraceae > JAHWJX01. Next base: position 695,255 of record JAUJMO010000001.1, on the reverse strand, counting down.
GGCCAGGGCGCTCCCGTCAGCATCGCCGCGCTCTGGCGCTTCTTCCGCCGCCACAAGATCACGCGCAAAAAAAGACCGCGCACGCTCAAGAGCAGGACCGTCCCGACATCCTGAAGCGGCGCCAGGACTGGTTCGAGGGCCAGCTCGACCTCGACCCTGAGCGCCTGGTGTTCATCGACGAGACCTGGGCGTCAACCAACATGACCCGCACCCACGGGCGGGCGCCGCAAGGCAAGCGGCTGCAGGCCGGGGCGCCGCACGGCCATGGAAGACCACCACCTTCGTGGCGGGCATCCGCACCTGCGGCCTGGTCGCCCCCTTCGTGCTCGACGGCCCGATCAACCGCGACGCCTTCGAGGTCTACCTCAAGAAGGTGCTCGTGCCCGAACTGCGGCCCGGCGACGTGGTGATCATGGACAACCTGTCCAGCCACAAAGGGCCGAGAGTGCGCGAGATGATCCACGCTTCCGGCGCTCAACTGCTCTACCTCCCGCCCTACAGCCCCGACTTCAACCCCATCGAGAAGGCCTTCTCCAAGCTCAAGGCGCTGCTGCGCAAGGCCGCCGAGCGAACCGTCGAGGGCCTCTGGACCGCCATCGGCCGCTTCCTCGACGCCTTCACCCCCACCGAATGCGCCAACTACTTCACCGCTTGCGGATACGGCCCTACGTGATCGAAAACCGCTCTAAACCCGCCGGGTAACCTTCTAGAGCGAGAAGGAACGGTAGCGGATCCGGAGAGCAGACGTTCGCAATGCCCGCTATGAGTCGAGGCTGTGTAGAAACTCGCTGCGGATGAGCTTGCCACGCCTTTTTCTGACGAGGGGGCGTTTGCCCTCAGGCCCGCATGGCGGTCATCAAGGGACCGACGCCGATGATCTGCATCACGCGCTTCAGGTTGTTGGCTAGGATGTGGAGGCCGATCTCGGTTTTCACGTTGGTGAGCCGCTTCATGAGGAAGTGGGTCGATCCCATCCAGGCCTTGATCGTGCCGAAGGGGTGTTCGACGGTCCGGCGCCTCGCCCGCATGGCGTACGGTGCGAGGTCCATCCGCCGTTGGAGAGCGTCGATGGTCGCCTCGTGCTCCCAGCGGGTGACGCGCCGCTCGACGCTCGGCGTGCACTTGGGCTTCAGAGTGCAGGCTTGGCAGCTCGCGCGGTCCCAGTAGCGGTGCAGGGTCAGGCCCTTCTCCACGTCGTCATGTGGCGTGGGAGAAGCTGGCCGGCGGGGCACCGATAGACGTCCTGCTCGGGGACGTAGAGGAAGTCCTGCTTGCCGAAGCGGCCGTCGGCCTTGGCGCCTGAGGTGAGCGGCTTGGGCACGTAGGGCGTCACGCCCATGGCCTCGCAGACCACGATCTCCTCGCCCGAGAAGTAGCCGCGGTCGGCCAGCATCTCGAGCCGATCCACGCCCATGGCGGCCTTGGCCTTCTCGCTCATGGCGGCGAGCTGCTGACGATCGCTGCCCGTGGTGACGACGTCGTGCGCGACGATCAGGTGGTGCTCGGCCTCGACGACGGACTGCACGTTGTAGCCGACCATCCCGCTGCCCCGGCCGCTGGTCGCCATGGAGCGGGCGTCCGGATCGGTCAACGAGACCTGGCCGTCAGGGGAGGCCTCCACCTTCGCTTCCATGGCCTTGAGCGCTTGCATCTGGGTGCGGAGGACGGTGATCTTGTCCTTCAGTTTCTCGGCCCGGGCCTCGACCGCGTCGCCATCCAGGCGGTCGGCGGTGTCGAGCTCCTGCAGGTAGCCGGCGATGTGCTCGGCCACCTGCTCGACTCGCTTCTTCAGCTTCGCCGGCGTGAAGTTCTTGTCGCGGGTGTTGACCGCCTTGAACTTGCTGCCGTCCACCGCCGCCAGCGTCCGCGAGAACAGGCCGATCTCCCGGCAGAGCACGACGAAGTGAGCGCAGGCCGCTTGGATCGCTGGGCCGTTGTCCTTCCGGAAATCGGCGATGGTCTTGTGATCCGGCGCCAGCTTGCCCGTGAGCCACATCAGCTCGACGTTGCGCTGCGCTTCGCGCTCCAGCCTACGGCTCGACTGCACCCGGTTCAGGTAGCCGTAGACGTATAGTTTGAGCAGCGTTCCCGGGTGGTACGCCGGCCGGCCCGTCACCGCCGGAACGACCTGGAAGCCCAGTCCGCCGAGATCGATCTCATCGACGAAGATGTCGATCACCCGCGCCGGGTTATCCTCGCCCACGTAGTCGTCCAGGCAACTCGGCAAGAGCGCGGGCTGGCGGCGATCCTCACCCTCTATGAAGCGGCCCATCCGAAGATCCCCGATCCAGCGGTGTCGGAATTCTGCGGTGCTTCGCTGTTTTCACACAGCCTCAGTCAGAAGCGGGCGTTCGATCTGCAGTGCTACAGCGGCCGAAGACGTCGCTCGCCCGAGTTTCGAGGCGAAATCGGCGCGAAACAGAGCGCATCGAGCAAGCCGCGTGAGCGATGGCCGCGAGTTCAGGAATTTAGTTTCCCCGGATCGGCGAGATCGGACAGCAGGTCAGACGCTTGGCGCTGTGGACCCGCAGCGCGGCTCGGTGTTTCATCCGCGTGTTCGTTCTGGAGACACGCCTGATGAAAGGCTGGATGAGCGCCGCCTGCGCCCTGGTCGCGCTGGTTGCAAGCGCCTGCGCCTCGACGGCCGAGAGACAGCCCTATGACGTGGTGGTGCGCGGCGGCTCCATCTACGACGGCTCGGGCGGGGCGCCCTTCGTCGGGGACCTGGGGATTCGGGGGGACCGCATCGCCTACGTCGGACCCCGCGCCCCGGGCCGCGGCCGATCCGAAATCGACGCTCGGGGCAAGGCGGTCTCGCCGGGCTTCATCAACATGCTGAGTTGGGCCAACGAGACGCTCCTCGTGCACCCGGAAGCCGAAAGCGACCTCAGGCAGGGCGTGACCCTGGAGGTGTTCGGGGAAGGCTGGTCCATGGGCCCCTGGAACGAGGAGATGAAGCGCCGAGAGCTGCAGCGGCAGGGCGATATCAAGTTCGACGTGGCCTGGACGACCCTGGACGAATATCTGCGGCATCTTGAGCGGCGCGGGGTGTCGCCGAATGTGGCGTCTTTCGTCGGCGCCACCACCGTGAGGATGCACGAACTCGGAGAAGGGGATGTGGACCCCACTCCCGAGCAGCTCGCGCGCATGCGCGCTCTGGTCCGCCGCGCGATGGAGGACGGCGCCCTCGGCGTCGGCTCGTCGCTGATCTACGCTCCCGCCTTCTTTGCGGAAACGCCGGAGCTGACCGCGCTGGCCGGCGAGGCGGCAATGTGCGGCGGAATCTACATTAGCCACATCCGTAACGAGAGCACCCGGCTGGTCGAAGCCGTCGACGAGCTGATCGCAATCTCGCGGGCCTCCGGCGCGCCGGCCGAGATCTACCACCTGAAACAGTCGGGCCGCAGCAACTGGGGCAAGCTGGATGAGGTGATCGCGCGCGTCGAGGATGCACGCAGGTCCGGACTCAGGATCACCGCCGACATGTACACGTATCCGGCCAGTTCGACCGGGCTCGACGCTTCGATGCCGCTTTGGGTCCAGGAAGGCGGTCTCGAGGCCTGGGTCGCCCGGCTGAAGACCCCGGAAACCCGAGCCCGGGTGATCAAGGAGATGCGCGAGCAGGGGCGGCTGCGGGAGGCGGGCCCGGAAGGCGTTCTCCTGGTCGGTTTCAAAACAGCCGGGCTGAAGCCGCTGGTAGGCAGGACCCTGGCGCAGGTGGCCAAGGAGCGCGGCGTGAGCCCGGAAGAGGCCGCCGTTGACCTCGTCGCCGAGGACGGCTCCCGCGTGGACGTGATCTATTTCACGATGAGCGAGGACAACGTCCGACGTCAGACGGCCCTGCCTTGGATGAGCTTCGGGTCCGATGCGGGCGCGCGCGAGCCGGAGGGCGTGTTCCTGCAGTCGAGCACTCACCCGAGGGCGTACGGCAACTTCGCGCGCCTGCTGGGCAAATATGTCCGTGAAGAGAAGACGACGACGCTGCAGGACGCGGTACGCCGGCTGACCTCGCTCCCAGCTTCCAACTTGGGCCTGAAAGACCGCGGCGCGCTGAAGCCCGGCTTCTTCGCAGACGTTGTCGTCTTCGACCCGGCGTCGATCAAGGACAACGCCACCTTCGAGAAGCCGCAGCAGTTTGCGACCGGCGTCTCCCATGTGCTCGTTAACGGCGCCCTGACCCTGAGCGACGGCGAGCCCACGGGCCGGCGGGCCGGCCAGGTGGTCCGGGGTCGTGGCTGGCGCGGCTGGCCGGACGGTGGCTGCCGCGCTTCCGCTCGCGACTGGGGGTGGTGAGCTGTCGGTCGGCGTTGATTGGGCGGTGTTGCAGGGCGTTGCCAGGGCTACCTGCGCGTTTACCTGAAAGGACTGGTTCTTGACCCGCGGCGCCGTGGGTCATCTACTTCGCAGTCCGGCGTGCTCCTACGGCGGGGACTGCACGCCAATGGCCACGACAGGCGAGACTTCGGCGATGATCTCCGGTCCGGTTGGTCACCGCTGGCCGGGCAAGAGGGCGAGGATGAAAAGACGTCTCCTGCTGTTCTGGGCGCTCCTGTTGGCAAGCTCGCCCGCCCGGGCCGAAGTGCGCGATTGGGTCGAGGCGAACCGCGCTGCGATCCTGTCCGAGTACGTCGGGTTGCTCTCGATCCCGAATGTTGCGTCCGACACGCCGAACATCCGTCGGAACGCCGACAAATTGGTCCAGATGATGCGCACGCGAGGGTTGAACCCCCGCTTGCTGGAGGGAGACGGACCGACTGTGCCACCGGCCGTGTACGGCGAATGGCTTGTACCCGGCGCGCGGCGGACCCTCGTCCTTTACGCCCACTACGACGGCCAGCCGGTCGCGCCTGAGGAGTGGCGCGCCTCCAAGCCGTTCGAGCCCACCTTGCGGTCGGCCCGGTTCGACCGCGGGGGCGAGGTGCTGCGACTGCCCAGGCCGGGAGAACCGATCGATCCGGAATGGCGGCTGTACGGACGAGCCGCCGCCGACGACAAGGCCGGCGTGATGGCCATCCTGTCAGCGGTGGATGGGCTGCGGGCGCAGGGCCGCAGACCATCCTTCAACGTGAAGATCTTCTTTGAGGGTGAGGAGGAGGCCGGTTCGCCCCACCTCGCGGGCATTCTGTCGCGCAACAAGGCGCTGCTCGCCTCCGACGGATGGGTGATCTTCGACAGCCCTGCGCATCCGTCCGGGGCCAAGCAGGTGGTGCTGGGCGTGCGAGGGATCACCGGGGCTGACATAACCGTCTATGGCCCAAATCGGCCGCTCCACAGCGGCCATTACGGCAACTGGGCGCCCAACCCGGCGATGTCGCTCAGCCGCTTGCTCGCTTCGATGAAGGACGCTGCCGGGCGTGTCGCGATCGCGGGCTTTTACGACGACGTCACCCCCCTGAGTGCGGCCGAGCGGCAGGCCGTCCAGGCGGTCCCGGCCGCGGACGCGCAACTAAAGGCCGAGCTGGGACTTGCCGGCGGCGAAGGCGGCGGCAAGCGGCTGGTGGAGCTCATCCAGGAACCGTCGCTCAACATCGACGGTCTGCGGAGCGCCGACGTCGGTGAGAGGGCGCGCAATGTCATCCCGACCACCGCGACCGCGACCGTCGACATGCGGCTGGTGATGGGCAACGACCAGCAGCGGCAGTACGAGAAGCTGATCGCCCATATCCGCAGCCAGGGCTTCCACGTCACCGAAGCCGAACCGAGCGAGGAGGAACGTCAGCGTAACCCGCTGCTCGCGCGCGTGGTGAAGCGGGGCGGCTACAACGCCGAGCGCACGAGGCTGGAACACCCCCTGGCGCGTGACGTGGTGCAGGCGGTGCGCGCTCAGGGCGCGACCGTTGTGCTGCCCACCATGGGCGGGAGTCTGCCGCTCTATCTCCTGAGCGAGACCCTGGGCGCCCCGAGCGTATCGGTCGCGCTATGGAACTACGACAATAACCAGCATGCCGAGGACGAAAACCTGCGGCTCGGCAACCTGTGGGAAGCGATCGCGGTGGTCGGCTCGATCATGACCATGCCCCAACCGCCCCCGGCCACGCCGCGCCAAGCGGCGCCCGCCCGCTAGACCGGCCGAAGCTCCATCCAGAGATCGGGCCAGGAGGTCACGCCCTGATCGGCCCGATAGGCCACCACGCGCCGGGCGTCCTGCGGCCCTTGTAGCCGGTGCATCTGGATGAAGGGCTGGTCGCGCCTCCAGATAGGGTCGGTCAATCCCTGTGCGGGCCGACGCGTTCGCGAGCGCGCGAGGGCTGGCTGCAGCCGCGGCTTCGACCGTGCTACCCGCAGCCACTGCTGAGCCGTGCTACGCCTCAAGAACTTCGCGGAGGCGGGGGTCAGCCCGACCTGAGCCAGGGCGCTACGGCAGGGGTGGTCTAGAGCGGGCCCTCCCGGCCCCACCGGCGCCTGCGCGACCGGGCAGGGAAGGGCGCAGCGTTGAGCCCTTCTTCGCTGCGATATAGGCCTCGACCTGCTGCTCCAGCACGGCGAGAGGCATGGAGCCGTTGTCCAGCACCACGGCATGGAAGTCGCGGACGTCGAAGCGGGGGCCCAGCTCGCGTTCAGCCCTCCCACGCAGTTCGCTGATCTTCAGTTCGCCGATCTTGTAGCTGGTCGCCTGACCCGGATTGGTGATGTAGCGGTTGATCTCGCGGTTCACGTCGCGTTCGCTGAGCAGGCTGTTGTCCCGGAGATAGGCCACCGCGCGCTCCCGGCTCCAACGCTTGCTGTGCAGCCCCGTATCGACCACCAGCCTGACCGCGCGCCACAGCTCGGTCGAAAGCCCGCCGAACTCGGAATAGGGGTCCTGGAAGAAGCCCATCTCCTTGCCGAGCTTCTCCGAATACAGCCCCCAGCCCTCGCCATAAGCGCCGTAGCCGCCGAACCGTCGGAACTTGGGCAGGCCCGTCTGCTCCTGGGCGAAGGCGTTCTGGAAGTGGTGTCCGGGCGCGCCCTCGTGATAGCTCCGGGTCTCGACCTGGGCGCGCGACACCTGGCTCATATCGGCCAGGTTCGCGTAATAGATGCCCGGGCGTGAGCCGTCGGGCGTTCCCCGGCTGTAAAAGGCGATAGACGCCGTCGACTCCCGCCAGGGCTCGACCGCGCGAACCTCCAGCGGCGCCTTGGGCAGCCGGTGAAAGAACCGCGGCGCCGCCGCCATGGCCTGGGCCACGAAGCCGCGCGCCTCCTTCAGATACAGCTCCCGCCCTTCCGGGGTGTTCGGATATTTCAGCCGCGGCGTCGTCTCCACATGGGCGAAGAATTCGTCGAGCGTCCCTTCAAAGCCCGCGCGGCGCTTGACCGCCTCCATGCGCGCTCGAATGCGCGCCACCTCCGCCAGGCCGATCCGGTGGATCTCGTCCGGCGTCAGCTCGGTGGTGGTCGAGGCCCGCACCCGGTCGGCGTAGTAGGCCTCGCCGTCCGGCAGCCGCCACACCCCGTCCGTGGAGGTCGCCCGCGGCCGTACCGCCTCCACGGCGGCGATCATCTGTTGCACCCCATTCCGGTAGGGCCCGAGCAGGGCGGCGCGACCGGCGGCCAGCAGTCGCGCCTTGGCAGCCTTGTCAGCCGACAGCTTGCCGATCTTGCTCTTGAAGTCGGCCCAGGCCGCGCTGTCGGGCCCGCCCTCATAAGGCGCGCCGCTGATCAACTTGCGCATGTCGAGCAGGGCCGGCTCGAAGACGAAGCTGGGCGGCGTGATCCCCTTGGCGGCCCGCGCCTCGAAATCGGCGCGGATCTCCCGCCCCGCGCGCTCCATGGCGCGCAGCCGGGAAACATAGGCCTCCGCGTCCGCCACCGTGTCCACACGATGATTATTGATCAAGGACACCGTGATGGCGCCCGCGGGCGTCCCCTGGTCGGAGAACAGGAAGCCGTGATCGCGCCACCTGGCCAGCCGCAGCGCCTGCTCGCCATTGTATTCGGCCATCCGGAACGAGACCCGCCCCGCAGGGCTCAGCCGCGCGGGGTCGAAGCCCGCCCGCATCTCGGCCAACTGCCGTCCCACCAGGGCCGTCTCCGCCCGGTCGCCTTCGGCCGTATAGTCGCCCAGCTCTCCATACCGATCCTTCAGCCCCAGCGACGTCAGCTGCAGCGGATTGAGCGCCGCCCGCTCATCGAAGTGGCGGTCAAGCAAGGCGGTCAGCCGCTGATCCTCGGCCAGGGCGGCGGCGGTCGCGATCGCCGGGGGCTTGGCCGGCGCGGCGAGCGGGTCGGGCGTGGCGGCGCACGCGGCCAGCAGGACGGCGGCCCCAAGGGCGGCGGTTGGGCGGATCATGAGGATGAGCTTACACGCACACCAGGGGGGCAAGTCCACTTTGAGCGAGTTTCGGGTGATCGGAACGCCGCTTCCCGGACAGTCGTGGATGAAGCGGGCGCTCGAGCGCGATCAAGTCCCAGGGAGCCCGCCCAAGGGTAGCTCTCACAGTGTCGCCGTGCGCGCTACTCCGTGACCTTCCGGCGCGCGATCCAGCCGTTCACGTGAGTTTCGAGCACGTCCAGCGGCACCGCGCCGTTCTCCAGCACCGCGTCGTGGAAGGTGCGCAAATCGAAGCGTGGGCCCAGTTCCCTCTCCGCCTTGGTGCGGAGCTCCCGGATCTTCAGTTCGCCGATCTTGTAAGCCAGCGCCTGACCGGCATCGACGATGTACCGGTTCACCTCCGCCTCTATGTTGCCGCGGCTGAGCGCGGTGTTCTCGAGCATGAACTGGATGGCCTGCTCGCGCGTCCAACCCTTGTCGTGCAAGCCGGTGTCCACCACCAGCCTGGTTGCTCGCCACATCTCGTAGCTCAAACGGCCGAAGTCTTTCTCCGGCGTGTCGTAGAGCCCCATCTCAATCCCGAGCCGCTCGGAGTAGAGCCCCCAGCCTTCGCTGAAGGCTGTGAACGATGCGGCGTGACGGCGGAACGGCGGCAGGTCCAGTTCCTGCTGCAGCGCGATCTGGTGGTGATGGCCGGGGACCGCCTCGTGGACCGTGAGCGCCGGCATCTCGAAAAGCGGGCGCTGGTCGAGCTTGCTGAGATTGACGCGGTAGACACCCGCACGACCGGCCTCGGGGGCGCCTCGCTCATAGTACGCCGTGGTCGTCCCCGCCGCCACGGCCTGCGGCACGGCCTTCACCGTATAGGGAAGCCGCGGCAGCCGCCCGAACAGCTTCGGCATCTCGCCGTCAATGCGCTTCGCCAAGAACGTCGCGAGGTTCAGCAGCTCTTCGCCGCTCTTCGGATAATACTGGGGGGCGGTGCGGAGGTGTTCTACGTAGGCCGCGCGATCGCCTTTGAAGCCGGAGCGCCGGACGGCCTCGTCCATCTCCGCTCGGATGCGGGCCACTTCGCTCAGGCCCAGGCGATGGATCTGGTCGGGCGTCATGTCCGTGGTGGTCATCACCCGCACGCGATAGGCGTACCACTCGCGGCCGCCGGGCATGGCCGAGGCGCCGACGCCCTGACGACATTTGGGCGCGTACTCCTTCGTGTAGAACTCGTGAAACCGGCGATACTCGGGCTGGATCTGCGTCGTGATCAGTTGAAGGGCGCGCGTCCTCAACGCCGCCCAGTCTGCGTCCGAGATCGCGGAGGGCTTGGTGTGGAACGGCTCGAAGAACGAGGACCCCTCTGGGTCTCCCCGTGCGTAGACGAGGATCGAAGCGTCGAACCCGCTCATGGCCGCGCACGGGTGCACGGCGCCGGCCCGGATGGCCTCGCGGGTGGTCGCCATGGCGGCCTGGTTGAACTCAGGATACTTCGCGAGACGCGCGAGATAGCTCTCGTAGTCGCTCTTGGTGAACAGCGGCAGCATCTCGTGGAGCTGCGCCGTGCTCAGGTGCCAGCCGCGCCGATTGCTGAAGAGCTGAGCGCGTTGGGCGAAACCTTCTCCCTCCACCCGGTTGCTCAAGGTGCGGCGCAGGACGCCGTGGTTGATGCGGTCCGCCGGCGAGAGTTCGGCGACGACGATGCGGTCCAGCCGCTGGAGAAAAGCTTTCGCTTCGCTGGCTTCGCGAGCCGAGGCCTGGAGCGAGGGATCGTCCAGCTGATCGTCGTAGTCGCGCACGCCGAGGCCCGTCGCCTGAACGGGGTGGTTGCGGAGCCACCAGCGCCAGTGCTCGTCGAGCAACTGCTCGAAGGCCCGGGCGGCCGAGTTCGGCGAGGCGACGCCGGCTGCGCCAGAGTCGGCCTGCGTGCTTTGGGCTGTGACGGCCGTTGAAACGAAGAGAAGACCGGCTCCGGCCAGCGTCGCGGCCCAACAGCGCAAGGATGTCATCAGCGTTCTCCCGCCGGTGACATTGCGACAGCGGCCGGCGAGCGTCGAGCCCAAACCGCGGTCGACGCGGCGCCTCCAGTGCTCAGCCGTAAAGTAGTCTGTGACCAAGCCGACGCATTTCGCGCCAGCGGCCCTAGACTGTCCGCCGGGCTGAGCGCCGCCATGCGTCTGTGGCCACGAAAGCGCGCCAAGTGAGCGCGCCGGGTTCAAGAGAGCGCGGACGGGCGTTGTCAGAGCAACCCGATTTTCGCTGGCTTCGCGCTGCCGACTTCCCACTCGGGAGGCGGCATGAAACGAGGATCGTCACGGTCCCGACGAGTTCCACGAGACCATTCCGGACCCGACACGACGACCGTCGTGAGCGTCGTCGTCGTGCCTACCACGGCGGCGGGCGGCACGGTGGCGGTCACCACTAGGCGCAGGAAGATGGGGTGAGCGTCTCTTGGAGGCGTGCTGACCTAAGCCCGGGCGGACGTCATGTCAGGCCCAAGTCCCAGCGGCGAGTGGGTTGCCAGCGTAAGAAGAGAGGCCCCGACGGCGACGCCGGGGCCTCTTTCGTTGGACGCCGCGGAACGCGACACCCTGGCCCATTCGTACTCGCCTCCGCACGGACGAAACCGAATGCGCCTGTACCCCGGAGAGGATCCAAGTCTCCGGCGTTCCTGGTGGGAGCGGGTCTTAGTGGACGAAGCCGCCCACGCCGCCGTCCAGGGCGATCTCGCTCTGGCTGGCGATCACTTCTTCCTTGAAGGAGGCGTACTCCTCGATCTTGGTCATCTTGAAGATCTTCACCCCGGCGCCGTGACGGCGCAGAAGGGAACGCTCGAAGCAGTTGCGCTGGGCGGTCTGCTGGCGGCAGCTAAGCGCGCCGCCCTCGAGGTAGAGGGCCTGGCCCTTGGCGCAATCCATGGTCTGGCCGCCGTCGAAGCCCACCCTGCCCATGTAGTCGGCGTAGGTGGCCTGCAGGCGGGTGCCGGCGATGCAGCGGAACAGCTCGCCCTTGAAGGTTTCGCCGATCTCCACATCGGGGTTCAGCCGCGAGGCGGGGTGCGGGACGCTGCGGTCGTCAAGGCAGAAGGCCTGAACCACGACCTGCTTATGCACGGTGCGCTTTTCCTTGATCGCGGTTCGGACGGTGTCGCCCTGCACGTTCAAGCGCTGGATCACGGGGAAACCCGGGGTGGCGATGATGTTGGAGCCGCCGCCGCCGAAGAAGAAGGTGTCCCCGTCCGACCCGCCATTGGAGGCGGCGTTGGCGGTGGCGTTCGCGGTCGAGATGGCCGTGGCGTTGGCGTGAACATTGACGTTGACGTTGAAATTGTTCGCCGGCGGCGTCGGTTGCTGCGGCTTGGGCATCGGAGGCTTGGGTTTCGGCGGCTGCGGTTTGTGCGCGCCCGGCTTGCAAACCGGTTCGCAGTCGGCGAACGCCGCCGGGCCGAACGCCAGAAGCGCCCCGCCCGCTAGAATAGGAAGAAGACGCTTCAAGTGTCCGGACATGGGACAGCTCCCGTTGGTATCTGACCCAGCCGAGCAAAGCGGGGGCCAACGGGTCGCGAGCGCCAGATGAGGGCTTTGAGCAGCCAGCTACGGCCGTGAACCTGGGCGCGAACTCGCTATCGCTGGGTTAGTTCGACAAGGCTCTCCAAGCTCCTATCTGCCCGGCCGGTAAGTTCTGTCGGCGTGGGCTGAGATCTCGGCTGGATAGAAGTACACGTCGCGCAAGGCGCCGGTTGCGTAGCGTTCCGCCTGGTCATTGAAATGAGGAGAGGCCGGGTCGCCGCTCTCGCCGCCTGCCGTGACGGCGCGCGCCCGCACCCTCCGCCCGAACTCGACGACGGCCACGAAGCTGTTGCCGCTCGTTCCGTAGAAGCGCTTGGTTCCCGGATAGCGACGCGCGCCGAAGGAGGCGAGCGATCCCCAGGCGCCGGAGGTGAAACCAACCGGGATGCTCGGAGCCGAGTCGGAAAAGGCCTGAACCGGATCGCCCGTCAGCCGCTGGAAACGGTTGATTTCGCCCCAAGGCGTGCGCCAGCTGCCGAAGTCGTCGTCGAGCCGGCTCACCGCGGCGTCCAGCGCTCGCAGCTTTCGCCCGGGGCTGAGCTGGTCCAGGTGGTTTATGAAGTCGGACAGCGGCGTGCGCGCGACATTCTGCGGTGTCTGGGCCAGGAGCTCCTCTCCCCAGAAGACCGCGAGCGAAGTGGGCACGGAGTCGACGCCCCAGCGGTGGTCCCAACCCTTCAGCAGCGCGACGGGCTCCGCGAGCCGCGCCTTCAACGGATCGGAGGCGGCCAGCCGGGCATGAGCTTGCGTCAGCCCAGGAACCAGCTGCGCGAAAGCGGGTAGGAAGGGATCGTAGGCGGCGTCCCTCAGCGTCTCGAGGGTGAAGTCCGCCCGGCCGCTCAGCACCCTCAGCGCATGGACGCCGCGCGGGTTCTCGCCGAACGTGTCCATATAACGGGGAAAGTTCTGGGCCTTGGGGCTGTAGGCTCCTGCAGCCGAGTACGGCCAGTTGTTGGTGTTCTGTATCCAGCCATTGGGAGGATTGAGCAGGTGCGGCGCCTGGGTGAGCTTGTGGAGCCCCCGCCAATCCGTGGCCGGGTCGCTGCCGTCCACCGGTTTGGAGTAGTCGAAGCGATCATCCCGCACGGGGATGAACTGCGGATGCAGATAAGCGATGTTGCCGGATGCGTCGGCCAGGATGGTGTTGTTGGATGAGTTCGCCTTCAGCTCGGCCACGTCCATGAAAGACGCATAATCGCGCGCCTTCGTTCGGAGATAGGATTGCTGCAGCCCCTCGACCGGCTTGTTCATCATGGCGAAGGCGACCCACTTGCCGCCCTGGGCCCGCACGATGGGGCCGTGGTGCGTGCGGTAGGTGTCAAAGGTGCGGTTCGCCAGCGATCCGTCGGGGCGGCGATAGGCCACCGTGACCTGGGTGACGGCGACGGGCCGTTCCTGGCCGCCGTATCGATAGAACAGGCGGCCGTTCCTTTCGATCACCGTTTCGAGGAACTCGTCGACCACATCGACGCCGCTCGAAGTGTGCATCCAGCCCACGCGCTCATTGAATCCCTGGTAGATGAAGAACTGGCCCCAGGTGGCGGCCCCGTAGGCGTTCAGTCCCTCGTCGCTCGTCATCTGAAGTTCGGAGCGGAAGAAGAAGCTCGTATGCGGATTGATCAGCAGCAGCGCTTTCCCATCCCGGGTCCTTGATGGGGCGATGGCGAAGCCGTTTGATCCCCTGGGCTCGCGATCCTCGCCTGCGGCCGCCAGTGCGGAACCCGACTCGGAATAGAACGCCTCCAACTCGGGCAACGAGATGCGTTCGATGTCCCCGCCGATGCTTCCTTCTGTGAAGCTCAGAGCCATCCAGGGCTCGAACTGCCTGATCACGCGCGGCTGCACGTGAGGATGGGTGGCGAGGTAGTGATTCAGTCCGCCCGCCCAGGCATCCATCAAGCGCTTCAGCCAGTCGGGGCTAGCTGCATAGCGGGCCTTCAGATCCGCCGGCTGGACATAGAGCTTGGCGCGCAGGTCTCGCCAGATCGCTGTCTCGCCCTCGGCTTCCGCCAGCCGTCCGAGCGCGTTCAGATAGTTGGTTTCGATGCGGTTGAAGTCGTCTTCGGCTTGCGCGTAGATCATGCCGAACACCGCGTCGGCGTCGGTTCTGCCGCGCACGTGGGCGATGCCCCAATCATCGCGCGTGATCGTCACCCTGCGCGCCTGGTTCGCCGAGGTCTCGCTCTGAGAGGGAGCGCCGAGCGAGGCGCAGCTTGTCAGGAGGAGGAGGAGGAGCGGGGGCAGCCGATGCAGCGCGCGCTTGCGTGTGGGATCGGCGGCGGTGGCGGTATCCCACGACGGCATCGTCCTAAGCTCCCAAATGCTGGCGCTTCGGCCAGTGCTGGGATCGATGTAGGCCGCCAGGGCGCCTCGGATCAACGAGCATCGCCGCTGCGTGGGTGCTGTCAGGCTCTCGGCTGGTGGGGTGACGCTTCTGGTTGAAGGGCGTTGTCAGAGCAATCGATGGCGGCACGGGTTCGAGTCCCCAGGCTCAGCCCAGAAGTTCCTCTCCCCCACGCAGTCGTCTACAACACCGTATCTTCAGCCTCACCTGATGAACGGGCCACCCTGCGGCGCTTCGGCGCCGAGGCAGCCGCGGGGTGGGTGAAAACTGCGGCCTGAAGCTGCGGGGGAGGGAGCCCTTTGACCGGCCGCCAGTTAAGGTGGCGATGCTTTTGCGCGGATGATCCAGCTCGCCAGCCCGAGGGGGCCAATCAGGTGACCCATGCACCCACAGGAACGCCCGCCCGGACGTCCAGCGCGGGAGGGGGCGGTTGACCTCGACCACTTGGGACGCCGACGCTGTCCGAGCGGCCTTTCCAGCCTTGGCGTTGAACGACCGCGGGCTGCCGCGTTCCTACCTGGATGCTCCAGCCGGCACCCAGGTGGCCGGTCGAGTCATCAGCGCCACGCAACAGGCCATGGTCGAAGCCGCAGCGAACGCCGGCGGCGCGTTCCGGACCTCCCGGGCCGCAGACGCCCTACTCGCCCAGGCTCACGCGGCGGTGGCTGACCTCCTCGGCGCCTCGGGCCCCGATGAGATCGTTTTCGGGCTGAACTCTACCTCCCTGCTCTTCAGCTTCTCGCGCATCCTCTCGCGAGACTGGAGGGCGGGTGACGAGATCGTTCTCACGCGCATGGATCACGACGCCAACGTTGCGCCCTGGTTGATCGCCGCTGAGGAACGGGGCGTAACGGTCAAGTGGTTGGACTTCGATACCGAGAGCTTCCGCTACAGATACGAGGACCTCGACGACCTCATCGGGCCACGAACCCGATTGGTGGCCTGCAACCATGCCAGCAACCTGCTCGGAACGATCAACGACGTCGCGGCCATCATCACGGCTGCGAAACGGGTCGGCGCGATCACCGCGGTCGACGGTGTCCAGTCGACGCCGCACATGCTCATCGATGTGCAGGCCCTCGGCTGCGATCTTTTCGCCTGCTCCGCTTACAAGTTCTTCGGCCCCCATGCCGCCGCCCTTTATATCCGGCGTGAGCTCCTGGCGCGGCTGACGCCGCTTAAGGTTCGTCCCTCGTCGGACGAGATGCCTTGGCGCTTCTCGCCGGGCACGCCCTCGTTCGAGGCGCAGGCGGGCACGACGGCGGCCATTGAGCATATCGCTTGGCTGGGTGAGGCGTTCGGCGGAGCTGATCCGAGCGCCACCCTTCGCGACCGGCTGCGGTGCGGCTGGGCCGCCGCGTCGGCTTACGAGCTTGAGCTGACGCGGTTGTTCTTGGACGGGCTGGCCACGATCCCCGGCCTGCAGCTGTATGGCCTGCGAGGCGACAACGAGCAGGCCGACCGGGTGGCGACGTTCAGCTTCACCCTCCCGGACCGGTCCGCTCGGGAGGTCGTGGCTGAGCTCGCGGACAAGAACATCTTCGGGTGGGCCGGCAGCTTCTACGCACACGAGGCCGCACACACACTGGGGATCAACCAGCACGGGGTGATCCGGCTGGGCCTCGCCCACTACACCTCGCGTTTCGATGTTGAACGCACGCTGGAGGCGCTTGCAGCCGCTGCGCGGACCTCGTCATCGAGGCTCTGACCGCTCGACGGGTTCGCGGGCCGGGAAGCTAGGGCGGCCCTGGCGATGTCGCGCCAGTGATCCTGACTGAAGCGGTCGAGTTCGTCCCAATGTTCCTGAGGGAAAAGGGGGCGCTCTGATGGTGGGCGGCGTGCTTCCCACAACTCCCGAGGGTGAGAGTCAGATGCGAACCGCTCGTGCACTTACGCCCGCACGCATCCTCGGGTGACTTACGGGAATGCAGATTAGGCGCGCGGGTGGAGAGCGTGGTCGCCCGTTCCTACGGCGTGTACGTCGGGAGGAGCCTTGCGCATCCATCGCCACGGGCGCATCCGAGCCGCTTCCGACTTCACGAGGTTCGCATGTCCGTCGCTACAACCCACGAGCCGGGGACTCCGGAAGATCAAATGATCGAGGAAATGGCCCGGGATGGCTTTGAAGCGGCGGCTAAGGATTATGCCTCGGGAATGAGCGAGCCGCACCAGCACGATTATGATGTCTGCCTCTACATCTTGGAGGGCGAGTTCAGGCTGACCGAAGTGGAGAAGTCGGCGGTCCACCGCTTCGGACCCGGAGACAAGGTCTGCGTCCATCGCGGCACCGTCCATGCCGAGGAATATGGCCCGCTGAGGATGATCGTCGGCCGCCGGCACTGACGCGCCGAGGCGCTCACCGGGTGTGCGCTTGTATCCGATCAGCTCTCTTCTGCGGATTTTCGGCGTACATCGGACCGAAGCGGTTCCGCCAGAACGCATCGTCCCATGGCGGATGTCGATGCCAAGCTCGGACAGCAGGTCCTCGACATTCCGGAGCGACAGCGGGCCCCTTCACTTTACATCATCGCACGAGTCCGGATGGGCTCGGGCGAGGAGTTGAAGTGTCGGAACGGTTGCTCAACGGCGGGTATGAGCCCGGGGCTAGCGCCCCGCCTCATGCGCGGGCGTTCTCAGAGCAATCTACGGGGCGGTCGTTGTGCTCACTCCGGGCGGTTCGGGAGGGCATGGCTAAGTGATCGCAAAGGGCGACGCGGGCGCGAGGAGGCAGCTACGGCCCGTGAACCTAGGCTCGAACTAGCGCGCGCTGAGTTAGTCTGACGGCGCCGATCTGGTCGATCCTGGTCATGAAACTCGACCGGCAACCGCTGCGACGGCGGCGCGTCGTCCGCGAGCTTGGCCGCTCCGAACGTCCGACGGTGCTCCGCTAGCGTCGATCGCGCGGCGGCTAGCAGCGGCGGACCCTCGCCACGGATGCGCCGTTGCGGCGACTGCAGACGTCGACCCCACGTACCGGCGTAGTCAAAAGTAGCTCGGACAGTGCCCGGCAGCGAAAGATGCAGCGGTTCAAGTCGCAGGGTTCAGCCCAGGGATTCCTCACCACCCGCGCAGCCGTCTACAACACCTTCAACATACAGCCTCACCCGATCCGCAGACCCACCCCCGCCGTTCCAGCGCTGAGGCGCGCCAGAGTAGGCGGAGGCCACCGCGACCGCCTGACTTCAGCACTGGGGCAGGCCTCTGAGCCCGAGGCGCGTTTACCTAACGACACCTGAGCGATTGCCGCTGTGAGGCGGTCTTGCTAGCTATCGGAAACTCATCCGGGAGGCCTCGTGCTTCGATCCCTTCTGATCGTCCTTGCCATCCTCCTTGGAGTGGACGCGGCCCATTCCGCCGAACGCACCGCGCTGGTTGGCGGCACTCTGGTCGACGGAACGCTTCGTGAGCCGCTCCGCAACAGCGTAATCCTTATCGATGGCGAGCGGATCACCGCCGTCGGGACCGTGGGCACGCTCGCCATCCCCGCTGACGCGAAGCGGATTTCGACCGAAGGCATGACGGTCCTTCCGGGTCTCTGGGACATGCATGTTCATCTGATGATCAACGGACATGCGGACTACGGCCATTGGGACCGGACCTATCTCGGCCAGCTACGCGACGTGATCATGCCGGCCTCCGCAAAGCAGCTTCTGCTGGCGGGCGTCACCGGCGCGCGCGATCTCGGTGCGCCGCTGGAAGACAGCATTGCTGTCCGCGAGGCCATCCGGAGCGGGCGCATACCGGGTCCGACATTGTTCGTCTCTGGACCATTCATTCAGAAGAAGCCTTACCCTGGCACCGAGGCCTTTCGCTGGGGTGTGGACTCACCGGCCGACGCTCGCGCCAAGGTGCGTCGCATCGCGCTGGCTGGCGTGGACGTGATCAAGCTCATTGACCAGGACCAGATGAGCGAGGCGGAGATCGACGCCATCGTCGACGAGGCGCACAAGCACGGCAAGCCGGTCATCGCCCACGCGCATCGGCCGGAAGAAATCCGCCGCGCGCTCAAGGCTGGCGTCGACGGCTTCGAACATACCGGCCTCGGCGCCGCTCCCGAGTATCCTGAGGATGTCATGGCTGCGCTCAAGGAGCGCACCGCAAACATGTCCGCGGGTCCGATTTTCTGGACGCCTACGATTGAGGGGCTGTACAACTTCCCGCACACGGTGAGGAACCACGAGTTCATCGACGGAACGGCATGGCACGAAGGCCTCCCGCCGGCGATCATCGCCGACATACGCCAATCGCTCGCCCACCCGGAACGCATCAGCTACTTCCAGCAGACGCCCCAGCGCTGGCCGACGCTCAAACGCAAGTTCCAACAGCTCCGCGAGAGCGGGGCCCTGCTTCTGATCGGTACCGACTCAGGCATTCCGATGAAGTTTCACAGTGGCAGCACATGGAACGAGCTTGATGTCTGGGTGAACCAACTCGGAGTGCCTCCGATGGATGCAATCCGCGCTGCCACCTACTGGCCCGCAGTAGCGATGAAAGCTGAGCGGGATTACGGCACTATCGCCGAAGGCAAGTATGCGGACATCATCGCCGTCCAAGGCGACGTGCTGAAGCACATCACGCTGCTTCAGCGTGTGGACCTCGTTATCAAGCACGGTAAGCAGGTCAAGTAAGACTGGGCGGTGGGTTCGGCTCGGCTATGCTGGTTTGAGGGCGTTGTCAGAGCAATCTGATCTCTCGCTGGCTTCGCACTGCCTGCCTCGCACCTGGGGGGCAGCATGGAGGGTGCTGTCAGTCTAACCCTAACTTGTCTCCGCGCCTGGTCGGCTCGACGGGGGCGAAGACGCGTGAAGCCGATCTCCTACAAGCGTCACCGGTTCCCGCCGGAGGTGATCCGCCATGCGGTGTGGCTCTACTTCCGCTTCACCCTGAGCTTCCGTGATGTGGAGGAGCTCCTGCCCAGCGTGGATCGAGGTCAGCTATGAGACGGTCCGCTGCTGGACGATCCAGTTCGGCCCGCTGATCGCGCGCAATCTGAGACGAGGACGTCCAGGCCCGACCGGTCGCTGGCGCCTGGACGAGATGGTCGTGAAGATCGGCGGCCAGTGCATGTGGCTGTGGCGCGCCGTCGATGATGAAGGCGAGGTGCTGGACATGCTGGTTCAGTAGCGCCGGAACAAGGTGGCCGCCCTGAAGCTCCTGCGCAAGCTGCTGCGGAACCAGGGGATTCGGCCTGAGACCATCGTCACCGACAAAGCTCGCCTCCTACAGAGCTGGGATCCGGGATTTCGGGCTGACGGCGCGACACCGGCCAGGTGGGATGCGGGCCAACAACCGAGCCGAAAACTCGCACCTGCCGACCGAGGACGAGAGCGGAAGATGCAGAGGTTCAAGTCGCAGGGCTCAGCCCAGAGATTCCTCTCCACCCACGCAACCGTCTACAACACCTTCGACACCCAGCCTCACCTGATCCGCAGACCCACCCTCCGCCGGTTCAGGGCTGAGGCTCACCGAGCGTGGGGGGAAGCCACCGCGGCGGGCTCATCAGCGCGGGGCAGGGGTCTCTGAGCTCGCCGCGCGTTTACATGACAGGACCCCCAGAGAAGGGCTGTTCGGGACTGTGTGTGAGGGTTGGCGGCCGGAAAAGGCCGACGCTGTCACGGGTTAGAGCACCCGCTGTGACCTAGAGGCACGGTCCGAAAGTGGGTGGCGCTGCTGTCAGGCTAACGCTAACTTGTCTCCGCTCAGTCCGGGATGGGCCTGAGCGGGGAGGGTAGATGCAGCCGATCTCCTACAAGCGTCATCGGTTTCCGCCGGAGGTGTCCGGCATGCGGTTTGGCTCTACTTCCGCTTCACCCTGAGCTTCCGGGACGTGGAGGAGCTGCTCGCCCAGCGTGGGATGGAGGTCAGCTATGAGACGGTCCGCTGCTGGACGATCAAGTTCGGCCCGCTGACCTGCCCCCCTCGGGTCCCTCCGTCATAGGGGGAGTCCGGGGCCTTCATAGCTGATCTTCATCGCGCGGTTCAGACGCACCGTTTCCGGGGTGAGCCCGCCGAGCGCGGAGTGTGGGCGGACCTGGTTGTAATCCCGGCGCCAGAGTTCGATCACCACCCGCGCCTCGGCCAGGGTGGCGAAGACCTCCTCGTTCAGGCGCTCGTCGCGCAGCTTGCCGTTGAAGCTTTCGACAAACCCGTTCTGCTGGGGCTTGCCGGGGTCGATGTAACGCCAGCCGACACCCGTGCGGTTCGCCCATTGGAGCATGGCCCGGGACGTCATCTCCGTGCCGTTGTCGCTCACGATCAGAGCTGGCGCGCCACGGCCGGCGACCAGGAGGTCCAGCTCGCGGGCCGGTCTGACAATGCCCTACTGCGCCACCGCTGTCGCACCGGGACGGCGGGGGTCGGAGGCGCCGTAAACCCGGCCGTTCTCAAGCAGGATGGACTGGGCGCTGCCCATCGTTTCATGGGGCGCAAGCCTGTGACCCTTGGCCCTGAGCAGTGCGATTGTGTCCGGGTTGAAGTTCGGCTCCACATGCAAGGCGCCGGGCGCCGCACCCTGGAAGATGCGCGGCTGGTGGACGGCCTCGGCCACGTTGAGCCCGTGATCGACCACATTGACGATGACCTGGAGCACTGTGTCGATGATGGTGCTGCCGCCCGGGGTGCCCGTCACCAGCCAGGGCTTGCCGTTCTTGAACACCAGGGTCGGGGTCATGGTGGACAGCATCCGTTTGCCGGGCGCCATCGCGTTCAGCGGCTCCGGCTTGCCCTCGGCCTTGGCCGCCGCCGCCTCGGTGTGGGCGTAGTTGTTCATCTGATTATTGAGCAGGAAACCCGCCCCGGCGACCGACACGCCCGAGCCGAAATCGGAGCCCAGGGTGTAGGTGTTGCTGACGACGTTGCCCTGGGCGTCGACGACCGAATAGTGCGTGGTGGACGGGCTTTCATAGCGCCACGGGTCTCCGGGCCCCATCGCCTCGACGGTGTTGCGCGCGCGCTCTGTCGAGATGGCTCTGGCCCGCTCGGCCGCATAGGCCTTAGAGGTGAAGCCTTTCAGCGGGACTTTCACGAAGTCGGTGTCGCCCAAGATGCGGGACCGATCAGCGTAGCCGAGCTTCATGGCTTCGGCCATCACGTGCAGCGACTGCGCCGAGCCCAAGCCCATCGCCTTGAGGTCGAAACCCTCGAGTATGTTCAGCATGTTGAGAAGCGTCGCGCCGCCGGCGCTGGCCGGAGGCGGGGTGTAGACCGTGAGGCCGCGGTAGCTGCCGACCAACGGCGCGTGCTCGACGGCGCGGTAAGCGGCCAGGTCTGAAACCGAGATCAGGCCTCCGTGGGCCTTCATGTCATCAGAGATGCGGCGGGCGACGTCGCCCTTGTAGAACCCGTCAGCGCCGCGGCGGGCGATCTGGCGCAGCGTCCAGGCGAGTTCCGGCTGCCGCAGCACCTCCCTGACACGGTAGAGTGCGCCGTCGGCCTTGTAGAAGGTGCGCTTGGCCTGGCCGCTCGCCGACAGCCGTTCGCGGCCCCAGGTGAAGACGAAGGCCTCGTCATGGCTCAGCGCCACCCCCTTGTCGGCCAGGTCGATCGCCGGCTGAACCAGCTCCGCCCAGGGACGCTTGCCGTATTTGCTGTGGGCAAGCCAAAGGCCGGCGACGGTGCCGGGCACCGCCGCGGCGCGGTAGCCGACGGAGGAGACGGCGTCGTTCTCCTTGCCCGCTGAGTCGAGGAACATCTCCGGGATTGCGGCAGCGGGTGCGACCGAGCGGTAATCGATGGCGGTGGTCCGCTGCGGGACGGCCATGTGCAGCACCATAAACCCGTCGCCGCCGATGTTGCCCGCCCGCGGAAGGGTCACGGCCAGGGCGAAGCCCATGGCGACCGCCGCATCCACGGCGTTGCCGCCGCGGCGCAGCACCGCCGCGCCCACTTCGCTGGCCAACTCGTTCTGGCTAGCGACCATGCCGGCGTCGCCCACCACCGGATGGTGGATGCTCGGATATTCGAGCAGGCCGCGCTGACTCGGCCTACTGAAGGCCGGCGTCTCCTGCGCGAGCGGCGCCAGCGGCGCCCAGGCGAGAAGGAACGATGCGGTGGCGGCGATCAGGCGGCGGTGCATTTGCAACTCCTCGGGCGCCGCTCAGGTGGCGAACAGCCGCCCCACGTCCTTGAAGGACTTGGATTCAATCCCGTTGGCGATCGGTCCAGCACCACGCCCAAGTCGGTGGGCGCCTGGCGTCCACAGGATAGGCGCTGGCCGGTCTCACCGTGGGATCCAGATGTGCGGTCACCGCCTCGCCGAGAAGTGGAAGTCGACCAGCGGTCGCTCCCGCAGCCGACCTTCGCCCCCAAGACGTCGACGAAGGAGCTCCTAGTGGCGGGAAGGTCGTGAACAGGAAAGCCGAGGTGGACGGGCTGCATGCGTGCCGCCTAGGTATCTTTGGCGCTCTTGTACACGTCAACGTGGATCTCTCCTTCCCAGCGCGCCGCCGCCGTCGCGATCGACGGGTCGCAAGTGAGGTTGGGATCGTGCAGATCATGTCCAGCCGTGGGTCGGTGGGTAGGATTGGTGGCCGATCACCACCACCGGGAGGTCGTTATCGCTTGCCCAGGCGCCCTCCCGCTCGCTTTGTTTGGCTCGGGGCCGCACCAATGGGGCTCTGGGGCTCCATAGCCACAGGTTATGAGCAGCCTCACAGTGTCAAAGGCTTGCTGCTTGGCGAAGCAAGGGTGAGTGTAAGAACGACGGCAAGATGCGGCCGGTGTCCAGCGCCCGGCCGAACAACATGATCTGAGGGGATGTCATGGTTGTGGAGTTTTCGAGAGGCCTGCGCGCTTGCTTGCTGGGCGGTGTCTCGGCTGTTGTGGTCTGCGGGGCGGCCGCCGCTCAGGAACCACCGCGAACGACCGAGGATCTGGCGATCCCGCAAACGCAGGGCCCTGCGGTCCTGCCAGGCTCGTCCACAACCGCCGACCCCGGTCAACAACCCGCCACCGGCTCCGGGGAGGAGGCGAACGCAGTCGACGAAGTCGTGGTCGTCGGCTCCCGGATCCTCGGCTCGAAAGTCACGGGCGCGCTGCCGGTCACCGTAGTTGACCAGACCGATGTGGCCGCGACGGGTGCGGTTTCGGCCGACGAACTGTTTCGCTCCATACCTCAGGCGGGAGACGTGAACTTCCAGGAGGCCCGCACAGTGGGCAATCTGAACGACGCCCGCGGCGACGTGGCCTCCATCAACCTTCGCAGCCTCGGGACGGGGAACACGCTGGTCCTACTGAACGGTCGGCGCGTGGTGCCCCATCCGGGCACCCAGACCGAGAACTTCGTCCCCGTGCAGACCGCCAACGTGAACGCAATCCCGGTTTCGGCGATCCGGCGGATCGAGGTTTTGCGGGACGGGGCCGGCGCCATCTACGGCGCAGATGCTGTGGCGGGCGTGGTCAACAACGTGCTCGATACGAGCTACGAGGGGCTGCGGCTGGAGGCCCTGTATGGAGCCGCCGAAAACGCCGGGGAAGCTTCCTTCAACTTCAAAGCGGGCACGCGGCTGACAGACGGCACGCGTCTTACCGCCTTTGGAAGCTACACCAAGAGGGACCCGCTGTTCGCTACTGATCGCGACTTCAGCGCCAGCGAGGATCAGCGCCCGCGGGTGGTCGGAACGCCCTTCGAGGGCTTCCCCGCGTTCGACCTCCGATCCACTTCCAGCCCCTTCGCCGTGTTCGACATGGTCAGGCCGCGGCTGGTGCGCCAAGGGACCACCGCCCTGACCAACAGCGCCGGGCAATTTCATATCCAGCCGCCGGCCAACACCCTAGCGGGCTGCACCAGCGCGGTTCTCTCCAGCGGCATCTGCATTCGCAGCGGCCTCCAGAACACCGCGGCTTCGCGTGCCTTGCGTTATGACGAGAACCCGGACCGGACCATCCGAGGGGACGTGGAACGCACCAACCTCTTCGGCGCCCTCGAGCGAGACTTACGCCAAGGAGTTCAGCTATTCGCAGAGGCGGGGTATTACCACTCGGTCTTCACGGGCCAGCGCGAACAGTCCGCCCTTCTGGGCAGCGGCCGGATCGCGATACCGGCCGGAAATTTCTACAATCCGTTCGGCCCGACCATCTTGAACGGCGCGCCCAATCCCAACCGGCTTCCGGGGCTCAGCCCCGCCGCGGTTCCGACCCAAGGGCTTGACCTGATCCTGCGTCAGTATCGCCCGGTGGACGCAGGCCCACGCACCTACATCGTCACGGACAACTCCTACCGCCTACTAGCCGGCCTGCGTGGGCGGGTGCGGGGCTTCGACTGGGAGGGCGCCCTCGCTTATTCCGAGGCGGACACGGAGGACAAGACCCAGAACACCATCAGCAACACCCTCTTCCAGCAGGCGCTCGCGCGCTCCACGCCGGACGCCTACAATCCCTTCAACGGCGGCGACTTGGTCAACTTCTCCGGTCCAGACACCTCCCCTAGCAACGCGGCGGCGATCCAGTCCTTCCTGGTCGACGTCTTCCGCATCAGCCACACCTCGCT
This sequence comes from Caulobacteraceae bacterium, assembly GCA_030446805.1. Classification (GTDB taxonomy): domain Bacteria; phylum Pseudomonadota; class Alphaproteobacteria; order Caulobacterales; family Caulobacteraceae; genus JAHWJX01. The sequence goes on along the minus strand of JAUJMO010000001.1, from coordinate 670,611 downwards.
GGCCCTGGCGGACCTGAAATTCACGCGCCCGGACCTGTTCACCCTTCCCGGTGGGGAGGTCGGAATGGCGGTAGGCGTCGAGGCTCGCCGCGAAACCTATGAAGACGACCGCGACCCGCGCTCGGACGGAACCATCACCTTCACCGACATCGTCACCGGCGCGGTAAACGGCAGCGACATCCTCGGCGCCAGCCCCGCCCCGGACGTCAAGGCGGACCGCAGCATCTATTCGGCGTTTATCGAATTCGCAGTCCCGGTGGTCTCACGCGAGATGAACATCCCGCTCGTACAGGAGGTGAGCCTGCAGTTGGCGGCGCGCAACGAGTACTATTCGGACTTCGGCAACGTGCTGGCGCCCAAGATCGCCGGTTCATGGGAGGTTGCGGACTGGCTTTCCTTCCGCGGCTCCTATTCCGAGAGCTTTCGGGCGCCGAACCTGCCCCAGTTCTATAGCGAGGGCGCCCAGGTCTCCAACACGCGCACCGACTTCATCCGCTGCGAGCAGGACCTGCGCGCGCGGCGGATCACCAGCTTCAGCCGCTGCGGCCAAAGCTTCAGCGCCACCAGCCTCCGTTCCGGCAACCAGAACCTCGAGCCGGAGGACGCCGTCAACATCTCCGCCGGCGTGATCCTGGAGTCGAGCTTCATCCCGCGTCGCTTCGGCGAACTGGTCGTCACCGTAGATTATTGGGAGATCGAGCAGGAAGGGGTGATCGGGATTTTCGGGGACTTGGCCCAGCTGCAGCTGGACTACCTGCTGCGCCTGCGCGGCTCGTCCAACCCCAACGTCGTGCGTTTCGCACCCTCACCGGAAGACATCGCCGCAACCGTTCCAGGCATCGCGCCGGTCGGCGACGTCCAGTTCATCACAGACAACTACACCAACCTCCGGCTCCGAACGTCCGAAGGGCTCGACTTCGGTCTTCTCTACAGTGTCAACAACACACGGCTCGGCGACTTCGATGTCAAGCTCAACGCGGCCAAACTGTTGACTTTGGAGCAGCAGCCCTCGGCTGACGCCAAGGTGCTGATCGCGGCCATCGCCGCGGGCGAAATCAGCTCCACCTTGAATGTGCCGGGCGCTGGCGACCTGATCGGAGACGAGGCCAATCCGGAGTGGCGCGCCTCGGCCAACCTGACCTGGACCTACGGCTCCTGGCGCACGGGGCTGTTCATCAGTCACATCGGGTCGGTCTTCGACCGTGGCATCACCCTGGCCACCGGCGAGCCGTTTGAGATTGAGAGCTGGACGACCGCCAGCCTCTATGTGCAGCGGGAGTTCGAGACTGGGATTCTGGCGGACTCAAGCCTTCGGGTCGGCGCCCGGAACATCATGGACGAGGAGCCGCCCCTGGCCGCGAACAACTTCGGCTTCCTCGGCGGGCTGCATAACCCTCTTGGCCGGTTCGTCTACGCCCAAGTCGCGAAGCGCTTCTGATCCGGACGCGGCGCCTGTGCAGGCTCACTCCGGTTCGGAGTAGCGCTCCGTTGAGCAGCCATGGAGGTCTCGTCAAGTAAACGCGACGGGGCCGCGGGGACCTGCCCCGGCCCTGAGCGTCGAGGGGGTGGCGGAGACGGAGGGATTCGAACCCTCGATACCCTTTCGGGTATGACGATTTAGCAAACCGTTGCCTTCAGCCACTCGGCCACGTCTCCGGCGGACCCCGTTTGCATGGCTCCGGGCCGGCGGTCAAGAAAGCGCCCGGCGCGGAAGAGCCGCGCCGGGCGGGGCCGATGTCAGTTGTTGGACGGGTCCCGATCGCCGGAGCCGCCGTCCGCCACATCCACGATATTGGGATTGTCGCCCACGCTCAGCGGGTTGGAGTCGGCGCCCGTCTGTTGCTGAGCCTGGCCGGCCGTCCGCTCGTCTCCCTTGTCGTCGGAACCTCCGCCCAGGCCCACCGCGGCCGCCGCGCCGCCCACGACCTGCGCGGCCTTGCTGCGCCATTCGTGGAAGCGCTGGCCGAAGTGCTCCTTCTTCTCGTTGCGCCAGCGGCCGTACTCCTCGTCGTGCTTGCGGCGCTGCTCCTCACGCCAGGCGGAATAGTCCCGGTCGTAGGAGGACAGCTGGTTGTCGCGCCAGCTCAGATAGTCAGGGTCGTGGTCCTCATGGCCCTGCTGGCCCTGGTAGCCGCTGCTCTGTCCGCCGGCCTGCGACCCGCTCTGGTAGCCGCCGCCCTGGAACCCGCCGCTCTGGCGCCCCGCCTGCGAGCCGCCCTGATAGCCGCTCTGCGTCCAGGCGCCCCCGCCGTAGTTCTGGTCCTGACGGTAGGTGGAGCGCCGGGCTGCGTCGGAGTAGTCCCGTAGTCCATAGGTGCCGCCGCCCTGACCGCCGTAGCCGGCCGGGCCGGCCTCGCGGGGCTGGGCTCCGAAATTCTCACCGCTGTAGTGCTGACCGCCTTGGCCTTGGCGGCCATAGTCCGCCGCCTGGGAGCCCTGGCCCTGCTGGCCGAACCCGCCCGTTCCGTAGTTGCCGCTGCCCGAACCGGCTCCGAAGCCCTGCTGGCCGTAGCCCTGCTGCCCGCCGCCTTGCTGGGCGTAGCCGCCGCCAGATCCCCCTTGTTGCTGGTGGTAGCCGGTCGGGTTGTAGTTCGAACCGTCCTGCCAGATCTCCGCGCCCGGCGCGTATGAGTTCTGGCCGCGCACCAGGTCCTGGCCGCCCTGCTGCCCGTAGCCGCCCCCGCCCTGGCCGTAGCCCTGGGCGCCGCCCCGACCATAGTCTCGGCCGGTGCTTCCACTCTGGGCGAACTGTGCGTTGTTGGCCTCCCGATTCAGCTGGTCCGTGCGTTGCGTCCGGTCCTGCAGGCCCTGGTTGCGGCCCTCGTCGTTGGACCAGCCGCGGTGGGGGGTGTCGCGATCAGACATGGAGCTCTCTCCTTACGGTTTGAGGAAGACGATCAAGCCCAGGAGGGCGTGACCTGGTAAAAGTCATTGACCCGCGCGCCCCAGCCGTTGTCGTCGTTGGTGAGCTCGGCGCGGTCGTAGTGGGGAGCGTTCTGCAGCCGCTCCTTGGCCAAGGGCACGACATAGCCGCCGCGGTCCGGGTCATAGGTCAGCACCGACCAGGGCAGGGGGGTGAACCGCTCGCCGATCCCGAGCACGCCCCCAAAGGACAGAACGGCGTAGGCGACCTCGCCGCTCACCTTGTGCAGCATGATGTCCTCCACCTGTCCGAGCCGTCCGCCCTCGGTGTCGTACACGGCCGTGCCTTGCACCTTGGCCGCAGAGATGAGCGGATTGCCGCTCGTGACGTTGTCGTTCATCGCCGCCGGACTCCCGCTTCGCTCCGGATCGAACGCGACGCCCGCCCGGCTTGTTCCCCTTGGCCGGCCGGGGCAGGCGCAAGGTTAAGCGGCTGTTCAGCCCGCCGTGGTTTGTTGCAACGAGCCGTCAGCTGGACATAGAAGATGTCGCCCACGCCCATCCCCGCCGTGCCTGCAGGCCGGACGTCGACGCCCGTCGATGCGCAGATGGATGTCCTGCTCAGGGCCTGGTTCGACGCCCTGACGGCGCAGCCCGTTCCGGAGGCCTTGCTCCGGCACCTGGATCAACTGAACGGCGCTGAGAAGACCTAATCCCCGCCGGCGGAGGCTGCGGGGCCGTCCAGCTCCGCCACCAGGGTGTCCATCGCCGAGTCCGCTTCCATGATCTTGAGCAGGCGCGTGCGGGCCCGGTTCACCCGGCTCTTGATGGTGCCCAGCGCACAGTCGCAAATCTCCGCGGCCTCCTCATAGCTCAGGCCCGCCGCCCCAACGAGGATCAGCGCCTCCCGATGCTCGTCGGGCAGCTTGTGCATGGCGGTTTGCAGCGCCCGCATGGCGACGCTCCAGTCCTGTGTGGCCGGGGTGGTCAGGGTTGCGGCGTGCTTGCCGTCCTCGTCGGCGACCTCCCGCCGGCGCCGCGTCACGGCGGTGTAATAGGTGTTTCTGAGGATGGTGAAGAGCCAGGCGCGCAGGTTCGTCCCGGGTTCGAACTTGCTGCGGTGCGTCCACGCCTTGGTGAGGGTGTCCTGGACCAGGTCGTCGGCGTCGGCGCCGTTGCGCGACAGGCTCCAGGCGAAGGCGCGCAAGGCCGGGATCTGGGCGATCACCTCGTCCCGCCAGTTCATCGCACCGTCGGCCACCGTCACGCGCGCGCGCCCCGCTTCCCCGCCTCAACCCAGGCGCACGGCGCCGCCTCCCGGATAAGGGAGTCGTCCTGAGGGACGGCCGTGACGCGCTGGGCTGGACCGTGCAGGTAACGCCGGCTCCCCCCAAGCGTTCCGGGGCGGAACTCCTGCGGTCGCCTCCAGGCTTGGTCCGGCGGAGCGTACCGTGCTGCAAGAAATGCTATGTCGCCGCTGCGACCTTCGCTGCAAAGGCCCACATAGACTCCATGGACAAGCCCGCCGCCTCCAAGCGTTCCCGACCCGCTCCGGCCGTCGGCGCGGAATCGATCCTGGACCGCTTCGCGGCCGTCCGTGCGGAGACCCTGCGTCTGACGGCTCCGCTGTCCGCCGAGGATCAGGTCGTTCAGTCCATGCCGGACGCCAGCCCGGCCAAGTGGCATCTGGCGCACACCAGCTGGTTCTTCGAAACCTTCGTCCTCCTGCCCCACGCGCCCGGCTACACGGCCTACAGCGAAGAGCTGCAGTTCCTCTTTAACTCCTACTACGAGGCGCTGGGCGAGCGCCGCGAACGGGGCGCGCGTGGGCTGGTGACCCGCCCGAGCCTTGAGGAGGTGCTGGCCTATCGCCGCCATGTGGACACCGCCGTGCTGGCGCTCGGAGCGCGGGCGCAGGGGCGTGTGGAGTCCATCATCGAGGTCGGCCTGGCCCACGAAGAGCAGCACGGCGAGCTCATCCTGACGGACGTGCTGCACCTGTTCGCTCAGACGCCGCGCCGTCCCGCCTATGCCGACCTGCCCCTTCCGCCGTCGCGCAGTCCCGGGGAGATGGGCAAGCTGGCCTTCGAGGGCGGTCTGGTCGAGATCGGACGGGACGCGGAGGCCGGGGGCTTCGGTTTCGACAACGAGGGGCCGCGCCACCGGGTCTTCCTCCAGCCGTTCCGCCTCGCCGATCGCCTGGTCACCAACGCCGAGTGGCTCCAGTTCATGGACGCGGGCGGCTACGGCCGCGCCGAGCTGTGGCTGGCGGACGGCTGGGCCCGCGTGCAGGCGGAAGGCTGGAAGGCTCCACTCTACTGGGAGGCGATGGACGACGCCTGGTTCGTGATGACCCTCGGCGGGTTGCGGCCCTTGAACCTTCATGCGCCCGTGGCCCACGTCAGCCTTTACGAAGCCGACGCCTATGCGCGCTGGGCGGGCGCGCGCTTGCCGACCGAAGCCGAATGGGAGCATGCGGCCGCGGACGTTTCCGTCGAGGGCAATCTGCGGGACGAGGGCTGGCTCGAGCCGGCCGCCGCGGGGGGGGCGAACGGGGCGCTGCGCCAGATGTTCGGCGATGTCTGGGAATGGACGGGCAGCGCTTATGCGCCTTACCCCGGCTTCAAGCCCGCCGCGGGCGCGGTCGGCGAGTACAACGGCAAGTTCATGGTCAGCCAGGCGGTGCTGCGTGGGGGGTCATGCCTGACGCCCGCACGCCATATCCGGCCGACCTATCGCAACTTCTTCCAGCCCTGGCATCGCTGGCAGTTCACCGGCGTGCGCCTGGCCTGGGACGCCGAACCCCGGGTGATCCGCCTGGACAGCAGTCATCAGCAGCGCGACGCCTTTCTGGCCGAAGTGGTCGAGGGGCTCGCAAAGACGCAGAAGACCTTGTCCAGCAAGTGGCTCTACGACGAGGAAGGCTCGCGCCTCTTCGAGGCGATCACGGAGTTGCCGGAATATTATCCGACGCGCACCGAACTCGCGATCCTGCGGGAGGCGGCCCCGGACATCGCCGCGGAGATCGATCCGGGCGCAGCCCTGGTCGAGTTCGGCAGCGGCGCCAGCGTGAAGACGCGCATCGTTCTGGACGCCGCGCCCCAGCTTGCCGTCTATGTTCCCGTCGACATCAGCCTGGAGCGGCTGCAGGCCGCCGCGGCCGAGATCCGGCGGGACTACCCCCACCTGCGGGTGGAGCCCCTCGCGGGCGATTTCACCGCGGGTCTGCACCTGCCCGAAGCGGCCGTCCGGAAGCCCCGCACGGGCTGCTTCCCCGGCTCCACGATCGGCAACTTCACAGAGGAGGGCGCCGTGGACTTCCTCCGGTCCGCCGCCTCCCTGTTGGGCGCGGGGGCCTATCTGCTGGTGGGGATCGATCTGGTGAAACCCGAGCCGGTGCTGCTGGCGGCCTATGACGACGCCCAGGGCGTCACGGCGGAGTTCAACCGCAACCTGCTGGCCCGCGCCAATCGGGAACTGGGCGCCGATTTCGACCTGGAGGGGTTCGCCCACCGGGCGGTCTGGAACCCGGCGGGGCGCCGCATCGAGATGCACCTGGAAAGCCTCCGCCCGCAGACGGTGCGGGTGGATGGTCACGTCTACCGGTTCGAGAAAGGCGAGACCCTCCATACGGAGAACTCGCACAAGTTCACGGTGGAGGGGTTTTCCGGACTCGCCGCCCGCGCCGGTTGGCGGCAGGACCGGGTCTGGACCGACGCGGGGCGGCTGTTCGCCGTGGTGTTGCTGAAGCGCTGAGGCCTAGAACATGGCCGAGGCGCCGCTGGTGCGGCGCGGACGGTGCATCTTCTCGTCGTGCTTGGCTCCCAGCGTGCCGCCGATCATGGCCGCCACCGCGCTGGTGAGCATGGTGATGAAGGCCCAGAACGCGCCCGCGCTGGTGGCGTCCTTTGCGGCGTCCACGGCCTCGCGCTCCTGCGCCGTGTCGGGCGTAGCGGCGTCGGCGGCCTGGCGCGCCGCGCTCGAGACCCGATCCGCGGCGTCCGGCGTCACGGCTTCGGCGGCCTGACCGGCGGCTTGCAAGCCGTTGAAGGCGGCGTTGGTGGCGAACGAGCCGGTCAGGAAAAAGGCCAGCACAAAACCGACCGCCCAAACAGAGGCGCCGTGCAGGGCGCCCTCATGGTGGTCCGGATTGTGGGCGGAGCGAGCCGCGACATAGCCGCCGACCAGCATGCCCAGGACGGTCGACAGAGCGAGCCATAGCCCGGCGCCCACGCCCACTGAGGCGGCGCTCCGGGCGTCCGTCGGATCCAGCGCCGTGGCGCCGATGGCCAGCCCCGCCAGGCTGAGCATGCCGCCGATGGCCAGCGCGATCACCGCCCCGGCCAGCACGGACCCCCAGTTGATCAGGCTGTAGGCGTAGGGCGCATTCTCGTGCACCGTCCCGACATCGTGGTCGGGGCGGCGGGGGTGCGCGTGGTCGTGGGGGGTGTCGAGAACGGAGGGATCGGTGATCGTGGACACTCCGGAGACGGATTGGGCGGCGTCGCCCGTGGGCTGGTCGGTGCTGGACATCGGGACCTCCTGGGCCCCCGCGGCGAGTCGGGCGGCCATCCGACCCCAGCATAGGCGCTTGTGGGCCGGACGCTCCGTCTTACGCCTGACACGCGAACGCCCGCGGGCGCCGCGGGCGTTGCAGTCGCCGGGAGCACAGGGCTCAGTCGGCGGCGGTGTTCTGGTCCTCGCCGGTGCGACCGCCTCGGCTGTTCTGCCCGCCCTTGCGGCCGGCCTGGGCCGCCAGTTCACGATCCTGGCTGAAGCTGCGCTTCTCCTGCGGGACGCTTTGGCCGCCCTTGCTGGCGATCTCGCGCTGGCGGGCGGCGTCCATGGACGCAAAGCCGCGGGTCGATTTCTTGGGGGCCGTGGAGTCGGTGCGTTCCTGCGCCATTGCGGGGATTCCTTAACCTGGGAGATGAGCCGTGGGGCCGGCGGGATGACGAGGCTTGAACCCGTCGACCCTCATGCCTGTTCCGCTTCCAGCTGAGCTTTTTTCGCGCGGGGCATGCGCGTTTCGTCGCAGCTTGGCCGGGAGCTTAGGCGGAAGGAGAACCGTCGTCGTTGAACGGCTCCGCGTCGGGCATCTCGGGCGGGATCGCCGGGGAGTCCGGTAGGTCAGGGCCGCCAGGCTCGTAGTCGGGTTGGGCCACGTCAGGCGTGCCCGGGAAAGGCGTGTGGGTCGGCATGTCGGTCATGGCGCGATCCTTACTCTCGAATGCGGCCGAGCAGGGGCGTAGTCGGCCGCCAGCTTGAGTATCGGAACCAAGCGGAACGGTAAGTGGTTCCGGTTCCACGTTTCACTTCGGGAGAACAAAGGCATGACGGACACCACCATCAACGGCGGCGAGGGCGGCCAAGGCGGCCAGGGCTCGGGCGGCGCCTCCAGCCCCTTGGCCGGCCTTCAGTCCGTGGCCCAGAACGCGGCCTCGCAATTCAACGAGCGCAGCCAGGCCGCCCGCGACTGGGCGTCCATGCAAACGGATGTGGCCCGCCAGACGGTCGTCGAGCGCCCCTTCGTCTCCGCGGGCGCCGCCTTCGCCGCCGGGGTGGTGTTCGGCGTTCTGCTGGCCCGCCGCTAGGGAGCCCGGCCCCCGCGCACCAGGCCCAGGAACTCCTGGCGGGTGCGCGGGTCTTCCCGCAAGGCGCCCAGAAAGGTGCTGGTGGACAGGCTGGCGCCCGGGGTGTTGACGCCGCGCAGGGTCATGCAGTGGTGCTCCGCCTCGACCACCACGCCCACGCCCTTGGGCTGCAGCACATCGTTGATGGTGTCGGCGATCTCGGCCGTGAGTTTCTCCTGGATCTGCAGGCGGCGCGAAAAGCCGTGCACCACGCGCGCGAGCTTGGAGATGCCCACCACGCGGTTGGTGGGCAGATAGCCCACATGGGCCCGACCCAGCACCGGCAGCATGTGGTGCTCGCAGAAGCTGACAAAGCGGATGTCCCGAAGGACGATCAGTTCGTCGTAGCCGCCGACCTCCTCGAAGGTGCGCGCCAAATAGGCGCGGGGATCGGTCTCATAGCCCTGGAACAGCTCGCGGTAGGAGCGGGCCACGCGCGCGGGCGTGTCCAGCAGGCCTTCCCGGTCGGGGTCGTCTCCGGCCCAGCGGATCAGCACCTTCAGCGCCGCCTCCACCTCGGCCTGTTCCGGTCGCGGGCTCAAAGGCGCCGCAGGGGCGATCTCCGGCGCGTCGCCGATGCTCGCGCGCTGTCGGGGCAGGTCGTCGGCCATGGGGGCGCTCCTGTGGGCCGCGCTCCTTTACGCATTCGCAAGCCTGGGGCAAACGGCGGATGGCCGCTCCACACCCCCCAGGATGCGCCGGGGCTGGCCGTGCCGCTGTACCTGCCTTGCCGTCTTCCGGAGCCTCGTTCAGCAGGCTCAAGACGATGCGAGGGAGGGTTTCGGGGGCGCTCCTGGGAGCGCTCGCGGGCCGGCTCCTTTACCCGTGGGCCATGGCGGGGCAAACGGCGAAGCCCATGACGCATGCCGCTGATCCCCACGATCTCCATCCGCGCCGGCTCCGCGACGCTTTCGGCTGTTTCGGCACTGGGGTCACCATCGTGACCGCCTTCGACCCGGACGGCGGGGCGGTGGGGCTCACGGCCAACAGCTTCACCTCGGTTTCCCTGGATCCGCCCCTGCTGCTGTTCTGCCTGGACCGCCGCTCCCGCCGGGCGCCGGTCTTCCAGACCGCGGAGCGCTACGCGGTGAACGTGCTGCATGCGGGGCAGGAGGCCTTGTCGACGCGCTTCGCCCGGGGGACGGCGGAAGGGATGGACGGCGTCGATCTGGTGGAGGAGGACGGCGCCCCCGTGCTGCGGGACGCCATGGCCGTGTTCAGCTGCCGTCCCCACGCCGCCTACGACGGTGGCGACCATTGCATCCTCATCGGCCGGGTCAGCCGCCTGCGCTTCGAGCCCGGCCAGGACCCCTTGATCTACTTCCAGGGGCGCTACCGGAGCGTCCACGTCCCTGAATAGGGCGGGAGCCGGGTGGGCGAAGCTTGCCTGTCAGGCGGTGGCCGCGGCGCCCGGGTGCTCCAGCCGCAGGCTGTCGAGATCAGGAGGCTGAGGGCGATGGAGGAGGCGGAGTATTCGCCGATGCGACGACGGTTGCCGCCATGCGCCGGGCGTTGGAGAGTGCGGGCGGCGTGTTCATCAACGAAACGGACAGGGTCGGACGTCAGGCGAGCTGGCGGGAGAGTTCGCCGTCCTCAGGGCTCCCGTGAAGTGGGTGGAGGGCCGGATGCTGGGCAGGTTGGTGAACACAGACGGTTAAGCTGGGCGTGACAACATGGGTCAATGTCCGCCCTGGCCGGCACTGACCTGAGGACCTTCGAGAGTTGTGGCCGCACGATGCGCCCGCTCTTTGTCACCGATGACTCCGTCCTGAGCGCGTTCGCCAAGGTCCATCTGGCCAGCGACGCCCATGACGTGATCACCGCTACGAGCGGCGAAGAGGCGCGAGGCAAGCTTCTGGAGGGCCCGTTCAATGTCATCCTCATCGACCTAGCGTTCGCGCGATCGGCGGGCTTCACGCTGCTGGAGCGCCTTCGGTCAGAGCCGCTCACCGAATACACGCCGATCATCGTCGGGACCGAGCGGGAGGATGTGACGGAGGTTGAACGCGCGTTCGATCTAGGTGCGACGGCCTTCTTCACGAAGCCGGTGAACTGGCGGCTCCTGGCCTTCCAGATCCGCTTGGTCTGGCGAGCTCATGAGCTACAGGAGGCGCGCCGACAAGCCGAGATCGAGGCCGTGACCCGCGGCGTCATGCGGGACAGCGCCAGCCTATTAACCGAGGCGATGCACGGCAGCGAAGCTCTGCGGGCGAAGGCCCGGGAGTACGCGAACGCGCTCGCGAAGCTCTCCGAGCCGCGCCATGCTCACTGAGTAGGGTGAGGGTGCACGCGCAACCAAGGAACGCATCGGTCTAAGCGGGGGGGGCGCGTCTCGACAGAACCGCAAGGCGGCCGGTCGCGCGTCCCCCCAACTGGCGACGGGCCAGCGCCGTCCAGGCTCGCCAGCTGCTCGGAACTTGCGACCTTGGCGTCGGAGATCCCCGCCTAAACCGATCATTCGACGCCTCAGGCGCTTTCGCCTGTTGCTCCTGGCTCAGATCACGAACTCGAAGGCGCTGGAGCCCAACGGAGTCGTTACGTCCTTCACAATCCCAATCAGCTCGTCGCGGGTGTCCAGGCGTCCGTTGCCGTTGCTGTCGTGATAGATGCCCATCCCGGAGTCGGAGCCGATCGTGACCGTCTTCTGGAAATAGGCGGAAGCGGTTCCGAAGAGCTGGATCTTGTCGTCCGAGCCCCAATCGGTGATCACTGCATAGTCGGACGTGCCGGCCGACTTGCCGCTCCCGTCGTCGTAGAAGCGACCGCGCGAGTCGCCGAAGACGAAGACGTCCGCGCCGCCGTTTCCGCCGAGCCGATCCACCGTTCCGCGCCCGAGATGGGTCCCATCGGCCGGGATGCCCCAGATCTTGTCGGCGGCCGTGGTTCCGGTCACCACATCGTTGCCCGTCGTGCCGTAAATCAGGTTGGGTCCGGGCGGCGGAGGCGGCGGGGCCGACAGATCCATCAGGTTGCCGACGTCGAGCCGCCCGTTGGTCACCGTCTTGCCCGTCAAGGATGCGGTCGCCGCGGCCGAGCCCAGCAGCTCGGCCTTGATCGCGGCCGCGGACGCGCCGGCGCCCGCCATGGCGGAGAAGAGCGCAAGGGCGCCCGCAACGTGCGGGGTCGCCATGGAGGTGCCGCTGAAGGTGCCGTAGGTGCCGCCCGGCAGGGTCGAATAGATCGACGAACCCGGGGCGCCCAAGTCGACCGTGGTGGCGCCGTAGTTCGAGAAGGAGGACAGCGAGCCCGAGCTGGTGATGGAGGCCACGGCGATAACCGCGTCGTAGCCGGCGATGGCGGTGGTGTCGTAGTTGGACGGGTAGTTGGCGGTGCTGTCGTTGTCGTCGCCCACGCCGTCCCGGCCGCCATTGCCCGCCGCGGCCACGAACAGGATCTCGCTCAGCGCGCCGCGGCCGATTGAGTCGAGCAGCGCCTGCGAGAATCCGCCGCCGCCCCAGCTGTTGTTGGTGGCCGCGAAGTCCACCCCGCCCGCGGCCTTGGACATGTTGGTGAAGTAATCCACCGCCAGGATGGCGCCCGAGGTGGAGCCCGAACCCGTGTCGGACAGGAACTTCAAACCGACGATCTGCGTGGCCCAGGCGACCCCGGCCACGCCCGCCCCGTTGCCGCCCATTCCGGCGATGGTTCCGGAGACGTGGGTGCCGTGGTTGTTGTCGTCGTACGGGTCGTTGTCGCCGTTGACGAAGTCCCAGCCGATCAGATCGTCGACATAGGCTCGGCCGTTGGCGTCGATGTTGCCGTCCTCGTTGATCCCGTTCTCCCAGCGGACATCGTTCAGAAGGTCGCCCGCGTCGATGCGGCCGTTCCCGTTGATGTCGCTGACGTATGCGGAATTGGCGGACTGGTTCAGGTCGCGGAAGCTGATGAGGTTGTCGCCGTCCGTATCGGTCAGCAGGCTCCGGAGCTCGACCGGGATCTCGCCCTGGTTCAGCCAGATGTTCAGGTAAAGGTCGGCATGGGTGTAATCGACGCCGGAGTCGATCACGCCGATGGCGACCTTGGTGGAGCCGATGTGGCCGGCGGCCCAGGCCTCGCCCGACTGGCTGCCGAACTGGTTGGCCGGCGAGGTTCCGTCCCCGTACATGCCCCAGAGCTGGCCGCTGGTGTAGGCAGGGTCGTCGCTCGTGGCCTGGACGGTCTGGATGTAGTTGGGCTCGGCGAAGCTGACGCCGGGCAGTTTGGACAGGATCTCGGCCGCCTGCTCCACGCTCAGGCCCGGCGCGAAGCTCACGCGAGTCAGCAGGCCCTCGGCGGCGCCCGGGCTGCCGCGCAGCACTTCGGCCACGCCCCCTCCGATCGCGGAAAGCGCCGCGCTACGCGCCGCCGCATCGGCTCCGGGGCTGAACTGGACAAGGATTTCTCCCGCCACATAAGCGGGCCCGCCAGAGGCGATCGTGGGCCCCCCGGCCGCCCCGGGCTCGACGGTCATCGCCCGCCCGCCAGCCGTAAGCATTTGATGGCCAATCATGGGAGCCCCCTGTGTCTTTATTCTCCAGCCCAGCATGAACCTGCAAATCGGGCGGTGAACAAGCGACAACTCGCCAGACACGCGAACAAGAGGCGATCGGCCGCACGCTCTCGTGGGAACCTATAGGCCATGACGGCCTGAGCATTTGCCCTGGATCGCTGCAGCGCTCGGTCAGCCTGACAGCCTTCCGGCCGGCGAATCATGGCTGAGTTGTCGTTCGTTAGCAGCGATTTGGAAGCGAGCCGCTCCGCGCCTCTTACCGGCTCCGCGTTAGTGAACGGCTATGTGCTTGGCCTGCCTGGAAAGCGGTGGTGGATGCGACAGGGATTGAACCTGTGACCCCCTCGGTGTGAACGAGGTGCTCTCCCGCTGAGCTACGCATCCGGCCGCCGTGCGGACCGGCGGTATAGCGACGCCCCCGCTCAGCCGCAAGCGACTCCGTCCCGAGCGGCCGGGGGTTTCGGGGCGGGGGCCCGATGGGCTAAGTCGCGCGGGCCCGCAGCTTGGGCGCGCCTCCGCCAGAGCAGCCCTCATGACCCGACGCGCCGCCGTGATCCTCGCCGCCGGCCAAGGCACGCGCATGAAGTCGCCCCTGCCCAAGGTGCTGCACCCCGTGGGCGGGCGCACCATGCTGGACCACGCCATCGACCTGGCCGAGAACCTGGGCTGCGAGAAGATCGTGGTGGTGGCCGGTCCCCACAGCCCGGCCGTGATCGAACACGCGACGCAGCGGCTGGGCGAGACCTCCGTCGCCATCCAGGATCCGCCCTTGGGCACGGGCCACGCCGTGCGCGCGGCCGAGCCGGCGCTGGCCGGCTTCGACGGCGACGTGGTGGTCACCTACGCCGACACGCCCCTGTTCACGGCCGAGGCGGTTCTGCCCCTGTTCGAATTGCGTGCGGCCGGAACGGAGGTCGCCGTGCTGGGCTTCGAGGCGGCCCATCCCGCCGCCTACGGCCGCCTCATCCTGGGCGGGGACGGCGCCCTGCTTCGGATCGTGGAGGCCAAGGACGCCAACGAGATCGAGCGCACCGTCCACTATTGCAATTCGGGCGTGATCGCCGCCTCCGCGCCCCTCTTGTTCGAGCTCCTGGCAGAGGTTCGCAACAACAACGCCAAGGGCGAGTATTACCTCACGGACGTGGTGAGCCTGGCGCGCGCGGGCGGTCTCACCGCCCGCACCGCGTCGGCCCCGGAGGCGGTGGTCATGGGCGTGAACAGCCAGGTCGAGCTGGCCGTCGCGGAGCGCCTGTTCCAGGAGGTTCGCCGCAGCCGCGCCTTGGAGGCCGGCGTGCACATGGTCGCGCCCGAGACGGTCTTCTTCGCCCACGACACGGAGCTGGCCGGCGGCGTCTCCGTCGAGCCGAACGTGGTGTTCGGTCCCAGGGTCCGGGTCGAGGCCGGGGCGACCATCCGCGCCTTTAGTCATCTGGAGGGGGCGGTGGTGCGCTCGGGCGCCCTTGTGGGGCCCTACGCCCGGTTGCGCCCGGGCGCCGATATCGGGGAGGCGGCCCATGTCGGCAACTTCGTCGAGGTCAAGAACGTGAGCCTGGGGCAGGGGGCCAAGGCCAACCACCTGGCCTATCTGGGCGACGGCGAGGTGGGGCCCCGGGCCAACATCGGCGCGGGCGTGATCTTCTGCAATTACGATGGCGTCTTCAAACATCGCACCGTGGTGGGGGAGGGCGCGTTCGTGGGGTCCGACTGCGCCCTGGTCGCCCCCGTCACCATCGGGGCCGGCGCCATGACGGGCTCAGGCTCGGTGATCACGCGCGACGTGCCCCCGGACGCTCTGGCGCTGGAACGCTCGCCGCAGGTCGAGAAGCCCGGCTGGGCCGCCGCCTTTCGCCATCGCAAGCGCGCCGAAAAGGCCGCCAGGTGATCGCCGAGGATCAGAAGCGCGCCGCTGGCGAGGTGGCCGCCGCCCTCGTCGAGGACCGGATGGTGGTGGGCCTGGGGACCGGCTCCACGGCCGCCTTTTTCATCCGTGCGCTTGCACGACGCGCGGCCGTGGAGGGTCTGCGCATCCGCGGCGTGCCGACGTCCAAGGCCACGGCCGAACTGGCCGCGGCGGGCGCCCTCCCGCTGATCGATCTGGACGAAGCGGGCGAGATCGATCTGGTGGTGGACGGAGCCGACGAGATCGGCCCCGGGCTGGACATAATCAAGGGCGGCGGCGGAGCCCTGCTCCGGGAGAAGCTGGTGTGGGAGGCCGCCCGTCGCCGAGTGGTGATCGCCGACGCCGCCAAGCGGGTCGCCCAGCTGGGACGCTTCCCCCTTCCCGTCGAGGTGGTCGGCTTCGGCCACGCCGTCACGGCCCGCCGCATCGCCCATGCCGTGGCCGCGCTGGGCTGCGAGGCCGCGCCCCGCCTGCGGCAGAGCGGCGCCAAGCCCGTGACGTCCGACGGCGGCAACCCCATCTACGACCTCCCGTGCGGCGCGGTGGTCGACGCCCACCGTCTCGCCCGCACCCTGAAGGGGATCACGGGCGTGATCGAGCACGGCCTCTTCCTGGGCCTTGCTGATGAGGCCCTGATCGGCACGAACGACGGGGTCCTGCGGCTCGCGTCCTGACATGAACGGAGCCCCGCTTGGCTGAATACGACTACGACCTTTTCGTCATCGGCGCCGGCTCGGGGGGGGTTCGGGCCGCCCGGCTGGCGGCCCTTTCGGGCGCGCGCGTGGCCATCGCGGAAGAAAGCCGCGTGGGCGGCACCTGCGTGATCCGCGGCTGCGTGCCCAAGAAGTTCATGGTCTACGCCAGCGAGTTCTCGCGGCAATTCAAGACGGCCGAAGGCTATGGCTGGTCGCCGGCCCAGACCACCTTCGACTGGCCCGGCTTCAACGAGACCCGCGACATCGAGATCGCACGGCTGTCCGGCATCTACGTCAACAATCTCAACAAGGCCGGAGCCGACCTCATTCACGAGCGCGCCCGCATCGCCGGGGCGCACACGGTGGAGCTGGAGAAGAGCGGCCGTCGCGTCACGGCCGGGAAGATTCTGGTCGCCGTGGGCAGCCGCCCCTGGATGCCCGAAGCCATCCCCGGGATCGAACACGCCATCACCTCCGACGAGGCTTTCCATATCGAGGAGATGCCTGAACGCGTGCTGATCGCCGGCGGCGGCTACATCGCCGTGGAGTTCGCCTGCATCTTCGCCGGGCTGGGCGTGAAGACGACGCTGGTCTATCGCGGCGCCAACATCCTGCGCGGGTTCGACGAGGACGTGCGCGCCCACATCAGCGACGAGGTGGAGAAGCGGGGCGTCCGCATCGTGCTCGGGACGCAGCACGACCGGCTGGAGAAGACCAACCACGGCATCGTCAGCCACCTGAACAACGGCATGCACCTGGAGGCGGACGTGGTCATGTTCGCGGTCGGCCGCCGCCCCTACACCGAGGGCCTGGGCCTGGAGACCGTGGGCGTGGAGCTGAACGAGGCCGGGGCCATCGTGGTGGACGACTTCTCCAAGACCGCCGCCGACCACGTCTGGGCCGTGGGCGACGTCACCGACCGGATCAACCTGACCCCCGTGGCGATCCGCGAGGGGGCCGCCTTCGCCGAAACCGAGTTCAGGAACAACCCCACGCGCTTCGACCACGAACTGGTGCCGACGGCCGTCTTCTCCCAGCCGCCGATCGGCTCCGTGGGCCTGACCGAGCAGGAAGCCCGCAAGATCACCGGCGGGCAGGTGGACGTGTACATGTCCCGCTTCCGGCCCATGAAATACGCCTTCACCGGCCAGGACGAGCGGTGCCTCATGAAACTGATCGTGCACCCCGTCACCGATCTGATCCTGGGCGCCCACATCGTGGCGCCTGAAGCGCCGGAGATGATCCAGTTCGCCGCCATCGCGGTGAAGGCGGGCGTCACCAAGGCCCAGTGGGACAGCACCTGCGCGCTCCACCCCACCCTGGCGGAGGAGATGGTCACCATGCGCGACAAGGTCGTACCCCCTACCCTGACCATGGCATGATCGCCGCAGGGATCCCGGCGCGCACCCGGTGGGCGGCGGTCGTGCTGACCGCGGTCGCCGCCCTGATCCCGCTCATGGCCTACCTCGGCCCCCTTGGCTTCGGCCCTTTGCTGGCGGTCGCGGGGCTGTGCCTGTTTCCGCTCTGGGCCAAACGCCCCCTGGGTGGGCTCGAGATGCTGACCTTCGCCGCCCTGGTCCTCTGGGGCTTGGGAACCTACGCCTGGAGTCCCGTCGCCCCCTCGTCGCGAACGGGGCTGGACTATGGCGACATAGAGGATCTGGTCGGGCTCAAGCTGCTCTTTCAGCTTCCGCTTTACGCCGCCGTTGTGTTCGCAGCGTCGTCGCTGTCCGGCTCGGCGGCGGAGCGGTTCGTGACGGTGCTGGCGACCTGGCTGGGCGTGATCGCCGCCGTTCTGACGATCGACGCGGCGGTGGGCGTGCCCTTGTACCAGTGGCTGACGGCGACCTTCGACGAGCCGCTGCGGCCCGACATCGCCGCCCGGGAGGTGGGGCAGGGCACGGTGGTGGCCGCCGTGCTGCTGTGGCCCTGCGCCCTGGTTTTGAACCGAACCCGCCTCCGCGTCCTGACCATCGCACTTTTGGCCTGCGCCGTGCTGGGCGGCTTTGTTCTTCAGCAGCAGTCGGCCGTGATCGCCCTGGCCCTCGGCGGTCTCGGCTATGTGCTGGTGCTCCGGTTCGGGGCCGCGGCCGTCCGCGGCCTGGGCGCGCTGGCGGCCGTCGTGCTGCTGGCCGCACCCTGGCTGGTGCAGGCCGCCGCCGGGGCGGGCCTCTTCGCAGCCATTGGAAGGGTGCTCCCGGCCTCGTGGGAGGCTCGGGTGAGCATCTGGACCTTCTCGGCGGCCCGCATCGCCGAGCGCCCGATCTTCGGCTGGGGCCTGGACGCAAGTCGCAGCTTCTCGCCGGAGATCCCGCTGCATCCGCACGCCATGTCCATACAGCTTTGGCTGGAGCTGGGCGCGGTCGGCGCGGGGCTCGGCGCTCTTGTCTGGTGGGTGATTCTCGCCAGTGTGGCGCGCCTGGCCAAGCGCGACCGGCCCGCCGCCGGAGCCGCAACTGCGGCCGCGGCCGCCTACTTCATCATCGGCAACCTCAGCTTCGGGATCTGGCAGGAGTGGTGGCTGGCCCTGGGCGCCGTGGCGGCCGCCTTGTGCGCAGCCCTGGCCGTCGCCCGTGCGCACGCCCGCATGGCCGAGGCTCCTCCGCCGTTGCACCCGAACCAACTTCAACCCTTATAAGAGCCCGATGAGTTCCTGGTCTCCCAACTCCTGGCGCGCCAAGCCCGCCTCCCATCTGCCGTCCTACCCCGACCTCGCCGCGCTGGAGGCCGCCGAAGCGCGGCTGCGCGCCCTGCCACCCTTGGTGACGGCCGGGGAGGCCGATGCGCTCAAGCGCAGCCTGGGCGCCGTCGCGGAGGGCCGAGCCTTTCTGCTCCAGGGTGGCGATTGCGCCGAGTCCTTCCAGGAGTTCAGCGCCGATCTGATCCGCGACACCTTCCGCCTTATCCTCCAGATGGCCTTCGTGCTCACCTTCGCGGGCGGCAAGCCCGTGGTGAAGGTGGGCCGCATCGCCGGCCAATTCGCCAAGCCCCGCTCCACGCCCACCGAGACCCGCAACGGCGAGACCTTGCCCAGCTACCTGGGCGACATCGTCAACGACACCGCTTTCGACGCAGCCTCCCGGGCGCCCGATCCCGAGCGCCTGATCCGTGCCTACGCCCAGGCCTCGGCCAGCCTGAACCTCCTCCGCGCTCTGGCCGGCGGAGGTTATGCGGACCTGAACAACATCCACGGCTGGACGCTCGACTTCGTGGCCGGCACTCCAGCGACCGCCCGCTATCGCGAGCTGGCCGACAAGATCACCGAGAGCCTGGCCTTCATGGCCGCGCTCAACATCACGCCCGAGAACCACCCGGAACTTCGACGTGTCGACGTCTTCACCAGTCACGAGGCCCTTCTGCTGCCCTATGAGGAGGCGCTGACCCGCGCGGATCCGGTCACGGGCCAGCAGTACGCGGCCAGCGCCCACATGGTCTGGATCGGCGAACGCACGCGCCAGATCGGGGGCGCTCATGTGGAGTACGCCCGGGGCATCGCCAACCCGATAGGCGTGAAGTGCGGCCCCACGCTCGCCCCCGACGAGCTCCTGCGCCTGATCGACGCGCTCAACCCGGCCAACGAGCCCGGCCGCTTGACGCTCATCGGCCGGTTCGGCGCGGACAAGGCGGCCAGCCGCCTGCCCGAGCTCATGGCCGCCACCAAGCGCGAGGGCAGGGCGGTGGTGTGGTCGTCCGACCCCATGCACGGCAACACCTTCACCGCCGGCAACGGTTTCAAGACCCGTCCCTTCGACCGGATCGCGTCCGAGTTGGAGACCTTCATCGAGGTGGCCCGCGCCGAGGGCGTTCACCCGGGCGGCGTCCACCTGGAGATGACCGGACAGAATGTGACGGAGTGCCTGGGCGGCGCGCGCGCCCTGTCCGAGGCCGAGCTCTCCGACCGCTACCAGACCAGCTGCGACCCTCGCCTGAACGCCGATCAGGCGCTGGAGCTCGCCTTCCGCATCGCCGAAGCGCTGAAGGGGGTGCAGGCCGGCGAGCGTGCGCGCCGGGTCGGATGAACGTCGGGCGAGGTGGGTTCGCAGTTCCTCCGGGCTGCTCATGACTGGAGGCGCTGATGGCCCGGGCGCCGCGTCCGACCTGTCGCTCTCGGCCTTGCGGAACGGCATCGACGAGATCGACGACGCCGTGCTGGCCCTGATCCTGCGACGTCAGGACCTGGCCCGCAGGATCAACGCGCTGAAGCCGCCCGCGCATGAGGCGCTGAAGCTTCGACCGGACCGCGAAGCCCATGTGGTCGGACGGCTGGTCGAGCGCGCGGCCCCAGCGGACCGGCGGCTCGTGCTCGCGCTCTGGCGCGAAATCATGAGCGCGGGCCTGGCGGTCCAGACCGAGCTGACCGTGATCGTGGCCTCGGAGGTGGCCTCCATCAGGCACGCCGCGCGCCTGCGCTTCGGGATTTCGGCGCGTTACCGGAGAGCCGCGCCGGAGGAGGCGCTCCGCGCCGCCGAAAGCGAAACCGCGGTGGTGGTGCTTGACCTCGCCGACACCGCCGCCTGGTGGACCGGGCTGCCCGACCGGCGCGACCTCTGGATCTTCGACCAACTCGAACTCGAGGCCGGAGGATCGGCCCTCGTCGTGGGTCGGGTGCGTCCGGACAGTCTAGCTCCGGGCGTCACCTTCCAAGTCCGTCCCAAGCAGGACGCGCCGCTCGCCCCCGGACAGCAAGTCCTCGCGACTGCGGAGGGCATGGCGCTCGTGCAATGGGCGGGCGTCGAGCCCGGGTCGAACCTGGATCGTGGGAGCGGCTTCGTGGGGTCGGCGCCCAATATCGGGTGAGCCGCCGCTTGGCCCGGCTCGCGCGCGGGCTCTATATGCCGCCCATGCCGACCCTGAACGACATCCGCTCCAGCTTCCTCGACCATTTCGGCCAGCGCGGCCATGCGGTCACGCCCTCCGCGCCGCTGGTGCCGCAGGACGACCCGACGCTGTTGTTCGTCAACGCAGGCATGGTGCCGTTCAAGAACGTCTTCACCGGCGCCCAGCAGCCCCCGTCGCGGCGCGCCGCCTCCTCGCAGAAATGCGTCCGCGCCGGCGGCAAGCACAACGATCTGGACAACGTCGGCTACACCGCGCGCCACCACACCTTCTTCGAGATGCTGGGCAACTTCAGCTTCGGGGACTACTTCAAGGAAGGTGCCATCGAACTCGCCTGGGACCTGATCAGTCGCCAGTTCGCCCTGCCCAAAGAGCGGCTTCTGGTCACCGTCTACGCGTCGGACGACGAAGCGGCCCAGCTGTGGCGCAAGATCGCCGGCTTCTCCGACCATCGCATCATCCGCATCGGCAGCTCCGACAACTTCTGGAGCATGGGCGACACCGGTCCCTGCGGTCCTTGCTCCGAGATTTTCTTCGACCAAGGCGAGAGCGTCCCCGGCGGTCCTCCCGGCAGCCCGGAGGAGGACGGCGATCGTTTCCTTGAGTTCTGGAACCTGGTCTTCATGCAGTTCGACCAGGCGCAGGACGGAACGCGCACGCCCCTGCCGAAGCCGTCCATCGACACCGGCATGGGCCTGGAGCGCATCGCCGCCATCCTTCAGGGTGTCACCTCCAACTATGACACCGACCTGTTCCGGACCCTGATCGCCGCTTCCGAGGAACTGACCGGCACGCGGGCCGAGGGCGACCAACGGCCCAGTCACCGCATCATCGCCGACCACCTGCGCGCCTCGTCCTTCCTGGTGGCCGACGGGGTGAGCCCGTCCAACGAAGGGCGCGGGTATGTCCTACGGCGGATCATGCGCCGCGCCATGCGCCACGCCTGGCTGCTAGGCGGCCCCCAAGAGAAGGGGGACCCGCTGATGCACCGGCTCGCGCCCACCCTGGTCGAGCAGATGGGCGAGGCCTACCCGGAGCTTCGCCGCGCCCAGCCCACCATTGTGGAGACCCTGAGGCAGGAGGAGGAACGCTTCCGCACCACGCTCGGCCGCGGCATCGGCCTGCTGGAGGAGGCCACGGCCAGCCTCCCCGAAGGCGGCGTCCTTCCGGGCGAGACCGCCTTCAAGCTCTACGACACCTACGGCTTTCCCCTGGACCTGACGCAGGACGCGGTGCGGGCCAAGGGCCTGTCCGTCGACACCGCCGGCTTCGACGCCGCCATGACCCGCCAGCGCGAGATGGCTCAGGCCGCCTGGAAGGGCTCGGGCCAGACCGCCCAGGCGGCCGAGTGGCTGTCCATCCGCGACCGTCTCGGACCAACGGCGTTCGACGGCTACGACGCCGTGGAAGGCGTGGGCGAAGTGCTCGTCATCGTCCGCCAGGGCGGCGACGTCGACAGCGCCGCCGCCGGTGAGGAGGTCGAGGTGCTGTTCGACCGCACGCCCTTCTACGCCGAAAGCGGCGGCCAAGCCGGCGACCAGGGCGCCGCGGAAGGGGTGGGCGTCGCCGTCGCTGTTCTGGACACGCACAAGCGCGCCGGCGACCTGCATGTGCATCGCATGCGGATCACCGGCGGCGAGCTCCGCACGGGCCAGCGCCTGCACCTGCAGGTCGACCCCGAACGCCGCCTGCGCACGCGGGCCAACCACAGCGCCGCCCACCTGCTTCACGCCGCACTGAAGAACGTGCTGGGCCCGCACGTGGCGCAAAAAGGTCAGTTGGTGGACGCCGAGCGGGTGCGCTTCGACATCAGTCACGGCGCCCCGCTCTCGCGCGAACAGCTCGACCGGGTGGAGACGGAGGTGAACGCCGTGGTTCTCCAGAACACGCCCACCGAGACTCGGCTTATGAATCCGCAGGCCGCGATCGAGCACGGCGCCGTGGCCCTGTTCGGAGAGAAATACGGCGACGAGGTCCGGGTGCTCACCCTCGGCCGCTCGCTGGTCGGTGACGCGCCCTACAGCATCGAACTCTGCGGCGGCACGCACGTGGCTCGAACCGGCGACATCGGCCTGTTCACCATCGTCTCCGAACAGGGAATCGCCGCGGGCGTTCGCCGGGTGGAGGCCCTGACCGGGGAGCCCGCCCGTCTCTGGCTGATGAGCCAGGCCCAAGCCGCCCGCACGCTCGCCGACACACTGAAGTCACCCATCCCCGAGCTGCCGCTGCGCATCGAAGCTCTTCAGGCCGAGCGCAAGCAGTTGGAGCGCCAGCTCACCGAAGCCCGTAAGCAACTCGCCCTGGGCGGGGCCGGGCAGGGCGCTTCGGCCGAGGAGGAGATCGCAGGGACCAAGTTCGAGGGCCGCGTGCTGGAAGGCGTGGGCGCCAAGGATCTACGAGGCGTGGTCAACGACGCGCTGAAACGCCTGGGTTCGGGCGTGGTCGCCTACGCCGCGGCCAACGACGGTAAGGCCGCCATCGCCGTGGCGCTCACCCCCGACCTGACCGATCGCTTCGACGCCGCCCACCTCGCGCGGGTGGCCGTGGCCGCCATGGGCGGCGCGGGCGCGGGCGGCAGGTCCGAGTTCGCCCAAGGCGGCGCCCCGGACGGATCAAAGGCGGGCGATGGCGTCCAAGCAGTCCGGGACGAGCTGAACGCCAATCAGTACATCTAGCCGCTCAGGCGGGCCTGCAGCTCCAGAGCGTTGGCCGCCGCGGCTCCGGAGGCCGTGTTGTCGAATATGCACCAGGTCTCCACCGGGCTCCCGCGCATTTGCGCCGCCAGGGCGTCCAGCGCCCAGGGCTCGTAGTCGGAGAAGTACAGCCGCGGCGCGCCGTGCAGGCGGTGATAGCTCAGGCCGGGCCATCCTCCGGGCCGGGCCGCCTCCGGAACCACCGCTGGATGGGCGGCCGCCCGGGCGACCTGCATCTCTCGCAGGAGCGCGTCCGCCGTAGGCTCGAACCAGGTCGGGTGCCGCGGTTCGCACACGACGGGACCCTCGTGACGGGCCCGGAACCCGCGAAAAAAGGTTTCCGCCGCTTCGGCCTCAAAGGCGAGTTTGGGCGGCAGCTGGACGAGGATGGGACCGAGCTTCCCACCGAGCGGCGCGAGCTCGGCCAGGAAGGCGGCCACGAGTTCCTCCGCCTCCACCAGTCGACGCTGGTGCGTGATCGCCTTGGGCAGCTTGGCTGCGAAGCGGAAGGCGTCCGGTGTGGACGCCGCCCAACGCTGGAACGTCCCCGGCCGGTGCGAGCGGTAGAAGGTGCTGTTGATCTCCGTCGCCTGGAACCGGGCGGCGTAGCGTTCCAGCCCGGTCCCCTCCGCCGGAAAGGCGTCGGCGACGCGCCGGGGGATGCTCCACCCGGCCGTCCCGATCCTGACCGTCACCTCCGGCTCACATGTCCAGCTGCGCGTGCCCCGTGGCGCCGACCGCCGCGCCCGAACCCGCGCCGCCCATGGCGGCCGCGACGTTCTCGGCCACCTTGTCCAGGAAGCCTTCCGTCGTCAGCCAACCCTGCTGGTCGCCGACCAGGAGCGCCAGGTCCTTGGTCATGAACCCGCTCTCCACGGTGGCCACCGTGACTTGCTCCAGCGTGGAGGAGAACCGCATCAACTCCGCATTGCCGTCCAGCTTGCCACGGTGCGTCAGGCCTCGCGTCCAGGCGAAGATGGAGGCGATGGAGTTGGTGGAGGTCGACTCGCCGCGCTGGTGCTGACGGTAGTGGCGCGTCACCGTGCCGTGGGCGGCTTCGGCCTCCAGCACGCGGCCGTCCGGAGTGGTCAGCACCGAGGTCATCAGCCCGAGCGAGCCGAAGCCCTGCGCCACCATGTCGGACTGCACGTCGCCGTCGTAGTTCTTGCACGCCCAGACGAAAGCGCCCGACCACTTCAGCGCCGAGGCGACCATGTCGTCGATCAGCCGGTGCTCATAGGTCAGCCCCGCCGCCTTGAACTGGTCCTTGAACTCCGCCTCGTACATCTCGGCGAAGATGTCCTTGAACCGCCCGTCATAGGCCTTGAGGATGGTGTTCTTGGTCGACAGGTACAGCGGGAAGCCGCGGTTCAGGGCATAAGAGAAGCAGGCCCGCGCGAACTCCGTGATGCTTTCGTCGGTGTTGTACATGGACTGGGCGATGCCGCCGCCCTTGTAGTCGTACACCTCGTGCTCGATCACCTGGCCGTCGGCGCCTTCCCAGCGCACCGTCATCTTGCCCGGTCCCGGCACCACGAAGTCGGTGGCCTTGTATTGGTCGGCATGGGCGTGGCGGCCGACCACGATGGGCTGGGTCCAGCCGGGCACCAGGCGGGGCACGTTGCGGCAGATGATCGGTTCACGGAAAACCACCCCGCCCAGGATGTTGCGGATGGTCCCGTTGGGGGACTTCCACATCTTCTTGAGCCCGAACTCCTGCACCCGGGCTTCGTCCGGGGTGATGGTGGCGCACTTCACCCCCACGCCGTGGCGCTGGATGGCCTGGGCGGCCTCCGTGGTGACCCGGTCGTCCGTGGCGTCCCGGTGCTCCATGCCCAGGTCGTAATAGTCGAGCGGCAGGTCGACGAAGGGGAAGATCAGCTTGTCCTTGATCATCTTCCAGATGATCCGGGTCATCTCGTCGCCGTCGATGTCCACGACGGGGTTGGCGACGGCGATCTTGGGCATGTATCCGGCTCCGGAGGCTAGGTCGGCGCCGCCTATAGCCGCTAGCGTCCGGCGGCGGAACCCGCGCCGGCCACCGGCGTCAGGACCGGCTGTCCGGGCCACACCACCGCCGGCCCCAGTTCCCGCGACAGCGCCTGAGCCAGCGTGGCCCTGTGCGTGCCCCCATAGACGACCAGCACCCGGTCGCGCTTGCGCACCGTGCGCAAAATGAGGTCCAGCAGATGCTGGTCGCGGATGAGCGCTTGCGCCTGCAGGATTCGGCCCGGGAGCGTCTCCGCGCCTGGGTCGGCTCGACGATCGAACAGCGGATCGGTGCGGTAATCCAGACCGTACTGGATCTGGTACCACCTCGCGAACCCGTCCAGGTCTACGTCCGGCGCGTCGTTGCGCTCGAGCGCCAGCGAAGTCGTCCAGCGTGCAAAGGCCCGCTCGAAGCTGGCGTCGCCAAGGGCCGTGATCTCTCCGCCGCGGATCGACTGCGGCAGCAGCTTGAGCAGATCCGTGTAGAAGATGTCCAGGGGGCCGAAGCCTTGCTGGATCAAGGCGGTCGTCTGGTCGCGCTCCGTCGGCTCACCGCCCATGAACGGCACGCCCGAGGCCAGCGCCAAGCTGGCGGCGTAGCCCGCCTCGCCGCGGGCGTAGGGTTCGGCCGCAGGATCGTCCGCCATGCGCGCCAGCTCCACGATCGGCGGGGGGTTCTCGCCCCAGGACGACGGAATGCCCTCGATGATCACCGCCGCGGGGCGGATGCGGTCAAAGGCGCGACGCACCTCGAGGTGGGTGGGGCTGCCCGGGGTGGACGAATGGGCGGCGGCGACAAAGGCCAGCCGCCGGCCGTTCCGGCTATGCTCGGCCACATAAGGATACTGGCCCGGCTCCACCGTGGCGGCGAGTTGCCGGGTGTAAAGGGGCACGGGCCCGGTGCGCGCGGCCGGAGCGGCGCACCCGGCCAAGACGGCGCCGGCCAGCAGCAGGACGATCGGCGTGCGCATGAAGTTCGGAAGGTTCCTCTCGGGGGCCGTGGTATTGGGTCCGTCGTAGACGACCACGCGCCTGCGGCCTAGGCTTGCCGCAGATGTGATCGTGGATGGGGGCGGAAAAATGGTCAGCGAGGCTGCACGCCTCCGGAGCGTGCCGGACTTGGATGGGGCCAGCTTGGTCGCGCCGTCCCCCGTCGCGTCCCGCTGATGCGGATCGACCTGTCCGGCAAGGCGGTCCTGGTCACGGGGGCCAGCCGCGGCATCGGCGTGGCCATAGCCCGCGGCATGGCGGCGGCCGGCGCGCGCGTGGCCGTCCACTACGGCCGGGGTCGCAAGGCGGCCGAGACGCTGGCCGCCGAACTCGGACAGGGCGCGGAGCCCTTCGGGGCGGACCTGGCCGACGCGGACGCCTGCGGGCGGCTGTGGGCCGATGTGGAGCACGGGTTCGGCCGCATCGACGTCCTGGTCAACAACGCCGGGGTGGCCGTGGGCTCGCCCCTGGACGTCCCCGACCACCAGTGGGCTGCAGACTGGGACAGGACGCTCGCGGTGAACCTGCGCGCCACCGCCCTGCTCAGCCGGGCGGCGATCGGCCATTTCCAGGCGAACGGGGGAGGGCGGATCGTCACGGTGGCCTCCCGCGCGGCCTTCCGCGGCGACGCCCCCGACTATCTCGCCTATGCGGCTTCCAAAGCCGGACAGGTGGCGCTCACGCGCTCGCTCGCCCGCGCCTACGGCCGAGACGGGATCACCGCCTTTGTGGTGGCCCCGGGCTTCACCCGGACCGAGATGGCGCAGGACTTCATCGACCGCTACGGTCCCGATGTCGCGCTTCGCGACAACGCGCTGGGCCGCTTCACCGAGCCGGAGGACATCGCCCCCACGGTGGTCTTCCTCGCCAGCGGTCTGGCCGACCACGCCACTGGAACCACGATCGACATCAACGCCGCCTCCTACGTCCGCTGATGCGCCCGCCGGTTGTGGTCCTGGCCGAGCCCCAGCTCGCCCAAAACATCGGGGCGGTGGCGCGCGTGATGGCCAACTTCGGACTGGAGGACCTCCGGCTGGTCCGCCCCCGCGACGGCTGGCCCCAGCGCCGGGCCTGGGAGGCGTCCTCCGGCGCCGACTGGATCCTGGACGCAGCCCGCACCTTCGATCGCACGGAGGACGCCCTGGCCGATCTCCGCCTTGTCCTGGCCTCCACCGCCCGGCCGCGCGAAGCCCAACTGCCCGTCCACACGCCCCGGTCGGCCGTGGCGGAACTCCGCGCGGTGGCGCAGCACGGCCCCGTGGGATTGCTTTTTGGCGGCGAGCGCGCGGGGCTCAGCGCAGAGGACGTCGCCCTCTGCCAAGCGATCGTCACCATCCCCATCGACCCTCGCCATTGGTCGCTGAACCTGGCTCAGGCCGTTTGCGTCAACGCCTATGAATGGCGGGTGGCCCTGGAGGATGCGCCCCCTCCCGCCTTCCTGACCGGAGACCCGCCGGCTGACGCCGCCGCCCTCCATGGGCTGTTCGGCCATCTGGAGACCGAGCTGGAGCAGGCCGGCTTCTTTCACCCGCCCGAAAAAACGCCCGCCATGGTTCGCAACCTCCGCGTCCCCCTGGCGCGCGCCCGCCTCACCGACCAGGAGGTCCGCACCTTTCGCGGCGTCGTGGCCGCCCTGGTGCGGGGCAGGGGCCAGCGGTTCGCCCGCAGCCGGGCGGCTGGGGAGGACGCCTAGCCCAGGGCGGGCGACCCTGCAGAGGTCCGCGGGCCACCGGCTTCGACGCGATCAGCCGCCCGTCGTGCCGCCGCCGGTGGTTCCGCCTCCAGTGGTTCCGCCCCCAATCGCGCCGCCCCCGGTCGTGCCGCCGCTGGTCCCACCGCTTGTGGTCCCGCCACCGGTCGTGCCGCCGCTCGTCCCGCCGTCGCTCGTGCTTCCGCCGGAGGCGCCGCCGCCGCTGATCATGCCGCCATCGCTGTTCATGGCGCCTTCGGACGCCGACGCGTCCGCGTCGTCGTTCATCCCTGGTTGCCGGCACAGGCCCCCAGGCCCAGCATCGCGGCGGCAGCCGCAGCCGTCCAAATCCGCTTCCTGGTCGATCTCCCTCTTGCCTGAGACCAACCGCCTTCACGGAGCAAAGAGTTCACCCTTGTTCGTTCCGGGCCGTCGCCGGCTCAGCTTGTTTGGATCCGGCCGTTCAGTCCTTGGGGGAAGAAGCCGCCGCTGCGGACGCCCCGGCCGGGCTGGCCGTAGACGATGTTCAGCGCCTGCTCCGGCGTGCGGCTAAAGGCGATCGCGGCCGAATCGCTGGGCACGATGTTGGCGCGGCCGTTCACCTCGAGCGGCTGGTCCAGCTCCGCCGGTCCGTCCAGGGTGTCCCGCAGATCCGAAATCCGCTGCGCCATGGCCCGCGCCTCGGGCCCTTTGCGGAACAGCACGCTGCGCACCACGCCCATGTGGTAGGCTTCCGTCGCCAACACGGCCGCCGCCGCCTTGAGGTTGTCCCGGTTGCGGATCAGGGGCGAGGCGCCCTTGTACACCGTGATCCCCATGTCCTCGAACAGATAGCCGCCGAGCAGGAAGCTGGTCTCGTTCGCGAACGGGTCGAAGTTGGGCCCCAGCCCCGCCGCCTGCGCCACCGCCGCGAACCCGCCTGCGAAGTCCAGCGCAGGACGGGAGATAGCCGCCTCGCCCAGCACGCGCTGGTAGTAACGCACGTGCCCCGCCTCGTTCTCGAGGATGTTCTCCATGAACTCGCGGATCACCGGAGTCTCGAACCGAACCAGCCCGCCGCCCGTCACCGGCCCCGGCGCTCGGCCGGCCATGGCGCCGTCCAGCCCCCGGCCGGTCAGGCCGCGCATGTAGTATTCCGTCTCCAGGTACTCCAGGTTGAGGGCGAAGTTGAACACGTCCACATCGGTCACCCCGCGCCGCGGACCTGGCGGGGGCGGCTCCTGCCGCGCGGCGATCTGCGCCTGCGCCGAACCGGCCGCGCCGGCCAGGGTCGCGCCTGCGAGACGGCCGCCCCACAGTGCGCGCCGCCCTCCGTCGGGGGTCTCGGGCGTGTTCTGCATGGACGCATCCTGGGCCGTGGGCGGGGAGGGGGGCGTGATCATGTGTGTCTCACCACGCCCTGGACGCCATCGGGGAAGAAGCCGCCCTGATGGACGCCGCGCCCGGGCGTCAGGAACACGACGTTCAGGACCTGCTCGGGCGTACGCTTGAAGTTCAGACCTTCCGGATCGGCCGGGGCCACCACCGGCCGGCCGGTGGCGCCCGGCGGCTCTTCCGTGGGCATGCCCGAGCCGTCCAGTCGCTCGCGCGCCGCCGAAATGGCGTCCGCCGCGCGCACCACCTCTGGCCCCTTCATAAAGAGCTGAGCCCGGATCAGCCCCGCATGATAGGCCTCGACGGACAGGATGCCCGCCGCGGCTTCGAGAAAATCCTTGCGCCCGATCAGCTTGGCCCCGCCGTTGTAGGCGGTCACGCCCACGTCCTCGAACATGAAGGCGCCCAGCAGGAAACTGTCCTCGTCCGCGAACGGATCGAAGTTCGGTCCCAGGCCCGCCGCCTGGCCCGCCGCCCGGAACGAGGCCTCCAGGTCGATCCGCGGCCGGCTCAACTCAACCAGGGGCGAGTTACTGATCGCGCGCCGCAGGAACTGCACGTGGGCGCGCTCGTCCGACGCGATCTCCTCCATGAAGTCGCCGATCTCCGGGGTCTGAAAGGCCACCCGCCGGCCGCCGACCACCTCGCGCGGGTTGGGCCCGATGTCCGCCCCCGCCAGCCCCTGGCCCGTGACGCCGCGCAGGTAGTATTCGGCTTCCAGGTACTCGAGATTGAGCGCGAAGTTGAACACCGCCGGGTCGGTCAGCGGCTGCGGCGTCAGCGCGATCCCCAAGCTCTGCGGCACCAGATTGGCGCACCCGCTGAGGCCCGCCCCGACCAGGGCGGCCGAAGCGACCCTCAACCCTTGCCGACGACTGATCCCGTCACTCAGCATTCGGTTCTCCTCGCGCCTGGATCGGGGAGCGCTTGACCGCCGAGCCGGTTCCGTGGAGCTCCGGAGCAGGGCACGGAGGGAAAGGCCGCCCCGGCTCCGGGAACAACGCGGCGCTTCAGGCCTTGCCGGATTTGTTCAACCGGAGACCCCAGATGAGCATCCGCCCCAACCTTGCGTTCTCGGCCTTGCTCGCCGCAGGGCTGCTGGCCGCCGCCGGCTGCGGGACCCTGCCGCGCACCAGCCCCACGCCCCCGCCGCCCGCCTCCGCGCCGGCGGGCTGAGCCGCCTCGACAAGCCGGGGATGGCGCGTTAAACAGCCCGCCTTCACGCGCCCGGGTCATCCCATTCGGGGGGCTTTGGCGCGCCTACACGGATGACGCGTGGACCGCCGTTGAGATCGCACCTCCATCGGGGAGGGGCCGGGCCGCGTCGCGTACGAAAGCTGACTCATGTCCAAGCGCCACAGCGCCAAGTACAAGATCGATCGCCGGATGGGCGAGAACCTCTGGGGCCGCCCCAAGTCTCCCGTCAACGACCGGGCCTACGGCCCCGGCCAGCACGGGCAGCGCCGCAAGTCCAAGGTCTCCGACTTCGGCCTCCAGCTCCGCGCCAAGCAGAAGCTCAAGGGCTATTACGCCAACCTCACCGAGAAGCAGTTCCGCAAAACCTATGACGAGGCTGCGCGTCGGCGGGGCAACACTTCCGAACTGCTGATCGGCCTGCTTGAAAGCCGGCTGGACGCCATCGTCTTCCGCGCCAAGTTCGTGCCCACCCCCTTCGCCGCCCGCCAGTTCGTCAATCACGGCCACATCCTGGTCAACGGCAAGCGCGTGAACATCGCCTCCTACCGCGTCCGCCCCGGCGACACGGTCGAGGTGCGCGAAAAGTCGCGCAACATGGCGCTGGTGCTCGAAGCCCTCAGCTCCGGCGAGCGCGACACCCCCGACTACCTGGAAGTGGACCCGCGCGGCATGAGCGCCCGTTTCGTCCGTGTTCCCGAACTGGCCGAAGTGCCCTACGCGGTCCAGATGGAGCCCAATCTGGTGGTCGAGTACTACGCCTCCTAAGCCACCGCGGGTGCGGCTGAGGCCGCACCCGTTCCGCGGTCCCGCCCAGACGCGCCGAACACACCTTCTCCTGCCGAGCTGATCGCCCGAAGACCCGGCGAGATGACTGTCCGTATGCGTCGTTCTGCCGCAGGCGAGACCGGGCTTCTTAACATCTTCTTAGCTCCTCATTCGCCTGCCGCGAGAGTAGCCTGACCGGGCCTTTCGGGAGGGCGTTCTCATGATCTCCAGCTCGCTACGTTCCGCAGCCATCGCCGCCGCGGGCTTCGCTTTCGCCTGCCTGTTCGGCGCGCCGGCTCATGCTCAATTTCATACTCCGGGGCCGGAGGAATCCGCGGCCATGGCCAAGCCGGCTCCCCTGGAGCTTCCGCGCTCCGTCTTTGAGGAGGCGGTCGCCTTTCAGCTCTACATGGGCCGGGCGGCCGGGCTGTCATCCAGCTTCGCCGACGGCTCGGCCATCGCCGAAACCGTGCGGGGCGGCGCCGCTTACGAACCGCGCCAGCTCGGCCGCGGCGCCGTGGCCTACGGCGCCCTGGTGGCGCTGCAGGATCCGGCCTTCGTCCGCAGCCTGCGCGGGCGCTCGCTGGACCCCGCGCGCCGCAAGGAACTGGCCGCCCGGATCTGGCGCGACCCGGCCGTGGCGGTCAGCCTTCCGGGTGCGGACTCCGCCGCCGGCCTGGTCGTGGCTGCGGTCTCGGACGAAGGCGCACGCCTGCGCGGCGTGGGTGATCGGATCAAACAATCCGCGTACGACATACAACACCAGCCCTGGTCCAAGAACGAAGTCGCCGGCCGCGACAAGCGGCTGGCCGAGGTCAAGGCCCTGTCCCTGTCTCCCCTGCCGACCTCGCCCGCGGACGTGGAGCGGCTCCGGCTGGCGGCCGTGGGCGACACGCCCCTGACGCTCGCCCCTGCGGTCAAGCCCATCTACTCCCCCGTGGTGCAACGGGCCCTGGCGGTGGCCGCACTGGCGGCCCTGGGCGAAGCCGGCGAGGACGAGGCCGCGCTGGAACCCCTGCTCACCGAGCCGGAGTGCGCCTCCTGCCTCAAGATGGCCAAGCTGAACCTGTTCCAGTGCCTGGCCGTGGCCAAGCCCTGGTACGAGGACGTCTTCTGCATCGGCCAGCACGGCCTCAAGGACACCGGCGACTGCCTGGCGGAGACCCGCAGCATCCGTTGGCGCCCGGCCGCGACCCCCGTGGCCGCCGCGCCGATCGCCCCGGACTACGGCGCGCAGGTCGCCGCTTACGCCACCCCGGCTGCGACCGCCGCTCCCGCGCTCGCCTACCGTGCGGCGCCGGCGCCCGCCTATGGTCGTCCGGCCGTGGCCCAAGCGGGTCCGGCTGGGCGCCCGGGAACCGATCCGCTTTCGGCTTGGCGGCGCCCGGACGCCTGGACTCGGTACTAGGCGGACCCAGCGGCCGCGCAGCTCAGGCCCAGGCGCTCGCCCGACGCGAGAGGCGCGGCCCCCCAGGTCGCGCTTCTCGGGTTTCCGAGCGGGTGAAGCGGCTCGTGAGAGCGGCGCTGACCGCCGGTCTTCTCTCGGCGCCCTCCTGTTGCAGCGCCCCGGCCTTGAGCCCCGTCGCGCCCCGGTCTACCCCCGACCGCGATGCCCAAGCTCGCCTCCGCCATCGACCCGGCCTCGCCCGCCTTCGCCGCCAACGCCGAACACAATCGCACGCTCGCCGCCGAGCTCCGCGCCAAGGTGGCCCAAGCCGGCCTGGGCGGTCCCGAAACTTCCCGCCAGCGTCACGTCGCCCGGGGCAAGCTGCTGCCTCGCGACCGCGTGGAACGCCTGCTCGACCTGGGCTCCCCCTTTCTCGAGATCGGCCAATTGGCCGCGGGCGGCCTCTACGACGGCGAGGCGCCCGGGGCCGGCATGATCGCGGGCGTGGGCCGCGTGTCCGGCCGCGAAGTCATGATCGTCGCCAACGACCCCACGGTGAAGGGCGGCGCCTACTTCCCCCTCACGGTGAAGAAGCACCTGCGCGCCCAGGAGATCGCCCAGCAGAACCGGCTTCCCTGCGTCTACCTCGTCGACAGCGGCGGCGCGAACCTGCCCCACCAGGCCGAAGTCTTCCCTGACCGAGACCACTTCGGCCGCATCTTCTTCAACCAGGCTCGCATGAGCGCCGCCGAAATCCCGCAGATCGCCTGCGTCATGGGCAGCTGCACCGCCGGCGGCGCCTACGTCCCGGCCATGAGCGACGAAACGGTGATCGTCCGCAACCAGGGTACCATCTTCCTGGCTGGCCCGCCCCTGGTGAAGGCCGCCACCGGCGAGGTGATCTCGGCCGAAGAGCTCGGTGGGGCCGAAACCCACGGTCGGCGCTCCGGCGTGGTCGATCATGTCGCGGCCAATGACGAGCACGCGCTGCAGATCGTGCGCCGCATCGTGTCCCACCTGAACACCACCAAGGACGTCGCCGTGGCCGTCCGCGAGCCTCGCCCGCCCGCCTACGACCCCGAGGAACTTTACGGCGTCATTCCGCAGGACGTCCGCGCGCCCTATGACGTCCGCGAGGTGATCGCCCGCACCGTGGACGGGTCGGACTTCGACGAGTTCAAGGCGCTCTACGGGACGACCCTGGTCTGCGGCTTCGCCCACATCTGGGGCTATCCGGTGGCCATCCTGGCCAACAACGGCGTGCTCTTCTCCGAGTCGGCTCTCAAGGGGGCCCACTTCGTCGAGTTGGCCTGCAAGCGCCGCATCCCCCTGCTGTTTCTGCAGAACATCTCCGGCTTCATGGTGGGCGGCAGATACGAGGCCGGCGGCATCGCCAAGGACGGCGCCAAGCTGGTCACCGCCGTGGCCTGCGCCGAAGTCCCCAAGATCACCGTTCTCGTCGGCGGCAGCTTCGGCGCCGGCAATTACGGCATGAACGGCCGCGCCTACTCCCCCCGCTTCCTTTTCACCTGGCCCAATTCGCGGATCAGCGTCATGGGCGGCGAACAGGCCGCCAGCGTTCTGGCCACCATCCGCCGCGACGCCATCGAGGCGAAGGGCGGGGAATGGCCGGCCGAGGAGGAGGAGGCTTTCAAGGCGCCCATCCGCGACCGCTACGAAGGCGAGGGCAACCCCTATTACGCTACCGCCCGGCTGTGGGACGACGGCGTCATCGACCCGGTGCAGACCCGCGACGTCCTGGGCCTGGCGCTGTCCGCCACGCTGAACGCGCCCATCCCCGAGACGCGTTTCGGCGTGTTTCGAATGTAGCATCAGCCCGCACGCGGCCGGATCCGGAGAGGCATGCCGCCGTCGGGGCTGGTGGTGAGGCGAAAGCGGGGGAGAGGCTGGGCCGCCGACGCCGGCTCCACCGCAAAGGCGCGGACGTAGGTGGCCAGGAAGGTTTTCGCCTCCATCATCGCGAACCGGGCGCCGATGCAGACGCGGGGGCCGCCGCCGAAGGGAATGAAGGCGAAGCGGCGCCGCCCCGCGGACCGCTCCGGCGAGAACCGGTCCGGATCGAACGCGGACGGATGGTCCCAGAGCCGCGGGCTTCGGTGCAGGACGTAGAGATTGCAGAAGACGTTCGTCCCGGCCTTCACCTGCACAGGGCCGAGATCGACGTCGCGCCTGGCCGTGCGCAGGATGAGCGGGCCGGGGGTGAACAACCGCAGAGACTCGTACACCACCTGCTCGTGGAAGGTGAGCCGGTCCAGGCCGTCCGCCGTCACCGGGCCGTCGCCCAGCACCTGTCGCGCCTCGGCGAGCAACCGCGCCTGCACCTCGGGCGCGTTGGCGACCAGGTACAGCGTCCAGGTGAGCGTAACCGCCGTTGTCTCGTGGCCGGCGCCGATGAAGGTCAAAATGTTGTCGACCAATTCCTGGTCGCTGAGGGCGCGCGCATTCTCCGGGTCCCGGGCCGCCAGCAGGGCGCCCAGGAGATCGCCGGTCTCCAGATCGCTTCGCCGCCGCCGCTCCACGGCCTCGCGGGCCTGTTCCCGCAGCGCCCTCACCCGGCTGCGGTAGAGGGATCTCCCGGGGGCGGGAATCCAGGGGGGCGCGCCCAACAGATCCAGGGCTGTGGGCCTGACCACCACATCGCCGAACAGGGTGTGGGCCAGCACCTCGGGGGCGGCGCCGTCATAGCTGGCGAGCAAGGTGTCCATGACCACCTGGAGCGTGGCCCGGCGCATCTCCGGCTCGACATCGACGACGCCGGAGGCGGCGCACAGCCGCGCCGCCGAGGCTTCGGCCGCCCCCGCGAACGCAGCCGTCATCCGGCGCAGCGCCTCGTGCCGGAAAGCGGGCGCGGCCGCCCGGCGCTGCCGACGCCACTCCTCGCCTTCCACGACCAGCAGGCCGTCGCCGACCGTGGGCCGGAACGCGCGCTGCTGCAGTTCGGATCGTCCAAAGGCGTCGGCGTGGTCCAGCAGGACAGCCTGGATCAGCTCTGGATCGCAGACCGCGAGGTGATCCTTGCGGAGCGAGCGGCTCCGCCGGAAGGGCAGGTGGAACAGCTCGGCGTCGATCGCGCCTCAAGCGGATTCCGGTGCATCGCCACCAGCATCCGCAGCGACGACAGCCGCCGGGGCGGGGGCGCCACTGTGGCCGGCGTGAACAGCGCCGCGGCGCTGCTTCGATCCGGTCGCTCCAGCACGTCCGCCATCATGGCACGTCCCGATACGGTGATCCTCCCAACGCTATCAGAACGGCCAAGCTGCTCCAAGCTTGGGGCCGACGGTCGAGGGCTGGACTTGAGCCGCCGGGGCGGGGCAACACGAGCCGGCATGAGCACGTCCGCCCTAACCCTCCCGCCCCGGCGTGCGCGCGCCGACCTGGCGGAACTCCTGAGTCTGGCCGGACCGGTGATTGCGGCCCGCATCGGCATCATGGTCATGGGCCTGACGGACGCCGTGGTGGTCGGCCGCTACTCGGCGACCGAACTCGGCTATCACGCCTTGGGCTGGGCCCCCACCTCCATACTGCTGACCACGGGCGTGGGCCTGCTCCTGGGCGTCCAGGTCATGACCTCCCAGGCCATCGGGGAGGGGAGGCCGGACCACGCGGGCCTCATCCTGCGCCGGGGGGTCGCCTACGCACTGCAGCTGGGCCTGGCGGCCGCCGGGCTGCTGTTTGCGCTGGGCCCCGCTCTGCTGGGAGCGCTCCGCCTGGAGCCCGACCTGGCTCGCGGGGCCGCCCGTGCGCTGCAGGTCTTCGCCCTGTCCCTCCCGCCCTATCTCGTGGCCGTGGCCTGCAGCTTCTTCCTGGAGGCCACGCGCCGCGCCGCCCCGGCCATGGTGATCATGTGGCTGGCCAATGGACTGAACCTCCTGCTCAATCTCCTGCTCGTGCCCGGAACCCTGGGCCTGCCCGCCCTGGGCGCGGTGGGCTCGGCCTGGGCCACCTTCGGGGCGCGCGCCGCCTTGATGGTCATGTCCGTCGTCTATATCGCCCGGCTGCCTGAGGCGGGCGCGCTCGGCGTCTTCGCCCGCCCGCCCCGCGACCGGCAGGCCGAAGCCGCCCAGCGCCGCATCGGCTACGCCGCTGGAGCCTCCTACGCCATCGAGGTGGGCGCCTTTGCGGGGATGAATTTCGTCGCCGCCTGGGTCAGCCAGCTGGCGGTGGCCGCCTACGCCGTCGTTCTGAACGTCACGGCGATCATCTTCATGGCGCCCTTGGGCTTGGCGGGTGCGACCGCGGTCCTGGTCGGCCGCGCCTATGGAGCCCGCAACCGGCATGAGGTCGTCCGCGCCGGCGTGCTGGGCCTGGCGGTGTGCGCCGTGCTGGCCACAGTCATCGCCCTGATCGTCTGGCCGGGCGCCCGCCTGATCACCTCCGCCTACACCACCGAGCCCGAACTGCTCGACCTGGCCGCGGGCGCGCTTGCGCTTTGCACCGTCTTCTTCGTGGTGGACGCGCTTCAGGTCGTGGCCGCCCAGGCCTTGCGGGCGCGGGGCGACGTCTGGCTGCCCACCGCCATGCACCTGGTCAGCTACGGCCTGATCATGGCCCCGCTCGGCTGGTTCCTGGCCGAGCCCGCCGGCCTGGGCCTGAACGGCATCATCTGGGCCATCATCATCGCCAGTTTCGTTTCCGCCGCCCTGCTCGTCGGCCGCTTCGCCTGGCTGGCCCGCCGGCCTCTCCCGGCTGGCTAGACCTCGGCGCCCAAGATCCAGCCTTCCTCCTGCTCCACGGCCGCGACCGCAGCCTCGTCATAGGCTTTGGCCGGGACGAACAGCGCGCCCAGTCGCCCCGCCTCATCCAGCCGCGCGAAATATTCGCAAGCCTCGCGCACCTGCGCCTGGTCCACCACCTCGCCTGGCTGACCTCCTTCGGCGTAGAGCCGCGGATAGATCTCCACCAGCAGCGCCTCCAAGGGCTGCAGCTCCTCCACCGAGGGCGTCCGCCACCCGGTGGTGAAGGGCCACACCGCGCCTTTGGAGCCCAGTTCGTCCAACAACCGCCGGGCCGCCGGGATGCCCACGATGGCCTGACTACCCACCGTGCCGTTGCCGAAGATCTGCCACACCGATTTGGCCGCCGTCTTCCCCGCCAGCTTCTGCACCGCCAACTCCGTTCGCCGGAACAAGGGCGGCAGATCCTCGCCGTGCACCGGCTTGGTCGACTTCAGCCAGGTCTGGACGTCGGCCCCCGGCGCGCCCCAGAACGGCCGCGCCTCGTCCGTCATCAGCCGGTTCATCTTGTTGGCCACGGCGAAGCGGTTGTTGGTGTTGTCCGCCTTGTCGCGAACGTTGTCCGCCAAGAACTTCCACATCGAAGCCCAGGGTGGATCGGGCAACTTCAGCTTGGCCGCCGTGCCCTCCGGATAGCCCAGGGCGAAATCAAAGCCGATCAGGGCCCGGTCCCCCCGCCGCCGCAGGTCCGCCAGCACCGTCCGCAGCTGCGCCTCCGCCGCCGCCCGCGTGGGGGGGTTGAAGCTCTCGAAGCTCAGCCGAAAGCGCACGTCGCGCTTGGCCACGCCGATCCAGACGGAGTCCTTGCCCGTCTTCGGTTTGGCGGACGCGCTCCAGTCCACCATCACATAGGCGCCGAACATACGCCGCACGCATCAGTCTCCCAGCTTGACGAGCATCTTCCCGACGTTCCCGCCCGTGAACAGCTTGGAGAAGGCGCCCGGGGCCGCTTCGATCCCGTGATCCACGGTTTCGCGCCATTTCAGCTTGCCTGCGCCCACCCAGCCCGACAGCTCGCGCAGGAAGTTCGGCGCCTCCGCCTGGTGGTCCGAGACGATGAAGCCTTGCA
The DNA here is from genome assembly GCA_030446805.1 of Caulobacteraceae bacterium. Lineage (GTDB taxonomy): Bacteria > Pseudomonadota > Alphaproteobacteria > Caulobacterales > Caulobacteraceae > JAHWJX01. The sequence goes on along the minus strand of JAUJMO010000001.1, from coordinate 632,288 downwards.
TCTTCAGACGCTTGCCGATGACGAAGAACAGGTTCTTCGGCCCGGGCGCCGCTTGGAGGTCGTTGTACTGGCTGATGGCTCCGCAAAGGGCGAACCGTGCGAACGGCCGCGCGGCGCTCAAGGCCGCCTCCAGGTGGTCGCCCCCGACATTGTCGAAGTAGACGTCGATCCCCTTGGGCGCGACCCGGGCCAGGGCCGCGGCCAGGTCCAGCTCCTCCTGGTAGTCGATCCCATGATCGACCCCGATCTCCCGTAGAAACTCCAGCTTCGCAGCTCCGCCAGCGGAGCCGATCACGGTGCAGCCCTTGGCCTTGGCGATCTGGCAGGCGACCGAGCCCACCGCCCCCGCCGCCCCGGACACGAACACCATGTCGCCTTGCTCGACCTGCGCGATCTTGAGCAGTCCTACCCAGGCCGTCAGCCCCGGCATCCCCGCGGCGCCCAGAAAGGTCTGCTCGGGCAGCCCCCGCCTATCGAGCTTGGTGAGGTGCTTGGCCGGCGCCGTGAACGCCTCGCGCCATCCCAGCATGGACATCACCGTGTCGCCCGGGGTGAAATCCTGCGAGGCGCTCGCCACCACCTCGCCGACCGCCCCGCCCTCCAGCGGCTCGCCGATCTGAAAGGGCGGCACATAGCTCGGCCGGTCGATCATGCGGCTGCGCATATAGGGGTCCACGGACATCCAGCGGTTGCGTACCAGCACTTCGCCCGGAGCCGGGGAGGGAACCTCCACCTCGGCCAGCTCGAAAGTCTCCGGCCCGGGCGCACCTTCCGGACGGCTCTTCAGCCTGATCTCACGTGAACGCATGACGGTCTCCTGGCGGCGGTCCTACGGTCCCGCGCAACAATGGGGCAAGCAATGTGAGCCGTCCGGGCTTGCCTTGACGACCCGGCCCGCCCTAACCCCCGGGCCATGAGCACCGCGCTGAAAGCGGGCGTCGCGGGGGCGGGCGTCTTCGGCGGGCACCACGCCCGCAAATACGTCAGCCTGCCGGACGTGGAGCTGGTGGGCGTCTACGACCGCGGCACCGGCCGCGCCCTGGCCCTTGCGGAAGGTCTGGGCGCCCCCGGCTTTGTGGACCTGGAGGCCTTCCTGGAACAGGCGGAGGCCGTGACGGTCGCCGCCCCCGCCGTGGCCCACTTCGAGCTGGCCTGGGCTGCGCTGTGCGCCGGCCGCCACGTTTATAGCGAGAAGCCTCTGGCCGCGACGCTCCAGGGCGCCCGCGCGCTGGTCGTCAAGGCCGCGGAACAGGGCCGCGTCCTCGCCTGCGGCCATCAGGAGCGAGCCGTCTTCGCCGCCATGGGCTTGTTCGACACTCCGGAGCGCCCGCTGCGCGTGGAAGCCGTCCGCCGCAACAGCCACACCGGCCGAGGCGCCGACGTGTCGGTGGTGCTGGACCTGATGATCCACGATCTGGATCTGGCCATCGCCCTGGCTGAAGGCGCGCCTGAAACCGTTGAGGGCGACTCGCGCACAACCCGCGGCCCCTTTCACGATTCCGCCTGGAGCGAGATCGGCTTCTCCGGCGGCATGACCGCGCGCTTCGAGGCCGACCGCGACGCCGCCCGGCGCGAGCGCACCATGCGCCTGACCTACCCTTCGGGCGTGGTCGAGATCGATTTCCTCGCCCGGACCTTCAGCAACGACACCGCCTTTCCCCTCAACGCCGAGTTCGAACAAACGGAGGCCGGCCGCGACCCCCTGGGGGTCAGCGTCGCGGCCTTTGTCGCCGCCTGCCGCGGCGAGGCCGCCCGCCCCCTGGTCACGGGGGAGGAGGCCGCCGCCGCTCTGGCGCTGGCGCTCCGCATCGAAAAAGCCGCCGCCTAGGCCTCGAACATGACCAAGCCCATCGCCTTTATCGACCTCAAGGCCCAGGGCGCGCGCGTCCGGGACCGCATCGACGCGCGCTTCAAGGCCGTGCTCGACCACGGCGCCTATATCAACGGCCCGGAGGTGGCCGAGCTGGAGGCCGCGCTCTGCGCCTTCACCGGGGCGTCGAAGTCGCTGGCCGTGGCCAACGGCACGGATGCGCTGATCATCCCCATGCTGGCCATGGACCTGAAACCTGGCGACGCGGTCTTCATTCCGGCCTTCACCTACAACGCCACCGCCAACGCCGTGCTCTTGGCCGGCGCCACCCCGGTCTTCGTCGACGTTCGCGGCCGTGACTTCAACATGGACCCGGAGGATCTGGAGCGACGCATCGGCGAGACGGAGCGCGAAGGGCGGCTGAACCCGCGCCTGATCATCGCCGTGGACCTGTTCGGCATCCCCGCCGACTACGCCGCCATCCTTCCGATCGCGCAGAAGCACGGCCTGACCGTCATGGCCGACGCCGCCCAGTCCTTCGGCGCGCGGTGGCAGGGGCGCTGGGCGGGCGGGATCGCGCCGGTGACGGGCACCAGCTTCTTCCCGGCCAAGGCGCTCGGCTGCTACGGCGACGGCGGCGCGATCTTTTTCCGCGACAACGACCTGTTCGAAGCCTGCGAGCAGATCCGCTGGCACGGCACCGACAGCGCCCGAAAGGAGAGCGTCCGGGTCGGAATGAACGGGCGCCTGGACAGCCTCCAGTGCGCGGTGGTGCTGGAGAAGCTGGCCATCTTCGAAGACGAGCTTCGGCGCCGCCGGGCCGTCGCGGCCATCTACAACGAGCGCCTGCTGCCCCACGCCGACCCGCAGCAATTCGGCGACGGCGGCGAAAGCGGCTGGGGCCTCTACACCCTGGCCCTCGACGATCGTGACGCCGTCCAGGCCGCACTGAAGTCCGACGGCGTGCCCACGGCGATCTACTATCCCCAGCCCCTGCACCGCATGCGCGCCTTTCAAGCTTACGCCCCTGATGGCGGCCTGCCCGAAGCTGAACGCCTCTCGGGCCGCGTGCTGTCGCTTCCCATGCACCCCTATCTGACCGACGATCAGGCCCACTTCGTTTGTGACCGTTTCATCGCCGCGGTGAGTTCCTCACTCGCCTAGCGGGGGGAGGGACCGCCAAGGGGGGAGGATGCAGTTGACACTCTCCCGCCCAAACCGCACCCACCGGCCATGACCGTCAAAGTCCGTTTCGCCCCTTCGCCCACGGGCAAGCTCCACGTCGGCAATATTCGCACTGCGCTGGCCAACTGGCTCTACGCTCGCGCGCACGGCGGCCGCTTCCTGCTGCGGATCGACGACACGGACCTGGAGCGCTCCACGGCGGAATACGAGCAGGGCATCCAGACCGACCTGACCTGGCTGGGCATGAGCTGGGATGAGAAAGGCAATCAGTCCGCCCGCTTCCCCATCTACCAGCAGGCCGTCGAGCGGCTAAAGGCGCAGGGCCGTCTTTATCCCGCCTATGAGACGGGTGAGGAGCTGGAGCGCCGCCGCCGCCTGGCGCTGGCTCAGCATAAGCCGCCGATCTACGACCGCGCCGCGCTCAGGCTCACGAACGCCGAACGCAAGGCGCTGGAGGCGGAGGGCCGCCGCCCGCACTGGCGCTTCAAGCTCGACGGCAAACGCGTCCATTGGGACGATCTGGTGCGCGGCCGTTCGGAGGTGGACACGGCGTCGATGTCCGATCCCGTGCTGATCCGGGAGGACGGCGCCTTTCTTTACACCCTGCCGTCGGTGGCCGACGACGTGGACATGGCGATCACCCACGTCATCCGGGGCGAGGACCACGTCACCAACACCGGCGCCCAGATCGAGGTCTTCGAGGCCTTGGGCGCCAAGGCCCCGCAGTTCGCCCACATGCCGCTGCTGGTGGGCGCCGACGGGGAGGCCCTGTCCAAGCGGCTGGGCAGCCTGTCGATCGAGCAGCTTCGGGAAGCCGGGTTCGAACCCATCGCGGTGCTCAGCCACCTGGGCAAGATCGGCACCAGCGATGCGCTGGAGATCGCCTCCGACCTGGACGCGCTGGCGGCCACCTTCGACTTCGGCAAGATGGGCCGGGCGCCGGCGCGCTACGACAGCGCCGATCTGGAACGGCTCAACGCCGCCGCCTTGCACGCCATGCCCTACTCCGTGGCTCAGCCCCGGCTGGTGGAGCGGGGCGCCGACCTGGGAGAGGCCTTCTGGCTGGCCATCCGCGCCAATCTGACCCTGTTCGACGGCGTGGCGACCTGGGTGCGCGTGATCAGCGGCCCGGTGGACGTCATCCGCGCAGACCCCGACTTCCTGCTGGAAGCGGCTCGCCATCTTCCGGAGCCGTTGGACGGGGGCAGCTGGTCCGCTTGGACGAACGCGGTGAAGGCGGCCACGGGCCGCAAGGGAAAGGCTTTGTTCCTGCCGCTCCGGCAGGCGCTCACGGGCTTGGACCACGGTCCGGAGATGGGGCCGCTGTTACCGCTCATCGGCCGGGAGGCGGCGCTGGCGCGGCTCGAAGGTCGGGCAGGCTAGGAACAGGCGGGTTCGTCGGCGGTTGTCCTCCCATCGGAGGAGATCATCATGGCCGAGAACCCCACCCGCTCCATCTTCATCACCGGCCTCAAGAACGCCCACGCGCTCGAGAAGGAGGCGCTTGGGATCATGAACCGCCAGATCGATCGGCTGGAGCAGTATCCGGAAATGGCCGACCGCCTGCGCCAGCACGTCGGCGAAACGGAGGAGCAGATCAAGCGCCTCGATTCCGTGCTCATGGAGATGGGCGAGAGCGCGTCGGCGTTCAAAGACGCCGTGTTGTCGATGGGCGGCAACATGGCGGCGCTGGGCCACGCCGCGGCCGGCGACGAAATCCTGAAGAACACCTACGCCAACCAGGCGTTCGAGAACTTCGAGATCGCCAGCTACCGATCCCTCATCGTGATGGCCGAGGCCGGCTCCTTCACCAGCGCCCGGCCCCTGCTGGAGACTACCCTGCGCGAGGAGGAGGCCATGGCCGCCTGGGTGGCCGAGAGCATCCCGGTGGTCACCCGCCGCTTCCTGCAACTCAAGGAAGCCGGCGAACAGGCCAGTCACTGATCGACTGGGGGCGGGGCTTCGGCTCCGCCCTCAGCGCCTTCAGATCGGAACGGGCGCGGGCGTTCTGAGCGCCGGAAGAATAGCCTCCACCCGGTCCACCACCTGCCAGGTCTCGGGCACCCAGGCCGGCGTGAGCTTTTGCTCCACCGTATGACGCATCAGGGCGAAGAACGGCTCCCAGTAGCCCTTCGGGTTGAAGAAGACGACCGGCTTGCGGTGCAGGTCCAGCCGTCGCCAGGACAGCAGTTCGACGATCTCCTCCAGGGTGCCGACCCCGCCCGGCATGACCACGAAGGCGTCGCTCTCGTCGAACAGCAGGATTTTGCGCTGGTGCATGTTGTGCACCACGACCGTCTCCACATCGTCGTAGAGCACCTCGCGCGTGCGCAGGAACTCCGGCATGACGCCCAGCACCTTGCCGCCCGCGGCGTGGCAGGCCTTGGCTCCGGCGCCCATCAGCCCGATGCCGCCCCCGCCGTAAACCAGCCGTATCTTCTCGGCCGCCAGCGCCCGTCCGAACTCCGCGGCGGCCTGGATGAAGTCGGGATCGGCGGCGTTCGAGGAGCCGCAATAGACGCAAACGGACTTGATCAAGGCGGTCCTGCCGGAATGGGACGAGCGGCGCTTGCGCTGCCGCCCGAGGAGGCTGATCTAAACACCCGTGTTCCGGTCAAGTTGCAATTTCCTCCGCCCCCCGGCGGCCCGGTGAGCCGCCGCTGGTGAGCTACGTCTCCGCCGTCCGCCGCCGGGGCGACGCCCTGGCCCGCCCCTCCGAGGCCGGCCCCAAGCCCTCCACCTGGGCGGCCCTGCGGGACTTGGCGGCTCTGATCGTGCGCTCGCGCGCCCCCCAGCTTCGGCTCCGGCTCGCCGCCGCCCTGGCGCTGACCGTCGCCGGCAAGGTCCTGGGTGTGCTGGCGCCCCTGCTGCTGGGCGCGGCGGTGAACCGGCTGGCCGCCGGCCAGGACGCCGCCGTCCAGGTCGGCTTCGCATTCGCGGGCTTCGCCGTGGGCTGGGCGCTGATCCGCTTCCTGTCCTCGGTGGCGCCCCAGGCCCGCGACGCGCTGTTCACCGCCGTGTCCCAGGCCGCCCAGCGCCGCGCCGCGGTGGAGGCCTTCACCCACGCGCTCACTCTGAGCCTCGACTTCCACCAGACCAAGCGAACGGGCGCCCTGTCCCGCACCATCGAACGGGGCTCCCGCGCGGTGGACTTCCTCATGCGCATCCTGGTGTTCAACCTGGGGCCGACGGCCTTGGAGCTGGTCCTCGCGGCGGGCGTGCTGGCCGGGAAATACGACTGGCGTTTCGCCGCCACCGCCGTCGTCACGGTGGTGGTCTACGGCTGGCTCACCTTCGCGATCTCGGACTGGCGCATCGGCATTCGACGTGAGCTCAACGAAGCGGACCAGGAGGCCGCGGGCCGCGCGGTGGACGCGCTGATCAACTATGAGACGGTGAAGACCTTCGGGGCCGAGACCCGCGCCGCCGCCGACTACGACCGCGCGCTGGAGAGCTATGGCCGAGCGTCCGTGCGCTCGAACAGCTCGCTGGCCCTGCTCAACGCCGTGCAGTCGGCCGTGATGAGCCTTGGTCTGGCGGTGATGGCCGTGCTGGCCGGTTATGAGGCTGCAGCGGGCCGGCTGGGGGTGGGCGACGTCACCGCGGCCGTGCTGATCCTCCTGTCCTTGTATGCGCCGCTGAACATCCTGGGCTTCGCCTACCGCGAGATCCGGCAGTCCTTCATCGACATGGAGGCCATGGTCGAGCTCGGCCGCCAGCAGGCGGACATCGCCGACGCCCCGGACGCCCGCGACTTGCCGGCCGGGGCAAGGCAGGGCGGCGATCTCGCGTTCGAAGGCGTGAGCTACCGCCACGGGGGCCGCAGCGAGGGCCTGGAGGCGATCAGCTTCCGCGCGGCGCCGGGAACCACGGTGGCTCTGGTGGGGCCCTCCGGGGCGGGCAAGTCCACGGTGGCGCGGCTGGCCCTGCGCTTGATCGACCCTCAGGTCGGACGCGTGCTGCTGGACGGCTTCGACCTGCGCGACATCCGGCAGGCCTGCTTGCGCCGCGAGACGGCGCTCGTTCCCCAAGACGTGGCCCTGTTCAACGACACGCTTTACGCCAACATCGCCTTTGGGGACCCACAGGCCACGCCCGAGCAGGTCCGCGCGGCCGCCGAAGCCGCGGAGCTGGGCGGCTTCATCGAGGCCCTGCCGGACGGGTTCGGGACCAAGGTGGGCGAACGCGGTCTCAAGCTCTCGGGCGGAGAGCGCCAGCGGGTCGGCATCGCCCGCGCGCTCCTGGCCGACCCGCGCCTGCTCGTGCTGGACGAGGCCACCAGCGCCCTCGACGGCCGGACCGAGGCGGCCATCCAGGAGACGCTGCGCAAGGCGCGCCAGGGCCGCACCACCCTGGTGGTGGCCCACCGCCTCTCCACGGTCGCCGACGCGGACGAAATCCTGGTGATCCGAGACGGGCGCATCGTCGAGCGGGGCCGGCACCCGGAGCTGCTCGCCCGCGAAGGCGACTACGCGGCGCTGTGGCGCAAGCAGATCGGAGAAGGCTGAGGGCTCAGAACTCCTGCGCGGGGCCTCCGCATCTGAGCAGGCGGACGGGGCCTCCCGCCGCCTCGCGGTCGAACACGAGCGCGCGGTTTGGACGAGACCGGCAAGATGACGATTCAGCGAGATCAATGACTTACATGACCGGATTCCACCAAGAATGAGCCCAAACTGCTCAAAACCGGCCTCGGCCGGGTTTTTCAACAGAATCGGCTCGCAGCGAAAGTTCGAAACGTCCGTTTCTGAGGCAGCCGCTGGTCGCAGCTCAAGCGTCAGCCGCCCTCTAATGCTGGCGTGCTTGTACGGCGTAGCGGAGGAACACGCACTGCTCCGCGAGCTGTCGACACTGGATTAGCTTTAGCTCCACTCTGCTGTCGATCCGGCGGAACATGGGCGCCCCATCCCCCAGGAGGAGCGGGTGGACATTGAGGTCCAGCTCATCGACGACGCCGGCTTCGAGAAGAGCCGACCCGAGCTCGCCGCCTCCCATCACGAAAATGTTTCCGCCCGCAGTACCTTTCAGCTTGTGCACGAAGGTTGCCGCATCGGTGTGGACGAGCTCGGCCCATTCAGGAGCGTGCGTCAATGTTCGGGAGAAGACGTAGTTCTTGATTTCCGGAGGGCCGCCACCAGCCCCGCCGCTTCTCGCCGCGAATTCGTAGGTCTTCCGGCCCATTAGGATCGTGTCGACGCCGCTCCAGCTTTCTTGATTGATCTCTGCGGTGTCGAGGCTGAAGCGGAGCCAATCCATGGCCTCGCCCGGTCCCGCGAGGTAGCCGTCGAGGCTCACGGCCGCTCCATACGTCACCTTGCGCATGTGCTCGTCCCTTCATTCAAGACTCCGCTCCCAGCAGATCAGCGCCGCCTGTCGAACTTCCGCCTTTCCTCCCGGAGCAGGAAGGCGGTGACGTCCGCCGTGCGTCCGTCCAGGGGAGCCCCGTCGGCGCACTGGGCCCCGCATGCGATCACGCGCCGGCGGCCGTCCGGCTCCAGGAGGCCGACGACGAGCCCGGCGGTGCTAGCATCGGGAGTGAAGATCGCGAGCATTTCTCGGATACGGGCGTCTGATCGAAAGCTCTTCTCCCGAAGCTCCGAGACGGACAGGGTGGAGCTTGGGTCGTCCCCTGCAGGAACGGTTGTGCACCCCGCCGTCGCGAGGAGAACCGGTGTCAGCCAGAGCAGGGACCGGGCGCGGCGGGGAAGCTGGCGAGGGGCATCTTGGTGCAGCTTGTTCCACGCTTAGAGCACGAACCCCGCCGCCCCCGACACATCGCCGTTGATGAGAAAGGCGATGTCTTCGATCCCGTCTCCGTTCACGTCGCCCAGGAAGGTTGTGGTGTTGCTGGCCGCGTCGAACCGCAGCACCGCCTGACCCGCCTGGTTGGAGAAGGCGGCCACCAGGCTGAAGGCTTGGTCGCCCGCCTGGCCGGTGTTGGCGTCCACACGCGAGACATCGATGAGGTCGCCCTCGCCGGCGTTGAAGTCCACGATGCGGTCGATGCCTCCGCCGATGTTCACGGGCGCCGCCTCGGCGATGCTGTTGAAGACGAAGCGATCCGCCCCGGCCTGGCCGGACATGCGGTCCACGCCCAAGCCGCCCTCGATGACGTCGTCCCCACCGCCGCCCAGGAAGGTGTCGTTGCCTGCGTCGCCCACCAGGCGGTCGCTCCCCTCGTTGCCGTCGAGGAAGTCGTCGCCGTCCTGGCCGCCCAGGGTGTCGTTCCCGGCCTGGCCGAAGAGGCTGTCGTTCCCGGAGCCGCCGATGACGGAGTCGTTCCCGGCGTCTCCGAACAACACGTCGTTGCCGGCGCCGCCGTCCAGGAAGTCGTCGCCGTTCTCCCCGCCCATGAAGTCGTTCCCGTCCTGGCCGAAGAGACTGTCGTTGTCGTCTCCGCCGCCGATCAGGTCGTCGCCCGCGTCACCGAACAACACGTCGCGACCGGCCTCCCCGTTGATCGAGTCGTCGCCCGCCTCGCCGCCGATGAAGTCGTCCCCTGCACCGCCCAGGATACGGTCGTTCCCGCCGCGGCCGCCGATCAGGTCGTTGCCGACCCCGCCCGCCAGGAAGTCGTTGAAGAAGCTGCCGGTGATCTGGTCGTCTCCGCCGCCGCCGTCGATGTAGTACGGGGGGCTCCCTGTTCGGGTCGCCTCCCGCGGCAGGTTGACCGCGCCGAACAGGACGTCGCCGCGCGAGGTCCCCAGCTGAACCACGCGGAACTGATCCCCGCGCGACTCACCCGTGACGAGATCGCGGACGTCGAAGGTGACCACCCCCGAACCCGACTCCCCGGGCCCTGACCCCACGAAGGTGATGCCTTCGTCGTCATAGCGATGGGTGAAGCGGCTGGCCTCGCCCGCGGCGTTCTCGACCTGGAAGCGCACCGCAAGTCCGCCGTCCTGGCCTCGCAAGGCGGTCCCTTCCCGGGCGGAGCCGTTGCCGACCTCGCCCCCGGCGAAGGTCAGCCTCACCTGCTCATCGCCCGTCCCTGGCAAGTTGACGAACACGAGGTCGGCGCCGTCGCCCAAGTCGATCTGGTCGGAGCCCTGGCCGCCCTCGAAGGCGCTCCGGCCGCTGTTGTCGAAGTACAGGTCGGCCCCGGCGCCTCCGAGCACGCGGTCGTCCCCAGCGGCGCCGGCCAGGAAGTCGTCGCCCGCGCCTCCGTCCAGAAAGTCGTCGCCGTCACCCCCAACCAGAAGGTCGTCGCCGTCCTGGCCGAACAGCCCGTCGGCGCCCGCGGCGCCGAAGATGCGGTCGTTTCCGGCGTCGCCGAACAGGCGGTCGTCGCCGTTCCCGCCGTTGATCAGGTCGTTTCCGTCCTCGCCGCCAATGAAGTCGTCACCATCGCCGCCGTTGATGGTGTCGCCGCCGGCCTTGCCGCCGATCAGGTCGTTGCCGCCGAGACCGTCGATCAGGTCGGCATCGGGGCCGCCGCTGATAACATCATTGCCGCTGGTGCCGGTGAAGTTGGCCATCGTCGTCCCCGGGCTGGGTTGCACGCCCATCGCATGCGTGCGGACTATGATCCGGCCAAAACGCCCTTCCAACCCCCAAGCTTGGGGGTCAGAGCTCGATGAGCGCCCTCAAACATGCCTCGACGACGGCCTGAACACGCGTGCGCACGCCTAGGCGTCGGCAGGCCTCGGCGATATGCTCGTCCACGGTCTCCGCGGAAATCCCGAGCCGGTCGGCGATATCGCGGGAGCTCTTTCCTTCGCGCACCCAAGCAAGGCACTCGCGTTGGCGAGCGCTTAGGACCGGCCCCGGGCGGGCGACGCTGGCGAGCAAGCGTTGACCGGCTTGTCCGTAATATGCGGAGACGACCTCGGCCGCAGTTTTCAGGAAGGGGTCTGCGAGGTCGGGGGCGTCACCGCCCAGGACCACGGCGATGTAGCTGCCGTCCGCACCCTTCAGCGGGGTGAAAAGGCCGTCCTTCACGCCGAAGTCGCGCGCCTCGTTCCAGATGCGCAGCTGCTGTGGGTCGGGGTCGCAGGCGCTCAGCACCTCTCCCCAGGAGTAGCAAGCATCTGTTTGCAGCATCCGGCGGGCGATCTGCGATGAGCCGGCGTAGTTCCGGGCTGCGTAGCGCCGGGCCCACCCGGCATGAAAACTTCCGAAGAGCACGGCCGTGTCCGCCGTCCTGTCGCGGCGGAAGAACCGGGCCGTGGCGAAATAGGGGAGACCCAGATCGGCGAAGGTGGGGGCCACGAGGCGATCAAGCTCAGCGAGCGTGCTCGCTCTGTGGAGAGCCGCCACGGCGTCGAACGCTCGAACGGCGAGATGGGCATGGGTGAGCGACATGGCCGTCACCTTGGCGCCTCTGCTATTTCGGCCGCAGACTGTCCTTTTTGACGCTCGCTGTCCAGAATAGGTCCCGAAACTCGTGTCGCGGGCGCGCCTCTAGCCGGGCGTGCTGCCCAAAGCGCAACCCGCCCAGGCCCACTCGTCGGCAGGTGCCGCACTGGCGCGAAGCGGACGTCCATTTTGGTGGATAGGTCGCCCGCCGCGGTGACCACCTCAGTGTGAATTTTCATATTGTGCACTGAAGGGCAGGGGGAAGCCCGGCCTTAACTGCCCGGCCGGCACTGCTTCAGTATGGTTCAGTGAATCACACTGAGCTAAGCTCGACGCCCTGGAAGATGTCGGCGGGAGCATTGTTGGAGTGGGGCTTCGAGTGATGCGCTTCGCCCCGAGGCGTTCACCGACGTGCGAGGTGATCCAAGCCAGGTGTTGGGGGGCAAGTAAGGGCGGCTACGGCTATGGTGGGTGAAAAGCCAGCCGATACAGCATCTTACCAGGCGACGTGGCTCCGCAGGTAGGATTCGAACCTACGACCAGCCGATTAACAGTCGGCTGCTCTACCACTGAGCTACTGCGGAACAGCACGTCGCCCGAGGCGGGCTCTTAGCCCTCGCGTCTTCGCCGCGCAAGTTCGCCCGTCCGGACAAAAAAGAGCCCGGCGCGAACGCCGCGCCGGGCTTGTGCAGGTCGGTGATGGGGTGCCTTCGAAAAGACGTCCCGAACCTGCCTGCCCATGGTTAAGAAGGGCTTACCGCGACCAGCGCCCCGGGTCGCGAGCGATGAGCGCTCCGATCCCAGCCGGAGTCGGGCCTGCTAACGCACGGGTCCGCTCCTTAGCCTCTCCAGAACCCGTTGGCGCAGCCCGGGATCGGTGATCACCCGAACCTTGTCCCTCGTGTCGGGCGCCTCGACCGGCTGCGGCGTCGGCGGCTCCTGGACCAGACCACGATAGGCGGCCACCGGCATGCGATCGGCGAGCTCAAGGAGAATCTGGTCGTAGTCCGCGCCGGTCAGGTCGTGTTCCACGTGGGTCCACATGGTGCGGAAAGCGTGCTCGTGGGTGGTGTTCGAGCCGTGGTTGACGTGCACATACAGTCGCGGTTGCTCAACGACGACGAGGCGAGCCGATCCCGCCAGGCGGTCGCCGACGGCGACATCTTCGCCGACGCTCATGGACGGATAGACCGGCAAGGCGGCTTTGGCGCAGACCATGGTGTTCTCCCACCGGCCGAACTTGGCCACGCCGAGGAGACGTCGCCGGGGCGCCCAGACGATCGCCTTCCCGAGGAACGAGGCGACCGCGCCAGCGTGTCGGAGAGCCTGGTACTGCAACTCCAGGCGGAGCGGGTCAGAGAGATCGTCGTCATCCCAGGTCGCCACGTATGCGCCCGAGGCCGCCGCCACGGCTATGTTGCGCATCTCGCCCAGGACGCGATCTCCCTGGGGCTCATGAACCAGGTTCACTCGAAGCCCCCGCGCCTGATGAGCCGCCACGGTGGCGGCCAGATCGTCCCGGCTCTTTCCAGCCTCGCCGCCGTCGACGATGACGAGTTCTCGATTTTTGTGGGTCTGCCGGGCGAAGCACTCGACGGCCAAGGCCGCCTGCTGTGGGCGGTTCCGCGTCACCATCAGGCACGAGATCAGCGGTGAGGTGTCGGGCTCGACCGTGGACGGCGGCCCGGCGCGCACCGTCCGATCGTAGATGACGGCTCCGATCCGGTCCTGAAGACTTGGCAGTGATACGGGCATGCCTCGGTTGTGCCTCTGGATCGGCGGGCTGACAACACAAGCGGGCCCTCGGCGCACAGCGCCGCAGGGAGCTGAGATGGTGAAGGAGATTGGAGGCCTGACCGGGAATCGAACCCGGGTGCACGGATTTGCAGTCCGGTGCGTAACCACTCCGCCATCAGGCCGTGCCGTCGACCGCTCTGGGGAGGGCGGTCGCGAAGCCGCAGCGCTAGCAGAGAGCGTCGCGGCGGGCAACGATGCTGACCGGCCGCGCCTTGCCCGAGGGTTAAGCCGCGGCTTAGAAGCCGCGGGCGCTTTCCGCGCGGGATCTCCGCCGATGGATTACACCTCCGCTCGCCTGAACATGGTCGAAAGCCAGGTTCGCACCAACGACGTGACGGACGCGGCCATCCAGGAGGCCATGCGCAACATTCACCGCGAGCGCTTCGTCATGCCCGCCCGTGCGGCCCTGGCCTATGCCGACCGCTTCGTGGAGTACGTCCCCGGCCGCTGGATCATGCCGCCCCGCGATGTGGCCAAGCTGCTGCACGCGCTCCGCCCCCGGCCGGGCGAGCGCGCCCTGGCCATTGCGGCGCCTTATGCGGCCGCGGTGATGGCGCGGATGGGCCTGGAGGTGACCGCCCTGGAGGATCCGGCGGCGGACGCCCACGCGCGCCTGGCGCTGGAAGGGGAGGGGGTGAACGTGATCGCCGGAAACCTCGCGACGCCCGAAGGGCGCTGGGACGTGATCGTGACCGAAGGCGCGCTGTTCGCCACGCCGGACGCCTGGCTTCGGGCCCTAGTCCCGGACGGCCGCCTGGGCGCCGTGCTGCGGCGAGGGCCGGTCGGCAAGGCGGTGGTCTATACTCGGGCGAGCGAGGCCATGAGCGCGCGGGAGATGTTCGATTCCCTCCCGCCCTGGCTGCCGGGATTCGAGCCCCGGCCGGCGTTCGCCTTCTAAGCGGCGGAAAGGCCCTGAATAAGCCTTAACTCGCGCCGGATTAGGGTTAGTTCTACGTTTAGAATAGCGGCGCGAATCTGGGCGGGCGCGCGCCGTCGGGAACCGGGATCGATGACGAACAGCTTTCGAGCCGGCCTCCTGGCCGCGACCTGCAGCCTTGGCCTGATCGCCGGGGCGCCCGCCGGCGCCGAAACCCTGGCCGAGGCGGTGGCCCTGGCCTACCAGACCAATCCCACGCTGCGCGCGCAAAGGGCCTCGCTCCGGGCGGTGGACGAAACGGTGGTGCAGGCTCGGGCCGGATACGCGCCAACCGTGAGCGCCGCCGCCAGCGCGAACGTGACGGACACTCTCGATAGCGAGCCCTTCACCAACCGACTGACAGGCCAGACTCAGGAGACCCGGCCAGGGACGGACGCGATCTCCGCTCAGCTGACGCTGGCCCAGCCGGTCTACACCGGCGGCCGGATCGCGGCCTCGGTCGACAACGCCCGGGCCAATGTGCTGGCGGCCCGTGAGCAGCTGCGCACGATCGAGGCCAACATCCTGCTGAACGTGATCGCAGCCTATGTGGACGTGCGCCGTGACGAGGAGGCGGTGCGGATCCGCCAGGAGAACACGGCGGTGCTGCAGCGCCAGCTGGAAGAGGCCCGGGCGCGTTTCGAGGTCGGGGAGATCACCCGAACGGACGTGGCCCAGGCGGAGGGGCGCCTGGCCCTGTCCATCGCCAACCTGGCCACCACCCAGGCGCAGTTGGCCAACAGCCGCGCCCGCTACGCCAGCGTGGTGGGGCAGAACCCCGGTCAGCTCGCTCCGGAGCCGTCGCTCCCGCCGTTGCCCGCCACCGTGGACGAAGCCTACGCCGTGGCTGAGGCGGAAAGTCCGCTGATCCGAACCGCGGACTTCGCTGAACGGGCCGCGCGCGCCGGCACCCGCGCCGCCCGCGCGCAGTTCGCCCCCAGCGTCAGTCTGCAGGGCAGCGCCAGAGCGCAGCAGTCGCCGATCGGCACGAACATCTTCGGCGTGGGGAGCGACGAGATCGAGGACCGTTTCTCCCTCGGCCTTAACGCCAGCATTCCCCTGTTCAGCGGCGGCCTCAACGCTTCGCGCGTGCGCGAGGCCCTGGAGCGCGAGAACCAGGCCCGTTTCCAGATCGACCAGCAGCGCCGCCGCGTGCTGAACGACGTCGCCCAGTCCTGGAACCAACTGGTTTCCGCACGCGCCAGCCTGGTCGCCAATCAGGAGCAGGTGCGCGCCACCCGGGTCGCCTTTGAGGGCGTCACGGCGGAACAGCAGGTCGGCCTGCGCACCACCCTGGACGTGCTGAACGCCCAACAGGAGCTACGCAACGCCGAGCTCCTGTTGATCGGCGCCCGACGCGACGCCTATGTGGCGGAGGCTTCCACCCTGGCGGCCATGGGCCGGCTGGAGGCGCAGAACCTGATCGCGGGCGTGCCCATCTACGATCCCGCCTACACCGTCCAGCGCCGCGGCCTGCGCGACGGCGCCTTGGAGTATGAGGGCGTGCTGGAGCGGCTCGACAGGCGCGAGAGCTTCCAACTGGAGCGGCCGGCCCGAACCACGGTGCCCACCGTCGAGGCGCCCTTCCAGCCGGACGCTGAATGGCGTCCCCAGAGCGCCCCCGTGGTGGTTCCTCTGGCGCCGCCTCCGCCGGTCACGCCCCAGCCCGCCTCGCCGCCGGTGGTCGGCGATCCCGTGGTCGGCTGATCAAGGAAATTGCTCCCGCGCCGCCCCCGGCCTAGGGTGCGAAACACCTCAACGATTCCCGGCGGCTCGACCGATGTCCGACACCAACGCCCCCGAACCCACGATGGAGGAGATCCTCGCCTCCATCCGGCGCATCATCTCCGAAGACGAGCCCGCGCCGGAGGCCTCAAGCGAGGCTGAGACGGCGTCTCCGCCCCATGGCGATCCGCAGATGGACGACGTCCTGGAACTGACCGAGCCGATGGACGACGATGGCGGTTTCGATCCGGCGCCTGAGCCGGCGCCTGCGACCGCTGCGCCCATGAGTTTCGAGACCTCCGGCGACCTGGACATCTATACGCGCCCCGAGCCCCAACCGGCTCCCGACAGCTACCCGGACGAGGACGAGGAGGAGGTCCTGGTCGGCGCCCCCGCCGCCCAGAGCGCGTCCAGCGCCTTTGGTCAGCTCGCCCGCACCGTCTCCATGCCGGCGCAGGGTCGGGTGCTGGAGGACGTCGTGCGCGACCTGCTGCGGCCCCTGCTCAAGGACTGGTTGGACAAAAACCTGCCGGAGATCGTGGAACAGGCCGTGCAGACCGAGGTCGAGCGCATCGCGCGCCGCCGCGGCGGCTGATCGGCGCTTGACCAGTTGAAGGCGCGCGCGCCCCGCGCGATAGGGGCGCATGCTCGACAAGACCTTCGACTTCGCCGCCGTAGAGCCGCGCCTGTACCAGGCGTGGGAGGACAGCGGCGCCTTCCAGCCGGCTGGTGAAGGCGAGCCCTTCTCCATCGTCATCCCGCCGCCGAACGTCACCGGCTCGCTGCACCTCGGCCATGCGCTGAACGCCACGCTGCAGGACGTGCTGACGCGCTTCCACCGTATGCGCGGGCGCTCGGTCCTGTGGCTGCCGGGGACCGACCACGCCGGCATCGCCACCCAGATGGTGGTGGAGCGCCAGCTCGCCGGTGAGGGAAATCTGGACCGGCGGGCCATGGGCCGCGACGCCTTTGTGGAGCGCGTTTGGCGGTGGAAGGCCGAATCGGGCGGGCTGATCACCCAGCAACTGCGCCGGCTGGGGGCATCCTGCGACTGGAGCCGCGAGCGGTTCACCCTGGACGAGGGTTTGTCGGCCGCGGTGCGCAAGGTCTTCGTCCAGCTCCACCGCGAAGGGCTGCTCTACCGCGACAAGCGGCTGGTGAACTGGGACCCGCACTTCCAGACTGCGATCAGCGATCTGGAGGTCGAGCAGCGCGAGGTCGACGGCTTTTATTGGCATTTCGCCTATCCGCTGGAGGACGGCTCTGGCGAGATCGTGGTGGCCACCACCCGGCCCGAGACCATGCTGGGCGACACGGGCGTGGCCGTGCATCCGGATGACGAACGCTACCGCCATCTGGTGGGCCGGCGGGTGCGCCTGCCCATCGCCGACCGCTCGATCCCGGTCGTGGCCGACGCCTACGCCGACCCGGAGAAGGGAAGCGGCGCCGTCAAGATCACGCCGGCGCACGACTTTAACGACTACCAGGTGGGCAGGCGCCAGAACCTGGACGTGATCAACATCCTGGATGACAGGGCGCGGCTGAACGACGACGTTCCCGCCGAATTCCGCGGGATGGACCGCTTCGAGGCCCGCAAGGCGGTGGTGGCCCGGATGGACGAGCTTGGCCTGTTGCGCGGGATCGAGCCCACCCGCCACGCCGTCCCGCACGGCGACCGTTCGGGCGCGGTGATCGAGCCCTATCTGACCGACCAGTGGTACGTGGACGCCGCCACCCTGGCCCAGCCCGCCATCGCCGCCGTCGAGGACGGCCGCACCGTGTTCGAGCCCCGCAACTGGGAGCGGACCTATTTCCAGTGGATGCGAAACATCGAGCCCTGGTGCGTCTCGCGCCAACTCTGGTGGGGCCACCGCATCCCGGCCTGGTACGATCCGGAAGGCTTTGCCCACGTGGCCGAGAGCGAAGAGGAGGCGAGGGCGGCCGCCTTGGCCATGCACGGTCGCGAGGTTGAGCTGCGCCAGGACGAGGACGTGCTCGACACCTGGTTCTCCTCCGCGCTCTGGCCCTTCTCGACGCTGGGCTGGCCGGAGGCGACCGACGACCTGCGCCGCTTCTACCCCACCGACACCCTGGTCACGGCCTCGGACATCATCTTCTTCTGGGTCGCCCGCATGATGATGATGGGCCTGCACTTCCCGGGCGACATCCCCTTCGAGCGCGTCTTCATCACCGCCCTGATCCGCGACGAAAAGGGTCAGAAGATGAGCAAGTCCAAGGGGAACGTCATCGATCCTCTCGGGCTGATCGAGGAGTTCGGGGCCGACGCGCTGCGCTTCACCCTGACCGCTATGTCCAGCGGCGGACGCGACATCAAGATGGGGCGCGGCCGCGTGGAAGGCTATCGCAACTTCGGCACCAAGCTCTGGAATGCGGCCCGCTTCTGCCAGATGAACGGCTGCGCCCTCCAGCCCGGCTTCGACCCGGCGCGCGTGCAGCAGCCGCTGAACCGCTGGATCCGCGGCGAGGCGGCCAAGACCGCGGCGGCGGTCACGGCTGCGCTGGACGCCTGCGCCTTTGATGACGCGGCCGAGGCGCTCTACCGCTTTATCTGGAACACCTTCTGCGACTGGCATCTGGAGCTGGCCAAGCCGATTTTCGCCGGCGACGACGAGGCGGCCAAGGCCGAGACCCGCGCGGCGACCGCCTGGGCGCTCGACCAAGCCTGCCTGCTGCTCCACCCCATCTCGCCCTTCATCACCGAGGAGCTGTGGGGACGGCTGGCCGAATCGGCCGGCCTGCAGCGTGAGACGCCGCTGATCATCGCCACATGGCCCGACCTGCCCGCAACCTTCATCGACCCCGAGGCCGCCTCGGAGATCGACTGGCTGATTGCGCTGGTGACCGAGGTCCGCTCGCTCCGCTCCGAGATGAACGTCCCGCCGTCCGCCCGACCCGCCCTGACCCTGGTGGGCGCCGACGCCCCCGCACGCGACCGGCTGGCGCGGCACAACGCCCTGCTCCTGTCTCTGGCGCGTCTGGGCGCAGCCGAGGCGGCCCCAGCCGCTCCGACGGGCTCCGTCCCCTTTGTCATCGGGGAGGCGGCGGGCGCCCTGGCGGTGGCCGAGTTCGTCGACCTCTCCGCCGAGCGCGGGCGTCTGAACAAGGAGATCGCCGGCCACGAGGGCGAGGCCGGCAAGGTTCACAGGAAGCTGGGCAACCCCGACTTCCTGGCCCGGGCGAAACCGGAGGTGGTCGAGGAGAACCGGGCGCGCCTGGCGGAAGCGGAGGCGGCGATGGCCAAGCTCCGAGCCGCCCTGGCCCGCCTCGAGGCTCTCGCCTAGCCGCCGACGTAGATCGTCCGCCCGCCGCCCTCGATCAGGCGGCCGTCGCCGGCGGTGGCGCGCACGGACAGGCGGTGCGCGCCAGGCCGGAGGCCCGCGGGCAGCTGGAAGTCGTACTGCACGCGCGGATAGGCGGGGTCATAGGCCAGCACCGGGTCCACCCGTCCCCCGGGCGGGTCGAGCCCCAGCCGCGCCTGGGCGACGACCTTTCCGTCCACGAGGATATCCACGCGCCGCACGCCCGTGCGGTCTGCGGCCGCGCCGTAGAAGTTGGATCCCGCCTCCACCGCTTCGGCGCGCTCCGGCCGGGCGAGATAGACCTGCGGCAGCAGCGGGCACGAAGCCGGTTCAGGCCCGAGCTCCGGCCGGACGCGAGCGGTGAACAGGGCTACGGCTGTCCGGCCCGGCGGCAGCTCCACGGTCCGCTCCGGCTGGATGCCTTCAAAGCGACGGCATAACCGGCGCCGAAAGGCCACCTCTTCGGGCGCATGGTAGAGATAGGTCGGCTCCGGCAAGGCCAGCACCACGCCGCCTCCCGCGCGGGTCCGCGACAGGGCGGCCTCGTCCAGTCCCCAGGCCCGGCGCATGGTGCGGAAGCGCGTTTGCTCGTCCAGCGGATCGTCTAGTGCGAACACGCGGCTGCGTCCGCCCGGGAACTCGAGCCTGGCCGCGGGGATGTGGCCCGCGGTGGCCAGGGCCGGCTCCCCGCCGAAGCGCCGGCGCGCCGCGGCCTCCGCCGCCTGCAGGTCGGGCTCCAGCCGTCTCCAGTCCTCCATGGAGGTCTGCAATTGCGGGCGCAGCGTCTCGGGGACGCGCTCCGGATTGGCCCAGGCCAGGTCATAGGCGCTCACTCCCAGCGCCCCGACGAGGGCGAACAGCGGCCCGCCCGCCAGGATCAGCGCAGCGCGCGCTCGCCGCCCGCGCCCGCTCCGCGCCCGATCCACAAAGCCGATCAAGGCCGCCGGCAAGAAGACGACCAGCGCCGGATAGGCCAGGAAGGGCCAGTGCGGCAGGCGCGTCCGGTAAAAGGGCGCGATCACCGTAAAGGCCAGGAACACGGTGGCCGCCGTCCAGAGCACGAGACCGGCCCGCGCATCGCCCGCCCGCCACGCCCGCCGGGCCAGCACCGCCGCGCCGCACAGGCCGACGAAGAAGACCGGCGTGCAGAGCATCAACTGCTCGGCCAGGTGCAGCAGCAGGCCTTGCGGGTACCAGACCCAGATGTGTCGGTTCACCGCGTGAAAGGCGACCGAGGGCCAATCCTCGCGCATGTTGTAGAGCAGGGCGGGCAGCAGTCCGGCGGCGGCCAGCACGCCCGCTGCCCAGAAGCCGGGCCGCCTCCACAGCGCCCGCCCATCGCGCGTGAGCAGGGAGAACAACCCGACGCCCAGCCCAACCACGCCGAACCGGTAATGGGTGAACAGGCCCAGGCCGCCCGCGATCCCGGTCAGCGCCCACCAGCCCAGCCGGCCGGTGCTCACCGCCCGCACCGCGGCGCCCAGCATGACCGCCGTCAGCAGCTGCAGCGCGCCCTCGGGATAGAAGATGGTGCCGGACACTCCCAGCGGCGGCAGCAGCATGGACAGTAGCGCCGCCCACAGCGCCTGGCGCGGTCCGACCAGCGGCCTGGCCAGGAACCACACTCCCAAGGGGATCAGCTGGGCCACCGCCAGCCCGGCCAGGCGAAGCGCCAGCACGCTGGACCCGAACAGCAACTCCACCGCCCGGGCGAACAGGGGCCAGCCTGCGGGCACGTCCGGATAGGCCAGGTCCGGGTGCATCCCGGCCGTGAAGAAGTGCGCCTCCTCCCAGAGGACGTTGGTGCTGGCGGCCAGCCATGCCTTCCACAGCGTCAGCACCGCCCAGGTGATCAGCACGGCCCGCAGCAGCGCCCGGTCGTCGCCGAACAGCGGCCGTGCGGGGGCGGGGCCCTCGTCCGTCCAGTCGTCCAGCGGCCTCAGTCCGCTCGTGTCGGCCGTCGTCATGCGCGTCCCAAGAGCCCCGGGCGGGGTAGGGGCGGCTCTCCACGGGGTCAAGCGGAGGGCTTCGGCCTAGCGCAGGAACCGCTGCATCGCCGCCCGCACCAGCTCCGGCGGGACCACGTGTCCGCCCTGGAATTCGCGGTAGTCGACGTCATAGCCGGCCTTGGCCAGGCGCTTGGACAAGGGGCGCCCGCAGCGGTCGATGGGCAGCACGCGATCGTCGTCGCCGTGGCTGATGAAGACGCGGGGTCGCCCGACCACCTGCGCCGGCGCCGCGAACCCGGGGGAGAAGGCCAGGATGTCGCGGAACAGGTCGCCGTTCGAAAGCCCCAGCGACAGGGCGTAGCTGGCCCCGTCCGAGAAGCCGGCCACCGCGATGCGCTCGGGGTTCACCGCGTAGCGTTCGAACAGGCTCTCCAGCGCCCGGTCGATGAAGGCCACGTCCGGCCCGTACTGGCCCGCGATGACGTCCCAGGTGGAGGCGCCCGACTCGGGAACCAGGACGAGGGCGCCCCGAAGGTCCGCCTCCGCCCGCAGGATCGGCAGGGTTCCCCGCGCATCCCCGCCCGCGCCGTGGAGCAGCACCACAACAGGCGCGGGCCGCGCCGGGTGGTACTTCAGGGGCACATAGAGCAGGCCGTCGCGCCTGCGACGCCCAAGCTCAAGCCCGCGCTCGCCTGCGCCGCCAGGCTCGTGCACCGCTCCGGCGCGTGGGCGCGCGCTCAGCCGTCCTTCCGCGTGGCTCACAGGTCCAGCTCGATCTCGAAGGGGACGTGATCGGAGGGCTTCTCGCTGCCCCTTTGCTGCTTGTGGATGGTCACCCCCTTCAGTCGTTCCGCCGCCTGGGCCGAGAGCAGGGCGTGATCAATGCGGATTCCGTTGTTCCGCTGCCAGGCGCCCGCCTGGTAGTCCCAGAAGGTGTAGCCATGCGGGGCTCCGTCGGCGGCCTGGTAGGCGTCCGTCAGCCCCAGCCACATCAGTCCGCGATAGGCGGCGCGGCTCTCGAACTGGAACAGGGCGTCGTTCATCCAGTTCGCGGGCGTCTTCACATCGTCGTCGTTGGGGATGACGTTGTAATCGCCGGCGAGCACTAAGCGCTCCTCCAGCTTCAACAGCTCAGCCGCGTGCGCGCGTAACCGGTCCATCCATGCCAACTTGTAGGCGAACTTCTCGGTTCCGATCGGATTGCCGTTGGGCAGGTAGATCGTGGCCACGCGCACGGGCGTCTCGCCCCCGGTCACCGCCTCCAGGTAGCGCGCCTGCTCGTCCGTCCCATCGCCGGGCAGTCCGCGCCGGACATCCTCCAGCGTCGTCTTCGACACCAGAGCCACGCCGTTGTAGCTCTTCTGCCCGAAGACGGCCAGGTTATAGCCAAGCTGTTCAAACGGTTCGCGCGGGAACTTCTCGTCCACGCACTTGATCTCCTGCAGGCAGGCCACGTCCGGCTGCGCGCGCGTGAACCAGTCCAGCACGGTGTCCAGCCGGGCGTTGACCGAGTTCACATTCCAGGTGGCGATCTTCATGCCCCGGACATACAGGGCCGCCGAGGCGCGTGCCTAGATCGAGAAGCTCACCCCGCAGCCGCAGCTGGACGCGGCGTTGGGGTTCCTCACCTTGAACTGGGCGCCCACCAGTTCGTCCACGAAGTCGATCTCGGAACCGGCGAGGAAGGGCAGGGACACGTCGTCCACCAGGGCGGCGGCGCCGTCGCGCTCCACGCGGACGTCCTCCGGCTGGCCCTGGTCGACCAGGTCGAAGAGGTACTGGAAGCCCGAGCAGCCGCCGCCTTCCACCGCGACGCGCAGCAGCAACGGCCGGCCCTCGGCCGCGCCCAGCTCATGCAGGCGACGGGCGGCGGCGGCGCTCAGGGTGACGGGCTGAAGGCTCATGAAGCTGGATTCCCTTGGTCTCGGGCTCCGGTCTATATGTGCCCGGCCGCGCCCGTGATGAAGGGCCGATCAGGAGCCCTGTGACCTACACCCTCCCGCCGCGCGCGCCCTATGCCGAGGATCCCACCCGCTCGCGCGGCCGGCGCCATCGCGAACCCGAGTCGCGCACCCGCACGCCCTGGGCGCGCGACCGCGACCGTGTGATCCACGCCACCGCATTCCGCCGTCTGAAGGAGAAGACCCAGGTCTTCGTGGCCCACGAAGGCGACCACTACCGCACCCGCCTGACCCACAGCCTGGAGGTGGCCCAGATCGCCCGGTCCGTGGCGGGCGCTCTGGGTCTGGATCCCGATCTGGCGGAAGGGGTGGCCCTGGCCCACGACCTCGGCCACCCGCCGTTCGGCCACGCCGGGGAGGATGAGCTCCAGAACGTCATGGCGCCGTACGGCGGCTTCGACCACAACGTCCAGACCTTCCGCATCCTGACCTCGCTCGAGCGGCGCTATCCCGATTTCGACGGTCTGAACCTGACCTGGGAGAGCCTGGAAGGCGTGGTCAAGCACAACGGCCCCATCACCGACCGGCTGGACCGGCCGGCCTACAAGGCCGTCGGCGACTACACCCTGGCCCATGACCTGGCGCTCGCCACCTGGCCCTCGGCCGAGGCCCAGGTGGCGGCCCTGGCCGACGACATCGCCTACAACAATCACGACGTGGACGACGGGCTCCAGGCCGAGCTGTTCGGGTTGGATGATCTCCTGCCGGTGCCGCTGATCGGACCCTGCATCGCCTCGGTCCGCCGCGATCACCCTCGCCTGGACGAGCGGCTTCAGCGCTTGGAGGCCGTGCGCCGGATGATCGGGGTCATGGTCGACGATGTCATGACGGAGACGCGCCGCCGCGCCTCGGAGGCCGGCGTGCAGTCGTCCGACGAGGTGCGGGCGATGGACCGCGCCCTGGTGGCCTTTTCCGAGACGCTGGCGGACGATCTGGCCAAACTCCGGGCCTTTCTGCACGCGCGCATGTACCGGCACTACCGCATGAACCGCACGCGCAGCGCCGCCCGCCGGATCCTGCGCGAGATGTTCGAGCTGTTCATGGCGGAGCCCGACGTCCTGCCCGAGCAGTGGCGTGCGCGAACGGAGAACCGCGACCCGTCCGGCCGCGCGCGGGTGGTCTGCGACTATATCGCCGGCATGACCGACCGCTACGCCATCGAAGAGCACCGCAAGCTGTTCCAGCTGGACGTCTGGAGCTGACCACCCTTTTCCGAGCGCGCCGCCCCTCACTCCGATACCCTGCCCAGCACGAATCGAGGGCGCGATTCGGGGGGCGACGGCGCCCAAGCTGGAGTTCAACCACATGGCCGATCTGGACCGCGGCGCCTACACTCCGCCCACCGACGCGGGGCTGGCTTTCGACCCCCGCACGAGGGCTCGTCGGCGGCCCCTGCCGATCACCTTGATCCTGAGCGTCACCATCCTGCTGGTGCTGATCGCCGCCCTGGTGTTCCTGTACCGCGCCGGCACGGCTGGGGACACAGGGGAGCCGGAGGCGGTGGGCGAGCCCGTGGGCGCCGTGCGTGAACCGCCGCCGGCGGAAGCCCAGCCGGTCGATCCCGCCAGCGGGCTGGACGTCTACACCGACGACGGCGAGGCGGCCGCGCCCGTGTTCACCGCGCCTCCGGAACAGCCTGTCGCGCGTCCCGCGCCGCCCGTGGAGACGCGCCCGCCTGCGCCGCCCACGCCTACCGGCACCACAGGCTTGGCCGACCCCGCTCCGGTCGCCCGGCCCGCGCCGGCTCCCGCGCGGCCGGCGCCCGCGCCAACCGCGACCCGCCCGGCCACACCCGCCACACCGGCCCCCGCCACAGCGACCCGCCCGGCTGCTCCGGCGCCGGGGCCTGCGCCGGCCCGGCCCGCGCCGGTTGCAACGACCCCGACCCCGGCAGCTCAGCCGGCTGCGGCCCCGGCGCCCCGCCCGCCCGCTGGCGCCGGCGGCTCCGTGTCCGCCCAGATCGGGGCCTTCAACACGCGGGCTCAGGCCCAGGCCGCCCTGGCTCGCCAGCCCGGGGCCGCCGGGCAGCGGATCGAGGAGGTCCAGCGCAACGGACAGACCCTGTACCGGGCGATCGCCACGGGGTTCCCGAACCGCGCGGCCGCCCAGAGCTACTGCTCGGGCGTCAGCGGCGGTTGCATCATCCGGTGACGGGCGCCGCCATCTTCGGCTGCCGCGGCCTGGAGCTCACGCCGGAGGAGCGCGCCTTCTTCGCCGACGTCCGCCCTTGGGGCCTGATCCTGTTCAAGCGCAACATCGATGAGCCTGGGCAGGTGCGCCGGCTCACCGACAGCTTCCGCGAGATCGTGGGACGCGGCGACGCCCCGGTCCTGATCGACCAGGAAGGGGGCCGGGTCCAGCGCATGGGACCGCCGCACTGGCCCAAATACCCGCCGGGCCAGGCCTATGGAGAGGCCGCCTCCAAGGACCCGCTCACCCGTCGCGAACTGGCGCGCCTGGGCGCTCGGCTGATCGCCTGCGACCTTCGCGCGGTGGGGATCAACGTCGACTGCGTGCCCGTGCTGGACGTGCCCCAGCCCGGCGCCCACGCCATCATCGGCGACCGGGCCTATGGCGGCGATCCGGAGACCCTGGCGGTGCTGGGCCGCGCCGCCGCCGAAGGCCTGATCGCCGGCGGGGTGCTGCCCGTGATCAAACACATCCCCGGCCACGGCCGCGCCAACGCCGACAGCCACGAGGCCCTGCCTGTGGTCGCCGCCGATTACGACACTCTCAGCGCTGTGGATTTCGCCCCGTTCCGGGCGCTGTCCGACATGCCCATGGCCATGACCGCCCACGTCGTCTACCCGGCGGTGGACGGCAAGCGCCCCGCCACCACCTCGGCCAAGGTGATCAGATCCGTGATCCGCGAGGCGATCGGCTTCGACGGCCTGCTCATGACCGACGACCTGTCCATGAAGGCGCTCTCCGGCGACTTCAGCGAGCGCGCGGCGGCTGCGCTCAAGGCCGGCTGCGACGTCGTCCTGCACTGCAACGGCGACATGGCGGAGATGCAGGCCGTGGCGGCCGGGATCGGGAAGCTCAAGGGGCGCGCCAAGCGGCGCGCCGAGGCGGCGATGGCGCGCCTGGCCAAGGCGCCCGAGCCGCTGGACGAGAGCGCGGCCCGGTTGCGCTTCGCGGAATCCTTCGGCCCAGCGGCGCTCGCGGTCGCCGCCGGACCGCGCGTGGGCGAGTGACCCGGTGAGCCTCGACCAGCCGCAACTGGACTTCGGCGCCGCCGAACAGGCCGCGGAGCAGGGCCAGGCGCTGATCGTGGATCTGGACGGCTATGAGGGCCCGCTGCACGTGCTGCTGGCGCTGGCCCGCAACCAGAAGGTCGACCTCCTGTCCCTTTCCGTGGCGGATCTCGCGGACCAGTACCTCGCCTTTGTACACGAGGCCCGGAGGCGCAACTTCGGTCTGGCGGCCGATTACCTCGTCATGGCCGCATGGCTGGCCTATCTGAAATCCCGCCTGCTGCTGCCCAAGCCCGAGAAGAAGGGCGAAGAACCGCCTGCGGAGGAGATGGCCGCCGCCCTGGCTTTTCGCCTGCAGAAGCTGGAGGCGATGCGCACCGCGGCCGACGAGCTTCAGGCTCGCCCGCGCCTGGGCGTATCGGTCTTCACCCGCGGCGACCCCGAGGCGCGCACGGTGGCGCCCAGCCTCCAGCTCCGCTCGAGCTTGCACGAGCTCCTGGACGCCTATGTCGGCCAACGGCGTCGCGACAGGGGCCGCCGCTATCGCCCCTCCACGCCGGTGGTCTACCCCCTGGACGACGCGCGCGACCGGCTACGCCGGCTCGTTCCCGAGATGAAGGCCTGGACCCCGCTGCAATCGGTTGCGCCTTCCGCTCGAGCCGCCGCGGCGGGTGAGACGCCCACCCGGGCGTCCTGCCTGGCCAGCACCTTGTCCGCCGGTCTTGAGCTGGTGAAGGAGGGGCGGTTGGAAGCCCGCCAACTGGCCGCCTTTGAGGACATCTATCTCCGTCGGCGCGAGACGGCCGCGTGAACGAGGCGGACCGTCCGGAGGCGGGCGGGGCGCCCGATCCGGCGCGCGTGGAGCGCGCGGTCGAGGCCTTGCTGTTCGCTGCGGCCGAGCCGCTCAGCGCCGCCGACCTCGCGAGGCGGTTGCCGGACGGCGCCGATGTGGGCCGCGCCCTGGCCGCGCTGCGCGCCCGTTACGCCGGCCGTGGCGTGGAGCTGGACTGCGTGGCCGACCGCTGGCGGTTCCACACCGCGCCCGATCTGGCCGCGCTCATGGTCGACACCCGCGAGGAGCCGCGGCGCCTCTCCAAGGCGGCCCTCGAGACCCTGGCCATCATCGCCTATCATCAGCCGGTCACCCGGGCGGAGGTGGAGGCGGTGCGGGGCGTCCAGCTTTCGCGCGGGACCCTGGACGTGCTGCTGGAGCTGGGCCTGATCCGAATGCGGGGACGCCGCCGCTCCCCGGGCCGGCCCGTCACCTACGGCACGACGGACGCTTTTCTGGAGCACTACGGCCTGCCCAGTTTGGCCGACCTGCCGGGGGCCGCCGATCTACGCGCCGCGGGCCTGCTGGACATGGACCTGCCCGCCGACTTCTCCATCCCCGATCCTACGGCAGGGGCGGGAGAGGAGGATCCGCTGGGGCCGGAGGACCCCGCCGAGTTCCATCGCGACTACATGGACGAGCGCTGATCGTCGCGCAGGCTTGGCGGGGGCGGTCCGCTCCGCCTATATCCGCCCTGTTCGGCCGCCGGCCGTCGTCGGCTTGGGCTGTGGAGAGTTCCAATGGGCAGCTTCAGCATTTGGCACTGGGCCTTGGTGCTTCTGGTGGTGGTCGTGCTCTTCGGCGGGCGCGGCAAGCTGTCGGCGATCATGGGCGACGCCGCCAAGGGCATCAAAGCCTTCCAGAAGGGCCTGAAGGGCGAGGACGAGGAGACGCCGACGCGGGGCTATGACGCGCCCACGACCTTACCGCGGGCGGAAGCGGAGAAGGAAGAGCAGCGCCGCTAGCGCCAGCCTAGACCTTCGCCATGGATTTCCTGGGGGTCGGCGGCGGAGAGCTGCTGGTCATCGCCGTCATCGCCCTGATCGTGGTGGGCCCCAAGGACCTGCCCGTCCTGCTGAACCGCGTCGGCAAGTTCACCAACCGCATGCGCGGCATGGCCCACGAGTTCCGCGCCAGCTTCGACGAGATGGCGCGTCAGGCCGAGCTCGACGAGCTCCGCAAGGAGATCGAAGGCCTCAAGGGCGGGGGAGGGCTCGGGGGCGAGTTGAACAGCGTCAAGGCCGATGTGGAAGGCACGTTCAGGGCGCTGGACGAGGATCTGATCACGCCCGGGGTGTCCGGCATGGCGCCGCTCACCATGCACGCCGACGAGGCCGCCGCTGAAGCGGCCGCCGATACCGACGCGCCGGACGGGTCCGCGCCCCGGGAACATGACGAGCGTCTGGTGTGACCGCTTACGACGAGAACTCGGAGCTGGAAGCCTCCCGCGCGCCGCTGCTGGAGCATCTGACCGAGCTCCGCTCGCGATTGATCGTCTGCGTTGCGGCCCTGGCGGCCGGCTTCGTCCTTTGCTTCGCCTTTGCGGAGCCCATCCTGCTTGGACTGCTGCGACCTTATGAGATCGCCGGGGCCTTTTACCAGGCCAATGTGGAGGGCGCGAAGCACGGTCCCTTTGATCTGGTGGGCGCGCTCATGGGCCTGCGCGACGTGCCCGCCACGCCGGGGCGCAACTTCGGCGTCATCGCCACGGGCGTGCTGGAGACGCTGTTCACGAAGATGAAGCTGGCGGGCTTCGGCGCGGTGGCGCTCTGCTTTCCGGTGATCGCCTGGCAGCTGTACCGCTTCGTGGCGCCGGGCCTGTACCGGCGGGAGCGCGCGGCCTTTCTGCCCTTTCTAGTGGCGGCGCCGTTGCTGTTCGCGCTCGGGGCCGCGCTCGTTTATTACGTCATGCTGCCCTTCGTGCTGTGGTTCAGCTTCTCTCAGCAGGCGTTCGGGACCAGCACCGCCGTCCAGCTCCTGCCCAAGATCTCGGAATATCTGAGCTTCGTGACGGGCCTGCTGCTGGCCTTCGGCTTCTGCTTCCAGCTGCCGGTGGTGGTCACCCTGCTGGGTCTCTCCGGAATGGTCTCCTCCGAGATGCTGGCCAAGGGGCGGCGCTACGCCATCGTCGTGGTGGTGGTCATCGCCGCCGTGGTCACCCCGCCCGACCCCATCAGCCAGCTGATGCTGGCCGTACCCCTGGTGCTGCTCTACGAAGTCAGCATCTGGTGCGTCCGCCTGCTGGAGCTTCGCCGGCGCGAGGCGCCGGCGCCCTGAGCTCTCCTCTAGACCGTGGCCTACGGCCGGGGCCGGGCGCGCAGCTGGCTTAGGGTCTGGCCCGGCGAGATCTGCTCAAGGTCCGTCCTGAGATGGATCAGAGCCGGGACGCCGGCTCTGCGCGCCTGTTCGAGCGCGGGGGGAAAGTCCGCGGTGCGGGTCACCGTGACGGACCAGGCTCCGCATGCGGCTGCAAAGGCGGCGAAATCGGGGTTGCTGAGATCGGTGGCGACCACGCGGCCGGGGAATTCGCGCTCCTGATGCATGCGGATGGTGCCAAAGGAGCCGTTGTCAACCACCACCACGATCACAGCGGCGCCGTACTGGACGGCGGTGGACAGCTCCTGGCCGGTCATGAGGAAATCGCCGTCGCCTGCGAAACAGACCACCTCGCGCTCGGGGGCCACGAGCTTGGCCGCGACTGCCGCCGGGAGACCGTAACCCATGGCGCCGGAGGTGGGCGCGAGCTGGGTCCGGAAAGCCCGGTGGCGGTAGAACCGGTGCAGCCAGGCCGCGAAGTTCCCCGCGCCGTTGCAGATGACGGCGTCCCTCGGCAGGACCTCGGCCATGTGGGCCACGACCTCGGAAAGGTTGACCTCGCCCACCACCGCGACCGGCCGGGTGAAATCCTCATAGTTCCCGCGCGCGGCGTCTCGCCAGCCCGTCCAGCGCCGTCCGAGGTCCAGGGCTGACAAGGCCAGCATCGCGGTTGAAACCTCCGCCACGGCTCCGACCGCGGGCGGCCACGTCCGGCCGATCTCCTCCGGCCCGGGGTGGATGTGGATCAGGCTTCTCGAGGTCCTCTCGGGCGTGAACAGGGAATAGCCCTGGGTCGGAACGTCCCCCAACCGAGCGCCGACGGCCAAGATCAGATCCGCCGATCTCACCGTCGCCAGCAGCTTGGGATTGGCGCCGAAGCCGAGGTCCCCAGCGTAGGCCGGGTGGTCGTTGTCGAACAGGTCCTTGCGGCGGAACGACAGAGCCACGGGGATGTCGTGCGCCTCCACCCAGGCGCGCGCCGCGTTCAGCGCCTCCGCCGTCCAGCCGGATCCGCCCAGGATCAGCAGGGGTTGCTCCGCGCGGAGCAGGCGCTCCCCGATGGCGCTCAGGGCGACGGGATCGAGGCCCGCGCGGGCGGGGGTGACCGGGGCGGGGGCGGGGAAGCCGCCGTCTTCGTGCAGCTTGTCTTCGGGCAGCCCCAGGACCACGGGCCCCTGCCGCCCCTGCAATGCGGTCGCAAAGGCGCGGGACACGACCTCGGCTGTGCGCCCTGGCTCGTCCAGCTCGTCCGCGTGCTTGGCCAGGGGGCCGAAAGCCGCACGATAGTCGACCTCCTGGAAAGCGCCGCGTCCCTTGTCCGTCGCTGCGATCTGACCGACGAACAGGATCATCGGCGTGGAGTCCTGCTGGGCGGTGTGCACGCCCACGGCCGCATGGGTGGCGCCTGGTCCCCGCGTCACCATGCAGATCCCAGGCTTGCCGGTGAGCTTGCCGTAGGCCTCGGCCATGTTCGCCGCCCCGGCCTCGTGCCTGCAGACGATCACGCGGATGCGCTCCTGCACGTCATGCAAGGCGTCGAGCACCGCCAGATAGCTCTCGCCCGGAACGCAGAAGACGTGGTCCACCCCGTTCAGCACCAGCGTCTCCACCAGACGCCGAGCGGCCGAGGCCTGCGAGGCGCCCGCGCCGGCGTCCACAGCCGTGGCGAAAGCTGCTTCGGCCCCCGAGGCCGGGTCCAAGATCAAAGACATCTCCTGCCACCATCCCCTGGCTGGATCGAAACACCCGGTCCCCGATCGCTCCTCGCCCCGACTACCCGATCAGGACGCTGCGTGCACGCCGACGCCAGGTCGCCCTCCCGGTGTTCGTTTTAGATCACTCCGGCCTGACGGAGCTCCGCGATCTCCTCTCCGGACAGGCCCAGCTTCTGGGAGAGCACCTCCTCGGTGTGTTGTCCCAGGGAGGGGGGAGGGGCGTCGTAGGACACGGGGGTGCGCGACAGCCGTATGGGCGAGGCCACGGTCCGGACGGGGTCGGCGAGGTCCGGGCGGGTTTGCTCCACGGTTAGACCGCGGGCGAGGGCCTGAGGTTCGGCGAACACCTGGTCGACCGTGTTCACCGGGCCGCACGGGACGCCGACGGCTTCCAACGTCTGGATCCATTCCGCCGTGGTCCGTTGGCCGGTGAGGGCGGACAGGCGGCCGACCAGGCTTTCGCGTTCGGCCACCCGTGCGGCGTTGGTGAGGAAGGCCGGCTCCGCTGCCAGCGCCTCGTCGCCGAGGGCGCGGCAGAGGGCGCGAAACTGGGCGTCGTTGCCCACCGCGATCACCAGTTCGCCGTCCCAGGTGGGGAAGGGCTGATACGGGGCGAGGTTCGGGTGGGCGTTCCCCATCCGCCGGGGCGGCTCTCCCGAGACGAAGAAGTTCGTCGCCTGGTTGGCCAGCATGGCCGCCTGGACATCGAACAGAGCCATGTCGATGTGCTGTCCTTGGCCCGTTGCGCGCGCATGCAGCAGTGCGGCCAAGATGGCGTTGGAGGCGTAGAGCCCGGTGAACAGATCCGCCACGGCCACGCCGACCTTCATGGGTTCGCCGCCCGGGGCGCCCTCCGGCTGGCCCGTGACCGACATCAGGCCGCCCATGGCCTGGATCATGTAGTCGTAGCCGGCCCTGTTCTTGAGCGGCCCCGTCTGGCCGAAGCCGGTGATGGAACAATAGACCAGGCGCGGGTTCGCCGCCCCGAGGCTCTCCGGATCCAGCCCGTACTTCTTCAGGCCTCCGGTCCGGAAGTTCTCCACCACCACGTCGGCTTGGCCGGCCAGGCGCCGCAGCAGGGCGGCGCCCGCAGGCTGGGCCATGTCGACGGTGAGGGACCGCTTGTTGCGATTGGCCGCCAGGAAATAGGCCGCGTCGCTCAGCCCGCCGTCGTTGCGGGTGGTGAAGGGCGGACCCCAGGCCCGGGTGTCGTCGCCCGCGCCCGGCCGTTCCACCTTGATGACGTCGGCTCCGAGGTCCGCCAGCAGCTGCGTCGCCCAGGGGCCGGCCAGGACACGCGACAGGTCGAGCACGCTGACCCCGCTCAGCGGTCCGCTTGCTCCCGATCCCGCTTCGGCCAACAGCCTCCTCCTTCAAATCCGGAATTCGCCGGCGACTCAGCGGAGCTCAGAGTCGCGATGTCATCGGTGGTCGGCTCGATGTCCAGGCTTCGGCGGCTTGGTCGACCCGGAGCTTCCACATCGATTAGAGATCACCGCCTGCCATGCACCAAGGCGCTCCACCTTCACCCGTGGGGAAGGCCGACCCGCATCAGACCAAGTATAGGAGAAATGGCGCGAGTGACGGGACTCGAACCCGCGACCTCCGGCGTGACAGGCCGGCGCTCTAACCAACTGAGCTACACCCGCGCAAACCCGAAACGGCGCCCGCATCGGGAGGCGGTGCAATAAGGCCCCGATCGGGCGCGTGTCAACGTGCTTCGACGAGGTGCTCCCACCGATTTGCGAGGTGAGGTTCCGTTGAGCGCTGGTCTGGAAGGTGGCTGCCTCCGGAGTTCACCCAGTTCGGTTTTCTCGGCGCCCTGCTCGGAAAACGCGTCCAGTCCGAGATCAGCGAAGGCCGCAGGACAGCGCTGTCCGCCTTTGTGGTTCCTGTTCGGCGCGTTGGGGGCCCACCGGTCCTATTTCGGAAAGTGGGCCACAGGAGCGACGCTCGCCGTTGTGACCTTGAGCGGCGTCTTCTGGATGCGGCCGCGCCGAGCCTTTCCGCAGGTCCCCCTGGTGCTCTGGCTGCTCATGACGCCGTTCCTATCCAGCGTTCGCTCCGGTAGGAGGGCCAGGCGAGACTGGCGGCGACCTTAACCGGACGCGACATTCCCGCCCGAAGCGCTTTCGTCGTTTGCGGCGGGGGAGGGCAGGAGCTAGATAGCCGCGACTCCGGCGGGGAACCCCTTCCTGCCGATCTCCTTTGAGTGTGATGAACGCCTTCCTGCTCGAGTACCTGCCGATCGTGATCTTCTCGGGGATCGCGATCGTCTTGGGCGCGGCCTTTCTGCTGGCCCCCATGGTGCTGGCTCCCTCCAATCCGGATCCGGAAAAGACCAGCGCCTACGAATGCGGCTTCAACCCGTTCGAGGACGCCCGGTTGAAGTTCGACGTGCGCTTCTACCTGGTGTCCATCCTGTTCATCATCTTCGATTTGGAAGTGGCTTTCCTCTTTCCCTGGGCGGTGAGCCTGATGGATCTGCCGGAGGCCGCGCAGCGCTTCGCCTTCTGGTCCATGATGGTGTTCCTGGGGGTGCTCACCGTGGGCTTCATCTACGAATGGAAGAAGGGGGCGCTGGAATGGGAGTAGGCACTCCGGCCAATCCCGCCCCGGGCTCGGCCAGCCCCTCCACCTTCGAACCGCTGGACAGGCGGCCGGGACTGGCCCTGCCGGCCGGTCCGACCAGCAAGCTCAGCCAGGGCGCCGGCGGTCGCGTCTCCGTGGAGGGTTACGACCCGGCCAAGCACGACCGCTTCTTTGAACAAGCGCAGGGGGAACTGGCGGACAAGGGCTTCATCACCGCGGCGGCCGACGACCTGATCACCTGGGCCCGCACCGGCTCGCTCATGTGGATGACCTTCGGCCTGGCCTGCTGCGCGGTGGAGATGATCCAGGCCTCCATGCCCCGGTGGGACATGGAGCGCTTCGGCGCCGCCCCGCGGGGGTCGCCGCGGCAGTCCGATGTGATGATCGTGGCCGGCACCCTGGTGAACAAGATGGCTCCCGCGCTGCGCAAGGTCTACGACCAGATGCCCGAGCCGCGGTACGTCATCTCCATGGGGAGCTGCGCCAACGGCGGCGGCTACTACCATTACAGCTACAGCGTCGTGCGCGGTTGCGACCGCATCGTGCCGGTCGATGTCTATGTGCCGGGGTGCCCGCCCACCGCCGACGCCCTGATCTACGGCGTGCTGCAACTCCAGAAGAAGATCCGCCGGACCGGGACGATCGACCGATGATCTGGACCTCCGATCCGGCCGCGATGCAGGCCCTGGGCGAGGAGGCGCGCGCGGCGCACCCGCAGGCGGTGACCGGCTTCAGCATCGCCTTTGGCGACCTCGCCCTCGACGTGCTGGCCAAGGAGGTGCGCGGCGTCCTGCTCTGGCTGCGCGACCACGGGCGGTTCCAGCAATTGGTGGACATCGCCGGAGCGGATTACCCGCAGCGGCCTTTGCGGTTCGACGTGGTGTACCACCTGCTGTCGCTCACCCGGAACCTGCGGGTCCGGATCAAGGTGCAGACGGACGAGGACACGCCCGTGCCGTCGGTGATCTCCGTCTACTCCAATGCGGAGTGGTTCGAACGGGAGGCGTTCGACCTTTACGGCGTGGTCTTCGGCGACCACCCCGACCTGCGCCGGATCCTGACGGACTACGGGTTCCAGGGGCATCCCCTGCGCAAGGACTTCCCGCTCACCGGCTACACCCAGGTACGCTGGAACGACGAGCTGAAGCGGGTGGTCTATGAGCCCGTGGCCCTGGAACAGGAGTGGCGCACCTGGGACTTCGAGTCTCCGTGGGAGGGGGCCGACTACCTCCTGCCCGGGGACGAAAAGGGCAAGGACGTTCCCGGCTGGGGCTGATGGCTGACATCTCCGACAACAAGTTCACGCTCAACTTCGGCCCCCAGCACCCGGCGGCGCACGGCGTGCTGCGCCTGGTGCTGCACCTGGACGGCGAAGTCGTGGAGCGCATCGACCCGCACATCGGCCTGCTGCACCGCGGGACCGAAAAGCTGATGGAGGCGCGTACCTACCTCCAGATCATCCCCTATTTCGACCGGCTCGATTACGTCTCGCCCATGAGCCAGGAGCATGTTCTGTGCTTGGCGCTGGAGCGGATGATCGGCCTGGACGTGCCGCTCCGCGGGTCGCTGATCCGCGTGCTGTTTCTCGAGATGACCCGGATCCTGAACCACCTGCTGAACGTGGGCTCGGTGATCCTGGACGTGGGCGCGCTCAGCCCGCCCTTGTGGGGCTACGAGGAGCGCGAAAAGCTGATGCAGTTCTACGAGGCCGCCTCGGGCGCCCGGCTGCACGCCAACTACTTCAGGCCGGGCGGGGTCCGGCAGGATCTGCCCGAAGGGCTGGTTGAAGAGATCTACGCCTGGACGGACCATTTCCCCGGCGTGCTCGACGACATCGAGGGCATGGTCACCCACAATCGCATCTTCATGCAGCGCAACGTCGACATCGGCGTGGTGACCAAGGAGCAGGCGCTCGACTGGGGGTTCACGGGCGTGATGCTGCGCGGCTCGGGCGTGCCCTGGGACCTGCGCAAGAGCCAGCCCTATGAGTGCTATCCCGATCTCGAGTTCGACATCGTGGTCGGGAAGAACGGCGACTGTTGGGACCGCTACCTCTGCCGCATGGAGGAGATGCGCCAGTCCGTGCGCATCATGCGCCAGTGCTGCGAGCGCCTGGGCACGGTGAAGGGGCCGACGCTCAACGAGAACAACAAGGTGACCCCGCCCAGGCGCGGCGACATGAAGCGTTCCATGGAAAGCCTCATCCACCACTTCAAGCTCTTCAGCGAGGGCTTCCACGTCCCCGCCGGGGAGGTGTACGCGGCGGCGGAGGCGCCCAAGGGCGAGTTTGGCGTCTATCTCGTGAGCGACGGCAGCAGCCGGCCCTATCGGGTGAAGATCGCCGCGCCCGGCTTCAAGCACCTCCAGGGCATGGACGTCATGACGCGCGGGCACATGGTGGCCGACGTTTCCGCCATCCTCGGCACTTTGGACATCGTCTTCGGGGAGATCGATCGATGAGCGACGAACAGACCACGGCCGTCGTCGACCGGTTGGTCCAGGCCTACAACGCCGGCGACATGGACGCCTTCCTGGGCTGCTTCG
The DNA here is from genome assembly GCA_030446805.1 of Caulobacteraceae bacterium. Classification (GTDB taxonomy): domain Bacteria; phylum Pseudomonadota; class Alphaproteobacteria; order Caulobacterales; family Caulobacteraceae; genus JAHWJX01. The sequence goes on along the minus strand of JAUJMO010000001.1, from coordinate 596,134 downwards.
CCGATCGAGCGAAGATCTTCCGCGGTCGCGACGAGGTCGCCTTCAACGGCAAGGAGGCGATCCGCGCCGAGTACGAACAGCAGTTCAGCAAGGGCTACCAGAACAATCCCGGCGAGCGGATCGTGGTGGGCCGCCACATCGCTGGACGCGAGCGGGTCACCGGCGGCCAGGGCGGCGGCGAGACCGACTTCCTGACCATCTACACGGTCGAGAACGGCAAGATCGTGCGCGTGGATTTCCTGGGCGCCGAGGTCACGGCCAAGTCGTGAACCTCCGCCGCCAATCTGTTCGCGCCGCGGCCGCCAGCTGGATGCGCCCCACGCTCTCCTGCATACGGAGCGTCCCTCTCGGAACAAGACCGAGGGTGACGATCTTCGGGGAACCCGCGTCATGAGCGTGCGCCGTCTTTCTCGTGAACAGCCGGCCTCCTTCGCCTTTTCGGAGGCCACGCAGGCCGACATTCAGTTCTGGCTGGGCAAGTTCCCGACCAACCGGCGTCAGTCGGCCGTGATCCCCATTCTGTGGCGCGTGCAGAAGCAGGAAGGCTGGGTCAGCGAACCCGCCCTGCGCGCCACGGCCGAGCTGCTGGGCATGGCCTATATCCGCGTCCTGGAGGTCGCCACCTTCTACACCATGTTCAATCTGGAGCCGGTCGGGCGGACCCTGATCCAGGTGTGCGGCACCACGCCCTGCGCGCTCCGCGGCGCTGGCGAGGTGATGGATGTCTGCCGCAGCAAGATCGGTCCCAAGAACCAGCTGAGTCCCGACGGCCTGTTCACCTGGCAGGAGGTCGAGTGCCTTGGCGCCTGCGTGAACGCCCCCATGGCCCAGATCAACGACTACTATTTCGAGGATCTCACCGCGGCTTCGATGGCCCAGATCATCGACGACTTCGCCGCCGGGCGCGATCCGCAGCCGGGACCCTACATCGACCGCGCCAATAGCGCGCCCGTGGGCGGCCCGATAACCCTTACGGAGCCGTCGCTGTTCGACGGCTCACGGGCGCGCAAGGTCGAGCTGCCCAATCGCGTCCAGCCGGAGCCGGCGGCATGACCGAACCGGCCTCAGCCCCGCTATTCACCCTCATCGCAGTCGGACTTGTCTGGGCATTTGTCGATCTGCGGCTCGTAGGTCTCGCCTGATGCCCGGCATTCTCGAAGACAAGGACCGCATTTTCACCAACCTGTACGGGTTGCACGATCCCATGCTGGCCGGCGCGCGTCAGCGGGGCGCCTGGAACGCCACGGCCGACATCCTGTCTATGGGACGCGACTGGGTCATCACCCAGGTGAAGAACTCGGGCCTGCGCGGCCGCGGCGGCGCAGGTTTCGGCACCGGCCTCAAGTGGAGCTTCATGCCGAAGGTGGTGGGTGAGCGGCCGCACTACCTGGTGGTCAACGCTGACGAATCCGAGCCCGGCACCTGCAAGGACCGTGAGATCCTGCGGCACGATCCGCACCTCTTCATCGAGGGCTGCCTGATCGCCTCCTTCGCCATGCAGGCCAACACCTGCTACGTTTACATCCGCGGCGAATATGTGCGCGAGCGTGAGGTGCTGGAGGCCGCGGTGGCCGAGGCCCGTCGCGAGCGCCTGATCGGCCCAGGCAATATTCACGGCTGGGACTTCGAGCTCCACGTCACCCATGGGGCGGGCGCCTACATCTGCGGCGAGGAGACCGCGCTGCTGGAAAGCCTGGAAGGCAAGAAGGGTCTGCCCCGGCTGAAGCCGCCCTTCCCGGCGGGCTCGGGCCTCTACGGCTGCCCGACCACGGTGAACAACGTCGAGTCGATCGCGGTGGTGGGCGAGATCATCCGCCGCGGCTCCGCCTGGTTCGCCTCCTTTGGCCGCCCCAACAACACCGGCACCAAGCTGTTCTGCGTCTCCGGCCATGTCGAGCGCCCCTGCAATGTGGAGGAGGCCATGAGCATCCCCCTGAGGCAGCTGCTCGAGGACCATTGCGGCGGGGTTCGCGGCGGCTGGAACAACCTCAAGGCGGTGATCCCCGGAGGGTCTTCGGTCGCCATGATCCCGGCCGAGCAGTGCCAGGACGTGCTGATGGACTTCGACGCCCTGCGGGATCTCAAGTCCGGCCTGGGCACCGCGGCGGTGATCGTGATGGACAAGTCCACCGACCTGATCCGCGCCATCGCCCGCATCGCCTATTTCTACAAGCACGAGAGCTGCGGCCAGTGCACGCCCTGCCGCGAGGGCACCGGCTGGATGTGGCGCGTGATGGAGCGCATGGCTGCCGGTCAGGCCGAGATGCACGAGATCGACATGCTGCTGGACGTGGCCAGCCAGATCGAAGGCCACACCATCTGCGCGCTCGGCGATGCGGCCGCCTGGCCCATCCAGGGCCTGTTCCGCCACTTCCGCCACGAGGTGGAGGATCGCATCAGCAGCTACCGTTCCGGCAAGCCGCATGTGCAGGGCGCGACCTTGCTGGCGGCGGAGTAAGCTCATGCCCAAGGCCAAGGTCAACGGCGTCGAGGTCGAGTTCGAGGCGGGCATGTCCGTGCTCCAGGTCGCGGAGCTGGCCGGGGAGGAGATCCCTCGCTTCTGCTACCACGAGCGGCTGTCCATTCCGGGCAACTGCCGCATGTGCCTCGTGGAGGTTAAGCCCGGTCCGCCCAAGCCCCAGGCCAGCTGCGCCCTGCCGGCGTCGGACAACCAGGAGATCACCACCAACTCGCCCATGGTCAAAAAGGCGCGGGAAGGGGTCATGGAGTTCCTGCTGATCAACCACCCGCTGGACTGCCCGATCTGCGACCAGGGCGGCGAGTGCGACCTGCAGGACCAGGCCACCGGCTACGGCCGCGACGACAGCCGCTATGCCTTGAACAAGCGTGCGGTCGAAGAAAAGCAGATGGGTCCGACCGTGAAGACGATCATGACCCGCTGCATCCACTGCACCCGGTGCGTCCGCTTCATGGCCGAGATCGCGGGACAGCAGGAGGTCGGGCTGCTGAACCGCGGCGAGGACGCCGAGATCAGCACCTATCTCGAGACCGCGGTCAGCTCCGAGCTTTCAGGCAACATCAACGATCTCTGCCCCGTGGGCGCCCTGACCCACCGCCCCTGGGCCTACAACTACCGGCCTTGGGAGCTGAAGAAGGTCGAAGGCGTCGACGTGCATGACGCGCTCGGCAGCAACGTCGTCTTCCAGGTACGCGGCGCCGAGGTGATGCGCGTCCTGCCGCGGATCAACGACGCGGTGAACGAGGAATGGCTGAGCGACAAGAGCCGCTACGCCATCGACGGCCTGATGCGCCGGCGGCTGGACCGGCCCTATGTGCGCCGCGGCGGCAAGCTGCAGGAAGCGAGCTGGGCGGAGGCGTTCGAGGCCGTGGCCGCGAAGCTGGGCGACAGCTCTCCGGACCGCGTAGGCGTGATCGCCGGCGACCTGCAGGACGCCGAATCGATGAAGGCGGCGCTGGACCTGTTCGGCGGAGCGGGCGTGCCCAACCTCGACTGCCGCCAGGACGGGGCCCAGATCGGCGGCGGTCCGCGCGAAGCCCACCTGTTCAACACCACTGTGCTCGGGCTGGAGGAGGCGGACGCCATCCTGCTGGTGGGGACCAATCCCCGGCTGGAGTCGCCGGTCCTGAACACCCGCATCCGCAAGGCCTGGTTCCTGAACAACGCCCGGGTGGGCCTGATCGGGGAGGCGGCCGACCTGACCTATCCGGTCGAGCATCTGGGCGAGACCCACCGGGCCTTTGAAGAGGCCGCGGGATGGGGCCACCCCTTCGCCGAGGCGCTGCGGGGCGCCCGGCGTCCGGCGATCATCGTGGGCGGCGGCGCCCTGGCGCGCCCGGACGGCGGCGCCCTGGTCCGCGCGGCGGCGCAGGCGGCTCAGGCCTTCGACGTCGTCCGTGAAGGCTGGAACGGTTGGAACGTTCTGCACACGGCCGCCAGCCGGGTCGGTGGGCTGGACATGGGCTTCCTGCCGCGCGGCGGCGGCATGGGAGCCAAGGCCATGATGGGCGCGGCCGGCCAGGGCGGTCTGGACGTGCTGTTCCTCATGGGCGCGGACGAGCTGGACACGCGCGCGATCGGGCCGGACACCTTCGTCATCTACATGGGCACGCACGGCGACGCGGGCGCCAGCCGGGCGGACGTGATCCTGCCGGGCGCGGCCTATACCGAAAAGCCGGGCACCTGGGTGAACACCGAGGGCCGGGTGCAGTTCGCCTCGCGCGCGGTCTTCCCCAAGGGCGAGGCTCGCGAGGACTGGGCCATTCTGCGCGCTTTGTCGGAGCGACTGGGCGCGACCTTGCCTTACGACAGCATCGGCGCGCTTCGGGAGAAGCTGATTTCGGACCACCCGGCCTTCGGTCAGGTCGACTACGTTCCGACGGGGCGCCCGCTGGACCTGTCGCTGGTGGGTCTGGACGGGACGCCCTCGGACGAACCCCTGCGCAGCCCGGTCACCAACTTCTACATGACCAACCCCATCGCCCGCGCGAGCCTGACCATGGCGGACTGCTCCGCCGTGCGCGTCCAGGCGCCCGTGCCGATGGCGGCGGAGTAAGCGCTCGTGTCCTCCCAAGCCGCAACGCCCGCCCGATCCGGCTCCGTCCTGACCGGCTTGCTCATCGCCGCGGGTGTGTTGAGCCTTGTGCTGCTCCTGGGCGTGGCCGTCTATTTCTTGTTCAGCAGCATCCCAGAGGCGTTCTGGAACAGCCCCGCAGGCTGGGTCGCGGTGACCACGGGCCAGATCTTGGCATTCGTCGTCGTCCTGCTGCTGAGCCTCGCCTTTTTGCTCTACGCCGACCGCAAGATCTGGGCGGGCGTGCAATTGCGGAAGGGCCCGAACGTGGTGGGGCCGTTCGGCCTGCTGCAGTCCTTCGCGGACTTCCTGAAGTTCGCGCTGAAAGAGGTCGTCATCCCTGCGGGATCGGACAAGGCGGTCTTCCTGCTGGCCCCCTTCATCACCTTCCTCCTGGCCTTCATCGCCTGGGCGGTGATCCCCGTGGCGCCCGGCTGGGTGGTGTCGGACCTGAACGTGGGCATCCTCTACCTGTTCGCGGTCAGCTCGCTCGGCGTCTACGGCATCATCATGGGCGGCTGGGCGTCCAATTCGAAATACGCCTTTCTGGGGAGCCTGCGGTCGGCGGCGCAGATGGTCAGCTACGAGGTCTCCATCGGCTTCGTGATCATCACGGTGATCCTCCTGGCCGGCACCATGAACCTGTCCGGCATCGTGGAGAACCAGCGCGGCTGGTTCTGGGACTGGCACGTCTTCGGCGGCGGCCTGGCCGGCCTGCCGCTGACGCTGGTCATGCTGCCCATGGCGGTGATCTTCTTCGTGAGCTTCCTGGCGGAGACCAACCGCCCCCCCTTCGACCTGCCCGAGGCGGAGTCCGAGCTCGTGGCCGGTTACGCCGTGGAGTACGGCTCCACCCCCTATCTGCTGTTCCAGATCGGCGAATACGCCAACATCGTCCTGATGTGCTGCCTGTACACCATCCTCTTCTTCGGCGGATGGCACCCGGGCTTCCCCACCGGCGCGGAGAACTGGCCCCCGGTCCTGGCGAGCATGTTCGGGTTTGGGGTGTTCGCGATCAAGACCGTGTTCGTCTTCTTCCTGGTGTCGATCGCCAAGGCCATTGTCCCGCGGTATCGCTATGACCAGCTGATGCGCCTGGGCTGGAAGGTGTTCCTGCCCACCTCTCTGGTCGCCGTGATCGCCATGGCCGCCTATCGCGTGTTCGGCCCGGAGATCGCCTGATGGCTTCGCGTATCGCTCAGGCGCTCAAGGGCGCCGCCCTCCTCGACTTCGGCAAAGCCTTCGGCCTGTCGCTGAAGTACATCGCCAAGCCCAAGGCCACGGTGAACTACCCGTTCGAGCGGAGCCCCCGGTCGCCGCGCTTCCGCGGCGAGCATGCGCTGCGCCGCTATCCCAACGGCGAGGAGCGCTGCATCGCCTGCAAGCTTTGCGAGGCGATCTGTCCCTCGCAATGCATCATCATCGAGGCCGAGCCCCGCGAGGACGGCAGCCGCCGCACGACCCGCTACGACATCGACATGACTAAGTGCATCTACTGCGGCCTGTGCCAGGAGGCCTGCCCCGTGGACGCCATCGTGGAGGGCCCCAACATGGAGTTCACGGTGGAGACCCGCGAGGAGCTCTTCTACGACAAGGAGCGCCTGCTCGCGAACGGCGAACGCTGGGAGCCCATCATCGCCAAGAACCTGGAAGCGGACGCCCAGTACCGCTGAAGTAAGCTGAGGCGTAGGAACCCGGCCGGGCGCGCTTTGTTCTCTCCTCCGACCTCTTGAGGAGAGCCGCATGCCCTACGTCCAGGCCCGCGACGGGACCAATCTGTTCTACAAGGATTGGGGCTCCGGGCCGCCGGTGGTGCTGATCCACGGCTGGCCGGTGAACGCCGACATGTGGGAGTACCAGATGCCCTTCCTGGCCAGCCAGGGGCTGCGCACGGTCGCCTACGACCGGCGCGGCTTCGGCCGGTCGGACCAGCCCTGGAGCGGCTACAACTACGACACCTTCGCCGACGACCTGTCCTCGGTGCTGGACCACCTGGGCTTGGAGCAGGTCACGCTGGTGGGCTTCTCCATGGGGGGAGGGGAGATCGCCCGCTTCCTCAGCCGCCACGGACCCGGCCGGATCGCCAAGGCGGTGCTGGTCTCGGCCGTGACGCCCTACCTGCTCAAGACGCCCGACAATGACACGGGCGCTCCCGTCAGCGTCTTCAACGACATGGTCGAGGGCCTGAACAAGGACCGCCCGTCGTTCCTGACCGACTTCGGTAAGAAGTTCTTCGGCGTAAACCTATTGAGCCATGCGGTATCGGCCGAAACGTTGCAATGGCAGCAGAACTTGGCCCTGATGGCCTCGCCCAAGGCCACCATCGACTGCGTCCGCGCCTTTGGCGAGACCGACTTCCGCCGCGACATGGCCGCCTTCACCGTGCCGACCGTGATCATCCACGGCGACAAGGACCAGACGGTGCCCATCGAGGCCTCGGGCCAGGTCGCCCATCGCATGATCCCGGGCAGCCGTCTGGAGGTCTACGGCGGCGCCCCGCACGGGCTGTTCATCACCGAGAAGGACCGGCTGAACGCCGACCTGCTGAACTTCGCCCGGAGCTGACTTGGTCGCCCTCCCACGTTCCTGACGGGGGAGGGCGCATTCCGTCGTTCTCCCGCTGGACGCGGGCGGGTCCGCCCCGCTAGAAGCGCGCGACTCTTGGGGCGCTCGGCCTCTCAGGGAGCAGTTGCGCCCCGCATGGTGGCCTCGATCGCATTCTATGTGCTGGCGGCGGCCACGCTCCTGTCGGGGTTGGCCGTGGTCATGTCGCGCAACCCCGTCCACAGCGTGCTGTTCCTGATCGCCGCCTTCTTCAGCGCGGCGGGGCTGTTCGTGCTGCTGTCGGCCGAGTTCCTGGCTATGCTGCTGGTGGTGGTCTACGTCGGCGCCGTCGCCGTCCTGTTCCTGTTCGTGGTGATGATGCTGGACGTGGACTTCGCCCAGCTCCGCGAAGGGTTCGCCAAATATCTGCCCTTGGGCGGAGTGATCGCCGGCCTGCTGGCCATTGAGATGATCGTGGTCTCCGCCGCGGTGGTCACGCGGGGCGCCGCGTCCGGCGTCCGCGACGTGCCCGCGCCCGCCGCCGACGCCACCAACGCCGAGGTGATCGGCCGGGTGCTCTACACCGACTTCGCTTTCCTGTTCCAGGCGGCCGGCATGGTGCTGTTGGTGTCCATGATCGGAGCCATCGTGCTGACGCTGCGGCACCGTCCGGGCGTGCGCCGCCAGAACGTGCACGACCAGGTGAACCGCACGCGGGCGCAGGGCGTGTCCGTGATCGGGGCCCCAACCGGCGTGGGCATCCCCGACGATCTGCCCCAGGCCGCGCGGACCCCCGCGGAATGATCTCCCTGGAAAGCTATCTGACGGTCGCGGCTGTCCTGTTCACGATCGGCATCTTCGGCATCTTCGTGAACCGCAAGAACATCATCGTCATTCTGATGTCGATTGAGCTCATCCTGCTGGCCGTGAACATCAATCTGGTCGCCTTCTCGGCCTATCTGAACAATGTGGACGGCCAGATCTTCGCCATGCTGGTGCTGACGGTGGCGGCGGCCGAGGCGGCGATCGGTCTGGCCATTTTGGTCACCTTCTTCCGCAACCGCGGCGACATCAATGTCGAAGCGGCCGGCCAGCTGAAAGGCTGATCGTGGAATCCCTGGTCACCATCCTGGTGTTTGCGCCGCTGCTGGGCGCGGTGCTGGCCGGCGTTCTGGGCAAGCGCGGGGACAGCAAGCCCGCCATGGCCGTCGCCACCGTGCTGCTGTTCCTGTCCGCGGGGCTGAGCTGGGGCGTCTTCTACCAGACCGCCTGGCACGAGCTGGAGCCCTTCGTGGTCCGGATCGCGCCCTTCATCAGCGTGGGCGACTTCCAGTCCGCCTGGTCCATCCGCGTGGACACGCTGTCGGCGGTGATGCTGGTGGTGGTGACCACGGTCTCGGCGCTCGTGCACCTGTATAGCTGGGGCTATATGGCCGAAGACGGCGGGCGGTCGCGCTTCTTCAGCTATCTGTCGCTTTTCACCTTCGCCATGCTGATGCTGGTCACCGCGGCCGACTTCATGCAGCTGTTCTTCGGTTGGGAAGGCGTGGGGCTGGCCTCCTACCTCCTGATCGGTTTCTGGTTCCACAAGCCGACCGCCAACGCCGCCGCGATCAAGGCCTTTGTCGTCAACCGGGTGGGCGACTTCGGCTTCGCACTCGGCATCATGACCGTGTTCTGGATGTTCGGCTCCATCGAGTTCGCCGAAGTGCTGCCGCGGGTGGGCGAGTTCGCCCGCACGGAGTGGGCCTTCGCCGGGGCCCAATGGCGCGCGCTCGACATCGCCTGCCTGCTGCTGTTCGTGGGCGCGATGGGCAAGTCGGCCCAGTTCTTCCTGCACACCTGGCTGCCGGACGCCATGGAGGGGCCGACCCCCGTCTCGGCCCTGATCCACGCCGCCACCATGGTCACGGCCGGCGTCTACATGGTCTGCCTGCTGGCGCCGATGTTCGAGCTGGCGCCGCAGGCCAAGCAGATCGTGACCATTATCGGCGCGGTCACCGCGCTGTTCGCGGCCACCGTCGGTCTGGCGCAGAACGACATCAAGCGCGTGATCGCCTACTCGACCTGCTCGCAGCTGGGCTACATGTTCTTCGCCGCGGGCGTGGGCGCCTATCAGGCGGCCATGTTCCACCTCTTCACCCACGCCTTCTTCAAGGCGCTGCTGTTCCTGGGCGCCGGCTCGGTGATCCACGGCATGCACCATGAGCAGGACATGCGGCGGATGGGCGGGCTGATGCGCTATCTGCCGCTCACCTTCGCGGCCATGACCATCGGCAACATCGCCATTGCGGGTTTCGGCGTGCCCCACGTCTTCGGTTTTGCGGGCTTCTATTCCAAGGACAGCATCCTGGAGGCGGCCTACGCCGCGGGCCAGGAGAACCCGACCGCGATGTTCGCCTTCATCGTGGGCGTGCTGGTCGCGGGCCTGACCGCCTTTTACTCCTTCCGCCTGGCCTTCATGACCTTCAACGGCCCGGCGGTCTGGAAGCACGAGGCCGACGCCGGGCATGGTCTCAAGGCGGCGGCGCACCATCCCGACGACCACGCAACGGCGGCCCAGAACGAGAGCCACTCCGAACCGGACGTTTCCGAGCACGGCGGCGCGCATGGGGACCACGACCACACGCCGCACGAGAGCCCCTGGACCATGCTGGTCCCCCTGGGCGTGCTCTCCGTGGGCGCGATCTTCGCCGGCTTCGTCTTCCACGAGCGCTTCTTCGGCGAGGAGCAGGCCGAGTTCTGGCGCAGCGCCATGCGGCCGGATCGCGTGCTCTTCCCCGAATCCACGAGCCGCCTGCTGGAGGAAGCCCACCACGTTCCCGAGTGGGTCCTGTGGTCGCCCACGGTCGCCTCCCTGATCGGGCTGGCCGCGGCGGTCTTCATCTACCTGCTGCGTCGGGGCATGGGCGCGCGCATCGCCGCCAACGCCGGACCGCTGTGGACCTTCTTCTACAACAAGTGGTTCTTCGACGAACTCTACCACTTCGTCTTCGTCCGGGGCGCCGCCAAGCTGGGTGAGCTGTTCTGGAAACGCGGCGACCGGGACACCATCGACAAGCTGGGCCCGAACGGGCTGGCGGCCTTGTCCTACTTCGGCGGCCGGCGGTTGGTGCGCATCCAGACCGGGTTCCTCTACCACTACGCCTTTGTCATGCTGCTGGGCGTCGCGGGCCTGTTGACCTACGCCCTGTTCGCCTTTGGGGCGGTTGAGTGATGCTGAGCCTGATCACCTTCTCGCCCCTGATCGGGGTCGCCGCCGCCCTGCTGCTGCGGGGCCGTACCGATGAGCGCTCGCTGAACGCGGTCCGCTGGATCGCGCTGGCCACCACCCTGTTCACCCTGGCGCTGTCCGGGCTGATGCTGGCCCAGTTCGACGCGGGCTCGCCCCGCTACCAGTTCGTTGAGCGCTTCCCCCTGTTCGGCGGGTTCAACTACGCCATGGGCGTGGACGGGATCAGCATCCTGTTCGTGGTGCTGACCGCCTTCCTCATGCCGCTCTGCGTGGTCGCCAGCTGGGGGATCAAGGAGCGCGTCACCGAGTACATGATCGCCTTTCTGGTGCTCGAAACCCTGGTGATCGGGGTCTTCACCGCCCTGGACATGCTGCTCTTCTACCTCTTTTTCGAGGGCGGCCTGATCCCGATGTTCCTGATCATCGGCATCTGGGGCGGCAAGAACCGCATCTACGCGGCCTATAAGTTCTTCCTCTACACCCTGCTGGGGTCGATCCTGATGCTGGGCGCCATGCTCTACATGGTGGCCCTGACCGGCACGAGCAGCATCCCGGCGCTGGCCGCCTACGACTTCGGCCGCACCGAACAGCTCTGGCTCTTCGCGGCCTTCTTCGCCTCCTTCGCGGTGAAGATGCCGATGTGGCCGGTCCACACCTGGCTGCCCGACGCCCACGTGGAGGCGCCCACCGCGGGTTCCGTTATTCTGGCCGGCATCCTGCTCAAGCTGGGCGGCTACGGCTTCATCCGCTTCTGCCTGCCGATGTTCCCGGACGCCTCCATCGCCTTTCGGCCGCTGGTGTTCGCGCTATCGGTCACGGCGATCATCTACACCTCGCTGGTCGCCTGGCGGCAGACCGACATGAAGAAGCTGATCGCCTATTCGTCGGTCGCGCACATGGGGTTTGTGACGCTGGGCATCTTTGCGGTGAACCAGCAGGGCCTGCAGGGCGCCGTCTTCCAGATGCTCAGTCATGGCCTGATCTCCGGCGCGCTCTTCCTGTGCGTGGGCGTGGTCTACGACCGGATGCATACCCGCGAGATCGCCTTTTACGGCGGGCTGGCCACCAAGATGCCGATGTACGCCACCGTCTTCCTGCTCTTCACCATGGGCAATGTCGGCCTGCCCGGAACCAGCGGCTTCGTGGGCGAGATCCTGACCCTGACAGGGGCCTACCAGGCCTCCACCTGGACTGCGATCCTGGCGGCCACGGGCGTGATCCTCTCGGCGGTCTATGCGCTGACACTCTATCGGCGGGTGATCTACGGGACGCTGCAGAACCCCCAGCTGGCCGGCATCGCCGATCTGGACCGGCGCGAGTGGATCACCTTCCTGCCGCTGATCATCGGCGCCCTGCTGCTGGGCGTGGCGCCGAGCCTCGTGACGGATGTGACGGCCACCTCCGTGGACGCGCTCATCGCCGACTTCGCCTCCAACTTCTCGGACGGGACCTTCAATGATCCCCGCATCTAGCCTGGCCGAAGCTCTGGGCCTGGCCGCGCCCGAGCTGATCCTGGCGGTGTCGGCCATGCTCATCCTGGTGGGCGGCGCTTTTGGCGGCCGGGGCTCCAGCGGGGTCGCCAGCCTGAGCGCGGTGGCCGCCCTGATCGGCGCCGCCGTCGCCGCCGCCTGGGGGGACCAGGGGGTCGCCTTCCGCGGCGGCTTCATCGCCGACGACATGGCCGCCTTCGCCAAGGCCGCCATCTATGCAGCTAGCGCCGTGGCCGTGGTTCTGGGCGAACGCTGGCTGGGCCGCGCCGGCAACGCTCAGTTTGAATTTCCGGTGCTGATCCTCATCGCGGCGTTGGGCATGGGCATGATGGCCAGCGCCGGCGACCTCATCCACCTCTATGTCGGCGTGGAGCTGCACTCCCTGGCGCTCTACGTCCTGGCCGCCTTCCAGCGAGACGACGCGCGCTCCTCGGAGGCGGGCCTCAAATACTTCGTGCTGGGCGCGCTCAGCTCCGGCCTGCTGCTCTATGGCGCCAGCCTGATCTACGGCTTCGCGGGCTCCGTCCGCTTCGACGACATCGCCCGGGCCACCGCGGCGCTGGAGGGGGAGGGGACTGGCGTCCTCTTCGGCTTGGTGTTCGTGATCTGCGGCCTGGCCTTCAAGGTCTCCGCCGCGCCCTTCCACATGTGGACCCCGGACGTCTATGAAGGCGCGCCCCTGCCCATGGTGGCCTTTTTCACCACCGCGCCCAAGATGGCGGCGCTCGTCGTCCTGGCCCGGCTGCTCTACGAGGGCTTCCCGGAAGCGGTCGATCAGTGGCGCCAGGTGGTGCTGATCGTGGCCCTGATCTCCATGGCCGTGGGCGCCTTCGCCGGTCTGGCCCAGCGGAACCTCAAGCGGCTCCTGGCCTACAGCTCCATCTCCAACATGGGTTATGCGCTGCTCGCCATTTCCGCTGGCACGGCCGGCGGGATCGAGGGCCTGCTCATCTTCATGGTTCTCTACATGGTCGACAGCCTGGGCCTGTTCGCCTGCCTTATCGCCGCCAACCGCGCGGGCCGCTCCATGGAGAACATCGGCGACTTCTCGGGGCTGTCGCGCGTGAACATGCCGCTAGCCGTCACCGTGACCGTCTTGGCCCTGTCCATCGCCGGCATTCCGCCCATGGCGGGCTTCTGGGCCAAATACTTCTTCGCCTTCCAGCCCGCCATCGAGGCGGGGCTGTGGGGCCCGGCCGCCTTTGGTCTGCTGACGGGCGTGGTCGCGGCCTTTTACTACCTGCGTCTGGTCAAGACGATCTGGTTCGATCCGGCGCCCGGCGAGGCCGACGTGCCCCCGCTTGACGCCAAGCTGATCGCCTACGCCTCTGCGATCTGGGCCTTCCCGGTCTTCTATGTGGTGGTCTCGCTGATCGAACCCTACGCCGCCCAGGCGGGCCGCTCCCTGGGCCTGAGCTGACGGCCTGACGCCGCTCGTCTTCGACCACCTCGATCGACCAACGCCGAGGCGCGCCGCCGGGCGGAGGCGGGCGAGACCGGGCCCCTCTGGATCGCCGCCCGGCGGCAGACCGCGGGCCGGGGCCGCTACGGCCGGACCTGGGAGGGGGCGGACGGCGACCTCGCCGCCACCCTGCTCAGCGCCACTGGCAAGCCGGCGGGGGAGGCGGCCCAGATCTCCTTCGTGGCCGCCCTGGCCGTCTTCGACCTGGCGGAAGCCTATGTCCCCCGCGCCCTGCTCTCGCTGAAATGGCCCAATGACCTCCTCATCGACGGCGCCAAGGCCAGCGGCGTGCTGGTCGAGTCCGGCCCCGCGGCGCAGGGCCTGTGGCTGGTGGTGGGGATCGGCGTCAATCTGGTCTCCCATCCGGAGGGCACGGAGCGTCCGGCGACGCACCTGGCCGCCCATCTCCGCGCCGACGCCTCCGGTCCTCCCAGCTTCGACGCGGCGCTGAACCGCCTGGCCGACGCTTTCGGCCGCTGGCGCGCCGCCTGGGAGCGCGACGGCTTCGGCCCCATCCACGCCGCCTGGACCGAGCGCGCCGCAGGCCTGGGCAGCCCGGTGGTCGCCCGCCTTGGGCAGGAGACGCTGCACGGCGTGGCCGAGGCGCTGGAGCTGGACGGCGCGCTCCGCCTGCGGCTCCCGAACGGCGACATCCGACGGATCACCGCCGGCGACGTGTTCACCTCCTGACCGAGCCACGAGAGCTCGTTCGTCGCGGCTGCGGGGTTAACAACGACCTGAAGTGCACCACCGCAGGGCGGCAGGGCGCGCAGCTCTGAAGGTCGGCCTCCAACGGAGAGCGGCGCTTTCGCGACAAGCCGGCCGCCTTGGCTTACCCTGAGCTATGAGCAGTTCCTACGACAGGATCGGCGTCAACTATGCCGAGCTCCGAAGGCCCGACCCTCGCATCGCAGCCAGGGTCGGGGCGGCTCTCGGACCGGCAAGAACCGTCTTGAACGTCGGAGCCGGTACGGGGTCCTACGAACCCGCCGACAGGCAGGTGACAGCCGTCGAGCCCTCGACGGAGATGGTTCAGCAACGTCCGCCCTCAGCCGCCAAGGTCGTCCGCGCGCGCGCAGAAGCGCTCCCCTTCCACGACGACAGCTTCGATGCCTCGATGGCCATCCTGACGGTTCACCATTGGTCCGACAAGGTGGCCGGCCTGAGGAGATGCGCCGGGTGACGCGGGACCGCATCGTTATCCTGACCTACGCCCCCTCGTTCCGAGGCTTCTGGCTTGCGGACTACATTCCGGGGCTTGTCGCCCTGGACGAAGCGCAGATGCCGCGGATCACTGACTACGAGGCCTGGCTCGGCCCGGTGGATGTATTTCCGCTCCCGATCCCCCACGATTGCAGAGACGGCTTCCTGAGCGCCTATTGGCGGCGACCCGCCGCCTACCTCGATCCCAGGATCAGGGCCGCCATGTCCTCCTTCTGGGCCGTTGGCGACGTCTCAGAGGCCTTGGGCAGGCTCCGGAGGGATCTCGCCAGCGGCGCCTGGGCTCAGCGCCATGCCGAACTCCTGAACCTCGATGAATGCGACTGCGGGTACCGGCTTGTTGTGAGCAAATGAGGCTCGATGCGGGCAAATTCGTCACAGTTGAAGCGCCGCAATGGGCGCTGGCGGAGCCGGGCCCGCCTCAAAAGCCGACACGTCGGCCTTCCGCCAAAGGGTCAGGCGCGGGCGTCCACTTTGCGCCGATTCTGTTGAAAACCGGAGTAGGCAGTTTCAGCTACTATTCGTTGCCATCGCCGTTGGCGTGGACACAAGATGTCGTATGCTGGCGCTCGTTCAGACGCTCGGAACGGACTTTTTGAACGAAATCCGCCAAGTGTGGACGTTCACCCTCTGTCTCTCCGGCCGTCACCGCCTGACGGGGCCTCGCGGCGAGGCCGCAGGTCGACTCCTCACCTAAGTGACCGGCTTGGCGGTGATGTCGAACATCCCGCTGAGTCCGCTCTCGCGCAGACCCGATCAGTAGCCGACACCACGCTCGACCAAGCCCTCGAGCGGCTGCCCCGCGCGGAAGCGGGCTATATTCGCTGCGATGAGTTTGGCCGAAGTGCGAGGATTGGTTATCGCCGCCACGTGCGGCGTGATGGTGACCGCGGGGTGAGCCCAGAGGGGACTCTGAGGCGGGAGCGGCTCCTGCTCGAACACGTCCAGAACGGCGTGGGCAAGCCGGCCCGAGTTGAGCGCCTCCACCAAATCCGGAACCACGATGTGGGCTCCACGGCCTAGATTGATGAGGGAGGCGCCATGCGGCATCGCTGCGAAAGCTCTTGCGTTGAGCAAGCCTCGCGTTTCGGAGGTGAGGGGAAGAAGGTTCACAACCATCTCACAGCGACTCAGGAACGATTGGAATTGCTTGGGCCCCGCGAATGTCTCGATGTCGTGGTGTTCCGCGCGGGTGCGGGTCCAGCCGGAAACTTGGAAGCCTGCGTCCAGAAGCCTTCGCGCGGAGCGAAGGCCCATCTCGCCTAGTCCAAACACGCCCACCCGCCGCTCGTGCGCCATAGGCTGAGGCCAAGGCCGCCACACGGAGGCCGCCTGCTGCTGTTGGTAGAGGGGGCTCGGCGGTGCAGCGCCAGCACGTGCGTCAGCACAGCCTCCGACATGTTCCGCCCGAGCTCCGGATCGATCAGCCGGGCGACCGGGACCCGGTCTGGTAGCGTGGGGTCGGCCAGCAGCGCGTCAACGCCGGCCCAGGCGCTCTGGACGAAGGCGAGGTTCGGAAAGGCGCCAAGAAGACCGGGCGGAGCGCCCGCGACCACGACGACGTCAACTTCGGTCACGCCTTCCGCGCCGTCTGCCGGATTTGGTCCCAGGAGACGCTCGTGGGGCATCGCTTCCTTCAGCAGCGGCAGCCAGAGGTCCGCCTCGTTGCGTTCAACGCGGCATAGCAAGGCGATGGCCATCCCTGCCTCCAGGAGGTTGGTAGGAGTTGAAGAACTCTCCGATTACCCGCCGCGGATGCACTCTGACAGGGCCCACCTCCTCGCTGTGCTCCCCGACCGCTCGCACTAGACCGACTCCCCGTCGGGACAGCAAGCCGTCACGACCCAGGTCGCTGCGTTGAGCTTGACCCCATCAGGTCCATTGTGCACCGCAAGCGCGGACCGCACCGTAGGAAGCGCTGCGCCCCGCAGCTTGGGATTTTCCCGAAGAATCTTGCCCAGTGCTCCCAGGCGCGAACACACGGCCAGCATCGTGTCGATGTCGCCGCTTCCAACCTGCTCGTCGTGGGCCGCGATCTTGATGTCCCCGAAGCCCGCCATCCCGAGAACGCCACGGATGCGGTCTACGTCCGCCAATGCGAAGGGGCCGGGCGCATCTGGATCGTAATCAGGCTGCGGCGGCAGATGAGCGGATGCCGCCCGAAGCGCCACGAAACCGAGCGGGCTCTCCTCCAGCGCTCGCCAGCAGACGAAAGCGAGCCGCCCGTTCGGCCTGAGGCTCCGACGAATATTGATGAACGCTGCAACTGGGTCGGCGAAGAACATCACTCCGAACCGCGAGAAGGCGGCGTCGAACGAAGCCGGTTCGAATGGGAACACCTCGCCGTCCGCTTGTACGAACCGCGCTCGCATCCATCGGCGGCACGTCGGGCGAACGCCAGCGCCGCCGCGGATATATCGACCCCCACAACGACATCGTCGGGTGCGACTGCCCGCGCAAGCTCGAGCACGGTCTCACCGCCGCCACAGCCGATATCCAGGACGCGCTCGCCAGGGCGTGGCGCGAGCGCCGTCACGGCCCGCCGTCCCGGGGGGCGAGTTGTAGTTCCAGGGGCTCCCGGACCTCCGCCCACGCGCCAACGCGGACTTCGTCAGAAGTTGGTTCGGGCAAGGGGCTGGGCTGGTCCATTCTGCAATCATCCCCTGACCACCAAGGAACGTCGAGTTCACTTCGCGAGCGTCTGTAGGCTTCACGTCGGCTCTCGGCCGTCAGATATGAGCTACCGCCGAATAGAGCCGAGACGGCTCCCCGCCGCTGCATGGAACGTGCCTCGTCAACGGGACCTTCGTGCGCCCGCCCATCACTTCCGGCGAGTGAACAGGTACTTCGCGAACGCCGCGATCCCGAGCACCAAGAAGACTACTGTGAGAAGCCAGACTAGGGCCATGCCACCCATCATCCCCTGCATCCCCATCGTCGAGTCATTCATGTCCATCATAGCCACACCTCCTACTCCGCCTTTGTCAGAGCTCTCACAGAGCCCTCACGGCTAATGTGATCTGCACTGCCATCTGTGCATACTTGCAGTTGGGGGAGCGCATCTCGTCCGCCCAGGACGCCGTGGCCTTCATTCGCTTGAGACGAGGGGGTCAACGCAGCTCAGCGCGGGCTCGATCGCGGTCACAGGACGAACCGATCCCAGCCGGCGTAGTGCTCGCCGCTGCGTGGCCCGCGCCGGAGACTTAGCGCTGCGAGAGTGACTCCCAGGGCGACGCTCGCGGAGGTCCCAAGCATAGTCTCGCCCTCCAGGATGAAGGGAGCGACGACGAGCCAGCCTCCGAGACCCACGTTGAGCAACCGGAGCGGGCGGGCGGTTTCCGCCGTCGCGATGACGGCCACGGTGATGACCAGCGAGCCGACGACATGATCGCTGTCCGCCATCGGCCCGGAGGTCTCGAACAGGAGGCGGGTCATCATGAGCACGGCCCCAACCCAGAAGCTCGCCGCCAGGCTCCAGGGGATGGTGACTCCACGGAGCGCGTCGGACCAGAAGGCGCGTGGGCTGGCTAAGCCGTTCGACTGATCCACCTGGCCGCCGTCCACCGGACCACCCTGGAAGAAGGTGCGGATCAGGGGATCGCCCCGACGACGCGTCCACCACATGAACTGGCCCATGGCGACAACCTCGTCCCAGGCGAGCGGGACCATAAGCAGCATGGCGAAGGCGGCGAGCAGACACAGCGTGCACCAGGTGCCCAGCATGACGGGCTGGATGATGATGAAGTAGATGCTGATGATGCCCAAGGGGATCACCAGGATTCCGAAGAAGGTCACCATCCAGGGCATGGTCCGCCAGCGATCTCGGCCGCCCATCACCGCCATCAGCACCTCCAGCGCATAGGCGATCGTGCCTATGCCGGCGTCCGGAACTGGCCAGGCCATGGAGACGCTGGAGGTGATGATCTCCTCCGTGCCGTTCTTCGGGTTCGCGGGATCGCCGCCGAAGAAGGGGTCCCACGCCAGGTCTACGTGGCCCAGTTGGTAGGCGGTGAGCACCCGGGAGATGAGCAGGCCGATCAGTCCCAGGAAAGCGATCGGCAGCCTCTGGCCCCAGGTCGAGGGCGAATAGGTCCAGCCGGGCGGAATCGATTTGGGGTCCATCATGCCGGCCATGCTCATCCCGGGCATCATCGGGATGAGCACCGACAAGGCGATAGCCGCCATGGCGACCACCGTGTCGTTGAGGTACTGGGCGCCGCTGGGCGTCCAGAACA
>JAUJMO010000001.1:557684-577294 GCA_030446805.1 Caulobacteraceae bacterium | reverse complement strand
TTGAGCTTGTTGGCCTTGTACCAGCCGGGCGGGTCTCGCCTGAGGGCCTCCACCATCTTCGGCAAGGCGGCCCGGAGACTATGGGTGGGCGTCCACCCGAGCACGGTGCGCGCTCGCGTGACGTCGAGGATGTAGTGGTCGTTGCTCTGATCGACCATCCAGGGCTTGACGAACTCGTCGCCGCCAAGCGCTTCGTTCTGCAGCCAGGCCCCGGCCTTGGCGATCGATTGTGGAATGCGCAGGGTGGTCCAACGTTCGCCGTGCAGAGCCTGTCCAATGATGTCCTGGACCTCTTCGTAGCCCAGTGCGTCCGGCTCTCCCACGAGCACGGGGAACTCCTCCGGCAGGGTCCGGCGCCGATCGATGACCCGTTCGACCGCTTCGGCGAGATCCTTGACGTGGACGAAGGACTGGCCCGCGCAAAGCATGCCCGGGTATAGATGGGCGGTCAGCCGATGTTCGTAGATCCGCGCGATCTGCTCGGCGATGAAAGGGGAGTGACCCTTGTCGTCGTAGACGCCGGCGATCCGGAGCAGCACGAGCGGAATGTCGCCGTGAAGCTCCCGCAAAACCGCCTCAGCCCGGATCTTGGACTCGGGGTAGGCCCAGGTGGCCTCAAGGGGCGAGTCCTCGTTGATCAGCTTGTCGTGCCAGTCGGTCGGCCGGTGGACCAGCATGCTGCTGGCGTAGACGAACTGCTCGACCTCGAAGGTCTTCAGGCCCTCGATCAGGCGGCGCGCGCCCAGGACGTTGATGGTCTCGTAGAGCGGGTTCGGCTCGCCGGAAACGTCATAGTAGGCGGCGAGGTGCACGACCGACTTGATCTTCGTTCCGTAGCGGACGCGGACCTCCTCCAGCGCCCGTGCCACGCCTTCGTCCGTGCCGAGGTCGAAGTCGATCGCTTCGGCCGGCTTCGGCGGCTCGGGAGGACCCGGGCGGTCCAGGGCGACGATGCGGTGCTCGGCGCCGAGCCGCTCAATGATGGCGCGCCCGATGAAGCCGGTCGCGCCTGTGATCAAGACGATACCGCTGTCGGCCATCCCCGTTCTCCGTCCCATCTAAGCTACGCAGGAGGGGGGCCGTTCCCCCCATCTCGCCGCGTACGGTTTCAGTCCGCCGCCGTTACGGCTATCTGAGCGCTCGCGCGCTTCGCCGGTGCGCTGCCGGTCAGCAGCAACCACGATCCTGGTCCCGACACATCTGGGCGCAGCGGCGGCACGCTGCGGCGCAGCCGAGCATCTGCTCGCCTCCGAGCCGTTCACAGGCCTCGGCGCAGCGCTCGCACGCCTCGGCGCACAGCGCGCATACGCGGCCGTGCAGGTCAGAGCCGCGGATCATGAAGTCCGCGCTGACGGCGCAGACCTGGGCGCAGTCCTGGAGCAGGGCCAGATGTGCGGGGTTCGCGTGCTCGCCGCCTTGCTGCAGGCACGCCGTGATGGTCTCAAGGCAGACGCGGTGGCAGGCGTTGCAGCTTTCGATGCAGGCGTTGGTGTCCATGGATCGTCTCCCCATCCGTCGCCGTCCGTTTGGGCGGCCATGTTTGTAAAAGACGCACTGGGGTCGCGCGCCTTACAGTCGCCGTGCGGATTCAACCGGCGTTTGGTCGCGGGACGCAGAGATCTAGACCGAGGGCAGGGCACAGGAGCGTCAAGGTGGCGGCACAGGGCTTAGCGACGGCGCTTCGGGTACCGGAACCCAATGTCTTCGGTTTCGCCGTGCTGCTCAACTTTCCCTGGGAGTTCCTCCAGACCCCCTTGTTCGAAGGCATGGCCGATGCTCCCCACTGGCGCGCGGTGCAACGTTGCGGGATTGCGACGATCGGGGACGGCGTGATCATGCTGGTCGCCTTCTGGTGCATGGCGGCGGTCGCCAGGACGCGAGGGTGGGTCTTGAAGCCGTCCTTTCGCCAGACGCTGGGGTTCACGGTTGTCGGAGCGGGCGTGACGGTGGCCGTCGAGCGTCTTGCCACCATTGGCCTCTGGCCCATGTCGTGGTCCTACGCCGACGCTATGCCGATCGTGCCGGTCCTGGGGGCAGGGCTCTCGCCCCTGCTCCAGTGGCTGATTCTGCCGCCCCTGGTCGTGTGGCTCGTTCGACGTCAGCTCACCTGAGCCGCGCCGGCGCGGATCTCGGCGCGCCGGCGCTCATCCTCGCACCGGCAATCGAAATAGCCGTGTTCCGGGCAGGTCAGACACATCGCCTCGAGACGGCCCTGCAGCGCCTTGCGAGCCCGGTAGAGTCGGACGCCCAGGTTGTTGGCGTTCGTTCCGAATTCGGCCGCGAGGCGGTCGCGCGGCTCGCCCGCGAGGTCCAGGCGCCGAATGATCTCCGCGTATTCCGGTTTCAGCGTGGGCAGGAGTCCATGTAGACAATCGCACACGGCCTCGTCGACCTCGTGAGGCGGCGAGGCCGAGACCTCAGCCCCTGAGGTCTCGGGCGCGTCGCGACGGCGGTGGACGCCGGCTCGGCGGTGGTGGTCGACCAGGGTGGTGGCCAGGACCCGTCCCAGCCAGCCCCGCACCGACTGCACGTCACGCAGCGACCAGCTTCGGGAAAGAGCCTTGATCGCGAAACTCTGGAGGACCTCGTCGGCTTCGTGAGAATCCCCCACGTGCTTCTGGAGAAAGGCGCGCAGCTGCCGATGGCTGTCGGCCAGTTCACGACGAACGGCTTCGTCGGGCGACGGCGTCGCTTCGGCCGGAAGGGCGGCTTCAGGGTCAACCCGCATTCAGCTCCAGCCCTCCGTGCGGCCCCTCTTGCACGCTTTTGAGAGAGGTAGAAGCACCTCCGGGAGACTCGCCCAGATGTAGACTCCGCCTCCAGCGCTCCATGCCAAGACTTATTGGTCGCCGGGATATTGAATCGTTTACTTAGCACGCCTAGGTGTCGCGCTGGATGATGTTGGTGCTCCGCAATCTGCTGGTCGTTTTGGCTCTGGTCGGCTTGTTCGGCCAGTCGACCGTGCGCGCCATGCCCATGCAGACTCTCCAGCCGGCGATGGCGGCCGCAACGAAGGCCCAGCCTCCCTGCGCCGAGATGGAGGACATGGCGGCCGCTTCGGACGAGGCGTCCGCCGAGAAGCCGTGCACGTCCATGACGGGCGAGTGCATCAGCAAGATGGGCTGCGCGCTCACGGTTTCGCTGCCCATCCGGACCGCGGCGGCTTTCGCGCCGGTCCGTTACCGGACGATCGCCTACGACCCGTTCCAAGAGGCCCGCTCCGGCCTTTCCGTCACCCCGGAACTGTTCCCTCCGATCACCTTCGGCTGATCGACCTCAGGGTCGATCCGCGTCCATGCGTCCGGGCGGCTCCATGCCGCTCGGCTCGAGCTTCGACGTGCGCTTCCGCCGTCGATGGACGCTTCCCGCTGAAGCCAACGATCCTCGGAGAAGAAACATGAAGACCGCCATCGGAGCCGCTTTCGCGGCCCTCTCGCTCGCCGCCGCCCTCCCGGCGCTGGCCGATCAAGCCCCTCGCACCCCTGCGCCGTCCCAGACCGCCCAGGCGCCGGCGCAAGCTGGCCCTCGGACCGGTCCCTCCGCGCCGGCTCAGGGCATGATGTCAGGGAAGGGCATGTCCATGGACATGAGCCGGATGATGTCCTCGTGCCCCTGCTGCAGCAAGGCCGTGCAGGGCCAACCCGCCAAGGGTTCCTGAGCGACCGAACGGGGCGGCTTCGGCCGCCCCGTTCCCCTCGGAACGACTGACAGCCACCCTCGCGCGCGCGTCGCCGGCGTTTCTCATGTCGGAAGGGTGCGCCGAGGCGGCCTGGAGATCAGCCCATGACCAACCCCTCTCATCGCCCAGGTGCGCGCCATGTGGCGCGTGCGCCTCTGTCCTCCACGCTCAAGCTCCTGCTGCCGCTGGTCCTCGTCGGGGCACCGGCCGGAAGTTGGGCGGAGCCTCTCACCTTCTCGGGCGCGCTTCGGGCTGCGGAGACCGACTCGCCGGACCTGGCCGCCAAGGAACTCGGAGTACGGGCGGCACGCTCCGCGGCCATTCCGGCCGGCGCCCTGCCCGATCCCAAGCTGTTCGGAGGCATGGAGCAGTTTCCCATAAGCGGCCCACCCGCGTTCAGCTTCGATGACGACATGACCATGGTCACCGTGGGCGTGATGCAGGACGTGCCTAACCGCGCCACCCGGCGGGCCAGGGTCGCACGGGCCCAGGCGGAGGTGGACGTCGCCAGTGCGGAGCTGCGCACGCATCACCGCGAGGTGGCTGAGGCGACCGCGCGGGCTTGGCTGGAGCTCTTCTATGTCGAGCGGCGTCTGGCGGCGCTCGGCGCGGTGGAGCGGGAAAATCGGATCCTCGCCGAGACGGTCCCAGCTCTTATCGGCAGCGGAACGGCGCTGCCCGCCGACTCGGTGTCTCCGGGTCTGGAAAGCGCAGCGCTCGCGGACCGACGGGCCGGGTTGAACAGCCAAGGGCTGAAAGCCAGGGCGGAGCTGAGACGCTGGGCCGGGGCGGCGGCCGATGAGCCGCTCGCTTCGGCGTCGCCGACCTTCGCTATCGACGCCGCCGGGCTCCGCGCCGGACTGGACGACCATCCGGTGCTGCGCGCCTTTGAGCCGGCGCTCGCCCGCGCCGAAGCTGAAACGCGGGAAGCGCGAGCCGCGAGGCGCCCAGGCTTCGGCGTGCAGGCCGCGTTCCACGCCCGCAACCCGGATTTCGGCAATATGGTCTCCGCGCAGGTCACCGTCGACCTGCCGGTGTTCGCCTCACGACGGCAGGATCCCCTGATCGCCGCCAAGGCGCTTCAGGCCAGCCGCATCCGCGTGGAGCAGCAGGCCGCGCGGCGCAGGCTCGCGTCTGAACTCGATGCGGTCTTGGCCGAGTACGGCGCGCTTGCCGAAGAGTTGAAGCGGGCCCGCGACACGACCCTGCCGCTGGCGCGGCGAAAGGCCGAACTTCAGCTGGCGAGCTTCAGAGCGGCGAAGATACCGTTCGAACCCGTGCTCCAAGCGCGTCGCGAGCAGGTCGAAGCCGAACTGAAGATCATCGAACTCGAGGCGAAAACCGCCCAACGGGCAGCTCGGCTGGCCCTCTACTTCGGGAGTGAACAGCCATGAAGATCGTCAAGGCTTCGCCCCGCACCCGGACCCTGATGATCGCAGGCGCGATCGCGCTGGCCGCGGCCGGCGGCGGTTACGGTCTCGCGCACATGCAGATGTCCGGCATGGGCGCGGACTCCACGTCCGGCGAAGCCGGTGGGGGCCGGCGCATCCTCTATTGGTACGACCCCATGGTCCCCAAGGAGCGCTACCCAGGCCCGGGCAAGTCGTCGATGAACATGGAGCTGATCCCGAAGTACGCGGACGAGGGCGCCGAGAGCGCGCCGGGCGTCCGCATCGACCCGGCCCTTACCCAGAACCTCGGGGTCCGGCTGGCCGTGGTTGAGCGCGGGACGCTCGAGCAGAGCCTCCAGGCCACGGGCGTGGTCGAGTTCAACGAACGCGACGTGGCCATGGTCCAGCCGCGGGCGGCGGGCTTTGTGGAGCGCACCTACCGCCGTGCTCCGGGCGATGTCGTTCGCGCGGGCGCACCCCTCGCGGACGTGTACGTCCCTGAATGGGCCGGCGCCCAGACCGAGTTCCTGGCGCTGCGGCGCACGGGCGAGCGCAGCTTGATCGAGGCGGGCCGTCAGCGGTTGCGGTTGACCGGCATGCCGCCCGCGCTGATCTCCCAGGTGGAGCGCACGGGCCGCGCCCGCCCGGTGACCACCATCACCACCCCGATCGGGGGCGTGATCCAGACCCTGAACGTGCGTCCGGGGATGACTGTCTCCGAGGGTCAAACCCTGGCCGAAGTGAACGGGCTGGGGACCGTATGGCTCAATGTGGCGATCCCGGAAGCCCAGGCCGGCCAGGTTCAGGTAGGGCAGGCGGCGAGCGCCAGCTTCGCGGCCTACCCGGGGCAGACCTTCACCGGCCGGGTCACCACCATCCTGCCTTCGGCGCAGGCGGAGACCCGCACCCTGGAGGCGCGGGTCGAACTGCCGAACCCCAACGGGCGGATACGACCCGGCATGTTCGCCACCGTCGAGCTGACGGACCGCGCGCAACGTCCCGCGCTGCTGGTTCCCGCCGAGGCGGTGATCCGCACCGGGCGACGCAACATCGTCGTGCTGGCCCTGGCCAACGGCCGCTTCCAGCCGGCTCAGGTCCGCATCGGCCGCGAGGATGGAGGACGCCTCGAGATCCTCGCCGGCCTGCAGGAAGGTGAACGCGTCGTGGCTTCCGGCCAGTTCCTGATCGACTCGGAGGCGAGCCTGGCCGACGTGGAGGCGCGCCCGATCGACGGCGCGCCGTCTGCGCCGGTCGCGCCCACGCCGGCCCCGCAGGCTGCCGCGCCCGCCGCGCGCACAGGCGGAGCGGGTCCTGCGGCGCTGCACGCGAGCAGCGGGCGCATCGAGACGATCAACCCGCAGTCGGTCACCCTCTCGCACCAGCCGGTCCCGACGCTCGGCTGGCCCGCCATGACCATGGCTTTCCGGATGGCCGATCCGGCGCTGGCCCGTGGCCTCAAGGCCGGGGACCGGGTCTCCTTCGCCTTCAGTCAAGCGCCGCAGCCGACGGTCCGCCGAATGAACAAGCTGGAGGCCGAACGATGATCGGATCGGTCATCCGCTGGTCGGTCGGCAACCGCTTCTTCGTGCTCCTGGGCGCCCTGGTCGTTGTGGTGTGGGGCGTGTGGGCCGTCCGGACCACCCCCGTGGACGCTCTTCCGGACCTTTCGGATGTGCAGGTGGTCATCCGCACGCCCTATCCCGGACAGGCGCCGCAGATCGTCGAGAACCAGGTCACCTATCCGCTGACCACCACCATGCTGTCCGTGCCCGGCGCGCGAACGGTGCGCGGCTACTCCTTCTTCGGCGACAGCTTCGTCTACGTGCTCTTCGAGGACGGCACGGACCTCTACTGGGCGCGCTCGCGCGTGCTCGAGTACCTCAGCCAGGTGCAGGGGCGGCTTCCCCCGGGCGTCGCCCCGGCGCTGGGACCGGACGCCACCGGCGTAGGCTGGATCTACGAATACGCGCTGGTGGATCGCACCAAGCAGCGCGATCTCAGCCAGCTCCGAAGCCTGCAGGACTGGTTCCTGCGCTTTGAGCTGAAGAGCATCCCGGGTGTGGCCGAGGTCGCCAGCGTGGGCGGCATGGTGCGCCAGTACCAAGTCGTCCTCGATCCTCAGAAACTGGCGGGCTACGGCGTCACCCACGGCCAGGTCGTCGAGGCCCTCCAGCGGGCGAACCAGGAGTCCGGCGGCTCCGTCCTGGAGCTGGCGGAGTCCGAATACATGGTCCGCGCCGGCGGCTACCTGCAGTCGCTCGACGACTTCCGCGCCATCCCTCTACGCACCGCCGCGGGCGGGGTACCGGTAAGCCTGGGCGACGTGGCTTGGGTGCAGCTCGGGCCGGAGATGCGGCGCGGGATCACCGAGCTCAACGGGGAAGGGGAGGTGGCGGGCGGGATCATCGTCCTGCGCTCCGGCGAGAACGCGCGGGAGGTGATCAACGCCGTGAAGGCGAAGCTGCAGGAGCTGAAGCGCAGCCTCCCGCCCGGAGTGGAGGTGGTCACCACCTATGACCGCTCCGAACTGATCGACCGGGCCATCGAGAACCTCAGCCACAAGCTGATCGAGGAGTTCATCGTCGTTGCGATCGTCTGCGCGGTGTTCCTGTGGCACCTGCGCTCGGCTCTGGTCGCGATCGTCTCCCTGCCGCTGGGGGTGCTGATCGCCTTCATCATCATGCGCTACCAGGGTCTCAACGCGAACATCCTGTCGCTGGGCGGCATCGCCATCGCTGTAGGGGCCATGGTCGATGCGGCCGTGGTGATGATCGAAAACGCCCACAAGCACATCGAGCATTGGAAGGAGAAGCATCCGGACAAGAAGCTGGAGGGGCAGGAGCACTGGAAGGTGATCACCGAGGCGGCCGTCGAGGTGGGGCCGGCGCTGTTCTTCAGCCTGATGATCATCACCCTGTCCTTCATCCCCATCTTCACCCTGCAGGCCCAGGAGGGGCGGCTGTTCAGCCCGCTGGCCTTCACCAAGACCTACGCCATGGCGGGAGCCGCGGCCCTGTCCGTGACCCTGATCCCGGTGCTGATGGGTTACTGGATCCGGGGCCGCATTCCGGCGGAGACCGCAAACCCGCTGAACCGGCTCCTGATCGCGGGTTATCGTCCGGTGATCGACTGGGTCATGCACCGGCCGCGCACGACCCTGGTGCTCGCCGCCCTGGTCTTCGCCACGAGCGCCTGGCCGATTTCGCGGCTGGGTGGCGAGTTCATGCCGACCCTGAAGGAAGGCGACCTCCTCTACATGCCTTCCGCCTTGCCCGGCCTGTCGGCGCAGAAAGCCTCGGAGCTGCTGCAGATCACCGACCGGCTGATCAAGACCGTGCCGGAGGTGGAGACGGTGTTCGGCAAGGCCGGCCGGGCCGAAACGGCCACGGACCCCGCGCCGCTCGAGATGTTCGAGACCACGGTGAAGCTCAAGCCGCGTGAGGAATGGCGGCCGGGCATGACCGAAGAGAAGCTGATCGAGGAGCTCGACCGGATCGTGAAGGTGCCCGGGCTCGCCAATGTATGGGTGCCGCCGATCCGCAATCGGATCGACATGCTCGCGACCGGCATCAAGAGCCCGATCGGGGTCAAGGTCGCCGGTTCGGACCTTGAGCAGATCGACCGGGTGGCCCGCGAGATCGAGGCTGTCGCGAAGACCGTGCCGGGCGTGAGCTCCGCCTTCAGCGAACGGTTGAGCGGCGGCCGCTACATCGATGTCACGATCGACCGGCCGACGGCCGGCCGCTACGGACTCAACATCGCCGACGTCCAGTCGATCGTGTCCAGCGCGATCGGCGGCGACAACGTCGGCCAGGTCGTGGAGGGGCTGGCCCGCTACCCGATCAACGTGCGCTATCCGCGCGAGGTGCGCGACAGCCTGGAGGAGCTGCGGGCCTTGCCCGTGCTCACGCCCAGCGGTCAGCAGATCACGCTGGACACGGTGGCCGAGCTGCGGGTGACCGACGGCCCGCCGATGCTTCGAAGCGAGAACGGCCGACTGGCTGGCTGGATCTACGTCGACGTGCGGGACCGCGACCTGGCCTCCGTGGTCGGCGATCTGCGCGAGGCCGTGGCCGAGAACGTGAAGTTGCCGCCCGGCGTCAGCCTGGCCTACTCCGGGCAGTTCGAGTTCATGGAACGGGCCATGCAGCGGCTGAAGATCGTTGTTCCGGCTACGCTTCTGATCATCTTCCTGCTGCTCTACCTGACCTTCGGCCGCTTCGACGAGGCGGCGCTGATCATGTTGAGCCTGCCGTTCGCGCTGACCGGCGGGGTCTGGATGCTCTACCTGCTGGGCTACAACCTCTCGGTCGCAACGGGCGTTGGCTTTATCGCGCTGGCCGGGGTCGCCGCCGAGTTCGGCGTGATCATGCTGATCTACCTCAAGCATGCGCTCGCGGACCGGGAAGCGGCGGGGGTCCCGCTCACGCCGGAGGTGGTCGACCAAGCCATCCGGGAGGGCGCCGTTTTGCGAGTCCGGCCCAAGGCCATGACTGTGGCGGT
The DNA here is from genome assembly GCA_030446805.1 of Caulobacteraceae bacterium. Classification (GTDB taxonomy): domain Bacteria; phylum Pseudomonadota; class Alphaproteobacteria; order Caulobacterales; family Caulobacteraceae; genus JAHWJX01. The sequence goes on along the minus strand of JAUJMO010000001.1, from coordinate 567,721 downwards.
GATCATCGCGGGTCTGCTGCCCATCATGACCGGCGGGGGCGCCGGATCGGAGGTGATGAGCCGCATCGCCGCCCCGATGCTGGGCGGCATGCTGTCGGCGCCCCTGCTGTCCATGCTGGTCGTGCCGGCCGCCTACCTCCTCATGCGCCGGCGTTCGGAATCCGCCGCGGCCCGGACATCGGCCGCACAGCTCGTTCCCTCACACGGAGAAGTTTGATGAAAGCTGCCGTTCTATCCACCCTCGCGGCCATGGCGCTCGCAACACCTGTCGCCGCGCAGGATCACGCGAACCACGTAGCCGCCCAGCCGGCCGCCAAGGTCAAGGCGACCGGGGTGGTCAAAGGCGTCGATGCCAAAACGAACACGATCACCGTGGCTCACGATCCCATCGCAGCCCTCGGATGGCCGGCGATGACCATGAGCTTCAAGGTCGCGTCCCCCTCGCTGCTGAAGGGCTTGAAAGCCGGCGACCGCGTGCGGTTCGACCTGCGGGCCCAGCAGATCACCGCAATCCGGCGCGGCTGACCAGCCTCACCCCGAACACCTCAACCCAAGGAGACACCATGAGAACTTTGATAATCGCGAGCACCCTCGGAGCCGCCCTGCTGCTGCAGGCTTGCAGCGGCGGCGAGGAGGGCGCGGCCGAGGCGCCCTCCGAAGCGGCGCCGGTGGCCGGGGCTCCATCCGCCACTCCGGCGACCGGCGGCGCCGCTCAGGCGACCGGACCCTTCAGCACGACCGGCCAGATCGCCGCAGTCGAAGCTGACGCGGTCAGCATAAATCACCAGCCGGTGGCGGAGCTGGGCTGGCCGGCCATGACCATGACCTTCCAGGCTCCGGATCCCAGCATGATCCAGGGCTTGGAGGCCGGCGCCCCGGTCCGGTTCTCCTTCAGCAAGCAGGGCGACCAATATGTGCTGACCGAAGTTCGTCCTCAGTAGGGGCGAGCTCATGGGGGCGAGCCGCCGCTTGACTGGTCGCCGCGCAGCGGGTGGTTGCTCGTCTGCGAGGTCGGCTCTTCGGCCGAATGTCCGCCGCTGGCGTGCAGGTACGGTCGAGTTCTTGACGCGGGCCGGCTGAGGCTCGAGCCAGGCTGGATTGACCACAGCAGCTTCGCGGACCGCAAGAAGTCGCACTCCAGTCCCTCTTCTGAGCCCTTGGAGCACGCGAGGCTATCGCACGAGGGTCGCCCTTCCTGGATGACGTGGCGGCCCCGTCTCGCTAAGCTCCTCGAACAATCCAGGAGCACCACCATGGCCAAAGGCGCCTCCAAGCCCGGCAAGGAAACCCGCAAGCCCAAGAAGGAGAAGCCGAAGACCATCGCGGCCGCCCCTTCCATGAAGGGCGTGACCAAGCCCAGCTGAGGGTGCTTCTCGCGATCGAGCAGGGCAACACCAACACGCTGTTCGCCGTCCATGACGGAAACGGCTGGGCTGCGCAGTGGCGAACGGCCACGGAGGCCGGGCGGACCGCCGACGAATACGCCGTCTGGTTGCATCAACTCCTGGCCATGCAGGGGCTGACCTTGGGCGACCTGCACGCCTGCATCATCTCCAGCGTGGTGCCTCAGTCCCTGTTCAACCTGCGCAATCTGGCGCGCCGTTACCTGCACGCCGAGCCGCTGGTGATCGGCGAGAACGTCGAGCTCGGGATCCCGGTGCGCATCCCCAAGCCGTCGGAGGCCGGCGCCGACCGGCTGGTCAACGCCCTGGGCGCGCATCTCGCTTACGGGGGGCCGTTGCTTGTGGTCGACTCCGGAACGGCGACCACCTTCGACGTGGTCGGGGCCGACGGCGGCTTCGAGGGCGGCGTGATCGCGCCCGGCATCAACCTCAGCATGGAGGCTCTGCACGAGGCCGCCGCCCGGCTGCCCCGGGTGGCCATCCGTCGCCCTGCCTGCGTGGTGGGGGTCGACACCGTGGGCGCCATGCAGTCCGGCGTATTCTGGGGCTATGTGGGCCTCATCGAAGGCCTGATCGCCCGGATCAAGAGCGAGATGGACAAACCGCTCACCGTGGTGGCGACGGGCGGGGTCGCATCCCTATTTGAGGGAGCAACAAACGCCATCGACCGTTTCGATCCTGACCTGACCCTGCGCGGCCTCCTGGAAATCTGGCGCCGCAACACGCAGACCGACACTGAAAGACTGAATGCAAGCTCCCCGCACTAACGACGAACTCGTCTTCCTGCCGCTCGGCGGCTCCGGCGAGGTCGGTATGAACCTCAACGCCTACGGCTACGGCCCTCCGGACGACCGAAAGTGGATCGTGGTGGATGTGGGTGTCACCTTCGGCGATCTGACCACGCCCGGCGTGGACATCATCGTGCCCGACGCGCGCTTTCTGGAGGAGAACGCGGCGGACATCCTGGGCATCATCGTCACCCACGCGCATGAGGACCACATCGGGGGCCTGCCCTGGCTCTGGCCCCGGCTCAAAGCGCCCATCTACGCCACCCCCTTCACCGCTTTTCTGGTCCGCGAGAAGCTGCGCAACGAGGGCATCACCGGCTTCGCCCTGCATGAGGTGCAGCTGGGCGGCACGCTCCAGCTGGGGCCGTTCACGGTGGACATGATCACCCTGACCCACTCCATCCCGGAGCCGAACGGTCTGGCGATCCGCACGCCCCTGGGCGTGGTCCTGCACACGGGCGACTGGAAGATCGATCCGGAGCCCGTGATCGGCGCCGTGACCGATGTGCACGCCTTGCGCAAGCTGGGCGACGAGGGCGTGCTGGCCATGGTTTGCGACAGCACCAACGTCTTTGTGGAAGGCGAGGTGGGCTCGGAGGCCGATGTCCGCAGGGCGCTGACCGAACTGCTGCCCACGCTCAAGGGCAAGGTGGCCGTGGGCTGCTTCGCCTCCAACGTGGCCCGCATCGACAGCACGGTCCGGGCGGCGGAGGCGGCCGGCCGCCGTGTCTGCCTGGTGGGCCGATCCATGCTGCGCATGACGGCCGCCGCCAAGTCGGTGGGCCTGCTCAAGGACATCGGCGAGTTCGTCCGCGACGACGAGGCCAAGCACTTCCCGGACGACAAGCTCGTCTATCTGGTGACCGGCAGCCAGGGCGAGCCCCGCGCCGCCCTGTCGCGCATCGCCACCGGCACCCATCCGCACGTCAGCTTCGGCCAGGGCGACAGCGTGATCTTCTCCTCCCGCCAGATCCCCGGCAACGAGGTGGCCATCGGCGCGGTGCAGAACGCGCTGGCCGAGCGCGGCGTTCACCTGATCACCGAGCGCGACCACCCGGGCATCCACGTCTCCGGCCACCCGGCCCGCGGCGAGCTCCGCCAGATGTACCAATGGGCCCGGCCCGAGATCGCCATTCCCACCCATGGCGAGCGTCGCCACCTGATGGAGCACGTGATCCTGGCCAAGGAGCTTCAGGTGCCTCAGGCCATCGCGCCGCACAACGGCGAGATCATCCGCCTGGCGCCTGGCCGCGCCGAGATCATCGACGAGGTTCCGAACGGCCGCCTGTTCGTGGACGGCGGCGTGCTGACCCCCGCCAACGGCGAGGCCCTGCGCGAACGCATCCACGCGGGCAACAACGGGGTGCTCATGCTGACGCTGGCGCTGGACCGCCGGGGCAAGCTGGTGAGCGACATCGACCTGCGCGCCATAGGCCTTCCGGGCGGCAAGGAACGCCCGCTCGAGGACGCGCTGGACGACCTGGCTGATCTGGCGGAAGACACCTTGCGCCGCTTGGACGCGGCTGCGCGCAAAGACGACGACCAGTTGGAGCAGGCCCTCAGCCGCGCGTTGAAAAAGGCCAGCCAGCGCATCTGGGACCGCCGGCCTGTAGTTGAGACCATCGTTCTGCGGGTCTAGCCCAGGCCCAGCCAGCGCGAGAGGGTGATCGCCAAGAGCGGAAGGCCGATCGCCAGGCCGATCCCGCTGCGCTGCCCGGCTACCGGATCATATCCGAGCCGGACCGCCGCCCGTCCGCCCAGGGTGCGCCCGATCAGGACCAAGCCGCCGAAGCCGGCGGCGATGGCGACGAAGGCCGTAGCCCAGGCCCGGAGGTCGCCGCCAGCGAAGACGGAGGCCAGCGCGGCGAGCACCAGCAGCCCGCCCGCCGCGATCACCGCTCGCCCAAGGTTGATCTTCCGTGCGATCATGCCCCAAGCCTAGTGCAGCAGCCTCTGGAGCCCAAGTGATCGGCCGCCTCAACCACGTCGGTGTCGCCACGCCCTCGATCGACGACAGCCTGCGCTTCTACCGCGAGACCCTGGGCGCCACGACGGTGTCGTCAAAGCGCGCCCTGCCGGAACAAGGCGTGTCCGTGGCCTTTGTGGACCTGCCGAACACGCAGATCGAGCTGATCGAACCCTTTGGCGCGACCAGCACCCTGACGGCCTATCTCCAAAAGAACCCGCGCGGCGGCCAGCATCACCTTTGCTTCGAGGTCGACGACATCCTCGCCGCCCGTGACGAGCTCCAGGGCAGGGGCCTCACGGTGCTGGGCTCCGGCGAGCCCCGCATGGGCGCGCACGGCACGCCGGTGCTCTTTTTCCACCCCCGCACCACCGACGGCCTGCTGATCGAGATCATGGAGGCGCATCACGCGCACGCTCGCGCCGCCGTCCCTGGCCTGGAGGACTGATGCAGCTCGGCCCCTTCACCCTTGTCGCCATCTACCTCACGCTGTGGTGGACGGTGCTCTTCGCTGTGCTCCCGCTGGGCGCCCACAGCCACCACGAAGCGGGAATGGACACCCCGGCCGGCGGCGAGCCCGGCTCTCCCGTCACCCTGAACCTCAAGCGAAAGGCCATCACCACCACCTGGGTCAGCGCGATCGTGTGGGTGGTGGTGGTGGCGGTGGCCGAAGTCGCGCTGCGCGGCTGGGCGGTGCGCTGACGTTGCATCGCAGCACGGGCCCCAGCTAGACAGGCCCTCCGCCGACTCCTGAGGTTTCATGCGCCTGTCGCGCTTCTTCCTGCCCACGCTCAAGGAGACGCCGTCCGAGGCGCAGATCCCCTCGCACCGGCTGATGCTGCGCGCGGGCATGATCCGGCAGGAGGCCGCAGGCATCTACGCCTGGCTCCCGCTGGGCTTGCGCGTGCTGCGCAAGGTGGAGCGGATCGTTCGCGAGGAGATGGAGCGGGCAGGGGCCGTCGAGCTTCTCATGCCCACCCTGCAGCTGGCCGACCTGTGGCGCGAAAGCGGCCGCTACGACGCCTACGGGCCCGAGATGCTGCGCATCAAGGATCGCCACGAGCGCGAGCTCCTCTACGGACCCACCAATGAGGAGATGATCACCGAGATCGTCCGGGCGTCGGTCCGGTCCTACAAGGACCTGCCGCTCAACCTTTACCATATCCAGTGGAAGTTCCGGGACGAGCAACGCCCCCGTTTCGGCGTCATGCGCGGCCGTGAGTTCCTGATGAAGGACGCCTACAGCTTCGATATCGATGAGGCGTCCGCCCGAGCGGCTTACAACCGGATGTTCATCGCCTACCTGAACACCTTCAGCCGCATGGGGCTGAAGGCCGTGCCGATGCGCGCCGACACCGGCCCGATCGGCGGGGATTTGTCCCACGAGTTCATCATCCTGGCCGAGACGGGCGAGAGCGCCGTCTTCTGCCACAAGGACCTGGTCGACATGCCCCCGCCCGGCTCCGACGTGGACTGGTTCGGCGACCTTCAACCCCTCGTGAACGCCCGTACGGGCCTTTATGCCGCCACGGAGGAGATGCACGACCCCGCCGCCTTCGAGCAGGTGCCGGAGGACAAACGCCTGTCCGCGCGCGGCATCGAGGTCGGCCACATTTTCTACTTCGGCGAGAAGTACAGCGCGCCCATGAAGGCCGTGGCCGCCGGCCCGGACGGCGTCGAGCGCCCGTTGCAGATGGGCAGCTACGGCGTGGGCGTTTCCCGCTTGCTTGGGGCCATCATCGAGGCCAATCACGACGAGGCTGGCGTCATCTGGCCGGAGGCCGTGGCCCCCTTCGACGTGGGGCTGATCAATCTCCGGCCGGGCGACCCCGCCTGCGATCAGGCCTGCGAGCGGGCCTACGCCGCCATCCACGCTTCCGGCCAGACCGCGCTCTACGACGACACGACTGAACGTCCCGGCGCCAAGTTCGCCGCTATGGACCTGATCGGTCTGCCCCGACAGATGATCGTCGGGCCCAAGGGCCTGGCCGAGGGCAATGTCGAGATCAAGAACCGCCGCACCGGCGAGCGTTCCATCGCGCCGCTGCAGGCCGTCCTCGACGGACTGGCCGCCGAGGCGAACACGCCCCAAATACCCGTCTCGTGACCCAGCTCGCCGCGCCGCCCTTCTCCGCTTGGGAGCGATCGCTCGCCGGCCGCTATCTGCGCGCCAAGCGCAACCAGGGCGGCGTGGCCCTGATCTCGCTGATCTCGGTGATCGGCATCACCCTGGCCGTGGCCGTCCTGATCATCGTGATGTCGGTGATGAACGGTTTCCGCTCCGAATTGCTGGCCCGCACCCTGGGCTTCAGCGGCCACATGCATGTCACGGGCGCCGTTCTCGTCTCCGACCCCGAGGGCCCGCCCGCATCGGCGCCGGGCGAGCCTACGAGCGAGTTGGACGCCCTGGTCGCCGCCGACGAGGCCGCCGCCGGAACCCCGCCGCCGTCGTCCTCGGGCGGGCCCAGCGTGCTGGACCAGTCCCTGACCCGGCTGCGCGCCGTGCCCGGCGTGGAGCAGGCCTTTCCCATCGTGGAGTCCTATTCGGTGGCCCAGGGGGCCAACCAATTGGGGCTGGCGGTGGTTCGCGGCATGCGGCCCGCCGACGTCCGCGCCACATCCATCGTGGCCGACAACATCTTGCAAGGCTCGCTCCAGGGCTTCGGCGAGGGCGAATACGGCGGCGATCTGGTGCTGGTGGGCTCCGGACTGGCCTCCACCCTGGGGCTGGGGGCGGGCGATCCGATCACCCTTCTATCGCCCAGCGGCGAAGCCACCGCGTTCGGCTCGGCCCCGCGCTCCAAAACCTACACCATCGGCGGCGTCTTCGAGATCGGCATGAGCCAGTTCGACGCCGCCTATGTCTACATGCCGCTAGAACAGGCCCAGCTCTTCTTCGGCCGCGAGGGCGTGGTTGATTCGATCGAGATCAAGACGGACAACCCCGACCACGTCGATCGCTTGCGGCCCCTGGTGACCCGGGCCGCTGGTCCCGGGGCCCTGGTGCGCGACTGGCGTGACGACAACGCGGCCTATTTCGGCGCGCTGCAGGTCGAGCGGAACGTCATGCGGCTGATCCTCATGCTGATCGTCACCATCGCGGCCATGAACATCATCTCCGGCCTGGTCATGCTGGTGAAGAACAAGGGCCGCGACGTGGCCGTTCTGCGCACCATGGGCGCCAGCCAGGGCGCCATCCTGCGCGTCTTCTTCATGTCGGGCGCCTCCTTGGGCGTCATCGGCACCTTCCTGGGCCTGTTCCTGGGCATCGTCTTCTGCACCTTCATCGAGCAGATCCAGGCCTTCGTGGAGTGGGTCACCGGCGCGGAGGTCTTCTCCTCCGATATCTACTTCCTTTCGCACCTGCCGGCCCGCATCGAGTGGACGGAGGTCCTCTTCGTCACGACCTGGGCGCTGTTGATGAGCTGCCTGGCCACCCTGCCGCCGGCGCTGCGCGCCTCCAAGCTCGATCCGGTGGAGGCGCTCCGTTATGAGTAGCCGCCCCGCCATCCTGTCGCTCCAGGGCCTGCACCGTTCCTACAAGTCCGGCGACAACAGCCTGCACGTGCTCAACGGTGTCGACCTGGAGGTCCACGCGGGTGAGATCGTGGGCCTGATCGGGCCGTCCGGCTCCGGCAAGTCTAGCCTGCTGCACGCCGCGGGCCTGCTGGAGCGCCCGGACCAGGGCCGCATCTTGATCGGCGGCCAGGATTGCACCCGAATGGACGACGCCAAGCGCACCTTGGTGCGCCTGAACGCCATCGGCTTCGTCTATCAGTTCCACCACTTGCTGCCCGAGTTCACGGCTCTGGACAATGTGGCCCTGCCGCAGCGGATCGCCGGCAAGTCCGAAGCCGAAGCCCGCAAACGCGCCGCCTCCCTGCTGGAGCGGCTGGGCCTGGGCGCCCGGCTGCAGCACCAGCCCGCCCAGCTCTCCGGCGGCGAACAGCAGCGAGTCGCGGTCGCCCGCGCACTGGCCAACCGGCCCGGGCTGATCCTGGCTGACGAGCCCACCGGCAACCTGGACCCCCACACGTCGGAGGCGGTCTTCCAGAACATCCGCGACCTCACCCACGAGGAGGGCGTGGCCGCCCTGATCGCCACTCACAACCTCGAATTGGCCGGCTTCACCGACCGCGTGTTCGCCCTCAAGGACGGCCACCTGGAGGAGCGGGCCAAGGCCGCCTGACGTCACGGGGCGGAGGCTCTGTCGCAGGCCGGCGAGTCTCTGACCGGTAGAGGACGGGAGCTCCTGCGCAACGTCAGCTCTGAGCCCGCCAACGTGCACGGCTACGCTCAGGACGCGTGATTGAGCCAGAGATACGGGCTGCTGAGACTTAGGGCCGAATATCAAGGTTGCCGCCCATAGGCGGCCGGCACGTCGCACCAGCGCAGGCGTGCACGGCGGCCGATCGCTTGGTAGTGGTCCTGCCGGCTTCGGGATTGCGGGAGGCTGGAATGGGCGTGACCGGGATCGGCGGATTCTTCTTTCGCGCGAAGGATCCGGAGGCGATGCGCGCCTGGTATGTCGAGCATCTCGGTGTGGGCTCGGCGCCCTTTGGCTTGTGGGAGACGCAGGCGGGGCCCAGCGTCTTCGCGCCGTTCGCGGCCGACACGGACTATTTCGCTGCGGATCGCCAATGGATGCTCAACCTGCGCGTGGACGACCTCGACGACCTCTGCGCCGCGCTCCGCGCCGCGGGGATCGCGGTGGCCACCAACCCGGAATGGGATATGCCGGGCGTCGGGCGCTTCGCGCGTATCCATGATCCGGAGGGCAACCCGGTTGAGCTCTGGCAGCCGGATCAGCCTGCTTGAAGCAGGCTGATTCCCTGTTTTTGGCGATCCCTCCCTTCGTCAAAGCCGATGCCGCGCTTGCGCGTGACCTCCCGCAGGGCGGCGACGGTCGGCCTCGTCGCCGCTCCCTCATCCTGCGTCAGCCCCTTCGAGGGTGACGTTCATTGGGGAGCGTTTCGGTCGAGGCGCCTCGGCCCGCTTGCGAGTCACCCCCGGTCGCGGCCATCTGAGCCCTATGACCGACGGCTTCGTCCACCTGCGCGTGCGCTCCGCCTATTCCCTGCTGGAGGGGGCGGTGAAGACCGCCGATATCGGCGCCCTAGCGGCCAAGGAGGCCATGCCGGCCGTGGCCATCACCGACCGCGCCAACCTGTTCGGCGCGCTCGAGTTCTCCCAGGGGGTCAAGGACAAGGGCGTTCAGCCGGTGGTCGGCTGCGCCCTGCCCGTGAGCGGGATCGGCAAGGGGCCCTCCGAAAGCTGGGCGCGCAAGCCCACCTTGGTGCTCCTGGCCCAAAGCGAGGTCGGCTGGCGCCACCTCTCGGAGCTCTCCACCAAGGCCTTTCTCGACAGCGACGGCGAGCCCTGCGTGCGCTGGTCGGAGGTCGCGACGCGGGCGGAGGGACTCATCCTCCTTTCCGGCGGGCCCGACGGTCCGGTCGATCCCTTGTTCGCGGCCGGCAAGGGGGAGGAGGGCAGGGCGGTTCTGGCTGAAATGGCGCAAGCCTTTCCGGGCCGGTTCTACGTCGAGCTCCAGCGGCACGGCCTGCCGGCCGAGGACCGCGCCGAGCCCGGCCTGGTCGGCTGGGCCTATGACCATGACCTCCCGCTTGTGGCCACCAACGACGTCTATTTCGCCCAGCCCTCAATGTACGAGGCGCACGACGCCCTGCTATGCATCGCGGACGGGACCTTCATCGGCGAGGAGAACCGCCGCCGGGTCACCCCCGAGCATTGGTTCAAGCCGGCGGCCCGGATGCGCGAGCTGTTCGCCGACCTGCCGGAGGCGTGCGACAACACGCTCGACATCGCCCGCCGCTGCGCCTTTCTCGTGCCCAAGCGCGACCCCGTGCTGCCCCGCTTCCC
>JAUJMO010000001.1:538840-557584 GCA_030446805.1 Caulobacteraceae bacterium | reverse complement strand
GGGCGGGGTTCCGGCGCGGGCTCCATGGTGGCATGGGCGCTCACCATCACCGACCTGGACCCGCTCCGCTTCGGCCTGCTGTTCGAGCGCTTCCTCAACCCCGAGCGGGTCTCCATGCCCGACTTCGACATCGACTTCTGCCAGGAGCGGCGGGAAGAGGTGATCAGCTACGTCCAGGGCAAGTACGGCGACGATCGGGTCGCCCAGATCATCACCTTCGGCACGCTCCAGGCCCGCGCCGTCCTGCGCGACACCGGCCGGGTGATGCAATTGCCGCTGGGCCTGGTGGATCGCCTCTGCAAGATGGTGCCGAACAACCCGGCCAATCCCGTCACCTTGGCCCAGGCCATCGAGATCGAGCCTCGCCTGCAGGAGGCCAAACGCTCGGACCAAAGCGTTTCGGAGATGCTGGAGGTCGCGCTCAAGCTCGAGGGCCTGTACCGCAACGCCTCCACCCACGCCGCCGGCGTGGTCATCGGCGACCGCCCGCTGGTGGAGCTCAGCCCCCTTTACCTCGACCCCCGCTCCGACATCCCCGCCACCCAGTTCAACATGAAATGGGTGGAGTCAGCAGGGCTGGTGAAGTTCGACTTCCTCGGGCTCAAGACGCTGACCGTGCTGGATCGCGCGGTGCGCTTGCTTCGAAAGCGAGGGATCGAGCTGAACCTCGAAGGCCTGCCCTTCGACGACGCCCGAACCTATGAGCTGTTGGCCTCCGGTCAAACGATCGGCGTGTTCCAGCTGGAATCCCAGGGCATGCGCGACACTCTGCGCAAGATGCGCTGCTCCTCCATCGAGGAGATCACCGCCCTGATCTCGCTCTACCGCCCGGGCCCGATGGACAACATCGACACCTATGTCGACCGCAAGTTCGGCCGCCAGGAGGTCGACATGCTCCATCCCTCGCTGGAGCCCGTGCTCAAGGAAACCTACGGCGTCATCATCTACCAGGAGCAGGTGATGCAGATCGCCCAGATCCTGTCCGGCTACTCCCTGGGCGAGGCGGACCTCCTGCGCCGGGCCATGGGCAAGAAGATCAAGTCGGAGATGGAGGCGCAAAAGGCGCGCTTCATCGAGGGCGCCGCCCGCAACGGCGTGCCGGTGAAACAGGCGTCCAGCATCTTCGACCTGGTCGACAAGTTCGCCGGTTACGGCTTCAACAAGTCCCACGCCGCCGCCTACGCCCTGATCAGCTATCAGACGGCCTATCTCAAGGCGAACCACCCGGTGGAGTTCTTCGCCGCCTCCATGAGCCTGGACCTGGGCAATACCGACAAGCTGGCGCTGTTCGTCCAGGACGCGAAGAAGTTCGGCGTAACCGTGCGCGCTCCCGACATAAACCGCTCCCAAGCCGATTTCGACGTGCAGGAGGGCGAGGTGCTGTACGCCCTTGGAGCGGTGAAGAGCGTGGGGCTGGAGGCCATGAAGGCGGTGGCCGAGGTGCGGGGCGAGCGCGGCCCGTTCCGCGACCTGTTCGACTTCGCCGAGCGGGTGGAGCCCAAGCTCGTCGGCAAGCGCTCGCTGGAGACCCTGGCCAAGGCCGGCGCCTTCGACAGCCTCGACCCGAACCGGGCCCAGGTGGTGGCCAGCGCCGAAAGCCTCTGCGCCTACGCCCAGGCCAATGCGGAGGAGCGCACCTCGTCCCAGGTCAGCCTGTTCGGCGGCTTCAGCGCCCACGAGGCCCCGCGTCCCCGTCCGCCCTCCGCCCCGCCCTGGAGTCAGGCCGAGAAGCTCGACAACGAACTGGCCGCCGTCGGCTTCTACCTCACCGGCCACCCGCTGGAGGCCATGGCCGATGTGCTCAAGAAGCGCCGCACCACCACCTACGCCGAAGCCCTGGCGCTTTCCAAGGAGGGCCAGGAGGCCTTCCGCATGGCCGGCGTGATCCGCCGCAAGCAGGAGCGCACCGGCGGCCGCAACGGCGAACGCTTCGCCTTCGTCGCCCTGTCCGATCCCACGGGCGAATATGAGGTGATGTTCCCGCCCGAGAGCCTCCGCCGTGTGCGCGACATTCTCGAGCCCGGCCGCGCGGTGGTGATCAAGGTTCGCGCCTCCGGCCGCGACGGCGAGCTCCGCTTCTTCGGGGACGACGCCGAACCGATCGAGGCGGCGATCGAGGCCGCCGCCGCCGCTGTGTCCGCCATCCGCATCCACCTCTCCGGCGCCGCCGCCGACGCCGACGCGCTGCGCCGCCGCCTGGAGCCTGCGGAGGCGAAGACGGGCGGCCAGGTCCGCATCGTGGCGGCCCTCGACGGGGGCCGCGAGGTGGAGCTCAGGCTCCCGGGCGTTTACCGCCTGGACGCGGCCCTGAGGGGCGCGCTGAAGACGGCTCCGGGGGTGCAGACCGTGGAGGACGTGGCGGCTTGAATGGGCGAACGGCCGAGCTGCTCGTCCTGCCGCAGTACGGCTTTGGCTGGACTACAAGCTCAGGGAAGCAGGCTGAAGTGCCAAAAGCGTTTCGTTTGCTGGCCGAGGAGCTACGCCCGGGCCTTTTTGTGGGTTCGGTTCAGGATGGTCCTCATCCTCTGTCCAGCCAACGGGTGGCCTTGCTGCGACGCACGCGACAGGGAGACCCAACATACAACGTGTATGTGTTCCCGCAGCAACCCGTTGAGGTCATCGCGGCCATCGGGTCTGGCCAGCAGATGGCGACACTCACTGGGTTCGCCAGTCTGCGAGGCCGAGCTGTTTGGTTGAGCCGGTTGCTTTCGAGGCTGCCTGCGACTAAGTAGCCGCCCATCCCACACGCAGGCTTTCGGCCGGGCGAGGTCAATCCCTCATCCGACCGTTCCGGTCCGGCTTTTCGCTGGAAGCGGCCTGCGGAGGTTCAACCGGAAGAAAGAACGACCATGGCACTGCCCGACGTCAACATGCGCCAGCTCCTGGAAGCCGGCGCCCACTTCGGCCACCAGACGCACCGCTGGAACCCGAAGATGGACCGCTACATCTTCGGCTCGCGCTCCAATATTCACATCATCGATCTGTCGCAGTCGCTGCCCCTGCTGCACCAGGCCTTGGTCGCCGTGCGCGACGTCTCCGCCAAGGGCGGCCGCGTGCTGTTCGTGGGCACCAAGCGCCAGGCCTCGGAGCCGGTGGCCCAGGCCGCCCGCCGCTGCGCGCAGTATTACGTCAACCACCGCTGGCTGGGCGGCACGCTGACCAACTGGCGCACCATCTCCGGCTCCATTGCGCGCCTGCGCGAGCTGGAAGGTCTGCTGGGCGACAACGCCGGCGGGCGGACCAAGAAGGAGCTGCTGCAGCTGACGCGCGAGCGCGACAAGCTGGAGCTGTCGCTGGGCGGCATCAAGGACATGGGCGGCATCCCCGACGTCATGTTCGTGATCGACACCAACAAGGAAGCGATCGCCATCCAGGAAGCGCGCAAGCTGAACATCCCGGTGATCGCCATCCTGGACACCAACTCCGATCCCGACGGCATCACCTATCCCGTGCCGGCCAACGACGACGCGGCGCGCGCGCTGACCCTGTACTGCGACCTGATCGCCGATTCGGTGCTGGATGGTCTGGCGGCCGGCCAGGCCTCCTCGGGCGTGGATCTGGGCGCCTCGGAAGCCCCGATGGAGCCCGCGCTCCGGGGCGCCTTTACGGCCAGCCAGGGTTCCGACGGCGGCGCGGAAGCGGTGATGCAGGCGGAGAGCGAACCGGCCGCTGGCGAGATCGCCGCTCCGGACGCGACCCCGGCCGAAGCCGAAGTTCAGCAGTCCGCCTAACCCTTCAAGCCGGCTGCGGCCGGCTCACCAACACAGGAGAAAGCCCATGGCGGAGATCACGGCCGCATTGGTGAAGGATCTGCGCGAGCGCTCCGGCGCCGGCATGATGGACTGCAAGAAGGCGCTTCAGGAGTCTGGCGGGGACATCGAGGCCGCTTCCGACTGGCTGCGCACCAAGGGCCTGAGCAAGGCCGCCAAGAAGGCCGACCGCGTCGCCGCCGAAGGCCTGGTGGCCACCGCCGTCCGCGACGACGGCCAGGGCGCGACGGCGGCCGTGGTCGAGGTGAACTCCGAGACCGACTTCGTGGCTCGCAACGAGCGGTTCCAGAACGCGGCACGCGCCATCGCCCAGGCGGGGCTGGACGTGGACGGCATCGAGCAGCTGGGTTCGGCTACCGTTTCCGCCGGGGAAACGGTCCAGGAGCACCTCACGGGCCTGATCGCCACCGTCGGCGAGAACATGGTCGCGCGCCGCATGGCCCGCTTCCAGGTGGCTCAAGGCGCCATCGCGGCCTATACGCACAACGCCGTGGCGCCGGGCTTGGGCAAGATCGGCGTGCTGGTGGCTATCGAGGGCGGGGGCGAGAAGGCCCAACTCCAGGATCTCGGCCGCAAGATCGCCCTGCACGTGGCGGCCACCAACCCCGCCTCGCTGTCCACCGAGGATCTCGATCCCGCGGTGGTCGAGCGCGAGCGCCAGATCCTGATGGACAAGGCGCGCGAGGAAGGCCGGCCCGACAACATGATCGAGAAGATCGTGGGCGGGCAGATCGCCAAGTTCCAGAAGGAGGTGGTGCTGCTGAAGCAGCCCTTTGTCATGAACCCCGACCAGACGGTCGAGCAACTGGTCGCCGAGGTGGGCAAGACGGTGGGCTCGCCGGTCAGCGTCAAGGGCTTCGTGCGCCTGGCCCTGGGCGAAGGCGTGGAGAAGGGCCCCGAGCAGGACTTCGCGGCGGAAGTGGCGGCCGTCGCCGGCGCCTGATCCGCACCGAAACTGCACAAAGAACGGGCGCGGTCTCCTCGACGGAGCCCGCGCCCTCCGTTTATCCAGAGCTAGGTCTCATCCTCATTCGGCGGACTAGTGACGGCCCCTGCATCACTCCCGCTGGCTGGCGACCTCGATATCGGGCGGGTGCTCCAGCGGGGCTTCTCGGCGATGCGGGTCAATATCGCCCCTGTTCTGATCACCGGTGCGGTCCTGCCCGGCGCGGTCACAGCGATCTATGGCATGTTGCGGGTGACCGGCGTCCTCGCGCCCGTCGACGAGAACTTCGCCAGCGCCTTCACCGGGGCGCCGGGAGAGAACATCGCCATCGGCTTGACCAGCCTCTTCTACTCGGGTGGCCTGATCCAGGCGGCGCTGGCGTCCTTCGAGGGGCGGGGCACCTCCGTTGCGGATATGCTGGAGGCTGGTCGCCGCCACTTTCCCAAGTTTTTCGGCATCGGTTTTATCACCAACTTCGTGGTGATTGTCGGCCTTCTTCTGTTGATTGTTCCCGGGGTGATCTTCTGGCTGAAGTGGATGGTTGCGCGTCCGGCGCATGTGGCGGAGCAACTGAGCATCGCCGAGTCCCTTGAGCGAAGCTCGAAGTTGACGCAGGGACAGCGGCTCAGACTTCTCGGCGTCGCGGTTGCGACTGGATTGATGGTGGCCGTTGCTATCGTGGCGATCGGCCTCGCCTTTGGCGGGATCGGCTTTCTCGTCGGAGGAGAGGCTCCGTTCGAGGTCATCGGGGCACCCCTGATCCAGATCCTCATTCCCGCCGTGTTCAGCTTCATGGCGGCGTCGGCCTATGCGGACTTGCGCCTCGTCAAGGAGGGACGCGGCGCGGGATCGATCGCCGAGGTCTTCGCCTAGACCTGAACCCCGCCTCGTGCTTAGCAGGCCCGCCGTCCACCCCAATCATGAGCGCCATGTCCGACGCCGCTACGCCCAAGCCAGGCTATCGCCGCATCCTGCTGAAGATCAGCGGCGAGGTGCTGATGGGCGAGCAGGGCTATGGGATCGACAACAACACCATCGCGGCCGTGGCTGGCGAGATCGCCCAGGTTGCGGCCACCGGCATCGAGCTGTGTCTGGTGATCGGCGGCGGCAACATCTTCCGGGGCCTGTCGGCGGCGGCGGGCAACATGGACCGCGCCCAAGCCGACTACATGGGCATGCTGGCCACCATCATGAACGCCTTGGCCATGCAGGACGCGCTGGAGAAACGCGGCGTGCAGACCCGTGTCCAATCCGCCATTCCCATGGCGCAGATCTCCGAGCCCTACATCCGGCGTCGGGCCCTGCGGCATCTGCAAAAGGGCAGGGTGGTCATCTTCGCGGCCGGTATCGGCAATCCGTTCTTCACTACGGACACCGCCGCCGCGCTGCGCGCCGCGGAGATGGGCTGCGACGCCCTGCTCAAGGGCACCAGCGTGGACGGCGTCTACACCGCCGACCCGAAAAAGGATCGCAACGCCAAGCGCTACGACCGGCTCAGCTACCTCGAGGTTCTGTCCCGCGACCTCAAGGTCATGGACGCCTCGGCGATCAGCCTGATGCGCGAGAACAATGTTCCCATCGTGGTGTTCTCCATCCGCCAGCGCGGCGCCCTGCAGCAGGTGCTGAACGGCGGCGGCGTGCACACGGTGATCGGCGAAGACCCCGCCCAACCCGCAAGCGAGTAGACCATGGCCGCAACCGCCAAGCCCGAGATCGCCACCTTCCGAACCCGCATGGACAAGGCGGTCGCCGCGCTGAAGGAGGAGTTCAGTTCGCTCCGCACGGGCCGGGCCAATGCGGGCCTGCTCGAGCCGGTGATGGTGGAAGCCTATGGCTCGACCGTGCCGCTGAACACGGTGGGGGGGATCAGCGCGCCCGAACCCCGGATGCTGTCCGTGAGCGTCTGGGACAAGTCGATGGTCACGCCGGTCGAGAAGGCCATCCGCGCCGCCGGCCTGGGCCTGAACCCGATCAACGACGGCATGACGGTACGCGTGCCGATCCCGCCGCTGACCGAGGAGCGCCGGCGCGAATACGTCAAGCTGGCGGGGAAATACGCCGAGCAGCAGAAGATCGCCGTGCGCAATGTCCGCCGCGACGGCAACGACGAGCTCAAGAAGGCGGAAAAGGACGGCGTCATCAGCCAGGATGAACAGAAGCGGCTGAACGACGAGATCCAGAAGGCCACCGACGAGGCGATCAAGCGCATCGACGAGGCCTTGAAGGCCAAAGAACAAGAGATCATGCAGGTTTGACGGCGGGTGGTCGAACCTTTGATGATGCGCGGCGAAGAGGACCACGCCCCATGGCGGTGAGACCCGGGCGCGATGGGCCCTATATTCCGACAGGAGCGCCGCCGCGCCATGTCGCCCTCATCATGGACGGCAACGGGCGCTGGGCCAAGGCGAGGGGGCTGCCGCGTGCGCTGGGGCACCGCGCCGGGGTGAGCGCGCTCAAACGCACGGTCGAAGGCGCCGCCGATCTAGGCCTGGAGTGGATGACCGTTTTCGGCTTCTCCACCGAGAACTGGCGCCGGCCGCCCAGCGAGGTGACCGAGCTGATGCGGCTGTTGAAGCTGTATGTGGAGACCGATCTCGGCCGGCTGGAGCGCGACGGCGTACGCGTGCATGTGATCGGCCGCCGGGCGGGGCTGGCCCCGGACATCCTGGAGGTGATTGATCGGGCCGAGCGGCGAACCGCCCACAACAGCCGCTTCCACCTCCAGGTCGCCTTCAACTACGGCGGCCGGGCCGATCTGGCGGACAGCGCGCGTCGGCTGGCGACTGCGGTGGCCGAGGGCCGGTTGGACCCAGGCCTGATCAACGAGGCCATGCTGGGCGCGGGCCTGTCCACGGCCGAGGGACCCGAGCCGGACCTGATCGTGCGTACGAGCGGTGAACAGCGCATCTCCAACTTCCTCCTGTGGGAGGCCGCCTATGCGGAGTTCGTGTTCCAGGACGTGCTCTGGCCGGATTACGGTCCTGAGCACCTCGCGGCGGCCATGCACGAGTTCTCGATGCGCGAGCGCCGCTATGGCGCTTCGGAGGTGCATGACGTCCTCGCCGCCGGCTAGGCGCAGCTTCGACTGGCGGGATCTGGGCGTGCGGCTGGCTTCAGCCGCGCTGCTGATTCCGCTCGCCCTGGCCGGGGTCTGGTTCGGCCGCTGGTTCTTCTTCCTCCTGATGGCGCTGATCGTCAGTCGGTTGGCGGTGGAATGGGGGCGGATGACCGCACCCGAGACTCGCGGGCGCGCGGCTCTGGCCGTCGCCGCCTCCGTTCTGCTCGCCATGTCGGCCACCCGCCTGGGCGCGCAAGAGGCGGCGTGGAGCCTCTTGGTGCTGAGCGCCCTGGTGGTCGCCCTCACATTCGGACGGGTCACCCACAGGCTGACCGACGTCGCCTTTGGGGTGATCTATATCGGGGCGCCCACCCTGGCCACGCTCTGGTTGCGCGATGGCCACGACGGCTTTCAATGGACCGCGCTGCTCTTCGCGATCACCTGGAGCGCCGACACCGGGGCCTTCCTGGTGGGCAGCATCCTCAAGGGTCCCAAGCTTGAGCCCAGGCTCTCGCCCAAGAAGACCTGGTCCGGCTTGTTCGGGGGATTGCTGGCCGGCACGACGGCGGGCGTCGCCGCCTCGCTCATCCTCGACCTGCCGATTTCAACCGTGACCGCGGCCGTGATCGGCCTGCTCGGCAGCGCCGCCACGATCGCCGGCGACCTCTGGGAGTCGGCGCTGAAGCGGCGGTTCGGGGTCAAGGATACGGGCGGACTGATCCCGGGACACGGGGGGCTTCTGGACCGGGTCGATGGATTGATGTTCGCCGCGCTGGTGGTGGCGGTGGCGCGCGCTGTGTCCGCCGGAGGCGGCGCGTGAGCCTGCCGGCCACCGTCTCCGTCCTGGGCTCCACCGGCTCCATCGGGGGCTCGACGCTGGACATCTTGGAGCAGGCCCGGCGCGGGGGCGCCGAGTTCCGGGTCGTGGCGCTCACGGGGGGCTCGAACGTGAATCTCCTGCTGGAGCAGGCTCGGCGCTGGCGCCCGGACGTCGTCGTCCTGGCCGATGAGACGGGCTTGGCGCGGCTTCGTGCGGGCCTGGCCGGGTCCGGCGTGGAGGCCGCGGCTGGCCCCGGCGCGGTGGCGGAGGCCGCCGGGCGTCCGTCCGAATGGGTCATGGGCGCCATCGTCGGATCCGCAGGGCTGGCGCCCGCCTTTGCGGCCGCGCGTCGGGGCGCCACTCTGGCCCTGGCCAACAAGGAAAGCGTGGTCTGCGCCGGTCCGGCGCTGATGGCGGCCGCAAAACGGTCCGGGGGGGCGATCATCCCGGTCGACTCTGAACATTCGGCCTTGTTCCAGGTCCTGGCGCCTGAGCAGAAGGGCAGGGTGGCCCGGCTGATCCTCACGGCCTCGGGCGGGCCCTTCCGGACCGCTTCCCTGGACGTCATGCGTCAGGCCACGCCCGAACAGGCGGTGGCCCACCCTAATTGGACCATGGGGGTGAAGAACTCGGTCGACTCCGCCACCATGATGAACAAGGGGCTGGAGATGATCGAGGCGGCCTACCTGTTCGACACGCCGGAAAGCCGCATCGACATCGTCGTGCACCCCCAATCCATCGTGCACAGCCTGGTCGAGTACCGCGACGGCTCCACCTTGGCCCAGCTGGGGCCGCCCGACATGCGCACGCCCATCGCCTGCGCACTGGCCTGGCCCGACCGTCTGGCCTGGAACGCGCCCAGGCTCGACCTCCCCGCCTTGGGGGCGCTCACCTTCGAGGCGCCCGATCTGGACCGCTTCCCGGCGCTGGCCCTGGCCCGTTCGGCCCTGCGCTCTGGAGGACGCGCCCCCAACGTGCTCAACGCCGCCAACGAGGTCGCGGTCGCGGCTTTCTTGCAGCGCCGCATCGGCTTTCTCGACATCGCGACCTTGGTGGACGAAGTTCTCCAGGCCACCGACGGCGGACAGAATCTCGCCACGACGGCGGGTGATGAGGTGATCGCGGAAGCGTTGCAGGTCGACGCCGAAGCACGCCGGGTCGCGGCGGACGTGTTGACGCGCATCGGCCAGGCGGCCTGAACAGGGTTTTAGATGCTGGACTTCCCGGGAGAGCTGCTCTCCTACATCGTCCCATTCCTTCTCGTCCTGACCGCTGTGGTCACGATTCACGAGCTGGGCCACTATTGGGCGGCGCGCAGCTTCGGCGTGGCGATCGACGAGTTCTCGATCGGTTTCGGGCGGGCGATCGCGCGGTGGACCGACAAGCGCGGCGTGGAATGGCGGATCGGCTGGCTGCCCTTGGGCGGCTACGTCAGTTTTTCCGGCGACGCCAACGCCGCCAGCATGCCCGATCAGGAGGCGCTGGAGCGTTTTCGAGCCGAGGTGCAGGCGCGCGAAGGAAAGGGCGCCGAAGGCCGCTATTTCCACTTCAAGCCGGTTTGGCAGCGCGCGGTCGTGGTGGCCGCGGGCCCGTTCGCCAACTTCGTCTTGTCGGTGGCCATCTTCACCCTGCTGGTCGCGGTGTTCGGCCAGTCGGTTCATCGTCCGCAAGTGGCCTCGGTTCAGCCCGGCAGCGCCGCGGAGCGGGCCGGGTTCCGGCCCGGCGACGTGATCACCGAGGTCAATGGGCGCAAGGTCGACGACTTCCGCGACGTCCAGAGCACGGTGGCGCTGCGTGCGGGCACGCCCATCACCTTTGTCGTGCGTAGAGGCGGCAGGGAGGTCGAACTCGTCGGCACCCCCGAGCGCGTGGCCCAGCCGAACCCCATCGGGGGCGGCGTCTCCGAAGTGGGCGTGCTGGGGCTGAACTCCCAGGGCGGGGGAGAGCGCCACCGCGTGGATCCGGTCACCGCCTTGTCCATCGGGGTCAAACAGACCGCCGGGGTGCTCGAGAACTCGCTCACCTACATCGGCCGCATCATCCAGGGACGCGAGTCCGGCAAGGAGTTGAGCGGACCGCTCGGGATCGCCAAGGCCTCGGGATCGATCGCCGAAGCCGGCGCGCAGGGCGGGCGCACCCTTGGCGAAAAGGCGCTGGGCACCGGCTACGCCCTTCTGACCCTGATCGCCATTCTGTCCGTGGGGATCGGCTTTCTCAACCTTCTGCCCATCCCTGTGCTGGACGGCGGGCACCTGGCCTTCTACGCCTATGAGGCCGTTGCGCGTCGGCCCGTCAGCGCCCGGCTGCAGACGGCCAGTTACCGGGTAGGGCTGGCTCTGCTGCTCAGCCTAATGCTTTTCGTCACCTGGAACGACCTGCAGCGCCTGCAGGTGTTCCAGTCCCTTGCCGGTTTGTTCTCCTGACCGCTGCTTTTCGATACGGAACCTAATGGTCAAGTCCCGCGCCTGCGCAGCTGCGCTGATTACAACCGGCTTCCTCCTGGGGTCGACTGCGTTGACGCCTGCCGCCTTCGCCCAGGGGCCGGTGCCCGGGGTCGCGCCTGGCCAACCTGTCGAGGGCGCGCCGTCCTTGAGCGATCCGGTTCCGTCGCCGGAGACCCCCAACAACGCCAGCGCCGCTCAATCCGCAGCCGCCCCCGAGACCTCGCCCACCCGTGATCGCCAGATCCCGCCCCTGAACCTGCCCGACGCCGCGCCCGCGACCGGAGCTCAGCCCGCTGAAACTACGGCCGCTCCTGCCCCGGCGGCCCCAGCCGTAGTGGTGGGGCAGACCGGCCCCGTGATCGGGCGCATCATCGTGCGCGGCAATGAGAGGATCGAAGCGGGCACGGTTCTGTCCTATCTGACGCTGCAGCCGGGCCAACGCGCCACCCCCGAGCGGCTGGATTTGGCGCTGGACGCGCTGAACCGCACGGGTCTGTTCGCCGACTTGGCGCTGGAGATCGAAGGTTCCGACCTTATCGTGCGCGTGGTCGAGAACCCCATCATCAACCAGGTGGTCTTCGAGGGGAACAGCGCGCTGACCGAGGAGAAGCTGCGCGACGAGGTCCAGGTCCGGCCGCGCGGCATCTTCACGCGCTCGCGGGTCCAGCAGGACGTCCAGCGCATCGTCGAGCTTTATCGCAGCTCGGGCCGCATCGGCGCCGTGGTCACGCCCAAGGTGGTGCAGCTCCCGCAGAAGCGCGTGGACCTGATCTTTGAAATCAACGAAGGCCCGAAGACGGGCGTGGCGCGCATCAACTTCCTGGGCAACCGCGAGTTTTCGGACCGCGACCTGCGCGGCGTCGTCGCAACCTCGGAGTCGCGCTTCTACAGGTTCTTCTCGTCGACCGACACCTACGACCCCGACCGATTGGAGTACGATCGGGAGCAGCTACGCAAGCACTACACCAACCGCGGCTTCTACGACTTTCGGATCGTGTCCTCGACGGCGGAGCTCACCCCCGACCAGCGCGATTTCCGCATCACCTTCACCGTGGATGAGGGCCGCAGGTACCGTTTCGGCGACCTCAAGGTCGAAACCCAGCTGCAGCGCCTGAAGGCCGAAGTCCTGGAACGGTTGGTCCCCATCAAGGAAGGCGACGAGTACAAGAGCGACCAGCTGGAGCAGGCCGTCGACGCCCTGACCTTCGCCGCGGGAGCCGCGGGGTTCGCCAATGTCGAGGTTCGGCCGCGTGAAACGCCGAACCGGGAAACCGGCGTGGTCGATGTCACCTTCCAGGTCCGCGAAGGGCCGCGCGTCTATGTCGAGCGCATCGATGTGGTGGGCAACACCGCCACCCTGGACCCGGTCATCCGGCGAGAGCTGCGTCTTGTCGAGGGCGACGCCTTCAACCGGGTGCTGTTGGATCGCTCGCGCAACGATGTCCGTCGCCTTGGCTTCTTCAAGGACGTGACCATAGAGGAGCTCCCCGGCTCGGCGCCGGACCGGACCGTGCTCCAGGTGGGCGTGCAGGAGCAGCCGACGGGTTCGCTGTCGTTCGGCGCCGCTTTCAGCTCGGCGGAAAGCTTCTCCCTCGACGTGGGGGTCACCCAGAGCAACTTCCGGGGTCGCGGTCAGGACGTGCGGTTCCGCGCCAGCGCCGGCCAGTTCCGTCAGATCCTGGACATCAGCTTCACCGAGCCGCGCTTCCTCGGGCGCGATCTCAGCGGCGGCTTCGATCTTTTCGCCCAACGGGAGGACTATACCGATTTCAACTCCTTCGCGACCTCCAGCGCGGGCGGCAGCCTTCGTCTGGGGTTCCCGACGAGCCAGAATTCCTTCCTGTTCACGCGCTATGTGCTGCGCCAGAACGAGGTGACCATCCCCGGCGGGTTCTGCGGCGAGAACGACCTGATCGGGCTCTGCGCGCAGCAAGGCAGCAGCCTCACCTCGGCGGTCGGGTACACCTATCGGCTCGACACCCGCAACCAGCCGCGACGGCCGACGCGCGGTTACAACGTCCTGGTCCGGCAGGACTTCGCCGGTCTGGGCGGGGATGTGAAATACATCCGCTCCGAAGCCGAAGGCGACATCCACTATGGGATCCGGCCGAACTGGGTGTTCAGCGGCCAGCTCTCGGGCGGTTACATCAAGGCGCTGGCCGAGGACAGCGTCCGGTACCAGGATCGGTTCTTCAAGGGCGGCAACTCCTTCCGCGGCTTCGACACCCTGGGCATCGGGCCTCGGGACGTCAGCCGGGACAGCCCGCTGGGCGGCAACGCCTATGTCATCGGGTCGCTGGAGCTGCGCTTCCCCACCCCCTTGCCCGAACAGTACGGGATCGGCACGGCCGTCTTCGTCGAAGCGGGAACGCTGGGCCTCCTCGACGATCGCGACAAGCTCGTCGTCAACGACCAGGGGCAGCTTATCGAGTCTCCCTTCATCCGGGACGATCTGGCGCTGCGGGCCTCCGCGGGCCTCAGCATCTTCTGGGACTCCCCCCTGGGCCCGATCCGGTTCGACCTCAGCCAGCCCCTGGCGAGAGAACCCTACGACAAGGTCAAGACCTTCCGCTTTTCAACCGCAACCCAATTTTGAGCCCACAATGAAAACGACCATCCTCTGCGGCGCCCTGGGCGCCACGCTGCTCTCGTCCACCGTCGCCGCCCAGACGGCGCCGGCTCGTCCCGCGGCTACTCCTCCCGGCGCGCGTCCCGCCGCCGCCGCGGCGCCCAGCAATCCCGGCCCGGTGATCGCCGGGGTCTGCGTGCTGGACGGGGCCGCCGCCATCGCCAACTCCGCGGCCGGACGGGCCGCCAACACCCGGCTGCAAACCCTGACCCAGCAGGTGCAGGCCGAGCTGCAGGCTCAGCAAACGCCGCTGACCACCGAAGCCACGGCCATCAACGCTCTGCCCGAAGCCCAACGCGGGCCCCGGCGGCAGGCGCTCGGGCCTCGGGTTCAGGCCTTCCAGACTCTGGCCCAGACCCGCGAGCAGGAGCTCCGTCTGACCCAGTCCCAGGCTCTGCAACGAATCGAGACCGAGTTGCAGGCCGTGGTCAGCCAGATCTATGTCCAGCGCGGATGCGGGCTCATGCTGGACCGCGCGGCGGTGGTCTACACCAATCCGGCCCTGGACGTGACGCCGGCGGCCATCGCGGCGCTGAACACGCGCCTGCCCACCATCACCTTCAACCGCGCGACCCTGCCGGCCGCCCCGGCCGGCCGCTGACGCCGGGGTGCCTGACGCGCGGTTCTACGAGGCCCTCGGCCCCGTTCCTCTGGCTGAACTGGCCCGGGCATGCGGGGCCGAACTGGCGGACTCGTCTGGTGGCGAGCGGCCCATCGTGCAGGTGGCGCCGCTCGCGCACGCCGACGCGGGCAGCGTCAGCTTCTTCGCCGACCGCCGCTACCGGGCGGCCCTGACATCGACGGGGGCGGGAGCGTGCTTCATCCCGCCCGAGCATCTCGAGTCGGCGCCGCAAGGCTGCGCCCGACTGGTCACGCGCGAACCGCACGCCGCCTTTGCGAGAGCCGCCAGGCACCTGCACCGGGCCATCCGCCATCGCGCGGAGTCGGCCGCCGTTCACGAGAGCGCCACGGTGCACCCGGAGGCAACGCTGGCTCCCGGCGTCATCGTGGGGCCGGGGGCCAGCATCGGCGGCGGAACCGTGGTCCGGGCCAACGCCGTGATTGGACCAGGTGTCGGCATCGGCCGCGACTGCCGGATCGGGGCCAACGCCACCATCCTGTTCGCCATCATCGGCGACCGGGTTCGCATCCTATCGGGTGCGGTCATCGGCGAGGCGGGCTTTGGCGTGACCACGGGCAAGGAGGGCGTGATCGACGTCCCACAGCTGGGTCGCGTGCTGATCGAGGATGAGGTCACGGTGGGTGCCAACACCACCGTCGACCGGGGCGCCTGGGACGATACGGTCATCGGCGCCCACACCAAGATCGATAACCTGGTCCAGATCGCCCACAATGTGCGCCTGGGCCGCAACTGCATGCTGGCCGCCCACACCGGCATCTCCGGCAGCGTGGTGGTGGGCGACGGGGCGGTGTTCGGCGGCCGCGCCGGCATCGCCGATCACCTGGAGATCGGGGCGGGCGCTCGCATCGCCGCCGCAGCGGGCGTGATGAAGGACGTGCCTCCGGGAGAGATGTGGGTAGGCTCGCCCGCGCGGCCGATTCGACGCTTTATGCGCGAAACGGCCTGGCTGGCCCGCGCCGCCCAGAAACGGGACGAGGGCCGCGAACCGGGGGAGGGAAGGGATGACGGAGGGGACCGCTGAGCTCGAGGCGGGAAGCCCGCCGGACGAAGCCCGGATCGACATCGGCATGGCGGAGATCCTGCGCCGGATCCCGCACCGCTACCCCTTCCTTCTGGTTGATCGCGCCGAGGACTACCGTGCGCACCAGTCCATCACGGGCTTCAAATGCGTGACCATGAACGAGCCGCACTTCCCGGGCCACTTCCCCGAGAACCCCGTCATGCCGGGCGTGCTGATCATCGAGGCTCTGGCCCAGACCGGCGCGGTGTTGATGTCCAAGTCCCTGAACGCGGACGTCACCGGGCGGACCATCATGTTCATGTCGGTCGACAACGCCCGTTTCCGCAGCCCCGTGCGTCCGGGCATGGTGCTGCGCATGGAGGTGAGCGTCCTGCGCCACCGCGGCGACGTGTTCAAGTTCCGCGGCGAAGCCCGCGTCGAGGGAAGGCTGGCGGCCGAGGCGGAATGGGGCGCCATGGTGGTCGATAACGCTCCATGACCGTCAGCGTCCACCCGACGGCCATCCTGGAGCTCGGGGCCGAACTGGCCGAGGGCGTCCAAGTGGGCCCGTTCTGCACTGTCGGGGCCCAGGTCCGCATCGGCCCGCGCGTCCGCCTGGTGTCTCACGTCGTCCTGGAAGGCGCCACGGAGATCGGCGCCGATTGCGTGGTCGGCCCGTTCGCCATGCTGGGCGGCTCGCCCCAGCATCTGGCGCACCGCGGCGAGCCTACCCGCCTCGTGATCGGCGAGCGCAACATCATCCGCGAGCACGCGACCATGCATACCGGCACGATTGGCGGCGGGGGCGTGACCCGCGTGGGCTCCGACAGCCTGTTCATGGTGGGCACCCACGTGGCGCACGACTGCCTGGTCGGAGATGGCGTCGCCATGGCCAACAACGCCGCCCTGGGCGGGCACGTCCAGGTGGGCGACCACGTGTTCCTGGGCGGCCTGGCGGGGGTGCATCAGCACACGAGGATCGGCCGCCAAGCCTTTGTCGGGGCGAGCGCCATGGTCACCAAGGACGTCATCCCCTTTGGCTCGGTCTGGGGCAACCACGCCCATCTGGAAGGCCTCAACCTGGTCGGGCTGAAGCGCCGTGGCTTCGCCCGCGAGACCATCAACGACCTCCGCTCGGCCTTTCGCCTCCTGTTCGCCCCGGAAGGCACCTTCCAGGAGCGGCTCGTGGACGCCGCCCGCGTCTTCGCGGGCTCGCCGGAAGTCCAGGAGATCGTGACCTTCATCCGCGCCGACGCCAGCCGTCCCCTGTGCCTGCCCGACACCGTCTAGGCCTGATCGCCGGCGGCGGCGCCCTGCCGGTGGAGCTGGCGAGCTGGCGCAAGTCGGCGGGCGACCCCGCCTTTGTGATTCGCTTGAAGGGCTTCGCCGATGCGGCGCTCCAGGCCTTCGAGGGCGCGGATGTGGGGATCGCCGAACTCGGCCGATGTTTCGACGCCCTGTCCCGCGCTGGTTGCGACCGGGTCTGTATGGCCGGCCAGGTGAATCGCCCGGATTTCGCCGCGCTGAAGCCCGACCTCCGCGGGCTGAAAGCGCTTCCCGGCGCAATCGCGGCGGCGCGCCAGGGAGACGACGCCCTGTTGCGCTACCTCCTTGGCCAGTTCGAAGCCGAAGGCTTCGCGGTGGTGGGCGCCCACGAAGTGGCCGGAGAGCTGTTGCTGGGGGAGGGACCGGCGGGAGCCCTCGCCCCAGACGCGGTCGCGCAAGCCGACGCGGCCCGCGGCTTCGAGGTCGCAAACGCCCTCGGCGCCTTGGACATAGGTCAGGCTGTGGTCGTGGCGAACGGCCTGGTGCTGGCCGTAGAGGCGCAGGAAGGCACCGACGCCATGCTCGCCCGCTGCGCGGCCCTGCCGACCGCCCTGTTAGGCGCGCCCGGCCGCCGCTTGGGCGTCCTCGTGAAGCGTCCCAAGCCGATCCAGGAACGCCGCATGGACCTCCCCGTGATCGGCGTGGAGACTGTGGAGCGAGCGGCCGCAGCTGGTCTGGCCGGGATCGCGGGCGAAGCGGGCGGGCTCCTGGTCCTGTCCAAGCCGCGCGTAGTGGAGGCAGCCGACCGGATGGGTCTGTTCCTGTTCGGCGCCAGGGCGTGAGTGATCGCCTATGCGTCATGCTGGTGGCGGGCGAAGCCTCCGGCGATCAGCTGGGCGCCGGCCTCGCGCGCGCGTTGCGCCGCCGTCTCGGCGAGCGGCTCCGTCTCGTGGGCGTAGGCGGCGCCGCCATGGCGCGGGAGGGCGTCGCCAGCCCCTTGGACATCGCCCAACTCTCTATCCTCGGCCTGTTCGAAGGGCTGCGCGCCTACCGCCGCGTCGTGCGGCTGGCGGATGAAACGGCCGCCCTGGCCGCCCGCGAGCGGCCCGATGTGGCCGTTCTGATCGACTCCTGGGGCTACACCCTTCGCGTGGCGCAGCGGCTGCGGCGGCTTCGTCCCGAACTGCCCATCGTGAAGTACGTCGGCCCGCAGGTCTGGGCTTCCCGCCCGGGTCGTGCGCGCACCCTGGCCGGGACAGTGGACCATCTGCTGTCGATCCACAGTTTCGACGCGCCGCACTTCGAGCGGGAAGGCCTTTCGGTCACCTTTGTCGGCAACCCGGCCCTGTTCCAGGACCTGGCGACGGCCGATGGCGCCCGCTTTCGCCGGCTCGCCGGCCTGGAGGACCACGCGCCGCTCCTGCTGGTGGCGCCCGGAAGTCGCCCGGCGGAGGTGGCCCGCCTGGCCCAGCCCTTCGCCGAGGCCGTTCGCATCCTACACACCCGCAACCCCGGCCTGCAGTTCGTGGTGCCCGTGGCGGAGACGGTGGCGCACCAGGTCCGCGCCGCGGTCGCCGACTGGCCGCTGCCCCCCCACCTGGTCGAGACTCCGTCAGCGCGCGCCGACGCCATGAAGGCGGCCGATGTCGCGCTCGCCTGCAGCGGCACGCTAACTCTCGAGTTGGCGCTGGCGGGCTGTCCCATGGTGGTGGCCTATCGCCTGGGCGCGCTGACGCACACCGTGCTCAAGCGAATCATCCGGACCGAGCTGGTCACCCTGTTCAACATCGCGGCGGGCCGCGAGATCGCACCCGAGCTCATCCAGGACGAGTGCACGGGCCCCAAGCTCGCGGCCGCCCTCCAGGCGCGTCTGACAGACGTGGCCCTGAGGGAGCGCCAGCGTCAGGCGCAGTGGGCCGCCCTGGACCTCATGGGCCGGGGCGGCCAGGACCCTTCCGAAGCCGCCGCAGAGGCCGTCCTGAAGCTCCTGGCTGAACGGGGCCTCAGCCCCGCCGCTCGATCGGCGTGAAGTCGCGCATCGGCTGACCCGTGTAGAGCTGCCGCGGCCGGCCGATCTTCTGCGAGGGGTCCTCGATCATCTCCGCCCACTGCGCGATCCAGCCCACGGTCCGCGCCAGCGCGAACAGCACGGTGAACATGTCGGTGGG
>JAUJMO010000001.1:490004-538740 GCA_030446805.1 Caulobacteraceae bacterium | reverse complement strand
CGATCCAGCCCACGGTCCGCGCCAGCGCGAACAGCACGGTGAACATGTCGGTGGGAAAGCCCATGGCCGACAGGGTGATGCCGGAATAAAAGTCGACATTAGGGTAGAGCTTCCGCTCGACGAAGAACTCATCGTGCAGCGCGATTTGCTCAAGTTCCTTGGCTACCTGGAACAGCGGATCATTGGGGTCGCCCACTTCCCGCAGCACTTCTTCGGCGCTCTGCTGCATGACCTTGGCGCGCGGGTCGTAGTTCTTGTAGACGCGGTGGCCGAAACCCATCAGCCGATAGCGCCGGTCCTTCACGCCGGCCACATATTCAGGGATCCGCTCGGGCGTGCCGATCTGCTTGAGCATCTTCAACGCTTCTTCATTGGCCCCGCCATGGCTCGGCCCCCAAAGGCAGGCGATCCCGGCCGCGATGCAGGCGAACGGATTGGCGCCCGAAGAGCCCGCCAGCCGCACGGTCGAGGTGGAGGCGTTCTGCTCGTGGTCGGCGTGGAGGATGAAGATGCGGTCCATCGCCCGCTCCAGCACGGGGTTGACCACGTAATCCTCGGCCGGGACCGAGAAGCACATCCGCAGGAAGTTGGCGGCGTAGCTTTCGTCGTTGCGCGGGTAAACGAACGGCTGACCGACGGAGTATTTGTAGGCCCGGGCCGCGATGGTCGGCATCTTGGCGATCATCCGGTGCGCCGAGATGGTCCGCTGCTCCGGATCCTGAATGTCCGTGCTGTCGTGATAAAAGGCCGACAAGGCCCCGACGGCGCCCACCATGATGGCCATCGGGTGAGCATCTCGACGGAAGCCTAGGAAAAACCTGTCGAATTGCTCGTGCAACATCGTGTGATAGGTGATGTTGTGCTCGAACCTCTCGTACTCTGAGGCGGTGGGAAGCTCGCCGTTCAGCAGAAGGTAGCAGACCTCCAGGAAATTCGAGTTCTGCGCCAGCTGGTCGATCGGGTAGCCGCGGTGCAACAGCACGCCCTTGTCGCCGTCGATAAAGGTGATGGCGCTTTCGCAGGCCGCGGTGGAGGTGAAGCCCGGATCATAGGTGAAGGCGTCCGTTTCCGCGTAGAGCTTGCGGATATCCAGCACGTCGGGACCGGTTGATCCCTTCAGGATCGGAAGATCCAGCGACTGGTCGCCGATCGTCAGCTTGGCGGACCCGCCCGCAGTGGCCTGGCTCTTCATGCACATCTCCCGGAGCCGCCGAGGCCGCTCATGTTGCAGTGCTTATAACGCCTCACCCGGCCGGTCCAAGAGCGTCGTTAAGGCGTCCCAACGCCTCCTCCCGTCCAAGCGCGACCAGGGTCTCCGACAGCCCCGGAGCGGGCGCCCCGCCGGAAAGCACGCCGCGGAGCGTGGGCCCGAACTTGCCCAGGCCCACACCCTCGCTGGCCGCGAAGTCGTGCAGGAGGCCGTCCAGCGTCGGCACGGTCCAGGAGGCGCTCTCCAGGCCGGTCCGCAAGCGCGAGAGACGTGCGCCGGTCTCTCCGGCCAAGGCCGCCTGAATCTTGTTGTCCAGGCTCAAGGGCCGTCGCCTGAGCGCGAAGGCCAGCACCTCCGCCAGTTCGACGATCGTTTTGGCCCGTTCCTTGACCAGCGCTAGGGCGCGGCGAATGCGATCTTCGGTGTCTCCATCCACCTCCGCCGCTCGGCCAAGGTGATCCAGCACCAGCCGGGTCAGGCGTGTTTCGTCCGCCTCGCGCAGGTAGTGGGCGTTGAGGAAGTTGAGCTTGTCCCAATCCAACCGGGCGGGAGCGCGGTTCACGTCGGCGACGTCGAACCAGGCCGTGGCCTGGGCGTCGTCGAAGATCTCCTCGTCCCCATGCGACCAGCCGAGTCGGGCCAGGTAGTTGCGAACGGCCTCGGGCAGGTAGCCCATCTCGGCGAAGTCGCCCACCGCCTGGGCGCCGTGCCGCTTGGACAGCTTGGCCCCGTCCGGGCCGTGGATCAGCGGCACGTGCGCAAAGGCCGGGACGGGCCACCCCAAGGCCTGGTAGATCAGCTGTTGGCGCGCGGCGTTGTTCAGGTGGTCGTCGCCGCGGATGACGTGGGTCACGCCCATGTCGTGGTCGTCCACCACCACGGCCAGGTTGTAGGTGGGCGCGCCGTCCGAGCGTAGCAGCACAAGGTCGTCCAGGTCCCTGTCGGCGAATCGGACAGAGCCTTGCACCAGATCTTCGACCACCGTCTCGCCCTCCAGCGGGCGACGGAAGCGCACCGCGTGGGGCTGATCCAGCGCGCCCTCGTCGGGATCGCGATCGCGCCAGGGGGACACGAAGTTCCGGCCTTCCGCCCGGGCGGCGTCTCGCGCCTCTTCCAGCTCGGCAGCCGTGAGCCAGTCGCGATAGGCCGCTCCCCGCGCAAGCAGGTCCTCCACGACCTCCCGGTGGCGGTCGGCCTGTTGGTGCT
This sequence comes from Caulobacteraceae bacterium, assembly GCA_030446805.1. Classification (GTDB taxonomy): domain Bacteria; phylum Pseudomonadota; class Alphaproteobacteria; order Caulobacterales; family Caulobacteraceae; genus JAHWJX01. The sequence goes on along the minus strand of JAUJMO010000001.1, from coordinate 536,324 downwards.
GGAACACCGGCGTCGCGTCGGGCTCCAGTTCGAGCCAGTTCAGGCCGTCGAAGATGGCCTGAACTGCGGCCTCGGTGGACCGTTCGCGGTCGGTGTCCTCGATCCGCAGGAGGAAGCGGCCGCCGCGCGCCTTGGCGAAAAGCTTGTTGAACAGCGCCGTTCGTGCGCCTCCTATGTGCAGATAGCCCGTGGGGGAGGGGGCGAAGCGCGTGACGACGGTCATGGGGGCGGAGAACACCGGGCTGCGGGGGGCGGGCCCTTATCGCGGGCCGGTCGAGGCCCGGCAAGGTCGCACGGGTGCGCTGGCCGCGGTGGTCCGCGGGGAGCTCGCCGCTCAGGTGGAGCGCTGGTTCCTGTGGGCGCCCGTGGCTTTCGGCGGCGGCTGCGCCGCCTATTTCGCGCTGCGCAGCGAGCCGGGCTGGGGGAGCGCGCTCATGCCTGTGCTGGCGACCTTGGCCGGGGTCCTCCTGGCGCAGCGAAGCAATCGGGCCTGGCTGATCCTGCCAGCCTTTCTCCTGGCCTTCGGCGCTGTCGGCTTTGCGACCGCCAAGCTGAGGACGGCCCAGGTCGCCGCGCCCGTGCTGCCCGGCCGGGTGGGGCCGGCGCTGATTGAAGGCTGGGTCCTGGACGTGGACAGTCCGGGCGCGGCGGGCGGGCGGCTCATCCTGTGGCCCACGCGGATCTCGGGCGTGGAACGCTTGCCCGAGCGAATCCGCGTCACCGTCGACCCGACCGACATCTACGGCCCGGGCTCGGCCGTGCGTCTGATCGCCATCCTGAACCCGCCCCCGGGGCCGGCCAGCCCTGGGGCCTACGACTTCGCGCGGGACACCTTTTTCAAGCGGATCGGGGGCGTGGGCTTCGCGGTCAAGGCGCCCCAGTTGATCAGCTTGGCGGAGCCGCAGAGCGGTTCGTTGCGGCTGGCCATGGACGTGAACGGGTTCCGCTGGAGCCTGGCTCGCCGCATCGTGGACAGGCTGGGGCCCCGCGAGGGTGGCGTCGCGGCGGCCATGACCACCGGGCACGAGGCCTGGCTCACGCGCGAGCTGTTGGACGACATGCGCGACAGCGGGCTGGCCCATGTGCTGTCCATCTCCGGGCTGCACATGGCGGTGGTCGGCGGCTTCATCTTTTTCGCCGTGAGGCTGGGGTTGGCCGCATGGCCCTGGGCGGTGCTGCGGGTCGACGGGAAAAAGGCGGCCGCGGTTGCGGGGCTGGTGGCCGTGGGCGCCTATCTGATCGTATCGGGCGCGCCATCGCCGGCGGTGCGGGCCGCGGTGACCTACAGCGTGGCCTTCCTCGCCATCCTGCTGGGGCGCAGGGCCATCACCCTGCGGGCGCTCGCCATAGCGGCGCTGATCGTGCTGATCCTGCAGCCGGAGGCGGTCGTGCAGCCGGGCTTCCAGATGTCCTTCGCCGCGACCGCCGCCCTGGTCGCACTGGCCGAGCGGTGGCCGCGGAGGGTGCGGGAGATCAATGCGCCTTGGGCCATCGTGCTGATCCAGCGGGCGGCGGGATGGGCCCTGGCCTCGGCCGCTGTCAGCTTCGTCGCGGGGCTGGCCACCGGCCCTTTCGCCATCCAGCACTTCAATCGCATGGCCTCGTACGGGCTGCTGGCGAACCTGGTGACCGCGCCGCTATCGACCTTTCTCATCATGCCGGCCCTGGCGCTGGGGGCGGTGCTGGAGTTGGTGGGAATGGGGGGACCGTTTCTGGCCGTGGCCGGGCTGGGGACCGGCTTGATGCTGGACGCGGCGGAGCGGGTCTCCGCCCTGCCCGGGGCCGTGCAGGTGATCGGCAGCGCGCCCGCCCTGGCGCTGCCCGTCGCATTCCTGGGTGTTCTCTGGGTGTGTCTGTGGGACGGCAGGTTCAGGTGGATCGGGCTGCCGTTCGCGGCGGCGGTGCTGATCTGGCCTCGGGCGGAGCCGCCGGACCTCTGGATCTCGGACGGGGGCGGGCAGGCGGCCCTGGTGAGCGGGCGGCGGGCGGAGTTCATGCGCCCGGAGCGGCAGACCTTCGCGGCGGATCTCTGGGCGCGACGCCGAGGGCTGTCGGCGCTGGACGGCAAAACGCGGTTCCAGTGCCGGCGGACGCACTGCATAACCACCGGCGAAGGGCTCCGGCTGTCGTCGTACGCTTATCGCAAGCCGCCCAAGCCGGAGCGATGGGCGGAGCTCTGCAGCGGAGCCGACGTGGTGGTGTTACGGGGCTCGCGGCCGGAGGACCTCGGGCCGTGCCGGGGCGCATTGGTGCTCGGAGCCGAGGACTTCACCAGCGGCGGGTCAGTGGAGATCTGGCGGGAGGGGACCGGGTGGCGGCTGGTTTGGGCGCAGGAGTTGCGCGGCGACCGGCCCTGGACCACCCGCTCCGAACTCAATGGTAGCGGCGCATGAGGCCCACCAGCCGACCCTGGACCCGGACCTGGTCCGGGCCGAAGATGCGGGTCTCATAGGCCGGATTGGCGGCTTCCAGAGCGATGGATCCACCTCGCTTCCTCAAGCGCTTGAGCGTGGCTTCCTCATCCATCACCAGAGCGACGACGATCTCTCCGGAGTTGGCGGTGTCGGTCTTCTTGATCACCACCAGGTCGCCGTCGAGGATGCCGGCGTTGATCATCGAATCGCCCTGGACCTCGAGAACGTAATGCTCGCCCGCGCCCAGCATGGCTTCCGGCATCTGGACCCGGTCGCGCTCGTGCTGGATGGCTTCGATCGGGGTGCCCGCGGCGATGCGGCCCAGGATCGGCAGGTCGCGCACGTCGTTCGCGGCGGCCGGGAGCCCCGCCTGCGGGGCGGCGGGCTCCACCAGGCGGGGGCTGAAGGCCTGACGGCCCCGCGCCGGCGCGGCGGAGGTGGCCTGCTCGGGCAGGCGCACAACTTCCAGGGCGCGGGCGCGGTGAGGCAGGCGACGAAGGAAGCCGCGCTCTTCGAGCGCGGTGATCAGGCGGTGGATGCCGGACTTGGAGGCGAGATCGAGCGCCTCCTTCATCTCGTCGAACGAGGGGGACACGCCGGTCTCCTTGAGCCGCTCGTGGATGAACATGAGCAGTTCGTGCTGTTTCTTCGTCAGCATGGTGTTTCCCTCGACTTCGCCCCGCCGGCGAACAAGGCGGGAACGTTCCGAGATGTTCTCTGGACGTTCTTAGTTAATGTCAAGTTGCCGAACGGCGCAAGGAGGAGAGCTTCCGATCGGGTCGCCTCCACACCTCTCCGCTGGCGAGGACACCACGCGGCGCAGGGCATCCGAGGCTCCTTGATGTAGAACCACCGTCCACGTGGTCGTGCCGAGCGAGGCCGAGCCGTCGGTAGATCCCACCTTCCTACCCGAGCCGACGCCCGCCCTGTGACGCGAAAGCTTCTGCCAAGCTTTTCTGACGCCCGTTAACCAAGCTTGGCTTTAACTTCCTGTTAGGATGTGTTTGTTGGCGGCTGTCGGCTCCCATCCGCCCTGGGTCCGACGGGAGGTCGGCCCAGATGTACGATGACGCCGTCGCCGGTCGCCGGGCCCCCGCTTCGGACGGTGGAGCCCATCCGCTCCGCGTGGCCCTGGTCGCTCACGACGCCCTCAAGGACGACCTGACGGCTTGGGCGGTCGATCATCGATCGCTGCTAAGCCGGTGCGAGATCGTGGCCACCGGCACCACGGGCGGACGTGTAGCGGAGGCCTGCCCCGAACTGGACGTCACGCGCCTGAAGAGCGGTCCCTTCGGCGGCGACCAGCAGATCGGCGCCTTGATCGCGGAAGGCGAACTCGGGGCGTTGATCTTCTTCGTGGACGGGTTGTCGAACCTGCCGCATGACGTCGACGTCAAGGCGTTGATGCGCCTGGCCTTGGTTTACGACATCCCCTGCGCCTTCAATCAGCGTACCGCCAGCCTGTTGCTCCAGTCCGGCTTCATCGAGGAGCGGTCGGCGCGGGTCTACGTCGAGGAGCCCGCGCGGACCGGGCTCAGCCTGGTCGCATAGCGGCGTCTCAGGCGGCCTTGGTCCGTGCCGCGCTTCCGCCAGGCGCCGCCACCAACGAGGTGATCGTCGACAGCAAGAGGTCGGGGCGGATCGGCTTGGCTACGTGAGCGTCGGTTCCGGCCTCCAAGGCCTCGGCCACGTGGTGCGTCATGGCGTTGGCTGACAAGGCGACCACGGGCAGCCGGGCCGAGCCGTTCAGCGCCTCCTGTGCGCGCAGCGTCCGGGTGGCGGTCAGGCCATCCATCACGGGCATTTGCAGGTCCATGAGAACGAGGTCGAACTGCTGGACCGCCAGTGCGGCCAGCGCGTCTCGGCCGTTTTCGGTGAAAACCACCTCCGCCCTGATCGCCTCCAGCACCATGCCGACGATCTTCTGATTGTTCAGATTGTCTTCGGCGACCAGAATCCGCAGGCGCGGCGCCGCGACCGCCTCCATCAGGCTTGGGCCCACACCCGCCTGAACCGGAGCCGCGCTCCGACGGGCGAGGAAGGTCAGGGTGAACTCGGAGCCTATCCCGAGCGAGGAACTCGCCGTGATGTCCCCGCCCATCAGTTGAGCCAGCGAGCGGGAGATGGCCAGGCCCAGACCCGTCCCGCCAAACTCACGCGTCACGCTGGACTGGCTTTGTTCGAAGCGGGAGAACAAGCGGCCCTCGGCCTCTTGCGAAAAGCCGCAGCCGGTGTCGCGCACCACGATGGAGACTCGCGACGCGGCGCCTTCATCGGCGGCGCTGACGTCGACGCGCACAGACCCTGCCTTGGTGAACTTCACCGCATTGCTCAGTAGGTTGCTCACCGTCTGGCGGAGGCGCAGAGGGTCACCTTCGAACCAACCCTGGGCGCTGGCGTCCATCACCGCCTTGAAGTGAAGCCCTTTGTCGTCCGCCTTGGCGGCGAACAGGTCCAGCACCGAGGCCAATGTGTCCTCAAGGTGGAAGGGCCGGTGCTCCATGGTCAGGCGGCCGGCCTCGATCTTGGAAAAGTCCAGGACGTCGTTGAGCAGCCGCTCCAAGGTGCGGCCGGACTCTTGGATCAGTCCCACCATGTCCGACTGCCGCGACGACAGGTCAGTGCGGCCCAGGAGTTCCGCCACGGTGTTCACCCCGTTCAGAGGCGTGCGGATCTCGTGACTCATATTGGCCAAGAAGTTGGACTTGGCTTCATTGGCTTCGATCGCCGCGCCCCGCTCGAAACTCGCCTGGCGGGCTTCATCGGCGAGCCGCCGCTGCTGGCGCGCAGCCAGGGTCTGGGCCACCAGGAGGGTCAGACGAGTCGCAAGCGCCAGGTCGCCGGACCCGTATCGGCCGTGTTCGTGGGAGCACAGCACCAACAGGCCTGAAGCGCCCGCAAGCTGGATCGGTACATAGAGTCCGGCTCCCGCCGGAGGGCGATAAGCGCCGGCCGTCCAGTCGGGAATACGCACATTGGCCGGCGCCACCGCAGCCCGGCCGTCCGCCACCCGGCGGAGGAAGCCGCTGTTCGGCCAGCTTTGGCCGAGCGCGCTCAGGTCGGTGGCGTCCGAGCAGACCAGCTCCTCGCCCGTCACGGTCAGGATCAGGGCCGCATCGAACGCCACCGATGCGCGAAGCAGGTCGAAGGTCTTGGCGGCCAGCGCCGCGGGGTCTTCGACGGTGATCAGCGTCTGGAGCCCGCTGAGCACCATGTCCTGCTCGCGGATGCGCTGCTGGAGCGCGGCTTCCAGTTGCTTGGCGGAAGCCAGGGCCTCGCGCAGATTTTCTGTGTCCTCCAGCATCAGCCGAAGGTCAGGGCCGAGATCATGAGATTGCCGTGACGGTTGCAGTTGTCCACGATCGCGCCCTGTTCGCCAAAGGTGAAGGCGCCCAGAAAGGCTGCGCCTGGGATTGCGGCGCGAACGCACTCAACCACTTCATCCATGCGCTCGCGCACATGCAGCATGCAGCCGCCGCAGTAGATCACCAGCCCGCCCTGGGTCTGGTCGGGGGTCCAGCCGCCGTTGGCGCAGGCGTCCGCCACCACCACGCCCGCGCGCTTGACCAGCGAGTCGGGCGAGCCGCGCATCAGGTGAACGCGGTCGCCGGTCGCGATTTCGGTGAAGAGGGATAAGTCGCCGCCCGCGCCCACCAAGGCCGGATGAGACAAGATGAACATGGGCACGCCGCCCATCTCGCCCGCCAACCGGCCAAGCGGCGTGGGCGTGCTCTCGGCCAGGATCATGCCTTCTTCGTGCACGGCCACGGCCCCGTCCGTCCAGCCGCTGTAGACCTCGGCCGCGGGTCGGCCGTCGATCTCCATGATCCGTCGACCATCGGACTTGGTGACGGTTCCCACTGCGTCGGTCGGCGCATAACCGCTCTGGAACGCGGCGCCGTAAGGTCCGCTGGGAAACAGCACCGCCACAACGGCGTGGGCGTCCAAGACGCCGTCCGGTCCAAATTGGCGCCAAGCGCCCTCCAGGCGCTCATCGGCCGCACTTCCGCCAATGATGGGCGCCCTCGGCCCGATCACCGATTGAATGCCGGCCAGCACGCCTTCCTCTTCCCCGGGGGGCTGGCAGCACCAGACCAGGGTGGGCGTTTCATAGTCCCGCCCGGCCGCCGCCAGGGCGCGCTCGACAGCGGACGCGCCCGCGTTGAAGGCGCCGTTCTCAAGACCCGCGGCGCCCACTCCATAGGCCCCGTCCGGATCGGCGATCCCCAGAAGCCCGATGGAGCCGTCCGCCGAGGCGTGGAAACCCGTCTCCGTCATGACGCCGCCACAGGAGGTTCCGCCGATGATCTGCGAGCCCGGCATCAGCTCGCGCAAGGCGCTCATCATCTCTGGGCGCGCGTGGTGTTGGGTCGCATAGACCACCAGAAGGTCGGCTGTTCCGTTCAGCTTTGCGCGAATCTCCTGCGCCGAACGCCGGGCCGCCTCAACAGAGTCGGACAGGGTGCTGAAGGCGGACACCGTTCTCATGCGTCAGCTCCTAACACCGGGAACTCTAAGGCAAGGTTAGCGCCTGGTTTCGCCGGCATGGATCCGCGAGGGGACGCCTCCGGCCAGGTCCCTCCGGCGCCAACAGGTGACGTTAGTTCGCCGCCGTCAGGTGAACCGGTAAGGCGACCTGATGAGGAACATCGAAGCGGTATCCACAACCTGGAGGACCCAAAGTTCGACCGGATCTCGCCGCAGTCTCGGCGAAGGATTCTCCCCGGAAAGCCAAGCACTCTAGGCGCCGAGCACCGCTGCGGCCGTGATGTTGCGCGGTGATTCAGCCCAGCGGCTCCTCCGGGGTCAGGTCCGGCTTGCTCCAGCGTCGCGGATTTGCAAGCCTGTCGAGAGGGCCGGCAGGCCGGAATGGCGCCGCCTGAAGGCGGGCGCGAGGGAGCAGTCACAGTGCTGGAAAGATTCAGTGTCGCGCGCCTGGTTTGCGGGGCGTCGATCAGCGTCCTCATCGCGTCCGCGGGCGCGGCCACGGCTCAAGAGGCGCGGTCGCGCGGCCAGAGCGCTCCGATCCTGCTTCCGGGGGCGCCGGGCCAAGCGCCTCGGGTCCTGAGCGCGCAGGAGGCGGTCAAGATTTCCGGGACGCGCTACTCGCCGGATGATGCGGACTTCATGCGCGCCATGATCCCGCATCACGCCCAGGCCTCGGAAATGGCGGCTCTGGTGGACGGCCGCACCAACCGGAAGGAGATCCTGGACGTGGCGGGCCGCATCAAGGCCTCGCAGGCGGACGAGATCAAGTTCATGCAGACCTGGCTGAGCGAACGTGGGGAAGCGCTCGCCGCCGCCGCTCCGGGCTCACACGCCGGACATTCGGGTGGGGGCGGCCAGGGCGGTCATGGGGCCATGACCGCCGAGCAGATGCGCGACATGGGCATGGCTTCGCCCGAACAGCTCGCGCGGCTTCGGGCGGCCAAGGGCGTCGCCTTCGACCGGCTGTTTCTCGAACTCATGATCCGCCACCACGAAGGTGCGGTGCGAATGGTCGAGGCGCTGCACAAGAAGCCCGGGTCCGCCTACGATCCGGTGCTGTTCGATTTCACCAGCGAGATCTCGAACGATCAGACCGCCGAAATGACCCGCATGAACGCGCTGCTGGCCGGTCTCTCCGAGGACCCGCGAGGAAGCCTCCGCGCCGGGTTCCGCGACGCGGGACAGGCTTCCAGGAACCTGCGTCTGGTGGCCTCGCTGCCCAAGCCGGAAGGCTTCTTCGATCCCGCCAACCCGGCCGACATGCCGCCCCCGAAGCCCAAGAAAGCCGAGGCGGCCGTCAAGCTCGCCGGGCCGGCTGCGGCCGCCGGCGCCGTCCCGGCGGCGGCTCAGGCCGCGGCTCCTTCCGCCAGCGGAGCCCGAGCGAACGAGCAAAGCAATGAAGGCACTAAGTGGAGCGAGCGCTCGCCGCTCCTGAGTTTCGCCAACACCGACATGGCGTTCGCCGGCGACACCTTGGCGGCGGGCAACTACCACGGGTTCAACATCTACAGGCTGGGCGCCGACGGAATGCCGGCCCTACAGAGCTCCGTGGTCTGCCCCGGCGGGCAAGGCGACGTGTCCATCGTCGGCGACCTGTTGATCATGTCGGTCGAGCAGACCCGCGGGCGGGTCGACTGCGGGCTGCAAGGCGTGAGCGAGAATGTGAGCCCGGAACGGTTCCGCGGCCTTCGGATCTTCGACATCAAGGACCGGCGCCGTCCCGTCCAGGTGGGCCAGGTGCAGACCTGCCGCGGCTCGCACACCCATTCCGTGGTCTCCGGCCCCGGCGCCGAGGGCAAGATCATCGTTTACGTCTCCGGCACCTCTTCGGTACGCGAAGAAAAGGAGCTCGCCGGCTGTGTCGGCGAGACCCCCGGCGACAACCGGACCGCGCTGTTCCGGATTGATGTGGTTGAAATCCCCGTAAACGATCCCTCCAAGGCCCGGATCGTCGACAGCCCGGCCGTCTTCGCCGACCCGAACACCGGCCAGCTCGCGGGATTGTGGAAGGGGGGCGACCACGGTGAGAAGACGCAGGAAACGCGCCGCACCGACCAGTGCCACGACATCACCGTCTTCCCGCAGGCCAAGATCGCCGCCGGCGCCTGCTCGGGCAACGGCGTCATCTTCGACATCTCCGACCCGCGGCGGCCCAAGCGCATCGACGCGGTGACCGACCCCGGCTTCGCCTACTGGCACTCGGCGACCTTCAACAACGACGGCACCAAGGTCCTGTTCACCGACGAATGGGGTGGGGGCAGCCGGCCGCGCTGCCGCACCTACGATCGCGCCGACTGGGGAGCGAACGCGATCTACGACATCGTCGACCGACGCCTCACCCGGCGGAGCTACTTCAAGCTCCCGGCGCCCCAGACCGAGCAGGAGAATTGCGTCGCGCACAACGGCTCCGTGGTGCCGGTGCCCGGGCGCGATATCTTCGTCCAGGCCTGGTACCAGGGCGGGATTTCGGTGATCGACTTCACCGACTCCGCCAAGCCGGTGGAGATCGCCTATTTCGACCGCGGACCCGTGCACAAGGACGCGCTGGTCCTGGGCGGGTTTTGGTCGACCTACTGGTACAACGGCAAGATCTACGGCACCGAGATCGCCCGCGGCCTCGATGTCCTGGCGCTGGAGCCCAGCGAACATCTCACGGCCAACGAGATCGCCGCAGCCGCGCTTGCGGACCAGGGCCGGGTCTTCAATCCGCAGCAGCAGTTCCCCGTGACCTGGCCGACCCATCCGGTCGTCGCCAAGGCCTATGTCGACCAGCTGGAACGGGAGCGGGCGCTGTCTCCGTCCGTCGTCCGCGACCTGCGCGCGGTGCTTGACCGGGCGCAGCCGTCCTTCGTGCAAGGGCGGCGTGATCCGGGCTCGGGCGCCCGGCTGCGCGCCCTGGCCGACGGTCTGACCTCTGGAGGGCGGAGCGACCCCGCAGGCAAGCGGGTGCTTGCGCTGAAACAGGTTCTGACCGATCTGGCCAAGCCGCTGAGCTGATCCGTCACCTTAGCCGCCTATGGGCCGTCTCGAAGGCAAGATCGCTCTCGTCACTGGGGCGGCCCAAGGCATCGGGGAGGGGATCGCCCGCGCTTTCGTCGAGGAGGGCGCCCTCGTCATCCTCACGGACGTCCGTGACGGCCGGGGCCTCGGCGTTGCGCAGTCGCTTGCGCACGGCGCGACCTATATGCGCCTGGATGTTCGCCGCGAGCCGGACTGGCGGTCGGTGCTGGCCCAGGTGCTCGAACAGCATGGTCGTCTGGACGTCCTGGTCAACAATGCCGGCGTAACCGGCTTCGAGGACGGACCGGTCCCGCAGGATCCGGAGCACACCGAACTCCAGACCTGGCGGGCCGTGCTGGAGACCAACCTCGACGGCGTGTTTCTGGGCTGCAAGCACGGCCTCCGCGCCATGCGCCCGGCGGGCGCGGGCTCCATCATCAACATCTCGTCCCGCTCCGGACTGGTCGGCGTTCCGTTGGCGGCCGCCTACGCGGCCAGCAAGGCGGCTGTGCGCAATCACACCAAGTCGGTCGCCCTCTACGCCGCCCAGCAAGGCCTGGGCATCCGGTGCAACTCGGTCCACCCCGCCGCAGTCATGACCCCCATGTGGGACGCCATGCTGGGTTCCGGTCCCGGCCGCGCGGACCGAGAGCTGGCCTTCGTGCATGACACGCCCTTGCGACGGTTCGGAACGCCCGCCGAGGTCGCCGCGGTCGTGGTCCACCTGGCGGCCGACGAGTCCGCCTATACGACAGGCGCGGAGTTCGTCATCGACGGTGGCCTGCTCGCAGGGAGCGCCGCCTCGCCCGGGGCCGCCCGGGATTGACCAGAGGGTCGCACGACGACTCGGAGGCTGGATGCGATGGTCGCCCGGGTGCGGCCGAGCTGGGGGCAGGCGCAGTCGACCTCGGAGCTGGAGAACGTAGGCGGGTGGCGGTCCGGGCCGCAACGGAGCAGGCGTTTGGTTGAGACGCAGGCGCCCTGCCACGCAACGGCCAGGGCTCCGCGCTGTTAAACGGTGATGGGCGGACGAACGCGTCGAGGCGCTGCGATTCTCCTGGCGGCGGTGACGGCTTGCGCGCCGTTGAACCAGCTCGGGGGCAGACTGGGCCTTGATCCCGGTCCCTTGCGACTGGCCGATCCGGTGGATTCGTCGACCCGGGCCAAGCTGCTGGTTCTGGACCGTGATCCGGCGGTCTGCCGGGCATGGCTGAAGGGCGAGGGCGTGGCCGTCTCATCCGTGGCGGACCGGACCGAGGGTGAGTTCTGCAGCCTCCAGGGCGCCGTGAGGTTGGGCGCCGACCTGGGCGGGGCGCGCCTGCGTTTTTCACCCGCCGCGCCCGTCACCCGTTGCGGTGTTGCGGCCGCCCTGGCCGTATGGCGTAGGCGGGTGGTCGACCCCGCGGCCCAGGAGATCCTGCGCGCCGGGGTAAGCGGCGTCGACCACTTCGGCAGCTACGCCTGCCGCCGGGTCAACAACGCCGCCGCCGGTCGCGTGAGCGGGCACGCCCGAGCCGCGGCGCTGGACGTCGCCGGATTCCGGCTCTCTGACGGCCGGCGGATCACCGTGGTCGGAGACTGGGCGGGAAACGACGCCGAAGCCCGCTTCCTGCGCCGGGTTCGCGACGAAAGCTGCCGCGTTTTCTCCCAGGTCCTGTCACCGGACTACAACGCCGTGCACCATGACCATCTTCATCTGGAGCTGGGCGGCTACGGCCTGTGCCGGTGAGGCTGCCACCCTGGGACTCCGAAGGCCGCCGCAGAACCAGAATTAGACGAGATGCATCGGGCTATGGAGGAAAGATTGAGGGACGAAGCCCTGGTCGTGATCCCGCTTCCGACAGAGGACGGTAGGCTGACCTACGCCGTCGCGCGCTTGAGAATGAAGAGCGCTTTGCGGAGGCCATAGCCGCGATCCCCTAAACGACCTTCGCTCCGCCGGGCAGAATCTCACTGTCGCGCTACGGCCTGGCCCGGATCAGGTCGGGAATCATCGGTCGCCCGGATCTCTACCTATACGAAGGCATGATCCTGGCTCGCACCCCGCTTTCTAGGTCGCAATGAAGCAGGGGGGGCGGTCGGAGCGACCGAACCCCCGACCGCGTGCGACCCCCGCCGCTCACCCGCCGAAGCGGGTTCCGAAACTCAGGGAAATGCTGCGCCCGAGGTCGAAGGTGTTCAGGTCGATCCGCTCGTCGCCGAGCTCCTGGAACTCCTCGAAGTTCTCGTCCAGCAGGTTGCGCGCCTCGAACCCCAGGGTGAACACCCGGCCGGCGATCTCCAGCCCCTTGCGCAGGGTCAGGTCCACCCGCACCCCCGGGCTTTCCACGAAGTCCGGCTGGCCCGGGCGGCCCCGGGCGGAAACCCGGTCGCTGACATAGGTCAGCAGCAAGGTGGCCTGGGAGCCCGTTTGTTCGTCTTCGCTCTCCCAGCCCAGCTGCAGGTTCAGCAGGTGCTCGGACTGGCCTTGCAGCGGCTGACCGTCGCGCAGCAGCTCCAGGGCCGGCCGAGGCTGGCCCGCGCCGGCCAGAGGGAAAACCTCATCCCCGGCCTCCACGCGCAGCTCCGCCTTGGAATAGGTGTAGTTCAGCGCCATCAGCAGCCGTTTGGTGGCGAAAAAGGGCACGCTCTGGAACAGGCGCGTCAGCTTTCGCACCTCGAACTCGGCCCCGTAGAGGACCGCGCGCGGCGCATTGATGAAGCTGGTCTGCAGCTCGGAGCCGGCCTCGTTGACGATGACCTCCACGGGGCGTTCGATGTCCTTGTGGAACAGGCCGGCCGTGAGGAACTGTCCGGAGGCGAAATACCACTCATAGCGCGCGTCCAGGTTCAGCAGCTCGGAGTCCACCAGGAAGGGGTTGCCGATGAAGATCCGGTCGTTCTCCGGGTCGATGAACTGCGAGGGGGCCAACTCCCGGAACTGCGGCCGGGCGATGGTCATGGACGCCCCGGCCCGCAGCTGCATGTCGCCGTCGGCGAAGATGTAGGTCCCGGTGGCCGCGGGCAGGACGTACCGCTCCTCGCGGGGCTCCGGCGTGGGCGGGGGGGTTCCGCCGAACAGGTCGAAGGGCCGCACCGACTGCCGCCCGTCTTCAAGGCGCAGCCCGACGGACCCCCTCAGAGCCTCGCCGAGCTCGATCTCGGCTGCGCCGTAAACGGCATGGACCTCCAGCTCGGCGTCATAGGCGGCCGCGCCTTCCGAGCCCGTGGTCTCCACCAGCTGGAGCCCGTTCGGGCCCAGGTTGAAATCGGAGAAGAAGAAGTCCGGCCGCTGCAGCTGTTGATTGCGGGTCAAGCCGGTCGGGGCCTCGAAGCGGAAGTCGCGGAGCTCGAAGTTCCGGTCGTTGTCGAGATAGGCGTAACCGGCCGACAGGGTGACTTCGCGATCGCCCGCGAACTCCAGCGGGTAGCTCGCATCCACGCCCGCGCTCAGCACCTGGTCTTCGATCTCGCTGAACCGGGTGCGGTTCTGCTGCCGGCGCGCATCGGTGCGGAACCGATTGTCGGACGGATCCAGCTCGAAGCGGATGTGCTTTTCGTAGGGGCTGTCGCGTGACGCCTTGGCGTAGGCGGCGCGCCATTCGAGATCCAGCTCGCCCAGGCGATGCTCGCCCGTGAGCTGATGGTTGACCAGGGTGCGCGCGAACCATTCGGTGAAGTCGTCGCGGATCACATTGGAGCTGAAGCGGCTGTCCACGCCTTGGCGGATCCGCGCTTCCTTCTGAGTGCTCCTCACGAACAGGTTGGTGAAGCGCAGTTCGTGCTCGCCCCACTCCAGCCCGAAGCCCACAAGCGCGTTCACGTCCACATTGTTTTGGGTGGAGGTGAAGTCGTAGTCGGTGATCGGCAGCAACCGGCCCTGGTCCAGGGTCCCCTCCTGCTGAACGCCGCGGCGCGTTTGCCAACTGTTGTCATAGCCCAGAACGGCGACCACGCCCGCCCGTCCCCATCCCAGGTCCGCGCTGGTTCCGGCCGAGAGGTCGAAGCCCAGGTTCGGATCAACCTCGATCTTCTGCAGCAGGTTCAACGGCGCGTTGACGAAGCTGCGGCCGATGGTGGCGAGCTGGGCGCTGCTGAAGTTCGAGCTGTTGATCCGCTGGCCGGTGCGCTGGGCCAGCTTCAGCTCGTCGGGCTGGTCGCGCGTGCCGTCGTCGAACCCGGTCCAGTCGTAATCGCCGCCATAGTAGCCCAGACCTTCCTTGCCCGTGGTCTCCGTGTTCCCCCCGATGCTGACTGCCAGCGACAGAAAGGGCCGGGTCGGCACGGAGGTGGTGGTGAGCGCGATGACGCCCCCGCCGAACTCGCCCGAGAACTGGGGCGAATAGGTCTTCTGGACCAGGACGTTGGCCAGGATGCTGCTGGGAAACAGGTCCAGCGGCACCACCCGTTGTAGCGGCTCGGGGCTGGGCAGGGGGGAGCCGTTCAGAAGCGCGGAGGAGTAGCGCTCTCCCAGTCCGCGAACATAGACGAACCGTCCGCCGACCAGGCTCAGGCCCGTGACCCGGGTGAGGGCGTCGGCGGCCGTGTCGTCGCCTTGGCGGGCCAGGTCGTCGGCGGTCAGGACGGAGGCCACCTCCGTGGTCTCCCGGATCACCAGCGGCAGATTGCCGGTGACCACCACCGCCTCCACCTCGACTTCCTCCTCACCGGGATCGTCCGCACCGGGCAGCTCCGCCTCAGCCGCGTCCTGCTGAGTCGAGGGATCGCCGACCACCGGCGTGGGCGCGCCCGTCTGGGCGCCCGCTCCGGCAGGCGGGCTCGCGGGAGAGCCGGCTTGTCCCGCGGGACCTCCGGTCGTCTGACTCCAGGCCACGGCTGGGGTGATCAACGCCGTGGTGGCGAGCAGGACGCCGCCCAGCGTCATTGAAAGCGTTCGCATCAGTTCAGCCTTGGGCCGGAGGTTCGCAGGTCAGGTCGGAAGGAGGAGGCGGGAGCGCTTGCCGTGCTGAGCCCTTCGGCTCAGCAGGCCGGCCCACCGGCGTAGAGGCTGCACGTCCATCCCCGGAAGCGGGCGTCCGCCGCGTCCGGCACGGCGCCGATGAAGTTGACGCTCTGGAAGAAGGCGTTCCCGGAGATCCTCGCGGCGTCCGACGCGGGGCGGCCGCTTTCGTTGGTTCCGTTGATGAAGACGTTCTGCAGACTGTTGACCCCGTTGGAGACGTTGTTCGCGCCCGCGTTGAACAGCCCGGCGATCTGGGCCGCGGTCACCGTGTCCGTCCCGTCGGGAAGGTCGCGGAAGGCGGTCGCGCAGCTGAAGAACAGGGAGTTGAACGTCGGGGCAGCCGCCACGGTGGCGTTGTTGTCGATGTCCAGGCAGACCGGCTTGCCCGTCACCACCCCGTTGACGAAGTTCCCGTCCGTGCCCTGGTTCAGGACCCAGGCCTGGGCGCCGGCGTTGTTGCGCGTCACCAGGGTGAAGTTGGCGATCGTTCCGCGCGAGCGGGGCTCGCGGTCGTTGTTGGACGCCCCGCTGCTGAGTTCGAGGGCATGGTCGCCGCCTTCCGGACGCTGCACCACCAGGAGGAACTGGATGCCGCCGGCGTAGCCGGTGTCCCAGTCGATGCTGTCGTCGTCGGCGCCCGTGACCGCCACGTTGCGCAGGTTCACCGTGCCGCCGAACAGCTCCACCCCGTCGTCGGAGCCGTTATGGACCTGGATGTTCTCCACCCGGGTGCCGGAGCCCACCCCCGCCAGGGTGATGCCGTTCAGCTCGTTGTTGGGCGCCACCTCGAAGCCCGCGTACTTGACCTGGACATAGACCAGCGAACCGCTCGAATCATTGACGGTCGCCCCGCCGTAAAAGGCGTTCGTGCCCTCGACCTGCGCTTCGCAGTTGGCCGTGCCGCCCGGCGTGGCCGCCGGACAGCTGTTGATCGGCGCTCGGCCCAGCAACACCAGTCCGCCGAACTGGCCGATCGACTGAGGCGTGTCCGTCCCTTCGATGTCCTGCCGGCTCGTGAAGACGATGGGCGAGTTCACGCTGCCGATGGCGCTGAGGGTCGAGCCCCGCTGCACGACCAGGAAGTCGGCCCCGGACGAACCGAAGATGCGCACGCCGGGCGCCACCACCAACTGGGCGGAGGCGCCGCCGGGCCGGGCGCCGTCGCCTCCGACGTCCGCGCCCACGCTGACCCGGCCGCTCATCGAATAGACCACCCCGGCCGTGTTCGGCAGCTGCAAGGCGCCCGTGATGGTTCCGGACAGCTGACACACGCGCTGCTGCCCGCCCGGCACGTTCACCAGCCCGACGTCCAGGGTTCCGGCCACGCAGCTGCCGGCCGGCGCCGCCACCGTGGCGCCCGGAGCCGGCGGGGCGGGAGGGGCGGGGGGAGCGGGGAGAGCTGGCGGCGTGGGCGGAAAGCCTCCTTCGCCGGGCGACGCAACCTGGGCGGCGCCGCCGTCGCAGGCCGCCAACCCCATGCTGCCCGCGGCCACCGCGGCCAGCAGCCATCCACCCGGCATGCCCAGCCGAGAAGTCTTGATCCGTTCCACCATGTCGCTCTCCCCAGTCCGGCGACAGGGCGGCCGACTCCCTGTCGCCGCCCGGAAACCCTCGCCGACGTCGGGTCTAGCTGGCGTCCATGACAGGTGGAGCGCGGTTGGATGACCTCGCGGCTACGCTTTCTTGACAGCCCGGCGACACCTCCGGCGGCTTTCGATCGGCGCGAGCGCTCGATCGTCATGGACGTGCGTGGGCGGCCGAGGCCAAGCTGCTCACGGTTGTGATCGAGCGCTGACCGCCAGGTCCGAGCGGTCCAGCAAAAGGTCGGCTGCTCGCCGTGAGGGAAGCGCGCTTGTTATCGGACTTGCTGCGCGCGCCAAGCCCACCTGCAGCCGCTATGGCCGAGGATCTGGAGAGAGGGACTTACAGCTTAGCTTCAACGCCGCCTAGCAGGGTGCGCGTGGCCTGCTCCACATCGGCCTGACGCATCAAGCTCTCGCCCACCAGGATGGCGGAAGCGCCGGCCCGGGCGACCCGGGCGACGTCAGCGGGCGTGAAGACGCCGCTCTCGGACACGAGCAAGGCTCGGGCGGGCGCGGCGGGGGCCAGATGTTCGGTCACAGCCAGATCGACCTGGAAGCTTCGGAGGTCGCGGTTGTTGATCCCGACCAGGGTCGCCCCCAGCGCCGCCGCGCGTTCCATCTCCGCTTCGTCATGAACCTCGACCAGGGCGTCCATGCCCCAGTCCGCCGCTTGGGCCAGAAGCTCGCGGGCGAGGGCGTCGTCGACCATGGCCAGGATCACCAGGATGGCGTCGGCGCCGAGCGCTCGGGACTCGGCGACCTGCCAGGGGTCGACCAGGAAGTCCTTGCGAAGGCAGGGAAGGCGAACGGCGTTCCGGGCCATCGCGAGGTAGACGTCGTCGCCCTGGAAGCTCGGGGTGTCGGTCAAGATCGACAAGCAGGTCGCGCCGCCTGCCGCATAGCTCCGGGCGAGCGCTTGCGGGTCGAAGTCGGGGCGAATCACGCCCTTCGACGGACTGGCCTTCTTGATCTCGGCGATCAGCGCGGGACCCGTGCGGGCGCCGGAGGCCAGGGCGGTGGCGAAGCCCCGCGGGGGATCCATGTCCCGCGCGCGGGATTGGGTGGCGGCCTGGGGAGAGACCCGCTTGCGGGCCTCGACCTCCTCGCGCTTGTAGGCGGCGATGCGAGCGAGGACGTCAGCCACCGGTGGCCTCCACGAGCTCGTCCAGGGCGGCGCGGGCGCGGCCTTGGTCGATGGCGGCCGCGGCGCGCTCAACGCCTTCACGCAAGGTTTCCACCACCTCGGCCAGGAGCAGGGCGGCGGCGGCGTTCAGGACGACCACGTCGCGATAAGCGCCGGGCCGGCCCTCCAGAAGAGCGCGAAGGGCCAAGGCGTTCTCCTCGGGCGAGCCGCCGCGCAGGGCGTCCGTGGGCGAGCGGGGCAGGCCCACGGCTTCGGGGGTGACGGTGAAGCGGCGCACGCCGCCGTTGCGCCATTCCACCACCTCCGTGGGGCCGCTGACCGTCATCTCGTCCAGCCCCTCGCCGTGAACGACCCAGGCGCGTTCTGCGCCCAGCAGGCCCAGCACCCGAGCCAGCGGATCCAGCAGGCGTGGATCGTAGACCCCCAACACCTGACGGCGCGCGCCCGCCGGATTGGACAGCGGACCCAGGAGGTTGAACACGGTGCGAAAGCCGAGCTCAGCCCGAACCGGCGTGACATGAGCCATGGCGCGGTGGTGGGCCGGGGCGAAGAGGAAGCACACGCCGGCTGTGTCGAGCGCGCGACGGCACTGTTCCGGACTGGCCGCGAGGTTGACGCCCAGCGCGGCCAGGACGTCGGAGGAGCCGGAACGGGAGCTGATGGCGCGATTGCCGTGTTTGGCGACCTTTGCGCCGGCTCCGGCCGCCACCAGGGCCGCCGCAGTTGAGATGTTGAGCGTGTGCAGGCCGTCGCCGCCCGTGCCGCAGGTGTCGACCACCTCGTAAGGATGGTCGAGGGTCAGCGCCTCGGCGCGGAGCGCGCGAGCGCAGGCGGCGATCTCGCCCACGGTTTCGCCGCGCATGCGCATGGCGGTCACGGCCGCGCCGATCTGGGCGGGAGTGGCCTCGCCGCGGAGGCAGGCGGTGAAGAAGACGGCCGCCTCAGCGTCGGACAGGGTCTGGCCCTCGGCGAGCTGGGCCAGCAGCGGTTTGAAAGCCGCGCTCATGGTGTCCTCCGCCGTCGCAGCGAAGCGGGGGTGCGGGAGCTTCCCCTGCAGGCGCCGGGAGCTGGCGCCCAGGTTCTGCAACAGGCGAGGGGAGGCTGAAGCCCTGCTTCGGCGGAAGTTCGCGCGTCCTTGGTCCTCACGCTGCGCTCGGGGTTCGCCGTACTGCGGCCAGATGCAGGAAGTTGGCCAGCAGAGTCAGACCGTCGGGGGTGGCGATGGACTCGGGGTGGAACTGGACGCCGTGGAGAGGGCGGTGGCGGTGTCGGAGGCCCATGATCTCGCCGTCGTCCGTCCAGGCGGTGACCTCCAGTTCCTCGGGAAGCGTGTCCCGCTCGACGGCGAGGCTGTGGTAGCGCGTGGCGGGAAAGCCGTCCGGAAGGCTGGCGAAGACGGACGCGCCCTGGTGGTGGATCGGGCTGATCTTGCCGTGCATCAGCGTCTTGGCGCGAACCACGCGGCCTCCGAAAGCCTGGCCCATGGCCTGATGGCCCAGGCAGACGCCCAGGATGGGAAGATCGTCGGGCGCGCGGGCCAGGAGTTCAAGGCAGATCCCCGCCTGATCGGGCGCGCACGGGCCTGGGGAGATGACCACCGCGGCGGGATGGCGGGCCAGGGCTTCGGCGGCGGTCAGGGCGTCGTTGCGCACCACCTCGCTGTCCACCCCGAGCTCGGCCAGGTGGTGGACGAGGTTCCAGGTGAAGCTGTCATAGTTGTCGATCAGCAGGACGGGCGCGTTCGAGGAGCCGTGGGTCCGAGCGGACAGGCGGCCCTGCGCCGTCGGGGGCTGCGGGGCGTCGAGGGAACTGGTCATGGTCGGCGTCGCGTCGCTCAAGCTGAACTCCTCTCCACCAGCCGCGCTCATCATGGACCCGGGCCCAGCCATGTGGGTTGGCTTCCGGTTTTCTCCACCCGACCGCGAAATGTCAGCGGCGAAGGGCCGGGAGGCGCTTGGGCGAATGAACGAGGCGGCCGCCGGAGGCAACCCGCACCTCAAGCGAAACGCCAAGCCTCCTCGGCGGCGCGGCGCAGGGCGTTCGACTTGTGCAGGGTTTCCTCGAACTCCGCCTGCGGGTCGCTGTCGGCCACCACCCCGGCGCCGGCCTGCACGTGCATGAGGCCGTCCTTGATGAGCGCGGTGCGGAGCAGGATGCACATGTCCACCTGGCCTTCGCAGGAAATCCAGCCTGCGGCGCCGGCGTAGGCCAGGCCGCGCTTGGCGGGCTCCAGTTCGTGGATGATCTCCATGGCGCGGATCTTGGGGGCCCCGGACAGGGTTCCGGCGGGGAGCGCACCCAGGAGCAGGTCGATGGGGTCCACCTGCTCAAGCGCTTCGCCCTCCACATGGCTGACGATGTGCATCACGTGGCTGTAGCGCTCGACGGAGAAGCTCTGGGTCACGCGAACCGAGCCGGGCTTGGCGAACCGGCCCACGTCGTTTCGGCCGAGGTCGACCAGCATGAGGTGTTCGGCGCGTTCCTTGGGGTCGGCCAGGAGTTCGTGCTCAAGCGCGACGTCCTCCTCGGGCGTGGCGCCGCGACGGCGGGTTCCGGCCAGAGGGCGGATGGCGACCCGCCCGTCGCGCAGGCGAACCAGGATCTCCGGGCTGGAGCCGGCCAGCTGAAACCCGCCCAGGTCCAGATGGAAGAGGTAGGGCGAGGGGTTCAGGCGGCGCAGCGCGCGGTAAAAGGCGTGGGAAGGCCAGGCCAGGGGTGCGCTGAACCGCTGGCTGGGAACCACCTGAAAGGCGTCCCCGGCCTCGATATAGCGCTTGGCCCGCTCTACGGCGGCGATGAAGGCCGGGCGCGAAGTGTTGCTTTCAAAGACGACGGGCAGAGGCTGGCCCTCCCTGCGCGCAACCGAGCCGGTCGCCAGGGCGTCGCGGACGGCGAGGATCCGGGCCACGGCGCCGGCCCAGGCGGCCTGGGCGGTTTCACCAGCCGGGCGCACGGGCGCCACCACCACGATCTCCTGCTTCAGCGCATCGAAGACGGCCACCACGCCGGGACGGGTCAGGACGGCGTCCGGCAGGTCCAGGGGGTCGGCCTTGGGTTCCGGGAGGCGTTCCACCAGCCGCGCCATGTCATAGCCGACCGCGCCGAAAAGACCCGCGGCCATGGGCGGAAGCCCTGCGGGCAGGGCGATGCGCGACTCGCGCTCCAGGCGCTTGAGCGATTGCAGCGCGCCCTCGGGCTCGGGCTGGAAGCGACCGGACTCCAGGTCGACGCTCCGGCTGATCTCGGCGCGCTCACCCCGGCAACGCCACACGAGGTCCGGCTCAAGCGTCAGGATGGAGTAGCGGCCCCGGAAGGCGCCCCCTTCCACCGACTCGAGGAGACAGACGTAGGGCCGGTCCGCCGCGAGCTTGAGGAAGGCGGAGACCGGCGTCTCGAGATCGTCGACCAGCCGGGTCCAGACGACCTGCGGCCGTCCCCCCGCATGGACCGCCGCAAAGGACTCGAAGCCGGGCTCCAGGTTCACCGGGCGGCGGGTCCGCCCTGCGCCGGGGCGCCCGCGCCGCCTCGACCGCCCGGGCCCGCCACGGTTGCGGGATCGACGCCCAGGGCTGCGAGCGCGCGCTCGGTATTGACGCGCACCTTGAGCCCCTGGCGCACGGCGCTCTGGAGCATGTCGGAGAAACCCTGGAGCAGCTCCTGCGACAGCCCCTGGCGGCGAGGCGCGATGGTGGCGGCCATCTGGGGCGCGGGCGGGAAGCGGACCGCGTCGACACGGCCCACGCCCACGCCCAGCGGGCCATTGGGCGTGTTGATGAACTCGGTCACGAACACCTCGCCGGGCTTGCTGGTGAAGGTGCGGCCCACGACCTCGGGCGGGGCCTCGGCTCCGGCTGCGCGCGACACGCCAGCCAGCCGGGTGAACGGGGCCTCGATCGCGCGGGCTGCGGCCTCCAGCGTACCGCCTCCACGCACGGTTCCGGCCAGCGCCTGAGCGCGGGCCTGGACGCGGTTGCGCAGCTCGCGCGCCAGCCAGGCGTTGGTGAGGGGCTCGCGGACCTCCTGGAGGGTGGGCAGGGCCGGGGGGATCACGCGGTCCACGCGCAGGGCGGCGTATTGGCCTGGGCCGAGCTCCTGGATGTCGGTTTCCGCGCCCTGGGCGGTTTCGAACGCGAGTTGGAGCAGCGCAGGCTCCAACGCGATCTGGGGGCCGGTGTTGCTGCGGCCGTCCTGGCTCAAGGGCGCGAGCGATAGGGCGGGCACGCCCGCCTGCCGCGCCGCCTCCACCAGATTGGCTCCGGCCGAGTGAGCGGCTTCGTAACGTTGAACGGCGGCGTCGACCTGCTCTTCGGCCGCCGCGGCCCGCAGTTCGGCCTCGATCTGCGGGCGCACCGCCTCCAGGACGGCGGGAACGGCGGGCGTGACCCCCAGGACCTTGACCACCGACCATCCCAGTCGGCCCTGAACGGGGGCGCTGACCCCGCCAACGGGGAGGCTGAAGGCGGCTTGGGCCAAGCCTGGATCGGTCACGGCCGTCCGAGGCGTGTTGTTGAAGGGCACCGGGTCGCGCTGGATGGAGCGGGCCACGGCCGCGGGGTCCTCGCCGGCGCGGAGCCGGGCGGCGACCTGGGCGGCTGCGCCTTGGTCCGGAGCGGGGACCTGGACGAAGCTGCGACGTTCGGGCTGAGACAAGCTTTCACGGCGGAACTCGAATTGGCGCTGCACCTCGGCCGGGTCCACCACAGCGGTGCGGGCGAGGTCCGCGGCGTTGAAGCGGACCACGGTGAGCGCGCGCAGCTCGGGCCGGCGCAGGGCCGCGGCGTTCTCGCGCAGGAAGGCGTTCAGCTGGGCGTCGGTGGGCGGGGCGGGGCGTTCCGCCAGGCCCGGATGGATCAGGGCCAGGGACACGTCGCGAAGTTCGCTTTCATAGGCCGCGGCGGCCGCTCCGAAGGCTCGCGGCGCCTGCAGGCCGGCGGCCACCCCGGTCACGAAATGCTGCTGGGCCACCCCGTCGCGCAGCTCCGATTCGAAGCGCTCGGCGGTTAGGCCGTTCTGGGCTAGTTGGGCGAGATAGGTCTCCCGGTCGAACTGCCCGGTGACGGGGCTGAAGAAGCCCTGGTATTGGCGCAGCTGCTGGGTGACCAGCTGGTCGGCCGGGCGCAGCCCCATTCGGGTGAGCAGTTCGGCGAAAGCCTGGCCGGAGGCGAGCTGGTCCAGGAGGCGGGTGTGCAAGCCTTGCTCGACCGCCTCGTCGACCGGGATGGGACGTCCGGTCTGCTGCGCGGCTTGCTCGCGGTAGCCGTCGAACGCCGACTTGAATTCGGTCGCGCTAACCGTGC
The DNA here is from genome assembly GCA_030446805.1 of Caulobacteraceae bacterium. Lineage (GTDB taxonomy): Bacteria > Pseudomonadota > Alphaproteobacteria > Caulobacterales > Caulobacteraceae > JAHWJX01. The sequence continues at coordinate 513,456 of JAUJMO010000001.1, read as the reverse complement.
GGGAGCCGGCCTGGACCACCCAGTCGCCCCGGGCGGGCCGGAAGACGTCGGTGATGCCGAAGATGGCGAAGCTGACGATCAGGAGGCCGAGCAGCAGGAGGGCGACCCAGGACTTCGCAAAGGCGCGGATGCGGGCGAGCATGGGGTGAGGCTGTCCTGGGCTTGGGGCGGGTCTTGGGGCGGATCTGGCGTCGGGGGTGGCGGGGAGCCGGGTGCCGTATAGAAGACCGCTCCGGAACGAAGCAAGGATGGACGATGGTGGAGGGCGGGCGGCGCTTGATCGCGGGCAATTGGAAGATGCACGGCACGGCCTCGGCGCTGAGCGAAGCCCGGGCCGTGGCGGCCGCGGTGGCGCGTCGGCAGGCGGACGGAGCGGAGCCGCCGCCCCGGGTGGCGATCTGCCCGCCGGCCACGCTTGTGCACCGGCTGGCGGAGGCCCTCGCCGGCACGGGCGTGCTGGTGGGCGGGCAGGACGCCCACGCGGAGCCGCAGGGCGCGTGCACCGGGGACGTCTCGGCCGAGATGCTGCGCGACGCTGGAGCGAGCCTGGTGATCCTGGGACATTCGGAGCGACGGGCCAGCTATCGCGAGAGCGATCCGGCGGTGGCGGCCAAGGTGGAGGGCGCGCTGCGGGCGGAGCTGGAGCCGATCGTCTGCGTGGGAGAGACGCTGGACGAGCGCGAGGACGGCCAGGCGCTGGCGGTGGTGGGCCGGCAGCTGGCGACGTCGCTGCCCGATGCGCTGAACGGGCGCGCGTTCGCCTTGGCCTATGAGCCGGTGTGGGCGATCGGCACGGGGCGCACGCCCACGTCCGAGCAGATCGCCGAGGTGCACGCGGCGATCCGGACGGCGCTCACCGCGCGCTTCGGAGCGCATGGAGAGACCATCCCGATCCTTTACGGCGGCTCGGTGAAGGCGGCCAATGCGCGCGAGATCCTGGCCTTGCCGGACGTGGATGGAGCGCTGGTGGGCGGGGCCTCGCTGCGCGCGACCGATTTTCTGCCGATCGTCGAGGCGGGCTGGGCCTGATCCCTGTGGCGGGACAGGTGGCGAAGCGGAGCGGGGGCTGATACAGGGCCCACTTTCCGCCGTCGCCGGCCCTCCCCACATCGCTCCCCATGCAATTCCTGCTGAACCTGCTGCTCGTTGTCGAAGTCCTGGTGGCCCTGGTGCTGACCGGCGTGATCCTGCTTCAGCGGTCGGAAGGCGGCGCGTTGGGCATGGGCGGCGGTGGGGGCGGCGGCCTGGTGACCGCGCGAGGCGCCTCGGACCTGCTCACGCGCACGACCTCCATCGCTGGCGGGCTGTTCTTCGTGCTCTGCCTCAGCCTCACCCTGCTGCACGCCGCCAATCGCGACGGCGGATCGGTGACCGATCGCACCTCCGTCGGCCGCATCGACCTGGACGCCTTGGGGCCGCGGAGCGCGGCGCCGGCGACGGGCGCCGCGCCCGTCCCGGGGGGGATGGTCGCGCCCGTGCCCGGCGGGGTCGCGCCGGCGCTGCCCGGCGCCCGCTCCTCCGTCGCCCTTGGGGGCGCCCCTGCCCACCGTGCGTGCGCCGGCGGCGGCCGCGACGGTGGGGACCCCCGCCCCCGTGACCCGCACCGCCCCGCCGCCGCGCAGCCGGCCCGCAGCCCCCAAGCCGCGCCAGCAGCCGCGGCCCCCGCACCGGCTGCGGCCGCGCCGGCCGAGACGACGCCCGCGCCTGCGCCGGCGGAGCCCGCCGCCCCGCCGCCGCCGGCTGAAACACCGCCCGCCCCGTAGCCCCGTCGATTCGGCCTTCGCGCCGGCCGAATCTCCCCTCATACTGAGTCCCCATGTCTCCGATCAGGACGCGTTACGTCTTCATCACCGGCGGCGTGGTCTCCTCGCTGGGCAAGGGGCTGGCCTCCGCGGCGCTGGGCGCCTTGCTGCAGGCGCGCGGCTACCGCGTGCGGCTGCGCAAGCTCGACCCCTATCTGAACGTCGATCCGGGCACGATGAGCCCGACGCAGCACGGGAGGTGTTCGTCACCGACGACGGAGCCGAGACCGATCTCGATCTCGGCCACTATGAGCGGTTCACGGGGGTCAGCGCCTCACGCTCGGACAACGTCACCACCGGCCAGATCTACAAGACCATCATCGAGAAGGAGCGCCGGGGCGACTATCTGGGCGCCACCGTCCAGGTGATTCCCCACGTCACCGACGAGATCAAACGCTTCGTGCTCTCACCCGCATTGGACGAGGAGGGCAGGGCGGTCGACTTCGTGCTGGTCGAGATCGGCGGCACCGTGGGCGACATCGAGGGCCTGCCCTTCTTCGAGGCGATCCGCCAACTGGGGCAGGAGCTGCCCCGCGGCGACAGCTGCTTCGTCCACCTCACCCTGCTGCCGTTCGTGAAAACGGCCGGGGAGATGAAGACCAAGCCTACGCAACACAGCGTGCGCGAGCTGCGCGCCATCGGCATCCAGCCGGACATCCTGCTGTGCCGCTGCGAGCAGCCGATCCCGCCGGACGAGCGGCGCAAGATCGCCCTGTTCTGCAACGTGCGGCCCACCGCGGTGATCCAGGCCATCGACGTCCACGGCATCTATGCGGTGCCGCTCAACTACCACCAGGAGGGCTTGGATCGGGAGGTGCTGGACGTGTTCGGCATCACCGACGCGCCGGCGCCCGACCTGTCCCGCTGGGAGGCGATCGACCAGCGGCTGCGTCATCCGGACGGAGCGGTGACCATCGCCGTGGTGGGCAAGTACACCGGGCTCAAGGACGCCTATAAGTCGCTGGTCGAGGCGCTGCACCACGGCGGCCTCGCCAACGACGTGTCGGTCGAGCTCGACTGGGTCGAGGCGGAGGCGTTCGAGAACGGCGAGGCGATCACGCGGCTGGAGAATGCGCACGGCGTGCTGGTGCCGGGCGGCTTCGGCGCCCGCGGTGCGGAGGGCAAGATCGGCGCGGTCCGATTCGCGCGCGAACGTCGGGTTCCCTTCTTCGGCATCTGTTTCGGCATGCAGATGGCGGTGATCGACGCGGCCCGCACCGCCGGGGTGGTGGGCGCCTCCTCCACCGAGTTCGGCCCGACGCGGGAGCCTGTGGTGGGCCTGCTCACCGAGTGGGTGCGCGGCAATCAACTGGAGACGCGGCGCGAGGGCGACGACAAAGGGGGTACCATGCGGCTGGGCGCCTATGACGCCGTGCTGACGCCCGATTCGCGGGTGGCGGAGGCCTATGGGTCCACCACCATCACGGAGCGGCACCGGCACCGCTACGAGGTCAATATCGGCTACAAGGAGGCGCTGGAGTCCGCCGGGTTGCGCCTGACCGGCATGAGCCCCGACGGGGTCCTGCCCGAGATCGCTGAGCGGCCCGACCACCCCTGGTTCGTCGGCGTCCAGTACCACCCGGAGCTGAAGAGCCGCCCCTTCGCGCCTCACCCGCTCTTCGCCAGCTTCATCGCTGCGGCCAAGACGCAGAGCCGGTTGGTGTGATCGCTGAATGGACGGCGGGCGAGCCGCGTTTGCTTTGGCTTCAAGGCCGCGGGCCGCTCCCCGGCACGAGAACAGGCTCCGCGCTGCTGGCGAGACTTCCTCACTCGATAGACCTACAACGGAGGCTTGGTCTGGATAGCTGAATGGACGAGCAGATCCTTTCCGTCCTGTTCTTGCTCATGGCGGGCGTCCTGCCTCTGCGGGAGCTGAGCGCGAAATGGGCGGGGCGGCCGGAGCGGCGCGGTGCCGTTAAACTCCTATGGATCGCCTACGCCCTGGTCGCCGTGGCGGCCGTGATCGCGCTGTTCATAGTCGGCAGGCAGGAGGATCGACTCCGCCCGCCTCCTGCGACCGGCTCGGGACAGCTGGCCTGGTCCAGCACGGCTTGCGCGGGCGGGGCGCCTCGGGCATAAGCGCGCTCTGACACGGCGGCCCGATCCTCGGTTCGGAGCCGCCGCTTGCGTTCAAAGCCCCTCTTCGAAGAGCCCGTTCCATGGCCGTTCCCAAGCGAAAAACCTCGCCCTCGAAGCGCAACATGCGCCGCAGCCACCACGCGCTCGAAGCCAACTCCTTTGTCGAGGACAAGGACACGGGCGAGCTGCGCCGCCGCACCACATCGATCTCAAGACCGGCATGTACAAAGGCCGGCAGGTGATGACTCCGAAGGAAGACTGAGGCTCAGGCCTCACCTCCGGACCGAAGAAGCGCGCGGGCCCAGGCCCGCGCGCTTCTGTCTGTCTGGCCGTGAGCGCCGGACTTAGGCGGCGGCCTCGCGGAAGGACACCATCCGCTCGCGACGCTCGTCCCACAGCGCCAGCTTCACGCAGCGGAAGCTTTCCGGGATGGTGAGCCGGCCGATGGTCTTCAGCTCCGGCTGTTCCTTGAGCACCTCGCCCAGCCGGTAGAAGGGAACCCGGCTGTCGACGTGGTGTACGTGGTGCACGCCGATGTTGGCGGTGAGCCAGCGCAGCGGCGCGGGCAGGTCGTAGTAGGAGCTGCCGTGCAGGGCGGCTTCGTCCCTTTGCCAGCGGCCTTGGCGCGACCAGTGGCTCTCCTCGAACTGGTGCTGCACATAGAAAAGCCACACGCCCAGCGAAGCGGCCATGGCTACCGTGAGCAAGTGCACCAACAGGAACGCCCCCCAGCCCAGCCAGGACCCGAAGGTGAAGAAGACGCCGGCGACGGCGAGGTTGGTGGCCATGGCGCTGGCCCAGGGACGCCAGCCGGCGTGCATCAAATCCACCGGAACACGGTGCTGCACGAAGAAAACAAAGGCCGGACCGAAGGCGAACTGGGTGATCGGGTGCCGGTAGGCGCGGTACAGCCAGCGCCGCCCGGGCGTCATGGCGCGGTATTCCTCGATGGTGAAGGTGTCGATCCCGCCCGCGATGCGCCGGTCCAGGTGCCCGGATGTGGCGTGGTGGATGGCGTGGGTCTGGCGCCAGTAGGCGTAGGGGGTCAGGGTCACGACGCCCAGCACGCGCCCGGTCCAGTCGTTTGCGGCCTTGGACGGGAAAAAGGCACCGTGGCCGCAGTCATGCTGGATCAGGAAAATGCGGGTGAGGAATCCGGCGGCCGGCACGGTGAACAGCAGCCCCGTCCACCAGCCGCGCTGAGCGCAGACCAGGGCCGCGGTCCAGAAAACGGCGAAGGGGATCAGGGTCACCGCCATCTCGAAGAGCGCGCGGGGGGTGGAGGGCGTGCGGTGCCGCGTGAGCGCCTTGGCCAGGGCGCGCGGGCAGGGAGTCGTTTCGGACAAGAAGGGAGCCTCGATATGGACGGGATGCGCCTAGAACGCTTCTGCGACCGGAAAGTGTCCTCCCCGACTCTCCTGGAGCGGGAACGCCGCCGGTTGCCCATCGGCGGAGCGACGGGCTAAGCCTCCGCCGCCCCGCAGCCTGGACCCTTCCATGACCGACATCGTCGACATCACCGCTCGCGAGATCCTCGACAGCCGCGGCAATCCCACGGTGGAGGTGGATGTGGTGCTGGAGGACGGCGCCAGCGGCCGGGCGGCCGTGCCTTCGGGCGCCTCGACCGGGGCGCACGAGGCGGTGGAGAAGCGGGACGGCGATGGGGGGCGGTACGGTGGCAAGGGCGTGCGCCAGGCCGTGGATGCGGTGAACGGCGAGATCTTCGACGCCCTGTCCGGCATGACGGCGGAGGACCAGCGCCGGCTGGACCGGGTGCTGATCGAACTGGACGGCACGCCCAACAAGGGTCGGCTCGGCGCCAACGCCATCCTGGGCGTCTCGCTGGCCACGGCCAAGGCGGCGGCCCAGAGCGCAGGGTTGCCGCTCTACAAATATGTGGGCGGGGTGTCGGCGCGCGTGCTGCCCACGCCCATGATGAACATCATCAACGGCGGCGCCCATGCCGACAATCCGATCGACATCCAGGAGTTCATGGTCATGCCTACGGGGGCGGACACCTTTTCGGACGCCTTGCGCATGGGGGCGGAGATCTTCGCCTCGCTGCGGAAGGGGCTGAAGGACGCCGGCCACAACACCAACGTCGGGGACGAGGGCGGCTTCGCGCCCAATCTGGCCAGCGCCGACGAAGCCTTGAGCTTCATCATGAAGGCGGGTGAGGCGGCGGGCTACCGGGCGGGTGAAGACTTCCACCTGGCGTTGGACGTGGCGGCGACCGAGTTCTTCCAGAACGGCCGCTACCAGATGGGTGGGGAGGGCAAGTCGCTCGATCCCGCGGGCATGGTCGACTACCTTTCCGGCCTGGCGTCGCGTTTCCCCATCGTCTCGATCGAGGACGGCTGTTCGGAGGACGACTTCGACGGCTGGGCGCAGCTGACCGCGGCCCTGGGAGAGCGGATCCAGCTCGTGGGCGACGACCTGTTCGTGACCAATCCGGTCCGACTGGCGGAGGGGATCGAGCGCGGCCTGGCCAATTCGATCCTGGTCAAGGTCAATCAGATCGGGACCTTGAGCGAGACTCTGGATGCGGTGGATATGGCGCACCGCTCCGCCTACACGGCGGTGATGAGCCACCGTTCGGGCGAGACGGAGGACAGCACCATCGCCGACCTGGCGGTGGCCACCAACTGCGGGCAGATCAAGACGGGCTCGCTCAGCCGCTCGGACCGCACCGCCAAGTACAACCAGCTGCTGCGGATCGAGGAGATGCTGGACGACCAGGCGGCCTACGCCGGGGCCTCCTTCCTGCGGAGCTGACCGCAGGGGGCTCGAAACCTCACAGGTAAGGTTAACCGGCAACCGGGCGTTAAACCTCTTGTGAAAGAACGGTCTCAGTCGCCCACCGGACGTCGAATGCGTCCGCAAGTGCCCGAGGATCGCTTCCCATGTTCACCCGCATCCGTCCCTTCGCCCCAACCGCGCTGCTGGCCTTCCTGATCTTCTATTTCGGGCTGCATGCGTTGACGGGCGAGCGGGGCGTGCTGGCCCAGTCCGAGCGAGTGGCCACCCTGGCGTCCAAGACCGCCGAGCTGAACCGCATCCGCGCGGTCCGCAAGGACCTGGAGGCCCGCGCCTATCTCCTCCGCGACGAACACATCAGCGCCGATCTGCTGGAGGAGCGCGCCCGCACCCTGCTGGGCTTCTCCGACCCGCGCGACTATGTCGTGCGGGTGGGGTAAGCCTACGGAATAGCAAACAAGGGCGTCAGCCTCGGACTTGGTCCGAGGGCCCGACCTTCCGCATCGCACCTGTTAAAGGCTGGCGCGTGTTGGGCGACGCATGGCGGCAGGCGCACACCTGCTCACGCCCTAGCCTTGGCGGCGCGATGGGCCCTCGAACCAAGTCTGAGGGTGACGGCGCGTAGAAGGCGGCAACCGCCTCTCGGCCCAAGGGTTTACCTCCCAAGATCGCCGTCCTAAGCAGGCGACAGTAGGGGAGAGTGCGTTCATGGCGCGTGGCGCGAGGGGGCCTGCAGCCCCGATGGATTTCACGTCGGGCGAACTGTCGGGAGGCGAGCCGCTTTCGAGCACGCCTGCGGTTGAACAGGTTGGAGCCGACGGCCGGGGCGCCGCGACCAATCTGAACCCGGACGAGCTGCTCAAATTCTACCACGACATGCTGCTGATCCGCCGCTTCGAGGAACGCGCGGGGCAGCTCTACGGCATGGGGCTGATCGGGGGGTTCTGCCACCTCTACATCGGCCAGGAAGCCATCGCCGTGGGCATGCAGCAGGTGTTCAAGCCGGGCGACCAGATCATCACCGGCTACCGCGACCACGGCCACATGCTGGCCGCCGGCATGGACCCCAAGGAGGTCATGGCCGAGCTGACGGGGCGCTCGGGCGGCTCGTCCAAGGGCAAGGGCGGCTCCATGCACATGTTCAGCACGGAAGCGGGCTTCTACGGCGGCCACGGCATCGTGGGCGCTCAGGTGGCGCTGGGCACCGGGCTGGCCTTCGCCGACTGGTACCGCGGCACGGACAACTGCTCCTTCGCCTATTTCGGCGACGGGGCGGCCAACCAGGGCCAGGTCTATGAAAGCTTCAACATGGCCCAGCTGTGGAAGCTGCCGGTCGTCTATGTGATCGAGAACAACCAGTACGCCATGGGCACGGCGGTGGAGCGTTCGAGCGCCACCACCGAATTCCACATGCGCGGCGCTTCCTTCGGCATTCCGGGCGAGCAGGTGGACGGCATGGACGTCCTGGCGGTGCGCGACGCGGGCGCCCGGGCGGCCGAGCGCGTGCGCAGCGGCGCGGGGCCCATCATCCTTGAGATGAAAACCTACCGCTATCGTGGCCATTCCATGAGCGATCCGGCCAAGTACCGCACCCGCGACGAGGTGGATCAGATGCGCTCCACCCGCGACCCCATCGAGCACATCCGTCCCCTGCTGGACGGCGCCGGCGTGGGCGCCGATCGCATCAAGGCGGTGGACGACGAGGTGAAATCGGTGGTGGCCGAGGCGGTGCAGTTCGCGCAGTCGAGCCCGGAGCCGGACCCGCGGGAGCTGTACACCGACGTCTATCTGGAAAGCCTGGCGTGATGCTGCGAGGCCTTGCTGTAGGCTTGGTCCTTAGTCTTGGCGCCTCCGCCTCGGACGCCGCTACTCCGAACGCCGAGCCCTTCTTCGTGGAGATAGGAACGAACGGAGTTCTCGTCGTTGATGGTGAGCCCGTGAGCGCTCAAACCATCCAGGAAAGGGTCGGCCGCAAAGGCCGTGGGTTCCTGCGCGGCTCCGGTGATTTGACCTACAACCAATTCAAGGCCGCGATGGATCAGCTCAGTGCGGTGAACCTCAGCATCGCAATCGTTGGCTCGGACGCACCAGAATGACAGACATCCTCATGCCCGCGTTGTCACCCACCATGGAGGAGGGGACGCTGGCCAAGTGGCTGGTCAAGGAGGGCGACACGCTCTCGGCCGGCCAGGTGATCGCCGAGATCGAGACGGACAAGGCGACCATGGAGGTCGAGGCCGTCGATGAAGGCGTGCTGGAAGCCATCCTGGTGCCGGCCGGTACGGAAGGGGTGAAGGTCAACGCCGCCATCGCCCGGCTCGCCGGCGGCGATGGGGCCGGGGCGAACGGATCCGGACAGGTTCAAGGCGCGCCCGCGGCGGAGGCGAGAGCCGCGGTTTCCAAAGGCAATGCGGGCGAGGACCAGTCGGGAGACCCCGAAAAGCGACCGCTGGAGAGTTACAGGACCTTCGAGGAAGGTGGCGGGGCCGTCGCGGTCCGTCCCGAAACCCCCGAAGCCGCGGGCGACCCCGAGATCCCGGCCGGCACGGCTATGGTCAAGATCACGGTGCGCGATGCCTTGCGGGACGCCATGGCCGAGGAGATGCGGCGGGACCCGGACGTCTTCCTGATGGGCGAGGAGGTGGCGCAGTACCAGGGCGCCTACAAGGTCTCGCGCGAGCTGCTGCAGGAGTTCGGGCCGAAGCGCGTGGTGGACACGCCCATCACCGAATACGGCTTTGCGGGGCTGGGCGCCGGCGCGGCCATGGCGGGGCTGAAGCCCATCGTCGAATTCATGACCTTCAACTTCGCCATGCAGGCGATCGACCACATCATCAACAGCTCGGCCAAGACGCTGTACATGAGCGGCGGGCAGATCAAGTCCTCGATCGTCTATCGCGGGCCCAACGGTGCGGCCTCGCGCGTGGCCGCGCAGCACAGCCAGGACTTCTCGCCCTGGTACGGGCATGTGCCCGGGCTGATCGTGATCACGCCCTATGACGCGGCCGACGCCAAGGGGCTGCTCAAGGCGGCGATCCGCAATCCGAACCCGGTCGTCTTCCTCGAACATGAGATGATGTACGGCCAGGAATTCGAGATCCCGGACGTGGAGGACTGGGTCCTGCCGATCGGCAAGGCCAAGATCCGCCGGCCCGGCCGCGACGTCACCATCGTGGCCTGGTCGCGGATGGTGGGCCTGGCGCTCAAGTCGGCGGAGGAGCTGGCGGGGCAGGGGATCGAGGCGGAGGTGGTGGACCTGCGCACCATCCGCCCGATGGACATCCCCACCGTGCTGGAAAGCGTGCGGAGGACCAACCGTCTGGTGACCGTGGAGGAAGGCTGGGGACCGATGGGCGTCGGCGCCGAGGTCTGCGCCCGCGTGGCGCTGGAGGCCTTCGACTATCTCGACGCGCCGCCGACGCGGGTGCACGGGGAGGACGTGCCCATGCCCTACGCCGCCAATCTCGAAGCGCTGACGCTGCCTACGGTGGACAAGGTCGTGCAGGCGGTGAAGAGCGTGACCCATGGCGCTTAAGCTCAAGTCGGTCGGCAGCGGTCCCAAGAACGAACTGCCCCCGCCTCCGGAGGCGTTCGCGGAGGAGGCTTCGGAGGTGATCCGCGCCTGGGTCGTCGACGGCGGGCTGCACGTGTCGATGATGAAGAGCTTCGACGAGGCGGAGGTCTGGGGCGTGCTCCTGGCCGATATCGCCCGCCATGCGGCCAACATCTACGCCCGCGAGGACGGCGGCTCGGTGGAGGAGATCACGGCCAGGATCGCCGGCATCTTCCGCTCGGAGCTGATGGACCCCACCGACGAGGTGGCGACGGAGAGCATCCAGTGACCGACATCCTCATGCCGGCCCTGTCTCCGACCATGGAGGAGGGCACGCTGGCCAAGTGGCTGGTGAATGAAGGCGACACCATCAGCGCCGGCCAGGTCATCGCCGAGATCGAGACGGACAAGGCGACCATGGAGGTCGAAGCCGTCGACGAAGGCGTGCTGGAGGCCATCATCGTGCCGGCCGGAAGCGAGGGCGTGAAGGTGAATGCGCCCATCGCGAGATTGGCGGGTGGGGACGCGCCTGTGGCTTCGCCCCCCCCCAGTCCGGCGCCTGGCCAAACCGACGGCGGCTCTCAAGCAGCCAAGCGCCCGCAAGGCGAACACGGCGCCGGCTCGGCCACCATGACCGACCAGGGCGTGATCCCTCCGCCGGCCGGCATTCCCATCGCCCCTCCGGACGCACCACCCGCCGTGCTGGCGCCCCGCGCGCAAGGCGGGAACGGCGCGGCGCCAGCGAACGGGCAGCGCATCTTCGCCTCGCCGCTTGCGCGTCGTCTGGCGCGCCAAGCGGGACTGGATCTGTCGGGGATCAAGGGCTCGGGCCCGCACGGCCGCATTGTCAGGGCCGACGTCGAAGCCGCGCAGAAAGGTGGGGGCGTGCCTGCTCAGCCGCAGGCCCCCGCGACCCAGCCTGCGCCGGCCCCCCAACCCGCCGCTGCCGCTCCGGCCACCCCTGCCGCCGCGCCGCAGGTCCGCTCCCTGGAGCAGATGGGCGTGCAGCCCGGCAGCTACCGCCTGATCCCGCTGGACAACATCCGCAGGGTCAGCGCGCGCCGCCTCACCGAAGCCTTCCGCGACATTCCGCATTTCCCGCTGACAATCGACCTGCGCATCGACAATCTTTTGGAAGCGCGCACTCGCATCAACAAGGCGCTCGAGAGCTCGGGCGTGAAGGTCAGCGTCAACGACATCGTCATGAAGGCCGCAGCCGTGGCGCTCACCCGCGTCCCGGAGGCGAACGCCTCCTTCACGCCCGAAGGCATCGCCCTCCACAACCACGCGGACATCGCCATGGCCGTCGCCATCGAGGGCGGGCTGATCACCCCGGTGATCCGCGCCGCCGAGACCAAGGGCCTGGCCCAGATCGCGACCGAGTCCAAGGACCTGGCCAAGCGCGCCCGGGACAAGAAGCTGAAACCCCACGAGTTCCAGGGCGGCACCTTCTCGGTCTCCAACCTCGGCATGTTCGGGATCAAGAACTTCAGCTCCATCATCAACGAGCCGGGCGGGTGCATCCTTTCGGTCGGCGCCGGCATCGAACAGCCGGTGGTCGAGAATGGGCAGCTCGCGGTCGGCACGGTGATGAGCGTGACGCTGACCTGCGACCACCGCGTAGTCGACGGAGCCATCGGGGCGAGGTTCCTTCAAGCGTTCAAGCCGCTGATCGAAGACCCCATCGCGATGTTGGCGTGAGCGCGCCGCGCAGTTGGAGCGCGAGTTCGCGGCGCGGTTCGTTCAGGGCGTGACGTCCTTTCTCATCAGTCCTCATCCTGAGCTTGTCGAAGGACGAGGGCGCACCAGGTGCAGGTGAAGCATGGCTGATTTCGACCTTCTCGTCGTGGGCTCCGGCCCCGGCGGCTATGTGGCCGCCATTCGCGCCTCCCAACTCGGGCTCAAGACCGCCATCGTCGAGCGGGCGGAGCTGGGCGGGGTGTGCCTCAACTGGGGCTGCATCCCCACAAAGGCGCTGTTGAAGTCTGGCGAGCAGTTCGAGACGCTGTCGCACCTGAAGGACTACGGCCTGTCGGCCGAGAACCCGCAATTCGATTTCCAAGCCGTGGTTCAGCGCTCACGCGGCGTGGCCAAACAGCTCAACGGCGGCGTCGGCTTCCTGATGAAGAAGCACAAGATCGAGGTGATCGCCGGAACCGCCCGCTTCGAAAAGGGAAGCGGCGCGCCCAGGGTGGTGGTCGCACTGACCGCCGGCGGCGAGCGTGCGGTGCAGGCCAAGTCGGTGATCCTGGCCACCGGCGCGCGGGCCCGGACCCTGCCGCAGATCGGCATGGCGCCGGACGGCGAGCGCATCTGGACCTATCGTGAAGCCCTGGTCCCGAAGTTCGCGCCCAAGTCGCTGGTGGTGATCGGCTCCGGCGCGATCGGCATCGAGTTCGCGAGCTTCTTCCGCGCGCTGGGTGCGGAGGTGACCGTGATCGAAGCCCTGGACCGCATTCTCCCGGCCGAGGACGCCGAGATCGGCAAGGCGGCGCACAAGGCCTTCGAGAAGCGGGGGCTGAAGTTCCGCGTCGGCGCCAAGGTCAACAAGCTGGCCCGGGAGGGCGAGGGCGTGGTCCTGGACGTCGAATCCGGGGGCAAGGTGGAACAGCTCCGTGCCGACGCGGCCATCGTCGCCATCGGCATCGTGGCCAATGTGGAGGACATGGGCCTTGAGGCGCTGGGCCTCAACGTCGAGCGCGGCCGCGTGGTCACCGGCCCGCACGGGGAGACCAATGTTCCGGGGCTTTACGCCATCGGGGACGTTGCGGGCGGCCCGTGGCTCGCACACAAGGCCAGCCACGAGGGCATTCACACGGTGGATCACATCGCCGGCGTGCCCGGCATGGGACCGATCAAGGCGCCTATTCCCGGCTGCACCTACTCCCAGCCGCAGATCGCCTCCGTGGGTCTGACCGAGGAGCAGGCCAAGACCGCCGGGCTGAGCCTCAAGGTGGGCCGCTTCCCCTTCCGGGTGAACGGAAAGGCGATCGCTTCGGGCGAGATGGAGGGTCTAGTCAAGACCATCTTCGACGCCAACACCGGCGCCCTCATCGGCGCTCACATGTTGGGCGCGGAAGTCACGGAGATGATACAGGGTTTCGCCCTGGCCATCACCCTGGAGGCCACCGAGGCGGAGCTGCACGCCACCGTCTTCCCGCACCCGACCATGTCCGAAGCCATGCACGAGAGCACGCTCGACGCCTATGGGCGGGTGCTGCACATCTGACGAGGCGGCCGCGGGGCCGGGGCCATGTGAGATCGCCCGCCAGGACGGGTGGGGCTCAGCCCGGGTCGGCTTCCGCCATCTTCTGAAGGGCGCCGTAGTCGACCTTGCCGGAGCCCAGCAGGGGGATGTGAAAGACGTGCAGGACGCGTCTTGGGGCGGCGATCTCCGGAGCGCCCTGCTGTTTCATGAAGGCGGCGAGGGCGCCCGCCTCGGCGTCCTGGCGCTCGCTGACGAGGACCAGGCGCTCGCCCTTGCGCGCGTCGGGGACGGCGACCACGGCGTGGCCGGCGTCGGGCCAGAGCTTACCCGCGAGGTCCTCCACGGCCGCGTGCGAGACCATCTCGCCTCCGACCTTGGCGAAGCGCTTGAGCCGGCCCAGCAGCCGGACCAGGCCGTCCGATCCGATGGAGGCTACGTCGCCCGTGTCGTGCCACCCGCCCGGGAGGGGTTCCGGGCGGCCGTCGGGGCCGAGGTAGCCGGCCATGACGTTGGGGCCCCGCACGAACAGGCGCCCGCCTTCGGGGATGCCGTCAACTGGGTCCAGCCGGGGCTCGATCCCGGGCAGGAGCCGGCCCACGGTGCCCGGCGCGTTGCGCTCGGGCTGGTTCACCGCGATCACTGGCGCGGTCTCCGTCGCGCCGTAGCCCTCCAGCACCGGTGCGTGCGGATAGAGCTTCTGGGTTTCGGGGCGGACCTTCTCGGCGCCCACGACCAGGAAGAGCAGCTTGTCGAGGTCACCCGGCTCGGCGGCGCGGGCGTACTGGTTCACGAAGGTGTCTGTGCCGAAGAGCACGTGGGAGCCGGTCTCCCGCACCAGGCGGGGGATCTGCTTGACGTGCAGAGGCGAGGGGTACTGGAAGGAGCGCAGGCCGTTCAGGAGCGGAACCAGCAGCCCTGCGGTCAGGCCGAAGCTGTGAAAGGCGGGCAGGGGGTTGAACATGGTCCAGGTGGGATCGAGCCGGATGTGGGTCGAAATCTGCTGCGTGTTGGCGACCAGGTTGGCCTGGGTGAGCATCACGCCCTTGGGCGCGCCGAAACTGCCGGAAGTGAACAGGACCACGCCGGGGTCGTCCGGGTGCTCACGCGGCAGAACCAGCTTGGGGAAGGCTGCAGCGGTGAGCGCATAAAGCTTGTCCGCCTTGCCCACCGATTTCCGGAGGTCGTCCAGCCAGGTGACGGCAGTATCCTGTTCGAGATCGGCAAGGAGTTCGTCGAGCTTGCCCTGCTGGACGAAGCGGCGCGCGGTGAGCACGCGTTGAACCCCGGCGACCTGGCACGCGGCGCGCACGGTGCGCGCACCGGCGGTGAAGTTGAGCATCACCGGCGTGCGGCCGATGGCGTGGAGCGCGAAAAAGGTGACGGCGAACCCGACGCTGGACGGGAGCAAGACGCCGACCCGCTCGCCAGGAGTGGTCAGGGGCTTGATCTTGCAGCCCAGCGCGAAGGCGGCGCGGATCAGGCCGTCGTAGGTGAACGGCCGGCGGTCGGCGTCCTCGATGATGACCTTCTCGCCGCCTGCACGGCCGCGGGCTTGCAGCAGGGCATCCCACAGCGACCTGCGCCAGAGCTCCGGGCCGAAGCTGCCTGTCATCGTTCCTCCGCCCGCAGCTTGCCACCGGGCGCGGGAAGCCCGATTTAGAGCCGTCATGGCGACCGTGATCAACACCCTCGACGCACGCGCTCTGCGCCATCCGGAAAAGGCGAACCGGCCCGAGACGCCGGTTCTGCGCAAGCCCGACTGGCTGCGGGTCAAGGCGCCCGGGTCTGCGGGCTATCTCGAGACGCGAAACATCGTGAAAAGTCATGGGTTGGTCACGGTTTGCGAGGAAGCGGGCTGTCCCAACATCGGCGAGTGCTGGACGCAGAAGCACGCCACCATGATGATCATGGGCGAGGTCTGCACGCGGGCCTGCGCCTTTTGCAACGTGCGAACCGGCCTGCCGGACGCGCTGGACGCCTCGGAGCCGGACCGGGTGGCGCATGCGGTGCGGGAGATGGGGCTGGCGCACGTGGTGATCACCTCGGTGGATCGCGACGACCTGCCGGACGGCGGCGCGGAGCACTTCGCCGCCGTGATCCGGGCGATCCGGCGCGAGGCGCCGCTGGCCACGATCGAAATCCTGACGCCGGACTTCCTGCGTAAGGAGGGGGCGGCGGAGGTGGTGATCGACGCCAAGCCGGACGTGTTCAATCACAATCTGGAGACGGTCCCCCGGCTGTATCTGCGTATCCGTCCTGGGGCGCGGTACTACCATTCGCTGCGGCTGCTGGAGCGGGTGAAGGAGCGCGACCCCGGCCAGTTCACGAAAAGCGGCGTCATGGTGGGGCTCGGGGAGACCAAGGAGGAGGTGATGCAGGTCATGGACGACATGCGCTCCGCCGGCGTCGATTTCATCACCATCGGCCAGTACCTGCAGCCCACGCGGCGACATGCGGCGATCGATCGCTTCGTGGAACCGGACGAGTTCAAGGCGCTGGAGACCATAGCCCGGGCCAAGGGCTTCCTGATGGTCAGCGCCAGTCCGCTGACGCGGTCTTCGCACCATGCCGGCGCGGACTTCGCCCAATTGCGCGCGGCGCGGGAGGCCCAGCTCCGGGGGGCTCCGGGACCGGGGGCTCTGGGGCCGGGGGCCGCCGCCTAGTGCGCAGGAGCTTTCGGCGCCTGCTGCCGTACACGCCCGAGCAGCTGTTCGAGGTGGTGGCCGACGTGCGCCGCTATCCGGAGTTCATCCCTTATCTCACCTCCATGCGGGTCTGGGACGAACAGGAGGAGGGGCCGGGGTTCAGCACCCTCAAGGCGGAGGCGGGCGTGGGGTTCGGGCTCTTTCGGGAGCGGTTCGGGACCTTGGTCGGGCTCGACCGGCCGCGCGGCGAGATCGAATGCCATCTGATCTCGGGGCCCTTCCACAAGCTAGAGAACCGGTGGCGTTTTTCGCCGCATGAACAAGGTACTGCGATCGACTTCTTCATCGAGTTGCAGCTCAAGTCGCGGTTGCTGCAGGGCATGGTGGAGGCGAACGCCGACAAGGTCACCGGCAAGATCGTGAAAGGCTTCGAAGCCCGCGCGCGTCAGCTCTACGGAGAAGCGGCCGCGGCCTGACCGGGTCAGCCCTCCCGGAGCAAGCGGAGAGCGTGCAGCGTGGCCTCGGCGCG
This sequence comes from Caulobacteraceae bacterium, assembly GCA_030446805.1. Classification (GTDB taxonomy): domain Bacteria; phylum Pseudomonadota; class Alphaproteobacteria; order Caulobacterales; family Caulobacteraceae; genus JAHWJX01. The sequence continues at coordinate 496,883 of JAUJMO010000001.1, read as the reverse complement.
GATGCGACCTCGCCCGCGCTGGCCGAACCGTTCGGTGGCGGCGATGGCCTCCCCTCCGCGACGGGCCAGACCAAAGCAGACCAGGCCCACCGGCTTATCAGCCGTGCCGCCGCCCGGGCCCGCGATGCCCGTCACGGCCACGGCCAGCTGGGCGTCGGAGTTGGCGAGCGCCCCGCCGGCCATGGAGGCCGCGACGGGTTCGGAAACGGCGCCATGTTCAGCAATGAGGCGAGGATCGACGCCCAACTGACGGATTTTCGCGGCGTTCGAATAGGTGACGAACCCGCGGTCGAACACGTCGGAGGAGCCGGCGATCTCGGTCAGTGCGGCTGCCACCAAGCCTCCGGTGCAGCTTTCGGCGGTGACGATCATCACCCCCGACCTCCGAGCCCCCGCGAGAACCTCCCGGGCGAGGGCGTCGCGTCCGATCCGTGCGTTGCGAGCGGTCAGGAAGCGCAGGTGGGGGATCATGCAGGCAGCTCCACGGTGGCGACGGCCTGGGCGGCCAGGCCCTCCTCACGCCCGGTGAAGCCCAGGCGCTCGGTCGTGGTGGCCTTCAAGGAGACGCGGACGGGCGGCAGCTCCAAGAGTTCGGCCATGCGGGCGCGCATGGCCTCGCGGTGCGGCTTCACCCTGGGGCGCTCGCCGATCAGGGTGACGTCCACGTGCAGAACGCGGCCGCCTTGGGCCCGGACCAGGCTCAGGCAATGGCGGACGAACTGGTTAGAGGCGGCGCCGCGCCACTGGGGATCGTCAGGTGGGAAGTGGTCGCCGATGTCGCCGGCGGCGATCGTGCCCAGCAGGGCGTCGCAAAGGGCGTGGAGACCCACGTCGGCGTCCGAATGCCCGACCAGGCCACGCTGGTGGGGAAGTTCGACCCCGCAAAGCCAGAGGCGATCGCCGGGGCCAAAGGCGTGGACGTCGAAACCCTGTCCTGTGACGGTGACCCGGGCCGTGGAGGCGAAGGCTTCGGCCAAGGCGAAATCCTCCGGACGGGTGAGTTTCTCCAGGCGGGGGTCGCCCGGAACCAGAACCACGCGCCCGCCCGCCGCTTCCAGCACACCGGCGTCGTCGGTGGGGGCGGCGTCTGCAGCCAGAACGGCGTAGGCTTCGGCGATCATTGCGTAGCGAAAGGCCTGGGGGGTCTGCACGCGGTGAAGTCCGGCGCGGTCTACGGTTGCGGCCACCTGCCCGCTCTCCAAGCGCTTGAGCGTGTCCGCTACCGGCAGGGCGGGACAAGCCCCGTCCGCCTCGGCCAGAGCTTTCAGTAAGGGGCGCACGTGCTCGGGCCGGACAAAGGGGCGGGCGGCGTCGTGGATCAGCACGACCTCGGGCGGATCGGCGCCCAGCATGGCCAGGCCGGCGCGCACGCTGGAGGTCCGGGTGGCCCCGCCTGGCGTCGTCGTCCAGCCAACGAGACCGGCCAGTGCATCCTCGGCCTCGGCCTGGGCGCCGGCCGGGATCACGACCACGAGCCGTTCCAGGCCGCAGGCGAGAAGTCCTTCCGCGGCCCAGCGGGTCACGGGCTTGCCTCCCACCGGGCGCCACTGCTTGGGCGGGCCCTCGCCGGCGCGGAGCCCGCTCCCGGCGGCGACAAGGATGGCGGCGAGGCGCATGGACTGCCCCTAACCGTTCCGCTCACCCCCGCAAAACCAGAACCCAGGTTTTTAGGCCTGAAGCTCGCGACGGAGCCCACCCCCTTCGCCGGAATGGGCGGAGTTGGGGCGGGTCGGATTGAGGTGTAGCAGGAGCCGATGCTTCGGATCGGAAACCTTGAGGTCGACAGCGGCGTCTGGCTGGCCCCGATGACCGGGGTCAGCGACCTGCCGTTCCGAAAGACGGCGGCCAAGCTGGGCGCCCGCTATGTGGCCACCGAGATGGTCGCCTCCGAGCTGCTCGCGGCCGGTCGTCGGGATGTGGTGCGCCGGGCGGCGGTGGATGACTTCGCCCAGCTCAAGGTGGTGCAGCTGGTGGGCCGGGAGCGTCGCTGGATGGCCGAAGGCGCGCGCATGGCCGAGGCCGCGGGGGCCGACGTGGTCGACCTGAACTTCGGCTGTCCGGCCAAGGAGGTCACGGGCGGGCTGTCGGGCTCCGCCCTGATGCGGGACCTGGACCGAGCCGTGGACCTGATCGCGGCGGCGGTGGACGCCACCTCGCGCCCCGTCACCGTGAAGATGCGGCTGGGCTGGGACGATGCTTCGCGCAACGCGCCGGAGCTGGCGGCCCGGGCGGAGGCGGCCGGTGTGCGGGCCTTCACCGTGCACGGGCGCACGCGGCAGCAGTTCTACAAGGGCCGGGCGGACTGGGCCGCGGTGCGGGCGGTCAAGGCGTCCGTGGCTGTGCCGGTGATCGTCAACGGCGACATCGTTGACGCGGGCAGCGCCCGGACCGCCCTGGCGGAGTCCGGAGCGGACGGGGTGATGATCGGGCGCGGCGCCTATGGCCGCCCCTGGATTGCGCGCCAGCTGGCCAGCGAACTTGGGGGAGAGCTGGCCGGGCAGGGGGTGGCGGAGCCCTCGGGCGAGACGCGGCTGGCCATCGTGCTGGACCATCTGGCCGAGAGCGTTCGCTTCTATGGCGAGGTCACCGGGCTGCGCTGCTTCCGCAAGCACCTGGGCTGGTACGTCGAGCAAGGGCCCGCAGTGGGGGATCTTCGGGCCTTGAAGGCGCAGCTGTGCCGCCTGGAATCGGCGCGCGAGGTCGAAATGGCTCTGACCCGGTTGTGGCGTGACGAGGGTTCCCGGCTCGCCGCGTGACCAGATGGCCGCAGGGTCACGTCGGTGTTGCATCACAGGCACAGGCCTCTAAGCTGGACCCATGTCTCAGGCTTCGGCCATCGACGCTGATCGCACCGCTCCGGTGAAGGTCCGAGGGCGCGCGCCGCTGGTCGGCGTGGCTTACGGGCTTGCGGTGGCCGTCACCGCCGCTGCGATCACCCTGGCCGCCTGGGCGCCGGGAGCGGGGGCCCTGGCGGATCGCAGCCGCTTGGTCATAGGCCTGCTCGGGCTCAATCTGGTGCTCATCCTGGGGCTGGCCGCCCTGATGGGCTGGCGTGTGATGCGGCTCTTTGCGGCGCGACGCGATCCGGGCGTGCGGCTGCACCTGCGCTTCGTGACCCTGTTCGCCGTGGTGGCGCTGGTCCCGGCCGTGGTGGTGGCGCTGTTCTTCGGCCTGTTGGTCACGCGGGGGGTGGACAGCTGGTTCAGCGAGCGCGCCCGCAGCCTGGTGGAGAACTTCGCCGCCGTGGCCGAGGCCTATGTGCGCGAACAGGTCAATGTGCTCGACGTGGAGATGGACTCCACCGCGACCGACCTGAACCGAGTGGCCGAGTCCTGGACGACTGACCGGGCGCGGTACCAGGAATTCCTGGAGCTTCAGGCGGAGGCCCGCCTGTTGGACGCGCTTTATCTGATCACGCCGACCGGAGCCGTGCTGGCGCGCGCCGAGCAGCCCGGGGCTCCGCCCTATGTAGCGCCGCCGGCCAGCGCCTACCCCAAAGCGCTGGGCCGCGCGATCGTGGACACCTCGAAGGAGGAGCAGCTGTTCCGGGCCTTGCTGAAGCTGGAGGCCTATCAGGACCTGTACCTCTACGCCGTGGACCGGGGCGATCCGGCCGTTTTCACGCGCCTGATCGAGGCCGAGCAGTCGGTGCTGAGCTATCGTGAGGCGCAGGAGAACCGTGAGCGGATCCAGGCGGTCTTTGCGCTCAGCTATATGGAGACGGCGCTGCTGGTGCTTGTGGGCGCCGCCTGGGTCGGGATCTCGGCGGCGAACGGGATTTCAGCGCCGGTGGGTCGGCTGGTGCAGGCCGCGGACCGGGTCGCCGGCGGTGACCTGAACGCGCGCGTGGACACGCGGGGCGACCCGGAGGAGATCGCCGTTCTGACCCGCGCCTTCAATCGCATGACGGAGGACCTGCAGGCGCAGCAGCGCGCGCTCAGGGAGGCTGGCGAGGAGGCGGAGAGCGGGCGGCGCTTCATTGAGACGGTGCTGTCGCGCGTCAGCGCGGGGGTGATCAGCGTGGACGCCGAGGACCGGGTTTCGGCCGTCAACCAGCAGGCGCTCCTCTTGCTCGAGGCCGAGTGGCCGCAGGCCCGCGGCGGGCTGCTCGGCGAGATCGCGCCCGAGTTGGCGGGGGTGGCCGCGCGCGCGCGCCAGACAGCCGGCGACGCCGAAGAGGACCTGGACCTAGCCCGCGGGGGAGAGACCCGCCAGCTGCGTGCGCGAGCCAGCATCGCCGATGACGGCGGCCTGGTGCTGACCTTCGACGACATCACCCGGCTTATTGCGGCCCAACGCAACGCCGCCTGGCGCGACGTGGCCCGGCGGATCGCCCATGAAATCAAGAACCCGCTCACGCCTATCCAGCTGTCGGCGGAGCGGCTGCGTCGGCGCTTCCGGAGAGAGATCACGAGCGATCTGGAGATCTTCGACCGGTGCACGGACACCATCGTGCGGCAGGTGGGCGATATCGGACGCATGGTGGACGAGTTCTCGTCGTTCGCGCGCATGCCGGCCCCGCGGTTCGCGCCGGAGGACGCGGGCGAGCTGCTGCGCGAGGCGGTCTTCGCGCGGCGTGTGGCCTCGCCCGAGATCGAAGTAGGCATGGAGGCGGTGGACAGGCCGGTGACCATCACCTGCGACGGGCGGCTGATCGCCCAGGCCCTGGCCAATGTGCTCAAAAATGCGAGCGAGTCGGTGGCGGCGCGCTCGGCGGGCGATCCGTACCACCAGGGGCGGGTTTGGGCGCGGCTGCGGCTGGAGGGTCCGGAGGCGGTGTTCGAGGTCGAAGACAATGGCGTGGGTCTGCCGGCGCGGGACCGTGACCGGCTGACGGAGCCCTATGTCACCACGCGAGAGAAGGGGACGGGCCTGGGACTGGCCATCGTCAAGCGCGTGCTGGAGGATCATGGCGGGCGGCTGCATTTGGGCGACAGCGAAGCCTTGGGCGGGGCCAAGGTGTGCCTACGGCTGCCGGCGTCCGAAGCCGCGCCCGGCTTGATTCCTGCTGAAGAGGCGGTTGCATGAGGACTCCGGTGAACGCCGACGTGCTGGTCGTCGACGATGAGGTCGACATCCGCGATCTGGTGGCCGGCATACTCGAGGACGAAGGCTACCGCGTGCGCACGGCCGCGGACTCGGACTCGGCCCTGGCCGCGGTGCGGGCGCGCAAGCCGGCGCTGGTCGTGCTGGACATCTGGATGCAGGGCGGGGGCCTCGACGGGCTGGAGCTGCTGGAGGTGCTCAAAGGGCTGGATGCGGACCTGCCCGTGGTGATGATCTCCGGCCATGGGACGATCGAAACGGCGGTGAGCGCGATCAAGCTGGGCGCCTACGATTTTCTCGAAAAGCCGTTCAAATCCGACCGGCTGCTGCTGATGATCGAGCGCGCGCTGGAATCCACGCGGCTGAAGCGGGAGAACCGGCGACTACGGACCCAGGCGGGCCTGCCGTCCGGCTTCATCGGCCGGTCGCAAGCCGCCCAGCAGTTGCGCCAGTTGATCGCCAAGGTGGCGCCGGCCAACAGCCGTGTGCTGATCGCGGGTCCGCCCGGGGCGGGCAAGGAACTGGTGGCTCACCTGATCCACGACAGCAGCCCGCGGGCCAAGGGCGAGTTCGTGCCGATCTCGGCCGCGGGCATGACGCCCGAGCGCATGGACATCGAGCTTTTCGGGGAGGAAGGCGAGGGCGGGCGCCCCCGTAAGATCGGGGTCTTCGAGCGCGCCCACGGCGGCACCCTCTACCTGGACGAGGTGGCCGACATGCCGCGCGAGACGCAGAACCGCATTCTGCGCGTGCTGGTGGAGCAGCGGTTTCGGCGGGTGGGCGGCGACCAGGACGTGCAGGTGGACGTCCGAGTGGTGTCCTCCACGTCCAAGGACCTCCGGCACGAGATCGCGGAGGGACGCTTCCGCGAGGATCTGTTCCACCGTCTGAACGTGGTGCCGGTGCGGGTGCCCGGGCTCAGCGAGCGGCGGGAGGACATCGCCGAACTGGTCGAGGTCTTCATCGAGCGGATCGCCCAGAGCACCGGCCTGCCCAAGCGGCGGCTGGGCGAGGACGCGGTCGCCATGCTGCAGGGCCACGACTGGCCGGGCAACGTCCGGCAACTGCGCAACAATGTGGAGCGGCTGCTCATCCTGGCCACGGGCGATCCGTCTCAGCTCGTGACGGCGGAGATGCTGCCTTCGGAGGTGGCGGTCAGCGGTTCGAGCGGGTCGGTGCGGCCCGAGCAGATCATAGCCCTGCCGCTGCGCGAAGCGCGCGAACTGTTCGAACGGCAGTATCTCACCGCGCAGATCCTGCGCTTCGGGGGCAACATCTCCAGGACGGCCGGCTTCATCGGCATGGAGCGCTCGGCCTTGCACCGGAAGCTGAAGTCGCTGGGCGTGGCCTCCGGGCGCGGCGGGGCGGACGAGCTCGAGGAGGAGTGAAGCCGCGGCTCGTCTATGTGAACGGGCGGTTCGTCCCCTACCCATCGGCTTCGGTGCATGTGGAGGATCGGGGCTTCCAGTTCGGCGACAGCGTCTACGAGGTCTGGGCGGTGATGGACGGCGCGCTGATCGACGCCGCGGCGCACCTCCGGCGTCTGGAGCGCAGCTTGGGCGAGCTTCGGATCACCCCGCCCTCCACCCCGGCGGCGCTGGATCGGGTCTTGCGGGAGGCGGTGCGGCGTAACCGCGTGCGCGAGGGCCTGGTCTACCTCCAGATCACGCGGGGCGCGGGCCCGCGGGATCCCTTCTTTCCCCCACAGGACCGGAGCGCCACCGTGGTGGTGATCGCCCGCGGGGTCGACCGGGCGGCCGCGGAGGCGCGGGCGGAGGCCGGGATCAGCGTCAGCAGCCAACCGGACCAGCGCTGGGGCCGGTGCGACATCAA
>JAUJMO010000001.1:482052-489904 GCA_030446805.1 Caulobacteraceae bacterium | reverse complement strand
GCGCTCGGCGCCCGCGAGGCGTTCAACACCTCCGCTTCGGGGTTCGTGACCCCGGTGGTGCGGATCGACGGTCGTCCGTTGGGCGACGGACGGCCCGGGCCTGTGGCGCTTAGGTTGCGCGCCTTATATCTCGACCACTCCAGGAACACGCGCCCGCGGATGGGTGTTTCCGCACAGGAGCCCGGCTCCTGAACCATAAAAGAGGCCCAGCCCATGTCCGCTCCCGAAAAGAAGCAGAGCCTCCAGGACGCCTTCCTCAACAGCGTGCGCAAGAGCAAGACGCCGCTGACCATCTTTCTGGTGAACGGGGTGAAGCTGCAGGGCGTGGTGACCTGGTTTGACAGCTTCTGCGTGCTGTTGCGGCGCGATGGGCAGAGCCAGCTCGTCTACAAGCACGCCATCTCGACCATCATGCCGGCCCAGCCGGTGCAGCTCTATGAACCAACCGACGACGAGGGCGAGTGAAACAGAACGGCGTGGATCGCACCCCCCAGGCCCAGAGCGCACTGGTCATCCACCCGGTGCGGCCGCGATCGGCCTCGCTGCGGGGGCCCGAAGCGCGGCTCGCCGAAGCGATCGGTCTGGCGCAGGCCCTGGACCTGGAAGTGCGGGACGGGCTGGTCTCGCCCCTACGGACCACCACCCCGGCCACCCTGTTCGGCAGCGGCAAGGTCGAGGAGCTCAAGGCGTACCGCGACGCCCACGAGGCCGATGTGATGGTGGTCGACGACGATCTCACCCCGGTGCAGCAACGCAACCTGGAGAAGGCCTGGGACGCCAAGGTCATCGACCGGACGGGGCTGATCCTGGAGATCTTCGCCCGACGCGCACGGACGCGCGAGGGCAAATTGCAGGTCGAACTGGCGCGGCTGGCGTATGAGCGCTCGCGGCTGGTGCGGACCTGGACCCACTTGGAGCGGCAGCGCGGGGGCTTCGGTTTCCTGGGCGGCCCGGGCGAAACGCAGATCGAGGCGGACCGGCGGCTGCTGGCCGACCGCATCGCCCGGCTGAAGGCCGACCTGGAGGACGTGCGGCGCACGCGCGGACTGCACCGCGCGTCACGCAAGCGCGCGCCCTTCCCCACGGTGGCGCTGGTGGGCTACACCAATGCGGGCAAGTCGACGCTGTTCAACCGGCTGACCCGGGCGGAGGTGTTGGCTCAAGACCTGCTGTTCGCCACCCTGGATCCGACGCAGCGGCTCGTGCAGCTGCCGGACGGCCGGCCGGCGATCCTGTCCGACACCGTTGGCTTCATCTCGGACCTGCCGCACGAACTCATCGAAGCGTTCCGGGCGACGCTGGAGGAGATCCAGGCGGCGGACGTGGTGCTCCACGTCCGCGACATCGCCGACGCGGAGACTGCGGCCCAGGCGGCCGACGTCCTCGCGGTGTTGAAGCAGTTGGACATCGCCGCCGACGACCCGCGCATGCTCGAGGTCTGGAACAAGCTCGACCTGGTGCTCGAGGCGGACCGTCCGGAGCTGGTCACGCGGGCCGGACGCATGGGCGAGCGCGTGGTGGCCCTTTCGGCGGAGACGGGGGAGGGGATCGACGTCCTGCTCGCAAGGATCGCGGCCAAGGTGGACGACGTCCCGGAGGTCGAGGCCGACCTGCCGGCCGGCGACGGCGGCGCACTGGCCTGGCTCTACGAGCATGGACGGGTGGTGCGGCGCGACGATCAGAATGACGGGGGCGTCCACGTGGCCGTCCGTCTGGACGACCAGGCGCTGGGCCGGTTCGAACGGCTCTTCCCCGACGCCCAGCTGCGTCCCGCAGCCCAATAGCTCAGGCCTTTTCCGCCTGTTTGGCGGCCGTCCACAGCGCCTCCATCTCCTGCAGGCCGGCCTGCTCCGGCGTGCGGCCCTGACCGCGTAGGGCGTCCTCGATCGCGGCGAACCGGCGAATGAACTTGGCGTTGGCGGCGCGAAGCGCGTCCTCCGGCTCGATGTCCAGCTTTCGGGCCAAGTTGGCGCAGACGAAGAGCAAATCCCCGAGTTCTTCACGCATGGCGCGAGCATCGCCCCGGGCGATCTCGACTTCGAGCTCCGCCGTCTCCTCCCGCAGCTTCTCCAGCACCTCGGCGGCGCTGGGCCAGTCGAAGCCGACCCGACCGGCGCGCTTGGTCAGCTTCACCGCCCGGGTCATGGCCGGCAGACCGGTGGGCACGTCGTCCAGCACGCCGGCCCGCCGATCGACGGCCTTCGCGGAGCGCTCCTGCGTCTTGATCGCTTCCCAGGCCCGGGTCTGCTCGGCCGAACTCCGCTGGGCTTCATCGCCGAAGACGTGCGGGTGGCGGCGGATCAGCTTGCCCACGATGGCTCGCACCACGTCGTCGAAGTCGAAGCGGCCGGCCTCTTCGGCCATGCGAGCGTGGAACACGACCTGAAGAAGCAGGTCGCCGAGTTCGTCGCGGAGGTCGCCCAGATCCCCGCGCTCGATGGCGTCGGCCACCTCATAGGCCTCCTCGACCGTGTAAGGGGCGATGCTGGCGAAGGTCTGCTCCACATCCCACGGACAACCTCGCTCCGGATCGCGCAGCCGCGCCATGATGCTGAGGAGCTGGTCGATGGGGCTCGCCGTTTCGGACATGCCGGGCGGTTAGCCGGGGTGCTCGCCTCCGGCAAGCGGGACCGAGGGAGCCGCAGGGCCGTCCGACGCCGTCCGGGAAAGCCGTCTCGGGCCGTCGCGCACGGCTAAGGCCACGCCCTGGAGACGGCCCAGCACCGTGGTCTCCACCGCCGCGATCTGCTCCCAACGCTGTCGGACCTTGACCCCCACCCGCGATCGGTCGAGCGCCGCGCTCCAGGGGCCGCGGGCCGGGAGGCCTTCGCCCGCGGCGTGGGCCAGCCCCGCCCAGACGGTCATCTGATCGGTGGTCAGCGCCGCCTTGTAGGTGTCCGAGCTCGTGCCGAGGTCGTAGCGCGTGAGCTGCAGGGCCTGCATGCGCTCGATCAGCCGCAGCTGGAGCAGGATCCCCGGCGAGTAGGCCGCGAACGCGGGATCGTAGGCGGCGATCCAGGGGTGGAAGCATCCGCCCTCCCGGACGCCGAACTCCCCGGCCACTGGGCGTCCCCCCGCGTACAAGGTGACGAGCAGACCGCCGAAGGCGGGATCGGGCGCCTGCATGAGGCCCAGCATGAGCCTCTGGACCCAGTTGGGGCGGTAAACATCGTGAAGGCCGCTGGAACGCAGCTGAACCCGCTTCCAGTTCATCAGCGTCCTGAAGGCGTCGGGCGAGGCGTCGTGGGCCGCCAGTTCGGTCGGGCCGTGCTCGCGCTCCAGCTTATGGCCAAGACGACGATTGTTCTTGATGCGCTTTGGATTGCGCGCCCGGATCATCTCGGAGACGTCCTGGCCCGGTCGAAGCTCGACCAGGTGGCTGAGCACCGGTTCTCCCGTCCCCTGCGCCCGTCCCTCCAGGTCGAGCAGGCCGGAGAAGCGGAAGCTGCGCAGTCCGGCGGCCCCGAGCGCTTCCGGCAGGGTCAACTGCGACCCGGGGGCCGCGATCAAGGCGTGAAGATCGGAAAAGGGAGCGCCGATCGGACGCACGCCGCCGTTGAACCCCCGGTGGTGAGCGAGAAAGCCCAGCGTCTGTCCGTTGCGCCTAAACACCGCGACGCGCGCGTCGTCGCGTACACGCCCCACGACGCTCGCCCAGCGAGGCCCGAGCAGAGGGTTGCTGAAAGCCGGATGCGCCTGGCGCATGGCCGTCCAGGACTGAACCTCGCTCGGGTGGAGCGCGTCCGGACGTATGATATCGGCCGTCAGCATGGGCGGCGGCCTGCAAGGCCCATGCCGGGGATCAGCGTCGGCGCGGAGCGTAGGCGAGCCGAAAGAGATTGGTCGCTCCCGGCGTCCCGAAGGGCACGCCGGCCACGATCAGCACCGCCTGGCCCGGCTGGGCCAGGCCGCTGGCCAGGGCGGCCTCCAGGGCGCTGGACGTCATGTCGTCGAGATCCGCCGGATCGCCCGCGATGCGGGGTTCGAGCCCCCAAACCAGCGCCAACCGTCGCGCGGTCTGCATGCGCGGCGTCAGCGCCAGGATGGGCTGGAGCGGCCGTTCGCGCGACATGCGCAGCGCGCTGGACCCGCTGGAGGTATAGGCGACGATGCAAGCCACCCGTGCGGCCGCGCCCGCCACCCGCGCCGCAGCGGGCACGGCGTCCTGGTAGGCGTCGTCCGGGGCGGCGTGCTCGGCGTCCATCAGGCCCGGCCAGCGAGGGTCGCGCTCCACCCGGCCGATGATGCGATCCATCACCTCGACCGCCTCGACCGGGAAGGCTCCGGCCGCGCTCTCCCCCGAGAGCATCAGGGCGTCGGCGCCTTCGTAGACGGCGTTGGACACGTCCGAGACCTCGGCGCGCGTCGGCGCCGGGGCGGAGATCATGGACTCCAGCATCTGGGTGGCCACAATCGCCGGGATGCCTCGCCGGCGCGCCGCACGCAGGATGGTCTTCTGCGCGACGGGAACATCTTCCGGCGCGAGCTCCACGCCCAGGTCCCCGCGCGCCACCATCACGCCCTGGCAGAGGTCCAGGATCTCGTCGAGGAAATCGAGCGCGGCCGGCTTCTCGATCTTGGCCAGAACGGCGGCGCGGCCGTTCACCAGACGGCGCAGCTCGGCCATATCCTGGGCCCGCTGGACAAAGGACAGGGCCACCCAATCCACACCGAGTTCAAGGGCGAAGGACAGATCCCGCCGGTCCTTGGCCGTGAGCGGGGAGATGGGCAGGATGACGCTGGGCACGTTCACGCCCTTGCGGTCCGAGACCACCCCGCCGGAGACGACGCGCAGATCTGCGTGGTCGGGGGTGCAGGATTCGACCCGCAGGCGTATCCGGCCGTCGTCGATCAACACGTCTGCGCCAGGCCGGAGAGCGGCGAATATCTCGGGGTGGGGCAGGGGCGCGCGTTGTGAATCTCCGGGCGTCTTGTCCAGGTCCAGGCGGAACGGGGCGCCCTGGCTCAAGGTCTCGCGGCCCCTGACGAAGGTTCCGACGCGGAGCTTGGGCCCCTGCAGATCGGCCAGCACGCCCAAGGGCCGTCCTGCGGCGACCTCGGCCGCGCGAACATTGGCGTAGGAGCGCGCGTGATCGTCGTGCGAGCCGTGGCTGAAGTTCAAGCGGAAGACGTCCGCGCCCGCGCGCGCCAGTTCAGCCACGCGCTCCGGCGTGTGGCTGGAGGGGCCCAAGGTGGCCACGATGCGGCTTCGACGGCCTCGAGTCATGCGGGCCCGATCAGAAGGACAGGAGGGGTCATCAACGCCGAGTCGGACGGGGTGGCGGCTGGTGGCCGAACAGGCGGTGTCCCCGCCACCCCCCGACGCTTAGGAAGCTTTCGGCGGGCGTCCGCGCCGTTTTGGAGGGGCGACCTCCACAACATCGGGAGCAGGGGGCGGTGCGTCTCGCACGGACCCCGCCGCCGCCGCCGCCGCCGCCGCCGGACCGTCCCGGCCCCCCTGACCCAGTCCCATGGCGCGGGCCAGGGCGGAACGAGCCGAAGCGTAGTTGGGCGCCACCATCGGGAAGGTGGCCGGGAGGCCCCATTGGGCACGGTACTCGGCCGGCGTCTGGTCGTGATCGACCCGCAGGTGCCGCTTGAGGGCCTTGAACTTCTTTCCGCAGGCCAGGCAGGTGATGGCGTCGGGGGTTACGGCCTTCCGGATCGGCACGGCCGGCTCCAGCTTCGTGGGCTCCGCCTCCGGCCCGCCCGCCAGCCCCGACAGGGCGGCGTGCACCGCGCTGATCAGGTTCGGCAGTTCAGCCGGCTGGACGTGGTTGCGGCTGCCCACATAGGCCGAGACGATGTCGGCGGTCATCGCGCGGAAGTCGGAGGACGGATCGGTCATTGCGACAGACTAGCGCGCCCAGAGGCGGCGTCCAACCTTGAAGACGCGCTGATCTACGCCGGTGATGACCGGGCGATCCGACGGCGGGCGCAGGAGTGACGATGCGAGGTTCGTTCGCGGGACACTGGAGGCGAAGCCGCACCCTCCATGAAAACAGCGCGAAGGCGAGCGGATCGAGCACATCTCGATCTTCCACCATGGCGTTTTGGGCCTAGGCTGTTGAGAGACCTGCGACTGCCATCAGCAAGCCGCTCCCTGTCGACCAGCAAGCGGAAACGTCCTGGAGAACAAGGTCAGGGCCTTGAGACGGCGCCGCCCTGGACTTTCGGCGGCTCGGACTTCATGCGCAACCTGGCCCGTCGCGGGCTGCTGAAAGACTGATCATGGCCGAAACGCTCACTCTTCCCCAGTTCATCGGCGGAGAACGGGTCGCGGCGGAGGCCGGGACCCAGAGCCTGAACCCGTCGGACACGCGCGATGTGGTGGCCCGCGTCCCCGAAGCCGGCGGGGCTGAGGTGGAGGCTGCGGTGGCCGCCGCACGAACCGCCTTTCCCGCCTGGGCCGAAGCCTCGCCGGAAGTGCGATCGGACCTTCTGGACAAGGTCGGTGAGACCATCCTGCGCCGTCGCGACGAACTGGGGCGGCTGCTCTCGCGCGAGGAAGGCAAAACGGTCCCGGAAGGCGTGGGCGAGACGGTCCGCGCAGGACGGATCTTCAAATACTTCGCGGGCGAAGCCCTCCGCCGGCATGGTCAGAACCTCGAGTCGGTCCGGCCCGGGGTCGAAGTGCAGACCTACCGCCAGGCGGTGGGCGTATTCGGCCTGATCGCGCCCTGGAACTTTCCGATCGCCATCCCGGCCTGGAAGGCTGCGCCGGCGCTGGCCTTCGGCAACACGGTGGTGATGAAGCCGGCGCCACAGACGCCGGCGATGGCCGCAGCCCTGGCCGAGATCATTTGGGAGAGCGGCGCGCCGGCGGGCGTGTTCAACATGATCTTCGGCGGGGGCGAGGCCGGGGCCAGGCTGGTGCAGCACGCCGGCGTGGACGGCGTCTCCTTCACCGGTTCACAGCACGTGGGCGCGACGGTGGCGCAGGCTGCGGTCTCGCGTCAGGCGCGCGTTCAGCTGGAGATGGGCGGCAAGAACCCCCTGATCATCCTGGACGACTCCGACCTGGATCGGGCCGTGGCGGTGGCGCTGGACGGGTCCTTCTTCGCCACGGGCCAGCGCTGCACGGCCTCCTCGCGACTGATCGTGCAAGCCGGCGTTCACGACCGCTTCGTCGCGGCTCTGGCGGAGAAGGTGAAAGCGCTGCGCGTGGGCGATGCGCTTGAACCCGCCACCCAGATGGGCCCGGCCGTCAGCGAGGCGCAGCAGGAGACCAGCTACAAATACATCCAGATCGCCAAGGACGACGGTGGTCGGATCGTGGTGGGCGGGGAGCGCCTCCGGTTGGACAAGCCCGGCTGGTACGTTCAGCCGACGCTCGTGGCCGACACGCACAAAGACATGCGGATCAATTGCGAGGAAGTCTTCGGGCCCGTCGCGAGCACGGTGCGGGTCAAGGACTACGAAGAGGCGCTGGAAGTGGCCAACGACGGAGACTTCGGCCTGTCCGCGGGGATAGTGACGAATTCGTTGAAGCACGCGCGCGATTTCCAGCGGCGCGCCAAGGCGGGAATGGTCATGGTGAACCTGCCCACGGCCGGGGTCGACTACCACGTGCCCTTTGGCGGCATAAAGAAGTCCAGCTATGGCCCTCGAGAGCAGGGTTTCGCCGCGGTGGAGTTCTACACCCAAACCAAAACCGCCTATTCCTGGTCCTAACCGAGAGCGCCTGAGCCTTGCCGGAAGCCACCTTCCCCAGCCTGCGCGACAAGCGCGTCGTCGCTACGGGCGGCTCCGGCGTCCGGGCCGGCGTCGTCGAAGCGTTCGTGAAGCAGGCCGCCCGCGTCTTCTTCTTGGACGGTGCGGAGGCGGACTCGCGCCAGCTGGTCGAGAGCCT
>JAUJMO010000001.1:443232-481952 GCA_030446805.1 Caulobacteraceae bacterium | reverse complement strand
TCTCCGAGCCGGAATGCCTGTGGAACCTGGGCGCGGAGCTCGGGGAGGGGGCTCTCTGGTCCCCGCGCGACCGCGCCGTGTGGTTCGTGGACATCAAGAAGCGCCAGGTTCACCGCCTGGACCCCGCCACGGGAGAGCAGCGCTCCTGGGAGGCGCCGGAGCAGGTCGGTTTCGTCCTGCCGACCGCCACGGGCGGCTGGATCGCGGGGCTGCAATCGGGGCTTCACCGGTTCCAGCCGGACACCGGGGCCTTTGAACTCCTCGCCGTTCCCGAGCAGCATCCTCCCGAGAACCGGCTGAACGACGGTTTCGTCGACGGCCAGGGCCGGTTGTGGTTCGGCACCATGCACGACTCGGAGACGGCGAGAACGGGCGCTCTGTATCGGCTGGGTCCTGACGGCGCCTGCCGGGTGCAGGACGGACGGTACGGGATCTCCAACGGACCCGCGGCCAGCCCGGATGGACGCACGCTCTACCATACCGACACGCTCGACCGCGTGATCTACGCTTTCGACCTGAATGCGGACGGAGACCTGACCGGCAAGCGCGAGTTCGCCAGGATGGCGCGTGCGGACGCCCGTCCTGACGGCCCCGTTGTGGACGCGGAGGGCTGCGTCTGGACCGCTCTGTTCGGCGGCTGGGGGCTGGAGCGCTACTCGCCCGCGGGCGAGCTGCTGGAGCATGTGCGGCTGCCCTGCGCCAACGTCACCAAGGCGGCGTTCGGAGACGACGATCTCCGAACCGTTTACGTCACAACCGCCAAACTTCACCTGTCGGCCCAGCAACGCGAGGAGCAGCCCTTGTCCGGCGGCCTGTTCAGCTTCCGGGTGGACACGCCCGGACTGTCTCCCTCCGAGATCCGCCATGGGGTCTGACCCCGGTGCGGCCCGCCCGACGCTTCCGCTCGAGCGACTGTGACGAGCAGCTGGGCTCCGCACCCGAGGTGTTCGCACCCAGTTGAGTCAGGATGAGCTGAAAGGGGCGGAACGGACCCAAGGTTTCAAGAGAAGTCAAACTCGCAAGTTTCGGAGCCTTCAACACGCCGGCCACGGAGTGTGGATTCTCGCGGTAGCGGCGAAACTAACGCTCTGAAATCACAGCAACCCTTAATTCGAGCTGCTCGATGCAGCCGATCTTGCGCCCGTGCTGCCTCCCAATTCGGGCGAGAGGCGTTTCAGACGCCGTAGCGAGGCGCCTCAAACGTCCGCTTCTGATGACGTGGACGGCTCTCCACCACCTGCTGCAGCTTGGCTGCGGCTGAGAGCTGGAGGAGAGCCATGGGGGAAGTCACGACGCTCGGCTTGGACATCGCTAAATCGGACTCCCATAATCTGAGACGTAACCCCGTAAGGTGGAAGGCTCTGGTCCTCGGGCAACAGCTCAGCTAGCTTCGCCTACGAGTTTGTTGCGGAGCGGGGTGGGCATGAGACGCCGAACAGCAATCCTGGCCTTGCTGGCTGCAAGCTGCGCCGCGGCCGCCGCCGCCCAGCCTCGAGAGGTCACGCAACTTTCGGAAGGCTGGCGCTTCCTCCAGGGCGACCCTGAACGGGCCGAGACCGTCGGGTACGACGACCGAGGCTGGCGAACGGTCGCCGTGCCCCACGACTGGCAGATCGAAGGTCCGATCCGCCGCGAGGCGCGCGCCGGGGGAGCCGGCGGCTTCTTCCCGACCGGCGTGGCCTGGTATCGACGCGAGCTGGAGATCAAGCCGCAGGCGGGCCGCCGCTGGTTCGTCGAGCTCGACGGAGTGATGGAGCGGAGCGGGGTCTGGATCAACGGCCGCCACATCGGACAACGGCCGAACGGCTATGTCAGCCTTCGCTACGACATCACGCCCTTTCTCAGGCCGAACGGGCGCAACGTCCTGGCGGTGCGGGCCGACACTTCGAACGCGCCGTCCTCGCGCTGGTACGCCGGCGGCGGCCTGTACCGAAAGGTGCGGCTCGTCTCGACGGGCGAGACCTTCATCGCCCAGAACGGCGTCTTCGTGAGCACGCCCCAGGTCGAAGACGGGCACGCCAGCGTGCGCATCCAGGCGGACCTGTTCAACATGGCTCGGACGGAACGCCCGCTCCGTCTGCAGGTGACTCTGCTGGGCCCCGACGGGCGCGAGCTCGCCCGGACCACCGGCGCGGCGCTCCGGGTGGGCGCCGGGCGAACCGAACGGCTGCAGGCCGATCTTCGCCTGGCGAAACCGCGACGATGGGACGTCGCCGATCCGGCGCTGCACCGCGCCGTCGTTCGGGTGCTGGGCCCCGATGGCGCGGCGAGCGACGAGCAGGCGGTCCCGTTCGGCGTGCGCACCGCCGAGTTCCGCGCCGACAGCGGCTTCTGGCTGAACGGCCGCAACATCAAGCTCAAGGGCGTGGCCCTGCACGAGGACGGCGGCGCGGTGGGCATGGCCGTGCCGCTGGCGGTCTGGCGTCAACGGCTGACCCGGCTCAAGGCCATGGGCGTGAACGCCATCCGCACCGCGCACAATCCGCCGGCCCCGGGCTTTCTGGACCTCACCGACGAGCTCGGCTTCGTGGTCATGGACGAATTGTTCGACCAGTGGAACGTGGCCAAGACGCCGCACGACTACCACCTCTTCTTCGGCGACTGGCACAAGAAGGACGCGCTGGACATCGTGGCGCGCGATCGGAATCACCCCAGCGTGGTCATCTGGAGCGCCGGCAACGAGATCCACGACACCGCCTATCCGGTGCAGGCCAGGGCGGCGCTGAACAGCCTGATGGGCGTCATGCATGCGGTGGACCCCACCCGGCCCGTCACCATGGGGCTGTTCCGACCCAATGTGACCGGCGATTACCGCAACGGCTTCGCCGATTTGCTGGATGTGGTGGGCCAGAACTATCGCGAAAACGAACTCACCCAGGCGCACAAGGACAAGCCGACCCGCAAGATCGTGGGGACGGAGAACTCCCACAGCCGCACCAGCTGGCTGGCGGTCCGCGACTACCCGGCCTACGCCGGCATGTTCCTCTGGACGGGCGTCGACTATCTGGGCGAGGCGGACCGAAGCGGCTGGCCGAACATCCAGGCCCCCTCCGGCCTGCTGGACCGGACCGGCGCGCCCCGCATCCGGGGGCTCGAACGCGAAAGCTGGTGGTCGGAGAAGCCCGTCATCCATCTGGTCCGCAACGCCACGCCGGACGCGCCTCCGGTGTCCACCGACGCTCCCGGCGGCCCCGCGGCTCAGATGCCGGTGACCGTGCAGGTGGCCACCCCGGCGCCGCCGTCGCGGGTATTCGCCGATTGGACGCCGAGCGATCTCGGGCCCCATCCCGAAACGATCGAGGTCTACAGCAACTGCCGGGAGGTGACGGTGACCCTCAACGGGCGCGATCTCGGGAGCCAGCGCCTGCCCGCCGACGCCGCCCCGCGCCGGTGGCCCGTCGCTTTCGAGCCGGGCAAGGTGATCGCCGCATGCACGGGATCCGGCCCGACTTCCGGCGCAGGTTCGGAAGCGCCCCGAGCCGAGCTGCGTACTGCCGGGGCGCCGGCGCAGATCGTTCTGGAGCCCGAAGTCGCGTCCGTCGGCTCCGCCTTCGACGATCTGGTTTATGTGCGGGCTCGCGTCGCCGACGCCCAGGGCGTGACCGTGCCCTCAGCCGCCGTTCCGGTTCGCTTCCGGGTCTCAGGCGGACAGCTGGTCGCCACGGACAACGCCTCCAACGTCGACCACACGCCATTCTCCTCGCCTACGCGGACCACGCTCGACGGCAAGGCGGTCGCTCTGGTGCGGGGAGGGGGCTCAGGCCCCGTACAAGTCGAGGCGAGCGCGCCGGGGCTGAAGGCGGCGACGGTGAGCCTCGCGGCCCGACCTTGAGGCGCCGCTCCCCACCGTCGCGGCGCACAGGCGCGCTAGGGCCTCAGGGTTTCGCCTCTAGCGGCGGCCGCTTCCGCGGGGGAGAGCTTGCGGACCTGGCGAACCAGGCATCGCTGGAGTCCCTGGCCGCTGGCCGGCGGCCCGAGCAGCTCGGCGTCCACGCCCGAACAGATGCGCTGCGATCCCCACGAGACGATGCCCACCGGCGAAGGCTGAAGTGGAGCGCTCGGACAGTTTCCACGTTGTGACTTTCAGCTGACCTGAACCTCACGGCCGGGACGGTGTAACAACCGAGGAAATTCTCGAAGGCGAGATCTTGCGACCGCCCTTGACGGATGAAGGGGAAGATTTCGCCAGTCTGAGGCCGGGACAAACACAGGTAGGTCTCGATTGGGGCTGGGAGGTCCCAGCGATCGTCACCGCCACCCACGAAGCGGCGGGCGAGCGGTTCCTGGAATTTTTGCGGCGACCATCCGAAACCGAAACACTCGCGCAGCCTACCTTCGAGCCGTCGGTGACTTCCTAACTTGGTCGTTCGAGCTGGGGCTGGCCACCTTGGACGAGGTCCGGCCGATGCACGTGTCATTATACATAAAGCAGTGCGGAACGCGGTTCTCGGCGCGAACTGTGAAGCTGCGCTTGGCGGCCCTCCGCAGCCTATTCGACTGGCTGACTCGGCACGGGGTGCTGGGGGGCAATCCCGCAACCTCGGTGCGCGGACCGTCGCATGATGTGAAACGAGGGAAGACGCCCATCTTGAGCCCCGAAGAGGCTCGGCCTCCTCGAGAGCATCCCTGCCGACAATCTCGTCGGGCTTCGCGATCGCGCGCTGATCGCGCTCATGACCTACACCTTCGCCCGCGTCTCAGCCGCAGTCGGAATGAGGGTTGAGGACGTGGTGCAGACTGCCGGTCGAACCTGGTCCGGCTTCACGAAAAGCGCGGCAAGGTTCATCAGCTGCCGGCCCACCATAAGCTCCTCGACCACTTGGACGCTCTTCGCGCAGCCGGCGGCGTAGCGGCTGACCCGGAAGCGCCGCTTTTTCGAGCGGCGCAGGGTCGGACCGGCCGACTAGGGGAGGGAGCGATGACCCGACACGATGCCTACACCATGGTGCGCCGGCGAGCGGTCGCCGGCGGAGCCGTCGCCAAGATCGGGAACCACTCTTTCCGCGGCACCGGCATCACGACCTATTTGCTCAACGAGGGCACGCTCGAGCTCGCTCAGGAGATGGCCAACCACTCCAGCCCTCGTACGACCAAGCTTTATGATCGACGCCCAGACAAGATCACCCAGGAAGCGATCGAAAGGATCAGGATCGAGTGACGGAACCTGACGCGTCGGAGCGAACCTACGTGCGGAGCGCGTCCACCAGGGCCTGGCTGCGCTACGGAGGCCGCGCTACGAGGAGCCTTGGATGGCTGCTGGTAATCGCTGGAGCGGTAACCGCCGCGTTGGCGGGAGCTGGAGACCCTCCGATCTACCTGCTGCCAGCTGTGGTCGGTCTTGCCCTTGTCGGCTGCAGCATCGTCATGATGGCTGAAGCCGAACGCTAGCTGGCCCCGGCTCGCCGGAGTCTTCGGGCCTTATACGAGCATGTTTCGCGATCTGTTCCGGTCGAAACGACTGTTTTGAGACTTTCGTTCTGGATTCGCCCGGAATTGCGAGAAGGCACACAGGCAGCGATCGGTTACGCGCCTAAGATAGATTATGCGAAATGTCCGCCTGGGGTCACTAAGTGTGGCCAACTGTACGACAGAGCAGACCTTTCAAGGAGGCAGCAGCGCTTTGGGCGTTCAAGACCGTAGTTTCTGGCGGATGGGATCACGCTCCGGGTCCACCTCGACCAGTTCCCGCCCGCAATGCACCTTGCTGATCGCACTAGGTTCTCACCGTCTCGGCCGCATCAGCTCGTCCGGGCTGTCCCCAGCGGCCTGGAAGTCTGGGGCCTAGACCTCCGAAGAGCTATCGCTTAGCTGACTTCCGCTTTGCGCCAGGGGCGGCGTTTAGGCCCTCTCGCGGACGACCGTTTGTGGGAACTTGCCTCGGCAGGGTGGCCCCCATCTCCGGCGCGTCGCCGAAGATGGGAGTGTCGCGTCAACCTTCGATGATCTTGAAGCCTGACGAGCCGTTTTGGCCGGTCACGGCCGTGCAAACGAACTTGATGGCGGGATTGGCCAGACGGTTGATCAAGGCGTTGGTCTGGCCGGAGCCGCCGTTTTGCTTGACCGTTTGGCGAGCCTCGTTGCGGATCCGCTTCAGGGTGCTTTCGCAGGCGCCGCGGTTGGGGAAAATCTCCTCCAATGACGGACCGTCCTGAGCTGAAGAGAAGCTCGGGGCCATCAGGGCGGAGGAAAGGACTAGGGCAGCAGCGAACTTGGTCATCATAAGGAGGCTCCTCGTTCAACCTCGGGAGTAGAGGTCCCAGCCACAAGCGGGGCGAGCACGCAGCGGTTCCTAGGCTGTGACAACCGGGCTCACCCGCCGTGCGTCGCCGGACCGGACGCCGGGCCGGATGCTGCGGAATGGGTCTCCGCGAGTGCAAGGGGCGCCTCGAGCCCGCAGCCCTATCCCTCCAAGCCTGCGTGCTGCGGGCCCAGAAGCGGCCCTCTTCCAGTCACTACGAGTAAGATTTGGACCTTCTCGCTGGCGCTTCGAGCCGCGACTAGTCCCCTGCCCTGCAGCTCGCCGCGCTCAAGGCGACTGACTGCGAACGGGTGTTCATCGAACAGGTGTCCGGCCAGGCGCGAGCGCCCGAGCTCATTGCTCTCAGACCCGGCTCTCAGACCCGGGATTTCGGCTCCACCCCTGTGAGCGGTCGGCCGTCCACGTCTTTTCAGTGATTTTTGCCTCCAATCGTCCGCCGCTTGCCCCGGCACGCCGTCGCTGTATCGTCGGCGCAGGAACATGGGGGGCGGCATGTCGGACAGGCTTTCACGACGGGTCGCGTTGGCCGCTACAGCCTTGACCTTCTGCCTTCCTCAAGCGGCTGTCTCCCAAACGGTTCCTCGGCTGAGCGCCTCCGAACCGGGAGCCGTGACGGCGTGGGTACGCAAGCACATCGAGCAGGAGGACTGGACGAAGGTGGGCTGGGCTGGATGGACGGTCACCTTCGTGTCCACGCTCCCCCTTCAAGCCGCCCCATCCGCATTGATCCAGGACTGGGTGCGCGTGGAGCACGGCGACGCCGGCAACCACGGCTCTCTTTCGGGACTGGCGCGGGTTGAGGTCGACTGCCGGACGCTGAGATCGCGGATGGTCGAACACTACTACTATCCGGAGAACAACCTGCGAGGCGAGGTCATCGTTTCAGACACGCCCACGGCGCCGATGGTCGAGGCGGGGTCCGGAACCATCAGGGAAAGCTACGTCACGGCCATCTGCCAGGGGACGAAGTAGGTTCATGTCGCTGAAAGCCCCCCGACTGGCTTCCCTTGGGTGCGCCGTGTGGGCCGTGCTGGGTTGCTGGACACCGACGGGTCCGGTCCTGGCGCAGGCGACAAGCGCGTGGACGGCCGAAGCGGACGAGGGAACCTGCACCGTGGCCTATATCCCGGGCGATCGAGGACAGGCAGGCGCGGCGGAGGGTCATGCGCTGAGCTGGACGCCGGGCGACGGACTCCAGTTCATCATCGGCGGATCGGGGGACTTCAAGAAGTCCGAAACCGAACTGGCGGTCCGGGTCCAAAGCGCGGCGGGGCCTCACTGGGACGGCGTCGCCCAGCCGACCGAGCGCGACGGCTACCGCGCCTTTTCCTTCACCGTGGCCGACCGCAAGGACGTGAGCTCGCTCGTAGCGGCCGACCTCACCTTCGTCTACCGTCATGAAGGTGCGATCCGGCGCTTCACCGTTCCGCTGGCGCAACAGCTTCCGCGGATCCGGAACTGCATGGCGCAGGCCAGGTTGCAGGCGGCCACAGCAAGGGCCACGCCCTCTCCTCGGACCGCAGGCGCGGCCACGCCTCAGGAAGAGGCTCGCCCCCTTGCTGCAAACGAGATCGTGTCTACCGGGTCCGGCGTCTTTGTGAGTGCGGCGGGTCACCTCCTGACCAACGCCCACGTTGTGGACGGATGCCGAACGGTGACGGCGTCCGGCCTGGGCGCGGCGGAGGTCGTGGCCGTGGACGAGGGATCCGACCTGGCGCTGCTGCGCTTCGGCCGACGTCCGCGCGGGGTGGCCGCCTTCCGGCCGGAGGGGCTCAAGCTGGGCGAGGATGTCCTTGTCGCGGGCTATCCCTTCAGCGACCTGCTCATGAACGGCCTGAATGTCACGGGCGGCAACGTCAGCGCCCTGGCGGGGCCGGCTGGTGACCGCCGGTTCGTGCAGATCACGGCTCCTGTTCAACCCGGCAACAGCGGCGGCCCGGTTCTGGACCAGTCCGGTCGCATGGTGGCCGTGGTGAGTGCGGGGCTGGGCAAGGAGTTCGAGGACACCTTCGGCGAGCGTCCTCAGAGCCTCAGCTACGCCGTCGCGCCCTTCGTCGTTTCGGCCTTCCTCCAGGAAAACGGCGTCAGCACCTCGGATGGCCGCAGGGCGAAGCTGTCGCCCGAGGTGATCGCGGCCCAGGCCAAGGCGCACACCGTCCTCCTGCAGTGCAGGGCCTGAAAGGCAGCTCGCGGCGAAACTCCCAGGCGACGCGGGCCCACGCTCATCGTCCCTCCTGCCCCCGCTTCGCTTGTCACCGAGTGACCGGCGGCAGGCCATCGACCACCCACGGCTCGCCCGACCGCCTCTGCGGTCGACATGCGGGCCACAGCGCCGCCGCCCGCGTCCACGTACACGTCCGGGCTAAGCCTGACGGCCATGGCTCGTGGGTCGCTCACCCGACGCAACCGGGTTCCAGCGTAAGCATTTGCTGCAGGACGGGAGTTTCAGATGAGTTCAGCAGCAGCCGCGAGGTCGCGGCCTGAGGCCGTGGGCGCGCCATGAGCGACGCGCCGATGAGTGGACCGATGCGCGTGCTGGAGCGCGGCGTCTATCGCGGTCCGCACCTTTACAGTCAGATCCCCATGGTCCGGTTCATGCTCGACCTTGGCGCGCTGGAGGCCTGGCCCAGCAACACGGTTCCCGGCTTCGCCCAGCGGCTGCTGGAGCTTCTGCCAGGGTTGCAGCAGCACGGTTGCTCGCTCAAGCGGCCCGGCGGCTTCGTCCAGCGGCTCACCGACGGCACCTGGCTTGGGCATGTGACGGAGCACGTGGCCATTGAGCTGCAGAGCATGGCGGGGCTGCGCGTCGAGTCCGGCAAGACTCGCTCGGTGCGCGGCCAACCCGGGGTGTACAATGTGATGTACGCCTACAAGGAGGAGGCGCCGGCCTTCTACGCCGGCCGGCTGGCGCTGCAGCTGGTCGGCTCCCTCCTCCCGCCCGAATTGCAGGGTGTCGAAGGTCTGGACATCCTGTTCGACGCCCGCGACGCCGGTCACGCGCTGGACGGCTCCTTCGACTTGGCCTTGGCCATTCGGGACCTCGAACGGGTAGGCCGCCGCAGCGGCTACGGGCCGACCACGGGCTCCATCGTTCAGGAGGCGTTGAAACGCGACATCCCGGTGATGCGGCTGGGCGACGAGAGCCTGGTGCAGTTGGGGCACGGCCGTCGGCAACAACGCATCCGGGCGAGCATCACGGGGCGCACCTCCCAGATCGCGGTGGAGGCCGCGGGACGGAAGGACCTCACCAAGCTCTTGCTGCACGAGGCCGGCCTCCCCGTCCCGCGCGGCGTGGTGGTGCGCTCGGCCGACGAAGCCGTCGCGGAAGCCAGGCGGATGCGCCATTCGGTCGTCCTCAAGCCGCTCGACGGCAATCACGGACGCGGCGTCAGCATCGACCTCAAGACGGAGGAGGAAGTCCGGCGCGGCTACGATCTCGCGGCCCCCCATGGGCGGCGGGTGATCGTTGAGCAATTCTACCCAGGCCATGACCACCGCTTTCTGGTGGTGAACGGTGAGGTGGTGGCGGTGGCCGAGCGCGTCCCCGCCCATGTGGTCGGCGACGGGCGCAGCACGGTCGCCGAGCTCATCGAGGTGGTCAACCGCGATCCGCGCCGCGGTGACGGCCATGAGAACGTCATGACCAGGATCAAGGTCGACGAGCATGTCCGCGGGGTTCTCGCCCGCGCCGGCCTCGGTCTGGACGACGTGCCCGAAGCCCACCGGACGGTCTATCTGCGCGACACCGCCAATCTGTCGACGGGCGGCACGGCCGTGGATCGCTCGGACGACGTGCATCCGGAGAACGCCCTGATCGCCCGACGCGCGGCCCTGACCTTGGGGCTCGATGTGGCAGGGGTGGATTTCATCGCGCCGGACATCTCCCGCTCGATTCGGGAGACCGGCGGCGGCATCGTGGAGGTCAATGCAGCGCCCGGTTTCCGCATGCACCTCCAGCCCTCCGAAGGCCGCCCGCGCAAGGTGGCCCGGCCGGTGATGGAGATGCTGTTTCCCCGCCGCACGCCCTCGCGCATCCCCATCCTGGCGATCACGGGCACCAACGGGAAGTCGACCACCACCCGCATGGTGGCGCATATCATCGGCTCCACCGGTTGCACGGTGGGGTTCACCTCGACCAGCGGCGTTTATCTGAACGACGAGCGCGTCCTGGTCGCCGATGCGAGCGGGCCCAAGAGCGCCCGCATGATCCTGCGCGACCCCACCGTGGACGTGGCGGTTTTGGAGACGGCGCGCGGCGGCATTCTCAGGGAGGGGTTGGCCTTCGACCGCTGCGACGTCGGCGCCGTGCTGAACGTCCAGCCCGACCACCTGGGCCTGAAAGGCATCGACACCCTCGAGGACCTGGCGTGGGTCAAGTCGGTGGTGGTGGAGGCGGTGGGGCGCGACGGCTGGAGCATCCTCAACGCCGACGACGAACACTGCGTGCGCATGCGCAAGCGCGCCGGCGGGCAGCTGTGCTTCTTCTCGCTGAACGGCGGCGAAGACGAAATGTCCCCCTTCCTGCGTCGCCATGTGGAGCGCGGCGGCCTGGCGGTGGTCCGCGAGGCGGGCCCCAGCGGGGGCGAGATCGTGGTCTGGGAGAACGGCGACCGGCTCCCGTTCATGAACGCCGGCGAGATCCCGGCCACCCTGCGCGGCGCGGCGGAGTTCAATGTAGCCAACGCCCTGGCGGCCATCGGCATCACCTATGTTCACGGGGTGGCGCCCAACCAGATGCGGGCGGCCCTGCACACCTTCAGCAGTTCGTTCGAACAGACGCCCGGACGCATGAACGTGTTCGACGGCCACGGCTTCCGCGTACTGATGGATTACGCGCACAACCCGGCCGGACTCACGGCCCTGTCCGCCACGCTCGCCCGGATGCGCACCAGCCACGGCCAAGCGATCGGCATGGTCAGCATCCCGGGCGACCGCCGCGACGAGGACATCCTGGAGATGGGGCGGATCGCGGCTGGAGCCTTCGACCATCTGGTTTTCCGCGAGCAACCGGACTCGCGGGGGCGCCCGCGGGGCGAGGTGATGCGGCTGCTAAGGGAAGGCGCCTTGTCCGCCGGCTTCGATCCGGCGGCGATCCACAGCCTGGTGCAGGAGGACGACGCCGTGCAGGCCAGCCTGCGCGCCGCGCGCCCCGGCGATCTGGTGGTCCTGCTGCCCACGGAGGTCGACAAGACCTGGAAGCAAGTCATGGACTTCGACGGCACGCACGAGCCCTTCTCGACCCCCCAAGCCGCGGCGGATGCAGCATGAGCCGGGGTCCCCTGATCGTCATCGGCGGCCACGAAGACAAGGAAGAGCGCCGCGTCATCCTGAAGGAGGTTGCGCGACGCGTCGACGGCGGGAAGCTGGTGGTGGCCACGGTGGCCTCGCACAAGCCGGAAGGTTATTTCGATAGTTACCTGAAAGGCTTTGAGAAACTGGGGGTGGGCGAGCTGGTCGAGTTGTATGTGCACGACCGGGCCGAGACGCACGACCCCGAACTGCTCAAGGTTCTGGACAACGCCGCCGGGATCTTCTTCACCGGCGGCGACCAGCTGAGGCTGTCCAGCCAGATCGGCGACACCGAGATCGAACGTCGGGTCCGCGCCGTGTGGGATGCAGGGGGCGTCATCGCCGGCACTTCGGCTGGAGCCTCCGTGATGAGCGAGACCATGCTCGTCAGCGGAGCCAGCGGCGAGTCGCACCGCATCGGCGACCTGCGCATGGCCCCGGGCTTGGGCCTGATGCGGGACGCCGTCATCGACCAGCACTTCGCCGAGCGCGGCCGCTTCGGGCGCCTGCTGGGGGCGGTGGCGCACAATCCGCGTGTGCTGGGCATCGGCGTGGACGAGGACACCGCCATGGTGGTCGAGAACGGCGCCTTCTCGGTGATCGGGTCGGGCGCCGTCTACGTCGTCAACGGGGAGGAGGTGTCGCACTCCAACATCGCCGAGGAGCGGCGCGAGCGCCCGCTCAGCATGTTCGGGGTGCGCATGCACGTGCTGAGCTCAGGCGACAGCTTCGACCTGAAGACGCGCACGCCCACCGCCGGTCGGTTCGGCAGCGCCGGGTGAGCGCCCTTCCCCTCAAGCCTCGAAGGTGAGGCTCAGACCGTCGTAGGCGGGCTCGACGCCTGCTGGCAGTTGTCGGCGCAGCTCGTTGTAATCCAGGTCGATGTGAAGGTTGGTGAGGTAGGCCTGCCGCGGCCGGACGCGCTTGATCCACTCCAGGGCGCGCGCCACATTGGCGTGGGTGGGATGCGGCGTCCAACGAAGGGCGTCGACGAACCAGACGTCCACCCCCCGCAGCGCTTCGAAAGCGGCCTCGGGCAGGTCCACGACATCGGCCGAATAGGCCACCGGACCGAAGCGGAAACCGGCGGAGCGAACCGTGCCGTGGTCCTGGTCGAAACTGCGCACCGGGATCGCGCCGCCCGGCCCCTCTACAGCCCAGGCCGCGCCGTGAGACGGCAGGTCCCGGGCTTCGGCCAGCGCGGGGTAGAGATGCTGGGCTTCGAAGATGTAATCGAACCGCCGGGTCAGCGTCGCCCGTGTGGGCCCGTCCATATAGGCCGGGATGCGCTTCAGATCCTGACCGATCACAAAGGCGCGGATGTCGTCGATCCCGTGCGCCTGATCGGCGTGATCGTGCGTGTAGAGCACCGCGTCCAATCGCTTGACCCCGGCCGCCGCGGTCTGGGTGCGCAGGTCCGGCGAGGTGTCCACCAGCAGGGTGGTCTGTCGCTCCGGCCCGCCCTCCCCCGCCGTGCGCACCAGCAGCGAGCAACGCGACCGCCGGTTCCTGGGCTCGGCTGGGTCGCAGGCGCCCCAGTTCCCGTCCGCGCGAGGAACACCGCCGGACGAGCCGGACCCCAGAACGACCGCCTCATACCTCATTGTTCGGGCCTCACCATCCGCGCTTCACGGTCTGGGGATCCTGTCGAACAGGGCGAAAAAGGCGTCCGCCGTACGGGCCTCGGTGTCCGGCACGCTCCAGCCGCGAACCCCGGCCAGGGCGCCGACCACGTGGGACAGATAGGCCGGTTCGTTGCGTCGCCCGCGCATGGGAACCGGAGCCAGATAGGGGCAATCGGTCTCCACGATGATGCGGTCCTCCGGCATGACGCGGATAACCGCCCGGACGTCCTCCGCAGCCTTGAAAGTTGCGATGCCGGAGACGGAGAACCACGCGCCCAGCGCGGCCGCCCGACGGGCCAGCTCCGGGCCGCTGGTGTAGCAGTGCAGCAGCATGCGGAAGTGACCCCGGGCATGCTCCTCTTCCAGGATGGAGGCCGTCGAATCGTCGGCTTCTCGCGTGTGGACCACCAGCGGCAGGTCCGTCTCGCGCGCGGCCGCGATGTGGGCGCGGAACACGGCCGCTTGCACCTCACGCGGGCTCAGGTCGTAGTGGAAATCCAGCCCGGTTTCTCCGATCCCCACCACCTTGGGCCGGCTCGCGAGCTCGATGAGGTCGGCGGGGGCAAGCGCCTCATTTTCCTTGGCTTCGTGCGGGTGGGTTCCCACCGTGCACCAGATATCCTCGTGACGGGCGGCGACGGCGTGGACGGCGTCGAAGTTCGACAGCCGGTCGCTGATATTGACCATCAGCCGCACGCCCGCCTCGCGCGCGCGAACGATCACCGCCTCGCGGTCGGTATCGAACTGCGGCGCATGCAGGTTGACGTGGCTGTCGATCAGCATGGGTCAGGCGTGGCCGGCCAGGGCGCGAGCCTCGGCGGCCACCCCCCAGAGCGCTTCCGCCCGGTCCAGGTTCAGACCTTCCACTTCCGCCGGCAGCGCTCTCCACCGCGCCCAGGCCGCCGCCGCCTGGTCCGCCTGGCGGGGCGCGTGGCCGGCGGAGCCCAGGGCCGCGGCTCGCGCCTGTTCCGCCAGAAGTTCCAGCAAGAGCGCAAAGCGGGCCGCCGCCTCCCCGCCCCTTAGCTTGTCGGCCAGAGCCTGAACCGCCGCGTCCTGCCGGGCGGCGCCGCCGGCGAACAGGACCCGGGCGGTCTCATCGAGCTCCAGCGCCCCTTGCGCCTGCAACCGCAGCGCCCGCCCCGGCGCCCCGCAGGACAGGGCGGCCAACCGATCCGCCTCCGCGCCCTCCAGCCCTGCGGCGAACTGCACGAACTCAGCCACGCGCCGCTCGGGCCAGGGTGCGAAGTTCAGCCGGCGGCACCGCGAGCGAAGCGTCGGCAACAAGGCCCCTGGAGCGTGGCTGACCATCAGCACAACCCCGCGCTCAGGCGGCTCCTCAAGCGTCTTCAGCACGGCGTTGGCCGCGCTGGGATTCAGGTCGTCGGCGGAGTCGATGATGGCGACACGCCAAGCTGCGATGCTGGGGGACTTGGCGAAGAACTCGGGCAGGCGGCGGGCTTCATCCACGGAGATGCCGCGTTTGAGCTTGCCGTCATCCCCTTCCCGCTCCAGCACCAGCAGATCAGGATGGGAACGGTTCTCAACCAGGCGGCACACCGGGTCCTCCGGCGCGGCGCCGAGCAGGCCGTAGGCCGGAGCCGGGCGCGCGCCCAGCAAGCGGCGCGCCGCGCGAAAGGCGAAGGTCGCCTTGCCCACGCCCTCCGGGCCGGCCAGCAGCCAGGCGTGGTGCAGGCGACCGCGCTCGACAGCCTCCAGCCAGGCGCGCTCCGCGGCTTCGGCTCCGTCCAGGGCGTAGACCTCCCGGGGATGGAGCAGCGCGCTCAAGGCTGCAACCGCCCTTGCACCGCGGCCCAGACCGCCGCCTCGACCGCCTCGGCGCGCGGGCGGGCGTCGATCACGGCGCAGCGCTCGGGATCGGCCCGCGCGATCTCCAGAAAGGCCGCGCGGAGCCGCTCGTGAAACTCGGCGTTTCGCGCCTCGAACCGGGTGGCCCCCTCTCCGCGGGCGGCCGCGCGCGCGAGCCCGTCCTCCGCAGGCAGGTCGAAGACCAGGGTGAGGTCCGGCCGGTCCCCATCGACCACCTCCTTCTCCAACGCGCTCAGCAGACCGGGCGCCGCTCCCTGCTGATAGGCGCGGGTCGAATCGGCGAAACGATCGCAGACCACCCAGGCGCCGCGGTTCAGCGCCGGGCGGATCACCCGCTCGAGGTGGTCGGCGCGGGCGGCGTACATCAGCAGGGTCTCGGTCAGGGCCGACCAACGGTCCACCGCGCCCGACACCAGCAGAGCGCGGATATCCTCGGCGCCCGGCGAGCCGCCCGGCTCGCGCGTGGTCAGAACCTCAAGACCGGTCCGGCGGAGCCGCTCCGTCAGCCGCCCGGCTTGAGTCGACTTCCCCGTTCCCTCTCCGCCCTCGAGGGTGATGAAACATCCGCGCGCCATGGCGCGGGGATGCGCGGGATTGCCCCGGGGCGCAAGCCTGTCAGGAGCCGCTCACCACCCGGGCGTCGGGAAAGCCGGCTTCGGCCACCGCCGTCAAGGCGCCGGCCGCGGAGTCCTTGCCCGCCCAGGCGCCCACAAGCACCCGGTACAGCAGGGCGCCGTCCCTGTGCAGTTCGCGCACCTGGGCCGGGCCGATGGCGCTCAGCGCCTTGGCGGCGCGTTCGGCGTTGCCCCGATTGGAAAAGGCGCCCGCCTGAACGGCGAAACTGGGTCCGGCTACGGCGAGAACCGGCGCCGCAGCGGGTTCGGGGCGCGGCTCCGGCTCTCGTGGGCGCTCCACCTTCGGCGCCACCGCGGCGATCAGGACGGGCTGCGTGCGCTGCGTGGGCGCCGACGGGGTCGGCAGGAAGGGGTCCAGGGGCGCACGGCCCACATAGCGGACCCGCACCTTGGCCGTGCCTTGGCGCACAAAGCCCAGCTGGTCGGCCGCTTGTCGCGAGACGTCGATGATCCGTCCGGGTTTGAACGGCCCGCGGTCATTCACCCTCACCTGGATCGAGCGGTCGTTGTCGAGGTTGGTGACCTCCACGATGGACGGCAACGGCAGGGTCGCGTGGGCCGCGCTGACCATGTGCATGTCGAAGGGCTCGCCATTGGCGGTGGGCTTGCCGTGAAAGGCGTCGCCGTACCAGGAGGCGGTGCCCACGGCGTCATAGTCGGGCTGTTCCGCGGGCACGTACCAGACGCCCGCGATCTGGTAGGGCTTGCCGATCCGGTAGCCGCTCCGCGCCCGGGCGACCGCGCCTGTATCGGCTGCGGACCGGCCCGCCGATCGCTCGGGAGGGTTGGGGATGGGCAGGTTGGCGCGGACGGCCGCGGGAGCCTCCGCCGCCGGCGCCACGGGCGCCTGGGCCAGCGGCCTCGGCGGCTCCACGCTGGCGCAGGCCGCAGCCCCCGAGAGCAGGAGAACGACCGGAAGAAGTCGGCCAAGGATGCGCCGGGCCATGCAGCCTCCGAGCTTGTTGACGCCCAAGGCTCGCCCGCCGGGGTGAAATCCCCGTTAAGCCGGCGGGGTTCGACCGAACCGCCCGCCTCTGCTATGGCGCGCCGGGAGGACGGGTGGCCGAGCGGTTTAAGGCAGCGGTCTTGAAAACCGCCGTAGGTGAAAGCCTACCGTGGGTTCGAATCCCACCCCGTCCGCCACAGGACCTCGTTGTGGTGGAGAGCGCCTGTCGCGCTGGAGCGGTGTCACCGGTGGCGGCTGCCAACCTGGAGATTTCTCGCCTGAGTGCACACTCGCGTTCTGGCAGAACTTGCCGCACGACCACGACTCTGGCATCGTTCTTATATTGTTCCCATGGGTGAGCATGGCGGATGCCACAGCAATCGAATGGACGGACGCGACGTGGAACCCGGTAACGGGCTGCACGAAGATCACGGCTGGCTGTGACAACGCCCGCACGTTTTTCGAACGGTTCCGCGGCGTCCCCAGTCATCCCTTTGAAGATGGCGATCTGACCATTCGGCCCGAGCGACTGACCCAGCCGCTGACCTGGAAGCGGCCGCGGATGGTTTCGTGAACTCGATGAGCGACCTCTTTCACAAGCAGGTGCCCCGCAGCTTCATCGGATAAGGTGTTCGATACGATGGAGAGTGCCGACTGGCACATCTTCCAGGTGCTGACCAAGCGCAGTTCCTTAGCGCAGCTATCTCAAAAATCGTTACAGCCACAGCCCTCCACCCAGACACCTGTGGTTCGGCGTCTCGGTTGAGGACAGCACCGCCCGCAGCCGGATCGCCCATCTTCGCGCAAGCTCCGGCCGCAATCCGCTTTCTCTCGCTTGAGCCGCTCATCGGACCGGCCGGCGGGCTCAGCCTCACCGGCATCCACTGGGTCATCGCCGGTGGGGAAAGCGGCCCCGGCGCCAGACCGATGCTCGTCGAGTGGGTGCGCGACATCCGAGACCAATGCACGGCGCAGAGTGTCGCATTCTTCTTCAAGCAGTGGGGCGGCCTCAGGCCGAAGTCAGGAGGACGTGAGCTCGACGGACGGGAGTGGAACGAGCTGCCGGCCACACTCGATCCGCGTTGCGATGACCTGAACGTGGTCCCCGACCCCAGCCACTACGTGGGCCGCGAACAGGCGCTGATCAAACACACCTTCCTTCAGAGCTATCTCGAACGACTGATTCATAAGACGGCCAAGGGTTACGAGGAAATCGCCTACATCGACGGCTTCTCCGGCCCCTGGCAGAGCAAGGGCCAGAATTACGAGGACACCTCGTTCGGCATTGCAGGGCGCTGCGGGAAGCGAAGGCGTCATGGAAGAAGCTCGGCCGCGAGGTGCGGATGACCGCCTACTTGGTCGAGAGAAACGCGACGGCCTACGCAAACCTGACGAGCCTCCAGGGAGCGCTATCAAGACGTTACGATTCACCCTGCCAAGAGGGACTTTGTCGACTTGGCCCCGAGCTGGTGAAGCAGATACCAGTTCAGGCTTTGCGTTCCTATTCATCGACCCCAAAGCTTGGGGATTCCGATGCAGCGACTCGCCCCGCTCTTGAGCCGGCCGAACTCGGAAGTCGTCTTCAATTTCATGTTTGACTTCATCAACCGTGCAGCCTCGATCTCCGACGAGAACATCATCGCGGGTCTTGGAGAGTTAATGCCCTTCGGCGACTGGCGCTCGCGCCTCGCCGCCGTGCGCCGGGCGAACCTCCCTGCTCCGCAAAAAGGCACTGATCGACAGCTTCCGTGAGAGCCTCGCGGCCATCGGCAAGTACACCTACGTGGCCGAGCTGCCGGTTCTCATGCCACTCAAGGACCGCACGCTCTACTCGCTCATTTACGGCACGCGTCATTCAGCGGGCATCGAGGTGTTCCGGGCCTGTCAGATCAAGACACTAGGAACAAGAGGCTTTACGCAGCGCGACCAAACAGGCGCGTGCTGAAGCCAAGAGCGGCCAAAGTGAGATGTTTGGGGCCGAGGTCGCCCTGCGAGCGAGCGATATAGAAGCCTATCTGGCCTCCGAGAGGATGCTGGCTGAAGCTGCGGTGCTCAACCTCACGCCAGCCCTGCCAGGACAAATGAGCTACGGGAAGATTTGGCCGCAGGTGCTTGCCCGACATGCCGTGAGCAGGGCTGAGAGGTCAACAAGATCGCGGGCGAACTTCAAAGAGCGGGCGGCTGGTGTTCCCCGACTGGGGCCCCCGCGACCGTGTGCCGAAGGACAACTACCGCACGTCGCGGCCGAAATAGATGTGTCACCAGGTCCGCCGGCCGGGGGGCCCGTATCCTGCGATCTTCGCGACCATCTCGGCCAAATGCCCGCGGCTGGTCGGGCCGGGCTCCCGACCTCTCAGATTGCGCGCGGTCGGGGGGCGAACTGGATCGTCCAGCAGCGGACCGTCTTGTAGCTCAACTCCAGCCTACGCTGGGCCAGCAACTCCTCAACATCACGGAAGCTCAAGGTGAAGCGGAAGTGGAGCCAGACCGCGTGCCGGATGACCTCCGGCGGGACTCGGTGACGCTGGTAGGAGATCGGCTGCATCCACCCTCAAACCGCCCTTGGGAATCCCGCGCGATTCCACCCGCGTGAAAACCGCTCTAGCCTGACAGCACCGTCCGGACGGGTCAGCGGCACGGTCCGACCCGCCGCGCGGATCGATCCTCCGCGAGAGCGGCGGCGGCGATGGTCTGGACGAAGCGCATGCGGTTCAGGCGGCGAACAGCTGGCCCATGTCCTTGAAGGACTTGAACTCGATGCCGTTGCCGGAGGGCTCCTTGACGAAGAAGGTTCCTTGCTCACCCACCTCCCCTTCGAAGCGGACGTAGGGCTCTATGATGAAGTCCACGCCGCGTGACTTCAGCCGCTCCGCGAGCGCCGCCCACTGTGGCCACTCCAGCACCACGCCAAAGTGGAAGGTGGGCACCTTCTTGCCGTCCACCTCGTTGCTGGTCGCGGCCTTCTGGCTGGGGTCGAGGTGCGCGCTCACCTGATGGCCGAAGAAGTCGAAGTCGACCCATTTCTCCGCTTCGCGACCGACACGGGCGCCCAGTACGTCGACGATGAAGGCCTTGGTCGCCTGCAGGTCGTGCACTGGGAAAGCGAGGTGAAAGGGCTGCATCGGGGCCTCCTCAGGTGTCCTTGGCGCTCTTGTGCGCGTCTACGTCGATCTCGCGCTCCAGCGCGCGATCCCGGTGGAGGCTCCATAGGGCCAACTGGATAAGGGAAAGTCCAGAGCGCGGCGATGTGGAATCCGAAGCTGGCGGTTCGGTCGAGCGCCTGGACGACTTGGAGGCAGCCGAAGATTTCCTGCTCTCCGAAAACCCGGGCATAAACCTCGGCTCTTCCGTATTCCTCGGTTCCACACCCACCCTCTCACGAGCGGCTTTCGGCCGCTTCGCCGAAGGCCGTCTCCAGCGGCTCGCCCCCAAACCTCTTTCGCCTGTTGCGCCTGTTATCGCGTTTTCTACACGCGATTTCTGTGTGCCCCACCATCGTCCTAGGCGCGGAAATCCACGCTCTTTCGACGGTTGTCGGATCCATGCGCCCCGTCGCGGCCGAGCCTCGAACAGGTGAGAACAGGGCCTGTCGCGCCGATGAACAGGGCCTCTTTGCTGCTAAAAGCAGGCCTGCTCCGCTCCGATCAGGCGCTGAGGCCGATCACTCGCTCGCCCCTGCCCTCTGCCTTGGCCCCAGCCGTCGGCGACGAACTCGGCTGCTCCGACGCCTGGTGCTGGTGTTCTCCGACCGGTGGTAGCTTGAGCCCAAGCCAAGCTGAGAGGATCGTTTCGACGACACCCGGCCTGGTCAGCGGGCCCGCTCGCCTGCCGAGGCCTTGCAAGGCCCACCAGGTGGGCGGGCGAGCACGGACCGGACCTGAGCGATGTTCAGGGCCCGGATATCGACGCTCCGACCAGTCAGGGGATCTACGCTGCGCGTGTCCGTCGCCATCAGAAGCGAATTGTAGATGGCCTCCTCGGTCGCGTCGGCAACGGCCACAAACAAAGGCGACATTGCGTCGTTCGGCAGTTCGCGAAGGGTCCCGGCCCGGGCGCGCCGCTCCGGCGTGCGCCTGACGTCGACTGCGGTGGAAAAGGCGATGGCGTAGTCGCCCGAGCCGTTGGAGAAGGCCGCGCCCGTGCGCGCCAGCCCCGCGAAGCTGCGGCGCGCCAAGCGGGTGAGGTTCCTGTCGCTTAAGGGCGCGTCGGTGGCGACCACGATCATGATCGAACCGTCCGCGCGCTCCGGCGCGGCGTGCTCCTGCAGATAATACTGGCCGAGACACACGCCCACGGGCGCGCCCCCCATCCGCAGAGAGCCGCCGAAGTTCGTCTGGACAAGCACGCCCACGGTGAAGCCGCCCAGCGAGGGGGGCAGAAGGCGGGAGCTGGTGCCGACCCCGCCCTTCCACCCGAACGCGACGGCGCCGGTGCCCGCGCCGACGCTGCCTTCCGCCACCGGTCCCGGGCGGGCGGTTTCGATAGCGCCCAGCACGTCCTGGACGGTCACGCGGCGCCTGCGGATGTCGTTCAGCCGGCCGTCGTTCGTCTCGCCCACGACCGCGTTGACGGAACGGACGTCCTCGTTTCCAGGGCGGCTCAGGGTCCAGTCGATCAAGGCCTCCGTGGCCCGAGGCACGGCCAGGGTGTTGGTCAGCACGATGGGCGTTTCGATCTCGCCCAACTCCACCAGCTGGGTCCCGCCGGCCAGTTTGCCGAACCCGTTGGCGACCGCCAGCCCGGCGGGAACCTTATCCCGGAAGATGGAGCCGGGGTGGGGGACCACCGCGGTCACGCCTGTTCGGATGCTGTCGCCTTCCACAATCGTCACTTGGCCCACGGCGACTCCGGATACGTCCGAGATAGCGTTCAAGGCGCCGGGTCGGAACACGCCCGGTGCGAGTCCCAAAGCTCGAGAGCGGACTCGCGTGGGTTCGGCGCTCATGTTCTGCTCTGACCGGCTCGTGGTCCGCCAGGCCGCGGGCGAGGCGGTCACCCCCGCTCCCGCACCGGCGAGGACGACGATCACCATGGGTGCAAGCGGCCTGAAGGACACGGTCGCGCATACCACCGCTCATTCCGCGTCGGCAAATTTGGCGAGCCTGCGGAGCCTCAGGTCGAATTGCCGATTGAGCAGGCGGCCCCGCGCGCTCATAGCTGTCTCGTCCCGCGGTTTTGAGCACGATGATCCCGCCCTACCTGCTGTATCTTGGGCTCACGGCGGCGATCGAACTGCATCGCGAGGCACGCCAGCGGGGAATGCTGCTGATGGTGGGCTGCATGATCTGCACCTCGCTTTCAATCGCGCCCGCCGCCATGCTCGCCCGCCATGCCGATTTCGTCGATCTCGACGGCCCCCTCTGGCCGAAGAGCGACCACCCGGGCGGCGCGGCGCTGCGGGGGCCGGCGCTCGGGGTTCCGGCGCCCGCGCTCTGGGCGCCCGGGGCCGCGCTCCAACAGCTCCATAGCCTCAAGCTATGACCAGTCGGTCATCTCGGAAGGCTCCGCCGTGGCGCGGCCGAGACTGTTTTGCGACAGTGAGGGGTTCCCGATGACCGAAGCCACTCCCTCTGCCGAGACCACCCCAGCGACGGCCCCCCGCCGAGGGGTGGGCAGGTGGCTCGTCCGTTACTGGTTCGGCGTCAGCCTCTGGAAGCGGATCCTCGGCGCGCTGGTCTTGGGCGCGGTGGTGGGCCTGATCTGGGGCGACGGCGCGCAGAGCATTCGCTGGATCGGCGACCTGTTCGTGCGGCTAATCCGCATGCTGGTGGCGCCGCTCGTCTTCACCATCATCGCCGCGGGCGTGGCGGCGATCGGGGACACCAAGCGCCTCGGCTCCTTGGGCGTGAAGACCATCGCCATGTATGTGGCGACCACCGCCGTGGCTGTGACGATCGGGCTGGTGGTCGCGACCCTTCTCCAGCCGGGCGCCGGGGCCGACCTCGCGGGCGCCGTTCCTAAGGCGGTCGGGACGCCCAAGCCGCCGGCGGAGATCTTCCTCGCCATCATCCCGACCAACCCGATCGGCGCCCTGGCGGAGGGCGACACGCTGGCGATCATCTTCTTCGCCGTGCTCGTAGGCGTGGGCGTGCTGATGGCCGGCGAGCAGGGGCGGCCTGTCGCAGAAGTGCTGACCTCCGCGTCCGAAGTGCTGCTGCGGCTCGTGGGCCTGATCCTGGAGACGGCGCCCTTCGGCGTCTTCGCGCTCGTGGCCGTGGTGATGGGCGCCCAGGGCCCGGAGACCTTCATCAACGTCTTCCAACTCGGGATTTGCGTGATCATCGGGGCGGCGATCCAGACACTGGTCACCCACGGCGCGATCGTGCGCGGCCTCGCCTGGCTGCCGCTGCTGCCCTTCTACCGCGGCGTGGCGGACGCGGTGATGGTCGGCTTCTCCACTTCCTCCAGCGCGGCCGCCCTGCCGGTGGCGATCAAGGTCGCGGAGGAGAACCTCGGCATCAAGCCCACGGTGTCCTCCACCGTGCTGCCGCTGGGCGCCACCATCGGAATGGACGGCACGGCTATGTACGTCGCCATGCTGACCATGTTCTCGGCCCAGGCGTTCGGCGTCGACCTGAGCTTGGCGGACTACGGGCTGGTGGCGATCACGACCACGCTCGTGGCCATGGGCGTGGCCCCGGTGCCCTCCGGGTCCTTGTTCGTGCTAGCGGCGGTGCTGAACGTGATCGGCGTTACGCCCGAGCAGACGGCTCTGATCGTGGGCTTCATCCTTCCCTTCGACCGGCCGCTGGACATGATCCGCACGGTCCCGAACGTCACCTGCGACCTTTCCATCGCGACTGCGATCGCACGATGGGAGCGGGAAATCGACGTCAACGAGTACAAGAGCGCCAAGGACATCTGACAACGCAGCCCTTCCACCTCGCTTTCCCGGTTCACGATGTCCAGGCCACCAAGGCCTTCACCGTCGACGTGCTCGGCGCCCGCGTGGGCTGCGCGAGCGACCGCTGGGCCGATCGGCTGCATCCACCCTGCCTCGCTGAGGCCCTTCCCGGACTGAGCGGAGACCAGTTAGCGTTAGCCTGACAGCACCGTCGCGGTTGATGGTGCGGATGCCCGCCACGAAGGTGGCGGTCTTCGGTGGCGGTCTTCGCCGATTGGCGGGGGTGTGCGCGCGGCGTAAGTGAGGTGGGGCGCTTGCTGTTCTGGGGCCACACACCGCTAAGGGAGCCAACTGCTTGCAAAACGAGAGTACGCTGCAGGTAGTCTGGATGGCGCTGGCTGCAATGCGTCAGCTGCATGGCTGAGGTGCGTGTCCTCGTCTTGGGAGCCGGGGTCGTCGGCGTAACCACAGCCTATGCGCTCGCCCGTCGCGGCGTAGCGGTGACGATTGTGGACCGAGAATCGGCGCCGGCACACGGCGCATCATTCGCAAACGGGGCTCAACTCAGCTACGCCTACACGGATGCGCTAGGTAGCCCGAAGATGCTCGCCCGGACACCTCTACTGGTGTTGGGAAAAGATCCGGCATTCCGCATGAAGCTATCCTGTGATCCAGCGTTGATATCGTGGACGCTCGCGTTTCTCCGGAATTGCACGCAGGCAGCCTTCGACCGCAATACGACGGCCATTCTCAAGCTCGCACTCCAGTCACAACAGGCTCTGTCCCAGCTACTCGCCCGCCACTCGATCGAGTTCAATCACGTCACGGCCAGCAAGCTTCACCTGTACTATACCGAGGAAGCTTTGAAGGCAGCTGCCGACGTTGTCGCTCTCAAGCGTAGACACGGCGCTGTCCAGAATGTTCTTACGCCGCGTGCGGCGGTGCATCTCGAACCTACGCTGGAGTCGATTGCGGATTCCCTCGCCGGAGCGGTTCACTCGCCACTCGATGAGGTCGGCGATCCTCTGCGCTTTTCGTCCGAACTCTTGACTATCCTCAGAAGTAACTACGGCGTCGAAGCCTTGTTCGGCTTCGATGTGGCAAGTCTGCAAACGACATCTGGCGGCGTCGTTGTGACCGACAATGGGGGTATGGTGCTCGATGCGGAAGCGGCTGTGGTCTGCCTAGGCTATGAAGCGCCGCGCCTGTTGAAACAGGTCGGAGTCAGGGTCCCGATCTGGCCGATGAAAGGCTACTCTCTCACCGCAAAGGCAACCTCCAACACGCCTCTCGTCAGCATTACCGACACCGCTCGAAAGATTGTCTTCTGCCGCCTTGGGCATGAGGTCCGGATCGCCGGTTTGGCCGAGCTCGGTGAGCGCGAGCCGCAGACGGATCGCCGGCGTTTGCAAGCGCTTGCTCAAGCAGCTCAGGCAAGTCTGCCCGGAAGCTTCGACCCGACGGAATGCCGAGGCTGGAGCGGCATGCGGCCGATGACGCCGTCATCGGCGCCCATCATCGGTCCGGCGGGGGCGCCGAACGTCTTCGTGAACGTTGGCCACGGTATGCTCGGCTGGACCTTGGCGATGGGGTCGGCCGAGCGCCTCGCGGATACGCTGGTTGCTGGCCGTCGGGGAACCTCGACCGGCGCTCACTCGGCCGGCAAGGCTCGGAGGGTGCTGTCAGGTAAACGCGCCGTGGGCTCAGAGGCCCCTGCCCCACGCTGATCGTCAGGCTGCCGCGGTCGCCGCCGCCCACGTCTGGTGAGCCCAGCTCGCCGGCCTCCGCCTCCTGAACCGCGCCCCGGGGCAGGAGCAGCCTCACTTCACGATCCGGCTCTTCGGGAAGAACGCGTTGAACGCGAAAGCGAAGTCGACGCTGTACGGCACGTCCTGGCCCTTCCGGGTGACCGTGACATTACCGATGTCCCTGCCCTCAGAGATGCGGTCCTTGTCGAGCGCAGAGTTCTGGCCTTCACGCCACTCGATGACCAGACCGTCCGCCGTGATCAGCCGGCGCTTTCGCCGAACCAGCTCAAGAGCCCAGGCGCGATCTCCCACCCGGACGACACGCGCCATGGGCTCGATGCCTGCGGGCAGGTCTCCGCGGAACATGAAGGGCGTCGGCGCACGGTCGTAGCCGACGTAGGGGTTGCGGCCGTAAGCGCGCCCGCCGGTCGGCGGCGGAGCCAGCACCTTGCCGTCCGGGCGCCGCGCCTTGAAGGCGGCGAAGGACTCGATCCGCGCCGGCACGACCGCCAGGCGCCTTCCGTTCAAAGCCCCGACCAGAGCCTGGCCGGTGAACTGCTGCCAGAAGGTCTCCGTCTGCCGATCGTACATGACCAGATCCGACTTTCGCAGCCGTCCGGTCGTGCCGAACTCCAGCTCTCGTCCGGCGACCCGCCTGTCGAACACCATGGCCGTGTTGCACAGCGGGCAATAGGTGATCGCCAGGGGCCGGCCGCACACCCTGTCGTTGACGATCTCGTGCCAGATCAGAATCCGGAATGGATAGGCGAACGCACCGCAGGACCCCGTCACCGTGACCACCGGCTCAGTCGCCCCCGAGCGGGCTGGGCGGGCGCCTGCACCGGCAAGGCAAGCATCATGGTCACGATGGCAAAGCGGGCAAGGACTTTGGGGCGCATCATCCCAGTCATCTTGATCCCTGTCTCAAACTAGACAACCCGGGCGCCACGGGCTCACGGCCGTGCAGCTCAGGCAAAGACAGGCCCCGGATCCAAAGCCCCTTCGAGCGACGTCAGCTCACGCGGGAACACGGGAAGCGCGGAGCCAGGCCTGGAGCGGGCCCAGCAGGGTCTCCGCCGGCTGGTAACCTTGCGTCACCCAGACGTGGGCTCCGTCGGCGTTCGGACCGACGGCCAAGGTGGGAAATCCCCTGACGCCGGTCCGTTGGGAAGTCGCGTAGTCGCGCCACGTCTCCTCCGTCACCGCGTCCGAAGCCAAGTCGGCTAGAAAACCTTCGCGATCCGCGCCGGCCTCGGCCGCGACGTCCCCCAGCACCGCCGCGGAGGTCACGTCACGACCATCCGCATAGAAGGCCTTCTGAACTCGAGTGAAAAAGTCCAGGGCGGCTTCTGGATCGCTCCGCCGCATCGCGACCACAGCTCTAGCGGCGGGGTCGGTGTCGTACACAAAGCTCTGGCGATCGAAAAAGCCGAAATCAAACGGCTGACCGGACGCATCGCGGACGTGCTCCCAATGGGTCCGCACCTCGTGCTTGGCCGCATCGGTCATGGCCGAGGCGACGCCGGGACGCAGGCCGCCCATGATCAGCCTTACCGGCAGATCAGCCCCGAATGTTTCGCGCAAGCGCGCCAGCGTGGGCGCGAACCCCCAGCACCAGGAGCACATCGGATCGGCGAAGTAGACGAGGTGCGGGGTCACGGTCGAAGAACCTTCGAGGCGTCCGGCCGTTCCCGGCCTGGTTGGCCTGCCGATGACCAGGATGTCGGCGGCCATGACCTGTTCCTGCACCTTCGACCAGCCGGCGGTGGCCCAGCCATGCTCGGTCATATCCGGGTGAACGCCGGGAGGCACGTCGAGATCGGCGGCGCGGATCATCGTGGTCGCGACACCCTGTTCGGCCATGATGCTATTGGCGAGGTCCATCAGCAGCTGAGTGTGCGAGAGCTCGGTGGCCCGCTTCAGGCTGCAGTTAATGGAACAGCGCCCGGAGATCGTTGTGGGTGGTCACAGAACAGCTCCCGGTCGGCCGGTCGAGCGGCCCCGCACCCGGCGAACGAAGCGGAGATCCAGTTCTCGCTTGAGCCAAAGAGCCGAGGGCCCCGACCACCATGCCCGCCCGCGGACCGCCATCCCAGTCCCGTCGCCCAGATCCATCACCGACAGCCAGCGCGTCTGAGGACGATAACGGACAGGAGGTCCCTCCCCTCGCCGGGCGATGTTCCTCAACAGGATGGGCGCGGCGCGCACGCCGAACACGCCGGCTGCAGGTCGGGGCGCGCCTTCCACAAGGCAGCAGTCGCCTACGGCGTAGACGGCCGGATTGGCGATAGACTGGAGGGTCGGAGAAACCCTGAGCCGACCGTCCGCCGACATCGGCAGGCCAAGACTCCTGACGATCGGCGGCGCCTCCAGACCGGAGGCCAGGACCAGAAGCCCGCAGGAGAGCCGCTCGCCGTTGGACAGCAGGCAGGAGTCGGCTTCGCGAGCGACAACTTCGGCTTTCATGAACACGACCCCGCGCCGCTGAAGCGAACGGGTCAGGTGCGAGATCGCGGCCTTGGGCGCCCAGGTGGGCTCGACCGGCGCCACCAGGAACACGACCGGCTCGAGGCCATGGCGCTCGGCCAAGCCCATCGCCGCCGCCGCGATCTCGAACCCGGACTGACCGCCGCCCGCCACGACTATGTGCGAGGCAATGCCTCGGCGAAACGCCTCTTCAAGAACCTCTCTCAACTGAAACAATTGCAACAACGGCTTCGCGGCCCATACCCCCGGGTGCCCCGCCAGCTGCCTCGGGTCGCGAGTGACGCTGCCGACATTGAGGGAGACGATGTCGAATCCTAGCGTTTCACCGCCGGAAAGCCCGAGTCGGCGGTGCTCGAGGTCAATGCTCGTAGCCTCGCCGATGTGGTGTTCGATCCCGGCCCTAGCCGCGAGCGCGGACACATCCATCTCCGCCTCGCGGCGATCCAGAGCGCCCGACAGCACGCCCGTCGTCAAGCCGGAGTAGTGAAAGGATTGGGGAGCCACCAGCACCGGCTCCACGCCTGCGCGACGCAGCGTCTCAACCTTTCGTAGAAGGTGTAGATGTCCGTGTCCCGCACCGACGAGGGCGACCCGGAAACCTCCGCGCGAGGCCAATTTCTGGCCCTCAGGCCATGCCGCGAATGGGGTAATCCATCGCCTGAACGAACTTGAGTCCGCCCAGCAGGGCGGAGAGATCCGGTCGCGCGAAGGGCGCATTCGAGATGTCGACGATCTGCAGCCGACCTTCGGGGTTGACGACGAAGACGCCCGGCTCCGGGAAAGGGCGGTCTGTTTCCTCCGCGGATCGTGGCGACGACACATACAGGCCCAGGGTGCGCATCTCCTCGGGAGTCAGGCCGTAGCCGACGGGAAAGGTCCAGCCTTCCGCCTCCGCCTCCCTGGTCGCGCGCTCTCCGGGGTCGGACGACAGAGCCGCGACCTGGACGCCCGCGTCGAGGAAGGCCGTCTTCAGCCCTTCTAGGGCCGTCAGGTACTGCTTGCATATCGGGCAATGGGAGCCCCGGTAGACCACCAGCATACGCCAGCCCGTCATTTCGGCGGGGGCCAGGCGACCATCGTCGGTCTGCGGCCATGACAGGTCGGGAAACGGGCTTCCCGCGACGGGTTTGAGGCTTTCGCTCATTGGAAACTCCTAAGAAGGTTCGGAAGCTGGCGTGTGACGCAACCGCCAGGCGTCAACCGAGAGCAGGCGATCGTGCGACCGCAGCAAGAACAGCGCGACGCAAGCGGCCAGCATCGGCCAGGCGGCGAAGAAGAGCAGGTTGTCGAAAGCCGCCAGGTACTGCTTCCAAGACGACAAGGTCGAGCCGGCATGCATGACCAGAACAGCGCCGTAGCTGAGCGTTCGATAGGCGCCGAGCAGGAACGCCGCGACCACGGCGGCCTGGACCGCGCCGGCGGCGACGATCACCCCGGCGCCCAACCCCTCCAATCCATAGAAGTTCGAGAACACGGCGCCGGCGTGATCAGGATTGATCATCTTGTCGATGGTCCACATTCCCATGACGAGCCCGACTCCGAGTCTCAGAAGGAGCAGGCACAGCCCGAGGTGGCGAGCGGAGACAGGCATGGAAGCTCCAGTTTGTGTGAACGGGCGGAGGCGGCGTGTTCGCAGTGCTCTACCAGCCGGTCGAGCGCCTGGACCACTCTGAGGCAGCCGAAGATGCCTGCTTTGGGGCTGGCTCCTGCCCAAGGGCGCTCACGCTTTCCATCCCTCAGAGAAAGGACGACGCGTCTGCGCCCGTTCCTCGGCAAGAGGGACCGCGGCTCCACGGCAGGAAAGTAGCTAGCGGTCGCCTGTGCAGAGGGCGGCACCCTTGCTTGGGGGTGGAGCTGGGGGGTGAAGAGTACGAAGCTCACGAGCAGCTGAGGGACCCGGGCTCCTTGAGCGATCTGTAGGCGCACGAGCCGGCAGCGGTAATGGGTCGGCGTTTCGCGCCCCGCGCAGGGAGGTGGGCGGGATGCAACCCTCCTCGACCTCAGCGCATCAACCGTGGCGTACCGGTGCTTCGAAGGAACTGCTGTCTGACTCGGCTATGCTGTGGACCCCATCTTCGTCGATTTCGGGCTCGGCTAGCGTCCCCTCACGATGGGGAGTTAAAAAGGCCCTTGAAGACTCGGGCGCGTGGATCCGTCTTCCGAGGTGACCGGCTCGCTCCGCCCGGAAGCCTGCGGTTTTTCTCAGGCGACCTTGTTAAAGGCCGCAGGCCAAGAAACCCCGGTCCAGGCTGCCAATGTGCTTAGGAGCTCGGGGGCGTTGATCGGTTTGCTGAGGTGGCCGTTAGCCCCCGCGGCCAGAGAGGCTCGAGCGTGCTCGGGTAGGCTGTGCGCAGTGAGGACCAAGATCGGAGTGGCCGATCGACC
The DNA here is from genome assembly GCA_030446805.1 of Caulobacteraceae bacterium. GTDB lineage: Bacteria > Pseudomonadota > Alphaproteobacteria > Caulobacterales > Caulobacteraceae > JAHWJX01. Next base: position 451,907 of record JAUJMO010000001.1, on the reverse strand, counting down.
CTGCTCCGCCTCCCAGCCCCTAATCATCTGGATGGCGGTGAGACCGTCCATCACGGGCATCTGCACATCCATAAGAACCACATCGAAGCTGCTCCTTCTGAAGAGATCGAAGGCTTCGGCGCCGTTCTCCACGCAGGTCAGATCACACTCGGAGCCCTGCAGCATCAATTCGACCACCTTGCGATTGACCGGGTGATCCTCCGCCAACAGCACGCGGCACGTGCGCCTTGGAGTGCAACCCTGCCGGAATCCAGCGTCGGCTGGGGCAGCGTTGGCCGCCTCCTCGCTGGCCAACGGCAGCGGGAGCTCAAGCGAGAATACAGCTCCATCACCCTCAACAGAGGTGCAGTCGAGTTCACCACCCATGAGGCGGGCCAACTCGCGGGAGATCGCTAGTCCTAGGCCAGTGCCCCCGAAGCGCTCGGAGATCGAACCATCGGCCTGCTCAAAACGCTTGAACAGCCGGTCTTTTACGGCCGGTCCGAAACCTATGCCGGTATCCGCGACGGTGAAACGGCAGCGGTCCCCAGTTCGCTCCAGTGACACCGTCACGGACCCAGCCTCTGTGAACTTGACTGCGTTGCTGAGGAGGTTGTTAAGGATCTGCTTCAGTCGGACGACGTCGCCAAGAACGTTGCGGTGAGTTTCAGGATGGAGCTGCAACGTGCACGCGACGCCCTTCTCGCGCGCCTTCGCTGCCCAGAGTGCAACGACGCACTCGAGCGCTTCGGCAAGGGCGAAGGACTCGGTTCGGACTCCGAGCTCCCCGGAGTCCGCCTTGGCGGCATCAAGAAGGTCCGTCAGCAGCTGCTCGAGAGTAGCTGCTGAGTGTTCGATGATGTTGACCATCTCGCGTTGAGCCGGCTGAAGCTCGGTTCCAGCGAGCAGGCTCGCCACGCTCACCACGCCGTTCAACGGGGTCCGGATCTCATGGCTGATGTCCGCCAAGAGATCATGCTGACTATTCGCGGAGTTCCCTCGCGAACCGTGCAACTGGCGCTCCAGATCGTCGTTGGCGCGCCGGACAGCTTCTTCCGCGTTTTTCCGCCTGATCTGCGTATGCACCCTCGCGAGAGCGATCTCGAGGTCTACCGGCTTGGTGATGTAGTCGTTGGCGTCCGCCGAGAGCGCCTCGACCACGTTCTCGGTCTCGGTCTTGCCTGTCACCATGATGACAGGGAGAGTCGCTAACGAGTGCCTCTCCCGAATTCGGCGAAGCACCTCCATGCCGTTCATCTCCGGCATCATCACGTCGAGGAGAACGACGTCGAAGCCGCCGGCCTCCACAAGCTCTAGCGCCCGAACACCGCTGTCGGCCTCCTGAGCCTCGAAGCCGCGCAGCTGAAACCACCGCACGAGGATGGTGCGGTTGCTCTCTGAGTCATCCACCACCAGGATGCGGCGGCGTCGCTCTGCCGAAGAGCTCTCGATCAGCTGACGGGTCATCGGACTGATGATTAGCGGCAAAGCGTAACCAAAGTGGCTACCACGAGTGGCCGAAACCGACTGGCAGCGCGGCGAAGGCCGACAATGAGGAGAAATCGGTCTCCCGGATGCTCCGATGCATCAGCCCTTCAGCCCGCCGGGGCGGCTCACGGCGCTTCAGGGCGCCATAGGTGTCCAGGCGGGACAAAGCCGCTTCGCCCTGCTCCGCCATTCTGTAGAAGGGCACGGAAACTTACCGTGTTCTTGTGCGCGCCAAGGCAAGTGGCCGCTCCTCAACCCTGTAGGTTCTGAGCGCCCCGACCTGCGCGGATCGGGTCTACGGGAGGCGGTCATCCTGCGCCGTCCTGATCAGCGCACGGATGTCTTCGGCCCGCCAAGCGGTTATCCGCGGGCAGAGCTTCAAGGGTCAGGACCGTCACGGCCTTTCAAGTCCAGATCGTCGATCGAGGCTCCTGCGTCCCGACCGCTTTGACGAGCGCGGCGATCACCGCCGCGATCTTCTCGCCGCCCTGAGCGGAAGGTTCGATCGGGTTGGCGTAGTCGGCGGCTTCGTTGCAGACGAGCCGCAGATCGATCAGCGGCAGACGATGGGTGAAGGCCGCCCGCGAGATCACGTCGTTGAACAGGGCCAGCCCGGCTACGACCAGCCGCTTCTGGGGCTCCGGGTAGTGGGAGTCGTAGATGGTGCACAGCGCCGTCGGAAGCCCTCGCGCGACGACCCTGTCGACCATTCGTCCATAGGCACGGGCGAAGCGGCTTTGCGCTTCGGCCAGGCGGCCGACCGCCTCCGCCACCGATCTGGCGGACTCGGCCAAGATCGAGGAGCTTCCAAGCGCGTCGTTGCCCCCCACGGAGACGACGAGGTGGCTGGCGTCTCGGGGCGTTCGGGTCAGCTGGCGCTCGACATCGGCGGTGACGTCGCCATCGACGGCCAGCAGGGTCGCTTTCCAATCGGCGCCCAGGCGGGCGCGGAGCTGGTGGACTACGTCGGGCGCGGGCGCGACGTACGAACGGTTGTCGAAGATGGAATCCCCGAGCAGGACGACGTGGTTCATGGCGCGCTTTCCGGAGGGGGTTGCTCCCCGCCGGGAGAAGGCCCGCCGGGGAGACCGGTTCCCACTCAGGGCCACACGCAGGCGCGCCCGATGCATGAGCCGTCGAAAGCGCCGTCGAGCGCCGACTGGAACGGCCACGCTCAGGCGGCATTGAATCGGTTCACCTCGGGAGCGCGCCTTGGCCAAGCCCACCCTCGCCGAATACGAGCGCAAGCGAGACTTCAGTCAAACACCGGAACCCGCGGGCAGGGCTGAGGTGAAGCCGTCCGAAAGGCTGCGTTTCGTGGTGCAGAAGCACGCGGCCACCCGCCTCCATTACGACCTGCGGCTGGAGTACGAGGGCGTGTTCCTGTCCTGGGCCGTCACGCGAGGACCGTCGCTCGACCCCGACGCCAAGCGGCTGGCGGTGGAGACGGAGCCGCACCCGCTCGACTACGGCGACTTCGAAGGCACCATCCCCAAGGGGCAGTACGGCGGCGGGACGGTCATGCTGTGGGACCGCGGCTATTGGGATCCAGACCCGGTGAAGCCGATCGAGGACGGACTGAAGCACGGCCACCTGCTGGTCCGGTTCGATGGAGAGCGGCTCAGGGGCGCGTGGCACCTGGTCAAGATCAAGCACGACAAGAGCGGGGGCAAACGCACCAACTGGCTGCTGTTCAAGGCCCACGACGGGATGGAGGTCCCGGGCGCCGCCGACGAACTCCTGACGGAGAACCTGACCTCCATCGCCTCAGGGCGGACCCTGGAGGAGATCGCGGCCGGCGTAGGGAAGGCGCCCACGCCCTTCATCACCAAGGCCAAGGGCTCGGCCAAGGCGGTGTGGAACTCCGACCGGGCCGAAGAGGGTGAACCCAAGGCCCCGCCGCCCTCCCCGCCCTCGCCGGCCAAGGCCAAGGGTAAGGCCAAGGCGAAAGGCGAGCGTGTCGCCATGCCCGACTTCGTCGCGCCGCAGACCTGCAAGCTCATGTCCCATGCGCCGGCAGGCGGCGGCTGGGCCCACGAGATCAAGTTCGACGGCTACCGCATGCAGATGCGGGTAGAGAGCGGGAAGGTCGTGCTGCGCAGCCGCTCGGGCCTGGACTGGACGCACCGGTTCCCGGAGATCGCGGCGGACGCGAAAGACTGGCCGGACGGCCTGTTCGACGGCGAGATCGTCGGGCTGGACGGCAAGGGGATGCCCAGTTTCCCCGCCCTGACCACAGCGCTTTCAACGGGCAAGACGCAGGACCTCGTCTTCTACATCTTCGATCTTTTGTTCCAGGAAGGGCTCGACCTCCGCGAACTCCCGCTGACCGAGCGCAAGCAGCGCCTGGCGGCGCTGGTCGAAGCGCACGAGGCGCCCAGCGCGCGGCTGCGCTACGTCGACCACTTCATCACCCCCGGGGAAGCGGTGCTGCTGTCGGCCTGCCGCATGCATCTAGAGGGCATCGTCTCCAAGCGCGTCGAAGCGCCCTACCGATCCGGTCGCGGCGAGAGCTGGGTCAAAGCCAAGTGCCGGGGCGGGCAGGAGGTGGTGATCGCTGGCTGGACCAGCGAGGGCGAGCGGTTCCGCTCCCTGATCGCCGGCGTGCACCGCGACGGCGCCTTCACCCATGTCGGCCGCATCGGCACCGGCTTTTCACAGACCACCTCCGTTGAGCTGCTCAAGTCCTTGAAGCCGCTCGAAACGGACCGGTCGCCCTTCTCCGGCAAGGGCGCCCCCAAGGGCGGCCCGGGCGTGCACTGGGTCCACCCCGAGCTGGTGGCGGAAATCGAGTTCGCCGGCTGGACCGCCGACGGCCACCTGCGCCAGGCCAGCTTCAAGGGACTGCGCGAGGACAAGCCAGCCCAGGACGTCGTGCTGGAGGGAGAGCGAGAGATCGCCGCCTCCGTCGCTCCGGACGCCGCAGCGGCGGCCGAAGCGGACGCCGAGCTGGAGGCGGTGGCGGACGAGACCGCCACGTCAAAGCCCAAGCGCCCCGCCCGCGCCGCGGCGGTGAAACCCGGTGGGGCGATCGAGGTTCGCGGCGTCACCATCACCAAGGCGGACAAGCCGTTGTGGCCCGCCGCAGGGGACTCCCCGGCCTTCACCAAGGCCGACCTGGCGCGGTACCTTGAGGTGATGGGCGAGCGGATGCTGCCCCACTATCGCGGGCGTCCGGTGTCGGTCATCCGCACGCCGGACGGGATCGCCGGCGAACGCTTCTTCCAGCGTCACGCCATGCCTGGCCAGTCGCCCCTGGTCAGTCTGATGGATGTTAAGGAACGCAAACCCTACATCGCCGCCGACACGGTGGAGGCCTTTCTGGCGCTGGGCCAGGTGGGCGCGACCGAATTCCATCCCTGGAACTGCGAACCCTTCGAGGTGGAACGCCCGGGTCGCTTCGTCTTCGACCTCGACCCTGACGAAGGGCTCGACTTCGACGACGTGATCGATGCGGCGCGGGAGCTCCGGGATCGCCTGACCGAGCTCGGGCTTGTGCCCTTTTGCAAGACCACCGGGGGCAAGGGGCTGCACATCGTCACCCCGCTGGCGCCCGAAAAGCACCCGATCGACTGGCCGACCGCCAAGGCCTTCACGCGCGCCGTCTGCGCCCAGCTCGCCGCCGATCATCCCGACCGCTTCACCCTGAACATGAGCAAAAAGGTCCGAACCGGCCGGATATTCCTCGACTATCTGCGCAACGACCGGATGAGCACCGCGGTCGGCCCCTACTCTCCCCGCGCCCGCGACGGCGCCACCGTGTCCGTGCCGATCAGCTGGAGCCAGGTTCGCAAGGGCCTGGATCCCAAGGCCTACACCATGGCCAGCGTCCCCAAGCTGCTCAAAAAGGCCGATCCGTGGGCCGACTACGACCAGGGGGCGAGACCGCTGTCAGCGGCCATGGAGCGACTGGCGCACACCGGACGCAAGGCGGCCTGAACGGGCGCGCAGCCTCGGAGGTCAGGCCCGCTTGCGGCCCTTGGGCTCCTTCTTCGAGGGGGGCTTTTCGCCCGCGTCGTTGGCGGCCTTTTTGCCCTTGGACGGAGCTGGAGCGCTGTTTCCCAAGCTGGCGCGAAGTGCGGACATGAGGTCCACGACATTGGTGTCGGAGGGCTCGGCCACGTCCTTGGGGGCCATGCCCTTCTGTTTGGCGGCGATCAGATCGCGCAGGGCGTCCTCATAGCGGTCCCGGAACTCCTTCGGCTCGAAGGCGCCCTCCTGCTGCTGGATGATGCGGGTGGCGATCTCCACCATGGCCGGGTCGGGGGTGACGTCCTTGATGGGATCGAAGAACTCGGCCGGGTTCTTGACCTCGTCGGCCGTGCGCAGGGTGTAGGCCAGGATTCCCTTCCCGCGCGGCTCGAGCGCCACCAGTCGCTCGCGCGTGTGCATCACCACCCGGCCCAGCGCGATCTTGTTGGACTTGGCCATGGCCTCGCGAATGACGGCGAACGCCTCCAGTCCCAGGTCGCTGTTGGGGACCAGGAAATAGGGATCGTTCCAGTACAGCCGGTCGATCTCGTCGGCGTCGACGAAGCGCTCGATGTTGATCGTCTTGGTGCTCTCCAGCCGGACCGATTTGATCTCCTCGTCCGTCATGATGATGTAGCGGTCCTTCTCGACCTGATAACCCTTGACCAGCTCGGAGCGCTCGATCGGGCCGGTCTCGGGATCAGTGGTCACCATCTTGATCCGGTTCATGGTGGCCGGGTTAAGCAGGTTGAAGTGGATGTCGCCCGAAGCGGAGGTTCCCGTGTAGAGCGCGACGGGACAGGTCACGAGCGAGAGCTTCAGGTGTCCCTGCCAGGATGGACGTGCGGCCATGACTCGCCTCGTGTGCTAGGCTGCTGCAACGCTTCGGCCCCGCTTTCCGTTCAGAATCATTGACGACCGAGATCGAGATCGACGCCCGCGGCCACCGATGCCCGGTGCCAACCTTGCGGCTGCGGCGCGCGCTGGAGGGCCTGTGCTCCGGGGGGGTCGTCCGGTTGCTCGCTGACGACCCGCTGGCCCGTGTGGACGTCCCCCATTTCGCGGCCGGACGCGGGCTGGAGGTTCTGGGCGTCGAACCCCTGCAGCCGGGCGGCTGGACGTTTCGCGTCCGCAAGCCTTGAGGACGCGCCGCGGCTGATGCAGAAGGCCGCTCCGCAGGGCCGCTCCGGCCCGCCGAGTTCTCCTTCCATGAGGTACGCATGAGCTCCCCCGCCTCCGCGGAGACGATGCAGGCCGCGGTCCTGGCCGGGCCGGGCGCCCTTCGGATGGAGGCGGTCGCGCTTCCGCAGCCGGGACGCGGTCAGATTCGGGTGAAGCTGGAAGGCTGCGGCGTCTGCGCGTCCAACCTGACCCCGTGGGCAGGTCCGGAATGGATGCAGTTTCCCACGGAGCCTGGGGCCATGGGTCACGAGGGCTGGGGCGTGGTGGACGCCGTAGGCGAGGGCGTGAGGGGCCTGGACGTCGGCGACCGCGTGGCGGCGCTCTCCTACAAGAGCTACGCGGACTACGACGTGGCGGAGGCCGATGCGGTGGTGCGATTGCCCGACGCGCTGGCGGGCCGCCCCTTCCCCGGCGAGCCGCTCGGCTGCGCCATGAACATCTTCCGCCGGAGCGAGATCGAGGCCGGCCAGACCGTCGCGATCCTCGGAATCGGCTTCCTGGGCGCGCTGCTCACCCGACTGGCGAGCGACGCCGGCGCGCGGGTGATCGCCATTTCGCGTCGCCCCTACTCGCTCGACATCGCCCGCCGGATGGGGGCGGCCGAGGTCATCCCCATGGACGACCACTACGGCATCATCGAACAGGTGAAAGCGCTCACGGACGGTCACTTCTGCGACCGGGTGATCGAGGCGGTCGGGAAGCAGTGGCCGCTCGATCTTGCGGCCGAACTCACGCGGGAACGCGGGCGTTTGATCATCGCCGGCTACCACCAGGACGGTCCGCGCCAAGTGAACATGCAGCTGTGGAACTGGCGCGGCCTGGACGTGATCAACGCCCACGAGCGAGACCCCGAGATCTACCTGCAGGGCATTCGCGAAGCGGTGGAGGCGGTCGCCTCCGGGCGGCTCGACCCCTTCCCTCTCTACACCCACACCTATCCGCTCAGCCGGCTCGACGAAGCCCTGAACGCCACGCGCGACCGCCCGGACGGCTTCCTCAAGGCGCTGGTCACGCCCGGATGAGCAAGCCGCGGATCGGCTTCCTGGGCGTCGGCTGGATCGGCCGCCATCGCATGGCGGCCATGCTGGAGACGGGCGCCGTCGAGGCCGCCGCCATTGCGGACCCTTCACCCGACTGCGCGAGCGAGGCCGCCAAGCTCGCCCCGGGGGCGGCCGTGGTGGCCGATCTGGAGGCCATGCTCGCGCTTGATCTCGACGGGGTGGTGATCGCCACGCCCAGCGCGCTTCACGCCGAGCAGTCGATCAGCGCGCTCCGCGGCGGCGCGGCCGTGTTCTGCCAGAAGCCGCTCGGCCGGACGGCGGCCGAGGCCCGCGCCGTTGTGGAGGCGGCGCGGGAGGCCGATCGTCTGCTGGCCGTGGACCTGTCCTACCGTTTCACCGAAGGCATGCGCCGCATTCGCGACCTGGCCGCTTCAGGCGAACTGGGCCGGGTCTATGCGGCCGACCTCGTCTTCCACAACGCCTATGGGCCGGACAAGGCGTGGTTCTACGACCCTGCGCTCTCCGGCGGCGGATGCGTGATGGATCTGGGCGTGCACCTGGTCGACCTGGCGCTGTGGGTGCTGGACTTTCCGAAGGTGCAGGACACCTCGGCGGCCTTGTTCGCCGGCGGACAATGGCTGAACGGCCGAACGGATCGGGTGGAGGACTACGCCTCCGCCGCCCTGCTTCTGGAGAGCGGGACACTGGTGCGGCTTACGTGCTCGTGGAAGCTGCACGCTGGCCAGGAGGCCCTGATCTCGGCCAGCTTCTACGGCGACGGGGGCGGCGCGGCTCTGAAGAACGTCGCCGGCTCCTTTTACGACTTCACCGCCGAGCGCTACCGCGGAACGACCGCCGAAACCCTGACCTCGACGCCCGACGCCTGGGGCGGTCGAGCGGCCGCCGATTGGGCGCAGCGGCTGGCCGGGGGCCACGGCTTCGACCCCGCGGCCAACCAGCTGGTCGCGGTGGCGGAGGTGCTGGACCGCATCTACGGCCGCTAGCGCCTCCGCCCCCCATCCCTCATCCGCCGGTGGTCGTGGTTCCCGTCCC
>JAUJMO010000001.1:315679-443132 GCA_030446805.1 Caulobacteraceae bacterium | reverse complement strand
GTGCCGCCGGTGGTCGTGCCGCCGCCCGTCGTGCTCCCGCCGGTGGTGGTGGTTCCTCCCGTGGACACGGTTGCGCCGGTCTGGGCGCCGCCCCCGACGTTGCCGCCGGCCGCAACCTGTTGCTGGACCGACTGGGCGAGTTCCGCCGACGCCGTCCGGGCCGTGCAGGTGGCCTGCCCGCCCGTGGAGACCGAAAGGATGTTGATGGAGACGCCGCAGACATTGGCGGCGACGGCGATCGGGATCTGAGCGTTCACCGGGATATTGGCCCGGTCGATCTTGAGCCGGATGGCCAGGTCGTTGAGCACGTTCTGCAGGTTGACGCTGACCAGCGCCGGGATCTGGCCCAGCGCCCCGCCGCCCGAGGCGCCCCCGCCGCTCGTCGTCCCGCCGCCGCTGGTCGTCGTGCCGCCGGACGTCGTCGTGCCGCCTGTTCCTTCCGAGGTCGTCCCGCTGGACGCACCGGACGGCTCAGCGGCGGCCTGGTCCGTGGCGCCTGCGCCTTGTCCGTCGGAGGCGCAGCTCCAGGCCAGCGGAAGGGCTACGGCGACCGCGGCCAGTGTTGCGATCTTGATCTTCATTCGTGGTCCCCAGAGCTGCTGGGTGCGACACAAATGCGCACGGCTTAGCTTGGTTCAGAGTAGCGGCTCAGGCCGCCTTCAGCTCCGGCGCGGGGCGCCACTGCGCCTCCGTCCTGGCCGCGACCTCGTCGGCGGTGACGCCGGGCGCCAGTTCGAGCAGGGACAGCCCCTCCCCGTTCGGCAGGACGTCGAAGACGCACAGGTCCGTGATGATCCGGGTCACCACCCGCTGGCCCGTGAGCGGCAGGGTGCAGCGCTTCAACACCTTGCTCTGCCCCGCCTTGTTGGCGTGATCCATGACCACCACCACGCGCTTGACGCCGGCCACCAGGTCCATGGCCCCGCCCATGCCCTTGACCATCTTGCCGGGGATCATCCAGTTGGCGATGTCGCCGTTCTCGGCCACCTCCATGGCGCCCAGAATGGAAAGGTCGATGTGGCCGCCCCGGATCATGGCGAAGCTGTCGGCGGAGCTGAAATAGCTGGTCTTCGGCAGGGCCGTGATGGTCTGCTTCCCGGCGTTGATGAGATCGGGATCCTCCTCGCCCTCGAACGGGAACGGCCCCATGCCGAGCATGCCGTTCTCGGACTGAAGCGTGACCTCCATGCCGTCCGGAATGTAGTTGGCCACCAAGGTGGGAATGCCGATCCCCAGATTGACGTAGAAGCCGTCCTGCAACTCCTGAGCGGCGCGTTCGGCGAGTTGGTCGCGAGTGCGGGGCATCAGACTTCGGCTCCGGTGGCGGCGGGAATGGGCGCGGCCTGTCGCGGGCGGACCGTGCGCTGCTCGATCCGCTTTTCGAAGGCGCCCACGAACAGACGGTCGACGTAGATGCCGGGCGTGTGGATGCCGTCGGGATCCAGGGAGCCGGTGGGCACGATCTCCTCCACCTCCACCACGCACCTGCGGCCGGCGGTGGCCATCATCGGATTGAAGTTCCGCGCGGTCTCCCGATAGACGAGGTTGCCGGCTTCGTCGGCCTTCCAGGCCTTCACAAGGGCGAGGTCGGCGGTCAGGCCCGTCTCCAGCACATATTCGCGCTCGGCGAAGACCCGGGTCTCCTTGCCTTCGGCCACCAGGGTGCCTGCTCCGGTGGCGGTGAAGAAGGCGGGGATGCCCGCCCCGCCCGCGCGGATGCGTTCGGCCAACGTGCCCTGGGGGTTGAACTCGAGCTCAAGTTCGCCTGCGAGATATTGGCGTTCGAACTCCTTGTTCTCGCCCACGTAGGAGCTGACCATTTTCTTGATCTGACGCGTCTGGAGCAGCAGCCCCAGTCCGAAGTCGTCCACCCCCGCGTTGTTGGAGATGGCTGTGATGTCCTTCACGCCGGAGTCCCGCAGCGCCAGGATGCTGTTCTCGGGAATGCCGCAAAGGCCGAAGCCGCCGGCCATGATGGTCATGCCGTCGAAGAGGAGGCCGTCGAGGGCCGCTTGGGCGTCAGGGACGATCTTGCGCATCCGGCGCTTATAGCCCGGCTGTTTCGCCGCGCTAGAGCAGTTGCGGCTCCACCACCGCGCGCTCGATCTCGGTGGCCAGAGCCCCGCCGAAGAAGACGGCGTTCACGTTCCACGACAGCCAGATAAGGAACACGACCACCGTGCCGACCGAGCCGTAGGTCGCTCCCAGAGGGGCGATGGTCTCCACATAGATGGCGCAGGCCCAGGATGCGCCCAGGCTCAGGACCGCAGCGCCGGCGCCGCCCACCAGGGACGGCCGCCACGGCGTGGGGCTGCGGCTCATCGCGTACCGATAGAGCAGGGTCAGGCCCGCGGTCAGGCCCAGACTGGCCCACAGCCATTCGCTCAGCAACCAGGGGAGGTCGAAAGCGGAGTTCTGGATGATGACGCGAAAGGTCAGAAAGGCCGTCGAGCTGACGATAAGGAGCACGAAGGCGGCCACCGCCACAAAGCCGGCCAGGATGTTGAAGCCCACGAAGCCGTGGGGGTCGCCCTCTTCGTGGATGAGGTTCAAGCCCGCGAGCAGGGCCTTGAAACCCCGGTGCGCGGCGTAGCCGGTGATGACAAAGGCGAGCGCGCTCTGCACCGAGACCGTCTTGGCCGGCGCGGTCGCCAAGCGGGTGAGTTCAACGCGGATCAATTCCTCCGCGCCTTCCGGCATGAGGTCCGCGAAGATGGTCGCCTGGGCCGCGGCGCCTGACGGCGTGGTCAGCATGCCGTAAAGGCCGATGAGGATGCCCAGGGCCGGGAAGACGGCCAGCAGGGCGAAAAAGGACACCCCGCCGGTGTACAGCATGACGTCCCGGCCCCAGTTGCGGGACAGGGCGCGCCAGACGATTGCGCCCCAACGGCGCGGCATGCCCCGGGGATCGCGCAGCCGAGCCACAGCCGTGTTGTTCAGAAGATCAGCCATGCCGCGAGGCGCCGGAAAGGAGAAGCGGCGCGCCACGGAGGTGACGCGCCGCCCAGGAGACCTGCTTATGCTCCATGTGGTGGTCGCCGCCTTCGAGGGACGGGAGACGACGACGACCGCCACGCCTGGAGTTATGGCGGGGGCGCGCTGAACCCTGCATGAATGTGGCTGGTGACCTCAAAGTCAGGAAACTTCCGGGGATTTCACGCCGGCTAGACGACACATGGATGGTTAAGGCTTTCCCGTCAGAGGTTGATGTCGGCGCAGGCGATCGAGCCTGTTATGAACAGCTTGCGGCGATTCCAGCCCGCGGGCGGCAAGGGGCGGAGTGCGGGTTTGACGCTTCAGGCGCGGGTGCTGATCCTGGCCCGGGACGATCGGCTGGCGGGGCCTCTGGCCGACGGCCTGGACCGCCTCGGCTGGCGCACGGTGACGGCGCGCACGCCCGTGGCGGCGCTGGCCGCGCTCGGCGACCTGGGGCTCCAGGCGGCGGTGGTCGACGTCCAGAGCGTCGGACTGGACGCCTATGAGCTCGCCGCCCGCCTCAAGGCCGCTGCGGCCCCGAGGCGATTTCCGGTGATCGCACTGGGCGACCCTGACCCCGTGCTGCGGACCCCGCAATTCGATCTCACCCTGGCGCCTCCTCTGCATCCGACCCAGGCCGCGGCGCGCCTGGAGGGCTTGCTGCGCGAGGCCTTGGCCGAGGAAGAGTTCACCCTGCGGCAGGAGACCTTCGCCGAACGCGGCCGCATTCTCGAATCGCCCCTCCAACCCGTCGGACCGGAGCGCGTGCTGGTGGTGGGCGAGCCGTCGCCCCAGCTGCTGGCGCTGAACCACGCGCTCTCGGAACAGGGCGCCAAGGTGGTGGGCGCGTTCACGACCTACACCGCCTTCGACTATCTTCACGACGGCGCCTTCGACGCCGTGCTGCTGAGCGCGGCGGAGGACATGAACGACAGCCTGTCGATCTCGGCGGGCATGCGGCGGAACACGCGTCTGTACCACACGCCCGTGCTGCTCCACCTGCCGGCGGGGCGAACGGTGAACCCGTCGGAAGCCTACCACCGCGGGGTGTCCGACATCGCCAAGGAGGGCACGCCCGAGTTGCAGGTCGCCGCGCGCGTGTTGGAGCTCGCGCGGGTGCAGCGCCGACAGAACGCCATTCGCGCCGCTTTGGAAAAGGCGCGCAGCTCGGGCCTGATGGACCAGGCCACCGGCCTGTACACGCGCGACCTTTTCGCCGCGCATCTTAGCCGGCTGGCCAAGGCGGCCCGGGAGGGCGGGCGCCCCCTGTCGGTTTGCGTGCTGCGCGTGGCCGACCGCCCGGAGGTGATGCGGGCTCGGTCCGGGGGCTGGCTGGACAAGGCCATTCCCCAGATCGGCAGCATGATCGGCCGCTTGATCCGCACGGAGGACACCGCCGCGCGGCTCTCGGCCGAGGTGTTCGCCCTGGCCCTGCCCGGCACCAACGATCGCGCGGGCCGCACGGCGGGCGAGCGGATCGCCGCAGTGATCGGCTGCACGGCCTTTGACGCCGGCCAGGGCGCGCCGCCATTCGTTCTCGAATTCGACATCGGAGCGGCCGAGGTCCGTCCCGACGAACACCCCGCGGCGGCGCTCGAGCGCGCCTCGGCCGCCTCCCTGCTGCGCGCGGGCTGAGGTTTCAAACGCTAGCTGATGGCGGTGATCTCCACCTCTGAGGCGCCCAGCGATCCGATCTCGCCCACGGACCTGCCCAGCACGGCCCGGGCGAGCGGGGCCACATAGGCGATGGCGCCTCGCGCCGGATCGGCCTCGTCCTCCCCCACGATGCGGAAGGTTTGGCTGCGTCCGTCGTCCCGCAGCACCGTGACCTGAGCCCCGAAGCGGACGACGCTCTTCTCTGAAGACGCGGGCGTGAGCTGCGCGGAGCCTCGCCGACTTGTCCAATACCGCAGTTCGCGCGTGGCCCGGGCCATGGCCGTACGGTCCGCCTCCACGCCCCCGCTCGCCTGGGCGGCGGAATAGGCCCGACGGGCTTCGGCCAGCGCCGCCTCGATGGAGGCCAGGCCCTCCGGCGTGACCAGATTGGGGTGGGAGGACACGGGGCGATCGGGGAGATCGGCCGCGGCGGCTTCGGCGTCTCCCTCTTTGGTGAAGGCGACGCTCACCTCTGCAGCCACCGAATCAGCGCCCAGACGACCGCGCTCGCCAGCAGGATGGCCCAGGCGGTGATCGGGCCGGATGGGCGGCGTCGCTTGGCCGGGCCTGCAGCCTTGCGGGCCTGCTTCTGCAATTCGACCACGCGACGGCGGGCGTTCAGATCGACAACTGTGGGGCGATCGGCGGGGCGGTTGGGTCGGGGCATGGCCGCCTCTCTAGCACGAGGCATGTCGGCCGCCTCCAGATCCCAAGTTCGGAGCAGCACCGTTGCAGGAGCCTTGGCCGATGCGGGACAGACACGAGGGTGGTCCGTCCGCCAACTTGCCCTGCGCCGTCCCCGCCGTTCGCGGCCGTGTGCGAAATTCGCTGGCCGAAACTCACCGACAGCTCGACCCGTGCAGCCGGCGAGAAGGTCTAACTGACGACTAGCTCACGCTCGGGGCGGGCCTCGCCTTCCCGCCACTCACGCGACCGGAACTGAAGAAGGCGGCGATGAAGGCGGCTGTGAGCAACAGCACGATCGTGGGCGCGGAGGCGCTGTCCAGGAAAAAGCTGAGGTAAACGCCGAGGAGCGACGAGGTGACCGCAATGGCCACCGCTGTGAGAAGCATCAACCCGAACCGGCGAGTGAGCAGAAACGCGATGGCCCCAGGGGCGATCAGCATGGCGATCGTCAAGATGATCCCCGTGGCGGTGAGCGCGCCCACGACCGCCAGCGAGAGGAGGCACAAGAGCCCGTAATGGAGCCGGCGCACGGGCAAACCGAGCGCCCTCGCCTGCTGCGGGTCGAATGCGTGCAGGAGCAGGTCCTTCCACCGCAGCCCAATGGCGGCGGTCACCACGACGGCGACGACGGCGCTCTGCAACAAATCCGCGATGCTGACGCCCAGCATATTGCCGAACAGGATGTGGTCCAGGTGCACGTCGGTCTCGATGCTGGTGTAGAGGACGATTCCAAGCGCGAACATCCCGGAGAAGACCACACCCAACAGCGCATCCTCCTTGATGCGGCTGTTCTCTTTCAACCAGCCGGTGCCGAGGGCGCATGCCATGCCGGCCGCGAAGGCGCCGACCGCCAGCGGCATGCCGGCCACATAGGCGAGCACCACGCCGGGCAGGACGGCATGGCTGACCGCGTCACCCATCAACGACCAGCCTTTCAGGACAAGAAAGCACGAAAGCAGCGCAGTTGGGACCGCCGTCAGCACAGCGATAAGCAGCGCCTGTTGCATGAAGGGGAAGGTGAGCGGGCTGACGAGGGTTTCCATCAGGCCGTTTCCAGCACGGGTTTCGCGGCGCGTCGCCGGGCGGCGAGGAGGCCGTGTTTGGGGGCGAGCACGAAAGCCGTGAGGAACATCAGGGTCTGCAGCACCACGATCACGCCCCCCGTCGCGCCGTCGAGGAAGTAGCTGGCGTAGGCGCCCACGAAGCTGGACACGGCCCCGATGGTTACGCTGATCGCAATCAGGCGGGGAAAGCGGTCGGTCAGCAGGTAGGCGGTCGCTCCGGGAGTCACGACCATGGCGATGACCAGCAGCGCGCCTACGGTCTGCAGTGCTGCCACGGTGCAGGCGCTCAGAAGCGTGAAGAACAGCACCTTGAGGCAGGAAGGGTTCAGTCCGACCGAACGCGCATGGTTCTCGTCGAAAAAGACGACCAGCAGATCCTTCCATTTGGCCAGCAGGATGGTCAGCGAAACGGTCGCGATCACCACGAGCTGCAGCGTGTCGGCGGGCGTCACGGCGAGCACGTTGCCGAGCACAATCGTCTGGATGTCGACGGACGTCGGCGATACCGAGACCATGAACAAGCCGAGGCCGAAGAAGGATGTGAAGATCAGCCCGATGATCGCGTCTTCCTTGAGCTTGGTGCGCTGGTTCAGGAACAGCATCGCACCCGCCGCCAAGCCGCCGGCCAGGAAGGCGCCCAGCGAGAACGGCAGGCCCAGCATGTACGCGCCCGCCACGCCCGGGACGATCGAGTGCGAGAGCGCGTCCCCGATGAGAGACCACCCTTTCAGCATCAGGTAGGCGGACAGGAAGGCGCAAACGCCGCCCACCAGCGCGCTCACGCCCATGGCGTTGACCATGTACCCGTACCCGAACGGCTCGAGCAGCGTACCCGTCAAGGAACGATCCTGGCGGGGACCGCAGGGTCGCGATCGTTGTCGTACAGGACGAAGGGCCGCTCGTCGTCGGAGATCAGGCCGACCGCTCGTCCCCTGCCCTCGCCGATCACGCCTTCCTTCAGCACGAGGTGACGCAGAACCCCGCCGAAGGCGCGTTCCAGGTTGGCCTGGGTGAAGACCGTCTCCGTCGGGCCCGCCGCGAGCACAGTCCGGTTGAGCAGCACCGCACGATCGCAGAACTCGGGGACGCTGCCCAGGTTGTGAGTGGAGACCAACATCACTCGCCCCTCATCGCGAAGCGCGCGGAGCAGCTCGATGATCGCGTCCTCCGTCTTCACGTCGACCCCGGTGAAAGGTTCATCGAGCAGGATGACGCGCCCGTCCTGCGCGAGCGCGCGCGCCAGGAACACTCGCTTCTTCTGTCCGCCCGACAGCTCGCCGATCTGCCGCTTTCGAAATGCGGCCATGCCGACCCGCTCCAAGGCGGCGCTGACCGCCTCGTGATCTTCCCGTCGGGCGGTGCGAAGCCAGTTCATACGGCCGTAACGACCCATCATCACCGCATCCTCGACCAGCACGGGGAAGTTCCAGTCGATGTCCTCGCTTTGCGGCACGTAGGCGACGATGTTTCGCTTCAGCGCCGACCGCACGGGCTGACCGAGCACGGAGATCGAACCGCCCGTCACGGGCACGAACCCCATGATCGCTTTGAACAGCGTGGACTTGCCGCTGCCGTTCATCCCCACAAGCGCCGTGATCGTGCCTGTCGGAACCCCGAAGCTGGCGTCGTACAGCGCGGTGTGACCGTTGCGGTAGGTCACCGTCGCAGATTTGACCTCGATGCCGGCGCCGTCTCCCAAGGAGGCGACCGTCACGGGGCGATGCCCCGGGCTATCGTTTCCGAAGTCACGCGCAGCATGTCGAGGTAGGTCGGGACGGGCCCGCCCGCTTCGCTGAGCGAGTCCACATACAGGACGCCTCCATAGGTCGCGCCGGTCTCTCGGGCCACCTGCTGGGCGGGATCGGGCGAGATGGTGCTTTCGCTGAAAACGGCGGGGATGTTGTTCGCCCGAACGGCGTCGATCACCTTGCGCACCTGCTGCGGCGTGCCTTGCTGATCGGCGTTGATAGGCCAGAGGTAGAGTTCCTTCAGCCCGAAGTCACGGACCAGGTAGGTGAAGGCTCCCTCGCTCGAGACCAGCCAGCGCCGCTCGGGCGGGATCGCCAGCAGCCGCGCGCGAATAGGCCCGATCGTCGCCTGGATGCGCTGCTTGTAGAGGTCCGCGTTGCGGCGGTAGGTTTCTGCGTTCTTCGGATCGTGTTCGGCCAGGGCGTCGCGGATGTTGTCGACGTACTTCAGGCCGGCGGTGGCGGACATCCACGCGTGCGGGTTTGGGCGACCCGTATAAGGCCCCTCCCCGATCCCGATCGGCTCCACGCCCTTTGAGACCACGACGCCCGGCACATCGCGCAGATTGCCGAAAAATTGCTCAAACCAGAGTTCAAGATTGAGCCCGTTCCACAGGATCAGGTCGGCGCCTTGCGCCTTGACCAGATCGCCCGGCGTCGGCTGATAGTTGTGGATCTCGGCGCCGACTTTGGTGATCGCCTCCACAGTCGCCGCGTCCCCCGCGACGTTGCGCGCCATGTCTGCGATGATCGTGAAGGTCGTCACCACCTTGAAGCTGCTATCCGCTTCGCGGGCGCAGCCGGCAAGCCCGAGCGCAAAAAGCCCGCCCGCGCCCATCAGCAGCGTGCTTCTGCGGCTGTGCAAACCCGGTAAGGACTCCTGCTGCTCCAGCTTCATGTCTGCCGGTTTCCCGTTCTCTGCTGGCTTCGCCGCTGTGCGCGTCAGGGCGAGTAGGTAGCTCGCCGCGCCGAATTCGCAACGGCCTCAGTTTTTAGCCACGGCTGGATCGGGCGGCCGGTTGGAGAGTTTTGGTGAACTGCATGGGCTTGTGCGTATCGACCTCATCGCGATTTCAATCTGCCTCGCCGCTCACGCGTCGGCGCAGGCCAGGAGCGCGGCGTTCGCTGACGCTTCGGCGACGAGAGGGCCAGGTCGAGTCAAGCGCTGCAGAACGCCAGAGCAGGATCTCAGCCGCGACCGCAGCCGGCCGTCCGCGGCCGAGGCGTTGACCACGAGTTGATCGTTGAGGCGACCTATCGCGCCGGTGACATCCTGGCTGACGCTGCAGCCGGACCCTCAATACGTGGTCAATCCCGGCGGATATCGCACGGTGCGAGATGCTCTGGTCCTCGGATTGCGGAGCGAAGCGGGGTTCTCAACGATGCGCGTCCAGCAGCGCACAGTCACGCTCCGTGAGACTCAAGGCTGCCGGATCCGCCCTTTCAGGGTTTCCGTCAAACGAGCGAACGCCGCCAGCGTTTGTGCACTGACATGATGCTCGATCCCTTCCGCGTCGGCCTCAGCGGTCAGTTCGTCGATGCCGAGCACTTTCAGGAATGCTTGTACGATTTGGTGCCGCTCTCGCGACATCACGGCGACCGCCTCACCTTCTTCGGTCAAAAAGATCGACCGGTACGGGCGGCTCTGGACCAGCCCGGCGCGCTGGAGGCGCTGCACGACCTTAGCAGCGGTGGCGTGTGTGACGCCTACATGCACCGCGAGATCGGCCAAGCGGGCTTCCCCGTTCGCCGCTATTAGATCGCTGATCAGCTCGACGTAATCTTCGGCCATCTCCGTGCGATGGGCCTCGCGCATGCGCTGGAAAGCAGCCGCGCGACGAGCGGCTCCCGTCAACTCCGTCATTAGAAGCCTCCTCAAGCAACGCTGATTCCAGTCCCGCCGACGCCTGCAACGGCCCCACCTAGCACGCCGCCGAGCCCGGTTGCGCCATAAGCGCTCAACCGTGGTGACGGGCGAGCGCCGTCATCATGCTCCAGGGTTCAAGAGCGTAAGATGGGCGGGTGCGGTCGTCCCGGTCCGTTCCTGCAGCCATCGAGCACTGACAGGCGCGGGCAGAGCCAGAGAGGGCTTCGCTCGCGTGGGGCGTAGCCGCAAGCGGTGAAGTCGTTGGCGCACTCGGTCGGGGGGAAAGCGTCAAGGTGGCGGCCGACGAATTCGGAGCGCGTAAGCCTTCTCGAAGGCGACAACGATCGCCTGCGTCCGAAGGGTCGGCACGGCGCGGCCCAGCGGAAGACCGGCGCTGAACCGCTCGGAAGGAGGCTGCCCCCCCCGCCTATGCCGGCGTCAAGCCGCCAGCGACTCCGCCCGCGCCACGCGGCTCAGGTCGGTGGCTATCCTCTCCGCCGCCGCAAGCCGGACCTCGGGTGTGTTGAACTCACCCTTGACCACCAGCTTGTGGTCGGGGCGGATCTTCCATCCGCCGGCGTTTCGCTGCACCAGCGAGACCAAGCCCATGGGGTTGGCGAACTCGTCGGCGAAGAAGTGGAGAACAGCGCCCTTCGGGCCGATGTCGAACCGGCTGACCCCGGCCTGGCGGCACAGACCCTTGATGGTGACCACCCGGAGCAGTTGCTCGGCCTCGGACGGAAGGGGGCCGAAGCGGTCGATCATCTCGGCCGCCAGTTGCTCACGTTCTTCAACGCGCTCCGCGTCGGAGATGCGGCGGTACAGCGAGAGGCGTACGTTCAGGTCCGGCACGTATTCGTCGGGAATGAGAACCGCCACGCCGGCGTTGATCTGGGGCGACCAGCCTCGCGCATCGGCGATCTCCCGACCCCCGCCCTCCTTCAGCTCGGCCACAGCGTCCTCCAGCATCTGCTGGTAGAGCTCGACGCCGATCTCCTTGATGTGCCCGGACTGCTCGTCGCCCAGCAGATTGCCGCCGCCCCTGATGTCGAGGTCGTGGGAGGCCAGCTGGAAGCCCGCGCCCAGGCTGTCCAGCGACTGCAGCACACGCAGGCGTTTCTCGGCGCCTTCGGTCAGCTGTTGTTCGGGCGGGGTGGTGAGATAGGCGTAGGCTCGCGTCTTGGCCCGGCCCACGCGGCCGCGGATCTGGTACAGCTGGGCCAGGCCGAACATGTCGGCGCGGTGCACGATCAGGGTGTTGGCCGAGGGGATGTCCAGGCCGGATTCGACGATGGTGGTGCAGAGCAGCACGTCATACTGGCCGTCGTAGAAGGCGCTCATCACCTCCTCGAGTTGGGTGGGGCTCATCTGCCCATGACCCACGATGACCTTGACCTCGGGCACCTGTTCGCGAAGCATGCGCTCCAGCTCGGGCAGGTCCTTGATCCGGGGAACGACGTAATAGGCTTGGCCGCCGCGATACTTCTCCCGGAGCAGGGCCTCGCGGGTGAGGATGGCGTCCTGGGGCGTAACGTAGGTGCGCACGGTCAGGCGGTCCACCGGCGGCGTGGCGATGATGCTCATCTCGCGAATGCCGGACAGGGCCATCTGCAGAGTGCGCGGGATGGGCGTGGCGGTGAGGGTGAGCATGTGCACGTCTTCGCGCAGCGCCTTGAGCCGCTCCTTGTGCTTGACGCCGAAACGCTGCTCTTCGTCCACAACCACAAGGCCCAGGTCTGAGAACTTCACGTTCTCGGCGAGGATGGCGTGGGTGCCGACCACCACCTCGACTTGGCCCTCGGCCAGGGCGGCGCGGCTCTCGGCCATTTCCTTGGCGGGAACCAGGCGGGACAGGTGCCGCACCTTGATGGGCCAGCCCTTGAACCGCTCGGAAAAGGTCTTGAAGTGCTGGCGGGCGAGCAGGGTCGTGGGGCAGACCACGGCCACCTGCTTGCCGTTCATGGCCACCACGAAGGCGGCGCGGAGCGCGACCTCGGTCTTGCCGAAACCCACATCGCCGCAGATCAGGCGGTCCATGGGCTTGCCGGCCGAGAGATCCTCCAGAACGTCGGAGATGGCGGCCAGCTGGTCGTCCGTCTCGCCGTAGGGGAAGCGGGCGGCGAACTCGTCGTAGAGTCCGGAAGGGGGCTCGATCTCGGCCGTGGAGCGCATGGCCCGCGCGGCGGCGATCTTGATCAGGCCCTCGGCCATTTCGCGCAGGCGCTGTTTGGCGCGGGCCTTGCGGCTCTGCCAGGCGGCGCCGCCCAGGCGATCGAGCTGGACCCCCTCTCCTTCGGCGCCATAGCGGGTGAGCAGGTCGATGTTCTCCACCGGCAGATACAGCGTGCTGTCGCCGGCGTAGGTGATGTGCAGGCAGTCGTGCGGGGCCTGGGCGATGTCGAGGGTCTTCAGGCCCTCGTACCGGCCGATCCCGTGGTCGATGTGCACGACCAGGTCGCCGGGGGAGAGCGACGACGCCTCCGCGATGAAGTTGGCGGCCCGTTTCTTCTTGCGGGGGCGGGCCAGACGGTCGCCCAGGATGTCGGTCTCGGCGATGACGGCCAGGTCGTCGGTTTCGAAGCCGGTCTCGAGAGGAAGAACGGCCCGGAGCGGAACTGTTCGCGGCAGGCCGGCGCACTCCGGCCAGTTGGCGACGGCGCGGATGGACTTCAGGCCGTGGTCCGCCAGCATCGAGCCTAGCCGGTCGGAGGAGCCCTCGCTCCAGGAGGCGAAGAGGACGCGCTTGCCGTCGCGGATGAGTTTCTCGGCGTGAGCGGAAACGTGTTCAAACAGAACGGCGCTGTCGGCCGCCCGCTCCGCGGCGAAGGTGCGGCCTTGCCGAGCGCCCAGGTCGACCACCTCGCTCCCCTCCGTCTGGAAAGGGCTGAAGGTCCGGGTGGGGCGGGCGGCGGCCAGCGCGTCCCACTCGGCCGAGGTGAGGTAGAGCTGATCGGGCGGCAGCGCGCGATAGGTGGCGGTGCGGTCCAGCAGAGCCTGACGCCGGGCGTCGTAGTAGTCCGCGATGGTGGCCAGGCGCTCGTCGCGCGCTTCGCGAGCCTGGTGGTCGAAGGCGATGACCGCCTCGCCCAGATAGTCGAACAAGGTGTCCAGGCGCTCGTAGAAGAGCGGCAGCCAGTGCTCCATGCCCTGACGGCGCCCGCCTTCGCTGACGGTGGCGTAGAGGGGATCGTCGGCGGAAGCGCCGAACCGGGCGGTGAAGCCGGTGCGGAAGCGAGACACGGCGGCCGTGTCCAACAAGATCTCGCTCACGGGCAGCAGATCCAGTCGATCGAGCTTGCCGGTGG
Organism: Caulobacteraceae bacterium; assembly: GCA_030446805.1. Lineage (GTDB taxonomy): Bacteria > Pseudomonadota > Alphaproteobacteria > Caulobacterales > Caulobacteraceae > JAHWJX01. The sequence continues at coordinate 429,829 of JAUJMO010000001.1, read as the reverse complement.
AGCGCTGGGTGAGAGGATCAAACCTGCGCAGGGTCTCCAGCGTGTCGCCGAACAGATCCAGGCGGACAGGCTCTTCAGCCCCGGGCGGGAAGACGTCGATGACGCCGCCCCGGATGGCGAACTCGCCGCGCTCCGAGACCGTGGAGGCCCGTTGGTAGCCGTTGGCGGCGAAGTAGAACTCCAGGAGCTCGACGTCGACGTCCTCGTTCGGCTTGGCGGAGAAACCCGCCGTGCGGACCTGGTCGCGGGGCGGCAGCCGCTGCATCAAGGCGCCCGTGGATGTCACCACCAGCAGGGGCGGCTCCTTCGGCTTGCGGTGAACCAGGCGGCTCAGCGCGGCCATGCGCGAGGCCGACACGCCAGGCGTGGGGCCCATACGGTCGTAGGGCAGGCAATCCCAGTTGTTGAAGCGCAGCACCTCCAGATCCGGCGCAAAAAAGGCCAGGGCCTCGATGAAGGCGGCGGCGCGGGCCTCGTCGCGGGCGACGAAGGCGCTCACCCCGCCGCGCGCGCGGGCGGCGTCCGCCACGGCCAGGGCGTCGAAGCCCTCCGGGGCGCCCGCCACGCGCAGGTGACCGGGCTCTCGAAGGATACGGGACAGCGAACTCATGAGGTCCTTAGAGGCGGCGGGCGGCGTGGACGGCGGGCACGGAAGCCTTGAGCATGGCCATCACCGGGCCGTCGAACTCCGGTGGGGTGGGCGCTTGGCCGATGACCCAGGCGTAGATGTCGTGGTCGAGTTCGTCGAGCAGACGCTCCAGCTCGTCCAACTGAGCGGCGTCGAATCTCGGCGCGTGGGTGTCCGTGAACGGGCCTAAAATCAGGTCCGCTTCCGTGAAGCCTCGGCGCCACGCTCGATAGCGCAGCTTGCTGACGCGACTTGGGTCCATCGACAAGGGCCATGTAGGGCCAAGCCGCGCGCGCTTCTATGGTGAAACACGATGCGGCCCGAGATTCTGTTTCCGCTGTTCGCCTCCACCACAAGCCTGAAGGGCGTGGGGCCGAAGCTGCAGCCGTTGGTCGAGAAGACGGCGGGACCGCTGGTGCGCGACCTGCTGCTCACGCCGCCGTCAGCGATCGTGGAACGGCCTCGGCGGACCACCGCGGAGCTGACGGTGGGCCAGACCGCGACGGTGGAGGTGACCGTAGCCACGCATGACCCGGCTCCGCGCGGCGGACGGTTCTGGCGCATCCGCGCCTTCGACGAGCACGGCTCCCTTTCACTCATCTGGTTCAAGGGCTTCAGCCCGCATCTTGAGCGGGCGCATCCGCCGGGTGCACGGCGGGTCGTGAGCGGCAAGGTCGACCGCTGGCGAGACAGCCCGGAACTGCAGATCGTTCACCCCGACTACGTCTTGCCGGTGGACAAGGCGGCCGAGGTTCCCTCGCGCGAGGTGGTGTATCCCACGACGGCCGGGCTGCCCTCGCGCACGCTGTGGAGGTTGTGCCTGCAGGCGGTGGAGCGGGCGCCCGAACTCCCGGAATGGCAGGACGGGGCGTGGCGGGCGCGCAACGCCTGGCCGGCCTGGCGGGAGGCGCTGGTCCTGATGCACACGCCTGAGCGGGAGGCGGATCTGTCGCCCACGGCGCCCGCCCGCATGCGGCTGGCCTATGACGAGCTGCTGGCGCACCAACTCGCGATGGCGCGGCGCAAGGGCGCACGACGGGCCGAGCCCGCCCGGCGGCTTCCCCAGTCGGAGCTGTCGCGGCGGGTGGAGGCCGCCCTTCCCTATCGCCTCACCGGCGCACAGCAGCGCGCGTCCAGCGAGATCGGCGGCGACCTCACGGCGGGCCGCCGCATGAGCCGGCTGCTTCAGGGCGACGTGGGCGCCGGCAAGACGGCGGTGGCCATGCTGGCCATGGCCGATGCTGCCGCCGCCGGAGCGCAGGCCGCCATCATGGCTCCGACGGAGATCCTGGCGCGGCAACATTTCGAGTCGCTACGGCCCGTCTTCGAGGCTGTCGGGGTCTCGACGGTGCTGCTGACGGGGCGGGACAAGGGCGCAACTCGGGCGGAGAGGCTCCGCGCATTGGCGAGCGGGACGGCGGCGGTGGCGGTGGGCACGCATGCCCTGTTCCAAGAGGAGGTGGCCTTCGCCGATCTGTCGCTGGCGGTGATCGATGAACAGCATCGGTTCGGGGTCAATGAGCGCAACAGGCTGCTCGCCAAAGGCGAGGGCGTTCACCTTCTGGCCATGTCGGCCACACCCATTCCGCGAACGCTGGAGCTGACCGTGTTCGGCGATCTGGACGTCTCGCGTATCGACGAAAAGCCGCCCGGCCGGACGCCGGTGGTGACCGCCGCGGTGCCGACCACGCGCATGTCGGAGGTGGTGGCGCGGCTCAAGCGCGCCCTGGCCGATGGGCAGCAGGCTTTCTGGATCTGCCCCCTGGTGAGCGAGTCCGAGTCCGCCGATCTCGCCGCAGCCGAGGCGCGAGCGGCGGAATTGGAAGCGGTGCTGGGTCCCCACGTGGGTCTGGTGCACGGAAAGCTGACCGGGCCGGCCAAGGACGCCGTCATGGGGGAGTTCGCGGAGGGTCGTCTGGGCCTGCTCGTGGCGACAACGGTGGTCGAAGTGGGGGTCAACGTTCCCAACGCCTCGATCATGGTGATCGAGCAAGCCGAGCGGTTCGGCCTGGCCCAGCTGCACCAATTGCGCGGGCGCGTGGGCCGCGGACTGCGCGAGAGCGCCTGCCTGCTCCTGTTCGATCCGCCGCTGTCCGAAACGGCGCGGGCCCGGCTGGAGGTGCTGCGTGAGACGGACGATGGTTTCCTCATCGCCGAGAAGGACTTGGAGCTCCGAGGCGGCGGTGATCCGCTTGGCCTGAAACAGAGCGGGTTCCCCGCCTACCGGCTGGCCGACCCCGTGCTGCATCGCGAGCTGCTGGCCGCGGCGGCGGACGACGCCCGCCTTGTGCTGGCCCGCGATCCGGATCTGAGTGGCGAGCGCGGGCGAGCGCTGGCCCTGCTGTCGGAACTGTTCGACTGGCGACCGGACGGCGGCTCGGGCGCCGGCTAAGGAACGGACGCGCGGGGCTCAGCGGTAGGGATCGGACTTCGCGAGGTAGCGACCCGCATAGTTGGCGACGCCGTCCTCCAACCGCGTCAGCGGCCGGTCGTAGCCCGCGGCGCGGAGCCGCCCCATCTCGGCTTGGGTGCGGTACTGGTAAGCGGCGCGAATGACCTCCGGCATGTCGAAATACTCGATCCGAGGCGGCCGCGCGGCGGCGCGGAACACCGCCTCCGCTAGGTCCCGGAACGTCCGGGCCTCGCCCGCGCCCAGGTTGTAGATCCCGCTCACCTCCGGGTGCTCCATCAGCCAGCGCACCACCTCGGCGGCGTCGCGGACGTAGACGAAGTCGCGCTGCTGCCCGCCATGGGGCACGTCCGGCCGGTATGACTTGAACAGGCGAACCGTCTCCCCGGCCCGCACCAGGGGCCAGATCTGGGCCACCACCGACTTCATCGAGCCCTTGTGGTACTCGTTGGGCCCGTAAACATTGAAGAACTTGAGCCCTGCCCATTGAGGCGGCGCCCGGCCCCGGTCGGCCTCTCGGCGGGCGAAGAGGTCGAACAGCGCCTTGGACCAGCCATAGGCGTTCAACGGGCGGAGCTTCTGCAACGAGGCCAGATCGTCCGCATCGGAGAAGCCCTGGGCGCCGTCGCCATAGGTCGCCGCGGACGACGCGTAGATCAGGCGCACGCCCTTGGCTTCGCACCAACGCCAGAGATCGCGCGAGAGGCTGAAGTTGGTGTGGGCGATCAGGTCCACGTCCTGTTCGGTCGTGGACGAGATGGCGGCCATGTGCACGACCGCTTCGAGTTCGCCGGCGTGGGCGTCCAGCCATGGAAAGAGCGCGTCCGGGGCGACCAGGTCGGCCACCGGGTGCTTGGCGATGTTGCGCCATTTGCCGAGCTCCGCGTCGCGCAGGCGATCGCAAACGGCGACGTCCCAGCGCCCGTCCTCGATCAGGCGTGCGACCAGATTCGAGCCGATGAAGCCCGCCCCGCCCGTGACCAGGACCGTGCGTTTCACGAAGCCGCCCTGAGCCGCGCAATCGCCGCGGTGGTGGACTGGCCTTCGACGATGTCGGCCAGCCTCACCTCCCCGCCCCAGCTACGGACTTCGGGAGCGCCCACCACCTCGGCTTCGCTGTAGTCGGCGCCCTTGACGAGCACGTCGGGGCGAAGCGCCTGGATCAGGGCCATGGGGGTGTCCTCGCCGAACGGCGTGATCAGGTCCACATGGCTGAGCGCGCCCAGGACCAGAGCGCGGGACTCCAGGTCGTTGACCGGGCGCTCCGGCCCCTTCAGGCGGCGGATGGAGCCGTCCGTATTGAGCCCGAGCACCAACCGGTCGCACCAGCTCCGCGCCTGCGCCAGGTAGGCGACGTGCCCGCGGTGGAGGATGTCGAAGCAGCCGTTGGTGAAGCCGATGCGCAGCCCCTGCTCGCGCCAGCGGGCCACGCGGCGCACCGCCTCTTCGGGGGTGGCGATCTTGGCTTCGGAAGGCGCCCAATGCTGCGCCAGTTCGGCGTCGATCAGTTCCGATGGGGTCACCACGGCCGTGCCGGCCTTCTCCACCACAACCCCCGAGGCCAGGATGGCCAGCTCCACGGCCTGGTCGATGGGAGCACCGGCCGCCACGGCCAAGCCTAGGGCCGCAAGGCTGGTGTCGCCCGCGCCCGAGACGTCGAACACCTCGCGCGGGCGGGCCCGGAAGTGGCGAACCGGCTCGCCCCGCCGCGCCAGCGACATGCCCTGGCCTGCACGGGTCACGAGCACCGCCTGGGCCTCGCAGCTGGCCAGGGCCGCCTGCAGCGCGGCGGCCACCTCCTCATCGGTCCGAGTGGGAAGGCCCGTCGCCCCGGCCAGTTCGGCGGCGTTGGGCTTGAGCAGGGCGACCGGGCCGTAGCGGGCGAAGTCGCGTCCCTTGGGATCGACGATCAGCGCAGCCCCGGCGCTGCGGGCGGCCTGGAGGGTGGCGCGCGTCACGGCGCCTTTGGCGTAGTCGGACACGAGCACGACCCCGCCCTCCTGAACCGCGAGGCGGACGGCCTCCGCGAGTGTGCTCTCCAGGGCGGGCCCGAGCGGGGCGGCCTCCTCCTCGTCCAGGCGGAGAAGCTGTTGCTGGCCGGCGACGAACCGCGTCTTCACCGTGGTGGGTCGCTCCATGTCGCCCACCGTGCGGTCCACGATCCCGTCGTGTTCGATGAGCGCGGCGAGCCTGGCCCCACCCTCCCCGGCCCCTCGTACGCCGGCGAGCACAGGGCGGCCGCCCAGGGCCGCGACGTTGCGGGCGACGTTCCCGGCGGCCCCCAGCATCTCCGTTTCGCTGCGCCGGCGCAGCACGGGCACGGGCGCCTCAGGGCTGATGCGCTCCACCTCGCCCTGGACGTAGCGGTCCAGCATGACGTCGCCCACGCAAGCGACGCGGACGCCCGCCATGGCGGCGAGCAGCGGCTGGAGCGCGGACAGGTCCATGGGACGGGACGTTAGCGAGATGCGCGCGCTTTCGCGAGCGAGTCGAAAGCCAGCAACTCCGTCAGCAGGGGCTCGAACTCCGCCATGGGCACCATGTTGGGACCGTCGGAAGGCGCGCCCTCCGGATCCGGGTGGGTTTCTATGAAGACGCAAGCCACGCCCACCGCCACCGCGGCCCGGGCCAGCACAGGCACGAACTCGCGCTGGCCGCCGCTGGTCGTCCCCTGCCCGCCGGGCTGCTGCACCGAATGGGTGGCGTCGAACACCACGGGGCAGCCGATCTCCGCCATGATCGGCAGGGCGCGCATGTCCGAAACCAGGGTGTTGTAGCCGAAAGACGCGCCGCGCTCGCAAGCCAGGACGTTAGGATTGCCAGCGCCGGTCACCTTGCCGACCACGTTCTTCATGTCCCAGGGCGCCAGGAACTGGCCCTTCTTGATGTTGACCGCCCGCCCCGTCCGGCCGGCTGCCACCAGCAGGTCGGTCTGGCGCGACAGAAAGGCCGGGATCTGCAGCACGTCGACGGCCTCGGCCACGCGGGCGCACTGCTCGGGCAGGTGGACGTCCGTAAGCGTCGGCAGACCCACGCTTTCGCGGATTTCAGCAAAGATGGGCAGGGCCTCGTCAAGTCCGACGCCGCGGGCGGTCGAGGCCGATGTCCGGTTGGCCTTGTCGAAACTCGTCTTGTAGATCAGCCCGACCTCGAGCCGCTCAGCGGCCTCGCGCAGGGCGTGGGCCGTCTCGAGCGCATGCTGGCGCGACTCGAGCTGGCAGGGTCCTGCGATCACCGACAGCTTCAGCGCCTGACCGATCCGCACGGCGCGGCCGCCGGGGGCAAAAACCTCAACAATGGCGTTAGGCTGGGTCACGCGGGGCTCCTGGGCGCTGCACACCCTCCTGGCCTCCTAGACGGAGCGAAAGCATGGCGGAAGAGGCGATCGTGCAGGCTCGATCCGGTGTGCGTTGAACGACCAGGTTGTGACGGGCGCGAGCGGTCGGTCGGAAAGGGAGATTCCGCCCGGCGGGCCTTTCGCGACCGGCGCCTAGAGGGGCAATGATCAGGACGAGATGATAATTCAGAGTTAAAGCCCTATATACTACAAGACTTAAAGCGCAACTTACCAGGGTGCGGTACAGGCAAGCCTGCTAAACAGGAAAGACTTGCAGACGGATGCAGATCAGCAGCACTCTGAACACGTACATCGCCCCCAGGTCGACGCCCGCTTCCGACTCGAGGACGAGCGACTCCGGAACGGCGGAGGTCTCGACGGCCTCAACCGGGACCACCTCGCCCAGAAGCGCCGACTCGGCGCCAACGACCAGGTCACCGAGCAACGCCGATGCGACGTCCCGGACGGGGTCGACTTCGTCGACCAGCGCGCCTCCGCCGCCTGCAAGACAATCAGCGCAGGCCAAGGAACGCGACCAGGAAAAGGCTGCGGCGATCGCGCCCAGCTATCCGCCGGAAGCGCCTGCCCTGAGCAGTGAGCTGAGCGTGGCGGCCCTTTACGCGTCCCAGGCCGAAGGGCGCGCAGAGAAACAGGCGCAAGCCGATGCGGAAGCCGAGTCAAGAACGACGTCGACCGTCGCTGCGGACGGCTCGGATGCGGCGATCCGTGTCCCGCGGGATGCCGCCTCTCAGGCCGAGGCAGGCCGCGTAGCGGCGGCCAAGGCCTCGGACGAGCGCAGGGCCAAGCAAGCCGAGGAGAAGGATCAGAACTCCTTCGCGCGCCCCGCGTCCGACTCGTTCGCCCGGGATGCCGGGACCAAGGATGCTCGGACGGCCGCCCGGCCTGCTCCTGGCTTCGCGTCTTACGAGGCCACCCTGGCCGCCAAGCCGGTCCCCAGTGGATCCACGCTGGACGGCCGCTTCTAGCACCGCTCTCTAGCGGGTCGCTCCGGTGGCGGCCGGAGACGGCGGCGTGAGGCCCGGCCCCAGCTCCGGCCTCTCCGGTCCAAGACCCGGCGCCGGTCGAACGGCTTAGCCTTCGACCGGCGTCGCCCCGTACTCCGCCCGTCGCCGCTCGGCCTCGTCCTGGATCTCCCGCCTGTGCGCCTCAGGCCAGCGCGCCAGCGTCTGGTAGGCGTAGCCCACCCGGTGATTGTCCCGCAGCCGGGCCTCGTGGCGCATGAAGAAGTCCCAGTAGAGCACGTTGAAGGGACAGGCGTCCGGCCCGGTTCGCTGACGCACGTCGTAGCGGCAGCGCCCGCAGTAGTCGCTCATCTTGTTGATGTAAGCGCCGGAACCCGCATAGGGTTTGGTGCCCATGATGCCGCCGTCGGCATAGGTGGCCATGCCGCGCGTGTTCGGCATCTCGACCCACTCATAGGCGTCTGCGAAGACCACCATGTACCATTCGTCGACCTGGTCCGGGTGCACGCCCAGCAGCATGGCGAACTGGCCGGTCACCATGAGCCGCTGGATATGATGCGCGTAGGCGTGACGCCGCACGGTCGCCACCACGTCATTGATGCAGGCGCTTTGGCTCTCGCCGGACCAGTAGAACCAGGGAAGGTGGCGGTCGGCTCCTAGCGCGTTGCGCAGCCCGTATTCCGGCATCTTCAGCCAATAGACGCCGCGAACGAACTCCCGCCAGCCCAGGATCTGACGGATGAATCCCTCGCAGGCGTTGAGCGGCGCCCGGCCCGCCTCGTATTCTCCGGCGATGCGCCGGCAAACCTCCAAGGGCAGCAGCAGGCCCATGTTCAGCGCGCTGGAGATCAACCCGTGCCACAGGAAGGGCTGCTCGGCGCCCATTGCGTCCTGATAGTCGCCGAAGGTGTCAAGCACGTCGGAAACGAAGTGGTCCAGGACGGCGTGGGCCTCCTCCGTGGTGGTCGGGAAGCCGAATTCGTCCAGCTCGCCGAAATTGTCGGGGAACAGCCGGGCGACGTCGGCGATGGCGGCTCGGGCGATCGGGTTCGGCGCCACGCGCTGGCGGCGCGGCGGGTGCAGGCCGTGGGGCATCCGCTTGCGATTGTCCGCGTCGAAGTTCCAACGCCCGCCCGCCGGGCTGGACCCCTCCATGAGGAGGCCCGTCCTGGTGCGCATCTCGCGGTAGAAGAATTCCATGACAAGGTCGGGCCTGCCTCGCGCCCAGGCCTCGAATTCCGATCGCGAGCAGACGAAGCGGTCGTCCTCGCGCATATCGACGCGAACATCGGCCCGGGATCGCAAGGACTCCAGCCGCGCCTGCAGCCGCCACTCGCCGCATTCGGTGATCACGAGCTCGGAGAAGGGCTGAGCGGCCAGCGCTCGAAGGACCTCGGTGTCGATGCCGTGGGTGTTGTCCGCGTCGTCTATGGGGACGTAGCGCACCACCACACCCCGGGCCGTGAGGCGTTGGGCGAAGTTGCGCATTCCCGCGAAGATCAGGGCCAGCTTCTGTTTGTGGTGCTTGACGTAGGTGGCCTCGGCCAGGACCTCGGCCATGAGCACGACGTCCACGGCCGGATTCAGGTCGCTCAGCGCCGACAGGCTGTCGCTCAGCTGGTCTCCCAGCACCAGTCTCAGAACACCCGGCACTTCGCGCCCCCGCCCCTTGTTCTCGCGCCTGCAGGTGATTTAACCGCAAGCATGACCTCGCACATCGACCCGCTGGTTTCGACCGCCTGGCTGGCCACGCGACTGGGGAGGCCGGAGTTGCGCATCGTGGACGCATCGTGGTTCGTGCCGCCCAGCGAGCGCGATCCCCGCGCGGAGTTCGAGGCCGCGCACATCCCCGACGCCGTGTTCTTTGATATCGACGAGTCCGACAAAACGCACCTGCCTCATACCCTGCCCTCCCCGGAAGCCTTCGCCGCCATGGTGGGTTGGCTGGGCATCAACAACGACAGCGTGGTGGTCGCCTATGACAGCCATGGGATGTTCTCCGCTCCACGCGCCTGGTGGAGTTTCCGGGCGATGGGGCACGAAGCCGTGCACGTCTTGGACGGCGGCCTGCCCCGCTGGCGGATGGAGGGCCGGCCGCTCCAGTCGGGCGCGCCCTCACCCGCTCCCGCGCGATTCGAGGCGCGCCTGCGGCCCGAGCTCGTGGCGACCTTCGAGGAGTTGCGCGCCGGCCTGGACACCACCCAAGTCGTGGACGCCCGACCGCGGGCGCGGTTCCGGGGCGAAGCGCCCGAGCCTCGCCCCGGCCTGCGCGGGGGTCACATGCCGGGAGCCGCCAACATTCCCTATGCATCGGTGATGACGCCCGACGGGCTGGGCCTGCCCGCCGACGAGCTCCGGCGCGTGTTCGACGACGCCGGCGTGGATTTGCAGCGGCCCACGGTGGCCACCTGCGGCTCGGGCGTGACCGCCGCTAGCCTCGTGCTGGCGATGGCGCGTCTGGGCCATGAAGCGGCGCTCTACGACGGCTCCTGGGCCGAATGGGGCACCCGCCTGGAGGCGCCGGTCGTCACCGGTTTCTGAGCTTCAGACCCCGGACGGGCGGGGGAAAATCGGCCGGTCTCTACCTGCTGAAGGCTAAGCGAGGATCCGGCTGAGAAAGGCGCGCGTGCGCGCGTGGCTCGGGGCGCCGAAGAACTCTGTCGGGGAGGCCTGTTCCACGATGAGACCCTCGTCCATGAACACCACGCGATCAGCCGCTTGCCGTGCAAAACTCATCTCATGGGTGACCACGATCATGGTCATGCCGTCCCGGGCCAGACCGCGCATGACGTCCAGCACCTCGCCGACCATCTCGGGATCGAGCGCGCTGGTGGGCTCGTCAAAGAGCATCACCTGCGGCTGCATGGCCAGGGCTCGGGCGATGGCCGCCCGCTGCTGCTGACCGCCGGACAGCTGGGCGGGCCGCTTGCGCGCGTGTTCGGCGATACGCACGCGCTCGAGCAGCGCCATGGCCTGGGCCTCCGCGTCCGACTTCTTCAGCTTGCGAACGTGGATGGGCGCCAGGGTGCAGTTCTCCAGCACCGTGAGGTGCGGAAACAGGTTGAAGCTCTGGAACACCATGCCCGTGGTGCGCCGCGCCGTGTCCGCCTGTTTCCTGGGCCCTGAAAGGTCCACCCCGGCCAGAGCCACCTGCCCACCATCAGAGGGCTCCAGGCCGTTGATGCAGCGGATCAAGGTGGATTTGCCCGATCCTGACGGCCCCAGCACGCAGACCTTCTCGCCCGACCGCACCTCCAGATCGACGCCGCGCAGGACGTGCGTCCGGCCGAACCACTTGTGCAGGCCGCGAACCGCCACGGCGGGATGCGTGTCGCTCATGCGGGCTCCTTGACGACGACGGTCAGACCGAGAGGCCCGGCGTCGAGCCGTCGCTCCAGGGCGGCGCTCCAGCGGCTGAGCGCGAAACAGGCCGCGAAGAAGACCAGACCCACAAAGGCGTAGGCCTCCAGCTCGCGACCCTGCCAGGCGAAGTCGGACAAGGCCGCGCGCGCGATCCACATCACGTCGAAGAGCCCGATCACGTAGAGCAGGGTGGTGTCCTTGAACACGCCGATGAAGGTGTTCACGAGCGCCGGGATGGACACCCGCAGCGCCTGGGGCAGCACCACCAGCGCCACCGTCCGCACGGACCCGAGCCCCAGGGCGCGCGCCGCTTCCCTCTGGCCGCCGCCCACCGCCTGCAGTCCGCCCCGCACCGCCTCGGCCATATAGGCGGCCGAGAACAGGGTCACGATCACCAGCGCCCGGGTGAGCCGGTCCAGCTCGGTCCCGGCCGGGACGAGAAGCGGGAGCACATAGCTCGCCATGAAAAGCAGGGTGATCAGGGGAACGCTGCGCACCAGCTCGATGAAGCTCACGCACAGGCTCTTGACGACGGGCAGCCGCGAGCCTCGTCCCAGGGCCAGCAGGATCCCGAAGGGGAGGGCCAGCAGAATGGCCGAGGCGCCGACCAGGACGTTCAGGAAGAAGCCGCCCCAGGACTCGGGCGCAACGTCCGGGAGTCCGCTCAACCCCGCCCCGGACAGCACGGCGAAAGCCCCCGCCACGCCAAGGGGCGTCAGCCACAGCCAGCGCCCCGGGCGAGCGGCGGCGACGGGCGCGGTCGCGGCCGCGAGCAGGGCCGCCGCCGCTCCGACGCGCCAAAGCTCCTGCTCGGGGTAGAAGCCCGCCAGCATCTGCCTCCACCGCGCGGTGACAAAGGCCCAGCAGGCGCCACCCTCGCGGCAGACCGCCTTGGTCTCACCCAACCAGACCGCATCGATCAAGGCCCAACGCAGCAGGCCCGGCAGGGTCGACAGCAGGACCCCTCCGACGGCCAGGGTCACCGCCGCGTCCCAAGGCGTCGCGAACAGAGTGGCGCCCACCCGCCGCCCGAGGCCGGGTCTTGGCGGGCTCACCGCCGGTCACCTCGCGCCAGGCGCGCGTTCCAGCCGTTCAGCGCCAGGCTGATCAGCAGGCTCACCGCCAGGTAGAAGAGCATGATCAGCGCGATGCTCTCTATGGCCTGACCGGTCCGCGTCAGGCTGGTGTTCCCGAACACGGAGACGAGGTCCGGGTAGCCCACCACTATGGCCAGCGAACTGTTCTTGGTGAGGTTCAGGTACTGGCTGGCCAGGGGCGGGATCATGACGCGCAGCGCCTGCGGCAACACCACCAACCGCAGCCGCCCCGCCTCGCGGAGGCCGAGCGCCCGGGCCGCTTCGCTCTGCCCCGGCGAGACCGCCTGGATTCCGCCGCGCACCACCTCGGCGATGAAGGCTCCGGTATAGACCACCAGCGCCGCCAGCAGCGCCGTCAAGGCCGGGGACAGGGCCGCGCCGCCCGTAAAGCCGAAGCCCTCCAAACGCGGCGCCGTTCCCGCCCAAGGGAAGAACAGGCCTCGATTGGTCAGGTGCACGCCCGGCAGCAGCTGCAGCGCCCGGGCTGGCGGCGGCGCCAGCAGGAGCAGGTTGAACCAGATCAAGAGCTGGATGGGCAGCGGCGTATTGCGGACCGCCTCCACATAGACCGTCGCCAGGGAGCGCCCGAGGAAGTTTCGGGACAAGCGCAGCAGGCCCGCCAGCAGGCCCAGCGCCGTTGCGAACACGACGCCCAGTCCAGCCACCAGCAGGGTGTTCAGCGCTCCCACGAGAAAGACGCGCGCGTGCGTGCTCTGCGGCGAATAGGCGACCAGGGTCTGGGGGATGTCGAACCCTGCCGGCTCGCCCAGGAAGCCGAATCCCGTGCGCGAGCCCAAAGCCTGGAGATTGGCCCGCGCATTGCCGGCCAGCCAGAGCGCCAGGACGGCCAGGGCCAGCAGCAGGCCCGCCTGCCAGACGATGGCGCGCCAGCCGCCCAGGCGGCGGACCAGCCCTCCCCTGCTCGGGGCCAAGCGGGCTTAAACGACGGAGCGGTGCCCGCCGTCGACGATCGACGACGGAAGCGCGGGCGCGGCGGCGTCCCGCGGCTCGCCCCGGCTGACCACGGTGGCGGCCACCAGGTCGCCCGTGACGTTCAGCGTGGTGCGGCACATGTCGAGCAGCCGGTCCACGCCGAGGATGAGGGCGATGGCCTCCGGCGGCACGCGCACCATGCCCAGGATCAGCGCCACCACGGGCAGCGAGCCCGCGGGCACCCCCGCCGTCCCGATCCCGCCCAGGATGCACACCAGCATCACCATGAGCTGCTGGCCCAGGCTGAGGTCCACGTTGAAGACCTGCGCCAGGAACAGAACCGTCACCCCCTCGAACAGCGCCGTGCCGTTCTGGTTGGCCGTGGCTCCTACCGTCAGCACGAACCGCGAGATGCGCCCCGGCAGGTGCAGCCGGGTTTCGGCCACTTCCAGCGCGGTGGGCAGGGTGGCGTTGCTGGATGCGGTCGAAAAGGCCACCACGATCGCCGGCTGCACGCCGCGGAAGAAAGCGATCGGCGACATCCCGCCCACGAACTTCACCAGCAGGGGGTAGACCACGAACATGTGCACCGCCATGGCCCCCAGGGCCACGGCGACATAGGCGGCCAGCTTCTCCAACAGGTCCCAGCCGAACACCGCCGCCAGGTTGAACATCAAGGCCGCCACCGCGATCGGGGCCAGGCGGATCACTATCCCCAGGAGCGCCATCACCACCTGCAGCAGACCGTCCAGCGTCTGCTTGAGCTGGTCCACGGCCGGCCCCTTGGCGATCACCAGCCCGATGCCGAAGAAGAGCGCGAACACGATGACCGCCAGGATCTGGTTGTCGGCCGCGGCCTGGACGATGTTGCGGGGGATCATCTCCAGAAAGAACTCGGGCCCGCCGATGCTTTCCGGCGCGCTTTCGACGATGCCCGCCGCACCCGACCGCCCCTCGGCCAGCAGCGCGTCCCGGGTGATCGGGTCCACGCCGGCGCCTGGCTGGAAGACGTTCACGAACACCAGGCCGATCACGACCGCGACCGCCGAAACCACCAGGGTGAAGGCCAGAGTCCGCCATCCCGTCCGCCCCAGGGCCGCCACGTCGCCCATCTCAGCCACGCCGGTGGCCAGGGCCGCAAACAGCAGCGGCAGCACCAACATGAACAGCAGTCGCAGGAAGATCTGGCCGATGGGTCCGGTCACATAGGTGGTCACCCAGTCCACCCAGGCCGGTTCGCCGGGCGCGGCATAGACCAGCAGGCCCGCAGCCAGGCCCAGCACGAAGCCGCCCAGCATCAGCACGTGCAGCGGCAGCTTGCGTCGTACGGCCGCTCGGCCCTCGGGGGGAATGTCGGCCACGGCGGTCATGGGGTCACCTGATGGGAGGAGCGTAAAGGAGGCCGGGCTGTTCAGCTCTCCACAGTGCGTTCAGCCCGCGCTGAAGCCTCAGCGGCGAACGGGCGCCGAGGTTGGTTTCGAACACCTCGCCGTAGTTGCCGACCTGGCGAAGCACCTGAAAAGCCCAATCATCGGAAAGACCCAGCATGCGTCCGTACTGGCCGTCCGCGCCCAGCAGGCGCCGCAGCTCCGGGTCCCTGCTGGACCCCCTGAGCTGTTCCACATTGTCCGACGTCGCGCCCAGTTCTTCGCCCAGCACCATGGCGTAGAAGGTCCACCGGACGATGTCCTCCCAGGCGTCATCGCCCTGCCGGACGACCGAAGCCATGGGTTCCTTGCTGATCACGTCCGGCAGCAGCACGTGCGCTTGGGGATTGTCGAGCACCGAGCGGGTGGAGGCGAGGCCGGAGATGTCGTCGGTGATGGCGTCGCAGGCCTGCCGCGCATAGCTCGCCCGCGCCTGCTCCACCCGGTCCACCACGACCGGTTCATAGGCCAGCCCCCGCGAGCGGAAGAAATCGGCCACGTTCAGCTCCGTCGTGGACCCGGTGATGACGCAGATCCGAGCCCCGGCCAGCTCGGCCGCGCTCCGCAGATTGAGCGAGCGCGGAACCATGAAGCCTTGGCCGTCGAAATAGTAGATGGCGGCGAAGTCGAAGCCCAGGTCAGCGTCGCGGCTGAAGGTGTGGCTGGTGTTGCGGATCAGGACGTCGACCTCGCCTGCCTGCAGCGCCGGGAAGCGCTCGGTCGGCGACACCGGCACGAACTGAACCGCCTCGCGGTCGCCCAGAACCGCCGCGGCGATCGCGCGGCAATAGTCCACCTCGAACCCGCGCCAGACCCCGCGGTTGTCCGGATAGGCGAAGCCGGGCAGGCTGTGGTTCACGCCGCAGTTCAGCCGACCGCGGCTCCTCACCGCGCGAAGCGTGGCGCTTTCACGGACCGCCCCTTGAGACGTGCGGGGCTGTTGCTGCGCCGCCGGCTGCTGCGGGGTCGCCGTCGCCGGCGCGGGATCGTCGCCGCACCCCGCAACCGCCACGGCCAACAGCACCGCGGCCAGCGGGACCGCTCGGCGCAAGGGAGAACGACGGTCCGCGGGAGAGTCGGGCGCAAGGCTCATCGCCCGCGTATCAGCCCGCCCGCCCTCCTCCCGTCAAGCCCGCGGGCCGCAATGCGTGGCGCGAAAGATGGCGACCCCGGGAGGGCTCGAACCTCCAACCACCCGCTTAGAAGGCGGGTGCTCTATCCAGTTGAGCTACGGGGCCGGAGGGCGACTCAGTGCGTCCAGGGCTCCTTGCGGCCAAAGGCGAAGTTGTCGGCATAGGCCTTGATGATTCGCCGGCGCGCCTTGGGGGCGAACAGCTGGAACGGGATCCCGTGGCGCTGGGCGTAGTCCACCGCCTGTTCCTGGGTCTCGAAGTGCAGCACCACCTGGCTCTGGGTGTCGTCGCTGGACCACCAGCCCATCAGCCGGTCCGGCAGACGCGCCGAGGCCGGCTCGAACTCCAGCAGCCACTCCTTGGCCTTCTGCTGGCCCGACTGCATGGTGGTCTTGGAAGGCTGATAGATGCGAGCGAGCATGTGCGGGCCCTATGGGTGAGAGGTGTCAAGCGGCGGGACTCGGGCCGAGCTCCTCCCGCCCATAGCGGGCAGAAAGCGTTTCGGTTCAAGTCCGCCCTGTAGCTAGCGCAGGCCGCCTGGAGCACGAAGCCGATGAGCAGTTCGCGACCGGCCGGTGATCAGCAAGCGGACGTGGCCCAAGGCGGTGGAAGGCGCAGCGGTTCAGGATGGTCCAGCGCCAGGCGACCAACAATGAAAGTAGCGACGGCAGGCGACCCCCATCGGCCGCCTCGCGCCTCCAAGCTCAAGCAAAAACGCGACCTGCAAAACCCGGATGAGTTTCCGGGCCTAAGCAATGGTCGGGGCGGCAGGATTCGAACCTGCGACCCTCTGGTCCCAAACCAGATGCGCTACCAGGCTGCGCTACGCCCCGAGGTCGGGCGGCTCATGCCACGCGGTGAGGCCTAGGGGAAGATGCGGTGTCGCACCCGGTCTCCGGGAAGGATGCCCAGCCGCTCGGAGAGCCCGCCGTTGATCTCCAGAATGGCGCGCACCGGGCCGGCGCCGGCGAAGATCATGGCTTCGGACAAGGGCGTCGCATTGCGCGCGATGGACTGGATGCGGCCGTCCGGGCCTATGAAGATGATGTCCAGCGGGAGGTAGGTGTTGCGCATCCAGAAGCCGCGCCCCGACTGGGGGCTCAACTCCAGACTCTGGCCGTAGTCGAAGATCATGCCCCGATCGGCGGGCATGGAGCCGCGCCACATCAGCCCCTGGCTGCGTTCAGGCTCCTCGTCGGCCAATTCCACCTTGAAATCGACCGGCCCTCTTGCGGTGACGATGGACAGCGGCTCCGTGGGACCGGGCGTAACCCGGGGCGCATTCGCCGGCAGCGGAACGGCGGCCACAGTTTGCGTCACCGGCGGCGCGCTTCCCGGGGCTTCGGCCACGGCCGGCTCGGTGACGACCTCGCGGGCGCAGGCCGCGAGCAGCAGGATGGCGCACAGGCCGAGAACGGGACGGAGCACCGGCTCAGCGGCCCGAACTGTCGATCTCGGCCACCACCAGGCCCTTCGGCCCGTCGGAGAAGCGGACCATGATGTCCTCGCCCGGCTGGAGGTCCTCCATGCCCGACCGACGCAGAGTTTCGATGTGGATGAAGATATCGCCCGGCGATCCGTCGCGGGTGACGAAGCCGTAGCCCTTGGTGCGGTTGAACCACTTCACCTTGACCCGCTCCAGAGGACCTGTGGCCGCCGCCTGGCGCTGCGGCCGAGCGCCGAAGCCTGTGCGGTCACCACCGTCGCGACCGGCGAATCCGCCGGAACGCGCGCCAAAGCCGCCGCGGTCACCGCTGTCGCGCCCCGAGTCACGCCCCGCGTCGCGCCCGGAATCCCGACGCGCGCCGAACCCGCCGCTACGGTCGCCGAAACCGCCCCCGCCGAAACCGCCGCGCTCGCGGCCAAAGCCGTCGGAGGCGCGCCGCGCGCCGAACCCGTTGTCCCGCTTGGGCTCGGACATCGGCGAAGCGGTTGATTCGTCCAGCTGGACGATGCTCATCACCTGGAAGCCCTTGGGCCGCCGAGCCACTTCGCACACGATGGTGGCGCCTTCCGCCGCCGAGTCGCGGCCCGAGTCGCGCAGGCTGGTCACGTGCAGCAGCACGTCCTTCATGCCGGTCTTGCTGGGATCGTCGGGAACGATGAAGCCGTACCCCTTTCCGGGGTCGAACCACTTGATTCGCCCGCTGATTTGGACGCTTTCGTCCCGCGCCCCCGCGCCATCGTAGTCGTAACCGGACATAGCCCCCTCGGACCTGGCGGCATGGCCTGCCGTCAAGCTTTGGCGCTATACACCATGTCTTGGGAAACTTGCATCCCCAAATCGCCGTGGATGCGAATCGTGGGCGTGAGGGCGGTCGTGGCAGTCCCTAGGGGAGTCGAACCCCTCTTTTCAGAATGAAAATCTGACGTCCTAACCGATAGACGAAGGGACCGCGGCGACGGAGCGGCGGTATAACGGGGCGGATTTCGCGGCGCAAGAGCGTTTGGGCAGGCTTTGTCCCGCTCAGCTTCGCCGGGGGTCCGCCGCGTCCTCGATCTCGAACTCCACGCCCGAGCGGCCCTGCCAATCGTCCGGCTTCAGCCGCCCCGCCACGTGCAGGCCGCCGTCGCGCGCCAGCAGCCGCTGACCCACCGGCGTCTCCTCCGAGCGCCAGGCCACCGCCCGCAGCCGCCGTCCCGTCGAATCGGCCAGGGTTGCGCGAACATGGCCGCCGCGAACCGCCTGAGCGTGTTCAACGCGCACATCGGCCGCCGCGAAGACGGGCTCCGGGTTCCCCGGCCCGAAAGGCGCCAGGCGCTGCAGCTCGGTCCACAGGTCGCGGTGCGCACCCCCCGTGGTGATCACCGAATCGATCTCCAGCGCGTCCTGCAGGGCCGCCCTCCCCTGCTCGTCCCTGAGCCGGTCGTGCAAAAAGGCGCTGAAGGGTTGCAGCTGGTCCGGGCGGAGCGTCAGCCCCGCGGCCATGGCGTGCCCGCCGCCCGCGAGCAGCAGTCCGGCGTCGAAAGCCGCCTGGATCGCCCGACCCAGGTTCACGCCCGGTTGCGAACGCCCTGACCCCTTGCCTACGCCGGCGATCGGGTCCAGCCCGATCACCACCACCGGCTTGCGGAACCGCTCACGCAAGCGCCCGGCGACGATCCCCACCACCCCCGGGTGCCACCCCTCGCCGGCCGCGACCAGCACGGGAGACGCGCTGGCCGCCTCGTGTTCGACTTGGCGCGCGGCCTCCTCCATGACGGCGCGCTCGACCTCCTTGCGGGAGACGTTCAGCGCGTCCAGCTCCTCGGCCAGGAGGCGCGCCTCCTCCGGATCGTCCGTGCTGAGCAGGCGGGCGCCCAGGTCCGAGCGGCCGATCCGCCCCCCCGCGTTGATGCGAGGTCCCAGCACGAAGCCCGCTCGGAACACGTCGGCGCGCACCTCGCCGCCGTCGATGGCGATCCCCGCCGCCCGCATGAGCGCGTTCAAGCCCGGATTGCGCCACCCCGACATGACCCGCAGCCCCTGGGTGGCCAGCGCCCGGTTGAAGCCCGTGAGCGCCGTCACGTCGCACACGGCCCCCAGCGCGGCCAGATCCAGCCAGGCCCTCAGATCCGGCTCCTTGCGCGCCGTGAACATGCCCCGCCGCCGCGCCTCGCGGTTCAGCGCGGCCAGGAGCACGAAGGTCACCCCCGCCGCCGCCAGATGCCCCTGCCCCGAGCCGCAGCCCGGGCGGTTCGGATTGACCAGCGCCGCCGCAGGGGGCGGGTCGCCCCGCATCAGGTGATGGTCGATAACCACCACCTCCAGCCCGAGCTCGGCGGCGGCCTCCAGCGCCCCGTGAGCGGCGGCCCCGCAGTCCACGGTGACCACGAGCTCGGCCCCGTCCGCCTTGAGTCGCCGAAACGCCGCCGGGCTCGGCCCATAGCCCTCCGTCATACGGTCCGGCACATAGACGGCCAGCTCCGCGCCCATGGCCCGGAACCAGCGCACCAGGAGCGCCGCACTGGTCGCGCCGTCCACGTCATAGTCGGCGAACACCACGGCGGGCCGCTCGGCCTGCACCGCATCCACCAGGATCTCGGCCGCGCGATCCATGTCCATGAAGCAGGAGGGATCGGGGAACAGCGCCTTCAGCGTGGGCTCGAGAAAGGCGGCGGCCTCCGCCTCGCCGATGCTGCGGGAGGCGAGCGCACGCGCCAGCAGTTCGCTCAACCCCGTCCGACGCCGATGGGCCTGCACCACCGCTTCATCGGCGGGACGGTTCCGCCAACTGCGGCCGCTCAGGGATCGTTCAACACCCAGGAGGGCGCCGAACCCCGAATGACCGCCGTCGTCGGGCATCAGGCCGGGCGCTTGGCCCGGACCTCCGAAACGGTCTTCTGCGCCGAGTTCATGACGATGGTGTGGGTGTGCACGAAGCGCCCGCCCGGCCCCTGCTCAAAGCGCACGCCGTCCAGCAAGGCGCCCTTGGTCACGCCCGTAGCGGCGAAGATGGCTTCCGAGCGCACCAGCTCGTTCAACGTGTACTTCCGGTCGAACTCCGTCACGCCGAAGCGACGCGCCCGCTCCCGCTCGTCTTCATTGCGGAACACCAGCCGCCCCTGGAATTGCCCGCCTACGCATTTCAGCGCCGCGCAGGCGAGAACCCCTTCCGGCGCTCCGCCCTGCCCCAGATAGATGTCCACCCCCGTGGACGGATCGGCGGTGTTCATCACGCCCGCGACGTCGCCGTCCGTTATAAGCATCACGCGCGCGCCGACTTCGCGCAGGCTGGCCATGATCGGGGCATGCCGCGTCCGGTCCAGCACCAGAGCGGTGATCTCGCGGGGGTCCACGCCCTTGGCCTTGGCCAGCGCGCGGACATTATCGGCCGGCGAGGCGTCCAGATCGACCACGCCTTCGGCGTAGCCCGGCCCCACGGCGATCTTGTCCATATAGGTGTCCGGCGCGTTCAGCATCCCGCCTTCCGGCGCGAAGGCCATCACGGCCAGGGCGTTCGGCATGGCCTTGGCGGTCAGGGTGGTGCCCTCCAGGGGGTCGAGGGCGATGTCCACCCGCGGCCCGTTTCCGCGCCCGACTTCTTCGCCGATGTAGAGCATAGGCGCCTCGTCGCGCTCGCCTTCGCCGATCACGATGCGGCCGGAGATGTCCAGCGCGTTGAGGCCATTGCGCATGGCGTCCACGGCGGCCTGGTCCGCCTGTTTCTCGTCGCCGCGGCCCACCATGCTGAAGGAGGCGATGGCGGCCATCTCGCACACGCGAACGGCGGCCAGCGTCAGGTCACGGTCGAAAACGTCGGGCAAGGAAGCCTCCAGGGCGGGTGCAGGATAAGTGATTCCGTGCGCCCCGCCGTGCGGCGAAGCGACTCAAGAGCGGTCAATCGCGTATCGGCGGCGGAGGCTCGGCCCTGCGGCGAAGCTCGCGCGCCAGCGCCTCGATCTCCGCGGCCGTGTTCGCCGGCGGGATGTCCTCCGGGCCGATGCCCAGTTGGCGACGGGCTTCGGCCGCGAAGGCCTCCACATCGGCGATCAGGGGTGGATTGTTGGCCGCCCAGGCCTGCAGCTCGGCCCCCGCGCCCTTGACCCCGTTCACCGCCCGGCGGAACTGCGCGGGCCTGCGGACATCGGTCGGCGTCAGCGGGATGTTGCGGAAGTCCGGATATTCGGCGCGCTCACGACGCACGGTCTCCAGCCGCCGGGTCAGCTCTTCCGGGAGGGGCGCGTTCGTGCCCGCCTCACGCCGGGGCGGCAGGGCGTTGGCGCAGGCCCCCAGCACAAGCGTGCAGGCGGTGAGCAGGAGGAGGGCGCACGGCTTCATGTCGGGCCCCCTCTTATGCCATGATGCAACAGGTTCAAAGTGCGAGGGAGAGCAAGGTGGCTGCAGAGATCGACCCCGGGGCCGCCCAGAGCGGCGCATCCGGCGCCCCGCCCTTCGGCTCCGAACAGCGCGAAGCCATGGAGCAGCTGTCGCAGAACCTCGCCCGGGCAGCCTTCACCGCCCAGAGCGCCATGCTGCAGGCCGTCTCGCGCCAGCCGGGACAGGCTCTGAAGCTGAACACCGACCCCATGGGCGTGGGCTCCGCCATGGTCGAGGTCATGGGCGGGCTGGCCTCCCATCCCGACCGGCTGATGCGGGCCCAGGCCGAGCTCTTCGCGGGTTATATGGACCTGTGGAGCAGCGCCACTCTGCGCGCCCTGGGGGAACGCACCGACCCGGTCGCCTCCCCCGACAAGTTGGACAAGCGATTCAGGGACCCGGACTGGAGCGCCAACCCCGTCTTCGACATCCTCAAGCAGTCCTACCTGCTCACTTCCGGCTGGATGAACGCCTTGGTGGGCGGCGTGGAGGACGTGGACCCCGAGGCCAAGCGCCGCGTCGAATTCTTCACCAAGATGCTGACGGACGCCTTCTCGCCTTCCAACTTCCTTCTCTCCAACCCCACAGCGCTCAAAGCGGCCCTGGAGAGCAAGGGGCAAAGCCTTGTGCGCGGCGCCGAACAGTTCGCGCGCGACATGGAGCGCGGCGGCGGTCAATTGGCGATCAGCCTGACCGACGTGGACCGGTTCGAGGTGGGCGTCGACGTCGCCACCGCCCCCGGCAAGGTCGTCTATCGCAACCGCCTGTTTGAACTCCTGCAGTTCAGTCCCACGACTGAGACGGTGCATGAGGTTCCCCTCCTCATCTTCCCGCCTTGGATCAACAAATACTACATCCTGGATCTCCGCCCGGAGAACTCGATGATCCGCTGGCTCACCGGCCAGGGCTTCACGGTCTTTGTCACGGCCTGGGTCAACCCAGGTCCGGAGCTGAAGGACGTCACCTTCGAGGACTATGTCCGGGAAGGCGCCTTCGAGGCGATCGCCCAGGTCAAGCGCCAGTGCGCGACGGAGCAGGTCCACGCGGTAGGCTATTGCATCGGGGGCACCATGCTCTCCACGGCCCTGGCCCTCATGGCGCAGGAGGGCGAAGGCTCGGTCGCCTCCGTGACCTTCTTCGCCGCCCAACAGGACTTCAGCGAGGCGGGCGACCTCTTGCTGTTCACCAATGACGCGGCGATGGCGGACATCGAGAGCCGCATGGACGCTGCGGGCGGCGTGCTGCCCGGCATGGCCATGGCGGACACCTTCAACATGCTGCGGGCCAACGACCTGATCTGGTCGCCCTTTGTGAACAACTACCTGATGGGCAAGGCGCCGACCGCCTTCGATCTGCTGTTCTGGAACTCCGACCAGACCCGCATGCCCAAGGCCCTGCACCTGTTCTACCTGGAGAACTTCTACCGCAGGAACCGCCTGGCTAAAGGCGAGCTGGAGCTCGCGGGCCGCCGGCTGAGCCTAGGCGACGTGACCGTCCCCGTCTTCGCCCAGGCCGCGGAGGCCGACCACATCGCCCCCTACCGCTCGGTCTACCGAGGCCTGCGCCTGTTCGGCGGCCCGGTCACCTTCATGCTGGCCGGCAGCGGCCACATCGCCGGCGTGGTCAATCCGCCGGGCGCCCAGAAATACCAGCACTGGATCCACCGCGACGAGCACCTCCCCGACACCGTCGAGGCTTGGCGCGCCAACGCCGACGAATTCCCCGGAAGCTGGTGGCCCCGCTGGATGGACTGGCTCAAGCCGCAGTCGGGCGGGCAGGCGCCCGCGCGCGACCCGGCCGCCGGCCCGTTGGAGGTGCTGGGCGACGCTCCGGGCGAGTATGTGACGGTCCGGAGCTGATGTGGCCAGCTATCGTCTTGGCGGTGCTCCTGATGGGCGCGGACGATAGCGATCGATGGATAGCTCGAGTGGAGCCTCGTGACGGCTCGCACATGCTCATCTACGGGCCGCCGGAGTCAGAGGCGGATTTCGCCATGACTTGCACCGCGCGAAGCGGGTCCATCGTCGTGATGGCGAATGCGCCGCGACCGCTGAGCAAGCTCCAACTCTCGTCGGGCGGATTGAACGCGGTGGTCCCCGCGTCCTCGGAGTATGACGGAGAGATCTTCGAGGGCTACACCGTATCCGCCCAGCTGCCCGCGGATCATCGGCTGCTCCGCGCGTTCGCGTCCGGACGCGATCTTCGAACACAAGAGTCGGGTCCCATGCCAGCCAGAACTGCGGCTGAAAGAGCTGTGATCGCCCGCTTTGTCCGCACCTGCCGCAAGGCGAGGCATCACTAGGCGGGAATGAACTTCAGCGCGACGCCGTTGTTGCACCAGCGCTTGCCGCCGCGATTGGCGGGGCCGTCGTCGAAGATGTGGCCCTGGTGGCCCAGGCAGCGGGCGCAGTGGTATTCGGTGCGCGGGATCAACAGCACCAGGTCGCGCTTGGTCCCGGTCGAGCCCTTGATGGAGGTGACGAAGCTGGGCCATCCGGTGCCGGAGTCGAACTTCGCTTCCGACTTGAAGAGCGGCAGCGAACAGCCCGCGCAGACGAAGGTTCCGCGCCGCTTCTCACGGTCCAGCGGACTGGAGCCGGCCCGTTCCGTTCCTTCCTTGCGCAGCACGTCGAACGCGGCGGGCGACAACCGCTTGCGCCACTCCGCGTCGGTGAGTTTGCGATAAGGCGATTTGGCGAAAGCCAGCTCCGCGGCGTTCGGCTTCGCCTCGGCTCCGCAGGCCGCCAGGGCGAAGGCGGAGGCTGCAGCTCCGGCCAGGAACAGACGACGGTCGGGCGCGGGGATCTGTGTCATACCCATAAGATGGGGGGCTGACGAAAAAGGCGCACCCTGGGCGGGGTGCGCCTTTCGCCGCATCGAACGGGGCTGAAGCTCAGCGCTTGGAGAATTGGAAGGAACGGCGGGCCTTGGCCTTGCCGTACTTCTTGCGCTCGACCACGCGGGGGTCGCGCGTCAGGAAGCCATGCGGCTTCAAGGCGGCGCGCAGGCCGGGCTCATAGTAGGTCAGGGCCTTGGAAAGGCCGTGACGCACCGCGCCCGCCTGACCGGAAAGACCGGAGCCCTCCACCGAGACGATCACATCGAACTGACCTGTGCGGTTGGTGACCTCCAGGGGCTGGGCGATCATCATCCGCAGCACGGGACGGGCGAAGTAGACCTGCTGGTCGCGGCCGTTGATGGTGATCCGGCCGGTGCCCGGCTTGATCCACACGCGGGCGATGGCGTTTTTGCGCTTGCCGGTGGCGTAGGAACGGCCCTGGGAGTCGATCTTGGGCTCACGCACGACCGGCAGGTCGGCGGCCGTCATCGGCGCGCCGGTCAGCTCACGCAGGGAGTCGAAGCCGGAGGCGGAGGGCCCGGAAGAAGAGGTGTCGGTCATGCTCAGGCGCTCCGGACGTTCTTGGCGTTGAGCTCGGCGAAGGCGACCGGCTCGGGGCTTTGCGCGGCGTGCGCATGTTCGGGACCGGCGAAGATCCGCAGGTGGGTCATCTGCTGGCGCGCCAGGGGGCTTTCCTTGGGCAGCATACGCTCCACGGCCTTTTCCAGGACGCGCTCCGGGAAGCGGCCGTTCAGCACGCGTTGCGGCGTGGTGTGCTTGATCCCGCCCGGGTGGCCGGTGTGACGGAAATAGTCCTTGTCGGTCATCTTCTTGCCGGTGAAGCGAACCTTCTCGGCGTTGACAACCACGACATGGTCGCCGCAGTCCACGTGGGGCGTGTAGTCGGGGCGATGCTTGCCGCGAAGCCGCATGGCGATGAACGAGGCGAGGCGACCCACGACGGCGTCCTGCGCGTCGATCACGATCCACTTCTTCTCGACATCGGCCGGCTTCAGGGAGACCGTGGTCTTCTGCATGGGGATGATCCTAGGGCACGACCACGAACGGTGGGCGCGGGAGAGCGGGCGGGATACAGCCCCCCTGCCCGCCCGTCAACACGGACCCTGCTAAAGCGCCGCTCCGCCGCAACTTTTCTTGCCTGGTAGCCAGCTACCGCGACGAGCGGGCTCCCGCCGCCGGCCTGCCCAGGCCCAGGGCGTGCCGCATCAGGTGGAACAGGTAGGACTGCTCCACCACCCCGTCGATCAGGTGCGCCTGCGGTCCGTCGGCATAGATGGCCACGTCCTCGCCCGCATGCGCCGCGCTGCTCAGTGGAACCAGCGCGGACTGCTGATAAGACTTGGCGGCCGTGTGGTCGTCCGCGGGGTTGTCGCGCCCCTCCCTGGTTCCGCCCGGGCCGGTGGCGAAGGTCAGCGTGGTGTAGGCCTTGCGGTCGCCAGTGCCCGGCCCGTCCTCGTCGGTGGCCAGGCCCAGGATGGGATTGTTGCGAGGCGGATAACCGCTGATCGTCAGCCCGTGGCTGTGGTCGGCCGTTACGATCACCAGGGTGTCGTCCAGGTCCACCTTGCTCAGCGCCGTCGCCACCGCCCGCGACAGCTCCGCCGTCTCCGAGAGAGTGCGCGCGGCGTTGTTGGCGTGGGAGGCGTGGTCGATCCGCCCGGCCTCCACCATCAGGAAATAGCCGTCCCGGTCGGCGGACAGGAGGTCCATGGCCTTGGCCGTCATCTGGCTCAGGGTCGGAACCGTGGAGCCGCTCGCCGGCCGGTCCAGCTCGTAAGGCAGGTGGTCGGCGTCGAACAGGCCCAGCACGTGGTCCTGAGCGCCCGGGCGGAGCGCGTTGAGCTGCAGGGCGTCGGCCACATAGGTCGAGCGCGGCGCCGCTCGCCAAGCCTTGATCAGGTCGCGCCCGTCCCGGCGTCGGCCGCCTCCGGCCTGAGGCAGAAACCGCGCGCGGCCGCCTCCCATGGCCAGGTTCAGCCGGCTCCCGGGCGGACTTTCCACCAGCTGGCGGGCGATGTCGCGGCAACCGGCGGCCACAGCCTCAGGGCTGAGGTCCGCATCCGCCTCCCAGTCCCGGTGCGCGGAATGGGCGTAAACCGCGGCGGGCGTGGCATGGGTCAACCGCGCCGTGGTCACCGCTCCGGTGGATTTGCCCGCCGCCCGGGCGATCTCGGCCAGGGTGGCCACCTCCGCGCCGCGGCTGGCGAGGCAGTCGCCTTTCCGTGGCGCGCCCGTCAGGCCCATCACGCCGTTGCGCGTCTTGACCCCGGTCATCATCGCCGAGGCGCTGGCGGCGCTGTCCACCACCTGGCTGTCGGTGCTGTAGGTCTTTTGAAGCGCCAGATGCGGCAGCCGCTCAAAGCTCAGCAGGTTGGATTCACCGTCCACCCCTCGCGATTGGCCTTCGTAGATGCGGCCCGCCGTCACCGTGCTTGGCCCCATGCCGTCGCCGATGAACAGGATGACGTTCTTCGCCCGGCCGGTCCGGGTCTTGCGCGCCATCAGCCGCGCCAGGGTCGCCTCGCCCTCGGCGAACATGGGATCGGTACGCTGTACGGCCGTGGGCTGGGCGTAGCTTGCCGGCGTCTGCGCGGCGGCCGACCCGGCCAGGGTCGCGCCAACAAGGCCGGCCAGAAGGCGCCGGGAGGTACGGGTTATCAAGTCGCAGCTCCGAGAACCGTGTCGGTCGCTCCCTTGGCCGACACGGGCCTTTCGGTCCAGCCCGTCGCAGGAACTTCATCCCGCCCAGGGCTGCGACGTGCCGTCCAGGCCAGCACCGTGGCCGCCGCAAAGGTCAGAACCGCCCCGGCCTGGTGCAGGATGCCCAATCCCACGGGTGCGGCGGAGATCAAGGTCACGACGCCGAGCAGCATCTGGCCCGTCACCACCACAGCCAGGATCGCGGCCCAAGCCTTGAGCGCCCGGCGGGTTCTCCGAACGGTGAAGGCCAGGAAAGCCCAAGCGGCGACAAAAAGCAGATAGCCGGTGAGCCGGTGATGCAGCTGCACGGCGGCCAGGCTATGGGTCATCGTGCGCCAAAGCCCGTCGGTGTGCGCATACTCGGTCGGGAACAGCCGCCCGCCCATGAGCGGCCAGTCGGTGTAGGCCCGCCCCGCGTCGTTGCCGGCCACCAGCCCGCCCAGCAGGCATTGCACGAACACCAACGCAAAGAGCCCATAGGCTCCCACAGGCGCGTCTCGCCCGGCACCTCTCGCGGGGCCGCGCCAAGCGTCGAGCGCGGTCCAGACCAGGGCGCCGAGCAGCACCAGGGCCAATCCCAGGTGCACCGTCAGTCGCTCCGGCGCCACGTCGACCCGCTCCGACAAGCCGCTGCTCACCATCCACCAGCCGACCGCGCCCTGAAGCCCGCCCAAGCCCAACAAGAGCCAGCAACGCCCCGCCAAGCCGCGCGGAATCCGCCGTGTCGCCAGGAACACCAAGAAGGGCGCGGCGAAGGCCAGGCCGATGATACGGCCTAGAAAGCGGTGTCCCCATTCCCACCAGAAGATGGTCTTGAACTCCGCCAGGCTCATGCCGGCGTTGACGTAACGATACTCCGGGATTCGCCGGTATTTTTCGAACTCCGCCGCCCACCCCGCATCGCTCAGAGGGGGAACCGCGCCGGTGACCGGCCGCCACTCCGTGATGGACAGCCCGGAGTCCGTCAGGCGTGTGGCCCCGCCGACCACGACCATGGCGAAAACCAGCAAGGCCACTCCCGCGAGCCAGAGCGCGACCGCCCGGCTGCGCCCGCCCTGGGAGGCGCCGTCCCACCGGCCCGCGCCCAAGCTCGGCTGGAACCTTAAAGACAGCTTCACATTAAGCTCCTCGACAACTGGGCGATAAAGGGAGCGGAACTATGAACGGCATGGGGATTATCGCGACGATCATCGTGGGGATCATCGCCGGCTTCATCGCCGAGAAAGTGATGAACCGGAACCACGGCCTGCTGACCAACCTGCTGGTCGGCCTTGGCGGCGCCTTGCTGGGCGGCCTGCTCGCCGGCCTGCTGGACATCGGCGTTGAGGGCTGGATCGAAAGCATCATCTTCGCCACCATCGGCGCGATCCTGCTGCTGTTCCTGCTGGGGCTGGTCAAGCGCGGCGCGCGCTGACCTTCCATACAGTTGGAGCTGGAGCGCCGCGGACATCACGTCCGCGGCGTTTCTCGTTTGGAGCCCGCCCATGCCCCCCCGGATCCGTAAGATCTTCGGCGCCTTTGCGATCGTGGGGTTCATGGCCCTGTATATCTGGGTGGCCACCCTGATCGCCGCACGCCTGCCAGACAACCGATTCGCGCAGTTGGCCTTTTTCGCGGTGGCCGGGATCGCCTGGGGCTTTCCGCTCTTCCCGCTGATCGCCTGGCTGGAACGGGGGTCCAGGCGATGAACGACGGCCCCGGGGCGCTTCGTCGTGAAATGGTCGGAGCGACAGGATTCGAACCTGCGACCCCTTGACCCCCAGTCAAGTGCGCTACCAGGCTGCGCCACGCTCCGAAGCGGCGGCTTGTAACCGGGCGAACTCCCCGCCGCAATCGCCGATTTCAGTCGATGCCCTGGAGTACCGCATCCAGCTTGAACTTGGCTTCCAGAAGCTCCTCGCGCAGCGCCTGCAGCGCCTCGCGATCCAGCATGGGCTCGGGGCCGCCGATCTCCTCCTCCAGCTCGAAGGGGACGACTTCGGGCGAAGGCGGCGGCAGATCCACGATCTCCGCCCCAGGCTGGCCGGCGGCCATCAGCCGACGCATGCCCTGCTCCTTGTGCAGCCGCTGCACGCCCTTGATGGTGTAGCCTTCGTCGTGCAGCAGGGTGCGGACCCCACGCAGCACCGCGATGTCCTGCGGCCGGTAGAAGCGCCGCCCGCCGGCCCGCTTCATGGGCCGCACAAAGGAGAACTTGGTTTCCCAAAACCGCAGCACATGCTGGGGCACCCCGATCTCGTCGGCGGCTTCCGAGATCGTGCGGAAGGCGTCCGCGGTCTTCGCCATCGCGCGGAGCTCGGTCACGACGCCGTCCCCCGCCGTGCAACCGCCGCGCTCACCCGCGCCTTGAGCAATTGCGAGGCCCGGAAGCTGATCACCCGTCGTGAACCGATCTCTGCGGGTTCTCCCGTCTTGGGGTTGCGTCCCATGCGCGCCCGCTTGGCCCGGACCTGAAACACCCCGAAGCCGGAAAGCTTGACCTCTTCGCCCCGGCCCAGGGCCTCCACCACCAGGTCCAGGGTGCGTTCCACCATCTGGGCGCAGTCCTGCCGGGTCAGGCCGACGGCCGAATGCACGGCCTCGGCCAAGTCCGCCCGTGTCACGGTTCCCACCATCGCCGCCCCCGTCATCCCGCCGACTCAGCCAGCCTGCACCACCGGATGCGCGCATGGGGCCAAGCGCCTGTCAAGACGAGCCTTTCTCCGGGTGTGCTCCCTTTGGACTTGCGACTGGTCGACCTCGCTGCGACCCCGCCCAGGCCTACGCTGAGCAACGGATCGCCGGATGTGAGATGGGACGGAGCCCCGTCCCGTTCCGCGCGTGCAGGGTGCGGGCAGCGCCCCGCACCTCTAGACCGCGCCGCGGGCGGCTAGAGCACCCAACCGTCCGCGGAGCTCACCTGCCCCGCTATGGCCAGGCCGAAGTCGGCCCGGCCGTCTCCGTCCACATCGAGCTGCACGGTCGTGGTGTTGGCCGCCGCATCGTAGCGGAGCACCGCCTGGCCCGCCTGGTTGGAGAACTCCGTGACAAAGGTGAAGGCCTCGTCCGCTGCCGTGTGGGAGACGGCGTCGATCGCGGACAGGTCGATCAGGTCGCCTTCGAGCAGGTTGAAGTCGACGATGATGTCGCTCGCGCCGATGGCGGAGTCCGCCGTGGACTGGAACCCGAAGCGATCCGCGCCAGCCCCACCGAAAAGCTGGTCCGCGTCGCCGCCGCCGAAGATGATGTCATTCCCCACCCCGCCGAAGATGAGGTCGCGACCCAAGCCGCCTTCCAGGTGATCATCGCCGTCCTGGCCATGCAGATCGTCATCGCCGGCGCCCCCGTCGAGCTTGTCTTTGCCCGCGCCGCCTTCCAGGCGGTCGCTGTCCGCGTCGCCTGCCACCTGGTCATCGCCCGCATCGCCGTACAGAAGGTCACGGCCGCTACCGCCGTTGATGACGTCGTCGTCCTCCTGACCGCCGACGACGTCGTCCCCGGCATCGCCGAACAGCCGGTCGCGGCCGGCGCCGCCGAGGAGGAAGTCGTTGTCCTCCTGCCCGCCCATCACGTCGTCACCCGCTTCGCCGTTCAGGGCGTCCGCCCCGAGCCCCCCCAAGACGAAGTCGTCGCCATCCTGGCCGCCGATCCGGTCGTCCCCCGCTTCGCCGATCAAATGGTCGCGGCCGGCGCCGCCGACCAAGAGGTCGTCGCCGTCCTGCCCGCCGATGACGTCGTCCCCGGCGTCGCCGTACAGGTGATCCGCGCCCCCACCGCCCAGGACGAAGTCGTCGCCATCCTGGCCGCCGATCAGGTCGTCGCCGTCCTGGCCATGCAGATCGTCAGCGCCTCCGCCGCCCTCGAGCTTGTCCTTGCCCGCGCCGCCTTCCAGGCGGTCGTCGCCGTCTTCACCTGCGAGCAGATCGTCGCCGTCGCCACCGAACAGGCGGTCGCTGTCCGCGCCGCCCACCACCTGGTCATCGCCCGCATCGCCGTACAGAAGGTCACGACCGCTTCCGCCGTTGATGACGTCGTCGTCCTCCTGACCGCCGACAACGTCGTCCCCGGCATCGCCGAACAGCCGGTCGCGGCCGGCGCCGCCGAGGAGGAAGTCGTTGTCCTCCTGCCCGCCCATCACGTCGTCACCCGCTTCGCCGTTCAGGGCGTCCGCCCCGAGCCCCCCCAAGACGAAGTCGTCGCCATCCTGGCCGCCGATCCGGTCGTCCCCCGCTTCGCCGATCAAATGGTCGCGGCCGGCGCCGCCGACCAAGAGGTCGTCGCCGTCCTGCCCGCCGATGACGTCGTCCCCGGCGTCGCCGTACAGGTGATCCGCGCCCCCACCGCCCAGGACGAAGTCGTCGCCATCCTGGCCGCCGATCAGGTCGTCGCCGTCCTGGCCATGCAGATCGTCAGCGCCTCCGCCGCCCTCGAGCTTGTCCTTGCCCGCGCCGCCTTCCAGGCGGTCGTCGCCGCCCTCGCCCGCCAGCACGTCGTCCCCGTCGAGGCCCTTGAGCGTGTTGGCCGCCGCATTGCCGGTCAGCGCATTGGATCCGGCGTTCCCCGTGCCCGCCAGGGCCGTCCCGGTCAGCTTCAGGTTCTCGAGTCCGGCCCCCAGCACGTAGTCGACGGAGCTCTCGACCAGATCCACGCCCTCCCCCGCCAGCTCCGTCACGACGTCGCCGAGATCGTCGACCACATAGCGGTCGTCGCCCGTTCCTCCGGCCAACCGGTCGGCGCCCGAGCCGCCGTCCAGCAGATCGTTCCCTTCCTTGCCGGTCAGAACATCGGAGCCAGCGTTGCCGAACAACTGATTGTTCGCAGCGTTGCCAACGATGGTGTCCGAGCCCGACCCGCCCCGAGCGTTCTCGACGGTCACGCCATAGGCGATGGCCACATTGTCCAACAGGCGGCCGACGACCGGGTTGGCCTTCAGCGCCGCCATGTTGGCGTCGTAGTTGGTCTGGCTCACCGGCGGGAGGCCCGCCGCGGCGCGGTTGGCGTTGACCTGCTCGAAGGAGGGCGCCGTATCGAAGGTCACCCCGCCGATGCTGCTGAGCGAGCCGGGGGTAAGATCGATCAGCTGGGTGGTGACGAAGCCGGAGGCGTCCAGGGTGTCGATCCCGCCGGCGTCCCAGATCGCCATCACCGGAGCGGGCGTCTTGACGAAATCGAAGGCGTCCCGCGCGGCGTTGCTGTTGAAGCCGTAGGTGGTGTCCCCTGTACGGGTCGTCATGTCCGCGCCGTAGATCCGCTGAGCCGCGGCGATGTCGTGGATCAGCGGCGTGGCCGAATAAGCGGTGCTGGCCGTGCGGAAGTCGAAGTGACGGGCGCCCTGGGCCGCGGTCCCGTTGAAGTAGGACATCACCGAATAGGCGCGCGTGTCCTGCGCGTACTCCGCATTGTTGGCGTAGGTGATGCTCACCCCAGGCGCGGCGTTGTAGCGGCCGGGATGGCTGATGCCGATCGCGTGGCCGATCTCATGAGCCAGGGTGTGCATCCCGTACCCGCCCTCGTCCAGCTGCGAGTTGCTGACCTGGCTGGCGGAGATCCAGATGTCCCCCGCCAGATCCAGCACCTGGGCGTTGTTGGCCGCATTCTGCTCGGGCGTGTAATCCGGGTTGAAGTAGATGTTGTTCGAGGGAAGGATCGCAAAAGCCTGGGTCGTCGGCGCGCTCGCCAGGTTGCCGAAGGCGATGTCGGCCTGATCGACGTGCGACTCCGCCAGGGAGACCGCGACCACGTCGTCCCAGTACTGAAGGGCCTCCCGGGCCGCCGTACGCTGCGCCTCGCTGAACGCCGCAAAGTTGTTGTACTCCGCCCAGACCGTATTTCGGCCCGTCACGGGGTCCAACCAGCGATAGCCGTTGGCGGCGAGCGTGGCCTGGCTCTCGTGAAAGCCGAAGTTGATCACCCTCTGGTCGCCATCGCTTTGGACGGCGTTCCCGGCTCCCGGCTTCCAGGACAGGCCCGTACGGTTGAGGTACGCCGCGATCTGGTCGGGCGACCAGATGGGCTTCGTCTCCGACACGCCGCCCGCCTGAGGGTCGAGCGAGATGTCCGCGCCGGAGCAGGCCGGGCAGGCGCATCCGGAGAGGCTTGTGTGCGCGACTACGATGTCGTCCGACATGAACAGCCTTGTCTCGTTCAATGGTTCGGCTCCGGGCGTGTCCTCGGAGCCAGTGGATCTTCGTTCGTCGACCGCCGCCCGATCGAGAGGCGGCGCCGGGCGCGCGTCCAAGCGCAATCGGAGTTTCTAGCAGCCAGCCGCCGCTCCTCGACCTCGCACGCTGAGCCTAATGAAAGGTAGCTCTGACCGCACTGCGTGATATCGACCCGCCGCTCGGTCCCTCCGGTCAAGGCTCTGATGGCCTCGGTGGTGTCGGAGGAAGGGGTTCTCTCTTGTGGACGGCCCAGGATAGGCTTGCGCTCACTGGAGAGGCGTCTCCGTCGGAATGAAAGGGAACGTCCCCCTCCGCCCCGGCTTCAATAGCGAACGACGCAGGCGCCCCAGGTCAAGCCGCCCCCCATGGCCTCCATGAGCAGGAGGTCGCCCGGTTTGATGCGGCCGTCTCGAACGGCGACGTCCATGGCCAGGGGAATGGAGGCGGCCGAGGTGTTTGCGTGATCGGCCACTGTGGAGATCACCTTGGCCTCGTCGATCCCCAGCCGATCGGCCACGCCTTTGAGGATCCGCTGGTTCGCCTGGTGCGGGATGAACCAGTCGACGTCGGACACTTCGACGCCCGCCACCTTGGCCGCGGATACGACCGCCTCCGAGATGTTGACCACCGCGTGCTTGAACACGTGATTGCCCACCATGCGCAGCTTGCCCACCGTGCCCGTGGTCGAAGGTCCGCCATCGACGTAGAGCAGGTCCTGTTTGGTGCCATCGGAGCGGAGGGAGAAACCAAGCAGGCCGCGGTCCGCGGTCGTCCCCTGCCCTTCCACCGGCTCGACCACGACCGCGCCCGCGCCATCGCCGAACAGCACGCAGGTGCCTCGATCGGTGTAGTCCATCAGCCGCGTCATGGCCTCGGCTCCCACCACCAGCGCGCACTTGGACAGTCCGCGCGCGACGAAGCCGTCGGCCACCGACATCGCATAGACAAAGCCCGAGCACACGGCCTGGACGTCGAACGCGGTCAGCACGGGCGCGCCCAGCTTCCGCTGCAGGATCGAGGCCGTGGAGGGGAAGGTCAGGTCCGGCGTGGTGGTCGCCACCACGATGAGGTCCAACTGCTCGGCCGTGCGCCCCGCAGCCGCCAGCGCGCGCTTGGACGCCTCCAGCGCCAGATCGGAAACCGGCTGGTCGTCGCGCGCCCGGTGCCGTTTCCTGATTCCCGTTCGCTCCTGAATCCAGGCGTCCGAGGTGTCCACGAACTTGGCCAAGTCCTCGTTGGTCTGGACCGTTTCGGGGAGAAAGCCGCCGACGCCGATGATGGCCGAACGCAGCATCACTCGGCCGCCTGGGCGGTCGGCTGATCGGAATGCAGCACCGTGGACAGCCGCAGCATGTTGCGCTCGATCTCCGAGGCGTAGTCGCTGCGGGCCAGGTCGGCCGCAACCTTGATTGCGTTGCCGAAGCCGACCGCGTCCGTGCCGCCGTGGCTTTTCACCACGATGCCGTTCAGCCCAAGCAAGGGTCCGCCGTTGATGGTGCGAGGGTCGATCCGGTCCTTCATCCGCTGCAGGGCGGGCGCGGCGGACAGGGCCCCGAGCTTGGCCCACAAGGACGAGGTCAAAGTCTCCCGCAGCAGGGCGGAGATGAAGCGAGCCGTGCCCTCGGCGGTTTTCAGCGCCACATTGCCGGTGAAGCCGTCGGTGACCACCACGTCGACCGTGCCCTTGGCGATGTCGTCGCCCTCGACGAAGCCGCGGTAGTCGATATCCAGTCCGGTTTCGCTGAGCAGGCGGTGCGCCTCGCGAACCTCTTCGTGACCCTTCATCTCCTCGGAGCCCACGTTCAGCAGGCCGACGGTGGGCTGCGCCTGGCCGTGCACCGCCCGGTGAAAGGCCGAGCCCATGATGGCGAACTGCACCAGCTGCTCGGCGTCGCTGACCACATTGGCGCCCACGTCCAGGACCGCGCAGATCCCGCGAGCCGACGGCCAGTTGGCGACGATCGCCGGGCGGTCCATCCCCTCCGCCATGCGCAGCACCAGCCGCGAGATGGCCATCAGGGCGCCCGTGTTGCCCGCCGACACCACCGCCTGGGCCTCACCGCTCTTTACGCTCTCGATCGCGTTCCACAGGCTGGAGCCCTTGGAGCGGCGCAGCGCATAGGCAGGCTTCTCGTCCATGCTGACCAGCAGCGGCGTGTGCCGGACCTCGGTGACACAGGCCGCGGCGGGTGTACGCGCGAGTTCCGGCTGCAATCGAGCGGCGTCTCCGTGCAGGAGAAAGCGGACCGGCTGGCCGTCCAGCCTCTCGCACGCTCGAGCCACGGCCGGGACCACCACGGACGGACCATGGTCGCCGCCCATGGCGTCGATGGAGATGACCAGGCCTTCCGGCCGGCGCGTTCTGGACGATGCGGGCTTGGACAACTGCGACTCGAAACTCGGCCGACGCCCCGTGTGCGGCGCGCGGACCCTAGTGCGCTCGAACAGGCAGGGGAAGCCTCACGAGCGCGGCTTCAGCTGCAGCAGGGCGGCGAAGGGAGATGTCTCCGGCTCCGGCTCCGGCGCTTCGAATTCGGCGCCCGGCTTGCGCGGGAACGGGTCCAGCTCCAGCGCCAAGTGCTCGACCACATAACCGGCGGTGTCGATCCGATCGTCCGCCAGCACGTCCGGCGGATCCTCCGCCTCCAGATCGAGCTCGACGGGGCCCTCCTCGGCGAGCGCCACCGGGCTGCCCTGAGGCACGACCTTGACCTCGAACTCCCCTGACAGCGGCGTTTCAAAAGGGTCCAGGGTCACGCCGCAGGTCTGCACCACCCGCGCACTCCAGCGCCCACGCAGAACCGCCCCGTCCATCCAGGGGGCCATATCCACCTCCGCGCTCAGCTCCGGCAGGTCCACGAGGTTGAGCTCGCGTGCGATCCTCTCTCGTTCGGCCTCGCTCGGGGCCAGCGTCCGCCGGAGCGAGCCGCGCCCCACCTCAGCCAAGCGTACGGGCTGGCTCCAGGCAGCATCCTTCATGGTCGAACCTCCGGCCAAACGGCCTCGCCCTGCAGCAGCACCGCGTCGCCTTCCGCAGCCAGGCCATCCAGGGCGAGGCTTGCGTAACGGGTGAGCCCGTCGGCGTCGCCGCCCTCCTCCCCCAAGGTCCGCAACAGCAGCAACCGCAACGGCTCCACGCCAGGTAAGGCGTCGAACGCCTCATCATAGGACCGCACCCGCCCGTAAAAAGCTTCGCCCAACTTGCGCATGGTTTTCGCCATGGACAGGTCGCCCACGCCCTGCTCCCGCAAGGCCTGGTCCAACTCGCTGATGTAGACGTCGAACAAGGCCTGAGCCGTCTCCCCTGCTCCG
Organism: Caulobacteraceae bacterium; assembly: GCA_030446805.1. Taxonomy (GTDB): domain Bacteria; phylum Pseudomonadota; class Alphaproteobacteria; order Caulobacterales; family Caulobacteraceae; genus JAHWJX01. Next base: position 393,706 of record JAUJMO010000001.1, on the reverse strand, counting down.
GGCCCGCCCGCCTTGAGGCGCCGCAACAGCAAGATCACGTGCAGGCTGTAGAGTTCGAAGCGTCCGTTGGCCGAATCGGCCACGCCCAGATCCGTGTAGAAGACCGGCCGACGCGCCTGCTCCACCGCAGCCGCATAGAGCGCCTTGCCCGCCGCCTCGCTGGCGCGGGGCTTCCGCCCGAGTACGCCCCACATGGTGTTCGCCCTCATTCCGCCGCGACGTTGAACTAGGAAGCCGACCGGCCTAGGTCAAAGTTCATGCGCATCAGAGTTCCGCTTCGCCCGGCGTCCGCCGCCCTCATCGCCGCCCTGGCGCTTGGGGCGACGGCCTGCGCGCCCATCGCCTCGAACCACGGCTTTGTGGCGCTCGACGTGAAGCCGTCAGAGGTGAAGGTGGGCGAGGACACCAAGTCCACGGTGCTGGAGCGACTTGGATCGCCCTCGGCCAAGTCCACCTTCGACGACAACACCTGGTTCTACATGACGCAGTCGGTGCAGCGCGTCGCCTTCTACAAGCCTCGCGTCACCAAGCGCGACGTGGTCGCCGTGGCGTTCGACGAGGCCGAAAAGGTCAAGGCCGTGAACAGCTATTCGCTGGAGGACGGCAAGGTCATCGCGCTGAACGGCCGCGAAACCCCGACGCGCGGCCGCGAGCTCACCATCCTGGAGCAGCTGCTGGGCACGGTCGGCCGGGCCGCCGGCACCCTGGGCGGCGACGAGGAAGACCGGCAACCCGGCGGTCGCCGACCGGAGTAGCGCCTCCGGCCGGCTTCGCCGGGGCGCTCAGCCCCCGAACTGTCGCGCCAGCACCGCCAGCAACAGCAGGGCCACGATGTTGGTGATCTTGATCATCGGGTTCACCGCCGGACCCGCCGTGTCCTTGTAAGGATCGCCCACGGTGTCGCCGGTCACGGCGGCGCGGTGCGCGTCCGAGCCCTTCCCGCCGTAGTGCCCTTCCTCGATGTGCTTCTTGGCGTTGTCCCAGGCCCCGCCGCCAGAGGTCATCGAAATGGCCACGAACAGGCCCGTGACGATCACCCCCATCAGCATGGCCCCCAGGGAGGCGAAGGCGTCGGCCTTGCCGGCGATCAGCAGCACCGCCCCGAACAGCACCAGGGGCGACAAAACCGGCAAGAGAGAGGGCACGATCATCTCGCGGATCGCCGCCTTCGTCAGGATGTCGACGGCGCGGGCGTAATCGGGCTTCTCTTCGTAGGTCATGATGCCCGGTTTCTCGCGGAACTGGCGCCGCACCTCCTCGACCACGGCGCCGGCGGCCCGGCCCACGGCCGTCATGCTCATGCCGCCGAACAGGAACGGCAGCATGCCGCCGAAGAACAGGCCGATGACGACGTACGGATTCGTCAGGTCGAACGCGATGTCGCCCAGCCCCGCGAAGAAGGGGTACTCCAGCGAATTCTCGGCGAAGTAGCGCAAGTCCTGCGTATAGGCTGCGAACAGCACCAGGGCGCCGAGGCCCGCGGAGCCGATGGCATAGCCCTTGGTGACGGCCTTGGTGGTGTTGCCGACCGCGTCCAGCGCGTCCGTCGAGACCCGCACCTCTGCGGGCAAGCCCGCCATCTCGGCGATGCCCCCCGCGTTGTCGGTCACCGGGCCGAAGGCGTCCAGCGCCACGATCATTCCGGCCAGGGCCAGCATCGTGGTGGTGGCGATGGCGATCCCGAACAGTCCGGCCAGTTCATAGCTGGCGATGATGCCCACGATGATGGCCAGCGCCGGGGCGGCGGTGGCCTCCAACGAGACGGCCAGGCCCTGGATGACATTGGTCCCGTGGCCCGAAACCGAGGCCTTGGCGATGGAGCGCACGGGGCGGAAGTCCACGCCCGTGTAGAATTCGGTGATGATCACGATGGCCGCGGTCACCGCCAGCCCGATCAGGCCGCAGATGAACAACTGGTTGTCCGTGATCACCCGGCCCGCCACGTCCGTCACCGAGTCCGGCATCAGTGTGTAGATCACCCAGGCGACCGCGCCAATCGAGAGCACGCCCGTGGCGATCAGGCCCTGATAGAGCGCCCGCATGATGTTGTTGTTCTTGGGCAGCCGGACCGCAAAGGCGCCTATGATGGAGGTCACGATGCAGACGCCGCAGATGGCCAGCGGCAGCACCATCATGGTTCCGACCACTTCGGAGCCGCGGAAAAAGATCGCCGCGAGCACCATGGTGGCGACGGTGGTGACGGCGTAGGTCTCGAACAGGTCGGCGGCCATGCCGGCGCAGTCGCCGACGTTGTCGCCCACATTGTCGGCGATGGTGGCCGCGTTGCGGGGGTCGTCCTCCGGGATGCCGGCCTCCACCTTGCCCACCATGTCGCCGCCGACGTCCGCCCCCTTGGTGAAGATGCCGCCGCCCAGGCGGGCGAAGATGGAGATCAGGGAGGCGCCGAAGCCCAGCGACACCAAGGCGTCGATGATCTCGCGCGCTTCCACCGGGTCGTCGATGCTGAGCCCCAGGCCCCCGGTGAGAACGGCGAAGTAGCCCGCCACCCCGAACAGGGCGAAGCCCGCCACGAACATTCCCGTCACTGCGCCCGAACGGAAGGCCAGCGAGAGCCCCTTGGCGAGGCTCTCGGACGCCGCCTGAGCCGTGCGCACATTGGCCCGCACCGAAATCAGCATGCCCGCGTAACCCGCCAGTCCGGACAGCACGGCCCCGATCAGAAACCCGATGGCGGCCGTGAGCCCCAGCAGCAGAAACACCGCGACGAGGATGACCACGCCCACAATGGCTATGGTCGTGTACTGGCGCTTGAGATAGGCGCCCGCGCCTTCCTGGATCGCCCGGGCGATCTCGGCCATCCGCTCATTGCCGGCCGGCGCCTTCAACAGGCTGGCCGTCTGCACCACGCCGTAGAGCACGGCGAGGATCGCCGCCGCGATCACCCAAACCAGAGTCGTTTCCATGAAGCTTGTCCGTCCCCGTATGTTCGCAGACCCGTGGGCCGCCGACCGACGGAGTTTTCTCCCCGCTCAGGCCTGATTCGCCGTGAGTTGCACGGCGACGCTTGCCCGTCCCTTGCCGCATGCCAACCGCAGGCGCAAGAACGCGCAACCCTCAGGCGCGTGGACCTTAGTGGGGGGCTCGCTGCAACATGCCCGTCCGCCGTCGCGGCGTCTGCTTCAGGAGTTCCGCGCGGCTGAAGCTCTTCGGGCCGCTGATGCGTCGCGCCTCCGCAAGCAGCACGGCCTCCAACCTGGCCTCGTCCACCCCCGTCCAGTCGCCCGCCTTGCCGAAGGTGGTCCGGTGCGCCGCCCGCACCAGCGCGTCGCGGTAGTAGGGCTCCTTTTCGCGCAGCTTGATCAGATCGGCCCCGGGCGCAGGGATCAGACGCGCCTGGACGAAAACATAGTTCTTGATCCGCCCGCCCACGATGATGGGCAGGCCGGTCGGGGCCAGGTCGAGATACTTGGCGCCCCCGCCCTCCCCGCCCTTTGGAGCCGGGCCGCTGGCCCCTGCGCTTCCTGCACCCAGGACGGCGGCGAGCAGAACAGCGGCGAACGTGCGTTGCGACATGACGGACCTCACCCGCCCCCTCTAAACCGGATGAGGTTGCCGCCCGGTTAGCCGTGGCGCCACCCGGTCCGCTCGGGTCGCCGATCCCGCCCCTGGTAGACCACTCGGACGTCCCGGCCCGCCTCCACCGCCCCGATCACCGTCAACGGAGTCCGGGGAGGCCGCCCAGCCTCGGTCACCGCCGCCAGCCCGGACGGATCGACGGTGAAGGCGATCTCGTAGTCGTCGCCGCCGCTGGCCAAAGCCTCCAGCGCATCCCCGCGGTTCGGACTTCCCGCCAGCCAGGCGAGCGCCATGGGAGACAGGGGCGTCCGCTCCAGGTCGAGCCGGATGCCGACTCCGCTGACTCGCGCCAGGTGCGCCACGTCGGCGATCAGGCCGTCGGAGACGTCCAGCGCCGCGGTCGCATGGTCCCGCAGCAAGGCTCGCAGCTCCAGGCGAGGCTCCGGCAAGGCGTAGCGCCGCTCCAGCGCCGCCAGGTGGTCGCCGCCGAGGGCCAGCTCCCGTTTGGCCGCCTGCAAGCCCAGCCAGCCGTCGCCGATCGCACCCGAGACCACGAGCAGATCTCCTTCCCGCGCCCCGCTCCGTCGCACCGCCCGGGGCGCATAGCCCAGCGCGGTGACAGCGGCCGTCATCGGCCCCGATGTCGAGACCGTGTCCCCGCCCAAGAGCCCGATCCCAAACTCCGCCTGATCCTCCGCCAGCCCCCGGGCGAAGGCGGCCCGCTCGGCTTCCCCCCAGCTTTCAGGCCAGGCCACGGTCAGGAGATAGCCGAACGGCTCGGCGGCCTTGGCGGCCAGATCCGACAGGTTCACGCGCAGCAGCTTGCGCGCCACCAGCTCCGGCGCCGTGCCGGCCAGGAAGTGAACACCCTCCACCACCGCATCGGCGGTGATCACGAGCTCCCGCCCTGGCCCGCTGGGCAGGAAGGCGGCGTCGTCCCGCAGCCCTTCGCCTTCGGACAGGGCCAGCGGCGCGAACAGCTCGGCGATGCTCCTGAACTCGTCCACGACCTTGCGTGGCCCGAGGCCGGACTAGCGGCGCACGTCGCGCGCGACGCCGTCCAGCGCGGCGTTCACGAAGCCGGGTTCGGTTTGCTCGAAGAAGCTCTTGGCCAGCTCGACGTATTCGTCGATGGCCACCTCGGAGGGAACGTCCGGCCGGTGCATCAGCTCCCAAGCGCCGGCGCGCAGCATGGCCCTGACCGTGGCGTCCAGCCGCTCCAGCTTCCAGTCCTTGGCCAGCCGGCGCACGACCGCGCCGTCCACCGCCTTCTGATCGGCCACCACGCCGCGCACCAGTTCCGCGAAGAAGCCCTCGTCCGCATCGGCCAGAGGCGGCCCTTGATCCCCCTCCGGCGCACGGCCGAAGCGATGTTCGGAGAATTCGCGGATGACCGCTTCGACCCCGGTCCCCGCCACCTCCATCTGGTAAAGCGCCTGGACGGCCGCCAGTCGCGCCACCGTGCGCCCGCGCCGCTGAGCAGCCCCCGGCTGGGGCTGCAGTTCGGCCGGCTCGATCTCCGGCGCGTCCACCGGATCAGGCTCGATCCCGCCTTGCAGGATGCGCAGGACGCCCGCCAGCGACTTGTCGCTCATCGCTCGCCTCCTGCTCTGTGGCCCGTCAACCGCCGCCGGAGCGCGATCATCTCGAGGCAGGCGCGAGCGGCGCCGCCGCCCTTGTCGCCTGCGCCCGCGCGGGCCCAAGCCTGCGCGTCCGTTTCCGTGGTCAGGATTCCGTTGCCGATGGCCAGTCGCTTGCCCACCGTCAGATCCATGATTCCGCGCGCGGATTCGTTGGCCACGATCTCGAAGTGGTAGGTCTCGCCCCGGATCACGGCGCCTAGCGCCACATAGCCGTCATAGCGCACGCCCGCCGGCCGATGTCCCGCCTCTTCCGCCAAGGCGATGGCGCCCGGAACCTCGAGCGCGCCCGACACGGACGCCACATGGTGCTCTGCGCCGTCGGCGGTCAGCGCCCGCACCGCGCCGCTCAGCAGCGCATCGGCCAACTCCGGATAGAAGCGAGCCTCCACGATCAGGACGCGCAGAGCCTCCTCAGCCATGCTCGCCGTCCGCGTGGATCGGCCGCCGATCCACGATGCGGAGACCATAGCCCTCCAGCGCGGCGAGTTTGGCGTGACTGGACGTCAACAGCACCATGTCCCGTACGCCGAGGTCCTTGAGGACCTGCGCCCCCACGCCGTAGTCACGCAGCGCCTGGGTCGCCCGTCCTTCGCCGTCCAGGGTTCCGCCGTAGCGTTCGGAAAGCCAGGACGGATTGGGATCGCGGATGAACACGGCCACGCCGGCGCCGTCGAAGTCCGAAATCGCGCGCAGGGCGGCCGGCACATAGTCCCGCCGGGCTTCCACGTGCCCCAGGAGGTCGGCGGCGAAGTCCACCTGGTGCATCCGCACCAGGGTCGGCTTGTCGGCCGTGATCCGCCCCTTGACCAGCGCCACATGCTCGCTGCGATCGATCTGGTTGCGGAACACCAGCATGCGGAAGTGGCCGTGCACGCTTTCAAACGGCTGGTCCAGCACCCGCTCGACATAGCGCTCGTTACGCCGGCGGTAGCTGATCAGGTCCGAGATCGCGCCGATCTTCAGCCCATGGAACTGCGCAAAGGCGGTCAGCTCCGGCAGGCGCGACATGGTCCCGTCGTCGCTCATGATCTCGCAGATAACCCCGGCGGGCTGCAGTCCAGCCAACCGGGCCAGGTCCACGGCGGCCTCCGTATGGCCGGCGCGCACCAGCACGCCGCCGGGGCGGGCCACCAGCGGGAACACGTGGCCGGGGCTGACGATGTCGTCCGCGGTCTTGGTGGGGTCGATGGCGACGCAGATGGTGCGCGCGCGATCGTGGGCCGAGATCCCGGTGGTCACTCCCTCACGCGCCTCGATGCTGACGGTAAAGGCCGTTCCCATCCGCGTGCCGTTCTCCTGCGCCATCGGCGGCAGGCGCAGCTGGCGCGCGCGTTCCCCGGTGATCGACAGGCAGATCAGCCCGCGCCCGAACCGGGCCATGAAGTTGACCGCCTCCGGCGTCGCGAACTGCGCCGCGATCACCAGGTCGCCTTCGTTCTCCCGGTCGTCGGCGTCGACAATGATCACCGGACGGCCTTGGCGGACGTCCTCCAGCACATCCTCGATCGGCGAAATCGGGCTTTCGGTGTCGCGCGCCGCCGCCCGGATCTCATCAAAGGTGGTCGAATGAAAACTCATGCCGTCTCCTGCCACCTGGCGGCGTAACGGGCCAGCAGGTCGATCTCCAGATTGACGCGGTCGCCGCTTCGCAGATCCCCCAGGGTGGTCATGGTTCGGGTCAGAGGGATCAGGTTCACCCCGAACACCTCGCCTTCGACCTCGTTCACGGTCAGCGACACCCCGTCGATAGTCACCGATCCCTTGGACGCGATGAACCGATGCAGCGGATCGGGCGCCCGGACCTGGACCCGCAAGGAGTCGCCGTCCGACAGGGCCCGGACCACCTGCCCCACCCCGTCCACATGGCCGGCCACGATATGCCCGCCGAACTCGTCGCCCAGCTTCAAAGCCCGCTCCAGATTGACCAGCCGTCCCTCGACCCAGACCCCCAGGGTGGTCTTGGAGAGCGTTTCCCTCGACACCTCCACCGCAAAGGTCTCATCGCCCTTTTCGACCACGCTCAGGCACACGCCCGAACAGGCGATGGAGGCCCCGAGGGCCACTTCGGATAGCGGATAGGCGGTCGCGATCTCCAAACGGCGGCCGCCGTTCGCCTCGGCCACGGTGCGGACCCGACCCACGTCTGTGATGATGCCCGTGAACACGTCTAGAGCGGCCTCTCGTACCGCTCCCACAGGTCGTCGCCGACCGTCTCCACCGCAACCCTGCGCAAGCGGAAAGCCTGAGGCAGGCCCTCGACGTGCAGTTCGCCGATGGCCGCCTTGCCTTCGCCGCCCAGGATCATGGGCGCGCGGAACCATTCCACGCGATCCACGCAGCCGGCCTTGACGAAGCTGGCCGCGACGCGCCCGCCACCCTCGACGAAGACCCGCTGGATGCCCTCCTGCTGTAGGATGTCCATCAGCACCCCCACGTCCACGCCCACCTCGCGCGCCGGAGCGTGCAGGACGCGCACGCCGGCTTCGGTGAGGGCTTCGGAGGGCGTGACCACGGCGGTGATCAGCAAGACCGGTCCAAGCCCCGTCGTCTGCGCCAGGCGCGACTCGAGCGGCAAGCGCTGGTGCGTATCCAGGACCACGCGGGCCGGTTGTTTGCCCGTGTAGTCCGGCAGACGCACGGTCAGCTCCGCATTGTCGCGGATCGCCGTGTTGATGCCCACCAGCACCGCGTCGTGCTCGGCGCGCAACCGGTGCACCTGCTCGCGCGAGGCCTGGCCCGTGATCCAGCGGCTTTCCCCCGCGGCGGTGGCGATACGCCCGTCCAGCGAGGTGGCCAACTTCAGCGTGACCCAGGGGCGGCTCATGTCGCGGGCTCCTCTTCGGTCAGGCCTTCCTCCCCCAGGAAGCGCGCGAAGTCCTGGGTTTCCCGGAAGTCGCGATATACGCTGGCGTAGCGGACGTAGCCGATCTCATCGACGCCCCGAAGCGCCTCCATGACCAGCTCGCCGACCACGCTGGACGAGATGTCCGTCTCGCCCCGGCTCTCCAGCTGGCGCACGATGCCGCTGACCATCTGCTCCACGCGATCGGGCTCCACCGGCCGCTTGCGCAGCGCGATCGACACGGACCGCACCAGCTTGTCACGGTCGAACGGAGTCCGCCGCCCCGAGCGCTTGACGATCATCAGCTCGCGCAGCTGCACGCGCTCGAAGGTGGTGAAGCGCCCCGAGCAGGTGGGGCAGAACCGCCGACGGCGGATGGCCTGGCCGTCCTCCGACGGCCGGCTGTCCTTCACCTGGCTCTCCAGATGGCCGCAAAAGGGGCAGCGCAATATCTAGCTCCGAGCGGCGTCAGTCGGCGTAGATAGGGTATCGCCCTGTCAGGTCCAGCACTTCCGCGCGCGCCGCCTGCTCGGCCGCCCCATTATCCTCGGGGTTCGCGGCCAGCCCCTCGACGACCCGCGCGATCAACTCGCCCACGCGACGGAACTCCGCTTCCCCGAACCCGCGCGTGGTCCCGGCCGGCGTGCCCAGCCGCACACCGCTGGTGACCATGGGCTTTTCGGGGTCGAACGGGATGCCGTTCTTGTTGCAGGTCATATAGGCCCGCTCGAGGCTGGCTTCCGCCGCCTTGCCCGTGACCCCCCTGGGCCTGAGGTCCACCAGCATGAGGTGGCTGTCCGTTCCGCCGCTGACGATGGCCAGGCCCGCCTCCACCAGGGTCGCCGCCAAGGCGCGCGCATTGGTGACCACCTGCTGCGCGTAGGTCTTGAACTCCGGCTGCAGCGCCTCGCCGAAGGCCACGGCCTTGGCCGCGATCACATGCATGAGCGGCCCGCCTTGCAGGCCCGGGAAGACCGCGGAGTTGAACTTCTTCCCGAGCGCCTCGTCGTTGCACAGGATCATGCCGCCCCGCGGCCCGCGCAGCGTCTTGTGCGTGGTGGTGGTGCAGACATGCGCATGCGGCGCCGGGCTGGGGTAGACGCCGGCCGCGATCAGGCCCGCGTAGTGGGCCATGTCCACCATGAGGTAGGCGCCCACGCTGTCGGCGATCTCACGGAAGCGCGCGAAATCGATAGGGCGGCTGTAGGCCGAGCCGCCCGCCACGATCAGCTTGGGCCGCTCGCGCTCCGCGGTTGCAGCCAGGGCCTCGTAGTCGATCAGGTGGTCGTCGGGTCGCACCGTATAGGGAATGGCCTTGAACCATTTGCCCGACTGGTTCGCCGGGCTGCCATGGGTCAGGTGCCCGCCCGCGGCCAGGTCCATCCCCATGAAGCTGTCGCCCGGCTGGAGCAGGGCCATGAACACCGCCTGGTTGGCCTGCGCGCCCGAGTGCGGCTGGACGTTGGCGTAGCTCACCCCGAACAGCGCCTTGGCTCGCGCGATGGCCAGCGCCTCCACCTCGTCCACGAACTCGCAGCCGCCGTAGTACCGACGCCCTGGGTAGCCCTCGGCGTATTTGTTGGTCAGCACCGTGCCCTGAGCCTGCAGCACGGCCCGGCTGACGATGTTCTCCGACGCGATCAGCTCGATCTGCTCCTGCTGCCGCTTCAGCTCCCGCTGCACCGACGCGAACACGTCCGGGTCGGCCGCGCGGAGGTCGGCGCCGAAGAAGGCGGTCGAGCGCGGGTCAAGTTTGTGGGCGAGCATGCCTCATCCTTCCACTCATCCCCGCGAGCGCGGGGACCCGTGCGTTTAGTGGACCATCCCGCGCGACGAAAAAAGCCTGGTCCCCGCTTTGGCGCCAGTAAGCTGGGTCGAGGTCAGCCGCCCCAGGCCGCTTAGGACTGCGAGGCCAGCGCTCGCTTCAGCTTGCCCAGCGCGATCCGCTCCAGCGCCGCCTTGCCCGCCGAGACCGGTCCCATGGCCGAGGCCTCCGTGCCGCTGTCCACGTCCACCGCGGTGCAGCGCAGGAAGCCGCCCGCCTGGACGAACTCGACGATGATCTCTCCCCGACTTGCGCCGGTCCTAGGCCGCGGCGGGCCGCCGGGCGACATTGCAGCGGCTCCAAAGCCCGTCCATGGCCGAGACCAGAGTGTCCATCATGGCGTCGTCGTGCAGCGGTGACGGCGTGAAGCGCAGCCGCTCCGTCCCCTTCGGCACGGTGGGATAGTTGATCGGCTGCACATAGACGCCGTGCTCGACCAGCAGCATGTCGCTGACCAGCTTGGTGTGGACCGGGTCTCCCACCAGCACCGGCACGATGTGACTGGCGCTGTCCATCACCGGCAGGCCGGCCTCGGCGAAGCGGCGCTTGAGCGTGGCCGCTCTTTCCTGATGCCGAACACGCAGTTCGGGATGGTTTTTCAGCCAGCGCACGCTGGCCAGGGCGCCCGCGGTCAAGGCCGGCGGCAGCGATGTCGTGAAGATGAAACCGGGCGCATGGCTGCGGATCGCGTCCACTAGGTCCGCATCGCCCGCGATGTAGCCGCCCATCACGCCGAACGCCTTGCCAAGCGTCCCCTCGACCATGTCGATCTCGGCCAGAACCCCGTCGCGCTCGGCCACCCCGCCGCCGCGATTCCCATACAGGCCCACCGCATGAACCTCGTCCAGATAGGTCAGGGCGCCGTACCGCTTGGCCAGCGCGACCGTGCCCCGGAGGTCGGCGATGTCGCCGTCCATGGAATAAACGCTCTCAAAAGCGATCAGCTTGGGCGCATTCGCCGGCGCTTCACGCAGCAGCTGCTCGAGATGCTGCAGATCGTTGTGCCGGAACACCTTTTTCGCGCCGCCGCCATGCCGGATTCCGGCGATCATCGACGCATGGTTCAGCGCGTCGGAGAAGATGATCAGCCCCGGGAGGATGCGCTGCAAGGTGGACAGGGTCGCTTCATTGGCGACATAGCCGGAGGTGAACAGCAGCGCCGCCTCCTTGCCGTGGAGGTCGGCTAGCTCGGCTTCCAGCTCCACGTGGAAATGCGTGGTGCCGCTGATGTTGCGCGTGCCGCCCGAGCCGGACCCGCACAGGTCGATGGCGCCGTGCATGGCCGCCAGCACCGCCGGGTGCTGCCCCATGCCGAGGTAGTCGTTGCCGCACCAGACCACGACCTCCCGCTCGCCCGCCGGCGAGGTCCAGGTCGCCCGGGGAAAGGCGCCCCGCCTGCGCTTCAGGTCGGCGAAGACGCGGTAGCGCCCCTCGTCCTTGACCTGCTGGACGGCGGCCTGAAACGCGCCCTTGTAGTCGGTGTTCATGACGGGCGTGAGATGGCCCTTCGCGGACCCAAAGTCCACGTGAGAATAACTCGCAACTCCCGACCCTGCTACGCTTTCGACTGGAACTCTTCCAGCAGATCCAACCGCCCCCGCAGCATCTGGATCACGGCCGAGAAATCGGCGCCGCCGTAACCCAGCTTGTCGAACAGCGCGTACATGGCCTCGGCATGAGCCCCCAGCGGGGTGGTCGCGTCCGCATGCGCCGCGGCGTCCTGCGCGAGCTTCAGGTCCTTCAACATCATCTTGGTCGCGAACCCGCCGGTGAAGCCCCGGTTGGACGGCGCCGCCGGCACGGGCCCTGGCCAGGGATAGTAGCTGGTCATAGACCAGCTCTGCCCCGACGACTTGGAGGCGATCTCGAAGAAGCGCTCGGGGTCGAGCCCCAGCCGTTCGCCCAGGGCCACAGCCTCGCAGGTGCCCAGCATGGTCACCGCCAGGATCATGTTGTTGCAGATCTTCGCGGCCTGCCCCGCCCCGAGCCCGCCGGCGCGGATCGTCGCTCGCGACATGGGCTGGAGCGCCCGCTCGACGTCGGCGAAGTCCTCTTCGTGGCAGCCCACCATGAAGGCCAGCGATCCCGCCTCGGCGGCGATCGTGCCCCCGCTCACAGGGGCGTCAGCGAAGCGATAGCCCTCGTTCTGCGCCCGTCCGGCCACTTCGCGCGCCGTGTTCGGATCGATGGTGGAGCAGTCGATCAGGAGCGCGCCGCGGGGCGCGTTTCCGAACACCTGTTCCTCATAGACCTTGCGCACATGCGGGCCGGCCGGGAGCATGGTGATGACCACCTCCGCGCCCTCCACCGCCTCGACGGCTGAAGCGGCCGGGCGCGCGCCGGCCTCCTCCGCCCGCTGCAGCGCTGCCGCGGACAGGTCGAAAGCCCGCACTGGACGCCCGGACCTGGCCTGATTGGCGGCCATGCCCGAGCCCATATTGCCCAGGCCGATGAAGGCTATGCTCACGTTCGGTCCTCCGGTCGCCGCGCTTCTATGCCGCCGTCAACCCGCCGGCGTCCACTCCAGGTCGGGCGGCAGCCGAGCGAAGACCGTCCGCAGCAGATCCTCGCTCACCCCCTCCAGCGTGGGCGGGTTCCAGCGCGGCGCCTGATCCTTATCCACCAGGCAGGCCCGCACGCCCTCCGCGAAGTCCGGCAAGAGCGCGACCCGCGACGCCATGCGGAATTCCATGGTCATCTCGTCTTCGAAGGAGGCCATGCGGGCGCCCTCGCGCATCTGCCGCAGGGTGACCTTGAGCGCTTGCGGCGACTTGGCGCGCAGGCCCTCCAGCTCGGTCCTGGCCCACTCGCCGCCTTCGGCCTCCAGGGCGGAGAAGATCTCCTCCACCGTGTCGAAGCCGAATAGCCGATCGATCTCCCGCCGGTGCGTTTCCACCGTTCCCGGCCCAGGATCGACGGCGAAGCGATTCAGTTCCGTGGTCAGCACGCTGGTCGCGAACTCCGGATCCTGCGCCGAGGCCACGTCCACCATGGCGCGCTTCAGGGCGGGAAGCTGCTCGCTCGCCACCAAGTGCGTGGCGATGCCCAGCGCCACGCAGTCCGCCGCACGCAGCCGCGCGCCTGTCAGCGCCAGCCAGGTCCCGACCTGCCCCGGCAGGCGCGGCAGGTACCAACCGCCGCCCACATCCGGAAACAGGCCGATGGCCGTCTCCGGCATGGCGAACAGTGTCCGCTCCGTCGCCACTCGGAAGCGGCACGGCATGGAGATCCCCACACCCCCGCCCATGACGATCCCGTCCACGAAGGCCACGATGGGCTTCTCATAGGTGAACATGAGATGGTTCAACTGGTACTCGGTGCGGAAGAAGTCCTGCGCCGTCTCCTGCGCCCGGAATCCCGCCTCGACGATGGCCCGGATGTCGCCTCCGGCGCAGAAGCCGCGCTCTCCCGCATGGTCCAGCAGGACGGCGTGCACGCCCCGGTCATGTCGCCAAGCCCGCAGCGCGCGCAGCATGTCCCGGCACATCTCCAGGTTCAGGGCGTGGAGCGCGCTCGGCCGATCCAGAGTGATCCGCCCCACTCGGTCGTCGATGCGGGTCAGCACGGGGGCATCAGTTCCGCGCGGGCTGTCCGGCGTGGTCATGAGCGAGGCTCCTCTGGCGGGCCGCTTGGCTAGTCGGGCGGGCCGTCGTCGTCCAGCCCGCTACTGACGGAACATTTCGCGCGCGGTGATTACGCGCATGATCTCGTTGGTGCCCTCCAGGATCTGGTGCACGCGCAGGTCGCGCACGACCCGCTCCACCGGGTAGTCCTTCAGATAACCGTAGCCGCCGTGCACCTGCAGCGCGTCGTTGGCCACCTTGAAGCCGACGTCGGTGGCGAAACGCTTGGCCATGGCGCAGAGCTGCGTGGCCCTGGGATCGCGCTTGTCCAAGGCGTCGGCCCCGCTGCGCACCATCAACCGCGCGGCCTCGAGCTCGGTCGCCATGTCGGCCAGCTTGAACTGCAACCCCTGGAAATCCTTGAGCGGCTTCCCGAACTGGGTCCGGCTTTCCATGTAGGCCTTGGCCTGTTCGAGCGCGAACTGGGCGCCCCCCAGCGAGCAGGCGCCGATGTTCAACCGCCCGCCGTCCAGTCCGGACATGGCGATGCGGAAGCCCTCGCCCTCCTTGTTGACCAGGTTCTCCGCCGGCACCCGGCAGTTGTCGAAGTTCACCAGAGCGGTGGGCTGGGCGTTCCAGCCCATCTTGCGTTCCTGAGCCCCGAAGCTCAGCCCCGGCGTGCCGTTCTCCACCACGAAGGCGGAGATGCCCTTGGGCCCCTCCACCCCGGTGCGGGCCATGACCACATAGACGTCGCTGGTTCCCGCACCCGAGATGAAGGCCTTGGAGCCGTTCAGGACGTAATGATCGCCGTCCCGCTCGGCCCGCGTGCGCAGCCCCGCCGCGTCCGAACCCGAGCCGGGCTCGGTCAGGCAGTAGCTGGCGATCAGCTCCATGGTGGTCAGCCGCGGCAGATAGCGCCCTCTCAGTTCGTCGGACCCGAACCGGTCGATCATCCACGACGCCATGTTGTGGATGGAGATGAAGGCGGCCACGGCCACATCGCCCCGCGAGAGCTCCTCGAAGATGATCGCGGAGTCCAGGCGCCCCAGTCCGGAGCCCCCCACGTCCTCCTGCACATAGATGCCCGCGAAGCCGAGCTCGGCGGCCTTGCGCATCACGTCCACGGGAAAGTGCTTCTCCTCGTCCCATCGCGCCGAATTGGGCGCCAGTTCGGCCTCGGCGAAGTCGCGCGCGGCGTCCTGGATGGCGCGCTGGTCTTCGGAAAGCTGGAAATCCATATACACGGCCCTGGGCTGGTCGGGCTTGAGCAACTGCTCTGGCCGGCGCACCCTGTCAACGCGACCCAGATGCAGCCGAGGGAGGCGCGCAGTGACCGATCTGATCCAGCGCCCGTCCAGCCTTCCCGACAGCCTTGAGCGTTCGGAGCGGAACGCGGCGCTCACCATCTACGGCCTGTACCTTGGCGCGCCGCTGACTGCAGGCGTCACCGGCCTGGTCGGCGCGATGATGGCCTCCAGCAAGCGCGCCCGGTCCGGCCCCCTGTCGGCCACCCACTTCCGTTATCAGGTCTGGACGTTCGGAGCCTCGCTCGGCGCGGCGCTGACCGGGAGTTTCTGGCTGCTGCTTGGCGGGATCGCCAGCGGCGCCAATCCGGAGGCGGGCGTCCTGGCGCTTACGGGAGGGGCGCTTGCGAGCTCGGCCGGGATCGGGTTCCTGGGCGCCACCTTGTTCGGCCTGACCCGCGCTGCGGGCGGCGAGCCGATCGGTCATCCCCAGTGAGCTGCCTACGCCGGTGAACGCCGCCTTTCCCGCCCTGCGGCTCCGCCGACTGCGCCAGGCCGACTGGACGCGCCGGCTCGTGCGCGAGACCGTACTCTCGCCCGCCGACCTGATCTGGTCCGTGGTGATCCACGACGGGCCCGACGCGCGCGAGGCCATCCCCTCCATGCCGGGCGTGGAGCGCCTGTCCGTGGCCGAAGCCGTCAAGGCGGCGGTCGAAGCCCGCGCGCTGGGCATTCCGGCCGTCGCCGTCTTTCCTAAAGTGGACGGCGGCTTGAAGGACGCCCGCGGCAGCGCCGCCACCCATCCTGACAACCTGGTCGTGCAGGCCGTGGCCGCCATGAAGGCCGCCGCCCCCGAGGTCGGCATCGTCTGCGACGTCGCGCTCGACCCCTACACCGACCACGGCCATGACGGCGTGCTTGAGCGCGGCTGCGTGCTCAACGACGCCACGGTGGAGCGGCTGATCGAGCAGTCCCTGCTGCTGGCCTCGGCCGGCGCGGACGTGCTCGCCCCCTCCGACATGATGGACGGCCGGATCGGCCGCATCCGCACGGCGCTGGAGGCGGACGGGCGCTGCGACACGCTGATCCTGTCCTACGCCGCCAAATACGCTTCGGCCTTCTACGGGCCCTTCCGGGACGCCATCGGCACCACCGGCCTGCTCAAGGGCGACAAGGCGACCTACCAGATGGACCCGGCCAACACCCATGAAGCCTTGCGCGAGGTTGAACTCGATCTGGCCGAGGGCGCTGACATGGTGATGGTCAAGCCCGGCCTGCCCTACCTCGACATCGTCCGCCGCGTGGTGGAGCGCTTCGCGGTTCCCACCTTCGCCTTCCAGGTGTCCGGCGAGTACGCCATGATCAAAGCCGCCGGCCAGAACGGCTGGCTGGACGAGCATCGCGCCGTGCTGGAGAGCCTCCTGGCCTTCAAGCGCGCGGGCTGCTCGGGGGTGCTCACCTATTTCGCCCGCGACGCGGCCCGGCTGTTGGGCCGTTAGGGTATACGGCGCCCTCCAAAGCTCCATGATCCGTTCGGCGATCGTACTCGATGTGCGCGGCGGCCACGCGGTCCGACACTGCTTTCGCCGCGGCGGAGGCCGCCGCGCAATCCACCGCGCTCCTGACCTGTTTTTCGACCTCTTCGCCGCCACGGACCCCGATCAGAGCGTGATTGCGTTCATGGGCGACAAGGCGGGCCATGTACTCGTCCCATTCCGTCTTTTCAGCGGAGGATAGCCGCCCGGCGTCCTCCAGCCGGGGCAGGATCACGGATACCTTATGGACGAACTCGGCCTTGGCCGTGTCGCACCCTCCACCCTGGCGGCCGGGCGCACTCCAACGGTATGCGACGTCGGTTCGGCCGTCGAACGGCTCCGCCGTACGCGGGTCTCGAGGACGCCGCTGGTTCATGGACTGCCGGATAGCGCGCGGGTTCGCCCCGGACACGCTGTAGTAAGAAACCGTAAGGTCGGAGATGTCCGCTAGAGCGGGGGGTGGGGTTCCGACCTCGACGATCGGGAAGGCGGCTTGCGTCAGCAGCGTCAAGATCGCGGCGAACATTCAGATCTCTTCAACGGGTGAGTGAACCTCCCACAATCGGCGCGCTTTGCAAGAAGGTCACACGTTTCGGATATTCGGCCTTGAGCCGCTTGGGAGCCCCGCGTGAGCCGCCTCCTCGACGAACTGGACACCGTCTCTCGCCGTCGCCTCCTCACCCTGGCGGGCGCGGGGGCCGCCGGCCTGTTCGCCCCGCCCCTGCTCGGCCGCGGCGCCTTGGCCCAGCCGGTGTTCGCCGACTACCCCTTCCAGCTCGGCGTCGCGGCCGGCGATCCCCAGCCCGACGGCTTCGTGATCTGGACACGGCTGGCGCCCGAACCGCTCGCGCTCGGTCACGGCATGCCGTCCCAGCCGGTTCGGGTGGAATGGGAGGTCGCTTCCGACCAGAATTTCGCCACCGTCGTCCGCAAGGGCGAGGCGGTCGCCCGTCCGGAGCTGGGCCACAGCGTCCATGTCGAGCTGGCCGGTCTGCAGCCCGCACGCCCCTACTGGTACCGTTTCATGGCCGGCAAGGAACGCAGCCTGTCCGGGCGCGCCGCCACCACCCCGCTGGCCGGGGCGGACGTCCAGCGGGTGCGCTTCGGCGTCGCCGGATGCCAGCACTACGAGCAGGGCCTCTTCACCGCCTATCGCAAGCTGGCCGAGGAGGAGCTCGACTTCATCTTCTGCTACGGCGACTACATCTATGAGGGTCGCGGCTCGCGTTTGAACAACAGCGCCCGCGGGCCGTCGGCCAATCCCCGCCAGTACTTGGACGGCGAGGTCTACAGCCTCGACGACTACCGGCGGCGCTACGCCCAGACCAAGATGGATCCGGACCTGCAGGCCGCCCATGCCGCCGCCGCCTGGTTCACCATCTGGGACGACCACGAGATCGACAACAACTGGGTCTCGGACCTGGATCAGGACGGCACCCCGCCCGCGATCTTCAAGCTGCGGCAGCAGTCGGCGATGCAGGCCTTCTACGAGAACACCCCGCTGCGCCCGAGCGCCCTGCCCTCCGGTCCCAGCCTGCAGCTCTATCGCCGCGCGGCCTTTGGTCGGCTGCTCGAGCTCAACTTCCTCGACACGCGCCAGCACCGGTCCGACCAGGCTTGCGGGGACCGTTGGAACACGGTCTGCCCCGACATCGAGCGGGCCCGCACCGAGGTTCTGGGCGCGCGCCAGGAACGCTGGCTCCTGGACGGCCTCTCGGCGTCCCAGGCTCGCTGGAAGGCCTTGGCCCAGCAGATCATGGTCATGGACCTCGACCGGAATCCCGGCCCCGAATACACGGCCAACCTTGACTCCTGGGCCGGCTACCGCGCCCCGCGCACTCGCCTGCTCAGCCACATCCGCGACCGCCGCATCAGCGACGTCGTGGTCCTGACGGGCGACGAGCACCAGAACTTCGCGGGCGAGCTCCACCTGGACGGGCGCAACCCCGGTCCCCGCCCCATCGCCACGGAGTTTGTCGCCACCTCCATAAGCTCGGCCGGGGACGGCCAGGACCAGCGCCCCGACATGGTCCGAATCCAGGCGGCCAATCCGCAGCTGAAATTCAACAACAGCCAGCGCGGCTACCTGCTCTGCGATGTGGACCGCGAGCGCTGGCGCAGCGAGTTCAAGGTGCTCGACCGCGTCTCGGTCCCGGACGGCGCGCTCAGCACCCGCATCAAGCTGGCCGTGGCGGCGGGCGACCCGCGCATCGTTCCGGCCTAGGTTCCTGGGCGGCTTGAGTCCCTGGCGGCCCGAGCTCCTGCCCGGCTTGATCCCGAGCGGGCGGCGCGCCAGAGCACGCCGTCGCCTTCGCCGGAGAACACCGTGTCCTACCTGCCTCAGATCGCCGTCGTCACGGGCGCCAGCGCGGGCTTCGGAGCCGCCTTTGTCCGCCGCTTCGCTCGGGCGGGGGTTCGAGTGGTGGCCACCGGCCGCCGCCTCGACCGTCTGCAGGGGCTGGCGGCGGAGCACCCCGACCTCATCCTGGCGCTTGAGCTCGACCTGCAGGACACCGACGCGGTTCGTCGCGCCCTGACCAGTCTTCCCCCCAGCCATGCCGCCGTAGACCTGCTGATCAACAACGCCGGCCTGGCCCTGGGCCTCGGCCCCGCCCAGGCCGCCGACGTCGCCGACTGGGACCAGATGCTCGACACCAATGTCCGCGGCCTGATTCACTGCACCCACGCCCTGCTGGCCGGCATGGTCGAGCGCGGGCGAGGCCACGTGATCCACCTGGGTTCGGTCGCCGGGACCTATCCCTACCCCGGCGGCAACGTCTACGGAGCCACCAAGGCCTTTGTGCATCAATTCAGCCAGAACCTGCGCACCGACCTGCACGGGACCGGCGTGCGCATGAGCTGCATCGAGCCCGGCATGTGCGGCGGCACCGAATTCTCCGAGGTTCGTTTTCGCGGCGACGCCGACAAGGCCCACGCCGTTTACGCCGGCATGACCCCGCTCAGCGCCGAGGACGTCGCCGAAGCCGTTTGGTGGACGGCCACCCTGCCCCCGCACTTCAACGTGAACACCATGGAGATCATGCCCACGGCGCAAAGCTTCGCCGGCTTCCAGATCGCCCGCGAGAGCCAACTGCGAACACCATCTTAACCACGCCAGCCGCAGACTCGGCTCCTACTTCGGAGCTTGCTGTGGCCCTGGCCGGCGAACGACCAATCCTGATCAAGAAGATCAAGAAGGGTGGCGGTCACGCTCACCACGGCGGCGCATGGAAGGTCGCCTACGCCGACTTCGTCACGGCCATGATGGCCTTCTTCCTCCTCATGTGGCTGATCAACACGACCAGCCCGGAGCAGAAGCGCGGCATCGCCGACTATTTCGCGCCGGCCAGCGTCAGCGAGAGCGCCAGCGGCGCAGGCGGCATCCTGGGCGGCACGGCTCTGGGCGATGACGGCAACAAGAACCAGGGCTCCATGCAGATCATGGAGCAGATGGCGCCCGAGGCCCCGCCCTCTCCGGACATCGACGGCCAGAGCAGCACCACGGGCGCCGAAGCGGCCCTTCGCGAGATCAGCGAGGACGCCATGCGCGAGGAACTCCAACCGCAGGAGGCCGCCGCCTTCGCAAGCGCCGCCGCCTCGCTGCGGCAGGCCATGCAGTCGCTTCCTGAGCTCGCCGAACTCTCCAAGCACGTGCTGGTGGACCAGACGCCCGAGGGACTCCGCATCCAGCTGGTCGACCAGGAGGGCCGGTCCATGTTCGAACCAGGCTCAGCTCGGCCGAACGAACGCGCGCGCCTGCTCCTGCGTGAGATCTCGCGAGTGGTGAACCAGTTGCCCAATCGGGTCACCCTGTCCGGCCATACAAGCGCCCAGACGGGGGGGCGTTCCGAAGGGGATTGGTCGCTGTCCTCGGGCCGTGCGAATGCGACGCGGGAGATCCTGCAGGGTTCCGGAGTCGACCCGGACCGCATCTACCAGGTGAGCGGCAAGGCCGCCTCGGACCCGCTCTATCCGGATGACCCGACGCTGGCGGGCAACCGCCGCATCACTCTGGTGCTTCTGCGCGAAGCCCCTGTGCTCCCGCCGGACGCCGGTCTGTGACAAGGCCCTTGCGATTACGGGCGGCATACCCCCAAATCGCAGGGGTGACCTTCCCCAGACTCAGTCCGGTTCCGTGAGCCCGTTCCCGTGACGCAACATTTCGCCACGCGTCAGCTCCGCTTCTTCCTGACCGCCCCTACGCCCTGCCCCTATCTGCCCGGCCGCCAGGAACGAAAGGTGTTCGCCCATCTGCCCGTGGTGGACGGCCCCCTGGTCAACGACACCCTGACCGGCGTGGGTTTCCGCCGCTCTCAGAACATCGCCTACCGCCCGGCTTGCGAGAGTTGCGACGCCTGCGTCAGCGCGCGCGTGCCGGCGGCGGACTACGCCTTCTCCCGGTCCGAGCGTCGCATTCTGCAGCGCAACGATCACCTGCAGCGCCACCTTGTGGAGGCGGAGGCCACCCGAGAACAGTTCGACCTGCTTACCCGCTACCTGCACCATCGCCATCCGGGCGGCGGCATGACCGGCATGAGCTGGCCCGACTATGTCGCCATGGTCGAGGACACCACCGCCCGCACCCACATCGTCGAGTGGCGCCAGCCCTCGCGCGATCACGGCCCCGGCGAACTGGCCGGTTGCGCCCTCGTGGATGTTCTCGGCGACGGCCTGTCCCTGGTCTACAGCTTCTTCGACCCCGCCCTGTCCAAGAACAGCCCCGGCGTGTTCGCCATCCTGGACCACATCGTTCAGGCCCAGCTCACCGCCATACCCTATGTCTATCTCGGCTACTGGGTCGGCGGCTCTCCCAAGATGGACTACAAGGCGCGCTTCCGCCCCTTGGAGTTGCTCCGGTTCACGGGATGGACACGCATATAGCTGGCTCTAGGCCGAGGCTGGAGCACAACCTGTAGAGCCGCAGACCCAGTTATCCACAGATTTCGCGCATATCGTGGGCTCCTGTGAACTTCTCCACAGGAGAATCATGAGAAGGGGTGGGTTCGGTCATTTACCTTTTCGGAATCTGGGCCATTCTGACGTGCGGGTTCGAATCACCCGTGCAACTGAAAGACTAGGCCGATGACCTTCAAGATCAGAAAAGCCAGCGATGGCTGGCGTTGGCGATTCCGTGCCAATAACGGTGAGATCGTTGCGAGCGGCGAAGCTTACGCCGCCAAGTCTGACTGCATTCACGCAATCAACTTGCTGAAGAGCACGACGGCGTCGACTCCCACCGTAGAAGAGTAACTTACGGCGGAGGAAGAGGACGGCTCCTAAGTTGACGCTCCGGAAACCGCCTCCCCTCCTAGTCCGACTCAGGATCGAACTACCCTCATCTTGAGGCCCACTGCCCTGGTTAGCAACGAAGTTGTGCGACCAGGGCAGCTTTTTTGTCAGGCCGCGAACCGCCGGAACCCGCGCGGCGCGATCTTTCCCGCGGTGGCGCGCTTGCCCACCCACTGCTCCCATTCCTTCCACTCGCGCCGCTTGCCGGTGCTGTCGATCCAGGCCGGCCCGGTCTCCTTGCTGAACACCAGCGCGTCCTTCAGCCCGCCCTCCTTGTAGCTTTGCAAGCGTACGCCTCGGCCCCGGCCCATCTCAGGCAGCTCGGCCAGCAGGCAGATCAGAATCTTGTTGTTGTCGCCCAGCAAGGCGAGGTGGTCCCCGTCCGCGTCCTGGCACAGCGTCGCGACCGCCTTCGGATCGCTCGGGTCGACGTTCAGCACCTGTTTGCCGCCGCGCTTCGAGGCCAGCACCTCCGCCTCAGGCACGAGGAAGCCGTGCCCAGTCTTTGACGCCACCAGCAGGCGGCGGCCTGGCTTGTGCGCCAGCACCGCCACCGGCTTCACCCGCTCATCCAGGTCCACCAACAGCCGCAGCGGCTCGCCGTGTCCCCGCCCAGGCGGCAGCTTGTCCCCCGCCAGGGTGAACACACGCCCGTCCGAGGCGAACACCAGGACCTTGTCGGTCGTGAAAGCCGGCACGACGAAGCTCAGCTTATCGCCTTCCTTGAACTTCAGCTCGCTCGGGTCCTCCACCTTGCCCCGCACCGCCCGGATCCAGCCGCGCTCCGAAAGCACCACCGTGATCGGCTCGCGTGCGACCAGGCTCTCCACCGCCGCCGTCTCGTCGATCACCGGCGCGTCCGCAAACGTGGTCCGCCGCCTGCCCAGGGCCGTCTGCGACCCAACCACCTTGCGCGCCTCGCGGAGCTGGTCGCCGACCCGGCTCCACTGCTTGCGCTCGGAGCCCAGCAGCTCTTCGATCCCCGCCCGCTCGGCCGCCAGCGCCTCGTGCTCGCGCCGGATCTCCATCTCCTCCAGCCGCGCCAGCTGCCGCAGCCGCGTGTTGAGGATCGCCTCGGCCTGCACGTCCGAAAGCGCGAAGGCCTCGATCAGCCGAGCCTTGGGCTCCTCCTCATAGCGGACGATGCGGATCACCTCGTCCAGATTGAGATAGGCGATCAGCAATCCGTCCAGGATGTGCATGCGCGCTTCGATGCGGGCCAGCCGCCAGCGCGAGCGCCGCACCAGCACCTCGCGCCGGTGCTCGAGGAAGGCCTGCAGCGCCGGCTTCAGCCCCATGACCCGCGGGGTCCCCCGCGCGTCCAGCACGTTCATGTTGACGGGGAAGCGCACCTCCAGGTCCGACAACCGGAACAGGCTCTCCATGAAGGCTTCCGGATCGACGCTGCGCGAGCGCGGCTCCAGCACCAGACGCACGTCCTCGGCGCTCTCGTCGCGCACATCCAGCAGCAAGGGCGCCTTCTTGGCCTCCAGTATGCCCGCCAGGTCCTCGATCAGCTTCGCCTTGGGAACCTGGTAGGGCATCTCGGTCACCACCACGCGCCAGGTTCCCCGGCCGAGATCCTCCACGGTCCAGCGCGCGCGCAGCCGCAGCCCGCCCCGGCCGGTGTCATAGGTCTCCAGCATGGAGGCCCGGCTCTCCACGCACACGCCGCCGGTGGGGAAGTCCGGGCCCAGCACGCGCTCCATCAGGTCCGCGGTCGTGGCTTCCGGGCGCAACAGCAGCAACAGGCAGGCGTCAATCAGCTCGCCTGCATTGTGCGGCGGGATGGAGGTGGCCATGCCGACCGCGATTCCCGACGAGCCGTTGGCCAGGAGGTTGGGGAACCCGCCGGGGAGCACGCTCGGCTCCGTGTCGCTCTCATCATAGGTGGGGCGGAAGTCGACCGCGTCCTCGTCGATGCCGTTCAGAAGGAGCTCGGCCGCAGGCGTCAGCCGGCATTCCGTGTAGCGCATCGCCGCCGGGTTATCCCCGTCGAGATTGCCGAAGTTCCCCTGCCCTTCAATCAGCGGATAGCGCTGCGAAAACTCCTGCGCGAGCCGCACCAGAGCGTCGTAGATCGAGCTGTCGCCGTGCGGGTGATAGTTGCCCATCACCTCGCCCACCACCTTGGCGCACTTGCGCGTGGCCGCCTCGGGGCTGAGCCGCATCTGGCGCATGGCGTACAACAGCCGCCGATGCACAGGCTTCAGTCCGTCGCGCACGTCCGGCAGCGCCCGCCCGGTGATGGTCGACAGCGCATAGGCGAGATAGCGCTTGGACAGCGCGTCGGTGAGGGACTCGTTGAAGACGCGCTCGCCCTCGGGCGGCGGAACATGTCTGGTCATGGACGCACCCGAATCATGGCTGACGCGAAGATGCTACCCCGCGCGGCACCGATCAGGTCGCCAGAACGACTCCCAACCACACCGCCGCCTGATGTACGCCGGCCGCAGCCACCACGAAGCCGTGCCAAATGGCGCGGCGGAAAGGGAGCGACTTGCCCAGGAACAGGGCCACTCCGGCTGTGTAGATGAAGCCGCCAACCGCCAGCAGCGTCAGCGCCGTCCAGGGCACGCCCTCCCATAAGGGTTTGGCCGCGATCACCGCCACCCAACCAAAGGCGATGTAGACGCCGCACCAGAACTTCTCGGACAGGCGGTCCGTCAGCAGCTTGCCCGCCACCCCGGCCAGGGCCAGGACCCAGACCAGCGCCGTCATCCCGACCGCCCAGCCGCCCTCCAGCCGCTGGGTGGTGAAGGGGGTGTAGGATCCCGCGATCAGAAGAAAGATTGCGGCCTGATCCATCCGGCGAAGATACGGCCGCACCTTCGATGGACGGCTGAGATTGTAGGCCGCTGAGCACGCCAGCATGGCCACCAGGGTGGCGCCATAGAGCGCTACGGCCGCGGCCTGGGCCACGCCGTCGCGCTCCAGGGCCGCGGTGAACAACATGCCGGCGCCGATCAGCGCCGCCGCCATGCCAATCCCATGGACCCAGCCGTCGGCGGCGTACTCCGCCCGGTTCGGGTAATGCTCCGGGGGGTCACAGTCGAAATTGGCCGCCGTCATGGTCATCTGGACCTCGCGTGCTCCTCAGGCCTAGCAGACCGTGGTTAAGCCTCTGTCCGACTGGCGTGACCGGAAAGCGACACCTTGGCCGCTAAAGCCGCCCTGCTTCGCGCAGCCGGTCGATCATCCACACGCGAGCGGGCGGGAGCGGTCGGTTCAACGGCCCGAACACCCATTGCTCGAGGAACCGCCCCGTCAAGTCCAGCCCATCGCTCACGTCTCCCGGCCGCAGCCGGTTCTGAGCCGCCAGCATGAAGGGTGGCAGCTTCAGCATCCGTTCGGCGTAGGGCTCCCCCGCCGTCCGGCTGACCGCCCGGCCCGTACGCGGGCTCACATAGACCAGATCGTCCATCGACCCCGTCGAGGCGCACCGGGTCAGGTCCAGGCCAAAGCCCAGCTCCTCCAACAGCCCCGCCTCGAATCGCACGAACACCGCCGGCCAGATCGCCGGCTGGCCGAACGCCGTCGCCAGTGCGGCAAAGGCGTCGAACGCACCTGGATGCGGCTCCCGTTCCGGCAGCGCCCCGCCCGCCACCGCGGCGGCCGCCGACAGTCCCGCCAGCGCCAGCGGGTCGTCGAACAAGGCCGAGGGCCCCGCCCCAAGCGGCTCCAGCGTCGCCGATCCCAACTGCTCGCTCGTTCGCGCCCGATAACGCGCGCCGACGTGCGCGCCGGCCTGCAGAACGGGTTTCATCTTGCGTGAGCCGCCCCCGGCCACATGGGCCACATAACGCCCGTGAGCGGCGGTCAGGAGATCGACGATCGCGCCCGCCTCGCCGTGCGGGCGGGCGGACAGCACAAAGGCCTCCTCCTCGAACTCCATCAGCGCCCAGCTGGCCGCGCCTCATGCTCGCGGATGCGCCCGGTGAACTCCTTGGCCAGGTCGTTCGGGATGGGGAAGGTCAGCGCGTACTGGGCGATGCGCCAACCCTCCGGCCGTTGCACCAGCACCCCTGTCCCCCGGGCCGTGCCGTAGCTCCGGCTGTTCAGCACCTCGTCGAACCAAGCCGTCCGGCCCTCCGGCCCTAGCACCACCGAGCGGCTCCGGGGCGTATAGGTCCAGCCCTGCCCCTTGCTGAAGAAGGGCTCCGCATAGGCGCGGAACTCGGACACGGACCACCGCTCCGCGACATCCGTACCGATGAACACCCCGCCGGGCGCGAACAGCTCGAAATAGGCCGGGCCGTCGGCCCGCGCCGCCGCCCCGTGGAAGGCGTCCAGCACGGCCGAGATCTCCGCCTGGCTCGTTGCGTTGGCCTGCGCCGAAGCGGGCGCAACGACCGGCGACGACGCGCATCCGCCCAGCAGCAGAGCCCCCGCCAGCAAGGAGGGCGCGCGCCTCATACGTCGAACTCCAGGCCTACGGCGCCGTACATCTCCCGTCGATCCTGCCAGCGCTCGTCCACATTGACGTGCAGGAAAAGGTGCACGGGCCTGTCCAGCAGCTCCGTCAGCTCCTTGCGCGAATGCTCCCCGATCCATTTCAGGGTCTGGCCGCCCTTGCCCAGAATGATCGGCCGGTGCCCCTCGCGCTGCACGTAGATGGTCTGCTCGATGCGCGCGCCGCCGTCGGGGCGTTCTTCGAACTGCGTGGTCTCGACGGCGGCCTGGTACGGCAGCTCCTCGTGCACCCGCAGGAACAGCTTCTCCCGCGTGATTTCCGCCGCCAGCAACCGCACCGGTATGTCGGCCGTCTGGTCCGCCGGGTAGAACCAGGGCCCTTCCGGCATCCGCTCGGCCAGGCGCCGCTTCAGGTCCGCCACCCCGGACCCGTTCGCGGCCGAGATCATGAACACCTCGTCGTAGGCATCGGTCGCGAACAAGGCTTCCGACAAGGCTAGCAGCCGGTCGCGCTTCAGCAGATCGATCTTGTTCAGGGCCAGGGTCGCCTTCCGGCCAGCGGCCTTCAGCCCCGCCGTGATGGTCTCGACATCCTGCGCGGAGCGCTTGTCCGCGCTGGAGGCCTGCCCCTCCGCCACGCCGGCCTCGGCCGCTGCATCGACGAGGTGCACCACGGTGTCGGCGTCCGCCGCGCCGCCCCAGGCGGCCCGCACCATGGCCCGGTCCAGCCGCCGTCGCGGGGTGAAGATCCCCGGCGTGTCCACCAGCACGATTTGCGAGGAACCCTCGATGGCCACGCCGCGGACGGGGAAGCGCGTGGTCTGCACCTTCTGAGTGACGATGGAGACCTTGGACCCCACCAGCCGGTTGACCAGCGTCGACTTCCCCGCGTTCGGCGCCCCGATGATGGCGGCGAACCCCGCCCGTGTTTGTTGCTCGCTCAAGCGCGCCCTTCCCTTTGCAGCAAGGCCAAGGCCGCCGCCTTCTCCGCTTCCTGCCGCGACTTCCCGTCGGCCGTGGCCGGCTCCAGGTGGTCCACACGCACTTCGACGGTGAAGGCCGGCGCGTGGTCCGGGCCCGAGCGTTCCACCACGCGATAGATGGGCAACTGCCGCTTCACCTGGAGCGCCCACTGCTGCAGCTGCGACTTCGGATCGGATACGCGCGGTTCGTCCAGGGCGGCGAACTCCTCCGCCCACTCGCGCGCGAACCAGGCCCGGGCCGCATCCATTCCGCCGTCCAGATACACCGCCCCCAGCAGCGCCTCGCAGGCGTCGCCCAGGATGGTGTCCTTCTCGCGTCCGCCGGTCTTGGTCTCGCCGGGCGCCAGTCGCAGCGCAGGCCCCAGACCGATGCGCCGCGCCACCCGCGCGCAGGCGCCCTTGTTCACCAGGCCCACCAGCTTGGTGTTCAACTGCCCTTCCCGGACGGAGGGATAGCTGTTGGTGACGTGCTCGGCCGCCAACAGCCCCAGGACGCGATCGCCCAGGAACTCCAGCCGCTCGTTGTCGCGCACGCGCCGGGCGCCCTCGCCCACGCTGGCGTGGGTCAGGGCGCGCTCCAGCAGGTCCCGGTCGATGAACTGGTAGCCGATCCGGGCTTCCAGCGCCCCGACCGCCTCGGCGCGCGCATTCATGCCGTCACTTCAGATGGGTGAAGAAGCGGCCGGGGCGCACTTCGGTGAACCAGGTCCAAGGCTTGAACAGCGAAGCTTCGGCGTTCCAGGAGAAGAGGATCATCTCCGCCTTGCCGACAAGGTTCTCGGCCGGGACGAAGCCCACGCCGAATTCGGGGGGATAACGGCTGTCGACCGAGTTGTCCCGGTTGTCGCCCATCATGAAGAAATGCCCTGCAGGCACGGTGTAGACGTCCGTGTTGTCGACTTCCCCGTCCGGACCCAGATCGTGGGTCATGTAGCTCGTTCCGTCCGCCAGGGTTTCGCGATAGCGATCCACGGGCCGCTCGAAGCCGAAGGGGCTCTGCGCCACGCCCTCCCCGGCGGCCTGGCGCCGGATCGGCTTTCCATTGATGTAGACGGCGCCTTCGCGGATCTGCACCCGGTCGCCCGGCAGCCCCACCACCCGCTTGATATAGTCCGTGCGCCCGTCGCGCGGCAGTTTGAACACCACGATGTCGCCCCGTTCCGGCGGTGTGTAGAGGACCCGACCCTCCATCACCGGCGGGCTGAACGGCGCCGAATGCCGGCTGTAGCCGTAGGCGAACTTGCTCACGATGATGTAGTCACCCTCCAGCAACGTCGGCTCCATGCTGGCCGACGGGATGGTGAAGGGCTGAAAGAGGAACACGCGCAGGATCAGCGCCACCAGGAGCGCGATGACGATCGTCTTGACGATCTCCCAGGTCTCATGGAGCAGGCCGGACTTGTCGGAACCCACACGGGCGGACCGGGCGGAGGTCATGGTCATGGAATCTCCGGGCACAGGGCCGTCCGGAACTGAACCGCTCGCCTAACCCGCCCCGCCCCTTGCGGCAAGGGAGCCGGTGGCCGCACCGTCCAGCGCCTCAATGACCACAAAGGCCTGAGCATAGGGATGATCATCGGTCAGGGTCAGATGGATGCGCGCCTGCATCCCGTCCGGGGTGAGCGCGAGCAGCCGTGCGGCGGCCCCGCCGGTCAGAGCCAGCGTCGGCTGCCCGGACGGTGCGTTGACCACGCCCATGTCCGCCCAATGCACGCCGCGCCGGGGCACGCCCGTGCCCAGCGCCTTGGCGCAGGCCTCCTTGGCGGCGAACCGCTTGGCGTAGCTGGCGGCCGCGTCCGGCTTGCCGTCGGAGCGCGTGCGCTCCGCCTCCGTGAAGAGGCGCCGGGTGAACCGCTCGCCCCATCGCTCCATCGAGCGCTCGATCCGGCGGATGTCGGCCAGGTCCGACCCGATGCCCAGGATCAAAGGGCGCGCCCCGCGAGCATGGCCGATCTCATCCGCGTGATCGCCTCGCCCAGCCCCACGAAGACCGCCTCGCCGATCAGAAAGTGTCCGATGTTCAATTCGAGCACTTCGGGGATGGCGGCCACGGCTCCGGCCGTTCGGTAGTCGAGCCCATGCCCCGCGTGCACCTCCAGCCCGCGCCGGCCCGCCTCGGCCGCCGCCTCGCGCAGGCGCCCGAACAGCTTGTCGGCCCGGCGGTGATGTTTCTCGTCCGCCGCCGCTTCACACCAGACGCCCGTGTGGAGCTCCACGGCCTGCGCGCCGAGAAGTTCGGCCGCATTCACCTGCCGCTCGTCGGCCTCGATGAACAGGGACACCCGGATGTCGCGCGCACGCAGCGTGTCCACCACCGGCGCCAGACGGTCGTACAGCCGCGCCGCATCCAGCCCACCCTCGGTGGTCAGCTCCTGCCGCCGCTCCGGCACCAGACAGGCCGCCCGCGGCCGCAGCCGTTGCGCGATCCGGACCATCTCGTCCGTGGCCGCCATCTCGAAGTTCAGCCGGTCCCGAAAGCGCTCCGCCAGAAGCTCCGCGTCGGCGTCGCGGATGTGCCGCCGGTCCTCGCGCAGATGCGCCACGATCCCGTCCGCCCCGGCGGCCAGCGCCGCCTCCGCCGCGCGCACCGGGTCTGGGTGAGCGCCCCCGCGGGCGTTCCGGATCGTCGCCACATGGTCGATGTTGACGCCCAGCCTCACCGTCGCGCTCCCCCGGCCAGCCTGCGGCTCCCCGGGTCCTCGACCGGCAAGGCGGCCAGCTCCGGCGGGAGCGCGTCGGCCGGATAGGCCGGGACCTTGTACCGGGCCAGGGCGATCAGGGGCGCGCCGACCTCGGCTTCTCCCCCCGACCGGTCCACGATGCAGGCGGCCGCGACCACCTCTCCGCCGGCCTCGCGAATGGCCGCCACCGCCTCTCGCGAGCTCAGCCCGGTGGTGACTATGTCCTCGACCATCACCACGCGCGCGCCCGGCTGCAGAGCGAAGCCGCGCCGCAGCCGGAACACCCCCGCCTCGCGCTCCAGATACATGGCGGGCACACCCAGGCTTCGCGCCGTCTCATAGCCCGGAATGATCCCGCCCACCGCCGGCGAGACCACGGCGTCCACGGGCCCGGCCTCAGTGCGGATCCGCTCCGCCAGCGCCCGGCAAAGCCGCTCGCTCCGCTCCGGATGCATGAACACCAGGTTCTTCTGCAGAAAGGTCGGGCTGTGCAGCCCCGACGACAGCACGAAGTGACCCTCGCGCAGGGCGCCGACCTTCCGGAACTCGTCCAGCACCTCTTCTGCGGTCATTCCCGCGCCCGCTCCACGGTCTCCACCTCCGGGCAGGCCCGCAGCGCCGCCGCCAATCCGGTCAGGTGCCGGGCGTCGGTGACCTCCACGTCCAGGTCGACATCGAAGAAGTCCGACTGGCGGTGGTGCATGCGCAGGTTCAGGATGTTGGACCCCGTCTCCCCGATGATGGTGCATACGCGACCCAGCACGCCCGGTGCGTTGCGTATGGTGGCCACCAACCGCGCCATGGATGTGGTTTCCCGCTCCGCCTGCGGTGTCCACTGCAGGTCGCGCCAAAGCGCCTCGCGATCGTCCCACTCGGCCAACCGGGGGCAGTCGAGCGTATGAACCGTCACGCCCTCCGCCTCCAGTATGCCCACGATCCGATCGCCGGGCACCGGCCGGCACGCCGTGTCGAACCGAACGCTGGCCGGAACGCCGTTGCCGCGGACATAGATACGCGCCGCGCGGCCGTCCTCGATGCGGGTACGCGCTTCAACGGCCTCGCGCTCGCTGGCCTTGAGCCCGGGAAAGATGGCCTCAACGACCTGGGCCGGCGTCACCCGCCCCCGGCCCACGGCGCCGAACAGCGCGTCTTCGTCCTCCGCCGCGAACCGGTCCAGCGCCGCGCGCAGTGAGACGTCCTTGCGCGAGCGCTCCACCTTGGCGAACGCGCCGTCCACGGCCGCCCGGCCCAGGCGCACATACTCCTCGCGCTCGCCCTGCTTGATGTGCTTGCGGATGGCCGAACGGGCGCGGCCGGTCACGGTCAGCGAGCGCCAGTCCGCCGGCACCACCGGCTTGGGCCCCCGCACCACCTCCACCACGTCGCCGTTGGCCAAGGCGGTGCGCATGGGCTTGAGCTCGCCGTTGATCTTGGCCCCCACCGCCGTGTCGCCCACGTCCGTGTGCACCGCATAGGCGAAATCCAGCGGCATGGCGCCGCTGGGCAGGCTGATCAGCCGGCCCTTGGGCGTGAACACGAACACCTGGTCGAGGAACATCTCCATCTTGGCGTGCTCGACCAGGTCCTCCGCATCGCCGCCATGATCCAACACCTGCACCAGGTGGCGCAGGTTCGCGAGCGGGTCGCGCCCGCCGCCTTCCTGCGCCGCTTCGGCGTCGAAGCCGTAGCTGCGGTCCTTGTAACGCCAGTGCGCCGCCACGCCGTCCTCGTTGATGCGGTCCATCTCCTCCGTACGGATCTGCATCTCGATGCGCATGCCGCGCGGACCCACCACCGTGGTGTGCAGCGACCGGTAGTTGTTCCGCTTGGGGGTGGAGATGAAGTCCTTGAACCGTTCCGGCACCACCGGCCAGGCGCGGTGGATGATGCCCAAGGCGCGGTAGCAGGCCTCCTCGGTGTCCACGATCACGCGGAAGGCGTAGATGTCCGACAGCTGGCTGAAGCTCAGCGAGGTGCGCTGGAGCTTCCTCCAGATCGAGTAGGGCTGCTTCTCCCGTCCGAACACCCGGGCCGAAACGCCGGCCGCGTCCAAACGCGCCGAGATCTCGCCGGACACCACCCCCACCGTGCCGCCCTGCTCGACCCGCAGCTGGTCCAGCCTGCGCACGATCGCGTCGCGACCTACGGGATTGAGGTGCTCGAAGGCCAGCTCCTCCAGCTCCGTCGTGATGCGGTGCATGCCGATCGAGCGCGCCAACGGGGCGTAGATGTCCAGCGTCTCCCGCGCGATCCGCTCACGTTTCTCGGGCTTGACGAAGCCCAGGGTGCGCATGTTGTGCAGCCGGTCCGCCAGCTTGACCAACAGCACGCGAACGTCCTTGGAGATGGCGAGGATGAACTTGCGCAGGTTCTCCGCCTGCCGCTCGTGCTCGCTGTTCAGCTCCAGGCGGGACAGCTTGGTGACGCCTTCGACCAGTTCGGCGATCTCCTCGCCGAACAGCCCCGCCAGTTCGGCGTGCGAGGCTTCCGTGTCCTCTATGACGTCGTGCAGCAACGCCGTGCAGATCGTCGCCGTGTCCATCCTGTATTCGGTCAGGATGCCGGCCACCTCGATCGGATGGGCGAAATAGGGGTCGCCGGAGGCCCGGGTCTGGGACCCGTGCATGTGCATGGCGTAAACATAGGCGCGGTTCACCAGCGCCTCGTCCGCGGTCGGGTCGTAGCTCCTGACCCGCTCGATCAGTTCATACTGGCGAAGGTATCTGGGCCGCTTCGCCGGAGCCGGACCGGCGTTCGCCGGCTCAGGCCTAAGGCCGGAGCCGGTCTGCACCGGCTCCCGTTCTAGAACACCGAGGGACTCGGCGCTCAGTAGCGGTCCTCCTGGGCGCCGCCGTCGCGGTCGCTCTGCAGGGCGCGGACCAGCTCCTGTTCGCTCATCGCGTGGTGGGTCGGATCGGCCAGCAGCGCCAGGGTCTCCGTCTCCTCCTCCGCCTCGGTCCGCTCGTCCACCCGCTGCAGGGTGCCGATCAGGCCCTCGTGCAGCTCATCGGGCGCGACCGCCGCGTCGGCGATCTCGCGCAGCGACACCACCGGGTTCTTGTCATTGTCCCGGTCAACCAGGAGCTCGCCCCCTTGGGAGATCAGGCGGGCGCGGTGCGCGGCCAGCAACACGAGACCGAAGCGGTTCGGGACTTTCTCGACGCAGTCTTCAACGGTGACGCGGGCCATGCGGACTCTCAGGGCGGGGTAGCCCGGAAAGATAGCGGTCAGCGCCCGATGTTGCAACGCGGCAGGACCGGACGGGCGTCACACCCGACCTCCGCCTCCGCCGCCAGCGTCGCCGCCGTCCGGGCCAGCACGGGGTGGCGCCATGCCGGCGCGATCTCGGCCAGCGGTCCCATGACGAAGAGACGCTCGTGGGCGCGCGGGTGGGGCAGGATCAGCCCCGGCCCCGCCAGCACCCGCCCGTCGTGATCGATCAGATCCAGGTCCAGCGTTCGCGGGGCGTTGAGCTCCGTCCGCTCCCGGCCGAACCTCCGCTCGATCTCCAGCAGCACCGCAAGGGCGGCGCCCGCATCCAGGTCGGTTGCGACCAGCGCGACGCGGTTACGGAATTCCGGAGCCGAAGCGTCCGGCCAGGCGGCCGAGGCCCAGGAGGAGGATGCCTTCGCCACCTCCAGCCCAGCCGCGCCGAGGGCGTCCAAGGCGGCGTCCAGCAAGGCGTCGATGGAGCCGAACCGCCCCGGCAGGTTGCTCCCCAGGGCCACGACTGCTTTAGCCACCCTCGATGCTCGCCACCCACGCCCCCTTGCCCGAAGGCGCCCTCGCCGGCCCGGAAGCGCCGCGAGACTGTCCGCTCTGTCCCCGGCTGGTCGCCTATCGCGAAGCCAACCGCGCCGCCAGACCCGACTGGTGGAACGGCGCCGTGCCCTCCTGGGGCGACCCGAACGCCCGGCTCCTGGTGGCGGGCCTTGCTCCCGGCCGCGGCGGCGCCAACGCTAGCGGTCGCCCCTTCACCGGCGACGCGGCGGGCGTCCTCCTCTACGCCACCCTGCTCAAGACGGGCTTCGCCACCGGGTCCTACCTCGCCCGCCCCGACGACGACCTCCGCCTCGTGGACTGCATGATCTCGAACGCCGTTCGCTGCGCCCCGCCCGCCAACAAGCCTGAAGCCGTGGAGGAGGCCAACTGCCGCCCCTTCCTGGCCAAGCGCATAGCCGCCCTGCCCCGCCTGCGCGTGATCGTCACCCTGGGCGACGTCTCCCGCCGCAACGTGCTGCGCGCCCTGGGGGCCCGCGTCGCCGGCGTCCGGGCCGGCCATGGGGTGGAGGCCGAGGTCGGTCCCTACACCCTGATCAACAGCTATCACTGCTCGCGGTTGAACACGAACACCGGCCGGCTCACCCCCGAGATGTTCGAAGCCGTTTTCCTCCGCGCCCGCGCCCTCCTGGATGGCTGACTCCGAACTCGGAGCCTCGCGCGCCCTCTGGCTCCACCTCATCCGCCACGAGCTGTCCCAGCCCGCCGCCAGCCGCCCCGACCGACCCCGACCGCCTGGATCACCGCTTCGCCCGCGTGATCCTGGACGCCGTCTGCAGCCGCCCCTGGCGCGCGCCGCCGCCGGCCCGGGCCTGCAAGCACCTTTCTCGAGATCGGCTCGCCCAGGCCATCTCGCTCGGCCAGGCCGTCCGGACCGGCGCGGCCGATCTCCACGCCCTCAACCGCGCCTTCCTGGCCGGGCGTGGGAAGCTCAGCCCTTCTCGCGCATGAGCCGCGCCTTGTCGCGCTGCCAGTCGCGATCCGCGGCGGCTTCGCGCTTGTCGTGCAGCTTCTTGCCCTTGGCGATGCCCAGTTCGAGCTTCGCCAGCCCCTTGTCGTTGAAGTAGAGCTTCAGCGGGATCAGGGTCTGACCTTCCCGCCGCACCGCCCCCATCATCTTGCCGATCTCCTTCTTGTGCAGAAGCAGCTTTCGGGGCCGACGCGGTTCGTGGTTGAACCGGTTGCCATGTTTGAAGGGGGGGATGTCGGCGTTGATCAGCACGATCGCCTCGCCTTCCGCCGAGGCGTAGGATTCCGCGATGTTGGCCCGTCCTTCCCGCAGCGACTTCACCTCGCTTCCGGTCAGCACCAACCCCGCCTCGAACACCTCCTCGATGAAGTAGTCGTAACGTGCGCGCCGGTTCTCCGCGATCAGCTTGGCCACGCTCACGCCGTCACTCCCGCCAGGCGCATGGCCTCCAGCACCGCCGGCCGGGCCTTTTCCGCGCAGGGCGCGAGCGGAAGGCGCACCTCCTCCGAGCACAGCCCCAGGCTGGCCAGGGCGAACTTGGTCGGCGCGGGCGAATTGTCCAGGAACAGGGCCCCGTGCAGGGCGATCAGCCGCCCCTGCCACTCCCGCGCGGTTCCGTAGTCGCCCGCCAGGCACGCGTTCTGGAAGGCGGCGCAGGCCTCGGGCGCCACGTTAGACGACACCGAGATGCAGCCTCGCCCGCCGTGGGCTAGATAGCCGAGTGCGCTTGGATCATCCCCGCTGATCAGGATGAACGCCTCCCCGCACGCCTGTTGCATCAGGCTGGCCTTGCCGAGATCGCCGGTCGCGTCCTTGATGCCGATCATGCTGGGCAGGGCGGCGATCCGGGCCACGGTGTCCACGGCCAGGGTCACACCCGTGCGCCCGGGTACGTCATAGATCACCACCGGCAGGTCGCACCCGTCCGCGATGGCGGCGTAATGGCGGAACAGCCCCTCCTGGCTGGGCTTGTTGTAATAGGGCGTGACCACCAGGGCCGCGTCCGCCCCCGCGGCCTGCGCCGCGCGGACCAGCTCCACCGCCCTGCCCGTCTCGTTGGCGCCGGCGCCCGCGATGACCGGCACGCGCCCCTGAGTCACCTCGACGCAGATCTCCACCACCCGCATGTGCTCGGCCTGCGTCAGGGTGGCGCTCTCCCCTGTCGTGCCGCAGGGCACCAGCCCGTGGGTTCCGGCCGCGATCTGGCGCTGCACAAGAGCGCGGAAAGCCTCCTCGTCCACCTTCCCGTCCCGGAGAGGGGTGACCAGGGCGGTGATGGAGCCTTGCAGCGGAAGGGGACTGGCCATGTCGGGTGCGGGACCTGGGAAAATGGGGAGGTGACCTATTCTTTGTCGCGGAGGGAGTCGCGGTCAGAATGCAGTCACCTTCTGTTGTGCATGCTAGGAACCTCGCCGCGGCCCCGCAACCGCGGCCCCGCCCAACGTCCGATGTGTCAGGAGCGACCATGAGCCTTTGGAGCCGTATTCCGGTTCGCCGCAGCCTGGCCCTGACCGTCTGGTTGGGTCTCGCGGTCACGCCCGCCCAGGCCCAGTACGCCCCCCCCCAATACGGCGCCTCTCCCTCCGGCGCGCCCCAGCCGGTTCCGGCTCCCGCCAGTCCCTTCGGCGCTCAGACCTACCCGGCGGGCCCGGCGCCCTATGCCGTGACCGCGCCGAGCCGCCCGACCTACAACTCGCAGTCCGAGACCCTGCATGCGGCGCTTGAGGCCGCCCGGGGTCGCGACCAGGAAGGCGCGCGCTTCTACCAGGCGTCCCTGTCCGACCCGGTCGCTCGCAAGATCGTGGACTGGGCGCTGGTGGACGTGTTCGCCGAACAGCTCGGTCCCAACGAGGTGGCCCGCGCCAACAGCGCTTTGGCCGGCTGGCCCCGCGAGGCCGGCCGCAAGGCCGCCCTGCAACGCTTCAGCAGCCCCACGGCGCCGACGGGCCCCGTGCCCTATTCCACCCTGCGCGAGTCCAATCTCGAAGCCGGAGAGGGCTCCGTTTTCACCGCGATGCGCCAACGCATGAACGAGGCGCTCCGGTCCGGCGACATCGCCGCAGCCTACTCCGCGGTGGCCAACCACGGCCTCACGCCCGGGGGGACCGAGTTCGCCGAAGCCGAGTCGTTCGCGGGCTGGCTGGCGCTGAACAAGCTGCGCAATCCGCAGTTGGCCGCCGGTCATTTCGCCCGCCTGGACGCCAACGTCCGCAGCCCCGTCAGCAAGGCCCGCGCCGCCTATTGGCGCGGACGCACCGCAGAGGCGGCGGGTCGGCCCGACCAGGCCCGCGCCCACTACCTCCTGGGCGCCCAGCACACGACCACCTTCTACGGCCAACTCGCCGCCGAGAAGACGGGCGGCGCCCAGATCATGCTCCTCCCCGACCCGACCCTCACCGCCGCCGAGCGCGCCGCTTTCAACAACCGCGAGGTGGTTCGCGCGCTTCGACTCCTGGCCTCGGCGGGCGAGAAGAGTCTGGTCCGCGTCTTCGGCCTCCACCTGGGCGACATCGCCCAGACCCCGACCGAGCTCGCGCTCGCCATGGACACCATCAAGGGGATGGGAGAGCAGGAGCTCTCCTTGCTGGCCTATCGTCGCGGAGCTCAGCGCGGTGTCATCCTGCACGAGCGGGGGTATCCCGTCGTCAACCCGCCAAGCGTGGCCGGGGGCGCCGAACCCGCGTTTGTTCTGGCCATCACCCGCCAGGAAAGCCAGTTCGACCCCCGCGTGCGCTCCAGCGCGGACGCTCGGGGCATGATGCAGCTGCTCCCGGGCACAGCCCGCGACACCGCCCGCAAGATCGGCATCGGCTACGACGAGGGCCAACTGTGGGAGCCCGTCTACAACATGCGCCTGGGCTCGGCCTATCTGGGCCAGGTCGCCGACCGATTCAGCGGCAGCTACATCATGGCCGCGGCCGGCTACAACGCGGGTCCGGGCCGTCCGGGTCAGTGGGCCGCCTACTGCGGCGACCCCCGGGCCTCCACCACCGACCCGCTCGACTACATCGAGTGCATCCCCTTCAGCGAGACCCGCAACTACGTCATGAATGTGATGAGCAACATGCAGGTCTACCGAGCCCGTCTGGCCGGAGGCTCGGCGCCCGTCACCTTGTCCCGCGACCTCAAGCGCGGCGGCTTCGGCTACAACGTCGCCACCACCCAGCCCACGCCCTACCAGCCCACCCCTTACCAAGCCGGCGGCGGTTACCGCGGCGGCGGCGGCCGCTGACAGGAAACTCTGCGCTCAAGGGAGGCAGGTCGTATTCAGGGGCACGGGCATGGCCTTGGCCCCCGCCTGCCCCGCGGCGACGGGGAGCGCTGAGGTTCTCCGGCCCCCAAGCCCGCCCGCGGTCAGCACCGGCCCGCTGTCCGTCTCGGCCAAGGTCCGAGTCAGGCCAAAGCCCTCGCGCTGCACCTCCGGCGCCAGGGCCCGCAGAGCCCCCCGTCCGCGGCTGCTCGCCCACCGTTCGCTCCGAACGAAGACCTCGCCTTGACGACGCGGCGGAGCCGAGCAGCACAGAATGGTCGACGACGGCCCAGGATGACGCCTCTGATGTGAGGCACCGCAGGCCGCTGAGCGTCACCGTGAGACGAGGAACAGCAAGCCATGAGGTACAAGCTGGTGATCTTCGACTTCGACGGCACGCTGGCCGACAGCGCCGCTTGGACGACGGGGGTCATGAACCATCTCGCAGGCCGCCACGGCTTCCGTGAGCTTTCCCATACGGAGATCGCCATGCTCCGCGGCCGCAGCAGTCGCGAGATCGTCAGCTACATGCGCGTGCCCCGTTGGAAGCTGCCGGCGATCGCGGCCGATTTCCGCCGCCGCATGGCGGCCGACGCCGGGACCATAAAGCTCTTCGATGGGGTCGCTCCAATGCTGTGGTCCTTGAAGGAAGCGGGCCTTGGGGTCGCCGTGGTCAGCTCCAATTCGGAGGCCAATGTGCGCCACATTCTGAACCCAGACACGGCCGCCGCGGTGGACGTCTTCGCATGCGGCGCCGGACTCTTCGGCAAGGCCCGCAAGTTCCGTCAGATCATGAAGCGGCGGGGCGTAACGCCCGCTGAAACCGGCTCGGCCGAGCGCCTCTTGGAGGCGGCCCGCGGCCGCGGACTCAAGGCGAAGGTTCGCGATGGCTCGCGGACGCCTCCGAACTCACTCCCGCTCCATTGTTTCCGAACACGCTAAGTCGCTGTCTCGCCAACAGCCGGGTCGGCCGGCAGCTGATTGATTCAGGTTCAAAGACAGACGTCCACCTTGGGGTCACCCGAGCCCTGGGCGTAGGATGCTCACGTCGAGCTCGTCGCCGCCCTCTCGGAGGCGGGCGCGACCGTCGAACCACAGCAGCAGGCGGCCGTCCTTCGTCGCTGGCCCGTTCACGAAGACGGCGGACCACAGCTGGGTGTTCACGGCCGCCGGGGCCCCGTGCAAGGCTATTGCGGTCGACTCTGGGGCGATCGCCCCCTTAGCGAGCGGCAGGACGGTGGGGCGGCCTTCCAACCGCCTCACCGCGCCGAGCGGACCTTACGCGCGCACGGCTCAGCCGCGTCGCGCGGCCCGGGGCTCGTCGAAGAAGTCGACGCTGCCGGTGTCCAGGTCGTAGTAGGCCCCGACCACCTTGACCCGGCCGGTGCGCTGCGGTTCCAGCAGCAGCGGGTCGGACTGGGTGCGCAGCTGGTTGACCACCCGCCGCACGTTCTCGCGGATGGCGTTGTCGACCAGGTCGCCGGGCTGGCCCTGGGCCTGAAGCACGGCCGGGATGATCGGCTCGACCATCTTGCCGATGCTGCCTGGGAAGCGCGCGTTCTGGCGCACCACCGAGACGGCGGCGGACACCGCGCCGCAGCGTTCATGGCCCATCACGACCACCAGCGGCACGCCCAGTTCGGCCACCGCATATTCGATGCTGCCCTCGGCCACCGTGTCCACCGTATTGCCCGCGTTGCGGATGATGAACAGCTCACCCAGGCCGCGCCCGAACAGGAGCTCAGGCGAGACCCGGCTGTCCGAGCAGGTCACATAAGCGGCGAAGGGCGCCTGGCTTTGCGCGATCGCCAGCCGGCGTTCGCGACCCGAAGCGGCGCGCACGGGGCTGTCGGTCAGAAAGCTGCGATTGCCCTCCTTCAGCAAGGCCAGCGCCTGGTCGGGCGTCAGCGTGGTCTTGCCGCCCTTGGCCGGGGCGGTTCGCGGGACGGGCTGCGCCGCCGCGGGCGAACCCGCCGTGAGGGCGGCGGCTCCGGCCACCCCGGCGCCGCCGAGAACCCCGCCGAACATCCGCCGGGTGAGGGGCGCGCGCCCGGGGGCTGCGCAACCGCAGTCGTTGTCATGCTTCATTCGTGGATCCTCCCAGCCTGAACGGATGAGCGCGGATCGGCGGGGCGGGAAGTCCGGACCAACCAGCGAGCGCGCTCGATGCGATCCGACATCACGATCGCACGCTAGCGATCATCAGAGGGGCCCGGTCCGCAGCGAGGACTTAGGGAGCCGGGCGTGGGGGTCAACCCCGGCCGGGTTCGCCGGCCTGAGGAAAGGCTGAAGCGGTGAAGTGCTTGATGGGCTTACCGGGCGCGAGCGTGATGAGGAGGGAGTCGATCTGCACCACCGCGCCTGGCCGATCGGCTTGAGGCCCTCGAGCAGGCGCACGGCGTGACGTCCCTTGCAGCTGCGGCGAACGGCGGGGCTCTTGCCCAGGCGGACGACGGGCTGGACCCGGCCGGGCTCCATCAAGCTCCGGGGGATGCGGCCTCGCCCGACCGCACCGAACTTGAGGAGATCCGCTGGCTAGGCCGTCCGGAGGTCCATGCGATGCTCGCTGACGCCCCGCCCGGTGTGTCCACCACCCCTGCTTGCGCGGCTTCCGTGTGAGCTCGACCCATTCCTGCGCGGCTGAGTTCTCCATTCCACCGGCAGCGGCTGCCTCACCCGCCGCGCACAAGGCGCAGAAACTCCTCCCGGGTTCTGCCATCGTCACGCACCTTGCCGAGAAGCTGACTGGTGCTCAGCGACGAACTGGGCGCGTTCACGCCGCGAAGCGTCATGCAGCTATGCTCGGCCTCGATCACGACGCCCACGCCCTTCGGCTGAAGGACTTCCTGGATCGCGGTGGCGATCTCGGCCGTCATCTTCTCCTGGATCTGCAGGCGCCGGGCGTAGCCGTTCACGACACGAGCCAGCTTGGAGATTCCAACGACGCGCTTATCGGGAAGATAACCCACGTGCGCCTTGCCGATCACCGGCAGCATGTGGTGCTCGCAGAAGCTCACGAACCGGATGTCGCGCAAGACGACAAGCTCGTCGTAGCCGCCCACCTCTTCGAAGGTGCGTTCGAGGTACTTCCGAGGATCGGCGTCATACCCGGCGAACAACTCCTGGTACGAGCGGGCGACGCGGGCGGGGGTGTCCAGCAGGCCCTCGCGGTCGGGGTCGTCGCCGGCCCAGCGAAGCAAGGTGCGGACGGCGGCCTCGGCCTCGTCCTGTGAAGGTCGCTCGACCTCTGCTTCGAGCTCATCGTCCGCAGGAACCGGCGTGCGCGCGATCCGCGCAAGGACCGTCCTGTCGAACGGGATGGGCTCCTTGAGGGCCTGAGTTTCCATACGCGCCTTCCTTCTCGTGGGGCGGGGCCTCGCCCGTCCCGTGGTGTTTCGCTTCATTGGATGTGGTGCGGAGGAGAAGGTTCCGAGCGGCCCGATCCGCCACGGGGCTACGTGGGACACGCCGGCGAAGGGACGCGATAAGGATCGACGGCTCGGTCGCGACGGCGACTGCACGATCCTGTACCTCTAGGATGGAGTGTGGTGCGCGCCTCGGCTTCGATCGGACGCGATAGAGAACATCGAGGAAGAAGTCCGGCTCGCGCAGGCGGTCGGCTGACCGGTTGACGGCGGGAACCTTTAGCGCTCCTCGACATCAAACGTGCATACGAGGGTTCCAGCCATGCCGCCTTCAGCTGCTGCAGCAGCCCGCAATTTCGAAAGCCTCGCCGAGGGTGAACTTGTTGCGCTCGCTCAACGCGGCGAGCGCGGCGCCTTCGCCGGCATCATGCAGCGTTACAATCAACGTCTGTTTCGCGTCGCCAGAAGCGTAGTTCGCGACGACCACGAGGCCGAAGACGTTTTGCAGGAGGCTTACACTCGCGCCTTCGCCAGCTTCGCGGGCTTCCGCGGCGAGAGCAGCTTGGCGACCTGGCTCACCACCATAACCCTGAACGAGGCTCGCGGCCGGCTTCGTCGGCGCCGCGACAACGTCGGATTGGAGGCGGTGGAAGCCGCCCAGCAGGAAAGCGGTCGCGTCATCATTTTCCCCTCCCCTTACGGAAGCGTAAGCCCGGAGGCCGATGCGGCCCGCGCCGAGACGCGCCGGCTGCTCGAACGCGCGGTTGACGATCTTCCCGAGGCGTTCAGGGCCGTGTTCATCATGCGCGAGGTCGACGAGCTCAGCGTGGAGGAGACGGCCCAGACGCTGGGGCTCAAGCCGGAGACGGTGAAGACCCGGCTGCATCGCGCACGGCGTCTGCTGCGCGAAGCGCTCGACGCCAAACTGGGTTCGGTTGTGAAGGAGGCGTTCCCCTTCATGGGCGCCCGGTGCGGTCGCATCACCGAGAGCGTGCTGGAGCGGCTGGCTCCGGCGTATGGGTGGGAAACCGGTCCCGCAGCTTGAGCGCAGGAGTACGCGTCGCTTTCTGAAACCTGGACGGGAGGACTGACATGACCGACACGAATCCGAAGAGCACGGCCCAGATCGCGGGCCATCCGATCCATCCGATGCTGATTCCCTTTCCGATCGCCTTCTTCGTCTCGACCTTCGTGGCCGATCTGGTGTTCCTGAAGACGGGCGAGACCGGCTGGGCCACCGCCGCCACCTATCTTCTGGCCGCCGGGTTGGTGATGGCCGCCTTGGCTGCTGTGGCGGGAGTGATCGACTTCCTCGGCGACAACCGGATCCGCAAGCTCGGCGATGCCTGGATGCATATGGTGGGCAACGTGATCGTCGTCCTGCTGGAGGCGGTGAACCTCTACCTCCGCTATGCTGGAGGCTCGGACGCAGTGGCGCCGGTCGGAGTTGTGCTCTCGGGCGTTGTGGTCGCCCTTCTGCTCTTCACCGGCTGGAAGGGCTGGGAGATGGTCTACCGCCACCGGGTCGGGATTTCCAGCTGAGGGTTGCGCCGGGTCAGCAGACCTGATCGGCGAAGGCCTCTAGGCGTCCGGAACGATACACCAGGTCGAAGGCCGACGGGGGGACCTTCACAGCCAGCGGGATTGGCTGCTGGCGTCTCCCACCGTGAACGTTTTCGCTGGCGATCCGCTCGACCGAACCAGCGAGCGCGAGCGGACCGCGCGTGGATCTCTGCGCCGATGGCGGACGCAAGGTCCAAAGCGGCGCCTCTTTGGAACAGATCGCCCTTGCTCGACAGCTCTCCGGCCGGGCGCCGCCTCCGATACATCGGCGTCGACCTCGCGCGCGAGCTGGCGGGACTCCCGAGAACCTGCTGTTCGTTGCCCTTGCCGACGAAGAGGCGGTTTTCGGGCTCGATCTGACAGGCCCTGAGGATCCCATCGAAGGGTCGCTGAACGACTTGGGCCGACTCGAAACTGAGGTGCTGGGCCGGCTGATCCGGGGAAGGTTTTTTCCGGGAACCTTTCGGAGCCAGGGTCATCCAACGGGCATGCGGACGAGGCCTCCGCCCCGTCATCGGACCCAGGCAACCGCTGGGCCAGGAGCAAAGAATGATCAGACGACTTACCTTGGCGGCCGGCTTCGCCGTCGCACTCTCGGGCGCCGCGCAGGCCCAGGACCCCGGCCCCAGCGACCCGCAGATCGCCCACATCGCCTACACCGCCGGGCAAATCGACATCGCCGCCGCCCGCCAGGCGATCGCCAAGTCCAGAAACAAGCAGGTCCGCGCCTTCGCCCAGGAGATGATCCGCGACCACGCCGCGGTGAACGACCAGGCGCTCGCTCTCGTCAAGCGGCTCAACGTCACCCCCGAGGCGAACCCCACCAGCGCGGCGCTGGAGGCCCAGGGCGCGCAGAAGCTCCGCGAGATGGCCAAGCTGAAGGGCGCCGCGTTCGACCGGGCCTACGCTCAGAACGAGGTCGCTTACCACCAGACCGTCAACGGCGCCCTCGCCAGCGCCCTGATCCCGAACGCCGACAACGCTGAGCTGAAGGGCCTCCTGCAGACCGGCCTGCGGCTTTTCCAAGAGCATCAGCTGCACGCGGAGCAACTGGCCAACGGCATGGGCAAGAAAAAGCGGAGCAGCAACAATCACGGCTCCCACGAACGCCCGATGCAGCAGCCGCAGAACAGCGGACCCTACTGATGGCTCCGCTTGGAGTCGCGTTCCGCACCAGCGCCCTTACGGCGGCGATGTTGCTGACTCCGCTGGCTCTCCCGTCGAGCGCGGCCGCCAAGCCGACCGTGCATACGGTGGTCATGGACAAGATGGTGTTCGCCAAGGCGCCCACCGGGGTCCGCGTCGGCGACGTCATCGTGTGGGTGAACAAGGACATCTTCCAGCACACGGCGA
This sequence comes from Caulobacteraceae bacterium, assembly GCA_030446805.1. Lineage (GTDB taxonomy): Bacteria > Pseudomonadota > Alphaproteobacteria > Caulobacterales > Caulobacteraceae > JAHWJX01. Next base: position 349,867 of record JAUJMO010000001.1, on the reverse strand, counting down.
CCGCGCGCGACAGGAGCTTCGACGTCGATCTCGCGCCCGGCAAGAGCGCGCGAACGGTCGTCAGGAAGACGGGCTTGGTCAACTACTACTGCCGTTATCACCCCGGCATGACCGGACGGATGGTCGTGGCGGCGAAGTAGATCTGATCTGCTCCTCCGCATCTCCGGGCCTCCCCCGCCCGGCCCCCGGCAGAGGAGGCGCTGGCGCCAGCGCGATGGGTCGGCTCGCAAGAGCCGGCCCATCCAGTCCTCTTTGGACCCAACGCGGCTCCGGTCCTCCCAGGGAGCCTGTTGTGCTCCCAATCCTCAAGCCGAAGCCTCGCACGGCTCTGCTCGCAGGAAGCGATCTTTCACAGTCCAGCCTGCGGGACCTCGCGGAACACGCTGGCGACCATACGGGCCGCCGGCTACGAGCCGACGGTGGTCGAGTATCTCGAGGCCGGTTGGACGCGCCCTGAACTCGAGGCGCTACTCAGGGCCATGTCGGCCCGACCGCGTGACATCCTCCGGCAGAAGGGCTGGCCCGCGGCCGAGCTCGGCCTGCTCGGTTCAGCGGTGAGCGACGGCGAGATACTGGACGCCATGGTGGCGCATCCGATCTTGGTGGAACGCCCGATCGTGGTCACGCCGGAAGGGACGAAGCTCACGCGACAATCCGAGGCCGTTCTGGAGTTGCTGGAAGCTCATTCGGCCTCCTGACTTGGGCCTGTCGTCCGGGTTCATCTTTCGAGGAACGTTTCCCTTATCGGAGCATCCAACCGATGCGGGCGAAGGGTCCGCCAGCCCTGACGCCGAAAAGGCGAAGCGATGACCGATGTTTCCGTCCCCGAGCAGAGCCTGTACGAACGCGTCGGCGGCATCTACGCCATCGCCGGGGTTGTCGAGCGATTCAGCAACGAAATCCTCCTCAACCCGAAACTCAACCAAAACCCCGCCTTGAAGGCGTGGAACGAGACGCAGAGCGAGACCCGTTTGCCTGGTCTGAAGTTCGGGCGCACGATCTGGCTGGCGGCGCTGACGGGGGGACCTCACACATACACCGGCTTGTCGCTGCATGAAGCCCACAAGCAGTTGCGCCTCACCTCCGAGGAGTTCGACGAGGTCGGGGCCGAAATCGTCCGTGCGCTGGACTACTACAGCGTGCCCGAGCGCGAGAAGAACGAACTGGTGACCGCCTACATGGCGACCAAGCCCGAAGTCGTGGGTTCGGTCCAGTAAGCTGCCGCCCTTTTGATCCTCTCCCTCGCGAGGGAGAGGGCCTTGTCCTACCCGTACGACCAAGCAGCCGTTCGACATCGAACGCCCGCGAGGGCCAGTCGGCCGACGCCGGTGCTCCCCGCTGCCGCGCCGGGTGTCATCGTGGCGGAAGCTCGTAGCATACCATCGCCTTCGGCGAGGCCGCTACGCTCGAAACAGTACGACCCGATCCAGGACGCCGAATGCTCGACCATGCCCGCGCTCTCGTTCACTTCACCGCCGGGCGCCACGGCGAGTGGAGGGTCAAGGATCTCCGCGACGTCGCCGGCGCGCCGCTTCCGCCGACCGAGCGAGTCTCCATCGGAATCGGCCCCGCCCTGCCCGACCCCCAGTCCGGGTGGAGCTTGCGGGGCGTCCTCAGCCATTTGCGCTACACGACGGCTGACGAGGCGGCCCGCCTCGCTGCCCTGCAGCCGCCACTTGGTCGTCCGGAGGCCAGTCGCGCCGCTCTCATTCCCATATCCAAATCCGCAGCATGGTGGGCGCTGCCACAGGACGAGCGCCGCGCCATCTACGAGGAGCGCTCGCGCCATACTTCGATCGGCCTCGAGTATCTTCCCCGCATCGCACGCCGCCTCCATCACAGCCGCGAGCTGGGCGAGCCGTTCGATTTCCTCACCTGGTTCGAGTTCGCGCCGGAGCACGAGGCCGCTTTCGACGAACTGGTCGCCCGCCTCCGCGCGAGCGAGGAATGGCGCTATGTCGAGCGAGAGGTCGACATTCGCCTCGCCCGCTCTGCCTGACACAGTGCTCACTGCCAGCCTCCCCGAACCGAGCGTTCCGCCCGCGGCAGCTTGTCCACGCACGGCGCGAGGTCGACAATTGAGGAGCTACAGCAGGTCGCGCGATCTCAGCCGCCGATCCCTGGCGTAGATCGGTCGAGCATGCCGGCGATCATTGTGATCGTGAAATCTCCGGCTGCGGCTCCGGGGATCCGGCCTGAACCCCGACGCTCGGCGTGACCCGCCAGACGACGTTCCCCACATCGTCGGCGACCAGCAAGGCCCCGCCCCCATCCACGGCCACGCCGACCGGCCGACCCTGCGCCTGGCCCGCCGCATCCAGAAAGCCGGTGAGCACATCTTCCGGCGGTCCCGCCGGACGGCCGTCGCGGAAGGGCACGAAGATCACCTTGTAGCCGCTCGGGATGGAGCGGTTCCAGGAGCCATGCTGGCCGATGAACGCGCCGCCGCGGTATCGCGGCGGGAACAGCCCGCCATCGTAGAACTCCAACCCGAGGGAGGCGGTGTGGGCGCCAAGGGCGTAGTCGGGGACGAGCGCGCGCGCGACGAGGTCGGGCCGCTGCGGTTTCACCCGCGCGTCCACGTGCCGGCCGTAATAGCTGTAGGGCCAGCCGTAGAAGCCGCCCTCCTGGACGGATGTCATGTAGTCGGGAACCAGATCGTCCCCGAGTTCGTCACGCTCGTTCACGGCCGCCCAAAGCCGGCCTGTCGCGGGGTTCCAGTCCAGGCCGACCGGATTGCGCAGGCCGGAGGCGAAGACCCGGGTGGCCCCAGTGGCGCGGTCGACTTCGAGAATGGCGGCGCGACGCTCTTCGGCCGCCATGCCGTGTTCGGCGACATTGCTGTTCGACCCCACGCCGACGTAGAGCTTGGTCCCGTCACGGCTTGGGACCAGGCTCTTGGTCCAGTGGTGGTTGATCGGACCTCCGGGAAGGTCGGCCACCTTGACGCCCGGGGCCGTGATCCGCGTCGCCCCAGGCTCATAAGGGAAGCGGACCACGGCGTCCGCATTGGCGACGTAGAAGTCGTTCCCGACCAGCGCCATGCCGAAAGGCGAGAAGAGGCCCTCGAGGAAGGGGGAGCGGATCTCCGCACTGCCATCGCCATCGGCGTCCCGCAGCAGGGTGATGCGGTTTGCGCTCGGCACGCCCGCCCCCGCCTTCTTCATGAAGCGTTTCATGAAGAAGGCCCTCACGCCGCCGCGAGACCGCTTGGGCGGACGGTTCGTTTCGGCCACCAGCACGTCGCCGTTCGGCAGGACGTAAAGCCAGCGGGGGTGATCCAGGCCGGCGGCGAAGGGCGCCACGGCGAAGCCCCCCGCCGGTACCGGCGTGCGTCCTGCGGGCCAGCCGACCGCGGACGCGACTTTCACGGTCGGGATCGGCGTCGTCCGCGGGGGCGGGAGCTGCGGCCGCGGGCCGAAACCGGACTCCGGCGGCAGCGTCGGCCCTCCGGCGCAGGCGGACAGGAGCAGGGCCGCAGCGCAGGCCTGGACCGCAACTCCCGCCCGGCGAGGCGCCCTTGAGAGGTTCACGCCCGCCGCCGCAAGAGGTCGTGTCATCGCCGGCACCCAAGGTCAGCGCACGCAATGCCCTAACGTGGTGGAACCTCCACCCCATCGGCCCCGGCGCCGCGCCAAGGTATCGGGCGAAAGGCCCCTTAGCCAGTCGCCCGGTCGGTGAGCATGGCCGCCCCCTGCGCGTGTTTTGACGCGGTCGCACCCCAAGCGCCTCCCCCCCAAGCGCACGGCGGTGTCGGCGAACCCTCGGCTATCCCTCGATCCGCACGGCTCGGGCGATCCGTGTCTCGCGGAGCAGCAAGCGCATGAGCGGGGGACTGAGCATGCGGCCGACCACCGCTTGGGGAAAGGGCGCCACCAGCGCCCGGGAAGCCAGGGTCGCGCGCCGCACCTGACCGCGCACGTCCCTGGCCAACCTTCGTTGGAAAGCCTGGGCGTCGCGCCCCAGGCCGAAGAATTCGGCTGCGAGACGCGCGCTGTGCAGCGCGATGGACATGCCCTCCCCGGTGAAGGACGGGATCACGGCCGCCTGGTCGCCGAGCCGCCACACGCCTTCGCTCCGCTCCTGGACGAGGCCGTAGGGAGTGGCGGCGACGGCCAGCGGCTTGGCGGCGCAGGGGACACCCCGACTCAGGTGCGCCGCCAGTCCCGGGCAGGTCTCGTGCAGATGGCCGAGCAAAGCCCCCCAGCGCCCGCCCAGGCCTGAGAAGGTGCTCTTGCGCACCACCAGGCAGAGATTGGCCCGCTCCCCCTCCACCATCTCCAGGCCCGCGTAGCCGCCCGGAAACAGATGCAGCTCCACCCTTCCGTCGAGCGCTCCGGGGTGTTGCAGGCGCCAGTACATCTTGAAGCCCAGCAGGTCCGACTGCGTCCCCGGCGGACGTCTCCAGCCCCGGAGGTCGTGCTTGCCGGTCGCCAGAAACACGTGGCGCGCGGTCAGCGCCGGACCGTCCTCGACACTGACCGCCCAGTCCGGCCCGTGGCGCTGCAGGGTGGTGGCGCGCACCCCGCGCCGGACCTTGGCCCCCGCGTGCATCGCCCGCTCCAGCATCGCCTCATCCAGCACTCGGCGCGACAGGCTGAGCGCTGTGAAAGGGAGCGGCGAGGCTTTGCGCGATCGCCCACGTGCGACCACCACCGACGTGACGGGCACGGCGCCCAGCGCCGCCGGGTCAACCTCTAGCTGGCTTAGGTAATCCTGGGCTTCATAGCTCAGGAACTCGCCGCAGACCTTGTCGTGGGCCCCGGGCTCGCGCTCGAGCAGCAGGACGTCTCGTCCGCGCCGCGCGAGGTGGGCGGCGGCGGCGGCTCCGGCCAGTCCGCCGCCGATCACCAGGATTTCCGCCATCAGTTCGGCTTCATCCGGCTGACGCAGAGGCGAAATGGGAAGCGCCAGTGGATGGAGCCGGGCGTTTCCGCCGCCTGCAGCAGCCCCCTCCAGTCGTTCGGGACGAAGGCGCGGGCGATCGAGACCGGGCCGTCGTGCCGGACAAACCGGTGCCAGCGAAAAGCGGCCGCCAGCGGCCCGAACACTGCATGGGGAAGAGGGTGGCGGTGCAGGTCGTTGACGAACCAGCCGAGTTCGGCCCGGTCCTCCGTCCAGCGGAGGAACCGGACCACGTGGGCATCGTCCAGGTGGTGGGTGAAGAGCGAGCTCACGATGACGTCGGCGCGCCCTGCGTGGTCGAACACGTCGCTCGTGATCCACTCGATCGGGCGTCCGGGCCTTGTCGCCTCTCGCGCCGCCTGGGCGGACCAGGGGTTCAGGTCCACGCCCGTGAGTTGGACATTCAGCCCGCGCCGCGCCGCCCAGCGATCGACCGCCCGCAGCAGGTCGCCATATCCGCTGCCGACATCAAGGATCCGGACCGCCCCCCCATGCTTGAACCGGCCCTTTCGGCGCAGCGCTTCCAGAAAGGCCAGGGTCGGCCGATGGCCCAGGGTCACCACATTGACCTTGGCCAAGTCCCGCAGGCAGTCGCGAAAGGTCGTGTAATCGACATCCTCGGCGTCCATCAGCTCGGTCTCCTCCGAGCGCCGGGAGAAGTCGCGTTTCATGGGCCGGCGACGGTGAAGAGCAGGGTTTCGGCCGTCAGCCCGGGGCCGAAGGCCATGGCGCAGCCGCGCTCGGCGGGCTCCGCCCGCTGCATGAGCCGCTCCAGCACGAAGAGGAGGGTGGCGGAGGACATGTTGCCGAACTCGCGCAGCACCTCGCGCGAAGCGGCCAGGGCCGCGGGCGGCAATCCCAGCGTGGTCTCCACGGCGTCGAGCACCGAGCGCCCGCCGGGATGCACGGCCCAGAGATCCATGTCCTCAATGGCCACGCCGTCCAGGATCTGCTCGCGGCCGATACGGAGCGCGGTTCCGACCGACGCCGGCACCTGGCCCGAGAGGAACATGTCGAAGCCCTGGTCGCCCACGGTCCAGGTGATCTGTTCGGCCGCTTCGGGGAGCAGGGCGGCGTGGAACCGGTCCAGCGAGAGTCCCACCCTGTCGCCCGAGACCAGCGCTGCGGCGCAGCCGTCGCCGAACACCAGGAAGCTCAGGACCTGCTCCAGATCGCTCGTTTCCTGGAGGTGCAGGGTGCAGAGCTCGACGCTGACCACCAGCACGCGCGCCCGGGGCTCGGAGCGTACGATGTGCCGCGCCAGCTTGAGCGCATTGACCGCCGCATAGCAGCCCATGAAACCCACCACCGTGCGCTCAACGGACGGGTCGAGGCCGCAGCGCTCGACCAGCTGCAGATCGAGCCCCGGAGCAGACAGGCCGGTGCAGGACACGGCGATGAGATGAGTGACGGCCCGGGCGCCGTCCCCCAGCTTCAGGCCCGCAACGGCCTGTACGGCGAGACCCACGGCGAAGCGTTCGTATAGCCGCATACGGTCGGCCGTGGAGGGAAAGCCCCCCCGCCGATACACCCCTTCCGCGTCCAGCACATCCGGCCGGCCGCCACCCGCGGGCGTCAGCACCGACCAGCGGTGGTCGATCTGACTGCGTTGGACCAATCGCTCGAAGACAGGTCGGCTCCGCCCGCCCTCCAGAAGCCCCCCTGCGAAATCCACAAACGTCCGGTGGACATCGTTCGGCGGAACGGCCGTCGAGACGCGGTTCAGATGGGCACTCACAAACAGCCGCCTCCCTGCGTCTTAGAACCCGAAACCGGGACGCTTGATCCAGCGCCGCGACCATCGGTCCGCCAACCAAGCCTTGTCGATGTGATCCAGGGTCAGGGCTGGCGAGGGAGGCCGGCCCGCCTGCCCAGCCGCTGTCGTTCGGACCTTCGCTCGGCGTTGACGTCAGCATGCAGGGGCGAACGGGATCTGTCTCAAGACGACGCTTTGAGAGTGGTTCGGCGAAGGTCCGCGTTGGTCGGCGAACGACCTCAGCTCACTCCCATTCGATCGTGCCCGGCGGCTTGCTGGTCACATCGTAGACGACCCGGTTGACGCCTCGCACCTCGTTGACGATCCGGGTGGCCGCCCGGCCCAGGACCGCCCAGGGGAACTCGAAGAAGTCGGCCGTCATCCCGTCCGTGCTGGTCACCGCCCGCACGGCGCAAACCTCTTCATAGGTGCGCGCATCCCCCATGACGCCTACCGTCTTGACCGGCAGCAGCACCGCAAAGGCTTGCCAGATCTTGTCGTACAGCCCCGCCGTCCGGATCTCCTCCAGCCAAATCGCATCGGCCTTTTGCAGCACCGCCACCCGCTCGGGCGTGACCTCGCCCGGTATGCGGATCGCCAGCCCCGGCCCGGGGAAGGGATGCCGGCCCACGAAGGCCCCGGGAAGGCCCAATTCGCGGCCCAGCGCCCGGACCTCGTCCTTGAACAGTTCGCGCAGAGGCTCGACCAGCTTCATCTTCATGCGCTCGGGCAGGCCGCCGACGTTGTGGTGGCTCTTGATCACCGCGCTGGGCCCGCCCCGCGCCGACACGCTTTCCACCACGTCCGGATAGAGCGTTCCCTGGGCCAGGAAGTCGGCCCCGCCCAGCTTGCCCGCCTCGCGGTCGAACACCTCGATGAACACCCGCCCGATCGCCTTGCGCTTGGCCTCCGGCTCGCTGACGCCGGCCAGCGCCCCCAGGAACTCGGCCGAGGCGTCCACATGCACCAGGGGGATGTTATAGTGCCCCCGGAACAGGCCCACCACCTCCTCGGCCTCGCCCCCCCGCAGCAGCCCGGTATCCACGAAGACGCAGGTCAGCTGGTCGCGGATGGCCTCGTGGATCAGCACGGCCGCGACCGCCGAGTCGACGCCGCCCGACAAGCCGCAGATCACCCGCCGGTCGCCCACCTGGGCCCGGATCCGCTGGACGGCCTCGTCCCGGAAGGCCGCCATGGTCCAGTCGCCGCCCAGCCCGGCGATGGCGTGGGTGAAGTTCTTCAGTATGGCCGCGCCCTGGGCCGTGTGCGCCACCTCCGGGTGGAACTGCACGCCGTAGAACTTGCGTTCCTCGTCGCCGATGGCCGCGAACGGCGCGCCCGCCGAGGTCGCCAGCACCTCGAAGCCGTCGGGGATGGCGACCACCCGGTCTCCATGGCTCATCCACACCGGCTCGCGATGGTCCACCGCGCCCACGCCGGCGAACAAGGGAGTCTCCCGCGCGATAACAATCTCCGCGCGCCCGAACTCTCGATGATGACCGGCCTCGACCCGCCCCCCCAAGAGGTCGCACATCAGCTGCTCGCCGTAGCAGACGCCCAGCACCGGCACGCCGATCTCGAACACCTTGGTCCCGATCCGGGGCGAGTCCGCTTCCGTCACCGACGACGGCCCCCCCGACAGGATCACCGCCTTGGGCCGGAACGTGTCCAGATAGGCCTCGGCTTTGTCGAAGGGCGTGATCTCGCAGTACACCCCGCTCTCCCGCACCCGTCGCGCGATCAGCTGCGTCACCTGCGACCCGAAGTCGACGATGAGGACGCGCTCGTGGTTGGGTTCAGGGGGAGGCACGTCGATCACTCGGAGATCACCACAAACGTTGGAGGGCGCTCCTCTAAGCCCTTCTCCCCCGAAGGGGGAAGGGCGGGCTTTCGCACATCACCGGGCTGGTGCTGCCGGCCGGCGCCGTCGCAAAACATTCGACAAGGCTCCAAGAACGGGTCGTCGGCCGACGTTCATCCGCTTCCCTGCTCCCACAGGGCGACGAAGAACCCGTCCGTGCCCGTCCGCGCGGGCGTGAGCTGCATCTGGTGCGCGCCGCCGGCCAGCTCGGCGAGCCGCGCCCGCCCGGCTTCCGTCAGCCCCGGCGCCTGCCGGGCCGCCTCCGCAACCGGCACGGGCCGGAACGCCCCATGCCCCTCGGCGAACCCCGCCGCGCTGTCCTCGTTCTCGCGCCCCAGCACCGAGCAGGTCACATAGACCAGCCGCCCGCCCGGCCGGACCAGCTTCGCCGCGCGCCCTAGGATCGCGACCTGCAGGGCATGGAACCGCTCCACCTCCGGCTCGCTCAGACGCCAAGCCGCCTCCGGCCGCCGCCGCCAGGTCCCCGAGCCCGAACACGGCGCATCCACGAACACCAAGTCCGCCCGCCCCTCCAGGTCCTCGACCCCCTCGCCCCCCGGCCCGAGCAGCCGCAGCTCCGCCTCCACCCTCGACCGCGCCAGCCTGGGCCGGATCGCGTCCAGCCGCGCCGCGCTCACGTCGCAGGCGATCAGCGCACCTTTCTCCGGGCCGCCGGAACCTACTCTTTCATTCCGCTCACCCCCGCGAAAGCGGGGGCCCAGGCTTTTCGCCTCCCCACCCCCGCCTGACCGAAAAACACCTGGGTTCCCGCTTTCGCGGGAATGAGCGGTGGTTTGGAGCTGCTGCCCCAGCGCCAGCGTCTTTCCTCCGCCCCCCGCGCAGTAGTCTACGGCCAGCGCTCCCGGCCGAGCCCCCGCCAGCGCCGCCGCGAGTTGGGAGCCCTCGTCCTGGACCTCTATCCGTCCTTCGCGCCAGGCGCCCGTTCGCTGCACATCCGACCCCGCCGGCAGCCGCAACCCCCAGGCCGACCAGGGCGTCTTCTGGGCCGCCAACCCTGCGGCCCGCAGTTCGCCCGCGACCGCCTCCCGATCGCTCCCGTTCACCCGCACGTCCACCGGCGCCCGCGTCGCGATCAGCGCTTCCGCCTCCCGCGCCCAGTTCGCGCCGAACCGCCGCCGGAAATCGGCTTCCACGAACCCTGGCAGGCTGGCTTCCGCCCCGACCTCCATCGCGCTCAACCGGGTCCGCTCCGCATCGCTCAGCGCCGCCGGCGCATAGCCTGCTCCCGAGAACAGCCTCTCGATTTCCTCAGGTTCCCTCCCGTCCAGCAGCCGCAGCGACCACAGCACGAGCGTGCGCCCGTCCTCCGCGCCCCCCGCGTCCGCCAGCCGCGCGCGGTTCCTCAGGCACCGGAACGCCAGCTCGCCGATCGCCCGCCGATCGCCCGAGCCGGCGTAGCGGTTCGCTCGGCCCCATTCCTTGAGCACCTGCTCCGCGGGGGCCCGGGAGGCGGCGATCCGGTCCAGCACTTCGGCGGCGGCCGCCAGCCGCGCCCCCGGCGTCATCGAACCCGCTTCAAACGAAGATGGCGGCGGTGACCGCGCTCAGCCCGCCGATGCTGATGAACCACAGCAGCGGACGCGCCGGCCAGCCGAACGCATAGGCCGGCACATACAAGGCTCGCGACCAGACATAGGCGTGCGCGCCCCAGAAGGTCAGCCCGCCCAGCTGATCGCCCGCAGCGGCCGCTCCCACGGCGGCGGCGAACAAGGGCAAGGTCTCGAGATAATTGGCGAAGGCCCGGTTCAGACGCGCCGCCCGGCCGGTCACCGCTCGAGGCTCATCCCGCGGTCCCGCCGCCCACCGGTAGCCCCGTTGGGCCTGGCTCTCCGCCGCCGCCCAGAACAGGTGAAGCAGGCCGATGATCACGGCCAGTCCCAAAAGCTCGAGTTCAGCGGCCACGGGCTAGGGCTCCCGCCAGTCGGCCGCGCCCTCGAGCGGCTCCCCGCGGCTCACCCCACTCTGGAGCTCAGCCACCGGAATCTCCACCGCCTCGAAGCGGCTGACCCGTCCCTCGGCCACGGCCACGCCTTCCTCGGCCAGCCGCTCCTCCTGCGACCGTCCGGAGCTGTCCACCTTGACCGCGCCCAGCCAGCCTTCGTCGCCCACCACCCGGTGCCACGGCGCGGCGTCCGCCTCCTCCGGCGTGAGCTGCCCCAGCAGATAGGCCACCTGTCGCGGCGAGACCTCCAGCCATCCGGCTATCGCGCGATAGGTCACCACCCGCCCAGCGGGCACGGCGCTGGCGAGGGCCAGCACGTCCGCCTTGACCTGCGCCTCGGTCACCTCACCCCCTCGAAGGCTGGTAGTTCGGCGCCTCGCGCGTGATCTGCACGTCGTGCACATGGCTTTCGCGCAGCCCCGCTCCCGTGATCCGCACGAAGCGCGCCCGCTGTTGCAACTCCGGGATGCTGCCGGCTCCGACATAGCCCATTGAGGCCCGCAGCCCCCCCACAAGCTGGTGGATCACCGCCGCGATCGGTCCCTTGTAGGGCATCTGACCCTCAATTCCCTCCGGTACGAACTTCTGGCTGTCCGCCACTTCCTTCTGGAAGTACCGATCGGCCGAGCCGCGCGCCATGGCGCCGACCGACCCCATGCCGCGATAGCTTTTGTACGACCGCCCCTGGAAGAGGAACACCTCGCCCGGGGCCTCTTCGGTGCCTGCGAACAGGCTCCCGAGCATGGCCGTGGACGCCCCTGCGGCGATCGCCTTGGCCAGGTCGCCGCTGTACTTGATGCCGCCATCGGCGATCACCGCAGCGCCCGTGCCCTCCGCCGCGCGCGCCGCCTCCGCCACGGCCGTCAGTTGCGGTACGCCCACGCCCGCCACGATCCGCGTGGTGCAGATCGAGCCTGGCCCGATCCCCACCTTGACCGCATCCGCCCCCGCGTCGATCAGGGCCCGCGCCCCCTCATAGGTCGCCACATTCCCGGCGATCACCTGAACGCGGTTGGTTTCGCGCTTCACCCGCCGCACCGCCTCGCCGACGTGGACGGAGTGGCCGTGCGCCGTGTCGATCACCACCACGTCCACACCGGCGTCCACCAACGCCATGGAGCGTTCAAAGCCGGCGTCGCCCACGGTGGAGGCCGCGCCCACGCGAAGCCGTCCCTGCTCGTCCTTGGCGGCCATGGGGAAGGCCTGGGCCTTTTCGATATCCTTCACGGTCACCAGCCCGACCGCCCGACCCTCGTCGTCCACCACGATCAGCCGCTCAATCCGGCAACGCTGCAAAAGCGCGCGTGCTTCGTCCTGCCCTACGCCTTCGCGTACGGTGACCAGCTTCTCGCGCGTCATCACCTCCGACGCCGGTCGGTTCAGGTCCGTCTCGAACCGCATGTCGCGGTTGGTCAGTATGCCGACCAGCTTGCCCGAACCTCGCTCGACCACGGGAAAGCCGCTGATGCGCCGGCGCTCCGTGATCGCACGGACCTCGGTGAGCGGCGTGTCCGGATGGATGGTGATCGGATTGATCACCATCCCGCTCTCATACCGCTTCACCGCACGCACCTGCTCGGCCTGCTCCTCGGCCGAAAGATTGCGGTGAATGACGCCCAGCCCTCCGGACTGCGCCATGGCGATGGCCAGCCGCCCTTCCGTGACCGTGTCCATGGCCGAGGACAGCAGCGGTATGTTCAGCCTGATTCCGCGCGTCAGCTGAGTGGAGACGTCCGTCTCCCCCGGAGTCACCTCCGAGGGCCCCGGCTCCAGCAAAACGTCATCGAAGGTCAGCCCTTCGCGAATCTCCATCCGGAGCCTCCGTTTTGCGGCTCGGCTATAGCGGCCTCCCGTTCAACACGCCACCGCTCGCACATGCCCAGCGGCCGCATAGTCGAGGATGGCGCGATCGCGGGTCATCACCGCGGCGCCCATTTCGCGCGCAGTGGCCACGATGAAGCGGTCCCCGGGATCATCGTGGAAGGGATCGGGCACAAGCTGGAGCTGACGGCGGTCGAGGCTGTGAGGGGCGTCTCTCGTAACGCCGATCCCAGCATGATGTCGCGGAACCAGCGGTCCGGATCAGGGCTGAAGAGGGAGGGCCGGCCCCGTTGCAGCGTCTGCGATGCAACAGACCAATCTCCCAAGCCGAAGCCGTGGACACGAGGATCCTCCCGGTCACCGCACTCTCCCCAACCACCTTCAGCGGCCCGGCGCCCAGCGCACCTGTTGCGAGCCAGATCAGGGCGTTGGTGTCCAGGAGCAGCGTGTCCAGCGGGTAGCCGTTCATCTATCCAGCAGACCGTCCGGGTCGGGGTTGATTTCGCCCTCGAAGATCGGCGCTGTCAGGTCCCAATCCTCGGGTATGTGCGTGCGCCCGCGCATGCGAACTTGAAGCTCCTGGATCCAGTTCTCTCCGGGGGTCTCCGGCGGAGGCGTAACCACCGCCACGAGGCGTCCCCGCTTGGTGATCTCCAGCCTTTCCAACTCCCGCCCGCTCACGCGATCCAGCAGTCCCAGACACTTCGCCTTGAATTCAGTGGCGTTGATGGTTTCGACCCGGCTCATCAGCCCAGACCCTCCGGTGAGGATATGGTCACCTAATCTGACCAGTTCACTTCCGAAATCCCAGCGCGACCAAGTACACCTCCGAGCTGTCCGAGCGGCTGGCCGGCGGCTTCACATTGCGCACCGTCTCGTACCTGGGCTTCAAGGCGGCCATCATCTCCCCCGACCCCCCGCCCTGGAAGCTCTTGGTCACGAAGGTTCCGCCCGGCCTGAGCACGCCTTCGGCGAACGCGGCCGCCTGTTCGATCAGTCCCATGATGCGCAGGTGGTCCGTCTCACGGTGGCCCACGGTGTTGGGCGCCATGTCGGAGAGCACCACGTCCGGCGCCCCGCCCAGCAACCGGATCAGCTCCGGCCACGTGGCGGGGTCGCTGAAGTCGGCCTGGATGATCTGCGCCGGCGGCAGCGCCGGCACGGGCAGCAGGTCCACCCCCGCCACCGCGCTCGCCCCGCGCTCCAGAGCCACTTGGATCCAGCCGCCCGGCGCGCAGCCCAGGTCGACCACCTTGGCTCCCCGCTTCAGAAAGCCGAACCGGTCATCCATCTCCTTGAGCTTGAACGCCGCCCGGGAACGATAGCCCGCGGCCCGCGCCGCAGCCGCATAGGGGTCGTCGATCTGTCGCTGCAGCCAATGCTGCTGCGACGGCGTGCGCATCTTGGCCGTCTTCAGCCGCTGGCTCTGCTGCCGCCCGCGCGGATCGCCGCCGGTCGGCGCGCGCACCAGCCGCCGCTTGGGCTCCTCCCCCTCGTCGCTCACGATCGGGACCGGCGGCGTCTGCGCCCCGCCTCGCCACCCTCGGACATCATGGCCAGCAGCAAGCCTTCCCGCAGTCCCCGGTCCGCCACGCGCACTCGGCGGCAGGGCCACTCCCGCTGCACCGCTTCCAGGATCGCCGCCCCCGCCAGCACCAGATCGGCCCGATCGGCGCCGATGCAGGGTTCCTCCGCGCGCCCCGCCGTGTCCAGGGACAGCAAGCGCGCGGCCGCTGTCCGACAGTCCGCGTCCGTCAGCCACAGCCCGTCCACCCGCGCTCGATCATAGCGCGCCAGCCCCAGGTGCATCCCGGCCAGGCTGGTGATCGCGCCTGAGGTCCCCACCAGTTGGGCGCGCCCATCCGCAAAGGCTGGCCGCATCCCCTCCGCGTGGGGGAAGGCCTTCAGCTCCGCCCGCACGGCGGCCACCATCGTCTCGAACCAGGCGTCTCGATCGGCCTGTTCCGGAAAACGCTCGGCCAAGCTCACCACGCCCACGGGGATGGACAGCCAGGCCCGCATCGCCCCCGGTCCCGTGCCCCGCCGCAGGTCCAACCAGGAGAGCTCCGTGGAGCCCCCGCCCACGTCCAGCACCAGCGCCGCCTCCGCGCGCTGGTCCAGCAAGTTCCGACAGCCCGCCACCGACAGCCGGGCCTCCTCCCGCGGGCTGATCACCTCCAGCCGGATGCCCGTCTCCCTGGCCACCCGCGCCACGAACTCCGCCCCGTTGCCGGCCGCGCGGCAGGCCTGGGTCGCCACGGCCTTGAGGCCCGCCACCTGCCGCCGCCGCACCTTCTCCGCACAGGCGCCCAGCGCCGCGACCGCGCGGTCCATGGCCGCATCCGACAGCCGCCCCGTGGCCCCCATGCCCTCGCCCAGCCGCACCACCCGCGAAAAGGCGTCGATCACCCGAAAACCTTGCCCTGCAGGGGTGGCGATCAGCAACCGGCAGTTGTTGGTGCCCAGATCCAGGGCCGCATAGGCCTGAGGCCGCGTCCGGCCGCCGCGGCCGCCCGCGGCGCTTGGGGCCGGCGGTCCCGCCCCCCTTACGACGTGCGTCCCAACCGGGACGGCTCCACTTCCTTGGCCCTCGGCCATCCCAACTCCGCAGCCTTGCGTGCGCATCCGCCCGCTGGCCTTTCGCCCCATCCTACCGAGCTGCGTCGTGGCCATGCAACCGGCGCGGTCCTATAACGCTCTCCTCACACGCAGGGAGGCCGTCGCCATGAGCACCACGCTGGAGCGCCCCGAGGGCGCCGCCGCCGACTGGACCATCGATCAGGGCTGGGACGCCTACACGCCCGAGGAACACCAGACCTGGCTCACCCTCTACGACCGCCAGGCTTCCGTCCTGCCCGGCCGCGCCGCCGACGCCTTCATTCACGGCCTGGACGCGCTGGACCTGCGCGGCCAGGGCATCCCCGACTTCCGCCGCATCTCCGAACGCCTGCAGAAGCTCACCGGTTGGAGCGTGGTCGCCGTCCCGGGCCTAGTGCCCGACGACGTCTTCTTCGACCACCTGGCGAACCGCCGCTTCCCGGCGGGCAATTTCATCCGCGCGGCCTCCCAGCTCGATTATCTGCAGGAGCCGGACGTCTTCCACGACGTCTACGGTCACGTTCCCATGCTGACCGACCCCGTTTTCGCCGACTACATGGCCGCCTACGGCCAGGGCGGGCTGCGCGCCATGGGCAGCGGTCAGCTCCACCAACTCGCGCGCCTGTACTGGTACACCGTCGAGTTCGGCCTGATGAACACCGCCGGGGGCTTGCGCATCTACGGCGCGGGCATCGTCTCCAGCCGCGCCGAGTCCATCTTTGCGCTCGAGGACCCCTCCCCCAACCGGTTGGGCTTCGACCTCGAGCGCGTGATGCGCACCCTTTACCGCATCGACGACTTCCAGCAGGTCTATTTCGTGATCGACGGCCTGGACCAGCTGCTGGCCGACACGCTCCAGGACTTCGGCCCCCTCTACGCCCGCCTCAAGACCGCGCCGGACCTGCCGGTCGACGCCATCCTGCCGAACGATCGCGTGATCACCCGCGGCACCCAGGCCTACGCTCACGGCAAGCAACAGGCGGCTGAGTAGGGCGGCCGCGCGCCGCCCGGTTCTGGACAGGGGCCTTCCGAGGTCCAAGCCGGGCTGGAGATCGGCCAAGGCGCTGAAGGGCGGCGATGTCGGTCTTTCATCCCGAACTCGCGGTGCGGGCACCAAGACCCCACCCCGAGACCTGGACCCAGCGCCTCAAACCACGCCGGAAATCAACCCGCGGGCCAGGGCTTCAGGGGCTTGTAGGTACCAGTTGGCCGGGGCTCGCTCGAGCACCTCCACCAAGCCCACGCCCGTCCCTTCGACCAGCTGTTCGAAGTCGTCCCGCTCGAGCCGGAGGCCCACGTCGATCTCGGACAGGATCGCCTGGACCCTTGCGCGCTCCAGCGCTAGGGGGCCGCACAGCTCCAGCGTTTTCGCCAGGCTCCGACCGTGAATCAGCAGGGTGGTCTCGCGCGACAGCCACCGATCAGCGGGCGGGAAGGCCGCCATCACCGTGATCCCGGACGAATAGACGGTCGTCCTGCCTAAGAAGATCAGGCGCCTTCCGGTACGCTCCCGGAACAGGCGAAGGTCTCCCGCCATCCGACGCGCCACGTCCGCGTCGCCGCCGAATGTGGTGAGCTCAAGCGCGACCGGATCGTCCGTCCCCTCCTCCGCCCGATCCAGCGCCTGACGGAAGAGGCTGAACATCTCGTCGTCCACGTCCCCGTGCAGCCGGATCTGAGGCCGGGCCAGCGCGGGCGGCGCAGGATCAGGACCCAGTCGGCGCGTCCGCAGCGTCCGTGGATCCGGCCGCGGACTCATCGCGCGCCTCACCCGCCCCGGCCTCCTGCTTCTGGCGCTCGGCCTTGTCCTGTTCCGACTGGGCCACGTGCTTCCCCGTAGTCTGGCTGTCGCCTTTTTGATGGTGTGTGCGGTTGCCGCCTCGACGCTGGCCGTTCTGCTGCTGCCTGCGGGTGTCGTCCCGATGCGCCATGACGCGCTCCTCCACTGATCTGCGGTCTTCACCGTCGGAAGGGCAACGCCTGCACCTCCGGGTGGTTTCCGACGCCGATCCGCGCCCGGATCCACATCGTCGCTCGTTCGTCACACGGTCCTGTCGAGCAGTCCAACTGGGAGGAGTCAGGCCGCGACGACGCGTCCCCGACGTTCATGACGCGAAAGGCGGGCAACGAGCCGGTCCGCCCTCAAGCGCTCCGCCCGACCGGCTCCCCTTCGCCCAAAGCGCCCACAAGGAACGTCACCCTCGGACTTGGTCCGAGGGTGACGCTCCGTGATGGGGTGGTGGTCGTCGGTCCACCGGCGCCTCCCACCCTTGCTCCCTTCGGTCACGCCCGTTGGAAGGGGTAGAAGTCCGAGCCCAGCCCCAGCATCCCCGTGAGCTCGTCCAGGGCGGTCCGGCTCTCCTCCAGCAACTGCGGATCGCGCAGCTCGTCCGGCGTCAACACCTCCCGATAGCGCCGTTCGCCCCAGTCCCTCAGGGCGTCGTGCAGGGCGGCCGTGAACCGCTGCCCGGGGTTCGCCGCCGCCAACTCCGCTTGCGTCAGCACCACGCGCAACCGGAGGCAGGCGGGGCCTCCGCCGTTGCTCATGCTCTGACGCACATCGATGAATTCCACCCGCCCGATGGGTCCGTTTCGGTCCGGAAGGCCCTTGGCCAGCCGGCACGGTCCGAGCTGTTCGCAGGTCTCCGCGGGTGCGACCAGCACCAGCCGATCCTCCCCAGGCGGCTGAACCAGCATGGAGTTGAACAGGTAGGAGCTGATCACATCGGTCAGCGGCAGCTCCTCCTCCGTGACCTCCAGGAACACCGGTTCGAACAGCCCGTCGGCCGCCCGCCGGATGTCGTCATAGACGCGCGCCGTGTCCTCGAAGGCGCTCTCGTGGTGGAACAGGCAGGTCCGCGTGCCCACCGACACCACGTCGTTGTGGAAGGCTCCGCCTTCGATGGCCGTGCGCCCCTGCTGGGCGAAGACCGGCCGGCGCGAGCCGTGCCGCCGCGCTATGGCTTCGGAAGCCTCCCGCGTCTGCCGCGCGGGAAACCTTCCCGTCCAGGGCTGGTAGGCTTCACGCCCCCACACCAGCAGCTCCACGCCCGGCTCCCCCTGGTCGGCCGACAGTCGGACATGGTTGGCCGCTCCTTCGTCGGCGAAGTGCGGCTGGGCCGGCAAGGCGCCGTGCACCACGAACCGCTCCCGGTCCGGAAAGAGCACCTGGAGCGACCGGGTGGTCTGGCCCGCCTCCAGCGCCCGGTGGGGATGGCTCAGCAGGTTGGCGGGCGTCAGGTGCACCCGCCCGTCGCCGCTATCGGCGGACGGGGTCACCGTGGCCGCGTTGGCGGCCCACATGGATGAAGCCGAGCTCGCCGCCGCCGCCAGGGCGGGCGCCTCGCGCCAGGCCCGCTCCAGCACCTGCGCCTCATCGCCCTCGAAGCCGATGCGCCGGAGCGCCCACACCGCCGGCCGCTCATGGGGCGGCAGCACGAACTGGGGCAGACCCAGCTCCGCCAGCCGGGCCATCTTGGCCAATCCCTCCAACAAGGCGGCGCGCGGGTTGGACGCCCTCCCCCGGTTCGCTTCGCTGGCCAGGTTCCCCGGCGCCAGCCCCGCAAAGGAGTGGGTCGGGCCAACCAGCCCATCGGCGTTGGCCTCCAAGGCGGGCGCGTTCACGGTCTCAGTCCCTTGATCTCGCCCAGAGTCGGGCGCACCCCGTCCGCCTCGAAGCTCGCCACCGGGTAGGCGCAGTAATCCGCCGCGTAATAGGCGCTGGGCCGGTGGTTGCCCGAGGCGCCCAGCCCACCGAACGGCATGTCTCCCGCCGCCCCCGTCGTGGGCCGGTTCCAGTTGACCACCCCTGCCCGGCTCCGCTGCAGGAACTGCTCCCAGAGCCCCGGGTCGTCCGCCACCAGCCCCGCCGCCAGGCCGAACCGGGTGTCGTTGGCCAGCGCCACGGCTTCATCGAAGCTCTCCGCCCGCCGCAGCTGCAGCACGGGCGCGAAGATCTCCGCGTCAGGCGTCTCCACGCCCGTCACGTCGACCACCCCGGGCGTCATCCAGCCTGGGCCGCGCCCCGCATCCGTGGTCGCCAACAGCTCGCGCCCGTTCAGCGCCCTGGCCCTCGCCCGCGCCCCTTCCGTCGCCCGCACCGAGATCAGCGGCCCCATGAACGGCTCCTCCGCTCCATTCCAGGGCCCGACCACCAGCCGCCCGGCCAAGGCCCGGACCGCCTCGATCAGCGGCTCCGCCGCCGCTTCGCTCACGATTAGCCGCCGGGCGCACGAGCACCTCTGCCCCGTGGTCACAAAGGCCGACTGGATCACGATCCCGGCGGCCGCCTCCACATCGGCCGGCTCCCACACGATCAGGGGATTGTTGCCCCCCAGCTCCAGCGCCAGGATCACCTCGGGACGGTCCGCGAACGCCCGTCGGAAGATGGCGCCCGCCTCCGCCGAGCCGGTGAACAGAAGCCCGTCGATCTCCTGAGCCAGCAACGCTTCGCCCGTCGCCCGCCCGCCCTGGACCAGATTGAAGACGCCCTCCGGCAGCCCCGCGGCCTCCCAGCACCGCGCGGCCAGCTCGCCAGCCCAGGGCGTCTCCTCCGAAGGCTTGAACACCACCGTGTCCCCGGCCAGCAGCGCCGGTACGATATGCCCGTTCGGCAGATGCCCAGGAAAGTTGTAAGGTCCCAGCACCGCCATCACCCCGTGCGACCGATGCCTCAGCACCGCCCGCCCGAACCCGGTCTGGGCTTGCCGTTCCCCCGCCCGCTCCGCCTGCGCGCGGATGGAGATGTCCACCTTGCCGGCCATGGAGCCCAGCTCGGCCTTCGTTTCCCACAGCGGCTTGCCCGTCTCCCGGCTGATCGCCTCGGCGAAGGCGCCGGCCCGCTCCAAAAGCGCAGCCTTGAACCGCAGCACCGCCTCCGTCCGGTCCGCCTGCGGCCGGTCCGCCCAGTCCCGCCAGGCGCCCCGCGCCGCCGCCACCGCCGTCGCGACGTCCCGTTCCGAAGCGGCGGGCCCCTCCCACACAGCTTCGCCCGTCGCGGGATCGCAGGAGCGGAACCCCTCCCCGCTCCCTTCGCGCCAGCGGCCGCCTATGAACAGGCTCATGGCTTGACCCGGATCCGGTCGCCCGGTTTCAGCTTCAAGGCGTCAGCCGTCTCCGCCGCAATCACAGCCTGCTCATCCACCAGCTCCGCCTTGGCCCGTACGGCTCGGAAGCCTTTCACGCAGTCGGTGCTCAGCAAGGCCGTCCGGCCCTCGTCGGGCTCGCCCACCTGGACGGTTCGATCCAGCGCGTCCCTGACCGTGCGGATGTCCTCCTTGGGGCAGCTCACCGTGGGCCCCGCATCGAAGATGTCCACCATGCCCGCGTACCGGAACCCCTCGCTCACCAGCATGGCCTGCGCCGCCGCCCCGTCCTCGTGCACCCGCCCCACCGCCTCGCAAGCCGCCGCCGGCAGCAACTCCAGATAGATGGGATGCCGCGGCGCCAGGTCGAGGATGAACTGCCCGTCGGTGGAGGCGCTCATCCGGTCCGCCTCGTCGAAAGGCAGGCGGAAGAATTTGGAGGCCACATGTTCCCAGAAGGGCGCATGGTCGTCCTTGTCGAACCAGCCTCGCAGCTCCGCCAGGACCATCTCGCCGAACCGGTCCGGCTCGGCGCCGATGAGCATGTATCGACTTTGCGCCAGCAGTCGCCCAGCCCCGCCCTTGCGCCGTTCCGGCTTCAGGAACAGGCTCCCCACCTCCGTCCAGCCCGTGCACTCGTTCACCAGCACCAGCGCGCGGTGGTCGAACCTCAAGCCGATGATGCTTGACGACTGGGCCAGGGTCACCACTCGGAAGGAGAAGAACGGCCGCTTGATCCCCACGGCGGCATGCACGCCGCTGACGCCCAGCACCTCCCCTTCCGCTTCATCCTCCAGCATCAAGGTGTACCAGCACTCTTGCGACGGCAGCTCGCCGCTGAAGCTCAGCTCCGAAATCCGCAGCCGCTCGCGAAGGGTCGGCTCGTGCTCCGGCAGGCTGGTGAAGCCCCGCCCCGAGCGCACGGCCAGCTCGTAAAGGTCGTCCAGATCCGCCGGCCCCGCGGGCCTCACCACCAGCATGCGTCAGCCCGCGCCCATCATGGCCTTGATCCCGGGCGCATCGATGTGGCCCGAGGCCATCCGCATCATGGCCAGCGCGGACAGCGCCGCCCGTTCCGCGAAGCTGTCCGGCCAGGCGAATTCGTCCAGGCTGTGGATGGCCCCGCCGCGCACGCCCAGGGTGTCCAGATTGGGCAGCCCCGCCGCGAACAGATTGTTGCCCTCGCACACCCCGCCCGAGGGGGCCCAGTCCAGCTCGATGCCCAGATCCGCTCCCGCCGCTCGGAAGCCCGCGAACAAGGCCTGCTGCGCCCCGTTCACCGGCTTCGGCGGACGTGTGAAGCCCCCATGCCGCACCAGGGTGATCCCATCCTGCCGGGCCGTGGTCGCCACGGCCTTGCTGATCTGCTCCTCGGCCCAGCGCCCGCCCGTTTCGTCCGTGGCTCGTACGTTGAAACGCACCACGGCCGAAGCTGGGACCACGTTCAGCGCACCCCCGCCCTCGATCCTGGCCACATTGACCGTCACCCCGCCCAGGCGGCCATTGAGTCCGTCCAACGCCGCCGCCAGCCGCGCCGCAGCCGCAAGCGCATTGCGTCCGGCCGCGAAGTCGCGCCCCGCGTGGGCCGCGCGCCCGCTCACCGCCACGGCGAAATTGCCCGAACCCTTCCGCGAGGACGCCAAGACGCCGGCCTCGCCCACCGCAGGCTCGAAGGTCATCCCAAGATGGGCCGTCCGTCCCAGCTCGGCCAGCAGCGGGGCCGAAGCGGGCGACCCCACCTCCTCGTCGGGGGAGAGCAGCACGCGGTAACCGACCGCCTCGCAGCCCGGGCAGGTCTCGAACGCTTCCAGCGCTCCCAGCATGACGCTGAGCCCGCCCTTCATGTCGGCGATCCCCGGTCCGTTCAGCGCCCCGTCGGCGCGGCGTCGCACCTCCCCGAAGCGGCTCTCGGGCCCGTACACCGTGTCGTAGTGGCCGGTCAGGACCACCTGGATCGGCGCCTGGGGCCGTACCGTCACCTGCAGGGCGTCCGTGTGCTCCTGCTCCGTCCGCCGCCCATCCCCATCCACGTCGCTTGAGGCGGCCAGGGGCCGGCGCGCCACCTCGCCCGGCAACCCGCCAAAAGCGGCTTCAAGAACCCCCAACTGCCGCGCAAGCCCGTCCAGGTCGCGACTGCCGGACGGGATTAGACACCATTCCACGGCGCGCCCCACCAGGGCCTCGCCCTGGTCCCTCACGCCTTCCATGACATCGCGCTCGTCGCGCCGAAGCTCCATAGGCCGGGCTTGCCTCGCCGGGGCCCGGGTTTCAACCCCTGGAAACCTCCAGCCTTGAAGCCAAGCCGGAACGCCGAGCCTAGCGCTGCTCGCGCCGGTAGCGCACGGACACCCGCGTGTCGCCGCTCAGGCGCGAGACGATCGAAAGGCGGCGGTTGACCTGGTACTCGACCTGCACCGCCGCGCCTTCGCGCCCACCGCCGATGATCTCCAGATAAACGTTGTCGGAGATGTATTTGCCGCCGGCCACCGTGACGCCGGAGCCCTCGCCCGCGAAGCGCAACCGGTCCAGTCCGGCGAATTCGCGCAGGCCGCCCACGATGTCGAACCCGCCGCCGCCCGCCAGTCCGCTCAAGGCCGAAGCCAGCTGCGCCGCCTCCAGGGCGGACAGTTGCGAGGCGGATCGCCCGAACAGCACCTGGGAGAGGATCTCGTCCTGGGGCAGCTGCGGCCGCGAGGTGAGCGTGATCTCCGGCTGGGCCGCCGTTCCGCGCACCCGCACCTCCGCGGTCAGCGTAGGATCTTCGCGCACGGCCACGAGGTCCAGCCGGATGCCCGCGGGCGTTTCGTCCAGCCGGATGGTCCCGCGCCGATCGAACTCGAACCGCCGCCCGGCGAACTCGTACTCGCCCCGGACCACCCGCGCCGTGCCCGACAGGTCGGGCCGGTTGATCGTGCCCCGGACCTGGGCGTCCAGCGCCAACTCGACGTTGAGCCCCCGTCCCCGGACGAAGATCCGACGGGGCGCCGTCAGGTTGATGGCGAGCTGGATCGGCGAAGGCGGCGCGGCCCCGGTGTTGTTCGCGCGGGCGCGACGCGCCTCCCGTCCTACGATCCCCACATCGGCCGGCCTGTTGCGCTCGATCACATCGATGCGGGTCACGCCCGAGGGGGTGGGCGGGTTGGGCCGGATCTCCGCCTCGTCGATGCGCACGTCGCCGGCCAGTCGGATCTGTCCGGAGGCGTTGCGCGTGGCCGTGATCGTGCCGGTGGCGTCCGCCTCGGCCAGTTCGTTGTCGATCAGCCGGAAGCTGTTCAGCTGCACCCGGAAATTGCTCCCGCCGGTTCGCTGCAGATTGATCTGGCCGCCGCCGTTGATGGTCCCGCCCGAGCCGTCGTTGGCCGTCAGCTGCCGCACCTGCACGGCGTTGCGTTGCAGGTCGGCCCGCAGCGTCAGGGCCCGGAGCTCCAGCCCCGTGGATCCGTCGGTGAACTGGCCGTTGGTCAAGGAGGCCTGACCGGTCGGCTGGAAGTTGTTCAGCGTGCCGCCGAGCCGCCCGTTGGCCTGAACCCGCCCGGCCAGCACCCGCTCGCCGCCGAAGAACAGGTCCCACAGCGGCCGCAGCTCGCCGTCCACGTTGAAGCTGCCGCTGATCGGCTGCGTCCGGTTCACCGCGAGCCGCAGCGGCTGGGCCGAAGCCAGGGTCGGCAGCACGGCGTCCACATTGGCCCGCAGCCCTGCCTGGTTGGTCGCCGAGGCGTTCACCGCCAGTCGGTTGTCGTTGAGCACGGCCTGGACCCGCCCGTCGACCGCCAGCTCCCGGGGTGCGTCCAGGCTGCGGGCGTCCACCAGCTGGGCGTCCAGCCGTCCGTTCAGCCGAGCGCCTCGCCCGGCCAGGGTCGCCGTGCCGTTCACCTGGCCGGCGAAGTCCTCATTGACCGCGCCGACGTTCAGCCCCTGGAAGGCCGCCCGGGCATCCACGGTCTCGCCCGACTGCCGCCCGTCCAGGCTCACCGTCCCGCCGCCGAGGGCGACGCGCAGCCGTGCGGAGCGCTCCGCCCCGGCGATGCGGATCACCGCGGGCTCCAGCGTGCGCAGGTCGAACTCGCGCACGCGGCCGTCCGCGTTCATGCTGATTGTCTGCACCGAGCCCTGCCGGGCGTAGATCCCCTGGCCGTTCAGCCGGTAGGGCTGGGGCGCCGCGCCCGTCGCCGCCACGGTGAAGGGCAGCCGGGTCAGGGGGCCGTTCGCCGTGAAGCTGATCGTATCGATGTAACTGGCGCTGGAGCCTCGGAACGCCAGGTCACGGCCGTTGAGCCGGACGTTCGCGCTCAGGCCGCCGCCGGCGTCTACGATGCGGACCTCCCCGTTGGCGCTCCCCCGCGACAGGAACGCGCCCGGTCCCGCCGCCACGCGGAAGTCGGCGGTCGTCGGGGCGCCGTTGCGCAGGGACACGCTCCCCGCCGCCTGCACACCGCCGGCGTTGATGTCCACGTCGCGCAGATCGATCCCGCCCTGGGCGAAGCGGAAGCCCGCCTCCCCACGCGCCGGCCCGTACTGGCTGTCCGCCCGGATGCGGAAGAAGCCGTTGTAGGCCTTGTCGTTGGCCGCAAAGGTCAGGCCGATCACGGCGTTGTTGAGGACGATCCGCTCCAGGTCGAGCACGCCGATGCGCGTGGTCAGATCGGCGCGAGGCGAGGCGATGGAGCCGTCCACCGTGCCCTCGCCGGTGATCCGGCCGGCGATTTCGACGGGCCCCGCCTGGAACGGCCCGTTGGCGCGCCAGTTCAGCGCCAGGTCCAGGCCGCCGCCCAGGCCCACGGTCCCGCGCGCGCCCAGCTCACCCGCCGAGCCGTTCAGCACGGCGCGCTCCATGCGAAGCTGATTGTTCCCGTACTCGGCGGCGATCTGCAGCCTGGGGGTCGGCCCCAGCAGCCGGTCCAGCTCGGCCAGACCCGTTCGAAGCTGCTGGCCTCGGGCGTCGGCGCTGAAACGCCAGGGCCGATCGCCGCCGGCCTGACGCGCTTGGAAGCGGGCGGTCAACCCGCCCCGGGCGCCCGGCCGCGCCACGGCCAGGTTGGACAGGCTGCCCTCGCCCTGGAATGTCAGCCCGCCCAGCAGCCCGCGGCTGCCCGACCCTCTCACCCGCAACCCGGAACCCACGGCCTGCAGAGACCGGACCAGGATGCGGCCGTCCTTCAGCCGCGCCGCCTCGAGGTTCGCGCGCGGCGTCCCGCCCAGCAGCACCGCCAGCACGCCCGTGCCCTGCCCGCCCCGCCCCTGCAGCTCCGCCCCCACCGCGAGTTCGCCGTTGCGGCGCAGGAGCCGAAGCGGGCCGGAGACATTGGCCAGCCGGAAGTCCGGCGTGACCACCTCGTTCACGGCGGACTCGCCCTCGAAGCGAAAATCGTCCAGCCCGCCCGTGAGCACGCCCTGGATCTCGGCCGCCCCCGCCGCCTGGGTTCCGACCAGCTGGGTCAGGCTTCCGGTTGCGGCCGTGACGCGCAGCCCTCCCGGCGCGCTCCGCTCGTCCATGTTGACCCGCCCCGCCGCGGTGGCGCGCAGGTTGGCCGCTGAGACCGCTGCGTTCAGGACGTAGAACGAGCCCTGGTCGGGATCGATGTCGGCCGCCAAGCCCAGCCGGTCTCCGACCTGATCCACGAAGGGCCGGGTCAGGCTGGAGGCGGTGAGGTCCAGCCCAGCCCGGAGGTGCCCGCCGCTGCTGTCCCAGCGCCCGTCGGCGACCACCGGGGCCCGCCCGCCCGCCCGGGTCTGCAGCTGAAGGTTGGCCTCCTCCTTCCGGCCGTCGGCGCGCAGGCGCAGAACAAAGGGCTGGTCGACGGGCAGGCCCAGTCCGCCCGCGAGCGCCCCGCCCGCCTTTTCGATGGCGTCGGCCGTGACCAGGAACCGTTTGTCGCGCAGCGACACGGTGGCGGTCAGCCCGTCGCCGGGCCGCAGCAGGCTGAGCGCGTCCACCTGCGCCCAGATCGGGCCCTTGCGCGCCACACGCGTCCGGGCCCGCACGCTCCAGTCGCCCCGCCGGACGGTGGCCGCCTCGTCGGTGACAAGCCGGAAGCGCGCGTCGTCGATGCGGATGGAGACGGGCAGGTCCTTCTTGGGCTTGTCCTCCTTTTCCTCCAGGATCGGGCGGCGGAACACGTGCAACTCACGCGCGGTGACGCTCTCGGCCCAGAGCCTGCGGCGAAGCAGGCTGTAGCTCTTCCAGCGCATGGCCACGTCGCGGCCTTCGATCCAGACGCCCTTCTCGTCGACCACGGCCAGCCGCTCGACCTTGAAGTCGCCCAGCACGTCGCCCGACAGGCCTTCCAGCTGCAGGGTGCCGAATCGGCTGAGCTCCAGCCCGTCCAGATAGCCGACCAGGGTGTTGCGACCGGTGTCCGTCAGTATGGCGAAGCGGGCCACCAGCAGCACGGTCAGCATCAGGGCGACCAGGCCCCCGCCCGCCCAGAACGGCAGCCAGATCAGCCGGAAGCGACGCTTCTTCAGCCGCTTCTCAGCCCTCTCGCGGAGCGTTCCCTCCGATGTGGACGGCCCGGTCAAAACGCCTGCCCGATGCTGAGGTAGATCTGGAAGGGCGCCTCGCCTTCCTCCTTGTTGAGCGGCACGGCGAGGTCGGCGCGGAGGGGTCCGAAGCCCAGATTGTAGCGGACGCCGAAGCCCACCGCGGCCTTGAGTTCGTCGAAGCTGGGCGTCTCCTCCAGCCCCACCGAGCCCGCGTCCACGAACACCACGCCGCCCAGCCGCCCGCCCAGTCGTTGGCCCAGCAAGCCGCTTCGACGAAGTTCAAGCGAGGTCTCGGCCAGCGACAGCCCTCCGAAGGGCTTGCCGTCCGGAGCGCGCGGGCCCACCGCCTGGAACTCGTAGCCGCGCACCGAGCCGCCGCCGCCGGCGTAGAAGCGGCGGCTTGCCGGCACCTCGGGGATCTGACCGCCGGCGATCAGGCCCAGACGCACCCGGGTGGCGATCACCGTCTGCTGGTTCTCGCCGAAGGGCAGGTAGATCGAGCCCTGGGCCACCGTCCGCAAGAAGGCCAGGGAGCTGTCCCCGGTCAGGGCGGTCGGCTCCACCCGGCCCTCGACACGGTATCCGCTGCGGGGGTCCAGCGGGTCGCTGGATCGATCCAGATTGAAGGCGCCCAGCCCGGTGAGCGCGATGAAGTTGCGCTCCTCTCCGAACTCGGCCGTCTGGCTGAGGTCCACGGAGGCGCCGTAGGTGAAATAGGTGACCCGCCCGAACCGTTGGGTGATGTCGGCCCTGAGGTTGACCCCCGTCTCGTCGAACGCCTCCGTCTGGGTGGCGAAAGCCGCCCCTCCCAGCGTCAGGGTCCGCTGCGGCTTGCGATAGTGCGGCAAGGACAGCGTGCTCTCCAGGCGGCTGTCCAGCGTGCCCAGACGAACCAGGTAGGTCAGGGTGTCGGCCCGCCCGAAGCGATTGAAGTTTGTCCTCCGTCCCTCGACGCTGACGCCCTCCGAGGTCGAGACGCTGGCCAGCGCCTCCAGCGTCCGGCGGGGCCGGTCGGCCAGAGACACGATCACAGGCCGCAGTCCGTCGGCCGGCCGCGACTGAGGCGCCAGGGAGACGGTGACGCTGTCGTACACGCCCGTGTCCAGCAGCCGTCGCTCCAGCTCGGCCACGTCGTTCGGCTCATAGACCTCGCCCGAGCGCCATGGGGCCAGGCTGCGCAGCCAGGCGGGGTCGGTTCGACCGATCTGCTCGAAGTCGATGCCGTTCAGGCGGACCAGCTCGCCCGAGGCGATCTGGAACGTCGGCTGGACGGAGGCGTCGGCGTGATCCACCACCACCTGCCGCGGCTGGGCCCTGGCGTCGGCGTAGCCGCGCGACTGCAAGGCGGCCACCGCCCGCCCCTCGGCTTCGACGATGGGCTCCGCACGGCCCGGCTCTCCGACCGTCAGGCCCAGGGAGGCGTTGGCGGCGGCGGCTGCGTCGGGCGCGGGCGCGGCGCCGGTGAAGGCCACCGCCGGGGCTTGATAGGTGAAGCGGGGGCCCGGATCGATGCGCAGCACCGGTCGCGGCGGCGCCTCGCCCTCTCCGATGGTGGGCTCGACCCTGTGTCCGTAATAGCCTTCCGAGCGCAACAGGGCCACGGCCCGCTCGGCCGCCTCATTGGCCCGGCGCCGGGCTTCGAAGCGGCTGCCGGGCTCGCCTTCGACCTCGCCGACCGCGGTCTCGAGGCGCCGACGCAGATCCTCGTCGGCCACGCCCTCGATGCGTGCGCGGGGCTCCGCATGGGCCGCGGTTGCAAGCAGAAGGGCGACCAGGGAAGCGGACGCGAAGTGGACGATGCGCAAGCGGTGTCCCCGGTCCTCAGTGCGGAATACCCGAGTCGCTCGGTCTCCGCGGTTACGCCCCCCACCGCCTGTAGCCTTCGCGGGCCGAGCTGTCACGCGCCACATAGGCGCAGCGGCCGCATATGAGCGGCTTATGGGGCGAGCGCGCAAGGCGACTCACCCCGGGCGGGAGCAGGAGGCCGACGCTTCCCGGCTAGGCGGCCTTTCGGGCCTGGAACTGGTCCAGCAGAAAGTCGACCAACCGCTCATGGGGATCGAAGCCCAGGAGGTTGGGCGCATCGGCCACGAAGTTGCTCATGCCGTTGAAATCAAAGAAGCGGGGGACGCCGTCACGGTCGTCGATCAGCAGCTCCACCCCGCCCACGTCCAGGCCCGAGGCCTGGGCGATCCGTTCAGCGGCCTCGATCAGCTCGGGGGCGGGGTCGGCCCGCGTGATGGTGACCGGCGAGCCGATCACGCAGACGTCGGCAGGGCAGAGGTCGAAGGTCTCTCCTTCGACCCGGACGTCGATGCCGTAGAGAAACCGCCCGCCCAGCGTCTCCAGCCGGGTGATGGTGTCGGCGCGCTTGGGCGCCGCCTCCTGGACCAGCGCCACGCCGTCCACGCCCAGCTCCAGCCCGCCGTCCGCGACGGCTGCGGCCAGGTCGGCGGGCGTGTCGAACTTCTCGATGCCCCGCCCGGACCCGCCGATGTTGACCTTGATCAGCACGGGAAAACGCAGGCCCGCCGCGGCCGCCGGCGCGTCCTCCACCCTGTGGATCACCCGGGTGGCCGGGACCGACAGGCCCAGGGACCGGAACAGGCCCAGCTGGCGCGCCTTGGACAGGTCGTAGCCGAACGGGCGCGAACCGTTCAGCACCCGCGCGCCCAACCCTTCCCAATGATCCAGCAGGGCGGCGGTGTAGAACAGGGGGTGGCCGCCCTCCGAGCGCTGCGGCGCGGACATGGCCATGCGGTTGAGGATCACCGGCGCGGGCGCCGCATCGTCGGGGCCGAAGCTGTGGCCCTCGGCGGGAATGCGGGTGTAACCCACGCCGCGCCTGTCCAGGGCCGCCCAGAGCGGCTCGAACCACCGCGGGTGTTCGTAGTAAACAGCGAGATCGTGTGTCATGCGCGCGATATGGTGAGCCTTTCGGGGCAGCCTAGGCCTTAGCAATCAAGCTTATGTGGTCAAACCTTATTAGTCGGCGCATTGTTTTCCCTTGCCTATTTCGGCCAGCGTCAAACCGGGACCCATCCTCCTCCTGAGGCCGACGCGCTCATCCCTCAATTCCGGTGATCATGGGATGACGAGCAGGTAGAGGAACACGGCGAAGAGAACGAGGTGCACTGCGCCGTGCAGCACCGTCGTACGGCCGCCGCTTAGGGTCAGCGCCGAGACAATGAACGTCAAAACGAGGAGGACGACCTCCTTGGCTCCAAGGCCGAGGACCAGCGGCTGGCCGAGCCACAGGGATACCGCGGCTACGGCCGGGATGGTTAGCGAGATTGAGGCCAGGCCGGAGCCCAGGGCAAGATTGAGACTGGTCTGCAATCGATTGCGCCGCGCCGCCTGTATAGCCGCCGCACTCTCAGGAAGCAGCACCATGGCCGCGACGAGACCGCCCACCAGCGCGGCCGGCTGGCCGACCCCAAGGTTCCGGACCGTGTTCTCGATCGGGTAGGACAGCGCTTTGGCCAGAAGCACGACCACCGCGAGCGCCACGAGTAGCAGAAGGGCGGAGATCAGCGTTATCCTGTTGCTCGGCGGGGCGGCGTGCGTCTCCTCGTCGTGGGTGTCGATCTGGGGCAGGAAGTAGTCGCGGTGTCGGACCGTCTGGACGAATAGGAACACGCCATAAAGCGCCAAGGCTGCAGCAGAGACGAACACCAACTGGCCCGGCGTGAAGATCGGTCCCCGCGCTGATGAGGTGTAGACCGGGAGCACCAGGGTCAAGGTTGCTGTCGTGATCAGCACGGTGAGGAAGGCGGTGGCGCCGGCGACTTGAAAGCCCTGCTGTCCGTGGCGGAGCCCGCCCACGATGACGCAGATGCCGACGATCCCGTTCAGCACGATCATCACGGTGGCGAACAAGGTGTCGCGCGCCAGCGTCGGGTTGCCGCCTTCGGCGGACAGCATGATGGAGATGATGAGAGCGGCCTCTATCACTGTGACCGAGGCGGCAAGGACGAGCGTGCCGAGGGGTTCGCCCACCCGATGGGCGATCACCTCCGCGTGGTGCACGGCCGCGAAGACTGCGCCCACGAGAGCAGCGAAGAGGACTGCTACACCGAAGCCAGCCAGTGCGTCAGGCCGTAAGACAATCAGCAGAAGCCAAGCCAAGGCAGGCAATGCCGCGGTCCACCACGGCATGCGCTGGATCGGCGGGTTCTGCTCAGTCACGGTCCAGCTCCTTCATCGAACAGCGGCTAAATGGAACGGCGGAACGTGGCCTGCGAGCGGCACGCGCAGATCGCGGCCGCCCACACGTGGCGCGCAACGTCATGCGCCACCAGGTCGAGCCGCTCCACGCCCGCTGGCGCGCGCCCCTGGCCGAGCGCGAGCCGCCCGCCGCCGCCTCGCCCCTGCCCTGCCCCGTTGTCCGGCCGCGCCCGACAACCGCCGGCGCTCGCCGCCGATTGCCTCGCCGCTAGGCTCCCCGTCGCTGGCCACGCCGCGTGGCCTGGGCTATCGTCCCGCTCGACTTGGAGAGTGGGAAGGGTCGAAGCGCTTGCAACGCTTGGGCGCGCGGGAAGCGACTCCCCGACGATTGTCAAACCTGAGAGCCGGTCCGACACTCAGGCCAGAAACCTCAATCCGGACAGCATCAATGCGAGCGAGTGGTGAGCCCTCTCGGGATCGAACCGAGGACCCTCTGATTAAAAGTCAGATGCTCTAACCGGCTGAGCTAAGGGCTCGCACGCATGAAGCGGGCGGGACCTATAGGCGCCCCGGTCCGGCGGGGCAAGCCGCCGCACGGGAAACGGGGGTGGCGTTCATCGGGTTTGTGGTAATGTCATCTTCATGAAAAGCATCGCCCTCCTCAGCTTTGCAGCTTTGTCGCTCGGCGCCTGCTCGACCGCGGTCGGCAAGGGCACCAGCGACACCTATAAGATGACGCGCCTCGGCATGCGCGAGGCCGTGACGGCCCCGCTGAGCGACTTCAACCTCCTGCGCAAAAAGGTGCCCGCGGTGCTCGAGGCGGCGGCCGAGGATCCCTACAAGCTGCCCGGCGACGCCGAATGCCCGGCGCTGGAAGACGAGATCCGCAGGTTGGACCTGGCCTTGGGACCCGACGCGGACATGCCGCGGGGCGCTGACCGGCCGACCATCGGCCGCAGGGCGTCGCACGCCGCCTCCGACGCCGCGCTGGACGCGGTGCGGGACCTGACCACGGGCTGGATCCCCTTCCGCAGCACGGTTCGCCGGCTGACGGGGGCGTCGCACAACCAGGACCAGGCGGAGGACGCGACCCAGGCTGGGGTGATTCGGCGGGCCTATCTCAAGGGCTTGGGCTTGCAAAAGGGCTGCGCCTACCCGGCCTCGCCGCTGCCGGCGCCGACGAAGGAGGTGCTCGTCGCCCAGGAGAAGCCGTCCACCGTGGTGGCGGAGGCCGAACCCGCCCAGGTGGCGACCCCCGAGCAGCTGCCCGCCCCCTTGATGCCCACCGCCGAGCCGGCCCCGCCGCCGCCCTTGCTGCTGGAGCCGGGCACGCCCGTGCAACGCATTCCGCCCTACGACCCGCCCCGCCGGCCGGGGGCCTGACGCTCGGCGAAGTCGCCCCTGAACCGGGCGAAACGTCCCTCCGTGATCGCAGCGCGCATGGCGGCCGTGAGCGCGCCGTAGAAGCTGATGTTGTGCCAGCTGAGCAGGACCTGACCGAGGATTTCGCCTGCCCGGAAGAGATGGTGCAGATAGGCCTTGGAGTAGTCCCGGCTGGCGGCGCAGTCGCTGGCCTCGTCCAGGGGCGAGTCGTCCTCGGCGAAGCGCGCGTTGCGCAGGTTCAGCGGACCGTCCCAGGTCCAGGCCTGACCGTGGCGGCCTGAGCGGGTGGGCAGGACGCAGTCGAACATGTCCACGCCGCGGGCCACCGCCTCCACGATGTCCAGGGGCTTGCCCACCCCCATGAGGTAGCGGGGGCGGTCGGCGGGAAGCTGACCGGGGGCGTAGTCCAGCACCTCGGCCATCCGACCATGGCCCTCACCGACCGCCAGACCGCCGATGGCGTAGCCGTCGAAGCCGATCTCCTGGAGGCGCTCGGCGGATTCGGCGCGCAGGGGATGGAAGGTCGATCCCTGCTGGATGCCGAACAGGGCCTGGCGGTCCCGCTGACCGAAGGCGGCCTTGGAGCGGGCGCCCCAGCGCAGGCTCCGTTCCATGGCGGCGCGGGCGCGGGGCTCCTCGGCGGGATATTCCACCAGTTCGTCCAGCTGCATGGCGATGTCGGAGCCCAGCAGGTCGGACTGGATTTCGATGCTGCGCTCCGGGGTGAGCACGTGGCGGGAGCCGTCGAGGTGACTCTT
Source organism: Caulobacteraceae bacterium (assembly GCA_030446805.1). Classification (GTDB taxonomy): domain Bacteria; phylum Pseudomonadota; class Alphaproteobacteria; order Caulobacterales; family Caulobacteraceae; genus JAHWJX01. The sequence continues at coordinate 317,088 of JAUJMO010000001.1, read as the reverse complement.
GAAGGTGACGGCCTCGTCGGTGACCTTGGCGATGTCGGACAGCGACATGACCTGGAACCCGCCGCTGTCGGTCAGGATCGGTCGCTCCCAGCGCATGAAGCGGTGCAGCCCGCCCAGGCGGGAGATGCGCTCGGCGGTGGGGCGGAGCATCAGATGGTAGGTGTTGCCCAGCAGGATGTCGGCGCCGCTGCTGCGCACCTGATCCACCGTCAGCGCCTTGACCGTGCCGGCCGTGCCCACCGGCATGAAGGCGGGCGTGCGGATTTCGCCCCGCGGCGTGTGCAGGACGCCCGTGCGCGCCCCCCCCTCCGTGGCGGACAGGGTGAAGGGAAAGGCGCCCATCAGCCGCCCTCCCCGGCTGGGAAGAGCAGGCTGGCGTCGCCGTAGCTGTAGAAGCGGTAGCCGCAGGCGATGGCGTGGTCATAGGCGGCGCGCATGACCTCTGGGCCTGCAAAGGCGCTCACGAGCATGAACAAGGTCGATTTCGGCAGGTGGAAGTTGGTGAGAAGCGCGTCGGCCGCGCGGAAACGGTGGCCGGGCGTGATGAAGATGGCGGTCTCGGCCGCGAAGGGCTGGACCACGCCGTGCTCGTCGGCGGCGGACTCGAGCAGGCGCAGGCTGGTGGTGCCCACCGGGACGATCCGGCCGCCGGCGGCCCGGGCGGCGTTGAGGGCCGCCGCCGTCAGGGCAGAGACCTCGCCGAACTCGGGGTGCATCCGGTGGTCGCGGACCTCGTCCGTCTTGACCGGGAGGAAGGTGCCCGCGCCGACGTGCAGGGTCACAAAGGCATGGCCGATGCCGCGTTCGGTCAGGCGGGCCAGGAGTTCCGGGGTGAAGTGGAGCCCGGCCGTGGGCGCCGCGACCGAGCCGTCGTGCTGAGCGAACATGGTCTGGTAGTCGCGGCGGTCCTGCGCGTCCTCCCCGCGTTTGGCGGCGATGTAGGGCGGAAGCGGCATGGCCCCGTGACGCGATACGGCCTCGTCGAGCATCGCCCCGGCGAGGTCGAAGGCCAGCGCAACCTCGCCGCCCTCCCCCTTGCCGACCACCGTCGCGTCCAGCGCGGCGGCTTCGCAGCCCCCGTCGGAGGTCGCGCCGAAGCGGACGCGGTCCCCCGGTTGGAGGCGCTTTCCGGGGCGCATGAAGGCTGTCCAACGGTCGGGGGCTTCACGCCGGTGGAGGGTGGCTTCCACCGGAACGGTCAGGCCGTCGCGATCCCGGATTCCGGTGAGGCGGGCCGGGATGACCCGGGTGTCGTTGAACACCAGCACATCCCCCGGGCTGAGCAGGTCCGGGAGATCGCGGACGATGCGATCGTCCAGCGGCGCGTGGGGGCGGACCACCAGCAGTCTGGCGGCGTCGCGGGGCTGGGCCGGGCGGAGCGCGATCCGCGCCTCCGGCAGGTCGAAGTC
>JAUJMO010000001.1:194137-315579 GCA_030446805.1 Caulobacteraceae bacterium | reverse complement strand
GGCGTCATCGGCTCGCCGCCTCGACGGCTTCGCGCGCCGCGGTCAGCTTCTCGTCCAGCTCCCGACGGCGGCGAGCGGCCTGGCCGCGGACCTCCGTCTCCTCCGCGTCGAGCACCGCCCGGCGCAGGGCGATGTCGGCCAGGGCGTCGCGCTCGCGCGCGTCATTGTCGGCCATCTTGCGGTCGAACTTGGCGACCCGTTCGAGCAACTCCCTGGAGGGGTCACGTCTCGGTTCCGCCTTGCCGGCCTTGGGCGGCTTGGGTTTTGGCAGGGCGGCCAGCGCCGCCTCCACCGCGCCGGCGTCCAGGGCGGAGCGGGTGACGACCTCGCCCGGACGGGCCAGGGCGGCCTCCATCTCGGCGGGGTCGGTCACCTCCTCAGCCAGCCCTTCCTTGAACAGGTCCTGTTTGGAGCCCCAGGCCTCCAGCGCCTTGGCCTTGGAGCTGACGGCCACATAGGACCGCGTCAGCCCGTTGCTGGCGCAGAAGACCTTGAGCTTGGCGGCCATCAGGCGTCCGCGGCCACCTTCATGGACACGATCTTGCCCGGGGCGCGGGGGGGCTCGCCCTTGGGCAGGGCGTCCACGGCCTCCATGCCGGAGATCACCTGGCCCCAAACGGTGTATTGGTTGTCCAGGAAGGTGGCGTCGTCGAAGACGATAAAGAACTGGCTGTTGGCCGAATTGGGGTCGTTGGTGCGCGCCATGGAGCAGACGCCGCGGACGTGGGGCTCCTTGGAGAACTCGGCCTTGAGGTTGGGCTTGGAGGAGCCGCCGACGCCCTGGCCCTTGGGGTCGCCGCCCTGGGCCATGAACCCGGGGATCACGCGGTGAAACACAATGCCGTCGTAGAACCCCTCGCGCGCCAGCTCCTTGAGGCGCTGGACGTGGCCGGGGGCGAGGTCGGGACGCAGGCGGATGACCACCGGGCCCGAGCTGAGCTCGAGCAGGAGGGTGTTCTCGGGATCGTCCTGGGTGGGGGTGTCGGTCATGGCGGGCTCCGTTCGGGCGCTGTTTAGCGAGGCGAAGGCCTCAGGTCGCGAAAAAACAGTCCGCAGCCTGAAGCGTCCGGCGCGCTCTCAGGGTGAGGCCGCTCCCCCGCGGCGGCTCGGCTCCCCGTCCTGCGGACCGGGAGGACGGGCAGGTCACCGCCCGCCGGTGACCTGGGCGGGGATCTCTATGTCGCAGGGCGAGAAGTCGGCCCCCCGGACGGCGCGCGTGCGCTCGACCAGGGCCCGGAACGCGGGGCCGCTTGTGTCCATCACGCGAACGCTCGGACGCTCAGCCGCCGGGATGTCGGCCAAAAGGCGCACGCGGATCATCTTGTCCGGATCGACGACCGGTTCGCCCGTCTTGATGGCGCGTACGACCGGCAAGCCGTGGATCACGCGGCCCCACGCGGTGTAGCGCTTCTCCAGCGACGGATAGGGCTGGCGCATGAGAAAGAACTGGCTGTTGGCGCTGTCGTTATCCTCTCCGCGCGCCATGCCGGCCACGCCCGGGCAGTAGAGCCCCCAGGCGGCGACCTTCTTGTCCGCGGTCATGACCATCAAGTCATCGGGCTGGGTGGCCACAGGCAGATTGCGCGAGAAGCCCAGAGTCTGACCTGCAAGTTGGGCGGCCGGCGCAAAGGGCGTGGCGGCGTCGCGGCGGAAGGTGAACTCGCCTTTCACGTCGGGATAGGTGGACTGGCCCTCCCCGGTGCCCAGCGGGTCGCCCGTCTGAGCCATGAAGGCGTCGATTACGCGGTGGAAGTTCAGGCCGTCGTAGAACTTCTCGCGGGTGAGCAGCTTGACGCGCTCCACATGGGCGGGAGCGGCCTCCGGGGACATCTCGACCAGGATGCGCCCCTTGGTGGTGTCGATCACCAGGACGTTCTGGGGGTCCGGGGTGCGATAGTCGGCCGCGGAGGCGGCGGCGGCGGGGTGCGCCCCGGCGGCCGGAGCCGGACGGGCTGCAACCGGACGGGCGGAAGATTGCGCGAGGGCCGGCGTCGAAAGGCCGAGCGCGAGCATCACTCCCCATCCCGCTCTCCCCGGCGAAAGCCGGGGTCCATGGGCCCAGCCGCGGGCCGCCCCGCCGGAAGCGCGTCGCCGCGCGGGATGGGCCCCGGCTTTCACCGGGGAGAGCGGGGAACGGGGGTGGCTCCAGAGGCGGGCCAGCACAAAGAGCGGGGGCTTGCTGATCATTCCGCGAGCCTAGCTCAACCCGCGCCTTGCGCCAGCTTGTCTTTCAGCCGCACCGCGACCGCCGGCGGCACGAAGCCGTCGATGTTTCCGCCGAGAATGGCGATCTCCTTCACCAGGCGCGAGGCGATGGCTTGGTGGGCGGGGTCGGCCATGAAGAAGACGGTCTCCACCTCGCGGTTGAGCTGCTGATTCATGGCGGTCATCTGGAACTCGTATTCGAAGTCGGCCACGGCGCGGAGACCGCGGACGATCACCTGGGCGCCTACCTCCTCGGCGAAGTGCATCAGCAGCGACTGAAAGGGGCGGACCACGATCTCCGTGCCCCGGGCCAGTTGCTCCGCTTCGGCCGTGAGCATGGCGCAGCGCTCCTCCAGGGTGAAGAGCGGGGCCTTGGAGCTGGCGATGGCCACGCCGATCACCAGGCGATCGACGATCTTCACCGCACGCTTGATGATGTCCAGGTGCCCCAGGGTGACCGGGTCGAAGGCGCCGGGGTAGAGGCCGACCCTGGGCGGCACGCTCAGCCCTCGCCGCCGTCGGGCGCGGCCTGATCCGCGGCCCCGCCGTCGTCGCCGTTGGCGCTTCCCCCGGGTTCGACGACGCGCTCCACGGAAACCACCCGCTCGTCGCCGGCGGTGCGCAGGATGGTCACGCCCTGGGTGTTGCGGCCCGCGATGCGGATGCTGTCCACAGGGACCCGGATCAGCTGGCCGGCGTCGGTGACGAGCAGGACGCCGTCCGTATCCTCCACGGGGAAGCTGGCGACCAGGCGGCCGCCGCGGCGCTCCATGTTGAAGGCCGCGATCCCCTGCCCGCCCCGGCGCGAGCGGCGGTAGTCATAGGACGAGGTGCGCTTGCCGTAGCCGGCGTCCGTCAGAGTCAGGATGAACTCCTCCGCGGCGCCCAACTCGGCGATCCGCTCGGGGGAGACGCTGGCTTCGGCCGCGTCGTCCTGGAGGACGGCCCCAAGCTCCACACCGGCGGCCACATCTTCGACGTCGACCAGTTCGGAGACCTCCTCGTTGTCGGCGGTGGGCTCCTCCTCGACGGGTTCGCCGGCGGCGGCGCGCATGGCGCTGGCGTGGCGCAGATAGGCCAGCCGCTCGGCCGGCTCGGCGGAGACGCGGCGCAGGATGGCCATGGAGATGACCCGGTCCCCCTCGCCGAGCAGGCGGATGCCGCGGACGCCCGTGGACTCCCGGCCCGCGAAGACGCGCACATCGTTCACGGCGAAGCGGATGCAGCGGCCGAGCGCGGTGGTCAGCAGCACGTCCTGGTCCTCGGTGCAGAGCGCCACGCCCACGATGTGATCGCCTTCGTCCAGCTTCATGGCGATCTTGCCGGCGCGATTGATGCGCTGGAAGTCGGACAGCTTGTTGCGCCGCACGCCCCCGCTCTGGGTGGCGAACATGACGTCCGTCCGTTCCCAGAAGGATGGGTCCTCCGGCAACGGAAGAATGGAGGTGATGGTCTCCCCCGCCTCCAGCGGCAGGAGATTGTTGAAGGAGCGCCCGCGTGTGTTGGGCAGGCCCACGGGGATGCGCCAGACCTTGAGCGTGTAAACCTTCCCTTCGGACGAGAAGAACAGAACGGGCGCGTGGGTGGAGGCGGAGAAGACGCGGGTCACGGCGTCCTCGTCCTTGGTGGCCATGGCCGAGCGGCCGCGGCCGCCGCGACGCTGGGTGCGATAGGTGGCCAGCGGGGTGCGCTTGACGTAGCCGCCGTGGGTGACGGTGACCACCATCTCCTCGCGAGCGATCAGATCCTCGTCCTCGAGATCGGCGTCGCCGTCCACGAAGACGGAGCGGCGGGAGACCGCGAACTGGTCGCGGACGTCCACCAGCTCCTGGCGTACGATGCCCAGAACCAGGGCGCGGTCCCCCAGGATCTCGAGCAGGCGGCGGATGGCGCCGGCCAGCGCGCGCGCTTCGTCGAAGATCTCATCACGGCCGAGGCCGGTGAGGCGCGACAGGGTCAGGGCCAAGATGGCGCGGGCCTGTTCGTCGGTCAGGCGCACACGCAGGCCCTCAGGATCCTCGATCGTGCGGGTGCGCGGGTCCTCGATCAGCCGGATCAGCGGGTCCATGTCGCCCACGGGCCAGTCCCGCGCCATCAGGCGTTCGCGGGCCTCCGTGGGGTCCTTGGACGAGCGGATGATGGCGATCACCTCGTCGATGTTCACCACCGCGATGGCCAGGCCCACCAGGACATGGCCGCGGTCGCGCGCCCTGTTCAGCTCGAAGCGGGTGCGACGGACGACGACCTCTTCGCGGAACTCGAGAAAGAGGTCGAGCAGGGCGCGAAGGCCCATCTGCTCCGGGCGGCCGCGGTTCAGCGCCAGCATGTTGACGCCGAAGCTCGACTGCATGGCGGTGAAGCGGTGCAGCTGGTTCAGGACCACGTCCGGGGTGGCGTCGCGGCGGCACTCGATCACCAGGCGCATGCCCTGGCGGTCGGACTCGTCCTGCATGTGGGCGATGCCCTCGATCCGCTTCTCGCGCACAAGCTCGCTGATGCGTTCCTGCAGGGTCTTCTTGTTGACCTGATAGGGAAGCTCGTCGACCACGATGGCTTCGCGGCCGCGAACCGTCTCGGTGTGGGTCTTGGCGCGCACCACCACGGAACCGCGGCCGGTGAGGAGCGCGTCACGGGCGCCGGTGCGGCCGATGATCTCGCCGCCGGTGGGAAAGTCGGGGCCGGGCACGATCTCCAGCAGCTGCTCCAGCGGCAGCGCCGGGTCGTCGATCAGCGCCAGGCAGGCGTCGACGATCTCGCCCAGATTGTGCGGCGGGATGTTGGTGGCCATGCCCACCGCGATGCCGCCCGCGCCGTTGACCAGGAGGTTGGGGACGCGGGCCGGGAGCACGACGGGCTCCTGCTCGCGACCGTCGTAATTGGGCTGGAAGTCGACGACGTCCTTGTCGATGTCGGCCAGGAGCGAGGCTCCGGCGCGGGTCATGCGGCATTCGGTGTAGCGCATGGAGGCGGCCGGATCGCCGTCCACCGAGCCGAAGTTACCCTGGCCGTCGATCAGGGGGAGGCCCATGGAGAAGTCCTGGGCCATGCGAACCAGGGCGTCGTAGACGCTGGCGTCGCCGTGCGGGTGGAAACGACCCAGCACGTCGCCTACGACGCGGGCGGACTTGCTGTAACCCTTGTCCGGCGTCATCCCGAGCTCGTGCATCGAATACAGGATGCGGCGGTGCACCGGCTTGAGACCGTCCCGCGCGTCCGGCAAGGCCCGCGAGACGATCACGCTCATGGCGTAGTCGAGGTATGAACGCTTGAGCTCGTCCTCGATGGAGATGGGCGCGATCCCGTCCGGAGATGTGGAGCTTGCGGCGGGAGGGGAAGGCGTGTCGGACAATCGGGCCTGCTTCTACGGAAGGCTTGGGGCGGGAATCGCCGGGAAAACTGAACGGCTTAGATAGCAATCGGAGGCGGCTTGCGCCACCTTGGCGGCACAGCCCCAAGAGGTCTTCGCCATGCGCCCCGCCCTGTTCGCCAGCCTGTCCGTGCTGCTGCTGGCCGGCTGCGCCGGCATGATGTCCGAGACGGCCGGATCGGCCATGGACGCGATCACCGCGCGCGCCGATCTGGTGGACGGCGCGGGCGCCCGGGTGGGCGTGGCGGAGTTCTCCCGGGCGCCGCGAGGCGGAACGCTGATCCGGGTGCGGGCCAGCGGGCTGACCCCAGGCGAGCACGGCATCCACATCCACCAGAACCCGGTGTGCGAGGCCCCGGACTTCACCTCGGCGGGGCCGCACCTGGAGCGCCCCGGGCGCGACGACCCGCACGGGCTGCTTCAGCCCAGGGGAGGCGAAGCCGGCGACCTGCCCAACCTGGTGGCGGGCGCGGACGGGGCCGCCAGCGCGGCGCTGGTCTCGGCCTCTGTGGCGCCGACGGCCGGCGCGGCGGCCCCGTCGGTGGTCGGGCGCGCCATCGTGATCCACACTCAGCGTGACGATCAGAAGAGCCAGCCGACCGGCGGCTCGGGCGACCGGATCGCCTGCGGAGTTATTCAGGCGGCGCGCTGATCGTCGAGTTCAACCCCGGGCGGCGCCTGAGCGAAGCCCCCGCTCGGCCAGGCTCACCAGCGCGATGCCGCCGATCACCGCGGCGGCCCCGATCAGGATCTGCGGGGTGAGGACGTCGCCCAGGAAGCCGGCGCCGATGGCGATCGAGCAGACCGGCGTGAGCAGGAGGTAGGGCGTCACCCTTCCCGCCTCACGCTTCTGGACCAGCCAGAAGAGCAGACCCGTGGCCGCCACGGTGGAGACCAGGGCGGCCCACAGCATGCAGGCCCAGATCATGGGCGTGGCCGCGCGAAAGGCTTCGTCCCAATCCGGCTCGAAGGCCAACGAGCCGGCGAACAGAATGGGCGCGGCCACAACAGAGAGCAGCGCCTGCAGCTTGAGCGGCGGCATGGCGGCGCGCCTCGCCGCCAGGGTGGCGCCCGCCCAGATCAGGCTGGCGAAGGCTCCCAGCGCGATCGCCCGCCAATCGCGGAAGGCGGACGGGTCCGCCGTCATGACCACCACGCCCACGAAGGACACCGCCAGCCCGGTCACCGCTGCGGGCTGCAGCGGCTCCTTGAGCAGGATCCAGGACAGCAGGGCCACGAAGGGAATCCACAGCTGCAGGCTGACGGCCAGGGGCGTCAGGTCCTCGGCCCAGGCGAAACAGATGTAGACAACGGCGAAGTGGAGCGTGCCCAGGCCCGCGACCCAGGCCGTCAGCCGCCAAGGTCGCGGAAACGGCGGCCGCAGGAAAGGGAGCAGCACCAGGGCCGCCATGCCGAACCGCCAGGCGCCCACGAACAGGGGCGGTACGACCTCGGTCACCACCTTGGCCGCGGCGTTGTTGACGCCCCAGATCACCACAATGGCGAACAGGGCCGCGTATTCGGGCAGGGTCAGGCGCTGGTCCGGCATGGCGCCGGGGGTTAGCGCGCCGCGACGCCCCGCCCAAGCGGAGCGTTGCGGTTCATTGGAAGGCGGACAGGCCGCCGCTTGCCCGTCAGCGCCGCTCGGGTGCAAGGGGAAGTTCGCCGACGGCGCGCAGCCTGGAGCCTTCACCAGCTTCAGCCGGCAGCCCGTGTGGACTGGCTGGGCGAAGCGGGTCTAGAGGGCGCAAAGGCGCAGGCGGGCCTCTGACGTGTTCCAGCGAGGGGTCCAGCAGGGCCAGCCGCTTCAACTCGGGGCCCAGATTCGCTTGACTTTCGGGCGAGCGCGGCGGCGCGCGGACGAAGGCGCATCCCTTTCCGACATCGGACGGACCTGGAGGGCATGGAGCGTCTGGAGCTGCTGGTGAGGTGGACAGAGTCATAAAGCCCGTCACGGCCCAAGCGAGGGGCGGCGATCGATCATGATTGGCTTCCTTTCTCGGCAGAGCCGGCGCCGACATGCCAAGCCTTCAGAAATCCGCTGCCAAGCTGAGCAGGAAACGCCGAGTGTCGCTGAACTTGAAGGATGAGTTGGCGGAGACGTCCCAGCCATAAACATCGAAGACGTTCGTGATCCGGGCCCGCAAGGTGGCCGGCGCGGCGCCCGCTTTGGAGCGATAGCGGGCGCCTATGTCGAAGGTCGTCCGCGGATCGGTCGTCAGCTGTCGACCCCCGAGCTCCCCAAATTCGAGAGCGCTGGCGACCCTTCCTGCCTGGCGTTCGAGTAGCCGTAGTCAACCAGCGGCCCGATCGGCTGTCGCTCGGGCACGGGCCAGATGATCTCGCCGGCGCTCCAGCCCTCCGGCAGGACCCAGGCGAGACGCGTCGGCTCCCCCGAATCGCCGGGGTTGCGCCAGTAGGTGTGCCAGCCTGGCTTGATCTTCTGCCGCAGGGCGAGGTGCACGGTGCCCCCCGGCGGGGGCGGCTGCGGAGCCCGCGACCAGTTCCGCCTCGACGTGAGGCGTGCGCACGATTTGCGCCTGGGTCGCGGCCGCGCCCAGCAGGAAGAGGATGGCGGCCAGGGCGGCCGTGAGCGCGTTCCACATGGGGACCCACCCTACCATGGGCGAGGGTCCGAGCGCTGACGTCATCGCGGGGGGGTCAGCGACAGGAAGCCCGAGCTCACCAAGGGGACGCTGCTGCATGACCTAGATATCCGCTGTTACCGCCAGGGACACCCGCCTTGGAGGGTTGATAAAGAAGGCGCCGTTGGACCCCACGTCATAGTCGCGGTTGTCGGTGGCGTTCTGCAGCTGCAGCCGGGCCACCGCCCGCGCATGGGGGAGCTGGAACCGCCAGCGTGCGCCGAGGTCCAGGGTGGTGCGGCCGGGCAGGATGAACTGCTCGCCGTCGAGCGTCGGCTGCGGCGCGCTGCTGGCGGCGCGGTCGCCGGTGCTCTGCAACGCCAAGTCCACCGAGAGGTTCGGCTTCCACGGCGGCTGGTAGTCGAGGTTCATCAGGATGCGCCGCTCGGTCAGTCCCACCGGCCGGGGGCCGATCCGGCCCAGCTCCACCAACTCGCCGGTGACCTCGCCGTCCAGCAGCACCGCCCCGGCCACGACGCTCAGCCCTTCGACAGGCTTGCCGGCCAGCGACAGCTCGACCCCTCGATGTCGCACCTCGCCGAGCTCGCGGTAGACCCGCGCCGGATCGAGGTTGAAATAGGGCTTCTGCACATCGAAGGCTCCGGCCACCAGCGTCATTCCGGCGGGCAGGCGATAGCGAATTCCGGCGTCCCGCTGACTGGTGCGAAGCGCCGGCGGCGCCTCGTTGCGGTTGACCGCGTTCGCGGGGGCGACGGGGCTCTCCTCCAGTCCCACGGTGTAGCCGGCGTAGGCCGACAGGCGGCTGGTGACCGGTGCCGCCAGCGCGGCGTCGTACAGCCACGGATCGTCGGTCGAAACCACCTCCGGACGACCGGGCGCGAAGGTCGTCTTCTGGTAATCGACCTTCTGCAGCCCTAGCCGCAGTTCGCCGCGCCCGGCCCACGCGCCGCTGTAGGCCAGGCCCACGGTCGTTTGCCGCACCTGGTCCTGGCTGCGAGGACCGAAGGCGAACACGGGCTCCGGCAAGTCGGAGGCGTCCTCGTACAGGTTCCCCGGCCCCAGCGGCGCCAGCACGCTGCCGCCGTAGGTGCGGTCGGCGGCGCGGCCCCGCCCCGAAACATGCACGGCGTGCAGGCGGGGCCCCTCCTCCCGCCGCCAGGTGGCGCGCAGCTCTCCCGAGGTGGAGCCGAAGCTCTGGTCCTCGCCGGCTGCGACGAACCGTTCGGCGGAGCCGTCGGGCTGGACGTTGGTGAGGAGTACGGTGCGCTGCCTATCGACTATGTTCCCCGCCCGGAAAAATCCGCCTTTGACCGTCCACGCGTCGGTCGCCTGAAAGGTCGCGACGGTCCCGTACAGCGGCTGGAAGAATGCGTTCCTGACCCAATCGGGGTTCAGGTTGCGAGCAGGCGAAGGCGGCGGCTCCCTGGTGCCGTCGGTGAACACCTGCGGGGTGGATGGGAGGCTGGGCAGGTCGAACACGGCGAATAAAGGCTGGATCAGCAGCCGTTCGCTGGCGCGCCAGTGCAGCACGCCGCCAGCGGCGGACTGCTCGGTGGCGGCGCCCGGCACTTGCTCGAAGCGTCCGTAGGCGACGCCTCCGGCCAACCCCAGGCGTCCGTCTAGGAACGGCTGCTGCGTGTCGAGGCTCAGCGCGCGGGTGCCGAAGGGCCCCACCGTCGCGTTGAGGCTCACGACCCCTTCTCGCCCGACGCCGCGCAGCGAGTAGTCCGCGATGCCGGTTGGAGCGGGGAAGGGATAGCCTTGGGCGGTGATGCCGACGCGCAGGGTGGAGCCCGACACCAGGCGGCCGCTGAAGACGGGCGGACCGTCGATGTAGAGGCCCTCGATGCGGATGTTGCCCGCCGCACTGGGGCTGAAGCCCCGGGCGTCACCGTCGTTGTAGAGCCCGATCCGCTCGTTCCCGACGCTGGTGCCGAAGGCGTCGCCGGCCGACCTCACCGCGTTCTCGTCGGCGCGCTGGGCGTGAGCCGTTCCCGGCGTGAGGCACAGAAGAGCCGCGGCGGCGGCGCTCCAGGCTGCAGTTGCGAGCAGAACGGACTTGGACACGAAGCGCACCTTCCGACGGGCTGTTCAGACGAGTGCGATTGGAGGAGACTGACGGGCCCGGGGACAGGGCGGGGGCCCGATGTTTTTCCGATGGTGAGCCGATGAACCAGCTGTTCTCGCCGTTGCAGAGGCGCGTGGACCTGGCGATCGCGCCCCCGTTCGCCCTGGGCGGCCTGCGCGTGTGTCCCAACGCGCTCGAGGTGCACGGCCCCGACGGGGTCCAGACCCTGGAGCCGCGGGTCATGCAGGTGCTGGTCGCGCTGCACCAGGCCCGAGGCGAACCGGTCAGCCGCGACGAGCTGTCGGAGCTCTGCTGGGAGGGCCGGATCGTCGGCGAGGACGCGCTGAACCGGTGCGTCGGACGGCTGCGCAAGGCGCTCTCGGCCGAGCCCCTCGCGGTCATCGATACCATCCCCAAGATCGGCTACCGCCTGCGGGTGGCGCCCCCCGAGCGTGCGGTCGTCGAGGCGCCCCTGGCCGCCCCGGCGCCTGCACGCCGGGGCCCGCGCATCGCCGTGCTGGCCGCCGCAGGCCTCGCCGCGGTCGCCGTCCTCGGCGCCGGCGCGGCAACCTGGAACCACCTGCGGCCCGCCGCCGCCTGGTCCGCCGAAGGCATGCGGCCGCTCACGGCCGACCCGGGCGTCGAAAGCCATCCGGCGCTCTCCCCGGACGGCCGCTTCCTGGTGTACTCCGCCGGTCCGGGCTTCTACGGCCGGCACGACCTCTTCCTCAGGAGCGTCAACGAGGGCGCGCCGCTGCGCCTTACCGGCGACCCCGCCCATGAGGCCGCCCCCGCCTGGTCGCCGTCCGGCGACCGCATCGCCTTCGTGCGCGTGTCGGACGGAGAGCCCTGCCGCATCGTGGTGCTGCCCATCCCGCGGGGCGCCGAGCGCACCGTCGGCCGCTGCAGCATTGCGGGCTCCACCGGACTGGGCTGGCTCGACGAGCGCACCATCCTGCTGGCGGACCGTTCGAGCTTGAGCGAGGTGAGCCGCATTCGCGCGCTGGATGTGGAGACGGGCGCTCTCCGGGACGTCACCCGGCCCCGCGCCGGGAGCCTGGGCGACAGCGGGCCCCTCCCCTCCCCCGACGGCCGCGGGGTGGTCTTCCGCCGCTCCTACTCTCCTGGCGTCCAGCATCTCTACCACGCCGACGCGCGCACCGGCGCGGAGCGGCCGCTGACCCGCGAGGGCTGGAAGGCCCTCAGCTACGCCTGGGCGCCGGACGGCCGCACGCTCTTCTACAACACGAACCGGGGCGGCGACTTCGGCCTGTGGTCGCTCGACACCCGGGGATCGTCGGAGCCGAAGCGGGTGAGCGCCGGCTTGCGGCCCGCGATGAACTTCGGGCGCCTGTCGGCGGACCGCACGGGCAGGCTGGCGGTGGAGACCTACAACCACCGATGGAACCTGTTCACCTTCGGCGGCACGGGGGAGCCCGCGCCGCTCACGGCCTCCACGGGGAGGGACTGGGACCCGGACGTCGCGGGGCACGGCGGCCTGGTCTTCATATCGGACCAGAGCGGCTCGCCCGAGGTCTGGACACGACCCGAGGGCGGCGAGCCGGCGCGCCTGACGCGGCTGGGCGCCAGCTTCGTGCAGACTCCGCGCTGGTCGCCCGACGGGCGGCGCCTTGTCTTCATCCTCGACCGCGATGGCCAGACGGACCTGTGGCTGATGAACGCCGACGGCTCGGGCCTCAGCCGCGTCACGCGCGACGGGGCCGCCAAGGTCGACCCGGTGTGGGACGCGGAGGGCCGCGCGCTGGTTTACGCCGAGCAACGCGGGGCGGCCTGGCGGCTGCTGCGCGTCAGCGCCTCCGGCGGCGAGCCGGTCCCGGTGCCCGGCGGCGCCGGCTTCCGCGCGCTCCGGCCCGGCTGGGACGGCGCGCTCTATGGGCTGAAAACGGGCGACGACCGGCTTTGGCGGCTGCCCCGGGCCGGCGGCGTCGCCACGATGGTCTCTCCGACCTTCCGCGTCGCGGACGGCTGGGCCACCGGCCCGCTCGGCGTGTACCAGGTGCGCGGGGGCTACACGCGGACGCCCTCGCTGTGGCTCCGAACCTGGTCGGGCGAGGAGCGCAAGCTGGCGGACTTGCCGATCGTCGCCGAAAACCCGTCGGTGGCGGTGGACCCGCGCACCGGCGCGCTCGTCTTCCCGCGCATGCTGCGCGACGAATCCGACATCACCTTGCTGGACGTGCGCTCGCGGACCTGAACGCCCAGGCCTTGCCACCGGGGGGCGAGAATGGTCAGCGTGTGACTCCTCGTAGCGCCCCCCGCCCCCCCGGCCCAGAGACGAGTCGAGCGGCCCGCGCACTCGGCCCGGATCTTGTCGGCGGAACAGGACAGCTCGGCCGCCCCCTCGCGCTGAGCGCTGGCCGACCTGCTCGTGGAAGGGCACGCGCCCTCCAGACCGTGCAACGCGCCGGGCCGCACCTGTGCCTGCAGTGCGACCGCTGTCGGAGCAGAACGCGGGACAGGTCCGCTTTCATGTCGTCAGCGGACATCCCCGCGAGGAGGAGCTTGCCGTGGCTGCGGGAGGCGAGCCGGTTCGGCCACGCCTGGTGCGCGGAATGCCGCAAGTGCTCAGGCGGCCTTGGGTCTGGGCCCGCGGGCGATTTCGAACTGCTTGGTCAGGATGATCAGCTTGGCCCGCAGCTCCTGGGCCGAAAAGGGCTTCCTGAGATAGCCTCTCACCCCCAACTCCCGTGCTTCCAGCACCGAGTCGCGGTCCGCGCGGCCGGTCACGAGCAGGACGGCCAGGTCGGGGTTGCCGCTTCGAGCGTCCCGGAGCAGCTCCAGACCGTCCATGCGGGGCATGTTCCAGTCGGTGATCAGGACGTCGATGACCCCCTCGTCGTTTCGCAGGAAATCCGCCGCCTCGAACCCGTCGCGGGCCGAGTGGCTCTGAGTGACGCCCATGTCGCGCAGCATGCCGCGCAGGGTCTGCACCACCTGAGCCTCGTCGTCGACGACCAGGACGCGGAGCCAGGACAGGTCCGTCTGCGGCGGCAGGCGCTCGGCGGAGATGATCATGCGGCGTTTTCCTGCAGCACGTCCCGGGTGAAGACGGCGAGGCTTCTAAGGTTGAAGGGCTTTTGGATGATGTTGGTGCGGGCGGCGGTGAACCGGTCGTCCTGGTGCTCGAGGTCGGGGACGCAGCCGGTCATGAAGCCCACGGGGGCCTGGCATCCGATCTCGTCCAGAACGGCGGCCAGGTCGAAGCCGTCCATGTCCGGCATGGCCACATCGGTCAGGATCAGGTCGAACCGGTCGCGGTCGTCGTCGAACAGCTCCAGCGCCTGCAGGCCGCCGTTGGCCTGGACCACGGTGTAACCGAGCTCTTCCAGCAGCGTGCTGGTGACCGCCCGGACCTGGGGCTCGTCATCGACGACCAGTATGGTCTCGTGCCCGCCTTGATAGTCCGCGTCCCGCAACTCGGGGCTCACCGGCTTGCCCGACCGAGGCAGGAGGATGGTGAAAGTGGAGCCGCGGCCCGGAACGGAGACCACGTCGATGGCGCCGCCCGCCTGCTTGACCACGCCGAACACGAAGGACAGGCCCAGCCCCGTACCCTTGCCGGTCGTCTTGGTCGTGAAGAAGGGTTCGAAGATGCGGGGCAGGACGTCCTTGGGAATTCCGCCCCCCTGGTCGGTCACGGCGATCTCGACATAGTCGCCCGGGGGCAGGACGTTGGCCACGTCCACGGACGACAGGATGGGCGCCTCCGCATGGCGATGGCGGGCGGCGATGGTGAGCACCCCACCCTTGCTCATGGCGTCGCGCCCGTTGATGGCGAGATTCAGGAGGGCCTGGGTGAAGTTGGTCTTGTCCATGATCACCCGGAGGTCCGGCTCGGCGGATACCTCCACGCGGATGCCCCGGGACTCGAAGGAGATCAGCCGTTCCAATTGAGGCAGCTCCTCATTCACGGCGATGACCTTGCCCGAGCCCACCCAGTTGCGGCTGAAGGTCAGCATCTCCCGCGACAGGTCGGCAGCTCGGCCGGAGGCCATCATCACCTCCTCCAAGGCGGCCCGAACCGCCTGCGGGTCCTCGGCCCGAGCGAAGGCGGCGCGCGAGAAGCCGCCGATCACCTGCAGGAGATTGTTGAATTCGTGAGCGACCCCGCCCGCGAGTTCGCCCAGCGCCTCCATTTTCTGAGACTGGTGCAGGCGGTCCGAAGCCGTGGCCTTCGCGCTGATGTCGGCCAGGATCCCGATGTGCTTTCCATTGGCCGGAGCTTGGCGGCGAAGTTCGAGCACGCGACCATCGGGGCAGCGCATCTCGCGGTAGTCGGCACCGGACTGCAGGAACCAGGCCGTGACCTCGGCGATGAAGCGCGCCCGTACGGGCGTCACGCCCGACTCCTCCAGCGCGGTCGTGGAGGCGATGGCCGCAAGATCCCCGCCCAGCGGGCACTGGGCGACGCTCAACCCGAACAGATTGAGGAGGCGATCGTTGGCCACCAGCAGCCGCGAGCCCTCACTGATGACGATGCCCTTGTCCAACTGCTCGAACACGTTCTGGAGGAAGTCGCGCTCGTCGCGGAGTTGGAGCGTGACCGCCTGCAGCTCTTCCGCCGCGTGCTGATGGGCCTCGTCGGCGTGCTTGCGCGCGGTCAGCGCCTCGATGCGGGCCAGGGCCACCTCAAAGGCCACCGGCTTGGTCACATAGTCGTTGGCGCCCATGGCGAGCGCCTCGACGATGTCCTCGTCCTGGGCCTTGCCCGTCACCATGATGACGGGAAGCTCGCGCACCGAGCGGGTGGCGCGGATGGCGCGCAAGACCTCGAACCCGTTCAGGTCCGGCATCATCAAGTCGAGCAGAATCAGGTCGAAAGGCTGGGCGGCGATCAGCGCCAGCGCTTCGCGGCCGCCCTCGGCCTCCACGACCTCGAAGCCGCGTCTCTGGAGACGACGACCTAGAACCGCCCGATTGTCCGCGAGGTCGTCTACGATGAGCAGACGCGACGGCCGATTGCTGAAAGGAGCCATACTGGAACCGGACGCACCCACCCCGACATAACCCGAAAGCTAACGCCGAGGTTGTTAAGGACGCGTCACTCGCGGAAGACGTTCGCGGGCTCGGGGCCTCCGGCTCTAGAACGGGATCTCGTCGTCCAGGTCGGCGGGGAAGGATTCGCGGGGACCGCCGCCGCCGCGGTTTGCGGGGCCGGAGTTGAAGCCGCCTCCTCCCCCGCTCCGGCCGTAACCGCCGCCGGACTCGCCGCCGAAGTCACTCGCCCCGCCACCCTCTCCGCGTCCGTCGAGCATGGTGAGCTCGCCCTTGAAGCGGTTCACGACCACCTCGGTCATGTACTTCTCCACACCGTCCTTGTCGGTGTACTTACGGCTGCTGAGCTGCCCTTCGATGTAGACCTTAGAGCCCTTCTTCAGGTAGTTCTCGACAACCTTGACGATGTTGTCGTTGAAGATGGCGATGTTGTGCCACTCGGTCTTTTCCTTGCGCTCGCCGCTGTTCTTGTCGCGCCAGGACTCGGAGGTCGCGAGAGAAAAGGTGGCGACGCGGTCGCCGGAACCCATGGAGCGGACCACCGGGTCCTTGCCCAAATTGCCCACCAGAATGACCTTGTTGACGCTGCCCGCCATGTCGCCCGTCCTCTCGATGATCAGCAAAGGTTAACGCCGGAGCCCGGCGGCGTCCAGCCCGATGTTCCGCTTTTGTGCCCTATCGGCGGATAGCGCCCGGCATGGCCAGCCGCCCGTCCCCCGTGCGCACCAAGGCCATGTAGCGCATGCCGTTGTAGCGCTGCGCCACCATGATCCCGCGCTTGTTATGGAACAGGAACTGGCCCCCGTAGGCGCCGTTGATTTCGGCGCGCCCGCCGCGACGCCGGATCACCTCCAAGGCGGCCGCGCAGTATTCCAGGCTTTGGTAGTTTCCGGGCAGGCGGTTGAAACGGGGCTCCTGCCCTTCCTTGGTGACCAGGTGGTAGCAGGCGCCGCGCACGCGCGGGGCGTCCAGCTCCGGCTGGCAGCCGCAGAGCAGCAGGGCGGAGGCCGCTGCGAGCCCGAGCTTCAGGGCAGCATGCATGAGGCGTCCTGCTCGACGAGGGTGCTGAAGGTGGAGCCGTCGGGCGCGATCTCCACGCGACCTGTGACCAGCCGCAGGGTCTGGCCCTTCCAGCGGCCGTAGGCGGCGGAGCCGGGCTCCTCGCAGCGACCCTGGAACAGGACCTGGAGGCAGGTGTCCAGGTCGAGCGCCTCGCCGAGGGTGCGCCATTCCCCGCCGGAGTGGCGCAAGCACTCGCCCGCTTGCACGCGGCGGGGCGTGGGCGGGGCCTCGTAGTCGTCCAGGATCGGCTCGGGTTGCGGCTCCGGCTCGGAGAAGACCGGCTCCGGTTGGGGCTGGGGCAAGGCCACCACCGCGGCCAGTTCACCTTGGGCGTCGAGGCCCACGTCGAGGTTCTGGGCGGCCACGCCGTTGCGCTTGGCGCAGGCGGCCACCGCCAGCTCGCCCACGGACCTGCCTTCCACAAAGCAGCGGAGCGGGCGCGCGGGGTCGATGCGGTCCCCGCCCTGGGCGTTCCCCAACTCGATCTTGAGCCCGCCTTCGGCGGCGGGCGGAGGCGTGTCGTCGGCCGGATCCTGACGGAAGACGCCCAGCGCCACCATGGCGCCCAGGCCCGCCGCGACCAGGGCTCCGAGGCCCGCCACGATCAGCGGGCCGCGTCGCCGCCCCCGTGCGCCCGGGGGGGCGGAGTCCTCGGGGCGGGGCTCTGCGTCCATGGTCGTCCAGCTACGATGGAGCGCGACCGCAGGCAAGTGGAGCCGGATTGCCGACACAGGCCCGTTCGCCTAATGTTCCCTGCCGCTCCGCGACTCGCCATCCCATATCGGACGGTTCCACCCCGACAGAGTTCGACGCCCTCCGCATGAGAGACACCTCGGCCTTTATCCGCGTGCGCGGCGCGCGAGAGCACAACCTCAAGGGCGTCGATGTGGACATTCCGCGCGGCGAACTGGTGGTGCTCACGGGACTGTCCGGGTCTGGCAAGAGCTCGCTGGCCTTTGACACCATCTACGCCGAGGGGCAGCGACGCTATGTCGAGAGCCTGTCCGCCTACGCCCGCCAGTTTCTGGAGCTGATGGGCAAGCCGGACGTGGACTTGATCGAAGGGCTGTCTCCCGCGATCTCCATCGAGCAGAAGACCACGTCCAAGAACCCGCGCTCGACCGTGGGCACGGTGACGGAGATCCACGACTACATGCGCCTGCTGTGGGCGCGGGTGGGCGTTCCCTATTCGCCGGTCACCGGCCTGCCGATCGAGAGCCAGACGGTCAGCCAGATGGTGGACCGGACGATGGCGCTGCCCGAAGGCACGCGGCTGCTGCTGGTCGCGCCGGTGGTGCGCGGGCGCAAGGGCGAGTTCAGGAAGGAGCTGGCCGACTGGCAGCGTCAAGGCTTCCAGCGTGTCCGCATCGACGGCGAGCTCTACGCCGTCGAGGACGCGCCGGCGCTGGACAAGAAGTTCAAGCACGACATCGACGTGATCGTGGACCGGGTGGTGGTGAAGCCCGGGCTGGAAGGCCGGCTGGCCGATTCGCTGGAGCAGGCGCTGCGGCTGGCCGACGGGATCGCCACGGCGGAGTGGGCCACGGTCGAGCCCGGCGAGAGCGAGCCCAAACGGCTGATGTTCTCCGAACGGTTCGCCTGCCCCGTGTCGGGCTTCACCATCAGCGAGATCGAGCCGCGGCTGTTCAGCTTCAACAGTCCGCAAGGGGCCTGCCCCGTGTGCGACGGGCTGGGCGTGAAGCTGGCCACCGATCCGGGCAAGATCGTTCCGGACGGAGACAAGACGCTCTACAAAGGCGCCATCGCGCCCTGGGCCAAGAGCCCCTCCCCCTTCTACACCCAGACCCTGCAGGGGCTGGCGGCGCACTACGGCTTCTCCATGGAGAAGCCGTGGCGGACGCTGCCGGAGGCGGGACGCAACGCCGTCTTGTTCGGCACGGGCAAGGAGAAGATCCGGTTCGCCTATGACGACGGAGCGCGGAAGTTCGAGACGAGCAAGCCCTTCGAAGGGGTGATCCCCAACATCGACCGGCGGTTGCGCGAGACGGACAGCGCCTGGGTGCGCGAGGAGCTGGGGCGCTATCAGTCGGAGACGCCCTGCGAGACCTGCGGCGGCAAGCGGCTCAAGCCGGAGGCTCTGGCGGTCCGTGTGGCGGGCCTGGACATCGCGGACGTATCCAACCTGTCGATCCGCAACGCGGGCGAGTGGTTCGGCAAGCTGGAGCCCCTGCTCACGACCAAGCAGGCGGAGATCGCCCGACGGATACTCAAGGAGATCACCGACCGCCTGCGCTTCCTGAACGATGTCGGGCTGGACTATCTGCAGATGTCGCGGAGCAGCGGAACGCTCTCGGGCGGGGAAAGCCAACGCATCCGCCTGGCCTCGCAGATCGGCTCGGGACTGACCGGGGTGCTCTATGTGCTGGACGAACCCTCCATCGGGCTGCACCAGCGCGACAACACACGGCTGCTGACCTCGCTCAAGGGCCTGCGCGATCTTGGCAATTCGGTGCTGGTGGTGGAGCACGACGAGGAGGCCATCCTTACGGCCGACTACGTCATCGACATGGGTCCCGCGGCGGGCGTCCACGGCGGCGAGATCATCGCCCAGGGCAAGCCCGCGGAGGTGATGGCCAATCCCAGGAGCATCACCGGCCAGTATCTCACGGGCGCGCGTGAGATCGCCGTCCCCGACGCCCGCCGACTCCTGGGCAAGAAGCGGCTCAAGGTCACGGGCGCCTCAGGCAACAACCTCAAGCACGTCACGGGCGAAGTCCCGGTGGGGGTGTTGACCTGCATCACGGGCGTGAGCGGCGGGGGCAAGAGCACCTTCACCATCGAGACGCTGTACAAGGCGGCCGCCCGGCGGCTGAACAACGCCTCGGACGCGCCGGCCCCCTATGAGCGGATCGAGGGGCTCGAACATTTCGACAAGGTGGTCGACATCGACCAGAGCCCCATCGGGCGCACGCCGCGGTCGAACCCCGCCACCTACACGGGCGCGTTCCAGCCGATCCGCGACTGGTTCGCCGGCCTTCCGGAAGCCAAGGCGCGAGGCTATGGGCCAGGGCGGTTCAGCTTCAACGTCAAGGGCGGGCGGTGCGAGGCCTGCCAGGGCGACGGGCTCATCAAGATCGAGATGCACTTCCTGCCGGACGTCTACGTCACCTGCGACGTATGCAAAGGCAAACGCTACAACCGAGAAACCCTGGAGATCGTGTTCAAGGGCAGGTCCATCAGCGACGTCCTGGACATGACCGTCGAGGAGGCGGCGGACTTCTTCAAGGCCGTGCCCTCCATCCGGGACAAGATGCAGACGCTGAAGCGGGTGGGTCTGGGCTATGTGCGGGTGGGCCAGCCCGCCACCACGCTGTCGGGCGGCGAGGCGCAGCGGGTCAAGCTGTCCAAGGAGCTGAGCCGCCGGGCCACGGGGCGGACGCTGTACATCCTGGACGAGCCCACCACCGGGTTGCATTTCGAAGATACGCGCAAGCTGCTGGAGGTGCTGCACCAACTGGCCGATCAGGGCAATACGGTGGTGGTGATCGAGCACAACCTCGACGTGGTGAAGACCGCCGACTGGGTGCTGGATTTCGGACCGGAAGGCGGCGACGGCGGCGGCCGCATCGTGGCCCACGGCACGCCGGAGCAGGTGGCGGCCGACCCGGACAGTTGGACCGGCCGTTACCTGGCGGAGGTGCTGCGCCGGCACGAGGACCGGCGCACGGCGCGTGTGGCGGAGCTGAAGCGCGCCTAGCTGAACACCTCGGCGGCGCCCTGCCCGTAACCGGTGATGTCGCGGTAGGCGGCGGCCGGCGGCGCGGTGGTGATGGTCGTGGTGACGGCGGAGACGAGGGCCGTGACCAGGATGTAGATGATCATGGCCAGGCTGAAGAAGCCGGTGAAGCTGCTGAAGTCCGGGCTGAACACGGAGCTAGCGCCGCCGATCCCCCCGGCCACGAGCGCCGCGATCGCGAGATAGATCATCAGGGCCAGCAGCAACACCACGAAGGCCAGGATGAAGGACAGCACATAGGCGCCCAACAACGGCCAGAACCGGCCCTTGGTGAGCCGCCAGGACTCGAACACCCGGATGCGGCGCTCCGCGAAGGTGGCCGGCAAGGCCAGGGAGAACCGCACGCCCACGAAGACCAGGGCCCCCAGGATGAGCAGGGCGGCGACCAGCCCGCCCCCGACCGCGCCGCCCCCGCCTGCGCCCGCCGCCAGTCCCAGCAGGCTCGCTACGACAAGCACGGCGATGCCCGCACCTGCGAGGAGCAGGCCCACCAGGACCAGGGCGCCGGCAAGCCGGAGCTCATCGCGGCCGAAGCGGAGAAAGCCCGGACCGCCTTCGGAGGGGTGAAGCAGGGCGCGGTAGATGGCCGCTGTGATGACTGAGGAGAACAAGATGCCCAGAGGGAGCAGCAGGCCGTAGGCCGGGACGACGCGGCGCATGTTGGCCAGGGTTTCGTCCGGGTCGCCGCCCCCGCCGCCCTGCATGAGCTCCGCGAAGGCCTCCCCGGCCAGGGCCACGATCAGACCGTTGCTGACCAGGCTGGAGACGAGCATCAGCGCCGCCCAGACCAGGACCGTCCTGGGTCGCTCCCGTGTGAGGCGGAACCCCTCAAGGGCAGCATCGGTCGCCGAGAACTCAGCCATGTCGCCCCTTTCGCCGCAAGCGTGGCGGCGGTCCCGGCGCGAACATCGCGGGCCTTTCAAGCGATGTCAAAGGCGCTCGGGGGCGGTATAGAAACCGCCATGACGCCACCCATCCACATCATCGGCGGCGGCCTGGCCGGGTCCGAAGCCGCCTGGCAGGCCGCCCAGGCCGGCGCGCCGGTCGTGCTGCACGAGATGCGGCCGCTGCGGGCCACCCCGGCGCACGGCACGGACGGGCTGGCCGAGCTTGTCTGCTCCAACAGCTTCCGCTCCGATGACTGGGCGCACAATGCGGTGGGGCTGCTGCATGCCGAGATGCGCCGGTGCGGGTCGCTGATCATGAGCTGCGGCGACCGCCATCAGGTGCCGGCCGGCGGAGCCCTGGCCGTGGACCGCGACGGCTTCTCCGCGGCGGTTACGGCGGCGCTGGAGGCGCATCCGAACGTGGCCATTGTGCGCGAGGAGGTTGCGGGCCTGCCCCCGGCCGAGTGGGACAGCGTGATCGTGGCGGCCGGACCCCTGGCCTCCCCCGCGCTCTCGGCCGCGATCCTGGAACGGACGGGTGAGGGCTCGCTGGCCTTTTTCGACGCCATCGCCCCCATCGTGCACGCGGAGACCATCGACTTCTCGGTCGCTTGGAAACAGTCGCGCTACAACAAGCCGGGCCCGCACGGCGACGCCCAGGCCTATGTGAACTGCCCCCTGGACCGGGAGGGGTATGGGCGCTTCATCCAGGCGCTGCTGGAGGCCCCCAAGGCGGAGTTCAAGGATTGGGAGCGCGACAC
The DNA here is from genome assembly GCA_030446805.1 of Caulobacteraceae bacterium. Classification (GTDB taxonomy): domain Bacteria; phylum Pseudomonadota; class Alphaproteobacteria; order Caulobacterales; family Caulobacteraceae; genus JAHWJX01. Next base: position 293,850 of record JAUJMO010000001.1, on the reverse strand, counting down.
GCCCTGGTTCGAAGGCTGCCTGCCGATCGAGGTCATGGCCGAACGCGGGTTGGACACCCTGCGCTATGGGCCGATGAAGCCGGTCGGGCTCAACAACCCACACCGCGCCGGCGAGCAGCCCTGGGCCGTGGTGCAGCTGCGCCAGGACAATGCGCTCGGCACGCTGTTCAACCTGGTGGGCTTTCAGACCAAGCTTAAGCACGGCTCCCAAGCGGAGGTGTTCCGCACCATCCCGGGGCTGGAGCAGGCCCAGTTCGCCCGGCTGGGGGGCGTGCACCGCAACACCTTCCTGAACAGCCCCAAGCTGCTGGACACCTCGCTTCGGCTCAAGGCGGAGCCGCGGCTGCGCTTCGCGGGGCAGATCACGGGTGTGGAGGGCTATGTGGAGAGCGCGGCCATGGGCCTGCTCGCCGGCCGCTTCGCCGCGGCGGAGCGGCTGGGCCGGGCTTCCGAAGCCCCGCCGCCCACCACGGCGCTGGGGGCGCTGCTGAACCATGTCACCGGCGGTCACGTGGGCGGCGCCTTTCAACCCATGAACATCAACTACGGCCTGCTGCCGCCCATGATGGGACCGAAGCGGGACGCGGCCGGGAACAAGATCCCCAGCCACGAACGCGGGCGGGCCAAAAAGCGGGCGATGAGCGAACGCGCGCTCAGCGACCTGGACGGCTGGCTGGGCGAGCTGCGGATGGCGGCGGAATAGTACGCTTCCCGTTTGCGGGGAGGACGGGCCGCGAAGCGGCCAGGGGAGGGGCGCGCGGCAACCCCTGCTTTCGCCAGTCATTCCGCCCCCGTGACCGCTCTCCCCATCGCTCCGGTCCGGACCGACCATCCGCCCAAGCGGCAGCCGGATCGCGGGCCGAAGATCTGGATCCCCAAGCGGGTGGTCGTCACGCCCGCCGCGCTGGACTGGCCGCATGGGCGGGCGATGGTGGAGCGCACAGCCGCGCTCGGCACCGAGGTGATCCTCCTCAAGAGCAACCGCCTGACCGGCCTCTCGGACGCGGACAAGCGACGCGAATACGTCCGCGCCAAATCCACCCTGGCCGTGGTCACCGCCTCCTCCGCCAAGCGGCGGCTGCAGCCGATCCCGCCCTCGGCCGACTGGCGGTTCGACCTGGCCGAGGGATGCCCGGCCCATTGCCAGTACTGCTACCTAGCCGGATCTCTGAGCGGACCGCCGGTGACGCGGGCCTACGCCAATCTCGATGAGATCTTCGACGGGCTGCGCGGATACATCGGGCGCGGCACGATCACGTCCAAGTCGGCGGCGCGTTCGCATGAGGGGACCACCTTCGAGGCGTCCTGCTACACCGATCCGCTGGGGATCGAACACCTGACGGGCTCGCTGGCCGAGGCGATCAACTTCTTCGGCCGGTGGAACGCCGAGGCCCAGCTTCGTTGGACCACCAAATACGACGGGGTCGACGGCCTGCTCGGCCTGCCGCACGCACGGCGCACGCGCGTGCGCTTCTCCGTCAACGCCGAGCCGATCACGCGCAAGCTGGAAGGCGGGACGGCGTCCCTCCCCGCGCGATTGCGGGCCATGGGACGCATGGCGGCCGCGGGCTATCCCGTTGGCCTGACGATTGCGCCCATCATGCCGATCGAGGACTGGCGGGAGCACTACGCCGCCCTGCTCGACGGCGCGGCGGCCGCCGTGGCCGACGCGCCCGAGCTGGACCTGACGGTGGAGTTGATCACCCACCGGTTCACGCCGGGATCGAAGGAGGTGCTGACCGACTGGTATCCCGGATCTTCGCTGGAGATGGACGAAAGCGTGCGGGCCAGGAAGACCACCAAGTTCGGCTCGCTCAAATACGTCTATCCGGCCGAGACCATGCGCGAGCTGCGCAGCTGGTTCGAGCGCGAGGTGGACGGGCGGCTGCCCAGAGCGCGGGTGCTGTACTGGACATGAGGACGCCAGCGATTCTCCCCGGCTTGGAGGGGGGGCGGGTAAGGTCAAACCCTCCCCCGCGTCACCGCCCAGGTCAGGCGAAGGCGGTCCGCCAAAGGCGAGCGGGGGCGACCGGCCAGCGCGGCATGCGCCACCGCGGGAAAGGCGGCGGGGGAGATGCGGCGCGCGGCGGCGCGGGCTTCGGGGTTGAGTGCGCCGCCCGCCCAGGCCGCGCCCAGGCTGCGGGCCGCCCCCCGGTCCACGGCGGGGTCGAGCGTCAGGGCGGCCGCTTCGGTGATGTGTTCGGCGGCCTCTGCCTCCCCCGCGGCGAGGTCGCCCTCCAAGGCGTACAAGCGGGCATCGAGCGCACCTTCCAGCGGCGCGCGCGGGAGGCCGTGGCGCCCGACAGCGGCCTCCAGGGCCTGGGCGGTCGGATGCCGACGAACGGGCGTCCCGCCGTAGATCTGATCCAGCACCTCGCTCCACCAGGTCAGCCGAATCTCGGCCAGCAAGGCCTTGGAGGTGATCTGCGGCGCGCGACGGAGCTCGTGGTCGAAGGCGTAAAGGGTGACCACGTCGGTCCGGGCCTGGACGTCGGCGATGAAGCGGCTGGAAAGCCAGCGGTCCGGATCGACGGCGCGGACGTGGGCGTCGAGTTCGGTCGTCATCCTGCGCCCGTCTCCTCCCCTGCCCCGCGGGGGAAGCGGATCGAGCCGCGCCCGAGCTGCCTCGCTACGCAGGAAGCAGAGGCATGCGTCAGGGCCGCTCCAGCACGGCCTTGGCCTGGGCCCGGGTGACGCCCTGGGCGGGGGTCTCGACCTCGCCCCGCCTGACGCCCAGCAAGAGCAGCACCGGAGCGGCCACGAAGATGGAGCTGTAGGTGCCGATGATGATGCCGAAGATCATGGCCACGGAGAAGGTGAACAGCTCGCCCACGCCACGCCCGAACACCGCCATGACGCCCAGGGCCAGCAGACCCGTCACCCCGGTCACGACGGTGCGCGACAGGGTTTCGTTGACCGACAGGTCGATGATGTCGGCCAGCTTCATCTTCTTGTATTTGCGCAGGTTCTCGCGGACGCGATCCAGCACGACCACCGTGTCGTTCATGGAATAGCCGATAATCGTCAGCAAGGCCGCCACCGACGTCAGGGTGAACTCGAGATTGGTCACGGCGAACAGACCGAAGGTCAGGATCACGTCGTGGAACAGAGCCACCACCGCCCCTACCCCGAAGGTCAGGCCGAAGCGGAACCAGATGTAGAGCAGCATCAAGGCGATGGCGAGGAACAGCGCCGTCACCCCGTTGCGGAACAGCTCGCCGGACACCTTGGGTCCGACCACCTCGACGCGCGTGAAATTGGTGGGGCCCAGCACCCGGACCAGCTCGCCGCGAGCCCGCGTCACCGCCTGCGCGGGGTTCTGGCCCGCTGGGCTCTCGAAGCGGATCAAGGCTTCGCTCGGGCTGCCAAAGGCCTGCACCTGGACGTCGCCGAAGCCCAGGCGGTCCAGCGTGCCGCGCACGGCGCCCAGGTCCACCGGACGAGGCGCCGTCGAGAGCTCGAGAACGGTGCCGCCCTTGAAGTCCACGCCGCAGTTCAGGCCGCCGCAGGGCGGGCGCGGGGGATAAAGGGTGAAGAACAAGGACGCGATCACCGCCAGGACGGAGAGCACGGCGGCGATGCGTGCGGGGCCCACGAAGCGGAAGTTCGTCTTGTCGGGCAGGTGCTTGATGAGCGGCCAGGCCATGGGTGCTGTTCTCCGGGCCTCAGACGATGGGGAGCGTCTTGGGCCGGGTGGCGCGGAACCACCAGGCCAGCAGGATCTGGGTCACCAGCACGGCGGTGAACACCGAGGTGAACACACCGATGGTCAGCGTCCAGGCGAAGCCCCGCACGGGGCCCGAGCCGAACTGGAACATGATCAGGGCCGCCGCCAGGGTGGTGATGTTGGCGTCCAGGATGGTGACCATGGCGCGCGAGAAGCCGGCGTCCATGGCGGCCATGGCGGAGCGACCGGCCCTCACCTCCTCGCGCATTCGCTCATAGATCAGCACATTGGCGTCCACGGCCACGGCCAGGGTCAGGATCAGGCCGGCGATGCCGGGCAAGGTCAGGGTGGCCTGGGTGACCGACATGGCGGCCACGATCAGCAGGCCGTTGATCACCAGCGCGATCACCGAAATGCCGCCGAACAAAAAGCCGTAGGCCAGCACCATGAAGGCCAGCACGGACACGAAGGCCACGATCGTGGAGATGCGGCCGGCCTCGATCGCGTCCTGGCCGAGTTCGGCCCCGACGGTGCGCTGCTCCTCCACATTGAGCGGAGCCGGCAGGGCGCCGCCCCGCAGCAGAGCCACAAGGTCGCTGGCGCTTTCGGCCGTGAACCCGCCGGTGATCTGGCCGGACCCCGTGGTGATGGGCTCATTGATCGAGGGGGCCGAAATCACCTCCTCGTCGAGGATGATGGCGAAGCGCTTGCCCACGTTCTGCGTCGTCGCCGCGCCGAAGCGCCGCGCGCCGGCGCCGTCGAAGCGGAAGTCCACCGCGGGACTGTTGTTCTGGTCGTAGCCCACGCTGGCGCGCACCAGATTGGCGCCGTCCACCAGCACGCGGCGGCGGACCACCTCGGGCGTGGCGCCGTTGGCGCCTTGCAGCAGGACGGAGCCCGGCGGGATCCGGCCCGCGGCCGCCTCCTCGGGCCGAACGGTGTCGTCCACCATCTGGAAGGTCAGCCGGCCGGTGCGGCCGATCAGGTTCTTGAGCCGCTCAGGGTCGGACTCTCCCGGCGCCTGGACCACGATGCGGTTCGCGCCCTGGCGCAGGATGGTCGGCTCGCGCGTGCCCAGGCTGTCGATGCGCAGGCGGATCACCTCAATGGCCGCGTTGACCGCTTCGGAGGACTCCGCCGCCAGCCCGGCCTCGGACAGGGCCAGCCGAAGCTGCTGGCCGTCGGTGGTGACGTTCATGTTGGATCCGCCGCCGTTGGCGAGCGGGCGGGCGACGGTCTGCAGGGCGCGCTGGGCGCGGTCGACCTGTCCCGGATCGGTGATGCGCACGTCCACGCCCGAGCCGCGAACCGCCAGCCCGGTAGTGGCGATCTGCTCATCGCGCAGGACGCCCCGAACCTCCTCCAGCAGGTTGGTCAGGCGGGCGCGGCGATAGGCGGCGGTGTCGACCTCCAGCAGGAGGTAGGAGCCGCCCTGCAGGTCCAGGCCGAGGTTCAGCCGCTGGCCGGGAAACCAGCCGGGCAGGCTGCGCGCCGGCACCAGGTTCGGCAGGGTGAACAGAACGGCGAACACGGTGGCCAGGGCCACCAGCAGGATCTTCCAGCGCGCGACGTGGAGCACGCCGTCAGCCTCGTGCGGACTTGGGCAGGGAGGTGTCGTTCGCCGGCGCCGGCTCGCCCTTGGCGCGGACCTCGCCGATCATGGATTTAACCACGCGGACGTTGGTGTTGGGGGCGATCTCGACCTGGACCTCCGCGTCCTCCACACGCACGACCTTGCCGATCATGCCGTTGGACAGGACCACGCTGTCGCCGCGCTTCACGGCCGAGATCATGGCCTGGTGCTGCTTCAGCCGCCGCTGCTGCGGCCGGATCAGGAGGAAGTAGAACAGCGGCAGCAGCAGCAGGATCGGCAGGATGGATCCCAGCGGTCCGGCGAGAAGGCCGCCCGTGGACGCCGCGTCCGTCGCGGCTTGGGCGTAGGCCGGTGAGGCGAACATCGAGACTCCGGGGTGGGCGGGAAAAGCGCGCGGAAGCTAGGCGCGACGATCGGTCATTGCAATGCGGCCCCGCGGCTACTGCGGCAGCAGCGGCAGGGGATCGACCGGCCGCGCGCGCTCGCCGGCGGCGGGCGCATGGCGCACTTCGAAATAGAGCTGGGGGGCGCCGACATTGCCGGTGCGGCCCGCCCGTCCGATCTGCTGGTTCTGTGCGATGCGGTCGCGCATGCGCACGGTGATGTCCGCCAGGTGGGCATAGGCGGTGAACCAGCGGTTCTCGTGCTCGATCAGGACCAGCTTGCCGAAGCCGCCTTTCACCTGGTCGCCTGCATAGACCACCGTGCCTGCGGCGGCGGCGCGGACCGGATCGCCCTCGGCCGCGGAGATGTTCACGCCATCGCTGCGCTGGTTCACGCCCTTGGGTCCGAAGCCGGAGATGAGGTCTCCCCGCAGCGGCCAGGTGAACAGGCTGCGGCCCGCCAGGGCGGCGTTCGCGGGCGCGGTCGACAGGCCCGGAGCCGGCGCGGGAGCCACCACGGGCGGGGGCGCCGCGATCACCGGGGCGGCGACAGACCGCGGCGGCGGTGCTGTTGCGGGCGCGGTCGCCCGTGCGGGGGGCGACGAAGGCGAGGTGGGCGGGGTGGGCGGCGGCGCCGCGAGGGGTGGCGCGGAGACAGGCGGAGCGGTGACGGGCGGGGCGGTGACGGGCGGGGCGACCGTTGGCGGCGGGACGACCACCGGCGCCGTCTCCACGGCGGGCGGCTCGGTCTCCACGACGGTGGCCCGCACGGGGCTGGCGGCGGTCGGCGGCGAGGCGGATCCCGCCTGGGCCAGGCTCGGGCCCGAGCCGGGAGCGGCGGCCTGGGCGCCGCGGTCGCGCGCGCCGGCCGGAAGCTGGAGCCGTTGTCCGAGGCGCAGGGTGGAGGCGAAGGTCAGGCCGTTCAGCTCGGCGATCGCCTGCGGCCCCACGCCGTAGCGGCGGCCGACCGCGAAGAAGGTGTCGCCCGGGCCGACCACATGGCTGAGCGTGGCTTCGGCGGAGGGCGGCGCCGCCGCGGGCGCCGGCGAGAGCGCCGGAGGAGCTTCGGGCGGCGTCTCGGCCGGGGGCGGCAGTTGAGCCAGAACGGTCGTCTCCACCCGCCCGAGCGGCGCGGCCCGAGGCGTCTCGACCTCTGTTTCGACCGCAGCCGCCTGCAGGAGCGGCGCGGCTTCCGGCTCAGTCGTGGGCGGCGGGGTCGCGGGCGAGAGGGACGCCGCGGCCATGGGATCGGGCACGATGGCGTAACGCGGCTGCGGCGCGGCGCAGGCCGCCAGGCCGACTACGGACCAGGCTGCGGCCGTCAGCACCAAGGATTTCAGCATACTCAAACGCTCCGCTCGCTCCACACGAGACTCGGGGCCGCCACCTTAAGCGCGAGTTTACGGCGGGAAACGGGCGGGAGACGGGTGAGTGGCTGGGGGTGAGTGGGGTCCGCGTGTGGGATGGTCGGCTCCCGGAACAGAACCCGGTCACAGCGACTCGCGCCTAAGCAGACAAGCGATCCGACCGCTGACCCCGCCAATCACCGCCCCTCACCCCTCCTTCGCCACGCCCTCCAGCAGCGGCACGAATCGGACATCGCCCAGGGTCTCCATGCGGAAGCCCCCCTCCCCGTCCGGGACGTAGCGGCGGAGCGTCTGGACGGGGCCCTTGCCCACGGGCGCGACCAAGACGCCTCTGGGCTTGAGCTGGGCCAGCAGGGCGCGAGGTTCCTCCGGGGCCGCGGCGGTGACCAGGATGCGGTCAAAGGGGGCCTGTTCGGGCCAGCCCACCCCGCCGTCGCCGAAACGGGTGATCACATTGGCCGCGCCCAGGCGCCGCAAGCGGGCCTCGGCCTCGGTCAGCAGCGTCTTGTAGCGCTCCACCGTGTACACATAGCGGGCGAGCCGGGAGAGGATGGCGGTCTGGTAGCCGGAGCCCGTGCCGATCTCGAGCACGCGGTGGCGGGGCTCGATCGCCAGCGCCTGGGTCATGAGGCCCACGATGAAGGGCTGGCTGATGGTCTGGCCGCAGGCGATAGGGAGGGCGCTGTCCTCCCAGGCGCGGTCCTCGAAGATGCGCGGGACGAACAGGTCGCGCGGCACCGCTTCCAGCGCGGCCAGGACGCGGGGCTCCGTCACTCCGGCCGAGCGAAGGCCCAGGATCAGCCGGGCGGCTTCGGTGTGACCGGGTTCAACCATCGGCGCGGCCCTCCGCGGCTTCTTCCAGCACCAGATTGGAGGGCGGCAGCGCGCCGAACAGCCCCTGCAGTTGATGCACCGTCTCGCGATGCGTCAGGTCGATGTGCAGCGGCGTCACGGAGATGCGTCCTTCGCGGACGGCGGCCAGGTCGGTGCCGTGCGCCGGCTCGTGCGGCACGCCGTGGAACCCCATCCAGTAGTAGGGCCGGCCGCGCAGGTCCTGCCGCTTGTAGGCCGTGGTGTGGTTCACCTCGCGGAAGCCCTGAACCGTCACCTCCGTGCCGCGCACCTCGTTCGGCGGGACGTCCGGGAAGTTGAGGTTGATGACCACGTTCGGTGGCCAGCCCTCGGCCAGCAGCGCGCGGATCAGCCCCGGGGCGTGGTGCTCGGGGGTGGCGTAGAGCGCCTGCTCGTCGTCGTGGAAGGTCGACAGCGCCTGCGACAGCGCGATCCCCCGCACGCCCAGCGCCATGGCGGCCAGGGCGCCCGCGACCGTGCCGGAAAAGGTGACGTCCTCCGCCAGGTTCTGGCCGCGGTTGATGCCCGAGAGCACCAGGTCCGGAGGTCCATCCATCACATCCTGCACCGCGAGGATGACGCAATCAGTGGGGGTGCCGCCCACGGCGAACCGCTTGGGCCCGAGCTTACGGACCCGGATGGGCGCCGTCAGGGTCAGCGCGCGCGACTGCCCCGACTGCTCCAGCTCCGGGGCCACGATCCAGACATCGTCGGACAGCGCCCGCGCGATCCGCTCCAGCGCCGCCAGCCCCTCGGCCGCGATCCCGTCGTCGTTGGTGAGGAGAATGCGCATCAGGCCGTGTTCCCCAAGCGCGAAACAACAAACAAGAACGTCACCCTCGGACTTGTTCCGAGGGCCCATCCCTCCGCAAACCCGCCCTCAGAGCCTGTGCTCGTGCAAGCGGACTAGGGTGGCTCGGCGTCGCGTTCACGCCCCACCCCCGATGTGGGTCAGCCCGCCCATGTAGGGCTGCAGCGCCGTCGGGATGGCGATCCGCCCGCCTTCGTCCTGATAAGTCTCCAGCACGGCCACGAGCGTGCGGCCCACCGCCAGTCCAGAGCCGTTCAGGGTGTGCACGAACTCCGTCCCTTTTTGCCCGGCGCGCTTGAACCGCGCATCCATCCGCCGCGCCTGGAAGTCGCCGCAGTTGGAGCAGGAGCTGATCTCGCGGAAGGTTCCCTGCGAGGGCAGCCACACCTCCAGGTCGAAGGTCCTGCGGGCCGAAAACCCCACATCCCCCGTGCACAGCAGCATCCGCCGATAGGGCAGCTCCAGCCGCTCCAGCACCGCCTCCGCGCACCGGGTCATGCGCTCGTGCTCCTCTTCGGAGTCCTCCGGCGCCGTGATCGAGACCAGCTCCACCTTGAGGAACTGGTGCTGCCGGATCATCCCGCGCGTGTCGCGGCCGGAGGCCCCCGCCTCGGCGCGGAAGCAGGGCGTGCAGGCGGTCAGGCGCAGGGGGAGTTGCTCGGCGGGCGTGATCTGCTCGCGCACGAGGTTGGTGAGGGAGACTTCGGCGGTGGGGATAAGAAAGAGCCGAAGGTGCTCGCTGAGATTGGCGAAGTATCTTTCAGCCATTTCCGGACGAACCTGCTCGAACGCTCGCGTGAGATCGTCCGCGGTCGCGCCTGGAGGAAGGTCCTTGGATGCTACTTCGAAGCTCTCGCGCGTGAGCTGATCGAACATCGCCGGTGCGCTCTTCGGGTCACGTGACGTTGCGAAGAGATCGTCCTCGAACTTCGGCAGCTGCCCTGTCCCCCGCATAGCGTCGGGCCTCACCAGCACCGGCGGGCTCACCTCCGTGTAGCCGTGCTCGATCGTCTGCAGGTCGAGCATGAATTGGGCGAGCGCCCGCTCCAGACGCGCCAGCTGGCCCTTGAGCACCACGAACCGCGCCCCGCTCATCCGCGCGGCCGCCTCGAAGTCCATCAGCCCCAGCGCCTCGCCCAGGTCGACGTGGTCTTTCGCGGGCCCGCCCCGCCGAGGCTCGCCCCAGGTTCGCTGTTCGACGTTGGTCGATTCGTCCGGCCCTTCCGGGACGTCCGCCGCCGCCAGGTTCGGCAAGGCCGCCAGCCGGTCCCGAAGCTGCTCAACCAGCGCCTTCTCCGTCTCAGCCCCGGCCGCGCCTTCCGCCTTGAGCGCCTCCACCTCCGCCAGCAGCCGCGCGGCCTCCGCCTCGTCCCTGCGTGCCTTGGCCTGGCCGATGCCCTTGGACAGCTCGTTGCGGCGCGCCTGGGCCGTCTGGGCCCCCGTCTGGGCCGCCCTCAGCCGTTCGTCGAGGTCCAGCAGCTCGGCCACGACCGCCGCCGCGTCGTCGAGGCCGCGCAGGCTCCAGCCATGGACATAGCTGTCCGGGTTCTCGCGGATGGCGCGGATGTCGTGCATGGGGCGTGGTCCTAGGCGAGCCGCCCTGCCCTGTCATCCCGGCCCGCAGCCAATCGGCGTTTCCTCCCCAGCTCAGCTGGGGAGGTGGCGAGCGCAGCGAGACGGAGGGGCTTTGGCCGCGGGACTCACCCCTCCGTCTCGGGCCTGCGGCCCGATCCACCTCCCCAGCTGCTATGGGGAGGAGACCGGGTGGGAACTCCGCCGGCGCCGAGCCGCTTCCCACCCGAACGAGGGACCCCACCATGACCGACACCACCGTGATGAAGGTGAGCAGCGAGGCCTCGCCCAAGGGCGCGCAGGGCCAGATCTATCTGGCCACCGGCAAGCGGGTGTCCATGCGCATGTGGCGCGACGAGCCGCCCAACGACGGGCAGGACAGCGGCAGCGCCCCGCGCGAATACGAAACGGTGGGCTATGTCATCTCCGGCCGCGCCGAACTGACCCTGGAAGGCCAGACGCTCCGTCTGGAGCCGGGCGACAGCTGGCTGGTGCCCCCCGGCGCACAGCACAGCTACCGCATCCTGGAGCCCTTCACCGCCGTGGAGGCCACCACCCCGCCGGCGCAGGTCCACGGCCGGGACGAGTAGGACGCGCCGGCACCCGCGCGCGGGGCAACCGCCCGTGCGGCCGACAGCCTTCTAGCGGGCCGGGGCGGCGCCTTGAAGCTCCGAGCGGGCGGCCTGAACCGCGCCCGTGATGAAGTCCGACACCGCCCGCACCCGCGCCAGGCCCTTCAGGTCGTCGTGGGTGAGGAGCCAGAAGCTGCGGGTCAGGCCCACCTGGCCCGGCAGAACCTGCACGAGCCCGGGCTCGGTGGCCGCGATGAAGTCCGGCAGGACGCACAGGCCCGCTCCGGCGCAGGCCGCGCGCAGTTGGGCGATGAGGTTGCTGCTGCGGAGCTGAACGGCGATCTGGGCGTCCGGCGCGTCCATGTAGTCGAGCTCGGGCGCATAGAGCAGATCTTCGATGTAGCCGATGAAGCGGTGCGCGCTCATGTCGGCGCGCGTTGTCAGCGGCGGCCGGGCGTCCAGGTAGCGGGGCGCCCCGTAGAGGCTGAGCGAATAGTCCGTCAGCTTGCGGGCGACCAGCCGGCCTTCGCGTGGACGGCTGAGCGCCACGGCGATGTCCGCCTCACGCTTGGACAGGCTGAGCACGCCCGGAATGGCGACCAGCTCGATTTCCAGGTCGGGGTGGGCTTCGGCCAGGGCGGCCAGGCGCGGCGCCAGGAAATAGCTGCCGAACCCCTCCGGAGCGCCGATGCGCACCGTGCCCGAGACGGACAGGTCGGCCCCCCGCACCTCGCTGGAGGCGGTCAGGGTCAGGGCCTCGATCTGTTCGGCGGTGGCCAGCAGCCGCTCGCCTTGCGGGGTCAGGCTGTAGCCGGTGGGCGAGCGATCGAACAGACGCGCCTTGAGGGAGCCCTCCAGCGCGCCGATGTGGCGGGAGACGGTGGCATGGTCGGCGCGCAGGCGAGCGGCGGCGGCGGTCAGACGGCCCGTACGGGCCACCGCCAGAAAGGCGCGAAGGTTGTTCCAGTCGAACTCGGCCACGGGCCCATCCTATGCGGATTTCCGCACATCCCTAGCGCGTTCCTGCGCCTCCAAGCACGGCCGTGTTCATGGCATGAAGAACCCGCCCACGGAGCCGTCCCATGCCCTTCGACACCGCCAACATCGATCTGGCCCCCGCCTTCTCCGCCCCGACGCTGTCCGACCTGGCCGCCGCCTTCGACCGGGAGGCCCCCTCCGGCCGCGACGCCCTGGCGAACCCTAACGCCGCGCTCGCGTTCCTTCTGCTGTCGCCGCGCCCCTGCGCCGCGTTGGACGCCCTGCTGGCGGCCTGAGCCGCCCGAAGCCGCCGAAGCGGAAAGAGGATTCATGACCGACTCGTCGTCGTACCTGCTGGCCGTTCCGCCCAAGGCCCCCGATCCGGTGGCGGCGGCCCGCGTCTTCGGCGAGCTCACGGCCAACGCCCAGGACGCGGCCCTGGCCGGCGTCCGCAGGCTCGGCCGTGCGGGCGATCCCCTGCCCTTTGATCCGGCCCCCATTGCGGAGGCCTTCTCCACCTTCGCCGTCAATCTCGCCAGCCGTCCGGCCCAGCTGGCCGAAGCCCAGGCCAAGGCCTGGCGCGAGTGGACGGAGCTTTGGACCTCCGCCGCGCGCCGGGCGCTGGGCCAGGAGGCGGCGCCGGTGATCGCGCCGGCGCGGGGCGACCGCCGCTTCTCCAGCCCGCTGTGGTCCGAGGAACCCGTCTTCGACACTCTGAAGCAGGCCTATCTGCTGGGCTCGCGTCAGCTGCAGGAGCTGGTGACGGGCGCGGAGATCGGCATGCCGGCGCGTCAGCGCGCGACGGTGGACTTCTTCACCCGCCAGTTCCTGAATGCGGCCTCGCCGTCGAACTATCCCCTGACCAACCCCGACGCCCTGAAAAAGGCGTTGGACACCGGCGGTCTCAACCTGGCCCAGGGCCTGTCCAACCTGCTGAGCGACATGGCCAAGGGCCAGGGCCTGGTGGAACGGCGTTCGAACCATGACTTCGAACTGGGGGTCAACATCGCCGCCACGCCCGGCGCGGTGGTGTTCCAGAACGCGCTGATGCAGCTCATCCAGTACGCGCCCTCGACCGAGACCGTGTACCGCCGGCCCTTGCTGTTCGTGCCGCCCACGGTGAACAAGTTCTACCTTTTCGACCTGACGCCCAAGTCGAGCTACCTAAAATGGCTGGTGGACCAGGGGCACACGGTGTTCGTGCTCTCCTGGGCCAACCCCGACGAGACGCTCCGGCACAAGTCGCTGGCCGACTATGTCGAGGACGGCCCGATCGCGGCCGTGCACGCCATCGAACAGGCGACGGGCGAGCGCGAGATCGACCTCGTGGCCTACTGCCTGGGCGGGACGCTCTCGGCCCTGGCGCTGGCCTATCTGCAGGCGACCGGCGAGGGCGACCGGGTGGCCTCCGCCACCCTGATCGCCACCCTGATCGACTTCGAAGAGATGGGCGACTGGTCCATCTTCCTCGACGAGAAACAGTTGGCCGCCTTCCGGCGCTATCTCGATCACCGCGGCTATGTGGAAGCCCACGATCTGGCCAAACTGTTCAGCCTGGTCCGGTCCAACGACCTGATCTGGAACAATGTGGTGGCCCACTACCTCATGGGCGAGGAGGCCGCACCGTCGGACCTGCTGTGGTGGTTCGCCGACGCCTCGCGCATGCCCGCGGCCATGCTGCACGACTACGGCCGGCTGGTGCTGCAGGAGAACCGCGTCCGCGAGCCCGGCGGCATCGTCATCGACGGCGTCCCGCTGGACATGGGGGCGGTGACCACGCCGCTCACGGTGGTCTCGCTCAAGGACGACCACGTCTCCGGCTGGGAGCAGACCTTCAAGGGCGCCAAGCTGTTCGGAGGCGAGACCCGCTTCATTCTGGGCGGCTCGGGGCACAACGCCGGCATGATCAACCCGCCCTCGGCCAAGAAGCACGGCTACTGGACCAATCCGGCTCCCACCCTACCCGACACGGCAGGGGAATGGCTCGCGGGCGCGACCAAACAGGAGGGCTCCTGGTGGCCGCACTGGCAGTCCTGGCTGGACCAGCGGGCGGCCGACGATCGCGTGCCCGCGGCGGGCCGCGAGCCCGGCGCGGGCGCCCTGCCCGCCCTTGAGCCGGCTCCCGGTTCCTACGTCCGCGTCCGGCACTGAGCCGCTACCTCTTCTGCACCTGGGAGGGCGGCGGCCACGTGCCGCCCACGATCACAGTCGCCCGGCGGCTGGCCGCGCGGGGGCACGCGGTCACCGTCCTGAGCGACGCGGCCAACCGGGGCGACGTGGCGGACCTGGGGTTCCGTAGCTGGCGGCGAGCGCCCAACCGGGCCGACAAGCGCCCGGAAAGCGACCCGGTGCGGGAATGGGAGCCGGACAATCCCGCGGGCGTGCTCCAGCGCCTGCTGGACGGCGTGATCGCCGGACCGGCCCTGGCCTACGCCCAGGACACGCTGGAGGCGATCGCCGAGCTCCGCCCGGAGGTGGTGGTCAGCCAGGAGCTGCTGTTCGGCGTCATGGCCGCGGCGGAAGCCGCCGGCCTGCCGCTGGCCCTGTTCACCACCAATGTCTGGTCCTTTCCCGACCCGCTGCAGCAGCCGCCCTTCGGCACGGGCTTTGCGCCGGCCGAGACGGAAGCGGACCGGGTGCGTGACACCATGGTCAGAGCGGTCACGCGCCAATTGTTCGACGCCGGGCGCCCGGCGCTCAATGCAGCGCGCGAGGCGGTCGGGCTGCAGCCCCTGCCCCATCTGCTGGATCAGCTGAACGCGGCGGACCGCGTCCTCCTGGGCGTCAGCCGGGCCTGGGACTTCCCCACTGCGGCCCCTCCGCCGGAACGCTTCCGCTACATCGGCCCGGTGGTGGAGGACCCGTCCTGGACGGCCGGCTGGAGCTCTCCCTGGGCGCCGGACGACCCGCGCCCGCTGGTGGTGGTCTCCTTCAGCACCTTCTTCCAGAGCCAGACGGCTCAGATCCGCCGCGCGATCGAGGCCTTGGCGCCCCTCCCCGTTCGCGGGGTGGTCACGCTGGGTCCGGCGCTGGCCCCGGCCGACTTCCCCGCCCCGGAGCACACCCTGGTGCTGCAAAGCGCCAGCCACGACGCCCTGATCCCCCAGGCCTCCCTGCTCGTCACCCACGCCGGCCACGGCACGGCCGTGCGCGCCATCCGCCACGGCGTCCCCGTGCTGGCCATCCCCATGGGCCGCGACCAGGCCGACAACGCCAGCCGCATCGCCCTGCGCGGCGCCGGCCTGCGGCTGGATGCGAACGCCCCGGCGGAAGCAGTCAGAGAGGGCGTCCAGGCGATCCTGGGCGATCCGGCCTACGCCCGGGCGGCGGGCGCCCTGGCTGAGGCGCTGAGAACGGCGGGGGACGTGGACGCCGTGGAGGAGTTGGAGGCGCTGGCCGAAGCCTCGCGGGCGGCGCTGGCGCCTGTCGGCGAAAGCCAGGCCTGACCCCGCCGGGGATGGTGGGCGGCG
Organism: Caulobacteraceae bacterium; assembly: GCA_030446805.1. Lineage (GTDB taxonomy): Bacteria > Pseudomonadota > Alphaproteobacteria > Caulobacterales > Caulobacteraceae > JAHWJX01. The sequence continues at coordinate 278,584 of JAUJMO010000001.1, read as the reverse complement.
AGGGATCGAACCCCCGCACCCTCTCCGTGTAAAGCGGGTGCACATCAGTCGCTTGGGGCAATGGGCGAAAAACCGCGCTCGAGAGTCCCCATCCTCATCGATCACTCACATGCGTGGTGCAAAACTCGGGGGGTCAGGCTGCTGCTCAAGCCGAGGGGGCGTTCAGATGTGCGCCTGGCGGCACGACCCCGCCGGGGTGCGCACAGCTACGCTGTGAAGGGTAGCCGCTGCTCCATGGGGTCCGCCAGGAAGGCCTCCGCCGCGCCGAAACTGGCGAACGCTCGATGTTCGCGTCCAGTGAACTGGAAGCTCATCACCACCGCCCAATCGTCAAAGTATGGATCTGGCGTCACAAAGGCGGTGCGGCAGGGATGGAGTGGATCGGAGTTGCTCTGCTTGTACGCCGCGACGATCGCCTCGACGTCGTCGTTTCCGACCGACCCTTCGTACTCTGTGAGGTCGAACAGCATGTCGAGGCGAGTGACTTCAGGGTCCGACAGATAGACCTGGCTGAGACTCTGGGCGACGGATCGACCGCTCAGCGCTCCCCTGAGCGTGACCAAGAGGCGCGGCGCGTGACGATCCCGTGCGATCGTTATGCAGGGCTTCAGATGATCGTTTCGAGCGAGAGCGGACATGATGGAACTCGGGACCCCCGCTAGCCCTAGCCGGCGAAAGCTAATTCGTGGTTGCCGCCCTGGGGTTGTGTCGAGAGAATCGGTTACGGGTTGAGGGGCCGTAGCTGCATCGCCCAAGCTGCCCGGAAAGCGGCGCGTGCTACAGGCAAAGCGCCAGCGGATCGGCGAGCGCGAAGCATGCAAACCAGGCGCACGAAGCCTGCGGCTGAGGCGGGGAGAAGAGCAGAGCTCGGGTCCGCGTGGCGGGGGCGTTACGGACGCCAGGCTGGTCACCACTCAGCCCCACGCCTTGTTCTCAGCTGAGTGCGAAAGCGCTCCCCCGCGAGAGGCTTAGGCGAAGGATGGTGGGCGGCGAGGGGATCGAACCCCCGACCCTCTCCGTGTAAAGCGGGTAGAGAGTGTGTCGTTACAGGGGCTTGCTTGAAAAACCCGCCCAGTGCGCGCTCAAATGGATCAAGGACTTACCAGCTGCCTGCAAAACCTACCGGGGCCTCTCTGGGTGGTGCGCCCGACGCCCTACTCGTCGACCTGATTTGTCCGTCGACTGCTAAAACGCTTCGGTCTGAGCGCACCGGTCGACGTCTCCTGGCTTCTGTCCGAACGCTTCCCCTAACAGCATCAACACCAGCACGGCCGGCAGCGCGATCGCCCCGATCGCCAGCGGAGCAATGATGGCCAGAGCCCCGGACGATCCTCCATCCGATCTGAGTGATGTCGTCGCCAAGCTACGCCACTCCGCCCGTCGACTGCTGCAAACGGTTGAGCTTGCGCGTGCGAGCGAAGAAGCATGGTGGGTTCTGGCCAATCGTGGCGACGTGCGGAAAGGGGTTGCCGCCTCCCCCGCCAATGAGGCGGCATGGCTTATCGAGCGGGCCCTGCGCGACGCTCAGGTCGTGATTGTCACGCGAGTCTTTGATCCACCGTCGCGGTTCGGCGCACTTCGCACGAACCGCATAAGCTTCCCGGTCTGCCGAGACCTACTCGCGCTTCCCGGGGTGGCCGCCTGGTTCATCGAAGACGCGTGGAACTGGCCTAACCCAGCCGATAACCCGGCGCGCATTGCAGAGCGGATCGAGCGCTTTTGGCGAGCGACTGGCCGGCCTCGAAAAAGAGGAGCCAAATCGCGTACAGCTCGTGCGAACGTTCAGAGACGAGAACATCGCTCATGAACTGCGCTTCGAGGTGCTACCTCCGCGACCTGAGTACCGTCAGCTCCGAGACCTTATCGCTGACGCCAAATCATCAGTTGAAGATCTGTGCTTCATCGTTAGTGGTGAAGTGGTCCTGTGGCGCGAGCAGTCAGCGCACCAGAGTGCGCTATGGCTTTGGGAGGCAGTGGCCGACCGCACTCGATGACGAGAACCTATCAGGAGCATAACCGCTTCGAGGAATGTCTCTGAGCGCCGGCCTGTCACGTTGGAAAGTCTGGGGTTCGAGTCCCGTCACTCGCGCGATCTTCTCAACCACTTAGGTCGGTCGAAAAGTGGCGTTGCGACTCGTTGCGACACCGCCAATGCGACTCGATGATTTCGCCTTACTCTTCCCACGCCCCACTAAGCCGGGGGAGAGAACGCATCCATGACGCCGCGGCAGAGCATGGGAAGGATCGTATCGCGCTCACCAAAACTGTACTGCCAAGTGCCCTGGCCTACCCGCCTAATCCCTTCTTCCGACATGCTCGGGTCGGTGCAATACCGCCACCAATCCTCGAACCAGTCGGTATTCACCTGCGCCTCCCCCGGGCCACTCGCCTCCAGGCGGAACAATGCCTGCACTTCAGAAAACTGCAGTGTTCCGCGTTTTGCCTTCTCGTAGAGATCGGGCGCGATCACCTTCATGATGGCTAGTCCCCCGATCAGCGGCGGCGGCCGGAAGTGCCTTTCCGTGGTGTAGGCCAGCGCTACCGCGAAGACGCTCATAATCCGTTCGATCGTCCGTAGCGTCAGCTGCTTGGAGGCAGCCACGTGGTCTATGATGTCCGTGGTAATCGACACCACTCGCGCGTCCTCCCTTCTGAACTCGAGGACTTTCGACAGGTACTGCAGGTACCTGCGGCTTGGCCGTTCGTACCGGCCAGTGGCGTGGTTCAGCGTGAAAACCAGGTGGATGAATTTTTGGAGGTAGACGTGGGCGTCCACCCCTGGACCATACGTCGCCACGACGGAGTTCCGTAGCTGGGCAAGGTGAGCGCCGAGCACGAAGTGCACGCGGGGCACACTGAAAAAGTGCTTCATGCGCTCGAGCAGCTGCAGAGCGAACGCAGGGCGGCAGCGATCGAGTTCGTCAATGATGAACACGAGAGGCTTATCGGCCCCTGGCGCCAGAAGCTCCGGAAGCTCCTGCAGCGCTTGGCGAAAGGCGTCGAGCGTTTCTTTGCTCTTGCGCTGCCCCTTGAGTAGTTCTCCAAGCGCCTTGTCGGTAAGAGAGCCGGCTTCATCGGACAGCGCGCCTGCGATCTTTGCGTAGTCCTCGTCCGAAAGGGCGGCGAGGGTTGCGGCCTTGACGCCTATCTTGGCACCGCTTCGAAGAACTACCTTGCTGGCGTCTACAGCCTTGTCGAGGAAGCGCTGAGCGGTTGGCGTGTTCTCACGGCGATGTTCCTCGGCCAGGCCCACAATTTCGCCGGCCAGCGCGGTAAACGCGTCCTCAATGTAGTCGTACTTGAAGGCATCGAAGTAGATGACGGGGAAGCCGTCGTTGCGAAGCTCGCCCGCCCACATCTGGAGGAAGGTCGATTTGCCGGTGCCCCAATCGCCGTCGAGCGCGAGCACCAACGGGTCCGACGCCACCTGGACCAAATTCTTCAAGCCGCGTCCCATCTCGGCCTGTTCGAAAAGGTCGGCCCCTTGATCAAAGCCCTTCTCCGGATCGATGTTCAGAGGTGGTGGGAAAAGGCGCATGCGGCGTCAGTCCTTCGGCTTCAGCGAAAGCTAACCTCAGGTTGCCTGGGCGTAAGCGACTTGCAAAGGCGCACGGGAGTCGAAGGTTGAGAAATGTCACCCGCCGTCCGCTCACGGCGTGCCGGACCAGTTATGACGCCTCCACGCTAACCCGGAGCTGCTCTCCGTCTGCATAATTCTGCGTTAGTCAGGTAGGGCGAAGCTGCATGCGGCTTCCGCTCTGGCGAGGAACGCCTTTTTGGGCTGGATGAGTGAAACAAATGCGCCTCACAAAGCCTGCGGGCGAGGCGGGGGAAAGCGCGACGCTCGGGGTTCGGGAGCATGGCACCGAGAGCTGCGTGGCTGAGATGTCGCTCAGCCTTTCGGAGGAGATCAGCAAATTACCGGCTGGACCAAGCCTGCTGCCGTCTGACAAAGCGGCTGCCGAGACTCCCGATGGGCTGCCCTATGCAAATCGTTGAGAGCACTCGATGGGGCGTTCGAGCGGCCCGCCTAAGTTTTCGCGAGGCTGCGGGCGGCAGGACCGTCACGCTCTTTCCGATGCTCCATGTGGGAGAACCCGCCTTCTATGCCGCCGTGTACGGCGACGCCTTCTCACATGACATCGTCTTGATCGAAGGGGTGAACTCACCCATCACGAAGCGCATCACGCGGTCCTATCGGTGGCTTGCGGGCTCAGCGAAGCTCAACCTCGTTATTCAGCCGCCTTATCCTCCAGCGGGCGCACCGGGGACCGCTATCGTCCACGCGGACCTGTCCCCCGATGAGTTCAGGCTTGGCTGGCTCGGAGTCCCCCTCTGGCTGCGACTGCTAGCATATGTCGCCGCACCCTGCATTGGGTTGAAACGTCGTTGGTTCGGCACCCGCGAAAAACTGGCGGCGGGTCTAACGATGGATGACGCAGCAACCCAGAAAGAGCTTCTAAGCTGGAGCGAAGAAACCGCATTCCTCGACCGCGCCATCCTGCAAGCCCGCGACGCTAGGTTGGTTGAACGGCTCGGCGAGCAGCTTAAGGGGGCCGAGCCGACTACGTCGATCGCTGTCGTGTATGGGGCTGCCCACATGCGAGCAGTTCTGAGGGAACTCACTCGAAGAGGCTACGCCTGTGTCGGTGCCGAGTGGATGACAGTGTTCGCGATTGGCTAGGTTCTGTTGACGAAGTGTCTGACCCAGAGGCGTGCGGAGGCGAAGCGCGAAGCTCGGGGTCGGGGCGGGCCGGGGCGCGTCGTTCCACTTCGAGATGAAAGCGTCGATCTCGACTGCTGAAACGCCTGCGACCATGCCCAGCTAGCTAGGCCTTCCAGGGCGGCGGATGCAAGCCGCGACCCTCGCCAACAAGTTGCGGACTGGGCGCGGCACGCCTGCGCCACTCACCCGCCGCTCTTGGAACTCTGAATGAATGGTGGGCGGCGAGGGGATCGAACCCCCGACCCTCTCCGTGTAAAGGAGACGCTCTACCGCTGAGCTAGCCGCCCGTCCTGGTTTAGGCCACCGCCTGCTTCAGACCCTCGCCCACGCGGAACTTCACGGCGCGCTGTTCCGGAAGGAGGACGCTTTGCCCCGTGCGGGGATTGCGGCCCGTGCGGGCGGGTTTGGTGATCGCGGTGAAGGTGCCGAAACCGACCAGCCGGACATCCTCGCCCTTGCCCAGGGCCTCACTGACGCAGCTCATGAAGGCGTCCAGAGCGGTCTTGGCCTGGTCGGGTTTCAAGCCCGCCTTGTCGGCGATGGCGGCGATCAACTCGGCTTTGGTCACTGGCCTTCTCCCCTGCCTGAACTTCCGCCCGCCCCGCGAAAGGGCGCATCCGTGCATGGGGCGTGCCGCCGTGTAAACAGCAAAGCGGCGCGGAGATCGCTCTCCGCGCCGCCCCTCGCCGTCAATGGGTGATGTAGCTGTCCGATTCGGGGTCGGCCGGGTCGGACACCGCCGGTCCGGTCGCCGGAAGCGCCGGATCCTCGGCCGGGTCGATCCACTCGACGGACTCGAGCGGGCGGACCAGGGCCAGGGCCAGGGCCTCGTCCACAGTGGAGACGGGGATGATCTCCAGCCCCGACTTCACGTTCTCGGGGATGTCGGCCAGGTCCTTCTCGTTCTCCGAAGGGATCAGCACGATCTTGATGCCCGAGCGCAGCGCCGCCAGCAGCTTCTCTTTCAAGCCGCCGATGGCCAGCACGCGGCCGCGCAGGGTGACCTCTCCGGTCATGGCCAGCTCCTTGCGGACGGGGACGCCCGTCAGCACGGAGGTGATCGCCACCACCATGGCCACGCCGGCCGACGGACCGTCCTTGGGCGTGGCGCCTTCCGGCACGTGCACGTGGACGTCGGTGCGCTCGAACAGCGGCGGCTTGATGCCGAAGCGCGTGGCGCGGGCGCGCACATAGGAGCTGGCGGCGGAGACGGACTCCTTCATCACCTCCTTGAGGTTGCCCGTGACGCTCATGCGGCCCTTGCCGGGCATCCTGACCGCCTCGATGGTCAGGATGTCGCCGCCGAACTCGGTCCAGGCCAGGCCCGTGACGATGCCCACCTGATCGTCCTGGTCGGCCTCGCCGTAGCGGTACTTTTTGACGCCCGCGTATTTGGCCAGCCGCTCATGGTCGATGGTGATCGAGATGGCGGTCTCGCGCATCAGGTCGCGAACGGCCTTGCGCGCCAGATTGCCCAGTTCGCGCTCGAGCGAGCGCACCCCGGCCTCCCGCGTATAATAGCGGATCAGGTCACGGATGGCCTCGTCGGGGACGATCAGCTCGCCCTCCTTCAGGCCGTGGTCCGTCATGACCTTGGGCAGGACGTGGCGCTTGGCGATCTCGACCTTCTCGTCCTCGGTGTAGCCGGGGATGCGGATGATCTCCATGCGGTCCAGCAGCGGCTGGGGCATGTTGAGCGAGTTGGCCGTGGTCACGAACATCACGCTGGACAGGTCGTAGTCGACCTCAAGGTAGTGGTCGCCGAAGGTGTTGTTTTGCGCCGGATCCAGAACCTCGAGCAGGGCCGAGGACGGGTCTCCCCTCCAATCCGCTCCGAGCTTGTCGATCTCGTCCAGCAGGAAGAAGGGGTTGGTGGCCTTAACCTTCTTCATGGACTGGATGACCTTGCCGGGCATGGAGCCGATGTAGGTCCGGCGGTGGCCGCGGATCTCCGCCTCGTCGCGCACCCCGCCCAGGGACAACCGCGCGAACTCGCGGCCGGTCGCCTTGGCGATGGACCGGCCGAGCGAGGTCTTGCCCACGCCCGGAGGTCCGACCAGGCAGAGGATCGGACCCTTGTTGTTGCCCGTGCGCGACTGCACGGCCAGGTACTCGAGAATGCGCTCCTTGACCTTCTCCAGGCCGTAATGGTCCTCGTCCAGGATCCGCTCGGCTTCGACCAGGTTGACGGGCTTGGACTTGGCCTTGCCCCAGGGGATGGACAGCAGCCAGTCGAGGTAGTTGCGCACCACCGTCGATTCCGCGCTCATCGGGCTCATGTTGCGGAGCTTCTTCAGCTCGCCTTCAGCCTTGACGCGGGCTTCCTTGGACAGGCGCGTCTTCTTGATGCGCTTCTCCAGCTCGGCCAGCTCGTCCTTCTGGTCGTCCTGGTCGCCCAGCTCGCGCTGGATGGCCTTCATCTGCTCGTTGAGGTAGTACTCGCGCTGGGTCTTCTCCATCTGGCGCTTCACGCGCGAGCGGATCTTCTTCTCGACCTGCAGCACCGAGATCTCGCCCTCCATCAGGGCGAACACCTTCTCCAGCCGCTTGGCCACGTTCAGGACCTCCAGTAGCTGCTGCTTGTCGGCGATCTTGACGGACAGGTGCGCGGCGATGCTGTCGGCCAGCCGGCCCGGATCGGTGATCTGGGGGATGGAGGCCAGCGCCTCGGACGGAACCTTCTTGTTCAGCTTCACATAGTTTTCGAACTGCTCGATCACGGCGCGCGAAAGCGCTTCGGCCTCGGAGGGCACGCCGGCGTCCTCGTCCATGGCGACCGCTTCAGCTTCGAAATACTCGTCCTGGTCGGTGAAGCGGATCACGCCCGCGCGGCGCTTGCCCTCGACCAGCACCTTGACCGTGCCGTCCGGCAGCTTGAGCAGCTGCAGCACATTGGCCAGCACGCCCACCTTGTAGATGCTGTCCGGCGACGGCTCGTCGTCGCCCGAGTTCATCTGGGTGGCAAGCAGGATCTGCTTGTCGCCGCGCATCACCTCTTCAAGGGCGCGCACCGACTTGTCGCGGCCCACGAAGAGCGGCACGACCATTTGCGGAAACACGACGATGTCCCGAAGCGGCAACACCGGCAGTGTGCGAGAGTCACTCATTCACGTCTGCTCCTAAAGAAGCCTGCCGCAGCCTTCAGCCTACGGCCGGCTCCGACGGAAGCACGGCTCCCGGGCAAGGCGCCCAGGTCGTCTGCCCCCGCTCCGCCGCGCTTCGCGACGGATCGTTGTGGGGAGTATGTGGCCGCTTCGGCCCGGCGTTCAAGCGAGACGGTGGGCCCGGGCGCCGCGTCGTAGCTGATCACTCTCCCCGGCCGGCGCTCAAGCCAGCGCTTCCTGGAAAGGCGACGCCTTTGGCAGCGGGGCGGCCTTTCCCGAGCGGCGACGGGCGCCGGGCCGAAGGCCCAGGGCGCAGAGGATGGGGTGGAGGTAGAGCCAGAAGGTCGGGGCGGGGTCGCGGGGATCAAAGGTCAGGTGGTGGCGATAGAAGGCCGCGCGCGCCATGCACAGGAGCCAGCGGACCGCGGCCGGCGGTGACAAAAGGCTGGCACGGAGTTCGCGCTTGAAGCCGGCCAGGTCGCCCTTGATCCAGGCCACGCGCCGACCGACGGCATGGCTCCAGGGGTCGGCCGGGGGCTCGGGCGCCCGGCCCTGGGCGATCTCCACCAGCAGGCGGGACTGCGGGAGTCCACAGACCTCCGCCGCGCGGTAGCAGGCCGACAAGCGCGGATTTAGCTCCAGGAAGGTCGCCTCGCCCGTGGCCGGGTCGATCATGAACTGCAGCGCACCGACGCCGTCGTAGTCCAAGGCGTCGGCGAAGGCGGCCAGAGCCGTGCGCACGAAAGGGGCGGGTTCGACCGAGCGCGTCTCCACCGCATAGCCGGAGCCGTCCAGCTTGTCGCTGCGGACGATCTCCAGGTCCACGGCCCCGAGCAGCCGGCCGCCGGAGGCCGCAAAGATGACGTCGTGGCGACGGCCGGCGACGTAGCGCTGGACGCAAAGGCTGTCGTGGAGGTCTGGCCAGTGCGGGACGGCCTGGGTCGCCTCGGCTAAGGACCGCACGATCAGCGCCTTGCGACCGAAGATGAACTGCGAGGAATCCACCGGCTTGACCACGCAGGGGAAGCCGAGGTCGGTCAGGGCGGTCAGGAGCGCGGCCCGGTCTTCGACGATGCGGCGGGGCGCGATGGGAACCCCCAGGCGCTCGCAGAGCTCGAAGCTGGCGGCCTTGTCGGTGCACACCGCCATCGCCCGCGGGTTGGCGACGGCCAGGGTCACGCGTCCGGCGAACCGCTCGCGATTGGCGGAGAACAGACGGGCGGCGTTGTCGCTGACGGGCGCGATCACCGTCACCTCGGGATGTTCGCCGAGGTAGCGCTCCACCTGGGTCAGGATCGGCTCGGGACGGCCGTCCACCTCATCGTGCGGGAACCAGCCCTCCACCCAGCGGGAGGTGTGGAGGTAGGGATCGGGCTGATCCACGCCGCAGTGGATCGCGTGACCGGCGCGGCGCAGCTCGCGGGCCAAGGGCAGGGACGAGCGCAGATTGCCGATCAACAGTACGCCGGTCATGACACACCTCTTTCGCTCCAGAGGCGTGCAGCAAGCTTCGGACCACACCGCCGAGGGGAAAAGGGCATGCGGCTTGCACGGCCGCGATGGTCAGCCCGAGGACCCGACGATGACCATGGCGGCCGCTCTCCCCCTCCCCTGCCGTGCGCGCCCCGCGGCCGGGCGGGACTGGACCACGCTCCTGTCTAGCGCAGCGGTGTCCGGCGCGGCGGCGCTGGCGGCGGCGGCGGCGCTCCAGCCCTGGGTGGAGCCGCGTCTGTTGTTCATGGACGTGATCGCGGCGGCGCAGGCCGCAGGCTATTGCTGCAAGGTGTACTGGGGGTTCCTGTCGAACCTGGGCGTGGTGGTCTGGTGCCTGACGGCGGCGGTGGGGCTCTTCTCGGGGCTGACCCTGTGGGCCACGGGACGGGCGTCCCGGACGGCCGTCGCCCTGGGCCTCGCGGGCGCCCTCAGCCTGGTGATCGCGTTGGACGACCTCCTGATGCTGCACGAATCGGTGTTGCCGGGCTTCGGAATGTCGCAGACGGTGTTGCTGCTGTTCTACGCGACCCTCGGCGGCGGCTACGCCCTGGTGCAGTGGCGGACCCTGCTTCCGCCGGAGGGCGCCTTCCTCCTCCTGGCGTTCGCCTTCTTCGGGCTGAGCCTGGGCACGGACGTCCTGGTCCACTCCATCGACACCCGTGTGGTCGCGGTTGAGGACGGATTGAAGTTCGTGGGCATCGTGAGCTGGGCCGTGTTCCATTTCCGCCTGGCCGGCCGAACCTTCTCGGCGCTGCTGAACAGGACCAGACGATCGGACGCAGGTTGAAGCGGAGGAGCGGAAGTTCTCTCTACACCGGAAGCCTGCGCTGTTTCGCCTGCTCTATGTCGGGGTGCTGACAGAGGCTCGCTCACCGACTTGGAACAACAGCAGCAACCGAGCTTTCTGCTAGCGAACAGCAGAAAGGCTTCACCATGAGACACCTTCTAACGATGGGCGGCGCGGCGGTTGCGCTGGCCGCCTGCGCCAGCCTGGCGCCCACGCCGCGCACCGCCATGCCCTACGCCGCGATGGCGGGCTCCAGCGATCAGTTCGAGATCCAGTCCAGCCAAGCGGCTCTGCGCATGTCGCAGAACCCGGAAACCCGGCGCTATGCGCAGATGCTGATCGACCACCACACCCAGACCAGCGCCACGCTCATGGCGGCCGCGCAGGAGGCCGGCATGACCCCGCCCCCGCCCGTGCTGATTCCGCGCCACGCGGCCATGCTCCGGACCATCGAGGCGGCGCCCGCGGATCGGTTCGACCGGGTCTATTTCGCGCAACAGGTGCCGGCGCACGTCGAGGCGCTCGCCCTGCACCAGAACTACGCCGCGGGCGGCGACACGCCCAGCCTGCGCACGGCCGCGGGCGCGGCCGTGCCGTTTGTGCAGCAGCATCTGGAGGAAGCCCAGCGCATGCTCGCGGCCATGTAGGCCGCACGCGGACCCTGGACAGCGAAACGGCGGGGGAGCGATCCCCCGCCGTTTCCATATCGCAGCTTGATCAGCGAGAGCGTCAGCCGGCGTCGCGCTGCTCGGCGTAGATCAGGAGCGGCTGGGCGCGGCCTTCGACGACCTCGGCGTTGACCACCACCTCGTCCACACCCTGATAGTTGGGCAGCTCGAACATGGTGTCCAGAAGGATGGCCTCCATGATGGATCGCAGCCCCCGGGCGCCGGTCTTGCGCGTGATCGCCTTTTTCGCGACCGCCACCAGAGCGTCGTCGGTGAAGGTCAGGCCCACACCCTCCATGTCGAACAAGCGAGCGTACTGCTTGACCAGGGCGTTCTTGGGCTCGGTCAGGATCTTGACCAGGGCTTCTTCGTCCAGGTCCTCGAGCGTGGCGATCACCGGCAGGCGGCCGATGAACTCGGGGATCAGGCCGAAGCGGAGCATGTCGTCCGGCTCCACCCCGCGCAGGATGGCGCCCGTGCGGCGCTCGTCGGGATCCTTGACGTCGGCGTTGAAGCCGATGCCCGCGCCCTTCACGCCCCGGTTGGAGATGATCTTGTCGAGGCCCGCAAAGGCGCCGCCGCAGACGAACAGGATGTTGGTGGTGTCCACCTGCAGGAACTCCTGCTGCGGATGTTTGCGCCCGCCCTGCGGCGGAACGCTGGCGACCGTTCCTTCCATGATCTTGAGCAGGGCCTGCTGCACCCCCTCCCCGCTCACGTCGCGGGTGATGGAGGGGTTGTCGGATTTGCGGCTGATCTTGTCGATCTCGTCGATATAGACGATGCCGCGCTGGGCCCGCTCGACGTTGTAGTCGGCCGCCTGCAGCAGCTTCAGCACGATGTTCTCGACGTCCTCGCCGACGTAGCCGGCTTCGGTCAGGGTTGTGGCGTCGGCCATGGTGAAGGGCACGTCGATGATGCGCGCCAGGGTCTGGGCCAGCAGCGTCTTGCCGGAGCCCGTGGGGCCCACCAGCAGGATGTTGGACTTGGCCAGCTCCACATCGTTGTTCTTGGCGGCGTGGTTAAGCCGCTTGTAGTGGTTGTGGACCGCGACGGAGAGGACCTTCTTGGCGTGGTCCTGACCAATGACGTAGTCGTCCAGGACTTCGCAGATCTCGCGCGGCGTGGGAACGCCGTCCTTGGATTTGACGAAGGCGATCTTGTGCTCTTCGCGGATGATGTCCATGCAGAGCTCGACGCATTCATCGCAGATGAACACGGTCGGGCCCGCAATCAGCTTGCGGACCTCGTGCTGGCTCTTCCCACAGAAGCTGCAGTAGAGCGTGCTCTTGCTGTCGCCGGACGCGGCCTTGGTCATTGGTCGTTTCTCACTTCACGGGCGGCGGCCTGGGCCGACGCTGGAGCGCTCCTGACGTAGGATGCGCCCCGGGAGGTGTCTAAAGAGTGACAATCGGCCGAAAGATCGCCCGGAGCAAGCTCCGCCGTGTCGCTGAAGGTCAAGCCCCCGCGCCTTCGTCCGTGGCGTCGCGCCTTTCATAGACATGGTCGACCAGCCCCCAGGCGCGCGCATCTTCGGCGCTCATGAAGTGATCGCGGTCCAGAGTGTTCTCCACGACTTCGACGGGCTGGCCGGTGTGTTTGGCGTAGAGCTCGTTGAGCCGGCGCTTGGTGGCGATGATGTCTTCGGCGTGCCGCTGGATGTCCGAGGCCTGGCCGCGGAAACCGCCGGAAGGCTGGTGCACCATGATGCGGGCGTTGGGGAGCGCGATGCGCTGACCCTTCTCCCCGGCCATCAGCAGGAAGGAGCCCATGGAGGCCGCCATGCCCGTGCACACGGTCGAAACCGGCGAACGAATGTACTGCATGGTGTCATAGATCGCCAGGCCGGAGGTGACGATGCCCCCCGGGCTGTTGATGTACATGGCGATCTCCTTCTTCGGGTTCTCCGACTCGAGAAAGAGAAGCTGAGCCTGGATCAGGCTGCTCATGCCGTCTTCGATGGGGCCCGTCACGAAGATGATCCGCTCGCGCAGCAGGCGGGAGAAGATGTCAAAGGCGCGCTCGCCCCGCGAGGACTGCTCCACCACCATGGGCACCAGGCCCTGGGCCTGGGGAACCAGGCCGTAGTCGTAGGCCTGTTCGTGGACGCCGCGGATAACGTCTTGCGGATCACGCATTGGGGGCACCTGTTTTCGATGATTCGCCGCCCGGGAGCATAGCCCGAGCCGCCTTTGCTCCGATATCAGGTCGCCGTCTTTGCCTTACAAGGCGTGAACGCCGCTGTGGTGCGGCGCGCCGGAGCCCGCTAATGTCGGGTAGGCATAAGGGCGAACCATGGCGACTGAAGGGTCCTGGAAGGGTCAGGCCGCCACGGGCATCTCCGGGTTGGACGACATCCTGGCGGGCGGGCTGGAGCGGGACCGGGTCTATCTGCTCGAAGGCAGCCCGGGCACCGGAAAGACCACGACGGCTCTGAGCTTTCTGATGGAGGGCGCCGAACGCGGCGAGCGAGGGCTCTACATCACGCTGTCCGAAACCGAGCACGAGCTGCGCGCGAGCTCCCGTTCTCACGGCTGGGAGCTGGAAGGCATGGAGATCTTCGAGCTTGTGCCGCCTGAGAGCCTGCTGGACGAGCAGCAGCAGCAGAGCCTGCTCTATTCGTCGGACCTGGAGCTGGGCGAAACCACGCGGATGATCTTCGAAGCCTTCGAGCGGCTAAACCCGCAAAGGGTCGTGGTGGACAGCCTTTCGGAGATCCGGCTGCTCGCGCAGAGCTCCTTGCGCTACCGGCGGCAGGTGCTGGCGCTCAAGCACTATTTCGCCAAGCATGGCGCCACGGTGCTCCTGCTGGACGACCTGACCACCGAGGCCTTGGACAAGACGGTGCACAGCGTGGCGCACGGCGTGATCCGCCTGGAGGAGCTGGCTCCCGAATACGGAGCGGAGCGGCGACGGGTGCGCATCGTGAAATATCGCGGTCGCAAGTTCCGCGGCGGCTACCACGACTTCACCATCCAGACCGGCGGGATCGAGGTGCATCCGCGGCTGGTGGCCTTCGAGCACCGTACGCGCTTCGACCGGACTGCGCTGCCGAGCGGGATCGCCGGGCTGGACTCCGTGCTGGGCGGCGGGATCGAGCGGGGATCCAGCGCGCTGATCCTCGGACCGGCCGGCACGGGCAAGTCGCTGTTCGCCATGCAGTTCGCGGTCTCTGCCGTGCAGCGGGGCGAGAAGGCGGCCTTGTTCATCTTCGACGAAGAACTGGGCCTGTTGTACGACCGCATGCGCGGGCTGGGCATGGACATTGAAGCCATGGCCGAAGCCGGCCAGCTCGCCATCATCCAGGTGGACGCGGCGGAGATGTCTCCCGGCGAATTCAGCTCCAAGGTGCGACGCTGCGTAGACGATCAGGGCATCCGGACGGTCGTGATGGACAGCCTCAACGGCTACCAGGCCTCCATGCCCGAGGAGCAGTTCCTGATCCTGCACATGCACGAGTTGCTGCAGTATCTGAACCGGCGGGGAGCTACGACCTTCCTGACGGTGGCGCAGCACGGGCTGGTGGGCGACATGAAGGCGCCGGTGGACGTGACCTATCTCGCCGATACGGTGGTGCTGCTGCGGTATTTCGAGGCGCTGGGCGAGGTGCGCCGGGCGGTGTCGGTGATCAAGAAGCGTGCGGGGCCGCACGAAAAGACCATCCGCGAGTACACCATCACCGGCGAGGGGCTGAAGCTCGGCGAGCCCTTGACCGGGTTCCAGGGCGTGCTGCGCGGCGTCCCCAACTTCGTTGGGCAAGGCTCGGGGCTGTTGGGCGAACCCTCCGCATGAGTGGGGACGCCCTTACGACCGATCCTGTCTTGATCCTGGCCCCCCTGGGCCGGGACGCCCTGGTCGCCGCAAGCATCCTCCAGCAGGCCGGATTGCCGACGCGGGTCTGCGCGGACCTGCCCTGCCTGCTGCGGGATATGGAAGCGGGGGCGGCGGCGGCCGTGGTGGTCGAGGAGGCCTTGCACAACGCGGATCTGGCCGCCCTGGCCCGCTGGATCGCTGAGCAGCCAGCCTGGTCGGACTTCCCCTTCGTGCTCCTCGCCCACAAGGGCGCCGGACCGGAGCGAACCCCCGGCGCAGGGCGGCTGTCGACCGTGCTGGGCAATGTGAGCTTCCTGGAGCGGCCCTTCCACCCCACCACCCTGGTCAGCCAACTGCAGACCGCCCTGCGAGGCCGACGGCGGCAATACGAAGCGCGTGAGCGGATGGAGGAGATCCGCCTGGCTGAAGCCCTGCTGGAGCGCCGGGTGGAGGAGCGCACGGGCGAACTGGCCTCCGCCAACCGGCAACTGGCGACGCAGATCGCCGAACGGGAGCGGGTCGAATCCGCCCTGCGGCAATCCCAGCGATTGGAGGCCGTAGGCCAGCTGACCTCGGGCGTGGCGCACGATTTCAACAATCTGCTGACGGTGGTGCTGGGCAATGTGCGGCTGATCCAGCGCACCGCGTCGGAACCGGCCCTGATGCGGCGCCTCGACATGATGAACCAGGCGGCCGAGCGCGGAGCCAAGCTGACCGCCCAGCTCCTGGCCTTTTCGCGGCGCCAGAAGCTGGAGCCCAAGGCCGTCGACCTGAACGATACGGTGAGCGGGATGCAGGATCTGCTGCAGAGCACGATCGGCGGCAGCGTGCGGCTGCAGACCCGGCTGGAGCCCGCGCTGTGGGCGGCCATGATCGATCCCACCCAGATCGAGCTGGTGATCCTGAACCTGGCCATCAACGCATCTCACGCCATGGAGGTCGGCGGGGGACTGATGGTGGAGACGGCCAATGTCCGCCTGGGCGAACCCCGCCGCCCGGAGGAGCCGCCCGCCGGCGACTATGTGATGGTGTCGGTCAGCGACACGGGATCGGGCATGACGGAGGAGGTGCTGACCAAGGCTTTCGAACCCTTCTTCACCACCAAGCCGGTTGGCGTGGGATCGGGGCTGGGCCTCAGCCAGGTGTTCGGGCTGGCCAAGCAGTCGGGCGGCGGCGTCCGCATCGACACGGAGCTCGGGGTGGGCACCTCCGTTCGCGTGTATCTGCCTCGGGCGGCCGATGTTGCAACGGAACTGCGGGCGGCGGCCGGACGGCCGGCCCAGGCGGCTGAGGATCTCACCGTGCTGGTGGTCGACGACGACGAGGCCGTGCGGGAGATCACCGCGGTGTTGCTGCGCGACCTGGGCTACGGCGTGGTCGAGGCCGGCAGCGGCGGCGCGGCCCTGGACCTGCTGGAGCGTCAGCCCGGCGTACAGCTCGTGCTGCTGGACTTCGCCATGCCGGGCATGAACGGCGGCGAGGTCGCACGCGAGATCAAGGCCCGCCGCCCTCACCTCCCCGTCCTGTTCGCCACCGGCTACGCGGACGCGGAAGCCCTCGTGGAGGCCGGGGAGGATCGGGTGATCCGCAAGCCCTTCGTGGATCACGAACTGGCCAGCAAGGTGGCCGCCGCCGTCGCCGCCGTCGCGACCGCGCCCCCGAACGGGGCCGCCCACGCCTGAGCGGGCGGCCGCCCGGCCTCAGCCCTCCGTCCTGGCCTTTCTGGCCCGGGGCTTCTTGGCCGGAGCAGCTGGCGACTCGGACGCGGGCTCCCCGGTGCTCTCGCCGGTGTCGCTCGTGGATTCGGCGGGGTCCGCGGCGCTTGCGCCCGCATCGCCCCCGGCGGGGCTTTCGCCCGCATCGCCATAGCCTTCCGGCAGGTCGTCGTCCGCGCTGAGCGCTTCCTTCGAGACCGGCTGGTCGGTGACCTGGGCCTTGTTGAACAGGAGCTCGACCACCTTCTCCTCGTAGACAGGGGCGCGGAGTTGGGCGCTCGCCTGGGGGTTCTGGCGATAGAAGTCGAACACCTGGCGCTCCTGGCCCGGGTAGTTGCGGGCTTCGGCCATGATGGCGTTCTGCAGCTCGGCGTCCGAGACCTGAACGTTCTCGGCCCTGCCCAGCTCCGCCAACACCAGGCCCAGCCGAACGCGGCGTTCGGCGATGCGGCGGTATTCGGCCTTCAGGGTCTCCTCGTCCTTGCCCTGATCCTCCTCGCTCAGCGAGCCTTGCTCAAGGTCGCCCTTCACCTGGCGCCAGATGCTGTCGAACTCCTGTTCGACCATGCGCGGCGGGAGGGGGAAGTCATGGGCTTTGTCCAGCGCGTCCAGCAGCGCGCGCTTCAGCTTGAAGCGGCTGGCGGCGCCGTATTGATCCGACAGATTCTTGCGGATGGCGTCGCGCAAGGCGTCCAGCGTCCCCAGGCCCAGACGCTCCGCCAAGGCCTCGTCGACGGCCGCCTCCTGCGGCGCGCGGACGGCCTTGACCGTGGTCTCGAATTCGGCGGCTTTGCCCGCGAGGTGGGCGGCCTGGTACTGCTCGGGGAAGGTGACGCTCAGCGTGCGGGTCTCGCCAACCTGCGCGCCCACCAGCTGCTCCTCGAAACCCGGGATGAAGCGGCCGGAGCCCAGGGTCAGCTCCATGCCCTCCGCGGCGCCGCCCTCGAAGGTTTCCCCGCCCACCCGGCCGACGAAGTCGATGGTGAGCTGGTCGCCGTCCTGGGCCGGTTCGCCTGGCGCCCGGTCGGCGTAGGTGCGGCTCTGCTCCGCCAGGGTCCTGAGCTCGGCCTCGACGTCCTCGTCCGACGGCTGATAGACCGGACGGGTCAGCTGGAGCGACGACACGTCGATGGGGGTGAAGTCGGGCATCACCTCCAGCTCGATCTCGAAGGCGAGGTCTTCCTGGCCGGCGGCGACCTTCTCGACGTCGGAGGTCATTTTCAGCTCGGGGGAGGAAGCGGCGCGGAGGTTGGCGCCGCTGAGCGCCTGTTCGCTGCCTTCCTTGAGCGCGTCCTGAACGATTTCGCGCATCAGGTCCCGGCCGAACATTCGGCGCACGTGAGCGGGCGGCACCTTGCCGGGGCGGAAGCCCTTGAGCCGCATCTGCGGCGCCATTTCCTGGATCTTGGCGTCGAGCTTGGTGGTGAGGTCGGCGGTGGGAACGGTGACGCCGATTACGCGGCTCAGGCCCTCGCTGGATTTGTCGACGACTTGCAAGCTCATGAGAGGCGCCTTGAACGTGGTGAGCGCGCCGGCCGGGGTGCAACGGCGCGAAAGCGGGGGCTTATGTCACGCCCGGTCGCGACGCGTCAAAAGCCGCTATGGTGGTGCGGATGAGAGGACTCGAACCTCCACGCCTCGCGGCGCCAGAACCTAAATCTGGTGCGTCTACCAGTTCCGCCACATCCGCACTCGGGCGGGCTTAGGCGAACGGGGGCGGCGCGTCGAGGGGCCAGGGGCGACGCTCGGCCCACGCCGCAACATGACAAAACCTTAAGTGGCCGTTCAGCTTCCCTCGCGATATACCAGCCGGGACACGTAGTTGTGGAGCCGAGCCATGCTGATCCCTGCTCTTGTTCTTCTTCTGGCCGGGGCTGCTCCGGCCGCTCAAGACCCAGCGGCCCGGGCCCAGGCCCTGACCGCGCTGCCCTCCAGCGACCTGGACATCGAGCGTGCGCTCTGGGCGGCCTACCAGGCCACCCCGAATAAATCCGTATGCGTCAGCCGCATCCTGGCCGGCTCGCGCCAGCCCCGTCAGGTCTGCGGTACGCTGGATCAATGGTTCAGGGCGCGGACGCCGTCGGAGGTGAGCCGGAATGAACCGCCGTTCCAGTTGGTCGAAGGGATCAAGGATCAACGCCGCAAGGCCATGGCCCGGGGCGGCGGGGGCTCCGCACAGGGCACGGGCGGGCGCTAGGCGTTTGCGGGCGCCAGCCGCCTGAACACGGCCGGCGCCTGATCGGGCAGGTCCTCGGCGATCAACCCGGGACCGAACACCCCAGCGCACTCGGCGTGGATCCAGACGGCCGCGCAGGCGGCGTCGAAGCTGTCCATGCCTTGAGACAGCAGGCCGCCCACGAAGCCGGCCAGCACGTCGCCCGTGCCCGCGGTGGCCAACCAGGGCGAGGCGGGCGGGTTGACCGCGCAGCGCCCGTCGGGGCCGGCGATCACGGTCTCCGACCCCTTGAGAACCACCACCGCGCCGGCGGTCTCGGCCGCCCGCCTTGCCGCGGAGGAGCGGCCGCCCGAAGCCAGGAGCCCGGGGAAGAGGCGTTCGAACTCGCCCGCGTGAGGGGTCAGGACGTCATCGCGATCCAGGGTGGACAAGAGCGCGTCGGGCTCGTGCCGGAATGTGGTCAGGGCGTCGGCGTCCAGCACCAGGGCGGCGCCTGTGCGGGCCAGGCCGGCGATGCGGGCGGCGGTCGCCTCGCCCACGCCCGCGCCCGGTCCGATCACCACCGCGTCGGCCGCCTCCCCAAGGCGCTCGAGAGCTTCGCCGTCCTCGAAGACGCGCAGCATCACGGCTTCCAGATGGGCGGCCAGAACCGGGGCGGCGTCCGGCGGAGCCAGCACCGTCACCAGACCCGCGCCGATGCGCAGCCCGCCCCGGGCCGCCAGACGCGCGGCGCCCGTGCTCCAGGCAGGGCCGGAAACCACCGCCAGGCGACCGCGGACATGCTTGTGGGTGTCCGGGCCGGGCCACGGAAAGCGGTGCAGCCATAGCTCGGGCGCGTTGGTGGCGGGCCTATCGTTCATGGGCCGGGACCTTAGCCTAAAAGTTGATTGTGCAATGCGGCGAAGGCGTGTTGAGTGCGGCCCTTTCCTGCCCCGCCGAGTCGAGCCCCCGTCCGGATGAAGAAGGTCGAAGCCGTCATCAAACCTTTCAAGTTGGACGAGGTGAAGGACGCTCTTCAGGAGATCGGCGTCGGGGGAATGACGGTGACGGAGGCCCGCGGCTATGGCCGTCAGAAGGGGCACACGGAGCTGTATCGCGGGGCCGAGTACGTCATCGACTTTCTGCCCAAGGTGCGGATCGAGGTGGTGGTGGCTGACGACATGCTGGACCGCGTGGTCGAGACCCTGATCGCGACCGCCCGCTCCGGCCGCATCGGCGACGGAAAGATCTTCGTGACCGACATCCAGGACGTGATCCGCATCCGCACCGGCGAGCGCGGACCCCACGCCGTCTAAATCTTCCGTTCGGAGCTCCCGCATGACCGCCGCCGAAATCCTGGCCGAGATCAAGGACAAGGACGTCCGCTATGTCGACCTCCGATTCACCGACATGCGGGGCAAGCTGCAGCACGTCACCTTCGATATCGACCTGGTCGACGAGGAGTTCCTGACCGAAGGCACCATGTTCGACGGCTCCTCCATCGCAGGCTGGAAGGCGATCAACGAGAGCGACATGCTGCTCCGGCCGGACCTGGCCAACAGCTACATCGATCCCTTCTACCAGCAGAACACCTTGTTCCTGTTCTGCGATATCCTGAACCCGGACACCGAGGAGCCGTACAACCGCGATCCACGCTCCATCGCGCGCAAGGCGCTGACCTATGTGCAGGCCTCCGGGGTGGGCGACCAGGTCCATTTCGGGCCCGAGGCGGAGTTCTTCGTCTTTGACGACGTGCGCTGGAGCACGGCCCCGCACGACACCGGCTACCGCTTCGACAGCATCGAACTGCCGAGCAACACGGGACGCAAATATCCCGAAGGGAACACGGGCCACCGCCCCGGCCCCAAGGGCGGCTACTTCCCGGTCAATCCGGTGGACAGCGGCCAGGACCTGCGGGGCGAGATGCTGGCGGTCATGGGCGAGCTGGGCCTGCAGCCGGAGAAGCACCACCACGAAGTGGCGCCCGCCCAGCACGAGCTGGGGCTGAAGTTCAGCGACCTGCTCACCATGGCCGACCGGATGATGCTGTACAAATACGTGGTTCAGAACGTGGCCGCGGCATACGGCAAGAGCGCGACCTTCATGGCCAAGCCCATGTTCGGCGACAACGGCTCGGGCATGCACTGCCACCAGTCGATCTGGAAGGGGGGGCAGCCGCTATTCGCGGGGGACCGCTACGCGGGGCTCTCGGAGATGTGCCTGTGGTACATCGGCGGGATCATCCGCCACGCCAAGGCGATCAACGCCTTCGCGAACTCGACGACCAACAGCTACAAGCGGCTGGTGCCGGGCTATGAGGCGCCCGTTAAGCTGGCCTACTCGGCGCGCAATCGCTCGGCGTCGGTGCGCATCCCCTATGTGACCAGCCCCAAGGCCAAGCGGATCGAGGTGCGCTTCCCCGACGCCATGGGCTCGCCCCACCTGACCTTTACGGCGCTCCTGATGGCGGGGCTGGACGGGATCGAGAACCGCATCGACCCAGGCGCCGCTCTGGACAAGAACCTTTACGACCTGCCGCCGCGCGAGCGGACCAAGGTGCCGGAGGTGTGCGGCTCGCTGCGGGAGGCGCTGCAGAGCCTGGACAAGGATCGGACCTTTCTCAAGAAGGGCGGCGTGATGGACGACGACTTCATCGACGCCTTTATCGAGCTCAAGATGGAGGAGGTCGCCCGGCTGCAGCTGCATCCGCACCCGGTGGAGTTCGACCTCTACTATTCCAGCTGAGGCGGATCGAGCGCGGCCTCGAAACGGGCGAAGACCAGGCAGGCGCCGGCCGCCGCCCCGGCCGGGTCCGCCCCGGAGGCCTCGAGGGCGCTCAGGAACTCCGGCCAAAAACGACGCCCCTCGCCGTGGGCGAGATAGCGATCGGGACCACGCGTGGTTCGGGCCAGAACCCTGCCCCCTAGGCGCGACCCCTCCAGCGCATAGAGCACGCCCCAGACTTGGGCGGCCCCACCAACCCTCGGCGGTTCGGCGGGCGGAGGCGGCGGCCCTGCGCCAAGCTCCTGGAGATCGGCGATCAAGGCGGGGGCGCGTCGGCGCTCGGGCCAGTCGGGTAGGAGGGCCTGGGCGCCGGCGCCTTCCAGAGCGGTCTCGAGAGGCAGCAGCGCGCGGGCGTGCGCCTGGAGAAAGGCCTGGTAGTCGTCTGGTCGCGCCAAGTCGAATCGCGCGAAGCCCCGGTCCACGCGCTCGTGCGCATCCCGGGTGGCGGCCCGAAGCGTCAGGCGAAGGGACCTACCGGTCAGGCGCACACCACGAACCGGGCGCCCGGGCCGTTCTCCACCCGCATCTCGCCGTCGACCTGGCTCAGCATGGCGCGGATCAGTTTCATGCCGAGCCCGCTTTGGCGCGCGCCGCTGGCCCAGTCGTCCGGGAGGCCGCGGCCATGGTCGGAGACGGTGAGGCAGACGTTTCGGTCGGGCTGGGCGCGCAGGTCCACCTCCACGGCCCCCGGCTCTTCCGGCGCATAAGCGTATTTCAAGGCGTTGGTGACCAGCTCCGTGGCGATCAGTGAGAACGCCAGGGCCTGTTGGTAGGGCAGCCGGATGCCTGGCGCGGTCTTCACCTCGAGCGTCTGGCCTTCGCCCGCCATGCCGGCCAGGTCGCGACACAGCGACTCGATCGCCTGGCCGACGTCGACGTCGCCCACATCCTCTGAACGGTACAGGGCGTCGTGGATGCGAGCTACGCTCATCACCCGCCCATAGGTCTCACCGAAAGCCTCGCGAGAGGCCGGATCCTTGGCCAGCCGGGCCTGCATCTGCACGAACGAGCCCACGATCTGGAGCGAGTTCTTGACCCGGTGGTCGATCTCGCGCGTGAGCAGATCCTTCTGCGCCAGCAGGCTCTCCTTGTCCGCCAGGGCGACCACCAAGGCGTCTTGCTGCAGCTTGAGCGCCGCAATGCGGCGGTTCTGGCGCAGAGCCACGGCCTCAACGGCGCCGGCGATCCTGGCCGCGACCTTGGCCTGCCACTCCGGCCAGGGCGTGGAGGCGCCCCGCCGCTCCTCGACCCAGCGTTCGAAGCTGCGCCGCGGCAGGACGCCCGCGGCGCCGGCCTCCACCAGCACGACTTTGTTGGGGTCGCCGCCCCAGGCGACCGTGCTCACCTCCTCCGGCTTGAACCAAAGGAGCAGACGCCCGCGATCGTCGGCGGTGAACGCGGCCAGCAGGCCGCTGGCCTCCGCGCGGTAACGTTCGGCCCCAGGGAAGTCCCGCGACAGCTGTTCGTAAGCCGCCGCGCGCCCGGGCTGAGCCGCCGTCAGCCAGGTCGCCAGCTCCAGCACGGCTTCGGGCGGAGGCGTGACCCCGGCCACCGTCGCCGTGTCGCCGTCCACAATGGCCGCGCCGGTTGCGTCAAAGAGATCGAGGAGAGTGGGGCGGCCCCCGAGGAGCGCCTCGGCGAGGTCGTCCGCGCCGGCCATGCGCTCCAGCAGGGCGGTCTCGACACCCATGCGCCGCTCCTGCTCGTGCCAGCGTTGCGTCATGGTGAGCTTGCCGATGCGCATGCCCAGCGCTTCGGACAGCGAAGAGGCCGCCGCCCGTGTGTCGGGCGCGAGATAATGCGGACGGCGATGGTGGCCGATGACGAGACCCCAGAGGCGGCCGTCCACCACGATCGAGGCGGACATGGAGCCGTTCACGCCCAGGTTCCGTTGATATTCCAGGTGGATCGGCGAGAGGCTGCGGGCGGCGGCGAAAGTCAGGTCCAGGGGCGCGTTGCCGGCTTCCGGGTCGCCGATCAGGGGCGCGGGAACGTAGTCGCGGTCCATCACGAAACGCGACGGCGCCTCCACGTACAAGGCCCGAGCCTGGGCGGGGATATCGGACGCCGGAAACCGGAGCCCCAGCAGGCTGTCGTAGGCGTCGGAATCGCGCGCCTCTGCGATGGCTTCCCCGTTCCAGTCGCGATCGAAACGATAGATGATGACCCGCTCGAACGCGGTCACCTCGCGGATCAGCTCCGCCGCCCGGGAAGCGGAGCTGGCAAGGTCAGGGGCTCCCCGAATCTGGGTTAGGGCCTGCGTAAGGACGCTGAGGCTCGGTGCGCCGAAGTCCTCTCCGCGGATCGGCGCAGGCTCCAGCTCGATGATCCAGCGGTCGCCCCGGGCATGGGCCAGGGCGACAAAGGGGACATGGTCTTTGCCGATGGCGGTTTCGCACCGGAGCGGGACGGAGGCTGAGAGACGCCCGGCGGCCGCTGCGGCGTCGATCCTGGAGACGAGATCGGCCGGCAACACCGCCTCAATGGGTCGGCCAAGAAAAGCTTCGGTCCCCCACCCCAGAATGTCCGCCGCATTGGCGCTGCACACAACCGCCCGACGCGTTCCGGCGTCGAAGGCGAGCAAGGCGGCATGCGGTTGGACCGCGCCTGGGATGTGGATTGGCTCGCGAGCGCAGACGTCGATGTCCAGGTCGCCCTCGGCCAGGGCGCGGCGGCTCACAGCGTGGGCGGCGCCGCCACGACCTCGAGGCTCCGGCCAGCTCAGGGGCTGGACTGTGATCCAGTGGCGGCCGGGCGCTCGGGCTTCGAACATTCGCACGGCCACGTGCGTCGGCCGAGGACCGCCGCTGAGCGTAAAGCGGAACGCCTCGTCCAGGTCTCCCCGCCGCACGCCTTCGAGGAAGCGGCCATGAAATTCGGGCCGATGCGTCTCGGGCGCGACGTCGCGAAAGAAGTTGCGCCCGAGGGCGTCGGCCCAGGCCACGCCGGACAAGCCGGCCTGCGCCCGGTTCCAGAGAAGGATCCGGCCCTGGGGGTCAAGCTGCACCACGCCGAGCTCGAGCGCATCGATCGCCTCCGGCGAAAGATGGTCCAAGGCCTCCCGTGCATCCGCCATGGACGCCCGCTTACGTTGGCGCTTACCTGCCGCGCAAGCTCGCAGGCCTGAAGCCAGGCCCTCCGGACGGGGATCGACAAGGAAATCACGCAAGGGGCGCCGCACTCACTGGACGCGGCCGAGCCGGAGGTTCTAAGCACGAGGGATCAGGCGCGAGGTTTGCTGGTGTTGGTCCGAAGCTCATCGTTCTTGGCGGCGGCGGCCGCCCTTCTGCTCTCGGGGTGCGCCTCCACCGGCGCCGGAACGCGCGGGCCCGAAGCGGATGCGGGCGGGCCGGCCGCCGCGCCCAAGCCGTTGCGCGCCGGGCTGGACGCCCAGGCGAGCGGGACCGTGTTCCCCTCGACATACCGTCCCCTGCCCTCCCGTCCCACAGCCATCATCAACGCCAACATCCTGACCGGCGACGGCCGGGAGATCCGAGGCGGCACGGTGGTCATGGCGGACGGCAAGATCGCCGCCGTGGGCGCAGGCGTCACCCCCCCGGCCGGGGCGCAGGTGATCGACGCAGCCGGGCGCTGGGTCACGCCCGGGCTGATCGACGCCCACAGCCACCTGGGCGTGTACGCCTCGCCGGGCGTGCAGGCCTTGTCGGACGGCAATGAAGCCACCCAGCCCAACACGGCCGAGGTCTGGGCCGAGCACTCCATCTGGCCTCAGGACCCCGGGTTCAATCGCGCTCGGGAGGGCGGGGTCACCAGCCTCCACATCATGCCCGGCAGCGCCAACCTGTTCGGGGGGCGCACCGTGGTGGTCAAGAACGTGCCCGCGACGACCTATCAGGGGATGAAGTTCCCCGGGGCCCCGCAGGGCCTGAAGATGGCCTGCGGCGAGAACCCGAAGCGGGTCTACGGAGCCCGCAACACCTCGCCGGCCACGCGCATGGGCAATGTCGCCGGCTACCGCACGGCCTGGATCGCGGCGGCCGGCTATGCGCGCAAGTGGGACAAGTACCGCGACAGCTACGCCGAATATGAGCGCAAGGCGCAAGCGGGCGACCGCAAGGCCAAGGAGCCCGATCCCCCGGAGCGGAACCTGGAGCTGGACACTCTGGCCGGAGTGCTGAACGGCGAGATCAGCATCCAGAACCACTGCTACCGTGCCGACGAAATGGCTGTGATGATGGATATCGCCCGGGAGTTCGGCTTCAAGATCGCCATGTTCCACCACGCCTCGGAGAGCTACAAGATCGCGCCGGTGCTGGCACGGGAAGGCATCTGTTCGGCGACCTGGGCGGGGTGGTGGGGCTTCAAGCTGGAGGCCTTCGACGGCATCGAGGAGAACGCCCCCATCCTGCACAAGGCGGGCGCCTGTGCGGTCATCCACTCGGACGACGCCAACATCATCCAGCGCCTGAACCAGGAGACCGCGGCGGCCCTGTCCGCCGGCAATCGGGCGGGCATGAACATCAGCAAGGCGGAAGCCATCCAGTGGATCACGCTCAACCCCGCCAAGGCGGTCGGCGTGGGCGACCGGACCGGCAGTCTGGCGCCCGGCAAGATGGCGGACGTGGTGCTCTGGAGCCGCGACCCCTTCAGCGTCTACGCCCAGGCCGAGCAGGTCTATGTGGACGGCGCGCTCACCTATGACCGGCGCAACCGCGCCTTCCAGCCCCGCTCGGACTTCGAGCTGGGCCAGGCCGGGCAGTCCGGCGTCGAGACGGGATCCCAGTGATGCGCGCACTTCTTCTTGCCGCGGCGGCGCTGGCCGTCGCCCTGCCCGTGGCCGCGCAGGACTTTGCGGTCACCAACGCCCGGCTCCTGACGGCCGGGCCCGCGGGCGAGATCGCCTCCGGCACGGTGGTGGTGCGCGGGGGCCGGATCACCGCGGTCGGGCCGAACGCGCCGGTGCCCGCCGGCATTCGGACCGTGGACGCGGGCGGTCGGATCGTCACGCCCGGGCTGGTGTCCACGAATTCCACCCTGTCGGTCAGCGAGATCGAGCAATACGGGGAGACCAACGACTTCAGCTCGACCAGCGCCAACGTCACGGCGGCCTACGACGTGCAGTACGGAATCAATCCCGCTTCCGTGGTGATCCCGGTGGCGCGGCTGGGCGGGATCACGCGCGCGATCGTAACGCCCGAGCTTGGGGGCGGCGCCAACGGGCCCGACGGCGGCCGCGGCGGGGCCACGCGGGACCGGCTGTTCGGGGGTCAGGCGGCGGTGATCCACCTGGGTCAGGGCCCGGACCTGCTGGTGCGGGCGGGGGTGGCGCAGGTCGCGCCCTTGGGCGACGTTGGTGCGCAGTCGGTGGGCGGCTCGCGCGGGGCGAACGTGTCTGCGCTGATCTCGGCGCTGGACGATGTGCGGGCCTATCAGCGCAACCGCGCCGCCTTTGAGCGGGGCGAGTCGCGCGACTTGGGCCTGTCGCGCGCCGATCTGGAAGCCCTGATCCCGGTGGTGGAAGGCCGTATGCCGCTGCTGGTCAGCGTGAGCCGCGCATCGGACATCCTGCAGATCCTGAAGATCGCGCGCGAACGCAAGCTCCGTCTGATCGTCGAAAGCGGCGAGGAGGCGCACCTGGTCGCGCGGCAGCTCGCTGAAGCGCAGACGCCGGTGATCCTGAACCCCACGGCGGACCTGCCGTCCCGCTTCGAGAACCAGGGCTCATCGCTGGAGAACGCCGCGCGGCTGCAGCGCGCCGGCGTGCTGGTGGCCATTGCGGGCGACCGCACCGGCCACTATGCGCGGCAGACGCGCTACAACGCCGGGATCGCGGTGACCAACGGTCTGCCGATGAACGAGGCCCTCAAGGCGATCACCATCAACCCCGCCCGCATCTACGGCGTGCAGGACCGTTTCGGCTCCCTGGAAGTGGGCAAGGACGGCGATTTGGTGGTCTGGGACGGCGACCCGTTCGAGCCCATGACCCAGCCCGTGGCGGTGGTCATCCGGGGCGTGGAGCAACCCTTGCGCTCACGGCAGCTCGACCTGCGTGATCGCTACATGCGCGGCGAAGGGGTGATGCCGCCGGCCTATCGGTGAACCGCCCGCCTGGGCCGGTTCCAACGTGACGGGTGATGCACGCCCAGCCTCTTGGGAGGCTGGCGGGTGCAGACCGGCCTTGCCCAGAGGCGTCTCTCGAACCCGCCGAACAGGCTAACATCGCAGCCCGAATCACGACAGCACCGCTCATGGCCCAAGCCGTTCCTTCCTTGTTCGACGACGCGCTGGACCCCCCGCACCTGCCGGCGGCGGCTTCCGCCTATTCCGCCAAGGACATCGAAGTCCTGGAGGGACTCGAGCCCGTGCGCATGCGGCCGGGGATGTACATCGGCGGCACCGACGAGCGAGCGCTGCACCACCTGTTCGCCGAGGTGCTGGACAACAGCATGGACGAGGCGGTGGCCGGCCACGCCAAGTCGATCGAGGTGCGGCTGCACGCGGACGGCCGGCTGACGGTCCGTGACGACGGGCGCGGCGTGCCTGTCGACGCCCACCCCAAGCACCCGGGCAAGTCGGCGCTGGAGGTCATCATGACCGTCCTGCACTCCGGCGGAAAGTTCTCGGGCAAGGCCTATGAGACCTCCGGCGGCCTGCACGGCGTGGGCGTGTCGGTGGTCAATGCGCTCTCCGACAAGCTGGAGGTGGTGGTCTGGCGCGACGGCTTTGAGTGGCGGCAGATGTTCGCCCGAGGCAAGCCGCTGGCGCCCCTGCAGCAGGTCGCGCCGCAGAAACGCGGGCAGAAGGGCACGGCCATCACCTTCCACCCGGACCCGGAGATCTTTGGGGAAGGCGTGAGCTTCAAGCCGGCCCGGCTGCTGCGCATGGCCCGCTCAAAGGCCTACTTGTTCCGGGGGGTCACCATCCGTTGGTCCTGCGCGCCCGAGCGGCTGAGCGAGGGCGTGCCCGAAGAGGCGGTGTTTCACTTCCCGAACGGGCTGGCGGACTTCCTGGCCGAGCGCACAAGGGACGTCGAGCCGGTCACGCCCTCCCCCTTCGCCGGGCGCATCGAACGACAGGGCGAGGCGGGCGCGGTGGAATGGGCCGTCACCTGGACCGCCCAAGGCTTCGGCGAGCACGACGGGTTCATGCAGAGCTACTGCAACACCGTGCCGACGCCGGAAGGAGGGACGCACGAGCAGGGCCTGCGCTGGGCCTTGGTGCGGGGTCTGCGCGCCTACGCCGAGCTCACGGGCGAAAAGCGCGCCTCGCTGATCACGGCCGAAGATGTGGTGGCCAACGCGGGGGCGATGATCAGCGTCTTCATCCGCAACCCCGAATTCCAGGGCCAGACCAAGGAACGGCTGTCGTCGGCCGACGCCCAGCGGCTGGTTGAAACGGCGCTGCGCGATCCCTTCGACCACTGGCTGACGGAAAGCCCCAAGGTCGCCAACCTCTTGCTCCAGTTCGTGATCGAGCGCGCCGAAGAGCGCGTGCGCCGGCGCAAGGACCGCGACGTGGCCCGCGCCAGCGCCACGCGGAAGCTGCGCCTGCCGGGCAAGCTTGCGGACTGTTCCAATGCGGACCGATCCAACACCGAAATCTTCCTCGTCGAGGGCGACAGCGCGGGCGGATCGGCCAAACAGGCGCGCGATCGCTCGACCCAGGCCATCCTCCCCTTGCGGGGCAAGATCCTGAACGTGGCCTCCGCCTCCGGCGACAAGGCGGGCGCGAACAAGGAGCTGGCCGACCTCCTGCTGGCGTTGGGGGTCGGGCCCAAGTTCAAGGAGGAGGATCTCCGTTACGAGCGGGTGATCATCATGACGGACGCCGACGTGGACGGCGCCCACATCGCCAGCCTGCTCATCACCTTTTTCTATCGGACGCTGCCCGGGCTGGTGCGCGCGGGACGGCTGTTCATGGCCCTGCCCCCGCTCTACCGCCTGACCGGGGCCGGGAAGACGGAGTACGCGCGTGACGACGCCCACCGGGACGAGCTGATCCGAACCGTGTTCAAGGGCAAGCGGCCCGAGATCGGGCGCTTCAAGGGGTTGGGCGAAATGATGCCGGCCCAGTTGAAGGAGACCACCATGGATCCGCGCAAGCGTATCCTGGCGCGGGTGACCTTGCCTGAGGACGAGATCGACACGGCGGCGCTGGTCGAGACCTTGATGGGCCGCAAGCCGGAGCATCGCTTCCGCTTCATCCAGGAGCACGCGCAGTTCGTGCACGACGAACTTGACGTCTGAGACCAAGCCTCGCTTGGATGTTCCTTCCAGGTCGGCCTAACGACTTACATTCAGAAATTGCAGCGTTCAGGGCCGCGGCATGTCTCAGACCACCTTGGGAAACCGCTTGTTGGGGCGCCTGGACCCCTATGACCGCGCCATTCTGGATCCTCACCTCACGCCCGTCAGCTTCGAGTCGGGCCACGTGTTCTTCGAGCCGCAGACGGAAATCACTCACCTTTATTTCCTCGAGGAGGGCGCGATCTCCGCGGTGGTGGTGCTCGACAGCGGAGCGAACATCGAGGCCCTGCTCGTCGGGCGCGAAGGGGTGGTGGGCTGTTTGGCGGCCTTCGAACCCTGTCAAAGCTACGCCCGCGCCATTGCGCAGATCCCCGGGCGCGCCCTGAAGATCGAGGCGAAGGCTTTCCGCGCCGTGATCGGAAGATCTTTGAAGCTGGCCCAGATCGTTGACCGTCATCGCAATCATGTCCACTCCGACCTGGCCCAATCGGTGGCCTGCAACACGGTCCATAGGGTCCGTCCCCGCTTGGCGAAGTGGCTGCTGCGGTGCCACGACCGTGTTGACGGCGATCGCCTGCCGCTCACCCAGGAGGTGATGGGCCAGATGATCGGCTCGCAGCGAACCACGGTCACCGAGCTCGCAGGCGATCTGCAGCGGGCGGGCTTGATCCGCTATCAGCGCGGGGTGCTGGAGGTTCTCGATCGGGCGGGACTGGAGCGCGCTGCTTGCGAGTGCTACGCCGTGGTGCGGGCGCGGGAGCTTGCTTTGGCCTGAAACGCGGGAGGGTTCAGACCACCGTCCGAGCCAGTATGGGCCGCGATGTCCAACCCTAAATCTTGACGACTCGGGCGTTTGGACCTAAATGGAGAGTATCCAGGCTGGCCCGCGTCCAAGTGATCGCGCCCCGGCCGCTTCCCAATCCGAGATGACATCCTTTAGCGACCTGGGGCTCAGCCCCGACATCGTCCGAGCGGTCGAGGCCGCCGGCTACACCGTCCCTACCCCGATCCAAGAACAAGGCGTCCCGGTCGCACTCACGGGCAAGGACGTACTGGGCATCGCCCAGACCGGCACCGGCAAGACGGCAGCCTTCACCCTGCCCATGATCCAGCGCCTGGCCAACGGCCGCTCGAAGGCGCGTATGCCCCGTTCGCTGGTGATCGCTCCCACGCGTGAACTGGCCGACCAGGTCGCGGCGGCCTTCGATAAATACTCCGCCAACCACAAGCTCTCCTGGGCGCTGCTCATCGGCGGCGTGTCCATGGACGAGCAGGTCAAGAAGCTGGACCGCGGCGTGGACGTGCTGATCGCCACGCCCGGTCGCCTGTTGGACCTGTTCGAGCGAGGACGCATCCTGCTCACAGGCGTTCAGATCATGGTGGTCGACGAGGCTGACCGCATGCTGGACATGGGCTTCATCCCCGACCTGGAGCGCATCTTCAAACTGACGCCCCCGGCCAAACAGACACTGTTCTTCTCCGCGACCATGCCGCCGGAGATCACCCGGCTGACCAAGCAGTTCCTCAAGGATCCCGTGCGGATCGAGGTGTCGCGTCAGGCGAGCACGGCCGAGACGATCCGCCAGGTGGGGGCCAGGGTCCCCTCCTCCGATCCCAAGGCCAAGCGGCTGGCCTTGCGCACCTTGATCTCCGGCACCGACGTCGTGAACGGCATCGTGTTCTGCAACCGCAAGAGCGAAGTCGATGTAGTAGCCAAGTCGTTGAAGCGGCACGGCTTCGACGCCGCCCCCATCCATGGCGACCTGGATCAGTCCACCCGGACCCGGACGCTGGAAGGCTTCCGGGCCGGTAGTCTGAAGCTGCTCATCGCTTCGGATGTGGCGGCGCGAGGGCTCGACATCCCGGCTGTGGGCCATGTTTTCAACTATGACGTGCCGCACCATGCGGAAGACTATGTGCACCGGATCGGGCGCACCG
Source organism: Caulobacteraceae bacterium (assembly GCA_030446805.1). Lineage (GTDB taxonomy): Bacteria > Pseudomonadota > Alphaproteobacteria > Caulobacterales > Caulobacteraceae > JAHWJX01. Next base: position 247,193 of record JAUJMO010000001.1, on the reverse strand, counting down.
GCCGGGCCGGTCGCACGGGCGAGGCCTACACTCTGATCACGCCCAACGACGCGAAAAATTGGGACAAGGTGGTCAAGCTCATCGGCAAGACGCCGGAGGAGATGACGCTGGAGCTGGGCCACGGCGGTGGGGCCGGCGAGCCTCGTCGAACCGCGGAGCCCAAACGCGACGAGACCAAGGCCGAGGATGGTGCGCGGGCGCCGCGGCGCGCCCGGGCGGTACGGCCGCGCGAGGCCGCTCGCGAGGAGACCGTCCTTGAGCCTGTGGCGACGGAGGTGGAGGCCACGCCGCCCGTCGCTCCGGCGGCAGCGCCGGCGGTTCAATCCACGAACGCCTACGGCTCGCGTCAAGTGGAGCGCCCGCCGACCGGTCCCACCCGCGAATCGCGGGCGGCCTATGGAGGGCGCGACGGCTCCGGCCGGGAGGATCGCGAGCCCAAGGTCGTGGGTTTTGGGGCGGACACTCCAGCCTTCCTGCTGCGGGCGCCTCGTGCGGCGGAGGCGGCCGAGCCGGCCGCGCCCGCCCGGCGTCGCCGCACGGTGAAAGCCGCGCCGGAAACTCTGGCCGAGGCTTCGTGACCGCCCGCTTTTAACCCTGCGTTTGCGATCTCGCCCTAGGGTCCTCGCGTCGAGGAACGTGATGGCCGAAGACGTCGAAACCACAATCCGGGGCCCTCAGGCCTATAGTCTGGCGGGTCGCGCGCTGCAGCTCATGCAGGAAGCGCAGGTCTGGCCGACCGCGCTGAACTATGAGCTATGGCTGCATTACGCCCGGCAACCGGACGGCAAGCTGGGTCGTGCGATCCAGGACCTGCTCGAGTTCAAGACGCCGATCACGGAGGCCGTCAGCGAACAGCTCGCGGCCGACCACCTGCCCCGGGGCGGGCTGCAGGACCAGATCAAGGACGCCAGCGAGGCCCTGAGCCGCGAGCTGGCGGCGGTGAGCCAGGCGGTCGAGGCGGCCCAGCGCAACCAAGCTGCGTACGGCAAGACGCTGGAAGGCGCGAGCCAAGGGCTGACGGCCGGCGGCGAAGCGCCGGCGTTCAAGGCCCTGGTCGACACCCTGGCTGCGGCGACCAAGAAGGTTCAATCCCACAGCAAGACGCTCGAGCAGCGACTGGCGGCCACCACGACCGAGGTGGACGTGCTCCGCAACCGCCTGGAGGAGGCGCGACGGGACGCCACCACCGACGGCCTGACCCAGCTTAGCAATCGCAAGAGCTTCGACGAGCATTTCGAACGGCTGCGCGGACTGTCGCAGAATGGGCGTGGGCCGTTGACCCTGGCCCTGCTCGACATCGATCACTTCAAGAAGTTCAACGATACCTGGGGCCACCAGACGGGCGATCAGGTGCTGCGCTTCGTAGCCAGCGTGCTGGCGCGGCACGGCAAGAGCCCCCGCTTCGCCGCCCGCTATGGCGGCGAGGAGTTCGCCATGTTGTTCGCCGGGGAAAGCCCTGTTCAGGTCATGTCGGCGCTGGAGACCATCCGTGAGGAGATCGCCGGACGCGTGCTCAAGCGGCGCTCGACCAACGAGGACCTGGGCGCGGTGACCATCTCCATGGGTGTGGCGGTGCTGCGGACCGGCGAAAAGTGCGCGTCCCTGACCGAGCGTGCGGATGCGGCGCTGTACAGCTCCAAGCGCAACGGCCGCAACCGCGTGAGCAACGCCGAAAGCTTGCCCGCCGCGGCCTAAGCCCGGCTAGGGTGGGCGGCATGGCCCACCGCAAGATCAAGCTGGACGTCTCGGACGCGATCGCAACCGTGTCCCTGTCCGACCCCGCGACCCTGAACGCGGCGGGGCTGGACATGGTCGAGGAGTTGATCGAGGCCTTCCGGCGGCTCGCCGAAGACGGTGCGGTGCGGGCCGTGATCCTCACGGGTGAAGGCCGGGGCTTCTGCTCCGGAGCCAACCTCAACGATCCGCGCACAACGGCTGTGGGCGGGAGCGGCGTCCCGGACCTGGGCCTCGCCTTGGAAAGCCATTATCGACCCTTCATCGAAGGGCTGCGGAACTCTCCCGTGCCGGTGATTGCGGCGGTGAACGGCCCCTGCGCCGGCATCGGCATGGCCTTCGCGCTCGCTTGCGACCTGATCGTCGCCGGCGAAGGCGCGCGCTTCATCCTGGCCTTTCGCCGTATCGGCCTGGTCCCCGACGGCGGACTGACCTGGCTTTTGCCGCGGATCGTGGGCAAGGCGCGGGCGCTGGAGATGATGCTGCTGGGCGAGGACGTGCCGGCGCGGACGGCGCTGGATTGGGGCATGGTCAACCGGGTCGTGCCGGAAACCGAGCTGATGGAGGCGGCCCGCGCGCTGGCCGGCAAGTTGGCGACCGGGCCCCGGTCCCTCGGTCTCATGCGGACCCTGGTGTGGGAGGCGCTGGATCAGCCGCTTGATGCGCAGCTGGAATCCGAGCGCAGGGCGCAAAGCGAGGCGGGCCGCACGGGCGACTTCCTGGAGGGCGTCACCGCCTTCCAGCAGAAGCGAGCCCCGCGCTTCACGGGGCGCTGACCCAGGCTGGACGGCGCAGCGAGCGTTGGACGACGCGACCGTCCAGAGTCCGGATCGGAGCGGTGACCGCCAGATCCCGGCGCATGGCGTCGTAGCCGGCCATGTGGACCACGCCCACCGGCGCGTTGGGGAGATAGCGCTCCACCAGGGTCCCTTCGTCGGCCGAGCAGGTCCACAGCGGGCCCATGTAGTTGCAGGTCTCGGGCATCAACTCCACCGGCGCGCCGTCCACATAGACGGCCAGCGCCAAGGACAGCTGGTCGGAGGTGAAGATGCGCCCCCGCCGGATCACCTCCGCCTGGCGGGCGCGCCACAGAGCCCAGTGCGGGGCTTCCCGGTGCAGGGCGAAGACGCCCGAGTTGAGCGTGGGACGGTCCCCGATGCGCCGGGCCTGGGTCTCGGGCACCCCTGCCCTGCGCGCATTCTTGTAAAGTATGGACCGGACCTGAGCCCAGCCGAACGGACCCCACCGGAGGGTCATGGCCACCTCCGAATAACGCGAGGTCTGGGAGACGATGGCCAGCCGGCCGAGTCCGGCGCCTCGGAACAGCAGGTCCAGCGCGGCGGGATCCTGAACCCAGGCATCCGCATCGACCCAGCTGATCAGCTCCGTTTCGGGAAGGTAGCGGTCGAGAAAGGCGCGGGCGACCTGGACCTTGAGGTGGTCGCGGCCCCGCACGCGCGAGGCGGGGATCTCGAGCTCCCAGCCGACGTCCAGCAGGCGCACCCCGTAGCGGCGCACCAGGTGCTCGCGCTGGCGAGGTTCCAGTCCCGCGTCGATGACGGCCAGCCCAAGCTGCTCAGCCGTGCGGTGGGCCCGGATGGAGGCGGCGAGTTCCTCGATCAGGGGAAAGTAACCGGCGTCGCCGCCCGTGACGACCACACGCGTTGTCGAGACCGCCTCAACCATCCCAGGGTCCCGGACCAAGATCTAGGTGGGCGACGGCCTTGGGCCGCATGGGCTTGCTCGCGCGGCCGGCGGCTTCGAGGCCCAGTCGAGCCCAGCGCTCGACCTCTTCCGGTTCGTCCTCGGCCGGGAGGGAAAGGGGCCAGTAGCTGGTGACCGTGGTGCGTCCGCCCGCCCCCTGAAAGGTGAACGGCGCGGAGACCGCGGCCTCGAACCGGGATCGGCTCGCCGCGTCCGCCTTGATGTAGAGCTGATCGGCGGCGAGGAGGGCGAACATGCGCGACCCGCTATACACCCCTGCCCCACCGAACATCTTGCGGAGGCGCAAATCGGGTATGCTCGCCAGCAGGTCGCGAACATGTTCGACGTAGGCGTCGGTCGTCATGGCTTCTCCCATGACTCGGGGCGGCCAGGGAGGAAAGCGGGTGCTGCGGAGCTGGGCGTTCGTCATCGCCTATTGGGCGCTCAACATCGTCTACGGCCTTCTGGCGCTTGGAGCGGCCGCCCTGCCCGGCCGGAGGCCCACGACCTGGGTCATCGGGCGGTATGTGCGCCGCATGGTGTGGTGCATGCGCACCCTGGCCGGCATCCGGCTGGAGGTGCGCGGCGCGCAGCTTCGTCCAGAGGGCGCCTTCCTCATCGCCGCCAAGCACCAGAGCTGGGGCGACGGCTTTTGCATGTACGCCCAGTTCGAAGACCTGGCCTTCGTCATCGGAGCGCACATGGAGAACTACCCCGGCGTGGGCCTGATCCTGCGCAAGCTGGGGTGCATCATCGTGGACCAGGCCGGCGGGCGCGCTTCCCAACGAGCGTTGATGGTGGAAGCGGCCGGGGTGCGCGCGGAGGGGCGGCGCATCCTGATCTATCCGGAAGGGCATCTGGCGCCGGTGGGCACGCGCTATCCGTACCGATCGGGAGCGTTCCACATGTACCGGACCTTCGGGCTGCCCGTAGTCCCTGCGGCGACGAACCTTGGACTGTTCTGGCCCGGGACTGAGTTCAGGAAGCGGCCCGGGACGGCGGTGCTGGAATTCCTAGAGCCCATCCCGCCCGGGCTGGCTCGAGGGGAGTTCATGTCGCGGCTGGAGAGCGCGATCGAAGGGCGAACCGCGGAACTGGTCGCGGAGGCGACCGGCCGTCCGATCGCTCCGGCGGTCTTGGGCGAGCCGCCGATGGAAGGGGCCCCCGCCTAATCCCCGGTGGCGGGGATGATGGTCACGCTCTCGCCGCAGCCGCAGGCGTCGGTTTCGTTTGGATTGCGGAAAACGAACTTGGAGGCGAGCTTGGTGGTCTCGTAGTCGATCTCCGTCCCGATCAGGAACAGAACGGCCTTGGGATCGATCAGGATACGGACGCCCTTGTCCTCCACGACCTCGTCCAGCGGGTTGGCGGTTTCTGCGTAGTCGAGGACGTACTCCTGGCCGGCGCAGCCGCCGTTCTTCACACCGACGCGGAGGCCGGCGTAGGACTTCTCGGCCCCACCCTCCCGAGGCCTGGCCATGATGGTGCGGACGCGTTCGGCGGCGGCGTCGCTGAGGGTGACGACCTTGGGTCGGGGGCGGCGCGGGCGGCTGACGATGGTTGGATTGGCGGCGACCATGACCCCTCCTTAGAATAGGTTCAGCGCGAGCTTGGCCTCGTCGCTCATCTTGGTTTGATCCCAGGGCGGCTCGAAGACGAGGTTCACGGTCGCGGAGCGCACGCCCTCCACACCCTCCACCGCGTCGGACACCCAGCCGGGCATCTCGCCGGCGACGGGGCAGCCGGGGGCCGTCAGCGTCATGTCCACCACCACATCGCGATCGTCGCTGACGTCGACCCGGTAGATCAACCCCAACTCGAAGATGTCGACGGGGATTTCGGGATCGTAGACGCTCTTGAAGGCGGCGATCAGCTTGTCCGTCAATTCGTCCAGTTCGGCCTGGCTCAGCGCCGAGGCTTCGGCCTGCGCCAGCTCCTCCGCCTGAAACGCGAAGGGATCGGGAGCGATCGGGACGGCTTTATCCGTATCAAGGGTCACGCGAAGAAGGTCCGGGCTTTATCGAGGGCGTCCACAAAGGCGTCGGCGTCCTCCCGGGTGTTATATAGGGCGAAACTGGCGCGCGCGGTGCTGGTCACACCGAAACGGTGCATGAGCGGCTCGGCGCAGTGCGTGCCGGCGCGGACGGCCACTCCGTACCGGTCCAGGATCTGGGCCACGTCGTGGGCGTGGGCGCCCTGGAGCTCGAAGGAGAGGATGGCCCCCTTGTCGGGCGCCTCGCCAAAGATGCGGATGTCGTTGGCGCCTCGCAGGCGCTCCAGGGTGTGGTCGTAGAGCGCCCGTTCGTGCGCGGCGATGGCGGAACGATCCTGGGCCTGGAGCCAGTCGATGGCGGCTTTCAGGCCGGCGGCTTCGATCACCTGGGGGGTGCCCGCTTCGAAGCGGCCGGGCGGCGGACCATAGGTGACGCGCTCAAGGGAGACGGACTCGATCATCTCGCCCCCGCCCTGGTAGGGGGGCATGGCCTCCAAGCGCTCGGCCTTGCCCCAAAGGACGCCGATGCCCGTGGGGCCGTAGAGCTTGTGGCCGGAAAAGGCGTAGAAGTCGCAGCCGAGCGCCTGGACGTCGACCTCGGCGTGGACGGCGGCCTGGCAACCGTCGAGCAGGACGGCCGCGCCGACCTCGCGGGCAGCGGCGGCCATCTCGGCGACCGGGTTCACCGTCCCCAGCACATTGGACATGTGGACCACGGCCACCATCCGCGTGCGCGGGTTCAGCAGGGCGCGAAAGGCGGCGAGGTCCAGCGCGCCCTCCTCCGTGACGGGAACATAGCGGATCACCGCACCCGTGCGTTCGGCCAGCATGCGCCAGGGCACCAGGTTGGCGTGGTGCTCCATCTCGGTCAGGACGATCTCGTCCCCGGGTTGGAAATCGCGGCCGAAGGACGACGCGACCAGATTGATGGCCTCGGTCGCGCCCTTGGTGAAAACGATCTCGTGCGGACCAGCGGCTTTGATGAAGCGGGCCACGGTCTCGCGGGCGCCCTCATAAGCTTCGGTTGCCTCGTTGCCGAGCGTGTGGATGCCGCGGTGCACATTGGCGTAGCTGTGCGTCATGGTCCGAACCATGGCGTCGATCACGGCCTGGGGCTTCTGCGCGGAGGCCGCGCTGTCGAGATAGGCCAGAGGGCGGCCGTTCACCTGACGCGACAGGATCGGGAACTCGGCCCGGGCGGCGTAGGGGTCGAAGCTCACTGGAGCCGCTCCTGCAGCCAGGCGCGCGCCAGCTCCCGCGCGCCGTCGTGCTCCATGCGATCGAGCACCTCGCCCAGGAAGGCTTCGGTCAGGAGCGCCTTGGCGGTGGCCTCGTCCATGCCGCGGGCGCGGGCGTAGAAAAGGGCGTCCTGGTCCAAGGAGCCGACGGTGTTCCCGTGGGCGCAGGACACGTCGTCGGCCCAGATCTCGAGCTCGGGCTTGGCGTCGACCTCGGCGCGGTCGGAGAGGATCAGGGCGTGGTGGCCCATGCGGGCGTCGGTGCCGTCAGCGCCTTTGCGCACGGTGATGCGGCCTTGGAAGACTCCGCGGGCGGTGTCGCGGACCGCCCCCTTGGTGAGCTGAGAGGTGGTCCCGGTCTCACCTTCGTGATCCACCGCGGTGGTGAGGTCGGCGTGGCGGGCTCCCGCCAGGACGTAGACGCCGTCCAGGCGCACGGCCGCGCCCGCGCCGGGGTGGCGGACGTGGGTCTCCAGGCGCTGCAGACGCGCGCCGGAGGTGAGCACGGTCTGGGCGTAGGACGCCCCGGTCGAAAGACGAACGTCGGCGGTGGAGACGGAGACGGCGGTCTCAGGCTCGTCCGCCAGGACGATGCGTTCCAAGCGGGCGCCAGGCTCAAGAGCGATCTCGAGCAGGGTGTTGGCGAAATAGGCGGAGCCGTGGCCCTCGTAGGACTCCAGCAGGGTGGCCGAGACGCCTTCGGGCACGCGCAAGCGCAAGCGGGACTCGTGCGCCGTGCCGGTCGCATCGGAGATGAAGCGTACAGCCGTGACGCCGCCGAGGGTCGCAGCCTCAGGCCCACGTCCGTTGACGAACACCAGCGCGAGATCGGCCAAACCGGCGAAAGGTCCCTGCCCGCTCGGCTCGGCGGCGGGCGAGCCGGGCGGCAGCTCGCGCAGGACGCGCAGGAGGTCGGAGTATTTCCAAGCCTCGTGCCGGCGCGAGGGCAGCGGGGCGCCGCGCGTCAAGCCCGCGGCGAACTGGAGCGGATTGGGATGAAGGCTCATCGGAACGCGGCCAGGATGCGCGCCATCTCGGCCTCCAGCCGCTCCACGGTGTCGACGCCAGGCGTCTCGATCTCCGTGTAGTCGACGGCCGACTTAACCTCATGCGCCAGCCGGAACCCGCCGTGGGGCTGCGCGCGGACGATCACCATGCAGGGGCCGGTGTCGACCCGGAGCTCGGATTCCTCCTCGAACAGCTCCACTTCGAAGGGCGTGATCTCCATGGCCCGGAGTTCTTCGGGCAGGCCGGCCGCGAAGGTGCGCAGCTCGTCGAGCGCGCTCCGGCGAGGCGCTTCGACTTCCGACGCCCTGGCCACCTCCGCCACGTAACGGTCGCGCAGCGCCATCAGGCCGCCTCGCCGACGATGCGGTCATAGCCTTCGGCTTCCAGCGTGTGGGCGAGCTCGGGGCCGCCGGAGGCCACGATGCGGCCCGCCGCCAGCACGTGCACGCGATCGGGGACGATGTAGTCGAGCAGGCGCTGGTAGTGAGTGATCACCAGCATGGAGCGATCGGGCGAGCGCAAGGCGTTGACCCCGTCGGCCACGACGCGAAGCGCGTCGATGTCGAGACCCGAGTCGGTCTCGTCCAGGATGAGGAACCGGGGCTGCAGCAGCGCCATTTGCAGCACCTCCATCCGCTTCTTCTCGCCGCCGGAGAAGCCGACGTTGAGCGGCCGCTTCAGCATGTCGAAGTCGATCTTGAGCTGTCCGGCGGCGGCGCGGGCGGCCTTGAGGAACTCGGGCGCGGAGGATTCGGGCAGGCCCTGGGCCCGGCGCTGGGCGTTCAGCGCCGTACGAACAAAGGTGAGCGCGGGGACGCCCGGGATCTCCAGCGGGTACTGGAACGACAGGAACAGGCCCGCGGCCGCGCGCTCGTTCGGGTCCAGCTCGAGCAGATCCTCCCCGTCGAGGGTGGCGGAGCCGCCCGTCGGCTCATAGCCGGGACGGCCGGCGAGCGCATAGCCCAGCGTGGACTTGCCCGCGCCGTTCGGCCCCATGATCGCGTGCACCTCGCCCGCCGGCACGTCGAGGCTGAGCCCGCGGAGGATGGGCGTGTCAGCGACGGAGACTTGGAGGTTGGCGATGGAGAGCATCAAGACCACTTGAACTTTCGGCCTCGTTTAACGACGCCATGCTTCCCACTACGCTTGCTGATGATCAGGACGCTGCCGACAGTCGGGTAGATCAGAGTCCGAAGCAGCTTGAGGAGTGGTGGGAAGCTCACCCCCGTCTCGTCGCTGTACTCGATCATTATCGCTGTTTTATGATTGATGAACGAAGTCAGGTAGCCATGCTGTCGCAGCTCCCAAGCGGCACCACCGATATTCGGACTCGGCTGATTCCACTCCGTCACGAAACCTGGATGAACCATCACTCGTCCCTCCCGGAGTTAGGGTGATCCTCTCCAGAGGATGGCCGGATTTTGGTTGTCCGGAGAGCTGAGGCGAGAATATCCAGGTGCTCCGCGATCTCTTCGTTTATGAGATCAAGTTGCTCGACAGCGCCCCACGCCAACTCACGAAGAGCAAATTCGGCGATTGCTCTTCGGAAGTAGTGCTCGGTGGACATAGAGCGGAGGCTCTCAAGCAGCGGCCAGATGAGTTCACCAACCTGGTCTTCTATCTTGTCGCTCACCCCACGCTCCCCTCAAGGCTGATCGCCACCAGCTTCTGCGCCTCGACGGCGAACTCCATCGGGAGCTCCTGAAGAACTTCCTTTACGAACCCACCCACCAGGAGCTGCACCGCCTCCTCCTGCGACAGCCCGCGCTGCTGGGCGTAGAAGAGCTGGTCCTCCGACAGGCGGGTGGTGGTGGCTTCGTGCTCGAACTGGGCCGAGCCGTTGCGGGCTTCGATGTAGGGGACGGTGTGGGCCGCGGCCGTCTTGCCGATGAGCAAGGAGTCGCACTGGGTGAAGTTGCGGGCGCCGTGGGCCTTTGGGTGGGCGGTGACCTGACCGCGGTAGGTGTTGGCGGACCTCCCGGCGCTGATGCCCTTGCTGATGATGCGCGAGCGGGTGTTGGCGCCCAGATGGATCATCTTGGTGCCGGTGTCGGCCTGCTGGCGGCCGTTGGTGATGGCGATGGAGTAGAACTCGCCCACCGAGCCGTCGCCCTTGAGGATGCAGGACGGATATTTCCAGGTCACGGCCGAGCCGGTTTCGACCTGGGTCCAGCTCACCTTGGAGCGCGCGCCGCGGCAGTCGGCGCGCTTGGTGACGAAGTTGTAGATGCCGCCCTTCCCCGTTTCCGGATCGCCTGGGTACCAGTTCTGGACGGTGGAGTATTTGATCTCCGCGTCGTCCAGCGCGATCAGCTCGACCACGGCGGCGTGCAGCTGGTTCTCGTCACGCTGGGGCGCCGTGCAGCCTTCCAGGTAGGAGACCTTGGCGCCCTTGTCGGCGATGATCAGTGTACGCTCGAATTGACCCGTGTTCTGAGCATTGATCCGGAAATAGGTGGACAGCTCCATCGGGCACTTCACGCCTGGCGGGATGTAGACGAAGGAACCGTCGGAGAAGACGGCGCTGTTCAAGCAGGCGTAGTAGTTGTCTGACGGCGGTACGACGGAACCCAGGTATTTGCGCACCAGCTCCGGGTGCTCGCGCACGGCCTCGGAGAAGGACATGAAGAGGACCCCCACCTTGGCGAGTTCCGCCTTGAAGGTGGTGACCACGGAGACGCTGTCGAACACGGCGTCCACGGCGTATTTGGCCGCGCCCTCGACGCCGGCCAGGACCTCCTGCTCGCGCAGCGGGATGCCTAGCTTGGCGTAGGTGGCCAGGATCTCCGGGTCGACCTCATCCAGCGACTTGGGGCCGGGCTTCTGGGCGTGAGCGGCGTAGAAGTGCAGCGCGTCGTAATCGGTCGGGGTGTAGACGACCTTGGCCCAGCTCGGCTCCTCCAGTTGAAGCCAGCGCGCATAGGCCTCCAGCCGCCAGTCGAGCAGCCATTGGGGCTCCTCCTTTTTGGCGGAGATGTAGCGGACCACGGCTTCGGAGAGGCCCTTGGGGGCGAACTCCTGCTCGATGTCCGTGACGAAGCCGTGTTCGTAGGCGGCGAGCGCCTCGACGGCTTTGACGGTTTCAGCAACTGCGACCAACTGAGTACCCCTAGGCCGCCCGACGCGCTTTCCAGCGCGCCCAGGCGTCCAGCCAAACATCCGTGAAGCGGGCCCAGTCGGCCCGCGTCGTATTCCAGCCCCCGCTGACGCGAAGGGCCGATCCGGCAAGCCCGTCCAACCCCATGGCGGTGAGCACGTGCGACGGCGCGATCTTGCCGGAGGAGCAGGCCGAGCCTGCGCCCACCATGACGTCCTCAAGGTCCAACGCCATCACCTGGCGCTCGGCCCCGAAGCCCGGGGCGGCGAAGCAGAGCGTCTGCGGCAAGCGCTTCGACGCCTCCCCCAAGATGGTGACGTCGGCGGTCGCGACCAAGCGGCGTGCGGCTTCGTCGCGCCATTCGGATTGAGCCTCCAGCTTGGAGAGGCCGCGGCGAGCGGCTTCGGCCGCGGCGCCGAAACCGGCGGCCCCTGGCACATTCTCCGTGCCGGCGCGCAAGCCCTTTTCCTGGCCGCCGCCGTGGCTGGCGCGGGTGATGGGCACGCCCGCAGCGTAGATCAGGGCGCCCACGCCCTGAGGGCCGCCCAGCTTGTGGGCGGAGAGCGCCAGGGTGTCGGCCCCGAGCTCGGTCATGTCGACCGGGATCTTGCCGGCGGCCTGAACGGCGTCGATGTGCAGCCGGCCGCCCCATGCGTGGAGAACGCCGGACGCCACGTGCACGGGCTGAATCACGCCGGTCTCGTTGTTGGCCAGCATGAGCGCGGCGAAGGGCGGCCCGTCGGCGGCCAAGTCCCACCGGTTCAGCCGATCGGTCAGCCAGCGGAGATCGGCGCGGCCTTCGGCGTCCACGGGCCAGATCTCGAGGGCGGCGCCGGATTCGGCGGCCGCATGGCGCACGCAATCGTGCTCGCAGGAGGAGATCAACAGCCGGCGAGACCCCGCCGCCACTGCGCTCGAAATGGCCAGCGCATTGGCCTCGGTGCCGCCGCCCGTGAAGACGGTTCGAGCGGGCGAGCCGCCCGCTAGGGCGGCGACCTGCACGCGGGCCGCCTCCAGGGTCGCGCGGGCGCCGCGGCCGGCCTTGTGCACCGAGCTGGGGTTGCCGGCGCTCATCAGCGCGCGGGCGACCGCCTCCGCCGCCTCGGGGCGGACGGGCGCCGTCGCGTTGCAGTCCAGATAGACGGCGCTCACGCGGCCACCTCGGCCGGGGCCGATTCGGTGGCGCGAGGCGCGGGGGACCCCACCCGGCGCTCGATCACATCGGCCAGGGACACGCCGGCCAGGAACTCGTGGATGGTGCGGCCGAGTGCGTCCCAGAGGTCGTGCGTCAGGCAGGTCGCGCCTCCGGCCATGCAGCCCTGACGGGCTGCAGCGCCGCAACGGACCGCGTGAATGGGTTCGTCCACGGCCCGGATGATGTCCGCCACACAGGTGTCCCCGGCCGCTCGCGCCAGGCGGTAACCCCCGCCGGGACCGCGGGCGCTCACCACCAGACCTTCACGGCGCAGCCGGGCGAAGATCTGCTCCAGGTAGTTCAAGCTGATCTGCTGGCGGGCGGCGATATCGGCCAAGGTCACGGCCCGACGACAGGCGCCCCCGACCTCGGCCTCCGCCCGGGCCAGATCGGTCATGGCCATAACGGCGTAACGACCTCTGGTGCCGAGTTGCATCACCTGTCCCGAAAAAACGCCCGCCGTTGGAGCGCCTATGTTAGAGCCGCCGGCCGTTGCTGACCGCGACTGGGCTCCAGATAGGAAAACCCAGCAGCGCGATCAACTACTCGGCCTCATTTACGCCCAAGGTTCGCACATGCCTGAAGTCATTTTTCCCGGCGCGGCCGGCCGCATCGAGGGTCGCTATTCGCCCGGCAAGACCCCGAACGCGCCCGTTGCATTGATCCTGCACGGCCACCCCAAGGCCGGGGCCAGCATGAACTTTCCGCCTGTGGTGCAGCTATACCGCATCTTCATGCAGCGCGGCTTCGCCACTCTGGCCTTCAACTTCCGCGGCGTGGGCAAGAGCCAGGGCGAGTTCGACATGGGGCTGGGCGAGCTGGCCGACGCGGCCTCCGCGCTGGACTGGCTGCAGGGCGCCAACCCGGGCGCCAGCGAGACCTGGGTGGCCGGGTGGGACTTCGGCGCTTTTATCGGCATGCAGCTGTTGATGCGGCGCCCGGAGACGGACGGCTTCGTCTCGGTCGCGCCGCCCACCAACATGTATGACTTCAGTTTCCTCGCCCCCTGCCCGGCTTCGGGCCTGTTCCTGCACGGCGGCGCCGACACGGTGACCCCTCCCAACGAGGTGGAGCGTGTGGTGGCCAAGCTCCGGACGCAGAAGGGCATCGTGATCGACTACCAGCTGGTCGACGGAGCCACGCACTTCTTCCTGGAGCACGTCGCCGCGATCGAGACGCGGGTGGGCGCCTATGTGGACGCGCGCATGGCGGCCAGCGCGGACAAGGTGCTCTAGCGGCTCAGTACAACAGGTAGGGCCGGATCTCCTCCCGCCACGCCTGCTCGTCCGGCGTGGTCAGGGCGTCCAGGTCGCCGGGGGTGGCTGCGGGGTCGTCCACCCACTCGCGCAGCGCCGGGCCGCCGTTGATCACATCGATGGCCAGCTTCTCCAGTTCGTACTCGTAGGGGAAATCGCGCCAAAGGTCGTAGTCGGGATACAAACGCCGGATCGCCTTGAAGGCCAGGCTTTGGAGCCGCCAGGGCTGGAACGCCGCGTGGTCGTAGGCCTGATCCTCCACGTGAATCTGCACCCCGTTGCACAGCTTGCCGTGGTGCTTGTGGAAGGTGGGCTCGAACCAGATGTCGCGCAGGCGGCAGCCCTGCAGCCACTGGGGCGCCAGCGCCTGCATCTCGGTCATGATGCGACGGGCGTCGATGTCCGGGGCGCCGAACAGCTCCAGCGGGCGGGTGGTGCCGCGGCCTTCGGAGAGCGTCGCGCCCTCCAGCATCACCGTGCCTGCATAGGCGCGCGCCATCCACAGGTTCGGCGCATTGGGGCTGGGATTGACCCAGGCGCGCTCGCCCATGGGCCAGCCGAAGCCAGGAGCCTCGTCCGGCCGCCAGCCCTCCATCTCGATCACCCGGTAATCGAGATCGAGCTTGAATCGGTCGATGAACCAGCGGCCCAGTTCGCCCAAGGTCAGGCCATGGCGCATGGGCATGGGCGCCGCGCCCACGAAGCTTTCCCAGCCCGGCCGCAGCGTCAGCCCCTCGACCGGACGACCGGCGGGATTGGGACGGTCCAGGACCCACACCGCCTTGCCATGCTGGGCGGCGGCCTCCAGCACGTAGAGCAGGGTGGTGATGAAGGTGTAGATGCGGCAGCCCAGGTCCTGCATGTCGACCAGGATCACGTCGAAGGTGCCCATCGACTGGCCCCTCGGCCGGCGCACCTCCCCATAAAGGCTGAAGACGGGGATACCGTGACGCGGATCGGTGAAATCCTCCGTCTCCACCATGTTGTCCTGTTTGTCGCCCCGCATCCCGTGCTGCGGGCCGAAGGCGGCGAACAGGCGGATGTCGCCCGTGCCGGCCAGGGCATCGAGAGAGTGGGTCAGGTTCGCCGTCACCGAGGCGGGGTGGGCCAGCAAGGCCACGCGCTTGCCCTGCAGCGGCGCGCGCAGGGCAGGATCGGCGAGCAGGCGGTCAAGGCCGAAGTTCATGGGGGTCCTGGGACGTCTCTGGGGGCGGCAGGTCGAGAACGAACGAGTCGGGGTGGTGGAAGTCCGGCTTACCCGGAGGGTGGGCCAAGGCCCAGTAGGAGATCCCGCCTTCGACGTCCTCAAGGAGGGCCGACAGGCCGAGGCGCCAGGCGGCCGCGGACGGAAGCTCCGGCAGAAGCCCCAGGTCGAGCTCCACCCGCACCTCATAGCCGGAAGGTCCGGCCTGCAGGGTCACCTGCGGCGTGCGGACCGCCTCGGGGGACGTCATGCCGGCCCGGTAGCTCTCCAGCCGGTACGCCGCCCATAGCGAGGAAGGTGCGAAGTTGAACTCGTAATAGGCTCGGCCCGCCGTGCGCAGAAAGGCCTCCAGACAGGTGTGACGCCAGAGTTCATCGGCCCGCGCGGGCGTCTGCTCGGCTGGAAGACGCAGGCGGCCAACCGCCCCCGTCAGCAAGTACCGAAGCAACAGCTGGTGAGGTCGCGGCCGCACGACCTCGACCTCGACCTCGACGGCCTGGGCCCCGCGCGACTGTGGATGGCGTATTAGGGCCAGCAACGTCCAAACCCCTCCCGGCGGCCAGCGGAGGTGGTATGAGCCCGGCCATGGCGCCGCAAGCTTTCCAGTCCGAGTTCGTCCGCACGCTGCATGCGCGCGGCTTCGTTCACCAGATCACCGACGCGGAGGCGCTGGACCGGGCGAGCGCCGAGGGCGTGGTCACCGGCTATATCGGCTTCGATGCGACCGCGCCCAGCCTGCACGTAGGCAGTCTGGTGCAGATCATGATGCTGCGCTGGCTGCAGAAGACGGGCCATCGGCCGATCGTGCTGATGGGCGGAGGCACCACCAAGGTGGGGGACCCCACATTCCGCGACACCTCCCGCGTGATGATGGAAGGGACGCAGATCGCCGCCAACATCGCCTCGATTCGGACCGTGTTCGGGCGGCTGCTGGCGTTTGACGATGGCCCGACCGGGGCGATCATGCTGGACAACGACGACTGGCTGTCGGGATACGGCTATCTCGAGTTCCTGCGGACCTACGGGCCGCACTTCACCATCAATCGTATGCTCACCTTCGACAGCGTGCGGCTGCGACTCGAGCGGGAGCAGCCGCTGAGCTTTCTCGAATTCAACTACATGCTCATGCAAGCGGTCGACTTTCTCGAGCTCAACCGGAGGGCCGGCTGCCGTTTGCAGATGGGCGGGTCGGACCAGTGGGGGAACATCGTCAACGGCGTGGAACTGGTGCGCCGGCTTCAGGAGCAGCAGGCTTTCGGCCTGACCACGCCGCTGATCACCACGGCCGGCGGGGCCAAGATGGGCAAGACCGCCGCGGGCGCTGTGTGGCTGAACGCCGACATGCTGAGCCCCTACGACTACTGGCAGTTCTGGCGGAACACGGCGGACGCGGACGTGGGCCGCTTCCTGCGCCTGTTCACCGAACTGGAGCTCGACGATATCGCGCGGCTGGAGGTGCTGCCGGGCGCGGAGATCAACGAAGCCAAGAAGGTGCTCGCCAACCACGCCACCGCCCTGGTGCATGGGCGCGAGGCGGCGGACACCGCCGCCGCCGCGGCGGAGTCGGCCTTCGTCCGGGGGGAGGTCTCCAGCGACCTGCCGACCGTCGAGGTCGCCCGCGATCAACTCCAGGCGGGCGTGCCCCTGCCCGTTCTGGCCAATCAGATCGGCCTGACGGGTTCCAGCTCGGAGGCCAGGCGGCTGCTGCAGGGGGGCGGACTGCGGCTGAACGACGTGACCCAGACCGACGTGAACCGGCTCGTGACCCTCGCGGACCTGGGGCCGGAAGGCGCGCTCAAGCTGGCGGTCGGCAAGAAGAAGATCATGCTGGTGCGGCCGGCCTGACCACAACGTCGACGGACCCCGCCTCAGATCAGCCCGGCCAAGGGTGAGGAGGCGCTGGCGTACATGCGGCGCTGCATCCGGCCCGCGAGGTAGCCCTCCCGGCCGGCGATGACGGCGTGCTTCATGGCGCGGGCCATGCGGATGGGGTCGCGGGCTTCGGCGATGGCCGTGTTGGTGATCACGCCGTCGCAGCCCAGCTCCATGGCCTCGGCGGCTTCGGAGGCGGCGCCCACGCCGGCGTCCACGAGCACGGGCACGTGGGCCGCCTCGATGATCAGACGCAGGTTCACGCGGTTCTGGACGCCCAGGCCGGAACCGATGGGCGCCCCCAGAGGCATGATGGCGGCGGCGCCCGCGTCCTCCAGCTTGCGGGCGTAGACGGGGTCGTCGCTGCAATACACCATCACCTGGAACCCGTCGGCCACGAGCAGCTTCAGGGCGCGTAGCGTTTCCTCCATGTCCGGGAAGAGGTGCGCCTGCTGGTCCAACACCTCCAGCTTGACCAGGTCCCAGCCGCCGGCCTCGCGCGCCAGGCGCAGGGTGCGGACGGCGTCTTCGCCCGTGAAACAGCCGGCGGTGTTCGGCAGATAGGTGAAGCGCTTGGGGTCGAGGAAGTCCGCCAGCATGGGCTGGTTCGGATCCGACAGGTTCACCCGGCGCAGCGCCACCGTCACGATCTCGGCCCCCGCAGCCTCGGCCGCGGC
Organism: Caulobacteraceae bacterium; assembly: GCA_030446805.1. GTDB lineage: Bacteria > Pseudomonadota > Alphaproteobacteria > Caulobacterales > Caulobacteraceae > JAHWJX01. The sequence continues at coordinate 230,215 of JAUJMO010000001.1, read as the reverse complement.
GGCGTTTTGCGCGTAATCCTTGTACTTGCCCGTGCCTACGATCAGGCGGGAACGGAAGGTGCGGCCGGCGACGGTCCAGCTGTCTTCGGTTTGGGCCAGCGAGGCCGGCTCGACGCGAGCGTTCATCAGCCGCCTCCGATGAAATGGACGATCTCGATCCGGTCGCCGTCGGCCACCGGTGTTTGCGCATGTAAGGAGCGCGGGACGATTTCGAGGTTCCGTTCGACGGCGACCTTGCGCGTGTCGAGCTCAAGCGCCGCCACCAGCTCCGTCACCGTGGTCACCGGCGGCACCTGCCGCTCCTCGCCATTGATGGTCAGCCGCATGTCCAATCCTTGCCGGGCCGGAGCGCGGCCCTATACAGGCGCGCCATGGCCGCGCCGATATATGTCCTCAACGGGCCGAACCTGAACCTTCTGGGCCAGCGTGAGCCGGAAATCTACGGCCACGACACGCTGGGGGATCTCCAGCGCCTCTGCGACGAGCATGCCGCTCGGATCGGGGCCTCGGTCGTCTTCCGCCAGACCAATCACGAAGGCGAGCTGATCGACTGGGTCCAGGAGGCGGGCCGGGCCGGCCAGGCTTTGATCATCAACGCCGCCGGATACACCCACACCTCCATCGCCCTGCTGGACGCTCTGCGAACCTTGAGCATTCCCGTGATCGAAGTGCATCTGTCCAACCCGGCCGCGCGCGAGCCCTATCGCCGCCGCTCCTATGTGGCCGAGGCGGCCCGCGGCACAGTTTCCGGTTTCGGCGCATTGAGCTACACGCTCGCCCTCGACGCCGCCGTGAAGCTCGCCCGCACGTGACCTCCGGCCAAGACCAAGGACCAACAATGGCCGCCGCAAAGAACGGGACCGATCCCATCGACACGCGCCTGGTGCGCCGACTGGCGGACATCCTCCAGGACACGGGCCTGACCGAGATCGAGGTGGAACGGGGCGATCTGCGCGTGCGGGTGGCGCGCGAACTCACGGGCGCGCCGGCTTCGGCGGCGCCGGCGACCTATCTCGCCCCGGCGACCCCGGCCCCGGCGCCGGTCACGCCCGCGACGGCGAGCGAAGCGGCAGCGGCGCCCCTGGCCACGCGCGGCGACGCGGTGAAATCGCCCATGGTGGGCACGGTCTATCTCTCCTCCAGCCCGGAGGCGGACGCCTTTGTGCAGCCGGGGGACAAGGTCGCCGCAGGGCAGACCCTGCTCATCATCGAAGCCATGAAGACGATGAATCCCATTCCAGCGCCCAAGGCCGGCACGGTGGTCGAGGTGCTGGTCGAGAACGAGCAGCCGGTGGAGTTCGGAGCCCCCCTGGTGATCATCGAGTGAGCGAGCTGTTCGACAAGGTCCTGATCGCCAATCGGGGCGAGATCGCGCTCCGCGTGCTGCGGGCCTGCCGCGAGATGGGCATCGGCACGGTGGCCGTGCACTCGGAGGCCGATCGCAGCGCCATGCATGTGCGCATGGCCGACGAAAGCGTCTGCATCGGTCCGGCGCCCGCGGCCAAGAGCTATCTCAACATCCCCTCGATCATCGCGGCGGCGGAGATCACCGGCGCCCAGGCCATCCATCCCGGCTACGGCTTCCTGAGCGAGAACGCACGGTTCGCCGAGATCGTGGAAGCCCACGGCTACACCTTCATCGGTCCCCGGCCGGAGCACATCCGGATCATGGGCGACAAGATCACGGCCAAGCAGACGGCGCGGGATGCGGGCATACCCGTGGTGCCGGGCAGCGACGGCGGGGTGTCGACGCCCGAGGAGGCCATGGCGGCGGCCGAGGCGATCGGGTTTCCGGTGCTGATCAAGGCCGCGTCAGGCGGAGGCGGACGCGGGATGAAGGTGGCCAGGACGCCCGAGGCGCTGGCCGAGGCGGTGTCCACCGCGCAGAGCGAAGCCGCCGCGGCCTTTGGCGACGGCACGGTCTATATGGAGCGCTATCTCCAGAGGCCGCGCCATGTCGAGGTTCAGGTCGTGGCCGACAGCCACGGTCATGTGGTGCATCTGGGCGAGCGGGACTGCTCGCTGCAGCGGCGACATCAGAAGGTTCTGGAGGAAGCGCCCTCCCCCGCCATCGGCGCCGAAGCGCGCGCGCGCATCGGCTCGGTGGTGGTCGAGGCTATTCGCAAGATCGGCTACCTCGGCGTGGGCACGATCGAGTTCCTTTACGAGGACGGCGAATTCTTCTTCATCGAGATGAACACGCGCATCCAGGTCGAGCACCCCGTGACGGAGATGATCACGGACGTGGACCTGATCCGCGAGCAGATCCGCGTCGCCGCGGGCTTGCCGCTCTCGTTCACCCAGGAGGACATCGTCTTCCGGGGGCACTCGATCGAAGCGCGAATCAATGCGGAGAACCCACGCACCTTCACGCCCTCGCCGGGTCTGGTCACGGACTTCCACGCGCCAGGCGGGCTGGGCGTACGTTTGGACAGCGCGCTCTACGCCGGCTACGTGATCCCGCCCTATTACGACAGTTTGGCCGGCAAGCTGATCGTCCACGGGCGTGACCGGCCGGAAGCCATCGCGCGGCTCCGTCGGGCGCTCGGCGAGATGGTCGTGGGCGGGATCGACACCACCATCCCGCTCTTCCAGGAGCTGCTCAAGGAGCCGGACGTCGAGGCCGGCGATTACCACATCCACTGGCTGGAGCAGTGGATGGCCGCGCAATCCGCCGCCTAGGGCCGCCCAGGTCGTGAGACGCCGGCCGTGACGGCCTTCACCTGGCGCGACCTGGTCCAGTGCTACGCCCGCGGCGTCTTCCCTATGGCCGACAGCCGGGAGGACGACCGGGTGTTCCTGGTCGATCCCGAGCGGCGCGGGGTGCTTTCGCTGGATGAGCGCTTCCACGTCCCCAAGCGGCTGGCCCGCACGGTGCGAAGCGAGATGTTCCAGGTTCGAATCGATACAGCTTTTCCGCAGGTGCTGGAGGCCTGCGCGGCCGAACGCAGCTATGCGCAGGACACCTGGATCAACCGACCGATCCAGGGGCTCTACAACCGGCTGTTCAGCGCGGGGCTGGCGCACAGCGTGGAATGCTGGCGCGAGGGCGTGCTGGTGGGCGGGCTCTACGGCGTCGCCATGGGCGCCGCCTTTTTCGGCGAGAGCATGTTCAGCACCACGCGGGACGCCAGCAAGACGGCGCTGGTGCATCTGGTCGCGCGGCTCCGCTTCGGCGGCTACCGCTTGCTCGACACCCAGTTCATGACGGAACACCTGGCCCAGTTCGGCGCCGAGGAGATCGGGCGGGCCGAGTATCACCGCCGGCTCGACGTCGCGCTGGACAGCGACGGCGACTTCTACCTGTTCCCGCCCTCGGCGGACGGAGCGACGGTCCTCGAGACGATCCGCCAGCCGGCCTGAGAGTCAGGCCGCGGGAGCGGCGTCCGGAGCGGGCGCAGCGCCCGGGAGGGGCGCGGGCTCCGGTGCGACCGGTACCCGGCAGCCCACCAGCCACACGTCATAGGCCGGGTGCTCGAAAGGATTCAGACCAGGCGAGGAAGCGAACATCCAGCCACGGAACACCTGGGCGGGTTCCGGCGCGGCGCGGCCGGGCCTGGCCGCGGGCTCCGAGGTGACGATCAGATGCGCCGAGGCCTCCTTCAACGGTTCGTTGATCGCCTCCGTCTCGCAGGCGTTGGCGCGGAACACGAGGGACTTCCAGCGCACGGGCTGGCCCGCCGCGACCTCGAAGCGAAGGGTCTCGGCCGTGACCTTGTCCAGAGCCTGGACGATGGCGCCGGGGTGGCGCGGACGGCGCGGCAGAGGCGGAGGGGGGCCGGGTTCGACGACGGGGGGCTCGACCACCTCGGGCAGAACCTCCTCCAAGGTAGGGGGAGCCGGCGGCGCCTCGGCCTGGGCGCGTCGGGATTCGGGGCCCAACACCGTATAGGGCGCCGGGTCGGGGATGCCCCGGGGCGGCGCCGATTCGCCCTCGGCCGGAGAGGCGGGCGGGGTGGGTGCGGCGGGCGGCGGGGGTTCGGCTGCGCTTTCCTCCGGGGGGGTGGGAATGGGCGGCAGCTCCGATTCCTGCGCGGTCACCAGCCCCGCGCCGGCGGCGGCCAGGGCGGCGGCCAGAAGGCCGGCGGTCAGCGGGTTCACGCGCATTCTACTCGGGCTCCGGAGCGGCGGTGGAGGCGTCTGGGGTGGAGGTCTGTCCTGTGGCGGGCGGGCGCAAGGCCCCGCCGATCACGCCGAAGATGTCCACCGCCCCCTGCGTGTTGGTGATTTCGCCGCCAGCAGCCAACAGCTCGGTCGCCCCGCCCGGTTCCACGGACACGTGGGCGCCCCCGAGCAAGCCGTCAGAGCTGATCCTGGCGGTCGAGTCCGCGGGCAGCTTCACGCTCCGGTGCAAGCGCAGCCGGGCTACGGCGAAATAGGTCTGGGGCTCGAGTTCCACAGCGGAGACGGAGCCGACCCTGACCCCGGCCACTCGGACGTCGGCCCCGGGAGCCAGGCCGCCGACCTGACCGAAGCGGGCCGACAAGGCGTAGCCGTCGCGGTCGCCCGCGCCTCGGGTGGCCCCGAGCGCATAGGTGAGGAATCCCGCGGCGGTGAGCAGGACCGCGGCCCCGACCACCGTCTCCATCAGGTGCTCGCGCCGCATTGCGCCTAGTCCGGCTTCCACGCCTGATAGTCGCCGGAGGCGGAGGCACGCTGGCCGCCGCGGGCGATCGAGCCTCGCGGGCGCCAGGCGAAGGGGGTCCCGCTCAGGTTCGGCACATGGGCCTTCATCCAGGAGCGGCGAGGCGTGTTCTGTTCCGTAGGGGCCTCGTCAACGGAATAGTGCAGCCAGCCGAACCACTCGGCCGGCACCTTGGAAGCATCCACATAGCCGTTGTAAAGGACCCAGCGGCGCTTGCGCCCGTCGTAGCTCTTGTGATCGCGCGACTCGAAATACCGATTGCCGAAGCTGTCGGCTCCCACCTGGGAGCCCCGGCGCTTGACGGTCAACAGGGTGCCGATCGTGGCGCCGTTCCACCAGGTGAAGATCTTCTCGAGCAAGGGGTGACCCGTGGGCTTCTACGCCTTCGGCTATACGCCCCGCCCTGCCGAGCCGTCCAGCGCGGGCCGGTTCGCCCGTGGCGTGCAACTTGCGGTCGGAGAGGGAGGAACCCCAAAAGGCCGTCCCGAAATGAAACCGATCCTGATCGCCGCGGCTCTGGCCGCCCTCGCCTCCCCCGCCCTGGCTCAAAGCGCTGGCCAGATCGCCCAGGCCAAGGCCGGCGCCAACTGCCCCGGCTGCAATCTCTTCCAGGCCGACCTGTCGGGCGTGGAGCTGAACGGCCGCAACTACGCCCGCGCCCGCTTGCGTCAGTCCGACATGTCCATGGCCGTTCTCGGTCGGGCCAACTTCGCCGGTGCGGATCTGCGCGACGTGAACGCCTTTGCGGGCGTGTTCTCTTCCGCCAACTTCTCCGGCGCCGACCTGACCAATTCCTCGTGGGTGGGCGCCCACTTCGGCGGCGCGAACCTGCGCGGCGCCAAGCTTGCCGGGGCCAACTTCTCCGGCGCGGAGCTGGCCGGCGCGGGCGGCCTCACCCAGGCCCAGCTGAACGGCGCCTGCGGGGACGCCGCCACCGCCCTGCCCGGCGGTTTGCGCATCGCGCCTTGCCGCTAAGCTACCGGATTACCGCGAATTAAGTGGCGTCGGCGAAGCGAGCGGCTTACCTCGGTCTAGTCCCCTCGCGAGGGTGGGCGAAGTTCAGGTCAGTTCATGTCGCGTACCGCCGCCGCCGTTTTCACCTTTTTTCTTTGCGCCGGAGCCGCCCAGGCGATGGTTCCGGCCGAGCGGGAGGTGGCGCGCGCCATCACTTTCGGGGGATCGTGCTCGGGCTGCGAGTTCTCCGGCCGGCAGCTTCAAGGCGCCAAGTTCAGGGGCGGCAACTTCTCAGGTTCGGTGCTGGCCGACGCCGACCTTCGCGGGGCGGAGATGCTGGGCGTCCAGTTCAGCGGCGCCGACTTCACCCGGGCGAACCTGGCGGGCGCGACGCTGAACGGCTCCAATCTGAGCGGCGCCGACTTCAGCCGCGCCAACCTCGTGGGGCTCGTGAGCCTCGGCGTGAACTTCAGCGGGGCCGACTTCACCGGCGCCAATGCCGGCAAGGCCGGGCTCAAGGCGAGCAATCTTTCGGGAACCACGCTCAGGCGAACCAACCTCAGCGGCGCGGAGCTGCACGGCGCCAACTTGAGCGGAACGGAGGCGGTCGGGGCCAATTTCGCCAGCGCCGATTTCACAGGGGCCAACCTGAGCGGCGGCGAGTTCGACCGGGCCAGCTTCGTGGGGGCCGACCTCACTGGGGTCAATGCCTCGGGCGCCGAGTTCGGAGCCGCCGATCTGCGCGGGGCCACCCTCCGGCGGGTCAATATAAAGGCGGCCGATCTGTCGCGGGTGCGCGGGCTCAAGCAGGCGCAGCTGGACCTCGCCTGCGGGAGCGCCGAGACCCTGGCCCCGCGGGGGCTCACCGTCCGGGAGTGCGTCGGGCGTTCGATCTCCAAGATCCGCACGGTGACCACCCGCAGCCATGACGGCCGGGTGGTGACGGTCACCATCGGCCCGAACGGCCGCACGCAGGTGACTACTCACGGCTCGATGATCAGCCTGCCCAGGCCGCCGCATCCGCCGCGCCCGCCGGAGCGATAGAGCCCGGGCCGGCGGGTTCAGCCTGCTTCGAATATGGGTTCCTGCGGCGAGCAGTATCGGCTGCTCTTCATCTACATCCGCAAGCACCTGAGCCGCGTGCCCGACCGCCGCTCCAAGTGGGCCTCGGACATGCGCCAGATTGATCTGGTGATCGAGAACGCCTTTATCCAGATCATCGAGCAAGGCTATGCCGATGGAAGCCTGCGCAACGTCGGCCCGTCGCGGGTCGTGGCCTACGGCATGCTGGGCGTGGTCGGCTGGACGCACCGCTGGTTCCGTCCCCAGACCTCGCCGCAGACCGCGCGGGAGATCGGCGAGACCTATGCGGAGATGATGGTTTCGGGGTTGCGCGCCGATGGCGAGCGCTGAAGCGTTGAAGGATCGCCCGTGAACAGCATGGACCAGGTCAGAGGCCGGAGCGCCTGCACGAGCTCGCCCCTGCTAGTGTGCGAACGTCTGGCCAGTGAAGACGGACAATCGGATTTCCGCGCGCACTGGGGATTTGCGAAGAGCTGCGCTCGACTGTCTTTGCGCCTAGACGCTCATAGAAGCGTCGGGCCTTAGTGTTGGCTTCGAACACCCACAGGTACAGGCCTCCGCTCTCAGACGTGTCGGCGAGTTCTGCCGAAGCCTGTCTGAGCAGGCGCTCCCCAATGCCCCCGCCTCGAAGCGAGGGCACAACGTGGAGGTTGTCGACCCGACTTCCCCAGAGCGGGTCGTCGTCTGCGATGATGCATATGAATCCGACTACCGCATGACCTTCCAGCGCCATTGTGACTCTCAGGCGTCCGTGAGCCTGAGCTAGCCGGCGACTCCAAAAGCTGAGGCGTTCGTCTTCGATAGGGCCCGCAAGGAATTGAGCGTCGAGGATCTCTGAGTAGGCATCGCGCCAACTGGCTGCGTGGACACGGGCGATCGCGCCCGCATCCTCTGCAGCCGCCACACGTGTAATCATCGTTCGGCCCGGTCGAGTTGCCTGGCTCTTTCTGCTCCGGGCTGGGGTGGTCGGCAAGCCACGCGTGCACCGTCCTCAGCGCCCTGAAGTATTACGAGGTTGCGGACCGACAGCTCGGCTCGGGCGCCTCGAACCGATCATCGTCCCCGGCAAGGACGGACTTGGGTCAGCCGAGGACAGAAGTGCGGCCGATTACGGCTGCACTCGGATGTGCAGCTCCTTGAGCTGACGCGCGCTCACGGGCGCCGGGGCGTTCATCATCAGGTCGCGCGCCTGCTGGTTCAGCGGAAAGGCGATGACCTCGCGGATGTTCTGCGCGCCCGCCAGCAGCATGACGATCCGATCGATGCCGGGGGCCGAGCCGCCGTGCGGCGGGGCGCCGTAGCGGAAGGCGTTGAGCATGCCGCCGAACTGCTCCTCGACCACCTCCGGCCCATAGCCGGCGATCTCGAAGGCGCGGAGCATGATTTCCGGCTTGTGGTTCCGGATGGCGCCGGAGCTGAGCTCAACCCCGTTGACGACGATGTCGTACTGGTAGGCCAGGATGTCGAGCGGGTCCTGGCCGTTGAGCGCCTCCAGCTCGCCCTGCGGCATGGAGAAGGGGTTGTGCGAGAAGTCGATGCGCTTCTCGTCCTCGTTCCACTCGAACATCGGGAAGTCGACGATCCAGCAGAAGTCGAAGCGGCCCTCGGCCACCAGATTCAGTTCCTGGCCGACCTTGGTGCGGGCCAGGCCGGCGAACTTGTAGAATGCGGCAGGGTCGCCGGCGACGAAAAAGGCGGCGTCGCCCACCTGGAGGCCTAACTGGTCCCGGACGGCGGTGGTGAGCTCGGGGCCGATGTTCTTGGCGATCGGCCCTGCCCCCCCCTCCTCGCCTTCGCGCCAGAAGATGTAGCCGAGACCGGGCTGGCCCTCGCCCTGGGCCCAGGAATTCATGCGATCGGCGAAGGCGCGGGCGCCGCCCCCGGGCGCCGGGATCGCCCAAATGCGGTGCTTGCTGTCCGCGTCGAGGATGCGGGCGAACAGGCCGAAGCCCGCCCCGCGGAAATGGTCCGAGACGTCCTGCATCTGGATCGGGTTGCGCAGGTCCGGCTTGTCGGTGCCGTACTTGGCGATGCTTTCCCGATAGGGGATGCGCGGGAACGGGTACGGCGTGACGGCCTTGCCCTCGGCGAACTCCTCGAACACGCCGTGGAGCACGGGCTCGAGCGCGTTGAAGACGTCCTCCTGGGTGACGAAGCTCATCTCGAGGTCGAGCTGGTAGAACTCGCCCGGCGAGCGGTCCGCGCGGGCGTCCTCGTCCCGGAAGCAGGGGGCGATCTGGAAGTAGCGATCAAAGCCGGACACCATCAGCAGTTGCTTGAACTGCTGCGGCGCCTGGGGGAGCGCGTAGAACTCGCCCGGGTGCAGGCGGGAGGGGACCAGGAAGTCGCGGGCGCCTTCGGGACTGGAGGCGGTCAGGATGGGGGTCTGGAGCTCGTTGAAGCCGGCGTCGGTCATCCGGCGGCGGATCGAGCTGATCACCTGCGAGCGCAGCACGATGTTTCGGTGCAGGGTCTCGCGGCGAAGGTCGAGGTAGCGGTGCTTGAGCCGCAGATCCTCGGGATAGTCGGGCTCGCCGAACACCGGGACCGGCAGTTCGGCCGCTTCGGACAGGACATCGGCGGTGCGGACGCGGATCTCGATCTCGCCTGTGGGCAGGTTGGGGTTCACCGTTTCGGGCGAGCGAGCCACCACCTCGCCTTCGATGCGGATCACGCTCTCGGCCCGGAGCCGCTCCAGCACGGCGAAGCCTTCGCTGTCGGGGGCCAGCACAAGCTGGGCCACGCCGTAATGGTCGCGCAGGTCCACGAACATCAGCCCGCCGTGGTCGCGCTTGCGATGGATCCAGCCTGAAAGCCGCACGGCCTGGCCGGCGTCGGTCCGGCGCAGGGCGCCGCAGGTGTGGGTGCGATAGGCGTGCATGATCGGGGAGCTTGCCGGGGAGCGTGTGGGCGGAGCGGCGGAGGGGCCACGGGCCGGGCGCCTTTGTCAAGGAAGCGACCTTGGTGACGGGCCCGGGACGCTCTGTTAGAGTCCGGGTTCGCCAACAGAGAGCTGGGTTTGGGACGGCAGTTGCGTCTCAGGCTGGATCGCGCGCTGCGCTCCGGCCGATCGGACTTCGTGGTGTCTCCGGCCAATGCGGAGGCTTTGGGCGCGGTGGACGCGTGGCCGGCATGGCCGGGCGGCGCCCTGTGCCTGGTCGGTCCCGCGGGGTCGGGAAAGAGCCACCTGGCCGCGATCTGGGTCGCGCGAACCGGGGCGGTCGCCTGGGACGGGCGCACGTCTCAAGGACCGGTGCTGCTGGAGGACGCCGACCGGCGCGGGTCGGAGGAGGTGCTCTTCCACCTGCTTAACCGCGCGGCGGAGGGCCATGGCCTGCTGCTGACCGCCAGGGCCCGCCCGGCCGGCTGGCCGGCGCATCTGCCCGACCTCCGCTCGCGGCTGAACGCCCTGGCCGTGGCCGAGATCGAGGAGCCGGACGATCTGGTGCTGTCGGGGGTGCTGGCGCGGTTGTTCGCCGAACGCAGCATCACCCCGCCCGAGGATCTGATCCCCTACCTCGTCAAACGCATCGAAAGGTCCGTCCCGCAGGCGCGGGCGGTGGTGGAGCAGCTGGACGAGGAGGCCGCCGCCCTGCACCGACCGGTGACCCGGGCGCTGGCCCGCGAGGTTCTGGAAGCCGCGGGCGAGGTGTCCGACTGATTGCTTTCGTAACCTGTGCGCGCCAAATCGGGGGAATGCCCGCGCACGCCGACACCGTCGCCCCCGCCGCCGAGATGGCGCTGCGGACGCCAACGCCGAAGCGCGGAAGCGCCAAGCCGCGCGTGCTGGAGCTGGACGAGGCGCTGCTGGCCTCGCCCGAGCGCTTCTTCAACCGCGAGCTCACCTGGCTGGCCTTCAACCAGCGTGTGTTGGAGGAGAGCGAGAACCCGCGTCATCCGCTGCTGGAGCGGCTCCGCTTCCTGTCCATCTCGGCTAACAATCTGGATGAATTCTACATGGTCCGGGTCGCGGGCCTGCAGGGACAGGTGCGCGAGGGCGTGCGCAAGCTCAGCCAGGACGGTTTGGCCCCGGACGAGGTCCTGGACCGGGTGAACGAGGCGGCCGCCGCGCTGATGGAGCGGCAGCAGGCCCGCTGGCGCGACCTGCGCGCGGAGCTGGCGGGCGAGGGCCTCCATGTGCTGGCTTCCGACGAGGTCGATCCGCACGAGCACGAATGGCTGCTGACGCAGTTTCAGGAGAAGCTCTTCCCGGTGCTGACGCCGCTGGCCATCGACCCGGCGCACCCCTTTCCCTTCATTCCCAATCTTGGCTTCGCGCTCGGGCTGAAGCTGCGGCGCCGCACGGACGGGCGCACCCTCTACGCCCTGGTGCCGGTGCCGGCCCAGGTGGACCGCTTCTGGCGGCTCCCCTCCCCGCAGGACGAGCGCGGGCAACAGGCTGCGCGGGTCCGGCGCTATATCCTGCTGGAGGACGTGGTCTCCTTGTTCCTGGACCACCTGTTCCCCGGCATGGAGGTGATCAGCAAGGGCAGCTTCAACGTCGTCCGCGACAGCGACATCGAGCTGGAGGAGGAGGCGGAGGATCTGGTCCGCGAGTTCGAAGCCCTGCTCAAGACGCGGCGCCTGGGATCGGTCGTCCGCATCAAGATCGACGCACACATGCCGGCGGACCTGCGGGCCTTCATCGTGGAGCAGATCGAGGCGGAGCCGCACGACGTGGTGGTGATCGACGGCATGCTGGGCCTGGCCCAGCTGGCGCAGCTGATCCCGCCGGACCGGCCGGACCTGAAGTTCAAGCCCTATGAGCCGCGCTATCCGGAGCGCATCCGCGACCACGGCGGGGACGCCTTCGCCGCCATCCGCGAAAAGGACATCCTGGTCCACCATCCCTTCGAGAGCTTCGACGTGGTGGTGAACTTCCTGCGTCAGGCGGCCACTGATCCCTGCGTGATCGCCATCAAGCAGACGCTCTACCGCACCAGCAAGGACAGCCCCATCGTGGCCGCCCTGATCGAGGCGGCGGAGAACGGCAAGAACGTCACCGCCTTGGTGGAGATCAAGGCCCGGTTCGACGAGGAGGCCAATCTGAAATGGGCGCGCGACCTGGAGCGGGCGGGCGTGCACGTCGTCTTCGGCTTCGTGGAGTACAAGACCCACGCCAAGATCAGCGTCGTGGTGCGGCGCGAGGGCGACTCGCTGTCCACCTACTGCCACTTCGGCACCGGCAATTATCATCCGGTCACGGCGCGGGTGTACACGGACCTTTCTCTGTTCACGAACGATCCGCGGCTGGGCCGTGACGCCAGTCGCGTGTTCAACTTCATCACGGGCTACGCCGTGCCGGACACCATGGAGAAGCTCGCCTTTTCCCCGGTCACCCTGAAGACTCGGCTGATACGCCGCATCGAGCGCGAGGTGGAGAACGTCCAGGCCGGCAAGCCGGCCGCCATCTGGGCCAAGCTGAACGCGCTCGTCGACCCGGCCATTATCGACGCCCTGTACCGGGCCAGCCAGGCCGGCGTGCGGATCGAGCTCATGGTGCGGGGCGTGTGCTGTCTGCGCCCGGGCGTGCCGGGGCTGTCGGAGAACATCCACGTCAAATCGATCGTGGGCCGCTTCCTGGAGCACTCCCGCGTGGTGGCCTTCGCCAACGGCGAGGCCATGCCCGGCCCGCATGCCCGGGTCTACATCTCCTCTGCGGACTGGATGCCGCGCAACCTGGACCGGCGCGTCGAGACCCTGGTGCCGGTCCTCAACGCCACCGTGCACCGTCAGGTGCTGGACCAGATCATGGTCGCCTACCTGAACGACGAGGCGCAGAGCTGGGACCTGTCGCCGGACGGGAGCTACCGCCGCCGCAACTCGGACCTGGGAGGGAAAGCCTTCTCGGTCCACGAGTACTTCATGACCCATCCCAGTCTGTCCGGACGCGGCCGGAAGGTGAAGGACCTGCCGCGCGCCTTCGAATACGTCGGCCCGAAGCGCTGATCCCGTGAGCGCACCGCAGCCTCGCGACGTCGCGGTCGTCGACGTCGGGTCCAACTCCGTTCGCTTGGTCCTGTACCGCGTCGAAGGCCGGGCCATCTGGACTGTTCACAACGAGAAGGTCCTGGCGGGCCTCGGGCGCGGGCTGGACGCGAGCCGCCGCCTGAACCCTGAAGGCGCGGCCGCCGCGCTGGCCGCCTTGCGGCGTTTCCGGGCGGTGTTGGACGGCGCGCGCCCTGCGGAGATCCATACGGCGGCGACGGCGGCGGTCCGTGAGGCGGAGGATGGACCGGACTTCGTGGCCCGCGTGCGGGAGCAGGCGGGCCTTGAGCTCCGGGTGCTGTCCGGCGAGGAGGAGGCGCGTTGGGCGGCCCTGGGCGTGATCGCCGGCGCACCGGGCGCGAACGGGGTGGTGGGCGACCTGGGCGGGTCCAGTCTGGAGCTGATGCGCATCGGCGGGGGCGAGGTCGGCCAGGGCGTCACCCTGCCGCTGGGCCCTTTCGCCATGGGGGCCGCCAAGGACTACGACGTGGGTCGCGCCCGCAAGGAAGCGCTGAAGCGTCTGGAGACGGTGGCGGACAGCTACGGGACGGAGGTCTTCCACGCCGTCGGCGGCGCCTGGCGCAACCTGGCCCTGCTGCACATGCGCATGGCCGGTTATCCGCTCCATGTGGTGCACCAATACCGGCTGGACGCCCGCGAGGCGCTGGAGCTCGCCAGGCTGATCGCGCGGCAGTCCCGGAGCTCGCTGGAGCGCATGCCGGGCGTATCCAGGAAGCGTCTCGAAACCCTGCCCCACGCCGCCGTGCTGCTGGAGACCGTCATCGAGCGGCTGGGCTGCGAGCGGGTGGTCTTCTCCGCCTACGGCGTCAGGGAAGGGATGATCTACGACGCCATGGCGCCGGAGCTGCGCGCGCGCGATCCCCTTGTGGAGGGCTGCGCAGCCCTGGGTGCGCGCCTGGGGGTCGCGGACGGGCTGGGGCAGGCTCTGGAGCAGTGGCTGGCCCCCGTGCTGGCCGCCCTTCCGCCCACCTTCAGAGGGGAGCGCGGCTTCACCCTGCTGGCGGCCGCGGCGCGACTGGCCGACATCGGCGCCCGGCTGCACCCCGACCACCGGGGAGCGCTGGCCTTCAACCAGGTCCTGCGCGCGCCCATCGCGGGGCAGACGCATGGCGAGCGGGCCTTCCTGGCGGCAGCCATCTTCAACCGCTACGGCGCGGACGAGGCCATGCCGGAGGCGTCCACCATAGGGCGCGTGCTGTCGCCTGAGCGCTTGGTCAGGGCCCGCGCCATGGGCCTGGCGCTGCGGCTGGGCTGCGATCTTTCCGGGCGGAGCGCCGCCCTGCTCGGCCGCTCGAGGTTGCGTATCGAGTCCCACGACCTGGTGCTCACGGCCGAGCCTGAGGCGGCCGACCTGCTGCTGGGAGAGCAGACCCGCAAACGGCTGAGCGCCGTGGCGGCGCACCTGGAGCTGACCCCGGTGATGCGAACAGCCTAGGGCCCTACCTCCCGCACCCGCACGCGGGCGCCTTCCAGCACGAGCGCCAGTTCGCCACGCTTCAGGCGCAGCGCGTCCTCGCCGAACAGCTCGCGGCGCCAGCCGTGGAGCACGGGGCTGTCGGCCTTGTCGCTCGCTGCGATCTTCTCGAGCTCGGGCACCGTGGCGATCAGCTTGGGGGCGACGTTGGCCTCCTCCGACCGGGCCTTCAGCAGCACCTTCAGCAGCTCCACCACCGCGCCGGGGGCCTGGGCCGCGGGCGGCGGGCGGTCCACGACGGGAGCCCTGGTCTCGGCCGACTGCAGGGCCGCTTTGACCACCTCGGCCACCTCGGCGCCGAACTTGCCGCCCCCGAACCCCTTGGGCACGGAGCGCAGGCGGTCGAACGCGGCCGGGTCCGTGGGCGCCTGGGCGGCGATCTCGTCGATCGCCTCGTCCTTGAGCAGCCGGCTGCGGACCTGGTCTCGAGCCTGGGCTGTGCGCTCGCGCCAGGCGGCGACCGCCTGGAACACCGAAAGGTAGCGGGCGCTGAACTTGCGGGGCTTCAACCGTCGCCAGGCGTTTTCCGGGTCCAGGTTGTAGGCGGCCGGATCGGCCAGCGCCGCCATCTCGTCCGCCACCCAGGCCAGGCGCCCTTTGGTCTCCAGCCGTTCGCGAAGACGGGGGTAGAGTTCGGCCAGGTGCACCACGTCGGCCAGCGCATAGCTGAGCTGGGCGGTGCTGAGGGGGCGCCGCGCCCAGTCGGTGAACCGGCTGCTCTTGTCCAGGTCCACACGGAGCATCTGGCGGACCAGGGCGTCGTAGGCGACCTGTTCGCCGAAGCCGGCCGCCATGGCCGCGATCTGGCTGTCGAAGATGGGCCGGGGGATCACGCCGAGGTTGTTGAAGATCTCCACGTCCTGCCGGCCGGCGTGACAGACCTTGGTCAGCCCTGGGTCGCGCATCAGGGCCAGCAGGGGCTCGAGATCCAGGCCCTCGGAAAGAGGATCGATGATCGCGGCCTCGTCCGGCGAAGCCACCTGGATCAGGCACAGCTTGGGCCAGTAGGTGGTTTCGCGCATGAATTCGGTGTCGAACGCCAGAAAGGACGCCCCGGACAGGCGGGCGCAGAGCGCTTCGAGCTCGGCGGTGGTTGTGATCGGCTCCATCCCGCCGCTATAGCCCGCACCGCCCCCGCCTTTGCAACCGAGCGCAGCATGACCAACGGCCTGACCTATGCGGACGCCGGCGTGGACATAGACGCCGGGGCGGCGCTGGTAGACGCGATCAAGCCGCTGGCTGCGGCCACAGGCCGGGCCGGGGCCGAACCGTCGCTGGGCGGCTTCGGCGCGGTCTTCGACCTCAAGGCGGCCGGATACGTCGACCCCTTGCTGGTGACCACCACGGACGGCGTCGGCACCAAGCTGCGCATCGCCATCGACACGGGCCGGCACGACACCATCGGCATCGACCTGGTGGCCATGTGCGTCAACGACCTGCTGGCGCAGGGCGCCGAGCCGCTGCTGTTTCTGGACTACTACGCCACGGCGCGGCTGGACGTGGCGGTAGCACGCTCGGTGGTGGCCGGAATTGCGGAAGGGTGTCGCAGGGCGGGCGCCGCCCTGGTCGGCGGAGAGACAGCCGAGATGCCGGGCCTCTACGCCGGAGGGGACTACGACCTGGCCGGGTTCGCCCTGGGCGCCGTCGAGCGCGGCGCCGTGCTGCCCCGGCTCGATGCACAAAGAGCGGGGGACCTGCTGGTCGCCCTGCCCTCCTCCGGCCCGCACAGCAACGGCTATTCGCTGATCCGCCGCGTGGTGGAGCGCTCGGGATTGGGGTGGGATGCTCCCGCGCCGTTCGGCCGGGGCGCGCTCGCCGATGAGCTTCTGGAGCCTACGCGCATCTATGTGCCCGAGGTGCTCCCGCTGGCCAGGGCCGGGCTGCTGAAGGGGGGTGCCCACATTACAGGCGGCGGGCTGGTCGAGAACCCGCCCCGTGCGATCGCGCCCGGCCTGCGCGCCCGCTTCGACGAGGGCGCCTGGACGCTGCCGCCTATTTTCGACTGGCTGCAACGGGAGGGCGGCATCGCTCACGAAGAGCTGCGGCGCACCTTCAATTGCGGCATCGGCTTCGTCCTGGTGGTCGGCCCCGAAGCGGTGGGCGATGCGCTCTCAGCGATCCCGGACGCCTTTGTCTGCGGCGAACTCTCCCCCGCATGAGCGGGTTCGGAGCGTGAGGCGCGCCCGGGTCGGCGTGCTGATCAGCGGGCGAGGCTCCAACATGGCGGCCCTGCTGGAGGCGGCGCGCGACCCCGCCTATCCGGCCGAAGTGGTCCTGGTCCTGTCGAACAATCCCGCCGCCCCCGGGCTGGAAACGGCGCGAGCGGCTGCGGTCGAGGCCCGCGCCATCGACCATCGTGGCCGGGACAAGGCCTCACACGAGGCGGACCTCACGGCCGCCCTGCAGGGCGCTGCTGTGCAAATGGTGGCTCTGGCCGGCTATATGCGCCTGCTGTCGCCGGCCTTCATCGAGGCCTGGCGGGGGCGGATCCTGAACATCCACCCCAGCTTACTGCCGCTCTATCCCGGCCTGCACACCCACCGGCGCGCCCTGGAGGCCGGCGACGCGGAGGCGGGCTGCTCCGTGCATCTGGTCACCGAAGGGGTGGACGAAGGCCCTGTGCTGGCCCAGGCCCGCGTTCCCGTCCTGCCGGGCGATACGGAGGGAAGCCTGGCCGCGCGCGTGCTCGAGGCCGAGCACGCGCTTTATCCGGCGGCCCTGGCCGAGTTCGTCAGCCGACGATCTGATCGTCCGTGAAGAACTGGGCGATCTCCGTCTCGGCGTTCTCGGCGCTGTCGGAGCCGTGCACGGTGTTCTCGCCCACGGAGCGGGCGAACAGCTTGCGGATGGTGCCTTCCTCGGCCTGGGCCGGGTTGGTGGCGCCCATCACCTCGCGGTAGCGCGCGACCGCGCCTTCGCCTTCCAGCACCTGCACCACGACCGGGCCGGAGGTCATGAACTCGACCAGCTCGCCGAAGAAGGGGCGCTCGCGGTGGACGCCGTAGAACTGCTCGGCCTGCTCGCGGCTCATGCGCATGCGGCGCTGGCCCACGATGCGCAGGCCGGCCTTCTCGATGACCGCGTTGACCGCGCCCGTCAGGTTCCGCTCGGTCGCGTCAGGCTTGAGAATGGAGAAGGTGCGTTCGGCCATGGTGCTCACAGGGGAGGATGTCGGGAGGGAGCGCGCTTATAGAGAGGTCGCGCCCCCGCGCAAACTCAGCCGCATTTCACCTGGGTCACCCTTCCGCTGTCGGCGTCGTAGATGATGTTCAGCCGACGCGGGTTGAAGTCCTGCGTCACGGGGCAGGTGCTGCAGTGGACCCGGCGGTTGGACGGATCAACGGGCACGGGGATCTCCGAGCGGTTCTTGCCGACCAGATAGGTATGGGCCGCCGCGCCGCAGGCGTCCGCCGCCGTGGCCGGGGGCCTGGGCTGGGACGACTGCCGCGGCGTAACATAGGGCGTGGGCGTGTCATAGCGGGCCGGGGCCGGCTGAATGGCGACCGGCTGAGGGCGGCGGGCGGCTTCCTGCCGCGAAGACGGGGCGCAGGCGGCCAAGGCGGCCAGACCGATCATAACCAGGCTTCGCTTCATGCACGCTTCTCCCACCCGCCTTCGGGCTTCTGTTTCCAGTACGAAACGGCCGCCCCGGCGCCCTTCAGCGAGGTCCAGCGCGCCCGGCCCGCAACAACGGCCGCCTCGTCCCGACCATCGATGAAGACCACCGTCCGGGCATAATCCTCGAGCGGCCCCGGTTCGGCGTCGTCGATCAGGAAAAGCGCCTGGGCGGCGTTCGGGTTGCCCTCGCCGGCCGAGACGAGCACGGGCTGCCGCTCCGCCCCCGGCTCGCCTTCCAGGCCGTGGGGCAGGAAGCTGTCGTCGCGATAGGTCCACAGCGCCCCGTCCAGATCGGCGGCGCGCTCCGGCGTGCGACAACGCACCAGCGCCCGCCAGCCACGGCCGAGCGTCTTCTCCAGGAGCTCCGGCAAGGCCTGCTCCAGCGCGGTGCGCTCCAGGTGGTAGAACCAGACCTCAGACACGGCGGGTGGGAGGCGCTGCACCCGCCCCCCTGTCCGCGATAGGGGCGGCGCGGGGCTCGAACGGCAGGAACGCCGGCGCGGGAAAGGCCTGCCGCAAGCACCGGCCGGGGCTTCCGCCGGAGGAAGCCCGGGGTGGAATCACCCCTCGAACCTGTCCGCCACCAGCCGGTTCAGCAGGCGTACGCCGAAGCCGGAGGCCCCTTCGGGGTAGCTGGGGTGGTCGCTCTTCTTGCGCCAGGTGACGCCCGCGATGTCCAGGTGCGCCCAAGGCAGGCCCTCTCCGATGAAGCGCTGCAGAAACAGCGCCGCCAGGATCGAGCCCCCGCCCGCCCCCGGCGCCGCGATGTTCTTGATGTCCGCCGCGGGGCTGTCGATCTGCTTGTCGTAGGCGGGGGGCATCGGCATGCGCCAGATCTGCTCACCCTCCGCGGCGGAAGCGGCCAGCAGATCGCCCGCGAGAGCGTCGTCGTTGCTGAACAGTCCGGCCAGGTCGTTGCCGAGCGAGATGATGATTGCGCCCGTCAGCGTGGCCAGGTCCACGATGAAGCGGGGCTTGAACCGCTCCTGACAGTACCAGAGCGCGTCGGCCAGCACGAGCCGGCCTTCGGCGTCGGTGTTCAGCACCTCGACGGTCTGGCCCGACATGGAGGTCACGATGTCGCCCGGGCGGGTGGCGTTTCCGTCCGGCATGTTCTCGACCAGGCCCAGGACCCCCACGGCGTTCACCTTGGCCCGGCGGCCGGCCAGCGCGTGCATGAGGCCGGCGACGACGCCCGCGCCCCCCATGTCCCATTTCATGTCCTCCATGCCCGCGGCGGGTTTGATGGAGATACCGCCCGTGTCGAAGCACACGCCCTTGCCCACAAAGGCGATCGGCTGGGCGGTCGCGTCGTCCGCGCCGTTCCAGCGCATGACCACCAACTGGCTTTCGCGCCGGCTGCCCTGCCCCACCGCCAGCAAGGCGCCCATGCCCAGCTCGGCCATTTGCGCTTCGCCCAGCACCTCGACCTCCAGGCCAGGAATGGCGATGGCCTGGAGGCGTCGCGCGAACTCGGCGGGAAAAAGGATGTTGGCGGGCTCCGACACAAGATCCCGCGTGAACCTGACGCCGGCGGCCAAGGCCTGGAGATCGCAGGCGGCCTCCTCCGCTCCAGAGGCGTCGTCGGCGACGATCTCGACCCGAGTGACGGAGGGCCTCTTCTCCGGCTTTTCCCGCGTGAGATAGCGATCAAACCGATAGCTCGCGAGCTCAGCGCCCAAGGCGGCGCGGGCGGCGAGCTCCCGCGACAGCCCGCGGAGATCGAGAACCAGCGTCCGGGCGCCCGAGCCCTTGGCCGCGTTGAAGGCGTGGCCCGCGGCGGCTTCCGCCTCGGCCGGACCAAAGGCGTCCCGGACGCCTGCGCCAACCACCAGGACTCGGCCGTCCCCCGCCCCAGCCGGAAGATCCAGCGTCTGCCCCTTGGCGCCCGTGAACCGGGGCGCACGCGCCAAGGCCTCCGCGACCCCGCCCAGCGCCTCCGCAGCCGGCGACAGCGCGCCGCCGTCAAAGGCGAGCACCGCCCGGATTGCATCGGGTCCCGATGCGCTCTGGGGGGCGGAGACGAAGGCGAGGTCCATGCAGCACTCCTGCAACAAGCGGCGAAGAATAGGCGGGGCGGCCGCGACGAAGCGCGCACCTGTGTGGCGTCGGCGTCCGAAGCCGTCTAGATGATGGGCCGCGACGCGGGGGGCCGCAACCGCAACCTCTGTGTCGATGAAACTGATCGAGCGCTATCTTTTCCGGCAGCTGCTCGGCCCCACCCTGGCGGCCGTCGCCGCCCTGGCCGGCGTGGCCATCCTCAGCACCAGCCTGGGCCGGCTCGAACTCATTGTGGAGTACGGGCAGAGCGCGGCCGTGTTCGGGCGCATCACGGCCCTGGCCCTGCCGGGGTTGCTGGCGCTCATCCTGCCCATCTCGCTGTTCGTGGCCGCGCTGGTGCGGCTGAACCGGCTGCATACGGAACAGGAGATCGTGGTCTGTTTCGCCAGCGGCATGAGCCGGTGGCGGGTGATCTCGCCCTTCATCCGCCTGGCCGCCATCGCCGCTCTGGTGGTCCTGGCGCTGAACCTGTTCGCCACGCCCTGGGCCGCCCGGCAGGTCCGCGCCGAGCTCTTCTCCATTCGCACGGACCTGACCGCGACCCTGGTACGGGAAGGCGAGTTCAACAAGCCGGCGCCCAACCTCACGGTTTACGCCCAGCGGGTCGAGCGCGACGGGCGGCTGATCAACGTCTTCATCCACGAAGACCGGCCCGTCGACGGGCCGCGCACCTTCGCCGCAAAGGAAGGCCGGATCATCACCCGGGACCAGGCCCCCGCCCTGCTGATGAACAACGGGTCCAGCGAGGAGTATGACGAGTTCGGAACCCTGACCTTTCTGGTGTTCGACGAGAACGTCTTCGACCTCAAGCCCTTCGTCAACACCACCGATCAGCTCTTCTACAAGATCTCCGACCGCTACCTGCACGAGCTGGTCTTCCCCGACATGCGGCAGCGGTGGGAGCAGGACAATCGGACCAAGATGCTGGCCGAGGCCAACGCACGCTTGGCCACGCCCCTGTACTGCTTCACATTCCTGATGCTTGCGCTGTCGGCCGTGATCGGCGGCCAATTCAGCCGGCTGGGCTACGGCCGACGCATCATCTACGCCTCCGCCCTGGCCGGGGCGGCGCGGGTGATCGCCTTCGGCGCCCAGGCGGCGTGCGAAGAAAACCCGGCGCTCAACCTGCTCCAGTACGCCATCCCCCTGGGCCTGGCCTATCTGGCCTACGCCGATCTCTTCCGGCGGCGCGCTTCCGGCGAGATCGCCGGGCGCCGGCGGGCCGAGCCCACGCCCCTGGCCCTGGCCGGAGCGCCTGCGCGATGAAACGGCTGGAACGCTATGTGCTGGCCCGAACCCTGAGCTCGGTTGCGGTGGCCCTGCTGGTGATCACCTCCATCATCGTCCTGATCGACGTGGTCGAGCTCGGCCGCAATCTCGGCGACGCCGAACTCAGCGTGGTGGACCTGATCGGGCTGACCCTGTTGCGTTCGCCGCTGATCATCCTTCAGGTCTTGCCCTTCGTATTCCTGTTCGGCGTGCTGGCCGCCTTCACCGGGCTGAACCGCAAGAGCGAGCTGATCGCCATGCGCGCGGCGGGCGTCTCCGCCTGGCGCTTCATCATGCCCGCGGCGCTTGCGGCGTTTCTGATCGGCGGCTTGATCGTCACGGCGGTGAACCCGCTCGCCACCGAGCTAAACCAGCGGTTCGAGGATGCCCGGGCGGTGCTGGAGGGCGATGACGGCAGCCAGCCCGACGAGGTCTGGCTGGCTCAGGGCGGCGGCCGTAGCCAGGTCCTGTTCCACTCCAGCGACCGCAACGAACTCGGGACCGAGCTCACGGGCGTGACCGTCCGCTTCTACCTGAAGGACGAGGACGGCGGCCTGATCTTCGTCCGGCGCATCGACGCCGAACGCGCCACCCTGGCCGGGGGCGCCTGGCGGCTCACCAAGGTGCGTATCGGCAACCCCGGACAGCCCGCGGTCGCCGCGCCCACACTGTCCATCCCCAGCACCCTGGACGCCCGCGCGGTTCTGGAGCGGTTCGCCAAACCCAATGTGGTCTCCTTCTGGGAGCTCCCGCACCGGGTGGAGCGGACAGAGGAGGCGGGCCTGTCCTCCCTCAAGTACCGGCTGCGCTGGCATCAGCTGCTGGCTTCGCCCCTGCTCTACGCCGCGATGTCGATCCTTGCGGCGGGATTCTCCCTGCGCCTGCTCCGGCTGGGCGGACTGGCGGGGCTGGCGGGAGCGGCGGTGGCCCTGGGCTTCATCCTGTTCTTCGCCAACGAGCTGCTGAGCGCCATGGGCTCGGCCGAACTGCTGCCCCCTGCGGCCGCGGCCTGGGCCTCGCCCGTGCTGGCCATGCTGGCCGGCTTGACCCTGCTGGCCTTCACCGAAGATGGTTAGGCCCGCGCGCCGGGCCGTGAGTCCGCACCCCCGATCAGGAGACCCAATGCGTCACGGTCCGCCGCCCGCACACGGCAAGCTGCGCTTCTTCTACGGCGCGGCGGCCTTCGCCATGCTGGCCGGCGTGGGCGCCACCGAAGCCCGGGCCCAGGACTTCTCCAAGTTCCGGGTTCTGCCGCCGGAGCCGGGCGGCGGCTCCGCTTGCCAGAACGTGCTCTGCCGCGAGGTCCCGCCGCTCACCACCACCACGCCTGAAGGCGCGGAGGGCGACGACGGCCTGGGTCCGAACGGGATCTACCTCGAAGCCGACCAAGTGATCGACGACAACGGCGTGCGCACCGCCACGGGGGCGGTCGAGGCGCGCTACCAGGGCCGCACCGTTCGAGCCAATGAGGTGGTCTACAACACCCGTACGCGTGTCGTGACCGCACGCGGCGACGCCCGGATCATCAACCAGGACGGCTCAGTCCAGTACGCCGACGAGGTCCAGCTGGACGAGGACTTCTCGGCCGGCGTGGCCCTGGGCTTCGCCACGCGCCTGCCCAGCCCTCAGGGCGGGACCAACGCAAAGATCGCCGCCGCCTCCGCCGTGCGGCGCAGCCCGTCCATCACCGAGCTCAACCGCGCCGTCTACACGCCGTGCAACCTGTGCACCGACAACGGGCGCAACAAGACGCCGACCTTCTCGGTCCGAGCCGAACGCATCACCCAGAACCGCGATCTCCAGGCGATCTTCTACCGCAACGCCGCGCTGCAGATCGCCGGCGTTCCCGTGCTTTACGCCCCCTACTTCGCGCACCCCGATCCCCAGGCGGTGCGCGCCTCGGGCTTTCTCGCGCCCGAGTTCAACATCTCCGACCGGCGCGGCTTCACCTACGAACAGCCGTACGTGTATGTGATCTCGCCCTCGGCGGACGTGGTGGTCAGCCCCCAGATCAACACGGCGGTGAACCCGTTCCTGAACCTGCAGTATCGGCAGCGGTTCTACTCCGGCGCGATCGACGTTCGCTTGGGCTACACCTACGAGCGCGACTTCAACGACGAGGGCCGCTTCGACGGAACCCGGGACTTCAACGGCGACGGTAGGCCCGACTTCAGCGACCTGACGCACCGCAGCTACATCCTTGGGCGAGGCGTCTTCAACTTCACCCCCGAGTGGCGCTGGGGCTTCTCGGCGGAGCGTACCTCCGACGACCTGATCTTCGACAAATACGGCATCGACGACGTTTATGAGACGCGGGGCCTGTACGAGCCGGACAACCGGCGCCTGCTGTCGCAGCTCTACACCCAGCACCAGACCGAGCGCAGCTACGTCTCGGCCGCCGTGCTCTCCTTCCAGGGTTTGCGCTTCGAGGACCGCAATGAATTCTTCCCGCTCGTGGCGCCCCTGGTGGAGGCGCGCTACGAACCGGAAAATCCCGTCCTCGGGGGCCGCCTGCGGGCGCGGGGTTCGGCCGTCGTACTCGAGCGCAGCGAGGGCCGTCCGCGGACCGAGCGCCTCGACGCCCTGGCGGAGGCCAGCCGGCGCGCCACGGCCGAAGTCGATTGGCGTCGCAGCTTCACCCTGCCCAGCGGCGTGCGGATCGAGCCTTTCAGCACCGCCCGCGCCGACGCCTACAGCTTCGAGGACGTCACGGGCGGCTCAGGCGGCAAGACACGGGGCTACTTCACGGCGGGCGTGGATCTGTCCATGCCCTTCATCCGCCCGCTCAGGACCGGCTCGGTCGTGCTGGAGCCCATGGCCCAGCTCGTCGCCTCCAACGAGAGCGACCGCGACGAGACCGTTCCCAACGAGGACAGCATCTCCTTCGAGTTCGACGAAACCAATCTGTTCGAGCCGAACCGGTTTCCGGGCTTCGACAGGTTCGAGGGCGGCCTTCGGCTGAACGCCGGGCTGCGCGCCACCTACGACATCGGCGCCGGTCGCGGCGGGAGCCTGCTGGTGGGCCGCAGCTTCCGGACGGAGGAGGATCCCATCTTCCCCGAACGCGTGGGCCTGCGCGAGAAGGCTTCGGACTGGGTGGTCGCCGCCCAGGTCAATCCCGGTTACGGCCTGTCATTTTTCAACCGCTCGCGCCTGGACACGGACACGCTGGAGCTGCAGCGC
This sequence comes from Caulobacteraceae bacterium, assembly GCA_030446805.1. GTDB lineage: Bacteria > Pseudomonadota > Alphaproteobacteria > Caulobacterales > Caulobacteraceae > JAHWJX01. The sequence continues at coordinate 205,919 of JAUJMO010000001.1, read as the reverse complement.
TCGGAGACGCGGGCCAGCTACGCCAACCAGCGCGTCTTCTTCGCCGTGGCCCATCTTAAGGACGTGCTGGACAACAGAGGCACCGCCCGCGACGAGCTCGATTTCTTCGCCGACGCCAAGATCACCAAGCGCATCGGCGTGCTGGCCGCCGGCAACGCCAGCCGGGACCCCGTGCGGGACGAATACGTCTTCCGCCGGCGCGACGCGGGCATCTATTACCAAGACGAGTGCCTGCGCTTCGAGGTCATTTATCAACGCGGCGAGCGTGACCCCAGGCTCGGGCCGGACGAGAGCATCGGAGTGCGCCTAATCTTGGCCACTTTGGGGGATACTGCTGCACGGGGTCAGGAGGACCGCTGATGCGCCCCGGACCAACAAGGAACAAGACCGAATGTTGCGATCCCGCGTAGTCATGGGCGCCGCCCTGGCCGCCCTCCTGAGCCAAGCCGTTTCGGCGCAGACACCCCCGCCCGCCGTGACCGCCCCCGCCGAGCCTGCGCCGGCGGCAGCGGCGCCGGAAGCGCCGCCTGCGCAGGGCGAGACCATCGCGGCCGTCGTCAACGACGAGCTGATCTCGACCTATGATCTCCGCCAACGGCTCCTGCTGCTGTTGATCCAGTCGGGGGTCCAGCCGACCGAGGCTCAGTTCCGCCAGTTCCAGCGCGAAGCCCTGCAGCGGCTGGTGGACGAGAAGCTGCAAATGCAGGAGCTCCGCCGTCAGGAGACCGAGCGCAAGATCCCGGGCAAACTCATCGCCACCGACGCCCAGGTCGAGGCCGCGCTGGTCCGCATCGCCAAGCAGAGCAACCTGACCGTGGACCAGCTCGCAGCGACGCTGGCCCAGGCCGGCGTGAACATCCAGACCCTGCGCGACGCCACTCGCGCCGACCTCAGCTGGGAGCGATGGATCGGCGGCCGCTACGGCCAGTATGTCCGCATCGGACCCGAGCAGATCGCGGCCACCGTGCAGCGCATGAATGAGGCCGCGAGCCGTCCGTCCTATCGCGTGAACGAGATCTACATCGACGCCTCACGAGTGGGCGGGCAGGCGGAGGCGCTCGGCGGCGCCCAGCAGCTCATCACTCAGATTCAGGGCGGGGCGCCCTTCCCCGCCGTCGCGCGCCAGTTCTCCGCGGCGGCCACGGCGGCCGCCGGCGGCGACGCCGGCTGGCTGCAGGAAAGCGAGTTGGACCCGCAGGTGCTGGCGGCCGTCCAGCAGCTGCAGCCGGGCCAACTGTCCGCGCCCATCCCGGTGGCGGACGGCGTCTACGTCATCCAGCTCCGCGACAAGCGCGCGGGCGCCTCCGCCACCCTGGTCAATCTGAAACAGGCCGCCGTTCGCCTGCCGACCCAGGCCGCCGAGGCCGATGTGACCGCCGCCCGAGCCAAGCTGGCCAGCCTTCGCGGTCAGATCACCAGCTGCACCGACCTGGAGGCCAAGGCGGCCGCCGTGCCGGGCGTGGTCGCGGGCGATCTGGGCGAAGCGGAGATCGGCGACCTGGACGCGCAGTTCCGCGAGGCCGCTCAGCGTTTGAGCCCCAACCAGGTGAGCGAGCCCATCCGCACCTCCGTCGGGCTGCACCTCGTCGCCGTGTGCGCCAAGCGGACCGGCGGCGTCGCCGCCCCCACGCCCGACCAGGTCGAGGACCGCCTTTACCAGCAGCAGTTGGCGATGGCGTCGCGCCGTTATATGCGCGACCTCAGGAACTCGGCTACGATCGAGTCGCGCTAAGGAAACAGGGTGAGGCCAACCGCGCCGCTCGCGATCACCATGGGCGACCCCGCTGGGGTCGGCCCCGAGATCGTGATGAAGGCGTGGGCGGCGTTGCGCTCCACGGGCCCTGAGTTCATCGTCATCGGTGACCATCAGGCGCTGGCTTCGGCCGGAGCCGGCGGCGCGGGCGTTGTTCGGCGCATCGGAGCGCCCTTCGAGGCCGGCTCCGTGTTCGCCGACGCCGTCCCCCTGATCGACGTTCCCATCAACAAGCCGGTGGTGGCCGGGCGGGCGTCCCCGGCCTACGCCGCCAGCGTGATCCGGTGGATCGAGACGGCCGTAGGTCTGGCGCTGTCGGGGGCCGTGCGCGGCGTGGTGACGGCGCCCATCGCCAAAAAGCCGCTCTATGATGCAGGCTTTCCCTTCGCGGGCCACACCGAGTTTCTGGCCGACCTGGTGGCTGGCGAGGCTTTTGCGGGGCCGCGTGGGCCCGTGATGATGCTGGCCGCCCCCTCTCCCGCCGTGCCGCTCCGCACGGCTCTTGTGACCAGCCATTGCGCCCTGCGCGACGTTCCCCGCAGCCTGAGCATCGACAGGATCGTCCGTGCCGGGCGGGTGCTGCACGACTCGCTGCAACGCGACTTCGGCGTCGACCAGCCCCGCATCGCCCTGGCGGCCCTGAACCCCCACGCCGGCGAAAACGGGGCGCTTGGGGAGGAGGAGATCGAGATCATCAATCCCGCGGCCGCCGCACTGGGCTCGCTGGGGATCTCCTGCGGCCCCGCCCGGCCGGCCGACACCCTGTTCCACGAGCAGGCGCGTCGCAGCTATGACGCGGTCATCTGCCTTTATCACGATCAGGCCCTGATCCCGGTGAAGACGCTCGATTTCTGGGGCGGCATCAACGTCACCCTGGGCTTGCCCGTGGTGCGCACCTCGCCCGATCACGGCACCGGCTTCGAGATCGCCGGCCGAGGTCTGGCCCGCGCCGACAGCCTGATCGCGGCTATTCGCGCCGCGGACGCCATCGCCGCGCGACGCTCCCGTGCGCCGGTCTCGGGACTGGGCGCCGCCGCCGCTTGAACCTGGAGGATCTTCCCAGCCTGCGTGAGACGCTCGATGCGCATGGACTGTCGGCCAAGAAGAGCTTCGGCCAGCATTTCCTGCTCGACCTCAACGTCACGCGCAAGATCGCCCGCCTGGCCGGCCCGCTGACGGGTCGGACGGTGTTGGAGGTGGGGCCGGGCCCCGGCGGCCTGACCCGCGCCCTGCTGGAGACCGACGCGGCCCGGGTGGTGGCGGTCGAAAAGGATCCCCGCTTCCTGCCGCTCCTGCACGAGCTGGCCGAGGCCGGCGCGGGCCGATTGATCGTTGTGGAGGCCGACGCCCTGAATGTGGATGAAGCCGCCCTGGCTGGGGCCGAGCCTTGGAGCGTGGTGGCCAACCTGCCCTACAATGTCGGCACGCCCTTGCTGATCAAGTGGCTCACCCGCCCCGATCCCCCGACCAGCCTGACCCTCATGTTCCAGCAGGAGGTGGCCGAACGGATCACGGCCGAACCGGGCACGGAGGCCTATGGGCGGTTGGCGGTCATCGCGGGCGCTGTCAGCCGGGCGGAGATCGTCATGACCCTGCCGGCCCGCGCTTTCACCCCGCCGCCCCGCGTCGACTCGGCCGTGGTGCGCCTGGACCCGCGCGCGGATCGCCCTGCCCCAGCCGAACTCGCGCGGCTCGAACGCGTCACCGGGGCGGCGTTCGGCCAGCGTCGCAAGATGCTCCGCTCAAGTCTCAAACCTCTGGGCGGAGAGGATCTCTGCCGTGCGGCGGGCGTGGATCCCGCCGTTCGTGCGGAGACGGTCGACGTGGCCGGCTTCCTTCGCCTCGCGGCGGCGCTCTGACTCGGGCAGGGCTCCAACTCGGCGACGAACTGATCGGGCGAACTTGTCGCCGCTTCCGCCACCCCAACCCCCTCCTGGAGCATCCGCACGGTCACAGGGCCAGGTTGCCGTCGTAGTCGGGGCGGCTGGGAAGCCTCATCCAACCGTCGACGAGGGAGCCGAGATCCAGCGCGATCCCGCCGTGACGCTTGATAGCGGTCGCATAGAACTTCCCGAGCGTACCAGCTGCAACAATGAAGACACGACCGCCTTGCGGCTGCGACAACTGTCGCATGATCTGCTTGTAGGCCGCCGGGAAGGCCTCTCCGCCTCTGTGGTTTGCCTCGCGCAGGTGGGGTGCGGTGAACTCGCTCGGCACCGGCAGAAGTTCGACGTCATCCAAGCTGAAGCGCCCGCGGATGAGCTCGTCCAGACCTGGGAGGCAGGAGATGATCGTGAGGCCACGGGCTTTGCGCAGGACGGGTTCGATAAGCCCTTCGTTGTGCAGATGGACGTGAACAAGCTGGTCGCACACGGCGGGTCTCAGGCTGGGTGGGTGCATCAGAAGATCACGGTGAACGTTGAGCAGGCAGGGGATGCCGCGCCCACTGACTAGAGCGTACTCATGCTCCACCCAGCTTGGATAAGGGACGCCCAGAACGTCCGCCTCGGTTGCGGCGGCCATCAGGCCACGCGTCAGGTCCGCATAGCCGCTGGCTTCGGCGTCGAAATCCGGTCCGAACAGGAAACGGACCCACTCCGCGCGCATCCAGCCGTATAGCCTGGCGAACCGCGCTTCATCCGCGTCGCTGATTCGGGCGAAAGCGCCTTCACCGTCTCCCAGGCGAATCAGGGAGAAGGGCCGAGCGTTGTTGACCGCCGCTTCGATCCGCGCCGCGACCTCACGAGGCCCGATCCAGTCGTACTCGGTCCGAACTTGCGCCAAGGCGGTCCGGGCGTAGGCTTTCGGGAAAACTCGAAGGTATTCGGCCAGGGACCATAGCAAGTCGAGGCGGTCCCGCTCATTGGTGGTTTGCGGTCGGAATAGCGCGCTTTGGGCGTCGGCTTCCTCATGGCGCCCTAAACCATGCAGCACCTCCACGAGAGCCAAGCGGAAGGCGAAGATGTCGGGTGCGAGCTCGACCGCGCGGCGGTAGGCCGGCAAGGCCTCCTCCGTTCGTCCCATCCAGCGGCGGGAGGCCCCGATCTCGTAGTGGGCGTAGGGGTAGTTCGGCTGATCCCGCAGGAGTTGGAGCAGCAAGCGTTCGGCAAGTTCGGGAAACTGGCACTCCTTCAAGGTCACCGCCGCAGCCAGGCGTTCGAACTCACCCAGCCCTGGCGTACCCATCACCCTCTCGAAAAGCATGGGTGTTTCTTCCTTGTCGCGGCGGCGGGCCGCCTCCTCTAACGCAAGCGTCAGCGGGTTGGCGGGTGGAGGGCTCCAAGGCTCGGCTGCGGACTTGATCGCGGCTGGATGTGGCGTCCGCTGAGCCCGTAGATGCTTCAGAAGCCGAAGCGGGGTCATGCTGCGTTCGAGCCTCTCAGGAGCTTTCCGGATGATCGCTGCTGACGCCAGTTCGGCGCCGGCGCGCCAAGGTGCCAGCTCTCTCTTAGCCTAGCCGCCCTCGGTCATCAGGCCATCGACGAAGGCGGTGACCCAAATGTTCCGCTCGCGTCGCGCGCGCTCACCGCGGTAGATGTGGGCCAGCTCGGCGTAGCTGCGGTCGAAGTCGTCGTTGACGAAGACATAGTCGTACTCACCCCAGTGGGCGATCTCGTCGCGAGCGCGGGACACCCGCCGCTCGATCACCGCCGCCTCGTCCTGCGCGCGCGCATAAAGCCTTCGGCGCAGCTCTTCGATCGAGGGCGGCAAAACGAACACGCGAACGGCGTCGGCCGGAGCCGCCTGGGCCAGGCGGCGCGCGCCCTGCCAGTCGATGTCGAACAGGACGTCGCGCCCGGCGCTGAGCGCGGCCTCGACGGGCGCCTTGGGGCTGCCGTATGCGTGATCGTGCACCAGGGCGTGTTCCAGGAACTCGCCGCGTTCGACCATGGCCTGGAAGGTCGGGTCGTCGATGAAGTGGTACTCGCGTCCGTCCTGCTCGCCGGGGCGAGGCCCCCGCGTCGTCGCCGAAGTCGACAGATGCAGCTCGGCGGTGTCCGCCAACAGACGGCGGCACAGGGAGGTCTTGCCAGCTCCCGAGGGGCTGGACACGATCAGCATGAGCCCGCGACGGGGCGCCCTGGCCATCAGCCCGCCTTGGCCTGGGCGCGGCTGCGCTCGACGGCCCGCCATTTGGCGACGTTCGCGAGATGCTCCTGGAACGTCCGGGCGAACACGTGTCCGCCGGTCCCGTCGGCGACGAAGAACAGCTCGTCGGTCTCCGGCGGGTTCAGCACGGCGGCGATCGATTCCCGTCCTGGATTGGCGATCGGCGTCGGCGGCAGGCCCGCGATCTGGTAGGTGGAATAGGGGTTGGGCCGCTCCAGCTCCGAGCGGCGCAAACCGCGACGGCGCCCCTGAGCGTCCAGGAGGGGTTCTCCGCCGCTCAGGCCGTAGATGATGGTCGGGTCCGATTCGAGCTTCATCCCCCGCCGGAGACGGTTCACGAACACCGCCGCCACACGCGGGCGCTCGCTGGGTACGCCGGTCTCCTTCTCCACGATGGAGGCCAGGGTCACCGCTTCCTCCCAGCTGTCCACGGGCAAGCCGGACTGACGCTTGGGCCAGAGCTCGGCGCGCAGGCGGTCCTGGGCCTTCGTCATGCGCTCCAGCACCATGGCGCGCTTCTCGCCCCGATGGATGTCGTAGGTTTCAGGGAGGACGGAGCCCTCCCTGGGTGCGGTCACCGGGCCTTCGAGCACGTCGTTGGCGCTCAAGATGGCGGCCACGCGGGCGGAGGTCACGCCCTCCGGCACGGTCACGAAGTGGCGGACCACCTCGCCGCGCCGGATCTTGTCCAAGACCGAGGCCATGGAGGCGCCGCTCGCGAATTCGTATTCCCCGGCCTTCAGCTCGGGCGCGGCGCCGGTCAGGCGTGCGGCGATCTTGAACAGGGTGGCCGAACGCACCGCACCCGCCTCGTCGAGGGCCGCCGCGATCTCGGAGGACCCCGCGCCTCGCCGGAGCACCACGCTGGTGATCTCGCCCTGCTCCGCCCGCGGCCCTGGCCCGGCGTAGGTGTAGACCGCCCAGAGCCCCGCCACGACGGCGAAGGCGACCGCCCCCGCCAGAACCAGTCGGGCCGCGCCGCGCCGGCCCCTCTTGGAGCTCTCGCTCACTGGACCTGCGCGAAGACCAGGGAAGCGTTGGTGCCGCCGAAGCCGAAGCTGTTGGACAGCGCCGCCCTGATCTGCATCGGCTTGGCCTTGTGCGGAACCAGATCGATCGCGGTCGCCACCGACGGATCGTCCAGGTTGATGGTCGGCGGCGCGACCTGGTCACGGATGGCCAGGCAGGTGAAGGCCGCCTCCACCGCGCCCGCCGCGCCCAGGAGATGCCCGATGGCGGACTTGGTCGAACTCATGGAGGCCTTGCCCGCCGCATTGCCCAGCAGCCGCTCGACGGCGCCCAGCTCCAGCTCATCGCCCAACTGGGTCGAGGTGCCGTGGGCGTTGATGTAGTCGATGTCCGCCGGCGCCATGCCCGCGTGCCTGAGCGCCGACTGCATGGCGCGGAAGCCGCCGTTGCCGTCCGGCGTGGGCGCGGTGATGTGATACGCGTCCCCGGACAGGCCGTAGCCCTTCACCTCGGCGTAGATCTTGGCCCCGCGCGCCTTGGCGTGCTCGTATTCCTCAAGCACCAGCATGCCCGCGCCCTCGCCCATGACGAAGCCGTCGCGCCCCTTGTCGTAGGGCCGGGAGGCCTTTTCAGGTTGGTCGTTGTAACCGGTGGAGAGCGCTCGGCAGGCCACGAACCCGGCGATCCCCAGCGGGACCACCGCCGCTTCCGAACCGCCGGCCACCATGACGTCCGCGTCGCCGAACATGATCAGCCGCGAGGCGTCGCCTACGGCGTGGGTGCCGGTGGCGCAGGCGGTCACCACTGAATGGTTCGGTCCCTTGAACCCGTGGCGGATGGAGACCTGTCCGGCGGTGAGGTTGGTCAGGGCCGAGGGAATGAAGAAGGGACTCACCCGCCTAGGGCCCTTTTCGTGGAGCTCCAGCGTAGTCGCCGCGATCGTGCCGAGCCCCCCGATGCCCGAGCCGATGATCACGCCCGTGCGCTCGCGATCCTCCTCCGACTGGGGAACCCAGCCCGAGTCGCGAACCGCCTCGTCGGCGGCTGCCACGGCGTACAGGATGACGTCGTCGACCTTGCGCAGCTCCTTGGGCGCCATGACGGCCGAAGGGTCGAACGCCCCCTCGACATCCGACCCGCCCCCGCCCCGGCCGTCCACGCGCGGCACTTCGCAGGCTATGCGGCAGCCCATCTCGGATGCGTCGAACGCGGTGATCGGACCAGCGCCCGACCGGCCCTCGAGCAGCCGCCGCCAGCTCACATCGACGCCGTTTCCGAGCGGAGTGAGCAGGCCCAGGCCGGTGACGACAACGCGACGCATGGGATGATCCTTACAGTCTCCTCCCCCTCAGGGGGAGGGGTAACCGTGCGAAGCACGGTGGAGGGGGCCCCGTTCTCTCCGGAAGCCCCCTGGGTCCGCTTCGCGGACAGCTCCCGCGTGGGGAGCGGACACGCTTAGGCGTTCAGCTTGCCGTCGATGAAGGTCACCGCGTCGCCCACCGTCTGGATGGTTTCGGCCGCGTCGTCAGGGATCTCGATGTCGAACTCCTCTTCGAAAGCCATCACCAATTCGACGTTGTCGAGGCTGTCGGCGCCCAGGTCGTCGATGAAGCTGGCCTTGTCCGTCACCTTCTCGGGATCGGCGTCCAGGTGCTCGATGACGATCTTGCGCACGCGCTCCAGGGTGTCGGCCATGTTTGCTTCTCTTTGTTGTCCGGCGCCGCGCGCCGCCGTTTCGGTGGACCCGCCTTCTCCCGCCCCAGCGCGCCCTGTCAACCCCGGACGGCCCCTGGCTCTGACGGGGAGGTTCAGATCATGGCCATGCCGCCGTTCACATGCAGGGTCTGCCCGGTGACATAGGCCGCCTCGTCGCTCGCCAGATAGACCACCGCGGCCGCTATCTCCTCGCCGCTTCCCAACCGCCCCGCCGGGATGCGGCCCAGGATGGCCCCCTGCTGCGCCTCGTTCAGCGCGTCCGTCATGGGGCTGGCGATGAAGCCCGGCGCCACGCAGTTCACCGTCACCCCGCGCGAGCCCACCTCCTGCGCCAGGGACTTGCTGAATCCGATCATGCCGGCCTTGGAGGCCGCATAATTGGCCTGCCCCGGATTGCCGGTGACGCCCACCACGGAGGTGATGCCGATGATCCGCCCCGCCCGGCGCTTCATCATCCCTTTCAGCGCTGCGCGCGACAGCCGGAAATAGCTCTCCAGATTGACCCGGAGCACCTGCTCCCAGTCCTCGTCCTTCATGCGCAGCAACAAGCCGTCGCGCGTGATCCCCGCATTGGCCACCAGGATGTCGACGGGCGCGCCGGCAGCCGCCTCCGCCTGCGCCACCAAGCCGTCAACGGCCGCGGAGTCCGACAGGTTCGCCGCCGCCACGCTGGTCCGCTCGCCAAGCTGGTCGGCCAGTTCGCGGAGCACCGGCTCGCGCGTGCCGGACAGCGCCACATGGGCTCCCTGGGCGTGCAGCGCGCGGGCGATCCCGCCTCCGATGCCCCCTGTCGCGCCCGTGACCAGCGCCGTTTTGCCTTGAAGATGGAACATGCTGTGCAGTCTCACCGAAATCGTGCGGAAAGCCGAGCGCCGTCGGGCGATCCGCCCGCACGGCTCCAGCGGAGAGCCAGCCCTGCCGCGATTCCCGTCAAGAAGCCGACCACGTGGCCGGCTTTGAGGCCGCCATGGCTGCTCCGAACAGGTCGAGCCCGACGGCGACCACTACGCCCAGAACCGCCACCCACCAAGCCCGCTGCCTGAGGGGCGACGTTAGGAGCGCAACACCGCATAGGGCCAGATAGGCCTGCGAGACGCCGGATATGAAGGCGTGAGGATAGGCCAGGCGCCCGCGAGCTGGTCCAGAGCGCCCCCGATCAGGCCCACCGTGAGGAGCGCCAAAGACCCAGTCCGCTCTCCAAAGCTCCGCCGACCATGGTGATGATGACCGCGTTGAACAGCATATGTTTCGGCTTCACGTGAAGCCATTGGGAGGCCAGTAGCCGCCAGCTTTCGCCGACCTCAAGATCCCGCCCCTTGAAAACGCCGTAAGCCGTCAGATCCCGCGAATGCTGCGTCGCCGTGAGCGGCTGATCCAAGTCCGCCGCCACCAAAGCGAAGTCTGCGACTGAGGCCCCAGACCCAGGCCGCCGGGGCCCGCCTGAATTGCACAAGCATCAGATGGAGCGCGCAAAGGCTTCCAGTTCGGCCACCGTGTTCAGCGCCGCACCTTCGGCTTCCGGCGCGATCCGCTTGACCATGCCGGTCAACACCTTGCCCGCGCCCACCTCGACGAAGCGCGTCACGCCCGCAGTCGCCATGAACTGCACGCTTTCGCGCCAGCGCACCCGTCCTGTGACCTGCTCCACCAATTGGCTCCGGATCGAGTCGACGTTGCGCACCGGGCATGCCGTCACATTGGCCACCACGGACGCGACCGGCTCAGAGATGACGGCCTCGGCCAGCGCTACGGCCATCTCGTCCGCGGCCGGCTGCATCAAGGGGCAGTGGAACGGCGCCGAAACGTTCAACAGGATGGCGCGCGCGCCCAGCGCCTTGGCCGCCTCAATGGCTCGATCGACGGCGGCCCGATCGCCGGAAATGACGATATTGCCTGGGTTGTTGTCGTTGGCGACCGCGCAGACGCCCACCGCCGAACCCGCCGCCGCCGCCTGCTCGGCCAGGGCCACGTCCGCCTTGGGCCCGATCAACGAGGCCATGGCGCCCTGCCCCACGGGCACGGCCCGCTGCATGGCCTGGCCGCGCAGCTTGAGCAGCCGCGCCGTATCGGCCAGCGACAGCGACCCCGCCGCGGCCAGGGCCGAATACTCGCCCAGAGAATGGCCCGCCACAAAGGCCGCGCCCTCCACGCCGATGGAGAAGTCCTCGGCCAGCACTCGGACCACGGCCATGCTGGCCGCCATCAGCGCCGGCTGGGCGTTCTCCGTCAGGGTGAGCTGGTCCTCGGGCCCGTCGCACATCAGCCGGAATAGGTTGCGCCCCACGGCCTCGTCGACCTCCTGCCAGACCGCGCGCGCGCTCGGGAACGCCTTGGCCAGTTCCGCCCCCATCCCGACCGCTTGGCTGCCCTGTCCGGGGAAGATGAAGGCGAGGCTCATGGTGGCGAGGCTCCAAGACAAGCCCAGCCGGGTTAGGCGAAGGCGTCTGTTGCGGCAAGCGACGTCATGATAGACTGGCGCCATCATGAACGGCCCCATCCAAATCCGCAGACCCGAGGTCGTCCGCAACCTGCGCGAACTCGCCATCCTCAAAGGCAAATCGGTCACCGACACGGTGGCGGAAGCGGTTGACGGGGAATTGCGTCGTCTTCGAACGCGGGCGGAAGCGGAGGTCGAGGCGCGACGCGCCGCCGTCAAGGCGACGGTCGCCCGCATCCAGGCCCTGCCCGTCGTCGGCCCGATGCCCACCGACCACGACCTCTACGATCCGGACGGCCTGCCGAAGGAAAGCAGCCGTTGATCGTCGTCGACGCGTCTGCGCTGCTGGCCATCGCTCTGGATGAACCGGAGGGCGCGCTCTATCGGGAGAAGCTGCTGGCCGTGGACCGTGTGCTTCTGTCGCCGGTCAATCTTTGGGAGGCGGCCGTCCGGCTTGAAAGGAGCCGTGGTCAAGCCGGCGTGCAAGAGCTTCGAACCTTGCTCGCCGCCCTGGAAGTCGAGGTGGTCGGGACCAGCGAAGAGCACGCCTGGTCGGCGGCATCGGCTTTTGCGCGGTTTGGTCGAGGTACGCCCGCAGACCTGAACCTCGGCGACTGCTTCGCCTATGCTCTCGCCCGATCCGGAGATCTGCCCCTGCTCTACAAGGGCGAGGATTTCCCACGCACGGACGTCCGCTCCGCCCTGTAGCTTGCCTTCCCGGCCCCGTGCGAGTATCAGCGCACCCTCCCTGGAAGGCGGTCTCGCGCACCTTCGCCGGCTCACCCCGGCCTCTTCGC
>JAUJMO010000001.1:110297-194037 GCA_030446805.1 Caulobacteraceae bacterium | reverse complement strand
CCCTCCCTGGAAGGCGGTCTCGCGCACCTTCGCCGGCTCACCCCGGCCTCTTCGCGCGCAGATCCATCGTTCGGTCCGGACTTCCGCCTGACCGCGCGCCGCCTCCCGCCACGGAAGAGGACCTTCATGCCCTTCTACGAACACGTCGTCATCTCGCGGCAGGACATCTCGCCGCAACAGGCCGAAGCGCTCAACGACCAGCTCCAGACCCTGATCACCGAAGGCGGCGGCTCCGTCGCCAAGATCGAGTACTGGGGCCTGCGCAACCTCACCTACCGCATCAAGAAGAACCGCAAGGGCCACTACTCCCTGCTGGCCATCGACGCCCCGGCGGAGGTGGTCAAGGAGATGGAGCGCCAGCTGTCCCTGAACGAGGACGTGCTGCGCTATCTCACCATGCGCGTGGAGGAACTCGACCTCGAGCTGTCGCCCGTCCTGGCCCGCCGCGAACGTGAGCGCGAACGCGAGCGCGAGCGTGGACCCCAGACCAGCCCTCGCGGCGGGTTCGACGAACTCGGCCTGTAAGGAACCACCCGATGACCGACACCCCCGAAACGGCCGCCCCGACCGGCGGCGACGCCGCCGCCCGCCGCCCCTTCTTCCGCCGTCGCAAGACCGATCCCTTTGCGGGCGCCAACGCCCCGAAGATCGACTACAAGGACGTCAAGCTCCTGCAGCGCTACATTTCGGAGCGCGGCAAGATCGTGCCTTCGCGCATCACCGCCGTCAGCCAGAAGAACCAGCGCAAGCTGGCCCAGGCCATCAAGCGCGCCCGCTTCCTGGCGTTGCTCCCCTATGTGGTGAAGTAAGATGAAGCTCATCCTCCTCGAGCGCGTGGAAAAGCTCGGCGCCATCGGCGACGTCGTCACCGTCAAGGACGGCTTCGCGCGCAACTTCCTCCTGCCGCGTCAGAAGGCGCTGCGCGCCACCTCGGCCAATCAGGCCGTGTTTGAAGCCCAGCGCGCCCAGATCGAGGCGCGCAACGCCGAGAACCGCGCCGAAGCCGAGCGCCGTGGCCAGCGGCTGGACGGCTCCACCTATGTGCTGATCCGCCAGGCGGGCGAAAGCGGCCAGCTGTACGGCTCCGTCTCCGCCCGCGACGTCTCCGACGTCGCCCAGGCCCAAGGCGACCGGGTGGAGCGCAACCAGGTCGTGCTGGAGACGCCCATCAAGACCCTGGGCGTGCACACGGTGAAGGTGCGCCTGCACCCGGAGGTCACGGTGACCGTTTCGGTCAACATCGCCCGCTCGCCGGACGAGGCCGAACGCCAGGCCCGCGGCGAGAACGTGATCGCCTCGGCCTTTGACCAGGAGCGTCTGGACGCCGAAGCCCAGGCCCGCGACCTCTTCGAAGGCGGCGCCGGCCAGGCCATCGCCGACGACCGCGCGGGCGGTTTCGCCTGACGGAGCGGCGCCCCGGGAGTCTGCTCGCCGGAGAATGACGAAGGTCTCCTCTCCGACGGCGCGGCGTCTTGGGGCGCCAGCCCGCCCCGCAGTGAACAAGGCGGCGCCTCCGCCGCGCGCCCGTCGTCTGCGCCTGAGCGGTTGTGTCCGGTCCGACAGAACATACAGGGACCGCCGGAACCTGTTGACAGGCGCAACCGTCGCATGACGGGGACCGTCTACCGAGGCTAAGGTGGCCCGATGTCTCTCGCGTACGACCTGCCCTCGATCGGCCCCGCCGAAGCGACCCTCCCCGCCAGCCCGCCCCATAACATCGAAGCCGAACAGGCGTTGCTGGGCGCGCTGCTGTTCGACAACGCGGCCTATGAGCGGCTAGGCGACCAGCTCAACGCGCGGCACTTCTACGAACCCTTCCACGGCCGGCTCTATGGCGTGATGGAGGAGTACATCCGCCGCGGCATGCTGGCCGAACCCATCGTGCTGATGGAACGGTTCAAGGCCGACCCGGCGTTCAACGAACTGGGCGGATTGCGCTACATGGCCGACCTGGTGGACCGGGCGCCGCCGGCCGCCAACGCCGCCGACTACGGCCGGGTGATCTACGACCTGGCGCTTCGCCGCGAGCTTATCCGCCTAGGGGGCGAGATCGCCTCGGAGGCCAACAACGACGTCGAGACCGCGGCCAAGGAGCAGATCGAGGCCGCCGAGCAGCGCCTCTACACCTTGGCCGAGACCGGGGCGCCCTCCACCGGGTTCCAGACCTTCGCCGACGCGCTCACCGGCGCCGTGCAGATGACCGCGGAGGCCTTCAGCCGCGAAGGCGGGCTGGCGGGCGTGTCCACGGGCCTGATCGACATGGACCAGAAGCTGGGCGGCCTGCACCCGTCCGATCTGCTGATCCTCGCCGGCCGCCCCTCCATGGGCAAGACGGCGCTGGCCACCAACATCGCCTTCAGCGTGGCGCGCTCCTACGCCTGGGAGCCTACGCCCACCGGCGAACGTAAGACGGTCAACGGCGGCGTGGTGGCCTTCTTCTCCCTGGAGATGAGCGCCGAACAGCTGGCGCTGCGCCTGCTGGCTGACGTTTCCGGCGTCAGCTCCGACCGCCTGCGCAAGGGCGAGATCGACCAGTCCGAGTTCGGCCGCGTGCGTGACGCGGCGATCGAGATCGGGGAAGCCCCGCTGTTCATCGACGCGACCGGCGGTCTGTCGCTGGCCAAGCTCACCGCCCGCGCCCGGCGGCTGAAACGGACCAGCGGCCTGGACTTGATCGTGGTCGACTACCTCCAGCTGGTCACCGCCTCCGACGGCTCGCGCGAGCAGAACCGGGTGCAGGAGGTGTCCGCCATCACCCAGGGCCTGAAGGCGCTGGCTAAGGAGCTGTCCGTTCCGGTCCTGGCGCTGTCCCAGCTCTCCCGCCAGGTCGAAAGCCGCGAGGACAAGCGGCCCCAGCTGTCCGACCTGCGCGAATCCGGCTCCATCGAACAGGACGCCGACGTGGTCATGTTCGTGTTCCGCGAGAGCTACTACCTGGGTCGGGGCGAGCCGCGGGAAGGCACGCCCGAGCACCTGACCTGGCAGGAGGACATGGACCGCCTGCGCGGCGTGGCCGAGGTCATCATCGGCAAACAACGCCACGGCCCCATCGGCACGGTGAAGCTCTCCTTCGACGAGGACATCACCAAGTTCGGCAACCTGGCCCGGGAAGGCCGCTTCGACGTGCGGTGAGCGCTCCGGCGCCGCGCACCCGCGACGAAACACGCAGGGCGCGGCGCCGAAGAGCCGTTCGGGGCCTGCAGACCTTCGCGCCAGGAGGCCCAGGCGCTAGGAGGACCTGTGCCCGACTCTCGCCTGACGATCGACCTGGACGCCCTGGCCGCCAACCACGCGACTCTCCGGGAGATGGCCGGCGACGCCGCCGTCGCCCCGGTCGTGAAGGCGGACGGCTACGGCCTGGGCGCCGCGGCTGTCGCCAGACGTCTGCACGGCGAGGGCGCCCGCACCTTCTACGTCGCCCGCATCTCTGAGGGCGAGGCGCTCCGCACAGCCCTGGGGAAGCTTCCCGCCGAAATCCTGGTGCTGGACGGGGCCGTGGCGGACGCCGTGGCCCGGCTAAAGGCGGCGGCGCTGACGCCTGTCCTGAACAGCCCCGAGCAGGTCGAGTTCTGGCGCGTGCAAGGCGACGGCGGCGCGGCGGCGCTGCATGTCGACACGGGCATGAACCGTCTAGGCCTGACCTTGGAGCAGGCGGAGCTGGCGGCCCGAGGCGGGCTCCGCCTGTCCTGGGTGATGAGCCACCTCGCCTGCGCCGACCAACCCGCACACCCCATGAATGCGCGCCAGCTCGGCGCCTTTCGCCAAGCTCGCGCTCTCTTCCCCGACGTCCGCGCCAGCCTGGCCAACTCGGCGGGCGTCTTTCTCGGTCCCGACTACGCCTTTGACATGGTCCGACCCGGGATCAGCCTCTACGGCGGCGGCCCGCAGGGTCGCCCTGACCCCCGGCTCCAGGTGGTGGCCACCTTGGAGGCCCCCATCCTTCAGGTCCGGGACGTGTCCCCGGGCGAAACGGTGGGTTATGGCGCGACCTTCACCGCGACGGAGCCTCTCCGGCTTGCGATCCTGTCCGCCGGCTACGCCGACGGCCTGTTGCGTGCGGGCTCCTCGCGCAGCTTTGCAGCGTTCGGCGGCCGTCGGGCGCCGTTGATCGGGCGCGTCTCCATGGACCTGATCGCCGTCGACGTCACCGGGATGGACGCCCGGCCCGGCGACCTTGCCCAGATGTTCGGCCAGGACGCGCCGATCGACGAGGTGGCGGCCGCCTCCGACACCTTGGCCTATGAGCTCCTGGTCCGCCTCGCACCCAGGCTCCAGCGGCGCTACATCGGGGCATGAACCCGCTGGCGGTGTTGGGTCGCGCAACCCTGGGCGTCGCGCGGCGAACCGGCGCCGTGACCCTCTTTGGCGCCCGCGGTCTCGCATCCGTCTTCACTCCGCCTTTCTTCCCCGGCCAGACCGCGCGTCAGACGCTGGTGATCGGCTTCCACTCCCTGCCGGTGGTGGGGCTCACCGCCGTGTTCACGGGGGCGGCGCTGGCGCTCAACATCCATACCGGCGGGGGCCGGTTCAACGCCGAACAGGTCATGCCCCAGATCGTGGCCCTTGGCATTGTCCGCGAGCTTGGCCCCGTGCTGGCCGCGCTCATGCTGGCCGGCCGGGTATCGGCCGCCATCGCCGCCGAGATCGGCGCCATGCGCGCGACGGAGCAGATCGACGCGCTCGCGACCCTGTCCACCGACCCCTATCGCTATCTGATCGCCCCGCGTCTCGCCGCCGCGATCGTGAGCCTGCCCCTGCTCACCGCCGTGGCCGACACCCTGGGGATCGCCGGCGGGTGGCTCGTAGCCACCGCCACCCTGGACTTCGACGGCCGGCTCTACATCCGCAACACGCTAGACTTCCTGGAGCCCTGGGACGTGATCTCCGGCCTTCTCAAGGCCGCGGTGTTCGGCCTGATCGTGGCCCTGATGGGCTGCTGGCATGGCTTTCACGCGCAGGGGGGCGCGCGCGGCGTGGGCCGGGCGGCGACCTTCGCCGTGGTCTCCGCCGCCGTGCTGATCTTCGCGGCCAACTATCTGCTGACGGGCGTCTTCACCGCATGACGCCCAAACCCGCGCAGCCCAGGCTGGAATGGCGCGGCGTCTCCAAGCGCTTCGACGACAAGCTCGTGCTGGACGGCGTGGACCTCGCCGTGGATCCCGGTCGGTCACTGGTCGTGATCGGGGGTTCGGGCCAGGGCAAGTCGGTCCTGATCAAGATCGCCGCCGGCCTGCTCCGCCCGGACGGGGGCGAGGTCCGGCTCGACGGCCAGCCGCTGGCGCCCGGCGGCGCCCACGCGCCTCGTTACGGCTTCCTCTTCCAAGGCGCCGCCCTGTTCGACAGCCTGCCGGTTTGGGAGAACATCGCCTTTCGCCTGCTTCACGCCGACCGCCTGCCCCGTCGCGCCGCCCGGGCCCGGGCGCTGGAGGCCATGGACCGGGTCAGCCTCCCCGCCTCCGCCGCCGATCAGCGTCCGAACGAGCTCTCCGGCGGCATGCAGAAGCGCGCCGGCCTGGCCCGCGCCATCATCGCGGATCCGGACATTCTCTTCTTCGACGAACCCACTACGGGCCTCGACCCCATCACGGGCGGCGTCATCGACGCCCTGATCGTGGAGCAGGTCCGTCGTCTCGGCTGCACGGCCGTGTCGATCACCCATGACATGGCCAGCGCCCGGCGCATCGCTGACAGCATCGCCATGCTGCACGCCGGCCGCATTGTCTGGCAGGGCTCCGCCGCCGAGGTCGACCGCTCAGGCCACCCCCTCGTGGATCAGTTCATGGGCGGGCGCTCCGAGCCTTGACCCTGTTCACCGTCCGTTCCAGCGACTAGACTGCCCCCATGGCGAGAGACGGCGCGACCTATGTTTGCCAGTCCTGCGGGACGGCCCACGCGAAATGGTCCGGCCAATGCACGGGGTGCCAGGCCTGGAACACCCTGGTCGAGGAGGTCACGGCGCGCCCGCCCGGCGCCATGGCTCCGACGCGCGCCACCAAACAACGGGGCCTGGCGTTTGAAAGCCTGCAAAGCGAAAATCCCACCCCGCCCCGAATCGCTACGGGGGTGGACGAGTTCGACCGCGTGTGCGGCGGCGGCGTGGTTCCGGGCTCGGCGATCCTGCTGGCCGGCGACCCGGGCGTGGGCAAGTCCACCCTGCTCCTCCAGGTCGCGGCCTCCGCGGCGCTCCGGGGGGTGTCCTGCGCCTATGTGTCGGGCGAGGAGGCGGTGGAGCAGATACGCTCGCGCGCCCACCGCATGGGCTTCGCTCAGGCCCCGGTGAAGCTCGCCGCCGAGACCAACCTACGAACCGTGATCGATGGCCTGAAGCGCGAACCCGTGGACCTGGTGATCATCGACTCGGTCCAGACCATGTGGAGCGACGCCGTCGAATCCGGCCCGGGCTCGGTCAGCCAGGTCCGCGCCGCCGCCGGCGAGCTCGTCCGGCTGGCCAAGTCGCGCAACATCGCCGTGATCCTGGTGGGCCACGTCACCAAGGACGGCCAGATCGCCGGCCCCCGGGTGGTCGAGCACATGGTGGACGCTGTTCTCGCCTTCGAAGGCGAGCGTGGCTATCCGTTCCGCATCCTGCGCGGGGCCAAGAACCGGTTCGGCGCGACCGACGAGATCGGGGTGTTCGAAATGGCCGACGCGGGCCTCCGCGAGGTGAAGAATCCCTCCGCGCTCTTTCTGGGCGAAGGGGGAGAGCGCGCCGCCGGCGCCGCGGTCTTCGCCGGCATCGAAGGCTCTCGCCCCGTGCTGGTCGAGTTCCAGGCCCTGGTCGCCCCTTCCGCCTATGGCACCCCCCGCCGCGCGGTGGTCGGCTGGGACTCGGGCCGCCTTGCCATGGTGCTGGCCGTGCTTGAAGCCCGCTGCGGCCTTGGATTCGGCGACCGCGACGTTTACCTGAACGTGGCCGGAGGGCTTCGCATCACCGAACCCGCCGCCGACCTCGCCGCCGCCGCCGCCCTGGCCTCCTCAGCCCTGGACACGCCCTTGCCTCAGGACTGCGTCGTCTTCGGAGAAGTCAGCCTGTCGGGCGAGGTTCGACCCGTGGGCCGCATGGAGGCGCGCATGAAGGAAGCCGCCAAGCTGGGCTTCAACCGGGCGCTGGCGCCCTCCCCCGCCTCCGACGGCGCGGCGGTCGCCGTGTCCGGCGTTAACCGTCTGGGAGAGGCCGTCGGGCGAATTGGGGACAACAGCTGGTGACTCGACCGGCGCCGGCCCCAGAACAAGCGTGAGTCCTCGCCCGTGACCCTGTTCGATCTCGCCGTGGTTCTGCTGCTGCTCGTCTCGGGGCTGGTCGGCTTTGTCCGCGGCGCCACGCGGGAGCTGGTCACCGTGCTGGCCTTTCTCGGCGGCGCCCTGGTCGCGGTCTTCGCGGTCCGCTTCACGGGCCCGATCGCGCGCGACGCGGTCAAACCCGAATGGGCGGGCAACGCCGTAGCCGTCTTCATCGTCTTCCTGGCCGTCTACATCCTGCTCCGGGTGCTGGGCGCCCACCTCACCAAACGCATCCATCAGACCAAGGCGCTGGGAAGCGTGGATCGCTTCGCCGGCATCGCGGTCGGCGCCGTGCGCGCCCTGGTCCTGATCGGCGTCTTCCACCTCGTCTTCCACACCGCCACGCCCGCCGAACGCCTCCCCACCTGGATGACGCAAGCGGCCACCTACCCCCTCAGCACGGCCGCGGCAGGGGGCCTCCGCGTGGTCGCTCGAGAGGGAAGCGAAAGAACCGACGGCCTCGCCCCCGCGCTGCGCGACGCCGTTGTCGACGGCCGCGCGCCGGGCGACCGCGATCCCTCCGACACTCCGGTCTCCAACGAGGACGCGCCCACGCGATGACCTCCACTCTCCCCCTCTCCCCGGCGAAAGCCGCGGCCCATCGCACCGCAAGGCGCCGACTCACAGACCCACGCCTCGCCGCCGGGCCCTGGACCCCGGCTTTCGCCCGCGAGAGCGGGCGTTCAGGGAGGAGCGCGTGATCCCCCTTCCCCCCCTGTCCGAGCGTGATCCCGACGACGACCGGCCCCGTCTTGAATGCGGCGTGTTCGGGGTCTGGGGCGCCGAGAACGCCAGCGTCATCGCCGCCCTTGGCCTCCATTCCCTGCAGCACCGTGGCCAGGAGGCCTGCGGCATCGCCACCTTCGACGGGGCGCGCTTCCACACCGAACGCCACATGGGCCAGGTGGGGGAGGCGTTCGGCGCTCCCGACCTCGTCGACCGCCTGCGCGGCCGGGCCGCGATCGGCCATACCCGCTACGCCACCGCGGGCGCCTCGGTCATTCGCAACGTCCAGCCCATGTTCGCCGACCTCGAGACCGGCGGCGTCGCCCTGGCCCACAACGGCAACCTCACGAACTTTCTGCACCTGCGCACCCGGCTCGTGCAGCAGGGCGCCATCTTCCAGTCCACTTCCGACAGCGAGGTGATCCTGCACCTCATCGCCCAGTCGCGCCGGGGCAAGTTGATCGACCGCTTCATCGACGCCCTGCGGCAGATCGAAGGCGGCTACGCGCTGGTGGTGCTGACCAACAAGAAGATGATCGGCGCCCGCGACCCCCTGGGCATCCGCCCGCTGGTGCTCGGCGAGCTGAACGGCAAGCCCGTGCTGGCCTCGGAGACCTGCGCGCTGGACATGATCGGCGCCACCTTCGTCCGCGACGTGGAGCACGGCGAGATCGTGGTCTGCAGCGAGGCGGGCGTGCAATCGCTTCGGCCGTTCCCCGCGGTCCGCGCTCGCCCCTGCCTGTTCGAATACGTCTACTTCGCCCGCCCCGACAGCGTCATGAACGGCCGTTCGGTCTATGACGTGCGCAAACGCATGGGCCTGCGCCTGGCGCAGGAGCAAGGCGCCGAGGCGGACGTGGTCGTGCCCGTACCCGACTCGGGCGTGGCCGCCGCCCTGGGCTATTCGCGCGAGAGCGCCCTGCCCTACGAGCTCGGCATCATCCGCAGCCACTTCGTCGGCCGCACCTTCATCCAGCCCACCCAGGGCGTGCGCGAACTGGGCGTGCGCATGAAGCACAGCCCCAACCGGGCCGTGCTCGAAGGCAAGCGCGTGGTCCTGATCGACGACTCCATCGTTCGCGGCACCACCAGTCTCAAGATCGTGCGCATGGTGCGCGAGGCGGGCGCGCGAGAGGTGCATCTGCGCTCGGCCTCCCCGCCCATCCTGCACCCCGACTTCTACGGCATCGACATGCCCGACCGCGACCGGCTGCTGGCCGCCACCAAGACCCACGCCGAGATGAAGGCCCTGCTCGAGGTGGACTCCCTGGGCTTTCTGTCGGTGGACGGGCTGTACTGGGCCATGGGCGCCGGCCCGCGCAACGCCGCCCAGCCCCAGTTCACCGACCATTACTTCACGGGCGACTATCCCACCCGCCTGCTCGACCGGGAATACGCCGAAGGCCGCACAGACAGCACAGAGCGGCAGTTGAGCTTCCTGGTCAGCGCCTAGGCGCTCTTGCCGTCGACCTGCCGTCCCTGCAGGGCGGACCACGTGGGTCGAAACTCGGCTCCCGCGGCCCGGCGGAGAGATGGGCCGCACGGCATGCGCCGGCTCCCGGCCGCTGCGGGTCAGCTCCGCCCGGCGGCGAGCCAAGCCTGACCGAAAATCCCCGCCGGCGGCCCGCTTGCGATTGACTCGCAACATCACGTCCAGCTAGGCCTGCGGATGAGAATTACTCGCAAATAAAGAGCTGTTTCAGTGCCCCGTCGACTCCTCCTGGCCACCGTCTCCACTGTCCTGATCGCGGGTGCGACCGCTCGGGGCGCCCAGGCCGAGGAGGCCCCGGCCCTGGCCTCCGAGGTGGAGGAGCAGACCGTCTCCGAACTTGTGGTCATCGCGCCTGCCCGGGTGAACAATATCGCCGGCTCGGTGGCCGTCTTGAACGCGGAGGACTACCGCCGGTCGCAGCCGCTCAGCATCAACGACGTGCTTCGCCGGGTTCCGGGTCTGTATCCGCGCGGAGAGGAGGGCCTGGGCCTTCGTCCGAACATCGGCTTCCGCGGTCTCAACCCGACCCGCTCGTCCGAGGTGCTGCTGCTGGAGGACGGCGTGCCCGTGACCTTTGCGCCCTATGGCTCCAACGAGACCTACTACCATCCCCCGCTTGAGCGGTTCTCCGCCATCGAGGTCCTGAAGGGCTCCGGCCAGATCGTCTTCGGCCCGCATACGGTCGGGGGCGTGATCAACTACATCACTCCGACCCCGCCCGAGGAGAGGGAGGGCCGGCTCGTGCTGCGCGGAGGCTCCCGCAACACCCGGGAGCTGGTGCTGCAGGGGGGAGACACGGTGGGCCGCCTGGGCCTGATCGGCGGCTTCACCGCCCGCGAGACGGACGGTATTCGCGACAACCAGCATCTGGCCTACGCCGACCTGCTGCTCAAGGGCGTGTTCCGGTTGTCAGACCGGCAGGACATGACCTTGAAGCTCACCTCCTACAAGGAGGATAGCCAAGTCTCCTACACCGGCCTCACCGAGGCCGAGTTTCGTGCGAACCCTCGCGGCAACCCATTTCCCAACGACGAATTCGAAGCGGCTCGCCACGGCCTGTCCCTTTCACATGGCGTGCGGTTCAGCGACGCCCTCAAGCTCACCACCGTTCTCTATGGCTCGAGCTTCGAGCGGGACTGGTGGCGCCAGTCGTCCAACTCGAGCCAGAGACCCAACGACGCTTCCGATCCGGCGTGCGGCTCGATGGTCAATCTGAGCACGACCTGCGGCAATGAAGGTCGGCTACGGCAGTACTACCAGTTCGGCGTCGAGAGCCGGCTCACGGCGGACTGGACCTTGGGCGACTCCGCCCAGCACACGGAGGGGGGCCTGCGGGCGCACGCCGAAAACCAGGAGCGGTTCCAGTGGAACGGCGACCTGCCCACCTCCCGCAGCCCCGGCGTAGGGCGCAACGCCGGCGTGCGGGAGCAGAACGTGCGCCAGGCGCGCGCGCTGTCCGGCTACCTGCAGAACACGGCCCGGCTGGGCGACTTCGCGCTTAGCGGCGGGCTTCGCTATGAAACGATAGACTTCGAGCGCTCCAACAAGCTTGCGGGTCGCCGGGGCGAATCCGACCTTCAGGCCCTCATCCCGGGCGCGGGGATCACCTGGACGCCGCGCCCGGAACTGACGGTCTTCGCAGGCGTCCACCGCGGCTTCTCTCCGCCCCGCGTGGAGGACGTGATCACCGATGGGGGCGGCGTGGTCGAGCTGGACGAAGAGCTCAGCGTCAACAGCGAGTTCGGAGTCCGCGCCCGGACGGCGCCCGGCCTGCGCCTGGAGGCCACCCTGTTCCGCATGGATTTCGAGAACCAGATCGTACCCACCTCTGTGGCGGGCGGCCTGGGCGCCACCCTGACCAGCGCCGGCGAAACCTTGCACCAAGGTCTGGAAGGCGCGCTCTCCTTTTCCTCGCAGGAGGCGGGCCGCACGGCGGGCGACCTCTACGCCGAAGCTTCGGTGACGTGGATTCCAACGGCGGAGTACGAAGGCCGGCGTTCCTCCACCATCGGCGGCTTCACCGCGGTTTCGGTGACCGGCAACCGGCTTCCCTACGCGCCCGAGATCCTGGCCCGCGCGGCGGTGGGCTATGAGGCCCCGAGCGGAATCCGGGGCGAGGTCGAAGCCGTCTACACCGGAGAGATGTTCGCCGACGATCTGAACACCGTGGCGCCCACGCCCAACGGTCAACGAGGCCTGCTGGAAGAGGCGCTGGTCTGGAACCTGGCCGCTTCGGCGCCCATCCCTGGAACGCCCGTCCGCCTGCTCCTGTCCGTGCGCAATCTTTTCGACGAGACCTTCATCGTGGATCGCACGCGGGGAATCCTGCCCAATGAGCCGAGGATCACGCAACTGGGGCTGGAGGTCGGCTTCTAAGTCCCGACAGGCGGCGGCCTTCGTTGCCCAGCCGCGGAAAGCGGCCTAACCGGGCGGAGGCTCCGGCCGGGCCTGCTTGCCGGGAGCCCGCCCTGCCCGGCGTCGCGGCCGCGCTCGGTTCGCAGCGGGGCTGAGATGACCAAGGAGGCTGTGCTGCCCGTTCCCCCCGACCTCGCCGGCCGCGTGGCCCTGGTCACCGGCGCGTCTCGCGGCATCGGCCGCGCCGCGGCCGCGGCCCTCGCCCGGGCAGGAGCGCAGGTGATCGCGACCGGCACGAACCAGGGCGCGCTCGAAGAGCTGGACGACGAGGTGCGCGCCGCCACGGGGGCGGGCGCCACGCTCGTGCCCTTGGACCTGAAGGATGGCGACGGGCTCGACCGCCTTGGGGCGGCCCTTTACGACCGCTGGGGGCGGCTGGACGCTCTGGTCGCCGCCGCGGGGGTGCTGGGCCCCATGTCGCCGCTGGGCCATGTCGAACCCAAGGACTGGACCAGGACCCTGGCCGTGAACCTCACCGCCAACTGGCGCCTGATCCGCTCCATGGACCCGCTCCTGCGCGCCTCCGACGCGGGTCGGGCCGTGTTCCTGACCAGCGGCGTGGCGGCGGAGCCCCGCGCCTTTTGGGGGCCCTACGCCGTGTCCAAGGCGGGGCTCGAAGCCCTGGTCCGGACCTATGCCGACGAAGTGGCCAACACGGCCGTGCGCGTCGCGCTCTACAATCCAGGCCGCACCCGCACCCGCATGCGCGCCGAAGCCTTTCCGGGCGAGGACCCTGAAACGCTCCCCCTGCCCGAGGCGCACGCCCCCGCCATCCTCGAACTCCTGCGGGCAGACCGCGACCCGCCAGGAGGGGTCGTGCCGCCAAGCCCAAGGGCGTGACGCCCCGCTCACGGCCGAGAAGAGGCTGCTATCTTACGCGCACCGCCCGTTGAGCCGCGAAGAGCGCAATCGGCCGTTTTGCTCAACGACCGAAGCCACGGGTCACCGCCCCGAAGGCCGCCGCGGTCCTGACGATCCGACGGGCTTGGCGCGCACCCGGCCCGGGTGGGCGGGCTTGGGCCCCGGCTTATAAGGCCCCGGCTTGCGCGGGGGGCGCGCCGGCTTGGGCGCCGCAGGCTTGTCTCCCGCACGCGGCGAGGGCGCCTCGGCTCCATCCGCATAGGGATTGGCGCCCTGCCGCACTGTGAGCCGGATCGGCACGCCCGCCAGATCGAAGCTCTCCCTGAGCCCGTGCACCAGATAGCGCTTCCAGCTCTCGGGCAGAGCGTCCGCCCGACTGGCCAGCAGGACGAAGCTGGGCGGCCGCGCCTTGAGCTGGGCCATGTACTTGGGCTTGACCCGCCGGCCGTTGACGGCGGGCGGCGGATGCCTCTGCACCATGAGCCGCAGCCAGTCGTTCAGGTCCCGCGTCTTGACCTTGGCCGACCAGTTCCGATGGGCCTTGAACACCGCCGGCATCAGCCGGTCCACGCCCCGCCCCGTTTCCGCGGACAAAGCCACCAGCGGCGTCCCGCGCACCTGCGGCAGCAGCCGGTCCGCGCGCTCACGCAGCTCGGCCAGTCGCGCCTGAGGCTCCTCGACCAGGTCCCACTTGGCCAGGCAGAAGACCAGCGCCCTTCCCTCCCGCTCGACCAGGTCCGAGATCTGCAGATCCTGGGTCTCGAAGGCGTTCTCGGCATCCATGACCAGGATCACCACCTCGGCGAAGGTCACCGCTCGAATGGTGTCGGAGGTGGACAGCTTCTCCAGCTTCTCCTGCACCCGCGCCTTGCGCCGCAGACCCGCCGTGTCCACCAGGCGGACCTTGCGGCCCTCCCATTCCCAGTCCACCGGAATGGAGTCCCGGGTGATCCCCGCCTCCGGGCCGGTCAGCATGCGCTCCTCGCCGATCAGCCGGTTGACCAGGGTGGACTTGCCCGCGTTGGGCCGCCCTACGATGGCGATCAGGACCGGCTTGTCGGGATCGTCCTCCTCGTCGGTCCCGAGGTGCTCGAACGGAACCAGGGCCTCGTACAGGTCGCTCAGGCCCACCCCGTGCTCGCCCGAGATCAGGATCGGCTCGCCCAGGCCCAGCGCATAGGCTTCGGCCGACAAGGCTTCGGCCGTCTTGCCCTCGGCCTTGTTGGCCAGCAGGATCACCGGCTTGTCGCGCCGGCGGACCTGTTCGGCGAAGATGCGGTCCAGCGGGGTCACGCCCTCGCGCGTGTCGAACACGAAGAGGACCACGTCCGCCTCGTCCACGGCCCGCTCGGTCCCCGCGCGCATGCGCGCCTCGAGACTCTCGTCCTCGACGTCCTCGAAGCCTGCGGTGTCGATCAGCTCCAGCTCGATGTCGCCGATGCTGCCAAGGGCGTAGCGCCGGTCGCGGGTCACGCCCGGACGGTCGTCGACGATCGCGAGCTTTTTGCCCGCGAGCCGGTTGAACAGAGTGGACTTGCCCACATTGGGGCGGCCCACGATCGCCACTTTCAGGGTCATGCGCCCGATCCTAGCGAAGCGCGATCAACTCCGCTTCCTCCGTGACGACATAGATGGTCCCGCCGGCGGCGACCGGGGC
The DNA here is from genome assembly GCA_030446805.1 of Caulobacteraceae bacterium. Classification (GTDB taxonomy): domain Bacteria; phylum Pseudomonadota; class Alphaproteobacteria; order Caulobacterales; family Caulobacteraceae; genus JAHWJX01. Next base: position 179,605 of record JAUJMO010000001.1, on the reverse strand, counting down.
GATGAAGGCCGGCGAACCCAATGGCACGGTCTTCTGGACCGCTCCGGTTCGAGCATCGGCCGCCACCGCGACGCCGTCGGTGGAGACGGTGATCAGCCGGTTGGAGGCCAGCAGCGGGCTCGACCAGGTGGGCCTGACCTCCCGGTCGAAGAAGCCGAGAAAGCCGCCCTCCTTGCGGACGCGCCCCGCGTTCAGGTCCGTCAACCAGTAGACTTGGCCGGAGTCGCGCGCCACGCAGATCAGCTCGCCGGCCTTGGACATCACATAAACCACGTCGCCGGCGGGCCATGGGGTGGTCAAGGCCGACACCGGCAGGCTCCATCGACGGGCTCCCGTTCGCAGGTCGGTCGACGAGAAGACGCCGGAGTTGCTCGTGGCGAACACGTCGCCCTGGTAGATCACAGGCCGCCCCGCGATGTCGCGAAGCTCCGACAGGGCGTTGGTGCGGCTGGCCCGCGACAGCACGTCCGTCCACAACTCGTTGCCGTTCTGCGCCCTCAGAGCCACCAGTTCGCCGGAAGCGAACGGCGCCACCACCGTATCCCCGGCCACCGCAGGGCTGGAGGCGATGGCGAAGCGCGCCGGCTCGATCAGGGCCTGATAGCTCCAGGATTCCGCGCCCGTGCGCGCGTCAAAGGCGAACACTTCGTTGTCGGCGCTGACGGCGAAGACGCGGCCGGCCGCCACGGTCGGGGCTCCGCGCATGGGCGCCTCCACGGGGGTGCGCCAGACGGTGGCGCCCGTGGCCGCGTCCAGCGCCGCCACGAAGCGGAATCCGGAGCTGACGTAGACGCGGCCGTCCGCAAAGGCCAAGCCCCCGCCATAAGCCTCTTGATCCCGTCGTTCCCGGGGCGTCAGGTCCACGCGCCACACCGGCGCGCCGCTCGTGGCGTCGTGCGCGCTCACGGTGGCCTGGCCGTCCATGGCGTAGACGCGTCCGTCCGCGACGATCGGCGTCGCCGTGACCTGATTGCCCCGCGATGTGCCCTCGCCGATGCGGCGGCGCCAAGCGATCGCCAGCTCCGGCGCGGCCTGGACGTGCGCCAGCGGCTGCTCGGGCGTCCCGCCCGGCTGGGGCCAGGCCGGGTTGAGCACCGGCGGTGGGATCTCGAACGCCACGCCCTTGAGCGCCTCCGCCGGGGTGACCGTCTGGTCGAAGGCGATGACGGACACCCGCTCGCCTTCCGAGGCCCGTGCGCCGGGACCCTTGTCGCGCCCGAGCGGATTGAGCCGGCCCAGCGTGGAACAGCCTGCGACGGACAACATCAAGGCCACGGCCAGGGCGCCGCGCGACAAAGGTTGGGGGATCATCGCGCGGGGACCGGAGCGGCTTGGGGCTGGATGGGCGCGGCCGCGGGGACGGCCCGAAGAATGGCGGGCGCCTGGGCGGCCGCGCCGGAGTCGATGGCCGCGATCATGGCCTCGGCCCGGGCGCGGGCGCCTTCGGAGGTGTCCAGGGCTTGCGACAGCACCACGAACTCGCGGCGGGCCTCTACGGGCCTGCCTGCTCCGATCTGCGCCATGGCCCAGGCTTCGCGGGCCGCGCTGCGGTAAGGCCGACCTTCTTCCCGGAGCGGGTTTAAACGGCGCTCGATCTCGTTCAGCGGCGCATAGTCCATGACCAGGAAGGCGGCCTTGAGGGCGGCCGCGTCGGCCAGAAGCGGCCCCGGAGCCGCCTCGGCCGCCTCGTCCAGCAGCGGCACCGCCTCGCGCGGCCTGTTGTCCTCGACGCGCAGGCCGGCGCGCTGCATCAGGGCCAGGGAGCGGTAGGCGTCGGACCGCGACTGGGCGGCGGCCGCGAAGCGACGCTCGGCTTCGGCCCGGTTGTTGGCTCCCACCGCTTGCAGGCCGGCGGCGTAGTCGATCGAGGCCTGTTCGGCGGCCCGGATCCGGTACTGGTTCCAGCCGTACACGGCCAGGCTGATCACCAAGGCCAGAACGGCGGCCCCGATCAGCCAAGGAAGCAACTTGCGACCGAGGGACTGGTAGCGCTCCGCGCGCAGCTGCCCTTCGACTTCTTCGAAAACGTCGGCCAAGGTTGTTTGAACTCCGGAAAGTCGGCGACCCTAGCGGGGCCGCCGTCGCGCGGCAACGCAGCTGCGCTCGGTGTTCCCCAACAGCCTGGGGTGTCCAGATTTGGGCGACGGACTTCAGAAGGTGTCGGAAAGCCTTGTGGCGGCGATGCCCACCGTCAGGGCCAGCATGGCGGCGGCGATCCAGATCACTTCGCCGCTGCCGGCAAGAGCGCTCCAATCGTTTCCGGCCGACAAGCGTTCGGATCGAAGCTCCGCGATCAGCGGCTTCACGGGCGCCTGGACCTGGCCGAGGCGGGAGAGCAGGCCGGAGCCGAAGGCCTGGCTCGCGGCCACCACGCCCCCCACCCCTCCCGCTGCCCCCAGGAGCACCCGCCGGAACGCCCAGCCCCGCTCCAGCCGCGCCTGCACCCGCGTCGCGAACAGGCCGGGGTCGGTGACGCGCGGCGGCTGAGAGAACATCCGCTCGAGGCGGGCTTCGAATTCGAAGTCAGACATGCGCCCGTTCCTTGTCGGCCGCGGGCGGCCCGAGCCGGATCCGGAGCCTATCCAAACCACGTTTGACATGGGATTTCACCGTGCCCAAGGGCAGGTCCAAGGTGGCTGCGGCCTCTGAGTGGGAGAAGCCTGCACCGTAACAAAGCGTGACGCAGATCCGCTCGGTTTCGGGCAGACCCGCCAGGGCCTGGTCAAGGTCCATGCGCGCCGCGCTCTCCCCCTCGCCGCCCCAGCCTCCGGCCTCCGGCTCCGGCTCCGGCGCGCGGCGACGGGTGCGCTTCAAATACCGCCGCGCGGCGATCCGCTTCACCCAGCCTGGGAAGGCGCCTTGGCCGCGGAACTCCGAGATGCGGGAAAAGGCGGTGATGAAGGCGTCCTGGGCGACGTCGTCCGCCGTGGCCGGATCGGCTCCCATCCGCAGCAAAACCCCTCGCACCCCGGCGTTGTGACGCCGCACCAGTTCGCCAAAGGCGCGGCGGTCCCCCGCAGTCGCCAAAGCGGCCAGCTCCAGATCGTGCAGGCTCTGGACTGCGTCCCTGTTCATCGAGGCGCTCCCGAGACCGCGGCGGTCAGGGTCGGCGATCGCGGCCGATGAAGCTCAGGACGATCAAGGCGAGCCCAACCGTGCCGGGGATGCTGGCGATGCCCAGGAGGGGGAAGATCGCGTCGTCCTCCTCGAAGCTCATGAGCACTGCGAAGATGGCCAAACCCAGACCCACCGCCAGCCAGATGATCCCGTTGCGGAGGTCGCGCTCCGGCGACGGTTGGAGGGAGGCCTGCCTGGCCTGAAGGGCGTTGATCAACTCCGGCGGCACAGGCTGTCCGCGGTCATAGGCCGTGCGCACCGTGTCCAGCAGCTTCGTCCTGTCCCGCGAGCGGAAATAGAAGGGCGCGATCACCATGGCGGCGAGCGAACCGAACAGGATCAAGGGGACGAGGATGTTCTCCGCCATAGCAACCTCCTGGCGTCCAAAGCGACGCATCTGATTCTAGGAGCCCTCGGAGGCCCCCGATGGAGGCGCCGGCTCCGATGAAATCTTCGTAAGGTCAAGCTGCAGCTGAACCGCGCCCGGGGGGCCGCCGCCGTGGCGCGGCTCCAATCGAAGCGCGCCCAGGCGGCCCGTTGCGTCTGGACGCGAGGCGGGCTGACCGCTTAGGGGCCGCACCATGCCTGCCTCCCTGCCCCAGCTCGCGCCGGACCCCGTTGTGATGCGCACCCGCGCCTGGGCGGACTACGCGCTGCTGGACAGCGGCGGGGGGCGCAAGCTGGAGCGGTTCGGGCCCCATACCGTGGTGCGTCCGGAGCCGCAGTGCGTGTGGGTCCCGGCCGACCCAGCGGCCTGGGCGCGGGCGGACGCGACCTTCGACGCCTCGGCCAGCGACGAGGACGAGGCGGGGCGGTGGCGGTTTCGGCGGGAGGGGGAGCCGGGGCCTTTTCCGCTGGTCTGGGGCGGAGTGCGCTTCAAAGGGCGGTTCACCGCTTTCCGCCACCTGGGCTTCTTTCCCGAGCAGGCGGCGAACTGGGGATGGCTGGACGGGGCGGTGCGGGCGATGCCGCGCGGGGCCAAGGTCCTGAACCTGTTCGGCTATACCGGGGTGGCGAGCCTAGTGTGCGCGGCGGCCGGCGCGGCGGTGACGCATGTGGACGCTTCCAAGCGGGCGGTGGGCTGGGCGCGGGAGAATGCAGCGCTGTCGGGGATGGAGGCCCTGCCCACGCGCTGGATCGTGGAGGACGCGCGCAAATACGTAGCTCGGGAGGTGAAGCGGGGATCGCGCTACCACGGAATCATCCTGGATCCGCCGAAGTACGGGCGGGGGCCGGGAGGAGAGACCTGGAAGCTGTTCGAGGACCTGCCGGGAATGCTGGCCGATTGCGCCACGCTGCTGGAGCCTGACGCGGGCTTCCTGTTGTTGAACGGCTATGCGGAGCGGCTTTCGGGTCTCTCCCTGGGCCATGCCCTGGCCGGCGCCTTGGGCGAGCGGGGAGGACGGATTAACTGGGGCGAACTGGCGCTGGAGGAAGAGCGGGGCGGGCGAGCGGTGGGCCTGAGCTTCTTCGCGCGGTGGACGCGGTGAGCCGGGTCATCTCCTCCCTGACCAATGAAACGGTGAAGGCCGTCCGCGCCCTGCACCTGCGCAAGGCGCGCGAGGAGAGCGGGCGTTTTCTGGCCGAGGGTTTGAAGATCGTGGCCGAGGCGGTGCAGCTGGGATTCCCGCCGCGGATCGTGATGCACACGGCGGAGATGGCGACACACCCTGTCCTCCTGCGGGTGGCGGCGGCGGCGCAGGCGGACGGCGGCGAGGCCGTCGAGGTCACGCGCGAGGTGCTGGAGAAGGTCTCCAAGCGGGACAACCCGCAAACGGTGGTGGCCGTGTTCGAGCAACGGTTCGCGGCGCTGGAGGCGCTGCGGCCGGAGGCGGCCGCGACCTGGGTGGCGCTGGAAGCGGTGCGTGATCCCGGCAATCTGGGAACCATCATCCGGACGGCGGACGCGGCGGGGTGCGGGGGCGTGATCCTGGTGGGCGACTGCGTGGATCCGTACTCGGTCGAAGGCGTGCGGGCCACCATGGGGTCTATCTTCGCCCTGCCGATCGCGCGCGCGGACCGGAGCGAGTTCCTCGCCTGGCGGCGGCGCTGGCCGGGCGCCGTCGTGGGAACGCGGCTGCAGGCCACCGTGGATCATCGCAGCGCGGAGTACCGGCGGCCGACGCTGCTGCTGATGGGCAATGAGCAGGCGGGCTTGACGCCGGAACTGGCCGCCGCCTGCGACGTCAACGTCAAGATTCCCATGCGAGGGCGCGCGGACAGCCTGAACCTGGCGGTGGCGACGGGGATCATGATCTACGCCGCCCTGCCGGAGTGAGAGGCCCGAGCTTGCAGTCCGCCCCTCTTCAACTCCGCGGCTTGGCTCGGGTGGTGGGAGGAGCGGCGGCGGGGTCCTCGGGCCAAGGGTGGCGGGGATAGCGGCCGCGCATCTCCGCCCGGACTGCGCCCCAGGAGCCGCGCCAGAAGCCGGGCAGGTCCGCGGTGGTCTGGATGGGGCGGTGGGCGGGAGAGAGCAGGACCAGCCGGAGCGGGACACCGGCGATCGTGGGGTGGGCCGCCAGGCCGAACAGCTCCTGAACCCGGCCAGCGACCCCGGGGCCGCCTTCGGCCTTGTAGTCGATGGGGAGGCGAGAGCCCGTGGGCGCCTCGAAATGGGTGGGCGCCAGGCGATCCAGGTCGCGGCGGCGCTCCCACGGCAGGAGACCGGCCACGGCCTCCGCCAGCTCGGGCGGCGGCACCTGGGCCAGACTGGTGCGTCCCTCCAACAGCGGCTCGAGCCAGTCCTCGACGCGGGCCAGGAGAACGGCCTCGGAGAGATCGGGCCAGGCCTCCTGTCCCGCAGCCCGCCGCAGGAAACCCACCCGCGCGCGGAGCTTTTCCAGAGCTTCGCTGGGCGGAAGGGCGGCGAGGCCCTCCCTTCGAACCCGGTCGAGCAGGGCGCGGCGCATCAGAGCCGGATCCGCGGGGATGGTCCGGGTTACAACATCCAGCCGGCCGAGCCGGGTGATGCGGTGCGCTCGCAGACGGCCCGCGGCGTCCGCGTCCAGGGTTTCAGTGGTGGTGAGCTGGTCGGCGAAGTCCTCCGCGATCCGGTCGGGATCGAGCGGGGCGGCCAGCAGGATGCGGTCGCGCGCGCCGCCGCCGCCGAGTTCGCCCACGGCCAGCCAGAGCTGGCGGGACAGGGGGTGGGCGGGGTCGAGGTGGGCGCCGCGGCCCGAGGCCAGCCGGTATTCGCCAGGGGCGCCGCGGGCCTTGGCTATGCGCCCGGGGTAGGCCAGCGCGAGCAGGTGGGCGGGGGTGAGGGGGTCCTCGGTCGGCCTCCTCCCCTCCTGTCCCGCTCTCCCCGGCCGCTCCCGGGGAGAGCGGCGGTTGTTGCAGCCGCCGGCGAGGTCGGCCCAGCGTTGCGCGAGGGCGCGGGCGTCCTTCGCCCGCGAAGAGGTGTCGCGCCGAAGGCGGTCAAGGCGCGTCTGGAGGTCCGGGTCGTCCCCGCCGAGGCCCCGCTCGGAGACGACGGCGGCCACGGAGGCGGCGAGGTGGGCGGCCCCGGACTCGGCGCCGCGGACGACCATGTGGGCCAGGCGCGGCGGAAGCGGAAGACGGGCGATCGTGCGGCCGTGAGGGGTCAAGGTCCCCTCCCCGTCCAGGGCGGCGATGCGCTGCAGAAAGGCGCGGGCCTCGGCCAGGGCCGCCGGGGGCGGCGGATCCAGGAAAGCCAGGGCGGCGGCGTCGCGGGCGCCCCACCCGGCCAGGTCCAGGGCCAGGCGCGACAGGTCGCTGTCGAGGATCTCCGGGCGGGAGAAGGGGCGAAGCGCGCGGGTCTCCGGCTCGCTCCACAGGCGCCAGCAGACGCCGGGCTGAGTGCGGCCGGCGCGGCCGCGGCGCTGGTCGGCGGCGGCCTGGCTGACGCGCACGGTCACCAGTCGCGTCAGGCCGGAGGCGGGGTCGAAACGGGGCTCGCGGGAGAGGCCGCTGTCCACCACCCCGCGCACGCCCTCGATGGTCAGGCTGGTCTCGGCGATGGAGGTGGCCAGAACGACCTTGCGGCGGCCGGACGGCGCGGGATCAACCGCGCGGTCCTGTTCGGCCGGAGTGAGCGCGCCGTAGAGCGGGGCCAGGATGGCGTCGGACGGAAGGCACTCGGCGAGCTGACGTTCGACGCGGCGGATTTCGGCCTGGCCGGGCAGGAAGACGAGGAGGGAGCCGGGCTCGTCGGCCAAGGCCTGGCGTACGGCGCGGGAGACCTGGTCTTCGGCGGGGAGCGCCGGATCGCGCCCGAGGTGGCGGGTCTCGACCGGAAAGGCGCGGCCTTCGCTGCGGACGACCGGCGCCGGCTGGTTCCCTGGGCCGAGCAGGCCGGCCACGCGGGCGCCGTCCAGGGTGGCGGACATGACCAGCAGACGAAGATCGGGGCGGAGCACCGATTGAGCGTCGAGCGCAAAGGCGAGCCCCAGGTCGGCGTCGAGGCTGCGTTCGTGGAACTCGTCGAAGAGAACGGCGGAGATTCCCTCCAGGGCGGGATCATCCAGGATGAGGCGGGTGAACACGCCTTCGGTGACGACCTCCACACGGGTGCGGGCCGAGACGCGGCTGTCGCCGCGGACGCGGTAACCCACCGTCTCGCCCACCGCCTGCCCCAAGGTCTGGGCCATGCGTCGGGCGGCGGCCCGGGCGGCCAGTCGGCGGGGTTCGAGGACGATGATGCGGCCCTCAGCCCAGGGCTGGTCGAGAAGGGCCAGCGGAACGACGGTGGTCTTGCCCGCTCCGGGCGGAGCCACGAGCACGGCGTTCGGGGCCGCGGCCAGGGTTGCGGTGAGTTCGGGCAGGACGGCGTGGATGGGGAGAGTCACAGATCCTGCTTACCCCCTCTCCCCACATCGCGGGGAGAGGAGAAGACAGGCTTGACCGACCGCAGAGAACCAGGTCACGTCGGCGGCTGAGGGATCGGCCGCAGAGCCGACCGGATTATCGGGGGAAGACGCTTAGATGACCGCAACAACGCCGACACGGCGAGGCGGGAGCTGCACGCTCCATCATGGAATCCACCCGGTGAAATCAGCGGGAGACGGTGTGCAACGGCAGGGAGGGCCGACGCGATGATTCTTGACCGGGTCAAACCGCTCGACGCCATCTTGGCGACCGCGGAGAAGAAATCCCTCCACCGCACCCTAGGCTGGTTCCAGCTGACCCTGTTCGGGATCGGCTGCGTTATCGGCACGGGCATCTTCGTGCTGACCGCGGCCGGCGCCCAAAAGGCGGGGCCCGGCCTGATGCTGGCGTTCGTGATCGCCGGCCTGATCTGCATCGTGGCGGCGCTCTGCTACGCGGAGATCGCCTCCATGGCCCCGGTCGCGGGCTCGGCCTACACATACACCTACGCGGTGATGGGCGAGATACTGGCGTGGACCGTCGGTTGGGCCCTGGTGCTGGAGTACGCGGTGGCGGCCTCGGCGGTGTCGGTGGGTTGGTCCGGGTATTTCAGCGGAACGATCCTGAACGAGTTCCTGGGGGTTCAGCTACCGCCATGGTTGGCGGCCGGACCCCTGGCGCTGGGCGGGGCGCCCGGCGGCTTCATCAATCTTCCCGCGGTGCTCATCGCACTGCTGGTCACCGCCCTGCTGGTCAGGGGCACCAGCGAGAGCGCCAAGGTCAATGCGGTGCTGGTGGCGATCAAGGTCCTCGCGCTCACGGCCTTCGTCATCCTCACCCTGAGCTCGGCGCAGTTCGACATGGCCAAGTTCAACCCCTTCCTGCCCGCCGGCGTGTTCGGCGGCTTCGGCACGGGCGTGGGCGCGGTCGGCGCGGCGGCCACGATCTTCTTCGCCTATGTGGGCTTCGACGCCGTCTCCACCGCGGCCGAGGAGACCAAGAACCCGCAACGCAACGTCCCCATCGGCCTGATCGGCTCGCTGCTGTTCTGCACCATCGTCTACATCCTGGTGGCGGCCGGCGCAGTTGGAACGATTGGCGGCCAGCCGGTCATGGGGCCGAACGGCGTGCCCTTCCCGGCTGGATCGGAAGAGCTGGCGCGGCAATGCGCTCTGCCGCAATACGCCGACGCCCTGGTTTGCTCCAACGAAGCCCTGGCTCACGTCCTGCGTCAGATCGGGTTCGGAGCCGTCGGGAACATGCTGGGCATCGCCGCCTTCCTGGCGTTGCCGTCCGTGATCCTGGTGCTGATCTTCGGCCAGACGCGGATCTTCTTCGTGATGAGCCGCGACGGGCTGCTCCCGGACGTTCTGAGCCGTGTGCATCCCAAGTGGAAGACCCCGCACATCGTCACCATGGCCACCGGCGCGGCGGTGGCGTTCGCCGCGGCCTTTCTCCCCGTCGGGCAGCTCGCGGACATCGCCAACGCCGGCACGCTTTACGCGTTCATGATGGTGGCGATCGCGGTGCTGATCCTGCGGCGAACGGAGAAGAACCGGCACCGACCGTTCAAGACGCCGCTGATCTGGCTGGTCGCTCCCGCCACCATCGCGGGCTGCCTGTTCTTGTTCTTCAACCTGCCAACGGCGGCGATGCTGGTGCTGCCCGTCTGGGGGGCCGTCGGCATGGTGATCTACTTCCTCTACAGCCGGTCCCGCAGCCATCTCGGTCGCGGCCTGGTCGAGGTCCATGAGGACGATCCGGACGCCCCGCCCGTGCCGGGCGTGTAGGCCGGAGGCTGCGCCCTCGCGGGTGTACAGCTTGAGCTGGAGCGGGGCCCTTCGGGGCCCCGCTTTCGTTTGGAGGCGGTCGACGTTAGGACCCCCGGCATGACGGTTCTGGTCACCGGAGCGGCGGGGTTCATCGGCTACCATGTGGCCGAGCGGCTGCTCGCGCGCGGCGAGCGGGTGCTGGACGAATTCAACCGCTACTACGATCCCAAACTGAAACAGGCGCGGGCCGAACGGCTGGCGGGGCGTCCCGATTTCGAGATGGTGCGGGGCGACATCGCCGATCCGGGCGTGGTCGCCGACCGCCTCGAGCGGGGCGGGGTGGACCGGGTGGTGCACCTGGCGGCGCAGGCGGGGGTGCGCTGGTCGCTGGACCACCCCTTCGCCTATGAGCGGGCCAATCTGGCGGGGCATCTTGGCGGTGCTGGAGGCGTGCCGTCACCACCGCGTGAGGCGCCTAGTCTACGCCTCACCGTCCTCGGTGTACGGCGACCGTCCGCTGGGCGGCGAAGGCTTTCGCGAAGACGACCCGGCGGATGCGCCCGTGTCGTCGTACGCGGCGACCAAACCGCCGGGAGTGGACCGGCGCGCGACTTGCATGACCGCGGACAACACGCGTGAGGCGAGCTGTTCGCCCCGCCGCTCAACTGTGAACCGTCATGTCGCGCCCTGTCTCCGCCGCTGCAAACCCGCCCGAAAGCGTTCGTCCCATCCCTGCCGAGACGCCCCGGCTCAGGCTGGTCCAGGGCCGGCGTGCACGGGGCCCGCTGCGGCCTGCACGACTGGTGCCGGTGCGCTCACGCATCGGCCCGCTGACGGCGGCCAGGGCGTTCCAAAGCCTGGACTTGATCGTGCTGACCGTGCTGGCCGTGCTGGCGGCCGGCGGGGCGGCGGGAGGTCCCCTCCTCACCACGGAGCTGGGCCATGTGGCGCCTTTCGTGGTGGGGGCGGTGGCCGCGGCGATCGGCCTTCGAGCTTCGGCCGCCTATGCCTACAACCGCTCGGAGCGGCCGCTGGGCCATCTCCTGCGGGTGACCACGGCCTTCGCGGCGGCCGGCGTCGCTGCGCTCGCGGCGGCCTGGCTGTTCACCGACGGACGCAGCGCGCCGGCCGTGCTGGTCTGGACGGGATCGGCGGCCTTGCTCGTGGGTGTGCTCCACCTGGGCGCCTACGACCTGACCCGGGCCTGGCGGCGCAACGGGCGAATGACGCCCAATCTGGTGTTCGTGGGGGCCACCCCCGCCGCCGGCCGGCTGATCGAGGCGGCGCTCGCCACCCGAGAGGTGTCGGTGCTGGGCGTGTTCGACGACCGGGCGGCGCGCGCGCCGGTGACGCTGCATGGCGTGCCGGTGCTGGGCGACCTCGAGGCGCTGCTGGAGCACCGGCTGCTGCCCTATGTGGACCGGATCGTGATCACCGTCACCGACGCCACGGAGGCCCGCACGCGGGCCCTGGTGGACCGGCTGCGCAACCTGCCCAATGAGGTGACCCTGCTGCTTCCCGGCGACGGGCGCTCGCTGGAGCGGATCACGGACGCGCCCCTGGCCTTTGTGGACGGACGGCGCAGCGACGACAGCCGCGCCTTCGGCAAGCGGGTGCAGGACGTGGTGCTGGCCGTGATCGGCCTGCTCTTGACCGCGCCCCTGTTCGCGGCGGTGGCCCTGGCGGTGCGACTCGACAGCCCGGGGCCGATCCTGTTCCGGCAGAAGCGGCACGGCTTCAACAACGAAGTCATCACCGTGTGGAAGTTCCGCTCCATGCGCGTGGAGGCCTCGGACGCCACCGCGCGGCGCCAGGTGACCAAGGATGATGACCGGGTCACCCGGGTCGGTCGGTTCATCCGCAAGACGAGCCTCGACGAACTGCCGCAGATCTTCAACGTGCTGTGTGGCGAGATGAGCGTGGTGGGGCCCCGCCCGCATGCCATCGGAATGATGACGGGCGAGGCGGAAGCCTCCAAGCTGGTGGCCCACTACGCCCACCGGCACCGGATCAAGCCCGGCATCACGGGATGGGCGCAGATCCATGGCTCGCGCGGTCCGGTGCACACCTCGGAGGAGGTGGCCGCCCGGGTGGCGCTGGACGTGGAGTATATCGAGCGGCGGTCGCTGTGGCTGGACCTCTACATCGTGCTGGTCACCGTGCCGCGCCTGCTGGGCGACAAGGCGGCGATCCGCTGAAGCCTTCACGGCTCCGCAACGGGCGGCGCGATAAGGCTCGAGCTCGGCTAGGGAAAAGGCGCGCATGTTCTGGCGAGGGGTGATGGGCTACCTGCCTGTGCAGATCGTGCAGGCGCTGGCGGGCTTCGGGGCGGTGATCGCCTTCACCCGGCTGCTCACGCCCGAAGCCTATGGACATTACGCGCTGGCCTACTCCGTGGGCGCGCTGAGCCAGACGATCTTCCTGACATGGAACGAGGCGGCGACCGCCCGATTCACCGCGGCCGAAACCGCGGGCGGTGGGCTGGCGACGCATCTGCGAACCCTGCACCGGGCGGTGTGGATCATGGTTGCAGTTGTGCTGACGCTGGGCGCGCCTCTCCTGCTCCTGCTGCCGCTGGATCCGGACCTGAAGCTGGCCGTCGGGGCCGGCGTGCTCGCTTTCGCTCTGAAAAGCGCGCTGCGGCTGGTGATGGAGCGCATGCGCGCCACCGGCGACGTGCGCGGGTTCGCCACCATCGACATCGTGATCACGGGCGGAGGGTTCCTGGCGGGCATGGCCTTGGCCCTGGCCGGCTGGGGAGGCGCGGCGCCCTTGGCGGGCTACGGCGTCCTGGTGGCCGCCTGCCTGGCCTGGTTCTGGCCGGGCGAGATGCGACGCGCCCGGGGCGGCGGGATCGATCCCGAGCGGCTCCGGCGCAACATCGGCTACGGCCTGCCCGTGGCGTTGGCGCTGGTCGCCTCGCTGGCCCTGGCCACGGCCGACCGCTTTCTTATCGCCACCTTCCTCGACGAGGCCAGCGTGGGCGCCTACCACGCGGGCTATTCGGTCGGGAACCGGCTGCTGGACGTGCTGTTCGTCTGGCTGAGCCTTGCGGGGGGGCCGGCGCTGGTGGCCGCGCTCGAGCGCGGCGGGCCGGAGGCGCTGACCCGCGCGGCTCGCGAGCAGGGCGAACTGCTGATCTGGCTGGCCTTGCCGGCGGCAACGGGCTTGGCGCTGGTTTCGGAGCCGCTGATCGGCATCCTGGTGGGCGAGGAGCTCAGGGCGCAGGCGGCGTCCGTGACGCCCTTGATCGCAATGGCGGCCTTTTTCGCCGGCCTGCACACGCACTATTTCGGCCAGGCCTTCACCCTGGGGCGCCGCACCGGACTGCTGGTCGGCGTGATGATGGCGCCCGCCCTGCTCAGCATCGGGCTGAACGTCCTGCTGGTGCCGCGCTTCGGCCTGATCGGCGCGGCCTGGGCCACCACCATCGGCTATGCGCTGGGCGCGCTGCTGTCGGCGACCCTGGGCCGGACCGTGCTGATCCTGCCGGTTCCCTGGACGGCGCTGGCGCGCGCCGGGCTGGCCTCGGGCGTGATGGCGGCCTGCGTGGCGGCCCTGCCCTCGCCCGGAGGCTGGCTTGAACTGCTTGGCAAGGCGGCCGTGGGCGCGGCGACCTACGCCGCGGTGATGCTCCTGTTGGACGCTCACCTCCGCGAGCGTCTCGGGCGCCTGCGGAGCGGCCTGTGCGCGAGGACGGCATGAAAGAGCATACCACCGAGAGCCCGTCGTGGGCGGGCCCGGAGCCCACCCTGTCCGTGCTGATCCCCTTTCACGGCGATGATCCACGCCCGCTGCTCCAGGTGCTCGATCGGCAGGCCGCCGGGCTCGACGGCCGGATCGAAATCGTGGTGCTCGACGACGGCGACCCGGACCGGGTCCGGGCGGGCGCCGTGGCCGCCGATGTGGCCGTTCTGCGCGCGCCGGCGCGGCTGGTCAGCGTGCCCAACGAGGGCCGCGCGCGCGGCCGCAACCGCCTCGCCCGCCACGCCCGATCCCAGCGCCTGCTGTTCCTGGACAGCGACATGCTGCCCGACGGCGAGGACTTCCTGCAGCGATGGACGCATGTGGAGGCGCCGGTCGCCTTTGGCGGCTTCACCGTGGACGGCGCGCCGGTGACGCCGCACACCGTGCTGCATCAGGCGATGTCGCGCGGGTCGGACTGCCTGCCCGCCGCACACCGTTCGCGAGCCCCGGAAAAGCACGTCTTCACCAGCAATCTCCTGGTCCGCCGCGAGGTGTTCGACAGCGAACGCTTCGACGAGAGCTTCACCGGTTGGGGCTGGGAGGATGTGGAGTGGGCCATGCGGGTGGGCCGCCGCTGGCCCATCCTGCACATCGACAACACCGCCACGCACCTGGGCCTGGACACGGCCGAGACGCTCACGCGCAAATACGAGCAGTCCGCCGGCAACTTCGCCCGGGTGCTTCAGGCCCACCCGGAGATCGTGGCCCGTTACGCCAGCTTCCGCGCCGCGCGGGTGCTGCGCCGGGCGCCGCTGCGGCGCCTGTGGCGGCCGATGCTGAAGCGGCTGGCCGTGGCCACGGCCGTGCCCTTGAAGCTGCGGGTGGCGGCCGCGAAGACCTATCGTGCAGCCTGTTATGCAGAAGTCCTGTGAGCCCGCCCGACATCAATCCCGGCCCCAGCCCCGCCATTAGCCCCGTGATCAGCCCCGTGATCAGCCCCGTGATCAGCCCCGTGATCAGCATCGTCATGCCAACCCTGCGCCGGCCCGAGAGCCTGGCGCGGGCGGTCCGCTCCGTGTTCGCCCAGGCGGACGCGGGCGCGCTGGAGCTGGTGGTGGTGGACAATTCTCCGGAAGGCTCGGCGGGACCGGGGGTGCAGACGCTTGCGGCCGAGGCGCCCTTCCCGCTCCGCTTCGTGCACGAAGCGGAGCCAGGCGTGGCGACCGCGCGCAACAGCGGGCTCGCCGTGGCGTCGGGCGAGCTCGTCGCCTTTCTCGACGACGACGAGGAGGCGCCCCCGGGATGGTTGGCCGCGCTCGTCAGAGTGCACCGGGAGCACGGGGCCGACGTGACCTTCGGCCCCATCCGCGGCCGGGCGCCGGACGGCTCGGGCTGGGCGACCGCCTATCTGGAGCGGCTGTTCTCGCGAACAGGGCCGGCGCAGTCTGGACCGGTCTCCACCCACTGGGGCTGCGGCAACTCCCTGCTGACCCGGAGCACGGCCCTGGCCGGGCCGGCGCCCTTCGACCCGGCGATGGATCAGATCGGCGGCGAGGACGACCTGCTGTTCACAAAGCTGGCCGGGCTTGGCCGCCGCTTCGCCTGGGCGGCCGAGGCCTGGGTCTGGGAGCATCCCGCACCGCACCGCGCGACCCTGACCTATGCCGTCAAGCGCGCCTTCGCCTATGGGCAGGGCCCGTCGCAGACTGCGTCCTACCGCGGCGACCGGCTGGGGGTGGCCCGCTGGATGGCCATCGGCGCGACACAAACCGCCGTGTTCGGCGCCGCGGCGGCCGCGCTGTGGCTTCTCCGCCGTCCGGAACGCGCCGACATGCTGGACCGCGCGGCGCGCGGCCTGGGCAAGGTGCTGTGGATGCCGCGGTTCGAGCCTCGCTTCTATGGGGCGGCCGAGGTGGCGCGCAGCGGCGGCGCGGCGCTCTGACCACCCTTCCCCGCCGCCATCTCCCTCATGCCTGTGGAGGTGTGTCGCGCAGGGGCTGATGCGATCCCGAACGCCCGCGGTCCGGCGCCACGGTTTCCGCGACAAGGCTCGCCCCAGAGGACGCAGGCGTTCAGCGTGGTCGGGTGGGGGCGGCGACCTGGAGCAGCTTGGCCGAGGTCATGACATAGATCACCCAGATCAGGTTGTTCTGCTGCATGATGGTGCTCTCCGACAGGCTGAAGAGCGTGAACAAGGCCACGGCCAGCACCGCCCAATAGGCGTGAGCGCCCCGTCCCATGCTGGCGGCGGCGGCCAGCACCGTCACGCCCAGGTGCACGCCGAACAGGATCACGCCCGTCCAGCCGAAGGACAGCAGCAGCTCGAGCCAACCGTTATGGGCGGTGGGCGCGCTCCAGTTCACCTCGTTGCGGACGAAGCCCACAGGACCTTGCTTGTCGGCCCAGAAGGCGGCGTAGCCGTAGCCCTGCCAGGGCCGTTCCTGCACTCGCCGCAGGACCGCCGACCAGATGTCCGTGCGGCCGGTCAGGGTGGGATCCTTGCCCAAGGCCTCCAGCACGATCTCCGGCGCGAGCACGGCCATCGCCATGACCGCCGCCACACCGACCAGGGCCAGCCAGCCGGTCAGCACGGCCAGCAGGCCTCCACGGCGGAAGCCAGCCACCACAGCCAGGCCCGAGCCGACCAGCATCATCCCTAGGAGCGAGGTCTTGGAGGTGGAGAACAACACCAGGGCTCCGCAGAGAACCGCACTCACCGTCCACAAGCGGCGCCGTTCGGGCGTCAGCAGGGCCGCGCAGCCGCAGGCCAGCACGCCCCAGGTCATGACCTGACCGAGACCGTTCTTTTCGAACCACAGCGCCTTCCAGGCTCCGGGGTGGACCGTCGCGTGGATCGCCCAGCCCGGGGCCGCCAGCACCGACAGGTAACTCCCCAAGGCTAGGATCAGGAACACGCCGGCGAGAAGCTCCATCAGCTCACGCCAGGCGAAGCGGGCGGCGAGATAGAGGCCGAAAAGGCTGCTCAGGCTCAGCGCCACCGCCCGTCGCACGGTGATGTCGGGAAGCAGCGACCATTCCGTGGACAAGCCCGCCAAGAGCAGCAGGGGCGCGAGCAGGAGCGCGCCCCAGAAGACTTGGGTCATGCAGCTCAGCCGCGCCGCGACCACCAGGGCGGTGAGGCCGTAGACCGGCAGCCAGATCTGGCGGAGCCAGGGTGCGGCCTCCGAACTCTGGGTGGGGTTGAACAAGGGGCCGAGCAGGGCCTCGGACAACATCAGAAGCACCACCCCTGCAAAGGCGTACTCCAAGGCGGTGGGCAGGGTCGTGCGGGCGTGCGGCGCGCGGACAAGGGCCGCCGTGACGGGCGCCGCGGCGGAAACCGCCGTCACGACAGCAGCTTCTCAAGGAAGCGCGGCGTCTGGCGGGCCCGGTTGAACACCAGGCCGGCGATGCGGCCCCCGTGGCTTTCCAGAGCCTGTTTCAAGGCGGCGGGCGCGCGAGCGTCGACGTCTTCGGCGGCGACCACGAGAACGGAGGCGTCCACCTGGCTGGCCAACGTCAAGGCCGCGGTTGAGCGGTCGGCCGCCGGAGTGTCAATGATGACGTACTCGGCGTGCGCGGACAGCGCGCGCCAATAGGCCGAGGATCCTGACAGGCGAACCTGTTGGCCGGGGCGAATGGCCTCCTTGCGGAAACGCGTCACCCACAGCCGGCCCTTGAGCAAGGCGTGGGCGGCCAGGTAGCGGGCGTCGGAAAGGACCTTCCCCTCGGCGGTTCGGGCCGAGGGTTGGACGGAAACGAAGCTGGAGCCGTCGGGCGAGGCCTGGGAGGCCGGGCCGAGCGCGCCGAAGCGGGCGGGGTCGGCGCTCACGGCCGCATGCTGGGGCGCGCCCATCAGGTCCAGATCGACCAGCCACACGGGACGCCGGGCCTTTTTGGCGGCGCAAAGAGCAAACTCGCGCGCCAAGGTGGAGCTGCCCTCGCCGCTGGTGGCGGCCACGAACTGGAGCACCCGTCCCTCCCCTTCCGGCACGGGGCCGAGCGCGGCGTGCAACTGCGCCATGGCGGCCTGGAGCTCGGCGTGGTCGGCCGGCGCGGACTTGGCCGGCCTGGGCTGGGGCGACGCGGTTTGGACGGAAGCGGGCCCGACCGGCTTGGCCGGCTCTTCGCGGCGCCACTTGGGGAGGAAGCGGCCTCGCGGCTTTTCATCGATGAACAGGGAGCTCGCCGACGGCGGTGCGGCGCCCAGCCCGCGGGTGGACATCTTCAGGCGAGCGCTCATGCGGCGGCTCCACGAGAGGCGGCCGGCGCCGTGGCCAGCACGGGAAGATCCAGGGTGCGCGAGGCGGATGCGGGCGTGGCGAACCCGCGCCGCAGGAAGATCCGAGTAAAGGCCACGGCCAGCGCAGTCCCGAGGGCCAGGAGCAAGGACAGGATCAGGATTTCGCGGCGGAGGCTGTTTCCGCGCACGGGAGGCAGGGCTCGCTCGACCACCCGGACGTTGTCGCTGGCGCTCTGAGCCACCGCCTGGGCCGCTTGGCTCTGTTGCTCGCGGGCGGCGAAGGCGCGGACGTTTGCGGCCAGCACTTCGCGCTGGCGCTGGAGTTGCTGGTAGCGGGGTTCGAGAGCGGCGAGTTGCTGGCGCCGGGCGGCGATCTCATTCAGTTGCCGCGCGATGGCTCCCACGCTGTTCTCCAGGCTGGCCGCTTCCGCGCGAGCCTGGGCGCGGTCGGTGGCCACGGTCTGATAGATCGGATTCACGCCGATCCGGCGGAGCTGCTCGCCCCGACCCTTGCCAGCGGCCACCGCGGATTCGAATTGCGCGATCTGGCGATCAACCTCCCGTACAGGTCCGGCTTCTGGGCGGTAGCGGGTGAGGAGCTCCTCGCGCTGAACGCGCAAGGCGACGAGCCGGTCGGCCGCCGTGTCGTCCACGTCTCGGTAGAGCGCGATCTCAGGGGCCACGCCGCTCAGCGCGGCGGCCTGGCCGCTCAGCCGGCCGCGCACCTGCGAAAGCGCGGCCTGGTTGCGGTACCGGGTGTCGTTGAGCGTGGTGTAAAGCGTGTTGAGGGAAGCGCGCTCCGCGTCGAAGTCGCCGATCCGGTTGTCGGCCAGGAACTGCTGATAGGTCTGCTCGGCCTGGGCCAGTTGGTCTTCGAAGGCTTCGCGCTGACGGCTCACGGCCGGCAGGGTGACGTCGGCGAAGACCTCGCGGCGATACTCCAGGTATTCGTCGATCAAGGTGTTCAGCACCAGGGCGGCCCGATCAGGATCGGTGTCCTTGTAGGTGACGCGCAGCACGTTCTGGTCGGGCGCGGCTTCGGCGCCCAGGCGCTTCTCCATGGTCTCGGCGCCCGCCGCGATCAGCTGGCTGCGGCGCGCGGGCGAGGCGGTCCGCCAGCGTTGGGCCTTGTCCGGAAAGACTGTCGCGTAGCCGAGCTCCTCGATCACCCGGTGCCGGAGGCCGGCGCTGGACAGGATCTCGCGCTCGGATTGCAGCACCTCGTTGATGTTGGCGGCCGTAGTGGACTGGGGGTCGGCGCCGGCGCGGGGCTGGTAGACGTATTCCTGGCCCAGGCGAACCAGCAGGCTGGCCCGCGCGGGATAGGTCTTGTCCATGCGCCAGGCGAGGGCGACGCCCAAGGCGAACAGCGCCAGGAAGACGCCCAGCACCAGCCAGCGCTCCCGCCACAGCAGCTGGGCCATGTCCGCCGCGGTGTAGCGCGGACGCAGGCTCCAGTCGCTCAGCTGGGCGCCGGACAACGCGGAGGGTTTCGGCCCTTGTTTGGCGGCGCTCATGCCCGATCGACTCCCACCTGTCCTCAGGTTCACCCGGTAGACTCGCGAGTTCGCTTTAAGAATCGCTTACCTCTCCCCCTTAAGGATCGTGGCGAACCTTCACGGTGTGCCGTCGATGCTCCGCCTTCCCGCCCCGTTCAGGGCCGCCGCTCTCGCCCTTCTGTTGGGAGCCTGCAGCGTGCCGGCGCCTGCTTTCGAGCCGTTCACGCCGCGAGCTCGGCCCACCGCCGAGTTCGCCGACGTCGACTACGCCGACTGGACGGAAGCCGAACCCGATTATCGCTTCTTCCCGGGTGACGAGCTCGAACTGGTGGTGGCCACCGCGCCCGAGCTGAACCGCAGCGTCCGCGTGGGTCCGGACGGTCGGGTGTCCCCCGGCCTGCTGCCGGCCGTCATGGCGGCCGACCGTTCCGGTCCGGAGCTCGAGGCCGAACTGGCCGCCCTGTATGCGCCGGTGCTCGTGCGGCCCGAGGTCCAGGTGGCCCTTCGCCAAGCCGCCCCCATGCGGGTCTATGTCGGGGGCGAGGTCCGCACGCCCGGCGAATACGAGATGCCGGGCGACATCGACGCCCTCCAGGCCGTCGTGAAGGCGGGCGGCTTCACTCCGACCGCCCGCCGCTTCGAGGTGGTGGTGATCCGTCGCGGACCGGACGGCCGGCCCATGATGAAGACGGTCGACCTGCGTCACGCGGTGACGAACGCGGGCGGCACGGACGCCGTGCCCTTGCGGCGGTTCGACATCGTCTACGTGCCGCGCACCCGGGTCGCCGAGGTGGGTCTGTTCACCCAGCAATACTTCAATGAAGCGCTGCCGTTCACCTCGGGCTTCAGCTATGTGCTGGCCGACCGGATCCTGGGGCGGCGCAACTAGGCTTCTGTCGGCAGGGGCGTTGCAGGAGCGCGCACGCCCCGCCTAGAAGCTCAGCCATGAGCGACATTCAAACGAACCGCCCCGCCGTGCTGGTGGCCGGCGGTGCAGGCTTCATCGGCGCCCAGACCTGCAAGGCGTTGCACCGGGCGGGCTATCTCCCGGTCACTCTGGACAACCTGTCCAAGGGCTATGCGCCGCAGGTGAAGTGGGGGCCCCTCCACCAGGGCGACCTGCGCGACGGCGAACTCGTGAAGAGCCTCGTGCGCCAGTACGGGATTGTGGGCGCGCTCCACTTCGCGGCCTTCATCGAGGTGGGAGAGAGCGTCCGCGATCCGTTCAAATACTGGGACAACAATGTTTCCGCGGCCAACGCCTTTGCGGGCGCCTTGATCGAGGCCGGGGTCCAGGCCTTTCTGTTCTCCTCCACCGCGGCGGTCTACGGCACGCCCCAATACTCCCCCATTCCGGAGGCGCACCCGACGCAGCCGATCAACCCGTACGGCTGGACCAAGCTCGTGTTCGAACGCGCCTTGGCCGACTTCGGCGCGGCCTATCCGTTCCGCTGGACGGCGCTGCGCTACTTCAACGCCGCCGGGGCCGATCTGGACGGGGAGATCGGGGAAAGCCATGAGCCGGAAAGCCACCTGATCCCGCTGGCCGCCAAGGCGGCGCTGGGACGGGCCAAGCCGCTTACGGTGTTCGGCGACGACTACGACACGCCTGACGGCACGCCCATCCGGGATTACATCCACGTGGTCGATCTGGCCGAAGCGCATGTGGAGGCGCTGGCGCGGCTCATCGAAGGCGGAGAGAACCTCATCCTCAACGTGGGCACCGGTGCGGGCCACACCGTGCTGGAGGTGCTGCAGGCGGCGGACCGAGTCACGGGCGGGCGGGTGCCATACTCGGTGGGTCCACGTCGCGCGGGCGATCCGCCCGCCCTGGTCGCAGACGCGGGCGAAATCCAGCGCCGGTTCAGCTGGCGGCCGCGCCACTCCGATTTGGACACCATCCTGCGCACAGCTTGGCGCTGGCAGACCGAACGGCCCTACTGAGCCCGCGGATGCGGGGGCGTCCGCATCCGCGACAGTCAAGTTTTGTTGCAGCGCAGCAATCCGCGCCGGCCGCCCTGGGCGCGCGGGCTGGTTCATCTCGCGTTCAGCTTGACCAAGCCTTTCCGGACCCTCGATTTGCTTAAGCAACGTCTTTGGACGGCATGTAGTTACCAAGTATAGAATTCAGTCGTCAGGCCGACACTCGCGGAGCTCGCAAGGCTTGCGCAAGACCGCCGTCTTGCATTGCGCCCTTCCTGTTGCTATATCCCACGTGCGCCGTCGGGAACCACTTGGCGTTGCTCGCGTTTGTGACTCGACGTTTCCCCGTCTCACCAAGAGAGGACACAGAAACCCGTGGCTCCCCCCATGCGAGAGCCGGCGCTCAACGCTGCGCCGAAGACCATGATCACCGCGGCGCCCGGCAAGGCCGGCGAGACCCTGATCTGTTTCTCGCACCTCCGGTGGGACTTCGTCTTCCAACGGCCGCAGCACCTGATGACGCGCTTCGCGCGCACGCGGCGGGTGTTCTATTTCGAAGAGCCGCTGGGCTATGAGGCCGGCCAGACCGAGCCGGACCTTTGGATGAAGACTTGCGAGCGCTCCGGCGTGATCCGGGTGGTGCCGCGCCTGCCGGAGGGGCTGGACGAGCGCGCGCGGGAGGAAGCCGTACGCCGCCTGCTCGACGCCATGATGATGCGCGAGGGGATCCGGCGGCCGGTGCTCTGGTACTACACGCCCATGATGCTGAGCTGCTCACGGCATCTGCCCGCGGCGGCGGTGGTTTACGACTGCATGGACGAACTGGCCAATTTCAGGGGAGCGTCGGCCGACCTGATCGGCTTGGAGCGCGAGTTGTTCGCCAAGGCCGACCTGGTCACCACCGGCGGCTACAGCCTTTACGAGGCCAAGCGTGAGCAGCACGGCAATGTGCACGCCTTCCCTTCCTCTGTGGATCGCGAGCACCTAGCGCAAGCGCGAACCATGACGGACGGTGACGAGCCTTCCGATCAGGCGGCGATCGAGCACCCGCGGCTGGGGTTCTACGGGGTCATCGACGAACGGATGGACCTGGAGCTGATCGGCAAGATCGCCGACGCCCGGCCTGACTGGGCGCTGGTGATGGTGGGCCCGGTGGTCAAGATCGACCCTGCCGACCTGCCGATCCGACCCAACATCCACTACCTCGGCGGCAAGAGCTACGCCGAACTGCCGCGCTATCTGGCCGGCTGGGACGTGGCCCTGATGCCCTTTGCGGTGAACGAGGCCACCAAGTTCATCAGCCCCACCAAGACGCCCGAGTACCTGTCGGGCGGCGCGCCCGTGGTCTCCACCCCGATCACGGACGTGGTGCGCAGCTACGGCCATCTGGATGCCGTGCGCATCGCCAACAACGCGGACGAGTTCGTGGCCGCCTGCGAGGCGGCGCTCGCCATGCGGGCGTCCGGAAACGACTGGCTCAAGGCGGCTGACAAGCTGCTGGCCGACAACTCCTGGGACAACACCTTCAAAGCCATGTCAAAGCTGGTCGAAGACGCCGCCAACCGCCGGACCGAAGCCTCCGAGCGGCGCTACGGAGAGACGGTGGGCAACGTCGTGCCCGTGATCGGCCGCGCCAAGGCCTACGATTATCTAATCGTGGGGGCGGGCTTCGCCGGGTCCGTGCTCGCCGAACGGCTGGCCGCGGACGGCGGCAAGAAGGTGCTGGTGATCGACCGGCGCCCGCACATCGCGGGCAACGCTTTCGACCTGAAGGACGAGGCCGGGGTGCTGATGCACCAGTACGGCCCGCACATCTTCCACACCAACTCGGAAGACATCTTCAACTACCTGGGTCGCTTCACCGAGTGGCGGCCTTATGAACACCGGGTGCTGGCCAGCGTGCGCGACAAGCTCATGCCGATGCCGATCAACCGGACCACGCTGAACATCCTGTTCGACCTGAACCTCCAGACCGACGAGGAAGCGGACGCCTTTCTCAACAGCCGCGCGGAGGAGGTGGCCAAGATCGTCACCTCCGAAGACGTGGTCGTGTCCAAGGTGGGCAGGGAGCTCTACGAGCTCTTCTTCCAGTGCTACACGCGCAAGCAGTGGGGCATGGACCCCTCGGAGTTGGACAAGAGCGTCACCAGCCGGGTGCCGACGCGGACCAACACCGACGACCGCTATTTCACCGATAGCTTCCAGTACATGCCGCTGAACGGCTACACGGCCATGTTCGAGAACATGCTCGACCACGACAACATCGACGTGCAGACGGGCGTGGACTTCCGCGACGTCCAATCGGAGGTGAAGCACGACAAGCTGGTCTTCACCGGACCGATCGACGAGTACTTCGGCCACCGTTACGGCAAGCTGCCCTACCGCTCGCTCAAGTTCCAGCACGAGACGCTGGATCAGGAGTGGTTCCAGGAGGTGGGAACGGTCAACTATCCTGCGGAATCCTTCCCCTACACCCGGATCAGCGAGTACAAGCACCTGACCGGGCAGTCGCACCCGAAGACCACGATCACCTATGAGTATCCGAGCGCGGAGGGGGACCCCTACTATCCGATCCCCCGCCCGGAAAACCAGGCGTTGTTCAAGCGTTACGAGGCGCTGGCGCTTCAGACGCCCGAAGTGACCTTCGTGGGGCGTTTGGCGACCTACCGGTACTACAACATGGACCAGGTGGTGGGTCAGGCGCTGGCGACCTATCGACGGCTGTCCGAGAAGGCGCAAGGCGAACGCACCGCCGCCACGGCCACTCAGGCCGCCGCCACGGCCTGACAGATGCCGGCTCCGCCCTGGCGGAGCCGGCTGCTCTTTTCAGAGACTTCAGAGGCGACAGGCTAGCCCGCCTGTCGCCTTTCGTCGCCCTTGCCAGAGAGTCTCGAAAGAGAGCGAAGCAACGCGCCTTGACGATAGCGGGGGACGATCCGTGTGGTCTGAAGGACACTCGCCGTTGTCTGCGTCGAGGGAGCGACCTGCTCGCATCCGTTTGTATTCCGCCATCGTGAACCTTTGCGGTAGCTGAGGCTTAACAGTTGGGGTTGGGAGAGAGCTGGCGGTGACGGATACGGCGGAAACGAGGCCCCTGGAGCTCTGGGGCGGACACGAGTGTACGGTGAACCGGGTGGGAGACCAGTGGTTCGACCAGACGGTCCGCACGAGCCATGAGCACCGGCCGGAGGACCTGGACCGCTTCGCCGGGATGGGGATCAAGGCGCTACGCTACCCCGTGCTGTGGGAGCGCGTATCGCCGGAACGGCCCGACCGGCAGGACTGGCGCTGGAGCGATGAGCGGCTGCACCGCATCCGCGACCTGGGCGTGCGGCCGATCGCCGGGCTTACGCACCACGGCAGCGGTCCGAAGTACACGAGCATGGTCGAGGACAGCTTTGCGACCGGGCTGGCCCTCCACGCCGCCGCCGTCGCCGAGCGTTACCCTTGGGTGGAGGCCTACACGCCGGTCAACGAACCACTGACGACCTCACGGTTCAGCGCCCTTTACGGGCACTGGTACCCGCACCTGAGAGACGAGGCGGCCTGGTGGCTGGCTTTGCTCAACCAGATCGACGCCACGCGGCTGGCCATGCGCGCAATACGACAGGTCAATCCCGCCGCGCAGCTGATCCAGACGGAGGACCTTGGACATACGCTTTCCACGCGGCCGCTGGTCGGCCAAGCGGAGTTCGAAAACCAGCGCCGTTGGCTGACCTGGGACCTGCTCACCGGGCGGGTCACCCCCGGGCACTACTTCTGGCGGCGGCTAGAGTCGTTGGGCCTGGACGACCGGGCGCGGGTTATCGCCGACGACCCCTGCCCGCCCGACGTGGTGGGCGTGAACCATTATCTCACCAGCGAGCGGTTCCTCGACCATCGCCTCCCCCGCTATCCGGAGCACACGCGCGGCGACAACGGCCAGCAGCGTTATGCCGACGTGGAGGCCGTACGGGTGGCCGACCCCGGCCCTTTGGGATTGGAGCGGCTGCTGGAGCAGACCTGGGCCCGGTACGGCCTGCCCATCGCCGTGACCGAGTCGCACAACGGCTGTACGCGCGAAGAACAGATGCGCTGGGTGCATGAGGCCTGGGAAAGCGCGCACCGGCTCCGCGCGCGCGGCGTGCCGATCCAGGCCGTGACCGCCTGGGCGCTGTTGGGCGGCTATGACTGGAACCGTCTGCTGACGGCCGCGGTGGGCGAATATGAGCCCGGGCCCTTCGACCTGCGGAGCGCGGACGGGACCCCGCGCCCGACTGCGATCGTCAGCACCCTGCGCACTCTGGCGACCGGCGAAGGCGAACCGTCGCCGCTGCTGACCCAGCCGGGATGGTGGCGGCGCGAGATCCGCTATGTCTACCCTCGCGTGAAACCGGCGCAGAAGCTGGGCGGCGTCCCCACTGCGGAGCTCGACGAGACGGGCCCTCCCCTTCTTATCACGGGGGCCACGGGCACGCTCGGCCGGGCGTTCGCCCATGCCTGTGGGATTCGCGGGATACCCTACCGGCTGACCGATCGTCGGACCCTGGCGCTGGACGACCCGGCCTCGGTACGCGCGGCTCTGAAAAGCTTGCAGCCCTGGGCGGTGATCAACACGGCCGGGTGGGTGCGGGTCGACGAGGCGGAGCAGGACCCGGACGGCTGCATGCGGGCCAATGCGGACGGGGCGGCCAATCTGGCGGAAGCCTGCGCCGAGACGGACACCCCCTTCCTGACCTTCTCGTCGGACCTCGTGTTCAACGGTCGGAGCGACCGGCCCTACCTGGAAAGCGATGCGCCCTCGCCGCTGAACGTCTACGGGCGGAGCAAGGCGGAGGCGGAACGGCGCGTGCTCCTGGCCGGTGGGCGTCCCCTTGTGGTGCGCACCGCCGCGTTCTTCTCACCCTACGACCCCCACAACTTCGCGGTTTGGGTCGGGCGCGAGCTGGCGGCCGGCCGGACGGTTCGGGCCGCTTCCGACTGCGTGGTCTCGCCGACCTATGTGCCGGACCTGGTGAGCACGTCGTTGAACCACCTCATCGACGGGGAGACGGGCCTGCGTCATCTGGCCAACGCCGGCGCGCTCAGCTGGGCCGAGTTCGCGGTTCGCGTGGCTGAAGCACTGGGTCTGGATCCGGCCGGCGTCCAGCCCACGCCCGCGAAGGATATGGGCTGGCCGGCGGAGCGGCCGGCCTACGCCGCCCTGGGCACGAGCTTCGGCCAGCGCATGCGCAGCTTCGACGCCGCCCTGCAGACGTTCGCCGAACACGCCAGGTCCGAGTTTGCTCCCGACAAGGGAGAGGATCGGGCGGCGAAGCGCGGCTCGGGCCTGCGCGGCGATCGCGCCACGCCGGCCGCGACGGGCTGAAGACTCAGGCTGCCGGCCCGGCCCCAGCCGTGGTGGCGGCCCAGGCGGCGACCTGATCCAGCGCCTGGCGGCTCGCCGCGTCATAGGCCGCCACTATGGCTGGCACCGTGTTGGCGGTCGCGGGCACGCTGGCGGCGGCGCGGGTGGAGCCCAGGGAGCCGCGCTCGCCGGTGGTGGAGGCCAGGGCCGCCTCCACCTCGACAAGGACGGTCGGCGCCGCCTCCAACCCGCCGAGGTAGCGGGCTTCGAACACGGGCACGGTGAGGTTCAGATTGGCTGTGGGCGTTTGCGGCTGCCCGCGCCGGATCAAATCCATGCCGGCCCGGTCGAAGGCGCGGTCGGCGGCTTGGGTGAAGAGCTCGCGCGCCGGCGACACCCAGCGCGACTGGGCGAGGTAGAAGGCTTCGGAGCCGTTGACCGCAAGCAGCCGATCGCCCTCTGCGGCGGGCTGGAACTCCAGGCCGTTCAACTGCACCACGCGCGCTGTTGCGGGCGTGGGCGCCGCCTCCGCAACGCCGAAGCGATACAGCTGGGCGGGCTTGCCGCCGCCCAGGAGGCTGCAGCCTCCGAGGAGCCCAACCGCGGCGCCCACCACGGCGGTGGTCAGGATGGCTCTCATTGCGGCACCTCGAGCTCGCGCGCGGGACGCCGCGTCAGCAGCCCCCGCGGACTTTGATTGATCTGTTCGGTCAAGCGCTGGACGCTCTCGGCCGCTTCCTGGAGGGAGGCCACGGCCGTGGTGATCTGGGGCAGGCCCGTGCGGGCGAACTCGGTGCTGGGCTCGGTCACCTCCTGGATGCTGGTGCGCACCTCGGCCGCCGCGGTTTTGATCTCGGCGGCGGCGGAGGCGACGTCGGCGAGCGCCCGCTTCGCATCGCCGTTGACCAGCCCCTGGCTGTCCTCCACCAGCTCGATCACCTCCGAAGTGGTCCGATCGACGCCCTGCAGGGCCACCTGGGCCTGCTGCAGAACGCCGCGGGTGTCGGCGATGGCCAAGCGGGTTTCGCCGATGATGGCGCGGTTCGCGGCCGCCTCGGAGGTCAGCGTCTGCACGTCGGCCACGCTGCGGCTGATGGTGCGCAGGTTCTGGTCAGACAGCAGCAGGTTCACCCTGTCCAGCGACTCCACCGTGCGCTGCAGCACCGTGCCGCCGCCTTCCAGCAGGCCTGCAAAGGCGCTGGGCGTGCTGCGGATCACCGGGATTTCGTTGCGCCGGCGCGGCTCCAGCAGGGGCTGGCGGGGCGAGCCCGCCGTGATCTGGATGTAGTTCACGCCGGTGATGCCCTGCGGCTCCAGTTGAGCCCGCGAGTCGACGCGCACCGGCGTTTCGCCGTCCAGCCGCACTCGCGTGACTACGCGGTTCGGGTTCACGGGGTCGAGCTTGATGTCGGTCACCTCGCCCACGCGGATGCCGTTGAAGAAGACGAAGCCGCCCTCCGACAGGCCGCGCACCGGCTCGGTGAAAACCACGTCGTACTGGTCGAAGTCATCGGCCGACGACAGCCGGGCCAGCCAGATCACGAAGATGACCAGGCCCACGAAGAGCACGGTGGTGGCGAGGCCCACCAGGGCGTAGTTGGCGTTGCGTTCCATGGCGTCCTCAGGAGGCTCCCTGTTCCGGGGTCTTGCCGCCGCGCGCCGCGCGGCCGCGTGGGCCCAGGAAGTATTCCTTGATCCAGGGGTGGTCGGACTTTTCGAGTTCGGAGATGGGGCCGACCGCAACCACTTTCTTGTCCGCGATCACGGCCACCCGGTCGCAGATGGCGTACAGGCTGTCGAGATCGTGGGTGATCATGAAAACCGTAAGACCCAGGCTGTCCGACAAATTGCGGATCAGGGTGTCGAAAGCCTCCCCGCCGATCGGGTCCAGGCCGGCCGTGGGCTCGTCCAAAAACAGGAGCTCGGGATCGAGAGCCAGGGCCCGGGCCAGGCTGGCGCGCTTGCGCATGCCGCCGGACAACTCGGCCGGGAACTTGCCGGCGGCCTCGGCGGGGAGCCCGGCAAGCGCGATCTTCAGCTCGGCCAGTTCGCCGATCAGGTCCGTGGGCAGTCGCGTGTGTTCGAAGAGCGGCGCGGCGACGTTATCCTTGACGCTGAGGGAGGAGAACAGCGCACCCTGCTGGAACAGCACGCCCCAGCGCCGGTCGATGGCGGCGCGCTCGGCGGTGGACCCGTGCGGGTTCATGCCGAACACGCGCACCTCCCCGGCGTCGGGCGGACGCAGGCCGATGATGGTGTTGAGCAGCACGGTTTTGCCCGTGCCTGAGCCGCCCACCACGCCCAGCACCTCGCCCTTGCGGACCGTGAGGTCGAGGCCGTCGTGGATCAGGTGCTCGCCGAAGCGGCTCTGCAGTCGGCGCACCAGAATGGGCGGGGCGTCTTCGGGTCGAGGCTCCGGCGGGGCCTGACGCGCGCGGTCCAGCAAGGTCACAAGCCGAGCTCCGTCAACAACACCGCGAAGATGGCGTCGATCACGATGATGGCGAAGATCGCCTGAACGACGGCTGAGGTCACCCGAGCCCCCAGACTCTCCACGTCCCCGCCGACCTGCAGGCCCTGCCGCGCGCCCACGGCGGCGATCACGCCCGCGAACACGGGGGCTTTCACCAGGCCGGCCCAGAAGTGATTGATCCCGACGTTGTCCACGACCCGCTGAAGGAAAAAGGCGGGCGACAGGTCCAGCGTCGTCCAGCTCACCATCATGCCCCCGAAAAGTCCGGACGCCGTGGCCACAAAGGCCAGCAGGGGAAACATCAACTGCATGGCGATGAACCGCGGCACCACCAGGGCGTCGAACGGATCGACGCCCATCACCTCCATGGCGTCGATCTCCTGATTCATCTTCATGGCGCCGATCGCAGCCGCGTAGGAGGAGGCCGACCGGCCGGCCAGGAGGATGGCGGTCAGCAGCACGCCGAATTCGCGCAGCATGGCGATGCCGATCAGCTCCACCGTGAACACCTGGGCGCCGAACTGACCCAGCAGGCTGGCGCCGAGAAAAGCGATCACCGCGCCTACGAAGAAGCTGAGCACGGCCACGATCGGCAGGGCGTCGAGCCCGGTGGTGTCCATCTGGTTGATGATGGGGGACACGCGAAAACGGCGCGGCTTCGCCAGAGAGGCCAGCAGGGTCACGGTCAGCCGACCGTTGAACACCGCGTTTCGACGGAGCTGACGACCGATGTCCGAGACGCCCTTGCCCGCCCGCTC
This sequence comes from Caulobacteraceae bacterium, assembly GCA_030446805.1. GTDB lineage: Bacteria > Pseudomonadota > Alphaproteobacteria > Caulobacterales > Caulobacteraceae > JAHWJX01. The sequence goes on along the minus strand of JAUJMO010000001.1, from coordinate 149,980 downwards.
CATGACGTGCACGCCGGGCGCGCGACGCCGCCGCGAGGCCTTCGAGGGCTGCGGGCTTGCGGTGGCCACCAAATCCAACAACCGACGCACGTCCGGCCGGCTGTCGAGATCGGCTGCGACATCACGCCCGGCTATGGCCTGGTTCAGCGCATAGGCCCCCGTGGTGTCGAAGCGACCCAGGTCCGAGAGGTCCAGCTTGACGTTCCCCACGCCGCCGGCGTCGCGGCGCAGACGCTCGGCCGCGCGGCCAAGATCGGCCGAGGTCCAATCGCCGGTGAGGGCGAGCAGGGCGTCGTTGGCCCGGCGTTCCAGCGTGTAGGCCGCTTCGGCCATGCGACTCCAAGGGTTAGCGCCGCGCAACCATCGCGGCGGTGGCAGTTGGCGTCAAACAGCGGCGCTTGCAAGGCGGGCGCCGCTTCAGAGGGTCACGCCAGGGCCGAGGCGAGCTCTCCTGCGGTGCGCAGATCCGCGACGAAGGTCTGAAACGCCGCGGCCTTGGCCGCCTCGTCGGGCAGACGCAGCAGATAGCTGGGGTGGAAGGTGACGAAGCCCCGCCCTCCCCCGCTGACAGGCAGCTCCCGCCCGCGCTCCCGAGTGATGGCCACCGTCCGCCCGAACACGCTGGAGGCCGCCGTGCCGCCCAAGGCCACGATCAGATTGGGCTTCACCAGTCGGGTTTCCTGCTCCAGCCACCAGCGGCACGCGCGGATCTCGCCCGTGTCGGGCGTCTTGTGCAGCCGTCGCTTGCCGCGCGGCTCGAATTTGAAATGCTTCACCGCGTTGGTGACATAGGCCTGGGTTCGATCCACGCCGGCCTCGGCCAGGGCGCGGTCGAGCAGCTGGCCGGCGGGGCCCACGAAGGGTTCGCCTTTCAGGTCCTCCACGTCGCCGGGCTGCTCGCCCACGATCATCATGCGCGCATCGCGCGGGCCCGCGCCCGCCACGCCCTGGGTGGCGTTGCGCCACAGCTCGCAACGGCGGCAGCCCTGGATGGCCGCAGCCACCTCCTCGGTGGACGAAGCGATGAAGCCGTTCTCGTGCGGCGCGTCGCGATTGGCGGTCTGCATGGCCTTCAGAGCTCGCTTGGGCGGAACGGTTGCGGGCGCGGCGACCATGGCTTCGGTGCGTGCGCCCGCCCCGGCGATCAGATCGGGAATGAGCGAAGCCTCCGGCAGGTTGCCCCAGTACTGTTTGGGCATTTCCTTGCGCATCGCCCTGGTCTTCAGCCGCGCCGGGTTGAAGATGGACGCATAATAGGTGCGCCAGAACGCCTCCAGAGCATCCTCCGAGGGCGCGTCCTCCTTGCTGGCTCCCGGCGTGTAGGTGAGCGCGTCTCCGTCCCAGTGCGCGCAGCGGTCCGGGGTCAAGATCGAGAATCGCATATTGGCGAAGCGGCGCGCGAAGAAGGGCGAAGCCAGCTCGACGACCCGGTGCGCCGGCTCGAACCAGGCCACAAAGGTCTCAACCTCCTCTCCCGGCACTTCCCGGAAGCGGACAAAGGCGTGCATCTTGTGCACGGCCTTGGCCACGTTCCTGCGTAGCTCCAGGGCGCGGGCGACTTCCGGGTCCGTGACGATCTTGAGCAGTTGGGGCTCCCCCATCAGCCGCCAGAGCAGGCTGTAGAGCAGCGACCAGCGGTCTTCCGCCCGGTGGCACACCCCCTCCTGGGCGAGCTCGATGAAGTCCCGCGGCACGTTGAAGGGCGGCGCAGGCCCGTCCAGCGGGCGTGGAGGGGCGTTCCCGGCCCACAGGTCCCCCTGCCCCTCGCCCACCGTCCAAACCGCGCGCTCCGGGGGGACGCCCGCCGAACGGAGCGTGCGAGCGGCCGTCCGCCAGCCGTCGAAGTCGGTTTGGTGCGCGAGGCGGATCAGCTCCATGGCATCCTCCAACGCACGAGATCGCGTTGCCGTTTCGTTCCATGTCCGGATCGCCCCCGGTTCATCCTGGGGCCGCTCCGCCCATCGGTGTCCGCGGGGTCGATCGAGCCAGCACCCTCCTTTGGACCACTTGTACTCGCCGTTGCGCGCCATGCTGTTCCAAACCGGGACAGGTTCGTCTCACAAGCGATCACGGGCGCGGTCAAGCCCGCTCTTCAGGCCGTCTAAAGGCCTGTTCCCCTAAAGAGCGAGCCTCTCCCAACCCGTTCGCCTGCTGGCACGGGGGTTGCTGAATGGGACCCAAACCAACCGGAGCGCCGCGATGGGGCACGACAACAAAACCAAGCTGCTGCGAGCCCAAAGGACGGGCATGGTCGCAGGCGTGCTCCTGGCGGTCGTCGCCGGCGGCGGCGCCTCCGCGCAGTCGTTCAACACCAACAGCGCCGAGTTCAACGGCGGCTACGGCCGGGGTCCCGGCACGGAGAACCTGCCGATCGACGTGGACACCCGCGACGTTCGGGGCAACCGCCTCATCGTGGACGGCCTGATCCAGGACGCCGGCGACGACAGCACCTTCACCCGGGCCGAGGGCCGCGGCGCGGCCTACGGCAACGGCTCCACCGCCATCGGCAACAACTTGGTCGTGGTGACCCAGGGCTCCTGGAACACCGTGATCGTCAATTCCACCCAAACCAACAACGGCAACGTCACCGCCACCAATACGGCGCCGGTGATCAACGGGGAGCTCGACCTCAATGACTAACCGCTTCTTCGCCATCGCGAAGGCGCCGGCCGCCGTGCTGCTGGCTTCCAGCATGCTCACCGCCTGCGTCTCGCCCATCGCCGGTCCGGGCGGCAAATACGCCAGCCCCATCGGCAATGCTCCGGTGACGTCCAACCCCACGCCCTATTCCAAGGCGCTGGTGTGCCTGGGCGGCTGGGCCCGCCAGCAGGGTCTGGGCGCGCCCCGGATCGCAGTTGGCCGCATCGCCGACTACACGGGTAAGGCCGAGGCCGACGGTTCGGGCCGCAAGATCACCCAGGGCGCTTCGCTGATGGCCATCTCGGCCCTGGCCAAGTCCGGCGCCCGGCTGGTCGAGCGCTACGACACCTCCGTCTCCGAGCTTGAGCTCAAATATGCGAACAACAAGCTGATCGGCGATGAGATCGCCGGCGACTTCCGCAAGATCCATGCGGGTCAGGTCCCGGGCTCGGACTTCTACATCGTCGGCGGCATCACCGAGCTGAACTTCAACATCCGCTCGACCGGCCTGAACGCGGCCGGCGCCGACCTCGACGCCACCGACTTCAAGGGCAATGTGGGCGCCCGTCTGTTCGTCATGAACGTGGGCCTGGACCTGCGCCTCGTGGAGACCAAGACGCTGGAGGTGGTGGACGTCATCTCCTACCAGAAGCAGGTCATCGGCCGCGAAGTGTCCCTGGGCGTGTTCGACTTCCTGAACGGCAACGTCTTCGACGTGTCGGCCGGCGAAGGCGCGCTGGAGCCGCTGCAACTGGCGGTTCGAGCCACGGTGGAGCGGGGCGTGCTTGAGATGATGGCCAATCTTTACGGCGCTCCGGGGCCGGAAGTCTGCCTCGAAAGCGATCCTCTGCTTACCGCCGGCGCCACCGGCAACTTCTATCCCGCCTACGACAATCTGGGGACGAACAATGCTGCGACCCGCGAAGACCCTTCTCGTTGGAACGTGCGCCGCGACCGCGCTGTTCGCAACGGCCGCTTCTAGTCAGGAAGCCGGAAGCCGGATCGACAACAGCCAGTTCTCGCTGGGCGACGTGTTCGCCGGGCAGACCCTGAATGTGATCGATCCGGCCGAGGGCGTCTCGGCCACCACGGGGGCGAAGGGCGCCGCCGCCTCCATTCAGGTCGAGGACGAGGACGTGGCGCTGAACTCGCTTCAGCGCACGCGCAACGTCTCCGCCCGGACGGACGTCACGGTTCACGGCTGGTCCCCCTCCACGGGGGCCATCGCGGCCGCGGTGGGCCAGACGCTGCACACCACCACTCAGGGGGGCCGCCTGACGGCGTCCACCGACCAGGTGGTGGACGGGGATCCGGACCGTCCGGCCAGCGCGATCGAGGCCCGCACGCGGGTCACGGCCGAGCTGAGCTCCTCGGGGGACACCTCCGGGCTGGCGCTGGCGGTCGGCAACGATCAGGCCAGCCACGTCCGGGGCGGAACCGCCGACATCCGGTCGGGACAGTACCACTACGGCGCCGGCTCCACGGCCCGCACGGAGGCCTCGCTGTTGCACGTCAAGGGCGAAGCCCAACTGACGGCGATCGCCGGCGCCAACCAGGCCTTGGTGCAAGGCGCGGCGCACGATGTCCGGTTGAACGCCGCCCAGGTGTCCACCGGCTCCACGGAAGCCTCCGTCGGCGCCGAGGTCGACAACGGTCAGACCGTGGCGGCCTTCAGCTCGGCGGCGGCCAACTCGGTCACCCTGGCCAACCAGGGCGCCTCCACCACCGCGGCCGTGGGGCAGGAGCACTTGGGCTATGTCCGGGCGGAGTCGGCGCTCTATGTGGGCGAGTTCGGCAGGGCCAGCGCCAACGCCGCCGGCGTCGGCAACACGGTCTCGGCCGTGGCCTACGGCGACACCCTGACCCTGAACACCGACCAGCTGAACAGCGGCGGCGTGGACGCCTACGCCTCCTTCGACGGCTCCACGGGCTACGACCTCGACGTGAACGCCTCGGCCTACGGCAACGCCGTCTCGGCCCAGGCTTGCAGCGACTGCGACGGCGTGCTCGACGCTCGCAACACCCAGGTCAGCAACGGCGACGTCTCCGCCGTGACCCGGGCCGACGTCGGCGGCGCACGTTCGGTCCTGGCCAACGCCACCGCGGTGGGCAACCAGGCCAGCTACGTCGTCAGCCGGCCCAGGCCCTAAGTCTCTGTCCGGCTGAGCGGACATCCAGAGGCGGCGCGAAGTCTGCGACCTCGCGCCGCCCCCACTGTCTGAACTGTGACTTGCGCCCGGCGTCCGCGTCGGGCGTTTGTTCTTCCTCGTGCTATGGGCCGTTGTGCTAAGGGCCGATCGCCCGCGAGGAACCCTCCATGCGACCGCTCAATCTCCTGCTGACCGCGACCGGCGTCGCGGCCCTGCTGGCGGGCTGCGCCGCCGCGCCGCTCGATCCCGAGAAGGCCTATGAAGCGGCGGTGGCCGCCGCCCCCCCGGCCGCCCCGGGGGTCCCCTCGCCTGCTCAGGGCGGCCCCGCCGGCCAGCCGGCGCGCGCGGCCTGGCCGATCAGCGACCTCAAGCCCGACCCGGGCGTGCGCTTCGGGCAGCTGCCCAACGGCATGCGTTATGCGGTGATGCGCAACGCCACCCCGGCCGGCGAGGCGTCCTTCCGTTTGCGGATCGACGCAGGCTCGCTGATGGAGCGCGACGACCAGCTCGGACTGGCCCACTTCATGGAGCACATGATCTTCAACGGCACCAGGAACGTGCCGGAAGGGGAGTTCATCAAGCGGTTGGAGCGCGTGGGCCTGGCGTTCGGCCCCGACACCAACGCCTACACCAGCTTCGACGAAACCGTGTACATGCTGGAGCTGCCGGACACGAAGACGGAGGTCGTGGATACCGCGCTCCTGCTGATGCGCGAAGCCGCGGGCGAAGCCACCCTGGCCACCGAGGCCATCGACCGGGAACGCGGCGTGGTGCTGTCGGAGGAGCGCACCCGCGACACGCCCGGCCTGCGGATGGTCAAGTCTCAGTTCGACTTTCTCATGAAGGGCCAGCTGCCGCCCAAACGCTTCCCGATCGGGGACGTCAGCGTACTGAGGACCGCCCCGCGCGAGCGGTTCGTCAGCTTCTACGAACAGTACTACAGGCCGGAGAACGCCACCTTCATCGCCGTGGGCGACTTCGACCCAGCGGAGATGGAGGCCAAGATCCGCAGCCGCTTCTCCGACTGGCGCGGCCAGGGTGCGGCCGGAGTAGGTCCCAATCTGGGGCGGGTGGCGGAGCGGCGAACGGAGACGCGCGCCTTTGTGGAGACCGGCGCGCCCGCACAGCTCACCATCGCCTGGATGAGCCCGCCCGAGCTCGATCCCGACACCCGCGCCGAGCGTCGTGAAGAATGGATCGAGAGCCTGGGCTTGGCCGTCCTGAACCGGGGGCTGGAGCGGATCTCGCGCGGCGACAACCCGCCCTTCATCAGCGCCAGCGCGGGGCACGGCGCCTCCCTGGACGCCGCCGACCAGACCCAGCTCAGCGTGGCTTACCAAACCGGCCAGTGGCGCCGCGCCCTCGAAGCCGCTGAGCAGGAAGGCCGGCGCGCCGTGCAGCACGGCGTCACTCAGCGCGAGCTCGACCGCGAGATCACCGAGGCTCGCACCAGCCTGCAGGCCTCCGTCGCGGGCCAGGCCACCCGCCGCTCGCCGGCGCTGGCCAGCGCCATCGCTTCTCAGGTCAACGACGACGATGTGTTCACCGCGCCGGACGAGAACCTGGCCGTCTTCGACGAGGCCGTGCGCGGCCTGACGGCCGAACAGGTCAATGCGGCGATCAAACCGCTGTTCCAAGGTGAAGGCCCGCTGGTGTTCGTCTCCAGCCCCCAGCCGATCACCGACGGCGACCGCGCGGTGGCGGCCGCCTTCAACGGCTCGCGCCAGGTGGCGGTGGCGCCTCCAACGCCCCAGACGGGCAAGGCCTGGGCTTACACCAACTTCGGGATGCCGGGCCGTGTGGCCGAGCGGCGGGAGGTCCCCGATCTGGGCGTCACCTTTGTGCGATTCGAGAACGGCGTGCGCCTGACGGTGCGGCCAAGCCGGAACCGCAAGGACCAGGTGCTGGCGGCCGCCAGGATCGGCGACGGCGAACTGGACCTTCGCCGCGACCGGCCTAGCCCCGCCTGGGTGGCCGGCGCAGCCCTGACCGAGGGCGGCCTGGGCAAGCTCACCACCGAAGAGATCGAGGAAGCGCTGGCGGCCGAGGTCTATGGCGCCAGCTTCACCATCGACGACGACGGTTTCGTGCTGTCGGGCGGCACGCGGCCCGAAGATCTGGACACGCAGCTTCAGGTGCTGGCGGCCTACGCCACCGATCCGGGTTGGCGCCCGCAAGGAGTGGAGCGGCTCAAGGCCTTCGCCCCCAATCTGCACAATCAGTTGGAGGCTTCGCCGGGCGGGGTGCTTGGGCGTGACCTGCCCCGGTTGCTGCGCTCCGGCGACCCGCGCTTCGGCCTGCCCTCGCGCGAAGCCATGGCGGCCACCACGCTGAACCAGGTCCGGACCGAGATCGGCGCCCCGCTCAGCCGCGAGCCGATCGAAGTGGTGATCACGGGCGATGTGACGGTGGAGGAGGCGATCCGGCAGACGGCCGCCACCTTCGGCGCCCTGCCCCGACGGACGGACGACACCATCTCGGCAGCCGCCACGCGCACCCCCTTCCCCGCCGGCACGCCGGAGCCCGTGCGGCTGACGCACAAGGGTCGACCCGACCAGGCGGTGGCCTATATCGCCTGGCCCACCGACGACTTCCCGAGCAATCCTCAGGACGCCCGCGCCCTGCGCGTCCTGGAGCAGGTCATGCGCCTGCGCCTGATGGAGGAGATCCGCGAGAAACAGGGCGTCACCTACTCGCCGGGCACCTCCTACGAAGCCGCCTGGGTCTATCCGGACTACGGCTACCTGGCCGCCAGCATCGAGGCCCCGCCGGACAAGCTGCAGCCCTTCTTCGCGGATGCGGAGAAGATCGCCGCCGGCCTTCGCGACGCACCGGTCACGGCCGACGAACTCCAGCGCGCGGTGCAGCCCCGGGTGGAGGCGATCCAACGCTCCCAGGCCGGCAACGAATACTGGCTAGGCCAGCTCGCGGGCGCCCAGACCGATCCGCGCCGCTTGAACGTGATCCGCGAGGCCATCACGGGGCTGCAAAAGGTCACGCCCGCGGACGTCCAGCGCGTGGCTCGGCAGTACCTCGTCAACGACAGGGCCTACCGCCTGGTGGTGGCGCCCGAGGCCAGGCCCGCCGCGGCCGCCGGCGGCTCCAACTGACGCGAAAGGCCCCGGCGATCGCTCGCCGGGGCTCTACAGCGTCTTCAGAGCGGGTCTTAGTGGACGAAGCCGCCCACGCCGCCGTCCAGGGCGATCTCGCTCTGGCTGGCGATCACTTCTTCCTTGAAGGAGGCGTACTCCTCGATCTTGGTCATCTTGAAGATCTTCACCCCGGCGCCGTGACGGCGCAGAAGGGAACGCTCGAAGCAGTTGCGCTGGGCGGTCTGCTGGCGGCAGCTAAGCGCGCCGCCCTCGAGGTAGAGGGCCTGGCCCTTGGGGCAGTCCATGGTCTGGCCGCCGTCGAAGCCCACCCTGCCCATGTAGTCGGCGTAGGTGGCCTGCAGGCGGGTGCCGGCGATGCAGCGGAACAGCTCGCCCTTGAAGGTTTCGCCGATCTCCACATCGGGGTTCAGCCGCGAGGCGGGGTGCGGGACGCTGCGGTCGTCAAGGCAGAAGGCCTGAACCACGACCTGCTTATGCACGGTGCGCTTTTCCTTGATCGCGGTTCGGACGGTGTCGCCCTGCACGTTCAAGCGCTGGATCACGGGGAAACCCGGGGTGGCGATGATGTTGGAGCCGCCGCCGCCGAAGAAGAAGGTGTCCCCGTCCGACCCGCCATTGGAGGCGGCGTTGGCGGTGGCGTTCGCGGTCGAGATGGCCGTGGCGTTGGCGTGAACATTGACGTTGACGTTGAAATTGTTCGCCGGCGGCGTCGGTTGCTGCGGCTTGGGCATCGGAGGCTTGGGTTTCGGCGGCTGCGGTTTGTGCGCGCCCGGCTTGCAAACCGGTTCGCAGTCGGCCGAAGCGGCCGACCCGAACGCGAGCAGCATGCCGCCCGCCAGAAGAGGTAGAAGAGTCTTGTAGTGTGCGGACATGGGACAGCTCCCGTTGGATCGGGAGAGCACTGAGCAAAGGGCGGGCCAAACGGTCGCGGGCGCCAGATTGCGAACGGCGAAGGGGGCGCAGGGGCGGGGTTCGCTCGGGACTTCCACCCCGAGTCGAAAGCCCTTTGCGCGAGCATCGGGGCGACCGACGCGGAGATCGGTTCTGAACCTGCACGTCAACGTCCGTCAGGGTTGCCGTTTGTGACGAAACCAGGCCGGCGTTGAGGTCGGCGCTGCGGCCGCCTTCTCCCCGTGCAGCCTGTCCTCGGGCCGACCTACGGCCGTCCGGCGGTCGCCCCGACGATCCTGGCCGGCAAGCGGTTGCGGGCGCTTCAGCGGCGAGCGAGCTGTCCGAGGTGATGCTGTGGGGCGGCCTGCGCCGGGGCCGCAACGGTGTTCCGCTTCAGCCTGAGCCGACGATGGCCGCTACATGCCGAATTTCTCTCCAGACTTCCTGCTTCCAGGCGGCAAGTAACTGCGCAGGTGTGTCGGGTCGATGACTTAGCAGCTTCCACAAAGGCAAGGAACACAAGTCGGCATCATCTGTTCTCTCCAGGGAGAGCCCGACCGTGCAAAGGAACCACACCTATGAAAGTTGCTGATCTGATGAGCCGCGATGTCCAGGTGGTGTCCGCCGACCAGACGGTCGCCGAAGCCGCTCGGCTGATGTTGAAGTCCGACACGGGGGCCCTGCCCGTCGGCAGCCTCGAGCGGATCGAGGGCATGGTCACCGATCGCGACATCGCGGTGCGCGCGGTGGCCCAGGATCGCGGCCCCGAGACGCCCGTCCGCGAGGTGATGAGCTCCGACGTGCTGGTCGCCCGTGAGGACCAGGACGTGGACGACGTCGCCATTCTGATGAGCGATCATCAGGTCCGCCGGCTGCCCGTGGTCAACGGCGAGCAGCGGCTGGTGGGCGTGATCTCGGTCGCCGATCTGGCGCGCTCCGACGACACCAGCACGGCGGAAGCGGCCCTCACCGGCGTCGTGCGCCCAGGCGGGACGCACGACCAGACGATGAACGACTGAACCGGGTCCGACCGCGCCTGAGCCGGCGAGGAGCAAAGGCGCCGACTGCGCGGGTCCCCTACCGGGAGCATCAGCCGCCGGCGCCGCCGCTTGGGCGAAGATCGCGAGCGTAGCGCTTCCAGTTCTCCACGTAATGGAGGGCGGAGAGGCGCAGCATCTGCACCTCTGCGTCGGTCAGTTCCCGGACCACCTTGCCTGGCGCGCCCATGACGAGGCTGCGGTCGGGGATGGTCTTTCCCTCGGTGATCAGGCTGCCCGCCCCGATCAAGCAGTCGCCGCCGATCACCGCGCGGTTCAGGACGACGGCGCCGATGCCGATCAGGCTGTTGTCGCCCACCGTGCAGCCGTGCAGCATCGCCCGGTGGCCAACCGTCACGCCTGCGCCGATGGTGAGCGGAACGCCTTCATCGGTATGAAGAACGCTGTGGTCCTGGATGTTGCTTTCCTCGCCCACCGTGATCGGATCATTGTCGCCACGGATGACCGCTCCGAACCAGACGCTCGCGTCGCGGCGAAGTTCGACGGAGCCCACCACCACCGCGCTCGGCGCGATCCAGCACTGGCCCCCGGGCGGCAGCTTGGGACGGCGATCGCCAAGATCGAACAGAGTCATGGATCCGTTCCTCCGTTGCACATCCGTGGCTTAATCTCCCGGCAACACCCCTACAATCATGCTCGCAGCACGATTCGAGTCCGCAACCTGCGGGCCCGAGTCGCGCCAGGGCGGAGCATCGGCGTGGTTCACGCAGCGTCCCGGCGGCCCCATGGGCCGCCAGCCAGGCCTGACCCGGACGGGAACCCTCCCGCCGTCACGACCGACTCCATCCTTTCCCCGCGACCAAAGGGCGAGCCTTCCGGCTCCGCCCTTTTTTCTTGGCCCGTTCGCAACACGGACTGCGGCCCACAGGAGCCTCCCATGACCAAGCGCGCCCTGAAGCGGATGATGCGTGAAGGCGAGTTCGATACGGCTCGCACGCACGATGACGACAACATTCGTCGCCTGCCGGTGAACCGGGGCTGGTCGCCCCTGCCGGGAGAAGAACGCGACCAGGGCTATCTCAAGACGGTCAAAGCCCAGTCGCCCGGCCAGGCGGAACTGATGGCCGCCATCGACGCCAACAATCTGGTCCTGGCTCTGGGGCCCGCCGGCACAGGCAAAACCTATCTCGCCATCGCCAAGGCCGTGGAGGCGCTGGAGGCGGGTCGCGTCGGTCGCATCGTCTTGTCGCGTCCGGCGATCGAAGCCGGCGAGTCGATCGGTTTCCTGCCGGGCGACATGGAGGACAAGCTCGCGCCCTATCTGCGGCCCCTCTACGACGCCCTGTCCGACCGGCTGTCGATGAAGCGAGTCCGGGCGCTCATGGCCGAGGGCCTGATCGAGATCGCGCCGGTGGGCTATATGCGCGGGCGCACGCTGAACAACGCCTTTGTGGTCATCGACGAGGCGCAGAACTGCACCTATGTGCAGCTCAAGATGCTGCTGACCCGCCTGGGCTGGCACTCGACGATGGTGATCACCGGCGACCCCGGCCAGACGGACCTGCTGCCCTCCATGTCGGGGCTGGGCGACGTGGCCGAGAAGCTGCAGCGCGTGCCGGACATCGCCGTGGTGCGCCTGCGCGAGATGGACATCGTCCGCCACCCGCTGGTGGCGTCCATGCTGGGGGTGCTGTGACCTAGGAGGCCGAAGGCTGGGGCGGCCACGGGTTCAGCAGGGGCCCGCCCCAGCCCTCGAAATCCCGCACATTGCGCGTGACCAGGGTGAGGCCGTGCAGCGTTGCAGTCGCCGCAAGCATGGCGTCCGCGGTGGACAGGGTGCGCGAGTGCAGCTCCGCCGCGCGCCGCACCGCCGCCCAGCTCGCCGCAGCCTCGGCGTCGAACGGCAGAACACGTCCCTCGAACGCCTCTTCAAGCTCGCCCACATAGGCCGTGAGCAAGCGGCGTTTCCGCCCAGCCGGCAGACGCTCCACACCATAGCGAAGCTCGCCCAGGGTCAGCACCGATAAATGGAGCTCGTCCGCAGCCTGCCGGCCCAGCCAGTCCATGACGCGGAGCTCCGGCCGCGCCCTGGCGCGTTGGCACACGACGCCCGTGTCCAGCAGATAGGTCAAAGCTCCGGCGCCGGACGCTCCGGGGACCGATCGCGCGCGAACAAGGTCTCGGCCTCCCCCTCGTCAAGCACCCCGTAGTTGGGGTCGGTCAGCACCTCGACGGAGGATCGTCGCCGTTCCAGCTTGGACCACTGCTCGGCCGAAACCACCACCACGGTCGGCTTGCCGTGCCGCGTCACATACTGCGGCCCCTCGGAGACGGCCTTGGCGATGATCTCGCTGAGCTTCGCCTTGGCCTCAGCGGCGCTCCAAAGGCGAGGCGCACGAGCGTGTTTGGTCATTCAGGTCATTATGACCAAACCGGTCGAAACTGCAATCCTCAGCTCTCCAGGTCCTCCGCCAGGATGGCCATTTCGAACATGAAGCTGCCGTCGTCGTCCTCGTCCTGGAACACCACGCCCAGGAACTCGTCGCCGATATAAAGTTCCGCGCTGTCCTTCTGCTTCGGACGGGGCTTCAGCGTCAGGGCGGGGTTGCCGAAGGTGCGCTTTAGGTGCGCCTCGACCCGCGAGATGTCTTTCTGCTCCACGAGCTGATCCCTCCGTTTGAGCCGGGGGTAACACCCGGAAGGGCGGCCCGGTTCAGATCACGTAATCATAGACCACTTCGGCCAGGGTGTGGTCCATGGTGCGCGAAGGCTCCGCGCCCGGCGGGCAGCCGACCAGCCGCGCGGGCACGCCCGCAGCCGTGCAGTGCGGAGGCACCGGACGCAGCACGACGGAGCCGGAGGCGATCTTGGCCCCTTCCCCGATCTCGATAGCGCCCAGCACCTTGGCCCCGGCGCCCAGCAGCACGCCGCGGCCGATCTTGGGATGGCGGTCGCCCCGTTGCGCGCCCGTGCCGCCCAGGGTCACCGCATGCAGGATGGACACGTCGTCGCCGATCACCGCGGTCTCGCCCACGGTGATGCCGGTCCCATGATCCAGGAAGACGCCGGAGCCGACCCGGGCGGCCGGATGGATGTCCACCTGGAACAGCTCGGACATCCGGCTCTGGAGATGAAAGGCCAGCGTTTCGCGCCCCTGGCTCCACAGCCAGTGCGCGACGCGGTGGGTTTGCAAGGCTTGGAAGCCTTTGAAATAGAGAAAGGGCTGGAGGTAGCCCTTGCACGCCGGGTCGCGCTCGAACACGGCCTGGAGATCGGCCTCGACCCGCGTCATGGCCTCGGGGTCGCCGTAAAAGGCCTGCCAGCAGATGTCGCGGACGGACATGGCGCTGAGCTCGCCATCGCCCAGCTTGCGCGCCAGCTGAAAGGCCAGGGCGTCCACCAGCAGCTCGTGGGACAGGATGGCGGCGTAGAGCAGGGACGCCAGCGCAGGCTCCTGGCTCGCGGTGCGTTCGGCTTCCGCGCGCAGGGCGGGCCACACCGGGGGCGGGCCGGACGGCTGGACGACTTCGAGATGGGCCATGCGGGTCTCCTAGGCTGGTCGCTCCAGCATGAGGCGGGCCAGCTCGGGCGCCAATGCGCCTTCCACCGCCATGTGGTGCGCACGCAGGAGCATCGCCACGGTCAAGAGGTCGGGCATCCAGCCGGCCAGGGCGGCGTCCAGCGCCTCCCGGAAAGGCACGCGGGCGATCGCAAGGTCCTCCGTCGCGTCCGGCTCCGTCTCGCCTTGTTCGAAGCTCATGGCCAGAAAGCCGATACCCCGCTCGTCCGTGGTGGAGTTCGACAGCTGCAGCTTCGGCAGGACGCACCGCCAGTCGCGGGCCAGCAGCCCTGTCTCTTCCCGAAGCTCGCGCCGGGCGGCCTCCAGCGGATCCTCGCCAAGCGGCGCGCCGCCTTCGGGGATCTCCCAGATATGGTCGCCGTGCGGGAGACGGTTCTGGCCCACCAGCGTAACCGCGCCGTCCTCGTGCAGGGGCAGGACAGCCACGGCCAGGTTCTTGAACCGCACCACGCCGTAGCGCGGCGTGAACTGTCCCGACGGCGCGATCGCCTCGTGCTCCGTCAGGCCGATCCAGGGATTGTCGTAGATGGGCCTGGAAGCCGTGATCTCCCAGGCGCGGCCGTGCGGGATCAGCCAGTCCGGCTTCTGGGCGGGCTTGCTTTCAGGCATGGAGGCTCCTTCATGGGGCCATGTCCCCGAACGACCCGTCCGGCGCAAGCCTGGCCCCGCCTCCACCCGGATTCGGCGAGCCGCTGCCGATCCAGCCCTCGCCGGAAACGGTTTCGCTGCTGGCGCGTCGCCGTTCGGCCTCGGCTTCCGTGCTTGGCCCCCCCGGCCCGTCCAGCCAGGAGATCGAGCTCATGCTGCGGCTGGCCTCGCGGGTCCCTGACCACGGCAAGCTGGCGCCCTGGCGCTTCATCCTGCTGGCGGGCGAGGACAAGGACGCCTGGGTCGCACGCCTGGGCGCCATCGCCCAGACCCGTCCCGATTCGGAAAAGGCCTCCGCCGCCCTCGGCAAGGCGGGCCCTTCCCCGCTCTGCGTTGTGATCGTCTCCCGCGCCGCGCCCCACCCCAAGATCCCCGAATGGGAGCAGTTCCTTTCCGCGGGCGCCGTGAACATGAACCTCCTGCTGGCCGCGCACGCCCTGGGCTATGGCGCCAACTGGATCACCGACTGGTACAGCGAGGACCCCGGCGCGCGCGCCCTCCTGGGCGTCGCGCCTGGAGAGCGGATCACCGGACACATCTATATCGGCGCGCCGGCGGCCACCCCGCTGGAGCGTCCCCGCCCGGACCTGGAGCAGCTGGTGACGGTTTGGCGCGCCGAGGATCAGCCCCGCCCGCGATAGGGCGGCACGCCCGGATCGGGCAACCACAGTCCCTCGGGCGGCGCGCCCGTCTGCCAGAAGACGTCGATCGGGATGCCGCCCCGTGGATACCAGTAGCCGCCGATCCGCAGCCAGCGCGGCTGGGCCGTTTCGGCGACCCTCCGGCCGATATCCAGCGTGCAGCCTTCGTGAAAGGCCCCATGGTTGCGGAAGCTGGTCAGGTAAAGCTTCAGCGACTTGGACTCGATCAGCCAGTCGCCCGGCGCGTAATCGATCACCAGATGCGCGAAATCCGGCTGGCCGGTGACGGGGCAGAGCGAGGTGAACTCCGGCGCCGTGAACCGGGCGAGGTACAGCGCTCGCGGATGCGGATTGGGCACGCGCTCCAGCACGGCGTCCTCGGGCCGCTCGGCCGGGCGCGCGTCGCGCCCGAGTTGGGTCAGGGTGGTCGTGTCCATCGCGGGCAGGTAGCTTCGCCCCGCCGCCCCCGCAACCGGAGAGCCTCTCATGGCGACCGCGCCCGAAGCCTTCGATCTGGGCTTTCTGCTGTTTCCCGACCTCACGCAGTTGGACCTTACCGGGCCCTATGAGGTGCTGTCCCGCCTGCCCGGCGCTCGCACCCACCTCGTTTGGAAGACCCTGGAGGGCGTGCGGTCGGAGAAGGGCCTGACGATTATGCCCACCGTCACGCTCGACGGCTGCCCGAGGCTAGATCTGCTCTGCATTCCGGGCGGTCAGGGCGTGAACGCGCTTCTGAACGATCCCCTGATCCTGGAGTTCGTGCGCCGAATCGCCCTTGATGCGCGCTACCTGACTTCGGTGTGCACGGGCTCGCTTCTTCTTGGCGCCGCCGGCCTGCTCCGGGGCCGACGGGCGGCCACGCACTGGGCCTTTCGGGACCTGCTGCCCGCCTTTGGGGCCATTCCTGTCGGCGAGCGGGTGGTTGTGGACGGAAACCTGATCACAGGCGGCGGCGTGACCTCGGGCATAGACTTCGGGCTTCGCATGGCGGCCGAGGTCGCGGGCGAGAAGGTCGCACGCGCGATCCAGCTGGGCATAGAATACGATCCTCACCCCCCGTTCGACTCGGGCTCTCCCGAGCGGGCGGACCCGGCGCTGGTGGCGCTCGTTCGCGGCACGCTCAGCCCCGGCCGCGCAGAAGCCGTCGCCCGCGCTGCAGCCGTGCTCGAGAGCCGACCATGAAGCCCACCCTGCTCCTCTCCCTTCTCGCGCTGGCGGGGGGGCTGGCCTGCGAGGCCAGCGCACAAACGACGGATGATGCGGGCCCGAGCCGGTTCCGGGGGCCGCAGTTGAGCCTGACCGCCGGGACGGACTACCGCTCCAAGGGCGTCAGCAAGACCGGCGGTCGGCCTGGCGGGGCCGTGCGCCTGGAACAGGAGCTCCCGTCCGGCGGCTTCCTCGGGGTCTCCGCCAACAGCATCCGCAACAGCGCCGGGTCGGACGTCCAGCTCAACCTGTCCGTCGGCTGGCGGCCTCAGGCGCTCGGATTGAGATGGAGCTTCAACTCCACCCACGAGGTCTATCCGGGATCGGAGACGAGCGGCAACGACGTCGTCTGGCAGCTCACGGCGGGGGCGTCGCGCGAAACGGGCCCGCTCACCACGGGCGTGACCCTGCAGCATCAGCCGGACGGCTTCGGGAACACGGGGCGCAACACCTACCTGGCCCTGGACGGAGCCTGGCGCCTGCGCCCCCGGCTGGCGGCGGTGGCGGGCCTTGGTCGGCGGGAGCAGGAGGGCTCGGTGGATTACACCGCCTGGAACGCGGGCTTGGTGTTCGACCTCTCCGATCGTGTGGAGCTGGAGGCTCGCTACCACGCCACCGATCAAAGCCAGGTGGGCCCCAACCACCAGGATCGGCTGGTGGCCGCCTTCGAGGTCGAGTTCTAGCCCCGCTTCAGACCGGAGGCGGCAGGTGGCCTTCCTTGACGTAGATCACGCAGCCTTCCCGGCTGAAGGGCGCGTGCGCGCTTCCCGCGGGCTCTCTAACCCAGGTTCCCGCCGGGTAATCCCCGGCCTCGTCCGACAGCACGCCTTCCAGCACCAGGACCTCCTCCCCGCCCGGATGGGGATCCTCGGGCAGACGGGCGCCGGGTGCGAACCGGACCAGGGCGACCTTTTCGTTCCGGTGCTGATGCAGGACCACACGCGACAGCCCCGCCTCCGAGGCCACGGACCAGTTCGCGGTGGTGGTGTCGATCACCACGCGCTGGAGGTCGCTCTTGGCGAACTGGTGCAGCTTGACGAACAGGGTGCAGCCGCCGCGGCTGAAGGGCTGATGCTTGGAGCCCGGCGGGTTGCGCACATAGGTTCCCGCCGGATAGTCGCCGCGCTCGTCGGAGAAGACGCCTTCCAGCACCAGAAGCTCCTCGCCGCCTCCATGGACGTGGTCGGAGAAGCTGGATCCGGGAGCGTAGCGCACCAGACTGGTCGCGCGGGCGACCTCGCCGCCCAGCCTGTCCAGCAGGCGCCGTTCGACGCCGGGCTGGGGCGAAGGGATCCAGGCCTCGGCCGCCGTGTCGATCACCACGCGCTGGCTGAAATCAGCATTGACTTGAGATAGGTCGGACATCACGCCCCCAACGCCTGTTCCAGATCCGCGATCAGATCCCCCGCATCCTCCACGCCGACGGACAGGCGGATCAGGCCGTCGCCGATGCCCAGCGCTGCGCGCTGTTCGGGCGGGATGGAGGCGTGGGTCATGATGGCGGGGTGCTCGATCAGGCTCTCCACCCCGCCCAGGCTCTCGGCCAGGGTGAAGATGCGGCACCGTTCCAGCACGCGCCGGGTCCCCTCCAGGTCCCGGTCCAGCACCGCCGTGATCATCCCGCCGAAGCCGCGCATCTGCCTGCGGGCGAGCTCATGTTGCGGGTGGCTGGCCAGCCCCGGATAGATCACGCGCGCCACGTCGCTGCGCGCCTCCAGCCACTGCGCCAGCTTCAGGCCGTTGGCGCAATGCCGCTCCATGCGCAGGGCGAGGGTCTTCAGTCCACGGAGGGCTAGAAAGCTGTCGAAGGGCGACGCTATTCCGCCTACGGAGTTCTGCAGGAACTTGAGCTGGTCGGCCAGGTCGCCGCGGGTCTCGCCCACCACCAACACGCCGCCGATCATGTCGGAGTGCCCGTTCAGGTATTTGGTCACGGAGTGCAGCACTAGGTCGAAGCCCAGCTCCAGGGGCCGCTGCACCCATGGCGAGGCGAAGGTGTTGTCCGCCACCGTGATGATCCCGCGCCGCCGGCCGATGGCGGCCACGGCCTCGAGATCCACCAGCTTCAGCATGGGATTGGTGGGGCTCTCCACCCAGATCATGCGCGTGTTGGGCCGGATCGCGGCTTCCACCGCCGCCGGATCGGTCAGGTCGACATAGGAGAAGTCGAGGCCGGCCGAGCGACGCCGCACCCGCTCGAACAGGCGGTAGGTCCCGCCGTAAAGGTCGTCCATGGCCAGCACGTGGTCGCCGGGCCCGAGCAACTCCAGCACCGTGGAGGCCGCCGCCATGCCGGAGGCGAAGGCGAACCCCGCCCCCCCGCTCTCCAGGTCCGCCACGCACTGCTCAAAGGCGAAGCGCGTGGGATTGTGCCCCCGCGCATAGACGAAGCCCTTGTGCACGCCCGGGCTTTCCTGGGCGTAGGTCGAGGTGGCGTAGATGGGCGTCATCACCGCCCCGGTGGTGGGATCGGGGTGCTGCCCGGCATGGATGGCGCGGGTGGAGAAGCCCAGGCGATTGGGCCGGCTGTTGTCGGTCATGGTTGAATGCTCAGGCCGCCGCCAGCCGGGAGTTCGAACCCTCCGGGTGCAGACGAAGATAGTTGATCAGGTCCACGCGGGTGATCAGGCCCACGAAGTCCTCGCCGTCCAGCACGATGGCCACCCGGTCGCGGTCGAAGATGGGGATCAGGTCGTCCAGCGTCTCGCTCACCTGCAAGGTGTCAAGCTCGCTTGCCATGGCGCTGCGCACCGGTTTGGCGAAACGCTCTTCGCGGCTGATCTCGTCGGTATCCAGGACATGGACGATATCGCTGTCGTCCAGGATGCCGACCAGCCGGCCGTCCTGCATCACCGGCAGTTGCGAGATGTCGGCCTGGCGCATGCGGTTGTAGGCGGTGAGCAGACTGTCGTCCGGGCCCACGGTCACCGTGCCCCCTTCAACGTATTTGCGCGTGATCAGGTCCGACAGATCGCCGTGCATGGGCCGATCGGCCAGTCCCTGCTCGGCCAGCCAGCTGTCGTTGTACACCTTCGACAGGTAGCGGGCGCCCGTGTCGCAGACCAGGGTGACGACCCGCTTGGGCTCCGTCTGCTCCCGGCACCAGCGCAGCGCTGCGGCCACCAGCGTGCCCGAAGACGAGCCCGCCAGTACGCCCTCTTTCTGCAGGAGGGCGCGCGCCGTATCGATGGCCTCGCGGTCCGGGATGGAATAGGCGCGGTCCACCAGGCTCAGGTCGGCGTTGTCCGGCACGAAGTCCTGGCCGATGCCTTCAACCGTGTAGCTGCCCTTGGGCCCGGGCTCGCCCGTCTCGACGATGCCGGCCAGGACCGACCCGTGCGGGTCGGCCAGGACCACCGTCACCCCAGGGTCCTGAGCCTTGAGGTAGCCGCCTACGCCGGTGATGGTGCCGCCCGAGCCGATGCCGGCCACGAAGGCGTCGACCTGCCCGCCCATCTGTTCCCAGATCTCCGGGCCGGTGGTCTTCACATGCGCCGCCGGATTGGCCGGATTGCCGAACTGATTGACATAGAACCCGCCCGGGATCTGCTGCGCCAGCGTCTGGGCCAGGTCCATGTAATAGTCGGGGTGGCCCCGCGGCACGTCCGAACGGGTGAGCCGGACATCGGCCCCCATGGCCCGAAGGTGCTGGATCTTCTCCTTGGCCATCTTGTCGGGGATGACCAGCAGGACCTTGTAGCCCTTGAGGATGCCGACCTGCGCCAGCGCCAGCCCGGTGTTGCCGGCGGTGGCCTCCACGATGACCCCGCCGGGCTGGAGCCAGCCCTCGGCCTCGGCGGCCTCGACCATGGACACGGCGATCCGGTCCTTGATGGAGCCTCCCGGATTGGCCGCCTCCAGCTTCAGGAACAGGCGGCAGGGACCGGTGTCGAACCGGGTCACCTCCACCATGGGCGTGTGTCCGATGAGGTCCAGGGCGGAGCGCACGGGCGGAGGGGTGGGGACCGTGTCGGGGGGGGCGGGTTCCATGAGCGATATCTAGGCCTGCCGGCCTTCCGGGGGAAGCGGCGCAACACTGTAGCGGCGCCGGCGCCCGCGGGATTGGTGAGGCCCCGACGAAGCAACCCATGGACCTGCCCCGTGTTGACCCGGGATGGACGACCTCGCCGCGCTCATCGCCCGCACCGCCGAGCCCCTCCCCGCGCTCGACTCCCCCACCTTCGCCGAAGCCTTTGACCGTTTCGCCGACCGACGCGTGGTGCTGTTGGGCGAGGCCAGCCACGGCACGGCCGAGTTCTACCGCGCCCGCGCCGCCATCACCCGCCGGCTGGTCGAGCGGCATGGCTTCAACATCGTGGCGGTCGAGGCCGACTGGCCGGACGCCTCGGCGATCGACCGCTACGTCCGCGGCCGCCCCGCCCCGGCCGACACCGAGCCGCCCTTCAAACGCTTCCCGACCTGGATGTGGCGCAACACCGAGGTCGCCGGCCTGGTCGGCTGGCTGCGCGGCCACAACGCCGAGCTCCCGCCCGAGCGCCGCGCGGGCTTTCACGGCCTGGACCTCTACAACCTGGGCTCCTCGATCACCGAGGTCCTGGCCTATCTGGACAAGACGGACCCCGAGGCCGCCGCCGAGGCCCGCGTCCGCTACGGCTGCCTGACGCCATGGGCCGCTGAGCCGGCGCGCTACGGCCGTCGAGCGCTCAGCGAGGGTTACAGCGGCTGCGAGCAGGCCGTGGTGCAGATGTGCCAGGACCTGCTCCGCCGCCAGCGGGCGGACGGCCATGACGACGACCTGCTGGACGCGTCCGCCAACGCCCGCCTGATCGCCTCGGCCGAGCGCTATTACCGGGTCATGTACTACGGCGACGAGGACAGCTGGAACCTGCGCGACACCCACATGGCCGACACCCTGGATCAGTTGCTCCGCACCCGCGGCCCACAATCCAAGGCGGTGGTTTGGGCCCACAACTCCCACATCGGCGACGCCCGCGAAACCGACATGGGCTGGAGCCGCGGCGAGTTGAACCTGGGCCAGCTCTGTCGCGAGCGCTACGGCCAGGCGACCGCCTTGATCGGCTTCGGCACCCACACGGGCACCGTCGCCGCCGCCAGCGACTGGGGCGGGGAGATGGAGGTGAAGCGGGTAAACCCCTCACGCCCCGACAGCGTGGAGCGGCTCTTCCACGAGGCGGGCGTGTCCCCCGCCCTGCTCGACTTCAGCCGCGCCGACGACCTGGTTCAAGGCCTGGCCCACCCCCGGCTGGAGCGCTTCATCGGCGTCATCTACCGCCCGGACACGGAACGCTGGAGCCACTACAGCGACGCCCGCCTGTCGCGCCAGTTCGACGCCTGGGTCTGGTTCGACGAAACGCAAGCCGTTCAACCCTTGGAGGGCGACACCGAACAGGGGCTGGCCGACACCTTCCCTTTCGGGCTGTGAGGCTCAGTCGGCGTCCAGATTGGCGAACATCAGAACCTTGCGCTCGAGATCGAAGGTCGTGTTGTCCGAGCGCTGCAGCAGTTTGAGCAGCCCGTGGACGTCGTCGGCGTGCAGCGCCAGGATGTACTCCTCGACGCCGTTGTCCAAGATCAGCTGCACGGTGAATCGCCCGGGTTGTCCCCGCTCACCCTCCGTCCAGGACGCCTGATACTGGGTGACCTGACGGACCAGATAACGGCTCTGCAGCCGGTCGGATTGGGCGTCGCGCTCGTCGGGCATGGGGAAACTCCTGCAGCCCACAACAAGCGACGGAAGCAGGCTGTTCCCGGCTGACCCGCGGCCTGCGCCGCGAGCTCCTGCTCTGGGCGCTCGTGGCGATGAGGGCCATGGGCTCGATCGCCATGCTCGCGGGCGGGTGACAAGCAGGCGGGCAAGGTCAGCTAGGAAGCGGAGGCGGAACTCCGATCAGAGCACCCATTCCACCGGGACTGGCGCGGCTGCGAGCGGCTCCACCCAGACCGCCCCGGCGCCGGCGGGCGCCGAGGACGTGACCACCTCGTCGTCGAACTGGAGCCGCTCGATCCCGAACAGGGTGTCGGTCCCGTCCAGGCCGGACACGGTGGTCACCCCGTTGCTGGTTGTGATGGTGTAGCCGGAGCGGGCGCCCCGGAAGATCGCCGTGTCCAGCCCGGCTCCGCCGTCCAGCCTGTCGTCGCCGGCGCCGCCGACCAAGCGGTCATCGCCCGCGTCGCCGAACAGCTCGTCGCGACCCTGGCCGCCGTCCAGGAAGTCGTCCCCGTCCTGGCCGCCCATTCGGTCGTCGCCGTCCTGACCGAACAGCTCGTCGTTGTCCGACCCGCCCACGATCAGGTCGTTCCCGGCGTCGCCGAACAGAGCGTCGCGACCCGCGCCGCCGTCCAGGAAGTCGTCGCCGTCCTGGCCGCCCATGCGGTCGTCGCCTTCAAGCCGAACAGCTCGTCATTGTCCGACCCGCCTACGATCAGGTCGTTCCCGGCGTCGCCGAACAGAGCGTCGCGACCCGCGCCGCCGTCCAGGAAGTCGTCCCCGTCCTGGCCGCCCATGCGATCGTCGCCGTCCTGACCGAACAGCTCGTCGTTGTCCGTCCCGCCCACGATCAGATCGCGGCCCCCGTCACCGAACAGCTGGTCGCGACCCGCGCCGCCGTCCAGGAAATCGTCCCCGTCCTGGCCGCCCATGCGGTCGTCGCCATCCTGGCCGAACAGCTCGTCGTTGTCCGACCCGCCTACGATCAGGTCGTTTCCGGCGTCGCCGAACAGCTGGTCGCGACCCGGGCCGCCGTCGAGGAAGTCGTTGTCCTCCTGACCGCCCATGCGGTCGTCGCCGTCGCCCCCGCGAAGCTCGTCATCGCCCCGCCCGCCGATGATCAGGTCATGGCCTGCGTCGCCGAACAGGATGTCGCGACCGCCCTCGCCGTTCAGGAAGTCGTTGTCCTCCTGCCCGCCCATGCGATCGTCGCCGTCGCCCCCGCGCAGCTCGTCATCGCCGAAACCGCCGATGATGAGGTCGTCGCCGGCGTCGCCGACCAGCAGGTCGCGACCGGCGTTCCCGTTCAGGAAGTCGTCGCCTTCCTGGCCGCCGATGATGTCGTCGCCCGCGTCGCCGAACAGCTGATCCGACCCGATCCCGCCCAGGATGAAGTCGTTCCCGGCCAAGCCGCCGATCACGTCCGGACCTTCGCCGCCGCCCAGCTGATCGTTTCGGTCCGTTCCGATCACCAGCCGCCCTGGATCGAAGCCGCCGAAGTTCGCGGGCGTGAGCGCGAAGCGGTCCACGTTCGCCAGGGTCAGCACCGTCACGAAGCCGGCAGGTCCGCGATTGACCTGCAACAGGGTGTCCGGCCCGCTCTGCACGAGCCGCAGAACGCCGGACGCGAACGGGTTGCCGCCCACGCCGATCAGGAACACCCCAAGCTCGATCCGGTCGCCCCCCTCCCCGGCCTGGAAGTCGGTGATGCGCACCCGCCCCGGATTGGCCGCCGTCACGGGGCTGGCCACGTCCGACAGGCTGAAGGCCACCGTATCCACGCCCGCTCCCAGGGAGATGACGTCGGCCTCCTGAGGGGCTCCAAGCACCACGCGATCGGCGCCCGCGCCGCCGTTGATCTCGTCAGCGCCGGAGCCGCCGATCAGGAGGTCGTCGCCGTCCCCGCCGCTCAGCCGGTCGCCGCCCGCGCCGCCCTCCAGCCGGTTGTTTGCGGCGTCGCCGTTGATGGTGTCGCTGAACTCACTACCCCGGACGTTCTCCACGCCTGTGAAGCTGTCCTGCCCCGTGTCGTCGCTAAAGGCGCTGCCGAGGCCCATGTCCACGTTCACGCCGAACCCCAGCGTGGCGCCCTCGAACGAGACAGTGTCGATCCCGTCGCCGCCGTCGATCGTGTCGTTCCCCAGCCCGCCGTTCAGCAGGTCGTCGCCGGTCCCGCCCTGGAGATCGTCGCGCCCCGACCCGCCGAACAACCGATCGTCGCCCGCGTCCCCGAACAGCCGATCGTCGCCGCCTGCGCCGTCGAGCAGGTCGTTGCCGTCTCCGCCCCGCAGTTCGTCGTTGCTGCTGGACCCGATCAGGATGTCGTCGCCGCCCCGCCCGTCGAAGAGCACTGCGCCAGGAGCGCCGAAGGTGGGAAACGTCGTGAACACATTGGCGGCCGCGTCGCCGCGTACCGTCGTGCCGTTGGACTTCGCCTCGACGGTCACATTCTCCACGCCCGTGACCGTGAACGTGCCGCCGGACGCCCGGCCGCTGAACCTCACGACCCCCGCCTCCAAGTCGACCAGATCGTAGCTGCCGGACAGCAGGTCCACGCCTGCGCCCCCGTCAACCAGACTGTCGGTCGAGGTCACGGGGGAGAGGACCAGCCGATCGTTCCCGTCCCCGCCGAACAGCCGGTCTCCGTCGCCGCCGCTCAGGCGGTCGTCTCCGGCGTCCCCGAACAGGGTGTCCCGGCCCGAGCCGTCTCCGCCCTGGATCACGTCGTTCCCCGCGCCGCCGCGGATCAGGTCGTCGCCCGTGCCGCCGGATACGGCGTCGTCCCCGCCGCCCGCGTCGATCTCGACCCCCGTCTGATAGCCCCCCAGGAAGATGATCTCGGGGCCGGAGCCCGTGAGGAAGCGCTCCATCCCCGCCATGTTGAACCGTTGCGAGCCCACCCGGAGCTCCAGGACGGACCCGTCGACGTTGGAGATCGACACCCCGGACACCCGCGTGGTGTCCAAGGTGTCCCGGCCGACACCGCCGCTGATGGCGCCCACGGCGGAGAGGAGCGTACCGGGGACCGAGGCGCTGAAGACGACCGTGTCGTCGCCGGCGCCGCCGTTCAGGCTGTCGGCGCCCAGTCGCCCGTCGATGAGGTCGTCGCCTTCGAACCCGTTGATCGTGTCGGCCTCGTCCGTCCCGTTCAGGACGTCGTTGGCGCTGCTTCCGTTTATCGTGGCCATGTTCTTCGACCCGAGCTCATCGACAGTAGAGCACGGATGCTGATTTCTTCAACGGCTAAGTCGTGGCCCGCCGGCCCGGAGGATCGACGAGGGCGACCACAGCGAGCGAGAGCCGTGCTGGGGCTCGGTCGCGGCGGAGATGTGGGCTTTCGGCTTCTTAGGAGAGTGGTGCGGACGGTGGGACTCGAACCCACACGACCTGGGACCAACGGCCCTTAATCAGGCTCGGGCGCCTATCCCAGGCGATCCGAAGCGGGTCCGCTTCGGAGAAAAGTCTCTGTTCCATACGACTTAGCTCGAGCAGCGCCCTCCGAGACATTCCCTAGCCGTCCCGCCGCGTCCTGGCGCTGATCGCACAGCATTCACAGGCACGGATCGAGGTTCGTTCAGATCCCGCCCCGACGAACAGCAGCGTTGGGCGCAACGGACAGCCGTTGTCGCGTATGGGCGTGCGAAAGCCAGGGCGACCACCTCGCGCGGGGTCGTGTGAGCCGCAAGAAGCCGTTGCGGACCTGGAGAGCGGCCTCAGACCGCGCAGGACGCCCTCAGCCAGGAGCCAGACTTAGAATGGCAAGGACAACTCGGGCTAGACCACGAAACCGTCCAGCAGCAGTGTCAGCATCCCGCCCTCTGGATGGATGGTGTTTGGGGCCAGGAAGGCCGGTTCAACGAGGCCTTCGTCATCAACCGTCGGCGCCGTGGTCGCATCGTCGTTCTCGGCCGGCGGGGAGGACAGGGTCACGATCTCGTCCCCGAACTGCAGCCGCTCGATGTTGATCAGGGTGTCCAGCCCATCGGCGCCGCGTACGGTGGTCACGCCGTCCGAGGTGGTGATGGTGTAAGTGGAGCGTGCGCCGCTGAAAAGCGCCGTGTCCGCGCCCGCGCCGCCGTCCAGGAAGTCGTCGCCCGCCTGGCCGATCAGGGTGTCGTCGCCGGCTTGACCGAACAGCCCGTCGTTCCCGGTCCCGCCTAGGAAGCTGTCGTTCCCTGCGTCGCCGAACAGCACATCGTTCCCGTCGCCGCCGTCCAGAAAGTCGTCGCCGTTCTCACCGCCCATGAAGTCGTCGCCGGCTTGGCCGAACAGGGCGTCGTCACCTTCCCCGCCCCCGACGCCGTCATTGCCCGCGTCTCCGAACAGCACGTCGCGGCCGTCGCCGCCGTTGATGACGTCGTTGCCGTCCTCCCCGCCCATGAAGTCATCGCCGTCCTGGCCGAACAGGCCGTCGTCGCCCGCTCCGCCCCCGATCAGATCGTTCCCGGCGTCGCCGAACAGCTGGTCGCGGCCCGCGCCGCCGTTGATCGCGTCATCGCCGCCTTCACCTCCAACGCGGTCGTCCCCGTCACCGCCCTGGATCAGGTCGGCGCCGTCCCCGCCGCCGATCAGGTCCGCGCCCGAACCGCCGAACAGGCGGTCGTTCCCGCCGCCGCCGGACAGGGTGTCCGTCCCCGCCCCGCCGAAGAGGTCGTCGTCGTTGATCGTGCCCACGAGGCGGTCGTTGCTCAGCGGGGCGAAGATGAAGTCCGACGCGGTCAGGTTGGCGCTGGTCACGTTCTGGAACACCAAGGTGTAAGCCTGCCCGTCCGACCGCGTCGTCAGATGGGCGGAGCCCCCCACGTCGGTCAGCAGCGCCCGCACGGTCTCGAAGTCGCCGATGCCTACGCTGCTGAGGTCGACCCGGTCGCGGCCGAAATCGACCGGCAGGATCTGGCCCCGGACCTCCCCGCCCGGAAAGGCGCTCGTGTGATAGTTGATGTAGACGTTCCCGGAGGTCAGGAACGACAGTTCGCCCGCCAGTGTGGTGTTGTTGCCTTCGCCGGCGTCCCACTGGCCGCTGACGGTTCCGGTCGCCGCGTTGATGCGGGTCTCGCCTTCCCTCTCGTTGTTGGGCGAGCCGATGAAGCCGAAAATGATCGGGCCGTTGACGTTGAATCCGCCGCGGTGGAGGTGGCCACCACCCACGTTGTCGGCCGTCGTGGCCGTCTGGCCGCCGAAGTCGAGCCCGGTGACGGTCGAGGTGAAATCGAAGGCGCCGCCGCCGCGCCGCAGGGCGCCCGTAAGCGTTCCGCTCGCCGGGGAGTTGTTGGGCGGATTCTCCTGGAAACCAGTGATGGAGGCAGTGAAGTAGATGGTGCCGAAGTCGGTGACGACGTCGACGTGCCCAGGGCCGGAGCGCGTGTAAACGATGACGTCGTCACCCTCCCGCCCCGTGAAGGTGTCCGGTCCGGACGTCCCGTTGAGGGCGTCGGCGCCGTTGGTACCCGTGATCGTGGCCATTAGCTTCCTCGCCCGTCCTGACCGACCAGGCGGAAGTAAGCGCCTCGCTCAAGCTTCTGACAAGGGGCGCAAGGGGGTTAGTCCGGGAGATGAGGCTGTTTAGAAAGTTCGTACCGCCACCGGCGCCGACCCCCTGCTCCCAATCCTTGACCGCCTCCAGGTGAAGCCGAACCCCTCAGCCAGGCTTCCTAGGGGACTAGCCGTGGCGCTGCGTCCTGCGGATCGCCAGCAAGTCCACCGGGCAAGGTGGGCCCGGTGAGCGCCAAGCCTCGCCGCGGGGGGCCCACTTGCTGTCCTAGCCACCCCCGCCAATACATCAGACGGGGGCAGGTCCTGAGAAGAGCAGATTGCGCCAATCAGGAAGTCCGATCAGAGCACCCATTCTGCTGCCGGCGGAGCGGCCATCACCGGATCGATCCACATCAACGCAGCCTCCTCCGAACCGGGAGACGCCGCGGTGAGAACGGCGTCGTCGAACTGCAGCCGTTCGAAGCCGACCAGCGTGTCCGTGCCGTCTGCGCCCGAGACGGTGGTCACCCCGTTGCTGACGGTGATCGTGTAACCGGAGCGGGCGCCGGCGAAGATCGCCGTATCAACCCCTCCCCCGCCGTCCATGCGATCGTCTCCAGCGCCGCCCACCACCCGGTCGTCGCCCGCGTCGCCGAACAGCTCGTCGCGGCCCTGGCCGCCGTCCAGGAAGTCGTCCCCGTCCTGGCCGCCCATGCGGTCGTCGCCGTCCTGACCGAACAGCTCGTCGTTGTCGATCCCGCCCACGATCAAGTCGTTGCCGGCGTCGCCGAACAGCTGGTCGCGACCTTGGCCGCCGTCCAGGAAGTCGTTGTCCTCCTGACCGCCCATGCGGTCGTCCCCGTCGCCGCCGCGGAGCTCATCGGCGCCCAGGCCGCCGAGGACCAGGTCATTGCCAGCGTCCCCGAACAGAAAGTCGCGGCCCTCGCCGCCGTCCAGAAAGTCGTCCCCGTCCTGGCCGCCCATGCGGTCATCGCCGTCGCCGCCGCGGAGCTCGTCGCTGTCGGTTCCGCCCACGATCAAGTCGGCGCCGGCGTCCCCGAACAGCTGGTCGCGGCCCTGGCCGCCGTCCAGGAAGTCGTCCCCGTCCTGGCCGCCCATGCGGTCGTCGCCGTCCTGGCCGAACAGCTCGTCGTTGTCGATCCCGCCCACGATCAGATCGTTTCCGGCGTCCCCGAACAGCTGGTCGCGACCCTGGCCGCCGTCCAGGAAGTCGTTCCCGTCCTGGCCGCCCATCCGGTCGTCGCCGTCGAGCCCAGACAAGGCGTCGTCATCGGCCCCGCCTACGACCAGATCGTTGCCCGCGTCCCCGAACAGCTGGTCGCGGCCCTGGCCGCCGTCCAGGAAGTCGTCGCCTTCCTGCCCACCCATCCGGTCGTCGCCGTCACCCCCACGCAGCTCGTCTGCATCCAGCCCGCCCAGTACAAGGTCATTGCCCGCGTCGCCGAACAGCCGGTCCCGCCCGGCGCCCCCGTTCAGGACGTCGTCGCCTTCCTGGCCGCCGATGACGTCGTCGCCCGCGTCGCCGAACAGCTGATCCGCCCCAAACCCGGCCAAGATGAAGTCGTTGCCAGCGAGGCCGCCGATCACGTCGGGACCCTCGCCGCCGCCGAGCTGATCGTTTCCGTCCGTCCCGATCACCAGCCGTCCCGGATCGAAGCCGGCGAAGTTGGCGGCCGTCAGGGCGAAGCGATCCACGTTGGCCAGGGTCAGAACGGTGACGAAGCCGTCCGGTCCGCGGTTGACCTGCAGCAGGGTGTCCGGCCCGCTCTGCACCAGCCGCAGAACGCCGGACGCGAACGGATTTCCGCCCACGCCGCTCAGGAAGACATTGAGCTCGATCCGGTCTCCGCCGTCTCCGGCCTGGAAGTCGGTGATGCGCACCCGCCCAGGGTTCGCGGCCGTCACAGGACTAGCCACGTCCGACTGGCCGAAGGCGACGGTGTCCACGCCCGCTCCCAGGGTGATCACGTCCGCCTCTTGGGGCGCTCCCAGCACCACGCGGTCGGAGCCCCCGCCACCGTTGATCTCGTCTTCCCCGGAGCCGCCGATCAGGAGGTCGTTACCTTCCCCGCCGAACAGCCGATCGTTGGAAGACCCGCCGTCAAGCAGGTCGTCACCGCCAGCGCCGTCTAGGAAGTCACGTCCTGCGCGCCCCTCAATGCGGTTCGCGCCACTGTCGCCGATCAGGCTGTCGTCTGCGTCTGACCCCCTAACGTTCTCGATCCCGATCAGCGTGTCTGTCCCGGTCTCACTGCTCAAGGCGGTTCCAGAGCTCAGATTGACGTTCACACCCGCGGTCCGAGAGCTCTCGAAGGTGACGGTGTCGTTCCCGAGGCCGCCATCTATGCTGTCGTTCCCAGTGCCTCCGTTGAGGATGTCGTCGCCGGCGTCCCCGAACATCGCGTCTGCGCCGCCGCCCCCCTCAAGCCGATCGTTGCCTTCTCCTCCGCGCAGGGTGTCGGCGAGTCCGCCGCCGATCAGAGCATCATTGCCACCGCGCCCATCGAAATCAACAGCATCGATGTCGCCTGATGTAACGGTGACGTTGTTGTCGGAGGCGTTTCCAATCACGCGCACCGCACCCAACCCATTCGTTCGCACGCCCACATCCTCGACTGAGAAGAGGAGCAGAATGGGGGAGCCCAGTATTGATCCCCGACCAGCTTCTAGGTCAATGAAAGTTCCGCCATGGATCATCAGTAGATCAACACCCGAACCGCCATCAATCACGATTCTGTCTTCTTCATTATTCCTACCGGAGAAATCAAATGAGTCATTCCCATCTTCTCCGAAGAATTGATCCGAGCCTCGACCTCTTACGAAGCGATCATCTCCAGGACCTCCGAATAGGAGGTCATCACCGTTCCCTCCTATAAGGAAATCGTTTCCAAATCCCCCATGAAGTTCAACAGCGAACGGTAAGTTGACGAATGAAAACGAGTCATTACCAGAACCTGATATAAACCGCTCTACGTTTTGGAACCTATACCCAAAAGACGCCACTCGGCCGCTTGTCTCATGGAAGAAATCCATGTTGATAGTAGCCCTGCTGAGGTCAGCAGTATCCAAACCAGCGCCTCCGTCAAATCTCGCGGCGGTTGCGCCATTGATGAAACTGAATCGGAAAGTGTCGTTTCCAGCACCACCACTTGCCACATCCATCCCGGATCCGGAGTCAATCAAGTCGGCACCATCGCCGCCATTGATGGTATCGTCGCCGGCAAGGCCGTTGATGACGTCGTCTTCGTCCGTCCCGTTCAGGACGTCGTTGCCGTTCGTGCCGTTGATCGTCGCCATCTAGCTCGCCCCAGGATTGCAGTCAGGTTTGGCACAGCCAGGCTGAAGAAGGAAAGCGCTTTTGGGCGCCCGTCTCACTCGGGTTCGAACGGCCGAACAGGCCCGAGCGCAGCGGTTGGCTACTTCGCTCCCAAGTCTTCGGCGACGGATACCTGGAAGCCTCTGAGCCGACCCCCGTCACCGCCTGCACGCTCCGGCGCGAGGCGCCCGGTGGGGCCGCCCGCGGGACGTACGCTCGCACGGCAGGCTTCAGCCAGGGGGCTCAGAATCGTGCACAACCGGCTCCGGGTGCGCCTGCGTGCCCCATCACCATAGCCGTGTGAGCGGCGCAGCTGAACCGCTGTTTCACTTTGCGGGACCGATGCCCCCTTCCGTTCAGCGTAAGCGATGGCCGTATCCTGGCTTGTTCATGACCCAAGCGAGTCGGCCCGCCCCACCTAGGAGACGAGAATGAATGAGCAGCAAGCGATGAAGGTCGTGGAGCATCACGACCTACCCACCCGCTGGGTGACCGATTGCGTTGCAGTGGGGATGGTAGGCGGCGCGGTGGTCATCACCCTGGCTGATCAACGTTTTGCGCTTGGAGACGGCCGGCCGGACGAGGTTGAGAAACACGTGGTTGCGCGCCTCGCCATGACCCCGGCCAGCTTCAACGACATGGTCAGCCGCGCCCGCGCCGCGGGCGCGAAGGTCACCAGGGCTAGGCGGGACAGGGCTAAAGCGATGAACTGAAGCCTGGCGACCGACCACACGGGCGCGGCGGTCCATCTAAGCACGCGAGGGATCGCCACCGTTCTTGCGGCAGTCGATGGCCTGGTCGCCTCGGGCGATGGGGTGCTTAGGAGATTGGTGCGGACGGTGGGACTCGAACCCACACGACCTGGGGCCAACGGATTTTAAGTCCGCTGCGTCTACCGTTCCGCCACGTCCGCACTGCAGGGCGAGGCTCTACAGAGCGAGCCTGGGAGGGTCCAGTCAGGCCTGGGTCGCCGTCCCGAACAGGTGCGTTTCGCCGCCCCGCCCCTCCCCCTCAGTCCGGCCGCGTGATCCCCGTCACCCCCACGGCCTGCAAGGCGCCGACCAGCTCTTCCACCACGGCCTCCACCTGCGCCGCGTCCCGGCCGCGCACGACCAGGTTGGAGCCGTAGCGGCCCGCGGGGGGGTCGAAGAAGGGGTAGCTGCCGAGCGACAGATCGCGGTGGGTTCTGGCGGCCGCGGCCAGGGGCTGGGCGATGTCGCCTTCGCCCACGCCGGAGACGCGCACGGTGCGGCTCACCACCGGCTGGCCGCCCCGCAGCCGCAGCGCCACGTCGTCCAGCATGCCCGTCATGATGGCCGGCACGCCCGCCAGGACGAAGACGTTGCCGATCTGGAACCCCGGCGCCATGCTGACGGGGTTGGCGATCAGGCTTGCGCCCTCCGGGATGCGCGCCATGCGCCGCCGTGCGGCGTTCAGCTCCTGGCCCGGGTAGCGGCCCTGCAGCAGGGCCACGGCTTCCGCATTCTCCGGCAGAGGCGTCCCGAAGGCCTGGGCCACCGCGTCGGCGGTGATGTCGTCGTGGGTGGGCCCGATGCCGCCGGTGGTGAACAGGTAGTCGGCCCGGGCTCGCAGGGTGTTCACCGCCTCGACGATCCGGTCCGTCTCGTCCGGCACGATCCGGACCTCGATCACCTCGATCCCGCGCACGCCCAGGAAGCGCGCCAGGGTCTGGGTGTTGGTGTCCTGGGTCCGCCCCGACAGGATCTCGTCGCCGATGATCAGGATCGCGGCTGTGACGCGATCGCCCGTCATCGCGTGGGCGTGGGGGCGGGCGCCCCGCGGAAGTCGAACCCGCTCTCGGCCGCCATCCAGGCGAAGGCGGCCCAGACGGCCACGTTCTGGCGAAGCGCCTCGGGCTTGATCTTGTCCAGGGTGTCGTCCGGTGTGTGGTGGAAGTCGAAATAGTCCGTGCCGTCCTGCTGCAGCTCCGCCGGCGGCGTGCGGTGGGCGGCGATCAAGGGCCCGATGTCGGGACCCGAGCCGGTCGCGGGTGAAGCGTCGAACAATGCCCCGGTGGGCAGGATCACCCGGGAAAAGGCGCGGGCGAACTCGGTGCCAGCCGCGGCCGCCGGCAGTTGCACCGAATAGATGGGGCCCGCGCCGAAGTCGCTCTCGGCCGCCAGCACGATATTGGGCGCATCCGCCCGCGCGGCGTGGAAGCGCGCGCCTGACAGCCCCTGCCCGCCGGGCTGGCTCACCTCCTCAGCGCCGAACAGCACCACCCGGATGGTTCTGCGGGGGTTGCGCGGCAGGTCCGCGATCAGCTTGGCCGCCCCGGTCACGATGGCGCAGCCGGCCGCGTCGTCGATCGCGCCCGTGCCCTGGTCCCAGCTGTCCAGGTGGCAGCCCAGCAGCACCACCTCGTCCGGCCGCTCCCGCCCGCGGATCTCGGCCACCACGTTCTGCGAGCGCGAGGCCGTCTGCAGGGTCGAGTTCAGCACCAGCCGCATGCGCACCGGTCCCCGCCTGGCCAGCCGCTCGATCTGGTCCGCGTCCGGATTGGACACCGCCGCCGACGGGATGGGCTGCCGGCCTTCGGGATAGGCCGTGGCGCCTGTGTGCGCGAAGCGGTGGCTGTCCGTTCCCGCCGAACGCAGCAGAAAGGCGACTGCGCCCGCCTGCGCCGCCGCCCGAGGGCCCCCGCTCCGCCCCGCCGAAACGGGGCCATAGCCCTGCCCCGTCTGGGTGCGCGTCATCCGCCGGTTCACCATGGCGATCCTGCCCCGGAGCGACCCTGCCGGGGCGGCCTGCAGCGCCTCCAGGGTGTCGAAGATCACCACCTCGGCCTCGATCCCGCCCGGGGGGGTGGACGAGGATCCACCCAGCGCATCCAGCTCCACGCGTTGCGGATTGGCGCCCAGGATCACGGCCTCCTCCTCGCCCCGCACCCAGGCCGCGAGCGGGAACTCCTCGATGCTGACCCGGTCGAAGCCCAGCCGCCGCATCCGCGCCGCGGCCCACTCGGCCGCGCGCCGCTCAGCCGGCGTGCCCGCCTGGCGCGGCCCGATCTCGGTGGTCAGCCCTTCCACGAACTCATAGGCGGTGGCGTCCGTGGCCGCCCGGTCGCGCAGCTGGGCCGCGGTCCGCTCCAGGTCCGGCTCCGGCGTAGCCCTCCGGGTCTGCGCGCCCACGGGGGTCGCAAGGAGAACGGTCAGGAGGGGCAGGACGGCCAGGCGGAGCGCGGTGTTCATGCCCGCCTTCGTGGCCCAAACCGTGCGGCGCCTCAAGCGGGCGCGCCCGGGGTCTTCTATGTTATGCACCGCCGGAGGGAGCACGCATGAACGTCCACGAAACCCAGGGCCCCGAGGCCGCCGACGCCGAGGTCCAGATCCGCACGGGCCAGCTCCGTCTCCACCGCCCGGAGGATTTCGAAGGCATGCGCCGCGCCGGCCGCCTGGTGGCCGAGCTGCTCGACATGCTGGCGCCCCTGGTCAGGCCCGGCGTTCTGACCGACGACCTCGACCGGCTGGCCTACGAATTCACCATGGACCATGGGGCCGAACCCGCCTGCCTCTTCTACCGCGGCTATGGGCGGACCACCTGCATCAGCGTCAACCATGTGGTCTGCCACGGCGTCCCCGGCGGCCGCTCCAACCTGGTCCTGCGCGAAGGCGACATCGCCAACATCGACGCCACGGTGAAGCTGGACGGCTGGCACGGCGACTCCAGCCGCATGTATCCGGTGGGCCAGATCGCGCCTCGGGCGCAGCGCCTGCTGGACATCACCCACGAGTGCCTGACTCGCGGCGTGGCCGCCGTGAAGCCCGGCGCCCGGTTCAGCGACATCGGACAGGCCATCCAGAGCTATGCGCACGCCCAGCGCTGTTCGGTGGTCGAGGACTTCTGCGGCCACGGCATCGGCCGCCTGTTCCACGACGCCCCCAGCGTCCTGCACTATGACGCGAGCGCCAGCCGCGAGCCGGGCGCCCGGTCGCAGGCGAACATCGAGATGCGCCCCGGCATGTTCTTCACCATCGAGCCCATGATCAATCTGGGCCGCAAGGAGGTGAAGGTCCTGAACGACGGCTGGACCGCGGTCACGCGCGACAAGTCCCTGTCGGCGCAATACGAGCACAGCGTGGGCGTCACCGAGGACGGAGTGGAGGTGTTCACCTACTCCCCCGCGGGCCTGGACAAGCCCGGGTCCCAGCCCTGAGCGAGACGGCCGGCAAGCTGAACAGCGGCCATCGCGAGCGCCTGCGCGTTCGCGCCCGCTCAGCCGGCCTGGAAAGCCTGCCGGACTACGAACTGCTGGAGCTGTTCCTGTTCCGCTCCATCCCGCAGCGCGACGTCAAACCCTTGGCCAAGACCCTGCTGGCCCGGTTCGGCTCCATCTCCGCCGTTCTCGCCGCCCCCGAAGCCGAGCTCCTGCGCGTGGAATGCCTGGACGCCAGCGGCAGGAAGCTGAGGGTCGGAGCCGAGACCGCCCTGGATCTTCGGGCCCTGCACGAAGCGGCCAAACGCGTCACCCTGGGCGAAACCCGCGACCGCACGGTGATCTCCTCCTGGTCCGCCCTGCTGGCCTATGTGCGCGTGGCCCTGGCCCACCAGCCGCGCGAACAGTTCCGGGTCCTGTTCCTGGACCGCAAGAACCAGCTCATCGCGGACGAGGTCATGAACGAGGGCACGGTCGACCACGCCCCCGTCTATCCGCGCGAGATCATGCGCCGCGCCCTGGAGCTGTCGTCCAGCGCCGTGATCCTGGTGCACAATCACCCAAGCGGCGACCCCACCCCCTCCCGCGCCGACATCGAGATGACCCGGGAGGTCGTCTCCGCCGGCCGCGCTCTGAGGGTGGAGGTCCACGACCATCTGATCGTCGGCCGCGACGGCGTGGCCAGCCTCAAGGCGCTGGGCCTGTTCTGAGCTGTGCAACAGCAGCTCCGACTTGGCGGCTCAAGCACTTCGTTTCGCGCCGCGGCTGTGGCGGCCTCAACCCTTCCCAGGATCCGCAAAGCTGACCATCAGCATCTTGCTATGGTGAACACCAGAGGGGGGCGCCACTCGTCATCTTCGACCCCGGTCAAGGTGGCCGACTCGGAGCGAGAGCGGCCACTGAATTGGGCGGACCGTGGCCTCTGGCCCCCACGCCAGAGCGAGATCGCGCCGGAACGCATCGACGGGTGCATCGCCTGCCACCCTTTCAAGCGCGCGCACAGCCGACCACGTCCCGATATATCCAAGGAAGTCGGGCAAGGCCCACGAGGCTTCCATCGCGAGTTCCGGGGCGTCGATCTCGCGGAATGGGAAGGGCAACGACCGATACCCGTCCTCTACGTGACGGCGCTCGGCAGGCCAATGCGGGCCCAGGATCCGGTGATAGAAATCCGAGACGACGCTATCAATCTCCGGGCTTTCGGTGATCCTAACGATCCCATAAACCACGAGGGCGATAGCCGCCTGCGCACGGCCCACGCAGCTGACCTCAGCGTAAAAGGCTGGCAGATCGAACCAATGCGCCGCTTGTGCGGCGACGATCAGATCAGCGCTGCAGTCCGAAGGCCGCTTTGTTCCGCAGGTGCGCAGCGGTATTCGATTTGCGGAGCCAGAGTCGCGTTCTCTAGTTGCTGCTGACTCGCATCTGTCGCCACCACTCGGTCGAAGCGCCCCGCGAGAAGCACTGAGAGCTGCCCTGTGCCGCAGCCGCAATCCAAGGCGAGCTCACGACCTGGAGCCACCCTGGCCAGAAAGTCGACCAAAGCCACGGGATAGGTCGGCCTGTGCTTGGCATAGCCCGCCGCATGGCTCGAAAAGTGATCCTTGAAAGTTGCCGTCATGGCGGATCCTAAACGCCGCTGGAGACTGGAATAGCACCCGCCGCTTCCGCCCGCAGCCGCAGACCGTCGACTCGAACACCTCAAGCCAGCGATAGTCGCCGGGGCCGCGCGCAGGCCGGGTCGGGCGCAGGCCGGGTCAGGCGCCCGCCGGTCAGGCGCCCGCCTGCTCCGCCAGGGCCCCGCGTTCCCACTCCAGGAACTCCGGCTCGGCCAGCAGCGCCTGCGCATAGGTCCCCGCCTCGCCCGCGTCGCCGTAGTCGCTGAGGAGAACTCCGTAGCTGCGGAACCGCGTCGCGACCGGGGTGAAAAAGGCGTCCGCGATCGACCAACCGCCCAGGAGGAACGGCCCGTCCGCCGCCGAGCGGCGACGAAGCTCCGTCCACAGCCGGGTGACGCGGCGGATGTCGGCCTCCGTGATGGGCGTCACCGTTTTGTGCTCCCGCCTGGACAGGTCCATGGGAAGTTCGCCCCGAAGCGAGCGGAAGCCGGCGTGCATCTCCGATGCGGCCGCCCGGGCCAGGGCGCGGGCGGTGGGATCCTCCGGCCAGAGCCGCGCCTCGGGATAGCGCTCGGCCGCCCATTCGCTGATGGCCAGCGAGTCCCACAGCGTCACCCCGTCGAGCTTCAGCGCGGGAACCAGCCCTGAGGGCGAGTGCAAGGCCAGCTGCGCCGGCGTCTCGGGCCGGTTGAGGCGCACGAGGGTTTCGGTGAACTCGGCGCCGGCGCGCTTCAGCACCAGCCACGGCCGCATGGACCAGGACGAATAGGTCTTGTCGCCGATCACCAGTTCCATGCCTGCTCCTTGTTTTCGCTGCCCAACGCGGAGCGGAACCGCCCGGCTCCCCGCCTCGTTGCAGGCGACATGAGCGCCGTCGCCCAAAAGACCGATCCCGAACTCTGGGAGCGGGTCAAACACGAGATCACCGCGGGCGACAAGGGCGGCCGCCCCGGCGTCTGGTCCGCGCGCAAGGCGCAGATGGCGGTCCAGGAGTACAAGCGCCGCGGCGGCGGTTTCCTGGGCGAAAAGCCCGATGCCGACAATCACCTGCTGCAATGGGAGAAGGAAGAGTGGGGGACCCGGTCCGGCCGCGAAAGCCTGGAGACCGGCGAACGCTATCTGCCCAAGCGGGCGCGCGAGACGCTCAGCGAGGAGGAATACGCGCGCACCACCGAAGCCAAGCGCGAGGGCCTGAGGAAGGGCGAGCGCCAGACCGCCCAGCCTGAGGCGGTGGCCCGCAAGGCGGCGCTGCATCGCGGCGGCCACGGCAAGTGGGGCGACAAGACCAAGACCGACCTGCTGGCCGAAGCCCGCAAGCGCAATATCGTCGGCCGCTCCCGCATGACGCGCGAGCAGCTGGAGCAGGCGCTCACCGCCTGAGCTCAGGGCCTTTCGCCCAAGCCGGCGCTCGAGGCCGGCTCCCGCGCACGCTCTAGCGTCCCAGGCGCCTTGACACCGGCGGGCCCGCGGCGCCCTTCCCGCCCATGATTCCCCGTTACACCCGCCCGGCGATGGCCGAGCTCTGGTCCGATCGGACCAAATACCGCATCTGGTTCGAAATCGAGGCCCACGCCGCCGACGCCATGGCCGAGCTCGGGACTATCCCGAAGGCGGCCGCCGCCGCCATCTGGGCCCGCGGCCGCGACGCGGAGTTCGACAGCGCGCGCATCGACGCCATCGAGCGCGAGACCAAGCACGACGTCATCGCCTTTCTGACGCATGTGTCTGAGATCGTGGGCGAAGACGCCCGGTTCCTGCACCAGGGCATGACCTCGTCGGACGTTTTGGACACCACCTTGGCCGTTCAGCTCAGCCGTGCCGCGGACCTGCTCATGGAGGGCGTGGAACGCGTTCTGGCCGCGCTGAAGACCCGGGCGATGGAGCACAAGCTCACGCCCGTGGTGGGCCGCAGCCATGGCATCCACGCCGAACCCACCACCTTCGGGCTGAAGCTGGCCAGCTTCTACGCGGAGTGGAGCCGCGCCCGCGAACGCCTGGCCATGGCCCGCTTCGAAGTGGCCACCTGCGCCATCAGCGGGCCCGTCGGCACCTTCGCCAGCGTGGATCCGCGCGTGGAGGCCCACGTGGCCGAGCGGATGGGCCTGGCCGTCGAGCCCGTCTCCACCCAGGTGATCCCGCGCGATCGCCACGCGGCCTTTTTCGCCGCCTTGGGCGTGATCGCCTCCTCGGTCGAACGCCTCGCCACCGAGATCCGCCACCTCCAGCGCACGGAGGTGCTCGAGGTCGAGGAGGCCTTCGATCCCGGCCAGAAGGGCAGCTCGGCCATGCCCCACAAGCGCAACCCGATCCTGACCGAGAACCTGACGGGCCTGGCCCGCCTGGTCCGCTCCGCTGTGACGCCCGCCCTGGAGAACGTCGCGCTGTGGCACGAGCGCGACATCAGCCACTCGGCCGTGGAGCGCGGCATTGCGCCGGACGCCACCGCCCACCTTGACTTCGCCCTGCACCGCCTGGCCGGCGTGGTCGAGCGCATGACGGTCTATCCCGACAACATGCTGCGCAATCTGGACCGGCTTGGCGGGCTGGTGCACAGCCAGCGCGTCCTGCTGGCGCTGACCCAGGCCGGGTCGTCGCGCGAGGCCGCCTATGCCGCGGTGCAGCGGAACGCCATGCGCGTCTGGCGCGAGGACGGCGACTTCCTCAGCCTGCTCCAGGCGGACCCGGAGGTCTCCTCCCACCTGTCATCCGAGCAACTGGCCGAGCTCTTCGACCTGTCGCATCACTTCCGCCACCTGGACCTGATCTTCGCCCGGGTGTTCGGAGAGGATGGGGCTCGGAGGTAAGGCCGCCCGCGGGACGAGCGGCCTTACTGGGGCGACGACCGGCGAGCCCGCTAGACCAGCAAGCCGTCCGCGGTGAACGCCGACGAGGACGCAGGGTCCGCGAGGAAGGCGTCCGCCGTTTGCACATCGAAGGTCCCGTCGCTGAACTGGAGGCGCTCGATCCCGGCCAGGGTGTCCGTGCCGTCGGGTCCCATGATCCCGAACACCCGGCCGTCTTGCGTCTGCATCAACTGATAGTCCGCCCTTCGGCCCTGGAACACCGCGGTGTCGATCCCGTCTCCACCGCTCAAGGCGTCATCGCCCGCCCCTCCGAACAGCAGGTCGTCACCGGCATCTCCGAACAGCCGGTCACCACCGGAACCGCCCTCCAGGAAGTCGTTTCCGTCCTGACCGCCCATGAGGTCGTCGCCGTCCTGGCCGTGCAGCCGGTCGTCCTCGGACCCGCCCAGGATGTGGTCCCGACCCGCGTCGCCGAACAGCGTGTCGCGCCCGACCCCGCCGTCGATGAAGTCGTCCCCGTCCTGACCCCCGATCCGGTCGTCGCCGTCCTGGCCGAACAGCTCGTCGTTCTCGGACCCTCCCACCATCAGGTCGTTTCCGGCGTCCCCGAACAGGGTGTCGCGGCCGGCGCCGCCATCGACGAAGTCGTCGCCGTCCTGGCCGCCGATCCGGTCGTCGCCGTCCTGGCCGAACAGCTCGTCGTTCTCGGACCCTCCCA
>JAUJMO010000001.1:97331-110197 GCA_030446805.1 Caulobacteraceae bacterium | reverse complement strand
CCGATCCGGTCGTCGCCGTCCTGGCCGAACAGCTCGTCGTTCTCGGACCCTCCCACCATCAGGTCGTTTCCGGCGTCGCCGAACAGCGTGTCGCGTCCGGCGCCGCCATCGACGAAGTCGTCCCCGTCCTGGCCACCGATCCGATCGTCACCGTCCTGGCCGTGCAAGCGGTCGTTCTCGGACCCGCCGACCACCAGGTCGTTTCCGGCGTCGCCGAACAGGGTGTCGCGCCCGGCCCCGCCGTCGACGAAGTCGTCGCCCTCCTGACCGCCCATCAGGTCGTCGCCGTCCTGGCCGTGCAGCCGGTCGTCCTCGATCCCGCCCACCACATGGTCGTTGCCAGCGTCGCCGAAGAGCGTATCGCGCCCGGCCCCGCCGTCGATGAAGTCGTTCCCGTCCTGACCGCCGATGCGGTCGTCACCGTCCTGGCCGAACAGGCCGTCGTTCTCGACCCCGCCCACCACCAGATCGTTTCCGGCGTCGCCGAACAGGGTGTCGCGGCCGGCCCCGCCGTCGATGAAGTCGTCTCCGTCCTGCCCCCCGATCCGATCGTCGCCGGCTTCGCCGTAGAGCCCGTCGCGGCCGGCGCCGCCTTCCAGAAGGTCGGCGCCTGCGCCCCCGTAGAGCAGATCGTCCCCGCCGAAGCCGCGAAGCTGATCGTCGCCCCCGAACCCTTCCAGCAGGTTCGCCCCCTCATCGCCGAAGAAGCGATCGGCGAACCGCGAGCCGAACAGGTCCTCTATGTTGAGAAGCGTGTCGCGGCCCAGGCCCGTGTCCTGAGCGTCCGTCCGCCTCAGGTCCACCACCGCCCCACGGCCGCCGATGGTGTCGAGGAGGGAGTAGTCCACCGCATCGATCCCGGCGCCGCCGTCGAGGAGGTCCGCGCCTTCTCCCCCGTCCAGCAGATCGTCGCCCGCGTCGCCCCTGAGGACGTCGTCGCCCTGGGCGCCGGCAAGGATGTCCGCGCCGTCGCCGCCGTCGATCTGCTCGACACCGCGACCGCCGATCACCAGGTCGTCCCGGCTTCCGCCGAAGACCCGGGCGCCCCTGTCGCCGATGGCCAGAACCTCCACGTTGCGGATCACCACCGAGGAGCCTTCGAACGGCGAAGCCTGATCGAGATAGATGGTGGAACGGCCGGTTCCCTCGAAAAAGGAGAAGTCGACCACATCGGTCCCCGCGCCGCCGTCGATGCGGACGTTGGCCAAGGTGGAGCCGAAGCTCGGGTCCATGGCGAAGATGTCGTCGCCTCCGCCCCCAAAGGCCGTGTCGCCGGAGGAGACGATGATCCCGTCATCCCCGTCGCCGCCGTTCAGAGTGTCGGCTCCGTCATCGCCGTTCAGGATGTCGGCGCCGGCGCCGCCGTTCAGGACGTCGTCGCCGGAGTCCCCCCGAAGCGTGTCGTCGCCGCCCAGGCCGTTGATCTGATCGTCGCCGGCCCGTCCGTTGATGTCGTCAGCCGACTCCGTCCCCGTCAGAAGATCGGGGCCGCTTGTGCCAGTGATGTTCGCCACGTCGAATTCCTACGCCCTGGCGCACCCTGTCGGCTATGCGCCTATCGTCCCGCGGTCGACCATAGCAGGCCGCGGGCTCGTCGGCACCTGGGCTATGGCGCGTCGGCGATCAGCTCCCCTGGGCGATCTGCTCTTGCGCCTCCTCCAGCAGGGACGCCATCTTGGCGCGGACGGCTTCGGGGTCTTCACGTCCCTGCAGGTCAGCGCTGACCTTTCGGAACACGTCTTGGTCGCCCGCCTCCTGCAGATCGGCGCGCATGATCTCGCGGACGTAGTCGTCGAGCTGCGCGCCGTCCTTGCCCAGGATGGCTCCGGCCCAGAGCGCCAGCGCCTTGTTGCGGCGGGCCAGCGCCCGGAACGCCTGCTCCTCGTCCCGGGCGAACTTGCTCTCAAACCCGCGCTCGCGTTCGTCGAAAGTGGTCATGAACGGGCCTCCTCGGGGTGTCCGGCGTTCTTAGCCCCGCTTTGCGTCGGCGTCACCAATCGGCTAGCGTCGCCGGGCGCCTATATCGAGCCTGGAGCTCCCGAGTCGGGACGCGTGCGCGAGGCTCTCGCGCACGCCCGTCACGTCCGGCCGGACTCCGCTGGGAACCGTCCATGAGCAGTCGCCGCAAGAAGATCTATGAGGGCAAGGCCAAGATCCTGTTCGAGGGCCCCGAGCCCGGCACGCTGATCCAGTACTTCAAGGACGACACCACGGCCTTCAACGCCACCAAGAAGGCGGTGCTGGAGGGCAAGGGCGTGCTGAACAACCGCATCAGCGAATACATCATGACGCGGCTGAACAGCATCGGCGTGCAGAACCACTTCATCCGCCGCCTGAACCTGCGCGAGCAACTCATCAAAGAAGTGGAGATCATCCCCTTGGAGGTCGTGTGCCGCAACATCGCGGCCGGCTCCATGGCCGAGCGGCTGGGCATCCCCGAGGGCCAGGCGCTGCCGCGCTCGATCATCGAGTTCTACTTCAAGGACGA
This sequence comes from Caulobacteraceae bacterium, assembly GCA_030446805.1. Lineage (GTDB taxonomy): Bacteria > Pseudomonadota > Alphaproteobacteria > Caulobacterales > Caulobacteraceae > JAHWJX01. The sequence continues at coordinate 107,709 of JAUJMO010000001.1, read as the reverse complement.
CAAGCTCAACGATCCCCTGGTCACCGAAGAGCACATCACCGCCTTCAACTGGGCCAGCACCCAGGACATCGACGACATGCTGGCCATGACCCTGCGGGTGAACGACTTCCTGACGGGGCTGTTCAGCGGGGTCGGCATCACGCTTGTGGACTTCAAGGTGGAGTTCGGCCGGGTGTGGGAGAACGACTTCAGCAAGGTGCTGCTCGCCGACGAGATCAGCCCCGACAGCTGCCGGCTGTGGGACAGCACCAACAACAACGAAAAACTGGACAAGGACCGCTTCCGCCGCGACCTGGGCGGGGTGATCGAGGGCTACACTGAAGTGGCCCGCCGGCTGGGCATCATGAAGGAGATGCCCACCGTTATTCAGGGCGGAATCCCGAGCGGCGTTCACTAGATGCGGGCCAGGATTCACGTGATGCTCAAGCCCGGCGTGCTGGACGTCCAGGGCAAGGCCATCGAGGGCGCGCTGCACGGCCTGGGGTTCGATGCCGTGTCGGAGGTGCGGGTGGGCCGCATCATCGAGCTCGAACTGGCCGCCGCCGACCGGGCCGCCGCGGAGGCGGAGGTCAAGGCCATGTGCGAACGTCTCTTGGCCAACACCGTGATCGAAAGCTGGCGCGCGGAGCTAGGATGACGCTGGGTCGCGGTCGGTCTCACGGCGGAACTCAAGCGCCGCGACGTCGTCCAAGTTCGTCGGATCATCGGTCTGGCGATCGTTGTCCTCGCCAGACTGGCCGGCTAGGACGGCGAGCAAGCTTGGCGGCTCCGTCCAGCGTGGCGAGGCTCGTCGAACCCTCCTAGATGAGCGCCCATGAAAGCCGCCGTCATCGTCTTCCCCGGGTCCAACTGCGATCGCGACTGCAAGGTCGCGGTTGAGCGCTCCACGGGCGCGGAGGTGGAGATGGTTTGGCATGGCGAGACCGCCCTGCCCGACCGCATCGACCTGATCGTCTTGCCGGGCGGCTTCTCCTACGGCGACTATCTGCGCGCGGGTGCCATGGCCGCGCTTTCGCCCGTGATGAGCGCGGTCAGGGCGGAGGCGGACCGAGGCGTGGCGGTGGTCGGCATCTGCAACGGCTTCCAGATCCTCTGCGAAGCGGGGATGCTCCCGGGCGCCCTGCTGCGGAACGCTCGGCTGAAATATGTCTGCAAACCCGTCGATCTCGAGGTCAGCAACGGGAACACGCGCTGGACCTCGGGCTACGGCGGCCGACCAACGGCGCGCATGACGGTGGGCAACGGCGAGGGTAACTTCTTCGCCGATGCGGACACGCTGGACCGCCTGGACGGCGAAGGGCGGGTGGTGTTCCGCTATGTGGACAATCCGAACGGATCGGTCGGCAGGATCGCCGGGATCGTCAACGAAGGCGGCAATGTGCTGGGGATCATGCCTCACCCAGACCGCGCGTTCGAGCCGGAGCTGGGATCCGCCGACGGGGCCCTGCTCTTCCAGAGCGCGCTGGCCAGCGCCTGAGGCCCAGGTGGGCTGCGGCGGGCGTCGGCGGGCCGATCGCGGCCGGTATCCTTATTCGCCCTGAGCCGACCTTTCGTCCTCGAACTGCAGCGCCGCCGCGGCTCCGCCTGAAAAGGGCTTCGGCCGCTTCGGCCGCACGGGCTCCAGCTCGGCGTCGTCCCCAGGCCGTCGGGGGCGGGACCAGGGGGGTGGTGGGCGTTTCGGCCTGGGCGGTTGCGGCCGAGCAGGGCCGCTCCACGCCGCCATGCGGCGCAGGGCGGCGGCCCATCGGTTCGCTTTGAATGGATCGTCGGACGACACGGCCGCCCTTCTACCCGGTCTGGGCGGCCTTGTCCCCTTGGGCGCCGCGACCCTCCCCCTGCCAAGGCCACCGACCCTCGATCTCCACTTCCAGCGTCCAGCTGAGAAAGGTCCGGATCAGGACGACGCCGGCCAGCAGGCTCACGCTCTCAAAGGTGAGCGGCAGGGCGATGGTGTCGATGATGTCGGCGGCGATCAGCAGCTCCAGGCCCAACAGGATGGCCATGCCGAGATTGGCGCGGTAGCGCTGCAGCGCGGTCGCCCAACGTCTCTCGCCGAAGCCGTCGCGGACCATCCTCACGGTGGCGATCAGGCCGCCGATGACGATGATCGCCACCCCCGCGATCTCGATCAGCGAGCTGACCTGCTCCAGGCCCTCCGTGACAGCCGCACGATCCAGCACGGCCGTCCCCCGGTCCTACTGGGTGCCTTGGTCGGGCGAGCCGCTCTTGGTCATCTCGCGATTCTTGGCCCGGGTCTTCGGACCTTGATCCTTGGCCTTGTCCTGCTCCGCCTTGCGGGGATGCTTCAGTTCCTGAGGCTTGGTGGTCACGACGCGTCTCCGCCTTCAAGTTGATCTCGTGTGTCGTCCAGCGTCTCGCCGCTGTCGGAGAAGGCCGCCTTGGGCGTGGTGGCGCCGCCGCCTTCGGACGATAGGTCCCGGGTCGCCCCCTCCCCCGATCCGTACTGCTCGGAGGTGATCGGGCGGTCGGGATCGCGCTGCTTGTTCTGGTCCAACTGGCCCACGCCCAGGCCCTGCTCGCGCGAGCGGTTCACCTGCTGCATGGACGGGTCGTAGGTCCGGTCGGAGGCGGCGTCGGCGCCTTCATCCCCGTCATGCCATTCCGGCGTGGCCGAGGCCGGGGTCTGGCTTTCGTCGGTCATTCGGCCCCTCAAAGGCTGTCGTTGTTGCGGTCCGCGCCAGGCAGGTCCGCCTGGGCGCGGGTCTTGTCGAGCAGCCCCTGGGCGTCCGTCGCGTCCGGGGCGCTCTGGGCCTGAGCCTGGGCGCGCAGCTGGTCCTGCTGCTCGTTCAGGCCGCCCGCCGCGGGGCTCTGCTCCTGCTCGCCGCCCAGACCGAACGCCTGATTCTGGCGCGCCGCGCCCTGGGTCTGCCCCATGCCCGATCCGCCGCCGCCCAGGTTGCGCGCATCCAGGCCGCCAGCGCCCTCGCCGGCGCCCGAGGGCCTGAGGCCGCCCAGTCCGGCCAGGCCTGAGCCGGCATCATCTCCGGCCAGACCGCCCAGACCCCGAGGGGCGGCGCCGCCTCCGGCCTCACCCGTCTCGCCACCGGTCGCGGCCGCATCGCTCGGCAGGGGCCGGCTCAGGCGGCCATCGTCCTGATCGCTCATCGCGCTCTCCCGTCTCGCCCCATTCAGCAGGCGGAACCCGGACGCGCTCCCGACACGCGGGAGCGCGCCGTCAGTTCAGAATCCGCCGCCGCCCCGGTTGGTGTCGGCCAAGCCTTTCGACAGGTCGGGTCCGCCCGTGGTCGCGCTGCGGGGCTGCTGGCCGCCTCCGGTCGGGGACGGGCCCACATTCCCGCTCCGCGCGGTGAAGCCTTGGCTGCCTTGGCGCTCGGCGTTCTCGGACGTGACTCCCGGCTCTCCGGAGGTCGGGGCGTTGTCGCCGCCGTAGCCGCTGTGGTTCTGGCCCAGGCCGCCGCCGGCCTGGTCGTTGCCGGCGATCTGCCCCGAACCGCCCGCTTCTTCGGTGAAGCCGGTCTGCCCGTAGCCAGCGGTCGCCGATCCGCTCATGCTCTGCTCTCCGCTGTTCTGGGACAGACCCTCGATGTCCGTGGCGCCGGGCGTGGGGCTGTTCTGGCCGAAGTGGCTTTCGGCCGGCTTGAATTGGTCCTGCGGCGTGGGCGCGTCCTCGTTCTGGGCGAGGGTGGGATCCTGATCGGCCATGGTGCTGCTCCTGTCCGCGCCGGGCCCGAACGCACCGGCTGTGAGAGTCAAACCGTCCGGAAGGCGAACCGTTCCGGTCTGGAGCCTCAGTCCGCGCCCGAGCCGTTCGCCGCCACATCGGCCGCCGCGCGACTCGCCCCGGCGTCGTCAGCCGCGATCACGGCCGCGCCCTCCTCATTGGTCGCCAGGCCCGACTGGCCGCCCACGCCCAAGGGCGCCTGACCACCCGCGGTCACCCCGACATGGCCCTCGAGCGCGCCAGTCCCGGCGTCGTCGGCCGCGATGTCCTCCGCGCCGTCGTGGTCGCCGCCGAACGTGTCCTGAGCCGCGCCGGCCAGGTCGCCGGGCTCGCCCTCTTCCGTGATGTTGGTCTCGGGCGTCGGAAAGTCGGACTGGGACATGACGGAGGCTCCTGGCGTGTGCGAGTTCAAGTCCGCGGGGCCGCGCCCGGTTCCGCGCGGCCGGCCGATGCGCTAACCCCGCGGGCATGGACTCCTCGCCCAAGCCCGCCGCCGAGCTCGCCGCCGACTTCGGCCTGAAACCCGAAGAATACCTTCGGATTCTGGAGCGGCTGGGGCGGGAGCCGAACCTGGTGGAGCTGGGCGTGTTCAGCGTGATGTGGAGCGAGCACTGCTCCTACAAGTCGAGCCGGATGCACCTGCGCAAGTTCCCGACAACCGGGACGCGGGTGGTGCACGGACCGGGCGAGAACGCCGGCGTGGTCGACATCGGCGACGGCCAGGTCGCAGTGTTCAAGATGGAGAGCCACAACCACCCGAGCTTCATCGAGCCTTATCAGGGCGCGGCGACGGGGGTGGGCGGCATCATGCGAGACGTGTTCACCATGGGAGCGCGCCCCATCGCCTTGTTGAATGCGCTGAGCTTCGGCGATCCGGAGCACCCCAGGACGAAGCGGCTGCTTTCCGGGGTGGTCGCGGGGATCGGCGGCTACGGCAATTGCGTGGGAGTGCCGACCGTGGGCGGGGAAACGCAGTTCCACGCGGGCTACAACGGCAACATCCTGGTGAACGCCATGTGCGTCGGCGTGGCGGAGGCCGACGGCATCTTCCTGTCCGCGGCGCCCGCGCCGGGGCTGCCGGTCGTCTATTTCGGCTCCAAGACCGGACGGGACGGCATCCATGGCGCCACCATGGCCTCGGCCGAGTTCGACGAGGCCTCGGAGGAGAAGCGGCCCACGGTGCAGGTGGGCGATCCGTTCGCCGAGAAGCTCTTGATCGAGGCCACCCTGGAGCTGATGGCCACGGGCGCTGTCGCCGCCATCCAGGACATGGGAGCCGCCGGCCTCACCTCCTCCTCCGTCGAGATGGCGGGCAAGGGCGGGCTCGGCATCGAGCTAGACCTGGACGCCGTGCCGCAGCGCGAGGCGGCGATGAGCGCCTATGAGATGATGCTGTCGGAAAGCCAGGAACGTATGCTGGCCATCCTGAAGCCCGGGCGCGAGGAAGAGGCGCGCCGCATCTTCGAGAAATGGGGGCTCGACGCCGCGGTGATCGGGATCACCACGGACACGGGGCGGATCGTGCTGCGCCACCGCGGCGCGGTGGTGTGCGACATCCCGCTGGCGCCCCTGTCCGAAGACGCGCCGCTCTACGACCGCCCGCACCTGAGGCCGGAGCCCCGCGCCCGTCTGCGCCCGGAGGACGTTCCCCCTCCGGCGGACTACGCCGAGGCGGTGCTCAAGCTGATGAGCTGCCCGGACATGGCCTCCAAGCGGTGGATCTGGGAGCAGTACGACCGGCACGTCATGGCCGATACCCTGGAGGACAGCGCCACCGGAGCGGACGCCGCCGTGGTGCGGATACACGGCGCGAACAAGGCCCTGGCCATGACCAGCGACGTGAACCCGCGTTACGTCGCGGCGGACCCCTATGAGGGCGGCAAGCAGGCCGTGGCGGAGGCCTGGCGCAATCTGACCGCGGTGGGGGCCGATCCGATCGCGGTGACGGACAACCTGAATTTCGGCAATCCGGAGCGCCCGGAGATCATGGGCCAGATCGTGGCCGCCATCGAAGGCATGGCCGAGGCCTGCCGCGCGCTCGACTTCCCCGTGGTGAGCGGGAACGTGTCGCTCTACAACGAGACCGCGGGGGCGGCGATCCCGCCGACGCCCACGGTGGGGGCGGTGGGCCTCTTGCCTGACTCGGTGCGGCGCGCCGACTACGCCGGCCTGCGGGACGGCGACGTGCTCGTCCTGATCGGCGATACGCGGGGCGAGCTGGGAGCCAGCCTCTTCCTGCGTGAGCTGCACGGAACCGAGGACCACGCCCCTCCCCCTGTCGATCTCGCGGCGGAGAAGCGCAACGGCGACTTCGTACGAGGTCTGATCCGCAACGGGCAGGTCGCCGTCTGCCACGACCTGTCCGACGGCGGCCTAGCCTGCGCCGCGGCGGAGATGGCCCTGGCCTCCGACGTCGGCATCACCTTGCATCTGCCCATGCGCAATCTGCACGCCCTGCTCTTCGGCGAGGATCAAGGCCGTTACTTGCTGGGCGTGCGCTCCGGCGTCGACCTGCCGGGGCTTGCGCAGGCTGCGGGCGTAGCGGCCAGCGTGGTGGGGACGGCGCGAGGCGACGCGCTGGGGGTGGCGGACGCCTTCACCCTTCCCCTGACCCGTTTGCGCCAGGCCCATGAAGGCTGGCTGCCGGGCTACATGGGCGATAGCGTTTGACCGAAGGAGACGCCGTGATGCCGGAACTGCAGGAAGGCCAGCGCGCGCCCGACTTCGAGTTCGAGACGGACCGCCGTCGCCATCTGAGCCTGTCGGACCTGCAGGGGCGATCGGTGGTGCTCTACTTCTACCCCAAGGACGACACCTCCGGCTGCACCAAGGAGGCGATCGACTTCTCAGAGAAGCTGGCCGAGTTCGACGCCGCCGGCGCGCGGGTGATCGGCGTGTCCAAGGACTCGCCCACCAGCCACGTGCAGTTCAAGGCCAAGCACGGCATCCAGGTGGAGCTCGCCACTGCGGAGAACGATGCGGCCTTGGAGCCCTGGGGCGCCTGGGTTGAGAAGTCGATGTATGGGCGCAAGTACATGGGCATCGACCGCATGACGGTGCTGATCGACAAGGACGGGGTCGTCCGCCGCGTCTGGCGCAAGGTCAAGGTTCCCGGCCATGTGGAGGAGGTGCTGAACGCGGTGCGTGCGCTCGCCTAGACGCGCACGCCTCAAGACGTTCACAGAACGTTCCAAGGTGTTCCACAAGCGGCGCCAGTTCTGCACCAACTCCGCCCGGTCGGACGGCGGGTCGGACTTGGCCCGACCTGGGTCATGTTTTCGCCTCGACTTGCAGCGACACGGCCGCGACACTGGGCGTCGCCACGGGGCTGCGACTCTGTTTCCAGTTCGGTCATCCGCTCTTGCTAAGCTGAACCGAAGCGGGGCATACCCGGGCAAGTCGTTAACGGGTGGGGCCGTCGAATGCCGACACAGCGATGGGCGCAGGCGCGCGGCGCCGTGACGAAGCTCTTCCACGAACGCCACGTCTATGTCCGCTCAGACGGCGTGATGAAGAAGATCGTGCTCACCCCGCAGCGCCAGGCGCTGTTCGCCAGCGTGTTCGCCGGGACCGCCCTGTGGGGCCTTCTGGCCACGGGCGGCATGGCGCTGAACGCCGTGGCCCTGCGCGCCAAGGACGCCGAGATCGTGCGCGCCAAGGCCGCCTCCGAGCGGCTGGTCGCCGACCGGCAGGCCCGCCTGACCGCCGCCGTGGCCCAGCTGGAGGCCGCGGAGGGCGGCGTGGGCCAGCTGGCCGAAACCGTGGAGAACCGTCACCGCGCCCTGGCCATGCTGCTGGGCGAGATGCAAGGCAAGTCCGGCGCGGCCGCCAAGCCGGTGCTGCCCTCCGTTAATGATCCGATCCTGCGCGTGCAGGCGGTCAGCGCCGACCAGGAACGCCTGCTGGACCAGGCGGAGACGGTGGCCAAGACCCGGGCCGAACGGCTCCGGCTCGCTTTCCGCATGGCCGGCATCAATCCTTCGGCCTTCACGCCGCGCGGCGCCGCCCTGGGCGGCCCCCTGGTGGAGGCCCGGGATCCGCGCGCCCTGGCCGCCGTGCTGGACGTGGACGAGGACTTCGCGCGCCGCATCCAGCGCGCCTCCGCCGATCTGGCCGAGATGCGCACCCTGGCGGTCGCGGCCGAGCGTCTGCCCATCCAATCGCCGACCGGCGGCTATCGCACGTCCAGCTTCGGCGTGCGCTTCGATCCCTTCACCACCCGCCCCGCCTTCCACGCCGGCGTGGACTTCGCCGGCGGAACCATGAGCCCCGTGCTGGCCACGGGCCCGGGCGTGGTGTCCTTTGCGGGCGTCCGTTCCGGTTACGGTAACACGGTAGAGGTCGACCACGGCGCCGGGCTCAAGACGCGCTACGCCCACCTGCACCGGATCGCGGTCGCCCCGGGCCAGCGGGTCGCGGTCGGCCAGCGCCTCGGGGGCATGGGCACAACCGGACGATCCACGGGCGTTCACCTGCATTATGAGGTATGGGTGAACGGCCGGGTTCAGAATCCCGATCGTTTCCTCAAGGCAGGTCAGAATGTTCAAGCAGACGCATAAAGACGGACCGCCTCAGCCGGTAGACTTCGGCAAGCCTGTCGACGCCGCTCAGCCCGCGCCACCCCCGGCCCCGGCGCCCGAGCCCCAGGCGGCCGCGCCGGCGCCCGCGCCCGCGCCGGCTCCGTCCATCATGCCCGCCCCGAGCCCTGTCTCCGGCGGCACGGCCTTCAGCGCCACGGCCCCCGCGCGCCCGGCCGGCTCGTCGGCCGCTTCGGTGATCGCGCCGGACCTGCTCATCAAGGGCGGCATCGAAGGCCGCGGCGAGATCCAGCTGCAGGGCAAGGCCTGGGGCGACGTCAAGGTCGAACGCCTCATGGTGGGCGAAGCCGCCACCCTGGAAGGCTCCGTAGAGGCGGTGGTGGTCGAGGTGCGCGGTCGCGTGACCGGCTCCATCTCGGCCCGCCAGGTCAAGCTTCACCCCTCGGCCAAGGTCGAAGGCGACATCACCTACGAACAGCTCTCCATCGACAACGGCGCTTTCTTCGAAGGCCGCTGCATCAAGAGCAAGGGCGACGCCTCGGCTCCCGGCGGCGACGGCCCCGTGACGGGCGGCAAGGCCAAAGCCGACGCGGCGCCAGCCGCCTGAAGCCAGGGCGGAGGCGGCCTAGGCCGCCTCCCCTTCCCGCGTCGCGCCGACGCGCTGCGCCAGCGCGGCGCCCATGAACTGGTCCAGGTCACCGTCGAGCACCCCCGCGGTGTCGCTGGTCTCCACGTCGGTGCGCAGGTCCTTCACCATCTGGTAGGGCTGCAGGACGTAGCTCCGGATTTGGTGACCCCAGCCAATGTCGCTCTTCTGGTCCTCCAACGCCTGGGCCGCGGCCTCGCGAATGGCCAGCTCGCGTTCGTAGAGGCGGGCGCGAAGCATCTTCCAGGCCTCTTCCCGGTTGGCGTGCTGGGAGCGGCCGGCCTGGCAGGCGACCACGATGCCCGTGGGATTGTGGGTCAGGCGCACGGCCGAGTCGGTCTTGTTCACGTGCTGGCCGCCCGAGCCTGAGGCCCGATAGGTGTCGGTGCGCACGTCGGCCGGGTTGATCTCGATTTCGATGGTGTCGTCCACCACGGGCGAGACCCCGGCTGAGGCGAAGCTCGTGTGCCGTTTGGCGTTGCTGTCGAAGGGCGAGATGCGCACCAGCCGGTGCACGCCCGTTTCCGTCTTCAGCCAGCCGTAAGCGTTGGGGCCTTTCACATGCAGGGTGGCGGAGGAGATTCCGGCCTGCTCGCCGGGGCTTTCCTCGATCACGTCCACCTCGTATCCGTGCGCTCGCGCCCAGCGGCTGTACATGCGCATCAGCATGCCCGCCCAGTCCTGGGACTCCGTGCCGCCGGCCCCCGACTTGATCTCGAGGTAGGCGTCGTTGCCGTCCGCCTCACCGGAGAGAAGCGCTTCCAGCTCGGCGCGCGCGGCGCGGCCCTTAAGCCCGCTCAGGGCGACGCGGGCCTCGTTGAGCGAGTCCTCGTCGCCCTCCATGTCGGCCAGCTCGGCGTATTCGCACGCGTCCCTGAGCTCACGCTCGATGCTGCGGACGGCCTCGATCTTGTCGGCCAGCTGGGAGCGTTCGCGGCTGACGGCCTGGGCCTCCGCCGGCCGGTCCCACAGTGTCGGGTCTTCGACCCGGGCGTTCAGTTCATCGAGGCGTCGGAGCGCGGGCTCCCAGTCAAAGACGCCTCCTGAGCAGAGCGACGCTCTGCTCGATGTCGGCCGCAGCGGCCTCGACATCCGGTCTCATGCACAAACTCGCGGTTGGGTGAGCAGCGGAGATAAGCGGGGCCGGCCTGCGACGCAAACGCGTGTGGCGTTCCCGGGCCGGGAGCCTAGGTAGCGCAGAGGCCTTCCCTCGCGGGCGGAGGACTCTCGGCCCGACGCCCGAGACGGCTGCGGAGGCCTGGAGCCTGGGCGATGCTAGGCCATACTCACCGGAGCCGGCGCAAAGCCTCCCCTGCCGCGATCCAGGCGCCAGGCGCGCGGGTGCAAGCGCCGACGAGGAGGACCCGCTGGCGATTTCCGAATTCGCAGCCGACGGCGTCAATACAGCCCCTGGAGGTCCTCCGGCACTTCCACCCTGGGCGGGGGCGGCGGGGCCGCCGCCGCCGGCGCCGCGGGTTGGTCGGGCCGATC
>JAUJMO010000001.1:82824-97321 GCA_030446805.1 Caulobacteraceae bacterium | reverse complement strand
GGGGGGGGGGTGCGGCGGGGGCTTTGGTCGGACTTACCCCCGGGGCCGGGGCACAGCCGCCCCGGCCCGCTTCCCGGGCCCGGGGGGGGGGGTGCAACGCCCGCCGGTGGGGCCCCGGGGGGGTTTTTCTCTTTCGCCGCCCGCGGGATACAGACCCCCCCGGGGGGGCCCCCGGCCCCGCCCCCCGGGGGGGGGGTGGGGGGGGCCGCCCCCCCCGCCGCCGGTTGGTCGGGCCGATCCGGCGAAGACGGCGCGCGATCGGCGGGCCGCGGCCCGGCCGCCGGGCGGGGTCGCGGCGGCGCCGCGGGGCGGGTCACCGTCTGGGAGGTGCGGATCGGGGCCGGCGGAGCGGGCTCGGCAAGCGGGAGCGGGGCCCCGGCGCCCTGCCCGGCCACGCTGTTCCAGCGCGCCATGTCCGGGCGAGCGAAGGGCTTGGGCGGCGCATCCCTATAGACCGCGCCCATGAAGTCGACGAACACGGGCAGGGCCGACTCGCCGCCAGTCTCGCCTTCGCCCAATGAGCGATTGTCGTCAAAACCCACGAAAACGCCGACCACAAGGTCCGGGGTGTAACCCACGAACCAGGCGCTGCGATATTCGTTGGTGGTCCCGGTCTTGCCCGCCACGGGGCGGTTCAGCACCCGCGCCTTCACCGCGGTGCCGGACTGGACCACCCCTTCCAGCATGCTGGTGACCTGAAACGCGGTCTCCGGATCAATCACCCGCTCGCCGAGAACGGGGACGCGAGGGCTTTCCTCGCCCGTCCAGGCGCTGTCGCAGCCCCGCGGGCAGTCGCGATCCTCAGCCGTATGGACCGTCTGCCCATCCCGGTCGTGAACGACCTCCATCAGGTGGGGCGTGATCCGCCGTCCGCCGTTGACAAAGGCGGCGTAGGCGGCGGTCAGCTTGTAGGGAGTGGTCTCGCCGGAGCCGAGCGCCATGGCCAGCTGGGGCTCCATTTTCTCCGTGACGCCGAATTCGACCGCGTCCGAGCTGATCTTCTTCATGCCCACGCTCTGGGCCAGCCGCACCGTCATCTGGTTGCGCGAATAGACCAGGCCGTTGCGCAGGCTCTGCCAGCCGTAGGAGCGGCGGCTGTAGTTCTCGGGCGTCCAGCTCTGGCCGTTGGCGCCGCGGAAGGTCACCGGCGCGTCCAGCACCCGCGAGTTGGGTGACCAGCCGTTCTCCAGGGCGGTCGCATAGACAAACGGCTTGAAGGCCGAGCCGGGCTGCCGGTTCGCCTGGGTGGCCCGGTTCAGCTTGGACAGGGCGAAGCTATAGCCGCCCACCATGGCTTTGACGCGCCCGCTCCAGGGGTCGATGGCCACGATCGCCCCGTTCACCTGCGGCACCTGCCTCAACCCATACCGGCCTCCTCCGACCGGCTCCACCCAGATCAGGTCGCCGGGCCTCAGTCCGGCCCCCGCGGCGGCCCAGCTTACGTCTTCACTCGCCAGCGCGCCGCGCCCTCCGTTGGCCAGCTGGATGGCGGCGCTTCCGCCGCCCGTTGTCTCCACCACGGCCGGTCGCCAGGCCGTGCGTTCCGTGGGCTTCTTCGCCTTGGCGGCCTGAGCCTCCCAGCCGGTCAGGGTCTGCGCGCTGCCCCAGGCGCCGCGCCAGCCGTGACGGCGGTCGTAGGCCTCGATCCCATTCATGAGTGCGCTCTTGGCCGCGTCCTGCATCCTGGGATCCAGCGTGGTGCGGATGTAGTAGCCACCTTCGTTGACTTCCTCGCCCCACTTGGCCTGGACGGCGCGGCGACGGACCTCCTCCACGAAGAAGTCCGCGCCGGCGTATTGAGTGGCGTCGGGGGCGTCACGAACCACCAGTTCGCGCCGCTGAGCTGCACGCGCCTGCGCCTCGGGAAGCCAGCCCAGCTCGGCCATCTCGCCCAGAATCCAGTTGCGTCGGGCGGTGGCTCGCTCCTTGCGCCTGCGGGGATGGTAGTTGTTGGGCCCTTTGAGCAGCGCCGCCAGATAGGCCGCCTCGTCGGGCGTGAGCTGGTCCAGCCGCTTGCCGAAATAGTTGTAGGCCGCCGCGCCCACGCCATAGGAGCCGTAGCCGAGGAAGACCTCGTTCATGTACAGCTCAAGGATCTGCTCCTTGCTGAGCGTCTCCTCCAGCCGTTTGGCCAGGATCGCCTCCTTGACCTTGCGGCCGATGGTGACGTCGCTGGTCAGCAATACGTTTTTGGCGACCTGCTGGGTGATGGTGGATCCGCCCTCCACCCGCCGCCCGCGGATCACATTGCCGACATTGTTCAGCATCGCCCGGCTGATGCCGACGTAGTCGATCCCGCCGTGCTCGAAGAAGGTCCGGTCCTCGGCGGCCATGAAGGCGCGGATCAGCACGGGCGGGATGTCTTCGTATTCGACGATGGTTCGCCGCTCCTTGGCGAACTCCCCGATCAGGCTTCCGTCGTAGGCGAACACGCGCGAAGCGGTCGGCGGCCGGTATTCCGCGATCTCTCGCGCGCTGGGCAGGCTGCTCATCAGCAGGCCCATGTATACGGCCAGCGCCACCCCGGCCGCGCCCACGGCGCCCAAGGTCACCCCACCCGCCGTCGCGAACCACCGCCTGGCACTCAAAGCTGGAACCTCCGCCGGACGGATTCGGTCCGCCCGCCCTGCAGCACCCTATCTAACCAGATTGTTCTCCTGTTGCGAGAACCAAGCCGGCCCGTTTCGCGGCTCAGCGTGCGGCGTACTGCTCCGCCTGAGCGAAATAGGCGTCTATGCCGTCGCCCACGGCGTCCATCATGGCGGTGCGGTGTTTGGGGTCGGTGAGCAGGCGCTCGTCCTCGGTATTGGTCATGAAGCCCATCTCGAGCAGCACGGCCGGGACGTCGGGCGCCAGCAGCACCACAAAGCCCGCGTCGCGGTGACTGCGGCGCAGCAGGGCGCAGACGTCGTCCACCTCATTGAGCAGGAGCTGGGCGAAGGTGGCGGACTGGTTGCGCGTGGCGCGCTGGGTGAGGTCGAGCAGGATGGAGTTCACCGCCGCGTCCTGACCGGGGAGCTTGACCTCCCCCAGCGATCTGTCGCGCGCCATCACCTTTTTGGCCACGCGATCCGAGCCGTTCTCGGACAAGGTATAGACGCTGGCCCCCTTCAGACCGGGGTCGCCGCCCGCGTCCGCGTGCAGGGAGATGAACAGGTCGGCGTGAGCCTGGCGCGCAATGCGCACGCGGGTCTCCAGCGGCAGGAAAACGTCCTTCTCCCGGGTGAGCACGACCTTGTAGCTGCCGCGCTGGAGCCGCGCCCTCAGCGCCTTGGCCGCCGCAAGCGTGACTGCGCCCTCGCGAGCGTGAACGCCTATCGCGCCTGGATCCTTGCCGCCGTGACCGGCGTCGATCACCACCACGCGCTTGGCGCCGGCGGCGCGCCGGGGCGCCGAAACCATCTCGGGCTTGGCGTTTGCAGCCGCCGCTCCGGGGCTGGACGTGACGGCCAGCTTCGCGGCCGCGCGCTTGGCCTTGGGCTTCAGGTCCACGACGTACCGATACACCTCGACCCCGTCGCCGGGCGGCAGCAGGAAGCGTCGGGCGATCTGGGCGTCTTCGGTCAGGCTCAGCTTCAGCCGCGCCGCGCCCGCGGCCTCGTCCACGGTCCAGGCCGACACGAGGCCCTTGCCAGGGCCGCTGAGCTCCTTGCCCGTCTCCAGGTCAGGCCAGGCCAGGACCACGCTGCGGGCGCCCTGCCCCTCGATCAGGCGGGCCTTGGCGGCTTGGTCAAGCTCAACCACGACGCGGGTTTCCGAGGCGGTGCCGGCCACGCGGACCTTCATGACGCCGCCAGTGTCGGCGCTGTGCGAGGTGGCGGCCAGCAGGGCGCAGCCGGCCGCGAGCAGGGCTCCGCCCGCCTTCGCCCACCCGCTCGCCAAGAGCCTCAGCGCCCAGTCCAACTCAGCCCCCGATGCTCAGCTTCAGAAGACTATGATCCGGCCTTCTGGTCAAAGGGTTAACAGGGTCCGAACGGACGCGCGGTCCGTTCGCCCACAGTTTCCGCAGGCCGCTTTCCTTTTGTGCACGAGTGTTGCACAGTTGCGCTTGCGTGAGGACTCGGCCGCGAACACGCGACGCCGCCTTCCGCTCCACCGCGCCGCCCCCGCCATCGACGGGCGACGGCGCCCTCATCCGATCCGCGCTACGGTAGCCCCGTGAGCGCGACCTAGGACCCTCGCCATGGGCCGCGCCGCACCCGCCCTGCATCACGACAGCCTTCCCGCCGCGACCTCGCGCGGGTTCGGCGGCCGTGCGGGCGCGCCCCTCACACAACGGCCCCCGGCGTACGACGCCGGCGCGCGCCGCGGAGACATCCATGTCCAAGACGATGCTGATCGACACGGCCCACGCGGAGGAAACCCGCGTGGTGGTCGTGGATGGCCAACGCATTGAAGAATTCGACTTCGAAAGCCAGTCCCGCAAACAGCTTCGCGGCAACATCTATCTCGCCAAGGTCGTCCGGGTAGAGCCCAGCCTGCAGGCCGCCTTTGTCGAATACGGCGGCGGCCGCCACGGCTTCCTGGCCTTCAACGAGATCCATCCCGACTATTACCAGATCCCCTCGGCTGACCGCGAAGCCTTGCTGCGCGAAGAAGCGGAGGAGAACGCCCGGATCAGCAAGAACGGCCAGGGCTCCAGGTCCGCCGTTCGCGAGGTGGACGGCGAGGCCGAAGCCGAGGCCGATTCGGAGTTCGGCGGGGCCGCTGAAATCGAGGACGCCTCCTCGGCCACGGAAGAGGACGAAGGCGACGCCGACATCCTGGAGGCCGCCGCGCGCCAGCGTCGCCGGTTGATGCGCCGCTACAAGATCCAGGAAGTCATCAAGCGCCGCCAGATCCTGTTGGTGCAGGTCGTCAAGGAGGAGCGCGGCAACAAGGGCGCGGCGCTGACCACCTATATGAGCCTGGCCGGCCGCTACGGCGTGCTCATGCCCAATACCGCCAAGGGCGGCGGCATCAGCCGCAAGATCGAGTCCGCCACCGATCGCAAGCGGCTCAAGACCATTGTCTCCTCCCTGGAAGTGCCGCAGGGCATGGGCCTGATCATCCGCACCGCCGGCGCGTCGCGCACAAAGGCGGAGATCAAGCGGGACTACGACTATCTCCTGCGGCTGTGGGAAAGCATCCGGGAAGTCACGCTGCAAAGCATCGCGCCGGCGCTGATCTACGAGGAGGAAGACCTCGTGAAGCGCGCGGTGCGCGACATGTATGACAAGGAATACGAAGGCATCTACGTCGAAGGTGAGGAGGGCTACAAGGAAGCGCGTGATTTCATGCGCATGCTGATGCCCTCTCAGGTGAAGAAGGTGATGCTCCACAAGGAGCCCCTGCCCTTGTTCGTGCGCCACAAGGTCGAGGATCAGCTTAGCCAGATCCACTCGCCGGTCGTGCCCCTGCGCTCGGGCGGCTATCTGGTGATCAACCAGACGGAGGCCCTGGTCGCCATCGACGTCAACTCGGGCAAGTCGACGCGCGAGCGGGGCATCGAGGCCACGGCCCTGAAGACGAATCTGGAGGCGGCGGACGAGGCCGCGCGTCAGCTACGGCTGCGCGACCTGGCCGGCCTGATCGTCATCGACTTCATCGACATGGACGAGTCCAAGAACAACCGCGCGGTCGAAAAGCGGCTCAAGGACGCCCTGGACGGCGACCGGGCCCGGCTGCAGATGGGCAAGATCTCGCCCTTCGGCCTGATGGAGATCAGCCGCCAGCGCCGCCGCACCGGCGTGCTGGAAGGCACCACCCACGTCTGCCCCTCCTGCCAGGGCCTGGGCCGCATCCGCTCGGCCGAGTCGAGCGCCCTGTCGGCGCTCCGCGCCGTGGAGATCGAAGTCGCGCGCGACGGCGGCGGCGAGGTGGTCCTGCGCGTGCCCACCGCGGTGGCGCTCTACATCCTGAATGAGAAGCGCGCCTATCTGACCCGGCTGGAGCAGATTCAGGGCCTGCGCGTGATCGTGATCACCGACGACAGCCTGGGGCACGCGGACCACGCCATCGAGCGCATGTCCTCCACCGGCCCCGCGCCGCAGGTGGAGGAGCGCGCCGCTCTGGCGCCTTCCGTCCACCCCGCCCGGGTGGAGGTGGTCGAGGAAGGCGGCGACGACGAGTTGGACGAAGAGGAGGAGGACGAGGCCGAAGAGGCCGCTCCCAGCGGCGCCCGGGAGTCGGAGGAGGACGGTCGCGGTCGCCGCGGACGCCGCCGTCGGGGGGGACGGCGTCGGGGCGGCGAGGATCGGCCGGAGTTGCAGGCCCGTCCCGCAGAGGTCGAGAGCAACGACGCCTCCATCCTCGCGGGCGAGGAGACCGACGAGGAAGGTCGCGAGCGCCGCCGCCGCCGCGGCCGCAGGGGGGGCCGCCGTACTCGCGAGGAGATCCGCACGGGAACGGACCCTTACAGCTGGACGCGGGCCCGGTCGCCGGACGGTGCGGACCCCTACGCCTGGTTCGACCCCCTGCCCCCGATCGCCGTCGAGGCGCCCGAACCCGGGCCCCTCGAGGGAAGCGCGCCTGAGCTGACGGAAGCTCCCCTGGCGGCCAACGATCCGGAGCCGCAGGTCGGCACGGTCCAGCTAGACCTTGGCGCGGCGGAGGCTCAGGCTCCCGCCCCCGCTGCGGACGAAACGCCGGAAGCGCCGGTCAGCGCAGAGCCCGGCGCCAAGCCCAAACGGGTTCGCGCCCCCCGCAAGCCGCGCGCCCGCAAGGGCCCGGCTGAAGAGCTTGCAGCGCCCGAGGCGGCAGCGGCTGATGCGGGCGCCGCCGGCGAGACGCCCATGTCCGCCAACGACGACTCGGCCGGTTCGGTCCAGCCGGCCGCCGCCGCCGCCGAAGCGCAACAGCCGGAGCTCCAGCCGGAGCTCCAGGCGGAGCCGGCGGCCTTGCCCGAACCGGAGCCGGCGGCTCCGGCCCTGCCCGACCCGGCTGAAATCTCGGCGCCCCCCGCGACTCCGCGTCGGGGCTGGTGGCGCCGGGGTGCGTGAGCCGTTAGATATGCAGGCGGGGGCGACCCGCCTGCGTATCTTGCCGGCGGCAGCTTAGGAGCTTGCGCATGGCTCAAGGTCCGCGTGACGCCCGTTGGGGCCGCGCTGTTCTCGGTGGATTGGCCGCAGCGCTCGCGCTCGCGCCCGCCTTGTTGGCGCCTGGCTCGGCCTCGGCCCAGTCGCTGATCCGCGACACGGAGATCGAGGAGATCCTGCGCGAGGACATCGATCCGATCCTCAAGGCCGCGGGCCTGGAGCCCAAAGACGTCAAGGTGCACATCGTGGGCGACAAGGAGCTTCAGGCCTTTGTCACCGGCGGTCTGCAGATGTTCCTGCACACCGGCCTGATCCTAGAAACGGAGAGCCCGAACCAACTCCTGGGTGTCGTGGCGCATGAGACCGGCCACATGGCGGGCGGGCACCTCGCGCGTCAGGGCGAGATGATGCGCGCAGGCCTCAAGCCGATGCTGCTCACCATGGGCTTGGGGCTCCTGTCCGTGCTCGCCGGCGAGCCGACCGGCGGCGCCGCGCTCATGGCCAGCTCCGGCCAGTTCGGCATGATCGACGTGCTCAAGCACAGCCGGGGCAACGAAGGCTCCGCCGACCAGGCTGCGGTGGGCTACCTCCAGCGCTCCGGTCACTCGGGCAAGGGCCTCGTCGAGTTCTTCGACAACTTCCGCTACCAGCAGATCTTCTCGGAAGCGCGGCGATACAAGTACTTCCAGAGCCACCCGCTTTCCGCCGACCGCATCGCCGCTCTCAGAGCCCCCGTCGAGCGCCAGTCCAACTACGGGAAGGTGGATTCGGAAGAAGATCTGCGCGAACACGCCATCATGAAGGCCAAGCTCGACGCCTTCCTGAACCCGCCCGCCCAGACTTACATCAAGTACAAGGAGAAGGACCCGTCCTTTCCGGCGCGCTACGCTCGCGCGATCGCCTACTACAAGGGGTCCGAGCCGGATCACGCCTTGCGCGCCATCGACGCCCTGATCCGCGAGCAGCCGAACAATCCATATCTTCATGAGCTGAAGGGGCAGGTGCTGTTCGAGAACGGCAGGGTGAGAGAGTCCGAAGCTCCCCACCGCCGGTCGGTGGAGCTCAAGCCGGACGCGCCCCTGCTGCGGGTCAATCTGGGGCGCACGCTGGTCGCCTTGGACGACCCCAAGCGCACCGAAGAGGCGATCGGCGAACTCAACCGCGTGGTCGCAGCGGACCCGGACATGTATGAAGCGTGGCGTCTGCTCGCCCAAGCCTATGACCGCAAGGGGGATCCGGGCCGGGCCCGTTTGGCCTCGGCCGAAGCTCACTTCTCCGTGAAGGATCTTACGGCCGCCAAGGTGTTCGCCATGCGGGCCCGTGAGAAACTTCCTGCGGACACGCCCCAGTGGCGCCGTGCAACCGATATTGTTCTGGCCTCCGATCCCGACGATCGCGATCTGAGAGACCTGGCCCGCGGCGGTTGACGCTTGGCGCCGGCCTCGCGACACCCCACAACAGGGCTCATGCGCACGCTCGCTTTCACCGCCCCTCTCTTGATCGCCGGAGCGCTCGGTCTCGCCGGGTGTCAGCGCACCAACGAGGCCGAGTTCGGCCAACAGGTCCGCGCCTATCTGCTCGAGCACCCGGAGGTGCTGGAGGAGGCCATCCGCAAGCTGGACCAGAACCGGGCCGCTGAGACCGCCGCGGTCCAGACCAAGGCGGTGTCCCAGGCCCGTACGGCTCTCGAGCGGGACGAACGCGACTTCGTGTTCGGCAACCCTAACGGGGCGGTCACGGTGGTGGAGTTCTTCGACTACCGCTGCGGCTACTGCAAAGCGGTGACGCCCGAAGTCCTGGACATGGTGAAACGCGACGGGAACATCCGCTTCGTCCTCAAGGAGTTCCCCATTCTGCCAGACCGCGACACGGGCACGGTGGGCGTGTCGGAACGCGCGGCCCGTGTGGCTCTGGCCGCCAAGGCCGAAGGCAAGTACATCGAGGTTCACCGCGACCTGATGGCCGAACGCGCCCTGGACGACGCCGCCATCGAGCGGATCATCGAAAAGCACGGATTGGACGCAGACAAGATCGCCGAGAGCGCCGCCGCTCCCGCCATCGACGCCCAGCTCACCGACACCCACGCTCTGGCCCAGGCGGTGGGCGTGAACGGCACGCCCACCTTCATCGTCGGCGGCTCGGTCATCCCGGCCGCCGACCTGGACGCCCTCCGCGCGGCCATCCAGAAGGCGCGCCCCAAGGCCGCCTGACCTGCGGCGTTTGTCCGCGCAGCCGGGGGGAGACTTCGCGGCCTCGTCCTTGCGGCCTATGCAGGCGGTCCGCCGCCCTGTTCCCGAGTGAGTCGCATGCCTCTGCACCTGATCAAGCTCTGCGTGGGCGTGGACAGCGTCGACGAACTCGCGGCTTGGCGGACGGAGCAGAAGCGGGCCGGCCGTCGGCCCGTCGTCCACACGCGCAACACGCCCAAACGCGCGGCGGAGGTGTTGGAAGGCGGTTCGCTGTTCTGGGTCATCAAGCGTCAGGTCCGCTGCCGCCAGTTGATCACCGCGGTGGACACGCACGAAGACGGCCTCAAGACGCGCTGCGAACTCACCCTCGAGGACGAGCTTGTCCTGGTGGAGCCGCGGGGCAAGACGCCGTTCCAGGGCTGGCGTTATCTGGAGCACCACGAGGCTCCCGGCGATCTGGAATCCGGAATCGGCGCGGAACTCCCGCACGACCTGGCCATTGAACTGCGCGCCTTGGGAGCCTGGTAGAGCGGGACCTCTCAACCCTTTG
This sequence comes from Caulobacteraceae bacterium, assembly GCA_030446805.1. Classification (GTDB taxonomy): domain Bacteria; phylum Pseudomonadota; class Alphaproteobacteria; order Caulobacterales; family Caulobacteraceae; genus JAHWJX01. Next base: position 87,566 of record JAUJMO010000001.1, on the reverse strand, counting down.
GCCTCACGCGGAAAAGCTTACTCGCCCGTTAGGCGTATTTCGGCCCGCAGTTTGCTCCTGCCGAAGGGAAAGCCGGCCAGCGTTTCAGGATGACGCATCAGGGCGGACCGAGGAAGCAGATGCGCCAGAACTCCGAGGCCGAGGTGGTCGCCCGCCTCCTGCCCCCCGCTCCAGCTCCGCTGGCGCCCCTGGCCTGCATCGATGGCCAGGCCGTCAATGCGGCCGACGAGGCGCAGGTGATCCGGGCGGTTGTTGCGCGGCTGCGCTCCGGACGGGGCTTCACCCTGTTCACGCTGAATCTGGACCACCTCGTGAAACGGCGCGCTGACGCCCGCTTCCGGGCGGCTTACGCGCGTGCCGACATCGTCACAGCCGACGGGCAACCGATCGTGCGCCTGTCGGCCAGCCAGGGCGCCGCGGTGGAGAGGACCACGGGCGCGGACCTGGTGCTGCCGCTCTGCGCAGCCGCGGAACGGGAGCAAGTCCCCGTGTTTCTGTTCGGCGCCTCCGAGGCCTCGCTGGAGGGTGCGCGCACGCAGCTCCTTCAGCGCTTTCCAGCCCTGGAGGTCCGCGGCTGCGAGGCGCCCGTCATGGGCTTCGACCCCACGGGCGAGGCCGCCTCCCTCGCCGGCGCCCGCATCGCCGCTTCGGGCGCCCGGTTGTGCTTCGTGGCGCTGGGGGCGCCAAAGCAGGAGCTGTTCGCTGACCGCATGGCCGCGCAGCACGAGAATCTGGGCTTTGTCTGCATCGGTGCGGCCCTGGACTTCATCTCCGGCCACCAGAAGCGCGCGCCGAAGCTGTTCCAGCGGACCGGCCTGGAATGGGCCTACCGCCTGGCGACCAACCCGGTCAGGCTGGGCCGTCGCTACGCGCTGTGCGCCCTCCTCTACGCACGGCTGCGCCTGGGCGCGGCCCAGCCTTCGCCAGTCGAGGCGCGGCCCCCCTCCTGGCCCCTGAACGCGCAACCGGGCTGACTTGGGGGCTGAGACACGCCTTCCCTGTGTCGCAGGGGCCCCGTTTGAGGGGTCGCCCGGTAGCGTGCTAACGCCGCCCGCATGATCCCGAACACCGCCCTCGATTTCGACTTCGGCCTCGGCGAAACCGCCGACGCCATCCGCGAGGCCACTGCGCGCTTTTCCGCCGACCGGATCGCGCCGCGCGCCCGCGAGATCGACGAAACCAACGAATTTCCCCGCGAGCTCTGGCCCGAAATGGGCGCGCTGGGCCTGCACGGCGTCACCGTCGAGGAGGAGTACGGGGGCCTCGGGCTGGGCTACCTCGAACACTGTGTGGCGGTGGAGGAGGTCTCGCGGGCCTCGGCCTCGATCGGCCTCAGCTACGGCGCGCACTCGAATCTGTGCGTGAACCAGATCCGCCGTTGGGCCACCGACGACCAGAAGCGCCGCTACCTGCCCAAGCTGATCAGCGGCGAACACGTGGGCGCGCTGGCGATGAGCGAGGCGGAGGCCGGTTCGGATGTCGTCTCCATGAAGCTCCGCGCCGAAAAGCGCGGCGACCGTTATCTCCTGAACGGGACCAAGTTCTGGATCACCAACGCGCCGCATGCCGACACCCTGGTGGTCTACGCCAAGACGGAGCCGCAGGCGGGGCCGCGGGGCATCACCGCCTTTCTCATCGAAAAGGACATGGCCGGTTTCCACGTGAGCCGGAAACTCGACAAGATGGGCATGCGCGGGTCGGACACCGGCGAACTGGTGTTCGAGGATTGCGAGGTCCCGGCCGAAAACGTCATGGGGCCTGAGAACGGCGGCGTGGGCGTGCTGATGAGCGGGCTGGACTATGAGCGCGCGGTTCTGGCCGCAGGGCCGCTCGGCATCATGCAGGCCTGCCTCGACGTGGTCCTGCCCTACGTCCGCGAGCGCAGGCAGTTCGGCCGCCCGATCGGCTCGTTCCAGCTGATGCAGGCCAAGGTGGCCGACATGTACGTGGCCCTGAACAGCGCCCGGGCCTACGTCTACGCCGTGGCGCGATCCTGCGACCTGGGCAAGACCACACGCTTCGACGCCGCCGGCGCCATTCTGCTGGCCTCGGAGAATGCGGTGAAGACCAGCCTGGAGGCGATCCAGGCCCTGGGCGGCTCGGGCTATGTCAAGGAATGGCCGGTGGAGCGCTTCCTCCGGGACGCCAAGCTCTACGACATCGGCGCCGGCACCAACGAAATCCGGCGATTCCTGATCGGCCGCGAACTGATCGGCGCCGTCGATACCATCGCTCAGTGAAGAGCGACGCCGCAAAAGCGAAGGGCCGCCCCGGTTTCCCGGGGCGGCCCTTCCATTGTCGGACCGTGTGAACGGTTACGCGACGAGCACTAGCTTACGAGAGGACCTCGAAAGCGAGGACCAGTGCGTGTTCCGAACCACGATTGAAACAATGAGACACTGGATCACCTCCTTTCAGCTGTTGGACAGGGACCGCCAATGTAGGGCGTCGCGAGCGTTCGTCAATTCCGGAACGGGCCGTCGGGGCGCCCGTTCTTGACAGGTCGCACCAGCCCCGGAACACCGCCCGCCATGACGGACACGCCCGCCGCGGCCGAGGATGACGCCCTGCGCTTCTCGGAGGTCCTGCGCAACCTCGCCACGCAGGACGGCGACGAGCTGTCCATCAACGACGTGATCTGCGCTTTCGGCGAGCGGGCGTTCGGCGCCCTCATGCTGACCGTGGGGCTGCTGAACCTGCTGCCCTGGCCTCCCGGTGGAACCACGATCGTAGGCGCGCCGCTGCTGTTCATCACGGTTCAGCTGGCGATTGGACAGGATCAGCTCTGGTTGCCGAGGTGGGTCCGAGGAGCCTCGTTCAGCCGGCGCAACTTCCGCACGGGTCTGCGACGGGTGGAACCCTGGCTGGGACGAGCGGAGCGGTTGACCAAGCCTCGGCTGCGGTGGGCGGTGACCGGCCCGTCGGAGCGGCTGATCGGCATCGCCGCCCTGCTGCTGACCTGCGTGCTGGTGCTGCCGATCCCCGGGGGGAATTTCGTCCCCGCCCTGGTGATCGTGACCTTCGCCCTGGCCTTGGTGCAGCGCGACGGAATGTTGGCCCTGCTGGGTTGGGCGGGCGTGACCACAGCCGTGTCGATCCTGTGGCTGGTCGCGCCGCGGGTGTGGGAGGCCGCCCAGGAGCTCTGGGGCTGGGGCCTGCGCCTCCTGGGTTAGTCCGGAAGCAGGCCCTGCTCAGCGAACAGGGGCTTGAGCTCGCCGGCCTGGAACATCTCCCGGACGATGTCCGAGCCGCCGATGAACTCGCCTTTGACATAGAGCTGGGGCACGGTGGGCCAGTCGCTGTAGGTCTTGATGCCTTGGCGGATGTCGTCGTCCTGCAGGACATCGATGCCCACGAAGTCGACGCCCATGTGATCCAGGATCTGGACCACCAGGGCGGAGAAGCCGCAGCGGGGCTGCTCGGGCACGCCTTTCATGAACAGCACCACGGGATTGGCGCCCACGGTTTCGCTGATGAAGGCCTGCACGGGGTCGGCGGGGGTCTGCACTTCGGTCATGGAGCTCACCTAGGCGGGCCCGCGCCGGCCTTCAAGCGGCCGCGCCCGCTTCGGCGAAACGCGCCATCTCGACCTGCGCCGCACTGGCGGGGGGGAGTTCGCGGTCGGCGATGGCGGCCAGGCGCGCGAGATGATCGACGTCTGTGACCTCCACCTGGACGGATGCCAGTTTCACGTCGGTGAGGGCGTAAGCTAGGCAGATCTCCTCGGACGTCCACCCTGGGGTCTGATCCAGGAAGGCGTAGGTGCCGACGCCCGAGAGCGGATCGGCGGGCCTGGACTGGAACACCCGCGCCAGCAGCCCCGGCTTGGCCTGGCTTGTGGCGGGCTTGGCCCGGAACATCTTCGGCCAGGGATCGTAGCCGACCACGGCCATGTCCCGCTTGCTGGCCTCCATCAGCCGCCGCCGCTCGCACTGGCCCGAGGTGAGATTGAAGGGCAGCATCAAGAGGTCGAAAGCGCCCGTGGCGATCAGCAGGTCCAGCGACTCGTCGGTTCCGGCCAGGCCCAGCATGCGCACCTTGCCGGAAGCCCGGGCGGCCTTGAGCATGGACAAGGTCTGGGTGCTCAACTCCTCGCCGCTCGGCTGGTCGAGGATCACCGCATTGACATAGCCGACGCGAAGCCGCCGCAGCGCGTCCACGATCCGGCCCTGCAGGACGCGCGCATCGAAGTTCCGATCGCCCCCGATGCGGACCGCGAGGACCAGCAGGTCGCGATCCACCCCGCCCAGCGCCTCGCCCACGGCCTCAAGGAGCCCGACATCGTCGCCCGCCAGGTCGAAAAAATTGACTCCCTGCTCCACCGCACCGTGGATGGCGGCCACGGCTTCGGCGTGCGTCAGCGTATCGGCGCGAAGCCGCAGCGACACCGCCGAGACCACCGCGCCCTGCCCGCTCAGCGGACGATAGCGCATCAGTCGGCCTCCTTGGGCGGCGCGGCCGTTTCCAGAGCCAGGGCGTGCAGCTCGCCGCCCATGCGCCCGCCGAGGGCCTGGTAGACGAGTTGATGTTGCTTGACGCGGGAGAGCCCGGCGAAGGCTTGGCTGGTCACCTTGGCGCGGTAGTGGTCGCCATCCCCGGCCAGATCCTGGATGACGATCTCCGCATCCGGAAAGGCCCGGAGCAGGTGCGCACGGATCTCGTCGGCGGACATGGGCATGATCAACCCGAACCTTGGCCGAGGTTGGTTAAGGTGGGGTTGCGGGGCGCACTTTCCGCATTCG
>JAUJMO010000001.1:36198-82724 GCA_030446805.1 Caulobacteraceae bacterium | reverse complement strand
GAACCTTGGCCGAGGTTGGTTAAGGTGGGGTTGCGGGGCGCACTTTCCGCATTCGGGAGAGCAGCGAAAGCAGCGAGGCGGCAAGAGTCGTCAGACTGTACGCCATCTTCCCCTGTTGGGCGGGTGAGGATCAGGTCGGCTCAAGCCTGACCAGGACGGTTCCCTCGCTGACCTGCCCACCGGGGGCGGCGTTCACTTCCGCCACAACCCCGTCGAAAGGAGCGGTCAGGCCGTGCTCCATCTTCATGGCTTCGAGGGTGACCAGCTTCGCGCCCTTGACCACGGCCTGGCCGGGGGCGGCGTCAACCGAGACGATGCGGCCGGGCATGGGGGCCAGGACAGCGCCGTCGGTTTCCGCTCCGGCGTGCGCCTGGGCGTAGTCGGGCAGGCGTAAGAAAAAGGCATCCCCGCGCTCGTGGAGAACCACCCCGCCCTCCACGCGCCCGAGGCTGGTCCATGGGTCGGACGGGGTTCGTCGCTCCGACGGACAGACCGGGCGACCGTCTTCCAACCGCAGAGGGGCTTGCCCGTCCTCCACTTCGACCCGCCACTGGAGCCCCAGGTCGGACGACCCCGCCATGACCACCTGCGCAGAGTGGCGCTGGCCTTCCGCATCGAAGGCCAGCATCGCCCGCCGCTGCGCATTCAGCCGAAATCCCAGCAGGCCTCCGCCCACGCCCGCCCATGGATCCGGGTGCTCGGCGCTTCGGCGCTGCGACTCTCGCGAGGCCTGAAGGAAGAGCTCGGCGGCGCCTCTGGCCAGGGCGCGGGCCGAAGGCTCCGTGGGCGCCGTAAGCTGCTCCGCACGCGCCGTGATGAAGCCCGTGTCGACGTCCCCGCGCAGGAAATCGGGGTGCTCCAGGCAGCGGGCCAGGAATGCGGCGTTGGTCCTAACCGGCCAGACCCGGACCTCGCGGCAAGCCGCGGCGAGCCCCCGGACGGCGTCCTCCCGAGCGCCGGCGTGAGCGATCAGCTTGGCGATCATGGGGTCGTAGAACACGGTCACCTCGCCGCCCTGCTCGACGGCGCTGTCCACCCGGAGACGGGCGGCGGACGTCGGGTATGCGGCCGCCCTCTCCACCGCTTCACGGTCCCCCTCCCCCGCGGGCGGGGGAGGATCGTTTGCTTGAGGCAGGACGAAGTGCTCGAGCGGGCCGGTGCTGGGCAGGAAGCCTGTGGCCGGGTTCTCGGCGTAAAGTCGGGCCTCCACCGCGTGGCCTTTGATGGCCAGCTGGTCCTGCCTCAACGGCAGGGGTTCGCCACTGGCCACCCGCAGCTGCCATTCCACGAGGTCCTGGCCGGTGATCATCTCGGTGACCGGATGCTCCACCTGGAGCCGGGTGTTCATCTCCATGAAGAAGATGCGGTCGCCACGCAGGCCTTCGCTGGCGTCGGCGATGAACTCCACCGTCCCGGCGCCCTGATAGCCCACGGCCTGGGCCGCGCGGACCGCGGCGGCCGTCACAGCCGCTCGCGCGTCCTCGCTCATGCCCGGCGCGGGAGCCTCCTCGATCACCTTCTGATGGCGGCGCTGCAGCGAGCAGTCCCGCTCGAACAGGTGAACGACCTGGCCATGGTTGTCGGCGAAGACCTGCACTTCGATATGCCGCGGCCGGGTGACATAGGTTTCGAGCAGAACGCGGTCGTCGCCGAACGCCGCCGCGGCTTCCCGCTTGGCGGCGCCCAGCGCGTCCATGAATCCGGAAGCGGCGTCGACCTTGCGCATCCCCTTCCCGCCCCCCCCGGCCACGGCCTTGATCAGGACCGGGTAGCCGATGCGGTCGGCTTCGGACTGGAGGCGCTCAGGAGTCTGATCCTCTCCGAGATAGCCGGGCGTGACGGGCACGCCGGCGCCAGCCATGAGCTTCTTCGCGGAGTCCTTCAGGCCCATGGCGCGGATCGAGGACGCCGGCGGACCCACCCAGACCAGCCCGGCGGCCACCACCGCCTCGGCGAAATCGGCGTTCTCCGACAGAAAGCCGTAGCCCGGGTGGACCGCGTCCGCGCCCGTCTGCGCTGCAGCCGCAAGGACCAGCTCGTTTCGAAGATAGCTCTCGCGCGCCGGAGCCGGCCCCAGCCGGACCGCCTGGTCCGCTTCGCGCACGTGCGGAGCCTCGGCGTCCGCATCGGAGAAGACGGCCACCGTCTCCACACCGAGCCGCCGGCAAGTCCGGATGATCCGGCGTGCGATTTCACCGCGGTTGGCGATCAGGAGGCGCCTGATCATGCCGCGCCAACCGCCGCCACGGTGAACAGAAAAAGCCCGAACACGAGGCTTGTGAGTACAGGGCCCTTCTGGGCGCAGTTGTGGCGATAAGCCCCGGCCGGGTGCGTGCCGCAGTTGGCGCAGTCATGCCGCGCATCGGCCTGTTCGACGCGGCGGTGCGGCGCCGGGTCCCTGGCCAGAACCTCCGCGGCGGCGCCGATGTCCGCGACCTGCGTCATGTCTCCTCCGCCCAGTTCGGACGACGGCGTTGCAGAAACGCCGCCACACCCTCACGCCCTTCGGCGCTTGCCCGCTGCGACGCGATGCGTCGCGCCGTCTCCTCCAACAGCCCGCGATCGATCCGCGTCCCGTGGACCAGGTCCACCAGCCGCTTGGCCTCGCCCACCGCGCCCGGCGCGCAGCCCGTCATATCCGTGGCGATCCTCTCCTGGACCGCGCCCAGCTCGGGCGAGACCTCGTCCACGAGCCCGAACCGGAGCGCCTCCTCGGCCCCGAAGCGCCGCCCGGTGGCGAACAGCATACGCGCCCGCCGCGGACCCACCGCCTGCACGACGTACGGGCTGATGGTGGCCGGCGTCAGCCCCAGCCGCACTTCGGAAAATGCGAACTGCGCGTCGGCCGTGGCCACCGCCATGTCGCAGGCCGCGACCAGTCCGGCCCCGCCGCCCATGGCCGCGCCGCGCACCAGGGCCACGGTCAGTGCGGGCACGTCGTGCAGCGCCTTGAGCATGCGCGCCAGGGCCATGGCGTCGGCCCGGTTGTCCCCCTCCCCGGCTTCGGCCTGGGCGCGCATCCACTCCAGGTCGGCGCCGGCCGAGAAGGTTTCGCCGGCTCCGCGCAGGAAGACGACCCGCACCGTATCGGCGCCATGGAGGGTCTCGAAAGCCCGGTGCAGGCCCGCAACCACCTCGGCGTTGAAGCTGTTGCGCTTTTCCGGCCGGTTCAGCACCACCTCGGCCGCGCCGGACGGGCTGACGGAAAGCTGCACTTCCGGGCTGTCGCCCAGATCGGGCTCATAGTCGCCGTATTTGCTGGTGATCGGGTCGGCCATGCGCCTTCCTACCCGCGCCCAAGCTGAAGCTCCAGCGGGTTTGGAACCGGCGCGCACTCAAGGGAAAACCCGTTCGTGACCCTGCGCACCGTGGCGTCCGCCCTGCTTCTGCTGACTCTGGGAGGTCTGGCCGCCTTCGCCATGGCGGCCTTGGGCGGCGGCTTCAGCGACCGGCTGGACGTGCTCACCCATTTCGCCCCGTTAACGGCGGCGGGAGCCCTGGTCGCCACCCTGCTGGCCTTGCTCATCAGCCGCGGGGGATCGCGGCTGGCCGCCGCCGCCCTGGGCTCGGCGGCCGTGGCGGCCAGCGGCGCCCTGATCGCGCCCGAACTGATCGCCGCCGGCCGTTCGGAGCCGGCCGCGCCTGCAGGGGCCGAACGTCTGCGCGTGCTCCAGTTCAACGTGTTGCGCCGAAACGGCGACCCGGCGGCCACGGCCGCGGTCATCCGGGCTCTGAGCCCCGACGTGGTGGTGTTGGAGGAGGTCAATGGCGCAGCCGCGGTCATCCCGGACCTGCTCCGCATCGGCTATCCGCACCAGGTCGGGTGCGGCGATCCCCGGCCATGCGGCACGCGTGTGCTGTCCCGCCGCGCGCCCCTCGCGTCCGGCGGCCTTCAGGCGCCGCACGACCGGGACGGCTCGGTGAACGCGGCCTGGATGACGCTCCCGCTGCGGTCGGGCGCCCGGACCACCGTGGTCGGAACCCACTACACCTGGCCCTTCCCGGGCGGACCCCAGCAGGCCCAGATGCGGGCGCTGGACGTGCTTGTTCGGCGCTTCCCGTCCGACACCCTGATCGTGGCGGGGGACATGAACTCGACGCCCTGGTCCTACACCCTGCGCCGGCAGGATCGTGCGCTCGGGTTGGAGCGGCGCACCCGCGCCCTGTTCTCCTGGCCGGAAGCGTCGGGCCGCTTGCCGCTGCTGCCCATCGACCACCTCTACGCCGGATCCGGCTGGCGCACCGTGGCCGTCGGGCGCGGGCCGCGCACCGCGTCGGACCACTACCCCGTGGTGGTCGATCTCGCGCACGCGCCCAGCTGAGCTATATGAGCCGCACCTCGATGGAGACCACGCGATGGAGCAGGGCTTCCTGCGCGAAGCGCTGATCTATCTGACCGCCGCGGTGATCGCGGCGCCGCTGTTCAACCGGCTCAAGCTGGGCTCCGTACTGGGCTATCTCGCGGCGGGGGTGGTGATCGGGCCTTATCTGCTGGGCCCCGTCGTGGGTCTGGATTCGGGCGACGAGGAGCGGCTGCATTTCGCCGAGTTCGGCGTGGTCATCCTGCTCTTCATCATCGGGCTGGAGATGCGGCCGCAACTGCTGTGGAGCATGCGGCGATCCATCTTCGGGCTGGGCGGCGGACAGGTGCTGCTCACGGGGATGGCGTTGGCCGGAGCGGGCGTGCTGCTGGGGCTGCAGTTCCGGCCGGCGCTGGCCGTGGGCCTGATCCTGGCCCTGTCCTCCACGGCCATCGTGCTCTCCACGCTGGAGGAACGAGGCTTGCGGCGAAGCCAGGTGGGCCAGACCAGCTTCAGCGTGCTGCTGCTGCAGGATCTCGCGGTTATCCCGCTATTCGCGTTCTTGCCCCTGCTCGCCCCTGCGGGATCCGCCGCGCCAGAGACGCCCGGCCTGCTGGGCGATGCTCCGGCCTGGGCTCAAGCGCTGGCCACCCTGGGGGCGGTCGCCGCGGTGCTGCTGGCCGGCAAGTACCTGGCGCGTCCCCTTTTCCGTTTCATCGCCCGGAGCGACCTGCGGGAGATCTTCACAGCGGCCACCCTTCTGATCGTCGTGGGGGTTACCGCGCTGATGCAGACGGTGGGCCTGTCGCCAGCGCTAGGGGCCTTTCTGGCGGGCATGGTGCTGGGCGACAGCGAATATCGTCGCGAGATCGAGACCGACATCGAGCCCTTCCGCGGCCTGTTCCTGGGCCTGTTCTTCATCACCATCGGCGCGGGTCTGGACATCGCCGCCCTGCTCGGCCGGCCCCTGGTCATCGTGGGGCTGGTCGCGGGGTTGATAGCGGTCAAGGCAGCGGTGCTGTTCCTGCTCACCCGTGTGTTCGGGGCCGCGAACCGGGACGCGGGGGCGATCGGCATCGCCCTCGCCCAGGGCGGCGAGTTCGCCTTCGTGCTCTTCGGCTACGCGGGCGGCGCAGGCGTGCTCACCCCCGCGCTCACGCGGCTGCTCACGGTGGTGGTGGCGGTCTCGATGGCGCTCACGCCCGTGCTGCTGCTCATCTATGAGCGGCTGGCCTCGACCCGCGTCGAGGGGGCCCCCAAGCCCGATGCGCCCCGCTTCGACGATGAAGCGCCGCACGCCATCGTGGCCGGCTTCGGCCGCGTCGGCCAGGTGATCGGCCGGCTGTTGATCGCCAACGGCTACCGGACGGTCGTGCTGGAAAGCAGCGCCGCCCAAATCGATCTGCTCCGGCGCTTCGGCCGACGCGTCTATTACGGCGACGCAAGCCGCCTGGACCTGTTGCGCGCCGCCGGAGCGGGCCGCGCCAAGCTGTTGGTCATCGCCATCGACGATCGGGAGAAGGCGATCGATCTGGTTGAGACCGGGCGCCAGAACTTTCCCGGCTTGATCGTGGTCGCCCGCGCCTGGGATCGCCGCCACGCCTACCAGCTCAAGGATGCCGGCGCGCACCATGTCGAACGTGAAACCTTCGCCGGGGGATTGGCCATGGCGACCGAGTCTCTGATCGGCCTGGGCCGCCCGCCAGCCGAGGCTCGCGCCGCCGCGGAGCTGTTCCGCATGCACGACGAGCGCGTGTTCGCCGAGCTCGAGCCCGTCTGGAACGACGAGGAGCGTTTCGTCGTCGCCTCCCGCGAAACCTCCCGCGCGATGGAGCAGTTGCTGGCTCAGGACATCGAGGATCTGCGCGCTGACGGAGCCGCGCCGCCTGCGGCCGAAACGTCCCGGCCGGCGCCCCCGCTTGCGACCGACCCCTCGCTCGTGCGTTAATCATCTGCTGACCGCGTGAGTTCGGGAACCCGCATGTCCGAGAGTTGGTCGTTTTGGAGCAATCCTGCGGGCGAACCGCGCCGGGCGCAGGCCTTACCCGGCGCACGGCCGCATCTGGTCGACACGACCATGTTCTACGCCCCGCGGAGCGGCGGCGTTAAGCGGTATCTGACGGCCAAGCGGGCCTGGATGGCCCGCACCCGGCCTGGCCTGCGCCACAGCGTCGTGGTTCCCGGCGCCCGCAGCAGCAGCGACGGGCGGGGTCTGCAAACAGTGGGCGCGGTGAAGATCCCCTTCGGCAGCGGCTATCGCTGGCCGACCAGCGTCCGCAAATGGACGGACACCCTGCTGGCCCTCCGGCCCGATCTCATCGAAGCGGGCGACCCCTTCACCCCCGGTCGCGCCGCTCTGGACGCCGGCCAGCGCCTGGGCGTGCCGGTGATCGCGTTCGCGCACGGCGACCCGTCGGCTCAGGCCGCGCTGCACTTCGGAGAGTGGGCCGAGGCGCCCGCCAAGAAGCGGCTCGTGGAGGTGCTGAACCGCTTTGATCGGGTGATCGCGGCCAGCCGCCACATCGCTGATCGGCTGGAGGACGCCGGCGTTTCGGACATCGCCGTCCACCCGCTGGGTGTGGACACGGAGATCTTCCACCCGCGCCGCCGCGACCCGTCCCGGGTGCGCGCCGAGCTGGACCTGCCGGCTGACGCCCGCCTGCTTGTTTTCGCCGGTCGGCCGGCGAAAGAGAAGAATGTGGAGGCGCTGATCGAGGCCGCCGCCTTACTGGGGCCGGACCACCATCTGCTGCTCATCTCTGCAGGCGGGGCGACCGAGTGGCGCGACGGCAATGTCACCGCCCTGCCCTATGTCGGCGACCCACGGGCCTTGGCCCGGGTGCTGAGCTCCTGCGACGCCTTTGTCCACGCCAATGAGCATGAGCCTTTTGGTCTCGTGGTGCTCGAAGCCATGGCCTGCGGACTGCCGGTGGTGGCGCCCTGCACGGGGGGTGTGGCTGAGCTCGTCGACAACCAAGTGGGCCAGCTCGCCCATAGCGCAGACGGTCCGGGAGTGGCCGAGGCCGTGGACGCCCTGTTCGAGCGCGATCTGCACGCGCTTTCGCGCGCCGCCCGCGCCCGCGCCGCCGCGCGCCACAGCTGGGACCACGTTTTCCAGGGTTTGGGCTCGCTTTACGCCGGCCTCACGGGACAGAACGCCTTCGCGGCCTGCGAGCGGATGGACGCCACTCACTGAGCCAAGGTGACGGAGCTCGAAGCCGGGGGACGCTGGCTTGAGGAAAAGACTCCCGGAGCCGTCCAGGGGCCGTTTTTCGAGACGGTGAGGTTCGGCTCAGCGGTTCGTTTCGTTGTTGTCGCTGTCCGGGTTCCCGTCCGTCGACCGCTCCACCGCCGTCTCCGTGGCCTGAGCAGCGTCTCGCGCACCTTCGGCGACGGCGCCGCCCGCACGCTCCGCCGCGCTACCCGCCGCAGCCGCCGCGTCGCGCGTCCCTTCCGCGATGTTGGCGCCGGCGTCGTCCAAGGCTTGGCCGGTGTCCGTGGCGGCTTCTTGGGTGGCGCGCTCCGCACCGGCCGCATCGGCCCCGGACGAGGCTTCGCTGGCTGAGCCCGCGGCGGCCGCGCTGTCGTCCCGGCCGTTGTTGTTCAAGTACAGGACCAGACCAACGATCGCCAGAATGGCCACAAGGGCCAGGATAAGCCAGGTGCTTCGGCCGCCCCGGCGCGTGTTGTGCGTGTCGCTCATGCGGTTCCCCTTGGCCGCTCCGGCCAGCTTAGCCGCAAACGAGGGTGGGCGGCGGAGGTTCCGGAGCCCTCACTCCACCAGTCGCAGAACGCCCTTCGCGACGAACTTGTCGCCCGCCCCTGGAGGCGCCGGCACGCTTGAGGTGGCGAAGTCCGAATTCACGATCAGGCGCGAGGACCCTTTCAACTGGACGGACTTGGCGATCACGATGGTCCAATCGGAGTCTTCGGCCACGGGCGCATCCCCCTCGATGATCAGCCTGGCCGACGGCAGGTAGACCGCGCCAAGGAGGCGGTCGACATTGTCGCCCGCGATGACGAAGTCGTTGGTGTTGTCCCGCGTGGCCACCAGAAGGAAACCGGCCCAAGGGCCGGTCCGCGGACCTTCAAGGTTGACGGTGGCCTCGTCCTTGATGTCGAGTTTCGCATCCTTGCCGAAGAATAGGGTCGCCCCCAGGCCCGTCATCTGGGCGTTTCCGGACAGGATCAGGGAGCCGGTGGTGAACCAGTACTCGCCGCGGGAAAGGATGATGTGCTGCCCCGACCCCACCAGGATCGGCTGGCAATAGGTGCCGGGCTTGAGCTGGATCCGATTCGGATCAGGGCCGCGAGGCTTGTTGTCGTCGCACCGCGTGCCTTTCGGCACGATGGGCATGGTCAGGAAGGGGTCCTTCACCTCGCCCGCCCCGACCAGCGCTTCAGGGTTGATGGCGCCCTCCGCCGTCCCGACCGACTGAACCAGTGCGGCCGTGAGCTTGGCGCCGGGGTCGACGCGAACCTCCTTGTTGGAGTGCACCAAGCAGCCCGGAGCCGCCAGAGCGGAGGTGTCCTCCAGCCGGACGGTGTTGCTGTCAGCGGCATGGGCCAGCACGCATAGGGGCATGGTCGGCATCTTGATCGCCGTCGCCTGAGCCGTGGTGACGAAGCCGCCCGGCGGGAGCAGGTTGCCGAAGAAGGACGTGCGCCGGCTGACCATGGACACCTGGACGGCGGAGTTTTCCCCCAGGATCTTCGCCGACACGGTGAGTTCGCTCCGCGCGGCCAGTTCCTCCAGCGCGTTCAGGGCCGAAGTCTCCACGCGCTCCGTGATCCCCACGGTGTTGGCGAGGGTGAGCTGGTTCGCGCCGTCCAGCGCAGCCTGGTCGGCTACGTCCTGCATGGCGGTCTTGTCGCTGTTCAGGGCCGTTAGTTCGGTCGCCGCGATCGCCAGAACGGCCACCAGCGGCACGCCCGCCGCCGCCATGGGGACGATGCCGCCCCGGCGGGCGCCCGCAAATCGGGCCAAAAAGGACGCTGCTCGGGTCCGGACGCACACCATCAGGCGGCTTGCCTGCTCTTGACCGCCGCTTCAGCGCTGACGAGGTCACCCAGCACAGCCGCGTAGCGTCGTGCTGCGTCTCGCATGGCTTCGTCTCCGCGCATCGCCATCGACAGAAGCTCGGCGCTTTCTCGCATCATCGCCCGAGCCATGGAGCCGGCCTGTGCGCCCTCAGTCCCCGCGCGCGCTTGTTCGAGAGAGTTCTCCGTGCGGTGGGCCCGCATGACGAACCGCACCTGGTAGCTGAGCAGCCGCCAGTTGATGGGTTTAGTGACGAAACCCGTCGCGCCGCACTCGAAGGCGCGATCAATCGCAGCTATGTCCTCACGCCCCGTGCAGACCACCACAGGCAGATGCGCTGTCCGGGGCGTGCTCCGGATTCGCTTCACCAGCTCGAACCCGTCCAGCTTGGGCATCTCGAGATCCACCAACGCCAGATCGAAAGCATCGCGCCTCAAAGCGGCCCAAGCCTCCTCGCCATCCCCAGCGGTGAGGACCGTGGCGCTTTCCGTGGCCAGATGGACCTTGGCGAACTCCCGCAGGATGGGATCGTCGTCGGCGAACAGCAGGCGCATGCGCTCGTCGAGCACATAGAAAAAGCTGCTGTCCGTTTGGGTGGGTGACGGCATCGGCGCCCGGCCTGATCAAGGCTCGATCATTAAGGTGAAGGTCATTAATCCCGCGTAACTGCTGAACCCTAGTGTTCCCGCGGCGCCCGGACCCGATGCGAGCTGTTCGTCCATCCCGCGCTGCCAGGGCCCGCCGGAACGACCGGAAGACCATCCGCTACAAGCTAATCCTCCTCGTCATGGCGCCCCTGTCCATCGCAGTGGCCTTGATCGCGGGCGTGTCCACCTGGCGCGACGCCACGGGCGCCGTGCGCCTGGAGCAGGCCCGGCTGACGTCGACGGCTCAGATCGTCGCCGCCGTAGCCACTGATCCCGTGGCTGCCGGCGACCGCCGCGCGGCGTTTGCAGCCCTGCGCTCGGTCACCCGCATGGAGGGGGTCACCTACGCGCGCATCCAGGACGCGAACGGGCGGATCGTGGCGCATACGGGCGCCGGCGCCCGCCTGGTGGACGACGCCACCCTGACGGAGGGCGGCGGCGACCTCTCGCTCCGCGACCTGTTCGACACCCACACCATCCAGGTCTCGGTTCCCATCCAGCGCGGGCACACGCGGCTCGGGGCCGTGGTGATGCTCAGCGAAACGCGCGGCGCGATCGGTCAAGCCAACGCGGGCCTCATGGCGACCCTGTTCGGGGCCGCGCTCGCGGGCCTGATCGGCATGGCGGTCGCCTATCGCATGCAGGCCTCCATCTCCGGTCCGATCGTGGGGCTGACCCGCGCGATGGCTCAGGTGCGCGAAACCCGCTCCTACCACCTGGACGCCACATTGGAGAGCGACGACGAGGTCGGCGACCTGATCGAGGGGTTCAACGGCATGCTGGGCGAAATCCGCGCCCGCGACCTCCAGCTCGCCAACCACGTCGCCAATCTCGAGCGCGAGGTGGACGAGCGCACCGTGGACCTGCTGGCGGCCAAGAACGCGGCAGAGGCCGCCAACGCCTCCAAGTCGGACTTCCTGGCCACCATGAGCCACGAGATCCGCACGCCCATGAACGGCATCATGGTCATGGCCGAGATGCTGGCCTCCTCCGACATCGGCCACAGACCCCGGCGTTACGCGGAGGTCATCGCCAAGTCAGGCCGCTCGCTGCTGGCGATCATCAACGACATCCTCGACTTTTCGAAGATCGAGGCCGGCAAGATGGACCTCGAGCAGATCCCCCTGGATCTGTCCGAGTTGGTGGACGACGTCACCTCCCTGTTCTGGGAACGCGCCCGTCACAAACAGGTCGATCTGGCCGCCTTCGTCGACCCCGCCCTGCCCCGCCGAGTGTTGGGCGATCCTGTGCGGCTGCGGCAGGTGATCGGCAATCTCGCCAACAACGCCATCAAGTTCACGGAAGAAGGCGGGGTGCTCATCCGTGTCGAGCCCGCCGGGGGCGCGGCCGGCGTCGAGCGGGTACGCGTGTCCGTCCAGGACACCGGGATCGGCATCCCCCCGGACAAGATCGACGGCCTGTTCGCCGCCTTCACCCAGGTGGACCAGTCCACCACGCGCCGCTTCGGCGGCACGGGGCTGGGGCTGGCGATCTGCAAGCGCCTGATCGACGCCATGGGCGGCACGGTGACGGTGGCCAGCGTCGAGGGACGGGGCTCCACCTTCAGCTTCGAGGTGGACGCGCCCGCCGCCGAACCGGCCCGGCCCTGGCCCGCTTTGCAGGGCCGAGCCGGTGCGCTCGCCGCTTCAGGCTTGGCCACCCGCTTCGCCCTGGGTCGGTATTTGCAGCTGGCCGGCGTGGACGTGGGCGGAGCGAACCCAGCCTTCGCCATCGGAGAGCCCGCCGCCTTTTCGGACGGGAATTCTCCCCGCCCGGCCATCTGTGTAGCCGAATACGCCGACCCGCTGGTGGGGGAGCTGCTGGCCGCCAAGGCGGTCGACGCCCTGTTCGTAACTCCCGTCCGGCGGACGGACGTGGAAGCCGTGCTGCGACGTCTGGCGGAGGGCCGATCCCTCGACGACCTGCACAAGGAACTCGCCACCTCGGCGCCCGCGAGCGGAACATCCATGCCGCGCTTCGAAGGCCGTCGCTTCCTTGTGGCCGACGACAGCCCGGTCAACCGTGAGGTGGCCGTGGAGGCGCTGACTCGGCTGGGGGGCGTCACCATGGTGGTCGACAACGGCGCCGAGGCGCTCCGGGCCGTGATCGACGACCCTGGGTTCGACCTGGTTCTGATGGACGGCTCCATGCCGGAGATGGACGGCTTCGAAGCCAGTCGCGCCATCCGCTTCGAGGAAAAGAGCCGGGGTCGCCCCCGTATTCCGATTGTGGCGCTAACGGCCCACGTTGTGGGCGGCGCGGCCGAGGCTTGGCGCACGGCCGACATGGACGCCATCTTGCACAAGCCCTTCCACCTCCAGGGCCTGGCCGAGACCATAGCGAAGTTTGTCGAACCCTCGGGACACGGCCCCGCCGTCCTCCAGAGCCCGGCCAAGACGGCGGTCCAGCCCGCCAAAGCTCAGGACGAGGTTCTCGACCCCGCCGTCTCCCGCGATCTGGCTGAGATGGCCGCCAATGGTCGGCGCGACTTCGTGAGCAAGATCCATCACCTGTATCGCACCAACGCGCCGCACAGCCTCCTGGCCGTCAAGGACGCCGTCGAGATCGGCGACGCGGCCGCCCTCGCCAACGCCGCCCATGCGCTGAAGTCGATGAGCTACAACGTGGGCGCCAAACGGGTAGCGGCGCAATGCGCCGTGCTGGAGGACGCCGGCCGCGAGGGCGCCCCCGTGAGTCTCGACGAGGTGCGCCTCCTCGCGCTGGCGCTGGAAGCCACATTGCGCGCCCTGTCCGCCCAGGACGCCCCCAAGACGCCCGAAGCGCAGTCAGAGGAAGCCTTGCTGTTGCGCGACCTCAAACTGGCCATCGCGCGGGGCGAGCTGACCATGGTCTATCAAGCTCAGATGGACCGCTCCGGCACCGAGTTGGTCGGTTGCGAGGCCTTGGTTCGCTGGACCCATCCGACCCGCGGCGCCGTCAGCCCCGCTGAATTCGTGCCGGTGGCCGAGCGCGCCGGAGTGATCGGCCAACTGACCGAGTTCGTGGTCCGGCGCGTGTGCGCGGAGATGGCTCGCTTCCCCGACCTCAAGGTCAGTTTCAACGCCTCCGCCCTGGAGTTCTGCAGGCCCGACTTCGCCGAACGGATGGGCGCCCTGATCGCCGAATGCGGGTTCGACCCAGCCCGGCTCGAGGTGGAGATCACCGAAACTGCGGTCGTGGACGACGCGGAAACGGCCAAGATCAACATCACTCGGTTGCGCAAGATGGGCGTCAAGGTGGCGCTGGACGACTTCGGCGCGGGTTACACCTCGCTTCGCTTCCTGCGCATGTTCCCGTTCGACAAGCTCAAGATCGACCGCGAATTCATCCAGGGCTGCGAAAAGGACCCGGAAGCCGCGACCATCGTCCACGCCGTCGTGTCCATCGGCCGAGCGCTCGGCATGAAGGTGGTGGCCGAAGGTGTCGAGACCGAAGCTGAGCGCAGTTTCCTCAAGATCGCCGGCGTCCACTCGCTCCAGGGCTGGCTCTTCGGAAAGGCCCTCCCCGCCCGAGATCTGGTCGCCAAATATGAGCTGGACAAGCCCGCCGCCGAGCGGTTTGCGCCGCGAGCGGCCGCCTGAGGCCCGGCCCGCTTCGTGCTTACCCGAGGCCGGAGTCTCAGGGTGATGCAAATGGCTGATTCAAAGGGAGCCCCGAACCTGACCCGGGGAGGCGCGCTCGACGCTCTGCGCTTCGCGGCGGCCGCCTTCATCATGTTGTATCACTTCGGACTTGAGGAGGCGCCTCGGGCGCTGGGCGAGATCCATCCGGTGTTCGGGCGCGGGTTCCTCGGGACCGACTTCTTCCTGATGCTCTCAGGCTACATCCTGGCGCGCACCTACGGCCCCCGCTTGGCGGCGGGCCGGCTGGACGCGGGCGGGTTCTTGCTCCGTCGCCTTGTCCGCATCTGGCCGGCCCACCTCCTGGTCCTGGGCGGTTTCGTCGCCGTCGTTCTAGCCGCCGGCCTGGCGGGGGTGGCCTTCAACAATCCCCTGTCGTTCAGCTGGGACAGGCTCCTTCGCCAGGCCTTGTTCATCCACGCCTGGGGCTTCGGGTCCGATCCGGGCTGGAACTCCGCAACCTGGACGCTTTCGGCCCTGGTGGTCTGCTACGCCCTGTTCCCCTTGTTGTGGCGCGCCCTCTCCGCCGTGCCCCCCTGGGCGGCCCTGGCCTTGGGCGTGAGCGGCCTGGCCGTCGCCGACCTGACCGCCCGCACTTCCGGCGCGGATCTCTACACCCTGTCCCCCGCCATCGGCCTGGGCCGCGGCCTGCCCTTGTTCCTGCTCGGTGCAGCGACGGCCCGCTTCGGCATGGCGCGCCCTCCCGCACGACCTGCGGCGTGGTTGCTGGGCCTGGGCGGTGTCGCGGCCCTGGTCGTCTCCCAAACCGCGCCCGGGTGGGGCTTGGTGTCCATGCTGGGGCTGGCCGCCGTGATCCTGGCCGCCGGGACTCACGCCCCGCACCGCCCGTCCAAGATCGTCGCGGAGGCGGCCGTGATCTCGTTCGCCTTGTTCATCACCCACAATCTGGTCGGGCTGGTGTGGTTCAAGGCGTTCGGCCTGCTTCCCATCACCCTGTCCGAACCGGCCGCCTGGGCTGTTTGGGCCGGGATCTTCCCGGCCAGCCTCCTGGCGGCTCTGGTCTTCCATTACTGGATGGACATGCCCATCCAGGCCTGGCTCAAGCCGCGTTTGGCCAGGAGCGCGCCCGCGCCGTCCGTGTCCTCCGCGCGCCCGCTGGTGCATCCCGCCTAGGGCCGCAGCGCCGACGACCTCCTTCGACTCAGACGGCCTGGTGGCGGAGCGGCCACGCGGCGGACGGCAACTCCGCAGACCCTCGGTTCGAGTCCGGGGCCAGGCCTCCAATCCTTCAGACGGAAAGGGGCGAACCTCGGCACGAGGTTTGCCCCTTCCTCGTTCAGGCGTCTCGCATCGGGACGTTCCAGAGGGGTTCCTCGCGGGGTTGTCCATGGCCGGTTCGATCGACCTTCATCTTGGCAAACGACTTCGCCGCCGCCGCCGCCTGTTGGGGCTCACTCAACAGCAGCTGGCCAGCGCGGTGGGCGTTCGCTTTCAGCAAATCCAGAAATACGAGTGCGGCGCCAACCGCATCTCCGCCGCCCGGCTTTGGGAGCTCTCAGAGGCGCTGGAAGTCAACATCGCCTACTTCTACGATGGCCTGGAGGCCGAGGCGGTGAACGGCGCCGCGGGCGAAGCGGTTCGGCGCAGCGAGCAGGTGCTGGCGCGCAAGGAGACGCTGGACCTGGTTCGAGCCTATTACAAACTGGGCGACAAGCCTCGCCGCCGCCTGCTGGATCTCGCCAAATCGCTCGACGAGAACGACGTGGCCTGACTAAGAGCTCGGTCAGCATGACCGAGCCTCTCTCCCCTGACCGCCTGCGCAAGCTGGACGCCTTCATCCTGGAGCTGTCGGCTGAGGCCGCAACGGTCACCCTTCCCGCCTTTCGCGCCGATACGGCCATCGAGAACAAGGGCGGGGACGTCTTTGATCCTGTCACGGACGCCGACCGCGGCGCCGAGGCCGCCATCCGCCGCCTCATCGCCCAACGCTTTCCCGAGCACGGGGTGATCGGCGAGGAGTACGGGGCCGACCGAGCGGATGCGGACCACGTCTGGGTGATCGACCCCATCGACGGAACAAGCGCCTTTGTGGCCGGCCTGCCGCTCTGGACGACCCTGATCGCCTTGCGGTTCCAAGGCTCACCCGTGCTGGGCGTCATTGGCCAGCCTTACCTGCGCGAGTTCTATGTGGGATCCACGGCCCTTGGCTCCCGACTCGTCACGCCCGACGGCGAGCGCCGTCTGGAGGTGCGCGTCTGCGACGGCCT
This sequence comes from Caulobacteraceae bacterium, assembly GCA_030446805.1. Lineage (GTDB taxonomy): Bacteria > Pseudomonadota > Alphaproteobacteria > Caulobacterales > Caulobacteraceae > JAHWJX01. The sequence continues at coordinate 66,887 of JAUJMO010000001.1, read as the reverse complement.
CGCCCAGGCCGCGATCGCAACCACCGACCCCCATCTGTTCAACAGGGCCGAACTGGAAGCCTGGACCGCCGTGCGTCAGGCCGCCCGCCTGGCCCGCCTGGGCTGCGACGCCTACGGCTTCGCCATGGTCGCTCTAGGCGCCCTCGACCTTGTGGTCGAAAGCGGCCTCAAATCCTGGGACGTCGAAGCGGCCGTGCCGGTGATCGAAGGGGCCGGCGGCCTTCTCACGGACTGGACCGGCCAGCGGCTCGGCCGAGAGGGCGGCCGCGTGGCCGCCGCCGGCGACCCCCGCATCCTCCGCGACGCCCTGCCGATCCTCCGCCGGGCCTGAACCGGCCTAAAGCAGGACCCGGAGGACCCGCCGCGCGCCTTCCAGCGTCAAGCCATATACGAGGTGCGAAGCCAGACCGTAGGCGTGGATGGAGGGCGGGGTCTCCTTCGGCCCCTTGGACAGACCGAGTTTCGGCACCAGGGTCTCGTCCAGCCCGATCGCCACAGCCCCGCCGTAGGCCGCTCCGAAACCGAACGTCACGAAAGGCGCCACCTCGGACAGCGCGCCGTAGATCGCGCCCAGGCCCGCTCCGGTCGTGTAGTGGACGATCTCGCTCGCCTGCTCCCTGCGGGCCGGCGGCACCGGCTCGCCCGTGACGGCCAGCGCCACGCGATCCGCAGCCTTCTCCGTGGCCGGGTCTTCGGAACCGCTGGAGGGCGAAGATCCGCCGCCCGCCTCCTCGGCCTTGGCCCATTCGGCCTGGAAACGCTCCATGACATAGCTGGCCGCCACGCCCGCCAAAGCTCCAGCCACCAAGCCCTTGAAGAGGTTCATCGCGCTTGCTCCCGTTCAGGCCCTGAACCCCGAAGCCGCCGCTTGGTTTCGCGCGGTGACCGCCCGTCCTCAGCCCCGGAGCTGGCGAAGCCGTCCACCGATTTTCACCCGTTCACCGGAAATACCGTGGGCGCCCCCTCACGGCAGCAGCACTCCCGAGCCGGTCGTCCGCCGTGCTTCCAGCGCGCGATGGGCCGCGGCCGCCTCCGCCAGCGGCCAGCGGTTCTCCACTGCGACCCTAACCGTCCCCGCCGCGATGACGCCGAACAGCTCGGCCGCGCCTGCCTGCAGCTCGGAAACGTCCTCGATGTAGGTCCCCAGCGTGGGTCGGGTCATGAACAGGCTGCCCTTGGCCGACAGCAGCTGGGTATCAACGGGCGGCAAGGTCCCCGAGCTTTGGCCGAAGCTCACCCACAGGCCGAGCGGTCTGAGGCAGTCCAGCGATCCCGGAAAGGTATCGCGCCCCACCCCGTCGTAGACGACGTGGCAGCCTCGCCCGCCCGTGATCTCGCGCACACGCGCCGCGAAGTCCTCCGCCCGGTAATCGATCACGTGATCGCAGCCGAGTTCGCGCGCCCGCGCCGTCTTCGGCGGCCCGCCCGCCGTCCCGATCACCACGGCGCCCAGCGCCTTGGCCCATTGCACCGCGATCTGGCCCACGCCGCCCGCCGCCGCGTGGAACAGGACGGTATGCTCCGGTCCCACAGGAAAGGTGCGCCGCAGGAGGTACCAGGCCGTGAGCCCTTTCAGCATAACCCCCGCCGCAGTCTCGTCCGAGACCTCGTCCGGCACGCGGACCAGCCGACAGGCCGGAACCACCCGGGCTTCGGCGTAGCCGCCCAGAGGCGTGGTGTAGGCCACACGCTCGCCGGGCCGGAGCTGGGTCACTCCTTCGCCCACCACCTCGATCACGCCGGCGGCCTCGTTGCCGGGGATGAAGGGCCGCGCCGCCTTGTACAGGCCCGACCGGAAGTAGGTGTCGATGTAGTTCAGCCCGATCGCGTGGTGCCGAACCCTGACTTCGCCCGGTCCGGGCTCCGGGAGGGCGACCTCCTCCAGTTGCAGGACCTCCGGCCCACCCGTCTCCTGGACACGAACAGCCTTCACGCGCGCATCGCCGAACGAACACGCCGCTGCAGCACGGTCAGCGGCATGGAGCCGCCCTGCAGCACCGCATCATGGAACCGCTTGATGTCGAACCCGGGCGCACGCTCGGCTTCGGCGCGCAGGTCGGCGATCACGGTCTGGCCCAGCTTGTAGCTGCACGCCTGGCCCGGCATGGCGCAGTAGCGTTCGATCTCGCGCACGGCCGAGCCCTCCGGCTCCGCGGCGTTGTCGACCATCCACTTGATGGCCTGTTCGCGCGTCCAGCGCTTGTGGTGAAGCCCGGTGTCCACCACTAGCCGCACCGCCCGGAACAGATAGCTCTGCAGATAGCCGATCTTGCCGAACGGGTCGGTCTCGTACACGCCCAGCTCGTCGGCCACCCGCTCCGCGTAGAGCGCCCAGCCTTCGTTGTAGGCCGCAAAGCCCCCGGCCCTCCGGTACAGGGGAATGGAGCTGTCCTCGCGAGCAAGGCTGCCCTGGAACACGTGCCCGGGCACCGCCTCATGGTAGGTCAACGTCGGCAGCCCCCATTTGGGCCACTCCGCCGTGTCCTTGAGGTTGATGTAGTAGGCGCCCGGTCGCGAGCCGTCCAAGGACCCCGCCTGGGCGTAACCGCCCGGCGCGCCCTGCTCGATGGCGGGAGGCACCCGCCGGATCTCGAACCGGCTTTTGGGCATGGTGGAGAACACGCGCGGCAACAGCGGCGTGATCTCGGCCACCTGGGCGTTCAGTGAGGCCAGCAGGTCCGCCCGCCCGCCGTCGGTGTTCGGCCAAAGGAAGCGAGGCTCCTTGTTCAGCACGTTCAAGCGCTCGCCCACCGAGCCCCGGGTATAGCCCTGCGTCCGCAACAGGGCGTCGATGCGCGCCTGCAGGTCGCGGACCTGCTCCAGCCCGATGCGGTGCACTTCCTCGCCGCCGTAGCTGGTGGTGGTGTTGGAGCGCAGGGTCTGGGCGTAGTACCGTTCCCCGTCCGGCAGCCGATGAACGCCTGCCGTGTGCACCGCGTCCTTGCGCAACCCCTGCAGCGTCTCGAGCTGACGCGTCAGAGCCGCCCGCACCGGCCCTTCGAAGATGGTCTGCGCCCGTCGGCCGTAGTCGCCGCCCAGCCCCTTGTCGGCCGCGCGCCGCTGCAGCGAGCGCACGATCGCCCTGTCCTCGGCGGGCCCGTCCCGCAACGCCCGGACCTGCCCCATCGTCTTGTCCAGGATGAAGTCGGGCGCGACCACGCCGCGGGAGGCGTTCTCGCGAACTCGGGCCGTATCGCCGTCCAGCGCCGTGGCGAAGGCCTGCAACCGCAGCAGATAGGCGTCGGCGTCGGCCGCCGTCTCCACCGGGTGCTGGGTGTCCATGAAGTCCGGCACCGAGAAGTAGGCGCCCGCGATCTGGTTGACGACATAAGGACCCGGCCGCCCGATCCCGGCCGAATGGTAGGGGAACAGCCGTGCGAACCCGGCCGCGGTGTCCAGACGGAACTCGGCGATGTCGTAGTTGAGCCGCCCTGCGTCGCTCAGCCCCGCCGTCCCGAGCGCCTTCAGAGCCGCCAGATCCGCGAGCGTCGTCCGCCGCTCCAATTCGGCCGCTGCCGGCGAGCGGTCGGTCAATTGGCCCCGCTGGGCGGCGCGCGCCCCCTTGTCCAGGCCCAGGTTGGTGACCTGCTCCGGGTTGCGGTCCAGCGCCGCCTCGAACTGCCGGGTGAGCAAGGCGTCCAGTCGCGCATCGGCGTTCGCCACCGCGTCCGGCCCGGCGCCCCGCGTGGCGCAGGCGGCCAGCGCCGCCGCCCCTGAGGTCGTCAACAATCCCCGCCGGTTCAACATCTCGGTTCCTCGCTGCTCGTCATCAACCTAGCCGTCATCCTCGAGCTTGTCGCGATGGCCCCGAACCGCAGCCGAGGACTCCCACGTGGCGACGACCCGACCCGCGGTTCTCCGGGCCCGGCCCCAGAACGACGGTGGCGTCCCATCACGTCCGTAGCTGCGCAGCCGTCCAATCGTTGATCACCCGCTCCAGCACGGTCAGGGGCATGGCGCCCGAGAGCAGGCCCGCGTCGTGGAAGCCGCGGATGTCGAATCTGGACCCCAGCTTCCCGCGCGCATCCTCGCGCAGGCGCACCCATTCATTCTTGCCCACCATGTAGCCGGTGGCCTGGCCCGGCCAGACCACATAGCGCTCGACTTCGGTGGTCAGCGCCGACTCCTGGTCACCCGTGATGTCCATGAACTCGCGGATGGCCCGCTCACGGGTCCAGCGCTTGTGGTGCAAGCCGGTGTCGACAACCAAGCGCCCGGCCCGGAACAGGGCGGACTGGAGGTAGCCGATCTCGCCCAGGGGGTCGCCCTCGTACATGCCCAACTCCTGCGCGAGCTGTTCGGCGTACAGCGCCCAACCCTCCTGGAAGGCGTTGAAGCCCGTCATCTTGCGCAGGAGCGGCGAGTTCCGATCCTCCAGCGCCAGCGCGATCTGCAGGTGATGGCCGGGCGAGGCCTCGTGGTAGGTCAGCGTGGGCAGGGTCCATTTGGGCCACTCGGCCGTGTCCCGCAGATTGATGTAATAGGCGCCCGGCCGCGACCCGTCCAAGGTCGGCTGGTTGTAATAGCCGCCCGGCGCCCCCGCCTCGATATAGGCCGGCACCCGTCGCACCTCGACCGAAGCCCTGGGCAGGGTCCGGAACACCTGGGGCAGCTTCGTATCGAGCACCCTGATCTGCTCGTTGAGGTCACGAAGCAGCTCAGCCTTGCCCGGCTCCGTGTTGGGGTAGATGTACCGGCTGTCCCGGCCCAAGGCGGCGATGCGCTGGGCCACCCTTCCCTGCGTCATGCCTTGACCGCGCAGCAGCACGTCGGCCCGCGCGGACAGCTCCCCGGCGATGCTGCGGCCCAGCTCGTGCACCTCGTCGGGCGTGAGCGTGGTGGTGGTCTGGTTGGCCAGCGCCGCCGCATAATAGGCTTCGCCCTCGCGGAGCCGCCACACGCCGGCGTCGTGCCTGGCGCGCGGCCGCAAGCGCGTCAGAGAGGCCAGCTGCCGCTCCATCGCCGGCTGGATCTCGGTGGTGACGACCCGTGTGGCCCGGCCGCCCCAGTCGCCGGGGATGGCCTTTTCCCGCGTGCGACGCGCGATGGAGGTCACCATGACGGTTTGCGCCGCCGGGGTGCTTCGGAGCGCCCGCATCTGGCTCAAGGTCTTGTCGATGATGAAGTCCGGCGCGATCGTGCCTGCCCGCGCCGACAGGTTCAGCCGCTCCGTTTCCTGGTCGATCGCCCGCGCAAAGGCCGACAATCGCGACAGATAGGCCTCGGCGTCCGCCGCCGTCTCGATGCTGTGCTGGGTGTCCAGGAAGTCGGGGATGGATTGGTAGGCCCCCGCCAGCTGCGTCACCACGTAGTCCTGACGCCGGAACCGGGCCAGCCGGGCTTCGCTCTCCAGGCTGTAGGCGATCACGTCGTAGTTGACCGCCGCCGGCCCGCTCAGCTCAGGGCGCGCCACCTCGCGCAAGCGCCGCATGCGGCTCTCCAGCTGGGTGATGCGCCGGCTGACCGCCTCGTCCGATCGGTCGTCCAACTGGGACTTGGCGGCCGCGAACTCCCCCTTGTCCAGTCCCAAGGAGGTCCGGCTTTCCGGACTCTCCGCCAGCACCTCCTGCGCGAACTGGTCGAGCAGAGCGTTCAGCGGGGGCGCGGCCCCGCCGCTGTGGCCGGCGGCCGCCGTGGGCGCGGGCGCCCGCGCGCCGGTCGCCGCGCACCCCGCCAGACTCGCGGCGGCGGCCGACAGCATGAGCGCGCGACGGTTCAGCATGATGATCTCCGATCAGGCCTCTTAGGTAGCCGCACGCTCCGATGCAGCAAGCAGCCTCACTGCGGCGTGATGGAGCGGAGTCGCGGGGCGGAGAAGATCGCGGCGGTCCCGGACCCGTCAGGCCGCCTGCAGCTGCTGCTTCACCCGCTCGGCCAGCGTCTTGATGTCGATCGGCTTGGGCAAGAAGCTCACGCCCGTCTCGCCCTCCAGCAGGTCGCTGAACTCGGCCTCGGCGTAACCGCTGATGAACATCACCGGGATGTCGCCCAGGTAGGGCCGCGCGCGTTTCAGCATGGTCGGCCCGTCCAGCCCCGGCATGATCACATCGCTGATCAGAAGATCGATCCCGCCCCCCTGCTCCTCAGCGATGGCCAGGGCTTCCTCCCCGTCACTGGCCTCGATCACCTCATAGCCCCGCGCCCGCAGGAGCCGGGCGGCTATGCCCCGCACAGCATCCTCGTCCTCCACGAACAGGATGCGTCCCGCTCCGGACAGGTCGCGCGCGGCCGGCTTCTTCTCGGGTGCAGCCGGCTTCGCCTCGCCCGCCGCGGGGTGGTACACGGGAAGAAAGATGCGGAACGCCGCCCCGCCCGAGGGCGGACTGTCCACGGCGATCCAGCCGTCGGCCTGTTTCACGATGCCGTAGACGGTGGCCAGCCCCAGGCCCGTTCCCTCGCCCACGGGCTTGGTGGTGAAGAAGGGCTCGAAGATCTTCTCCATCACGGCGGGCGGAATGCCCGGTCCGGTATCGGCCACTTCGATGAGCGCGTATTCGCCCGCGGGCGCGTCCGTATAGCCCAGCCGGCGCGCCTCTTCGCTGCTCACCCGGTCCGTGCGGATCGTGACCACGCCCGTGATCCCGGCCATGCGCATGGCGTCACGCGCATTGACGGCCAGGTTCATCACCGCGGTCTCCAGCTGACTCTTGTCGGCCCGCACCATGGGCAGGTTGCGGCCGTAATTGACCTCCAGCTTGGTGTCCTCACGCAGCAGCCGGCGCAGCAGCACCTCGAAGCCGGTGATCAGCTCGCCCACGTCCAGCGTCTCGCGTTGCACCGTCTGCTTGCGGCTGAAAGCCAGCAGCTTGCGCACGAGATCCGCCGCGCGCGTCGCGGTCTGGCGGATCTCGTTCAGCCCCTCATAGGAGGCGTCGCCCACCGGATGTCGCTGCAACAGCTCGTCCAGCCGCAGCTGGATGGCGGTCAGCAGATTGTTGAAGTCGTGCGCCACCCCCCCGGCGAGCTGGCCGATGGCCTGCATCTTCTGCACCTGGGCCAGCTGCAGCTCCAGCTGCTTCTGCTCGCTTACATCCACGAGGTAGGCCAGTAACCGCCCTTCCCCGCCGGCCACGTACAGGTGCGCCGGCCGCGGGGGCTCCAGCGCCAATTTCACCTCCACCGGCCCGCCCCGCTTGGCCTCCAGCCGCGCCCGCGCCTCCGCCGCCGAGCCCGCGTCCAGCAGGTCGCCGAAGCGCACACCCGGCTTGGCCCGGCCCTGGGTCATGACCTCCAGCGCGGTGTTGGCCTCCGCGATCACTGCGTCCAGCGGGTCGCCCCCGTCCAGGGCCGCCGCCCCGAACGGCGCCGCCGCCGCAAAGCCGTCGAAGCTGGCGGCGATGGCCGCGACCATGGGCTCCTTGATCTCCGCCGGGCGGATGTTGGAGGCCTCCACCCGCTGCGGGGAGGCGGGAGCCGGCGCAGGCTCGGCGGCCCGGATCAGGAAGCGCCGGTCACCGAAGCGTGTCACGGACGCGGCGCGCTCTCCCCCGCCGCCGATCAGCTCCGCACGGCCGATGTCGCCTCGCTTGGCCGCGTTCAGGGCCGCGTACAGCCCCCCGGCCTCCGAGGTCTTGGGCAGCCGCTTGGTCCCGCCGAACGCCGCCGACCATCCCGAATTGGCGTGAAGCACACGTCCGTCGTTGCTGAGCACGGCCGCGGGCTCGCCCAACGCGTCCAGCATCTCGCCCCAGCCTTGCCGCTCGACGGCGCCCTTGGGCTCGGACGAGCCGAAGGCGAAGATCCCGATAAAGGCCACCCCGGCCAGCCCCATGAGCAGCAGCAGCCCGGGCCCGGTGGTGGGCCCTGCCCGGAAAGCGGGATAGGCCGCCGCTACGATCGCGATCACGAACAAGGCCGCGGCGGACGCCCCGACCGCGTCGAAGCTGCGTTTGCCGGCCGGCCGCTCGGTCTGGGTGGTCAGGGTCACGTTCGCCGCCCGCGAATCTGTCATTGAAGTTACCACAGTTGAGGTGATCGGGATGCGGCGTCGCTCATCGCGGCTTCCGCTTGCCCAGAATGAATCCGATGATGGTCGCCACCGCCTCGAAGTGCTGGCGGGGTATGGTCCCGTCCACGTCCACGGCGGCGTAGAGCGCGCGGGCCAGCGGCGGATCCTCCACCACCTCCACGCCGTGCTCCCGGGCCAGGTCGCGGATGCGCAAGGCGAGAGCGTCGACGCCTTTGGCCACGCAGATGGGGGCCGCGGTCTCGCCCGGCTCGTATTTGAGGGCCACGGCGTAGTGGGTCGGGTTCATCACCACGACCGTCGCGGTGGGCACGGCCTGCATCATCCGCTTGCGGGATTTCTCCATGCGGATCTGTTTGAGCTTGGCTTTGACGTGCGGATCGCCTTCGGAGTTCTTGTAGTCCTGCTTGACCTCCTCCTTGCTCATCCGCATCCGCTTCATCCAGCGGAGCCGCTGCCAGAACCAGTCGAACCCGGCCCCGGCCAGCAGCAGGATCAGCACCGCGCCGAACATCGAGATCAGCAGCTCGCGCGCCAGCGGCAGCAGCGCCGAGGGCGGCAGCGCCACCAGGGTCTCCAGCTCCCGCGCGTGCGGCTTGAAGGTGATCCAGACCACGACGGCGATGGCGATCAGCTTGACGAAGGACTTGCCGAACTGGAACAGGGCGTCGGCCCCGAACAGTCGCTTCCACCCCTGCATGGGGGACAGCTTCTTGAAGTCAGGCTTGATCTTCTCCGGCGAGAACAATAGCCCGGTTTGCACCAGGCTCCCCGCCGCCCCCGCAAGCGCCGCGCTCAGCATGACCGCCCCGATGGGCACGCCCACCGCCAGCATGGCCGTCCCCATGACTCGGCGCAGACCCTCGCCCGTCACCTCGAAAGCCTCCGGGCTGGCGATGAAGGGCACCATGGCCTGGGCCAGATCCCGCACCATCCAGCCGCCCGCCACCGCCATGACGCTGAACGCCGCAGCCAGCGAGGCCCACTGCGGCAGGTCCATGCTCTTGGCGACGTCGCCCTTCTTGCGAGCCTCGTCGAGCCGTGTGGATGTGGGGTCCTCTGTTTTGGACTCCTTGTCGGGCTCCTCAGCCACCGTGCGCCTCCGCTTCCGGGAGGAGCAGCGCGTGACCCGTCTCGTGCGGGGCCGAAGGGGGAGCCGGAGGGCGGTTCAGAGCCGGACAACTCACCCGCCGCCTCCGACGAAGCGCTGCAAGTAGGCCTCGTACCGCTCGATCCACACCAGCCCGATCAGGCCCAGGCTCAGCGCGAACACCGACAGCCCCACCAGGACGTTGATCGGCGTCGAAACGAAGAAGATCTGGAACTGGGGCAGCATCCGGCCGATCAGGCCGGCCGCGACGTTGAGCACGAGGGAGAACACGATCACGGGCGCGGCCAGCTGGACTCCCAGGGCGAAGGCCTCGCCCACCGTCCGGATGGCCAGGTCCCCGGCGTCGCCCAGCGGCACGGCCCGGTTCGGCGGAAAGAGCGCATAGCTGCGCGCGATGGCTCCGATGAAGAGGTGGTGCAGGTCCGTGGCGAAGATCAGCGTCACCCCTAGCAGGCCCAGGAAGGCGCCCACGGAGGTGTTGGCCGCCCCGCCCAGCGGGTTGGCCGTCTGGGCGAAGCTCAAGGTGGTCTGCAGCGACACCGCCTCCCCGGCCACCGCCAGGGACGAAAGGAACAAGCGCAGCAGCCCCCCGATCATGAGCCCGATGAGCAGCTCCTTGATCACCGCTCCGGCCAGCCCGCTCGCCAGCGCCGGGATCGCGGCCACCGTGGGCGCGGCCAGCGGAAACAGCACCAGCGTGAGCACAAAGGCGAAGGCCAGCCGGATGCGCGGGGGCACCGCCGCCTCGCCCAGCCCGGGGATCAGCATCACGATCGCGCCCACGCGCGCGAACACCAGCCCCGCCGTATAGACCTCGACAGGCAGGGCGTCGCCGAACATCACATCCCTGCGATGCGGGCTGCGATGGAGCGCATGAAGCCGCTCATGAGCGCGCCCATCAGCGGCAGAAAGATCAGCAAGGACACGAAGATGGCGATGATCTTGGGGGCATAGACCAAAGTGGCCTCCTGAACCTGGGTCAGGGCCTGCAACAGCCCTATGCCCACGCCCACCGCCACCGCCACAAGCAGGATGGGCAGCGACATCTGGATGGTCAGCCAGATCGCATCGCGCCCGACATCGAGAACTTCCGCGCCGGACATTCCATGCACTCCGCCTGACAGGTAGGCAGGAATTGCCGCCCTAAAGGTTAACGGGGCGTTGCCGACCGGGGAAGGACCGAGGCGACGCGCCGATCACGACATCGGGCCATCCTCGCCATCCCCAGGCCGACCAAGCGGGTGGACCTCCGACGGCTCGGCTCGTGGAACTCCCCTGCCACGCCCGCCGGTTCGGGCGCGACGGGGCCGCCTCAGGCCAAGGGCGCCTCTGAGCGGTGTTGGCGTATGCCGCGCATCGCCTCGCGCCGCCGCACGGCCCAGGGCTCGTCATATTCGCCGGGCTCCACGATGGGCAGCTGCAGGCAGACGCTCTGCATCGGCAGCACGTTTTTCCACTGTTCGATGATGCGCTTGTAGGCGCGCCCGGCGGGCCGGATGTTGCGGTCCAGGTCGTAGAGCCCGACCGCGTGCACGCTGCCCCGCTTTGTCCGGAGCAGATCGTTCCAGTCGGTCTGGTCATGCAGCGAGTACCAGGTGAACCCCACCATGGGCACGCCGCTGTTGCGGACGCTGACCACGTTCGACCACTCCTTGAACAGCCAGTTCACCGCCTCGTCCCCCGAGTACCCCTCCGGGAAGTTGGTCTCAGTGTGCATCACCGGAAGCTTGTAGCGGTCGTAGTACTGCCGCGTGATCTCATAATAGCCGAATACCTCGCCGGCTGGGGAATGGCCGCCCTGGACGGGCACGCGGTGCTCATTCGTCCAGTAGTAGTCGTTACCCAGGATGCAATGGTGCTTCAGCCGCGTGTTCATGAAAAATTGATATTCCTGCTCGGTCATGCCGTTGGACAGCAGGTACTGGTACATGGTCGAATTGACGGGCCGCGCGTAGTTCAGATCCAGCGTCAGGAACCGCTCGGCGTTGTAGATCTCCGTCCGGCGAACGGCCTGCGGCTCCTCCGCATGGAAGTATTCGGATGACTCGCTCTGGATGAAGAGCGCGTCCGGCCGAACCTCCAGGATCGCATCCATGGCCAGAACGTTGGCCGCCGTAACGTGCTTCAGGGCGGTGACGAAGGTCCGATCGGTGGTCCCTTGCTCGTTCCACCAGCCATGGCGCCCCGAGAACATGGCGCAGATGTACATCTCGTTCACGGGCGTATAAAGCTGAACCCAGGGAAACCTCTGGGCGAAGTCGCGCGCGTAACCGGCGAAAAGTACGGGAAAGTCGGGGTTTTGGAAGTCCCCGATCCAGTCGGGCACGCCGAAGTGGCACAGATCCACGATCGGGATGATCCCCCGCCGGCGCAGTTCGCCGAAGGTCAGGTCTGAGAACTCCCAATCATAGCGGCCGGGGGCCAGCCAGGTGCGATGGATCGGCGGCCCATAGCGCAGGACGTTGGTCCCGATCTCGTCCAGCAACTCGAAATCCGTGCGCCACTGCTCGTAGTGGCCGCAGGATTCCATCTGGTCCTGACGCACGCGCCCGCCGTCGATGGTCGGGTAGCTGTTCTCGATCCCGGTCGCGAAAAGAAAATGCCACACTCGCTCAGTCCCCGCAGGCGCCCTGACAAGGCCCCGGCGCCTGCGGCGGTTCCCCGGCGACCCCGATGCCTAGCGGAGACCTGGTGAGCAGGCCTCCAGCATACGCATGAGAAGAAAGGCGGGTTGAAGGTCGACAAGCCGACCTTGGAAGCTTGATAAATGTTAAAGCGAAGCAATAAATCGCCTCACCCAAGGAACGGCCGAGCTGTTGCTGCATTTCGATCACTCGGCTGGGAAGAGGGACTATCATGGGCGGCGTCTTGGATTTGAACAAAAAGCGACTTGTCACCTCCGAGTCCCCCGATGCCGCCCGCCCCGAGCTCTGGGGCGGCCTCGAATGCACGGTGAACCGGGTCGGGGACGCCTGGTTCGACCAGACTCCCCGGAACGGCCACGAATATCGGATCAGCGACCTCGACCTGTTCGCCGAGTTGGGCATGACCTCGGTGCGCTATCCGGCCGTATGGGAGCGCATCTCGCCGGAGGATCCGCAGGTACGCGACTTCCGCTGGACCGATGAGCGGCTCCCGCGCCTGCGGGAGTTGGGCCTGAACCCCATCCTGACGCTCTGCCACCATGGCAGCGGCCCGCATTACACCAGCATGATCGAGGACAGCTTCGCTCCGGGCCTGGCGTTGCACGCCGCCGCCGTGGCCGAGCGTTACCCCTGGGTTCGGGACTACACGCCTGTGAACGAGCCGCTCACCACGGCCCGCTTCAGCGCGCTGTACGGCTATTGGTACCCGCACACCCAGGACGAGGGCCTGTTCTGGACGGCCCTGCTCAATGAGATCGATGCGACGCGCCTGTCCATGCGCGCCATTCGCGCCGTGAACCCGGAAGCGCGCCTGATCGCCACCGACGACCTGGGCTTCTGCCACGCCACCCCGCCTCTGCAGCACGAGGCCGACTTCCAGAACGAGCGTCGCTGGGTGGGCTGGGACCTGCTCTGCGGCATGGTGGTTCCCGGCCATGCGCTCTGGGACCGGCTGGCCGCCTTCGGCCTTAAAGAGCGCCTGCGCGTCATCGCCGACGACCCCTGCCCACCCGCCGTCATCGGCGTGAACCATTATCTTGCGAGCGAGCGCCTGCTGGACCATCGTGTCGAACTTCACCCCGACCGCGCCGTGGCCGACCGCGAGCTCGGCGACTGCGGCGGCGTTCCCTACGTCGATATCGACGCCATCCGGAACCTGCGCACCCCCATGATCGGTCTGCCGGGGCTGCTGCGCCAGGCTTGGGAGCGCTACGGCATCCCCGTGGCGGTGACCGAGGTGCACAACGGCGCCAGCCGCGAAGAACAGGTGCGCTGGTTCGTCGAGGTGTGGGACGGCGTGGTCCAGCTCCGTCGCGAGGGCGTGAACATACCCGCCGTGACCGCCTGGTCCTTGCTGGGGTCGCACGACTGGAATCGTATGGTGACCCGTTTCGTGGGCCACTATGAGGTGGGCGTCTATGATGTGCGCAGCGGGGCGCCGCGGCCCACCATGCTGGCGCCTGTTCTCAAGGACCTCGCCCAGGGCCGGCCGCCGCAGGCCGTGGGCTTGGGCTCTCCCGGCTGGTGGCGCAGGCCGAACCGTTTCCTGGACGCGAGCCCGACCGGCCCCGAGTACGACCTGAGCCTGGGCGCGGTCGCTCCTGAAGGCGAGCGCCCCCTCCTGATCGTGGGCGCCGACAGCCCCTTGACGCGACTGCTGGTCGGCTTCTCCGAAGCACGCGGGCTGTTCTACCGCCGGACCTCCCAGCCTGACGAGGCGCTGATCCGTGCGGTCTCCCCCTGGGCCGTGGTGGACGGCCGCGACTGGGCGGGCGTCTGCGAGGACGCAGCCGCCTTGGATCATGCGGGGCCCCAGCAGCGCTTCGCTCCGCCCGAGGCGCTGGTCCGCGCTTGCGCCGCCGCAGGTGTTCCCTGCGCCGTGTTCACGGCCAGCACTGACTTCGAAGAGATCGACGAACAGCTGCTCCAACTGGGCGGGCCAAAGTTCCTGCTGGCCGGGACAGAGCGCATGTTCATGCCCTGGGAGCGCGCCCGCTTCGCGGCCACCGCGCTGGACAGGCTGGAGTTCGGCCTGCCCGTCGAGGTCAATCCCAACGAGCGCTGGGACGAGACCTACGCGCCTGACGTGGTGGACGCCGTGCTCGACGCCCTCATGGACGGCGTGGCCGGACCGCTCGCCGTCGTCTCGCACGAGCGGTGGTCGGTGGCCGACTTCGTGCGCGCGGTGGCCGATGTGGCCGAGGCCGATCCCGGCCTGGTGGTGGAGCGTCCCCGGCCGACGATCCGCTACGCCGCCCCCGAACCGGAGGCGCGCTGGAACTTCGCACCCGTCCTGCCCCCGCTGGAGACCACGGTGGAACGCTTCGTACGCGAAAGCCGCCACGACCGTCGTACGGGCAAGCCCGGAGTCGAGCGTCGCGCCGATGAGACCCACCTCCAGGCCGCCGAATGATGCAGGGGCTGCGCAAGGCCCGCGAGGCGCTCTGGATCACCGTGATCCTGTCCTTCCTGCTGGCGGCCTGCGCGGACGGAGCGGACGCCGCCGCCCAGCGCCCGGCGGCGGCGGCGGCGTTCGCTCCGCCTCACCACCGGCTCACGGGCGCCGCGACCGATTACGACCCGTTGCTGGCCGCGGTGGGCGACGCCCGGTTCGTTCTGCTTGGGGAGTCCACCCACGGCACCAGCGAGTTCTACGCCGAACGCGCCCGCATCACTGAGCGCCTCGTCCGCGAGCGCGGCGCCCTGGCCGTGGCCATCGAAGGCGACTGGCCCGATGCCGACCGGCTGAGCCGCTATGTCCGCGGCATGGGCCGGGACCGGACCGCGGCCGAAGCCCTGTCCGACTTCGAGCGCTTCCCCCGCTGGACCTGGCGGAACGCGGAGTTCGAGGGCTTTGTCGAGCGGCTGCGCGCGTACAATCTGACCCAGCCCCCTGCCCGCCGTGTGGGGGTCTACGGCATGGACGTTCAGAACCTGTTCGAGGGTCAGGAGGCCGCCGTGGAATGGCTGGCTCGCCACGATCCGCCGGCGGCCGCGCGCGCCCGGACCCAGTACCGCTGCTTCGCTCCTTATCGAGGCGAGTCCAGCCGTTACGGCGAGGCGGCACGCCGCCCCAACCGCACGTGCGAGCGCCAGGCCGCAGCCGTGCTGGCGGAGTTCCGGGGCCGCCCCAGGCCCGCCGATCCCGAAGCTGCGGAAGCCCTCTTCTCCGCCCAGCGGAACGCCGCCAGCGTTGTGGCGGCGGAGGCTTACTTCCGGGCCGCCTATGCGGGCGCTTACAGCTGGAACGTGCGCGACCGCCACATGGCGGACGCGGTGGCCGAGATCTCCGCTCACGCGCAGGCCCTCTCCGGCCAACCGGGCAAGGTGGTGATCTGGGCCCACAACACTCACGTGGGCGACGCCCGCAGCACGGCGATGAGCCAGCGCGGGGAGCTCAACATCGGCCAGCTGCTGCGCGAACGCAACGGCCCGGGCGCCTTCCTGGTGGGCTTCCTGACCCACTCGGGAACCGTCCTGGCTGCACCCGAATGGGACAGTCCCGGCCGAGTCTACGAGCTCAGACCCGCCCTGCCGGAAAGCTTCGCCGGCCTGCTCCACGCCCAAGGCCTCCAGCGGGCGCTGCTCCTCAGCCGCAATCCTGTTGTATCGGCGGCCTTGGCGGGGCCGCGCCTGGAACGCGCGGTGGGCGTGATCTACCAGCCTCGAACCGAGCGGCAGAGCCACTACTTCGACGCCCAACTCTCTCGCCAATTCGACGCGGTGGTCTACATTGACCGCACCCGTGCGGTGACGCCGCTGCGGTAGGAGGAGAGGCAGGATGCCGGTCCGCACAGCGCTCGCCGCCCTCGCAGCCGCCCTGCTCTGCTTGGCGCCCACCCAAGCCGCCCAAGACGACCGGCGCGCGGAGCGCGAGCGCATGGTCGCCAACATCGCCCAGCTCGCGGCCGCCGGGGCGGCGACCGGCTCCGGACGGTCTCGCCGTCTGGATCCCGACGTGTTGCTGGCCTTGCGTCGCACGCCGCGTCACCTGTTCGTGCCCCCATCGCAGCAGAGCCGCGCCTATACCGACGGCGCGCTGCACATCGGCTATGAGGCGACCATTTCCCAGCCCTTCATCGTGGCCCTGATGACGGACCTGCTTGAGGTTGATCGCGACGATGTCGTCCTGGAGGTAGGCACGGGCTCCGGCTATCAGGCGGCCATCCTGTCCCAGCTGGCCGGCCAGGTTTATTCGGTTGAGATCGTGCCGCAGCTGGCCCAGCGCGCCGCAGCCCAGCTGGAGGCGCTTGGTTACAACAACGTCGCCGTCCGCGCCGGCGACGGCTACGCCGGTTGGCCCGAACAAGCGCCCTTCGACGCCATTATCGTCACCGCGGGCGCCACCCGCATCCCGGCGCCCCTCCTCCGCCAGCTCAAGCCCGGAGGACGCCTGCTCATTCCCGTGGGCGCCTCGGCGCGCTCCCAACGGCTGACCCTGGTGCGCAAGGACGCCGCGGGCCGCGTCCGCTCCGAACGGCTCCTGGACGTCAACTTCATCCCCTTGGTCGAACCCCCGCGCTGATTACTAGGCGGCCTCTTCGACCTGCCCCGCCGCCCCCTCGTCCACATCGGACTCGGACTCGGCGTCCACCCCTTCGTCCAGCCGTTTCTCGTCAGCTTCCAACTGCTTGGCGGCGTCCGGAAAGATGCCGAAACGCGCCGCCACGTCCGGGGCGAAACGCAGCAGGTCGGGGCGGAGCTTGAGCAGGCTGATGTCCTTGGCCTTGCCCTCCATCATGACGTCGAACTCCAGCCCCTCCGCGTCGCGCATGAAGCGAGCGAACTCGAACGGGTTGGTGAAGTCGGCGTGCCCCGTCCAGATGGGCGGCAGCAACACCGTCTTGGTCCGTGCGGTAGGCTTCACGGGCGCCAGCGTCACCTCTCCCTTGCGTGGCTTGGCCGCGCCGGCCTTGGCCGCCTCGCGCTGTTTGGAGGTGATCTTGCGCTTCACCTCCCGCAGTTCCGTCCGGGGCGAGGAGAAGTGCAGCTTGGGCCGACATCCGTCCGGCCAGCTCCGCACGAAGCGCTCCAGCGTGGGGCGCATCTCCGATCGCTCCGGATTGAGGCACCAGAAGTGCTGGTAGTCGAACACCAGCCGCACGCCCGTCCGTTCGTGGATCCATAGGACATCGGCCGCGGAGAAGCGGATGTCGTCGTTCTCCAAGACCAATCGCCGGCGCACGTGCTCGGGACAGGCGTTCCAGCCTTCGATCCAGCGCGCCCGGCTTGCCTCCCGATCGTCGTAGACGCCGCCCACATGGGTCACCAGCACCGCCTCCGGCCCCAGCTCCATGCGGTCCAGCATCTCCGCCTGACTGGCCAGGTCCCAGATGCTCTTGCGGGTCAGCTCGGCGTTGGGGCTGTTCAGCAGCACATACTGCGACGGGTGAAAGCTCAGCCGTATGTCCAGCCGGCGGGCCTTGGCGCCGAATGCGCGCAGCTCCGCGTCGCTTTCGGCCACCATGCCGTGGAACTGCGGCATGTCCGGATGGGTGGCGTAGGGCGCCAGGTCCGAGCTCAGCCGGTACATGTTGAGCTTCACCTTGGCCAGGTAATCCAGCACCTGGTCGACGTATTCGAGCGATGTCTTCAGGTGCGGGTTCTTCCGCCAGCCCCGGGTGTCATTGCTCTTCAGATCCGGCCGCCCCATCACCTTGACGGGAAACCCCAGCCGCAGCGGCTTCGTCCTATCGTCGTTCATGCGGCGGCCTGTTCGGGGATGCGCTCATCGGGAAAGCCGAGGCTCGAGGCGAAGTGGTTCCAGTCGGGGATGCGCAGCGCCCCACCCGTCGCCTGCCGGTGGCCTGAGCCGTACTGCTCGTCGGCCCCGGGCGGACGGCGTTCGGCCAGAAAGGCGATCAGGTCCCGGTCGCCGCCCGTGCGCGCGGCGAAGTGCACCCACCCCGGCCGATAGCCCGTGTTGGCCGCCAGCACGACCTTGTCCTTCAACCGCCCCCGCCACTGCTGCGCCACCAGCGGGTGGATCTGGCAGGGCGAGTGGAAGCGGATCAGGGCCACATCGCCCCGCACCTTGGGCCCGATCCGTTTGGCCCTGCCCAGTTCACCGGCCACCTCCGCCTTGGCGGCTCTCAGCTGCGCGGTCTCGGGATGGACTGCGCCGATAATCTCCTTCGGCCCCTTGGCCTTGAGCAGCAGCGCCAGGCTGGGCGCCGCATTCGCCGCCGCCGCCCGCCGCGGCGCGTTCAGCAGGGAGACCGCATCCCGCAGCGCCGTCTTTCCCAGGGCCTGGGCCTCCGCCATCTCGATGAAGCCGGCCCCTTCGGCCATGTCCCCGATCAGCCCCAGCCCGGCGATCCAGACCAGATCGTCGACCGGGGCCAGCACGCCGGCGCACCAATAGGCCAGCAGCGCCGAGGTCGGCTCCGGATCCAGCCCGGCGCCGCTGATCACCACCGCATCGCCTGGAACTCCCGTCGGCACATGGTGATCGATCACCACCGTGGGCGTGCCCGGCTTCAGGGGCCCCTCCCGGACCCCCAGGTCCGTCACGATCAATCCGCCGACCTCCTCGCGCGCCAGCTCCGCACGCACGGCCTCCGACCAGGGGTTCTCCCCGCGGCCGACCACGCGCAGCCGCGCCGGCCGCCCTGCCCGTTCGAAGCTCCGCGCCAGCAGCGCCATGGCGGAAAGCCCGTCGGCATCGAAGTGGCCCAGGATCAGAGCGGGCCTGCCGGGGTCGAAGCGCTCGGTCGCCGCGCGGAAGGCCGCGCGCACGACGGGCCGGGGATCGGGATGCTCGCTCACCCCCGCCTAACGGCCGACGTCCGCGGGCGTTGCTGACAGGGCGCGCACACTGATCACCACCCGCTCGCGATGACCTGGCGTCCGTTCGATGAGCAGCCGCGCCACCTGGGCGTCATCGTGAAAGACGTAGCCCTTGATCGCGTCCAGCACCGCCTTGGCCAGGTTGTCGAGGTCGATGTGCGGCGGCTCCCCCACATGCTCCATGCGGATCTCGACGGCGTAATCGCCGTAGGTCGGCCGCGTCCCTCGCCATTCCTTGCGGAAGAACTCATAGATCAGCGGCTTGTAATAGCGCGCCTGGGTGGTGATCCCGTCGCAGACGATGTGCAGTCCGCCCCCGTCCTCCCGCGCTCGCACCTTCCCTGAACCAACCCAGCCCCCTGCGTTCACCGCTCCGCCTTCCGCCACCGTTCCGCTGTGCTACACCGCCCGCCCGCGCAAGACGAAGGGCTGACCCCGTGGCCGAAACCCGCACCGAAACCGACACCTTCGGCCCGATCGGAGTCGCCGCCGACCGTTATTGGGGCGCCCAGGCTCAACGTTCCCTCAGCAACTTCAAGATCGGCTGGGAACGCCAGCCCCTGCCCATGGTCCGGGCCCTGGGCATCGTCAAACGCGCGGCGGCCGAAACCAACATAGCGCTCGGCCGCCTGGACCCGCAGATCGGGAACGCCATCGTGTGCGCCGCCGACGAGGTGATCGAGGGCAAGCTGAACGACCACTTCCCCTTGGTCGTGTGGCAGACGGGCTCCGGAACCCAGTCCAACATGAACGCCAACGAGGTGATCTCGAACCGCGCGATCGAGCTGTTGGGCGGCGAGATGGGCAGCAAAAGGCCGGTCCATCCGAACGACCACGTCAACATGAGTCAGTCGTCGAACGACACCTATCCCACGGCCATGCACATCGCCTGCGCCGAGGAGATCGTGCACCGCCTCCTGCCCGCCCTGCAGAAGCTCCGCAACGCGCTGAACGACAAGGCCCAGGCCTGGTCGCATATCATCAAGATCGGCCGCACCCACACCCAGGACGCCACTCCGCTCACGCTTGGCCAGGAGTTCAGCGGCTACACCACTCAGGTGGAGCTTGGCCTTGAACGCATTCAACAAACCCTGCCCCGCTTGATGGAGCTGGCCCAGGGCGGCACGGCGGTCGGCACCGGCCTCAACGCGCCGGTCGGGTTCGCGGAACAGGTGGCCGACAAGATCGCCCAGATCACGGGCCTGCCCTTCAAGACCGCACCCAACAAGTTCGAGGCCCTGGCCGCGCACGACGCCATGGTGTTCTCACACGGCGCCATCAACACGGTGGCCGCCTCCCTGTTCAAGATCGCCAACGACATCCGCTTCCTGGGCTCCGGCCCGCGCTCGGGCCTGGGCGAGCTGGCCTTGCCTGAGAACGAGCCCGGCTCCTCCATCATGCCCGGCAAGGTGAACCCCACCCAGGCCGAGGCGCTCACCCAGGTCTGCGTGCAGGTGTTCGGCAACCACGCCGCCATCACCTTCGCGGGCAGCCAGGGTCATTTCGAGCTGAACGTCTTCAACCCGGTGATGGCCTACAACTTCCTGCAGTCCGTCCGCCTGATGGCCGACGCCGCGGTCAGCTTCACCGACAACCTCGTGGTGGGGACCCTGCCGCGCGAGGACAACATAAAGGCCGCGCTGGACCGTTCCCTGATGCTGGTCACGGCGCTGGCCCCCACCATCGGCTACGACAACGCCGCCAAGATCGCCAAGACCGCGCACAAGAACGGCACCACTTTGCGAGAGGAAGCGGTGGGCGGCGGCTATGTCACCGACGAACAGTTCGACGCGGTGGTCCGCCCGGAGCTGATGATCGGCCCCGGATGAGCATCTCCATCCATCTGCTGACGCGCTTCCCGCCCATCGGCTTCGGCCAGCTGCGCGCCGAGGCGGAAGCGGAAGGCGATCCCCAGTTGGAGCAACTGGCGGCCGGCTGGGAGGACCGCTCCCAGCGGTTCCAGCTCGAGGGCGAAGCCCTTTTCGCCGCCCTGCTCGAGGACCGTTTGTGCGGCTTCGGCGGCTTGGCCCACGACCCTGTCCTGCCGCCGGAGGAGGTGCTTCGCGTGCAGCGGCTATACGTTCGGCCGGACTGCCGTCGCCGCGGCGTGGGCCGGGCGCTCCTCCGAAGGCTCGTGCAGCACGGGCTTCGCCACGCTCCGACCTTGGTGACGGACGCGAGCGCTCCCGCGGGCCACGCCTTTTTCGAGGTGTGCGGCTTCACCGCTGTAGAGGCCCCGGGCGTCACCCACCGCCTGCTCCGCGAGGAGGACGCCGGCTAGGGGTGGCTTTGGCCTCTCACCACGCGCCGGCTTCGACCGTTCATCCTCCTCCGGGGGGACGGGGGTTTATGTCGATCCCCCGCTCGCGGCCCAGTTCCTCGGCGACGCTCTCGCCTCGCTTGCCCCGGCGGTCCCACTCGCGCTGCGTCAGGCAGGTCTTCTGCTTGCGAACCCGGCTGCCCGTCACATTGTCCGCCCGGCACACGACCCGGTCCGCCCGGGCCTGAACTGCCGGCTTGGCCGCCGGGGCGGCCGTCGCGCTCGGCTCAGGCTGGGTTCGTCCGTCACCGGCCAAGGCCGGCCGAGAGCAGGCTTGCGCCCGCGAGGACCAGCATTCTCATGGCGTTGCTCCTACGAGAACGACAGGGCGCCACAGCTTGGCGGAACTGGCAAGCCTCACCGCTTGGCTCAGGTCTTCAGCCGCCAGCCCGTCTTGAAGATCCAGGCCACCACCGCCAGGCACAGGCCGAAGAAGCCCAAGGTCGCCAGCAGGCTCCAGCCCACGCCTACGTCGGACAGGCCGAAGAAGCTCCAGCGGAATCCGCTGATCAGGTACACGACGGGATTGAACAGGGTGACCGTGCGCCAGACGGGGGGCAGCATGTCGATCGAATAAAAGGCGCCGCCCAGAAAGGTGAGCGGGGTCACGATCAGCATGGGGATGAACTGCAACTGCTCGAAGCCGTTGGCCCACAGGCCGATGATGAAGCCGAATAGGCTGAAACTCACCGCCGTCAGCACCAGAAAGGCCAGCATCACGAGCGGGTGCTCGATCCTGAGCGGCACGAACAGGGCCGCGGTCGCCAGGATGACCAGCCCCAGCACCACCGACTTGGTCGCCGCCGCCCCCACATAGGCGATGACGATCTCCCCATAGCTCACCGGCGCGGAGAGCAGCTCGTAGATGGTGCCGGTAAACTTCGGAAAATAGATGCCGAACGAGGCGTTGAAGATGCTTTGGGTGAAGAGACTCAGCATCACCAGCCCCGGTACGATGAAGGCACCGTAGGGCACGCCTTCGACCTCGGTGATGCGCGAGCCGATCGCCGCCCCGAACACCACGAAGTACAGCGAGGTCGAGATCACCGGCGAGGCCAGGCTCTGCCACAGCGTGCGCAGGCTGCGCGCCATCTCGAAGCGGTAGATGGCCTCGATCGCGTGCCTGTTCATCGACGAAATCTCACGCGCGCACCAGGTCCACGAAGATGTCCTCCAGCGAACTTTGTTGGGTGCTCAGGTCCTTGAACCCGATCCCCAGCTCCGAGAGCCGCCGCATCAGCGACGGCACGCCCGTGCGCGGGTCGTGGCTGTCGAAGCCATAGATCAACGCCCTGCCCTCGTCGGCCAGCTCCAGCCTCCAGTCAGCCAGCTCCGGCGGCACCGCGGCCAGCGGCTCCTGCAGGTGGAGCGTCAGCCGCTTGCGTCCCAGCTTGGCCATCAGCGCCGCCTTCTCCTCGACCAGGATGATCTCGCCTTTGCTGATCACCCCGATCCGGTCGGCCATCTCCTCGGCCTCCTCGATGTAGTGGGTGGTCAGGATCACGGTCACGCCCTGCCCCCGCAGCCCGCGCACCACTTCCCACATCTCGCGCCGGAGCTCGACGTCCACCCCCGCCGTGGGCTCGTCCAGAAACAGGATGTCCGGCTCGTGCGACAGGGCCTTGGCGATCAGAACCCGCCGTTTCATTCCTCCGGACAGGGTCATGATCTTGCTGTCCTTCTTGTCCCACAGCGACAGGCGCCGCAGCACCGCCTCGATGTGGGCCGGGTTGCGCGCCTTGCCGAACAGGCCGCGCGAAAAGCTGACCGTGGCCCAGACCGTCTCGAAAGCGTCGGTGGTCAGCTCTTGCGGCGCCAGCCCGATGCGCGAGCGCGCCGCCCGGTAGTCGCGCACGACGTCGTGCCCGTCGGCCAACACCGTCCCGCTGGTGGGCGTCACGATCCCGCAGATGATGTTGATCAGGGTGGTCTTGCCGGCCCCGTTCGGCCCCAGGAGCGCAAAGATCTCCCCTCGCCGGACCTCGAGGTCCACCCGCTTCAAGGCCTGGTGTCCCGACGGGTAGGTCTTGGTCAGGCCCCGGACGGAGATCGCGGACGTCATGGCCGCGGCAGATAGGCCAGCTTGGCCGTTTAGGCGAGAGGTCGCCACGCGATCAGTCGAGCTCCGCCCCGCAAACGCGCGTAGCCCCGTCCAGCGTGCGCCGGAGTTGCTGTCGGTAGCGCGTAAAGGCGGCGTCCGCCGGCCCGATCAGGCCATAGGCCGGGGCCTCCCGGCCGGGCAACGGGATCAAGACGATGGGCGACGATACCGGCGTGAGCTGCGACCCGCGTCCTGCGTGGAGGGTGGCGATCAGGCCGTGCAACTGTTGAACGAGAGTCCTGACGCTGAACCGCCCGAGCGACGGGCCGCCGCTACAGGCTGGCGCAGCAGCGGTCGTGCAAGGCGAAAGCGGCGGCAGCCCGGTCGCCCTCTGGTGGCGTCCGGGCCTCGCCCGGTCAGCCCGCGGGAAGCCAGCGGCTGGTGACTTGGTCCTTGTCGAGGTTCAGCATCACGCGGTTGGCGTTGCTGTCCACCTGGGCCACCCACTCCTGGGGCAGGAGGTGGTGCTGGCCGTCCAGAGCTTCGCTGTCCTGGCGCTTCAGCTTGAGCTGGCCGTCGCGGAAGTGGTCGATCTCGCCCACGTGGCGGCCGTCGGAGCCGACCACCTCCATGTCCTCGCGGATGGCGGTCAGGTCCACGCCGGCCGTGCCGCCCATGCTCGTCGCGCCCGAGCCGGCGTCGCCGAGGTCGCCGTCCGTTGTGGCCTTGAGCGGGTCGGGATTGCTGTTGAAGTCCGTCATGGTGCAGGCTCCGTCTCTAGAGGGGGGATCGCCTCCACAACACGCGGCGGAGGCCAGGAGTTGCCATGGGCAAGGTCGTGAACCTGACAAAGGCGCGAAAGGCTCGCGCCCGCGCGGCCGAGAGCGCCGGGGCGGCCGAAAACCGCGTCCGTCACGGCCGCACCAAGGCCGAGCGCGCCCAGGCTTCGGCCGAGGCGGCGGGAGCCGCCGCCCGCCTGGACGGTCACAAGCGCGAGCCCGAGTCCTGAGCGCCGGCCTGCGCAAACGCTCCGTCCTGCTGGCCGGACACTCCACCTCCGTGGCGCTGGAGCCTGAGTTCTGGAGCGCGCTGGAGGCCATGGCCCGCGACCGCGGCCAGAGCCTGGCCGCCCTGATCGCGGCCGTGGACGCGGGCCGGGGCGAACGTCCGCTCGCCTCCGCCTGCCGCGTGGCCGCCCTGCTGGACCGGTCGGCGGAATCTTAGGCTACTTGGGTTCGGGCCCCTCGCCCGGTGCGGGCTGGCCCGGAACCGGGGTGGGCATGATCGCCCCCGCCCCGCCTTCGTCCACAGGGGAGGCCACGCCCGAGTCGGCGGCCCGGCGGCGACCGTCGGCCTCCACAAAGGCGATCATTCCCAGCATCACCAGCAAGGCGATCACAATCACGGCCAGGGTGGCGTTGTTGCTGCGGCGGCGGCGGGGAACGTCGGTCATCGAATTCGGTCCTTACTGGCGCGCCTGGACGTTCAGGGTCGCGTCGCGCTGAATGGCGGCCTCAGCCTGGTCCGGCGAGGCCGGGCGGGCGGCGGCGGGGCTGTCGTCGGCTTCCGGCCCGGTCTGGGCCTGGGCGGAGGCTGCGGCCTGTTCGGCCGGGGCGTCGGGGTCGCTGGGCGTCTGGGCCAGGGCCGCATCCACCTGAGCCCGGATGACGTCTCCGTCCGGCACGGGCATGTTGGGCAGCTCGTCGGTGATCACCGCTTCGGCCGGCGTGACAGGGGTCTGCGCGGCGTCGGGCCAAAACAGATAGGCCGCCACCCCGATCGCGCCGATCACCGCCGCTCCGATCAAGAAGGCCACCGCCGGGCTCCGCCGCCGCGCATGCAGGGTGCGCGCGACCGAGGCCTCGCTGCCCGTTTCGGGGCTGGCGGCCAAGGCTTCCGGCGTGGGTTCGGCGGTCTCCATCCCGCTGAAACGGCCAAGCCGCGACCCAGGTTCCTCTTTCGCCCGGGAGGCGAGACACCGGGCCGCCCTCCCCATTCGGCTCCGGCCGGTCTATGTTTGTTCCGTGACTCAGCCCGCCCTCAAACTCAGCGACCTCGCCCGCGCCCAGCCTCCCGTCGGCGCCTCGTCCCCCGCCTATCTGGAAGGCCTCAACCCCGAGCAGCGCCAAGCCGTCGAGGCCGTCGACGGCCCCGTCCTGGTCCTGGCCGGCGCGGGCACGGGCAAGACGCGCGTGCTGACCACCCGGCTGGCGCACATCCTGGCCACGGGCCGGGCCCGGCCCTGGGAGCTGCTCGCGGTGACCTTCACCAACAAGGCTGCGCGCGAGATGCGCGAGCGCATCACCCATCTGATCGGGCCCAGCGCCGAGGGCCTCCGCTGGCTGGGCACCTTCCACTCCGTCGCCGCCCAGATCCTGCGCCGGCACGCCGAACTGGTCGGCCTCAAGAGCACCTTCACCATCCTGGACACCGACGACCAGGAGCGGCTGATCAAGCAGATCCTCGAAGCCGACGGTCTGGACACCAAGCGTTGGACGCCGCGCACCTTCGCCGGCCTGGTCGACCACTGGAAGAACCGCGGCTGGACCCCCGACCGCCTCCCGGCGTCCGAGGATTTCGCCGGCGGCCGCGGCCAGAGCCTCTACGCCCAATATCAGGACCGTCTGCGCATCCTGAACGCCTGCGACTTCGGCGACCTCCTGCTGCACAACATCACCATCTTCACCAAGCACCCCGACGTGCTTGGGGAATTCCACGGCCGCTTCCGCTACATTCTAGTCGACGAGTACCAGGACACCAACGTCGCCCAGTACCTGTGGCTGCGGCTGCTCGCGCAGGCGCACCGCAACGTCTGCTGCGTCGGCGACGACGACCAGTCCATCTACGGCTGGCGCGGCGCGGAGGTGGACAACATCCTGCGCTTCGAGCGCGACTTCCCCGGCGCGCAAGTCATCCGCCTGGAGCGCAACTACCGCTCCACCAGCCACATCCTGGCCGCGGCCAGCGGCCTGATCAGCGCCAACAAGGACCGCCTGGGCAAGACGCTCTGGACCGAAGCCGACGGCGGCGAAAAGGTCCGCGTCCGCGGCGTCTGGGACGGCGAGGCCGAGGCGCGCCAGATCGCCGACGAGATCGGAACCTGGCACAGGCGCGGCTCCGGGGACGGGCCGCGGCGCCTCCGCGAAGCGGCCATCCTGGTCCGCGCCTCCTTTCAGATGCGCGCCTTCGAGGAGCGCTTCGTCCTGGAGGCCATCCCCTACACGGTGGTGGGCGGTCCGCGCTTCTTCGAGCGCCAGGAGATCCGCGACGCGCACGCCTATCTCCGCCTGGTCCAGTCCGAGGATGACGACCTGGCCTTTGAGCGCGTGGTCAACACGCCCAAGCGCGGTCTGGGCGACACCTCCGTGCAGAAGATCCTGCAGCTGGCCCGCGCGAACGGGGTCTCCGCCTCCACGGCGTCGCGCGGCCTGGTCAACTCCGACGAGCTTCCCGCGCGCACCCGCACGGCGCTGAACACCTTCCTGCGCGACCTCGACCGCTGGCGGGCCATGGCGGCCGGCGGGGAGCACCACGCCCGGCTGACCGAGACCATCCTGGAGGAGTCCGGCTACACCGACATGTGGAAGGCCGACCGCGCCACCGGCCCCACCCGGCTCGACAACCTCAAGGAGCTGGTCCAGGCCATGGGCGCCTACGACACGCTCGGGGCCTATCTCGAGCACGTCTCCCTGGTCATGGACCTCGACCGGGGCGACGGAGCGCAGGACGCCGTCCAGATCATGACCCTGCACGCCGCCAAGGGCCTGGAGTTCCCCCTGGTCTTCCTCCCCGGCTGGGAGGAAGGCGTCTTCCCGTCCCAGCGCTCGATCGACGAAAAGGGCGAAAAGGGCCTGGAGGAGGAGCGCCGCCTGGCCTACGTCGGCATCACCCGCGCCCGCGAGGAAGCCCGCGTCAGTTTCGCGGCCAACCGCCAAGTGTACGGCCGCTGGACCAGCCAGCTCCCCAGCCGCTTCGTCGACGAACTCCCCCTCGCCAACGTCGAGGCCAGCAGCGAGACCGGCTACTACGGCGGCGGCCCCGGCATGCAGGAAGCCCGCTCCCGCTGGGACGAAGCCCCGGTGTTCGCGGCCGGCGGCTACACCTCCCCAGGCTGGCGGCGCGCCAGCGAACGGGCCAACACCGCCCAGCCGATCACCCCTCGCCAGCGCGTATCCTCCGTCCCCATCGAAGGTGAGGGCCGCCTCGTCGCCACCAGCGACCCCGCCGCAGGCGCCTCGGCCTACAAACGCGGCGACCGCGTCTTCCACCAGAAGTTCGGCATGGGCACGGTGGGCGCGGTGGAGGGGAACAAGCTCACCGTCGCGTTCGACAAGGCGGGGGAGAAGAAGGTGATCGACACGTTTGTGGCGCGGGGGTGAGACGTGACAGACCTCGTCAATCATCAGATTTCTGACGAAAGTCTTGAGTATCTGGCCGAGAGTCCGTCTGAGGCCTTGTCCACCGACCAGGTTCCGCTTCGCTGAGCGAAGCCGATCATGGAGTAAGACGGCATGTGCAGCTGGAGCGTATATCCCGGGATCAGATGATCTCGGGCTATCGGTACGATGCCGGATGGATCAGTGGGCTCAACACAAAGGCTCAAGTACATTACAGATGTGGTCGCCTCGGCCAGAGCGCTTGAGATCGAAGAACTGTCGGGCTTACGGCCGCCGAGTCCTCGAACATTCTCGGCCAGCGACTTCGACGATTTCCTTCAGGCAGTCGACCTTTACGTCACTCAGGCCCGCATTCTGAACGCTCGACAGGCACGACGATCAACGATCGCTCTCGACGTCTCACGTCGTGAAAGGATCGAGCATTATGTCCAAAGATTGCGGGATCGGGTCGAACATTCCGATCTGGACGAAGTAAAACGGAGAAGGCTGAATGAGCGACTAGACGAGTTCGAACGGGAACTCGGTCGTCGAAGTGTGAACGTTGGGGCAGCTCTCGTGATCATTGCTGCCGTGGTCGCCCTGGTGAGCGACGCTAAAGATTTGGCACCGGACGCCGCGAGGCTTGTAGAAGGTATCTACACGTCCTTAGGTTCCGCCATTGAGGAAGTGCAGCAGAAAGCCCTTAGCGCTACTCGTCCAGTGCCCGCCCTAGAGAGTCCGAGAACGGAGGGCGGCGAGTCCAAGGGCTGAGTCAGCACCTGGCGCACCCACGCCCTCCCCACTTCTGATCTCATGCAGGCCAGCTTGCCGGGCAGGTGGAGCGGGTCAAGGTCGGCAAAGCCGCCGCGCAGCGGTCGCCTGAAAGCGCTCCGTCTGGCCGGCTCCCCTCCGCCCGTGAGATCACCCACCCCGAAGCGTCACCCTCGGACTTGGTCCGAGGGCCCATCCCTCCACCCGACGCACCTTGCGGGCTAAGACGCGCGGGTCGCTCGCGCCCCAGGTTCGGCATCGCTGAACCCTGGGCCCTCGGAACAAGTCCGAGGGTGACGCTTCGTGGGAGGGTGGCGGTCGTCGGCCAGCGCGCCCGCCCCGCCGGTCAGACCTAGGCCGCCGCACTCCCAGGCGCCCGCGCCCGGGCCGCCTTCCGGAACAGCCCGGCCGACACGAGCCACACGGCGGCGAAGACGCCGTTCAGGACGATGACGACCTGCGGCCAGTTCTCGCCCTCGGAGCCCCACCCGGCGAGCAGGGCGGCCGCGCCGATCATCGCCTGGGCCACCGCCATTAGGACCAGCACGCGGGCCATTCCACCCGGCCTGAGTCTCGCGATGGCGGCGCCCACGACGCCGATGGCGAGCAGGCCCGCGTACAGGAGGTTGGCGGGGTGGTCCTCGCTCCCGATGACGCCGACGGCGAGATTGATCCACACCAGGAGGAGCGCCGCCAGGATCGCGAGGCCGGCGGCCACCCGATACGACCAATGGCCCGACATCCTCGCCGCCACCTCAAAGGCGCCGCAGGCCCCGAACAGCAGGACGGCGGCGACGAGGAAATCGAACCCGTCCCAGCTCACCTCCTCCCTGAACTGCATCGCCGCCCAGGGCAGCAGCAAGAGGAGCGCTGCCACTCCCCAGGGCGCCAGCCTCCAAGCGCGTCCACGCCGCCCGCCCTCGTCGCCCGCTTCCGTCGTCATCACCCTGCCCCCGTCCTGGAATGAGGCGTCAATCTAGCTCGCGGGCTCGTGGTCAGCATGGGCGGCGTGTGCGGTTTCCGTGCAGGCGCGGCGCCATTTCATCTATCGGCAACGGCGCTTGGGCGGGTCAGCCCCCTCGAGCGACCATCCGAGGCCGCCTCTAGGCTTCGCCAGCTCCGCCGCCAACACCTGATCCACCCCTCACTGAGCGCCTGGGGGCTGCGCCCCGCGTACGTCGCGCACACCGGGCAGCTTCCGCCGCTTCAGCGCCAACGGCCAAGCAGCGCGCGAGCCGGTCCAACTTGACGCGGTGCGCCCGTGCCGCTCCCTTTCGCGCCTGATCAACCGCTGTCATCGGAGCGGCTCACGCGCCATGCACTCGAAACCGGACGCCCCGCCGGCGCAGGATCCCGCCCCCTTCGTCCTCGACCCGCGCCTGGCCGCGACGTCCGTCCCCGTGGGGAGCCTGGTTCTCTGCGAGGTGCGGCTGCAGGACGACGCGCGCTGGCCCTGGCTGGTGCTGATCCCCCGCCGCGCCGGCCTGGTCGAGATCGACGACCTCCCCGCGCCGGACCGACGTCTGCTGATCGAGGAGGCGGTGGCGGCTGGCGAGGCCGTCCGGGCGATGGGCCCGGCGCTCGGCCGCCCGGTCGAAAAGCTGAACACCGGCGCGCTCGGCAACATCGTGGCCCAGCTGCATCTGCACGTGGTGGGCCGCCGGGCCGACGATCCCGCCTGGCCCGGCCCCGTCTGGGGTTTCGGGTCGCCGGAACCCTATCGCCCCGCCGAGCTGGAGAGGGCGCGGGAGGCCGCAGCCGCCGCCCTGCGCTAGCCGGCCGGGGCCGCGCGCGTCCTGACGCCCCTAGCCGGCACGGGCTAGCGCCCCAGCACCTGATCCACCGCCTCGCTGAGGGCCGCGTACGGCTGCGCCCCGCTGACCAGCCAGCGCTGCGGCGCGCCCGCGCGTCCCAGCACCATCGCCGGCACGCCGCTCACGCCCAGCCGGCGCGCCAGTTCCTGGTCCGCCAGCACCCGCCCGGTCCACCGCCCGGCCTGCAGCTCGGCCGCCACCTCCGCTCCGTCCAGCCCCGCCTCCCCGGCGATCGCCCTCAGCACGGCGGGGTCGCCGAGGTCCCGCCCCTCCTCGAAAAAGGCCCGGAACAGGGCCCGGTGCATCGGGCCGTACTGCCCGCGTTCCCGGGCGGCCTCCGCGGCCTCCAGCGCCAAACGGCTGCGCGGCTGCACGGGCGGAAGCTTCAGGGTCATGCCCCGCTCCGCGGCCATAGGGTAGACTGAGGCGTTCCACACCCGGTGCAGATAGTCTCCGTCAGGATCGAGCGTGGGCTGCGGCTCGGGCCTGAGCTCGAAGGCGCGCCAGCGCACCTGAACGGGCCGCTCGGCCTCGAGACGCTCCAGCGCCGGCAGCTCCAGATAGCAGAAGGGGCAAACGTAATCGCTCCAGACCTGGATCTCGACGCGCCCGCTACCCTGGTCCGCCATCGCCCTTCTCCCCTGGCCCGCGGCGGTCATGTGGGACGGGAGGAGCCCCGTCGCGAGAGGCGCGCGCGCCCTCACCGGCCGGCTCCCGCCTCGGGGAGATCGAGCCCGCCTCGGGTCCTGCCCGACAAGGCCGGCCACGCCCGCCACGTGCCCACCCCATAGGCCGCTGCGTAGCCCAGCACGACCACCGAGCTCCAGACCATGAACTGGGGGCTCCAGCGCCCAAA
>JAUJMO010000001.1:6206-36098 GCA_030446805.1 Caulobacteraceae bacterium | reverse complement strand
GACCTCACCCCGGCAAGCTCCCCAACCGCTTTGCGGACAGTAGGCTCAGCCCCCCTCGGTTGCGCCTGAGCGCCTGGATTCCGAGTGCCTTCATCAGGAACCCTGCTACCCTGCTCGCGCTCTACGGAGAGGCTATCCTGCCGCTCAAGCTCCCCTTCGCCGGTCTGGGCCTCGTCGCCGGGCTTGTCAGCGGCTGCGCGACGCCATCCGACATGCCGACCCAGATCATTCGGACCGCTGCGGCAGGCCTGCCGTCCGCCGTGGTCGCGGCCGTGCGAGCCGCGCAGCCGGACATGACGATCGCCGAAGCCGAGCTGAAGCTGCGTGACGGCCGGCGCTACTATGACGTGGAAGGCCGCCTCCCGGACGGCTCCGAGATAGAGCTCGACCTGCTGGAGTCGGACGGGGCCTGGGCCATGGTGGAGATCCAGCGTGACATCGCCTGGGCTGACGCTCCCGCACCGGTGCGCGCTGCGGCCGCCGCCGGCCGCGCCGTCAACCCCGTCCGGGTGATCGAGAGCCGCCAGACGGACGGACGGGTGATCTATGAACTTTCGTCCCCGGCCGTCCCGCTGCCCCCGCCTTGGAGGTCATGCTCGACAGGGGCGAAGCCTCCGTCCTGACCCAAACCTGGCCCCACTGAGCGCTACCTCCGTCCAGAGGAGCCCCCGATGAGCGCCGACTGGCGCAGGCGCTCCTACCGCGGAGAGCGCGAAACGTATGAGGATCGGAACGCTTCGCTGACGGCCCGCTTCCGGTCTGGGCCCGGGGCGGCCAGCACCGTCACCCTGGGCGGAGGGACCTCGCTGTTCCCCAGGCCCGGCCGCGGCGCCCCGGCGCTCAGGGTGGAAGTCGGCTCAGCCTGGGGCTCAGGCCGAGGCTCGGGCCGAGACTCAGGGACCGGCACGAGCAGCAGCTCCACCATGTCCGGCTCCAACTGCAGCACGGGCTCGGCAACCTCCGGCTCGGGGAGTTCGGACATGGGTGGCTGGCTCTCCACCGCCTCGGTGCAGGCTGCCCGAGCTGGCTCCGGCCTGCCCACCCCGTCGCGCGGACGCGCCGCGGCGTCCACGTGCAACCGGTGCCGCGCGACCAGCTCCAGCCGGATCTCGCCCGAACCGATGGCCAGGTCCTGGCAGGTCAGGCGGAAATTGCGCTTGGGCGGCGGGGGCGGCGGCTCGGGAGCCGAGGGCGGCGCGGCCGCCTCGACGGGCGCCGTCTGTCCGCTGGCCGCCATCAGCGCCAGGAAGGCGGAGTCGGACGCGGCGGTGGGCTCCTCCACCGACGTCCAACGCATGTGGTGCAGCTCGCAAGTCACGACGCCCAGCAGGAAGGCGACCATGCACAGCCCGGCGGCCAGGGGACCGCCCACGAGCCACACGGTCGCCGCGACCGCCAGAGCGAACAGCGGCACGAGCCATCGGAAGACGAGCAATACGCTCATGCCGCAACCTAGGCCGATTCGGCCGCAACTCGCCGCATGGGCTTGGGAACTCCTCTCGGAGCTCCGGGTGTGGGGCCTAGGCGGCGACTTGACGCACGGCGCCGGCGACGCTGTTCACCACCTGCGCCACGAGGGCCTCGTCGTCGCCTTCCGCCATGATGCGGATCAAAGGCTCCGTTCCAGAGGCCCGGACCACCAGCCGGCCGGATCCGTTCAGGCTGGCCTCTCCGTCCGCGATGGCCGATTGCACCAGCGCGCTCTCCAAGGGCTTGCCACCGGCGAAGCGCACGTTCTCCAGCTTCTGCGGCGCAGGCTCGAACTGCCGCGCCAGCGCGCTCATCCGCTGCCCCGTGCTGACCAGCAGCGACAGCACCTGCAGCGCGGCGATCAGCCCGTCGCCCGTGGTGGAGTAGTCGGACAGGATCAGGTGCCCCGACTGCTCCCCGCCCAGGTTGAAGCCCCCTTCCCGCATCCGCTCCATCACATAGCGGTCGCCGACCCGGGTCCGCTCCAGCGTCAGTCCCCGGCCCGTCAGGAATCGCTCCAGCCCCAGGTTGGACATGACGGTGGCCACCACGCCGCCGCCCTTCAGCTGCCCGCTCTCCAACCAGGCGCGGGCCACGATGGCCATGATCTGATCGCCGTCGACCACCTGCCCGGTTTCATCGCAGATCAAGAGCCGGTCCGCGTCTCCGTCCAGCGCGATGCCCAGGTCGGCCCGGTATTCCTTCACCGCCCGGCTCATGGCCTTGGGATGGGTGGAGCCGCAGTCCGCATTGATGTTGAAGCCGTCAGGGGAGACCCCGATCGGGATCACCTCCGCCCCGAGCTCATAGAGCGCGGTCGGAGCCACCTTGTAGGCCGCGCCATTGGCCGAATCGATCACGATCCGCAGCCCGGCCAGGCTCAGGCTCCGCGGAAAGGTCGCCTTGATGATCTCGACATAGCGCGCCTGAGCGTCGTCCACCCGCAGCACCCGGCCCAGCTCCATGGGCGCGGCCAGGCCCTCCTGCAGCCCTTGGCCCATGTGGGCCTCGATCTCGGCCTCGCGCGCGTCGGACAGCTTGTAACCGTCGGGCCCGAACAGCTTGATGCCGTTGTCGGCGAAGCCGTTGTGGCTGGCGCTGATCATGACGCCCAGGTCCGCCCGCATGGAGCGCGTCATCATGGCCACGGCCGGGGTGGGCAGCGGCCCGAACAGGCGAACGTCCATGCCCACGCTGGCGAAGCCCGCCACCAGCGCGGGCTCGATCATATAGCCCGACAGCCGGGTGTCCTTGCCGATCACCACCAGGTGACGGCGCGCATCATCGCTCTTGAACAGCTTGCCCGCCGCCAGCCCCAGGCGCAGCGCCACTTCCGCGGTCATGGGATGGCGGTTGGCTTGGCCGCGGACGCCGTCCGTGCCGAAGTAGGCGCGCTTGGTCATGGGATATCCGGTTTCGAAACAACGGCTCGCGCAGATTTACCCTTGCCGGCCTTCACAAGGGCTAAAGAAGACGATGTTAGCAAGCCGACCCTCCCGGGAGAAGTTTCCATGTGCGGCATCATAGGGATCGTGGGCCAGACGCCCGTGGCCCCGCGTCTGATCGAAAGCCTCAAGCGGCTCGAGTACCGGGGCTACGACTCCGCCGGGATCGCCGCCTTTGAGAACGGCCGCGTGGTGCGGCGCCGGGCCGAAGGCAAGCTCCGCAATCTGGAGGCGGTGCTCCAGTCGGAGCCGGTCCAAGCCACCGTCGGCGTGGGCCACACCCGCTGGGCCACCCACGGCCGTCCCTCGGAGCGCAACGCCCACCCGCATCAGGCGGGGCGCGTCACCGTGGTCCACAACGGCATCATCGAGAATTTCGCCGAGCTGAAGGCGGAGCTGACGGCCCAGGGGCGTTCGTTCGAGAGCGAAACGGACACGGAGGTGGTGGCCCATCTGATCGACTCGGAGCTGAAGTCCGGCAAGCCCCCCGTGGACGCCTTCAAGGCCGCGCTGGACCGGCTGCGGGGCGCCTACGCCCTGGCCGTGATCATCGAGGGCGAGACGCAGCTCGTGCTGGGGGCCCGCCACGGGCCGCCCCTGGTGGTGGGCTGGGGCCAGGGCGAGATGTTCCTGGGCTCCGACGCCTTGGCGGTGGGGCCCTTCACCAACCGGGTCAGCTATCTCAACGACGGCGACTATGTGGCGATGGACGCCCACGGCGCCCGGGTCTTCGACAGCACGGGCGCGGAGGTTTCCCGGCCGCCCAAGCAGGTGTCCTCGTCCGCGGCGGTGATGGAGAAGGGCAACTACCGCCACTTCATGGAGAAGGAGATCCACGATCAGCCGGAGGCCGTGCAGCACACCCTGGCGGCCTATCTCGATCCGGTTCGGATGCGCGCGGAAGCGCCGGACGGCTTCGACTTCAGCACGATCGACCGCATCCAGATCGTGGCCTGCGGGACGGCCTATTACGCCGGGGTGATCGCGAAATACCTGTTCGAGCGCTACGCCGGTCTGCCCACCGACGTCGAGGTGGCCTCCGAATTCCGCTACCGCTCCCCGGCCCTTTCCCCGCGAACCCTGGCGATCGCCATCTCTCAATCGGGCGAGACCGCGGACACGCTGGCCGCCCTGCGCTACTGCGCCGAAGGGGGGCTGACCACGGCCGCCCTGGTGAACTCGCACGAATCGACCATGGCCCGCGAAGCCGACCGGCTATGGCCCACTCACGCCGGGCCGGAGATCGGCGTGGCCTCCACCAAGGCCTTCACCGCCCAGGTCTCCGCCCTTACCGCCCTGGTGATCGCCGCGGCCGGCAAGCGCAAGAAGGTGGACGGGAACGAACAGGCGCGCATGGTCCGGCTGCTGCTTGAAGCCCCCCGCCTGATCGCGGAAGCGTCCGAAGCGGAGGATGAGGTGCGCGCGATCGCCTACGACCTCTCCAAGGCGCGCGACGTCCTCTACCTGGGCCGCGGAGCCATGTCCGCCCTGGCCATGGAAGGGGCGCTGAAGCTCAAGGAGATCAGCTACATCCACGCGGAAGGTTACGCGGCGGGAGAGCTCAAGCACGGGCCGATCGCCTTGATCGACGAACAAACGCCGGTGATCGCGCTGGCGCCCTACGACGAGCTCTTCGAGAAGACCCAGTCCAACCTGCAGGAGGTCGGCGCCCGCGGCGGCCCGGTGATCGCGGTGACCGACCGGCGGGGCGCGCCGCACCTGTCCTCCACCGCGCGCTTGATCATCGCCCCCGAAGCCGACCCGCTGATCGCGCCGCTGGTTTTCGCACCGGCGATCCAGCTGCTCGCCTACTACACGGCTGTGCACAAAGGCACGGATGTGGACCAGCCCCGCAACCTCGCCAAATCGGTCACTGTGGAGTGAGCCGTCAGGCTCCGGACGGCGGTGCGGGCTCAGGCGCCTCGTCAGCCCTGGGTCCGATCGCGCGATAGCTCGGCCGCGGAGGGGCGCTCTCCTGGCGGGGCCGGGCCGGCCGCCGCGCCCGGGCGGGCCGCCGCCCCTGCGCCGGCTGCGCCGCCGTGGCCGCTGAAGGCAGGGGCGGTCCTTCCACCACGGCGCTGCCCGCCCCTCCGGGCCCGCCGGCCGGCCCGGGATCCAGCGCCGGCGCCAAGGCCACGGCCTGCACCGCGTTCGCCGTAGCCCTTCGGGCGGAGCCGCGCTCCTGTGTGGCGTCGCGACTTCCGTCCCCCCGTCCACCCAGCGCCGCCCAGGCGAGCAGGGCCAGGGCCAGCAGCGCGGCCCCGCACGCCAGCCACAAGGTCCAGGGTCTCGAGCGCCGCGGCGCCCTTGCATCGAAAGTCATTCAACCCTCCGAAGGCTTGCACCGGGACCACGACCGGCTAAGCCCACACCCGCAACATCGTGCACGCGCAGCGGAGGCCAAGGCATGGCGGCTCAGACCAAGGTTCGCAAGGCGGTTCTCCCCGTCGCCGGCTTCGGCACCCGCGTCCTGCCCGGCACCAAGGTCGTCGCCAAGGAGCTCCTCAACGTCGTCGACCGCCCGATCCTGAGCTACATCGTGGCCGAGGCGCGCGCAGCCGGCATCGAGCACTTCGTCTTCGTGACCGGCCGCGGCAAGGCCGCCATCGAGGACTATTTCGACCACCACGTCGAGCTGGAAGCGGCGCTGGAGAGCAAGGGCAAGACCGCGCTGCTGAATGAGATCCGCGCGGAGCTGCCTCGGCCCGGCGAGATGAGCTTCGTGCGGCAGATGCAGCCGCTGGGGCTGGGGCATGCGGTGTGGTGCGCCCGGGACATCGTAGGCGACGAGCCGTTCGCGGTCATGCTGCCCGACATGATCATGGCCGCGGCCCGGCCCGCGCTGGGGCAGCTGGTGGACGCGCACGCCCGAACAGGCGGCAACCTCATCCTGGTCGAGCCCGTGCCGGAGGCGGAGGTGCACAAGTACGGCGTAGTGGCGCCCGATCCGACCCGTCCTCGCCAGGGCGCGGTCATCCCCATCTCCGGGATGGTGGAGAAGCCGCCCGTGGGGACCGCGCCGTCCAACCTGTACGTCAACGGCCGCTACATCCTGCAGCCGGAGATCTTCGGCCTGCTCGCCGACCAGACCGCCGGCGCGGGCGGCGAGATCCAGCTCACGGACGCCATGGCCCGGCTGATGGCCTCCCAGCCGTTCCACGCCGTCGAACTCGACGGTCACACCCACGACTGCGGGGACAAGATCGGCCTGCTCCGCGCCAATGTGGCCATGGCGCTGGCCCGCCCCGACCTGGGCGCGGCGGCCCGCGAAGCGATCGAGGAGCTGCTGCGCTAGCAGCTCCCCGGTCAGCTCAGATGTCGTCCCCCTCTTCGGGGCCGACCAGCAGCTTTTCTTCGATCACCCCGGCGTTGCCGCGCACCGCCGACTCGATGGCGTCGGCCATGTCGGGGTTGGCCTTGAGGAACTCCTTGGCGTTGTCCCGGCCCTGGCCGATGCGAGTGGAGTTGTAGCTGAACCAGCTGCCGGACTTCTCGACGATGCCGGCCTTGACCCCCAGGTCGAGGATCTCGCCCACCTTGGAGATGCCCTGGCCGTACATGATGTCGAACTCCACCTCCCGGAACGGCGGCGCGACCTTGTTCTTGACCACCTTCACCCGGGTGGAGTTGCCCACCACTTCGTCACGCTGCTTGATCGCGCCGATGCGCCGGATGTCCAGACGCACCGAGGCGTAGAATTTCAGTGCATTGCCGCCCGTGGTGGTCTCGGGCGAGCCGTACATCACGCCGATCTTCATGCGGATCTGGTTGATGAAGATGACGATGCACTTGCTCTTGCTGATCGAGCCGGTGAGCTTGCGCAGCGCCTGGCTCATCAGCCGCGCCTGCAGGCCCGGCAGGCTGTCGCCCATCTCGCCCTCGATCTCGGCCTTGGGCGTGAGCGCGGCGACCGAGTCGATCACCACGATGTCCACTGCGCCCGAGCGCACCAGGGTGTCGACGATCTCTAGGGCCTGCTCGCCCGTGTCGGGCTGCGACACCAGCAGATCGTCCAGGTTCACGCCCAGCTTCTGGGCGTAGACGGGATCCAGGGCGTGCTCGGCGTCCACAAAGGCCGCCGTGCCCCCGCTCTTCTGCACCTCGGCCACCGTGTGCAGCGCCAAGGTGGTCTTGCCGGACGACTCGGGCCCGAAGACCTCGATCACCCGCCCTCGCGGCAGGCCGCCGATGCCGAGCGCCATGTCCAGCGACAGGGACCCGGTGGAGACCGACTCCACTTCGGCCACCACGCCGCCCTTGCCCAGCTTCATCACCGAGCCTTTGCCGAAGGCCCGGTCGATCTGCGAAAGCGCCGCCTCCAGCGCCTTTTGCTTGTCGCCGTCGTCCTTGCCGTCCTTGCCGCTAAGCCGCACCACCTGCCCCATCATCGTTCCTTCTCCCGCTCTAGCGGATTTCAGCCCCGGCCGGCAGCCCCGGTCGCAAGCCCATCTGGTCACCTTTTGTTCTGGTATGCAAGCGCTACGTCGGAACCGGTCGCAGGGTCTCCGGCTTAGGCGGGGAGAGTCAGGGGGACGGCT
This sequence comes from Caulobacteraceae bacterium, assembly GCA_030446805.1. GTDB lineage: Bacteria > Pseudomonadota > Alphaproteobacteria > Caulobacterales > Caulobacteraceae > JAHWJX01. The sequence continues at coordinate 28,645 of JAUJMO010000001.1, read as the reverse complement.
CGATGGCCGAAGACCTCAAGCCCGGCGACAAGGTCGGCCGGGACAGCGAAGGTGGGCATTGCACCGGGGTGGTGGTCAAGAAGGAGAACGGCGCACGTCAAGGGCCACACGGGCGAGCGTACCTTGGCTCCGCCCACGTTTGAGCGAGGCCCGACGGCGCCGAGACGACCGCGACGGCGCAAAGCGCAGGTCCGAAAAGCCTGATCATCAGGTCGCCGCAGGCGGTCGGAAGGTCAGCGTTCCGGCGTCGGCCCGCAGCAGCGATCGCGCAATCTGTGCTGCGAAGATCAGGATTGCGGTGTTATCTGCGCGCTGTGCGGCCCGACAAGCCTACAGCCCGCGCATCTCTACACAGCCTCGACTCATTGCGGGGCGTACGGAAGGTCCCTTGCCGGCGGTCAGGGCTGGGGGCGGCAGTTCGGAGAGGTTTGCGCGTGGCGCTGGTTCTCCCGCTGCACGCGCCCCGCGGTCTAGCGAACTTCGTCCCGGCCGTGGCAAGAGCAGGCATGAGTTCAGACCAGAGAACACCGCCTCGCTTGATCCTGGTCGTGGACGACGAGGCGTTCTTGCGCATGCTCGCAACCGAGTTTTTCGAGGAGGCTGGCTACGAGGTGATCGAAGCCGCGAACGGCAGTGAGGCGATGGCCGTTCTACAGGATCATCCAGGGATCGACGCCGTGTTCACCGACGTGCAGATGCCTGGCGAACCCGATGGCTTGGCGCTGGCTCGCGCGGTCCGAAACGTCTGCCCGCGGTGTGCAATCGTTGTAGTGTCCGGTCGGGTAGCTCCGGGACCTGGAGATCTCGTCGAAGGCGCGCGGTTCCTCATGAAACCCTACGATGGCGATCAAGCCGTCCGGACCATCCAGCAGCTTCTGAGCGAGTGGTCGAACGATGCTCATGGAAGGCCCCAGTGATGAACAGCGACTTCGCGGCCGACGTGGACCTGATCCAGAGCATCCCGGTCGTGCCCGCGATCCTCAAATGTCGTTTGTCGAACCACCGGAATGGGCTTCGCCGCCGTAGCGCGCGTGACGGACGGCCGCTGGATCGCGTGCGGTGTTCAAGACGAGATCGGGTTCGGGCTCTCACCGGGCGGCGAACTCAAGATCGAGACGACGATATGCAACGAGATCCGGGATAGCGGCGAAGGCGTCGTCATCGATCACGCCTCCAAGGATGAGGCCTACTGCGTCACCCCACGCCGACCATGTACCGCTTCAAGAGCTACATATCGATGCCGATCGTTACGCCCGGGGGCCGCTTCTTCGGCACGCTCTACGCTATCGATCCGAAACCCGCGCGAGTGAACACGCCGGAGGCGATCGGCTTGTTGAAGCTCTTCGCCGACTTGATCGCCTTTCATATCGACGCCCAGGAGCGCCTGTCATCCAGCACGGCCAGTCTCCTGGACGAGCGACGTACGGCCGAGCTCCGCGAGCAGTTCATCGCGGTGCTCGGCCACGACCTCCGCAATCCGCTCGCCTCCATCCGCGGGTTATGGACAGCCGTCTCCGTCTCCGGTGAGGGACGCCGTACCCCGGGCTTACGGCTTCACATAGCTGGGCGGCCGTCCACGTGATCAGGAGCGGACGACTGCTCCGCGCCAGGAACGGACGGACATCCGGGCTCAGCGGTAAGCGGACATCAGCGCCGTCTCGCATCCGCCCTGTGCTCGGGCTTGGCAGCGGGTGTTGCACACGCGGCTGAAAGCGGCCCTCTGCGCCGGTTGAGGCTCACATTGAGAGCCGGTCCTTACGCATCCGCAGCGTCACGACCAGACCAGCCGCCTGCCACTCGTAGGCGATCGCTCCCTTCACCTGGGTGAGGGTGCGCGCGATCATCTTGCTCCCAAAGCCCTGCAGCTGGGGGGCTTCGGTCATAGCGGGTCCGCCGTTCTCGGCCCAGACTAGAACCATGTCGGCCTCGTCTGCGCTGCCTGTAAGGTCGAGAACCCCCGTCGCGGCCGAAAGGGCGCCGTGCTTCACCGAATTGGTCGCAAGCTCGTGGACGACCATAGCCAAAGTGGTCGCGGTTTTTTCCCCGACCCCCATACGCGGAACGGCGACCCGGATCCGACCTGAAAACGCTGCCGGATCGTCGTAGGGCGCAAGCAAGATCGTAAGAAGATCCCCCAGCAGCGCCGCCTTGCCCTCGTTTCCCGGCAGCGGCCGAACGAGATCGTGCGCACGCCCCAGCGCGGTCAGTCGCTGCGTCAGATCATTGGCCATCTCGGCGATGCTGCCTGCGGATCGGGAGGTGATGTGGGTCAGCCCGGTTGCAATGGCGAGCAGGTTCTTGACCCGGTGACTCATCTCCCCCGCGAGGAGTTCGTGGCCCTCCTCCGCCTGTTTGCGTCCGGTGACGTCGATGAAGATGCCGAACATCACTCGATCCAGGATGTTCAGGTCAGCGCCCTGCCCACGCGCCGAAACCCACCGGACTTCTTCGCCGATCATGATGCGGAAATCGATCTCGTAGCGCCCCTCGACCGAACGGGTTGCGGAGAACGCGGCGCGCACGCGATCACGATCAGCGGGGTGGATATGTGCCGAGAGTTCCTCGAAGGAGACCGCTTCATTCCATGGCAGCCCCCATAGATCGAATGCGCGGTGATCCATGGTGAAGCGGTCGCTGTCGACGTGCCAGGACCACAAGGCCACCTCCGCCGCGTCTACTGCGAGTTGAAGATGCTCAGGCCGCCATACGTGCGATCCGGTTTCCTGGCCTGACAAGGCTTCAGCTCCGAGGTGCAGCGTCGGCCACGGACCGATCGTCGTCGTTGAGAGTTAATGCGGAAAGCTGGAGTGCATGTCCATGGGAGTGGGAGGGCTCAGCCGAGGCGACTCAGCTCTAGCGTGATTTATGCGGCGCTATCGAGCACTTCGCGCACCTTCGTCGCCAGTTCCTCGACCGTGAAGGGCTTGCCGATCAACTCAACTCCGGCATCGAGCACTCCGTTTGGACGACCGCGTTACGCGTGTAGCCCGTCGTGAACAGCACCTTCAGGTCCGGTCGACGACGCCGCGCCTCGTCAGCGAGCTTGCGACCGTTCACGTCGGGCATCACGACGTCTGTGAACAACAACTCGATCTCTGAATGCGCGCCCAGGAGCCGCAGAGCGGCGGCCGCGCCGTCGGCCTCGAGAACGCGGTAGCCGAGCTCGGCTAGGGCATCGACGCTGAACTGGCGAACCGCCGGCTCGTCCTCGACGACGAGGATCACCTCCTGAACGCTGCCTAGGGGCAGTTCCGAGGCCGCCTTGTCTGTAGGCGCGTCTTCCTCCGAGCCGACCAGGCGCGGAAGATAGACCTTCACGGTCGTCCCCTCACCGGGCTCCGAGTAGATAGCCACATGCCCGCCGGACTGCTTCACGAAACCGTAGACTTGGCTCAAGCCAAGCCCTGTGCCTTTGCCGACCTCCTTGGTCGTGAAGAATGGGTCGAACGCTCTAGCGATCACGTCCTCCGCCATGCCGGAACCCGTGTCGGACACGGCGATCAGCACGTATTGTCCCGTCGGCACTCCGACGTGCGCAGCGGCGTAGCGGGCGTCGATATGCGCGTTTTGCGTTTCAATTGTGAGGCGCCCGCCGTCCGGCATGGCGTCACGCGCGTTGACAGCCAGATTGAGCAAGACGTTCTCGAGCTGATTGGGATCAGCGTGCGTTCGCCATACGCCTGCGGCGAGCACGGTCTCCAAACGGATGTCCGAACCCAGCGAACCCCGGAGGAGCGCTGACATGCCGGCGACCAGCTTGTTCAGCTCGATCGCCTCCGGCCGCAGCGGCTGCTGGCGCGAGAAGGCGAGCAGGCGTTGCGTCAGCAGCGCGGCGCGACGAGCGCCGTCCGTGGCGGCGTCGATGTAACGTCTGGAGCGCGGGTCGTCGGCGCCCGTCCGGCACCCGAGCAGGTCGAGCGAGCCGATCACCACCGCGAGCATGTTGTTGAAGTCGTGGGCGATGCCGCCGGTGAGCTGGCCCACCGCCTCCATCTTCTGAGCCTGCCGAAGGGCTTCGCGTGCGCTCTCGAGCTCGGCCTCGCGCTCCTTCTCGGCCGTGACGTGACGACCGTTGGCGTAGACCCGACCCTGCTCAAAGGCACCGGTCCAGGCGAACCAGCGATAGGCGCCGTCCCTGTGGCGGAAGCGGTACTCAAACGGCGTGGAGAGCGGCGCCTCGAGAATTCCGGCGAAGACGGCCAGCGTCCCCTCCAAGTCATCAGGGTGGGTGAAGCTGGCGATCGACTGCCCGATCAATTCGCCCGGTTGCCATCCCAGCAACGCTGACCACGCCGTGTTGATCTCGGCGATCGTGCCATCCTGTTCGGCGACGACGAGCAGGTCCTGCGACAAGCGCCAGGCCCGGTCGCGCTCCTCCGTCCGCTCAGCGACCCGCGCTTCGAGGGTCTCGTTCAGATCGCGAAGCAGGGTCTCCGCCGCCTTTTGGTCCGTGATGTCGATCTGAATGCCGTCCCAGATCAGTGTCCCGTCCGCCTGCAGCCGGGGGGCCGAGATGATGCGCGACCAGCGCACCTCGCCATCCGCGTGACGGAAGGGAACCTGCACGTCGAACGGTTTGCCTTCCCGGATGGCCTCCGCTTCCGCCTCGACCATCGCTGGGCGGTGCTCGGGCAAGATCAGGTGGTAGGGAATGCTCGGATCCGCGAGAACGGCGTCCGCCGGAACCCCCGTCAGCTTCTCATGACTTTGCGAGACGTAAAGGAAGCGGCGCTCGGAGCCGTCCCGCCCGGTTGCGATCTGGTAGACCATTCCTGAGGGAAGGTTGTCTGTCAGCGCGCGCAGGCGCGCCTCGTTCTCGCGAAGCTCGCGTTCGGCGGCGTGGCGCTGGGTGTCGTCGCGAAGGGTGAGCACCGCGCCGATCCTGTTCCCAGCGCCGTCGTGAACGGGGCGGGCGCTGCCCACGGCATAGACGTCCGATCCGTCCGGCCGGCGGATCCGCCAGCGAGCCTCAGTCACGGTTTCGCCCGCCAGCACCGCGCGGGCGAGCGGCAACTCATGAGGCGGGTACGGCTCGCCCTCCATTGTCAGGAGGTGGTACGTCTCACTGTAGTCTTCCGGCTCGACATCGAGGCGCGCCACGCCATGGATACGGGCCGCAGCCTCGTTGACGAAGTTGATGCGGCCCGCAGGATCGGTGACGATCACGCCTTCGGCCAGCTGCCCCAGGATAGCGGTTTGCTCGGCGGCGAGCGTGCGCAAGCGAGCCTCGCTCTCAAGGAGCGCGGCTGCGGCCGCCCTGCGCTCAGTGACATCGCTGAAGGTGCAGATCGCGCCTTGCAGCACGCCGTCTCGGAGGATGGGTTCCGCACGATACTCGACCGGAAAAGCCGTGCCATCCAGCCGGAAGAAAACCTCGTCGCTGACCAGCACCGGCCTTCCTTCCAAGGCCGCGTGGTGGATGGGACAGTCTTCCGAAGGGTAGCGGGAGCCGTCCGGGCGCGAGTGATGAATGACGTCGTGGAGCTTGCGCCCCATGACGTCTTCGCGGCTCGTGAAGCCGAGCATTCGCAGAAAGGCCTCGTTGCAGAGCGTCGTCGCCCCTCGGCGGTCTACGGCGTAGAAGGCTTCCGAGGTGGAATCGATGAGGAGACGGGTGAAGGCCTCGCTCTCCTCGAGCGCCTTTCGCGCGCGCTTTCGCTCCGTGATGTCGCGGTAGAACAGCGCCAGGCCGTCCGCGGTCGAGTAGGCTCGGACGTTGAGCCACGCTTCATGGCCGTCTGGCCAGACGTATCGGTGCTCGACATCGAGGGGCTCGCCCTCGGCCATGGCCCGTTTGTAAAGCCGTCCGAGCTCACTGTGTTCAGTGCCGGGCCAAGCCTCCCAATGCGAGAGACCAAGGATCGCCTCACGCGGCCGGGTTTCGAGGCGCATAGCCTCGGGATTGATCTCGATCACTCGAAAGTCTCGGTCGAGCAACACGAAGGCTTCGGCGATCGAATCGAGAACGCTGCGTAGCCGACCTTCGTTCTGTCTAAGCGCTGCTTCCGCCTCTTGGCGCGCCCGCTCCGCCGCGACCTGGTTGGTCGTCTCCGTACACGCGCAGAAGAACCCGGCGACCGCCCCGGACTGATCTCGGACCGGCGTGTAGGAGAAGGCGAAGTGGGCCTGCTCACGATAGCCGTTCCGGTTCAGCACAAGTGCGATGTCGTCCATGTGGACCGGCTCACCGGCGAACGCTTGATCAACGATCGGCGTCAGATCGTCACGAATCTCAGACCACACATCGAGGAAGGAGCGGCCGAACGCCTCCGGGTGCTTGGCCCCGAGGATCTCGGCGTAGGCGTCATTGTAGAGAAGGGTTCGCTCACGCCCCCAGGCGACGAACATCGGCTGCTTGGCCGCAAGAAGAACGCTCACCAGCGTGCGCAGAGCTTCCGGCCACGCCTCGGGTGCGCCTAAGGAGGAGGCTGACCAGTCCTGCTCACGCAGACGCGACCCCATCACGCCCCCGCCGAGCAGGAAGCTCCGTCCAGGGTCGTTCACACCGACCGCTTGGGTGACGTTGTTCATAAGCCCTCCGGCGGCCCGTCCCTCCATGCCCGCGCGCGGGCCACGCTTCAACACGCCCGGAGCGGCTCCACACAACGATCGCGGGATGATGGCCGGACGTGCAACACAGGATCCGGACAGCACGGGTCAGGTGTGAACCCGCGCTGTCCTGGCCTGCAAGCTAAGGTGAGTGGTGCAGCTCCTCGGAACGGTCGGCGGCAGACGATTTCTCCGAACAACGGTAAGTATTGCTAAGCGGTTCTGCGAGCAGACAAGGCGGCAAGCCAGTCTGCAGCCGAGTTGCAGGACGTCACCGAAGGCCCGCTTAGGCGTAGGCTCGCTGCTCGTTCGCCACGATCCAAACGCGCTCGTTCTCGTCCCAGACCTCGACCGCGGGGCGCTCTGGATTGCGCAACAGGACCTCCAGCGCTTCCTGACGGGCCGCCTCGCGATCAGGACAGGGCGCCACCTCGGAAACGGGTGTCGAGCCGTTCGAACTGACGAGAAGGAAGGTGTAGGTCATCGCGCTCACCCCATAACGGCCGCCGTGGGATGCAGTACGGGACGCGGGGGCTCATCCAACTTGTTGAAGCACTGCCAATCGCGGTCGCGATTAGGATCGCGGCCGCTTTTGAGCCATCGTCAAAGGCGAGGAGCCGACATGAGCAATCCCCTAACGATGAAGCTGGAGCAGTTCATCCGCCTCGAGCAGCCGGAGCGGCGTCGGCTCGACGAATTGCTGTCCTTTCCGACGCAAAGCTACAGGGCGCGGGAGATCATCATCGAGCAGGGCGACAAGGTGGACAATGTGCACCTGGTCCTCACCGGCCTGGCCGCCCGGTCCAAAACGCTGGCCGGAGGCGGTCGTCAGATCCTGGCGCTGCTCGTACCCGGCGACCTTTGCGACGTTGAGGTCTTCGTTCTCCGAGGGATGGATCACGAGATCACCGCCATCAGCGACACGACTTGCGTGTTGATCCCGGCGAAGGTGATCGAGGGCCTGCTGACGGAGGGCTCGCCCCTGACCAAGGCGCTCTGGTGGAGCACCATGACGGACTCGGCCGTTCTCCGGGAGTGGATCCTGGACCATGGCCGTCGCGATGCTCGTGAGCACTTGGCGCACCTCTTCTACGAGTTGCTCATCCGCTATCGTGTCGTGGCCGAAACTACGGACGACTCCTTTCCCTTTCCCATGACCCAGGACGAACTCGCGGACGCCACGGGCATGACGCCCGTCCACGTCAACCGTTCGCTGCAACAGCTTCGCTCCGAAGGCCTGATCGAGCTCAAGGGCAAGGTGATGACGGTGTTGGACCCCAAAGGTCTGAGAAAAGCGGCGAAGTTCGAGGCCAATTATCTGCACCTCGCGCGCACGGAAGACGGCGACGACGAGGTCGCCGGACGGGCGGGCGATCTCGTGCCGTCGGACGAGGGCGGCCCCATCCACAACCTGGTGCAGCGCGTCAAGGATCGGGTTGGACGGTAAGCGCGGCCGCCCCAGCAACAGCAGCCACGCCTGATGGCTGTGAGCTTGTCCGTCGGTGTCCGGTGCTGGTGGGAATGGGACGTCAGCTGCTGACGGAGGCCGACGAGCGTCCAAACCGTCTGGCGATCAATCGGCCAACGTCTCGACCGTTCAGCCCCGACGAGTGCGGCAACTCGTCAACGCCGGCTTGGCTTCTGTGTGAACCGGTCAGGCTCTAGGCGCGGAGCCCGGCCGCGCTTCGACCTGCCCCGAGAGCGCCCAGGGCGGCCCGGACGATGCCGTCGGCGTCGAGGCCGGCCTGGGCGTACATGACCTCGGGCTTGTCCTGGTCCTGGAAGACGTCCGGCAGGGTGAGGGTGCGGACCTTCAGCCCCCGGTCCAGGGCGTCGCGCTCGGCCAGCAGCTGGAGCACGAAGGCTCCGAAGCCGCCGACGGCCCCCTCCTCCACCGTGATCAGCGCCTCGTGCCCGCGCGCGAGCCGCAGAATCAGATCCTCGTCCAGCGGCTTGGCGAAGCGCGCGTCGGCCACCGTGGCCGACAGCCCTCGGGCGGCCAGCCGCTCGGCCGCGAGCAGGGATTCCTGCAACCGCGTGCCCAGGGACAGGATGGCCACGGCCGTGCCTTCACGCACAATGCGGCCACGGCCGACCTCCAGCGGCTGGGACGGGTCCGGAATGTCCAGCCCCCAGCCGTCGCCGCGCGGATAGCGGAAGGCGCTGGGCCGGTCGTCGATCTCCACGGCCGTGGCCACCATGCGGGACAGCTCGACCTCGTCGGCGGCCGCCATCAGCACCATGCCCGGCAGCGCCCCCAGGTAGCCGATGTCGAAGGACCCTGCGTGGGTGGCGCCGTCCGCGCCCACCAGTCCCGCCCGGTCCATGGCGAAGCGCACGGGCAGCTGCTGGATGGCCACGTCATGGACGACCTGGTCGTATCCCCGCTGCAGGAAGGTCGAATAGATGGCGCAGAACGGCTTCATGCCGTCCGCCGCCAGGCCCGCCGCGAAGGTCACCGCGTGCTGCTCGGCGATGCCCACGTCGAAGGTCCGCTCGGGAAAGCGCTCCCCGAAAAGGTCCAGCCCCGTGCCCGCCGGCATGGCGGCCGTGACCGCCACGATGCGCTCGTCGCGCTCCGCTTGGCGTATCAGCTCGCTGGCGAAGACCTTGGTGTAGCTGGGCGCATTGGCCTTGGCCTTGGTCTGCTGGCCGGTGACCACGTCGAACTTCACCACGCCATGGTACTTGTCGGCGCTGTCCTCGGCGGGCGCATAGCCCTTGCCCTTTTGCGTGACCACATGGACCAGCACGGGTCGATCGGTGATCTCCGAGGCGTTTCTCAGCACGCCGTGCAGCGCCTCCATGTCGTGTCCGTCGATCGGGCCGACGTAGTAGAAGCCCAGCTCCTCGAAGAAGGTCCCGCCCGTGACCATGCCGCGGGCGTATTCCTCCGCCTTGCGCGCGGCATTCTCCAGCGGCCGCGGCAAGACGCCGGCCACCGACTTGCCTAGCTTGCGCAGCGCTTGATAACCCCCGCCGCTGACCAGGCGCGCCATATAGGCGCTCATGCCGCCCACGGGCGGGGCGATGCTCATGTCGTTGTCGTTCAGCACCACCATCAGCTGCCGGGTGGTGTGCGCGGCGTTGTTCATGGCCTCATAGGCCATGCCCGCGCTGATGGAGCCGTCCCCGATGACGGCGACCACCTTGTTGTCGCGGCCTTGCAGATCGCGCGAGGCGGCGAAGCCCAGCGCCGCTGAGATGGAGGTGCCGGCGTGCGCCGCGCCGAACGGGTCGTACTGGCTTTCACTCCGTTTGGTGAAGCCGGACAGCCCCCCGCCTTGGCGCAGGGTGCGGATGCGGTCGCGGCGCCCCGTCAGGATCTTGTGCGGATAGGCCTGGTGGCCGACATCCCAGATCAGGATGTCGCGGGGGGTGTCGAACACGGCGTGCAGCGCCACCGTCAGCTCCACCACGCCCAGCGCCGAACCCAGGTGACCGCCGGTGGTGCTGACCGTGTCCACGGTCTCGGCCCGGAGCTCCTCGGCCACTTGCTTGAGCTGATCGGTGCTGAGCCCGCGCAGGTCGGCCGGGTCGGCGACCATGTCGAGCAACGGCGTGGAGGGCGTCATGGCTGGCCTTTCATTCGCCGACAGAGTCAGGCTCTGCGCTCCAGCACATAGTCCACACTAGCGCGCAGCGCATCCGCCTTGGGTCCGAACACGTCCAGATGACCCTTGCATTGCTCGGCCAGGAGCGCGACCCGGCCCTTCGCCGCCTCCACGCCCAGCAGGGTGACGAAGTTGGCCTTGCCCTTGGCGGCGTCCTTGCCGCCGGCCGTCTTGCCCAGCAGGTCCTCCTCGCCTTCGACGTCCAGCACGTCGTCCACGATCTGATAAGCCAGGCCCAGGTCCTGGGCGAAGTGCATCAGCGCCGCACGCTCCGGCTCCAACGCCCGCGCGATCACCACCGGAATTTGAAAGGCGTAGGCGATCAGGGCGCCGGTTTTCATTCGCTGCATCCGGGCCGCGGCGCCCAGGTCCTCGCCCGCGCCCAAGAGGTCGATCATCTGACCGCCGGCCATGCCCTGCGCCCCGCTCGCCTGGGCCAGCCGCAGCACCAGCTCGGCCCGGACTCGACCGTCGGCGTGCGTGTCCGGGTCGGCCAACAGCTCAAAGGCGAAGCATTGCAGCGCGTCGCCGGCCAGCACGGCGGTGGCCTCGTCGTACTGCCGGTGAACCGTGGGTCGGCCCCGCCGCAGATCGTCGTCGTCCATACAGGGCAGGTCGTCGTGGATCAGCGAATAGGCGTGCACGCATTCCAGCGCGCAGGCGGCGCGGAGCACGCCGCGCTCCTCCAGCTGGAACATCCGCGCCGTCTCCAGCGCGAAAAAGGGGCGCAACCGCTTGCCCGGCCCGAGCGCCGCATAGCGCATGGCCTCCAACAACCGGGCTTCCGGCCCTTCGCTGCGCGGCAGCAGCTCGTCCAGCGCCACCGTGACCAGGTCGGCCACCTCCGCCACCCGCTCCGCCACGCCCTGCCCGTCGTCGTTCATGGCGGACGGAGTCAATACAGTCTCCCGCCGTCCGGCGCGTCGCGATCGACGGTGATCAGCACCACCTCGCCGGCCCCGTCCGGAAAGCCCAGGCACAGAACCTCGCTCATCATCGGCCCGATCTGGCGCGGCGGAAAGTTCACCACCGCCGCCACCCGCCGCCCCACCAGCTGCTCGGGCGTATAGTTGGCCGTGACCTGGGCCGAGGACCGCCTGGTCCCGATCTCCGGGCCGAAGTCGACCGTCAGCTTGAACGCGGGCTTGCGCGCCTCCGGAAAGGGCTCAGCCGCGCGGATGGTGCCCAGCCGGATGTCCACCCTGGCGAAGTCGTCCCAACTGATGGGCCCCTCCGGTCCGGCCATGGCTCAGCCGAACTCCGCGGGCTCGACACGCGCCGCCTCGCCGTTGGGTCCGACCACGATCTTCTCCACCCGCAGGCGGGCCGCTTCCAGCTTGCCCTCGCAATGCGCCTTGAGGCGGGCGCCGCGTTCATAGCGTTCGATGGACTGCTCCAGCGGCGCCTGGCCGCTTTCCAGCTCCGCCACGATCCGTTCCAGCTCGGCCAGCGCCTGCTCGAAGCTGAGGCCGGAGATGTCGTCGGAGCCGCCGCGCGCAGCAGGAGGAGAGTCCGTCATGGGCGGACCCTAACGAGCCCCCCGGCCCCGCACAACGTCCGTTCACCCGGGAGGAACGAGCCGTCCCGGGCAAGAGCGCCCCGGTCGAGGTCGGTGGGCTTCCCCGCTCACCCCCGCTCGAAACGCTGGGCGCACCAGTAGCGATAGCCGCCGGTGGAGACCCGGCGCCAGCCCATGGCCTTGAGCTCCCGCCCGATCATGGCGTTGAAGAATCCGTGCGCAAGCAGGACCACGTCCTGCCCGCCTTCCGCGGCCTCGATCAGCCGTGACGCCGCCTCTCGAGCCCGCGCCGTCGCCCGAGTTCGCGTTTCCTGCCCGTCATGGTGCCCGAAGAACCACCAGGCGCTTCTCGCAATCACGCCCCAGGTCCGCGGCGAGAGCTTGAGCCAGCGCGGCAGGGAAGGCGGCGGCAGGGGCGCCTCCACGAAGACGGGATCGGATCGGAAGCGGTCCGGTCCCGCTACCGCCCGCGCGGTCTCGACCGAGCGTCGCCGCACCGAACAGAACACCACCCCGGCCGCCCGGGTCGCCTGCACCAGGCCGGAGGGGGGCGTCTGCCCATGGAGAAGCCCGCCCTCCTCATAGCTGGCCCACCACCTGCGGTAGCCCGCAGCGTCCAGCCGCACCCGCCGGGACAGCGCCGGTTCTCCGTGGCGCGCGAGCACGATCGCGCCCGGGGCTGCAGCCAGGTCGCGGGTCGGCAAGGGTTTCAGGGCGGCGGTCGCCGTCATCACGCGCGCTTATAGGCCGCTTTGGTGACAGCGCCGACTCTCAAGCTCGGCCAAGCGCGGCCACATGGGCGGCCGCGCCCTCGCCCAGCGCCTGCAGGTCGTAGCCGCCCTCCAGCGAGGACACGACCCGTCCTCCGCACCGCCGCCGCGCGATCTCCAGCACCGCACGCGTCATGGCCGCGAAATCCTGAGCCTCCAGGTTCTGCTGCGCCAGAGGATCGCGCCGATGCGCGTCGAATCCCGCCGAGATCAGGATCAGCTCGGGCGCGAACGCGTCCAGGCCCGGCAGGAGCCGTGTCTCGAAGGCGTGCATCCAGGCCTCGCGCGGCGCCTGCGGCTCAAGGGTGACGTTGACGATGTTGCCCACGCCGGTCTCGTCTGCACCCGTGCCCGGGTACAGCGGCCATTGGTGGATGGAGCCGAACCAGACGCTCGGGTCCGACTCGAAGGCGGCCTGGGTGCCGTTCCCGTGGTGCACGTCGAAGTCGACCACGCCCACCCGAGCCGCGCCGGCCGCCTGGGCCGCCCGGACCGCCACCGCCACCGATGAAAACAGGCAAAAGCCCATGGCCGTCTCCGGCTCGGCATGGTGCCCCGGCGGGCGCACCGCCGCAAAGGCCCGGTCCGACTCGCCCGCCAGCACGGCCCGGACCGCACCGACGGCCGCGCCGGCCGCGAGCCGCGCGGTGCGCACGCTGCCCGGCCCCAGCCAGGTGTCCGGGTCGAGCTGCCGCCGCCCCCGGGCCGGCTCCGCGGCGATCATGCGGTGCACATAGGCCGGCGGATGCACGGCCGTCAGCTCCGCCTCCGTGGCCTCGGCCGCCTCCCGTTGCTCCAGCCCGAGCGGCGCCAGGGCGTCCAGGACCGCCCCCAGCCGGGCGGGCCGCTCCGGATGCGCGGGCCCGTTGTCGTGGCGAACCATCTCGGGGTGTGTGAAAAGCAGGACGTCCATGGCCGGCTCTGTTAGCCCATCGGCATGACCGCCGACCACCCGATCCGCCGCGCCGGGCCCAATGACGCGCCCGCCCTGGCCCGCCTTGGCGAGGAGACCTTCCTTGAGACCTTCGTTGAGGGCTTCGCCATCCCCTACCCGGCCGAGGACCTGGCCGCCTATGTGGCCCGGGTTTATGCGCCGGAAGCCTACGCCGCCCGCATCGCCGACGCGGCCCAGGCCGTGTGGCTGGCCGGCCCCCCGAAGCGCCCGCTGGCCTACGCCGCCGCCGGCGCCTGCACCCTGCCCCACCCCGAGGCCCGGCGGGGCGACGGCGAGCTGAAACTGCTCTATGTCCGCCGCGAAGCCCAGGGGCAGGGTCTCGGCCCCGCCCTGCTGGACACGGCCTTGGCCTGGCTGGAGCCGGCCGGTCCCCGGCCCTTGTGGATCGGCGTCTGGTCCGGCAACCGGCGCGCCCAGCGCCTTTACGCCGCCCGGGGCTTCACCAAGGCCGGCGAGTACGACTTCCCGGTGGGCCGCTGGCTCGACCGGGAGTGGATCCTGCGGCGTCCCGCCGCTTGGGCCCAAGCCGCCGACCCGGTTAGGTTGCAAGCCTCTGCGGCGGACGCTTCCTTGTCGCGCTGAGCGTCGTCGCGTGGGCTGCTGGACGTTGAGCCGGGACGCGCGAACCTCGACCTTGACGCGGGTGCGCCGGCGCTCCGGCCGTGAAACGGCCCAGCGGGCCCTTGAGCTCGCCGTGCGCGACCTCCGCTCCGCCCAGCCCGAGTTCCGGCCCGCCGGCGGTCCCAGCATCATGGCGCAGCTAGGTCCGCGTCCCCGAACGCGACCGCTTCCCAGGCATCAGTCGATGGGGCTGGAGGGCGGAACGGGGGACGGGCGCCAGGTACGCGCACGTCAGCGGCGCGGTCGCGGGCGACTGCGTGGTGACCCGCACCAGCATCGGCCCGGCGGCGGACCGGAGGACGGCCGACCTCATCGGCGAACCGTCTTTCCTGGGCGTTCTGAGAAACGTCGCGCCTCGCTGATCGAAGCTGTAGATCGACAGCCCCCGTCCGCTTGACTCCACGGAGGAGGAACGGAACATTCAGGGAACAGGCACAGGAGCACGGGAATGCGTAGAACCGGCTGCATCGACTATGTGGAGCTCCCGGGCGGCAAGCTGGAAGAGACCAGGCGTTTCTACGCCGGCGCCTTCGGTTGGCGGTTCATCGACTACGGACCCAGCTATGTGGCCGTGGAGGACGCGGGCCTGGACGCCGGATTTCAGGCCGACCCGGCGGAGACGCCGGCCCAGCCGCTGGTCATTCTCTACGCCGAACACCTGGAGTCGCTCCGCGACGAGGTCACCGCAGCGGGCGGAGAGATCACCCGACCCATCTTCCCCTTCCCGGGCGGACGCCGCTTCCACTTCCGCGACCCGGCCGGCAATGAGCTGGCGGTCTGGTCCGAACTTTAACAAGGGGGCGCCCTTCCTGTCAGACAGGTTGGGGTCTGTTGATGTTCTCGCGAGTGCATCACGGCGGTGGCGAGATGAATCATGCTCGTTCCTCCTTTCCGCTCTCCCCGGCGGAAGCCGGGGTCCAGGTTGCGGGGGAACCCGAGCATCTCGACCCGGCGGGCGAGACTCGCAGCCCTTGTCAGATCACCTCCGGCTGGGGCGCGGCGGCGGCGTGGGCCCCGGCTTTCGCCGGGGAGAGCGGGATTGGGGCGCCGGGGCCGGGGTGAGGGCCGTGCTGGCAAGCCGCCACCGTTCAGGGCGAGGAATCGGGGGCGACGAGGCGGGCCGGGCCTTCCTCCTTTCCGCTCTCCCGGCGGAAGCCGGGAGTCCAGATCGCGGGGGAACTCGAGCGCCTCCGCTCCTCAGCCATGATCCACCTGGGCACCGCCGGGATCCACTCGCGATGAACCTCGACAGGCCCTAGCCCGTGTTGCGCAGGCTGGCGGCCACGCCGCCAATGGTGAGCTGCACGCCCAGGCGCACCGCCTCGGCCTGATCGCCGCCGCGCCGGCGAGCCAGCAGTTCAAGCTGCAGATCGTTGAGCGGCTCGGCGAAGCGGCGCCCGAGCTCGACCGAGGCCTGGAGGTCGGGCCGATCATCGAGCAAGCGTTCTCCGTCCCGGACGGCCAGAGCCAGGGCCACGGCGTCCGCATGCTCCGCCCGGATGCGTTCGAAGATGCGCTCGGCCGCGCTGCGGTCCGGCGACAAGGCGGCGTAGCGCTCCGCCAGCCCCATGTCGCTCTGCGCCAGAGCCAGTTCCATGCTGGCGGTGACCGAGCCGAACCAATCCCAGCGCCGGTGCATGTCGCGCAGGCAGTCGAGCTCCACCCCGCCCTCCCGCGTGCCGGTGGCGATGCCGTACCAGGCCGGCAGCATGAACCGCGCCTGGGACCAGGCGAACACCCAGGGGATGGCGCGCAGGTCTTCGATGCGGCGGCTCTGGGTCCGCGACGCCGGACGGGAACCCACGTTCAGCTCCGCGATCTCCGCGACCGGCGTGGCCGCCCAGAAGAAGTCCTCGAAACCGGGATCGTCGTAGGCCAGGGCGCGAAAGGCGCGAAACGCCGCCGCCGCCAGCCGGTCGGCGGCGGCTGCGTGCTCGAGTGCGGCGGGGTCGTTTTCCGTCTTGAGCGTGGCCAGCAAGGTGGCGGCGGCCAGGCCGTCCAGATTGCGCCGGGCGGTGGAGCGGTCGCCGTAGCGACGGGCGATCATCTCACCTTGCTCGGTGATGCGGTGGCCGCCCTGCACCGTGCCCGCGGGCTGGGCCAGCACCGCCTCGGCGGCGGGGCCGCCCCCTCTGCCCACCGAGCCGCCGCGGCCGTGGAACAGCTGCAACCGCACGCCGGCCGCGGCGCACACCTGCGCCAAACGCGAGGCGGCCACCGCCGCCCCGCGCCGGGAAGCGAGAAAGCCGCCGTCCTTGTTGCTGTCGGAGTAGCCCAGCATGACCTCCTGCCGGGGCGCGGCGCCCAGCAGACTCTCCGCCAGGGGCAGCTCCAGCCAGGCGGCGATCACCCCTGGCCCGTTCTCCAGGTCGGCGATGGTCTCGAACAAGGGGGTGACGCGGATCTCGGCCGTAGGCGTCGGTCCTCCGCGCGCCAGGCCCACCTGGGCCAGCAGCGCCAAGGGCTCCAGAAGGTCGGACACCGTGGCCGATTTGGAGACCACATAGGCGCCGATCGCGGCGGAACCGTAGGCGCGCACGGCTTCCGCCGCGGCGTCCAGGATGGCCAGTTCCCGCGTAGCGACCGCCGAGTAGGTGATGAAGGGGGATCGAAGCGGGCGGTCGTGGGCGAACTCCCCCAGGAGCACGCGCACACGCGCGGGTTCGTCCAAGGCTAGGTAATCCGGCTCCACCCCCGCGCGGGCCAGCAGCTCGGCCACCACCACCTCGTGCACATCGGCGTTCTGGCGCAGGTCCACCGCCAGCAGGTGGAAGCCGCAGGCGCGGATCACCTCCAGCAGGGTCTCCAGCCGGGCGCCGACCAGGGCTTCGCCGCCCCAGGCCGCCAGCGAGTCGGCGATGACCTGCAGGTCGGCGGCGAAAGCCTCGGGCCCGGCGTAGGGTTCGGCCGTGGACGGGCCCAGCGCAAACGCCACGGGCCCGCCGGCCAGGCGCTGGGCGGAGGCCGACAGCCGGTTGAAGATGTGCTCCAGCGCCAGGCGATAAGGCTCGTCGGCGCGGTGGGGTGAGGGGTTCGGGTCGGCGGCGGCGAGCGCTCGGACCGCCTCGCCGACCTTCAGATAGGCGGTGGAGAGCGCCAGGTCGGACCACAGGGCGCGCAGCTCGCCTGCGTAGAAGTCCAGGATGACCCGGGACTGGGAGCGGAGCGCCAGCCGCAGGCTGTCCCCGTCCACGCCGGGGTGGCCGTCCCGGTCGCCGCCCAGCCAGGAGCCCAGCTTGAGCACGGGCGGAAAGCGCCCCGCCTCGCCCAGGGTCGACCAGTTGCTGTAAAGATCGACCAAGGCGGGCAGCATCGATTGGCGCACCGTGGACAGGGCGTTGCGGATCTCGTCGCGCACCGTGATCCGCTCGGGGCGGTGCAGGCGCGTACGCCAGAGCAGGGCCACCTCGCGCGCGAGCCCGGCATCCTCCCCCGCTGCGAGCAGACGGCCGATCTCCAGTTCGCGATCCACCACGCATCGACGGCGCACCTCGGTGGGATGGGCCGTGAGCACGGGAACGACCGCCAGCCCCTCCAGAGCGGAGCGGGCCGCCGGGTCCTCCAGCACGGCCGTCAGGCTGGGGGCGTCGGCGTCCTCGCTTCGGCCGGGGGCGTCCTGGGCGATGTTGGCCAGAAGCGCGCGACAGCTGAACGCCCGCGCCAGCACCGCCGCGCTCTCGCCCGAAAGGTCGGACACCCAATTCGTCCCCGCCCCGGCGCCGCTCCCGTGCCGGAGCAGGGCCGCGATCTCGGGTCCGTCGAACTGGGCCACCGCCCGGTCCAGCAGGCCGGTCAGCTGGTCGAGGCGGCGGGTGTCCATCAATGCGCGCTCCGCCCGGAAATCCACCGCGTTCCTAGGGCGGTCCGGCCAGGCGCGCCACCCTGACCGGGCCGGGCTTGGGGCGAAAGGCGTGCCCGAGCGAGGGCGGCCTGCCTCCTTTAGCCGTTGGCGCGGAGCCATACCGCCACGGCGTAGGCGTGGCTGGCGTGACGCAGACGGCGGAGCGCGTATTCGGGGCGGAGCCAGACCAGCATGTGGTCCGGCTCGATCTGGAGGCCCGGGGCGCGGCCGTTCACCTCGGTTTCGAAGAAGACGGAGCGGTTGTTCACCGCCTCCCCGCTCTGGAGCGTGAGCAATTGGTCGGCGCGGGCGAGAACCGCACCCGCGCTCACCACCAAGCCGGTTTCCTCGCCGAATTCGCGGACCAGGGCGGCGGCCTCCTCCTCCCCGGGGTCCAGGGCGCCGCCGGGAAGATCGTAATGGCGATGCTCGCCGGGCAGGCCCACGTGCACCACGGCCAAGCGGCCCCAGCGGACGGCGAGGCCGTAGGCGCAGGGGCGATCCCTGTGCTCCAGGCCGGGTTCAGGCGTGCCGAACTGCGGTTGCTCGATGGCGTCCATCAATCCGTTCCGTAGAGTGCTTCCCAGGGATCGACGCGGCCGGCTTCGACATCGGCCACCTTGACCTCGGGACGGCCGATGGAGCCCGCGGCGCTGGCGCGCCAGGCGTCGGCGGTCAGGTCCCGGAGCGCGGCCGCGCCGGCCGTGACCCGTTCCGCTGCAAAGGCGCGCCCACGCGCGTCGCCCTGGCGGAAACCGCCCGCCTTCTCCAGCTCATAATAGGGAATGACCTTGGCGGAGGTCGCCTGCAGATAGGCCACGGTGCAGGCCTCGATCGCCTTGGTGCAGGGCTGGTAGGCCGGCAGGGCGCGAGCCATCGCCGCCCCTGTCAGATTGGCGCGCACGAAAGCGCCCTCGAACGGCCCGTGCACCTTCTCCTGCGTATAGCCGCGCGGGTTTGGGAAGGGTCCCCAGCCGTTGTAGTGGACCGACAGGTGATGGGGCTGGCTGGCGTCGCCCACATAGTGGGCCCAGACGCCCAGATTGTTGAGGATCAGGGCTTCGCGCCTGCGGCGGTCCTGGGCCAGCCAGGCGCGGCGGCCGGGGTCGGTCGCGCGCTGCTCCGCCGCGTGGAGGATCCGCCAATGGGTGAAGTCCTTCACCAGCTGCTGCCAGCCGTCCACGATGGCGTAGGGCAGATAGCCAGCCTTGACCTCGTCCGTGCCCGCCGCGGCCAGCGCCTTTTGGAAGTCCAGCCGCGTGGGCGGGAGCGCCGTCAGCGGGGGGCCGCCCAGAATCAGGCCGCTGTCGTCGACGTCGACGAAGTGGGCCGCGTCGCGCTGATGGTCATGGATGCGGCCGGCGCCGCGCGAGCGGTCGGGTTCGCGCGCCAGCTCGCCGATCTCCGCCGCCGCGTCCGGAGAGCGAAGGAAGGCGGGCAGTTCGGGCGGCAGCGCCTGAACGGCGACCTCCCCGATCACCCGGTGGCCGGTGGCGCCCCAGGCGGAGGCGTCGGTCGCCGCAGCCGACAGGAGCAAGGCGGCCAGCAGGCCCAGGCGTTTCATCGGGACACTCGCGTCGGAAAAGAGGGTTGGCCCAGGCCGGAGCACCTCCGACCACCGCGCCGACCGACCGCCCTGACATAGCCGCCCCCGGGCGCAAAGGCCAAGTCCCGCAAGCTCAGCCCCTCCCGGCCCAGCTTAGAAAATCCCCGCCAAGTCCAGGGCGGGACGCCCTGAATCCCATGTAGATCAGGGCCGGATTCCCCGTGTTCAGGGCGAGATGTTCTTTGTTGCTAGGTGCGGCGATGTCGCACGCTGAGCACGGGAACCTTCGCCCGGGGTTGATTCGTTAACGGCGGTTGCTGTACGGGGGGCCATCATCAACAGCACACGAGGCCGCTCTTGCGACCTGTTCTTACTGCGTCCCTCGCTCTGGCCGTCATCGCCGGAGCGTCGGGGGAAGCCCTCGCTGGATCCAAGACCGCCCCGGTGGGGGACGTCGGGACCCTGGTTTCACAAGCGAGAAACGCAGTAAGCGGCTGGAGGTTGCAAGCCCGGCTCTATCACGCAGGCGGCGGCGGCGCCTCGGGCCGCGACAGTCTCGGCTGCACGCCCGTGCCCCTGCGGACCGTCGCGATCGATCCGCGCATCGTGCCCAAGCGCAGCAAGCTCTTCATCAAGGAAACGGTGGGCATGCGCCTGCCGGGCGGCGGCGTGCACGACGGGGTCTGGTACGCATCGGACACCGGCGGCGGCATCAAGGGCAGCAAGATCGACCTTTTCACCGGCACGGGCCGGGGCTCGATGAAGCCGGCCATGCCGCACAACCTCAAGCGCCTCACCGTGACCCGGGCCGGGAGCTTCAAGGGCTGCCCCCCGGCCGGCCGAACCTACGCCAAGGTCGACACGGCCAAGGGCTGAGGTTGAAAGCTCCTCCTCCGCCCTGCGGGTGGGGGGCGTCTAGCCCACGAAGGCGCGTTCCAGGACGAAGTCTCCGGGCTCGGCGTTGGAGCCTTCCACAAGGCCCTGAGCCTCGAGCAGGGCGGCGAACTCCTTGATCATGGCCATGGAGCCGCAGAGCATGATGCGGTCCTCCCCCGGGTGAAAGCCCGCACGCTCCAGGCCCAGGTCCGTGAAACAGGCGCCGGATTGGACGCGCTCCGTAATGCGGCCAGCGTGCCTGAACGGCTCGCGGGTGACCGTGGGGTAGTAGGTCAGCTGCGCGCGCGCCTGCTCCCCGATCAGTTCGTCGTGAAGGATCTCCGCTTCCAGCAGGTCGCGGTAGGCGAGGTCGGCCACGTTGCGCACCGTGTGGGTGATGATCACGCGCTCGAACCGCTCATAGGCTTCAGGATCGCGCGCCACCGACAGCCAGGGCGCCAGCCCAGTGCCTGTTCCGATCAGAAACAGGCGGCGGCCGGGCTTGAGCGCGTCCAGCACCAAGGTGCCCGTGGGCTTGCGGCCCAAGAGGACGGGATCGCCCGGCTGGATGTGCTGCAGGCGAGAGGTGAGCGGGCCGTCCTCCACCACGATGGACAGGAACTCCAGTTCCTCGGCGAAATGCGGGCTGGCGATGGAATAGGCCCGGAGCACGGGTTTCTTCTCACCGGGGGCCGGCGGCAGGCCCACCATCACGAACTCGCCCGAGCGGAAGCGGAACGAGTCCGGCCGGGTCAAGGCGAAGGAGAACAGCCGGTCCGTCCAGCGCCGCACCCAGAGCACGGTCTCCACCGAATAGGCGGCGGTGGGCTCGGGACGGACAAGGGAGGACACCGCCGGCGCGATCCCGGCGGCGGAGCTGGCGGCCGTGTCTTGCATGCGCCGCAGATAGTCCCGGGATCGCGGCCGGCCAAGGCCGCCGCCAAGGCGCCTGGAGGTGGCGGCGCCCAGGGCGGGTCGCTACACAGCCGCGCATGAACGAACTGAGCGAACGTGTGCTGGCGGACATCGAAGGGCGCCCCGACCCCGAGGCCTGCCGCGCCATGACTGAGGTCCGCGCGGGCGTGGACGCCTTGGACCGCGCACTGGTGGCGGTGCTGGCCGAACGGGTCCGCTACATGGACGCCGCCGCGCGAATCAAGCCGGACCGCGGCGCCGTGCGCGACGAGAACCGCATCGAGGATGTCGTGGCCAAGGTCCTCGCAGCCGCCGCCCGCGACGGCCTGCCCGCCGAGGTGGCCGAACCGGTGTGGCGCCTGCTGATCGACCGTTGCATCGCCTATGAGCTCCAGGCGCACGAACGCCTGCACGGCTAGGGCGTACGCAAGCTCTGCAAGGCGCGCTCGTGCGCATAGGCCGCGATGTCGGCCAGCGCCGCATCCAGCGCATCCCTGACGGCGGCCAGGCGCACGGCCCGCAGCGCCGGCTCCAGCTCCGGCGCTTCCGCCGCCTCGCACGCCGCCCCGAGTGCAAAGGCGCCCACCCCCCTGCCCGCGCCTTTCAGCGTGTGCACCGCGTCGGCCCACCCCTCGGCGTCCGCATCGATCAAGGGGGCCCAGAGCGCCGCCTGCTCCCGGAACAAGGCCAGAACCTCGTCGACCAGGCCCTGGTCCCCGGCCGCGTAATTTTCGAGATAGGCGAAATCCACCGCCCCGGTGATGTCGCGTCGAGCCATGCTTCGCCTTGCCTTCACCGCTGAAACCGCTATCTAGCCGCTTCCTCGCCCGGCAGGGACGCGGTACGGGTGATTAGCTCAGTCGGTAGAGCAGCTGACTCTTAATCAGCGGGTCGTTGGTTCGAACCCAACATCACCCACCATTCTTCTTTCCAAGATCCTGTCTCCTGACGGCACTGGGCGGGCCAGTTGGGACCCATGCTTGGTTCCGCGCGAGGCCAGCCCCGAAGCGCTAGGCGCCCATCTGCGTGTGCATCTTCGCCCGTTCCCCGACAGAACGGCTGTGGTCGGTGTCCGTCCGAGCGGCGGACAGACCGTCGGCCGAAGGGCGATCGCGTCAACATGTGTCTGCGCGCAGCATCACGATGATCGGCTTTCCACCACCCCACGAACTTCGCTTCAGTCCCGGGACGGCTGAACAGGTAGGGTGAAAGGAGAGGGCGCGCTCAGGGCGT
>JAUJMO010000001.1:0-6106 GCA_030446805.1 Caulobacteraceae bacterium | reverse complement strand
CAGTCCCGGGACGGCTGAACAGGTAGGGTGAAAGGAGAGGGCGCGCTCAGGGCGTGAGCCCGAACTCCTTATACTGGGCGTCGATCTCGGGCCTGAGGCTTCGGGCTCTAAGGAGGTCGGCGTCGCCGCCGGCAACGTCTCCCTTGCGCCGCTTGGCCACCCCCCGCGCGTAGAAGGACGCGGCCTGGTCGGGCTGGACCGCGAGGGCGGCGTCGAAGTCCTTGATCGCCTCCTCCAGTCTGTTCAAGCCCAGCAAGGCGAAGCCGCGACTGTCGAGCGTGGCGGCCGAGCCGGGACTGAGCTCAAGCGCGCGATTGCAGTCCGACAGGGCGGCTTCGTAGGCGCGGCCGCCTGTCGCCTTCGTCCAGCAACTCTCGTTCAGCAGCCTCGGGTTGTTCGGATCCAAGCTGTTGATGCGATCCCGGTCGGCGATGGCCCGTCCATACTGGCCCGCCCCCGCCAGCGCCTGGGCGCGAAGCTGTAGGCTCGTCATCTCGTCAGCGCCTCTCTTCAGAGCGGTGCCGAGCGTCTGGACGGCCTGATCGAATTTCCCGTCGGAGATGAGGACCTTGGCCCGGACCAGGGCCGGTTCGGCCGCCGTCGGGTCCAACTCCTCAGCCAGAGCGATGTCCTGAAGTTGCTGCGCGCGTTCCCCCTCTTTGCGAGCCTGGGCGCGACCCAGGTAGCCGTCCAGCGTCGGCCCGAGGGCCAGCGACTGCGTGAAGGACTCGAAAGCCTCGGCCTTGCGCGCCATGCCCAGCAGGGCCTGACCCCGTCGGTTGAGGAGGTCCCGGTCTCGGGGATGGAGAGCGCGAACTCTGTCGAGCTCACGCACCGCGGCCTCCCGATCTCCCTTGGCGCGGAAAACGTCCGCGCGGGTGAAGTAGGCCTCCGGCTGCTCCGGGTCGAGCTCGAGCGCTTGAGCCGCGGCCTGGAGCGCCTGGTCATACTCCCGGTTGAGAGCCAGGGCCGAGGCCCTGGCCGCCAGCACGGCGGCGTCTCGCGGCAGGAGCTTGGCCGCTTCATCGAAGGCCTGGAGCGCCGCCTGTCCATCTCTGCGATTCAGGTGAACGGACCCGCGCGCCAGAAGCGCGTGCGGGTCCGTCGGGTTCAGCCCGACCGCCTTGTTCGCATCGGCCAGTGCGGCGTCCATCTTGAACGCCTCCAGGTGCGCTCGGGACCGGACCACATAGGCCCAGGCGAGCGTCGGCTCTAGCCGGATCGCCTCGTCGAAATCCTTCATGGCCCGCTCAGCCTCGCCCCCCTGCGCGAACGCGATGCCCCGCCTCAGGAACTCTTCCGCTGTCCCCGGAGTGCTCTCACGAAGCGCTGCGATGTCCTGCTTCGTGGGATCATAAGCGGCAGGCGCTCGGATGAAGACGGTCGCGTCGGCCAGCGCCGCAAGTCCGGCCTTGGAAGCCGCCGCCTCGGAGGCGGGGAACTCCGATCGAAGGCTACGGCTGCTGGCGCGAACGGTGAACACGCCCTTGTCTAGCCGCACCGTCCGACGGAAGGCGATGGCGGCCAGGGTCTTGTCCACGTCCGCCGCGTCCGTGCTGAACCCTTCGCCTCCCCTGGGGAGCACGATGACCTGCTCCACCTCCTCGAAAGTGGGGTGTTCAACCGCGAAGGGCGCGTCCGCGCGGGGGCCCGGCTCGCGTTTAAGATCGAGGTTCCACCCCAAGCGACCCAGCATCGGGTAGTGGAAAGCCGCGCCCTGACCATTGGGCGTCCACGCGAGCGTCGCCGCGCCGGTCATAGACAGTCGAGCCTCGCCGGTCCGCGGTTCGAACGCAAAGGCCACGGTCTTGACGTCGTAGCCGTCCAGCTGCTCCGACCAATACGCCTTCAGGGCCTTGTCGACGTCCGCCCGAGAGGCACCGCTCAGGCTGAGGTTTACAGCCGTAGCCTGGTCGCCTCGCAACAGCATGTCCGCCTGAACCGGAGCCGGGGCGAACAGGCCGGCCGAAGCGTCCACCCGAAGCCGGATAGCCGAGTCCGGTTGTTCGAGCGGCCGCACTGTTAGCGGCTCCAGTCGCGCTCCGGTGCGCCGGACCGGCAGGGCCCAGCGGTACAGCGGGACCCGGAGAAGATCGAGATCAGCGTCGCCCTGCCGCGTGCCGTCCAGCCAGTAGACCCTGCCATCCACAACCGCACGGACCAGGACGTGGTCGAAGATCGCCAGCATCGGCAGCCGGGCCTCCAGCCCGTCACCGTGGCTCACGCTGACCAGCGCGGGCTCCGCCTCCACCCCCACTCCGGCCAGGAGCGCCAGAAGCAGCGCCGTCTTGCCCTTGCAGTCGCCGAAGCGCCGCGACCAGGTCGCATCCGCGGTCGCCGGCACATAGCCCGCGTTGTCCATGCCCTGATAGACGTAGCGAACCTGGTCCTGCGCCAGCCGCAGCGCGGCGGCCGCGCGCACCTTGGGATCGCGTGACGCCGCCTTGATCTTGTCGATCTCCGTCCGGAGCGGCGAACCCTCCATCAGAACGGCGGCACGGGCGTAGTGGGGCGCCAAAAACGCGGAAACTTGGCCCCAGTCGCTGTAATCGCTGAGCTCAAGCTGGCCGAGTTCGGAAAAGCGTGCGGGCGCCAACCTGGGCGGCTCCGGCGCGACGGCGTTTGTCATCTCCATCACCAGCTCGGTTTCGGAGCCGAGGGTCGAGACTTTCGCCGATGCGAGCCCGTCGGTCTTGCGCCACTTCAAGGGGCGCGACTTGGGCCAGAGCGCGCGAAATCGCAGCCGCCGAATGGGCGTCGGCGAGGCCAGACTGGCCAGATGCTCGGCGTGGCCCTCCATGACCGGGTCGACGCGGGTCAGGGTGTAGGCCAGATCCACGACATCGCCCACCTGCAGCCCTTCCGGCTGCAGGGTGGCGGTAAGCTGCCCGTCAAGCATGGAGGCTTCGAGGTTCTGCTCGCGCCGGAGGATCGTGAACGTCTGGCCGTTGGCTAGTAGATCCACGACCTGACCGGCCCGGATCACCTGCGCTTTGTGAACGGTGACGGCGTCCGTGTCCGGCTTCCACAACAGGCTTAGCGCGCCCAGAGCGGCAAGGCCCTGCGGAGTCTGGATCAGCACGGCTTGCTCGACGTAATAGTCGGCTGAGGCCGGTCCGAACCGGGTCTGGGCGTCGCCCAACAGCACCTGCACGGCGCTCTGGGCCTGTGCGGAGTCGGGGGCGGGCAGGTCCGCTGGCTTGACCCAGGCCGCGGGCGGACCGAACCGGAGCTTCTCATCGGCGTGAGCGCCTCCGCTCCACGCCACCCAAGCCGCGCACAGGGCCGGCAGCAAGCGTCTCATCAACTCACTCCGATAGCTCAGGCAGGCTACACGGCCCCGAGGCGCTTGCAACTCCCGCGGGAATGCACCCGGCTTCGACGCGCGGCAGAGGAGCTCCGCTGACCAGCCACTCGCGCGACCCTCGTCTCGGAGCAGAACCGGCGTTCGCCTCGCGCTGTGTCTCGATGCGGGTCTCCACACAAGACCCGGCGCTCGGAAGGTGAGCTGAGCGTCGCCGGACCGCCACCAGCGCGTCACTCTCCCCCAAACCGGAGCCGGACGCCCGCGTTGACGATGAAGCCCTCGGTCGGCGCCCACACGTCGACCGTCCAGCGGCCGTCCGGCGCCCGAGCCGGGCGCAGGAGCGGGTCGTATTTGGTCTGGCGGACGTTCAGCAGGTTCTCCGCGTTGACGAACAGGCGAGCGTCGCCCACCGCGATCTCGCCCAGGAGTCCCAGCTCGAAGTAGGGGCGGCTTTGCGTCCGATACGGGTTGTCATCGAGCGCCTGGCGCCCGGTGTAGTAGGCTTCAAACCCAAGCCGGCCCACGTCCTCGCGCTCCCAGACGCCCACCACCCCCGCGCTATGACGAGGTGTGAGCGGGAGGTCGCGGCGTCCCATGCCGGAGGGAGCAGGCTCCGACGCATCCACGAAGACATAGCTGCTCGTGGCGGTGAACTCGCCCAAGCGGTATCGGAGCAGCAGCTCGGCGCCGCGCGTGCTCGTGCCGCCGGACACGTCCACCAACCGGGCGCGTTCGGGGCCGGTCGGCTCCACGCGCGTCGTGTGTTCGAGGTCCGACGCGAACAGGGTGGCGTTGGCCTCCAACGGCCCGCGATCATAGCCCACGTCCAGCGAGGCGGTTTGGCCGAGTTCGGCTTGGAGGCCGTTCAGGGGTTCGAGGCGGGACAGCCCGGCCGCTTCGATCTCGTCTACAAAGGGGGTCGGTGCGAAGAAGCCGCGGCCGTAGGAGGCGCGGACCGTCCAGGGACCCGGACGATAGAGCGCCGACACGCGCGGGCTCAGTCGCGGGCCATAGTCGCTGTGGGCGTCGAGGCGGCCGCTGGCGGCCAAGGTCAGAGCGTCGCTCAAACGATGCTCAGCCTGCGCGAACAGGCCCGGCACGGTGTAGACGTAATCAAAGGCGGGGAAGGCGCGGTTCTGGTAGGCGTCGCGCTGCACGGCGAGCCCGCCCACCCAGGCGGTCCGCCCCGTCTCCCCCGACAGCGCGGCCTCTACGAAGTGCGTGTCGTGGCGATCGTCTTCGATCACCTCACCGTAGCGGTGAACGTGGTTCTGCTTCATAGCCGACGCGCGCAGGTTCAGGATGGCGACGGCGCCTACCGGAACAGCGACGACCAGACCGGCGTCAAGTCGCTCGGTGTCCTGCCCCTGCGGGAACGGTCGACCGTCTGGGACGACGCGGCCGGGCGCCGTGCCGCCGCGGCGATCCTCCGCCGTGGCGCCCAGGGTCAAGAAAGCGGTCGCCCCGCCCTCTCCTTCCCAGAACAAGCGCGGCCGGAGCGTCCAGCGCTCGTAGGCGGCGATGTCGGCCCAGCCGTCCTCGTCGAGGTCCTGCCGCGTCTGGCGATGAAGACCGCCCGTCAGAGAGCCGCTCCAGCCAGCGTCGAGGGGTGAGGACAGGTAAGCCGTCGCGTCCTGGCCGTTGCGGGTTGTGGCGTTGAGCAGGAGTTCGGTTTCCAGCGCGTCGCCGGGACGGCGCGAGACCAGGTTGATGACGCCGCCGAGCGCGGACGCGCCGTAGAGAGCCGACGCGGCGCCCTTGATCACTTCCACCTGGCCAAGGTCGGTCGGCGGAATCTGCAGCAGCCCGAGCGACGACGCCTGGCCGCCATAGAGGGGTAGACCGTCGGCCAACAGCTGGGTGTAACGGCCGTTGAGGCCCTGAACGCGGATGTTGGCCGCTCCCAGCGCGGGTGAGGTGACCTGGACCCGCAGCCCGCCCGTTTCGCTCAGCACCATGGCGATGTTCCCGGGCCGCATGAGGATCTTCTCCTCAATCTCCTCCCGGTTCAGCACCTCGACCCGGATCGGCTCGTCGCCGACACGTCGGGAAGTTCGCGTGCCCTGGACGACGACTTCCTCAACCTCGGCCGCCTCGTCGGGCGCCTCGGCTTCCTGAACCTCCTCAGCCTCTTGGGCATGAGCGGCCGAACCAGACACGCTCGTTAGCACAGCCCCAATGACCGCAACGGAAGCGACGAGGGCCGACACTCGCCCTTGAGACGAGAGAGGCCGGGGGGGAACGATCATAGAGCTTTGGTCCGAACGCACGTCGACAACGCGGCGGCTCTATGAACCCTGCAGCTGCTACAGGGTCAACGAGCGCCAGCCGACTTCCCAGAAGCGGCGTTTCGTAGCGCGGGCCAGAAGGACTGCCCTTTCGCCCCAGAGCGACCAGCACAGCCCCGATTGACCGAAGGTCCACCGAAGCGACTGGCCCCTTACGCAAGTTGCTCGGGAGGCACGCCGCGCCGACAGCACCGCTCTTGCCCCAGAATGTAGCCCCGGCTACATCTTTCGGCGCGGGCTACGTTGAACGCGGTGCGGCGCGGCCTAATAGGCGCGTACTCAGGGGAGGAATGAATGCGCCACTGCGGCGGGCGGCTTGCTCTCGGCGCTGCGGCGAGCCTCTTCGCCCTGTCCCCCGCCGCCGCGCAGACGCGCGCGCCCCAAGACGTTGAGGCCCGCATCCGAGCGCTGGAAACGGCGCTGGAGACGCTCAAGGCCGAATTGGCGCGGAGCCGCCCGGAGGCGGTCACCACAGCCCCCGCCGGCTCAGGGTCGGCGCCCACGGCGGCCG